>JASCOH010000009.1 GCA_029959295.1 Flavobacteriaceae bacterium PS02334 | reverse complement strand
ATCCGGGGAAGGGCCGGCCCTTATCGGCTCGGCCCTGCCGGACTATTTTGGTTTAGTTTCTCTGTCTGTTGATCTGTACCCAGCCCGTAGCCGTCTTGATTCCCTCGCGCTCTATCACGTAGTAGTACGTGCCGTCCGGAAGCTCGTTGCCGTTGTCCGACTGCCCGTGCCACTCTTTCGTGTAGTTCGTGAAGCTGTTCACCTTAGTCCCGTAGCGGTTGAAGATCTCAAGCTTTCTCACATTGAACCCGGTAAGGTCGAACTCGTCGTTGTCGCCGTCGCCGTTAGGCGAAACGCCTTTAGGGATGTTGCAGGCAACGCTGTATACAGTGAATGATTCGGTAGTGTCGCAACCATTATTTTTTACTGTTACAGAGAATTTTATCGGATAAGTTGGATTTGAAAAACTTGAAAAATAGTCAGAAACATCAAAAATTTCATTATTAGTTCCAACTGCTGTTCCTGAAGCATTCTTCCAAGTATAATCTGCATTATTTGGATCGTATGAATTTGAAACTGGAGAAGCTTTAAGTACTAAATGTCCTTCTACGCAATTATCTGTGATTTCAACTTTTATAGTTTCTACAGTTACATTTAATTGTGTACTATTTGCACATTGCCCAGCATTTGGCGTAAAAACATAGCTTCCTGATGAAGTATTGCTGATTGTTGACGGATTCCAAGTTCCTATTATTCCGTTAGGAGAAGTCGTATTTAATGAAGGAGGGATGCTTCCGTTGCAAATAGTAAGCGCCGTAGCAAAATCTGGAATGATACCAGAAGTAATTGTTACATTTAAAATTACAGGCGTTGCGCATTGTCCTGAATTAGGCGTAAAAGTATATATTCCAGGCGATGTATTGCTGACGGTTGCTGGATTCCAAGTTCCTGTAATTCCATTTGGAGAAGTCGTATTTAAAATAGGAGCAGCAGTTCCGGTGCAGATTGTAACAGGATTTATATTAAAATCTGGGACAATAGTAGCACTTGTTATGTTCACTTGAAGCGATGCATTTGTGGCACACTGCCCAGCATTAGGCGTAAAAGTATATGTTCCAGGAATAGTATTGCTGACAGTTGCAGGCGACCAAGTTCCCGTAATTCCGTTTGGAGAAGTATTGCTTAAAACAGGAGCGGTATTTCCTGAGCATAGCGTAATCTGAGTGCTAAAATTTGGAACAATACTAGCCGTTGTTATATTTACCTGCAACGTTGCATTTGTGGCACACTGCCCAGCATTAGGCGTAAAAGTATATGCTCCAGCAATAGTATTGTTTATAATTGCAGGCGACCAAGTTCCCGTAATTCCGTTTGGAGAAATATTGCTTAAAACAGGAGCGGTATTTCCTGAGCATAGCGTAATCTGAGTACTAAAATTTGGAACAATACTAGCCGTTGTTATATTTACCTGCAACGTTGCATTTGTGGCACACTGTCCCGCATTTGGAGTGAAAGTATATGTCCCAGAAATCGTATTGCTGACAATTGCAGGCGACCAAGTTCCGGTAATTCCGTTAGGAGAAGTATTGCTTAAAATTGGCGCTGTATTTCCATAACAAATTGTTGCTTGCGTATTGAAACTAGGCACAACTCTAGTCGTAATACTTACATTTAAACTTACAGTAGTTGCGCACTGTCCTGTATTAGGCGTAAATGTATATGTTCCAGGAACTGTATTGCTTATAATTGCAGGCGACCAAGTTCCAGTGATTCCGTTTGGGGAAATATTGCTTAAAACCGGAGCAGTATTTCCTGAGCAAATCGTAACCTGAGTATTGAAATTTGGAATAATACCGCTTGTTACAGTTAAATTTACGGTGTCAGTTATCTGCACGCCACAGCTATTGGTAGCGGTAAGCGTCAGGACGACAACGCTTCCTGTGCTTGAACTGCTTGGCGTGTAAGCCGTCGCTAGATTATTCGGCGCAGAAAAAGTACCGCTAGGCGCTGACCATGAAACTGTCTGGAATCCTTGCGCCATTCCAGCCAATACTATCGAGTTTCCAGCACAGACGCTTAAAGAAGCCGGCCCTCCGTCGACTGTAAAAGGTGGAATAGGCGCGATACAGCCATTGTTTATATAAGTCGGAGTTCCTGAAGGCGTATAAATTACCGTCGCTCCGTCGCCCGCAGCGTTATTTCCGGCCTGATTTATTAGCAAAGAACGGTCATAACTAACCGTGTCAGTACATGATCCGAAAGAAATGGAAAGCGTCCTGATTCCAGATCCATAATTCGCAAAGTGACCGCTGGTGGTATTTGAGTTTTGGAACAGGATGTAAATATTTTCGGTAAGCGCTCCAAAAGAGTTGGACGTAATATCAAAATTATAGCTCGTAACCAGAATTACGGTTGCATTTGCAGGAAGCACGCCTCCTGTTGGCTCAATGAGTTGGCCGCAACCGCCGTCATCCAGAATATCGGCATTCAAACTGGCGACCTTGCTGGCGGTAAGGCTGTTTTTTATCAAGCCTCCCCAGGTGTTATTCGGCCAGTCTACAGATAAATTGCTGGTGTTGATTGCCGCATTTCCAACCTTCAGCCTCACCATCTCATTCAAGCCTTCTGAATTTGTATTTCCGTCGCAGGCATCCACGAGAATGCTCTCTATCTGAAAGCATTGCGAAAAAGAATTTTGGTGGGAAAAGAGTGAGAAAACAAATAGAAAGACAGCCTTTCTTAATGTATTTTTTAATTTCATTTTAGTAATTTTAAATCTGCGCAATGTAGGCCAGCCAGTTTATCCAGCATTCTCTAAAAAATTATGAAAACATCATCTTACTGCTGCGAAGTTTATTATTATATTATTTTATAAATAAAAAACCGCCATGATTAGGCGGTTCAGTTGCATTTTTTATATACTATTTACCTCTTGATAATTTTCACAGCTTTAGAATTATTTCCAGAAACTACTTTCATTACATAAGTCCCAGAAGCCAAGGCAGAAACATCTATTTTTGTTTCATTCGTATTTGGATTTGCTCTAAAAACCTGCTGTCCCAAAAGATTGTAAACTGTGATCGAATTTATTGTTTCGCTAAAGCGTAAGTTCAAAATGGCATCAACCGGATTTGGATAATATTGCAATTGGTTTGTTTCAAAAGTATCAGTTGATAAATCGATTCCTGCAATGATTTTACATCTTGTCGGACTTTCGCAACCGTTTATTGTTTGGGAAGCGTAATAAGACATTCCAGCTACAATTAGTTGTGAAGAAGGCAATTCATTTCCTCCGGAAGGAGAATCATACCATTTGATATTTTCCCCAGTTATTGAAAAATCAGCCAGCGTTTGTCCAGTTGTAAAATCTTGAGTCAGCGAGGCTACAGGAGAAGCAGTAGCATTGATGGTAATGCTTGCCGTGTGAATATCTCCAGTTGCGATAGGAGAAGTGCTCACTATCCTAATTTTATAACCTGTTCCGGCAAGAGTATTTTGTGGAATGGTAGCATTTATAGTGCCTGCAACAGCTGAACTAAAAGTTCCAATATTTGTAGGAATGCTGAAATTTCCTGAAGCGTCGGAAAGTTGCGCTGTAAAAATATTATCCGAATTGTATGTCCCAACCGGAGCATAATTTACATCAAAAGAAGCGCCTGCACAAAACGGGCCAGTTTCTGAAAGGGAAGTCACATTGATTGTCCTTACCGAAATTTTTGCAATCCTGTTTCTAGTAGTATTGTTATAAGTCGTAAAATTTCCTGCCAGCAAAATGCTTCCGTCTTCAAATAAATTTACAGATTGGCCGGAGCTAGAGGTGATTCCAGTTCCTACAGCAAAAGAAGCGTCTAAAGTACCATTGGCATTTATTCTAGCAATTCCTTTTCTAGCAATTCCATTGTAAACTAAAAATTCTCCTGCGATTATCATTTTTCCATCCAATTGCAAGGCGATAGATTTTATCCTGCTGAGGATGCTGGTCCCAGTTCCGGTTCCTGTGTTAAAAGTAGTGTCTAAGGTTCCGTTAGCATTCAGGCGTGCAAAATTGTTCTTTGTGACAGTCCCGAATATTTGGTTGTAACCACCGCCGACAATTATTTTTCCATCAGGTA
The DNA here is from genome assembly GCA_029959295.1 of Flavobacteriaceae bacterium PS02334. Taxonomy (GTDB): domain Bacteria; phylum Bacteroidota; class Bacteroidia; order Flavobacteriales; family Flavobacteriaceae; genus Flavobacterium. Next base: position 166,202 of record JASCOH010000009.1, on the reverse strand, counting down.
GCAAGGCTAGAGAAAACACTGTACCGCCTGTGTTTACAGGTGTTGAAGTGGAAGTATAAATCATAGGCGTAAAAGAAGTATCTCTTGTTCCGTCAGAATTCAGGCGCGCTACCTTAAGAAAAGTAGTGCTGGTGGCATCGGAAGATCCTCCAACTAAAATTTTTCCGTCAGGCTGCAATACCGAGCAGAAGAAATCTGGCGTCCTGTTATTTGCCCCGACAATGTAAGAATTGAAGCTTTCGTCGAGCGTCCCATCTTGATTTAATCTTGCAATTCCTTTTCGGGAACCGTTTACCGTAAAGCTTCCGGTAATAACAATCTTGGCGTCTGGCTGTATAACTATTGATTTTATAGTGCCGACAACCCTGGCATCGAGGGTAAAACTGGCATCCACGGCACCATCGGCCTCCAATCTTACCATATTTTTTTTCGCGATATCGTTATACGTATCAAAAAAACCGCCGATTAGAATTTTTCCATCCGACTGCAAAACCATATGGTTGATTGCGATAGTCGTCATGCCGCTCACAACAGGTATTCCTGTTCCAGGATCAAAGGAAGCATCTAAAGTCCCGTCTGCATTTATGCGCGCGATTCCTTTTCTAGAAACGGCGTTGTATTCGCCGAAAGCGCCAGCAATCAATATTTTTCCATTAGACAGGGGCAAAGTCGTGTTGACATAAAAGTCAGGGCCTTCATCAGGATCAAAGGCCGTATCCAAGCTTCCGATCTGGCTCCAAGAAGAAACCGTCATGGAAAGCATCATAAAAAGCAAAACATTTTGTAATTGTTTTTTCATCATCATAAAATTTAGTAAAGCAGGTTTGTTAGTATTGGGTTACTGCTATTGCTTGGTAAATGCAAAAGCGATGCAAGATAAATTATATTGTAAATCAATGGCTTATGTTAGTTTTATGAAAAAGTTATAGCAGTGTTATCAAAAAAAAAACTCCGACCGAAAAACTTCGGCCGGAGCTGTTTATTTAAATTTTGAAATCAACTATTCCACAACAATCTTCTTGTTTGAAACTGTGCTTCCAGAAGTAATCGAAACTAAATATATTCCTCTCTGAACATTTCCAAGATCGATTATTTCGCTGTCTGCTACTTTTTTTCCAAAAACTTTCTTTCCGGTAATGTCATAAACGATTACGTCAGCATTCGTTTCTGAATTACCAAATTGGATTTGGAACTGTCCTTTATTAGGATTCGGGTACAGTTTCACTTCGCCTACAACTTCTGAAGAAGAAACCGCTTTTCCTTTCAAAGCAGGCTTAGCTGCAGAAGGATTACATGTCCAAACCAAATCATCAATAACGACTCTGTTACCGCTATTTTCAATTCTGATCGTAACATCGTCAGTGATGTCCATCGAAGCTGTGAAAACAGTTGGAGTATCAGCGCTTACCGTGATATCACCACCATACTGAACGTCGTTTACAAAAACTTTCAAAGTAGAATTTCCTGTGAAAACTCTCTTGTAGTTGAAAGATAAATTTGTCATTCCTGCAGTTGCCGGAAAGTTTACGTTTGTCAAAGATCCCGTTCTCAATGTGATTGCTTTTCCAGTAAGTGTCTGGTCTGTCCTAGAATCAGTTGCAGTCCAAGAAACCAAGTTGTCTCCAGTCCAGCTTCTTGTAATATAATTGCTTTGGGCTGCTCCGATATTTGAAAAAGTTTCAGCACCGCCACAAAGCGTCTGTACAGTTGTAAAAGTAGTTGTAGCAGCCGCTGCAAATGCAGGACCTGCACAATCTTCACTACTGTTGTAAGCAAATACATTTAGATAATAAGTCGTGCTTGGGTCTAAGAAAGAAGAAATATTGAAAGCAGGGTTTGTTCCTGAATAAACAACAGTCCCATTATCAATAGAACTTCCTGGACTGTAAGGGAATAATTCTGTAGAAGGGCTTCCAAGAAGAGGATCTGTACTCACGACAGCAATATAACCTGTAGCTACTGATCCAGAAACTACTACATCAGCAGAGAAATAAGTCTCATTGCTCACGGCTACCGTTCCAGCAACTGGAGCTGTACAAGGAACTGCTACGCTTGCATTCAAGTTCAAGCTGCAAGAAACATCATTTGAAGCGATGCTGATTGAAGCAGAAAGATCTCCAACAGCCAATCCAGTGCTGTTCAATTGCACAGTAACTTCAGCTGATTCAGACGGCAAGATAACCGAAGGAATTGCAGAAGTAATCGTAAAAGCAGGATTATTAGGAACGATGCTGCTGATCAACAAATTTTGTCCTCCAACATTCGTGATGTTGAAAGTACGCTCTCTGTTAACACCGGCCGCGATATTTCCAAAATCTAATGTAAAATTACCGCACGCTCTCTGTGCGCCATTGTTGTCAGCCAACTGAATTTTTGGCGTTGAAGGAGCTGCATAGCAAGTCCAAGCTAAATTGTCAATGATAACTCTTCCTTCAGCGTTTACAATCTCAATTACAGCATCAGCCGACAATTGGATTGATTGCGAGAATACCTGTGGCGTGTCAGCGCTAACCGTAATATCAGTACCATACTGATCTCCGTTCACGAAAACTTTCAAAGTAGAATTTCCTGTAAAAACTCTCTTGTAGCTGAAAGTCAATGTACCGATTCCTGTGATAGGCGTCGTGTTTTTCAAAGTTCCAGAACGCAAAGCAATTGCTTTTCCAGTCAAGGATTGGTCAGTTCTTGCATCAGTTGCTTGCCAAGAAGCATAATCACCTGTCCAAGTTCTTGTCAGGTAAGAATTTGAAGTCGTAGACTCAAGATTAGAAAAAGTCTCATAACCAGCAGTACAAGGCACTGCAAAAGTCTCGATTTTGTCAGAAGCATAAATAGGCCCATTTGTACAGTCACCTGAATTGTAAGGGAAGATATGCAAGAACGGATTGCTTCCGTAGTTAAGAACCGAAACAGGGAAATTTGCGCCTGTTCCATTGTAAACTACAGTTCCGCTACCGAAAGCAGCACCCACTTCATAAGCCGTACCGCTTGCAGGAGTTTCAGACAATGTATTTGTACCTGCTAAAACAGCAAAATAACCGCCAGCAGCTACATTGCTTACCGCAACATTTGCAAAAAGAGGATTTATGTCAGCAATAGCCACAGCAGGAGTTCCAACCGGAGCTACGCATTCTAACAATCCCGTACCTAAAAGGCCTACTGTACATTGCTCTGCAACGCCAGTTCTGTTGATTGTCAAAGTGGCATTCTTGTTTCCAACGCTAGTGTTGGCAAAACGCACCAATACTAAAGTAGAATCTTGAGCCGCAACCGTGAACGATCCTACAGGCGCAATGACAGAGAAGTCAGCCGCATTTGCACCGCTCAAAGCCAAAGAATTTATAGCTAAAGGCGCTGTTCCTGTATTTTTTATGGTAAATAATTTGTCCTGGCTAAGATTTACGGCGTTTGCGCCGAAATTCAAAGCAAACGTACCGCATTCCACTTCGTTGTTATCGCTGTCAGCAAGCTCCAATTGCGGGCTTGTACTTCCAGTTCCATAACAATCCCAAGAAACATCATCAATGACAATCCTGTTGCCAGAGTTTCTGAATTCCAGGTTTACATTTCCTTCAAGGTTTACCAATATCGAAGCGGAAGTAGGCGTTTCAGACGATACCGCAATACTTTGCTTTTCTACACCATTGACAAAAACTTTCAAGGTAGAATTTCCGGTAAAAACTCTCTTGTATTTAAAATTAAGAACTCCGATGCCGCCGCCAACAGCAACCGCATTTTTCAAAACACCAGAACGCAATGTGATTGCCTTTCCGGTAAGTGTCTGGTCATTTCTAGAATCAGTCGCAGACCACTGAACGCCGTTGTCGCCAGTCCATGTTCTGTCTACATAAGCTGTCAGGTTCGTGCCTAAGTTGGCAAAGGTTTCGCTTCCGCCTCCGGCACATTCAAAAGTACCCAATGGCAATGTTCTTGAATCTTTGTCCAGAGCCATCAGCCATTCTTTCTGGCTTTTATTTTCTGTAGACATTTTGTACGCTGTTTTTGGGCTGTGGAAAGGGCTTCCGAAGGAAAGACCCGATATTCCTGCCAAAAACAAAACTTGGAAAAATCGTTTTGTAAACATAATTAATAATAGTTTGGGGTTTAATACTAATTTTTTATTCAAAAGGAGATTTTACCTGCAGGGTTTTATCGCTTTTAGTATCCAAATTTACTTTTATAAAATAGTTTAAATGCAATTTTAAGGATAAGGATATATTAATAAAATGTTTTGTAAAATATTAATAATTAGTGTATTATGTTTTTTTGTATCAAGCAATACAAATTCTTATAATAAAAAAAAGCCTCCCAATTTATGGAAGGCTTTCTGCATGGCTTTTAAGGCGATTATTTTTTGATGACCTTTACTGTCTTAGAATTATTTTCAGAATTGATATTGACAAAATATGTTCCTGGGTTTAAGCCCGACATATCAATTTTTACAGCGGTATTATTTGGATTTTCAATCAAAACCTGTTGACCAAGAAGATTGTATACTGATACAGAAGAAATTGCCTGGACATATTCCAAATTCAATATCTGATCCACAGGATTTGGATAATATTTCAATTTTGCTGCGTTGAACGAATCTGTTCCCAAGTCAATTCCAGCAGTTATAGGCAGTCTCAAAGGACTTTCACAACCATTAACTGTTTGTGAAGCATAATAAACCGTACCGCTTGAAATGACTGAAGAAATTTGCAATTCGCTACCACCGGCAGCTGCATCATACCATCTAATATTTTGCCCTACAACAATAAAATCTTGTAAAGTTTGCCCTGTCGTAAAATCTTGAGTTGCCGTTCCTGTTGGAGGAAGCACAGTGTTTACATCTGCTGTCAAAGTTACCACAGAAGCGCATTGGCCGGCGTTTGGCGTGAAAACGTAATTTCCGCTTTGCGTATTTGAAATCGTTGCAGGATTCCAGGTTCCGGTGATTCCGTTAGGAGATGTCAGCGCTAAAACTGGTGCCGTCGATCCTGAGCAGAAAGCCGGAATCTGTGCGAAATCAGGAACAGTCAGAGGTGTTATTGTCGTAGCTAGAGTTACTGTAGAAGCACACTGACCGGCGTCTGGCGTGAAAACGTAATTTCCGCCTTGCGTATTTGAAATCGTTGCAGGATTCCAAGTTCCGGTGATTCCGTTAGGCGATACCAAGGCTAAAACCGGTGCAGCCGATCCTGAACAAAAAGCAGGAATCTGTGCGAAATCAGGAACAGTTAGAGGTGTTATTGTCGTTGCTAGAGTTACTGTAGAAGCGCACTGGCCGGCATTTGGCGTGAAAACGTAATTTCCGCCTTGCGTATTTGAAATCGTTGCAGGATTCCAGGTTCCGGCAATTCCGTTAGGCGATGCCAGCGCTAAAACTGGTGCCGTCGATCCTGAGCAGAAAGCAGGAATCTGTGCGAAATCAGGAACAGTCAGAGGTGTTACCGTCGTAGCTAGAGTTACTGTAGAAGCGCACTGGCCGGCATTTGGCGTGAAAATGTAATTTCCGCCTTGCGTATTTGAAATCGTTGCAGGATTCCAGGTACCAGTGATTCCGTTAGGCGATGCCAGCGCTAAAACTGGTGCCGTCGATCCTGAGCAGAAAGCAGGAATCTGTGCGAAATCAGGAACAGTCAGAGGTGTTACCGTCGTAGCTAGAGTTACTGTAGAAGCACATTGCCCGGCGTCTGGCGTGAAAACGTAATTTCCGCCTTGCGTATTTGAAATCGTTGCAGGATTCCATGTACCAGTGATTCCGTTAGGCGATACCAGCGCTAAAACCGGTGCAGCTGATCCTGAGCAGAAAGCTGGAATCTGTGCGAAATCAGGAACTGTAATTTGATTGATTGTTATTGTCGCTACAGAAGAATTTGCAGCACTGCAAGTCTGATTGGCTACAACAGCCCTGAAATAAGTAGTTTCTGAAAGATTGGAAAAATCTAAAGTCAAAGCTGTATTTGCAATGTCTGTAATTGCAGTACTGAAATCTTGAGAAGCCGAAGACTGCCATTTTGAAACAGCTCCAATATTGCCTTCAAGTGTCAGCGTACCTGAATTTGAAATACCGCAGTAGGAGGTGCTTCCAATCAAGTTTCCTCCAACGCTAGTCGCATTTATCACGATGTCGCTTCCGTTGTTATTGCTGAAAACAAGTGGATTTTCATTAAGAACTCTGATCCTGTAATTTCCAGCAGCCGTGCCAGCTGGAATGGAAATACTGATCGGGCTTGCAGTTCCCGTACCCACAATATTAGTTGCAGTATCGGTAAAAACCCCGCTTGCGTCTGAAAGCTGCGCAGAAAAAACAGTTCCTGCAAATGTCCCAGATGCCGTAAAAGCAACATCGAATACTGCGCTTTCCGAATTGCAGAAAGGGCCAAAGCCTGCCGCATCCATCACTATTGCAGTTGGAACCGTTGCATTTCCGGACAATGAAATTATCTTGCTGATTGCTCCTGCGGAAGATAAAGTGATATTTCCCGCCGCATTTCCACCAACCGTTGGACTGAAACGTACCCAGATCTGTGAATTGCTGATAGTCCCTGAAACAGGACTCACATCGGTTCCTGAAAACCAGGCCGTATTGTCAACGCTCACTTCAAATCCGGCAGAGGCAACCACGCTTACTTCTTCCGTAAGGAATATGCCATCAAACGTAAAACTTGTGGAACCCGAGTGGCTTCCTATTTCCACATTTCCAAAAGAAGGAAGCGATAGCGTAGAAGGCGTGATTACTGGTGTATTTGCTATTCCAGTACCGCTGACGTTCAGATTTCTGGTCGTGGCTCCTGCGGAAGAAAAAGAAACCACAGCGCTCTCCAAGCCCACAGCTGTCGGGCTGAAACGTATGAATACGGTCTTGTTTGATAAAGTACCAGATACAGGTGCCAAATCTAGAGAGCTTCCCCAGGCAATCTGGTCAAGGCTTACCTCAAAAGAAGCATCACCAGACGTTACCGCAACATTCTGAGTTAGGTTCGTGCCCGATACTTGGACAAATTTTGCTCCTGAACTGGCGCCTACATTAATGTCGCCGAAACTAGAAATCGATGCAGGGCTCAATACTATGCTGGGCGTATTCACTACACCTGCCGTAATAATCACATCGTCCATGTCTATATTTCCGGATGCCTTCGTATAAGTCCAGCGAACGTATCTTGTGGCTGTAGAAAGCGTTAGCGTAAAATCGGTACATATTGCATTGGTAATGGCCGTAGCTCCTGCTTTCGTACCGTATCTTCCCAAAACCGTATAGCTCGTGCCGTTTGCCGACTGCTCGACAACCAATTCAGAGCTTCCCGACATCGACTGGTTTTTCAAGGTCATCTTCAATGCCAGCGGTGCCGCATTGAAGAAAACAATACGGCTGTCGCCGTTGGTATCAAAAGTTGTCGAGCTCGAATTTGAGCATGCCGAAGATGAAGTCCTGTGGCCGCATCCTGAATTTGTCCATCCGGCCGGCTCGTTACCCCAATCTGTGCGATTGATCGGCAGGGATGCCTGACCGAAGGCACTGCAGCACCCTAAAACTGCGACGATTGCTAAAAGCGACCTGTAGAAATTAAATCGTAAAATTGTCTTCATTTCCTCTAAGTAAATTTAAGTGTTTGAAAGCCAAATGTATATGATTCGTGTTTCTAGGGCATGAGTTTAATATTACTTTTTCGTTAAAGAATGAACTTGAATTTAGAAATAGATAATCTTAAATTGATGTATTAGATTTCAATCAGCCGATAGGGATAAATATTAGAAGATACTTTTTTAATATTGATTAAAAAGCTATCGCAAAGGTATTTCCACTCAGATTCCTTGATTTGATAATCTTGATTATTATTTTTTAAAATCTTGACATCAATGGTTCTGCTGAATCCTTCTTTGTTTGAGTTTTCTTTTCTGGTTCCTTTTGAAACTTTAACTTCTATTATTGTAGCCTTAAAATGATTCAACGTAAATGCTTTAATATCAGCAATCGTGACGACTCTGCCGCGGGTAAGCATTGCACTTCTGTAAGAAAGTATTTTGTCATTGCTATTCATTTGTCTTTCTCCTGCAAAAGTTGGGGTGACCAAATATGCAGAACCAGAGATGAAATCTGAAGGAGAGCTTAGCATGGTTTGCGGTCTCAAATCGTTTGCGTCTTCGCCACAAGTTCCCCAATACGTTATATTTAAAGAGACATCATTCATGGTGTCACCTTTTTTCTTTAGCATAAGATAAGGTGCATTAGAACTTTCGGCATTGCTTTCCTTTATATTTTGATAAATGGAGGCTAGGTGCTGATTTATGGCGCGCATTCCTTCTATGGTAAAATCGCCACCAATTCCTGAAAAAGAACCAACTTCATCTTTAATTAGAGTCAACAAATATGCTAACAATTCAGAAGCATCTCGCTCATCAAATCTTGAGACTCCAGACTTTCTAACAGTACCGCTTCCGTCTTCTAAAATTCCATCACTAAATTCTTTTAGATGATAGTTGATGCCTGAATCTGAAACCACGGCATCCAAATCAAGAAAATAATCGTTTGTTTTCAAAGGCATATAGAAATACGGATTCATCGCACGGCCATTTGTACTATAAAGTTCTTTGTTGAAAAAAGGGAAACAATTTAGGGAAATGTCCATATTGTTAAGAATTTCACCCACAAGCGTTTCTGGAAATTCAAATTTAAGCCACAAAACATCTTTTTCCTGCCTAAAAATCTCACTTTCAAAATGGCTTGATATTTCTGAAATGATTTCTTCTGTTTGGTCTTTTAAAGAAACAACGCCATCGAGCGTAATATAATTCGGAAGGAAAAACTGATTTATTTCTGAACTTATTTGATCAATATGCGTATAATTCTTCTTTATAATATTTTCAATGTCAATGTTTTGAATTTCAATATTATAACCTTCCTTAATTTTTACTTCTTTATTTCCGTGAAAACATTTGGCCTGTTTTAAGCTGTAGAAAAAATAATCCTTGTGCGAATTATTGCGTATGTCTAAATAAAACATCAGATTATCAAAATCAGTAGTATTGTTTTTACACTTGATTCCCATCCAAACCGTTCCTGATTCTATATGTTTTTTAGCATTAGAAATTGCTGTCTTGGCAAAAAAATTCTCTGTTCGAAAAAGATTACTTTCATAAGCAAGATATTCTATTTTGGCAGAATGTGCTATAAATGGCGCTGTTGGTCCTAGCGAAATTTTTTTGACTATAGGATTTGCAGGATCATAAATATTGTTGATTTTTTTATTGCAAGAAAATAAATGCGTATTTATGGATAGCGGATAATTATTGTCAATAGTTTCAGCATGAACGATTGCCCGCGATGGATAAACGCCCGAAATGGTGTCTGGAAAAATGATATCCAAGATTCGCTCGATTACCCGTTTTTGCGTATTATTAAATTCTCCGTATAGTTTTTCAAGTTCTGAAGAAACGGCGTTTAATAGCATTGCCACGATTGGATCAAAGGAAGTTTCTGAATCCACTTCCTGATTTCCCCATTCGCGGGAGGCTCTTTTTAATATTCTTTCTTTTATTTAATTTTGCTAAAAAACTCATAAAATTTATTTATTTAAAGATTTATAAGTCGAAGCTATGTATATTATTTTAATTAGTTATAAAAAATCGATGAATTGCATAAATACTTGTTGAAATGCAATTTTAACATACTTTTTAACTAAAAATATTAATATTTTAAATATGTAAATTATTTTTAATTATATGTTTAAATACTATTGACCTTGGTAAAGTTGCCTGCAAACTTCTAAATCAAGTTTCATTTTTTCATATTCTTCTTGAAAAGTTTGTGCAATTTGTGCAAGACTGTCCATCGTTTTTTCATTATAAGTAAGATTTCTAATCTGTTTTTTAGAATCAATCAATTGCTTGTAAGTAAGAATTACGTTAGAATACATCTTTTTTCCCTTTAAAGTATCTTTTGGCAGAATCGAATACATTTCGGCCAATTTTTTTAGGGCGATTTGTTCTTGAAAAAAATTATCCTGACCCGGAGCGTTGATTGAATCTATATATTGTTTCGCGCTATCAATCTTATAAGAAAATTGCTGTTGAAACTCAAATTCCTTTTTTAGCAAGTCATTTTCTGTTCTTAAATGTTCATTTTCTTCTTTTGGAAGTTGAAAATTGAAAAATATGGCAAAAACTATAATGACAATTGTAATGCTGAATACTGCGAAAAAAAGCCAAAAAGCTTTAACTCTTTCTTGTTTGTTTAATACTTCCATAATTTAATTAGTCATTAATAAAAGTTCGGTTTCTGCGCGCATTGGTAACAATTTTCTGATTTTCATCATTAATTTCAGTGACATATATGCTTCCGTCTTTTCTTTTTCCGATATAATCAAGTCTAGTTAAAACTGAAAAAAGTTCTTCAATTGCCTTTGTAAATTTGAATATCTGGCTAGATGTTTTGTCAATCTGGTTGTGATTATAGCCGATATTTATAGTCTCATTAAAAAGAAGCTCAAAATCTCCTTGTGAAATATTGCACCATTCTGAAAAATAATTAAGCAATTCTTCTTTACCCGAACCTGATCGCGAATCGATATGATTTTTGACAATTCTTGCAAACGCAATTACGCTATTATACATGTAGGCTGGCGGTCTGTTTGGCGTAAACCATCGGAAAGCATTAATTTCATGACCCAGATAATGCAGCGTTTTATCACAAATGGATTCTAGCAATTGCGACAAAATATTATTCTGGTTTTTACTATTTATTTTTTGGGAAATCTGATTGGCATAAATTTCAATCTGTCCATAAAACTTATCAAGGTCAGTATAGTCTTCCAGCAATGAAGCATGGCTATTTACTGTTGTCGAAGGCGGAATATAGGATTCATCAATAGAAGTTTCGGTATCGCTGACCATAATTCTGCCGATTGTCAAGAAGGAATTTCCAAGGCCATTTTCTTTCCTGATATTGTCTTCAGGAATAAGATGGAGCAGGTATTCAGGCTGTGTAAAAGGATAACGTGGCGGATTTTCATCTGGATCAAGCTCTCCAAAAGGAATTCTCTTCTTGCTATTCACAGAAATACAGGCCAAAAGTCCTATTTTTTCGCCAGGCAAAATTGCATGAACTGCTTCAGGATAAGTCAGTGATGAATCAAGTCCGTTGTCAGCTTCGCGATCAATTTCTATCCTAAAACCATTGGAAGTAATGGCACGGCATTCTTCAATTTTTACTTTTAAAAGTTTGTGGTTATCGACAATCAGTTTCATTTTTATAGAATTGCTGTTGCCCATTATAGGAAGCAGTCCATAATTTATCGAAGTAAGCTGGACACTTACGGCTTCTTTCACAGCTTCATCGACATTTTCCTGCATTCCAAGAAAATGAATTTTGCTGATTTTCATCCCGTCAATCCAGTTTACGGGAAAGTGTTTTAATTTTTCTGGCATTTTCTAAAATTTATTGTATGGTTAATATTTATTTAAATCAAGTTCCCTGATATCTTCCTCTTCATTATAATTATCAAGCGCTTTTTTCTTCATTCGATAGCATAAAATTCGGCTGTTATCGTTAATTCCGTTCATGTAGAGCGTATAATTCGGATCAATATATTTAGGTTTTGTATACCAATTTTCTTTTAAAAAGAAAACCCAGCTATAAGAATTTTCAGCATCATTTGTTTCGATAACGCTGGTAGAATGGTCTTCGTTATAATCCATTATGAAATGATAGAAAATACGGCCAAAATCTGCTCTTGTCGGTGCTTTTGCCCTCAAAGTCAGATAATCATTATTTTTCGGACTCTTGCTTATATTAAAGGAAAGCACGACCATGTCTTTTAATTCATCATCGGCAAGATCTTTATAAGCAGTGGCTTCCGCCGGAAAATCCCAAGTAAGATATATTCTTGAAGGTATGATTATCGCTCGCGTAAAAGCAATATAAAACCAGGTCGGAACCATAAGAAATAGGCAATGTGCCGCCATTATAAATGTAAAATCATGTCCGTTTAAGAAAGTATAAACTGCAACAAAAGGAATCAGCGCATACAAAGTGATAATTAAAGCAAAAAGCGCTTCCTTCCAGATATTGTCTTCTTCAAATTCTTTAAAATAATTTCGATATAGATAGGTATGCAAAATTCCAATTCCAATCGCAATAACTTGATGGAAAATAAATACCTGATTCAGCAAAATAAACATTTTATTGTTGCCCAAAAATGTCACCAATCCATAAACAAGTATCAAGACAAGTATATAAGGAAAGAATTTGCCCTTCAGATTTTTTTTAAAATCAGGAGTGATTCTAGAGAAAATTATCGTGCTAATCGTGCATAGGATCAGCAATACGATAATTGTTGAAAGGATATTTACATCCAATAAATTTTTAAAATAAGATTTCATCTATAGTCTTGTAGTGTACCCAAGTACTGGTTTGTTGTGATTTTCAAAGTGGAAAGACTGTTTTTCTTCAGAAAGCAGGAGCAGGGTCGTGGTCTCAATCTCTATGGGCAAAAATGTCTCATAAAACAAATCAAGAAACTGCTGAACAGGCTCTTGATGCATGAACTGTGAAAGCTGGTAATTTTCTAGAGGCCCTATTGAAACCTTGATGTGAAGCGAATAATCAGTAAAACTGCTTCCAGAGATTAGATCAATGCCAAGTCGTGCTTCGCCTAAATTGATACCTTGATTTTCATCATTATAGCTCTTATATCCTGATTCTGAAAAGCTTACTTTTTCATCCAAAATATAAGAAAGGCATTCCATGATTAGCTGGAGGTTTCCTGTAAATTTATATTTGTAAGGCAATAATCTCACGAATTTTGCCACAAGAAGTTCAGGCAAATGCTTTGGAATTCCCCAAAAATCATACTGAAAATCTAAGGGTTTATTTCCGTCAAGACCAAAAAACAATTTCTTCTCAATATTTTCAAGGCTCACGCCAGCGAAGAATATTTCGTTTTGGAAAGGCGAGAAAAATTTTTTCGCATTCTCGCTTTGTATTTTTGTATCGCGGTATGATTTTACGATTTTTTCTACAGATTGTCCCAATTCGTCATGCTTTGCAACATGCGTAATTCCTTGCGGAAGCGTGTTGTAAACATTGTCACGCGATAAAGTAATCTTTAAAATCTGTTTGGCATCGAGCTCAAAATCTACGACATTTGAACTCAAAATATCATGTCTGTAAGTTCTGCTGAATTGACCGTCAAAGTTGATCAAAAGCTGTTCGTCATCTGAATTAAAATTCGTTAGAATATCATCTACAAGTACTTCAGCTCTTATATCTTCTTTGATGGAAGAAATCCATTTGTTTAATTCTTCGGCATCTTTCATGGCGTATTTTATTTATTTTTCGGCTTTTAATTTTAGTCTTCCTGCACACACATAGCGTGATTGGAAATAGTCGTCATTGAAATTGTAAATGGTCAAGCCGTCTTTTAATCCGCAGGCTATTATTCTGTCGTTGTGAAGATATATTCCTACATCTGAAATCGGCGATTCTTTATTATATCTAAAAAAAATCAAATCGCCTTCTTGCAGATATGCCCGTCCGGTAAATGATTCTATTGCTGGATTCATGCGCATTCCAGAAGGGGTTTTTGGAAGTGTTTCGCCATAAACCTCGCTAAAAAGGGTTTGGATGAAATAAACGCAGTCGGCTCCTTTCTCGTCTAATGAATTTTTTTTATACGGAGTTCCAAGCCACTTATCTATGTAGCCATACAAAGTATAATTCGTAATTTCTTTTGGATTTGTAGCAAGAAGAATTGCATATTTTTCCTTGAGCTGCAAGATTTCATCGCTCAATTTCTCAGGATTATCATCATAATTCTCGAACGAATTTTGCTTGATATTTCCAATCTGATTTGTCTTTTGTTGCTGTATGTCGTTGTAGTCGTATTTGAACGGCACATTCTCAACATACTTTTTGCTAGAGCAGGCAGATAAAATTAATAAAAGTAAAAGGCATATAGTTTTCATATATCAAAAATATATAAAAAATTATAAAAACCTATAAAAACAAATAAATTTGTTAGATTTGTTTTTCAAAACTAGCCATTTAGCTTAATATACTACAAATGAAATTATTCAACGCCAAATTCGATCTTAAGGTTATATTTTCCTTTTTCTTCTTTATTTTACTGGGATTAGCATTTTTTTTCTACCAATATTCATTCCATATCGACTGTGACAATACCAAATATTTTATAACAGCAGATAATTTTTCAGTCAACTCAATGATTGAATTCAAAGATGAAACAAAAAATGCAAAAACATACAAATGGGACTTCGGAGATGGATCTTCTGCAGATAATCGCAAACATACTTTTCATCAATATTTAAAACGTGGCGATTATAAAGTAAAATTGACAATCAACGGAAGCTGTGTTCAAGAAAGAACAATTACAATAAACAGTTTGCCGTTAGTTGACCGCTCAAAAATTCCGATAATTAGCTCGCCACGTGCTGTAGAATTAGGAAAATCAATAAAATTTGACAGTGAACTTTCAGGCGCTGAAACGTGGGAGTGGAGCTTTGGAGAAAGCCAAGGAATCGATGCCTTGAAAAAATCGCCTTCTTATACTTTTAAGACTGTAGGCGTTAAAAAAATCACTTTAATTGTGAATGGCGATTATGACCATATAGCGACAAAAACGATTTATGTAGCACCGAAAAAAATCAAGCAAGTCCAAAAATTAGATCTTGATTCTTACAATCCAGAACAGCCGAAAGAAGCTTTTAATCTTCCGCTGGGAAGCCCGCAAAAAGATCCGCTTGTCGAATTATTGCAATATCTTCCTGTGGCACCAAAGTCATCAAAGAAAAAAGATTCGATTGCAGTACCAATAAAAGCACCTATTATTTCAGAAGACCAATTCGTATTATTGCTTCGCAGTGTAGCTTCGCAAAGCAAAACCAAAGAGGATTTTGCAAAATATCTCTGCGACGATTACGATATTCCGGTAGTAAAAAACGGTCAAGAATTGATCACTTTTGCTGAATTATGCAAGAAGATTGAAGGAAAAGAAGTGAAATTTACCACAATACGCCTAAACAAAGACAAGATGAATTGTATAAAAGGTATCACAATTAATTACAAAGTGAAGAAATATTTGATTTGGATTACAGATTAATATTTAAAGTTTTGATAGAAATAAATTTGAGGTTTTGCAATTAAAAAAATAAAAATGTCCGAATTGTACAAGATAAAGTGCAAATAAGCCATAGGTATATGGTAGTTTGTTTCGTAAATTTGTCCTATAAAAGCAAAGGTTCTCCAACAGCTTAATAAATCAGGGGGCTTTGCAAAAATAAAGTCCAACTGTCTAAATGACACAAGCTACCGAAATCATGAAAAAAGGAACCAAACTCTACAGCATTGCCACAAGCACCTGCCCGAAATGCCAGAATGAGAAAATGTATGTGAACCCTAATGCCTATAACCTTGCCGACGTGTTCGAGATGCACGAGCACTGCCAACACTGCGGCTTCAAATATAAAATTGAGCCTTCGTTTTTCTTCGGCGCAATGTACGTGAGCTATGGCGTGGGTATCGCTTTCGGGGTGGCCGCCTTTGTCATCAGTCGCTTTCTCTTCGATGCCAATCTTAAAATCGCCTTTGCTTCGATAATAGCCACGCTGGTGCTTTTCATGCCCATCATCATGCGGGTTTCCAGAAATATCTGGATCAACTTTTTTGTAGATTATGACCCTGCGATGGACAAGCCCGAACTCGGCAAGAAATGATAATTTAAATTTCTGAATGCTATATCCAAAAAACAGCAATTTTTAATCCTATGGATTTCTTAAGGTTAACAATAAAAAAAACGGAGCCCTGCCAGGCTCCGTTTTTGTGGTGGAATAATTAGTGTTCCAACTTTAGCTATAGCCCTCAAGCCCCCTTTTGGACAATGCTCTCTACAAAGATATATTTCGAAGCCCCGTTATTATTACACCATTAATTATATTATTTATACTATTATAGTTGAAGAAAATCAATGAGAGCAAGGGCTGACAGCAATAAAAAATGCCAAGGTCAGCTACTTTTTTGCCACTTAAAAATCTAAGAGAAAGCAACTTATAAATATAATTCGGTTTAATTTCTTTTTATAAGCCCCTAGATCACTCCCTTGAAATTCAGGCAGAATTCAGTTGCTAGATCTATGTACTTTATCCTCTTTATTTCATATCTCGAACCTGTGCGACTGAATTGTGCTGGGCACTTTGACCCAGAAAGAACATCCTCGACGAAAGAGGATGGCGTAATCAGGTTTTCATTTATTATATTTGCCCATTCTGATTTACAAAAAGTGAAAAAAACAATCCTGCTTCTATTTTTTATTGCGGCCAATGCTTCCTGCGTTTCGGCACAGACGGATTCTATTTTTGCAACATTCAATTATGCGATTTCCCACAAGCCGGAATACGACAAGCTGAAAGAGAAGCGGATTGCCAGCCTAAAGAAGATTCTTTCCGGCGACCTTTCACTGGAGGAAGAATATGACTGCAATAAAAAGCTGTACCAAGAATACCGAAAGTTCAAGGTGGATTCTGCGATTTATTACGTAAAAAAGAACCAGCGGATTGCCAGCCTGCTAAAAAATAAGGACATAGGAGATATTTCCCAGCTCCAGCTGGCCAACCTTTATTCTTCTTCAGGGAAATACCTCGAGTCAGAATCGATTCTTAAAAATTTCAACAAAAAGACCGTTTCAGGAGAGTTGCTTTCGATGTATTATGAAGTTTACGGACAGTTTCTAGAGCATTATGCTACAAGTACTTATAACGGCCAATATGTACCACAGATTGAAGCGTACCGCGATTCGCTATTATCTACTTTAAATCCTTCTTCTGTCAAATATAAGATCAACCAGGCGCAGAAAAATATCTTTAACGGGAATGTGGAAATTTCCCAAAAAAATCTACTGCAGCTTTTTAAAACAGCAAAACAAAAAGACCAAGATTTTGCGATGATTGCCTACCTGATCGGGCTTACTTACAAAATAGAAGAGAATCCGGAACTGGAAAGAAGCTACTATGTCATATCTGCAACTGCGGACATCAAGAATTCTACCAAAGACAATGCTTCTGTTCAAAACCTGGCGCTGATCTATTATGAATCTGGCGATATCGATAATGCTTACCGTTTTACAAAATCGGCGATTGAAGATGCGATTTTCTGCAATGTAAAATTTCGAACGCTCCAGATTTCAGAGCTCTATTCGATCATCAACACGGCCTATCTTGACAAGGAAGCCAAGCGAAAAGGACAGTTGCAGACCTACCTGCTTTTGATCAGCATCCTTTCGGCTTTTCTGATCATCGCCATCGTTTATGTCTACAGGCAGATGAAAAAGGTTTCCAGAATCAAGGAAGAACTGCACCTGAGCAGCCAGAAGCTGGCCGACCTGAACAAAGATATCAGCGAAACAAATGCGCAGCTGCACGAAATGAACGCACAATTGTCAGAATCGAATCATGTGAAAGAGGAATATATCGCGCATTTTTTTGACTTGTGCTCGACTTATATCAACAAGCTTGAGAACTACCGAAAAAGCCTGAACAAGAAGGCAACTGACAAACAGCTGGACGAACTGTTCAAAATGCTGAAATCTACAACCGTCGTCGACAATGAGCTTGAAGAATTGTATAAAAATTTCGATAACATCTTCCTGAATTTGTACCCGACATTTGTGAAAGATTTCAATTCCCTGCTTATAAAAGACGAACAGGTAATCTTGAAGCAAGGCGAATTATTGAATACGGAACTTCGAATTTTCGCACTGATTCGGCTTGGAATTACAGACAGCGTCAAAATTGCCGCCTTCCTGAGGTATTCATTAAGCACTATTTATAATTACCGAACAAAAGGCAGGAACAAGGCCGCCGTTTCTCGAGACGAGTTTGAAGAAATGGTTTCGAAAATAGGAATAATTACCGGAAAAGCATAAAAATAGCTATAAATCTACTACTTTTTTTGTGTTTTTTTAAATCATAAGTTGTTGTTGTTTAATACATTGAATACTTTTAGCTACTACTTTTTTTACTGTAAAAGTTTTAGAAATACTATATCGTTATAGCTTTACAATCTGATTTGGTTTTCCTTCAATTTAATAAAACCAAATGCCAACAATATACTTTACTATATGAAAAAAACTTCCCTATTAATTTTGATGCTGACGGCATTTGGCTCATTTGCCCAAAACAGCGAAAAGATGCAGTGGTTCAACCAGCCTGAAAAATGGAAAGCCGATTCGAAATCGCTTTCGATGTTTGTCACTCCAAAAACAGATTACTGGCGCATAACGCATTATGGATTCACAGTGGACGACGGTCCGTTTTATTACACGACGGTTGGAGGCGAATTTGAAGCGAAGGTTAAAATTACGGGCGAATATAAAACGCGTTTCGACCAGACCGGACTAATGCTTAGAATCGATGAAAAAACTTGGATCAAGACGGGCGTAGAATTCGTTGACGGAAACATGAATATCAGTTCTGTAGTGACCAATGAAAAAAGCGACTGGAGCGTTATCGAATTGACTGAAAAACCAAAATCAGTGTGGATAAAAGTGGTAAGAAGGCTTGATGCTGTTGAGATTTTCTATTCTTTGGATGACAAAAAGTACACGATGGTCAGACTGGCTTCTTTTCCAGACAATAAGCCCGTCATGATCGGAATGACTGCCGCTTCGCCTGACGGTAACGGCTTCAATGCTATTTTTGAAGGATTTGAAGTAAAACACCTTCCGGATGCCAGAAGATTAAAATGGCTTGAAAACAACAAATAATTATCACATTTAATACATACACTATGCTGAAAAACAGTATTGCAGTTGCCGTGGCGCTTTTCTTGGGCGTTTCCAGCATGAATGCGCAAAAGAAAGTTCCCGCCTATCAAGACAATACCAAGCCGCTCCAGGAAAGAGTCGAAGACGCACTTTCAAGAATGACTTTAGAAGAAAAAATTGCGATGATCCATGCGCAGTCAAAATTCAGTTCGCCGGGCGTGCCGAGGCTTGGAATTCCTGATAACTGGATGACTGACGGACCGCACGGCATCCGCCCTGAAGTTTTGTGGGACGAATGGGACCAGGCCAAATGGACGAATGATTCCTGCATCGCGTTTCCAGCACTTACGGCTTTGGCCGCAACTTGGAACAAAGACATGAGCTTGCTTTATGGAAAATCTATCGGGGAAGAAGCGCGCTACAGAAATAAAAACGTACTGCTGGGACCCGGCGTAAATATTTACAGATCGCCTTTAAACGGAAGAAACTTCGAATACATGGGCGAAGATCCTTTCCTGACGTCGAAAATGGTCGTTCCTTATATTCAAGGAGTCCAGTCGAACGGCGTGGCTGCCTGCGTAAAGCATTTTGCCTTGAACAATCAAGAAACCAACCGCCACACGGTGAATGTGAATGTTGACGACCGCGCTTTGTATGAAATCTACCTTCCTGCTTTCAAGGCTGCGGTTCAAGAAGGAAAAACTTGGACGATCATGGGCGCTTACAACAGATATAAAGGACAGCAAGCGTGCCATAACCAATATCTTTTGAATGACATCTTGAAAGGCGAATGGGGCTTTGAAGGAACTGTAGTTGCTGACTGGGGTGGCGTAAATAATACCAAAGAAGCGATTTTCAACGGAATGGATTTGGAATTCGGGACTTGGACTGACGGACTTTCTAAAGGGCACAGCAATGCTTACGACAGCTATTATCTAGCACAGCCTTATTTAAAATTGATCAAATCTGGAGAAGTCGGGACTAAGGAACTGGATGACAAAGTGCGCCGCGTCTTACGCCTTTCTTTTTTAACTACCATGGCAAAAGACAGGCCTTTAGGCTCATTCGGGACTGAAGAGCATGCTTTAGCGGGACGTAAAATTGCGGAGGAAGGAATCGTATTGCTTCAGAACAAAAACAATATCCTTCCCATAAATCTTAAAAAGACAAAAAGGATTGCCGTAATCGGCGAGAATGCCATAAAAATGATGACTGTCGGAGGCGGAAGTTCTTCACTGAAAGCAAAATATGAAATTTCTCCGCTTGACGGATTAAAGAAAAGAGTAGGGAAAGATGCTGAAATCGTTTATGCGCGCGGTTATGTAGGCGATGCAAGCAGTGATTATAACGGCGTAGTTTCTGGCCAGGATTTATCTGAAAAGCGTTCAGCGGAAGAATTAAAAGCAGAAGCCTTGAAAGTTGCAAAAAGCGCAGACATCGTTATTTTTGTCGGAGGCTTAAACAAAAGCGACTATCAAGACAGCGAAGGCCACGATCGCAAGAGCTTGGGGCTTCCTTATGAACAAGATAAATTAATTACCGAATTGGTGAAAGCAAACAAAAATCTAGTATTCGTGAATATTTCAGGAAATGCGGTAGCAATGCCGTGGGTAAATCAAGTTCCGGGAATCGTTCAAGGCTGGTTTTTAGGTACTGAAGCAGGAAATGCACTGGCTTCGGTTTTGGTTGGAGACGTAAATCCTTCTGGAAAGCTGACTTTTACGTTCCCAGTAAAATTAGAAGATAACGGAGCGCATGCTTTGGGAGATTTTCCAGGCGATAAAGAAGTGCATTACAACGAAGGAATTTTTGTTGGATACCGCTGGGCTGACAAGCAAAATGTGAAACCGCTTTTCTCTTTCGGCCACGGATTGAGCTATACGACTTTTGAATATGGAAAAGCAACTGCAGACAAAAATGCAATGGCTTCTTCAGATAAGATTACATTCAGCGTAAAAGTTAAAAATACAGGAAAACGTGAAGGTTCAGAGGTTGTGCAATTGTATATCACAGATGTGAAATCGTCATTGTCGCGTCCGATAAAAGAGCTGAAAGGATTTGAAAAAGTGGCTTTAAAAGCGGGTGAAGAAAAAACAGTTACGTTCACTATCGACAAAACGGCCTTGAGCTTTTTTGATGATAAAAAACACGACTGGGTTGCTGAACCGGGTGATTTTGAAGCGCTGATCGGAGCTTCTTCTGCAGATATCAAAAGCAAAGTAAAATTCAAATTGAACTAAACGCTGCTAAATATTAAATAAAAATCCCAACTGTATTATTCTAGTTGGGATTTTTTTATTAGTTATTCTTACTTTTCATTTCTCAAACGAAATATTCAAGCTAACTATTTAGATTCAGGTTTCAGGGAAAGAGTTTCCAATAAATTTCCAAAATAGATGCAGTAATTTTTATTAAAGAAAAATGTTTGATTCTCGCAATTCAGCCACAATCAGATTTTGTAACTTCGAATAAATTTAAAAACTAAATATAATGAGCACAACAAATACGACAAATGTGAAGGCTTTCGGAGTGGAATCTAAAGTGGCAGATGTAAAGCAAATGACCATCGAGCGCAGAAATGTTCTGCCAAAAGATGTTGAAATCGATATCTTATTTTGTGGCGTATGCCATTCTGATTTGCATACCGCCAGAAATGATTGGGGAGGAACGCTTTATCCTGCCGTTCCAGGCCATGAAATTGTTGGAAAAGTAACAGCTGTTGGCAATGAAGTCTCAAAATTTAAAGTTGGAGATGTAGTGGGAGTGGGCTGTATGGTAGATTCTTGCAGAACTTGCGAAAGCTGTAAGCATGATTTGGAACAATACTGCCTAAACGGATTTACAGGAACTTATAACGGAAAAGACAAGCATTTGAATAGGCAGACTTTCGGAGGCTATTCTGAAAAAGTTGTCGTTGATGAAGCTTTCGTCTTGAGAGTTCCTGAAAATTTAGATTTGGCTGCAGTTTCGCCTTTGCTTTGCGCCGGAATCACGACTTGGTCGCCATTGAGACACTGGAATGTGAAAGAAGGAAGCAAAGTTGCCGTAGTCGGTTTGGGCGGTTTAGGCCACATGGCAGTCAAATTGGCAAAAGGACTTGGCGCTTCGGTTACCTTATTTTCAAGAACTCCGGATAAGATTCAGGATGCAAAAGATTTAGGAGCAGATGAGGTAATTATTTCTACGGATGATTCACAAATGAAATCAGTTGCAGGGAAATTTGATTTGATCATCGATACAGTTCCTTCAATTCACGACGTGAATCCTTATGTAGCTACCTTAAACATCAACGGAACTTTAGTTTTAGTTGGCTATTTAGGACCATTAGATCCAATGCTGAATTCTGTTCCAATGATCATGGGAAGAAAATCGGTAGCCGGTTCTGTCATCGGTGGAATCGCTGAAACGCAAGAATTATTAGATTTCTGCGGGAAGCACAATATCGTTTCTGAAATCGAAATGATCAACATGCAAGACATCAACGGCGCTTATGAAAGAATGTTGAAAAGCGATGTGAAATACCGTTTTGTAATTGATATGGCTTCGTTGAAAAACTAAGCGATTTTAATCTAATTTTAAAGGCAACAGTTTTGGTTCAAAGCTGTTGCTTTTTTTTATCGTAATTATTTAGAAAGCGCTAAATGGGTAAACCTCTGCTTTACACTAAAATTATCTGTTAAAGAAGATTTATGTATTTCATTGCAAGTCTGTAAATAGTACAGTTTTTCTTAGCCTCCAATCATTACATTAAAGGCTCCAATGGCAATTGTGCCGCCGTGCGCTGTTGTGTCGCCCATTCTGGCAGCCGGAAGACCGCCAATCATTACGGTTGCCGATCCTTTTGTAATAGTATCTGGCGGACCGACGCATACAGCCATGTCGCCGACTCTTGCAGCGGGCAATCCGCCGATTAAAACATTGGGTGCTCCTGGGCCTACAATCGGGCCTCCGACATGCGGAATCGGAACCGTGGCTGGAGTTGTCATCGGACATTGGTGAAAGTCTGTAATTCTTGCTGCTGGTGGCATATCTATTAATTTATCATTACCATTGCGCCTTTCAGCGTTAATTGCATTCCGCCTTCTACTTCTGCTGCCATTGCGCCCTGTGCGCTATATTTCATATCGGCTTTTTCTATGATGTTTATTCCGGCAGTCGTTATATCGCCACTGGATTTGATCGAAATGCCTTGATTTCCTTTGATATTTACAGATTCGCCTGCCGTAATATTTATGCTTTTCGGACTCATCATATCGATGCCTTTGTCTGACATTTTGATGGTATTTTGATTTTCATCCTTAATCAGAATCTGTTTGTCTTTGTCGCTGATGATTATGGTATTTTTGTTAGGAGTCGCCACGGTCCAGGTTTTATTTTCGTCGTCAAATTCTACCGAAATTCCAGATTTTGAGACAATCGCTTTTTTAGAATTTTTTTCATCCGGATTTAATCCTGCAAAAGGCTTTATTTTCGGACTGCTATACAAACTTCCTAAAATTACAGGATAGCGCGGATCTTCATTTAAAAAGCCAAGGATAACCTCATCGCCGACTTCAGGCAGAAAAAAGGCTCCTGCGCCAGCTGAGGAATAAAAATTAGACATCCTTGCCCAGATACCTTCGCCGTTTGAATCAAATAGCGGAATATTTACTAAAATTCTATATTGAGAATCTGGATCACCATGTATTTTTTTTACGGTTCCATTAAAAATTCCTCTCGCTCCAGGAATAAGCCCAGATGCGGGAGGCGCCATGACATCGGGCGCTTCGGTAGACCAATCAGGTGAAAGGCCAAATGAAATTTCTGAAACCCAATTTCCTTCTGATAAGTTATGGCTGACACCGCTGATAATATGGTCACCGCTGAATCGATCTCCAACCCCCATGAAAGTTATATATTTTCCAGGTTCAGCCAAATTCGTGCCTTGGAATTTAGCCTCTCCTAATATCTTTGAATATTCGCTTTTGATGATCTGCGCCTTTGACCAGTTATTCAAATCGGCAGAATCTACTGTTGCCGAAGTCTGCAGCTGGAATGCTGGATTTCCAAGAGCTTCAGATAATTGCCTAGATGATAAATTTCCTGGACCTGATAAATTGGAGACCGCTTGGCCAGTAATCAATTGCTGTTTTTTATAATCCCAAGAAGCAGAAGCTACTTCGGACAATTGCGTGACAGCATTTAGCTTGGCATTAAATTCTAAAAGATTGTCGCCATAAGTAATCGTCAGCACTGATTCAGTATTGCTGTCTGGCTTGTCCACAGAAATTTTTCCATTTATCGCCGTCACAATTAATCCGTTCGTTTCAGCAAGTGACAAGATATAATCCCAGTCGGTCACATAATATTGTACTTGTTCTGAACTTATTTTATCTGTAGGAACTACTTCAGCAACAAGCCCAGAATAGCTTCCTATGATTGAAGAAATAATTTCGCTGTCTTTTTTATTGTAAAACGTATGGCTTTTCCTGGCTGCAATCATTTTTACAGATTCGTCCCGGCATTCTACTTCCAATGCTGACCCGATCAGGCCATCAATGCGGATTGACTGCGCAGTTATCAATCCTTTAAAAATAGTTTGATTTTGGGAGTCATATCCGGCTTCAATGCTGATTTTAGCGCCTGGAACAAATATAGCGGAAGAACTTGCCTCGAATTTGCCAGTATTGGTCTCTCCATCCAAGATTACAATTTTTGCTAGGGCAATTCGATTTACTTTTTTTTCTACAGAAATAGAGAACACGCTTAAAACATCTGGTATTGCAGTTCCATTGATTTTTATTGCAAATGTTGCGATCCCGCCACTATTTATTTCTGTTGAATTGCTCATTGAATTTATAAATTAATTTGGAATTTTGTAGGCAAAAATGATGCGTTTTACTGTGCCTTTCAAAAGTACAAAATGCAGTAAAAACAAATTAGGTAAAAATACGTGATTTTAACGATAGCTAAAATGCAGATTTTGAATAAGCATAAGCTTTGGTGCCAAATAAATTTCTATCCGAAAAATATTTACCTTTAGGGCATGCAACCAAAAGAAATCTTCAAAGAATATATTTCAAAAACTGTTTCGCTGACTGACGAAGAGATTGACTATTTTTTTTCTCATTTCAAGCTGCTTTCCTTTAAAAAAGGACAGACTATTATTACTGCCGGAGAAAACATAGATTGCGAATATTTTGTCATCGACGGTTTTTTAAAATCGTTTTATATCAATGACAATCTAAAAATGTATATTCTTCAATTTGCCATGCCGACTTGGTGGGCTTCTGATTATGACGCACTTTACAGCGGTTCAAAAGCGACGACAAATGTAGATTGCATTACTGATGCGCAAGTTCTTTGCCTGTCAAGTGAAGACAGGGAAAAGCTGTGCCGTGAAATCCACCAGATAGAATCTTTTTTCAGATGGCGCACTAACAAAGGCTATGTCGCCGCGCAAAAAAGATTATTGTCTTTCATGAATAACGATGTCAAGCGCCGGTATGAAGACCTGATGAAGCAATATCCCGCACTTTACAACAATGTGCCCAAACATTTAATCGCTGCCTATCTCGGCGTTTCCCGAGAAACTTTAAGCCGCCTTTACAATTCCTGAAATGTGATGCAGGTCACATAATCTGCCGCTAATTTTAAATGTGATGCAGGTCACATAAGCTCCTTGTTATTTCTGTGGAACTTTGTCATGTAATTTTTAAATACATACAAAAAAATGGAAACAACAAAATTTAAATTAGACAATGCCAATAGCACAATTGACTGGATTGGCAGAAAAGTAACTGGTTCGCATAACGGAACCATAGACGCAAAAGAAGGCGTATTTTTCTTCAATGACGGAAAGCTTTCTGGAGGAAAAGTAGTAATCGACACTACATCGATCAAAATACTAGACATAGCCGATCCCGACACCAATGCCCAATTTGCAGGCCACTTGGCTTCAGATGATTTTTTTAATTCTACAAATTATCCAGAAGCGCTGTTTGAAATCACTTCGGTACAATCTGAAAGCAGCACTTCTCAGATTGAAGGCAATCTTACTATAAAAGGAATTACACGTCCGGTGGCATTTGATGCGAATGTGAATATCACAGAAGACACCGCAACGATTTCAGGAAAAATCACTATTGACAGAACTAAATACGGAATGAAATTTCGTTCTGGAAATTTCTTCGTAAATCTTGGCGACACTTTGATTTACAACGATTTTGACCTTCACGTTCAAGTAACCGCCCAAATAGCTTAATTCTAAAAAAGAGAGTCATGCCATACGTAAAAATTGAGCTTACCAGAGAGGGAGTTACTCGAGAGCAAAAGCAAATCCTGATAAAAGGGATAACTGATTTGATTACCGACACGCTAAATAAAGATCCGCATTTGACGCACGTTGTCCTACAAGAAATTGATTTGGATGATTGGGGCTACGCAGGAGAACAGGTATCAGTATTAAGAGAACAAGGCATCACAGCCGACAAAAAATAAAGAAATCATGAAAAAACAAACGATCATCGTGACCGGCGCAGCATCTGGAATAGGAAAAGGAATTGCCAAATATTTTTTAGACAGAGGCGATAATGTGGTCCTCAATTCTGTGACTGAAAAATCTTTGGAAGCTACTTTCAACGAACTCGGAGCAGGAGAAAACCTAGCCATGTTTGCAGGAGACGTCAGCAATAAAAACACGGGCGAGCAATTGGTAAAACTAGCCGTCGAAAAATTTGGCGCTGCAGATGTGCTTGTCAACAATGCCGGAATCTTTGACAGCAAGCCATTTTTGGAAGTAGATGAAGCTTATCTTGATACATTTTTGAGAACCAATTTTAAAGGAACCTATTTCACTACGCAAGCCGTTATTCCTCAAATGCTGGCGCAAAAAGATGGTGTTGTGATTAATATCGGTACGCCTTTGGTAAATCATGGCTTGGGGGGCTGGCCAGCTTCGGCGCCGGTATCAAGCAAAGGAGCAATCCATGCCTTGACAATTCAATTGGCTGCAGAATTTGGGAAACAAAACATCCGCGTGAATACGGTTGCGCCAGGCGTAATCCGCACGCCGATGCATGGCGACAAGGCTGACCAGAATGCCGGACTGCATTTGCTAAACAGGGTTGGCGAAATCGAAGACGTAGCTGAAATGGTCTACACAGTTGCAAAAAGCAATTTCATCACCGGGTCAATCCTCAATGTCGACGGGGGAAAAGGTGCCGGCCACAATTTAAGCTAAATGAAAACTGTTTTATTAATCGCTTTTATGCTCTGTAACCTGCAGGGCATAAAAGCACAAAATACCAAGAAGATGGAAACGAATCAGCAAGATAAAATCAGCATAGAAAATGCGCTGGAAAATTATTATTTTAGAGGAATTTATGAAGGTGATATCAATCTATTGAAACAGGTTTTTAAGGAAGGAATTTTAGTAGTCGGAGATATAAAAGGACAGCCTTATTCCAAAACGCTTAAGCAATATCTCGACGGCGTAAAAAATCGCCAGAGTCCTAAAGATTCTGGAAAGCCTTTTGAAACTGGAATTATTTCGATTAAGATTGTAAATTCAATTGCGGTGGCTGAAGTAAAAGTCAAAATGTATGAATTCAACTACTTTGATTTATTGTCTTTCCACCGAATTGACGGAAAATGGCTAATCGTCAATAAGATGCTAACTGATGTAACACCATAAAAATCTAAAACCATGTGGCATAATACGAAAATAACAGAACTGCTGGGAATCGATTATCCAATACTGCAAGGCCCGTTTGGAGGCAAGCTTTCTACTGTTGAATTGCTGGCCAAAGTATCAAATTCGGGAGGCTTGGGAGGCTACGGAGCTTACACTCTGACGCCTCAGGAAATATATGAAATAGACAAGCAGATAAAAAAAGCTACCGACAAGCCTTACAACATCAATCTGTGGGTTTCAGACAGCGATGCTCCAAGCGATGGTGTTTCAGATGTGCTTTTTGAGCAGACACAACAGGTTTTTAAGCCTTATTTTGACGAAAGAGGAATCCCTTTTCCTGAAAAGCCTGCACCGTTCAAATCCCGCTTTGAAAATCAAGTGCAAGTGATATTGGATGTAAAGCCAAAAGTATTCAGCTTTGTTTTTGGCGTGCCCTCGGAAGATGTTTTAGAGCAGTGCAGAAAAAACGGCATCAAAACTGCCGGCGCTGCCACGACGTTGGACGAAGCATTGTTTTTAGAAGCCGCCGGAGTAGACATGATTGTAGCTTCTGGGTTTGAGTCGGGCGGGCACCGTCCTTCGTTTCTAGCGCCTTCTGAAGAATCAATCATGGGTACTTTTGTTTTGGTACAGCTTATTCGTGAAAAAGTCAAAATACCAGTTGTCGCTGCGGGCGGCATAGCTAACGGGCGGGGCATTGCGGCAGCGCTTTTGCTAGGCGCTGATGCTGTTCAAGTCGGTACGGCTTTTTTGGCCTGCGATGAATCTGCAGCACTGCCTGTGCATCGCAAAATGTTATTCTCTGACGCAGCCAAATATACCACTTTGACGCGCGCATATACAGGAAGATTGGGACGCGGCCTGCGCAACAGGCTGACAAAAGAAATTGCCGGAAAAGAAAAATCAGTATTGCCTTTCCCATTGCAGACCACGCTTATGTCGCCTTTGAGAACAGCTTCAATTGACCAAGAAAAATGGGACATGATTCTATTTTGGAGCGGTCAAATTGCGCCAATATTAAAACATACCAAGGCTGAGGTTTTGATGCAGTCCCTAATTGAACAGACAAGTGCGATTATGAAATAATAAATTTAGGCAGGCGTTCAGTTTATCTCTAGAGAAAAGAGCTCTGACTCTAGAGAATGGGTTCAGTCGGAAATATTAAAGGAAAAATTATAACAATAAAAAACCGCCTTTTGAGCGGTTTTAAAAATTTTCTTGTAATTTAATAATTTAATGATCTATGAAATATATCTCGATCTATTTTATAGTCAGGCGTAAGAGATAGACTTTGAACAGTTTTACCAATTTTTATAAAATGAACACCCAAAGTTTTTAGTATTTTATATATAATGAAAAAAGGAAGCAAATATATTACCCACATTCCCGTATTCATTGAAAGGCTTCTTATTGAATAGGATATGGATTTAAGATGTATTTCTTTTAATTCCTTATTCTTCATATTATTCAATGAAACAACTTTTTTTTCTATCTCTGCATTTATTTCTGGATTTTGCCTGTAAAATGTTTCTGCTTCATAAAGCGCAGAAATGGTCATAAAAGGTATGTTTCGAATAGTAGTGTTGATTGATTTCTCTATATATTCAAAATCCCTGTCATCCGCTTTTATTTTTTGTTCTACGGCCAGTCTGTAAAGTTTATCTCTTAAAGAAAATAACTTATACCTAAGCTGAAGCCTTAAAGAAGGCAAAAGTATCGATTCGTAAATGAAATGAGTGAAAGCTAATATTATAGCTATGTAAAATAATGTAACCATAATTAAATGTTTTTAGAGTTACTTGATAAAACTTTTTTATTTGTATTTTTTCCTTGCAAATATTTTTTCTCTTCTGATATTCTTTGCATTTCAATGTAATGCGCCTTTCTAATTATTCTAGTATTAAAGTACCACCCTATAACCACTAAAGAAAAAAGAACCCATCCTAGAATATATCCATCTTCAAATTTCAATATCAAGGTAAACATAAATTGAGATACATCTTCAGGTGGCATTTTAATAAGAATGATAACAAGGACAGAAAAAACAGCCGTTAAAGGAAACTGTCCCTTGTTCATGGATGTTACCATAATATCTCTTATCATCCCCCAAATGTTTGTTCCTTGTTTCTTGGTGGTATTCTGCCTAGGCTTGTTCATTTAACGTTAAATTACAAAAAAGATTATAAAATAAATGATATTAATTTGTTAAAGTGATATTGTGAAATAAAGTGCAAATATATAATAAATAATTTCCTTTAAATATGATTATGTAAAATTAGGTATTTATACCTACAAAAATATATGATGTATTTATATATATGTGCCGTTCCATCTCTACAAGATGAGAGTTCCGCTTATTTATTTGCAATAAAAGCATACTATACTATTTACTATGAAAAAATAGCAGGAGAACAGCGAAGAATTCAATGGACTGGGTGGATTTAAAATTGCATCAGGGCAATTATTTTCATGGCATATGTAGAAGAATTACAAAATATTTGTTTGTATATTTGATTACAGGCCATGCAATTGCTGTTTTTTTAATTCCCCAAAAATTGTAAATCTAATGTCTGCGACCACGCTATGAATATCAGGAAAACTATAATTTCAGAAAGTACATCTGTATTGAGAATTGCCATCAGTTTTTTTATTTTGCTGCTTATAGGCTGCAATCCCAAGGAAGAAAATAGGTCAGGCAATTTAAGAAACGGTACTGGAGAAAGAATTAAAAATTCGAATTCTGAAGCTTCAAGGTCCACAAAATATGCTTCAGAACAGCTAGACAATACTAAAGGATTATCAAATAGTTCGGTAAACTGCATCTTCCAAGATTCGCAAAATCTGCTTTGGATCGGAACTTGGGACGGCTTAAACCGCTATGACGGAACTAATTTCAAGATTTTTAGGGCCGAATCAAATGCCCAAAACTCGCTCAGCAATCAAGTCATCTTAAAAGTGGGCGAAGACAAGTCAGGACAGATTTGGGTCTTGACCATGCACGGAATCAACCGCTACGACAAAAAAACAGACACTTTTCAGCCCTATTATTTTTCAAGAAAAAACAAGCCGCCTTTGTCAGAATCGGAGTTTAATATGGCGCTTGACGCCGACAAGCAGGTTTTCTGCGCCGTGAAAGAATGGGGAATCGGCTATTTTGACGGAAATGATTTTCAACCGCTGGAAAATAAATTTTTCACGTCAAAAACATTTAAGAAAATTGAATTTTCACCTTCCGGACGATTGCTGGTCTTGCTGGAGAATAATGAATTGTATGCCCTTACTATCAAATCTTCGGGCAATTCAAAAAACATTTCAAAGATAGAATTGATTTCAAAGGAAATCCGAACGTTCGAAGTATTGCCCAATAGAGAAATCTGCACGATTAATGCAAAAGGCGGCGTCTTTTTATTTTCTAAGGAAGGAAATAAAAAAAGAATCCTTGAGCAGGAAAATGTGGAAACAATCATAGGCCATATTCCAAACGGAGTGGTGCTTTCAGGAAAATCGGGCTATTTTGTAATTGATTTTGAGGGAAACAAGCTTACAAATCCTTGGTCGAAATACCTGCAAAACCAAAAGATCACGACCTTGATCCAAGGCAGTGAAAACGTGCTGTGGACAGGAACTGACGGCGATGGCGTTTTTAAAATCTATCCGCTAAAAAAATCTTTCAACCTGATTTCAAAGGCGCAGATGCCCGAACTCGACGGCGGTATCGTGAGGACATTTCTTGAATCGGGAAAAAACTCTTTTTGGCTTGGCACAAAAGGAAAAGGATTGTTTCGAATCTCTAATGATTTTTATCACAATCCAGCCGAGCCTTTGAAATATGAAAATTTCAATGAAAGCAACAGCGCTATCGACAATTCGGTTTTTGCGCTGAGCGAAGGCAAAGAAAATTTGGTTTTTATCGGTACGGATGGTGACGGAATTACAATTTATGATAAAGAAAAATCAAAAGTAGTCAGCTGGAAGGAAATTGAAGGAAGCGAAAAATGCGACTATTTCAAGTCTGTTTACGCGATCAGCCAAGACGATGACGGCTTTATCTGGCTGGGAACAAACGGCTATGGAATGATTCAGTTCAAAATAGAAAGAACAGGAGGGAAGCTAAAGATAACCAATTTCAAAAGATACATTGCCGGAAACGGAAGCATGCTGAGCAGCAATATTATTTTTTCGATTATTCCAAAAAATAACGAACAGCTTTGGATCGGGACGCGCTTGGGCGGACTGAATCTTTTTGACAAGAAATCTGGGAAATTCCGCACTTATAAAAATATTCCAGGCAATGACAAAAGCCTTTCCAACAATGATATTTTGTGCTTGGTAAAAGATGGGGAAGACAAGCTGTGGATCGGCACCAGCTTCGGCCTGAATGTTTTAGAAGAATTGAAAAGCGACGAAAGCGCCGTGTTTAAGAATTATACTGTAAAAGACGGGCTTCCCAACAATACGATTCACGGAATTGTGCCTTATGAAAAATCAAATCTTTGGATAAGCACGAATTTTGGCCTGTCGAATTTTGTGACGAATCCGGCTAAGTTTACCAATTATTCTAAAAATGAAGGACTCCAGAATAATGAATTTGCTGATGGTGCTTTTTACAACGATCCCGAATCTGGATTTGTTTTTATGGGCGGCATCAAAGGATTCAATTATTTCCTTCCTCAAAAAATAACCGAATCTAACGTAATTCCAGACCTTCTTATTGACAAAATCAGCGGCCAGAACCAGGCAATTCCTTACTATCAAGGATTGGTTATTTCTCCTGAATCTAAAACTTATCCTTCCATCGTCTTAAAGCACAACCAGAATTTCTTTGACATCCAATTGGCGGCGCTGACCTATATGAATAATGAAAAATGCCAATATGCCTATCAATTGGAAGGTTTTGACAAAGGCTGGAATGAGATCGGCAACCGTAAAATCATTTCGTTCACCAATGTGCCAAGAGGAAATTACTCGCTTTGGCTCAAATGGTCGAACGCAGACGGCGTCTGGAGCGATCCGGTCAGGGCGATTGATATCAAAATCAAGCCTGTTTTTTGGCAGTCCAACCTGGCAGTTGTCATTTATGCCGGACTTTTTCTAATGCTTATATTATTTGTAAGAAGCTACAACCTTAAGCGCCAATCTCTGACGCAAAATATCCTTTTCAGGAAAAAAGAAGAAGAACTGCACGAAAACAGGCTTACGTTCTTTACCAATATTGCGCATGAATTTTTAACGCCTCTGACTTTAATTGTCGGGCCGGTGCAAAAATTGTCTGAAGCCAAAAATCTTGATGAAAAGAACCTGAAATTTGTGAATCTCATCCAGAGAAATGCTTCGAGGCTCTTGTTTTTGACGCAACAGCTGCTTGAATTCAGGAAGGCAGAGTATGATTATCTTGAAATCACGGTAAAAAAATTCGATTTGGTCAATTTGGTAGAACAGATTGCCGAATTGTTTGATGATTGGGCACTCGATAAAAATATTGACTTTAAGCTAGAAGTTCCGTCAGAAATGCCGGGATGGTTTGACAAAGACAAGCTTGAAAAGATAATCTTCAACCTGATGTCGAATGCTTTTAAGTATACTCCGAAAGACGGGAAAATTGCGCTGAAATGCCAGATAGAAAATTCGGGCTCAAAAAGATTGAGCATCACGGTGACAAACACGGGAAAGGGCATTCCGAAGGAAAAACTGAATTCGCTATTCGACCGTTTTTTTCTATCGGATACGAACAAATCGTCTGACACTGAAATGTTCAGAACGGGAATCGGATTGGCTTATATCAAAAAACTGGTGACTGTGCTGCGAGGCGAAATTATCGTTTCCAGCGTTGCGCATAAAGAAACTACCTTCACGGTGCTGATTCCTTGTGAAAAGAAATCATTTTCAAAAAAGGAAATTGATACAGAAACTTCGCCGGTATTGATTTCGCGCCATCTTAAAAATATCCTTGAAGAAATTGAGGAAAAGCCTGAAGAGCTTCCTGTAAAGATTTCAGCTTTGGACGCTATAGAAAACGACCGCAAGAAAATATTGATTGTGGAAGATGAAAAGGAAATCCATTCCTTCCTGAATCAATTGCTATCAGGGAAATATACGATTATGTCTGCCTTCAACGGTTTGGAAGCGCTAGAAATGATAGAAAAGGAAATGCCAGACATTATCATCAGCGATGTCATGATGCCTTTGATGGACGGTGTTGAGCTTTGCAAAAAAGTGAAGACTGATTTAAAGACGTGCCATATTCCGTTCATCATGCTGACGGCAAAAGAATCGGTCTTGCATCGAATTGAAGGTCTTGAAAGCGGTGCCAATTCTTATATTCCGAAACCTTTTTATCCAGATCATCTTTTGGTCAGAATTCAAAAATTACTTGAAGAGAAGGCCTTAATCTTGCAACATTTTACGCAGGATGCTGAAATTGGCAATTTATCAGAACTTCCTGTAACTAATGAGGAAAAAGCTTTTATGAAATTGGTGATTGACTTGATCCGAAAAAATATAGACAATGAAAACCTGCAAGGCGCTTTTATAGAAAAAACACTCGGAATCAGCGCTTCGCAACTTTACAGAAAGACAAAAGATATTTTTGGGCTGACGCCTGGAGATTTGATCCGTACAATTCGATTAAAACATGCCGCCGAGCTTTTGCGCAAGAATGTGCTGACGGTTTCAGAAGTATGCTATCAATCTGGTTTTAATAACCGTTCCTACTTTTACAGGGAATTTAATAAAATGTATAAAACCACTCCTAAAAATTATCAGTTGCAGCATAAGTCCAAGGGCATTGCTTTCTCAAAAAACTGAAAATCAAACTATTTCGTTTTCGTATACACTTTTGAACAAATAGTGTACACTCTTTTTTGTGGCCTACAGCTACTTTTATAGAATAATTCCCAACTAAGAAATAAGATTATCCTATTTATTTGAACTAATTTTTATTGACATGAGAAAAAAATTACACATTACTAACAATTCATTATCACTTTTATGAAAAACAAAATTATCTACAATCTTGTCATGATATGGACGTTGCTGTCTGGAAGTGTCATTTATTCGCAAACCTTTACAGGTACTGTTTCAGACAATAATGGGCCATTGCCACAAGTTACAGTTGCAGTTAAAGGAAGTTCAGTAGCTACGATTACTGATTTTGACGGAAAGTTTACGATTACAGCGCTTGAATCAAATCCGGTTCTTGTGTTTAGTTTTTTAGGATATATTACGCAGGAAATCAAACCTTCAGGTAATGTAGTCAATTTGGTTTTAGCTGAAGATTCTAAGAAATTAGATGAAGTGGTGATTACGGGTTATGTAGGTCAACGAAAGAATTCGATATCCGGGGCGGTATCTGAAGTCAATATGGAAAATTTATCAAAAACAAGGGTTCCTGATATCTCACAAGCCTTGCAAGGACAAGTTGCCGGGGTTTTTGTAGCCGCAAGCACAGGAGCTCCTGGTGATGGAATCAAGCTTAGAATCAGAGGTGAAGGAACTTTAGGAAATAATGATGCGCTTTATGTTGTTGATGGCGTGCCAACACGCGATATTACTTTCTTGAATCAGAATGATATCAAGACAATGACAGTTTTAAAAGATGCGGCTGCTGGAGCCATTTATGGATCTAGGGCAGCGGGAGGTGTTGTAGTGATTACGACTAAGCGTGGTGCTGAGGGGAAATCTAGCCTTGAAGTAGATGCTTTTACAGGTATTCATTTTGCAACAAACCTTCCGAATATGCTTAATGCAGAACAGTATTTAACAGTTGAAGATCAGGCATGGCACAATAGCCTTGGGAATGCTCCTGGTGCAGAAAGCCCGTATGCTTTTGACAGAAGAACTAGAACTGATTTGGCTGATACAGACTGGCTTGATGAATTGTTTACAACGGGATTATCTAATAATTTCCAAGTATCTGCAAGTGGAGGTACCGAAAAAACGCAATATTTGATTTCTGGTGGGTATTATGGTATCGACGGAATTATTACAGAAAAAAATGATAGATACAAACGCGTAAATTTTAGAACCAATATAAATTCAAACGTGTCTGATCGTTTTGTTGTTGGAACCAATTTGCAATTGAATTATATTACCCAAGATAGATTGTCATCAAGTGGCGATGCGCCGGGTGTCATTCGTCACGCTTTGATTCGTCCTCCAGTTTTGGGAGTTTATAAAGATCCTAGTGATCCTACTTATTCTTCTAATGATCCTTATACCGATTTGCCTTTTTATACAAATCCAAACGTAAATGGAGGATGGAGTGATGATTATGAATATAGTTCTAATCCATTGGCGATCGTACATTTTACTGATGATAAGAGAAGTACTTTTCAAGCCTTTGGAAACGTATTTGCAGAATATGCATTGCTGAAAGATAAGTCTTTGAAATTCAGGAGTAATCTTGGCGCTGATATTAAATTTTTGCACAATAAAGTTTTCGCAGAAAACTACGGAGATCCTAATATTAATGATCCTAACCAATTATATTACGGCTTAGGAAGAAATAATAGGCCAAATAGCTTAAATGAGGATCGTGGCGAGAATATTACATTTACATGGTCAAATACATTGAATTATGTAAAGACATTTGACGAAGTTCATAGTGTAAATTTTCTATTAGGTACTGAATTTATAAAAAATAAGGCTGCGGGTATTGGAGGTGCCAGATCTAATTTCGACAATACGTCAGATCCTTACCGTTATTTAGATTTCGGTGGTTTAGGCAATTCTGAAACTAAATTACCTTTTCCTTATAGTTCTGGAAGGGAAGACAGATGGAGTTTGTTATCTTATTTTGCATCAGGAACTTATGGTTTCAAAGATAAATATTTTGCAACAGCCACAGTTCGTGCCGATGCTTCCTCAAGATTTGGACCAAATAATAAATGGGGCTATTTTCCATCTGTTTCTGCAAACTGGATTATTACCAACGAAGACTTCATGCAGGATATTGACTGGCTTTCAAATCTGAAATTACGTGCCAGCTGGGGTAAAAATGGAAATCAAGAAATTCCTAATGATGCTTTTCAGACTTTTGTTGTCAATGGTATCAATGGTACGCAAGTAATAAGATATGGTAACCCTAACCTAAAATGGGAATCCACTACGCAAACCAATTTTGGAATTGATTTAGGAATTATGCGTAAATTATCTTTTTCTGTAGATTATTTTGAAAAGAAAACAGATGATATTTTACTTACGCTCGGTTTGCCGGTTCTTGCTGTAGGGAAGATTAGCGCTACTTATGTAAACGCTGGGGTTGTGACAAATGAAGGTTTTGAATTTTCATTGAATTTTCAAGATAATGATCATGACTTTAAATATGGTGTAAATGCAAATTTGGCTACGTTGAACAATAACGTTGATCGCCTTTATCCAAATGTAAGACTTATAGAAGACACTTTTTCAAACACAAGAACAGTAGTCGGGCAACCGATAAATGC
Organism: Flavobacteriaceae bacterium PS02334; assembly: GCA_029959295.1. Classification (GTDB taxonomy): domain Bacteria; phylum Bacteroidota; class Bacteroidia; order Flavobacteriales; family Flavobacteriaceae; genus Flavobacterium. The sequence continues at coordinate 129,327 of JASCOH010000009.1, read as the reverse complement.
TTATTACGGATATCAGTTTGATGGAATATATCAAAACACTGCTGAAATAACTTCACATCTGTTTACAGATGCTGGAACAACACAGCCTGGAGACATAAGATTTAAAGATCTCAACGGGGATGGTACGATTAATGCGAATGATAGAACTTTTATTGGGAATCCTATTCCCAAAATCACTTACGGACTGTCATTTAATGCATCATTTAAAAACTTTGATATTTCTTTTTTATTCCAAGGTGTTGAAGATGTTGACCGCTATAATGATTTAAAACAAATTCTTGATTATGACGGACGTCCATTTAATTCTACAACTGCAGTTTTAAATAGCTGGAATGGAGAAGGAACAAGCAATACAAGACCAAGAGTTACTCAAAATGATAACGGAGGGAGCAAGATCTCTGATATTTTTGTTGAAGATGCTTCCTACTTAAGATTGAAAAATCTTGAGGTAGGCTATAATTTCGATACAAAAAATCTTGCAGGTATTGCAAATCTTAGAATTTATGTTTCAGGACAAAATTTATTGACTTGGACAGATTACACTGGATTAGATCCTGAATCTACAAATCTTAAAGATCAAGGAACCTATCCTCAATCTACCTCTCTAATGTTTGGTGCAAGAATAAAACTTTAAAAAAAATGAAAATGAAAAGATATTTTAAAATAGGGCTATTTGTTGGAATTATCTCCTTCACAGCCTGTGAGGATGATCTTAATTTAATTCCTGTGGGTGTAGTTACGCTTGAAGATTCAGATAATACACCAACGATTACAATTATGGAAAATCTTACCCGCTCTTCCTATGATTTATTATCAAATCGGCTGAATCTTTTAGCAGAATGGGATTGGAATGGTGGCTTAGTATTTCAGAATGATTATGTTATGCAAGATATTGCTTCTGACGATATGGAGAAAAAATGGAATCCTGATGGAGACCAGCCATGGATTGATGAGATAAACAACTTCAGTTTTACTTCAACAAATGGTGGCCCAAACGGATTATGGAAATACAATTATGAAGGAATTAAAAGGTTAAATACAGTAATTGAACATCTTACAAATCCAGATATTGAAACCCTTACGGGAATTACCGAAGCTAGAAAAAACCAATTGCTGGGTGAATGTTATTTCTTAAGATCGTATTATTATTTTTCATTGGTAACAAATTTTGGCGATGTTCCGTTAATTCTTAGACCTGTAAAAACTTTTGAAGAAGCTTTTGAAGTTGCGGTACGAGAAAACAAAGCTGTAGTCTGGAATCAAATAAAATCAGATTTAAACTTAGCCAAAGATTTGCTTCCAAACACAAAATATTCGTCTGATACTGAAAAATGGCGCGTTTCAAAAGGAGCAGTTTTAGCACTTTTGGCAAAATCCCATCTTTACACTGAAAACTGGAATGAAGTTCCTCCTTTGGTTGATCAAATCACAGCTTTAGGTTTTGATCTGAATGCACATTATTTTGATAGTTTCAGAACTGAATTTATTGACAACGAAGTAATTTTTGCCTTTGATCATCAATCTAATGCAACTCCAAGACGTGGAAACGGAATTTGCGCGCCATTAGGTTGGGGATTTTTTGCACCAAGCACAGATTTCTTAAACGCATTTGAACCAAATGATCCTAGAAAATCGCTTACCGTAAATGTTGCGGGTCAAAACGTAAATAAAATGCTAGGAAGCCTTGACGGAACAAATAAAGGAAATGACGACGCGCCAAATAACAAAATTTATATCAGGTATGCAGATGTTTTGTTATGGAAAGCCGAGGCGTTAAATGCAACCGGAAATTATCCTGATGCCGTTGCAATTATCAATAAAATCAGGCAAAGAGCAAGAACTACGCCAGATGCTGCAGGTGTAATTCCGCCAGCGGGAACTTTGCCAGACAGACCGGCATCAAATGATCCAGCAACAATTAAAGGATGGCTGATTTCTGAAAGAAGAGTAGAACTGGGTTTTGAAAACCAAAGAATGCTTGACTTAAAAAGATGGGGAATTGCAAAACAGGTAATGACCGCACACGGAAAAAATTTCCAAGACAAGCACATGCTTTACCCAGTGCCGCAATCTGAAATTGACGCATCTGCAGGAACATTAACACCAACGCTCGGATATTAAATAGTAATTAGCTTTAGAGAAAAGGCTGGCTTAGTTAGTTTGAGTTAGTTAGGTCAGCCTTTCTTATTACAATATACCCCAAACATGAAAGACATAGCAAAACGTTTTGAGCAAAATCCTTTGCTCTCACCAAAAGATATTCCGGCCAGTACAGAAGGTTTAGAAATTACCTGCCTTTTGAATCCTGGCGTTTTTAGATTTAAAGGAAAAACCTGGCTCATCGTAAGAGTTGCTGAAAGGCCAAAGCAAAAAGACGATATAATTTCCTTTCCGATATTAACGGAAACCGGAGAAATTACCATAATAGAAATCCCAAAAGAGGATCCAGAATTAATTGCAACTGACGCCAGAGTCATCAATTACAAAGAAAAAGATTACCTCACGACATTATCGCACTTGCGACTTTTGTGCAGTGATGACGGAATTGATTTTTATGAACCAGAAGATTATCCGGCCTTGGTTGGTGAAGGAATTCTCGAAACTTTCGGAATTGAAGATTGCCGTGTAGCTTTAATCGAAGGAAAATATTACCTGACTTTTACTTCCGTTTCTGATAATGGAGTCGGCGTTGGATTAAGAACGACAACCGATTGGAAAAATTTCGAAAAGCACGGCATGATTTTGCCTGCGCATAATAAAGACTGCGCAATTTTTGAAGAAAAAATAAACGGCCTTTTTTACGCCTTGCATCGTCCAAGCAGTGTAGATATTGGCGGAAATTATATCTGGATTGCCTCTTCTCCTGACGGAATTCATTGGGGAAATCACCACTGCATTGTCAAAACCCGAAAAGGTTTGTGGGACAGCAAGCGTGTCGGCGCCGGCGCTGCTCCAATAAAAACGGACAAAGGCTGGCTGGAAATTTATCATGGAGCTAACGAAAATCATCAATATTGTTTAGGCGCTTTTTTATTGGATTTGAATGATCCCACAAAAGTTATTTCCCGAACAGAAACGCCGATTATGGTTCCGACTGCAGAATATGAAATCAGCGGTTTCTTCGGAAATGTAGTTTTTACAAACGGTCATATTGTAGAACCAGATGGCGACACGGTTGCCATTTATTACGGTGCTTCCGATGAATTTGTCTGCGGCGCCAAATTTTCTATCAAAGAAATAATTTCACTTTTAAAATAGAATTATGCTAAAGAAACTTACATCAGAAGTGGATCATTTTAAAAGTCAGACGCACAATTTCAGAATTTTGGTTTTTACAAATCTGGTTTATGCGCTCGTGCTACCCGTCATCGACATTTTCGTGGCAGCATATATCATGAGAAATTCAAATGACACTTCGAAAGTTGTTATTTACCAATTGGCAATTTATACAGGAATTCCGCTTACTTTTTTAATCAACGGATTTCTTCTGAAACATTTCAATATCCGAAAATTATATTCCACAGGAATGATGCTCAGCGGTGTTTCCATGATTATCATGATGTCACTGAAAACCTTAGATTTAACAGGAATCGCCATTGCGGGAATCACCATGGGACTTTCCTTCGGATTGTATTGGTCCAACCGAGATTACCTTGCTTTGTCAATTACAAACGACCAAAATCGTAATTATTATTATGGATTGGAAACCTTTATTTATACCATAATTGCAATCGTAGTTCCAGCAACAATTGGCTGGTTTATACAGTCAAAAACGGGCGAAGATGCAAAACACGGCGCTTATGTCGTAATCACATGTATCGTTTTTGCCATCACAATCATCGCTTCCATCGTATGTTTCCGTGGAAGATTTGAAAATCCTGTTCAAAAGCAATATATCTTTTTTAAATTTCATCCGCTTTGGTACAAATTATTGTCCTTGGCAATGTTCAAAGGATTGGCGCAAGGATTTTTAGTAACAGCACCTGCTATGCTGATTTTCAAAATATTAGGAGAAGAAGGCGCTTTGGGAAAAGCACAATCCATCGGAGCCATTTTAGCAGCAATTATCATCTATTTTATAGGAAGATTTTCAAAACCTTCGGATAGGATTAAGACGTTTTCTGTAGGATTGGTATTATTTGCAGTCGGCGCTTGCCTAAACGGATTATTATTCGATAAAACCGGCGTAATCGTGTTTTTATTGTTATTATTAATTGCAAAACCGCTCATGGATTTGGCTTATTTTCCAATACAATTAAGAGTAATTGACATTGTATCAAGAATCGAAAGAAGAGGAGAATTCACTTATATTTTAAACCACGAAGCCGGTTTGTATTTAGGAAGGCTTTTAGGCGCAGGAACATTTTTGGTTTTATATTATGCTGTTTCCGAAGACTTTGCCTTGCGTTATGCCATCGGAATTATTGCCTTGTTGCAATTGTGTTCTATTTTTATAAGCAAGAAAATTATTGCCCAAGGAAACAAAATTGCTCCTGAAAAAGAAGATGTTGAAGACGCAAAAGTTTTAGAAGAAACTGCTGCAAATTTAGTTTAACAGAAAAAAATATTTTTATATGAAATTATTTATCAAAGCCATTTTACCGTGTTTTTTATTCGTAAATCTAAGCGTTGGCGCACAAACCAAACAACAGCCGATTCCGCGCGTTGACCAGATGGCCGATGTGCCAAAACCTTTTGAAATTATTGATTACAACAAATTGGCGCATGATTTTGACAAAGTTGTTTTTGATTTCAATGCCAAAGGAAAATTCTGGCCGATGGTTTGGATTGACAAAACACAGAAAAATTATCCGCAAGATGTTGTGGGAATGTACACTGCTATTGGAGATGTTCGCCAAGGTCCAGATAATAATAAAGGAATGTTTCACGAGGCTTTGGCAAATATGGGAGCCACTTTAGGCGCCACTTTGGTCGGAATTGATAAGACCAATTCGCAAAACCGAAATTATGTCGGAATGCTAAAAAACTACTTCAATAAAGATACAGGCTGGGATATTATGATGAATAATACAGCGCCAGAAGTGGCTTTGTTAGGTGGCGGTTATGGCCGTGATTGGTGGTATGATGTGTATCCAAATGTCTTGTTTTATGCGATTTATGACAAATATCCAAATGAGCCAGGTTTTGAGGAAATTGCCAGAAAAATTGCAGATAAATTTTATGAAGCTGATGTAATCTTAAAAGGAAATTACGATTATTCCTATTTTGACTACGGAAAAATGCTTCCGATGAAAAACAATATTTGTGCCCAGCCGGATGCCGCAGCGGGGCATGCCTGGGTTCTATATTCGGCTTATAAAAAATTCGGTGATGAAAAATATTTGAAAGGAGCAGAGTCGGCACTTTTGGCTTTGCAATCGCAGTCAAAAAATCCTACGTATGAATTATTGATGCCTTTTGGAGCTTATCTTGGAGCGAGAATTAATGCCGAAAAAAATAAAAATTACGATGTAAATAAAATGCTGGACTGGACGTTCGATGGAACTCCGATTTGCCGTGAAGGCTGGGGCGTTTTAGTTGGAAATTGGAATGGAATTGATATTTCAGGAATCGTGGGAAGTACTGTCGATCATGGCGGTTACGGTTTTTTGATGAACACTTATGATGCTGCTTGGCCTTTGGTTCCAATTGTTCGCTATGACCAATCTTATGCAAATGCAATCGGAAAATGGATGCTGAATGCTGCCAACGCTTCGAAATTTTTCTATCCTAAATACATGCCGGACGATCATGAAATTATTCCTGAATTGACGGCTGTTAGCAAAGACGTAATTGCTTATGAAGGAATTATAAAACAATCCAATTATCCTGAGCATCAAAATATTAAAGCTCCTGTTGCGCAAGGCGACGGACCGCTTTGGGTTCCGGGAAAGAATCCTCAAGAATCACAATTAAGCGTTTATGGAAGCGGGCACGTGGGGATTTTTGGAAGCATAATCAAGAAAACAAATGTCGATGGAATCTTGCAATTGGATTTATTGGCAACTGATTTTTTCCATGACAAAGCTTATCCTTCTTATTTGTATTACAATCCGTTTAAGGAAAAAAATACGATTACGATAACTACAGAAAAAGGAAAAAAAGTTGATTTGTATGATACCGTTTCTGGAAAATTCGTAGCGAAAAATGTTTCTTCTTCAGCAAAAATCAAATTAGATGCTAAAAGTTCTGCGGTAATTGTGATGATTCCTTCCAATGGAAAAATAACCTATTCTGGTTCTAAAATGTTAGTGAATGATGTAGTCGTAGATTATAAATTTCAACAGAAAAAATAAGTATTTTGTATTCCAAATCTAAATTTGTAGTATTAGCATTTCTATGTGTTTTTAGCTTTTTTTCTGTGGAAGGACAAAATCTTCACGAGAAAAAATGGTGGAAAGAAAGCGTGTTCTATCAAATTTATATGCCAAGTTATGCTGACAGCAACGGCGACGGATTTGGAGATTTCAAAGGAATTACGAGCAAATTAAATTACCTGCAAGAAATAGGAGTGAAGGGCATTTGGCTAACTCCTTTTTTGGCTTCGCCGAAGGTTGACAATGGTTATGACATTGCTGATTATTATCAAATCGATCCGATTTATGGAACTAAAAAGGACTTTGATAATTTTCTAAAAGAAGCGCATTCCAAAGGAATAAAAGTTATCATGGATATGGTTTTGAATCATACTTCCACCGATTGCAAATGGTTTCAGGAAGCCAAAAAATCAAAAGATAATCCGTTTCGCGATTATTATATCTGGAAAGACGAACCGAATAATTGGGAATCTTTTTTTGGAGGTTCTGCTTGGGAAAAAGATACTTCGACTGACCAATATTACTATCATAAATTTGATGTAAGAATGGCCGATCTCAATTGGTCAAATCCAAAAGTTGTCGCCGAAGTTCAGAAAATATTGAGATTTTGGCTAGATGCTGGAGTGGATGGTTTTCGACTCGATGTCATCAATTTCTTAACTACCGACGGAATTACACAAAACAATCCTATAAAAGACGGCAATCAAATTCACCTGTACGATATTGACCAGAGTGGCGTAAAAAATGCCATGAAAATTATAAAATCTACGGTAAATGAATATGAAAATCGTTTCATTGTTGGAGAAATTGGCAGCGATAAAATCGAAGTCCTAAAGCAATACCAGTCGGAAGATTTGCTCGATGTGGTTTTCAATTTCAACTTCGGAAGTATTCCGTCTTTTTCTGCTGAAAAGATTTTCAATGAATTGCAAAGCATGGAAAAAAACATGAGCAATTATCCCACATTATTCTTTGGAAGCCACGATATGCCGAGAATGATTGACAGATTAGCCGATGGAAATGATGAAAGAGCTTCCGCTTTGGTGGCGCTGATACTTACGGCAAAAGGGGTTCCTTTTATTTATTATGGAGAAGAAATCGGAATGCATAATATCATTGCCAAAAGTTTTGAGGAAATGGCCGATATCCAAGGAAAAACGCATTATAAATTAGCAATCGAAAAAGGAAAAACGCCTGACGAAGCTTTGATAGAAGGAAATAATCACAATCGCGACAAATCTAGAAGCCCGATGCAGTGGAATAAAAATGATTTTGCCGGATTTTCATCTGCAAAATCTTGGATAAAAATCAATCCAGATTACAAGCAGAATAATGTGGAAGATTTATTGAAAGCCAAAAAATCTATCCTTCAAAATTACAAAGAATTAATCGCTTTGAGAAATCGGGAGAAGGTTTTGCAATATGGAAAATACGATCGGCTGGATTATAAAAACGAGCAGATTATATTTACAAGAAGTTTTGAAGGAGAAAAGATTACGGTCATAATCAACTTTGGAAAAAAATATAAAATCAATCTTTCGCCTAAGAGTAAAATCTTGTTAGGAAATACAGATCTTAAATCAAATAGTTTTATAATTTATAGGAACTAGAGATTTCTAATTGCTTAATCATAGCCATTTTACTATATCTTAAAAAACTAAAGTTTTGGATGCAACTACATACCTTGCAGATGCAATATCTTAAAATAAATTGTTATAATTCAAATAAATATAATTTTTAACATAAATAGTAAAAAAATTAAGTTAAAATTTATTTATTTACTACATGAAAAGTTAAATTTTAATATTTATGTAAATTTTAGAGTGACCTTTGATTAGTGTGATGCCAAATTCTCACTAAATCTCAAAAACTATGAATATAACTCTACAGAAGGCAATTCTTATTGCTTCTATTTTTATCCCCTTCTTAACCTCGGCGCAAGCGCCATTAGGTTCAACAGCAAATTTCGTGCTTTTTTCAACAAACGGCGCAGTAAGCAACACAGGACTTTCTCACCTTACGGGACATGTCGGAACAAATAATGGATCAAGTACAAATTTTGGAAACGTCGACGGAGTAATGCATGATGGTGATGGAACGACTGCCATTGCTGCAGCTGACTTGACAATTGCCTACAACTTTTTAGATGCGGCAATTCCAGGATTTTTTCCTGCACCACTATTAGGCAACGGCCAGATATTGAATGCTGGCACATATTCAATTGGTCAAAGCGCTACGCTTGACAATACACTTACATTAGACGCACAGGGTAATCCTAGCGCCGTGTTTATCATACAGATTGAAGGCGCTTTTTCTTCTACTGCAGGATCTAAAGTGCTTCTTGCTAATGGAGCGCAGGCTTGCAATGTATTCTGGAAAGTTGAAGGGCTTGTCAATTTGGCAACAAATACTTCTATCAAAGGAACTATCGTAGCAAATAATGCAGCCATCATTCTTAATACGGGAGTAGCTCTTGAAGGTCGCGCACTATCGACTACAGGTGCAGTGACTGTTGCTGGAGTAACAGCTAGAAAACCTGTAGGATGTGGAAGTGCAATATTAACTGGTCCGGCGGCGGCACCTCTTTTGACGGTGGCTTGTTATACTATCTTTTCTGGAAATGGAGGAGTTGCAAATACAGGAGTTTCTTTTGTTACCGGAGATATAGGTACCAATGTGGGACTGACTACAGGCTTCCAAGCAGTAAACGTGACAGGAACCATCCATGCAAATCCTGATGTTTCAACAGCACAATGTGCGGCTGACTTAAACAACGTTTATACTTATTTAAATACTTTGCCTACAGATATACAGTTGCTTTTTCCAGCTTCTTTTGGAAATGACCTAGTGCTTACACCACACACTTATTTTCTTAATGAGGCAACAGTTTTGACAGGAAAAGTTACTTTTAATGCACAGGGAAATCCAGATGCTGTATTTGTACTTAAAATCAACGGCGCGCTTTCTACAGGTACTTATGCTAAGGTTGAACTTGCTAATGGCGCACAAGCAAAAAATATATTTTGGAAGATAGACGGAGCAACAAATTTGAATGACTATGCTGAATTTAAAGGAACGCTTATTGGAAACAATGGAGCAATAATATTAAACACAGGCGTAGCTTTAGAAGGAAGAGTGCTAAGTACCAACGGAGCAATAAGCACTTTTGGAATCAATGCGCAAATGACTCCTGGATGTACAAATTTAGGAGTGACTGATAACTTGGTGGTCGCGGCAAAGTTTTATCCAAACCCATTCAGAGGTAGTTTTACGGTTGCAGTTGACAACGGTTTTCAAGACAGCAGCAGCCAGCTGGTTATTTTTAATACTTTAGGAGCTAAGGTGTTTGAAAGAAAGTTGTCAGGAACAGAGAACAATATCAGTACAGACCTGCCTGCAGGAGTATACTTTTATAAACTTCTTAGTGACAGCGGAAAGATATATTCTGGCAAGCTGATTTCAAAACAGTAAAAAAACAATCTTATTACTTTAAATAGCAAATGCGTTCCGATAAGGAACGCATTTGTTGTTTAAACGATTATCACTTACGAAATGAGAAGCTAGTAAAAGTATTAAATTTCTGTCCTAAACTTTCTTCTCCAGATAACTTTTTTAGGGAGCTCGTCACCGAGGAGATAGCCCCAGGGTTTTAAAGAATCAATTCTGTCAAAGATAATTTTCAAGATGGCAATCAGTGGTATGGCGAGAAACATTCCTGTGATACCGCCCAGAAGACCGCCGATGATAATGCCGACAATGGAGGCAATCGCATTGATTTCGACTTTTGAACTGACTACCATAGGCACCAGAATATTATTATCTATAAATTGAACTACGATATTTACAACAAGAATTCCAATAATTAAAGTTGCATCAGTGCTTCCAGTAAGCGAAGCAACCACAGTCAATAGTCCGGCAACCACTATTCCAATGTAAGGAATCAGGTTCAGCAGGCCAGTAATAATGCCAAGCAAGATCGCATATTTCACTCCAATCAGCATCAGCCCGACAGCTGTAAGTACTGAAACAATGATCATTTCAATCATCAGCCCTACAATGTAGCTTCGTACCGAAATCTTGACCGTAGCCAATATGTCACGCAATACAGCATGGTTCTTTTCGCTTACCAAATCGCGCAAGAACTTAATAAAGTGCTTTTTATAAAGCAATATCAGAAACATGTATATTGGAATCAATATAAGATTCAGCAACGAATCTGTAATGGAAGCAAGCGTAGCACCAGCCATCTGCTTTCCTGTAGAAGCTGAATCGCTTGTAGCCTGCGAAATAGCCTCTTCCTGCTGTTTCTTGCTGATGCCGAAAGAGGACTCGATATAGCTCTGCAGATTGGCGTAGTGCGTATTTAGGTTTGACTTTATCTTTCCCCAGTCATCAGCCATTCCCACCAGCTGCATGGAAATAGAATAGAAAAGAACGACGAACACCAACAGGAATAAAATCACTGCAATTGAGGTCGCCAAAGTATTAGGAAATTTGAATCTTACCTGCAAGAATCTGGAGATAGGCTCGATAAGAATCGCAAAAAGCAAGGCCAACAGAAGTGGTGCCAGCACGCCCTGCCCGAAATACAATAATGCGATCGAGCCGATAATAATAAAAAGTACCAATGCGAATTTTGCATAGAAAGGAAATGCGTATAGCTGTTTCATGGGAATTTTGTTAAGTTGGCGAAATTTACAACAGTAGACTTTAAAAACTTTCTATAATTTCATTTTTTAATTATTTTATTGCTACATGGCAGTAGCTATTACCATCACGCCTTTTTAAGGCATGGTATAAATTAAGGAAAGAAAAAGAAAATTTCAAAAAAATCGCTATATATGCCTGTCGAATAATGCCTAAATCTATAGGTAAAATTTGAGGGAATGTCGATTACTTAAAAAAATTACAACAAAAAACGATAAAGACAGTCTATGTTTTGCTCATGATCTCAGTCTAAATAATAAATGAAAGCCAAACAACTATCGATGCAAAAATAATCCACAAGGCAGTAAGCCTATATCTGTATTTTTTTTCGATTTCTTTTATTTCCTTATCATAATCAAGCTTTTTCATATCGTATTTTTTTAATTATGATAAAGTTACCAACTCGTTATAAGAATACCAATAAGTATTTTTACCTGTTTTCAAGGCAATAAAAACTGCCTCAATTCATAGCTCCTTCTTAATAATTTCTAATTTTTCAATCATAATTTTTACTATTCAGATTCTATTTGTATTAATTAACCATTTAGTAACTAATTGTTTACCTCTGGATAATTGATTTGGGCGTACTTTGTTAAAAAGCAAAAGTCATGACAATCATCAGGATATTTTTATCGTTTAAGGAATGGCTCTTTCTTCAGGCCATGCACTCTACTTTCCTGCATTAATGAAAATTTGCGCCCTGAATGAATAAATTGCCAGATTCAGATTTGCTTAGAAGCCAATTTGACGATGACTTTCTATGGGGTGTTTCTACTGCTGCTTTCCAAATCGAGGGAGCGCATGATAGTGATGGCAAAGGGCTTTCAATATGGGACGTATTTACCAATCGCAAAAATAGAATCAAAGGCGGTCAGCGTGTCGGCATGGCTTGTGACTTTTACAACCGATATCAAAGCGATGTCCAGCTAATATCAGACTTAAATATTCCTAATTTTAGATTTTCTATAAGCTGGAGCCGAATTTTGCCATTCGGCGAAGGTGCTGTAAATCAAGCTGGTATTGATTACTACAACAATCTGATTAATTCATTATTAGACAAAGGCATAGAACCTTGGGTGACACTTTACCATTGGGATCTACCCCAAGCGCTTGAGGATAGGGGAGGCTGGACTAACCGGGATGTTGTTTTGTGGCTTTCCAATTATGCTCAGATTTGCGCAACCCATTTCGGAGACCGCGTCAAAAAATGGATGGTCGTCAATGAGCCATCCGTTTTTACAGGTGCGGGTTATTTCTTAGGAATTCATGCACCGGGAAAGCGGGGCATCAACAATTATCTTAAGGCCATCCATCATGTTACGCTGGCAACTACTGCAGCTGCCAAAGTTTTGCGAAAAGAAGTTGCAAATGCTGCCATAGGAACAACTTTTTCGTGTACTTACATACAATCCGCTACATCGTCTGAACGGGATCAAGCCGCCGCCAAAAGGGTAGACACGCTGTTAAATCGTACATTTATTGAACCTATATTGGGCTTGGGATATCCGCTAAACGATTTGCCTGTCCTTAAAAAAATGCAAAAATATATGCATCCTGAAGATGCTGAAAATCTTTCTTTCGACTTTGATTTTATCGGAATACAATGTTATACCCGTGAAGTTGTAAAGGCATCTTATCTTACCCCATATATTGGTGCGACGTTAGTTTCAGCAAAGAAAAGAAAAATGCCTACTACAGAGATGGGCTGGGAGGTTTATCCCGAATCTATTTATGAAATGATTAAAAGATTTAATAGTTATGAAGGCATTCGCCAGCTGATTATTACAGAAAACGGATCTTCATTCCCAGACACGGTATTTGAGGGAGAAGTCCACGATGAAAAGCGGGTGCAGTATTTAAGAGACCATCTTCGGCATGTATTGCTGGCAAAGAAACAAGGGTATAAATTAGACGGTTATTTCGTATGGACGCTGACCGATAATTTTGAATGGGCCGAGGGCTATCATCCGCGGTTCGGTCTGATTCATGTAAATTTTGAGACACAGGAACGGATTGTCAAGACATCAGGAAAATGGTATAGAGATTTTTTGTCTGAAAATATTTTATAGGTGTTCTCTATTTGCTTTCTCAGTTAATAAGTCTCGATATTTCGACAGCTTTCTTTTCATTTCTCTTATTTCGAGACTTGAACAGCTATATTTTTATCCAATGTGTTGATAATCATCATTTATTTTTTTTGGTATGTGTTTTGGCTACATCTAGTGATTGTAGGTTGAAGGTAAATTGCTTTTAATTTTAACTGCTATTTTCACCCATGCGATGTCACTTGTAAAACACCTTAAAGCACTTCATCATGGTCTATGAAAACAATACTATTGAATTATTAAAAGTTGCAGAGATTAGCAAGACCACTAATGTCAGTCCTTTTGACATAGCGTCCACAGACATAACCTTTGTCTGGAATAGAGGATGCACTATGAATATTGTCGTCAATCAAAGAGTTTATGAGTTATTGAAGAATGACATTATCATTCTCACGAATCATCATAGGATTGAAAATGTGGGTTTTGAAGCGGCCAGATTAATAAAGTTTAATCTCCCTTTTATCAATCATATTGGTGACAAAGTTGAAAACAGCCTAAAAGCCGCATTATTTTTTAATGTTACCAGTGTACCGATAGTGTCTATTGAAGAAAATGAGCTTCATACTTTTGAAAACTCTTGGGATATTTTTTGCATAGAAATGCAGTCTAAGGATAATCTGCAATATGATATGCTGCAATCTATTTTAAAACGTATAATCATACTTTGCGCCAGAAAATTAAAAAAAGAAAAGAATGGCACAGCTGCAAATAGAGAAACAGATATTTTAAGGGAATTCAGATTTCTGGTTGAGAACTACTTTGCAAAACATCACGATGTAGCCTTTTATGCCTCCAAGTTGAATAAGTCGCCGAAAACACTATCTAATTTATTTTCTTCTTTATCTGACCGAACACCTATTGATATCATTCACGAAAGAATTATGGTACATGCACGCAAGCAGATTTACCACACAACAAAGTCTATAAAAGAAATTGCCTACGACTTAGGTTATGAAGACATTCAAACTTTCAGCAGATTTTTTAAAAATAAAGAAGGACTATCTCCAATTCAGTACAGAGAAAGAGGCAGAGACTGCTAAAATTGGCTTTAAATTTTTTGAATGCTCTAAACAAAATTTCTTCAAAGGAAAGATTGTTAACTCATCGGGAAAATTTGTCTAACCTATTGTCTTTCAAGTACTGCATCTTTGTAATGTAGTTTTTACACAAATCCTAAAATAGTAAACCAATGAAAACAACTTACCACACTAAGAAAATCAACGGAGTTGAAATTTTTTACAGAGAGTCAGGAAACAAAAAAAATCCGACTTTGTTATTATTACACGGTTATCCGACATCCTCTCACATGTTTCGAAATTTGATAACCGATTTATCAGATAAATATCATTTGATTGCTCCAGATTATCCCGGCTACGGAAGAAGTGAGCAACCGCCAATGGCTGATTTTAAATATACCTTTGAAAATATGGCCGCTTTGATGACTTCGCTTTTGAAGGAATTAGACATTCAAAAATACAGCCTGTATTTAATGGATTATGGAGCGCCAATCGGTTTTAGAATTGCTATTGCCAATCCCGAAAAAGTAGACAGTTTAATTATCCAGAACGGATGCGCTTATGAAGAAGGTTTAGAAACTTTTTGGGATCCAATTAAAGTGTATTGGAATGATGTTAATAACAAAGAAGCCGAGAATACTTTAAGAGGCTTCCACAGTCCTGACGGCCTAAAATGGCAATATACGCATGCTGTTCCTGATGCCGCTTTAATTTCTCCTGACAATTGGGAACTTGACCTAAGGCATTTAGAGCGACCAGAAAATGGAGCAATTCAGTTGGCAATGTTTTATGACTATCAAACCAATGTAAAACTATATCCGCAATTTCAGGAATATTTTAGAAAATACCAGCCAGAAACACTTATCGTTTACGGAAAAAACGATTACATTTTTCCTGGCGTAGGCGCAGAAGCCTTTAAAAAAGATTTGAAAAACTTAGAATTTCATCTTTTTGATACCGGACATTTTGCTCTGGAAAGTTTTGGAGTCGAAATAGGCAAGCTAATTGAAGATTTCTTAGACAGAAAGGTAGCCAAGTAAATTACCACTTTTGAATTAAAGACAGATAAGATGGAAAAAAAATATCCATTACCTCCGTTTACTTTAGAAACGGCGCTTGAAAAAATCCAATTGGCAGAAGATGCCTGGAACAGCAAAGATCCAGAACGTGTTTCTAAAGCCTATACTTTAAATAGCGAATGGCGCAACCGTTCAGAATTCATTAACGGACGCGAGCAGATAATCGCCTTTCTGACCGGCAAATGGCAAAGAGAGCTAAATTACAAGCTTAAGAAAGAATACTGGGCGCACACTGACAACAGAATTGCTGTCCGTTTTGTGTATGAATATCAAAATGCACAAGGAAAGTGGTTTAGAGCTTACGGCAATGAAAACTGGGAATTTGATGAAAATGGTTTAATGGCGAGGCGATTTGCCAGTATAAACGATTTGGAAATCGAGGAAAAAGACAGGGAATTCAAATAATTATGAGCACCTCTTTAGAACTTTTCTTTTTGTTTGTAATGGCTGTTCTCGGAGGAGCTGTAAACGTAGCGATTGGCGGTGGCTGGTTTATCGTTTTTCCAAGTTTAATTTTCAGGGGCATCCAGCCGGTTACAGGCACTGCAACTACTACAATAATTCTGTGGTCTGGCTTTCTTATTTCATCTAAGCCAGTAAAGAAAACGGCAGAAATTTGCCAAAGCCATTTCAATTATATGGTTGCGGCCTGCACGGCTGGAGGAGTCACTGGAGCCGTTCTGCTTATTGCATTTTCACATAAAGTGTTTGAAACTATTGCGCCTTACTTGTTGCTTTGCTCATGGATTCTTTTTACATTTTATAATAGGATCCTGACTTATTTTGATTCGGGTGCTGCGGTTAGAAAAGAATTTAATTATTCGCACATAAAACTAATGCCGCTTTTTTTATTGGGAATTTATGGCGGATATTTTGGAGCAGGCATGGGAATGATTATTTTTATCCTATACCGATTTTACGGAATCAAAAATAACGACACTCTAGAAAGATTAGCACTGGTTTTAGTTGGGGCCAATAACGCAATTGCAATCCTTATTTTTATTTGTTCTGGGTTGATTTTCTGGCCTTTTGCACTTGTCATGATAGCGGGCTCTATTTTGGGTGGCTATTTAGGAAATGGATTGAAAGAAAAAATTAATATCATAGCAATTAAAAAAAATGCAGTGGTTATTGGAGCAACCGTCACACTTTATTTTTTAGTATAAAATAGAGATTTTAGGTATTTATAAAAAAAATATAAAAAAAATGCCATGAACTATCAAGAATTAGCCTTCAGATGATGGTTTTTAAAATTAAGGCCTATGACTGGAATTGTCCGCAGCATATAACGCCGCGGTATACTGTTGCAGAAATTACAGAAGTTTTTGATTTTCAAAAAACACACATAGCAGCTCTTGAGCTGCAAATTAAAGATTTAGAAGCGCTTCTTTCAAAAAAATAATGCTATGTTATTTATAAATCAAGTGCAAAAATGTAGACAATAATTAAAATGAGATAATATGAAAAATATAATTGAATTTAATCAGGCAGTAAAGCTTTTTATCCTTACCATTTTATCCTTTTTTTTGATAAGCTGCAATAAAGAAACAACTCCGGAAACAAAAAAGGAAGTCAGTGAAAAACACGAATTTTTTAACCTGAGACCAAAAATTGAAAAGCAATTCGGCTATACGCATTCGGTAAAAATAGGAAATGATCTGAAAATTTCAGGCGCTGTCAGCATGGATAATGACGGAAAACTTTTGGGTGAAGGTGATATGGATGTCCAGATGAAAAATTGCTACAGTGATCTGGATAAAATTTTAAAACATTATGGTTACACATTTGAAGACGTTACAGTTGAAAATATTTATACAACCAATATGGCTGGCTTTCAGAAAGTTTCCGGCTATCGCAGTTCTATTTACAAGATACAGTTTCCGACAGGAACTTGGTCAGAAGTAAAAAGATTGGCACTGCCCGGACAATTAATTGAAATTGAGATGGAAGCACATAAGTATTATTAGCGATTGATAAATGTGACTCAGTAATCCGTTAAAGTTCATCAT
The DNA here is from genome assembly GCA_029959295.1 of Flavobacteriaceae bacterium PS02334. Taxonomy (GTDB): domain Bacteria; phylum Bacteroidota; class Bacteroidia; order Flavobacteriales; family Flavobacteriaceae; genus Flavobacterium. The sequence continues at coordinate 112,094 of JASCOH010000009.1, read as the reverse complement.
AAAATTGGTTGCTGTGCATCTAGGCTGTTTTTTTCGAAAGATAATTTTAGCAAAGTGCCTTTATTGCTTTCAATAGAAAAAGTGGCGTCTAAATCTTCACTTAAGCCTCTTATCAGGCTCATTCCAAATGAATTATTGGCTTTATCGCTGTTGATATTAAATCCTATTCCGTCGTCCTGAATTTTTAGCAAGTATTCATTAGTATTGGTTGAAGCTAATGATATGGAGATTATTCCCTTTTTATTATCTGGGAATGCGTATTTTATAGCATTGGTAACGGCTTCATTTATGATCAATCCTAACGGGATAGCCTGCGTTACCTCCATTTCTAATTCTTCAATTTCAATTATAAAGCGAATGCGCTGACTTAAATTGAAAGCATCTTTTAAATATTCTACCAATTCATTTATATATAGCGGCATGTTTATAGAAGCGATATTCTCTGACATATAAAGCTTTTGATGAATTAATGACATCGCATGAATTCTATGCTGGCTGCTTTTAATGGTAGACAGCGCAAGATCATCTTCTATAAATTCAGTTTGTGAGTTTAGCAAACTCATTACCGTTTGCAAATTGTTTTTTACCCGATGGTGAATTTCTTTTATAAGCCATTCTTTTTCGATGACTAAATTTTGCAGGTTTATATTTTTAAGGCTGATTTCTTTTTCTTTTAGCTCTAATTTTTTATTGTTTTTTTGCTTTAATTGATAATGATTATAAAATAGTCCGATGATGACGAAAAGCAGTAGAATTATTCCAATAGAAAAATTGATCAGAAGGTTTGACTTATCTAATTTGCTCTGCTGTAATTTGCTTTTTACTTCTAAGTTTTGAATATCTTCTTCTTTTTTTAAAGTTTCATATTGAATTTTAAGTTCTTCAATTTTTCTGTTTTTAAAAATATCATAAAGGGAGTCTTTGATTTTTGTAAAATTTTGAAAATGGTTTATCGAAGAATGGTATTTTCCATTAATAGAATCTATTTTAAACAATGCCAGTTCCAAATCCTGTAATTTTAAACTATGATTCGTTTTTTTTCCTAAATCAAAAACTTTTTCAGCATAAATTTTGGCTTGAACCGCATCCCCTTTTTTGGCATAGAATAAAGACATTTTAGAATAGCCAAAAAGTACAGCAATAGCTGTTTGTGGCGATATTATTTGCTGGGCATGTTTGTCCATTTCAATATAAAACTTTTCTGCTTCTGAAGTATTTCCCATTTCTTCATAAGTAGACGCCTTGGAAAGTGCCAGATAAAAAACATCTACCTTATTTTTAGGAGGATAAGTGTCCGTCATTTTGATATATTCAAGGGCCTCCTTATATTTTTTCTCCTGACAAAGCGCTTCAATAATTAAATACAAGCTCTTGTGCCAGCTGCCGCTGTTGATGCTTTTTGTACGCTTATCAAAACTTTTTTTATACAAATTGATAGCTTCTTCAGTATGCCCCATAGTACTGTATACGCTTCCTAAATGCAAATAAAAATTATCAGCACAAACAATGTCATTGGTCGCTTCCATTGTTTTTACACTCTCGATGGCATAAAAAAGTGCCTTATTCTTATTGTTTTTTATTGTGTAAATAAAAATTAGAGGCGCAGTAGTGTAATGCGTATGCTTAAAACCTATTTTTTTCTGAATTTCATAGACCTCTAAAAATTCCTTCTCAGCCAGATCAATATTGCCAGCCCAAAAATGAATAGTCAGAATCTTCATCCGCATTTCAATTTCTAATTCTTTTTCGTTTAAAGATTTATAAAGCAGCATTGCCTCGGTTAATGCTTTTTCCTTATCGGGATCATCTAATGGAAGATAAGATCCCTTATTATTGAGAGCCTCTGCTAGAGATTTTGGCTTGTTTAATTTTCTACTTTCACTAACTACTTTAGAAAATATCTTTTTACTTTCAATTAGATTATTTGCCTGTACATAATATTTTCCCAGTAGTATGCTGCTTTGATGTCTCCATTTTAAAATACCGAGCAAGTTGCTTTGCTCAATAGCTTGTCGAATATAAGTCAGTGACTTTTCAAGATCTTCCTTTTTTTCTCCTGGTTTAAAAAGATAATGGCTTGCCAGTTGCAGCAGCAACTTTATTCGTTCTGCTTTTTCTGTTTTTGGGAGAATTTTCAACGCACCATTTATATTATTTTGATTTACCATTTCATTGCCGCGCACATAGTTTCCGTCGTTATAACCTTCATCAAATGAAAATGAAATAGGAAGTCTATTGGCAGTACAGGCCAAAACCATAGCGCTGTCAATATCAACAGTTCTTTGGCTCACAGAAGACAAATACATTCCGGCTGCTTTAATCAATAACCTGTTTTTTTTTATATCATAGTGCTCTTTAGTTAATTTGGTCTGGCCATAGTTTTGGAATGATATTGCCATAAGAAAACTAAAAAAATATAATGCCTTCATATTTATGGTTTTGATTATAATCATAAAATTAGATAAATATTTTTTATCTTAATTAAGAAACAAATTAATTAATTTTTTGTTAATTTTATTTATGAAAAGCGCTTTTGTTTCTTTATAAAAAAGATATTATGGAATATGAAAAAAATGATGCGACTACTAAAATGAAAATACTCATTGTAGAAGATCAATTTATTGAAGCAAATGATTTAAGATTTATTCTTCAAAAGGCCAATTATGAAGTGATAGGAGTTGCCCGTTCAGTATCTCAGGCTTTAGAATGTATAGAGAAACAAAGGCCAGATTTAGTTTTCTTAGATATCCGATTGAAAGGAAAAGAAACAGGAATCGATCTTGCAAAAGAGTTGAATAAAAATCATATCGGGTTTATATATTTGTCTGCCAATTCAAATAAATCTATTCTTGAAGAGGCAAAGAAAACGCATCCTTATGGTTTTTTAATTAAACCTTTTAGGGCGAAAGATGTATTGATCACTTTAGAAATTGCGTGTTATCGCCATAAGCATTCTATTGAATCTCAGTCACAGCAAGAAAATATCTTGCGGGAAAGCATTGAAGCAATTGGTAATTCGCCTTTAAAATGGGAAAATGCACTGCTGCAACTGGCCGCAATATTACAAACTTATGTCACATTTGATTATTTAAGAGTGGGATTTCTTAAAGACGACCATAATTCGATTGGGTTGCTCAGGAAAAATTTTGATAGCTATGATCGTATTGATATTGATAAATTTTCTAAAATAACTGGAAAAAGCAAGCAAGAATTGCATAGCTTGAAAGAAAGCTCTCCCAAAATTAAATTTCCAAAAATTTACGACGGTGATTCCTTTACTGAAATATTTCAAAATTCAGCTATTGAAAGAATGAATTTGCAATCATTTGGGCTAAAATCATTTATTGCAGTTCCGGTAAGAATAGAAGGCGAGGGCATTTTTAATTTTTTCTTTTATAGCAGAAAACCAGACGGTTATAATAATGGTCATTTATTGCTTTTGACTAAGCTCGAAACTACATTAGCAAAATTTGTTACCACAATGAATACTGCAAAAAACGAAGCAATCAATAGCACAGTCAAAAAGCAGGTTCCGATAATTGCTCAGGATGCAACTGCCGCATTTTTCTCGATGATTGGCAGCAGTACAAAAATGCTTACCGTTTTTGACCACATTCAAAAAGTAGCTCGCTCAGAAACTTCTGTTTTAATTTTGGGAGAAAGCGGTACGGGGAAAGAAAAGGTTGCACAGAGTATTCACCAATTATCACCAAGAAAAAACAAACCATTAGTTGTAATAAACTGCGGGGCTGTTCCTGATAATTTAGCTGAATCACTTTTTTTTGGTCATGAAAAAGGAGCTTTTACCGGAGCGCTTGAAAAACGAATCGGGAAATTTGAAGCGGCTGACGGCGGTACCATTTTTTTAGATGAAATTGGCGAAATGCCACTGCTCATGCAGATAAAGCTGTTGCGAGTTCTTCAGGAAAAAGAAATAGAAAGAGTAGGCGGTGGCGAGGCTATTAAAATAAATGTTCGAATTATTGCGGCGACGAATCGTAATCTAGAAGAAGAAATAGCTGCAGGTCGCTTTAGGCTTGATTTGTATTACAGACTTCATGTTTTCCCGATAACGGTTCCATCGCTCAGAGAACGAAAAGACGATATTCCTGCATTAGCATCTCATTTTATTAACTCATTTAGCAAATTATCGGACATAAAAACACCTCAAATCGCAGATTATGCACTGCAGCAAATGATGGCATATGATTGGCCGGGAAATATAAGAGAGTTAGAGCATATTGTGCAGCGGGCCATTTTGCTTAGCGGAGATTCAATAATAAAAGAAGTGCCATTGCCTGATTCTTCTAAAAATGCATTGGAAGAAAAAAGCCAAGAGTTTTTAATTCAGACAATTCATGAAAATGAGCGCGATTACATCACTTATATTTTGAAAAAATGTAAGGGAAAAATATCAGGAAAAGGCGGTGCTGCCGAGATTTTAAATATTCCGGCTTCTACTTTATATTCTAAAATGAAAAAACTTGGAGTAAACAGTATAAATCAATAAAAATTGAAAAATAGTTTCTGTTTTTCAGAATATAAAGCAGGAGCAGGAATAGAGCAATTTGTGGTTTATTTGTTTAAGAAATAATAATCAAGAGAATATTTTCCAGGGCCTACAATTGTTATAAACATAAAACAAATACTATACATGAAAGGAACGTCCTTAACTGCTATTGGATCATTGAAATGCACAATGAAATAACCGGTTAAAGTAATTGCTAAAATTGGCAGTGCGGCTATTTTTGTAAATAATCCCATTGCAATAAACAGCGGCATAATCAAATTGGCCACTATGGCGAAAGCCTGATTAAAGAATTCGGGCAATCCCAGCGGATTAGGTATGGTTTCTGCAATTGCCACGCCTATGCCAATTTTTTTTAAGCCATGGGCTACCAATAACTCCAGAGCAACAGCTATTCTAAAGAAAAGCAAAGCAAAATGGCTCAAACTACCGTTCTTGCACATAAATGAGAAAATTTTTTTCATTGTTAGTTTTTTTGGTATCCACCATAATAATTCACAGGACTCCATTCAGGCAAAGCTTTTGGGATTTCAGGCGCTAGTTTTAAGAATTCACCTTTTCCATAAACTGCTTTTCCATCTAGGATGGTTAAGTCGGCAGAAATATCTTTAATCTTTTCTGCGTCTACAGTCAAATAATCTTCAGAAAGAACAACAAGATCTGCGAGATAGCCTTCTTTAATTGTTCCCCTGTCTTTGTCTTGACGAATTAAAGAGGCGCTTCCTTGAGTATAAATTTTTAAGGCTTTTATTCTGTCTAATTGGTTTTCTGCAGCGGCAAATTCGGTTCCGCCAATAGATTTGCCTGTAACCAGCCAATACAGGCCAACCCACGGATTGTAACTGGCAACTCGCGTGCCATCCGTTCCGCCGCCAATAGGAATTCCTAAATCAATCATCTTGCGGATAGGAGGAGCGTTTAAAGCGGCCTTTTTTCCATATCGGGAAATGAATGTTTCTGCCTGATAAGCCATGCGGTGCTGAATAGCGATTCCTCCTCCAAGCATCTTTATCCTTGAAAGGCTTTCGTCTGAAACAGTTTCGGCATGATCAAAAAACCAAACCAAGCCATTCAAAGGTGTTTCTTTATTTACCTCTTCAATTACATTTAAGAACCTGACAATACTTTCATTATAGGTTGCATGCAGGCGAAAAGGCCAACGGTTTTTTACTAATGTTCCGATTACCATTTTTAACTGATTTTCCATTATGGGCAACAGCTCCGGACGTGGTTTGGTGAAATTCTCAAAATCTCCTCCTGAAGCCACTAAATTTTCCCCGCCACCTTGAACATAGTATTCGGTCGGCTTATCATCATCATCATGTGCATCAATATCGACCATATCGATCCATTTTTTATAATCTTCCAATTCTTTACCTGGTTTTTGTGCAAAAAGATAATAAGGCAGGCGAACGGTAAGCTCTTTCAATTTTGAAAGTGAATCTGTTATTGTATAATCATCAGGAAAATTTTGAAAACCTCCGCCTGCATCCATGACGCTGGTTACGCCTAACGAATTTAATTCAGACATAAACAATTTAGTTGAATTTGCTTTTTCTAAAGCGCTTAATTCAGGAAGTTTAGCCAAAGTTGAATATAAAACAAAGGCGTTAGGTTCTGCCACCAACAATCCTGTTGGCTGTCCAAATTGATCTTTTTGTATTAATCCGCCATTCGGATTGGGAGTGTCTTCATTAATTCCTAGTTTGGCTATTCCTGCCTTGTTTAAATAAGCTTCTCCATAAAGATTTAAAATAAATGCGGGTGTGTTTCCCGTTGCATTATTAATTTCTGCTAAAGTCGGTTTTCTTTTTTCTTCAAATTGATATTCGGTCCAGCCACCCACAACGCGAACCCATTGGCCTTCTGGAGTTCTTTGAGCCTGTTCTTTTAGTAATTGCAACGCTCGGCCTAAAGTTTTTACGCCATCCCAGCGCAACTCAGAATTATAAAAGCGACCACCTCGAATAACATGAAGATGGGAGTCGTATAATCCGGGAATAACCGTTTTTCCTTTAGCATCAATAACAATTGATTTGCCTGTTTTATAATGTAATATTTTAGCATTAGTTCCAACAGCAGCAATTTTATCACCATTTATGGCTATTGCCTGAGCTTGCGGATTAGCATCATTTAAAGTAATAACTTTTGCATTGATGATAATCAGCGAAGCTTTTTTTTGCGCAGTTGCAGCCAAATTTGATATGACAAAAGAAAACAGAATTAGATTCTTAGTAAGTGTCATCATAATTATTAAAATTAAAACCAGAGACATTTGCCTCTGGTTGTCATAACTTAAGTTAGTGCTTGATTACGGTGCGGGCATACTGAATTCCAATGCCGTATGCGCCGCCATATTTAACGATTAAATCGGTTACTGCTTTATAAGTTTCACTTCGTGCCCAGTCACGTTGCAGTTCCAGAATATATTGCAATGAAGTAATAGGGCGAGCGCCTGCCTGTACCATGCGGGTTATTGCCATTTGATGGGCTTCCGCAGAAACATCTCCGCTGGCATCTGTGATTACATAAACAGTATACCCTTCATTAATAGCAGACAATACAGGTCCTACAATACAGACACTTGTCCATAAACCGCCCATTACCAATGTTTTTTTGCCCTTACCAGCCATTGCTTTCTGAGCATTGGCATCTTCCCAGCAATTCATGGTGGTACGATCAATGTAATTTGAATTTGCCTTAGGATAAAACTCTTGCACTTCTGGAAAAACCGGACCGCTGAAAGTGGTTTCGGCTACCGTAGTAACAACTGTGGGTATATTAAATATTTTGGATGTACCAGCTACCAATGCTACATTAGTTCTTAATAGTTCGGGGTCGATGCTTTTAGTAGCAAATGCCATCTGGCTTTGATAATCGATCATTACTAAGCTGTGGTTCGTTGGGTTCAATAGGCCAGGACTTGGCTTTTGTGCGAAAACGGCCATTGATCCTAATACTAAAACTGCTGTCGAGAGAATTTTTTTCATGATATTATTTATTATGATGGTTACTATTATTTTGAACTTTCTTTGGCGGCCTGAGCTATAACATCTGCTACTTCTTTAGCCTGTGAGACATATACTGCATGACTGGCTTTTATTTCTTTCACTTTTGAATTTGCCCTTTTTGCCATGAATCGTGCACCTTCTATTGGAACTGTCTGGTCATCAGTTGCAATGATATACCAAGATGGCTTCGTTTTCCATGCGGCTTTGCTTACACTGGCAACAAAGGCCGAAGCTGCAATTGGAACTTGCGAGTCATACATAAAGTCAGCTTTTTCTTTACTCAAGTCAGCACAAAAACCGGAATGAAATTTGGCTTTGCCATACCATATAAAACCATCGGCAGATGGCGGTTCAATTCCTGAATTTGGTGTTGGAGGTCCTGATTGAACTAATTGCAGCAGAGTTTCTCCTGCATCAGGTACAAAAGCGGCAATATAAACAAGACCTGCTACCTTATCGGAGTTTCCTGCTTCAGTAATAATAGCACCGCCATAGGAATGTCCTACGAGTACTATTGGCCCTTCTAAACGTTCGATTGTTCGTCTTGCGGCAGCGACATCTTCGTCAAATGATGTGTTTGGATTAGCTACGACGCTAACGTTGAATCCTTTCTTCTTTAGAACATTGTAAACAGCTTCCCAGCCAGAACCGTCGGCAAATGCTCCGTGAACCAATACAATATTCTTAACCTGTTTTTGAGCAACTAGTACATTTGCTGACATAATGACTAATAAGGTTAGTAGTATTTTTTTAAATACTATTCCTCGTTTTCTCTTTAATTGTGATACATCTTTCATCGTTTTTAGTTTAGGTAATTATTTTTTCAATGATGTTGTAGACATCTTTTTATACTACTGATTAAAAGCCAATTACCGCGCCTTTTAATTAAGTAGCTGTAAATCAATTGATTGTTTTTTTTGATCATTATCATATTTCACGAAATAAAAAGACTTTAAAGTAAATTATGCGATATAGCGTTAATCACAAGTAAATTTTACCGCGTTTAATTGATTTAGAGTTTAGTATGTTTCGAGATTAGATATATTTAAATAATAAAGTTTAGAAGCTTTCTATCTAAATCTGGTTTAAAAGAATTATTATATTTTGTAGATTTTTTTCATAATAAGAAATGATAGCAAGCATTTTTAAAAACATTTTAAAAAGGAAAAATTGCTACCTCTTCGGGAAAATATGACTACTAAAATCATTTTTATAAAGGAGAAATTTGAAGGTTAAAATATGCCAATCTCAAATTTGATTGAATTTTGATTTCAGTTTTAAAATAAAAGTCATACAACCAAACATCGCAACAATAAGATGTTTATAACGCTAATTATTATGAAAAATCATGTCTATTACAAGAATGCAAAAATTAATGATCTGGACATTTTTTACCGTCAGGCGGGCAGTGCAGAAAAACCAATATTGCTATTGCTACATGGGTTTCCTTCCTCATCACACATGTTTAGAAACCTGATCGACCAGCTTTCAGATTCATTTTATATCATTGCCCCAGATTATCCAGGATTTGGCCAAAGCAGTGATCCAGCTGTAAGCGAATTTCAGTATACATTCCATAATTTGTCTGCAGTTATAGAATCGTTAATAGATAAACTCCAGCTTAAAAACATTAACTTCTACATTCAGGATTATGGAGGGCCAATTGCATTTAGAATAGCACTTCGCAGGCCAGAACTAGTACAGTCTTTTATAGTACAAAATGCAAATGCTTATTTAGAAGGACTTGGTGAAGGACTTGCGCCGCTGTCTGCCTATATAGAAAATAATAGCACCGAAGCCGAACAAGGAGCCAGAATGTTCTTAAAATTTGAAGCAACCAGATGGACGTATCTAGACGGAGCATCAAAACCTGAAAAAGTAAGTCCGGACAGCTATTCCTTAGACCAATATTATTTGGATCGTCCCGGCAATGATTTAATTCAACTTGCTTTATTTCGTGATTATGGCAGCAACATTGCTTTGTACCCTGATTGGCAGCACTATTTAAAAAACAATCAACCCAGAACGCTGATAGTTTGGGGTAAAAATGATAAAATGTTCATAGAAGCAGGAGGATGGGCTTACCGCAAGGATCTACCCGATGCAGAAATCCATCAATTGGATGGAGGACATTTTCTACTAGAAGAGCATAGCGATGAGGTTGCACATTTAATTAAGGAATTTATAATAAATGAGTAAGATTGAAATGATTAATTTAGGGTAACTGATTTTATTCCTTTAGGTTCACGCTTGAATGAATATTTTGATTATGTATAAAAGAAGAAACCCTGTAAATCTTATGATTTACAGGGTTTTGCTACTATTTTAGAATTTTTTCAGCGTATAAAGAGGAGACTTATATTAAGATTAAAGGGCAATGGTGTTATTTATATATTGCAGTTGATAAATTAGGCAATACCGTTGATTTCTTGTGAACCAAGAGAAGGTAGAGGAGGAGTGCCCAGTCATTTCTAATTAAAGCGATTAGTAATAACTGTCGCCAAAATAGTGATAAACATTGATAAAAGGGGTTCTAATACTGCAGCAAACTATTTTCGAACAGAATCATCGTTTTATCAAGTGGCGCATACAAAACAGATTAGGTTTTAAAAATTTTGAATCGGCCAAAAGAACGTTAAGCGGAATTGAAATTGTGCATATGCTACGAAAAAATCAAATGGTTGGACCTCGGATTTCTATGTTTAAATCATTCTGTAAATTGGCGGAGCTGACTTTTAAACTACCTCAATTCTTATATTTGATTCTGACAAATGTGACTGACCCAATGTATTGATTGTCATCTTTTTGATATTTTATTATTAGAGATTGACCTTTGTCGGCTACATTTAAAACGATCTATTCCTTGGATGCGTTTGGAAGCATGTTTTGTTTTGCAATCTTCAACCCGTTTACGCCATAATTTATAACTGCTGAACTTTAATTCTTTTTTCATTAAAGCTTTTACGGCAGTTTCTGATAAATTAAATTGAATCTGTATTGCATCAAAAGTTGTCCTGTCTTCCCATGCCATTTCTATTATTCGATCCAGTTCTATATCAGAAAAACTATTTTTTTCTTTTTTCATATGATAACTTATTTCGTTCAATAATAATGATGATGCCTTCTGTTCATTTTAAATTCTATATGATAAATTAAGAATCGGCATCATATTACGAAGATAAATAAAATAATATTTTGTTTTACATTTAGCTAAAATAGTTAAACAATTGTTATCTTTAACATGTGAGCGGGGCTAATTATTATCTCAATCTAAATCATGATTTAAAGAGCATCCGCTCCTCAATTTGCACAGAATAAACACTACAAAACAAATCAGAAATACTCATTAATTAAAGTAAAAGAGATGAATAAGATCGTAATTATTGGTGGCAGTAAAGGAATTGGCAATGCTATTTTGCTACAGCAATTAGAAAATAATCTTGTCTATAATATCAGCAGGACGGCGCCTGATATTTCTCATCCTAATTTAGTCCATTTTTCAATTGATGTACTGAAAGATGCCCTGCCTGAAATTGAAAGTATTGATGCTTTGATTTATTGTCCCGGATCTATAAATCTAAAGCCCATTTTAAGTTTGACCATTGACGATTTCAGGAATGATTTTGAAATTAATGTTATTGGGGCTGTGAAAGTTATTCAGAAATATTTGCCTGCTTTAAAAAAAGGAAGAAATCCATCGATTGTTTTATTCAGTACAGTTGCCGCAAAATTAGGAATGCCCTTTCATGCGAGCATTGCTACCGCGAAATCAGGTGTTGAAGGGCTGGTAAAATCACTTGGAGCAGAGCTGGCTCCTCTGATCCGTATCAATGCTGTTGCTCCAACCATTACAGAAACGTCATTATCGGCTTCTATTTTAAGAAATGACCGTATGAAAGAAAATATGATGGAACGCCATCCGATGAAAAATTATTTAAAATCTGAAGAAGTTGCCCACATGGCTAATTATCTGATTTCTGAAAATGCAGGATCAATTTCGGGTCAGGTTTTCCAGATGGATTATGGTTTGGTGAGTTTTAAATTATAAACATAAAAAAGAAATCATGAAAATTCTCTTAACGGGTGCAACGGGTTATATCGGAAAACGAATTTTACCTTTCCTCATTGGCCAGGGACATGATGTTGTTTGTTGTGTAAGAGATAAAAACAGATTTTATTATCCTGAAAAATTTAAAGAAAGCATAAAAGTTATTGAAGTTGATTTTCTAAATCGGGAAAGCCTGGCAGGTATCCCTGATGATATCGACGCGGCCTACTATTTAATTCATTCGATGTCCAGTTCTGTGGTTAACTATGATGAACTGGAAAGTCTTTCTGCAAATTATTTTATAGAAAAAATAAACAAAACAAATGCAAGACAGATCATTTACCTGAGCGGGATTGTAAATGACAAGTCACTATCCAAACATTTATCTTCAAGAAAGGCCGTAGAGGAGATCTTAAAAACAGGAACAACGCCAACGACTACTTTAAGAGCCGGAATCATTGTAGGATCAGGAAGCGCTTCATTTGAAATAATACGAGATTTGGTGAATAAGCTGCCCGTCATGATTACTCCCAAATGGCTCAATACCAAATGCCAGCCCATAGCGGTTAATGATGTTTTAGAATTTTTGACCAAATCATTGCTTAATCCCAAAACCTACAATCAAAGTTTTGATATTGGAGGCCCTGATATACTGACCTATAAAGAAATGTTGCTACAATTTGCCAAAGCAAAAAAATTGAAAAGATATATTTATACCATTCCGGTAATGACTCCAAAACTATCATCGTATTGGTTGTATTTTGTAACCTCTACATCCTATAAGCTGGCTTCTGCCCTGGTCAGTAGCATGAAAGTAGAAGTTGTATGTAACGACAATAGAATTAATACACTCTTAAGAGTAATACCAATTAGTTATCATCAGGCCTTAGACAGGGCGCTGATAAAAATCGATAAAGATGATATAGTTTCGAGCTGGAAGGATTCTTTGATAAGCGGGCAATTTAAAGGAAATGTTGCTAATTATCTGAAGGTTCCAAAAAAGGACTGTTTTATAGATCGAAGAAAAAGAGAGATTATAAACAGGCAATTTACTATTGAAAAAATTTGGTCTATTGGTGGAGATACAGGATGGTATTATGGAGACTGGCTTTGGAATCTGCGCGGATTTATTGATAAAGTTTTCGGCGGAGTTGGTGCTAGGAGAGGAAGAACCCATAAAAATGAAATACATCCGGGTGATGTTTTAGACTTTTGGCGCGTTGTATATGCCAATAAAGAGGAAGGTAAATTGATTTTATATGCAGAAATGAAATTACCAGGTGACGCATGGCTGGAATTTAAGATTATCAACAATACTTTATATCAGGCTGCTACCTTTAAACCCAAAGGAATATTGGGTAAAATGTATTGGTATTCGGTTTTGCCTTTTCACGGTTTTATTTTTAATGGAATGATTAAGAAATTAATCCGGTAATTTCAGGACAGCATTAGGTAATTTTTGAAATTATTAATGATAAAATTAATTACTCCGTTTAAAACGATAATTGTTCTTCAGGTCTGAATTTTTATTTATAGTTAAGTTTTATTTGCTAATAGAGATTATATAATAAGTGTATGTCAATCCATTTACTTTTTTAAACAATCAGGCAAAATAAGTATGGTCTTTAAAACCAAGTTTAAAAGCAATTTGTTTTGCTATAAGTTAGGTATGGTGAAACAATCTTTTGGCTTACTGAAACATTTTCTTTGGAATTCAGTAACTTATAGAAAAACCTGTACATTTGTGTGTATGTTGTTGTTGTTGTTGTTGTTGTTGTTGTTGTTGTTGTTGTTGTTGTTGTTGTTGTTGTTGATTTGTGAAGCCTATTTGCCGATGCAGAAAATAACTTTTCTTATTTTAAAGCGGTTTCGAACTTCAGTGGTACAATTATGGTACATTTTAAATCAAACTATCGCAAACTAAAACAAAGTATCCTTTATTGAGAAAATACAACTCGTGGGATTGTTTAATGCAAAAATAGTAAATTTTGCTTATCTAACAAACTATGCCGAAGTTATATAGTTATGAATTCAATTAATCGAAAAATAAGGTCGAAGATCTAAATTAAATACTAGGTTTTCGACTTTTTTCAATATCGTGTTCGATTTCTGTATAGGTTTTGACCCGACCAGATTTAATCCACTCCAATAGCTCATTCTTCCAAAAATAGATGCGTTTCCCTTTCTTATTTACGGGAATTTCTCTCTTACATACTTTGGTATAGATTGTGGATACCGACAGATTTAAAAGTTTTGAAGCTTCTTCCACATTTAGAAGTTCGTCCCTATTTTCTGCTGTAGGAGAGATTTGCTCAATAAGTTTTTCCAAGTGCTCTAGTTTTTTATGAAGCTTGTTCATCATTGCAGGGATTTGGTCAAAAGTAAATTGCTTCATGGGAATGTTATTTTAAATCTGACAAAGTACGCATAAGATATTTATCAAATAAAAGATGTCCCCAAATGGAATGGCTTGGCTTATTATTTCTCCGTCTTACATCTTTCAGCAGCAATTAGTGGTCTTGCTTACTTCTCTATTCATGTCATTACGCCGTACGGATAAACTAAAGGGTGTCCTGCGAAGCTTTATTGCATTGCTAAGGTAAACTTTAAACTTTGTCAGCTTTAATTTTCTATTATTTGAGAAAGCCATTTTCTAACAATATCATTTAGAATTTAATATGTTATTTTTTGCGCAGCCTTAAATGGTTTAAGCGATGATAAAATAAGCAGGTAAAACATATATTCATTTAGATAAGTTTTTAATGTGACAATAATATGGCAATTCAAAGCAAGCCGATTTTCAGAACCTTCCAGTGTTCTAAATTTAATAATTAAATGTTATTTATTACCGTAAGTTCTGCACAGGCTCAAGTATCAGTTACTGTTAATATCGGAGCTCCACCAGAATGGGGCCGGTAGGAGCCTATCCATCGACAAAGGCTTCCGGTACGGGCACCACATTTTTCAACTCCGGCATCTGCCGGGCAACCTCCCGTCGGGCAGGGGTGGTATTAAGTACGATGCCTACAGATCCCCTGTATCTTATTAAGTCCACTAACATAGTTGTAAGTATAGAAAAGCCCTAGCCCGGTTCTTTACATATCGCTGGAAATTTTACTATTTTAGATTGTAGTGCTGTCAAAAATTCATTCCAGAAGTGCCAACTTTTCACCCTTATTCTGAAAAAATGTCATTTTCCTGCTTTGGCATTCTGTTTGTTGCGTAGTGTTTGCAGCGGCTAAATAGTCGCTCGGTTTTTAAAATTATTGTATAACTATTAAAAAGTACGTATTATGTCACTAATGAAAAGAAATGGAGCGATGCTCCCAGCGTTTCCGGGATTTGATGATCTGTTCACCCGCGAGCTTTTTAACTTGGGAAACACTAATTATTCATCAACCAGTACCACCATCCCGTCGGTAAATATCAGGGAAACGGACGAATCCTTTAAGGTAGAGGTAGCCGCTCCGGGCATGGAAAAGCAGGATTTTAATATCATCCTCGACGGCACACTTCTGACCATTTCTTCGGCAAGGCAGAACGGCACCGAGGACAAGCAGGACAGCTACACGCGCCGCGAATTCAGCTACCAGTCGTTCAAGCGCACCTTTGAGCTCCCTAAGCAGGTAGTGGACGAGGACAATATCAATGCCAATTATGAAAACGGGCTGCTTCAGATTACCATTCCAAAAAGGGAAGAAGCCAAAAGGAAGGCACCGAGAATGATCGAGATCGCCTAAGGCAAAATTTAATCCGGTTGTTTTTTTTTCCGCTTTCAATTAGTGAAAGGCTGTCCCGCACCCTGCGGGGCAGCTTTTTTTATTAACCGTAACCTGTGCTTATGACTTCAAGAATATTTATCGGCATCGTTGTACTTTCCTTTGTAATACTGCTGCTTATCCTGCTGCTCAGGAGGCTGAAGCAGCCCTATTTTATCGCCTATATGCTGGCAGGCGTCCTCTTGGGACCTGAAGTTCTTGGAATAATTGGCAAGGGTGAATCCATCGGGCAGCTGGGGGAGCTGGGCATCATCCTGCTGATGTTTTTTATAGGGGCGGAGATCAACTTGCCCAACTTGGCCAAGAACTTCCAGAAGCCCGTACTGGCAGCCCTTGTCCAGGTGCTGCTGAGCGTCGGGCTCATGTGGGGCATAGGGTATTATCTGGTGTGGTCGCCTACCACCATCTTGCTTACGGGGTTCATCATCAGCCTGAGCAGTTCGGCAATCATATTCCAGTACCTCTCGCGCAACGGGGAGATCAATTCCCCCGTGGGGCTTATTACCTCTGGGGTACTGCTGATACAGGATATCCTTATCGTGCCCATGATGCTCACGCTTAACTTTCTGGCACGCGGTGCGGTGGAGCCTGCCGAACTGGTAAAGGTTACCATCGGTGCTGTGCTTATTGTGGCCTTCCTTAGGACAGCCTTTATGAAAAAGCTCTTTAAAATCCCGTTCAAAAAAGACCTTCTTGACGACCATGACCTGCAGCTGTTCATTGGCTTTTCGTTATGTTTCGGGATGGCCTGGGTAACCCATTGGTTTGGGCTCTCCGCTGCCCTGGGTGCTTTCGCGGCCGGAATCGTAATAGGACTGGACAAGTCTACCCGCTGGCTCGGCAGGTCGCTGGAGCCTTTCCGGGTTTTTTTTCTGGCTTTCTTTTTCATGTCCATTGGGCTGCAGATGCACTTGGATTTTATAAGGGAAAATAGTGGTACGATCCTTTTCGTGGCCTTGTCGGTGCTTGTGATCAACAGCCTTGTCAACGCCGTTGTCTTCAGGGCTATGGGACAAAGCTGGCGCGACAGTGTCTATGCCGGTGCGCTGCTTTCCCAGATAGGGGAGTTCAGTTTTGTTCTGATGACACTGGCTCTAGACCTGGGGCTGGTCGGAAGCTATACCCACCAGATCACTTTGGCTGTAATTGCCCTGACGATGGTAATGACAAATATATGGATTGCCGCCATCCAGAATTTCATTTATAAATTACGTAAGCCTAAGCTTAATTCCTCCTAATGGGATCGGGTAATCAGCTGTGGCTATAAGGCCTTGACATAAAGGATAGAAGAGCTAGTTGCAACATCGTAACAAATTAATCTTAAAGTAGTTGAACGCTTTTAGCCCGATTCCCTATTTAGTATGTAAGGCTTTACTCTAATTTATTACCTAGATATCGCCCTTTCCCTTTTTCGCACTGGCAGTGCCATGTTTATTTCCTGAAGGCCAGAAAGTCTATTTCGAATATGAAAAGACCAGCAAGCTTTTATAACTGCTGATATAGTGAATTCGGCAAAACTGGAAGCACAGAAATTTCAAAGGCGGGTCAGTGAAATCGAGTTGCTGTATCGGCTCCTATGCACTTGACTTGTCAATTGTAACGTATAAAATTCTGCGGATGGTCGGCTTCGCAATAAGTAAGGAAGTGGCGGCGGTAATGAAAATGCCGGATGCTCTGGCTGTTCCTGCGGAAGTACCCGGATAGGAGCAAGAATTCCTGAGTCAGAGGTGAAGTTCGAGGGTGATGGTCGTCCCGCGTCCTACTTCGCTAGCAATACCGATGCTGCCTCCAAGCATCTCTGCCTGGGCCCTAACCATATAGAGCCCGACGCCCCGGCCCTCGACATGGGCGTGGAAACGCTTGTAGAGCCTGAAAACCTGGTCGCGTTTTGTATCGAGATCTATCCCGAGGCCGTTATCCTGGAAGGTAAGGGTCACTTTGTCGAGGTGCCTTTCTGATCTGATCTCGATTACAGGATCCAGCTCGGCCTGCCTGTATTTTATGCTGTTGGTTATCAGGTTGTAGAAGATGCTGTAGAGATAGCTTTTCACGCTGAACAATTCGCTGACCGCACTGAAATCGGTGCTGATTGTTGCATTTTCTAAGCGGACAATATCCATGATGCTGTCCGTTATCGCGTCGACAAGCTGCTGCAGACATACGGGCTCCCGGCTTGCACCGATATTTTTCCGAAGCTGCAGGATGCCGTTCAGGTCAATGATGACCTCGTCGAGGCGCCTGGCTGAGACGGAGAGCCCTTCCTTGAGAAGCTTTTCCAATTGCGCAGTATTGCTGCCGCTTTCCAGCTCGCTGGCGATGCCCATTATATTGGCTACCGGCCCCCGCAGGTTGTGCGAGACAATATAGGAGAACTGCTCCAGATCCTGGTTGCGCCTGATAATATCGGCTGTCATGACTGCGCGCTCGGCTTCTGCGCGCTTTCTTTCCGTAATGTCCTTGAAATATACGGAGAGACCCGACGGGGATGGATAGGCGCTTACCTCAGTCCAAATTTGCATCGGCTCGTAAAGGGCCTCAAATTGCTGCACGGCGTTGTCCCTGACGGCCTTGTGGTAAAAATTGAAATAATCTGTACCTACCGTTTCTGGATATAGTTCCCAAAGGTTCCTGCCGATGGCCTCGTTGCGCCCCCTTTTCAGCAGGCGCTCGGCCTCCCTGTTCCAATAAGTGATGTTCCATAGGGCATCTACGGCGAAGAAGGCATTGCCGATGCTTTCAAGGATGCGGTTTTTCTCCTCGGCGATGTTGAGCACTTCCAGTTCGGCCTGTTTCCGCGAGTCGATATCCTGGAAGCTGCCATGGATTTTTGTACATCGCCCCTTATGGTGTTCCGGCCGGCCTATTACCCTTACCCAGCGCGTGTTGCCGCGTGCGGTCACTATCTCCAGTTCCAGATCCCAGGGGATTCCCTCTTTGAGGGCCTTGTACCCGGCTTCGGCCAGGGCGTCCCTGCTGGCGCCTTCCTTGTAGAATGCCATCGCATCTTGCAAGGTAGGGGTGAAGGAATCGTCCACCTCATGGATGTCGCGCGTCATGGGCGACCAAGACATCGCAGCGGTCTCGACGTCCAGTTCATAGCCTCCTATCCTTGCCATGGCAGTAGCGTTGTCGAGCAGTTCCTCCAGCTGCTTTTTTTCTGTAATGTCAGATACGAGCGCAAGCCTGCCCGTTTCAACGAGCGGGCCGAAAGCGACATTTGCCCAGATCAGCCTGCCCGTCATTGTCTTAAACCGTACGACCGCATTGTATGCATTTGCGGCGGCATCCAAATCGGTACCGTCCTGCGGAATAAAGGAATGCAATTCCGTCCCCTGCATCATTTCGGGCGGGCACTCCAGTATCTGGCACATCTTTCCGTTGGCGAAGACTGTCCTGTTCCCCTTGTCGAGCAGCCATATGCCCTCATGGGCATTTTCTACGATCTGCCGATAGCGGAATTCGCTTTCCCGGAATGCATCTTCTGAGGCCAGGAGTGCCTGTTCCTGGGTGCGCATGTCTGTAATATCATGTACGATGCCGGCAAGGCCCGTGGGGGTGCCGTTTTCGTCAAATTCGAAAAGGGACTGTGTATGCACATAGCGTATAGTGCCGCTAGGCGTCAAGATACGGTGGTATAAAGAGGAGTTGAGGCTTTCCTTCTCTGCCTTTTTTACAGCTTCGGTAACCCAGTTCCTGTCCTGGGGGTGGATGCAGGAAATCCACTCGTCGTAAGTGGGCGAGCCCTTTCCGGGATCAAATCCGCAGATGCGCAGGGCCTGTTCGGACCAGTAGGAGGCGCCTGTGGCAAGATCGCGGTCCCAGCTGCCCACGTTCGCCATCTCCTGCGCCTGGCTGAGCCTCAGTTCCTTTCGCTGCAGATCCCGCACCGCCTTTGCCCGTTCCTGGTCACGCTCCAGCGCATCCATGGCAAAGGACAAATCTGTGCTGGCCTCCGAGAGCAGGGCGATCTCTGCGGAATTAAAGAAGCTTTTTTCCGCCGCATAGAGGTTCAGTACGGCAAAAACACCTGCTGATTTTCTAAGGGGCAGGACGATAGCCGACTGGAAGCCGCGTTCATTTGCATAGGCTATGAATTCCAGATTCTTCCGGGACTGTATGTGGTCTACCGCGAAATAATCCATGCCGTCCAGGACGTGGGAAATGGGACCCTTGCAATCGTAGGTGTAATCAGAAAAAAAAAGGGTATCGCGCGCCGTGCTTCCAGCGCTGGCAGCCATGCGGACCTTTCTGGTGCCACGGTCAGGTATCCCGATCCACGCATATCGGAATCCTCCATGCTCTACCGCGATTCGGCACGCCTCGCTAAAGAGAGTGCTTTCTTCCTTTGTGTGGACGATAGCGTGGTTGATCTGCCTGAGGAAATCGTAAAGCCGGTTTGCGTAGACCAGTTCGTCATGTACCGCACGGATTGTAGTCACATCCCTAAAATTGCATACGATGCCCCCCGCTTTGGGAGCGCCGAGCATATTTGTAGCTGTAGATTCGATCCAGCGGAAGGTGCCGTCTTTGTGCCGGATGCGGCAGGGCGGCGCTTCGATTCGAAGGCCGGGCTTCTGGAGCACCTCGGAAAGATGGGGCAGGAGCATTTCCAGCTCTTCAGGATGGCAGAGTTCCAGGATATCAATCCCTTCCAGCTCCCCGCATGGATGCCCCAGGAGGCGACAGGCAGCCGGCGAAGCGTAGGCTACAATGCCTTTGCCGGTCAGCAGCAGCGATCCTTCGGTTGCGTGTTCTATGAGCATCCGGAAGGCTTCTGGATTCATGCTGTCCTGACGTGTACTCTGCAGCAGGTCTCTTTTTCCCTTACTTTTCATAATTCATCTGTTTCGTTGCTGTAATTGCGGCAGGAGATCGATGGCAAAAGCTTTCCTAAAATTTGACATCTCTTTCCTTTCAAATAAAGAAAGTCTGCTGGATGGATAAGCCAAAATAGCAAATAGATCCTCCAGTCGGAGCCTACAATATACTAAAATTAAAACACTTTTGCAATGCTGCTGTTTGGAAAATGCATCTGCCGAACTTATCTTGCCTAAGTTATTCTGCATAACAGGATGAAGGTGGGGAGCTTAATAGTTAACAAAGGCGCACTGTAACGACCATGGGCGCGGAACCGATTCCGAACGGAAGGATTTCGATCCCGTTGCCGCAATAACGCTCTGCAAGATATCCATAAGATAGGATATTCTGCCTGCTGATAGAATTGCAGCAGTATCCAATGGAAATCCAGACCGTACTACAAGTGCAATTCTTCCGGTACTTCTGGCAATACAGGCATGACGGACTGCAGCCTGGTTGTCAATAACAACTACGCAGTCAAGAGACCAAGCGGTCATACGGCAGCCCCCAGAGGTGCGCTTCTTGTAAACAGCGGTAGCATCACGCTGGAAGATAGCGCAAGCTTGGTGCAGAATGATCATGATGCGGTAAATATAGGGGCTAATTTCAACATGAAAAGAAATGCGCAGCCGATTTGCAGGTATGATTATAGCTACCGGCCCTATGCTGTAGAAGGACTTGCGCTTCATTCTTTTTCTCCGGGTACGCTGGCTGACATGTATTTTGGATGGAATGCAGCCACTGCGGCATGGGTTGTATATCTTGATGGAAATCAAGCTATGGTACCGGCAAATCCCTTCCGTCGGCTTTCAATATCAGGCGGCTCACTCGCGACCTGCCAGCCCCACTGCTATGGCAAACCCGTACAATCTTCTAAAATTTCAAGGAATCAGAGGCCTGCCGGGATCAAGCATCTCTTTTAGCCGCAGATTGCTTTAATATTGTTTATCTGTTTGGAAATCATTTCCTTTGCGTGCGAAATGAATTGAAATACCAATATGAAACTATTAATACGCTGGCTTCCTGATTGCTTCAGGAAATATATTCGGCCAAGGAAGTTCGCATGGGTATTCCTACTGACGGTACTTTAAATATTCCACCCAGGACTTTGTAGAAAGTAAATACCCGATTTTAGAAGAGCGACAATATAAGAGGCATTAACATGAAAAAGATATTAGTACTCACCATACCGGCAATTTTCCTGCTGAGCTGCAATCAAACAAAAAGCAATGCGGAGGCAACGCATAGTATTGATAACAGTGCAGCGGCAGCTGACACTGTAAGTAAGACAGTAAAGCTATCTGTCCAGCCTGAAACCTTCAAGCTATCTGCATTGCCTGACAGCATCATGGTAATAATGACCAATAACACTGCCGATACGATTACAACAGGACTACATTACCATATCGAAAAATTGCAAGCGGACGAATGGAAAGAGGTATCGCCTAAGGATATCGCTTTTATCGATATTGGATGGCGATTAAAGCCTTACGATACCGAGCGTTTCGGAAAAAAGCTGTATAAAGACAAAATACATTACAAGTCAGGCAAATACAGGATTGCGAAATATTATCTAAAGTCGGATTATCATCATACCAAAAAGACTTTTAATGTTTATGCAGAATTTACTGTTGATTAATAAATGGAACACATCCAATTCATTTGAAATATTTCTATGTGATATGACGCCATTTTCCCCGGGAGTGGCCACATATGGAACAGTCCGACTTAAAAAAGGTATAAGTTTTTTCCCCATGCAGCCCCAAGGCGTGCCCAGCCAGATGGCCGCAAAGGCTGGTTGCAGCTTAAGATAATACAGTCCAGGGTTTAGCATTAGGCAGCAAGAACGATTTTGCCTGATCCTAAGTTCGCTGAATGCGCCAGTACTGGACTTCCTGCCTCCATCGTGCAATGGATGTTTGTGCGTAGGGAGTAGCAACTTGGGCTGCATGGGCAAAATCTTTAAGGCTTGCTTCTGCCAATGATTGCTGGTTGGGGCCATCTTTCTTTAATGTTAATTTTTTTAATCAATTCCCAACTGGATTTAGGGCTTTTTTATTTTTTTTAGCTTAAGTCTGCCAATTGCAGTACGCGCTGTATAAATTAATTTATGGGCGGCCACAGCGTTTAATAAACTTCAGCGAAGCAGGCGAGGTCTGTCAGGGCAAGTTAGAAGATAGTATGGGCGTCTGTTTGGGAACATGAAAGTCCGTTGCACGATGGGGATGCACGGACGTGCTTTCTGCCTGGACTGAGGTGCATCCAAATGCCTGTCTGGATTTGCAGTATAGAAATATTTTTTTAATTTTACACTTCTGTAGCAGTAAATAGCCGATGTCAAATAAGCTCCTGAACCATGCACCTAAGAATGCCGTAATCAACGGGCGGGCTATGAAATACGAATGCTGGGAAGTAAGGTATTCACGGCTGTTCGATTTGTATGGCAGGGATACGGTATGCATCACTTCCTACGTCTCCCTGCCGATGAATTACCATCTGCTGACCATCTCATACCACAAGGATATCTCCGAATTTGTCAGATCGTTATATGATCTTGAACATATCATCTATTCTTGCTTCTTCATACCTGCAGACAGGACTGGCAGTATTGCGATTATCAAAGATATGCAGGATGCGCATCCAGATCTGAAACTATTATAGATTTCGAAACCGCCTTGCCGCGGCGAGCTGCCAGGTAGGCTCTTCCAAAGCTTTTAAGTTCGGAAATGGCCGCTTCGATCTTGATTTTATTCACAATAGACCGCAGCAGGGGGCAATACTTTGCGTCCCCAGCCTGCCTGCCTGTTTTTGACCTGCAGTGCCTAGAGGCTCTTTTTTATGATTAGAGGAGCCAGAGAAGGTGCACATAAACCTTCGCCTTTATTTCCCTTGGGCATTCCGCAAGCGTGGCAAAGATATAGGCATCTTGCTATCATAGGCAGTTCCTTGAGGCAGTCAGTCCTTTTTTTTCTGCCTATCTGTGACAGCCTGCCGCTAGAATAAATTGCCTGAAACCGAATTCGACAGACGGCGCTGGAAGGATGGCTGAATCAATAAATCCTTTAAACGAAATGCTGTATCTCGTATAATTTTCAAGCGCAATTTCAGATAAGTTTCTGGGTCAAGGTTTTTATTAATAATTCTCCATTATCATCGCAGACTTTAAAATCCTGGATTTTTTATTTATTTGTAGCAGTCTTGATTTTGAAACCTAAATTCCTAATCGAGGATAGGCTGCATTTTATATTGATTTCGATAAGGAATCCTTGCTGTATTGATAAAGTATTTTCCTATACAAAAAGGCCAAGACTGCAAACAGAATAATTACCAGCTAGATAAACACAGCTGCCATTTTGATAATCCTTTCGGATTGTGGTGGTGCGATTCCTGTCCGGCGTCGACGAAATGCATGAAATGATCTGCTATGGAGTCTGCTGGACCACCCTGAGTAAGTCGGTTATTGCAGTAGCAGCATCTCGAATTTCTTATTTTGAAAACATGTACTAAAAAACGAATATCCCGTAAAAGTCCACATTAATACGCTTATGGGGCCCACTTGTTCATTGACCTAAATTTTTTCTTGCTTTTAAACTATCATTGTAACATATTTTTGTGAATCTGTGATTTGCATTTCGTCATTATCATCTTTAATGTTCCAAAGAATAGAATAACGAATCTAGTCATAAATCGAAGTAGGCGAAGAGGGCGAAGGCATATTGAAATGCTAGCATACTTCCTTGGACATACAATGAAGTTATGATTTGGATTAACAATCTTACCGATATCGGAATTACGGCAATAGGTTGTGATAGCTGTTTAAAAGATGTTCCGTAAAAATGTGAAATAGTACACTTAAATATAATTTTCTGCCAGTTTCTTGGGAACCCGCAAAATGCTTTATATGTTTGCCATCGAAATTTATAATTGGCAAAGCACTAAGCAAACTGCCTATTGTTGATTTCCATATAGTAGTGTCAATCTTAAAATTAAATTAACCCGAAATAACAAATATGAGAAGAATAATTACAATTTTATTAGTGTCGCTAAGCCTGCAGCTGTCAGCGCAATGTGTTCAAAGTGCCGGCGCAGGAGCATCCTGCACTTTTGTGATCAAGGCAGACGGGACGCTTTGGGCTTGGGGCAGGAATAACTACGGCCAGTTGGGAATCGGAAATGTTGTCAATACTCCGGCAAAAACGCAGGTAGGTACTGCCTCAAACTGGCAAAGCATAGAAGGCGGGCAATTCCATACCGCCGCCATAAAAGCAGATGGGTCGCTATGGACGTGGGGCTTTAATGCCAGCGGCCAGTTGGGGCTTAACAATACCGCTAACAAAACCATCCCAACCCAGGTATCCTCAGGCAACATCTGGTCCAGCGTGGCGGCAGGATACGATCATACGGTGGCAATTACGAATGACGGGTCCATGTATGCCTGGGGGCTCAACGATCATGGCCAGCTTGGCGACGGCAGCGGCAGCAACAGGATCGCTCCCAGATTTATCGGAACGGGTTGGAAGAGTGTTTCTGCGGGAGACAATGTTACAATCGCTGTAAAGACTGATGGTACGCTTTGGGGCTGGGGCGAAGGAAGCCAGGTTGGCAATGGCACGGCCGCCGACAAATATTCACCCGTTCAGCTTGGAACAGACACCAATTGGAAGAGCGTAAGCCGCGGTGTAAGCCATACCCTGGCCGTAAAAACAGACGGGACGCTTTGGGCATGGGGAACGAACGGGCGCGGCCAATTAGGCAACGGTACTACTTCTGGAAGCTCAGTACCTGCGCAAGTAGGAACCGGCACCAACTGGGAAAGCGCTAAGGCGGGTTTTTTCTTCAGTATTGGCAGGAAAACCGACGGTACGATATGGTCGTGGGGACAGGGTACATACCACCAATTGGGCCTAGGGGCAGGTACTGCGAATGTACTGGTTCCGACGCAAATTGGTACTGAAAATGACTGGCATGCCATTTCAGTAGGTACGAGTTCGCTATTTGGAGGCGCTATAAAAAATGACGGTTCATTATGGGCTTGGGGCTATAACAATTATTCGCAATTGGGCGACGGGCTTACGGTGCAGCTGCAGGTGCCGACATTAATTAGCTGTCCCGGAACCACAAGCGTAACGCAAACCGCTTGTGACAGCTATACCTGGGCAGCTACTGGAATAACTTATACCGCTAGCGGCACCTATATCGATCCTGCTACCAATAATGAATTGCATTTGACAATCAACCAAAGCACAGCAACGACTAACACGGAAACGGCTTGCGACAGCTATACCTGGGCTGAAAACGGGACGACATATACAATGGGCGGCACGTACACCAGCATTACCACTAACGCTTCCGGATGCACGAACACGGCAACGCTGCACCTGACAATCAATAACAGTACGGAATCAAGCGTTACAGAGACGGCTTGCGACAGCTATACCTGGGCTGAAAACGGAACGACATATACAACAGGCGGCACATACACCAGCATTACCACTAATGCCTCCGGATGCACGAACACGGCAACGCTGCACCTGACAATCAATAACAGTACGGAATCAAGCGTTACCGAGACGGCTTGCGACAGCTATACCTGGGCTGAAAACGGAACGACTTACACGACGGGCGGCACGTACACCAGCGTTACCAATAATGCCTCTGGATGCACGAACACGGCAACGCTGCACCTGACAATCAATAGCAGTACCGCATCAAGCGTTACCGAGACGGCTTGCGACAGCTATACTTGGGCTGAAAACGGAACGGTTTACACGACGGGCGGCACGTACACTAGCGTTACCACTAATGCTTCCGGATGCACGAACACGGCAACGCTGCATCTTACGATCAATAACAGTACGGCGTCAAGCGTTACCGAGACGGCATGTGACAGCTATACGTGGGCTGAAAACGGAACGACTTACACGACGGGTGGCACGTACACCAGCGTTACCACCAACTCCTCCGGATGCACCGACATGGCGATATTGAATCTGACCATAAACAATTCGGTATCTCCGGTTGGTGATTCGTCCCAGATAATAACCGGCGATGCTACAATCGCTGATATTGTTATCAGTCCGCCAACTGTTGTCTGGTATGCATCTGAATCGGATGCCATATCGGATGCTCTTCCGCTAAACGGCAGTACACCTTTGGTGAGCGGTACTACTTATTACGCAGTCAATACGACTAGCCATGGCTGCAGCAGCACTCCCTATCCGGTAACGGTTTCAGTTGTGCTGGGTACGAATTCTTTTGATGATACGCAATTTAGCTTTTATCCAAATCCAACTTCTGACGTGCTGTACCTTAAATATGACCGCTTAATTAATACCGTAAGCGTAAATAATGTATTGGGCCAGCAGGTATATGCCAAATCGATAAATGCGAAAGATGGGGAAGTAGAATTTTCGAATTTGCCATCAGGAAATTACCTTGTCAAGGTAGCTAGTGGTGATTTCGTGAAAATTATTAAAATTATAAAAAGATAAGACAATTGCTTGCTGCAAAATCCCAAATTCCGATAAGGGTTTGGGATTTTTTTTTGCAGTAGTAAGTAAAAGCAGGTAGCCGTTTTTTATGGAATTGCGTGAACGGCATTCAATGCAGAGAAAACGATCCATTAATAATACGCAGCTCGGCTGCTTTATTGAGACTGACAATAAATTTTGACCATTATTTTCTAATCGGATTTATTCGTTTTCCAGTAAGTAGCCTCTTCTGATTTTTTAATTCATTTTGTTCATGGCTGAAATGGATAAATCATCAGATTGGTTTGGAGTATTTCTTTTAATATTTTTTTACTGGCCATATGCACCAGCGCAAAGTGGTGGCCGCTGGCCGGGCAACGCCGACTGACGCGCTGCATAGTTCGTGGGTGGCGATCATCGTGTCCGTCATGGTACTTGGTAGCGGATTTGCCGCCGACATGGGAAATGGCTTCCAATTCTTTACCGCAACTGGGTTGTTCGGCTACATTACATACGGAACATTGGCGGGAATGGAATTGCAGGTATCTCGGAAAATCGGGCAATGCCGCATTTATAGTAAACGTTAGTACCTGCCTGGCTCCAGTGATATATTCTTTTTGATATCTGATAGTATAAAAACTCCGGGTACAGCTCTGCCGGCAGGGAGTCCTATTATCCATTTTTAGGGATACTGCCGAAAGAATCAAAAAAGTTTTTTTACTGAGTTTCCTTCTGACTATCGTCAGCTTTTCGTCCCTATATGCAGATGGGAGTAGTAATCTTTGTTCTTCGCCAGTTGCTTGAAACCGTACTTTTCTGTGCAGCAGTAGCTGTACTGCAGTGGGAGCTATAATCAGCTCTTGGCCGTCTGAGATATTGGGAACGCACTATGCGCATTTCAATATAGGAGAAACTATCACTACGGCTTCGAGCACCCAGGATATAGGTAACAGCCGAATCAGGCTGATCGCTCCAAATAGATCAGAGTATCTTACTACGGCAACCGTACCAATTTCTTTAGCTGTCGTTTACTCTCGACCCCTCGACTGCCAATTAAGACTGGCCGTGCTCATCATCATAAGCCGCATAATTTCTTTGCCCGCTGCAGCAAGCCCGGCCTTACGTTTTAAGCGCCAGCGCGGCAATGTCCCTGATGAGCTGCGTAGGAGAATTGCAGTCGCAGTTGCTGAACCCTACTACGTAAATATCTTTTTCAGGAATATAGACCCCCATAGTCTTAAAGCCGAAGATACTCCCGCCGTGTTCGCGGGACGGCGTCCGATTTACATCCTTTAAGTGCCATCCGTAGCCATAGGCGAATTCCTCGCCGCTATTTAATCTGTACCTGCGGAATGCCTTGCTTGTCGCCGCCTTGCCTAGCAGAATACTGCGATTTAAGGCATTTTGCCATTTCAGCATGTCAGCCGTGGTAGACATAAGGGAACCTGATGAAAATGGAACGCTAAAGTCGATCACCGTTTTGTTTACATAGCCGTATTCCTTCTTATGGTATCCGTACGCCCTTTTTGCGATTACCTTTCGATCACTCGCGTAGCGTGACTGATCCATCCCTGCCTTGTCAAAGATATATTTTTTCACAAAGTCTTCGTACGTTTCCTTCGATACCAGCTCAATTATGTAGCCCAGCAGCACGTAGCCGGAATTATTGTACTCAAACTTTTCCCCGGGGGCAAAATCAGCGGGTTCGTTCTTAAAAAAGTCGACCATCATTTTGGGCGTCATTTCCTTTTGGGCGATATCGGACAGCGACTTCATCTTTGTGAAGTCTTTGATGCCCGAAGTATGCGTCAGCAGCTGGTGAAGCGTTATTTTATTCCCGTCGGGATAATCTGGTACGTATTTCGATATGGGATCGCCTATATTCAATTTCCCCTGTTCCTCAAGAATCAGGACGGCGATCGCCGTAAACTGCTTGGTCATGGAGCCCAGCTGAAATACATTTTCAGGCGTCATGTCAACCCCAAGCTCCAAATTGGCTTTGCCAAATGCCTTTTGGTAGACTGTCCTGCCTTGGCGCGCCACCATAAATACGACGCCGGGGCCATTTTTGTCGCTGAAATTTTTTAGGACCAGGCTGTCGATTTTGTATTCAAGGCTCTGGGCAGAAACGGCGTCTGATTTCCCAAGGATAAAAAGCGAAACAAATAGTAGGGTGCAGAAGTATTTTATTTTCTTCATAATAACAGGTATTTAACAAGTAAGACTCTCGGAAACATGATTGGGTTACAGGTTACATGGAGAAAAATTTACTTCAGGAAAAAAAACTCGACCTCACTTGCTTCTGCCATTACAATTTACTGCTTTCTCAATTTTTGAATGCTGAAATTTTAAAATTAGAAACCATGGCGCCATTTTATATTCCCATGGAGCAGTTATAAAGAAATTTTTAGCTGCGACAGGGCTAAATAAAATCATATAGGCCAGTTATTAATCTCATCATAAATTTTGTAATTGAAAACCTCCATCAGTATTAGCCGAAAGCCTTCAGTTTAGTTGGCAAAAATGGTATTCTATGCGTATACTGGCTGTAGCATTAATTCTACATCCCCTGTATTTATTGTCTACAAAATCTATGCGGCATAGTAACGAAATTTGCAAATTCACAACGATCTGCTTAATGTGCGACCCAATAGTGTTATGGATAAAGCTTTACATGTACAAACTCGGAATCTTTTTCACTTTTTTACAGCATTGCCATTAAAAATGGGCTCATCTTTTCAATTAGAATATGCTAAAGATTATACCGATGGTATTCATTTGCATGCAGAACATCGCCAGACTCACAAATACAGTGAAAAACGTTCCAACAGAAGAGCAAAATCTGCAACTTGTAGGATGATTCACGATGGAATCGCGAAGGGATGGAAATCAGGAAAAGGTCATGGTGAAACCCAATTGGCAAACAGATGTGCTGATGGAACAGGGTGTCCCCGGAAGGGGCATCAAATGAAAAGAAGAAGCGGGTTTGTCATTATGAGATTATGATTAGAGATAGCGATGCCATCTGCCTGATCTTAGCCAGCCTAATAGGGGTGGTAGCATCTTCGCGAATCATGGTAAAAGCTTTGATAGATCGCAATGGTAAGGGATTCTATTGGGGGGTGATTCTCTTCACCATTTCGATTTCTATCTTGCTTCTTACGGTATGTCGGTAAGAAGGGATGCAATAAGCCTGCTTTTTCCGGGCTTGGCAATAGCAGCTCTTTTTCTTGCAGTTAAATTGCGGCCATATTGCGATTTCCATGGTGGGGTAAATCAGAATCAGGCAGTAAGTATCCTGTAGTATTAGTTCTACGGACGTTTTTCCTCCAACGCAGGCACAATATTTATTTTTATAAACACATTAAAATCTAGAATTATATGCATCTTAAAATTACTAAAGTTGGAAAGCTCCTCCTGATGGCGGCACTTTTTATTGGCAGTTCAATTTCTGCGCAGACCACGGTATCTCGTATTATAACAGACTGGCAGGGCTATTGGTCTTCAACTGCTGTAAGCGCAAATGCCGCACAGCAGCCAGACGACCACCATAATCTTATAGGCTTTCAGGTCGGTTCTACAATTTATTCGACAGGTGTCAATAATGCATTACTGTCGAATAATGGTTTATCTTATACTGCGGGCAATTATAAAGCTTTGCCTATTAGCGGTATCAGTGGTAATGCTGGAGCTTCTGCTTACATTGTTTTAGGTAAAAATATCGACGGCAATCCTAATGCGGCAAATTACCTCTCGCCAGCAGTAGATAATCTTACATTACTGGATGTAATGATTGATGGAACAAATGGGCTTGATTTAGGCACAGGTTCAACAAATATAAGTACGGGTGCAGTACTAAATTTTGCAATAAGTGACATCATACAGTCAAAAATAGCTGATGATGAACCAGATATTCTAATTACGCAGATTGCCGATCCAAGTAACGGTACAAATGACACTTTCAGTTTTAATGATGTAAATGGACAGCCGGTAGGTAATCCTATAGTTGTATCTTTTAATAGCATAACTGCTGTAGGTACCTACAGAATGGACTTGTTTACATTAGCAGATGGTGCGCCATATGCAACTGCAACACCTTCAGGAAATGGTTCTGCAGGTACAGGTACTAGAGATATCAGAGTTATTTCTTTAAGACTTTCAGATTTTGGCATTAATGATACTAACTATGCTGATATCGCAAATTTTAGGTTTTCCCCAGGCGGAGCGAGTGATCCTGCTTTTATAGCGTACAATGCCAACGCGTTTTTAATTCCTGCGCCAGAAATTACGCAACAGCCTATATCGCAAGTTGCATGTCCGGGTACAGGAAACAATGTAACCTTTAATGTGACTGCCACCGGTACAGGACTAACATACCAGTGGAGGAAAAATGGTGTAGACATATCAGGCGCAACAAGTGATTCTTATACAATAACAAATGTAGAAGCCTCTGACGTGGCGGCCTATAGTGTAAAAGTTACAAATGCTGCCGGTTCAGTCATTAGTGCTACCGTGTATTTAAATATGGTAGTTGCTGTACAGCCAGTTACTACAGCTACATGTATTAATACAGCGGCACAGCTATCTTTTGAAGCTAACGGCCTTAATGCTACATATCAATGGTACTCAAATAGCAGCCTTTCCAATACAGGAGGCACGCTTATTCCAGGTGCTACTTCAACCACATACAGTCCGCCTGTAAATGCAGCCGGAACTTTTTACTATTACAGTGTAGCTACAAGCGATGGACAAAGTTGTACGTCACTTGCATCTAACGCAGTAGCATTCACCGTTACCGCTGCTTCTGCTTCCGGTACTGCAGCAGCTAATCACACTATCTGTTCTGGTACTTCTACACAGACAACCCTTAGTGGATATACTGGAACTATTCAATGGCAGCAGTCTGCAAATGGAACTTCGGGATGGATAAATGCAGTAGGGGGAAGCGGTGCAACAACAGCAACGTATACTACGCCTGCTTTAAATGCTACTACTTATTATAGAGCTAGAGTTACAAGTGGTACGTGCAGTGTCGCAACATCTAATACGGTGACAGTAACAGTATCTGATACATCTAATTGGACAGGAACAGTTAGCAGCGCTTGGAATACGCCAGGAAACTGGGAGTGTGAAATTGTACCAACCCTTATCTTAAATGCGAACATACCTGTGGTAGCATCTGGCAATTATCCAATTATTGATGGGGCAGACGGAATAGCGAACTGTAAAAACATTACTGCAGCTGCTGGAGCAAGTGTAACTATCAACGGAAACGGGACATTAAGAATTGCAGGTGCTATTAATAATACAGGAGTAATAGATGCCGTAGATGGTACCGTAGCAATGGTAGGAACATCAGCTCAAATTATACCACAAAATACATTTGCAACAAACTACATAAAGAATCTTACGATCAGCAACAACTCAGGTGTTTCCCTTGCCGGAGAACTGAGCCTGACAGGTATCCTGGCGCCGCAAGCAGGAACTTTTAGTACCGGAAACCAGCTTACGCTGAAGAGCAATGCTGCCACTACGGCAATGATAGCTCCGGTAACGGGAGCAATCTCAGGCCAGATGACTGTAGAAAGGTACATCCCGGCAAGAAGGGCGTTCCGATTTCTTTCATCCGCAGTAGATGCTACCGGCATAGGAACCATCCGAAGCAACTGGCAAGAAAATGGATCTGATATTGCTGGATGGGGAACTGACATTACGGGAGCGGGAGCAGCCACTAACGGCTTCGATGAATCTGGAAGCAACAATCCCTCGCTTTTTACTTACCTGAACAATAATACAGGCACAGAAAACAGCTGGATAGCGGCAACTTCTACCAATCAGCCACTATTGGCAGGCGTTCCTTACAGAATGATGGTAAGAGGTGACCGTACTGTCAACCAGTATCTGAACGCCTCGCCTCCGACCGTTACCACACTGAGAGCTTATGGAAATGCCAAGACAGGCGACGTGACATACTCCAACCTTACGGAAGTTCCCGGCCGCTATGTTTTTATGGGCAACCCTTACCAGGCACCGGTAGACATGCAGGCCCTGTTGGCAGCTTCTACTGGATTCGCCACGAACTTCTACCAGATATGGGATCCTACAAGAAACACTAGGGGTGCATATGTGACGGTAAACGTTGCAACAAACACCAATAACGTGAGCGGATCTGTGGCTGACCGCTATCTGCAGGCTGGACAGGCATTTTTCATTCAGGCAGCTGATGCATCACAAGCAATTACCTTCAAGGAAAGCTACAAGCATATTGAAACTGCCACTGCCGAGGTCTTCAGGGCTTCTCAAGAAACGGCACAGGGGCAAATCAGGTTTACGCTGTATGAGAACGGCGCGCTCAGCGGTTCTGGAACTTCGGCTGATGGATTCGTAGTTCTTTTTGACGATTCTTATTCTAATAGCATTGACAGACTTGATGCAGTGAAGATCACGAACCAGGACGAGAATGCGGGGATACTTAATTCAGGCAAAGTTCTGAGTTTTGAGAGCAGAAGCCTTCCTGCGCCTTCTGACGTAATTCCGCTTACCCACAGTCAGTATAGAAACGCTAACTATACCTATAAAGTAGAAGTGAGTGGGCTTGGCGATACGCGTGCCTATCTGCTGGATAAATATACAAATTCAAGAACGCTGCTGGAAAATGGCGCTGAGACAAGCGTTCCCTTTACCGTAAACGCTTCAGATGCAAGTGCCGCTTCCGACCGTTTTGATATCGTGTTCAGTTCCACATTAGGAAATGGAGAAACAGCATTTTCAGATGGGTTGAAGGTATATCCCAACCCGGTAACGGGGAATCAATTCTTCATACAGCTGCCAACACAGCAGCTAGGAGCAATAAATGTAAAATTAGTCAATCTTTTAGGACAAGAAGTGTACTCTAAAGCATTGCATGGTTCAGAAGATGCTGTAAGAATCCAGCCTGAAACACAGCTGCAAAGCGGCGTGTATCTTCTCAAGATTACGGACGGAAAGCAAACGGCTACAAAAAAATTAATCGTAAAATAAAAGAATAATGAAAAGTATTTCCCAAAGCCTAAGAAGCGGCCTGATGCTGGCATCGCTATTCTTAATCTTATCTACCACTGTCGCCTCGGCGCAGGATGAATTTCCAGATGATGTTGACGATGAGCCATCTGTTCCGATTGACGGATTTGTCATCACAGGGCTGGTCGCAGGATCCTTACTAGGCATACGCAAATTAAGAAAGGCGGAGAATAATAAAATTTAGCCTGATAAAAAGCCCCCTCACGAGGGGCTTTTTCATTTAGTTAGAAAATAATTTTGATAATTTACGAAGTTAGATTTATCTAACTAAGTATTTTAATCTGAGTTGGAATCATTTACTAAAACAGGATTTTTTTAATTCACCCATAACAAAGTAGCTGTGAAAAAACACGTGGCTGATATATTTTTTTAACTTATCTTCGTAATATTGAATACTGGATCCCAATTCAAAAATAAGATATTACTACACCACAGATTAATATCTAAAATAATGCGATTTTTAAAGCGCTACTATCTATATATTGCAATTCTAATGTGCATGTTTTCGGCATTTTCGCAAAGCGGAAGTGCTGATTATGAATTCATATGGCATTCTGCCGACAACAACAGCCTTCCTCAAAACAGCATAAAATCTATTACTCAGGATAAGTATGGCTTTATCTGGCTGTCAACAGAAAATGGCCTGGTGCGATACGATGGCTATCATTTCAAGGTGTTTGGAATTGACAATAAAATTGGGATAAATTCAAATAGGATCCATTCTTTTAGGGGGTCTGTAGAAAAAGACAGTATTTATGTACAGAACGATGCCTATGACTATATCTTGATAAAAAAGAACTATCCTGCCATTATTCCTAAAAATAGAGTACCGGAACATTTCAGAATTTCTAATATCTTCACTGATGGCATGCGAAATTATATTAACAAGATCCACAATGTCGATAACAGCTATTACACATTCAATGGGAATAAAATTAGCTCCTACACTATAAAAAACAAACTCCTCTGGCAGGCTGAATATGACGCTGCAAATGCTTCTTTTTTTGTCTTCGACGATAAACTTTATGCTTTTAATGGAAACGAATGCCTTCGATTTGATAAAGGAAGAATCTTTATCGAAAATATAGCCGGTCTTCCAGATAAAACGGCAAAAATCTTCACAAATAATGTTTCGCACCAGGCATTTTTTCAAATTGGATCAAGCTTATATTTACTTGAAAAAAGAGGCGGAAAACTCAGCTTAAAGATTGTTTTAAAAAATTATGATTTTTCCAAAAACAATATCATATCTGCTTATTTCGACCATCAAAATGAAATCTTGTATCTGGGAAGCAGTACGCGCGGCCTTTTGATCGTCAAGAAAAAATTATTCGAGATTGTGCTCGGAAAAAATGACAATGGCGTATACTATGCACAATTTCCTTATGGCAGCGATCGATTTCTCACAGCCTCCGGGGAGGTTTTTACAGCCTCTGGTGTTTTGGAGAAAATAGTATTTAAATCTCCAAATGACAAGTACAGCTTATTGATTGACAAGCAGGGAGATATCTGGACAAAGGCCCATAATGTTGTCTATCGCCTTCATAAAAAAAGTAATTTTTCGTCGTTCGACAAGTGGGTATTTGCGGATCGGGTTACCCAGCTGTTCGAGATGAAAAACGGCAAGATTTTAGTAGGTATGAGTATAGTAGGATCTCCCAAGGGAAAAATATACCAACTGAATACTTCAGAGAAAAAGTTAAGCTTTATTTTTCATATGAATGTGGACTTTAACGCAACTTATATGGTGCAGGTGCAGGATAATATCCTTTGGACGGGTTCGCATCTGGGTCTGTATAAGATTTATTTTAAGGAAAAAAAAGCAATCGCCATCGCAGGAATATCCAACACCTATGTACGAAGCGTGTATGCAAAAAATCCACGACAAGTATGGGCAACTACTTATGACAAGGGCTTTTTTCTATATGAACCGCTTTCAAATAAGACAACACATTTCCCTGTTGACAAAAACAAATACTTGCTCTCTTCCCATTGCATAGTGGAAGATCATAATGGATTCTTCTGGATTTCTTCCAACAAGGGACTTTTTCAGGTTTCGAAGAAAAACCTCCTTGAGTACGCAAATAACAAAACAAAAAACGTCTATTATCATTATTACGATAAATCTGATGGCTTTGCCACCAATGAATTTAATGGGGGCTGCCAGCCCTGTGGATTATTCTTGAAAAATTATTATGTGGCCTTTCCTTCCATGAGGGGACATGTCATGTTTAATTCGAATAAGGTCAAGATGCTTTTTCCAACAAGCGATATTTTTTTCGAAGAAGCTGAGGTTGACAATAAAAAAGCAGCCATAATTGGCAACCAGCTGACCCTCGATCAAGGATTTGGAAGGTTGAAGCTATCTATCCAGAGTCCGTATTTTGGAAATCCCAACAATTTGAATATAGAGACAAAATTTGACGGGCCAGTCAGTCAAAAATGGACTAGGCTGAGGGAAGATGATATCTCGTTCACTGCCCTGCCTCCTGGTACTTATTACCTTACCGCTAGGAAACTTACGGGATTTAATTCGCAATATAAGTATAAGAAACTGATCATCGTAATTGAGCCTGCTTTTTATCAAACGTTATGGTTTAAATTGATTCTCGTTGGACTGGGTATTCTTTTTATTGTTTATTTTATCAAAATCCGCATCCGTTACATCCGAAGAAAAAATATTCTTTTGGAAAAAAAGGTGGCAGAACAGACTTTCCAGCTTCAGAATACGATAAGCACGCTTAGAAGGACCAAGGAAAATCTAAGTAAGGAAATCAGAAACCATAAAAAGCTTATTGCTACTATTACACATGACATTAAAAGTCCGCTTCGCTTTTTAGCTTTGACCGGCCAGCATGCTTATCAAAATATTTACGAAGAGTCGGTTTTGGATGATTTAAAATCCATCTATACTTCCTCTTTCCAGCTTTACCATTTTGTGGACAATCTTTTAGAATATGCAAAGGTCGCAGAGGAAGAAGCTTCTTCCGAACCTTATGAATTACGCCTTCTTGTAGAAGAAAAGGTACAAATATTCTTGAACCTAGCGTCCTCTCAAAAAACAGAAATAGTTAATAAAATAAGCCCAAATAATAATATAGCTACCAATAGACTTCTTCTTTCAATCATCATACACAATCTTTTAGACAACGCAGTGAAGAATACTTTTAATGGAAAAATCAGCTTTACGTCAGGAAAAGAAAAAGAAAAAACATTTTTGAAAATCAAGGATACAGGAAATGGAATGTCTCCAGAATTAATAGGCTTTTATACGGATCTCTTCGATAATAATGTCCCGGAGAACAGCCAAAAAATTGGAATGGGGCTGCAGATGATTGTGGAATTGCTCATTATTTTAGACGGAAACATCAAAATTGCAAGTCCGCCTGATGGAGGAACAGAAATCACAATCTGGCTTAAGAATACAGCCACGCCTAATTAATTCTCGTAAATTTTTAGCATCTCAACCAAGCTGACAATATTGTTGATTCGCAGTTTTTCGAAAATTCTGTTTTTATAAGTACTCACGGTTGTCATCTGGATGTTGAGCTGATTTGCGATCTCCAGGTTTCCATCCCCTTTTGCCAGAAGCGTGGCCACTTCAATTTCCCTGTCCGATAATTTTTCCAGAGGATTTATCGGAGTTTTGTTTAGCACGCTATCTAATATTTTTTCTTTCATAGCTGCACTCAAATAGCTTCCGGTCTCCATTACGGTTCGCACTGCCCTGATGATTTCCTCTTCCGAACTGTCTTTCCTGACAAAGCCGTTAGCGCCAGCGTGTATATACCTAAGCGCATACTGCTGCTCGTCAAAGGCAGAGAACATGAGGACAATCAATTCAGGATGGTGGAGCTTTAGCTTCTCAATCATTTTGGTACTGTTTCCTCCCGGCAGGTTAATGTCAAGAAAAATAAGATCCTGCCCATGTTCCTTAAGGCTGGAAAGTGCGGATGAAAAATCTTGTGCATGAGTGATGGTAAGGCTTTTAAAAGCTTCTTTGAGTATCAGGGCCATTCCGTGGCGAACCACGCTGTGATCATCGGCTAATAGTATCTTAAATTCTGTCTTCATAGGTAGATTGCTCTCCAAAAATACATTTTTTTTTTAAATTAAAGTGTTTTCAAAAAAGATTCCCTTGTTTTGGCATAGCGTATCTGCTGGCAGGCTAAATCGACTTGAGGTGGTTATGGATCCATGGCGCTACTGGTTGCGTCATCATTGATTTCTGCAGCCTATTTGTAATTTTTAAATTAATAGAGTTGTAAAAGCAGCTTGTATGCAGCAACAACTGCCAGGGCAAAAAAGATATGTGCGATGAACAGCTGCAGGTAGTACTGCCTGATGCCTATTTTCGGCTTTTCAGCAGGAAGCCTGAATAGGAAAGACCAGCTGCATATGCCGAGCAATCCGCTTCCGGCTCCAAAGAACAACCCGCATGCCCAAGTCGGCCTTGCATCAGAATATTTCCATATTAAATGGTAGCATAGCACAAAAGCAAGCCCGATTGCATAATGGATAATCCAGCCAAAAACACTTTTCCGCTTCGGCGAAAAATCTGTTTTTGCTTTTGCAGTAACAAGGTTTAGCAGTACAGGTTCTTTCCATAACCTGCCGAAAGATTCCGAGGCAAGGTAGCTGAATGCCGTCATAACTGATGTTCCAGCCGCCGCCGCAATAGCGATTTGTACCACTTCCATTGTTTCCATAGAATGTGACTTTGGTATAATATTGATTAGAAGGCAAAAATGCACATTGCAATTTTTGGTATCTCCGTCCTTGTCAGGTATATTTTTTGTTTCCAGTAAAAACTATATGTCGCCGTTAACAGAATCTTTAGTATTATTGATCCTTTCCCTTTCTCTTCGGGAAGCTTCGTGTGCGGATTGGGCCCTTCCGTCCGTTTCCATGCTTGATTCCATCTGCTTGCTCATATTGGAAGCAATGGCACTGTCCGGCAGGATGGTGTTCATTACCGACTGTGCCTTGTTCACAAATCCGGGCAGTACGGTTGCCTCGCCATTCATCAGGCCTTCATAGCCGGCAAGCGCCACTTCTTCAGGAGAATATAGGTCTCTTTCCTTGTAGGTCACCGTGTTTTCTGCCTTTGCCTTGTGGAAGAAATCCGTGTCGGTGGCGTCCGGCTGCAGGGCGGTAATCGAAACGCCGGTGTCCTTCAGTTCTTCTGCCAGGGCTTCGCTAAAAGACAGCACGAAAGCTTTTGTTGCCGCATACACCGCGAGGTAAGGGGATGGCGCTTTTGATACTGAAGAAGCGAGCTGGAGGATCTTTCCTTCCTTTCGCTCCAGCATGTCCTTGAGGTAAAACTTGGTCAGGCTCATCAATGAAATGATGTTGAGCTGTACAAGCGAAATTTCCCTTTGAAGTTCCGTTTTGGCAAATCTGCCCCATTCGCCCTGTCCGGCATCATTGACCAAGACATTTACGGCAATGCCGAGTTCGTTTGTGCGGTCATATATTTGCTGTGCGGCGCCTGGCTCAAACAGGTCTGCCACAATAATATGCGTGTGGACCGATCCTGACAGCTGCGACATTTCTTCACCAGCCTTTTTCAGCGTGTCTTCGTTTCTACCGACAAGCACGAGATTGTAATTGTTCTTTGCAAAAAGCTTTGCCAGTTCATATCCTATGCCGCTTGAGGCTCCCGTAATCAGGGCGTGCTTATTATTCTTGCTTTCCATAACTTTGCTATTTATAAATGTTTTGTTGCTATATAAATTTAATCAAACGGCAGAGGGTTCGGTTATACAATTTTCGCATTAGTTTATAAAAAATTATCCAAAATGTGCCAATCAGCCGTCTATTCCAGCAGGGTGCAATTTCCAAGAATCTCATTTTGACAGGTCTGGAATTTGAATTCTTGCACAGGCTTTCAGACAGCGATGGTGTAGGGACGGCTGTCGACTATTCTTTCAGGATATCCAAAAGTGAAGATCTTGCAGGCGGGACGACTGATTTCTTGATTACCGAAATTTTGCCATTCTGCTCCAGCACTACCGCCTTGACCTCATCGAGTCCATCAAGCCTGTAGGTTCGGATTTCAGCATAGATCTCTTCCTTGGTGATGCCTTCCGATTTCATGGCTTTCTTTAAGAAGTTGCCCTCGTAGAACAGCAGGGTAGGCTGGCAGTTGATTACTTTTTCCAGCATTCTGGATGATCTCGCCAGCCAAGCCAGCACGTACTGCAGCAGTACAATTATGACAAGGGCTGCGGTTCCCTCGGCCAGCGTCACCTTGTGCAGTATCATAGAGGAAAGCGTGGAACCCAGAGTTACCGTGACGATAAAATCAAAGGCCGTGAGCTTGGCCAGGGTCCTCTTACCTGAGAGCCGCAAAAGAATAAAAACGGCAAAAAAGGCGCTCACGCTGCAGAGTGCTATGGTTGCAAGGCTGGTCCAGTCTTTAAAATAAATTTCGTCCATTATTACAATTTAAAAGATTATTTTTTGAAATATTATCGATTGGGGGCAGGCAGCGCATCTCTTTCCTGCTACGAAGCCCTATAGTCTGTTTTGCTGCTTGTGCGATGCCCTTTTGCGCTGGCAAGCCGCATGTCGAAAGGCGGGCCGAATTCAGTTTATGCAAGCTTCCTGGACAGTCGTCGTATCCGGCGGCAAGCAACTGGTGAAAGTCTTCATGTCCCACAATGCTGTTTTAGGCTTGCAGTATAAAATTAGCCAACCTCTTCCGCCGCGGTATTATATAGTTTTGCCAATTTGCTGCACGATGATTATGAAGCTGAATTTATGGAAATGCTACGCACTTTGATGCATAGCGACAATGATGCGCTATTCTGTGTTTCTTTATGCTACTATGGATTTTACTGCCAGTTTCTGTCGCACAGACGAATACTGCCGATAGAGCCGGCCGGCCCTGGATAATGTTATTTCCGTATTTGCGCTTTGCATGCTTTTAATGCGTATTTTAGGCAAGCGTGAAAACCGCCGCCGCCGATTGCGGCAAGCCGGCCACCAAAACTAAAAAATACCTGCAACAGAATGAAGCACTGTAAAATTCTGGTAATCGAGTACAGCAACCTGGATTTCCAGGTCATCCAAAAGTTGCTGCGTGTCAAGATTCCGGCAGCTTTTATCGTAAGGGCCCCCGATTTTGCCACTTCACGAAGTCATCTGAAGAAGCGGTTCGATATCGTGCTTCTTGATCTCAACCTTCCGGACGTCTCGGGACAGCCGCTTCTCTCGGCAGTCGGGGCGATACTGCCGCTGCGTAATGTAATCATACGATGCATGATTCTAAGCAAGTTTTTAGGATGGCGGCAGGCTGATGCAATTTTAACTTGGCCGCTTTGCCCTTTTCTTTTACTTCGACAAATTCTTCTGTCCGGTCTTCGTCGTCTGCCGAATACGCTCTTATGCTGGTAATATTTTGTCTGGCTGCCATAGCTGTTGCAGCACGTGCCGGCATATGCATTGTGGCAGCCCTTTGCAGGTGCAGCCCAGGAAACCTTTCATGGAATGATTTGACAGCGGGTTTATTTTTTATAATTTATCTTGATGGCTTTAAAGTCTCCTCCGCTGCTGTCTGCCGTAAACAGCCCTATTTTCCCCGATGTCCGGTCGTTCAGCTTTTCTACTGTCAGCGAAGGGTGGCTTTCATTGTTTATGTACGCCCTTACAGTCTTGCCGTCAATTACCAATTTCATGACAAACCAGTCATTCGGGTCTGGCGGGTTGATGATTTCTTTCTCAAAAACCGCATTCCTTTCTTTTCTTAATCTTTCCCACGTAAAATCGGGATGGGAGACATACTGCACCGCATGGATTCTCCGGACAGGTTCGCTGGCAAAAAAGTTGAAGGGGCGGCAATAGACAGCATCATAATCATTATCCCCGGCGCCGTGAAAGGCAATCCCGATAAAACTTCGCTGGAAGACGTTTTTTCCCCGCATTTCAATTTCGATAGTGCCGTCCTTAAAGTCCTCTACAGGCAGCCATGCAATGCCTTCCTTTTTATTTTCAATTATTTTGAGATAATCTCCACTGCCGCCCGGGACGATTTCGATCTCCCTGTTTGCTGATTCCAGCTTTGCTTCCCTGTACAGGGCTGCAAGTTCGATCTTCTGCTTTTGCTGGCCGAATAGGAAGCAGGGGAGCGCTATCATAATAAGCATATATGCAAATTTGGCTTGCTCTTTCATGGAAGGCTGTCTTTAATTAGCTGGTAGTTTGAATGATTGCTGTTGAGAATAGACCGCAGCTGACAGTGATCTCGATAACGATACTTGCTGTTTCGGTAAAAATACTCTCATGTATAAAGATACCCCGAATGCAGACAGAATAAGTACCGGCTAGATAACAGAACTACCATTTTGATAAGCATTTCTGAATTCTTTTGGCGAGATTCCTGTCTGCGCCTTGAAGAAGCGCGTCAGATGGTTTGCGTGGGAGAAGTGCAGCAGGTATGAAATTTCATTTATATTGAGCTTCGTATAAGATAAGACGGACTTTATTTCAAAGAGAAGAAATTCATTTGCCATTTCAGAAACAGTGACCCCAAACTGCTTTTTGACGCATTTATTTAATGTTACCCTGCTGATGCCCAGCTGCTGCGCGTAATAGTCGATATTTCTTGTTTTGCGCACTTTGCTTTGCAAGATCTCCTTGAACATAAATGCAATGCTGTTGTTTTCGGTTTCTGAAGAAAGAAGGTAATGCTCCGAATAGGCTCGGTTGAGCCGGATCAGCATAAAGTACAGCAGCGCTCTTATGATATGCTCGCTGTCTGACCTGAATGTTTTTATCTCATGGAGCAGCTCCTGATTTAGGCTTGCCAGCTGCGAAAAGAAGCCGTTATTGACCTTCAGGCAGAGCGGCCTGGTCTTGTTGTAAAAAAACTGCAGCCTGTAGGAGAATAGCTTGTCAGAGAAGAAACTGGACAGGAAGCTGTCCTGGAAAAACAGGAAATGACATTCCACTTTGGACTTGTCCAAAAACCACCTTCTTTTTTGGAATGGAGAAATAAAAAGGACCGTATTGTCCGAAATCTCAATTCTTTGCTGATCAAGTTCCAGATAGCCGTTTCCCTTGGAGAAAAATACGAGCTCATAAAAATCCGTATTGTGCAGTTCGCTTTCAAAAAAATAATTGGGAATGTCCTTATAGGTTCCTATATCGATTAGGAGCTCGACATTATACTTGTTTTTTAAGAATTTGAATGTCTTCATTTTTTACTGTATTATATTTAAGCAGCTGCATTGAGGGAAGGTTTCCCGGCTCATTTTAGGGTCGAAACATCGGCAAGAGTCCAATAATAGATGGTAAAGGTAGTGATTTAAGCAGTAATCGCCCTTACTGATCCTATTCGCAGGACAGCAGGCATGCTATTCTGTTTATGATTAATGTGTTCTAAAACACCTGCCAGCCTATTACATGAAATTGCAGCAGTTTTAAGGCTTTTTAAGGGATTGGCAGGGAATAGAAGAATAAATTACCTTCGCTTTTCGGAAGAAAAGTACCAATGCCAAAAATAGAAAGAATCTATTTTTTATGATTTTTACCAGGTGTTTTGCAAAACGATTTCTCCAACCGATTCGTTCCTATTTCCAACTGTTTTTAGGATGCCGTATCTCGCGTAATTTTCAACCGTAATTTCAATCATATAAGTTTCTGGATGGAGGTTTTTTATTAAAAATTCTCCATTATCGTCGCTGACTTTAAAATCCTGGATTATTTTTTTTTGATTTGCAGCAG
The DNA here is from genome assembly GCA_029959295.1 of Flavobacteriaceae bacterium PS02334. Lineage (GTDB taxonomy): Bacteria > Bacteroidota > Bacteroidia > Flavobacteriales > Flavobacteriaceae > Flavobacterium. Next base: position 68,610 of record JASCOH010000009.1, on the reverse strand, counting down.
TATCGAGTTCGAAAACCTGGATCGAAAATGATTCGATAGGACTGAATCCATGATCTACGATCCTTCCCCAGATGGTAAACGTTTCCTCCGGTTGATGAGCGGCGTAAAGCGGAATGGAAAGCAAGATAATTAAAAGTATTCTTTTCATGCAATAGGGTTTGTTAATTATTAATTCATATTCGTTTCCTTATTGAAAGGCTATTTTTGATTCTCTAAATAGCTTAAGTTTTTCCAAATGAGGATAGACCGCATTTTTCAATGATTTCGATAAGGAGCCTTTGCTGTCTTTGATAAGGTATTCTCCTGTACAAAAATACCCTGAAAGTAAAGAGAATAATTACCAGCTAGATAACACAACTACCATTTTGATAATCATTTCTGAGTTCTTGCGGCGAGATTTCTGCCTGGCCTTGAATAGACGCGCCAGATAATTGTCTTGGAGTATTGTTATAAGTATGCCGTTTTATTCCCATAAAGATACGTACGCAGAATTATCGACGCCTCAGGCATGTCAAAAAGGGTGTTTCTATTTCAAAATTTTACTTGGTTAGCTTTCACGGGAATACCTCAGGACGGTATTCCATATGCAGAATAGGCATAAGGCCCTTTTATGCACCCAGCTTTCGCGATATCATAGCTTATCCTTTCAGCTTCATGACGCTTCACAACTATCTTCTGGAGCTGAGAACCATGCCTGGGAGCCTGATTAAAAAAACACATTTCACTTTAAAAACATTCCGCATAGGGCAGTTCTTCTGGTCTTGCATCATTTCCTCTTATTTATTGCTTCCCATTTATTTTAATTGCAAGACCCGGCATGCTTCTGTCTTATTTCAGCAGCAAAGGTAATTCCGTGTCCTTAACGCAATAGCAAGGCCAGGCCCCTTCAGGTCTGGCAAAAAATCTCCACCCGTCCGGGTTGTATTTTTTGCCAGAGCCTTGCTATGGCTAGACACTAACCTTTTTATGCTCCCGAAACGAAACACAGCATACTCCGGCTCTTTAGACGAATAAAAAAAAATGTCAGCAGTGAGAAATAAAATAGCAGGAATGGATTTGATGAAACAAAACAGCACCTCCTGTCATTGCCGAATAAAATTTCAAAAAATAGTAATCACTAAAAATCGCAGGAATTATGAACATCACAGGAAGAGTGACAGCGGATGCGCAGGTACGCAACGTGTCAGACAGCAAAACAGTAGTAAGCTTTTCGGTAGCTATCAACGACAGCTACAAGAACAGGGCGGGCGAGCGTATAGAGCAGACTACCTATTTCGACTGCGCCTATTGGCTCAGTCCAAAAGTAGCGCAACTGCTCACAAAAGGTACGGTGGTAGAACTGACAGGCAGGGTAAGTGCAAGGGCATGGACAGGAAGTGACGGGCAGGCTCACGCAGGACTGAACTTCAACATCTCGCAAATCAAACTGCACGGTGGCGGTAAAAAAGCCGAAGCGGTACAGGCTCCTGCAGGAAACAACAATGAAGATACAAAGGACGACCTCCCATTTTAACAGCGAGCATCTAAACAATTTTTAAACTTTTTAAATCATTTTATCATGGCACATAATATCAATTTTAACAGCGAAACAGGACGCTATTCCTTCTTTAGCGTAAAGGAAAAAGCGTGGCACGGAATAGGGCAGATTGTAGCGCAATACCCAACAAGCGAGGAAGCTATCAAATTTGCAGGTTTAGATTACGAAGTCGTTAAAAGTCCGCTATTTACCAAAGGTTCGGGTATCATCCAAACGGCTGACAGTATCGAGATTGGGCGTAGCGAATTGGAAGTCCCTGACTATTTTGCCACTATACGCACGGATAACAATGCAGTATTGGGCGTGGTAGGCAAAGACTATCATATCGTGCAGAACCGCGAAGCGTTCAACTTCTTTGATGCCATTGTAGGCGGCGGGGAAGGCATTCTCTATGAAACCGCAGGAGCGCTGGGCAAGGGGGAACGCATATTTATTACAGCCAAACTGCCCGACTATATCCGAGTTGGAAATGGCGACGACGTAACCGAAAAATACATTTTCCTGACCACTTCGCACGACGGCAGCGGGAGCATCACGGCCGCTTTTACGCCTGTTCGTATCGTATGCCAAAACACCCTAAATGCTTCCTTGCGCACTATGACCAATGTAGTGCGCATCAGGCACACTTCGGGCGCAAGACAGCGTATTGAGAACGCCCACAAGATTATGGGATTGGCGGAGACCCTGAGCAGTCAGCTAGAGGGCATATTCAATGATTGGGCAAAAGTAAGGGTAACTGACCGAGAGGTTAGAAAGCTGCTGCAGTTGGCACTGTGCCCCAACAAGGAAACCTTTGATTTGCTTAAAAAAGGAGCAGAGGATGAAATCTCAACCGTGTTCAAAAATACCGTTGAGGATGCTTTTGCCTACGCTATGGCAAGCGATACCCAGCAGATGGACACGACCAAAGGCACACTGTTCGGAGCGTATAATGCCGTGACAGGCTACTATCAGAACGTAAGAAATTACAAGAACGATGAAGCCAAGCTGCAGAGCATTGTCTTGGGCGGTACTGCCCAGCTCAAGTCACAAAAGGCATTTGACTTGTGTACAGGCTTTGCCTTGGACGGCGCTGAAATCCTAAACCTTAATTAGATAGCTAAAGGCTGCCGCCTATTAAGGCGGCAAACTTTTTTAAAATAAGCTTGGAAAAGCAGGAATTGTTTATCAATTCCTCATTGGCACAAATGGGCTGCTCCTTGCTGTAAAGCCTATTGCGCAGAGGGAATGACCGAATATAAGGGCTTTATTTTCAATCTGAAAGATTTCCGCACCCATCCGATAAAAGTCGCTGACCTGAGAAATCAGTAGGCAACGATGCCATTCCTCGCTGCGTTCGGAAAGGCTTATTTGCGGTTAAAATTGGTGCGACCCCATTGTCAAAATGCACTCCGCCAAAATTCCATTTCCTTGCATTTTGCCAAACGGATTGCGGCAGGAAAATTTCGGACAGCTCACAGATAAAGAGCTGGTGGCATTTCATTCCTATTTTGAAGAAGAACAGCTCCAAAAAAATGATTTTTTTGCAAAGTCAGATAAAGTTTGCGACAGGCTCAGCATCTTGAAATCGGGAATTTAAGAGCTTACGCCTTATCAGGCGGAAAGGAAATTACGCAGTGGATTTCTAACTAAAATTTCTTGATTGCGGAGGTTTTGGGTTTCTTTTTGACCAGCCCAGTCGTTGGAATATACGGGCTTTTGCCGATCCGGAACTATGGACCATTACCAAGACAAGCTACCGCAAGCTTTGCAAAGAATTTCCCAAATGGAATGAGATTGGAAAGCGATTTATTATAAGGTAAGTATGCCCACTCTACACCGAGATTAAATTAAGACCGTTTCTTTTTAAGGAACGGTTTTTTGTTTTGAGGGGAGGAAAGATTTGAAAGGCAATATAAATACGTAATTTTTAAACTAAATATAAATGCAAAACAAACAAAAATCTGCCTCGGGCAACCACTTATTACGGTCTTTTTAATATGCCCGTAAATGTAAAAGATTCATTCAACAATAGCAAAGTTAACAGCCGTCCAGGGGGAGGGCTTTCCTATTTGGCGGAGATATTTATTATTATGGCTTTTGGGCTAAATTTATTAAGCTATGATTATAATATTCACATGGGAATTTCTGAGCGTATTTTTGCAGATAATCCTTCTAGGAGTTTTGCTTTTCATTCTTTATCGCCTTTTTCTATTTGTGTGGTACAAGTTTTTTTAGCAGAAATATAATTCAAAATCTGAAAGGTTGTATTGGTCGCAAAAGCGGCGAAAGCAACAATCCCAAAAAAGAGTTTGGAGATTATCCTTAGTTTTCTCTTTCCGCTTTTGCTTTATGAAACCGCCATTTTTCTATAATTGTCAGTCCTTTAAGGCTGATTGTATAATCAGGTATTTCTGGAATAATAGTTGTCTTAATGATTAAATCTAGGCTTTGAAAATATATGGCAGGCGTCCTAAAAACCATTCTCTCGTCCCTCTGGGATATTTTTCTTTGTGTTATAAAATAAGTTCCTTTTTCTTTTTCAAAACTTGCATCTTTTGCCGCATCGTCCTCATTGGCAAAGTTCACAGACTCAAGCTTAGCACTTGTAAGATATGGTCAAGATATTCAAGTCGAACATTGCTTAAGGAGGTATTCTTATATGTTTTAAATGGTAAGATTTTCATATCCTAAGTATTTAGTATGTAGGCTGATATAAGCAAATTTATTGGCACAAGATTTAATCGAAGACCATTAAGTAGTTTCTCAGGTCTAATTTATCGTTTTCATATTGCCATTGGATTTTCAAAATTTCATCAATTGCTTTCTTTAATTTTTCAAAATTATTAGGCTTTACAATATAGATATTTGCACCCAGCCCCAAGGTATCTTCTATGTCAGCTTCATCGCTAGATGTAGAATATATGGCAATCGGCATTTTTTTATACCTGTTCATTTGACGGAGCTTTGTCAGAACTTCAATGCCTCCTATTTTAGGCATGTTAAGGTCGAGAAATAATATTTGCGGAATTTCGCTTTCAGAACTATTGAAGTAATCCATGGCTTCTGCGCCATCCATGAAAAATGACAACGTGCTTTTGACTTTTACAGAAGAAAATGCTTCCTGGAACAATTCAATATCATCTTTATCATCATCGACTAAAATAACTTTTATCCTATCGGTATTATGTAGCATGCGGACGTGCTTTTAATAGTTGGCAAAGTAAAAGTAAGAAAAATTACATTTAAAAAACCAAAACCCTTATAGCATAGGAGAGGTTTTTTTTGGCCTACGCTAAGACAAGGTGCGTGGCTCTACAATTTTTTTATCATAAATTGCTGGCAATTGCCTTTCATTCCATATTATCAACAAGCCATTCGATCTTGAAGGATATGCGATAACGCAATCAAATATTGACTGAATACGCCGAATAATTGGCGATGGTACTTTAGCAAGTGCAATTGCTTATGAGCCTCAGGAAATATCATTTTTAAAGCCGTCAGATTTGGAGAATTAAAAAAAAGCCGCTCAACTGAGTGGCTTTTTTATTTATACATCCTGTTGCTGAGGCATTACCAGGTGCATGTTAACCAGGCTCACCATTTCTCCTGGACCTTGATCGCAAATCAACTGAACGCAAGCGTTTACTTCTCCCATGTCGTCCGTAACCACGCCTAGGTCTACCTGTGCATCCATTTGGTAATAAACCATGTTGAAATTAAAATCCGCTGTGGATGATTTTTCCATCGAAGCTTGCCATGTCTGCTGATCTACCTGTAGATAAAATGTTCTGATCTTAGGTATGTACCCAATAGAAGGAATACCCTCTATGTTTGGATTCTGTACTGTTTCGAAGTAGTAGTAAGTCAAGAAATGGTTAAGGGTTTGGTTTTGGCTTTCAAATGGCAAAGACAGTGTTTTTAGCTTTGCAAATACATCAGTAAGGATGCCGTCAAGCTGTTCTGTAACAGATTCTGGCAATCCTAAAGCCCCAAATAATTCAGCAAGGAATTCAGTATGCAGGTCGGCACTTGTCATATTCTTTGAAAAGCTATGCTGGGTAATCGATTCCCAAGGCATAATGCTGTAAATTGTATAATCGGAAGAAGTGTTTGTGAGTGCATAATTTCGCCATTTTGCGAGGGCTGAAACAAATGCCATAGCGTCGGAAGGAATCGAGATGTCATAGGGAGAAGGATGCTCATTATAGACGCACAATGCAGCCAGTACCATAATGTAAGAATCGAGCGAGTCGATCGGGTTAAGCATCTGAAAGATTGGATATGGAGGCGGATTAGTATTCGAAACTACAATTGATGTCGTGCCGGGAGCCTTGAGCGCATTGTTTAGGATATTTGTCAGTTCGGCAGGAGTTGGAGTTCCGGCAGGAGTTGGAGTTCCGGCAGGAGGCGCTGACGGCTGTCCGCTGGCGTTTCCACTTACTTCATTTTCGAAATAAGACAGCTGCGATAACGATTGCTTCATAATCTCAATTTCTGAAGGGCTCATATTTTCCATGTTTTTGTATGTTAATAAAGTAATACTTGTTGTGCTAAATTATTGAACGTTAGTTTTTAGTTTGCAAGTAAATGTACCTGTTTTGATAAATGAAAAAATATTTGTGGTGCTGCCGCATCTGGGAATAACTTTTATCTTTAGAATTTTAAACCCATCGAAAATGAATACGAAAGGTCATTGCTATCCTAAATCTATTATGCTGCAGGCAGTATATTTTAAGCTTAGGTTTACATTAAGCTATCGGGATGTTGAAGAGATCATGAAAATTCGAGGAGTTTCTGTTGATCATGCCACGATTCAGCGTGGGGTGTATAAGTTTACACTTTTGTTTGAGTCAGAGATGAAAAAAGAAAAGGCAGAGTGGGGGCGAGTTGGAGATTGGATGAGACCTATATCATAGTAAAAGGGATTTGGTGCTATTTATATCGAGCGGCAGATAAATTAGGCAATCCAGCAGACTTTCTTTTGAACAGAAAAAGACAGAGAATGAGCGCTCAGTTATTTCTAATTAAAGCAATTAGTAATAACTACCGCCCATGAGTAATAAACATTGATAAAAGCGCTTCTAATCTGCCACTATGAAAATCTATAACAAGCGTTCGTTCTCAAAGATTAAAATCCGACAGTGTAAATATGGCAGCAATATTGTAGAACAGGACCATCGTTTTATCAAGTGGCGCATACAAAACGGATTAGGCTTTAAAAGTTTTGAATCGGCCAAACGAACCTTGTGTGGAATTGAAGTTGTGCATATGCTGAGAAAGAATCAGATGGTTGGACCAGGAATAACTATGTTTAAATCATTCTGTAAAATTAGCGGGCTAACTTTTAAATTACTTAAAATCTTATATTTGATTCTGACAGGTGCGACAGAACCAAAAAATGCCTGTTAAACGATCTAATAATTAAAAGAGTTTTTCAGTATTCTCTAAAAAAATATCGACACTTTCTCTGATATCTATTCCTGATCTTTCAGCTAAGACAATTAGCCGCCAAATATTCTCTCCTAACTTATGGTTTAATTCGGCTTCAGAATTAGCTGTTTTTGCGACATTACATTTCTACCGACCTAGGCAGCATCAGTAAGGTAAGCTAGAACATCTCTTCTAATGTCCATTCACTTCCGTGATGATGCACTTCTAGTTGATGGTATTTTTTTCTTAGCTCTAAAGAGCGACGAATGATTTCGTCAAAATTAGTATTGCCCATATTGTTTAATTTTAGTGAATTCGATCTACTTTGAGATATGAAATCGAGGTTTGGTGTTGCTGAAATACTTAAAGAATCATGCAACCGCAGAAATCATAGAGATACGCCCAAATATTGGTTAGACTTTGGCAACAGCCAGCATACAGGACAGGTCATACTATCCAATATTGGAGAAATTAAGCAACCCAATTCTGAAAAGTATGAAACGGTGGCAAGCCTGCCATTTGTTACCGAACAATTTGGGGAATTGCTGCTACAGTCCGAAGAACAGGACGACACAGCAAGCTGTTCCTTAGCAGAAGCCTTGGAAAAACAGGAATTGTTTATCAATTCTGCCTTGGCACAAATGGGATGTTCGCTGTTGTGGAGCTTGTTCCGCTATGGCATGACCGAGTACGGGGGATTTTTCCTTAATCTGAAAGATTTCCGCACCCACCCAATTAAGGCTACCTAAACGTCGAAATCGTCGGGCAAAAATGCAACTCCTTCCTGCGGTCGGAAACGCATTTTTACATAAAATAAGGTGCTGCCAGTTTGCCAAAATGCACCGCTACACAGTTCCATTCTTCACATTTTCCCAAACAGGCTGCGAAAATTTTAATAGGGGATATAGGGTATCCCTTTTGTTATTTTTAGAGGAATTCTTTTCTTTCCAAAGTTGCGGCCAAAGAAAGGAAGCAAAAGAATGCCGCTTTTATTGGAGCTTGCTTTACAATTTGATAAATTTGGATTCTCTCAAAAGCTGTTTCTTTTTATACAGAAATGCAGATTACGGCAATTTGAGACCCTGAGGTAATTATAAACCCCATAACCATTCAGCATGATAATTGAAAACAGCAAACTGGATAATCCAGTGTGGCACTCCTTGACTGAAACCCACAAAGAATTGGCAATCGAATTTGATGGTGCTAAGTTCTATGATCCTGCATACTGTCCTTTTGGCGGCTCCATCAATATTGAAGAAACAGTACATGCTTTAAGACGCTACTCCGATCAGGCTTCTAATTTTTTTGTAGTGGGGCAGCAGCCAAAATTCAGCAATCCGCTGATACTGAACAAAGAATTGGTTTGCAACCAAATGGTGCTTGACAGCATTATAGAAACCGATGACGATGGGGAAATTGTTGAGCTAAATGCGGAACATAAAAGTGACCTGCTTGACTTGGTAAATCTTGTGCAGCCAGGGTATTTTAAAAACAAGACTCCAGAGTTAGGAAACTATTATGGAATATACGGAGGAAACCAACTTCTCGCAGTTGCCGGCGAACGAATGAAAATGAACAGTTATACGGAAGTGAGCGCCGTTGTGACGCACCCTGATCATACGGGCCGTGGGCTTGCTAAAAAGTTAGTGGCACATACATCGAATAGCATCCTCTTGGAAAATAAAATACCGTACCTGCATGTAGCAGAAGAAAATATAGGGGCAGTAAAGCTTTATGAAAAGCTGGGTTTCGTGACGAGAAGGAAAATTAGTTTCTGGAATTTTATAAAAAAGGAATAGCGTTGTGATTTAAGATTTTTCACCCTTTCTTACTAGATTAAAAGAAGCATTTAGTGATATTCTCAGAAGACGTACCTTCATTAATGAATCAATAAATTCCGAAGGCTTTTACCATTTTATACCAATATCAGAAGCAGAAACCGACCTGTACAGGTCGGTTTTTTTATAAAGGCAGCGCTCTAGTTACTGCTGCTAAATTGGAAGCTCAATTGCTTCTCATTTCCGAAGCTGTCCGAAATCCATACGTCAAAAGATTGTGACACGGCAGATTCGGATTTGTAATACAAGCGAAATTGTTCTGTTGGCAATGGATACAAGTCGTTCGGCAAATACGGTTGCTCATCGTAATACTGCAATGTGCCTTGTCCGTCAAATTGGAAATAGCGGAGATAGTATTGCGTATTGCTGTAATTGCCTGTTCGCTGTATGCCAATTCGTATTTCTACCAGCTGCCCATTAGCTACATCTTTGGGAACAGGCATCACGTTTACCTCGAAAGGAAAATTGTTCTGTACCTCAATGCCATCCTCTGTATTGCAGGATACCAAAGAAACCCAAGCTATAAGGGTTGCCAACATTATATATACTGGGCCTAATCCTGATCTGAATTTACTGAATTTTGCTGTCATTATTTCTGTTTTAAAAATTAAACCTTAATCCTGCACCAGCCGAGTGGCGGAACTGTTCCAAATCTGTACCCCAAAAGACTTTTGTACGTCCTTGCAGCAGCAACATAAACCGGTCGGACAGGTACGTTTCGAATGTGAGCCGTCCCCCAGCTCCATAGATGAAATTATTGCCGCTAACTATCTTCGCTCCGTCATACAGCATTGCCCCGCCACGGTTGATGCTTTCGTAACCGACAACTCCTGTTATTCCAAAGTTCAGCGAAATATTTTTTCCGGCATCGCCCATCAGGACGAAGCTGTAACCGCCTTCTGCCGCAAAGGTTTCCTGCGGTATGCGGAGATCTTTGTAGTCGTGATATTGGTGCGTGTATTCCAACGCCCAAAGCTGGTAGTTTCCGTTTTTGCTGTTTACGGTCATTGCCACACCGATGTAATAATCGTTACCGATCTTGCTATCGGACAATATGCCTGCACTTACTTCCAATCCTTTCTGTTTTGGAAGCATTCTTTGTCCCTGTGTAACCGTAAGGGACATCAAGACGAGCATTGCGGTATAGATATGCTTTTTCATAGTATTGCTTTAAAAGGTTTATTAAAATTTCAGGTGCATATCGTTAATCAGTCGGGCTCTAATCAGATCTGAATTTTCGACTTGGAGCGTCTGGTGCCTGCCGCCGTTTTTCTCGAAAATTTCAATTAGCAGTACCTTGTCGTCGGCAACGCTAAACTGGTCTAACAGAAACACGTTTTGTTCGGCCGATTTACCTCCAATCTCGTCCAATGGCTTGTAAGTGCGCAGCGGTACCATCGGGCGTTCCTGTATGACTGTACGTTTGGCTGTTTTTTTATCCACTACCTTGAAATTGATAAGATCAATTTGAAAGGGCACATTAGTATGGTTCCTCAATTCCGTTTGGAAATAGTATTTGCCGTTGTGGATGTATATGCCTTTTAGGATAAACTGAATGCCGAAACTTTTCGCCCCGATATGTTTTACAATACGTTTGTCCTTTTTATAGATTGTTTCCAGTATAAGGCCTGCCAGAGACGGCGGGTTGTTTCCCAGCTCTTCAAACAGTACGTCCTGTCCGGCGGATCTGTCCACCGCCTTCTGCATTTGAAGAAGGTTGTAATTCAATGCAGACGGGCAGGCACTATAATACGCGTCGAAGCTGTAAAAACGGCCGTCGTCTGTAATCACCGAAAAATTGGTTTCAGGCTCGAAGTCCTTTACAGAAGCTTTGACACGAAGCACATTTTGGGCATCTTCTGCTTTTCCAGCAACCAGGTACTCGCTCCCAAGATCCACATAGCGTATTGCGCTGGGGAAAATCAGGTGGGAAGTCTTATCGTAGGTAACCTGAATTTCGTGCGATGCTATCCTGCCCAGGGCAAGCGTATTTTTTGCAGTTTCCTGCGCAAAGGTGGCGCCCGCAGCGCCGATCATAAGGGCAGCTGCCCAGAGGGTTTTTAAATAATTTTTCATTGTTGCCTTATTTTAGGTTGCTGTTATTTTTTAGAGACAAGAAATACCTGATAGCCCGCTTTCAGGGTCACTTTTGGGGTTTTTACTTTTTTGGAGAAATAGTCTGAAATGCCCTGCACGACGCCTCGGCTCAAATCTGCCACTGCCTGCTGTCCTGCCGATTGGGTCAGCATCAGGCTCGTTCCTGAAGTCTGGCTCATGTTGCCTGCCATCTCAGTAAGGGCATTCATTTCAGGAGAATACGGGACGTGCAAGCCCTGCTGGCCGTCAAGGTCATAAATGGTTATGTCTACCGGGATAATAGTACCATCGAGTTCTATGGAAGTAATTTTCAGCTGCAGGCGGCCACCCTGAAATTTAGCGATTGCCGTTAAGAGCGTTCCCTTCGGGATGGTGCGGTTAGGGGTTTGGGCAGGTTCCAATAAACGAAGGCGCACGCCGCTTTCACCAATTACGGTCTGCGTTTCCTGTATGCAGGCTTTCACACTGTTTTTGGGGTGCGCAATCTGCCCTGCAGATCCCGGAGTATAAAAGTTCCTGTTTTTATTTGCGCTCCAGTCTGCTAAAAAAGCACTGTCTGAAGGCTCTCTGTACAAAGCCGAAACCGCGCGCTCTACTGCAGGAGCGAATGCCACAAAATATGCTGCCTGTGTACTGGCAGAAGCTGTACTGGCTTTATTCGGGGAAACCTCAGCTGTACTTGTACCTGTAGTTGTACCTGTAGTTGTAGGAAGATATTTTGCCGCCATCTGATAGGACTTTTCCATAAGTGCCAGCTGGTCATCAACTGTCACACTTTTGGGAATGTCTTTGTCAGCCAGCTTTTCTTTCAGCTCGTCCAGCTGCCTGCGGAGTTCGCGGGTTTCATTATTGTCATCCCTATAAAAGGAGCCAAGCGCGCTTTGCGAATTGCGGTAGCTGTTTAGTGCCGGATTGCCTGATCTACCGGGATTATTGCCGTAATCCGTACCATGATCTTCCTGGCCAGCGACTGTATGCTGATTGTCTCTAGATGAACTGTCCTCATTCCAGTAATCGGACAGCGCGGCGAGGGCATTGCGTTTTTCCTGCTCTCTCTGTTCCAGCATTTCCTGTTCATAAGCTTTCTGCTTGTCGGCCTGCATCGCGGCTTCGCTGGCCTGCGGGACGGCATCGTTCAGCCCGATATTTTCGATTGCCGCCTTGTCTGGAGACGGTTTGAATATCAGGTGCAGGGATCCGAGAAAAACGATTCCCATAAGAAGGAACAGTACCGGTTTTTTAAGCCGTTCTCTGCTGCTCTTTTTATCATCAGGCAGACTGGATGCTCTCGATTGGCCAGCTTCCCCAACCAGAACGCTGCCCTTTTTTTTATTTTCTTTCATAAATGGTTTCTTTTACTATTGTTGATAATGTGTCCAATTTTGAATCAGGACTTTCTTTTTTGCGCATAGGGCTGTCAATAGGGTCGATGACCATCCTGTTTTCCGGTTCTGCCATGTCGTAGCAAACTTTCAATACAACCGCGGCGGTAAGCAGCAGGTACGCTGAAAAAAGGCAGAGGGTACAGCCGCGCTGTGTGTCTAAGGGCAAGTCCCGCCAGCTTTTATCCTGCTTGTCAAGCCACCTGCCTATAGTAGTTCTTATTGTTTTCATAGCGGGCGGTTTAGCGTTCGATCACTTCTATGTCCTTGTTTTCCACCACCGAGAACTTTTCGATATTGAAACCCTGCGGGTTGTTGTCCGAACGGACGGAATTGACAAGGAAACAGGACGTAATAAGGTTGCGTTTGGTCACATTGCTCGAACGGATGATAAACTGCTTGGCATAGGTGCGCACGGCATACGGGTACTTGTCGAAATTGCAGGCTACGCTGTCTATCTCGATGCGCTGCTGCACATTGCCGCTTATGATACGGTTGTAATATCCTTTTTCCGCCAGGTCTTTGTAATAGTCAAAGGCACTTTTATCGGCCAGGTTGAATGCCCTTTTCATGTTGCTCTCAATGGCGTTTTTATCAGGAGCGAGCGTAAAGAAGAGTTCATGGAACCGCCTTACGTGTTCCCTAGCTTCTACAGGACGGTTGATGGACGCATCCTGCGCGAGCGCCAGCATGAGCGATTTGCCATTGTCCAGAACATAGATCTTGTCCCGCTGCTGCTCTGCAAAACTGTAGGACCGCCATACGGCATAGCCTGCAATCCCTGTGCAGAGCACTGCAAACACAATGGCATACAATCGTATCTGCCTGAAACTGTTTTCGATATTTCTCAGTGTCTTAAATTCCATTTTATTGAATGTTTGGTTGTTTTATTTGTTTAGCAGCCTGCCGCCGATATTTCCAGCTGCCGAACCGGCTCCAGCTCCGGTAACATTTCCTGCTTTCATAGCGGTCTGGTTGACGTTGCGGGTAAAGTTGCCTGCGCCGCCCGCCTGGATGATCCAGCCCGTTACGGTAGGGATGGTAAAGTAGCCCACGATTCCGATAATCATGAAAATGATATACACGGTATTTGAAGTATCGGGAATGAATGCAGGATCAGAAAGCATTTCGATGTCGCGTTCCAGTATCAGGGACTGTATCCTGGCGAGCATGGAGCTGAAGAGGTCCGCCACGGGAAGCCAGAGGTAGACGCTGATGTAACGCGTAAGCCATTGGTTCAGCGTAGACTGGAAGCCGTCCCAAACGGATAGGGCAAAGGCGATGGGCCCGAGTATCGAAAGGACGATAAGAAAAAATGTCCTGATGGTATCGACCACCAATGCCGCCGCCTGGAACAGGACTTCCAGCAGGTTGCGGAACCAGTCCTTGATTGCTTTCTCTACCTTGTAGGCCTGGCGGTCCATGTACATGCCCGACATGGTCCCGATGTCGGAGGGCGACCAGCCGAGCTCGTCCAGCTTCCTGTCAAATTCCGCGTCCGAAACCATATAGGCAGTTTCAGGATTTCGTACCATGGCCTCGTATTCGAGCTGGTCTTTCTGCTGCTGCAGCCTGTTGAGGTCAAGCACCTGGTCTTCGAGAATTTCATGCGTACCTGTAACCACGGGGCTGAGAATTGCATTTACGCCTCCCAGCACGATGGTGGGGAAAAACATAATGCAGATTCCAAGGGCAAAAGGCCGCAGGAGCGGGAACATATCGATAGGTTCGGCGCGGCTCAGTGCCTGCCAGACCTTTAATGCTACATAGAACATCGCGCCCAGTCCTGCGAGTCCCTTGGCCACCGCAGCCATATCGCCGGCAAGCGGCATCATGTCGTCATAGAGCGAACGCAGGACTTCGTGAAGATTATTCCACTCCATATTTACCAGTATTTTTGGTTGGAAGTCCCATAGAGTTCCAGCACTCTCTTGGCATCATTTTTCTTCTTGGCCCTGAGGTAGCTGACAGAAATATTCTTGCTGGTATAATACCTGACAAGGCTGTGGTACTGCTTGACCTCTTTCCAGACGCGGTCGATGACATCCATGCGCTCCTTGTCGTTCAGAGACAGGTTGGTAGCCGTTACAATCTGCTTTAATTCTTTAAGCAGTTCTGTGCTTTCGTTGAGCAGTGCCGCATAGCCGTTTCCTATAGCAGCGAGTTCCTGCGGGGTGAAATTGGGATCGTTCATCATCTTGTCGAAATTGGTGACATACATTTCCGATACGTCTCCGACCAGAAGCACGGCCTGGTGCACCTTGCGCGCGTCTTTTACAAGGCTGCTTACGGCCTTGAGCCTGTCATAGTATTCCTTGCCCTGCTCGTAGACTTTCTTGACTTCGTTGAAGTTCTTGACCACGTTGCTTACCGTGTTGGAGGTCTGTACGATCTCATTGGCGCTGTTGACGATGCCTGAAGCCAGATTCGTAGGGTCTGAGACGACCAGCTGGGCTTTTACCGATGGTGCTGCGGCAAGGATATATGCTGCCTGCAGCAGGAATAGTAGTTTTTTCATTTTCTTTTGATTTAAATTTTTACTGATTATTGGTTACTTTATTTTTCCCGCCGCTGCAGGGCGATGTGCTTGATGGCGAGTTCCACATTGCCGTCCAGTTCGGATGCCAGCCGCATCACTTCCACTTTTTCGGACTCTTCGGTAGTGTAGGCGAGGTATTCCTCCAGGCTCACTTCAGTCGCATATACTGCCGACTCCGTACCGCCCAGGCCGATCCATACTTCCTTGTACAGGCGCGAGGCATCATTATTCATATTGATGGAAAGCACCTGTGCCTTTTCCTTGTCGGTCAGTCCCAGCATGGCCTGTATGTCATCAAACTTGTTCATGTACTTGCGCTGGTCCAAAAGGATCTTGCAGTCGGAGTTGTTGATGATGCTTTCCTTGACGATAGGCGACTGGATGATGTCGTCCACTTCCTGCGTCACGACGATCGCTTCCCCAAAAAACTTCCTGACGGTCTTAAACAGATACTTGATGTATTCGGCCATACCTTCCTTGGCAATAGCCTTCCAGGCTTCCTCGATGAGGATCAGCTTGCGGATGCCCTTGAGCCTTCGCATCTTGTTGATGAACACCTCCATGATGATGATGGTCACGATGGGAAAAAGGATTTTGTGGTCTTTGATGGCATCAATCTCAAAAACGATGAACCTCTTGGAAAGCAGGTCCAGCTGCTTATCGGAATTGAGCAGGTAATCGTACTCGCCGCCTTTGTAATAGGGTTCCAGCACGTTGAGGAAATTGGCGAGGTCAAAATCTTTTTCCCTTACCTGTTTTTCTTCCAGTACCCTGCGGTAATCTCCCTGCACATATTCGTAAAAACCATTGAAGGAAGGGTGCAGGTGATCTTTCCTAATGCGTTCTATATAACCCATTACCGCATTGGACAAGGCTACTTCCTCCGAACGGGTCGGGGGCTCGTCGTCCCGTTTCCAAAGGGTAAGGATGAGCGTCTTGACGCTTTCCCTTTTTTCAATGTCGAACACGCCGTCATCGGTATAGAAAGGGTTAAAGGCGATGGGATTGTCTTCGGTATAGGTGAAATATACCCCGTCTTCGCCTTTGGTCTTGCCTTTTATCAGCTCGCACAGTCCCTGGTAGGAATTGCCGGTATCGACCAGCAGCACGTGTGCGCCCTGCTCGTAATACTGCCTTACCATATGGTTGGTAAAAAAAGATTTGCCGCTGCCCGAGGGACCCAAAATAAATTTGTTCCGGTTGGTAATGATCCCGCGCTTCATCGGCAGGTCGGAAATATCCAGGTGGATGGGCCTGCCCGTCAGCCTGTCTGCCATCTTGATGCCGAACGGCGAAGGCGAATTGCGGTAATTCGTTTCTTCCGTGAAGAAGCACAGGGCCGGTTCAATGAAGGTGTAGAAGCTTTCCTCGCTTGGGAAGTCAGCTGCATTGCCGGGCATACCAGCCCAGTACAGCGTCGCCGCATCGGTGGTATTGTGCCTCGGCTTGCATTCCATCAGTGCCAATGCGCTGCCGCAGTCGTTTTTTAGCTGTTTGAGTTCCCCCGGATCGTCCGACCACGCCATAATGTTGAAGTGTGCCCTGATGGAAGAAAGGCCGAAAGAATGGGCTTCGTTCAGATATTTTTCGATCCACTCCTTGTTGATCTGGTTGGCACGGCTGTATCGGGCCAGAGAGTGCATATTTCTCGCTGATTTTTCAAACTTCTGAAGGCTCTCTTCGCTGTTATCCAAAAAAAGGTACTGGTTGTAAATGTGATTGCAGCCCAGCAAGAGTCCGACCGGTGCAGCAAATGACAGCCGGCAGTCGCTTCGGTCTGTAGAAAGTTTTTCGTAGCGGGCAGCTGCCGAAACGCTTCCAGGCAGATCATCGGTATCGGACAGGGTATGCAGGCACAGCCTTTTGTTTCCGATACGGACCTCTTCAGCGCCCAGTACAATATCCTGCATCGGTGTCGCGGCTTCTCTCGAAAGCGTCAGGTATTGCTCCAATAATCCCTGCTTTTCATCTGTACCAACAATGTCTTCTTCACTCAGGCGGTCCAGCCTGATCAGGCCGCTGTCGTTGATGATCCGCTCAAACTGCGCGACGGCTTCCATAAAACGACGGATCGCTTCCTTGTCCCTGATTTCCTTTGGCAGGAGCGAACCTTTGCATAGCGAAGAGAAATTGCTCTGCATGCGCATACGTTCTTTGCTCGTCTTGGTCAGGAACAGGCAGCAGTAGTGGTTCAGGAAGGGGCGCTCATTAAAATGACGCTGGTAGGATTTCGCCAAGAAGCTCTGGTCTTCCTTTGCCAAATCAGGATCATAATTTTCCTTGATATACCAATCTTGTTTGTGGACAACCGTAAAATCAGGCAGGGTCTTGACAGCCTTGTGCCACGCGGCATGGATAGCTTCATATTCCGCAGAAGCTACCGTAAAGAGTTCCGGCAAGCGCACGGCAAAGCAGGCCGTAATATCCGCATCTTTTGACAGGATGCAGTTGTTCTCTAGTGCCAGCAGCGGCAATTTACTTTCCAGCGTTGCGGTTTTTGCTGTGTTTCTCATAAGGCATCGGGTTTTGCAGTGATTCTTAGGTAGCGCTGTACGCGATTGCGGCAAATGATGTAGCGGGGATGTCTTTTCTTCGCGCCCGCTTTCATGAGTCCGTGCTCACCGTACTTTTTATTCAGGGAGAAAGTCTGCCATATGATCAGAGAAGCGCCGCCAGCTCCCAGAAACAGGCAGATGAAGGAGTTGACCCCAGCCATGTACAGTACCATGACCAGGAGTAGGGTTCCGAGCAATCCGCCGGCAAAAATGAAGAGGTACTGTGATTTCAGTCCCTTAAATTCTACCGTTCTTCCGATTCCTTTGTTGATATTGTAATTCATAAGGCAACGGATTAAAGGAAGAAGGAGCGGAGCACGGTGGCTGCGACGATAAGGAAGATGCAGGCGCCGAACCAGGAAGCCGCCGTCTTGCTTGTGTCGGGGTCGCCGCTGCTGAATTTGTTGTATACTTTGACACCGCCGATTAGCCCTACGACCGCACCGATCGCATAGATCAATTGGGTTGCCGGGTCGAAATAGGAAGTGACCATCTGGGTGGCTTCGTTGATTCCAGCCGAGCCGTTTCCCTGGGCGTACAGGGAGAATCCTGAGAGTAGTGCCACTGCCGCCGGCAGGGCTTTGTTTCTTTGCTTTTCCATAATTGAAATACTTAATCTATTATTGTTTTCCCACACAATGTGGGCTTGCGTTGACAAAGATGCTTTGGAAATGGGGGTGGTCCTTCAAATTGGCAGTCGGAGGTATCGTTTGGGGGCGGGTGGCGCTGTAATATGCTTGTACATAAAAAAAACGCCAAGTTTTACGTTCTGGCGTTTTAATGCATGGCGTTTGCGCCCTACATGCCACGGGGCGTCTTTCTTTACTTTGCACTTTGTTCTTCCTAGTCTTGGGGCTTTTAGACGGTCCATACCCGGTCTTTATCTGCGACTCATTGTTGCATTTTACGGTTTGCGCAAACCAGGTCTGCTCGGAGTTACTTTGGCTTCAATTTCACTTTCACTTTCTCCGCTGAAAAAATCCCAAACGGTAGGCAAACGCTGTAAATCTTATGATCTGCAAGGTTTTTTCTTTTGCAGACAGTCCAACCT
The DNA here is from genome assembly GCA_029959295.1 of Flavobacteriaceae bacterium PS02334. Classification (GTDB taxonomy): domain Bacteria; phylum Bacteroidota; class Bacteroidia; order Flavobacteriales; family Flavobacteriaceae; genus Flavobacterium. The sequence continues at coordinate 50,199 of JASCOH010000009.1, read as the reverse complement.
ATAAAATTCACAAATTAAGGTCTCGCTACATTACCTCAACACTTGCAAGCATTGGGTTCAACAAGTATTTCATCAGCTTGTTCGGTCAGCAAACATTTATTGGATTTCACCTAGGAATTTAAAGGGAGTAATAATCAATCGGTCACCATAGAAACAAAAAGATACTTCAATAATTAAAGAAAATGTATTATCCTCATTTTGACTACCAAATTTCTCATTTAGACTTCATACTAAAAATCTCATTGTGTGAAATTTGTATCATAAAATTTATAAAGAATGAAAAACTCGTTAACGCACAAAACAGCATTCTTATCATGGCTGGCGATTTATCCTGTAATTAACATTGTGTCTTATTTTTTTGATGGTCTGTTGATGCAAATTCCACTGCTAATTCGTACATTAATTTTATCAGCAGTTTTGGTGCCATTGATGACTTATGTGGTAATGCCAATCTATACCAAACTATTTAAAAAATGGTTGGATAAGGAATAGCTTGAAGGAACAGACTATTAATTAATTTTATTTATATTTAGCGATGAAAAAGGAAGAACCAACCCACCGAAAATTTGATTCTCTCAATGACTTCCATAGGGCACTTGGACTGCCAAAGCCATTACATCCTATGATAAGCATGATAAATCTTGATGATGTCAATGTAGTCCCTGATGCACTACCTGATAGGATGGTTCTCAATTATTATAAAATTGCATACAAGACCAGCATGGCATCCAAAGTTAAATATGGTCAGAATCATTATGACTTTGGTGAGGGTGGCTTGATTTTTACTGCCCCAAACCAATTGTTTGAAAGCCCGGATGAAATTAAAAAATCCGGTTATGTACTGCTAATTCATCCTGATTTCCTGTTATCTTACCCTTTGGCAAAAAAGATAAAGGATTATGGCTATTTTTCATATTCTACTAATGAAGCATTGCATTTATCAGATAAAGAGAAAACCACAATCCTATCTATATTTGATATTGTTCTTGATGAATTAGACAGCCGCATCGATGATTTCAGCCAGGATGTAATTATTTCACAGCTCGAATTATTATTAAATTACTGCAATCGTTTCTACAAACGCCAATTCATTACAAGAAAAGCTGTAAACAACGGTTTGCTCGAAAAGTTGGAAGTGATACTGGATGACTATTTCAATAATGGCAAGACTGCTGCTCACGGTATTCCAACTGTTCAGTATCTTGCCGAACTTGTAAACTTGTCACCAAGTTACCTCAGCGATATGCTACGTTCGTTAACCGGCCAAAATGCGCAGCAACACATACACAACAAAATGATTGAAAAGGCTAAGGAGTTATTGTCCACAACCGATTTGACAATTTCAGAAATCGCCTATCAGTTGGGTTTCGAGCATCCTCAATCATTTAGTAAACTGTTTAAAACAAAAACCAAAATAGCTCCCGTAGATTTCAGGCATTCATTCAATTAGCTGTTACATATTGTCAAACACTGACAGCGTTTATAAAAGAGAAACAAAATACCAATTTGGAAATTTGTTTCTCTTTTACTTTATAGTATTTTGAAAACCAGTTTAAACACTATAAAAAGCTATTCTCATTTTGACTACGCAAATCCTCAATTAGACTACTTACGACTGCGCGAATCTATCAACCTTTGTGTATTATTAAACTAAAATATTTAAACGATGAAAAATCAAAATCAAATTTCAGTTATTGGATTGAGTACAAATCCCGTTATCACTTACAGTCCTCTAGTAATGCCTGTATCTGACAGACCTGTTGACATGCAACTAAAAATATCCGCTCCTGTCAATGGAAATAATCTTCCCATAGTAATTTTTTCACATGGTCACGGTCCCTCAACCTATCTTTCTTCGCTACGAGGATTGGCACCATTGACTGAGTTCTTCTCTTCGAGAGGCTTCATTGTAATTCAGCCAACCCATCCTGATTCCAAACTCTTAGGTCTTGATCCTACAGGTCCTGAAGGACGTTTATTTTTGAAATCAAGAGTAAAAGACATGCATTTCATTCTTGACAATCTGGACCAAATCTTACGCACAGTTCCGGGTTTGGAAAACCGTGCTGACATATCACAAGTATCTGCTATCGGCCACTCGCTTGGAGCGCTTACAGTAGGAATGCTGGCAGGTGCTGAAGTAACTGACAATATTACCGGAGAAACAATAAGTTTACCCGATCCCAGATTAAAAGCTAGAGTAATGATTGGAGCGCCTGGAAGTCCAGAAGGTCTTAACGGAGATTTTGCATTAACAAATTATCCTATCTTGAAAGGCATTAACTTTAAAACTATGTCTCTTCCTGCACTTGTAATATATGGCGACAAAGACATCAACCTCAATTTTTCAGACGTTGAAAATTGGCGTGCTGATGCATATCATGACGCTCCTGGAAGTAAAAGTTTACTTACTGTGTTTGGTGCAGAACATATCTACGGTGGTGTGTCCGGATGGGATGTTGCTGAAACATCTGATGAAAGCCCGGAACGTGTTGCTTTCGTCTGCGAATCTATTTTGGCCTACATCCATTCTGCAATGGATTCAGCTGATAACAGTTGGGAACAATTACAAAAAGATTTTCAAAAAGATCCTAATGCGAAAGCTCATATTGGTATTAAATCATAAGTAATATCATAGAACCTTGCTCTTGAAATAACTTAACAAATATGGGGATGCTACCGACTTAGTAGCATCCCCATATCTGTTAAAGTTTCAATACAAAATACTGATATAATAATAAAAGATTTGAACCCAAAATAACCGTACTCCTTTCAGACCGCAATGAACAATTAATGTTTTTAAGAGACATAGGCGAAGCCTATAAGAATTCCCCGATGTCAAAATCACCCAGATCACTTTTCCGCAAGGTGGAAGAACCGGTTTCGGTTTCAGGTGGGAGGGTGCTGTCCAGAAGCGCGGCAATTTTTCGGGAAGCACCCTCGATGGAATTTTCCAGCAGGCTGAATAATGCAGTGCCGTGCAATCTTTGAACTATCGCAACCGCTGTTTCCTTTCGGGACTGTTCCAGGTTTTCTTTTTGGAGCAATGCCCCTACGGAGCTGAGTTCTTCATAGGTGACCCCTTGGGCAAGACTGTCATTGCCGCCGGATATTCCGTACCGGTTCCATACTTCCTCCTCTTCCTCCAGATCGGGCAGGTACCTGAAAACCTCGTCCGGTCCTTCCTGCGGAATCTGAGTGCCGACACTTTCATTCTCGTCGTATTCGATGTCTAAGTTATCAAGGTTTATCTCCTGTCCTTCCATCTGTCCTTCATTGGAAGTATTTGGCAACAGATGGCTTCTTGCCGGCTTTGGCTGACCCATAATATCGGGCAGCTCCGGATTGACTTTTTGCTGCATCGGCTTTTGTTCTCCTCTTTTCTTAATGACAATCTTGTCTTGTAAAAGAAGGGCAATGATGATCAGCAGGCAGATTACGATTATTGTTTCCATAGTCTTATAGGATGGGTTTGTACTTATCATTAAAGCTCCTGGTAATCTGCTCCCCAAATTCATGGAAGTGGTAGTCCAGGAGATTGTCCAGATAGGCGTAGATGGTGATCTTGTCTTCGCCTATCACTTGGACGATGCGTGACAGCTTTTCATGAAAATCCGGCCGGATGTAGACTGTTTTCCCGTCACGGGCATTGGTGTCAGGCTTTTTGAAAAAGATACTTTCATATTCGGGTTCGCCAGTCCTTTTGGACTTGGGCTTTTCCTTGACCGCAGGTTGTTCCTGGGGTGCTTCCTCGGGCTTGATTCCTTCCTTTTCCGGTGCTTCGGCCTGATGTTGCGGTGGAAGCTGCAGGCCCTCCCTCTTGATGCCATCTACCATAAGGTTCATCATAAGCTCCTCGTTTATGTCGGGGGTGGCTTTTTTCATATTGTCTTTCTCCATGGGGCTATAAGTGAATGATTTTTAAGAATTCGTCCATGAACAGGTCCAGCCCGGTGGTTTTCATAAGGCGCTGATCAGGTGGCATCAGGGTGGAACGGAAAAAGGTCCTGCTGTCTGCCTCGCTTTCCTTGCGGAAACGGGTGCTGCTTTTAATTTGACTTTGCATCAGGCTTAAGCCCAATTCTTCGATGAGCCGATTGTACACCTGGTACAGGGGAGTACTTTCCCTGCCGTCCACCTGGTTCCAGAACAGGTTGATGGTTGAAATGGATGCTTCCCCCTTCTTCATGATCACGTCCTGCAGGAGCTGTGTGAAGATGAGCGTACTTTCCACTACGACCCGGTCTGCAGTGATGGGCGTGAAAATATGGTGCATTCCTGAAAGTGCTTTCAGGATGCCCGGCGTGTTCACCGTTCCGGGAAGGTCAAAGAATACCATATCAATGGGGACAGGAGCGGCATTTATAAATTCATGGGCCGCTTCCAGCACGCTGTCCGCCTTGTGCTGCCTGATCGGATAGGCTTTCTTGTTGATGGTGGTAAACTGCCTGTAGGCCAGCTTTTTCAGGGCCTCGTTTTCCATCACCATTGCTAGGTCCCTTGTCTTCATTTTCATCAGGCTGTGCTGTGGAAAATCCGCATCAAATACCGCTACGTTGTAGCCTAGCCGATAGTGCATCGTACTTGCAACCAACGTTGTAAAGGTGCTCTTGCCGACACCGCCCTTCTGGGAAGAGAAGGCGATGAATACTGTCTTGTGTCTTGAATCCATATTGCGCTGTTTTTAATTATTTATATCCCTATTTGCTTATGTCCGAATATCCGCAATCATCTGCTCCTGTATTGCTGTTTGCATGCTTGTTGCTCTGTACATACTTTTATAGTTAAGGTGGTAATTACGCACCATGCTATCTATGTACCTGAACACCTGCTTGTACCTGGATGCCTGGATCCTTGAATACGCCTATACCCAACTGCATGATCAGGTATCGCAATAGGTACTTTTCAATATCTGTACAATTGCGCTAGTCTACGCAGCTCGTTGCGTACTTATGTTGTTACCTGCATGGCTAACTATGCCCTTATGCCTGTTTGCAGGTACAAAGAAATGCAGTTGTCCATTCGCCTTAGTGGCTATGGCAGTGTTTGGAGTTTCAAGGCAGTGTTTGTCCGGGTATCGCCTTGCAATGCACTATCAAACAAGGCTTTACTTTGCACGGTGATTTTTAGTAACGGATGTATGCAAGAGTATTTTGACCGAGTGGAGGGCAGAGGGAACGGCTTGGGGCCGTTTTCCCTGTCACATCCAATCCGTCCCGCAGGGCGGATTTTTGTGTTCACCGGAACACGGCAAGTTGTGTTTTGAGGCACTCGAAACGGAGTTCGTGCCCCAAAACAACTTGCCCCTAGCAGGGGACAGAAAACACTCTCCGAAGTCGAGGTTTTGCGTGGATTAAAATGGATTGAAAATGGAAGAGAAAAATAGCAGAAAACAGAACAGGGGCGGGCGGAAGCCAAAAGTCCAGCCGAGCATCCACCGCCACGTATTCCGTCTTTCGGATGAAGAAAATGCCAGGCTTTTAGCGCTTTTTGATGCCTCTGGCATGCCCAATAAAGCAAAGTTTATCATTTCCCTATTGTTTAGCAAGGAAATGAAATCGGTCAAGATTGACAAGGGGACAGTTGATTTTTATATGCGGCTGACTTCTTTTCACAGCCAGTTTCGTTCGATAGGCGTGAATTACAACCAGATTGTAAAGCTTTTGTATCGCCATTTTTCCGAGAAAAAGGCAGCAGCTTTTTTATATAAATTGGAGAAGCAGACGGCTGAAATGGCGATGCTCTGCCAAAAAATAATACAGATAGCTGAAGAATTTGATGCAAAACATCTGAAAAAACAGTCTTAGAAATGATAGCGAAAATCGGCAGAAGCGGCAATTTACACGGAGCATTGGCGTACAATCAGCTTAAAGTAGAGAATGAAAACGGACAGATTTTGTTTACCAATAACATGATTGAAACCGCCAACGGCCATTATTCCGTTGCACAATTGGCCCAATCTTTTACGCCTTACCTGGTAGCCAACCGAAATACCGAGAAACATACCCTGCATATTTCGCTCAATCCCGACCCGAAAGACACCGTAAGTGATGGCAAATTTCGAGAAATGGCCGAAGAATACATGCGTGAAATGGGTTACGGCGAACAGCCTTTTGTGGTTTTCAAACATACCGATATTGACCGCAGCCATATTCATATCGTATCGGTCTGTGTGGACGAACAGGGCAAAAAGATTTCGGACAAGTTCGAGAAAATGCGTTCCATGAAGGTATGCCGGGAACTCGAAAGAAAACACGGATTGCTGCCTGCCACAGATAAAGAACAAAAGCAGAACGACAAGATTTTTCGACCAGTGGACTACAAAGCAGGCGATGTAAAAAGTCAGGTAGCCTCAGTTATTCGCCATTTGCCAGACTACTATAAATACCAAACTTTAGGAGAATATAACGCCTTGCTTTCCTTGTTTAATATTACCGCCGAAAAGGTGGAAGGAGAATTGCAGGGAGAGATGCAGAAGGGTTTATTGTACATTCCGCTGAATGAAAGGGGAGAAAGAGCAGGGCATCCATTCAAGGCTTCTTTATTCGGAAAGAATGCCGGACTGCCTGCTTTGGAATTGCATTTTGAGAAAAGTAAAACCGCTTTAAAAAAACATCCAAGCCAAAAAACGCTGCAATCGGCCATTAAAATTGCATTGCAATATACAAATGACGAATTGAGTTTTAAGAAGAAGCTAGTCGAACAGGGTATCAATGCAGTGGTTAGGAGAAATGACACAGGTAGAATTTATGGAGTAACTTTTATAGACCATAATTCTAAAACAGTGTGGAACGGTTCAAGATTGGGCAAGGAACTTGCTGCCAATACCTTCAATGATTATTGGAACAATAACATCGAACAGGAGATCAAAGAGCCAGCTTTGCTGAAAGCGAAAGTATCCACATCAAATTATTCGGATCTTCCTGGGGAAGAACCGCACCATTTGTTCGACTTCTTAAATGCTAATCAAAAACAGGAAGGCGTTTGTATTGAGGCGCTCGGAAGTTTATTGCCAGACGCACAAGGCGAAGATCATGAGGAACAGGATTTTGCTAACAAAATGAAGAAGAAAAAAAAACACGAAAGAAATAGACAATAATATGTTGAAGTTATTCAAACGCATTCTTTTCAATAGAGGCTAGTTGTTGAAAGACTTCCTGAATTCCAAAGGCGAAAGATTGGTTTTAGCCTTAAATAAGCGACTGAAAGATTGCGAATATTCAAACCCTAATTCATAAGCTATTTCTGAAATTGATAAATTAGAAGTAGATAATTTTTCTTTTGCTTTTTCAATGATCTTATTTTGGATGTGTTGTTGTGCATTTTGCCCTGTTAAGGAGCGCAACATATCACTCAAATAGCTTGGCGAAAGATGGAGGCTCTCGGAAAGATGCTGGACTGTCGGAATACCCTGGCTGGCCAGATTTTCATCTTTAAATAGTTCTTCCAAAATTTGCTCCATTTTTTGTAAAAGGTCGTTGTTTGCTTGTTTTCGGGTTATGAATTGTCTCTTGTAAAATCGATTGCTGTAATTGAGCAGAGTTTCGATCTGTGAGATCATCACATCTTGACTAAAATCGTCAATTCTGCTCTGCAATTCTTCGTCGATATTTTTGAAAATTGAAATAATAGTATCTTTTTCTTTATCTGAAAGATGCAATGCTTCATCGGCAGAATAGCTGAAAAAGCCATACTTCTTTATCTTATTTGCCAAAGGATAAGACAATAAAAAATCGGGATGAATTAATAACGTATAGCCGGAATGGTCGCCGTTATTATCGCTGTTTGCAGTAACCTGATTAGGCGATACAAAAAACAATCCGCCTTCATCAAAATCATAATAATGTTGCCCGTACTTCAACTGCCCGGTAAGATTTGACTTATAAGAGATCTTATAAAACGATGAAGTTCGCAGGTCGGCTATGTTGTTATAATCTATCTTTCTACTGGTATTGTCAAAAAAACTAATCAACGGGTGCAAGGGTTTAGGTAACCCAAGCACCCGATGCAACTCTGTAAGTGAATTGTAATTGTAAGGAATATTTTTGTCCTTTTTCATCTCCTAAATTTAGTGATTTTCTACCACGGAATTTCGCCGGTATCGGTATTTATATCTTCGGAGAAAAATTTACCTGTCGGCCCGTCCTCGCCAATGATGGCATATTTTACAATTCGGTTGCCGGCATCTACAACGGAACCTTGCCCCAAATTATGGTTAAAATCTGTCTTGGTAGAACCTGGGCTAACAGCATTTACCTTAAAAGGCAAATCCTTCAATTCATACGCCAGCACAATGGTGTACATATTTAAGGCTGATTTTGAAGATTGATATACCGAACCTTTAAAATTATAGTGAATATAATTCGGATCGCTGTGTAAAGTGAGTGAGCCTTGGCTGGAGCTTACATTGACAATTCTGGGTGCTGATGAGTTTCGCAATAGATCCAAAAATGCTTGTGTAACTCTTATCACACCGTACACATTTACCTCATAGACTTTCTTGTAAACATCTACTTCCGTTACTGTTGCAGTATGCATCACCGGTTTGCCATCGCTAAATTCTATTCCATTGATACCAGCATTATTGATCAGCACATCCAGTACCTGTGTTTTCTTGCCCAATTCTATGCGGGCATTGTCTACCGACTGCTGATTGGTAACGTCTATTTCTAATAATTCAACATTTTTCAGCCCTTCATTTTGTAATTTTTCCACGGCTTCTCTACCATTTTTTAAATCTCTGCTACCCAGATAAACATAGTATCCTTTTTGTAACAATTGTTTTGCTGCCTCTAAACCAATGCCTTTGTTCGCTCCTGTAATTAATGCGTTTTTCATTTCCTTTATTTTAAATGTTTGAAAAACAAAGGTCATTCTATCTAAAATGTGGTTTGTAACCCAATTGCGGTTTCTGATAACAAAATTGTGGAATGTCTGTAGTTCAGCAAAGTCTGGATGATGTTTTCTAATTGAAACTAGCCCTAAACTCTAGTGGACTTTGACTGGTTTTTTCTTTAAACAATTTGCTGAATGATTGCAAATGCTCAAAACCTAATTCATAAGCAATTTCACTTACCGTTAAATCCGTAGTTGACAATTTTTCCTTTGCTTTTTCAATCAGTTTTTCGTGAATGTGCTGTTGGGTATTCAGGCCTGTCAATGTTTTGAGTAAACTACGCAGATAGGTTGGCGAAACATTTAAGTTGTCCGAAATGTATTGAACAGTTGGCAGTCCTTTTGAAACCAAATCATCACTGTTGAAATAATCGGATAGCAATACTTCCAACCGGTCGAGGATTTGATGATTTGTTTTCTTACGGGTAATGAATTGTCGTTGGTAAAACCGCTCCGAATAATTCAATAAAGTTTCCAAATGTGAAATGATGATGTCTTGGCTAAACCGATCGATGTTTGTTTGGTATTCGTTTTTGATGTTTTCTACAATACCATTTATCATTGTTTCTTCCTTATCCGATAAAAACAAGGCTTCATTAATAGTATAGCCAAAAAAATCGTACTGTTTTATTTTTTTAGCCAGAGGAGTATTCCATAAAAAATCGGGATGGATAAACAACATCCAGCCGTCTATATTTTCCGGAATGTCAGTAGTTTCTCCACGTAAAATTTGTCCGGGCGATAAGAATGCCATCACGCCCTCATCAAAATCGTATTGTTGTTGTCCGTAAAACAATTTATTGCATCCTCTTTTTAAAGTAATCACGTACAAATCAAATAGTACAGCAAAAATTCCTGTATCCTTTTTTTGTTTGGATAAATCAATGAGTTCAATCAATGGATGATGCGGTTTAGGCAAACCCATTACTTTGTGTAACTCTGAAATGGTTTTTATTCGGATTGGCTTTTCCATAAGGCAGTTTTGATTAATTTTTTAAAAACGGATATTTCAACCAGATCAACACCAAGGGCATCATTAAAAACGGAATTTCCAGCAATACCATTTTAAAATTTCCAGCCCTCATTGCCAATGCCATGATGATTACAATTGACATAGCATTGAGGACATTGCCCAAGAAAAATGTTTTGGGAAAGAGCAGCAATATACCAACTAATAATGTACCCCCTCCGAAAACGGGTATCATTGTTTCGTTAATGCCCAATTTGCCCATCATTTTCATCGCTTCGGGATGTTTTTTGAAATTAAATGTGTCCCAGCCGTGTTTGAATGCCAGAAAAGCCGACACTGATAACAATACCATAGAAATTATACTTTTTACCATCGTTTTGTTTTTAAAAACTTACGTTACTAATTTATTGAATTCTTTTAAATTACATCGAACTGCTAGAACTGAACCTTTGCTAATTTTTGCGTTACTTCCCACAGTTTTTGAACAACCGCTAAATCATTTGCCTGTTCGGGTACTTTTGCGATAGCTGGAAAACCACGTGTTTCACTCATTTTGTTAGGTCCGTAATACAATCCGCCTTTGGCTTCTGGTGACGTGGATGCAAATAAAGTGGGTAATGCGCCTTGAGATTGTGGCTGAAATAAAAACGGAAGAAATCTTCGCATAATTCCTGTCGCACTCCATTTGCCGGCACCGGTTATCAATAGATTGGTTCGGGAAATGCCCGGATGGGACGCAATGCTCGCGATGCCCCAGCCGTGCTTTTCGCTCTGGCGCTGCAGTTCCAGGGCAAACATCAGGTTCGCAAGTTTAGACTGGCTGTAGGCTTTTCCCGGAACATAGGAGGCTTTTGACTGCAGGTCATCAAAATGGATTGCCCCGCTTCGGCTTGCTATGCTGGAAACCGTGACAACTCGGGCATTGGTCGCTTTTTGCAACAATGGAAGCAGCTGCGCTGTCAACGCAAAGTGGCCGATATGGTTTGTACCGAACTGCAGCTCAAGGCCGTCGGCGGTTTCAAGCCTGTGGGGCGGTGTCATTACGCCGGCATTGTTTATAAGCAAGTCAATAGCTCTGCCTTTTGCAAGCATTCTTGAAGCAAACGATTTGATCGAAGACAAGTCGGCAAGGTCTATTTTTTCAAAACTCACTTTTGCCTTGGGATTAATTTGTTGGATTTTAGCAATTGCATCAGCTCCATTTTGAGCGTTTCGTCCCATTACGATCACGTTCCAACTGGCAGAAGATAATGCCAAAGCATCTTCAAATCCAATACCTTCTGTACTACCTGTTATTACAGCTAAACCGTCATTTCTTTGAGGAATATTTGAAGCGGTCCAATTTTTAATATCGTTTTCCATTTTAAATTTATTTTATTGATACAAAGATGGGACAACATTAAATGCTGGATTTATCCAAAACGACTGTTGGTGTAGTCAAAAAAAACAATTACTTAATCTATTGCATTTAAAAATCAGTGCCATTAATGGTTTTATTCTGCGGCATCATATCTTTTCCCATCCGGCCAATGAAAAGCACGAAGAAGGTTCGATCGAAGCATTTGGCGGATATTACCCGAAGCAAAAGACTTAGATTCGAGCAACAAAATTTTGCTAATAATGAGGAAGAAACGGAAACGAAATAAAAGACAGCACTAAGGCTGACTTATTAAAAAGATAGCTTCCACTTTTATGAATTTTTAAACAAAGTAAATTAGGACGTTTCAACAAAGTTCTTCATGCTGTGAACTCCTAATTTTGTTCAAACAATTAAATAATTAAAAGATGGAACAGTACAATTATCAAGGTGCTTTGCAGAAGCCTGTCAATTCTGGATTTAATGCAAAATCAACAGCCGAAGAAGTCAGCCAGGGAATTGACCTTTCAGGAAAAATCGCAATCGTTACGGGCGGCAACACAGGCATCGGCCTGGAGACCGTAAAAACTTTGTCAAAAGCAGGAGCTGCCGTAATCGTTCCGGCCCGCGACATCGAAAAAGCAAAAAGAAATCTTGCCGGAATTGCCCATGTAGAATTGGAAAATCTGGATTTAGCCAATCCTGGTTCTATTGATGCTTTTGCCGAAAAGTTTCTAGCTTCAGGACGTCCGCTTCATTTGCTCATCAACAATGCTGGCATCATGTGGGTTCCGTTACGCAGAGATTATCGTGGTTTCGAATCGCAATTGGCAATCAATTATTTAGCGCATTTTCAGCTGACGGCAAGATTGTGGCCTGCATTGAAAAAAGCTGACGGCGCAAGAGTTGTAAATGTTTCTTCCGGCGGGCATCAGTTTTCTGATTTCGATTTTGAAGATCCCAATTTTATCCATCGCGAATATGAAACATTGCTCGGCTACGGCCAATCTAAAACTGCTGTCAATCTTTTTTCGCTTGAGCTTGACAATCGTGCAAAAAAGCACAATGTGAGAAGCTATGCTTTGTGTCCTGGAGCCGTCGGAGAAACGGAATTGTCAAGAGAAGCACCAGCAGATTTGTTTCAAAAATTAGGTTATAGCGATGCAGAAGGAAACATCCTGCCAGAAATTGCCGCTTCGTTGAAAACCATTCCCCAAGGGGCAGCAACCACGGTTTGGTGTGCCACAAGTCCGTTGCTTGATGATTTAGGAGGTGTTTATTGTGAAAACGTGGAGGTAGCAGATCTTAATTCAGATGTATCGGTCATAGGCGGCATCAAAGCGTATTCGCTGGATGAAAAAAATGCAAAGCGCTTATGGAAAATGAGTGAAGAAATGACAGGCATTTTATTCGAACTGAGTTGATAGTCGTACATTTGCAGGACATGGATTATCAGGTAAATTACATCAACACGGAACTTAAGCTTTCCTGTTATGAAGGAAAGCTGTTCAAAACGGAAGCGGCATTTCAGGATCATCTGCTGGTCTGGCTGCTTTCAGGGGAAACCAAAATCATTCAGGCTGATGAGCGCTTTGTTTTCGGCGCAGGTAGCACTTTTTTGATTCCCAGGAACCAACTGGCAACCATTATCAATTATCCCAAAGATGGATTGCCGCACAAGGCGGTTGCGATGCACCTTTCGACAAAGAGATTAAAAGATTTTTTTGACGATAAATCTGCCAAATCGGAAATTGGAACCGAAAAGATTATCCATTTCCAGCAGCATCCCCTGCTGGACAGCTGCCTGAATTCGCTGATTCCTTATTTCGAAATACAAAATGATTTCCCTGAAAATATTGCCTCGTTAAAAATCAATGAGGCAATTGCTATTTTGCGAGCCATCGACCCGAAAATCGAGGCGGTTCTGAACAATTTTGAAGAGCCGGGAAAAATTGACCTGAAGGCTTTTATGGAAAAAAACTTCACCTTCAACATGCCATTGGAAAAATTTGGATACCTGACCGGCCGCAGCCTGACCACCTTCAAGCGTGATTTTCAGAAAGCATTCCATATGACACCGCAGCGGTGGCTCACCAAAAAGCGCTTGGAACTGGCATATTATGAATTGACGGAGAAAAAGAAAAAGCCTGTTGATTTTTATTATGAAGTCGGATTCGAAAACCTTTCCCATTTTTCATTTGCTTTCAAAAAACAATATGGAATGACGCCGCGGGAATTAATGGGGCAGCAATAATATTGCGCAAAATAAACGTACACGAGGCCAAAGCAGCAGTCAGGCAAATACGGCTGCGCAGCGCCAATGAAAGCCCTATTTTTCATCCAATTTTTAGAGCCTTTAAATTCATGCCCGAACATTAATATTTTTAAGATGCAGGGAGAAGACGATCTAAGGGGACTTGCCAAGATCATGGCATTTATGCGGGCAGTAAGCATCATCTTGGTAATGATGCATTTGTATTGGTTCTGCTACGGTTTCTTTATGCAATGTGGATGGACGTTAGAAATCATCAACAAAATATTGGGTAACTTTCAACGAACGGCAGGCTTGTTTTCACATGCCTTATATACCAAAGCATTCGCTTTGGTATTGCTGGCTTTGAGCTGTTTGGGAACAAAAGGTGTAAAGAACGAGAAGATAACCTGGTCTAAAATATGCGTGGCTTTGGGCGTGGGCTTTGTACTGTTTTTTCTGGACACACCGTTATTGAAGCTATCCATAACTACTGCCACAATCCTATATATCCTTACCACTGCTTTAGGTTATATTGCTTTTATGGTAGCCGGAGTTTGGATGAGCCGCTTGCTGCGTACCAACCTGATGGAAGATGTTTTCAACAACGAGAACGAGAGCTTCCAGCAGGAAACCAAGCTGATGGAAAACGAATATTCTGTCAATCTTTCCACCAAGTTTTATTATAAAAATAAATGGAATGATGGCTGGATAAATATTGTCAATCCTTTCCGTGCGACAATCGTTTTAGGGACTCCTGGTTCGGGAAAATCTTATGCGATTGTCAATAATTATATCAAACAGCAGATTGAGAAAGGCTTCTCGATGTACATCTACGATTTTAAGTTTGACGACCTTTCTACCATTGCCTACAACCATTTGCTGCAACATGCCGATAAGTATAAAGTGCAGCCTAAATTTTACGTCATCAACTTTGACGACCCCCGGAAAAGCCACCGCTGCAACCCGCTCCATCCTGATTTCATGACGGATATCTCGGATGCCTATGAGGCGGCCTATACCATCATGCTGAACCTGAACAGGTCATGGATACAGAAGCAGGGGGATTTCTTTGTGGAAAGCCCAATAATCCTGTTGGCGGCAATTATCTGGTACCTGAAAATTTATGAAGATGGAAAGTACTGCACCTTTCCGCACGCCATAGAGCTCTTGAACAAAAAGTATTCGGACGTATTTACGATACTGACTTCGTATCCCGAACTGGAAAATTACCTGTCGCCTTTTATGGACGCCTGGCAGGGTGGGGCGCAGGACCAATTGCAGGGACAGATCGCATCGGCAAAAATCCCCCTGTCGAGGATGATTAGTCCGCAATTGTATTGGGTGATGACCGGCGATGATTTTTCGCTGGACATCAACAACCCGAAGGAACCTAAGATCTTATGCGTGGGCAACAATCCAGACCGCCAGAACATTTATTCCGCAGCTCTCGGTTTGTACAATTCGAGGATTGTGAAGCTCATCAACAAAAAAGGGCAATTGAAAAGTTCGGTGATCATCGATGAGCTTCCTACCATTTACTTCAGGGGATTGGATAATTTGATTGCAACTGCAAGGTCAAACAAAGTCGCAGTCTGTCTAGGCTTTCAGGATTTTTCGCAATTGACGAGGGATTACGGCGACAAGGAAGCTAAGGTGATCCAGAACACCGTGGGCAATATCTTCAGCGGACAGGTCGTGGGAGAAACAGCTAAGAGCCTTTCAGAACGTTTCGGGAAAGTAGTGCAGAAACGGCACAGCATCTCAATTAATAGGAATGATACCTCTACTTCCATATCGACCCAGCTGGACAGCCTGATACCCGCTTCCAAAATTTCGACGCTGACCCAGGGAATGTTTGTCGGGGCGGTATCAGATAATTTTGAGGAACGCATCGTGCAGAAAATCTTTCACGCTGCAATAGTGGTGGATACTGACAGGGTGGCGTCCGAAACCAAAGCATACCAGCAGCTTCCTCAAATTTTATCCTTTGTGAATGAAAACGGGGAAGACCAGATGAAGCAGGAAATAGAAGCCAATTACCGCCAAATAAAGCAAGATATTGTTCATGTCATTGCGTTGGAATCGGAACGGATAAAAAATGATCCGGATTTACAGCATCTGGTGCACAATTGTGAAGGTGCTAAATAAACTAAATCAAATCAGATTTATTTCTTCTAATATGAACTAGTTGGTGCTTGAACCTGATTCCCTAATAATTGAACCGATTCGCAAAATAGTTCTATAGGTGTCTCGCAGCTTTGTACCGTCAATATGGACAATCACATAAAAAGTTAAAAATGAATCATATAGTAGAAGCGAATAGGGAGGAGCCGCAAAAGAAGGCAAAGGCGATCTGAATACACGAAGTGAAATTTTAAACAAAACCAATTACAGTTTCAAAACCCGTTGTACAGGGGAAGAATAAGGTACCAATCCGCAAGAATTGCTGGCAGGCACATGCTGGCTGTTTTACGATCGCAGTTATTTATGCCGTGACGGAAAAGGCTTCATTCCAACTTCTTACTATCGAAGCCGCTGTATCGCTGGGAGGCTTTGGTATCACTTCCGTACACCTTTCGATCACAGGAGAGATATCGAATATTAGTGCAGAAGATTTTGAATCTATCACTAGAGAGGCGGAGCAGAATTTCCTAATCTCTAAAGTACTGAATATACCTGTCAGTTCAGAATTCCTTCTTTTATCTAAAATGGATTTTGTGGTAAAGAGTCATCACATTCTTGTTAATTATTTTGCTTAAATTGCACTGTTATTGAATGAGCGTGTTTTTTATTTGGCATTGATTCAAATAACACAATGTAACAGTGCATCTGGATGGTTAATGACTATAAAAAAATAGATTTGTTCGGTAAAACTTTCATTCAAAAAGTGGATTTAAAACCACCTTTAGAATATGCTTTCCCTATGGCAGAACAGGCCTGTTTCTTATATATGTTGAAAGGGGAGATGGAATTTCAGGAAAAATACGACCGCTTGAAAATCCCAACCCATCATGCTTTGTTGCTCAACTGTCTAAATTCTGGTAGGCAAATACAAGATACCAATTCAAATAGAGATGGCGAAATTGTAATTGTTACCTTTCATCCAGATATATTGAAAAGAGTCTACGACAAAGAAATTCCAATCATATTTAGATCTGTTAACCAAGTAACCAATCAATCAAGGAAAGCCATTAATAATGACTTTTTAATTCACAAATACATTGAAGGCCTTCTTTTTTATTTTGAAAATCCTGCGTTGGTAAATGATGAAATTTTGGTTTTAAAGTTAAAGGAAATCATACTCTTATTATCACAGACACAAGATTTTGAAACGATACAGGTGATATTATCCCAGCTTTTTTCACCCCTAAACTATACGTTCAAGCAGATTATAGAAGCCAATCTGTTTGCACATATTAATATAGAAGAACTGGCAGACAGAACCAATCTGAGCGTCTCTTCGTTTAAAAGGGAATTTAAAAAGTTGTATGATAATTCACCCGCCAATTATATTAAAACCAAAAGGCTGGAAAGAGGTGCAGAATTGCTTTTGGCTTCCAATGAACGTATTTCAGATATTGCTTTTGATTGCGGATTTAAAGATCTGGCAAATTTTACCAAAAAGCTTTCACGATAAATATAGTGTCTCGCCTTCCAATTATCGGCTGAACCAAATTGCCAAATAATTGAACTAATCCACAAAATATATCCCTTCCATTTATTGCAATTTTGTACCATAAAAATTTAAATCAAAAATTATGGGACTATCAATTTTAGGGATTTTTCATACTGTAATCGGCGTTATTGCTATTGTTGCAGCCATCATTTCATACATAAGATATGGCAAAATAAATTTGGCAGGCAAAACCGGCAAAACCTATTTTTACTTTACCATCTTTACATCACTCACATCATTGGGCCTTTTGAAGCACGGCTTTAATCCTGGGCATATTTTTGCAATTTTTATAGTGGTGTTAGTAACGGTTGCGTATTACCTTCATGCTAAAAAACAAGAGAACAAAAGAAGTAGGTATTTTGAAAATTTTCTACTTTCATTTAGCTTTTTCCTATCGTGGGTTCCCACCGTTAATGAAACTTTTACCCGTGTCCCTATTGGACATCCTTTGGCCGCTGGCCCAGCCGACCCGTTAATTGCTAAAACACTATTTTTATTGTTAATGCTATTTATTATAGGTTCTGTTCTGCAATTCAGAAAACAACGAAGCATTAACAAGGCTGTATAAACCAACAATAAACGGGACTAAAGTGGGCTATTTTACAATGGGGTGCAAAAAGGATGTACTCTTTGGGATAGCTTGCGACTTCCAAATAAAGTATGCCAATGTCATTTCGGCTTACAATATCTCATTTTAGATTAATTTTAGGCTTTTCGTAATGCCCACCTTTGCATAGTTAACTTAAACAAACAAATTATGCAAAAGACAATTTTCATTACCGGAGCCTCTTCGGGGCTGGGCAAGGCAACAGCCAAATTATTTCAGGCAAATGGCTGGAAGGTAATCGCAACGATGCGCCATCCTGAAAAAGAAAGCGAATTGAAGGAACTTCCAAATGTAACCATGGTGCAGCTGGATGTTACCGATCAGGAAAAGATTAAGCATACAATCTCAGAAGTTTTGAAGTCCCATGCTGTTGATGTAGTCCTGAACAATGCCGGCTACGGTCTGATCGGCCCTCTGGAAGTCCTGACAGATGAGCAGATCCAAATGCAGGTGCAGACCAATCTGTTCGGCGTTATTCATGTGACAAAGGCGTTTGTTCCCTATTTTAGGGAAAGAAAAAGCGGTACTTTCATCAATATTACCAGTACTTTTGGCCTGCTTGGATATCCAACCTGCTCCATTTATAATGCGGCGAAATTTGCTGTTGATGGTTTTTCAGAAGGTCTGGCCTATGAATTGGCACAATTCGGAATTAGAGTGAAAGTAGTGGCTCCAGGTGGTATGCAGACCGACTTTGCAGGAAGGTCTTTGCAGGGAGGAATGCATGAAGCGTATGCTCAACTGGTGGCTAAGGTTAGCGAAGGCTATAGCGAGGAGCAGCTTGCCAATTATACAAGAGCAGAAGACGTGGCTCAGATTATTTATGATGCAGCCACTGATAACAAGGATCAGCTAAGGTATATAGCAGGAAATGATGCTGTCAGTTTATACAAGGAACGCCTTGAACTGACGCCAGAAGGGCAAGTCGAAAAAATGCGCTCCAAGTTTATATTTTAAACCATAATGGCCATTCCTGTCTATTATGGGTTGAGATAGGAATGGCTTCTAATGAATTGCCTAAATTTGTACTATGAAAAAAAATCCGGTCATATTCAATTCCCTATCCCAACTGCATAAGGCAATGGGACAGCCGGCTCCGTCACATCCGCTGATCAGCATTATGAATTATGGGGATGCAAGGTTTGACCCCAAAAATTTCGAACAGGGCATTATTATGGACTTCTACAAGATCTCTTTTAAGACCAGTTTTTCGGGAAAATTGAAGTACGGCCAGGGATATTACGATTTTGAAGAAGGCGGAATGTCGTTCATCGCCCCTGGACAGCTTTTGAAAATGCAGGACGAGGAAGCGAACTATAGTGGTATGACGCTGCATATCCACCCGGATTACCTGAGGACGTATCCGTTAAATTCTGTTATCAGGCAGTATGGCTTTTTCAGCTATTCGGCAGCCGAGGCGCTATATCTTTCCGAAAAGGAAAAGGCGACCATCCTGAGTATTTACAGATTTATTCAAGATGAACTGAGCGAGCGTATTGATAAATTCAGCCAGGATGTAATCATTTCGCAAATCGAGGTACTGCTCAATTATGCGAACCGCTTTTATGACCGGCAGTTTATCACCAGAAAGGCTGTTAACAATGACCTGCTTGCCAGGCTGGAACAGCAATTGGAAGACTATTTTAATGAAGACAGCTCATTAGTCAAAGGACTTCCTGCCGTGAACGCCGCGGCAGAAAACCTGAATGTGACGCCAAGGTACCTAAGTGACCTGCTGCGAAATCTTGTCGGATTGAATGCCCAGCAGTTCATCCACGAAAAAGTCATAGAAAAGGCAAAAGAATATCTTGCAAAAGATGAACTGACCATTGCTGAAATCGCCTATCATCTAGGTTTTGAACATCCGCAATCCTTTAATAAGCTCTTTAAAAGCAAAACTTCCCTTTCTCCTTCAGCCTTCAAAAAGAGTTTGCTGAATTAACCGGAAATTAGGTGACCTCTCATAGAGTTCTTTCTAAAAATAAAGGTCGAAATAGGGTATTGTTCCTATTTCGACCTTTGCATAAACATCTTAGCTCAATAGCCAACACCCCTGACACCTCCAGAAGCCCTTATGGATTCGCCCGTTATCCAATGGGCATCTTCCGAAGCAAGGAATACCGCAAGCGGTGCGATATCCGCCGGCTCACCGAACCTACCAAGCGGAGTTCCCGCAAGCAGCTTCTCGCCAAACTCCCCATCAAAATTTCCTGCTGTTGCAGGTGTGTTCGTATGTCCCGGAAGGATGGCATTTACCCTGATGCTCTTCGGACCAAGCTCTCTTGCCAATGCAAGCGTGATGGTATCTACTGCACCTTTGGTTGCCGCATAGACGCTCGATGCAAGGTACGGATCAGTGCTTAGGATAGAACTGATATTGATAATGCTTCCGCCCCCGTTACCCATATGTTTGACAGCCTGCTGCGTTGCCAAAAGGTATCCCAGTACATTTAGGTCGAATTGCTTATGGAAGGCATCCTCTGTCAAATCTTCTATCATTTCGAATATGGCCAGGCCAGCATTGTTTACCAGAATGTCAATTGTTCCGAATTCCGATTTTGCTGTATCAAACAAGCGTTTGACATCAGCTGATTTGCTCATATCAGCTTGGATGGACGTAGCTTTTCCTCCATTTGATTGTATTTCGCTGACAACCTGCTTGGCATCATTCTCTCCCGAGGCATAATTGACCACTACAGCAGCTCCAGCAGCTCCCAACGCTTTCGCAATGCCTGCACCGATGCCTTTTGAAGCACCTGTTACTATAGCTACTTTATCTTTTAATTTCATCTGATGTAATTTTTATATTGATTTGATTATGGTACAAATCTAAATTAAAGTAACTTTACTTTTGATATGGGTTTACTCAAGTAAAGTATCTTTCCCTGTAATAAAATAAAATGGAAAAAATTAAACAGCTGATTGATGAAAAAGAAGATTGCTCCAAAATACTTTTTGCCATTCAGGACACACTTGACCTGATAAGCGGAAAATGGAAAATCAAGGTGGTGAGCGTATTGCTTTACGGCAGGAAGAATTTCACTGATCTGCAGCGGCAAATTGATGGACTTGGAGCAAAGATGCTCTCGAAGGAACTTCAGGATTTGGAGATTAACGGGCTTATTACCAGAACCGTAAATGCTACGAAGCCAATCACGGTATCCTATGAGCTGACAGCGTACGGACACACACTGGAACCGGTAATTAAAGCACTTGCCGACTGGGGCACAACGCATCGCCATGAGATTACGGGAAGGTAGATATTCGTAAAAATATACCAAATTAAATAATTCTGAAATGATTGTTTCAGATATTTTTATATCTTTGCAAAGAATTATGGCAAGAAGTGTTGAATTTGACGAACAGGCAGCGGTTTCCAAGGCAATGGATGTCTTTTGGAGGAAAGGCTATAATGGCGCCACGATGCGGGACCTCACCGAGGCCATGGGTATCAATAGCAGCAGTCTTTACAACACCATCGGCGACAAGCATGAACTTTTTATCCGCAGTATAAAGCATTATACCGAGACGAGAATGAAGGATGCCCTAAAGCAGCTGGAGCCTATCAAATCTCCAATAAAGGCAATTGAAAAATTTATACTATCGTCGGTTTATGTCATTACGAACGAACCCAATAGCTGTTTGGCCATCAAGACTACTTTTGAGGTAGCTGCTACCGATGAAAAGGTGCAAAAAATCATTAAAGCCGATAATGATTTTACCTATGACCTTTTGAGCAGTTTGGTAGAAAAAGCGATCCAGAAAGGAGAAATAACAGTAACCCAGGATGCAGCTATGCTGACGGACTATATCATCAATCACTTTAGTGGCTGGCACGAATTTTTTATCATCCACAAGGATAAAAATCGCATCAAGAATATGGCAACATTCCTGATCAAACAAATCAAACAATAATTTTTTTGGCTAAATCTGAAACAAATGTTTTAAAATTATTTATAAAATGAACATACTTAAGGAATACAAAAACTACTATACGGCAAAGCAGCAGCCAGAGGTGGTAGCGATTGGGAAAGCAAGCTACGTTTCCATTTTGGGAAAAGGAAGCCCTGGAACTGCTGTTTTCTACGAGAAGAAAAAAGCGATAAAGGAATTTGCAGCCGAATTGGAAAGCAATTATGCTGGAACGGATCTTGCATTTTCAAGCGATGTTGTGGAAATATTCTACTGGTTTGATGAGGATAAGGTTGGCTATGTGGACATCGGAAATTTCTACACCACAGTTGATCTGGCGCTACTCCAGTATCGCATTGCCATCAGAATTCCTGAGTTTATCACGAGTGAGGCTATTGGACAGATTGCCTTGCAGCGGCCTGATAGATCTGCGATGGGTTTTGAACATTTCACATACACGGCGGGGACCTGTGTGCAGCTCTTGCACAAAGGTCCTTTCGCAGGAGAATTGGAAACGCTACCCTTGCTGCAAGAATTCGCTACGGAGAATGGATTTAAGAAATCCGGTATGCACCACGAAATCCACCTGACCCATTTTGAATTGGGACAAAGCCAGGCGCATCTGCAGACCATCCTGCGTGACCCGGTGATAAAACAAGACTGAATTTTTTTAAATAAATCTGAAACAAATGTTTCAATAATTACAATCAATAATGGAAAAATCAAACAATGAATTATCGGGCAAGATAGCCTTGGTTACCGGCGGAACAAAAGGTATTGGAAAAGCCATTGCAGATAAGTTGGCATCCAATGGGGCAACAGTTGTGGTAACGGCCCGAAAACCATCCCAAGAAGAAAGCGGACATCATTTTATAGCGGCAGACATGACCGACAGTAGCGCTATAACTGAGCTGACAGGAAAAATCATCGAAAAATACGGAACGTTAGATATCCTGATCAATAATGTGGGAGGTACTTCCTCTCCGGCAGGAGGCTTCCAGATGCTCAGCGGCGACGACTGGAACAGGGATATCGAACTCAATCTTTTGGCTTCCATCAGACTTGACAAGGCTGTGGTTCCGAAGATGATGGAAAAGAACTCGGGAGTGGTGGTCCATATTTCCTCACTGAACGGCAAGATACCCTTGTACCAGTCCAATTTCTCTTACGGAGTAATGAAATCGGCTTTAAACGCTTACAGTAAGACCCTTGCCAACGAAGTCGCCAAAAACGGTATTCGCGTAAATACCGTTTCCCCTGGAATGGTAAGGACTACGGCTATGGAAACATTTCTGGAAGGCTATGCGCAGTCGATTGGCAAAACCGTAGCGGAAGCCGGACAGCAGATTATGGATGGGCTTGGCGGCGTGCCGATGAACCGCTTGGCAGAGCCTGAAGAAATTGCGAATATGGTAGCTTTCCTGGTGTCGGATGGTGCGAGTTACATTACGGGAGCCAATATGCTTGTTGATGGCGGTACATTTCCGGCTGTTTAATTACCGGTAAGTTAACAATAGAAAAAAATATAAGTTCAGGAACATTGGTTTCGAGAGATCGTTCAATTTAAAAAAGACATAATGGATAAGGAACTCATAGGGAAAGTAGCCTTGGTAACCGGAGGCACGAAAGGCATAGGCAGGGCAATCGCAGAAAGATTGTCGGAAGCTGGAGCAATAGTAGCAGTAACGGCGAGAAGACGCCCTGCCGAAACGCAGCCAAAACATCATTTCATTGCCGCAGATCTGACTATTGCCAGTGAAACCGATAAGGTGGTTAATGAAATCAATGAAAAATTTGGATCAATTGATATCCTGGTAAATAATATGGGCGGTTCTGCCAGTCCTTCGGGTGGGTTTGCAGCACTTACCGATGAACATTGGGAAAATGACCTGCAAGTAAACCTTCAATCTGCCGTACGCATAGACAGGGCAATATTGCCGCAGCTGGTGGAAAAGAAAAGCGGTGTCATCATTCATATTTCTTCAGTCACAGGCACGCTTCCGGTATACCAGTCATTGGGCGGTTATGCCGCAGCCAAAGCTGCCCTAAATAATTACAGCAAAAGTTTGTCAAAAGAGTTTAGCCCAAAAGGGATCAGGGTGGCTGCTGTCTCACCGGGAATGGTAAAGACCGATACAATGGATGCCTACCTTCAATCACTGGCTGAGACATCGGGTCTGGACGTTGAACAGGTAACACAAAATCTGATGGACAGCCTCGGCGGAATACCGTTGGGAAGGATGGCCCTGCCAGGGGAAATAGCAGAACTGGTCGGCTTTTTGGTATCTCCAAAAGCATCCTATATCACAGGGGTAAATTATATTATTGACGGAGGGTCAAATCCGTCATTATAATTACTAAATACTATTAGCATATGGACAATAAGAAAAATAAGCTCCTGATTTATGGTGCAGCCGGGTATACGGGGGAAATCATTGCCGCCAGGGCAAAGGAGTTGAATATTAATTTTGAGATTGCAGGACGGGAACCGAATAAAACCCGAAAATTGGCAGAAGAATTAGCGGTTGATTATCACATTTTTGATGTTGATTCCGAGTACGCCTGGCAAAAAGCATTGCAGGATAAAAAGGTTCTGGTCAATGCCGCAGGACCATTTAAGTTTACTGCCGAACAAGCAATGAGGGCCTGCCTGAGAGCTGGCGTTCACTATCTGGACATCAGTGCGGAACTGGATACCTACCGATTGGCAGAGGCGCTCGATGGAGATGCCAAAGCGGCGGGAATTCAGCTCATATCGGGTGCCGGACTTTTTGTAAGCTACGATGCACTGGTTGTGCATCTGTCAAAATTGGTGGCCGAACCTGAATACCTGAAAATAGGCTTCCGTCACTATGGCGGCTTTTCCAAAGGTTCGGTATTAAGCAGCAAGCATATTGCCGATTTGGGCCTATTGATCCGTAAGAATGGCCATCTCATTGAGGACCCGGATCCAGATCCGAAAATATTTTCTTTTGGCAGTGAGGAAGTAGAATGTTTGCCAACGCCCTTGGGAGGAATAATCCTGAGCTATAAAAGTACGGGCATCCCCAATATTGAAGAATTTTTCTCCCTGAAACTTCCCGCCTCTGAGCTGCCTGACCTGACAGCAGAGAATCTGCCCGAAGGACCTACAGAAGAAGAACGGGCGTTGGGACGAAATGGGATTTCAGCTGAACTTACAGGCAAAGACGGGAAAATAGTAAAAGCGTATGTAGACGCTCCATCGGGCTATGATCTTACACCGCTTTCGGTAGTCGCGGTAGCGCATCGCATCTTAAACGGCGACTTTAAAGTAGGCTATCAATCACCAGGTTCAGCTTATGGTGAGGATATTATTAACGATATCCCCGATACCTATCTAATCGACCATGATGTCTAACAAAATAAAATTTAAAAAATGAGCAACGAACAGCAGATCCATAACTTAATTGCCCGATACACGCATTATGTAGATCAGGCTAGATTTGATAAGGTTGGAGATTTATTTGCCAACGGGAAAATTATATCCCCAGGTAATGTGATGGAAGGCAAAGATGGGGTGGTTAGCCAATTGGCCAAAAATTTGCAGGTCTATGCAGATGGAACTCTTAGAACCGCACACCTGACCACCAACACGGTTTTGGATATTCAGGAAGATACAGATGAGGCAACGGCGGTATCCTATCTTACGATTTTACAGGCTGATGACGAAAGAGGACTTTCTTTACAGCCAATCGCTGTGGGGCGTTACCACGATACTTTTAGGTGTGTGGATGGTCGTTGGGAATTTTCGGTCAGGGAACTTATCATTACGCTGGCAGGAGATCTTTCACACCACGCAATGCCAAATACCATCGACCCTCAGACAGTTGAAAACAGAAGGACACAAGCTGTTTGAAAGCATAGATAAAATGTTCGTCAAAATGGCAACGAAACCTTCCATTTTGATGAACTTTAACTTCACAGTTTAGTCCATCTTTGTATTGACATAAATTAATAACAATGAGTTACTGCAACTGCATACCTATGATGAAGGAACCAAGCCGGAGACTTCACCAGAATTATCACGACAATCATTGAGTGTTTCCCATTCATGATGACATAAGCTTTTCTTCCGCCTGATCATGGAAATAAATCAAGCGGGGCGGAGTCGGGAAACTATCCTTACCCTCCTGCCCAGTACGTAGGGGCTATATCAGAAACAGATCCATTGTGGACTAAACAACAATAAAATGAATACTGAAACATTTATCAAAAATTGGATTGCTGCCAGCAATGCATTCGATATTGAAAAATACCTTAACTTCTACCAGCTTGAAGCTGTTTTAGACGATCCGTCAGTGGGCCGAAAGTTTGAAGGGCATCATGGAATTCGGCACTATTTTGACAGCTACTTTATCGGGTACAATACCCATACTGAACAAGTAAAGCTTAAAATAATTGATGAAGCAAATGCCCATCTGGAAGTACTGTTCACGGGAGATTTTCCTGAAGGTACAATTGGAGGTACTTTTGATTTTAAGTTTAAGGAAGGCAAAATAGCCTTCGTAAGGGCAGATTTAATTCATCAATAAAAACAATACGGTTATGAGTAGAGATAATTTAGGCGAAATCATCCGTCGCTCCATGGAAGTTAGAAGAAAATACCGCGAACTAGAGGTGTTGCACCATGGAAGTGAATGGACGGTGGAAGGAGATGCCTTGGCCTACCTGACCGATGCGGGACTGGCGTAGCATTATGTCGCAACAGCAACGCTGGCCCAAAATTGGCTCTGAAGAAGAACTAAAGCATACACTGGGCGAAAATATTTGGTGGCTGATTATTTTGGCAGAAAGGTCTGGAATCGACATCAGGGAGGCTGTCGATCAATTTTTGAGTAAAACGGAAGCTATGCTCAAATGAGGATGCTATCCTGTTTTCTTGTATAAATAGCTATTGGACAGTAAAAGATAGCAATTATTGATTAAAAGGTCGGGATAACATCGAATAGTAAAATATACGGTTATTGCAGAAATGGCTTTAGGACAACTTCGGTCAGGCTTTGTTTCGCCGTGTTTTTTTTGCAGGATAAGCAGGTCGCTTCCGACCTCCGTTCCTGCATATTCGGTAAACAGGTTGTTGGGCAGGCGGACAGCTGAAACCAGATTATTATCCTGCATCAGCGCCCTGCGTATCGGTTCGTTCCTTGAGCTATTGAGAATGCCCTGTGAAGTAATGTAAGCCAGCAGACCGCCCTCACGCAGCATATCAGCGCCTTTCAGAAAGAAGCAATTGTGGATGCTTCGAGCAGCCTGCACTTTTGCCGTGTCTTTGCTTCGGGAATAGGAAAGGTCGAAGACGGAGGTGTCGCCAAACGGAATGTTGCTGGCGATTACATCATAGCTGTTTTGTTCCTTTTCGGGAATTTCTTCAAAACCGCTAATCCGGATGGTGCTTTCGGGATAGAGCTGTTTTAAAATCTTGCCTGTCAGCAAGTCTTTTTCATAAGCGGTAACGCTAGCATTTTGATTTTCCGAAAAAGAGGCTATAAATGAGCCGATACCTGCGGCCGGCTCCAGGAATCTACCAATGTCTGAATAAAAGTAAGCTGCGGAGGTGTCTGGTCGGTGCTTTTGAGGAAAAAACAGGAGTGCAGGAAATGGAATGTAAGCCTCATTGCAGCTGGAATCGCGATAGTTCAATAGAAACTGCCCAGCCTGGCCAGTCCTCACAACATACAAATGGAACGGCATCTATTGCAATCGGCCGCAGCATGTAAAAGAAAACCCTGCAAATCTGCAGGGTCATTTACTATTTTGCATTTCGCAGCTCGTTATTGATAAAGGCTTCCAGCTGCGCCGTATCGGGCAGCTGCAGTTGGTACTGGCTCACAAAGATATCCAGGTCGCTGTCGGCAATGGCATATTCTGCCAGGGCCCTGTTCTGGCTCGTGACAAGCAATATGCCTACCGGCGGATTGTCGCTGCTTTCCCGAATATTTTTCTTGTAATAGTTCAGGTAGGTCTTCAGCTGTCCGATGTGCTCGTGCTTGGCAATTTCCGTTTTCAGCTCTACCAGGACGTGGCACTTCAGTATGCGGTGGTAGAAGACCAGGTCGACGAAATAATACTCATCGCCGATCAGCAGCCGTTTCTGCCGCGCTTCAAAACAGAATCCGTTCCCCAGTTCTACGATAAACTGCTGGAGGTGCTCGATAAGGCCCTGTTCGAGTTCGCTTTCTTCTATCAGGTGCGGCTGGCGGATATCCAGGAACTCAAAAAAGTAATGCGACTTTACCAGATCGGCGGTCTGCTGCGGCCGAATCTTTTGCAGCGCTTCCCCAAAGGAGCCCTTGTGGTCGCCCGACAGTCCGACCCTCTCGTAAGTGAGCGCGCCGATCTGCCGTTTCAGTTCTTTTACGCTGGGCTGGGTCTGCAGGACCAGCAGCTCGTAAAAACGCCTTTTCAAGGGGTCGCCAATTTTTAGGAGTTCGGTAAAATGCGTGTAGGAAACCGACTGGAAGATAGCAGCCGAATGGTCAGAATCTTCATCCTTCCTGCTATCCTCTAATTTTTGGGTTGCCGACCCAAGAATTGGTTCCTGGACAGCTGAAAGGGGAAAATCTTCAAAAAATGCTGCAGGGATAAGGTTTTTGAAATTTTGGGTTACCGACCCAAGAATTCGCGGATAGGCGTGATAAAACTGCCGGCATCGGGACAGCTCGGGAGCTGACAGCCCCTTGACGTATATTTTGTTCGCTAAATTTTCAAGCAATTTGCTTCCGTATGCCGCCCTGTCGCTGCCGCGCTGTTCGAATTCCACAATGTAAAATCCCGTGAGCCAGTTCCTGAGCGTAACATGCATGTTGACTGCCTTTACGGCATTTTGCTGTAAAAAATCATTGGTCTGCTGTATGCGGAAAGCTAGTTTTTCAAAATTCATGGCTTGCTTATTCTTAATGTGTCGCAAAGATAATAAACCGAAAATGATTGTCATTTCTTGCCGTATTTACTTTTCTCAAATTCAAATGAGGTTTTGCAGTCCTCATCCAATGCGATATAAGCATCAAATTTCTTTCCTGCCCTGCTTGTCATTCCTGTAATAAGTGAAGTTTTACCTTCGTTGACAAGGCTTTCTATATCGGATAGGCTGATTTGTACGCCGCATACATTGCGGAACTGCACCCAATTGCAAATCTCATCAGGACACTTCACGATTTTATCACGGATAATGAGCTGCTGGCTTTTGCATTTCGGACAAACTAATTTAGGTAGATTGTTTTGGGCAATGGAAGTTTGCAACAATTCATTGGCGATAGAGGAGGCGTAGTTTTCCATTTCCTTTTGAAATGTCCCGGCATCTGCTTCGTTGTTCTCGATTTGCTGCAAAGCCAGTTCCCATTCGGCTGTCATTGCCACGTCCGCAATTTTCCGGTCTTTAACCAATTCATACACCTGCAATCCTTTTTCGCTAGGGATTAAGGATTTCTTTTTCCTTTGGATATAGTTGCGGGTAAACAGCGTTTCGATGATGGAGGCTCTTGTTGCCGGAGTGCCGATACCTATATGTTGTAAAGCCTTTCGTTCGTCTTCATTTTCAATTTCCTTGCCGGCAGTTTCCATAGCCGACAAGAGTCCTGCTTCGGTATAGAGGAAAGGCGGCCTGGTTTTCTTTTCGAGAACAGAGGCTTCTTTTATTTTGATTTCATCGCCTTTTTTTAGTTCGGGCAAATCCTGCACAGGTTCGGTATCATCATCAGAGAAACTGCCTTTGATGGAACGCCAGCCTGCTTCTATAATCTTACAGCCTTTTGCGGTAAAATCGTAATGCAACGCCTGTAAATCAACATCGGTTATCTCCTTGATACAGGCCCGCGACAGCGCTTCGAGCAATCGAAAGGCAATCAGGTCGTAAACGGCATTTTCCTTGGCAGATAGTGCAGAAGGGATTTTATCCGTAACCAGCAGTCCGTGATGGTCGGTAACGCGCAGGTCGTTCACGATGCGCTTATTGAAGCGTCCCCATTTCATTTTTGATAGAGCCGATTTGCAATTTTCCTTGTCCTGCAGAGCCCTGACGAGATTGGGAATTTCCGCCCACATGTCTTCGGGAATGTATTTGCTTCCGGTTCGGGGATACGTGATAAACTTCTTTTCGTAAAGGCTTTGGGCAACGCTCAGCGTTTCGTCAGCGGAAAGGTTTAGTTTTTTGTTTGCTTCCTTTTGCAATCCCGTCAGGTCAAACAGCAGGGGAGGCTCTTCTGTAACTTTTTTGCTTTCAACCGATACTATTGTCGCTTTTCCGCTTCGCTGTATGGCTTTCAGCGCAGCGGCGGCAAGTTTTGGGTCTTCCCATTTTATTTGAGAATTGCTTTTAAAATCTATCAATCCTTTGTTGTGCAGCAGTTGCAGCTGCCAATAGCTCTTGACGGCAAAATTTTTGTTTTCCAGATAGCGTCTGCAGATCAGGGCCAATGTCGGCGTCTGCACCCTGCCGAGCGAGTAGGTGCCGTTTCCTACGGCCAGGGTCAGGGCCTGCGAGGCATTGATGCCTACCAGCCAGTCGGCACGGCTTCTTGCTTGCGCAGACTGAAATAATCCGTCAAATGCGGTACCGGGTTTCAGGTTTTCAAATCCCTGCCTGATGGCTTTTTCGGTAAGAGAGCTTATCCAGAGGCGTTCGAAGGGCTTGCTGCATTTCAAATATTCATAAATATATCGGAATATCAATTCGCCTTCACGTCCCGCATCGGTAGCGGCAATAATGCTGTCGCATTTATTGAAAAGCTGTTCGATGATTTTAAGCTGCCCTAACGCTCCTGTATCGGCAGCGCAGCCTTTATCCTTTTTCACTTTCCGGACGGTGAGCAAAAAGGGGTCTGGCAGAATCGGCAATGCGCTTTTGTCAAATCCATCAATTCCGTAATCTTCGGGCATTCCCAAGCCTACCAGGTGGCCGAGTGCCCACGTAACAAAATAGCCGTTTCCGGTAAGGTAGCCGTCCTTTTTCTCGGCAGCCCCTACAATTCCGGCTATTTCCCTTGCCACGCTTGGTTTTTCTGCAATGATTGTTTTCATACTTTGCTATCTTTTTACGCCTTTGGATTTTGCCGGAGCTTTGGGCTTTTCTTGTTGTTCCTGCTGCTGCTTGTTTTTCGGAGTCTGTTGTCCCGATTTCAAAGGCTCGCTGCTTTTTTTGGTTGCTTCGTTGGTCTTGCCCTCCGAATTGACCGCGGTTTGCGTTTTGTGCGCTTCAGCCGGTTTTACCCTTTCCTTGTATTGATTGGGAAATTCAAAATTTGTTGTACCGTTTTCATTATTGAAAGTGATATAGCCTTGGTACGGCTGTCCTTTTTTGTCTTTCAATCCGTCAATGTAGACGGTCTGGCCGTCTTTAAGATCATTGTGCTGGGCGTCGGTCAGTTCCTTGCCGCGAAAAGTTTTTGGAGCTTCCTGTGTCTGGAGCTTCTGGCTGCCTTGCTCATTGGTCTGTCCGTTGCTTTGAGCCTGCTTGCTGGTGCTGCTCCTGTCGAACAGAAATTCAACATAATGTTTGTCGGCATTGAACTGGACTGTTGCCGAGAATTCCGTTCCTTTTTTGGAAATCATCCCTTCCAGGTAAAGCGGTCTTCCTTCCATCAGCGTCTGCTTTTGGGCATCGTCGAGCTTTATGCCCTTGATTTCATCGGGGATCTTTATGAATTCCGTACGCAGCGCCACCAGCTCGTTGGTCAGCCGGTCTACGCTGATAATCGAGGGTAGCATCTCGCCTGTCTTGGGGTTTTCAAGTTCCACCGTGCGGCCCATATTCCCTGTCTGCAGCAGGTTGGCCTTGTCTTCCTTGGTAAACTCGTGCCCGAAGAAGGGATAGTTGAGGTTGGGTTCTTTTCGGATGCCGTGGATAGCAACCGTGACGGCGCCCTCCGCATTCTGCTGCAGGGAAAGCCTGGCATCGGTGCGGCTGACGGCCGTACCCAGGTTGATGGTGACCGGCACCAGCTCGTTGGTCTTGTAGCCCCTCAGCAGGGGATCCATCAGGTTCATCTTTTCCAGCCTTTCCTGGCTGAGGCCCATGCTGTTCATCGTCGCCCAGTCGATGTCCTCGGCCTTGTAGCGGTAGCCGCCGTTGTCCGGGGCTGTGTTCTCATTTTCCATAGTATTGCGGTTTTTGTGATTTTGCGTGTCGTGGATTTCTTCAAGATCTTTCAAGTGGGGTAATTTGATGCCTTCTTCACGGGCAGGCCTGTCGGCCAGCCGCTGCAGCTGCGCGGCCTTTTGGGAGGCCTTGCTGGAATGCGCCAGGAAAAAGGCAAAGCGCGTGGGATTCTTGAGCTGGCTCAGAAAGTTGGAAAAAAAATTGGTAAAGGCGTCCCCATGCGGGTTGATCCGCATGAACTGGGACTGGTTTTTAGCATAGGGACCCACGGTCTTCAGGCGGCCTTTCGGGCCTATGCCCGTGACTGCGCGGATCGTGTTCTTTTCCATGTCCCTGGCCAGGAGCATGTCCGGCTGTACTTCACGGCGTAATTTCGTGTTTTCAAAATCCTTTTCCATAGCGCATCATTTTTTCTTGGTTCCAAAGTAAAGAAGCTGCCGCTTGGCAATCGCTTAGCCGTCGCTACGTGTCTTCGTTTGTCACCGGGAGTCCTTGCTGCGTCCGGCGCTGCTCAGGCTTTCGCGCAGGAACTGGTGCACGTCGGACAGCTTGTAGTAGAGCTTCCCGCTGATGGTGTAGTAGGGAAGCCTGCCTGCAGAGCGGTAGCGCTGCAGCGATCGGGAGCTGACCTTCAGCAGCTGCATCACGTCCTGGTTGTCGAGCAGTTCCTCTCCATCGATTTCGCTTTTGGCCTGATGCTGTTTCCTGATGTTTTCGCCCAGCAGGTCGAAGCGCTGCAGGAGGCGCTCCATCCATGCCAGGAATTCTGTCCTGTCTATATTCATGGCTTTAGTTTTTGCTGGCATCCCGACTGCTCCTGGTTGCTTGGAACTTTAGCAGGATGCACTTCAAAGTTGCGAACGGTAGGGATTTTAGGAAGCCAAGCAGTGCCAATGGAAAATGCACTTTTTCTAAGTTCGTAATTTTGATATGCAGCAGCGGCGTGCCTTGGCCGGGCGTGCTGTTTTTTTGCATTTTTGAGATAGCGCTAAATCCGTAGCGCGCTATGCTGCCAATTGGCAGCGATGGGCAGAGGCCAATTGTTGGGAGCATTAGCGTCTCGTTGTTTGATTCGGAAAGAGAGGGCCTTTAGCGGTCTGCGCCGAAAATGATAAGAAAGCATTGCCAAGGCAGGCATTTTAAGGTGTCCTTAAAATTGGCCGTTTTTTACAAATCTTGGCGTATTCTCGCAACAATCCCCTGTTTTTATCTTTATAATTTTGATCTGGAAACCACTTGCGGGCGCTATTTGTAGAACGCTGTATTGCTTAGATCTCCATGCTGCGGCGCCAGAAAATGGTACGGGCAATGGCTCGCAGGTTAATATAAGGAAACCATGATAAAAACAATTTCTTTTCGAAAAGGGATCGTGCAGTCGATCGCAGCACTCTATATCTTGCTGTTCGTGTACGCGGCATTGAGCAAGCTTATCGATTATGACAATTTTCACCGGCAGCTGGCGATGTCCCCGGTACTGACCAGCCATGCCTCTTGGCTGTCTTGGCTGGTACCTGTCCTTGAATTGCTGCTGGCGCTGCTGCTGGCTTTGCCCAAGACCCGCATGCTTGGAATATATGGTTCCTTGTGCCTCATGGGGGCATTTACGACGTACATCTACCTGATCATGAACTACGCATCGCACGTTCCCTGCTCCTGCGGCGGCATCCTGGAGGATATGGGATGGGTCGAGCACTTCTACTTCAATCTCGCATTTATGGTGCTCGCGTCGGCAGCCGTGGCAATTGGCTGGAGCTGCAATAAGGAATCGCCTCGGAAAAGAAATGCTTACGGCATTGCCGTTCTGGCCTTCGGGCTCTTCGCGGGTGCCGGAGGTACCGTAAAGCTTTTCCTGATGTCTGAGGAGATCGTCCATTACGAAAACCGCTTCCAGCGCCGCTACCCGCATCCGTCAGTGGCAGAAATTGCGAAGGTCCAATTGCCGCACAACAGCTATTACATAGCAGGATTTGAAAAGGGCAGGATCTACTTGGGCAATGTGACCGCGCCGCTGCACCTGCTATCGTGCGACTACAGCCTGGAGCATTTCCGCAGCCATGAGATCCGTATCGATACTGCCGGCCTGTCTTTCAGCACCGCCCAGGTAAGGGTAGCAGCGGGACGCTTTTATCTGGCCAACGGAACGGTGCCGTATGTATTCGAAGGCAGCCTAGCGGACTGGATCGGCTGCAGGAGCGAGGCAGGACTGAAGCGATTTACGCTGGCTGAAATGCTCGGCCAGGGCATGGCCGTCAGGACATTCTCCGAGCAGGGCGAACATATTTTAGGTTACCAGCCGCTGGTACCGGGCAAAGCTCCCCAGTACAGCCTGAAAATGCTGGAGAAGCAGGAAGATGGCATCTTTGATACTGACGGCACCCTGGTGGCCAGCGGGGACAGGTTCGCCTACCTGTATTTCTACCGCAACGAATTTCTGGTGTCTGACGCGACGCTTACAATCCGCGCCAGGGGCAGGACGATCGATACCGTCAGCAGGGCACAGGTGAAAGTTGCAGAGAGCAGGTCGGGATTGAAGCGGCTGGGGCAGGCGCCCCTGCTGGTAAACCGGAGGGCGGCGCTGTACCAAAATCTCCTGTTCGTCAATTCCCAGCTTCCCGGCAGGGAAGATTTCGGCAAGCTGTGGAAGCAGGCAAGCATCATTGACGTATACGATACCAACGACGGCTCGTACCGTTTCAGCTTTCCGCTGTACGATATAGACGGCAACAAGCTGGAGAGCTTCAGGGTCATCGAGAACCGCATTTACCTAATTAATGAAAAATGGATCGTCCGCTATGACCTGAGACAGCAGCTGTTGGACGGCCTTCAAGATACACCAGGCCAGGTTCAGGGATCCGATCGAAAACCTGAAAGAGAGTAGATCACAACCATTAAATTTTTTTATTATGAAAGCCACACTTTTAAAAATGGTCTTGCCGGTAGCCGCTTTTGCGCTGGCTTCGGCCGCCGCAGTAGGCACTGCGAAAGAGGAGGGCGCGGCAGCACTGTTGCAGGGCTACCGCATCACGGGCAATCCGACACAGCCCTGTGAGTTTGTCAAGATGTGTTCCGACGTGCCGACGGTTTTATGTACCGTCGACGGCACGCCTGGCGCACAGCAGCTCTGGCACCAGCCGAGCGAAGGCGCTCCCTGCAACATAGCGGTCTACGAACCGTAAATGCAGAACGAAACGGCTCCCAATTGGGAGCCGTTTCTTATTTTATCCAGTCCGCAGGAACTCCCTTCAGAAAGTAGTCGAGCCACTGCTCGAGCCGCAGGGTCAGGTCCCTGTTGCTGTCCGGCCTGAGAAAGGAGTGCCCTTCGTCCGGGTAGACCAGCAGGGCGCTTCTTTTGCCCAGGCGCCTGAGCGCCAAATGCATGGCGTAGGACTGCTCGGGAGGCACCTGTATATCGTTGGCGCCGGTCCATATGAGCAGCGGCGTTTCGATCTTATCGGCGGCGAGCACGGGGGAATTGTCGAGATACGCCTGCCGGTCTTCAAAAAGGCTCTTGCCGATGCGCGACTGTCCCGTCTCGTAGCGCCAGTAATTGGCCTTCCTGTTGTTCTTGTTGGCCGTCAGGTAAAAGCTGACCGCATCCGACATGCCGGCCCCCATGACAGCGGCACGGAAACGG
The DNA here is from genome assembly GCA_029959295.1 of Flavobacteriaceae bacterium PS02334. Lineage (GTDB taxonomy): Bacteria > Bacteroidota > Bacteroidia > Flavobacteriales > Flavobacteriaceae > Flavobacterium. The sequence continues at coordinate 14,780 of JASCOH010000009.1, read as the reverse complement.
TTCGTGTAGCCGATTACTGCCGCGGTCTCATAGCCGCCGAAGGAATGCCCGACCAGTGCCAGCCGCGACGGATCGACGGGGTATCGCGCTATTACGCTGTCCAGGGCAGCATCCAGGCTTGCCGATGCATCCTTGCCTGGATTTCCCATGCCGTGGCGGATGTCGGGCAGCAGCACGAAATAGCCTTTCCCCACCAGATTGGCAACATTGAATCCGGCGGCGTTGGTAAAGCTGGGATGGGCCGCCTTGTAAAGGCCGTCGCTCTGTATCTCATAAATATGGGCTACCAGGGGATGCTTCTCGCTGCTGTCTGTGCCGTGCGGGCAGTAGAGCACGCCCTGCATTTCCTGACCGCCTACCTGGTACTTGACCAGTTCGGCGGTTCCCCAGCGGTATTCCTTCTGGTGCGGGTTGCTGGCAAAAATTTCCGTGCATGCTCCATTGCGGTAAATCTTAAGGGCTCTCGGGCGTTCGAAGGATTCGGTAATGAAGCCCAGGCAGCGGCCTTCGGCATCGGAGATGATGCCGGAGTGCCCGAGCGCATCATAGGCAATTTTTTGCAGCTTGCCGTCAGGAAGCAGCAGGCTGTAGCCCGTCAGGCTTCCCTCCCTGTTTTTCATCCGCAGCGCCAGAGGTTTGGAAAGGTCGAATGACGGCAGGAAGCGGAGCCCGTAATTGTCCGTCGGCAGTGCGCTCTTTTCGGGAAGCAGGTAGGCGATCCCTTTTTCCCGGCCTCTGGTCAGGCGGGTCTTTCTGCCGCTGGCCGTGCTGATTTTCCATAGGTCGGCCCCGTCGGGCAGGAGCAGGAAGCGGCCTGCCGCATCCGATGCGGGCATCAGGTTCTGGGACAGCCTTTCCGAAGCGATGCTGTCCGTGGGCACGCCGCAGTCCAGCACGCTTCCGTTTTGAGGATCGAATATTTTCCATGTTCCTTCCTTATAGAGAATCTTATTGCTGGCGGGCAGCGGAAAGACCCCATGCAGGTGCTGCCTTTCCAGCCACTTCTTTTTCTGTCCTGTGCGCAGGTCTGCCAGATAGAGGTCGGCGGGGCCGTCGCGCTCCAGCTGCGGTTCATAGGCCAACGGGTCGAAGGCGACGGCAAAATCCATCTTGCCCGTGAGGGCTGCCACAGGCGTGGCGGTATCGGACACGAGCGATGCCCTGCCCGCTGCCGTTTCCCAGCGGGCCAGGAGCGTCTGCGGGGCGGCGTCTAAAGCGCGCTGGCTGGGATAGATGAGCCGGTCGGAAGCATTCCAGATCTCGACGAGCGGCCTGCCTTCGCTTGTCGGGCGCTGCGGCAAGAACGTATTGAAAAAGACATTTTTCCCGTTCTCGCTGACGGAAAGGAGCGTCCTGGCACCGGTACTGATCCGGCGTACCCCTGAAAACAGCTTGATGCTGTCGGTGTCAAGAGTCAAGGTCTTTTGGGTGCGGGTATCGTGGCAATAAAGCCCGTCCCCGCCGCCGGTGTGGCCTTTGCTGGCCAGCGCCAGAAATCTCCCATTGCGGTCCCAGGCAGGAAATTCGAATTTCCCTGCCGTGCGCGCCACCGTATCCATTGTAAGGCGCCCCAGGTCCAGCACGGCGCAGTACGAGAAGCCGTCCGTTTCAGCAACCAGCGCGATGCGGCGGCCCGCCGGGCAGGCCTTCCAAAACCGCACGCTTCGGATCGCCAGCTTTTCCCTGCCTGCCCAGTCGGTAATTGCGATGTGCGACAGCCCGTTTTCTTGAGGCGACTGGGCCAGGAGCAGGCCGCGGGCGCCGAATGCTTCATAGGAGGCTACCGCGGTCTTTTCCCATTCCCTTCCGTTGTCCAGATCGAGAACGCGCAGCGTCTGCTGGGACGTGAGATAGGCGAAATGGGATCTGCCGAAAAAGCTTTCCTTGCCGGCATTGGTGAAGGACCGGTGCCCGCCGGCGCCTGAAGTCTTTCCGACATACAGGGTGTCGCGCCCGTCATCGTAGCGCATGCGCCAGCTGGTCCACGTCCCCTCGGCGTTCATCTGGCCCTGTACGAGCCTGCCCCACAGGGCATAGTCTTTTTCAGAAAGAATTTTGGCTGGGCTGGCCTGTCCGAAGAGCGGACAGGCGCTGCCTGCCAGTCCAAAGAGCAGGAAAAAGATCCGGGCCCTTATCTGTTTGCTATAGTTTTCCATAATCAGTATCCTGGATTTTGAGCGCCAAGGCTCGGGTTGCGCTGCAGTTCTGTTTCCGGAAGCGGCAGCAGGGCATCCGTAGCATCCCAGTTCGCCTTGGTTCCCAAGACGGCATCGATGGCGCCGAAGCGCCTCAGGTCAAAAAAGCGGTGTCCCGCTTCGGCAAAAAGTTCCACCCTTCTTTCCTGCAGTACGGCATTCAGGATTTCCTGCTGCGTCTGGGCGGCCGTGCGCGTAAGGCCCGCCCGCAGCCGTATGGCGTCGAGATCCTCCCTGGCACCGCTGAGTTCGCCCTGTCGCGCCCGGGCTTCTGCCCGTATCAGGCAGATTTCCGCGATGCGCAGCAATATGGAATTTTCGGTGGTCGATCCGCTGCTGCCCTGCTGGCGGTACTTGTAGGCATGGTACCAGGTCTGGGTGCCGCTGGAAACGGCTTTGGTCCAGGCCTCCCGTCTGGCATCGCCAGGCTCGAAGGCGGCCATGAGCCCCGGGGCCAGCGCCATATTGGGCGGCGGTCCGGTCAGGAAGATAAAGGTGGAGGCTTCCAAGGTGTTGGTGTTGGCCGCGGCCGGGCGCAGCTGCCAGATGGTTTCGGTGCTGGTGTTGCGGAATGCCTGCAGGAGGTCGGGGTTCAGGCGGAACTGTGCCGTATTGTTGAGCATAGCGGATGCGGCGTCTGATGCCGCTGCCCAGCGGCCCGCTTCCAGGAAAACTTTGGCGAGCATCGCCTTGGCGGCCCAGCGGCTGGGCTTGGCGCGTGCCGCGGCGGGATCATTGTCTGGCAGCAGCGGCAGGGCCTGTTCCAGGTCGGCGGCAATCCGGCTGTAGACATCCGCCAGCGGCATCCTGGCAATGCGGGAATTGGCCGCATAATCGGTGGAGGCCACATAGGGAATGTCCCCGTAGAGCCCCGCCAGGTAGAAATGGAGCCAGGCCCTGAGGAAGAGCGCCTCGCCCAGGATCCGGTCCTTGTCGGCCTGGGGAATTGGGGAAAGGGGCCCGATTCCCTCGATGATGGCGTTCGACGCATAAATCTGGCTGTAGCTCGAGGACCAGAGGGAGGCGACCTGCACGTCGCTCGGGAGTACGGTGTTGGTAAAGAAGAGTTCGGGACTGGCGCCGGCCATGCCGTAGTAGTCCAGCTCGTCGGCGTAGCCCCCCATCAGGTTGGCGATGCCCGTCTGGGTGCCGGCCATGGGGCCTTTCTCGCGGATGGCCGCATAGATGCTTGCCAGGGCCGCGTTGGCCGTGGCGGTGCTCTGGAATACGGCTTCGGCCGTCAGCTGGGTGGGAGGCATGTCCACCTCCACGAAATCCTCGCATCCAGAAAAGGCGAGCAGGGAGGCCAGGGCCAGCATGGTGTAAAGATTTGCTTTTTTCATGATTTTTTTATTAGAAGGTTAGGTGCAGTCCGGCGGTAACCACGCGCAGCGGCGGGGTAAAGCCCAGCGTTCGGAATTCCGGGTCGGCGCCCCTGTACGCCGTGATGGTCAGAAGGTTCTGTGCCAGGAGCGACAGGCGGCACCCTGCAGCGCCCGTCCAGCGCCTGGGCAGCTCATAGGCGAGCGACACGTTTTTCAGGCGGATATAGGAAGCGTCGCTGATGGCCGCGTCGCTGGCCACGTACCTGGAGAATGGCAGGGATGTGGCGCTGTTGGCGCCGGAGGTGAGCACCTGGTAGGGGCCGCCGCCGTTCTGGGGCGTCCAGTTTCCGCCCACATCTGCCGGCTGGTTGACCATCGTGCCCGGGCGGCTGAACATGGCGACGGTATTGTAATTTTCCTGCTTTACGAACTGGAAGAGGAAGTCCAGCTGGAGGCCGCGGTAGCGGATCTGGTTCAGTACGCCCCCGTAGAACTTCGGATTCAGGTCTTTCACCGTCTGGCGGTCGTCTGGAGCCGAAAGCACCCCGTCCCCGTTGGCATCTTCAAAGGTGTAGGTCCCGGTCTGCGGATCGATGCCGGTGTACTTGAAGACCTTGACGATGTTGAGCGGCTGCCCGATCACAAAGGTATTGGCATAGGTCGAGCCTTCCAGCCCCGGAAAGGAAACCAGCCTGTTTTTGGAGGCGGAAAAGTTGATGTCGGTGGTCCAGCTGAACGTATCGGTCTGGATATTGGCCGTGCGCAGGGTCAGTTCCACGCCTTCATTTTCGACCACGGCGTCCAGGTTGGCCTGCAGCGAGGCAAAGCCCGTGGTTGCCGGAAGCGGGATGCCGACCAGCTGGCTGGAGGAGCGGTTGCGGTACCAGGCCCAGCTGCAAAGGATACGGTCCTGCAGGAAGCCCGTTTCCATGGCGATTTCCAGCTTCCTGTTTTCTTCCCACCCGAAGTCGGGGTTGTAGAGGCGCGTGGGCTGCAGGCCGGTAACGCCCATGTAGTTCGTACCTGTCGTGGCATAGGTATCCAGGAACTGGTAGTTGCCGATCTGGTCGCTGCCGCTGGTGCCGTAGCTGGCGCGGAGCTTGCCGAAGCTGAACAGGCCGTCGGCCTCCATCCAGCGTTCCTTGGAAAATACCCAGGCGGCGCCTGCGGCCCCGAAATTGGCGAACTGCCTTCCGGAACCGAAGCGGCTCGAGCCGTCCCTCCTTCCGGTCAGGTTGAAAAGGAACCGGCCGTCCCAGTTCAGGTTGGCGCGCCCGAAGGACGCCTGGTACTTGTATACGGACTGGTCGTCGGCCGTTATTTTGGAATAGGAGGCCGCAGCCAGGTTATAGATCAGGCTGTTGGAAGGGAACCCGCTGCCGAGCTGCGCGAGCAGTCCGGCGCCCTGCCTTTGGAAGGTCGTGCCGGCCAGGAATTCCAGCCTGGCCTTTCCCAGTTCCTTTTTCCAGTGCAGCTGGGGCTCGGCGATCCAGGACGCTCGGGAAGAGCGGGTGACATAGATCGAGGAGAAATCGGGACCGAATCCGAAGGACGGGTTGTAGGCGGTCGAAGGGGAGGTGTTGCTCTCTTCGTGGTGCAGGCTGGTATAGCCCAGGCTTGCCTTGGCCTCGAAGCCCCAGGGCAGCTGGTAGGAGAGCGCGAGGCTCGAGACCAGGTCATTGGTAGCGGCCAGCGATTTTCCGTTGAGCGCGGCCAGCGGATTGGTAAACGTGCCGTTTTCCCAGTTCAGCTCGCCCGATTCGGTGTAGAGCGCCGGGGCGTTCGGGGGCGTGGTCCAGGCCGCGGGGCTCAGGTCCCTGGAGGGCTGGTCGTTGTCCTGCAGGGTATAGCCCGCCGAAAAGGTCATGGAGAACTTCTGGTCGGCGGAATGGTGGTTCAGGCTGGCGCGCAGGTTGCCCTTGCGGTAGGCAAAGTCGCCCGGAAATACGGTGGTTTCCCTGTTGAAGCTCCCGCCGATCCGGAACTGGGTCTGTTCGCTCCCGCCCGTAAGCGCGGCGCTGATAGCGGTGATGTCTGCCTTGCCGCCCAGCAGTTCTTTTTGCCAGTCGGTGTAGCGGCTGGGATCCCAGGTGCCGTTGATGTCGTAGGCCGTGGCGGGATAGGCGGCGATGCCGTCGTTGGCGAACGCCTGCGCGCGCATGGCCAGGTACTGCCGGGTGTCCATGAGCTTCAGGAAGCGGGTGACCTCGCCGTAGCCCCTCGAGAGGCTGGCGGTGAAGGCCGTCTTGCCCTGCTTTCCCTTTTTGGTAGTGACCAGCACGACCCCGTTGGCCCCGCGGGCCCCGTAGATGGCCGTGGCGTCGGCATCCTTGAGGACTTCGAGGCTTTCGATGTCGGCAGGGTTCAGGTTGTTCAGCGGGCTGGTAACTGTGGGGTGGATGGTATTGCTGGGGCCCGTTCCGATCGGATCGGAGGAATAGGGCACCCCGTCGATGATGTACAGGGGCGCGTTGGCGTCGGCCCGAAGGCTGTTGGTGCCTCGGATCTGGATGTTGAAGCCGCCGCCCGGGGTGCCGGTGGTCTGGGTGATATTGACCCCAGCCATTCGTCCCTGCATGGCGGCAAGGGCATTGCTGACGGGCTGGGTGGCGATGTCTTTGGCGCCGATGGAGGCGATGCTTCCGGTGCGCTCCTTGTCCTTTACGGAATAGTAGCCGGCATTGATGGTGACTTCCTGCAGGTTCCTGCTGTCTGTTTTGAGCACTGCGTCTAGGTTTTTTTTGTTTTCAATAGGGATTTCCTGCGTGGCATAGCCGAGATAGGAGAAGACGAGGATGTCGCCCTGGGTGGCTTCGATGCGGTAGTGGCCTTGGAGGTCGGAGAGCGTAGATAGGGGCTTTCCTTTTACGGCAACGGTGACGCCCGGAAGAGGGCCGGTACCGTCGGACACAGTGCCTGTGATAGTATTGGACTGCTGGAAACAGAAGGCAAGCGCCTTAGTTCCGGCCTGTGCGGGAGGATGGAGCAGCGGTGCGCTTAGAAAAATAAGGCACCAAAAAGCCTTCCTGCCCTTGAGATATGAAAGGTTTTTCATAATTTTGGGATGGTTTAATGAAACAATGTTTTGTTGGCTCTGGTCCTCTAGCTGTTTTCGACGACGGGTTAGAGGGCTTTTTTTATAACTGGTGCAAAGTTTGGCTTTCAGGCCCCAGGCTTGCGGCGGGTAATTTATTTTACATAGGCTGTTTTTTTAGACTGTTATACTTTATAGATTGTTAGACCATTAGATTTTGGTTTATTGATGGGTTGCTGGCTTTTGCCTATCGGCTAATGCCCAGTACTTATTTCATGCACTATCCATGCATTATCCATACACTATCTATACACTAGACTCGTCCTATGACTCTTCCTGAAATAGCCATAGAGGCTATCAAATAAATCCTATTATAGCTATACAACTATACTTTTTAGTCTTAAAAGGTATGCGGTAGCGGGAGGAACGATGCGCTCTCCTGCTGTGTTTTTCTTCCGACAGATGCCACAGATTACACAGATTGCAAGGATTTTTTATGTTGTGCCTGTTTTTTACCCTGCGGGATTTACGATCTGGCTAAATGTGCTGCGGTTTTTGGTTCTAGTGCATAGGCTTCAGGTTTTTGAGGTTTTTGAAAAAAAAGGAAAGCACACCGCCGTTGCCTGTTGCAGCCAGGGGCAGGCAGTGCGTTTCCGAACTAACTCCTTTTACGAAATCGTTTGCGAACTATGCTAAAAAAAAGGAAGAATGCCTTGAAACAGCTAGGAGTGCCTTGGTTAATGGCCATAAAAAAGGCGCGGAACTCAGCTTATCGAACGGAGGTACTGGTATACCTAGCAACAATAAGTGAGCCCACGCCAGTGACGTGAGCATCTTAACTTATCATCTCGTTGCTAAAAATTACCAGTTTTCCGTTCGAGATTCAAAGCGAATGCTTCAATATTTTTATTTGAAGAATCGCAAATATATGTATTCAATTACAAATATATTGAAAAAAAGTCAAACCAAACATATATGTGCGCTTTTATTTTTCTGTAATAATTGAAATTTATAAAATGGAAAATGATCAACATAATAAAGTATTAATTGCACTTGGTTTGACAATACGAAAAATCAGGGAAGAATCTACAAATCTTTCACAAGATAAGTTAGCTTTAGAAGTAGATCTTTCAGAAAATCAAATACGTAGGATTGAAAAAGGTCAAACAAATCCCACAGTAAAGACTCTTTTAAAAATTGCTAAAGCTTTAAAAGTAGATGTTAAAGATTTATTTACAAAGTTTTAATAACGAAAATATGTTTTTACGTTAAGAATACCGCATGTTTAGTTGTTATTAATACTTTTTGCGCTCTTGGTATTGTTGAATTAAAGCCTTAGTTTTGAAAAATAAAAAATCGCAAGGAACGGAATCAATAATGGGAAGATCAACAGTACATTACGCAGATAATAAAACAAATAACGCCTTAAAACAACTTCATAATAAACTACGCCCTGCTGGCACTCCAGTACAAAGGGTTGAATACATAATTGAATTACTTCTATTAAGAATTTTTGAAACCAAATTAAAACAAGACGAAGAATTTAAACCTCTTCGTAAACTATTCTCTTCAGATTATAGTTGGAAAAACCCTAAAACAGGTAAAGAAGAGTCTAATGAAAACAGATTATTTTCTTATTTGCCTACAGTTTCAAACGAACAAATATTATCAGAATTAAACGATAATTTTTTCCCCTTCTACTCAAGTATTTTGCACAGTGCTAGAGATGTATTTCAAGGTAATCTTCCACAGAAGGTAAAAGACCAATTAGTTTTAATTGAAGAAGTATTTAGTAATTCAAATTTTACTAATAATGTAAATAGTGGAAATCTTGGTGAAGTAATAAACATTGTAGCAAATGACATTGAAGAAGCTAGATTGCTTAAAACAGATTTATTAGGCGACGCCATCGAATCGGCTTTAAGTGAGACTGGTGGAACAAAAGACGTTGGACTATTCAGAACGCCTGACCATATTAGACAGTTCATGACTGCTATGATTGAGCCGACTTTTAACGATGTTATCTTTGACCCAGCATGTGGTACAGGTGGTTTTTTATTTGATGCTTTTGAATTCGTAATGCGAAGAGTGGATGCTGATAGAGAATGGCCTGGAGAAAAATCAAATACCGAATTAAGAAAATGGTTTGATAACTATTTTAAAGAAAATCAATTAGAGTTTCCAAATTTTGAGCAAACAACACAGTTCTATAGAAATGGTGTAACTGGTATTGAGTATCTTGGAATGATACGCAAAATGGCTGCAATCAATTTTTATATTAGAGGATTAAATCCAGAAAATATTGAGCAAGGTGATTCATTAGCCAAATACCGTCCTGTTACTGACCACGAAAGCAAATCCATAATTTTAGCTAATCCGCCCTTTGGTGCGCAGCGTGACCAAGAAGCTTATCCAGATGTTTGGCAAGAATACAGCAAAGAATCGGAAACAACAATTCTTTTTGTAAAACTGATTTTTGAGCAATTAAAACAAGGAGGAAAATGTGCTGTTGTAGTTTCAGAGGGCTTTAATACGTGGGATCAATTTAGTGCTAAAGCTTTACGTAAAATGCTTTTGGATGAAGCTAATTTAAGAGCTGTTATTTCTTTACCACAAGGATTATTTGTGAGTAAAAGTGGAGTTGGTCCAAAAACTTCTATTCTTATTTTTGAAAAAGGTGGTAGAACAGACTGGACTTGGTTTTATAAGATTACTAACGATGGTTACACTATGGGAACCAATCGTAAAGAACAAAAAGGAAATCAATTAATAGAATGTTTAGAACTTTATCACAAATATGTAAAGCACGGACAAAAACCGCCGGAAACTAAAAACCAGTTTTGCATTCCTGTAGATTGGATAAAAACACTTGACCCTAGAATTAAGCAAAAAATTAGAAAAGAAGTTCGAGAAGAATTAACTCAAAAAGCGGAACTTGAAAAGCTTAAAATCATTGGTAAATGGCAAGAGAAAACAGTTGGAAAAGGTGCTTTAATAAAAGGTACTAAGGAGAGTTTTTGGGTTGATTATAAAAAGGCAAACCCCCTTGAAGCCAAACAATTTGAAGATGTTACTGAAAACAGGATTCAAAATGAAATAGCCAAACGCATTGACAAGGCGTATAACTATTCATTCAATTTAGCTAATTATAAAAGTGCAATTAGCGATAGCCAAATAAAAGAATGGTATGATGCTCTGCGACACATACAACCAAATGGAGTAACAACATTAGATGATATCTATAAAAAACTAGAAACCAGCAAACCCGAAAATGTTTTGCCTTATTTGGTAAAGCTAAACCCTACAAATACTTTAGAAGCTGATATTGCTCGTGAATATGTAAGTAATATCGAAGAAACAATAGTCGTTGACCACAAAGAAATCTACACTATTAAAAAGATTTTAAAAAATGGTGCCAAGTATCCAATGGTTAAGTTGAAAGACTATTTGATACTCAATGAAAATAAAATTAAGCCGAACAAAAGTCCAGATGTCAATTATAAAGTGCTTGGGGTTAGTAATGAAATTGGAATTTTCTTGAATGAAAAATTACAAGCCGAAGAAACCAACCAAAGCTACTTTATAGTTGCAAAAAATGAATTTTGCTATAACCCATACAGAATTAATGTAGGGAGTATTGGTTTAAACCCTCATGACTACGACAATCAGATTATCAGTGGCGCTTATGTAGTTTTTGGATGCAAAGAAGATGAGTTAAATCCAAAATATTTAGAGGCTCTTTTTGATAGTAAAGCCTTTTTAAAATTTGTTGATGGCAAAGCGAGTGGAGATGGTGGTGTAAGAATGAATTTCAAATATGAATATATGGAAGCATGGGAAATTCCTTTACCTTCTATTGACGACCAAAACATAATAGTTTCACATATAGCAAAACTGAAAGAAATAATTGATGGGGCTGAAAAAATCAATAAAAATTTTGAATTTGAATTTACAAATATTTATGAATGGAATCGAGAAAAATTATCTGATTGTTGTTATGAAATAAAAATCGGAAATACACCAACAGGCAAAGTAAAAGATGAAGGAGAAATTACGTATTTAAAAGTAAACAATCTATCGTTTGATCTCTCACTTAATTTTAAAAACAAATATTTTATTGATGAACAAACTCACAACAAAGACTTAAAAGGTTCAAAATGTTATGCCGGAGATGTTTTAATGAATATTGTTGGTCCTCCTTTAGGAAAAGTTTCAATAGTTCCAAAAAACATTAAAGAATGCAATATTAATCAAGCAATAATTTGTTTTCGACCAAAAGACTATTTAGACAGTAGATTTTTGGCATATTATCTACTAAAAAAATCAACTGTTAATCGTTTTATTGAAAATATCAGACGTTCTACCGGACAATGGAATTTAACTAAAACAATTTGTTCACAATTTGAAATAGATTTTCCATCATTTGAAATCCAGCAAAATATTGTTAATGAATTAGATAATCAAATGCAAGTTATAAATGGAATTCGTAAAATGAAATCTGAAGCAGAAAATAAAATCAATTCCATTTTAGCTGAGGTTTGGGGAGTTGAATTTATAGAACCCGTAATAGAGGAGGTTGAAGAATGAGAGAAAGAGAATACGCTCCATTAGTGTCAGAGCCGTTTAAAGATATTGCTGAGTTAGATCTTTTTAATGAGTTCGTAGAACCATTCAAGTATAATTCTTTTGATCATAGAAAAAAATTATTAAACAGTTTTGGTCATTTTTTAGAAGAATTTAAAAGATTACATATTTCAGCTGAAATATGGATTGATGGTTCATTTGCTACGTTGGCACCTGATCCGTCTGATATTGATGTAGTGTTTTATTTTAACCCATCCGAGATTAATGCTCTTGATGCGGAAAGAAAAGAGTTGTTTGAAAGGTTATTTATGACACGAAAATTCATAAAGAATAATTATAAAGTGGAGGTTTTTTATGGTGTAAGAGGTAATGATTTGGATTATCAGCAATGGCAAAAAACATATGGAACTTGTTATGATAATATAACACCAAAAGGCATTTTTAGAATGTATTATAACTGATGAAAACAGAAAACATTATACAGACCATTAAATCGTTTGAAGAGACTTTAAAACGATATAAATCGGATTTAGAAAAAAATCCTGGTAATATTTTCTATTTAGGTTTGGTGAAAAATACTGAGGAATACCTTGACGAATTAAAACTCGAGCTTAAGACAGAAAAATTAGAAACCACATTGAATACTGTCTTTACAGGATTCACAAAAAAAGTTAACGAAGCAACTTCTACAGATTTACCAATTATAATGACATTAGTCAATGAGTATGGATGGAAAGTTGGAGACACTTTGTTATATCAACAGATATATGATATTCCTGAAAATCTGAAAAAGGATTATCCAAATTATAAGAATATCCGTCCTGATATAGTTTTACAGGATATGAATGGTAATGTTATTGCTGTTATTGAAAACAATCTTGACAAAGAAAATAAAGATCTTTTAAAACTTCGAACTATTGTAACCCACTTGTTAAAACCAAGGTTTCTTTATGCCTGTAGTGCAGAACGTATTTTGTTTTATGATAACAACTGGAGAGGTTTAGATGCCGGAGAGTTCAAACAAGTAACTTCCTTCATGACTTTGGAGGATATGAAACTTAAAATTGAACAACAAAAGAAAATTGCTACCAATAAAGAAATAACTATTGACACCACTATTGCAGGTGGCTTTGACCCTACAGTAGGTAAAGAACGTTATTACCAGTTGCAATGTATTAGAACCGTTATTGAAAACTACAAAGAAGGCAAACAAAAAATGTTAGTTCACATGGCAACAGGACTTGGTAAAACGAGAACTGCTGTAGCTTTAGTAAAGGCATTACTAAGTAGTGGTTTAGCTAAACGCATATTGTTTGTGGTAGATAGGAGAATGTTGGCTAAACAATCTGTTGATGATGGTTTTTCATTAATCAGTAGAGAATATACATCAAGTTGGATAACCACCTCTAACTTCAGAACACGAAAACAAGCGAGTATCCATGTAGTCGTAATAGATACATTAGAATCAATTCATAGTGATTTACCTTCAAATTTCTATGATTTAATAATTGTTGATGAGTGTCACAGAAGCATAAATGTCAACAGGAAATTAATTTTCGACCATTTTCTTTGCCCAAGAGTTGGACTTACAGCAACTCCAAGAATTGCAACACCAAAAGAAGGAGCTGATGTTGATGAGGAAGATTTGGCAATTATTGATACTTACAAACTATTTGGTTGCGAAACTGGAGAGCCTGATTTTCAGTTTGATATGGATAGAGGAATTTCGGAAGGATTTTTGGCACCATATAAGCCTATCGAATTGTTATCTTCTCTTGTTATTGAAGCCGAAGAAAATGGAATTACGTTTGATCATGTTCTAGAACCTAATGAAAAATACACTATTGATTTAGGCGCTGAAAAGAAACTAAAATTGGAACAATTAAACAGAAAATTTATTTCAGAAGAAAACTGTTTACGAATAGCGGAAGAATTAAAGAAAAATACCCAATGGGGTGAAAAGATAATTTTATTTGGGGTAAGTCAAGCACATTGTATTGAATTAGCTAAAGCTGTGAATAAAGTTTTTGAAAATGATAATTCTGATAAGCCTTATTATGCTGAAGCTATTATCTCTGAAAACAATGAGTTGAACGAAACTTTAAAAGCATGGTTCAAAAAACCATATCAAAAACCTTATGTAGTTACTTCAGTAGATATATTAAGTACTGGAGTTGATATTCCTTGTGTTCGTTACATTGCTTTCGCAGCATTGACCAAATCGGTTGGAAAATACATACAAATGGTTGGACGTGGTACACGACTAGACCCAAAAACAGGTAAATTTAGTTTTACGGTTTTAGATTTTGTTGGCTTGTGTAAACGTATGGAAGACAATGGTAAAGGAACATCAAAAGAAAATAATAAAATTGTAAAACCTGGTGGACAAAAAACAGTTTTAAATGCAACCTCTACACAACCAAAAGGCGAATATTTTTTAATTGATAATCCTGACCCAGCTAATTTAATTCAGCGTGTAGAAATTCACGGAGATACTATTATTGTAAAAGATAATATTCCAATTGAAGAAGCTAAACGAATTTTTGAGGATGAGTTGAAAAAATCTCAAGAACCAATAATGACCGAGCTTAAAAGAAAGGCAAAAGATATAAAATACCAGCCAACAGAAGATGAAATCAAAAAATTTGTTGATTGGTTAAGTAAACCAAATATCTTCCTAGACGAAGGACATTTACAAAAAATGTATGATTATAGAGAAGGCTCTGCTTGGGATTTCTTATTACACGCTTTAGGTAAAAAGAAAATACCAACGCCTAAACAACGTATTGAAAAAAATTATGACTCCTATATTCAGACCTACACTTTTACAGATGACCAAATAGTAATTCTCAGAAAAATAAAAGATGTTTTTGTTTCTAATGTTGCATCAAAAAGAAATATTGAAGTAAATGATATTTTTGGAAATCCTATACTTGAAAGACTGATAGGTTCATATCAGGAAATAGATTTAAAATTTAATGGAGAATTTGTTGCCGTCTTCGATAATTTAAAAAAAGCTTTTGGACAAAGTAGTGCTCGGTAATTAAATCAAAAAGCATCTTTGAAGGTAAGCTCTTTTTTCGTAATTATAACCTCATTAGTCGTACCTGATTTGCTTGCCGATGTTGAAGAATGACTATTGATCACGACAAAATAAAAAGTCTTGTTGTTGGACATAAAAGAAGGTGGAAAAACTTTTGTTGGCGAGTCAAATTTAAAATTTAGTTCGGCGTCATCCATATTATAGTTCACAAGGTACCCGACATCTTTATTATAGTCTCTTTCATATCTCAAATTTGTGAAAATCCATCGTTTATGCGGTCTTTTCCACAGCTTTTTACCCGGTCAAATATCTTTATTTCTACTATCGACGGATCATCAGTTTCTATTTCGCCAATGATGTCAGCCCTGCCAGAAGTTGAGAGCGGGGTTGAAAAAGGATAGTCTACACCTTGTTCAAACAGAAACAGGCGCAGGTCGTCTTCGAAGATTTGTTCGTAATTTTTGGTAGCAACTGTATGTCTTCAAACTAAATTGGACTTTTCCTAAGAGAGTATTTAGTTAATAATTCAAAGATAATTGTTTTATTTGATTCGTTGTTAATTTTGTTTTTTGGTACTCACTTCTGCGGTTAATTATCGC
>JASCOH010000008.1 GCA_029959295.1 Flavobacteriaceae bacterium PS02334 | reverse complement strand
TGCAAAAGAGTCACCCTTAAATTTCCGATGCGGGAATGCGTAGCATTTACGTTAATTTTGATATCATTGACAGTTCCTGAAGAAGGAACATTTATTACCGATTCTACGATAGTTCCTCCACCACTTGCGCCTACTCCATCAGGAATGGCAAGAGGTGTGGTATTTGCAATCACGTTACATTCATATCCTATTGAAAATGCTTTTGAATTAACATCATAAAAAACATTAGCTGTTGGTTTGACCATAATTCTGCAAAATTCTCCAGTAACATTTGGTATAGTTATAGCTTCACTTCCATCATTAGGAGTTGCTGTTGCCAAAACAGTTGGATAAGTCAATCCGCCATCAGTAGAAAGCAAAATATCAACATTTTCAGCTCCAGTCAATATATTCGTATTATTCACAGTCCATGTAACAGTTTTAGAATCACCAGGAAAGTATGCAATTCCATCGGTATTCTGTGAAGTAACATCAAATGGACCAGCTGTTGCACTTACAGTAACCGCCATTTGAGCAGTACTTGTTTGACCACCTCCAACACCATAATCTCTAGCTGTTAGAGTGAAATTCAAAGCTCTAGCTACACTTGAAATTGATTCACTATTTGTAGATAAAGTATTTCCTAAAATATTGCTTAAAGAAGGGAAATATCTTACAGGAGATGCGCTTGGAGGAAAAGACCTAAAGTTTGGCCCTACCCTTTTTGTTGGTGATGCATAACTATTTGCATCAATAGTTGCAGAAGTACCGCTATTATTTTGCTCCCATGTATAAGTAAGAGCACTATCTGTTTCAGCATCACTTCCAGTTCCTACCAATACAAAAGGAGTATTAATTGGAATAGTAAAATTAGATAATATTCCAACTGAAGGAGGCGTATTTGCAAGAGGCGTATTAACACCACAAGTTTTAGTTGCTAAATTAGTTTGAATTTGTAAAATACTTCTATAAGTAAAATAATCATCAGAATTTGCCTGAATATTATAATCTGTAATACCTGCGTAAGCCATGATTGTTGAACCACCACCAGGCTCAACATTCACATTGTAACCTTCAACACGGTGAGAAAAAGTATGATTACCACCTAGTTGATGTCCTAATTCATGTGCTACATAATCAATATCAAAAGTATCCCCTTCAGGTATACCGTTTCCTGGAGAAGTATAACCACTTCCTTTACCTTTTGGCACATCAGTAGTAGGATCAACACAGATACAACCAATACATCCTGCATTTCCACCACCACCTGAATCTCCGAAAAGGTGACCGATATCATATCCATCATTACCAATTAGCGAAGTCAATGTATTTTGCAATTCTAAATTCCAAGTTGGATTATTTTGATTATTTCCAATTGATGGAATAGAATATGGATCAGTAGAAGCATTTGTAAAAATAATGCTTGCCTCTTGAGGAATCAATTCTAATTTTACTGCTAAATCAATTTCAAAAACACCATTAACCCTTGTCATTGTTGCATTCATTGCGGCCAAAGCCCCAGCCACAGTACCTCCATGGAAAGTAGTATATTCAGATGTACAAGAAAGTGCCAATCTAAATGTCTTTAATGTTTGAGCATTTGAAAAAGTAGATTTATTGATATCTAATAATTGCTCGGTCAATTGCGCATCTTCTTTAGTTGTACAAGCAAAAGGAAGCGCTTCTTCAGAAGAATTAAACAATGCATAACCCTTACCATCAACAGTGTAAGGCTCCATAAATTCAGTTTTTCTATCACCTCTTAAAACCATAGTTTGGATTCCGTTTGGAGCTATACTGATTCTTATTGAAGAGGATTTGTCATTGATTCCAACACCTGCATATGCTCTAATATTTGGAAATTGTGCTTGCAATTCTGGTGCAAAATTTGAATATTCCCAAATTTTAAATTGCTCCATTTCGCCGTCGATGTTTGGAATAGAAACGATAACGTTGCTCGTTTTTCCAGCATCATTAAGAGAAGATACTGCTTGTCTAAAAGTTTCTAGATTCAAATTGTAATAAAGACTTGATTCTGGAAAAGTTCTATTTTTCAATGCTCTCGCAGCTGATGATTCTTGGGTATTGGTTCTTTTCCAATACTTATCGCTTTGCGCTAAAGCAGTAATAGAAACAAGAAGCAATAAGAAAGAAAGTTGTAATGTTTTTTTCATTTTTTCCTAATTTGCGTAAATAATTAATAGTTTTTTGGATAGCTAATCAAAACCTGTTCAATGTATTAATACATCTTACAGATAAAAAAATAGTTTGCTAAAATAAAACAAAGAATTTATATAAAATAATTATGAAGGTTAAAGTTATATTTTTATCAAAAAAATTAAAAAGCATTGAAAACAAATATTTTAGCATAATAAAACTTAAAATAAGAAAAAAAATGAATTATATTTAAATTATTAATACTTTAAAAGATGTTAGGATAAAAAATTAGCAATTAAACAATATTTATTAAAAAAAATAAAATTCAATTTTTAAATTATGCTGAAGATAATAAAGTAAAATAGATGAGCCAATATTCAAAACTCTGTCTTAAATCCTATCATTTTACCAGCAAACATATAAAAAAGGCCGAATATTAAAATTCAGCCATTTCTATATTTATCTTTTCTTCAATCGCATCCCAAAGTCCGATTCGCTTTTCCAATGCTTGGACGGAAACATTCTCCGCTTCCTTCCACTTATTTTGGTCGTCGCCGCAAAGCTCAAAAATCATCTGCATTGCCATCGGTCCGTGTTCATCAGCGTCTAATTCAATATGTCTTTCAAAATAATAAATCAATTTTCTCAAATCAGTTTCGGGGAAATTTGCTTCAAAATTTCTCAAAATCTCCGTAAACATCGACGGAATCAAATCTTCTCTCCCGAAGGTAAAAGCTGCCGCGATTTCGTGCGGTTTTCCTTCGTCTATTACTCTAAAAGTAAAATCTAGAAATGCTTTAATATTTGGATGCAGATCACTTTGTTTGATCGAAACAAAAATGTTTTGGGTTTCAATTACATGCTGCAAAAAACGCTCAATTTCTGAAGTATCGGCACCGCAGTCTTTCATCGCATCGATATACATTTCATAATGGCTCAGCCTTTTTCCTTCCAAAGTCAAATCGGTTTCTTCGGCCAAGACAATTTCATTGATCAAATATCTGATTTCTGGATTTCCAATCGGCAGCCAAGGCGTTGTCGTGCAAGTCAGCTTCGATTGCAAAGCTTTCAAAAGCGACATAAAATCCCAAACGGCATAGACGTGGCTTTCTAAAAATCGGTGCAAATCGTCAATATGATTGACTTTTTTATATAAAGAATGATTAAGTAAAATGTTTCTCTGAGTCTGGATACTGGCGTTAATCGTTTCGATATTCATAATGGAGGGATTTATGCAAATGTAAAAAAGCTTCCCTTGATAGAGAAGCTTTTCTGTTATTTTAAGATTTGTTTATTACTTAAACGCCGCAATTCCAGTAATATCCATACCTGTAATTAGCAAATGAATGTCGTGAGTTCCTTCATATGTAATCACAGATTCTAAATTCATCATATGACGCATAATTGAATATTCACCCGTAATTCCCATTCCTCCAAGAATTTGACGTGCTTCTCTGGCGATGTTGATTGCCATATCTACATTGTTTCTTTTTGCCATAGAAATTTGAGCAGAAGTCGCTTTTCCTTCGTTTCTCAAAACACCCAATCTCCATGTAAGCAATTGTGCTTTAGTGATTTCAGTGATCATTTCAGCTAATTTTTTTTGCTGTAATTGTGTTCCAGCGATTGGCTTGTCAAACTGGATTCTTTCTTTTGCATAACGCAAAGCCGTGTCATAACAATCCATTGCAGCACCGATGGCACCCCAAGCGATTCCATAACGAGCAGAATCCAAGCATCCAAGCGGCGCTCCCAATCCAGATTTATTTGGCAATAAATTTTCCTTCGGAACTTTTACATTATCAAAAATCAATTCACCAGTTGCCGAAGCACGCAGTGACCATTTATTGTGTGTTTCTGGAGTCGTGAAACCTTCCATTCCCCTTTCCACAACCAAACCATGGATTCTTCCTGATTCGTCTTTTGCCCAAACCACAGCAATATCTGCGAAAGGCGCATTTGAAATCCACATTTTAGCGCCATTCAATAAATAATGGTCGCCTTTATCTTTAAAATTGGTTGTCATCCCGCCAGGATTTGATCCGTGATCCGGTTCTGTCAAACCAAAACATCCGATGAATTCACCAGAAGCCAATTTTGGCAAATATTTCATTCTTTGTTCTTCGTT
Source organism: Flavobacteriaceae bacterium PS02334 (assembly GCA_029959295.1). GTDB lineage: Bacteria > Bacteroidota > Bacteroidia > Flavobacteriales > Flavobacteriaceae > Flavobacterium. The sequence goes on along the minus strand of JASCOH010000008.1, from coordinate 269,334 downwards.
TCCGTATTTCCAAATTGGGTACATAACCAATGAAGACTGAACAGAAGCTGTCGAACGAACGCCAGAATCGCCTCTTTCAATTTCCTGCATGATCAATCCGTAAGAAATTTGGTCTAATCCAGCACCGCCATATTCTTCAGGAATATAAGGTCCGAAAGCACCGATTTCTGCCAAACCGTTAATGATTTGTTTTGGAAATTCTGCTTTTTGAGCATACTCTTCAATAATTGGAGATACCTCACGCTTCACCCACTCGCGGGCGGCGTCACGTACCATTTTATGTTCGTCTGACAATAATTCGTCTAAAAGGTAATAATCTGGAGCTTGAAAAAGGTCTGGTCTCATTGTTATGTTTTTAAATCTTCGCAAAAATAGCTAAAGATTTCTAACAAATCAATAATTAAAAGGTCAATTTTTATATAGAAAATGGAAATTATTTCTACTATTCAACAATTACAGCAAATCATTAATCGCATTTACTATTGTTTTAGAATCTGTTTTCATCACTTCAATATGTCCGCCATTATATTCTAAGAATTTCTTCGGAGTCTTTGCATTATCGAAAACCAATTTTCCTTGTTCAAATGGCGCAACAGTGTCTGATTTACTTTGGATGACAAGTAAATTTACCCCTTCAATAGATTTTATATCTTCCTTTGAAGAATAGGGCGAAGTCAGATACATTTTAATTATAGGATGTTGTTCCGCTGGACGTGTGCTCAAGGCAATGTCTGTAAAAGACGCAAAACCGCTGTCTAAAACCAAAGCCGAAATTTTTGACTGGTATTTTTTCGTAAAATTGGTCGCAATCTGACATCCAATAGAAGTTCCGTAAACGATGATTTTCGTATTTTTTACATCTGGACGATTAGAAATAGTTTCAAATATTTTTTCTGAATCATTCGCAATATTTAAGTGCGTAGGTTTTCCCGAAGATTCTCCATAACCTCTGAAAGACACCATAAAAACTTGGTAGCCATTGTCAACTAAAGGTTTTGTTATGAATTGATAATCGGTATAATTGCCTCCGTTTCCTTGAAAAAATACAACTGTCGCTTTTGCTTTTCCTTTTGGTTTCAAAAAAATATTTTGCAATGTATCATTTTCCACCAAAACCGGAACTTTCTCATAATTTGAAAATTCCAAAGGCTTTAATTTTTTAGAAGGAAAATAAAATTGGTCGTCAAATTGCGCAAAGCAAGAGATTGAAAAAACAAATAATAAGGCAGTCAATACATTTTTCATAATAGAAGTTTTTGGTTGATTTCTATTGCAAATGAAAGACTAAATGAAAAACTAGCAAATAAAATAATACTGAATTGTAGGAAAACAGGGATGAATTACATTTTCAAATAAAAATCCTTTGTCAAGGCAATATATTCGTCCGTATAAATATGTCTCGAAGTTTCAATCACCAATTCATCCACAAGAAAATTTTCTGGAATATTTCTGCTAAAAGCTAAAAGACTTCGCTTGATTTCTGTCATAGGAGTTCCTTTGACGCGGGTAATTTTTATAGGAAACAAATCAAAATCTTTTGCCAAGGCAATAAATTTGGCTTCTTCCTTATAAGGAATGATTACAGAAAAAATTCCGTTTTCAGAAAGCAATAAATCTGCGGCTTCAACTAAATCTTCAAAAGGCATGGCGTCAGCAAAACGAGCCAAATCTCTTTTTTCATTTTCAGTTTTATAGTCTTCAGTGTAAAATGGAGGATTTGAAATAATCAGGTCGTATTCGTCTTCCGGTTCTTCGATAAATTCATCCAAACCTGCGTGGAAGCAGAATAATCTGTCGCCCCACGGAGAATTCTCAAAATTTTCTACCGCCTGTTCATACGCTTCTTCGTCAATTTCCAAAGCATCAATTTGTTCTGCATTTGTTCTTTGCGCCAGCATTAAAGCAATTATTCCGGTCCCTGCTCCAACATCCAAAACACTAAAGATATTCTCAGGAATCGGCGTCCAAGCACCAAGCAAAACGCCATCAGTTCCAATTTTCATCGCACTGCGATCTTGTTCTACTGAAAATTGCTTGAATTGGAACATTATAGTATTGAGATATTAGTATTGAGAATTGAGAAAATAGAGAAAAGATTAAAAAAAAGGAGGTGTTGAGAAAGTCTAAGAAGTCTAAAAACCTAAGCAGTCTTAAAGATACATTTCAATCAAACCTTCCGGCAAATCCATAACCACTTTTTTATTCTCGCGATCGATCTTCAAAAGAAAGTGATCAATCATCGGAATCAAGATTTCCACTTCGCCGTTCAAAACCTCAAATAAAGGCTGCGCAGTCGTGTCGTTAACAGATTGAATTTTTCCGACAACGCCCAATCGCTTGTCTTCAATTTCAAAACCAATCACTTCGTGGAAATAAAATTTGTTGCCTTCCAGTTTCGGCAACATATTTAAAGGAAGGTAAACTGCATTTCCTATAACAGCATCGGCATCTTCCTCAGTAGTCATATCTTCAAAACGAACTCTCAGAAAATCGTTTTTGTGGATAGAACTGTTTTCAATAAAAAAAGGAACCAAGTGTTTGCCGCATTCGACAAACACTGATTCCAAGTTTTCGTATAACTCGGGTTCGTCAGTGTCAAGATAGACAAGGACTTCTCCCTTAAAACTAAATTTTTTCGCGATTTTACCTAAATAGAAACATTCTTCTTTACGCATTATCGCATCAAAATTAAGCTTGAGTTTCTTCGTTGTTTTCTTCTGCAGCAGGAGTTTCTTCAGTTGAAGCTTCAACTTCAGCAACTTCTTCTTCAACAGCAGGCTCAGCGGCTTTCGCAGCATCAGCTTCCGCTTGTTTAGCAGCAGCAATACGATCTTCGTTTACTTTTTTCTCAGCAGCTAAAGCTTTCGCTTTTGCATCTGCTTTTGAAGTAGAAAGACCATCTTTTTTAGCATCAACTTTTCCAGCTTTCTCATCTAACCATTTAGTTAGTTTTTCGTCAGCTTGTTCTTGAGTCAAAGCACCTTTGCGAACTCCTCCATCAAGGTGGTGTTTCAACAAAGCTCCTTTGTAAGAAAGAATTGCTCTTGCAGTATCTGTTGGTTGTGCACCATTGTGAAGCCACTGTACAGCGCTTTCAAGGTTCAATTCAACAGTTGCAGGGTTTGTGTTTGGATTGTAAGTTCCGATTTTTTCAAGGAATTTACCATCTCTTTTTGAGCGTGCATCAGCAGCTACAACCCAGTAAAAAGGTTTTCCTTTTTTACCGTGTCTTTGTAATCTAATTTTTACAGACATAATCTAAGATTAAATTTTGAGGTTCTCGACCTCGATTAATTAAGGGTGCAAATATACAAAACTTTGCAATACAAACAGTTTCTGCCTGGAAATTTTATTATTCCTGATTTCCTCTATAATTATTTTCTCTAAAATCAGTTTATTTTTTATATTTTCATTAGCATATATTCTTTAAAAAACTATTTTTGTCAAGTATAAAAATTTGAACACCCATTCTTTACCTCAAATATGAAAAAGATTTTATCGCTTTTAGTGCTTGCCCTTGTCTTTGCTTCCTGTGAAGACGAAGTTAGATTTAGCAACCCTTCAGTTCAAGGAGAAAAAGACAATGAATTTTGGAGAGCTTCTGACTACAATGCTACCGTTACTGGCGGCGCATTAACTGTTTACGCTTACACTCCATATGAAATATTGACGCTTACAACCTCATCAACGGCACCTGGAAAATATACTTTAGGAGTCAATGAACTAAACAAAGCGAGCTATTCAACAGAAATTGACGGAAGCAGGTCAACTTACACAACCGGAACAGGAATTGGCGACGGCGAGATTGAAATCGCACAGCAACAAGAAGCCGGAACAATTACAGGAAAATTTAAATTCAACGCACATGCAACGACAGATCCAATTGCTGGCTTAGTTGTAAATTTTCAATATGGCGTTTTTTACAAAGTGCCGATTCAAGCAGCTCAATAAACAAATCACACATAGAAATCCTGATTGGCAACAATTGGGATTTTTTATTTGCAAAAACTTCACTTTCGATTTTTCCAATGAGAATCAGCCTCGACAAAAGCAACTCATTGCATAAAAAATATTTAATCATAAATTATCATAAGAGATAGTGATTTGCAAATAAATTAAGCCTACATTTGTTAGAATAATAAAATTGTACATATGAATATTTTCGTTGGAAGCCTTCCGTTCAGTATTGAGGAAGCAGATTTAAGAGAGTCTTTTGAGGCTTATGGTGCAGTAGACTCTGTAAAAATTATTACAGATAAATTTACTGGAAGAAGTAAAGGCTTCGGTTTCGTTGAAATGCCAAATGACGAAGAAGCGCAAAAAGCAATTGACGAATTAAACGGAGCAACTGTTCAAGGACGTGCAATCGTAGTTAACAAATCTGAGCCAAAACCAGAAGGAGAAAGAAGAAGCTTTAACGGCGGTGGAAACCGTGGTGGTGGAGATTCTCGTGGTGGAAGTAGCCGTGGAGGTTATGGAAACGATCGCAATAGCGGTGGTGGATATGGCGGAAACAGCCGTGGTGGAGACAACCGCGGAGGTGGAAACAGAGGAGGTTACTAATCCAAAATATAGTAAGAAAGACCACGCTTTTAGCGTGGTTTTTTTATGTCCAAAAGTCATCGAAATTAACTTTTGTGTTGATAACTAAACAGTATTTTTTCCAAAAAAATAACCTAATTTTGTCAATCACGCTTTTTGAATTTTCAAAAATATAACACCCTAATTTCTAGCAATGTACTTAATATTCGATACAGAAACCACCGGATTGCCGAAACGTTGGGACGCTCCGATTACAGATACTGATAACTGGCCTCGTTGCATCCAGATTGCGTGGCAATTGCACGACGAAATGGGAAAGCTTATCGAGCACCAAGATTATTTGGTCAGGCCCGAAGGCTTTAATATTCCGTATGACGCTGAAAGAATCCACGGAATTTCTACAGAATTGGCAATGCAAGACGGAATTTCTTTGGTAGAAGTTCTAGAAAAATTCAACATCGCATTAAGCAAGACAAAATTTATTGTCGGTCAAAATTTAGGTTTTGACGTCAATATCATGGGTTCTGAATTTCACAGAATGGGCGTGGAATCTCAAATGAGCTCCATGCCAGTTTTAGATACTTGTACCGAAGTTACCGCTTCATTATTGCAACTTCCAGGAGGTCGTGGCGGAAAATTCAAATTGCCTACATTAACAGAATTACATAGTTATCTTTTCAACAAACCTTTCTCTGAAGCGCACAATGCAACCGCCGACGTTGAGGCAACCACGCGCTGTTTCTTAGAATTGGTCAGAAGAGAAATTTTTACCAAAGAAGAACTTGATGTTCCAGCTGATTACTTTCAAGATTTCAAAAATAGAAATCCACAAGAATTTCAATTAATCGGATTAAAACATATCAACTTAAAAGCAGCTTCGGATAAAATCCGCGAGCAGTTAAAAGCTTTAGAATCGACTGACAGGCAGACTACAGTTTCGGAGTCAGACAAGAAAGATTTTCAGGCTGCCAAATTTGCACATTTGCACAATCACACGCAATTTTCGGTTTTACAATCCACAATTGGAATCAACAGCATTGTTTCGGCGACAGCCAAAAATAATATGACCGCCGTGGCAATGACCGATACGGCAAATATGATGGGCGCATTTCATTTCGTGAGCGCCGTGATGAACCACAATAAAGCAGCTTCCACCAAAAATAAAACGTTGGTTGAAAGTGGCGAAGAACCAACAGAAACTGAAATTAAGCCAATCGTCGGATGTACATTCAATATCTGCGACAATCACTTAGATAAAACTAAAAAAGACAACGGGAATCAAGTTGTTCTTTTGGCAAAAAACAAAAGAGGCTACCATAATTTGGCCAAAATGTCTTCCATCGCTTTTACCGAAGGATTTTATTATGTTCCAAGGATAAACCGCGCTGTTGTGGAACAATATAAGGGAGACATCATGGTTTTGTCTGGGAATTTATATGGAGAAATTCCGAGCAAAATTCTGAATGTCGGTGAAAACCAAGCTGAAGAAGCTTTGATTTGGTGGAAAGAACAATTTCAAGATGATTTTTATCTCGAAATTATGCGACACAATCAAGAAGACGAAAATCGTGTCAATAAAACATTGATCGAATTTGCCCAAAAGCACAACGTCAAATTAATTGCAACCAATAATAATTTCTACCTTAATAAGGAAGATGCCAATGCACACGATATTTTGCTGTGTGTAAAAGATGGTGAAAAACAAGCGACGCCAATTGGTCGCGGTCGCGGTTATCGCTACGGATTGCCAAATCAGGAATATTATTTCAAGTCGCAAGACGAAATGAAAAAACTGTTTTCTGATTTGCCAGATGCGATTATCAATATCCAAGAAATCGTCGATAAGGTTGAAATTTATTCGCTTTACCGTGACGTTTTGCTTCCGAAATTTGACATTCCAGAAGAATTCGTCGTTGCTGAAGATGAAGCTGACGGCGGTGTTCGAGGTGAAAATAAATATTTGCGTCACCTTACAATGGTTGGCGCCAAAAAAAGATACGGAGAAATTACGCCAGATATTCAAGAACGATTGGATTTTGAATTACTGACCATTTCAAATTCTGGTTATCCTGGATATTTCTTGATTGTTCAAGATTTCATAGCCGAAGCCAGAAAAATGGACGTTTCTGTTGGTCCAGGTCGTGGTTCTGCGGCAGGTTCTGCGGTGGCTTATTGTTTGGGAATTACCAACATTGACCCCATTAAATACGACTTGCTTTTTGAGCGTTTCCTGAATCCAGACCGTGTGTCGATGCCCGATATTGATATCGATTTTGATGACGAAGGCCGTGGTCGCGTGATGGATTACGTAATCAACAAATACGGAAAAAATCAGGTGGCCCAGATTATCACTTATGGTAAAATGGCAACCAAATCTGCGATTCGTGATACGGCTCGTGTATTGGATTTGCCATTATTTGAAGCCGATAGAATTGCAAAACTGATTCCAGGAATGATGCCTGCGAAATGGAATTTGGCGCGTTTTATTTCTGAAAAGGAAGAAGATGTAAAAAAGGCGTTACGTTCTGATGAATTTGACGGAATTAAAGAATTAATTGCCATTGCAAACGGTGGCGATTTGGCTGGAGAAACCATTCAACAGGCAAAAATTTTGGAAGGTTCCATGCGAAACACCGGAATTCACGCCTGTGGTGTGATTATCACGCCTTCTGATATTACCAATTTCGTTCCGGTTACGACTGCTAAAGATTCTGATTTATACGTAACCCAATTTGACAACTCGGTTGCAGAAAGCGCCGGATTATTGAAAATGGACTTCTTGGGCTTGAAAACCCTTACGCTGATAAAAGATACGGTTAAATTAGTAAAATATAGAACAGGAATTGAGTTAGATCCAGATACTTTTCCGATTGATGATGTAAAGACTTATGAGCTTTTCCAAAGAGGTGAAACGGTTGGAATTTTCCAATACGAATCTCCTGGAATGCAGAAATACATGAAAGATCTGAAGCCGACAGTTTTTGGGGATTTGATTGCCATGAATGCGCTGTATCGTCCTGGACCTTTGGAATATATTCCTTCTTTCGTTCGAAGAAAAAACGGCGAAGAAGAAATCAAATACGATTTAGATGCTTGCGAAGAATACTTGGGAGAAACTTACGGAATTACGGTTTACCAAGAACAGGTAATGCTTCTGTCGCAATCTTTGGCTGACTTTACAAAAGGGGAAGCCGACGTTTTGCGTAAGGCGATGGGTAAAAAGCAGAAAGACGTTTTGGATAAAATGAAGCCGAAATTTGTCGAACAAGCAGCGAAAAAGGGCCATGATCCTGTTGTTTTAGAAAAAATATGGAAAGACTGGGAAGCATTTGCGAGTTATGCTTTCAACAAATCACACTCGACTTGTTATGCTTGGATTGCTTACCAAACTGCTTACTTAAAAGCGCATTATCCTGCCGAATATATGGCTGCGGTTTTGTCAAATAACATGAACGACATCAAGCAAGTTTCGTTCTTTATGGAAGAATGCAAGCGAATGGGACTGCAGGTTTTAGGTCCGGATGTGAATGAGTCGTATTATAAATTTACGGTAAACGAAAATTACGCTGTACGTTTTGGAATGGGCGCTATCAAAGGCGTTGGTTCTGGAGCAGTGCAAACAATTGTGGAATGCAGAAAAGATGCGACTTACAAATCGATTTTTGATTTAGCCAAAAGAATTGACTTACGCGCGGCGAATAAAAAAGCATTTGAAAATTTAGCTTTGGCCGGAGGTTTCGATTGTTTTCAAGCGCATCGTGCGCAATATTTTCACGATGAAGGCGATGGAATTACATTCTTGGAAAAAGCAGTTCGCTATGGTTCGAAATTTCAAGAAAATGAAAATTCTTCTCAGGTAAGTTTGTTCGGAGAATCAAGCGATGTGCAGATTCCAGAGCCGGTTGTGCCGCCTTGCGATGATTGGAGCACGATGGAAAAACTAGCAAAAGAAAAAGAAGTTGTTGGGATTTATATTTCCGGACATCCGCTTGACGATTTTAAATTTGAGATGAAATATTTCTGCAATGCGAAATTAGAGCATCTGAAAAACCTCGAACAGCATGTTGGAAAAAACTTGACCGTTGCCGGAATTATTACGAATGTTCAATACAGAACAGCAAAAAACGGAAAAGATTGGGCAATGTTTACTTTAGAAGGCTACGACGAAAGTTTCGAGTTTAGAATGTTCAATGAAGAATATTTAAAGTTCCGTCATTTCTTGGTAAACAATCAATTTATGCATTTCAAAATAAATGTAAAAGAAGGTTGGGTAAATCGCGACACTGGAAAAAAATCAGAAGCCAGAATGCAGTTTTTAGAAGCAAAACAATTGCAAGATGTATTGGGAAGTTTCGCGAAAAAGCTAATCATCACGTTAAACATACGAGAATTTCAATCAGAAATGATTACCAAATTAAGCCATATTTTTCAAGCTAATTCTGGCGACAACAATGTGACTTTTGAGGTAATGGAAGTTGAAAAAATAACAAAGGAAATTCCCGCAGTTGTTACAGCACCAGTCGTTTCGGAAGACAGTTCAGAAGAAGAAATCATCGAAGAAGAAATAGAATTAGCCGTTCCCACAGTTGTAGAAGAGACAAAAGTTATTACCTATCTTTCTATGCCAAGTCGAAAGTTGAAAGTCAATATTTCTGGGGAACTGCTTCGAGAATTAGAAAACATGAATTTAAATTTCAAATTAAACTAAAAAAAATCCCTGACTTAAAAATCAGGGATTTTTTTTATTCCTCATGTCGAAATAATTCCATCGCTTTCATGGAAGCCAAGTCATCGGTATCTGTATTTTGATGGTTGCCGTAATATCTAGAATCATATCCGTCTAAATTCACTTCTGGATTTAAAATTTCAACAATGAATTCGTTGCCCAAATTACTTCCGGTAATCAACAAAATATGCTTGTTATTTTTATACGCCTTGATTACGCCTTGATTTATAAATTCATCTGGCGCTTCAATTTTTGTGTATCCTTTTAAGTTTTTTATAAATGATTTTTCGAGTTCATTTGGCTTGTAGAAACTCTTTCCGTCCAATTCTACTTTATACCAAAAACCTGCGATTTTATTTTCATTATTCCGAATTACATACAAACTCAAATATGCTTCGTCTGTAATTTTCCTCAAGAAGAAAACCGTCAAATCCAAGCCTTGGTTTGCAGGTAATTTTTTATGGAAAAGTTGTGGAACAATTTCTGAAACATCTTGATTGAAGCTAAAGTTCGCTGGATTATTTACGTTGATTTCTTTCAGAATGCCGGCAATATCAAAGTAATCTGTTTGAATCGTTTCGAATTCTGCATTATCATTATTGAAGTAATTTACCAAATCTGATGCTATTCCGATGAATTTTGGCTTTACTGCAAAGTTTCCTTTTTTGTCTATAAAACCAGCATAACTATAAACATTATCCGAATTTTTCTTTTTTTCCGCGTAAGCAATTTCTCCATTGAAAGGATAGGCTTTTGCGAATTGAAAATCAATTTTGGATACTCCTTTTCTATCAATAAATCCGAAACAACCGTTTAGTTTTACGGGCGCCAAATCATTTTCTCCGAACTTAAATGCTTCCTCAAATTTACAATCAATAATCATTTTTCCTTCTGCATCACACCAACCCCATTTATTATTTAATTGCACTAGAAAAATATCTTTGTCAGCTTTCATCGCTTGAAATTTTGGCTTGATTATAAAGTTTCCTTTTTCATCAATTACGCCAAATTTTTCTTCAAATTGATCTTGAACGATTGCTTTGCCATTTTCAAAATTACCTGCGCTTTTGAATTTACTATCAATTTTATAAGTTCCTTTTTTATCTATAAAACCCAAATTTCCATCTTCATCTTTTACTGCACAAAGTCCGTGGCTGAAATTTCCTGTGGCTGAAAACTGAGGCTTTACAACTGTTTCGCCAGAAGTATTCACAAATCCCCATTTTTCTCCAACAGAATCTTTCACACTATAAGCCGCTAGATCTTCCTTGAAAATACTGACATGCTCTGCTCCTTTTATTGAAAATTTCTCCTTACCGTTTTTGTCAATTGCTGTCAAGTCAGCATTATTTGGCGCAACCCAAGCGAGGCCTTCGCTGAAAACAGAAACGCTTCCGAAAGTTTTATTAAAAACAACCTTTCCTTTTTCATCAATGAAAGTATATTTTGGCGTATTTCCTTGCAGTTTTACAATTGCCAAACCATCTCTGAAAACTGTGGCATAAGCAAATTTTGCACTGATAATTTCTTTTCCAGAAGCATCAAAATAACCATAACTCGCTCCTTCTTTTAAAGGAAATAATTCTAATTTGTTGCTTTTTTCCTTACATGAAAATAATAGGATTGCGACGAAAAAAAGCGTAACTTGTAATTTAATTTTCATTCTAAATTGGTTTGGAACAGGTTTTAAAGAATTATTTTTTAATATAAATAACTAATTTACAAACTTTAAATTGAATTTCAGAGAATAGTATTTGTTAATACATTTATAACCAAAACTGATTTTCAATTAACAAAACTTTACAGATTAAATGATTAATTTTGTATCATAAAATAACAACTATAAAGAATAAAAATATGGCACAAGCAATAACAGATGCAACTTTTGAGGAAGTAGTATTGAAATCAGATAAACCAGTATTAGTAGATTTTTGGGCAGCATGGTGTGGACCTTGTAGAATGGTTGGTCCGATCATCGACCAAATTAGTCAAGAATATGAAGGAAAAGCTGTAGTTGGCAAGGTTGACGTGGATGCAAACCAAGAATTTGCAGCGAAATATGGCGTGAGAAACATCCCAACTGTTTTGGTTTTTCAAAATGGCGAAGTGGTTGGAAGACAAGTTGGTGTTGCGCAAAAGCAAAACTATACTGATGCAATCGACGCATTGTTACAATAATTAGTCACTTCGAGATTCGAAGAAATATTAAATTTATATAGAAAAGGTTTGGCGAAAGTCAAGCCTTTTTTATTGACACACATTTCACATTCACAGCCTTTTAATTTTTTAATCATTTAATCTTTCAATATATTTGGACTATGAAGATTGAAGCACAAATAGAAAAAATATCCAGTTTCCAGCATTTAGAATTGTTGGCCGGGCAAGTTGTGGAAGGATTTATTTCAGGAATGCACAAGAGTCCGTTTCATGGTTTTTCTGCAGAATTTGCTGAACATAAGGTATATAATGCCGGAGAAAGCACCAAACATATTGATTGGAAGCTTTTTGCAAAAACTGACCGATTGTACACAAAGCGATATGAAGAAGAAACAAATTTGCGTTGCCATTTGATTATAGACAATTCATCTTCAATGCATTATCCAAAATTAAAAGACAGTCAGCAATTCTACGAAAGTAAAATCGGATTCTCTGTTTTGGCTTCAGCAGTTTTGATGAACTTGCTTAAAAAACAAAGGGATGCTGTTGGATTAAGCATTTATTCAGATACTTATGAATATTATGCTCCAGAAAAAGGAAGCGAGCGCCACCACAGAATGCTTTTAAACAAACTTGAGAATTTATTATCAGAACCAAAACAGTCGAAAAATACAGACACCGTTACTTATCTGCATCAAATTGCCGAGAAAATGCACCGTCGTTCGATGATTGTTCTTTTCACAGACATGTTTCAGCCTGGAAACGAGGAATCGCTGTTAAATGCGTTGCAGCACTTAAAGCATAACAAACATAAAGTGGTTCTTTTTCATGTTATAGATAATAAAACCGAACTGAATTTCAGTTTTGACAGCACGCCTCGCAAGTTTATCGACCTTGAAAGTGGCGAGGAAGTCAATTTATTTTCAGAAAACATCAAAGAGGAGTATGAAAAAAGGGCGGAAAGTTATTTCAAAAAGCTTGCTTTGACTTGCGCGCAGAACAAAATCAAGTATGTTGCAGTTGCAGCAGGCGAAAATTTTGAAAAAATATTGACCACATATTTAGTTGAAAAACAAATGTTTGGATAAAAATCGAAAAAAAAGTTTATTTTTTTTTGTAAAAACGCTTGCAGAACTCAAAAAGAGCCTTATATTTGCACTCGCAATTAAGCGCTGGTTTGGTAGTTCAGTTGGTTAGAATACATGCCTGTCACGCATGGGGTCGCGGGTTCGAGTCCCGTCCAGACCGCTAAATTGGGAGAAGCCTTTCGAAAGAAAGGCTTTTTTGTCCCAAAAAGGTTTTTAAGATTAGTTGTGTTGTTTAGGTACGAAAGTACCAGGTTTAGTAGTTAGACCAATGAAAAGCTTTCCATTTACTTGGAGGGCTTTTTTGATTTTAGGCGGTTTTGTATTCCTTCATATTTATTTATGTTTTAATAAATAAATTGTTATTTTTAAAATAAAATTATGTTTTTGTAAAAAAACAAATAAATTTGTAAGCTAAACAATACTGCAAATTTTAAATTTTATGAAAAAAATTACATTGTTAGTTATGTTTTTCATCCATTTTTGCGGATTTTCTCAATCAAAAAACGAGATAATTCAGCAATATTTGAATGAAAACGCTAAGAAACTAGGCTTAACTAGCCAAGACATCAATGATTGGACAATCGAAAGCGAAGCTAGCTCAACATCTACCAATATAAATAATTACTATGTTAAGCAACATGTAAAAAACACAGAAATATATGGTGCCGTAACTAACTTTTGGATTAAGAACAATAAAGTTATAAATATAGGCGACCGATTTGTAAAAAATGCTTCTCAAAAAATCAATACTCTCAATCCAGCTATTTCTGCTATAGATGGTTTAAATTTTGCGAAAAAATATTTGCAAATTGAACAAGCTACATCTCACCAGATTATTGATCAGTCAAACCCAAAAAAGATGAAAATCTCTAATGGTAATTTGGATCCAATTTCAGCAAATTTAGTTTACTTCCAGACTGAAGACGATAAATTGAAATTAGCTTGGGATTTTACAATTGACGTAGCAGGACACCAACATTTATGGAATCTAAGAATTGATGCGACCAACGGACAACTTTTAGACAAGCATGATATGGTGATCAGTTGCAATTTTGGCGGAAAACCTCATACACACACGGCAAGCCAAAATGATCAATTAGTTAACTATTATAGCTCGTTTTACAAATCACGCAACAGCTCTTTTTTAGAAACCCAATCAGGTTCTTACAGAGTCTATCCTTACAATGTGGAAAGCCCAAGACACGGAGCAAGACAATTGCTTACTTCCCCTCACGAAATAAATGCTTCTCCATATGGATGGCACGACACTAACGGTGTAGAAGGAGCTGAATTTACTTATACTCGCGGAAACAACGTATTTGCATTGGATGACATGGACAGCAATAATGTCGGTGGAACTTATCCTAATGGCGGTTCGGCACTTTTATTTGACTATCCATACGGTGGCGATACTGCACAGCCTTCAACTTATTTAAATGCTGCTATTACCAATCTTTTCTATATGAACAATATCATGCATGACGTTTGGCATAGATACGGTTTTAACGAATCGAATGGAAATTTCCAGCAAAATAATTATGGAAAAGCAACAACAGGAGGATCAGATCCAGTAGCGGCAGATGCACAAGACGGGGCTACACTTAATCCGCAAAATCTTAATAATGCAAATTTTAGCATTACAGCTGACGGAACTAGACCAAGAATGCAAATGTATCTTTGGTATAATATTTATAGCGCTCCTGAACAGCCCTTTGTTATAAATTCCCCTGCAGATTTAGCCGGCCCTAAACTTACATTCGACAACGGTTTCTCTCCAGGGCATGTAGAAATTCCAATAGCTCCGGCAATCATACAGTCTGATTTAGTATTATATGACGATGGAACACCTGAAATTGGAATGACTGACAACGCAGATGCTTGTAGCGCAGCTATTAATGCCTCAGCTATTAATGGAAAAATTGCTATTGTTAGAAGATCTGTAGCTGAGGCTTCAGGAGGTACTCCTTGCCCATTTACAGAAAAAGTTAAAAATGCGCAAAATGCTGGCGCAACAGCCGTGATTGTTGTTAACAATACAGCCGATAACATTTCAATGTCAGGAGCCGACGCTACGATTACCATCCCTGCACTTACTATTTCCCAAGCTATTGGAGAACAATTAATAGCTAGAATCAAGACAGCGCCAGTAAATGCGAAACTTCAATTCTCAGTAGCACAATATGTAAATTCCGATGCTGATTTCGACAATGGAATTATTGCTCATGAATATGGTCACGGAATCTCTGGAAGATTAACAGGAGGTCCAGCCAACGCAGGATGTTTACAGAATGCAGAACAAATGGGAGAAGGATGGTCTGACTGGATAGCGCTAATGATGTTAATGAAAAGCACAGACAATAGCACAATGCCAAAAACCATTGGCAGCTATTCTGCAAATCAAGCGACGACAGGCCCTGGAATCAGACGTTATCCATACTCTACAGACATGAGCATAAACCCTCTAACTTTCACTAATTCTAATATTGCAAATCTACCTCACGATAGAGGTGAATTCATGGCAACCGTTTTATGGGATCTTACTTGGGCATATGTTGCAAAATATGGTTTCAATGCTGACATTTACGCAGGAAACGGAGGAAACAACAAAGTGATGCAACTTGCAATTGATGCGTTTAAATTACAGCCTTGCGGACCTTCTGCAATAAACTATCGCGATGCGCTTATCGCAGCCGATCAAGCCACAACTGGCGGTCAAGATTATTGCATGATCACAGAAGTCTTCAGAAGAAGAGGCATGGGATTAAATGCCTCATCAGGATTAGCCACTAGCGCAACTGACCAAGTAGAAGATTTTACACCATTCCCTGCAGGTCCAAACTGCGTGCTTTCTGTTGATCAATTTGACAAAGGAAATTCTATTAAAGTATTCCCAAATCCATCAAAAGGAAATTTCAACCTAGAGATTAAAAACTTCTCTGGAAATGTTGATATTTCAATTTACGACATCAATGGAAGAGAAGTATATAGCTTGAAAAATGCAACTTTTGACAATCAAAAAACTATTCAAGCAGGAAATCTTCAAACAGGTTTATATATCTTGAAAGTAAGTGGTGAAAACTTAAACCACACCCAAAAGATCATGGTTCAATAATTATTGATTACAATAGAATTAAAAACGGAGCAATGCTCCGTTTTTTTTGCTTAAAACCAAACATCTCTAAACTCCCAAACCTTATAGAGAAACAATCCTAAAAAAGCCATGCAAACTACAAATTTCATAAAGGTAGAAGCCAAAAATCCAATAAAAGAACCTGTCGCCGCTTTTAAAGCTCGCTTGTGATCTTTCGAATCATAAATAATTTCTCCCACGAAAGCACCAACAAAAGGCCCGATTATAAATCCGAAAGGGATTGGCGCAATCAGTCCGACAATAAGCCCAATATTAGTCCCCCAAATGCCGTAGGAACTTCCTCCAAAGCGTTTCGTGCCTTTTGCCGGAATTACATAATCCAAAATGCCTGCGACAATTGCAATCAAAAGCGTAATTCCGAGCAACCAGTATTCAGTTTCAATTCCGTCGCAAAAGTACAGCAGAAGCAATCCAATCCACGAAAGTGGCGCATCAGGAAGTACCGGAAGAAAACTCCCAAGAATACCGCCAATGATGCAAATAAATCCGCCAATCAATAAAAAGTATTCCATAAATTAAATTTAGTATTTTTGAATTTCGTAATATTACAAAATGCCTGCCAAACATTACATGAGAAAAATTTCAATAATTCTTTTTTTAGGACTGCTTTTCAGTTCGTGCCAGAATCTTCAAAAACCTAAGATTACTGAAGAGGAATTATTGCAACAAGAATTAAAAAAGATAAATTTTGGCCAAGTCGATGAATTTCCTTCTGTTGCCGCTTGCGACACTTTGAAAGATACGGAAACCCGAAAATTGTGTTTTTTTGACTATTTGACTGTTGCCATTCAAGAAAAGCTTTCTATAGACACGCTTGCGATTCTTTATCCAGAAATTGATACGATTCAAGTTAAAGTTACCGTTTATCCAGATTCAAGGTTAGAATTTGAGCCACAATTCCCTTTAGATAGTTTGGCTTACGATAAAAATAAGATCGACAGCATTTTAAGAAATCGGCTAAAAGATTTCCCTAAAATCAATCCTGCTTTAAAAAGAGGAATTCCTGTAAAAACACAATTTATTCTTCCTGTGATTTTAAATGTAGAATAGCTTTATAAAGGCAAAATTTGATTTATACATTTTGTATTTTTCATTTAAAATAACCGACACAAACTACACAAAAATCATTTTTATACGTCTAAAAAAACAGATTTCTGATTATAATGTTAATTGTAAAAATATGGTTTGCCAGCTAAAAAAAACTTTATAAGTTTACATTAATAATATACAAAAAAGTGACTACAATTCAGTCTATAACGTGCATGAAATATAATTGCTTCTCAA
The DNA here is from genome assembly GCA_029959295.1 of Flavobacteriaceae bacterium PS02334. Classification (GTDB taxonomy): domain Bacteria; phylum Bacteroidota; class Bacteroidia; order Flavobacteriales; family Flavobacteriaceae; genus Flavobacterium. The sequence continues at coordinate 252,386 of JASCOH010000008.1, read as the reverse complement.
AATCTGGGGAGTCATTTTTGTTCGTTTTTTTATAAGTAAAAGATAAAGACATAAATAGAAACTCCTCAATGATTTGGGGAGTTTTTCTTTATTATGGTCATTTTTAAAAAATAATTTAAAATGGATAATTTCATCCTAAAATCAGTATCTGAAATAGAAAATCTGGAAGAAAGCTTACGTTTTCTTTCGGATAATTTTTCAGAAAAAATCGTGTTCTCCACAAGTTTTGGAATCGAAGACCAAGTCATTTCGCATGCCATTTTCAGCCAGCATCTAAAGAACATTGAAGTATTTACCCTTGACACCGGAAGGCTTTTTCCAGAAACATACGCCGTTTGGGACAAGACGCTTTTGCAATATGGAGCCAAAATAAAAAGCTACTATCCAAATGCCGATGCTGTTGAAAGCTTTGTAAATGAGAACGGCATCAATCCTTTTTACGCTTCGGTTGAATTACGAAAAGAATGCTGTTCGCTGCGAAAAGTGGTTCCGTTAAAAAGAGGCCTAGAAGGCGTAAAAGTTTGGATAACCGGCTTGCGTGCTGAACAATCTGACAACAGAAATTCCCTAGAAATTTTGCAGTGGGACGAGCAGTATCAACTTTACAAATACAATCCGCTTTTGCACTGGACAACAGATGATGTGATGAATTATATCAATAATAATGCGGTTCCTTGCAACGTTTTGCATGATAAAGGATTTATCAGCATCGGCTGTGCGCCTTGCACGAGAGCAATTAAAGCAGGAGAAAATTTCAGAGCCGGAAGATGGTGGTGGGAAGATAATTCAAAAAAAGAATGCGGCCTGCATCAATAAAAATTTAAAACAACAAAAAGATGAATGATTCAAATGAATATTTGGACCAATTAGAGAATGAAGCGATTTATATTCTTCGTGAAACGGCAGCGCAATTTGAGAAACCGGCGTTGCTTTTTTCAGGCGGAAAAGACTCGATCGTTTTGGTACATTTGGCCTTGAAAGCCTTTCGCCCGGGGAAATTTCCGTTTCCTTTGGTACATATTGACACCGGCCATAATTTCCCAGAAGCAATTGCTTTCAGAGATTATTTAGCCAATAAAATCGGTGAAAAGCTGATTGTCGGATCTGTAGAAGACAGCATTAAAAAATACAATCTGAAGGAAACTGCAGGACGTTTTCCGTCTAGAAATTCCTTGCAGACTTATACTTTGTTAGATATAATTCAGGAAAATGATTTTGACGCCTGCATCGGTGGCGCACGCCGTGACGAGGAAAAAGCCAGAGCCAAAGAACGAATTTTCTCTGTAAGAGATGATTTTGGGCAATGGGATCCAAAACTGCAACGTCCAGAATTGTGGGACATTTTAAACGGAAAAACCCAGAAAGGCCACAACGTCCGCGTGTTTCCAATCAGCAACTGGACCGAATTAGACGTTTGGAATTACATCCAAAAGTATGAAATCGAGCTTCCGAATTTATATTTTTCACATGAAAGAGAATGCATCGTCCATCATGACAAATTAGTGGCGACTTCGCAGTTTATCCAGCCTTTAGAAAATGATACCGTTGTGGTAGAAAAAGTGCGTTACAGAACCGTTGGCGACATGACTTGCACAGCCGCAGTTCCGTCAGAAGCTTCGACTGTTCAAGATATTATTGATGATATCATCCAGACGAGAGTCAGCGAAAGAGGACAAACAAGGCTCGACGACCAGCTTTCAGAAGCCGCTATGGAAGACCGCAAAAAGCAAGGCTATTTTTAATTTACAAAGTCAACGAACACATACATGGAAACACTACGATTTATAACTGCAGGAAATGTCGATGACGGAAAAAGCACGCTGATTGGCCGTCTGCTCTACGATTCTGACAGCATCCACACTGATCAGTTGGGCATTTTGCAACAGCAAACCAAACAAGAAGGCGTTGACATCGACCTTTCTCTAATCACCGACGGACTGCGTGCCGAGCGCGAACAGGGAATCACGATTGACGTTGCCTATAAATATTTTTCTACCAAAAAAAGAAAATTCATCATCGCCGATGCGCCAGGCCACGAGCAATATACGCGAAACATGATTACCGGCGCTTCCAATTCTGACTTGATTATTATTTTGGTCGATGCTCGAAAAGGAATTACGGTTCAGACTAAAAGGCACGCCAGCATTGGTTCTTTAATGGGAATCAAGAAAGCGGTTATTGCTATAAACAAAATTGATTTAGTCAATTATTCTGAAGAAATTTTTACTGCTATAAAAAATGATTTTGCTAAAATCAGTTCTGAATTATTGTTCGACGAAATTGTTTACATTCCAGTAAGCGCTTTGGTCGGTGATAACATCGTGACGAAATCTGAAAAAACGCCATGGTATTCTGGAAAAGCACTTTTAGAAACTCTGGAAGAAATTGAACCAAAAAGCAATATAAATTTGGCTTCCCGTTTTCAAGTACAATGGGTAATTCGTCCAAAAGATGAGGAAAACCACGATTACAGAGGTTATGCCGGAGCCGTTTTAAGCGGTAAGTATTCCGTTGGAGATATAGTAAAAATTCTTCCTGCAGGAATTGAAACTACGATTATAAAAATTGAAAAGCACCTGAAATCGGTTTCAGAAGCAAAAGCAGGCGAAAATATCGTGCTTCATTTTCAAGACAATATTGACATCAGCCGTGGCGACACTGTGGTTAAGACTGATGAATTGCCAAAAGAATCAAACCAAATCAACACTTGGATTTCGTGGCTGGATAATGCGCCTTTGCAATTAGGAAAAACTTATATTTTACAGCACCGTTTCAGAAATGTCCGCGTAAAAGTGCAAGCTATCAATCAAAAATGGAATGTCAATGAGTGGGAATTTTCTCCTGCAGAAGACATCAAATTGAATGACATTGCACAGGTTTCCATTCGAACAAACCAGCCTTTGTTTTTTGATTCTTTTGTGGACAATGACAAGACTGGAAATGCAATTCTGATTGACGAAACCAGTTTTAATACCGTTGGAGCCTTGATGTTTTTAGAAAATTAATTCCATAAAAGGATGTCAGAAGATACCAAAAAAGACTTCCCGGAAGAGAAGAAAATAGAAACTTCAGAAAATAAAGGAAGATTAAAAATCAGCAACCTCAGAATCTGGATTTACAGTTGCAGTATTCCCGCATTATTGGTGACCGGCTACATTGCCGGCCGCTTTATTTCTCCTGAAGATATCGGGCAGTTTGGGAATCATGTGATAGAAAACCTGGACGAAAATATCCTTTGGTTTATTCTCGCTGGGTTTATTGCGCAGCTGATTGATGGCGCTTTGGGAATGGCTTATGGCGTGACCGCAACAAGTTTCTTATTGTCTTTCGGACTTTCTCCAGCGGTTTCAAGTGCCAGCGTCCACGCTTCTGAAGTTTTCACAAGTGGTGCTTCGGGGTTGATGCACTTGAAATTCGGAAATGTGAATTCTAAATTGTTTAAAAATCTACTGATTCCAGGTGTTATCGGTGCTATTTTAGGCGCTTATATTTTGACAAGTTTGGAAGATTACAATCATTATATTACGCCAATTGTTTCGATTTACACTTTAATACTAGGAGTCATCATTATCCGAAAGGCATTGCAGAAAAACCGAGGCAGAAAAAAAGTGAAGCGCCTTTTTCCACTTGCTGCGGCGGGTGGATTTTTAGATTCTATTGGCGGTGGCGGTTGGGGACCAATAGTTTCTTCCACGTTAATTGCCAATGGCAAAAATCCTCGCTATACGATTGGTTCTGTGAATTTGGCAGAATTTTTCGTGGCGCTTGCAAGTTCTTTTACTTTCATTGCAACTATCGGATTCACGCATTGGTCGGTTATTTTCGGACTGATAATTGGAGGTGTTATTGCGGCTCCGATTGGCGCTTTTTTGGCCAATAAAATCCCTACGAAAGCGCTCATGATTATGGTTGGAATTTTAATTATAATTACGAGCTTGAAAAGGATATTATTTTAAGGAATAAGAATACATTAAAAACTTCTTCCCTTCCATTGATATTTTCCAAATAAGGAATAAATAGCTACAGAAGTGCTGAAAAATGGGTAAAATAAATTACTTATAAGAAAGAATTTAACGGCTCTCGGCTTGGTAAATCTTCCGGTTTGGTACAATAATAAAAAGTCTGCAAAGATTTTTATAGCAAATAAAAGATACCAATTCCAAAAGGAAAATGAAGCAAACAGCGTCAAGAAAAAAGACAGAACGATAGTCAAATTTCCTGCAAAAACAACCAATGCCAAGATTTTTCCAAAACTGCTTTGATAAGAAGATGTTTTGGAAGCCCAGCGCATTCTTTGAAAGAATAAAGATTTCCAATCGTCTGCCGGTTTTGTCAAAACTATTGTATCTTCTGATTTTAAGTAATGTACTTTTTCTGGATATTTTGCAATTGCTTTTTGGAGTAGAAAAACATCATCGCCACTCGCGATTTTGTTATTTCCATCGAAGCCATTTATCTCTTGAAAGATTTTTTTGGTGTAAGCAAAATTAGCGCCGTTGCACATGAATCCCTTGCCAATCCCAAAACTACCAATCGTTGCGCCTTGCAAACTCATCAGATCTAACTGCTGAAATTGGTGCAAAAAAGTATCATCTGCTAAAATTGAAACCGCTCCGGCAATCATTTCTGGACTATAGTTTTGAATGTAATTATCTAATGTTTGCAACCAATTTTGATCGACAAAACAGTCGGCGTCGGTTGTAATAATCCAATCATTTTTAGCCTGATTTATCGCCGTGGCAATGGCATCTTTTTTAGGAGAATTTGATTTCCGAATATTGTCAATCACCTTAAAAGCAAAGCTGGAAACTGGAAAATCAGTAATAATTTCTACAGAATTATCCTCGGAAGCATCGTTTACAAAGATAATTTCGAATTGATTTCTAGGATAATTTAATTGGGAAAAAGAATGCAAAAGACTTGGAAGATTTGTAGCTTCATTTCGAAAAGGAACTATGATCGAAAAATCAGTTATTGGTTTTAAATCACTTTTCTCAAAGGTTTTTACTTTTTTAAATCCATAGAAAAGCGATCCTATAAAAATAGAATAGAGCGCGATTATTGCAAAAAAAACGATTGTTAGGATTTCCATCTGGACTTAAAATTAAAGACATAAAAACTTCCGATCAGAACCGGAATCACGACATTCAAAAACCACATTAAGGTAGTGATAAAAATGACAATCCATTCATTGACACCTAGAATTCCGAAGAAATAAACGGCGACGCTTCCTTTTACAGCGAAATCTAAAAACTGAAAAGTAGGCAATGAAGACGCTAGAAAATAGACGCTCGTTATTGTTGCCATCAATTCAAAATAAGGCAGATTCACGTCGAAAGCCAGAAACAAAAAATAATATTGGTGCGAAAATATCAAGTATCTAAAAACCGCCAAAAGAATATTTTTTTGATGGATTTTCTTCGGAATTTCGTTTACTTTCTTGAATAATTTATCAAGAGAATAACCTTTTATAGTAGTTTTTTTAAGCGCAAAAAGAACAATCAAAGTGATTCCTGAAATTGCAAAAACAACCAAAATAGTATTTGTTGAGACTACTGAAAATTTATAATTAAAGTAAAGCAATCCTAAAAAGCCGAAAATAATGGTCAAAACCATTTGTATTCCGTTGCAAATCAAGTTAATAAATACGACTTTTTTCGCTTGGCTTTTTTCAAAATATAACGCTTTTGCACCGTATTCCCCTATTCCGTTAGGCGTAAAAATTGAAGCGGTCAATGCTGCCAAAACTTGTTCGGTTGCTTGGCTTAGCGAAATTTTTTGAATTATTTGCGCTAGATTTTGCCACTTGAGAATCTCAAAAAAGCGATTGAAAAAGCTGAATGACAAGATAAATACTATTCCGAAGAAGGATTTTTTCTTGTCTAAAAGTTCTAGAAATTTCTTCCAATCTAACTTGTCATTATTTGCCAACTGGCTATAAATAAAATAAAAAGCGCCACCGACAATTAAAATTTTGACGATGAGAATGATAAAGCCCTTGCTTTTTTTGAAAATTGAAAACATGTCAGCAAAAGTAGTTCAAATTAAGGCAATAAAACGGCTTGTTTTTCGCAAGAAGTATGCAGTTCAAAGATTTTTTAAGTCGTTCATCGATTAAATGGGCAAATCCGAAAATATGAAAGTTGTAAATCTAAAAATAAAGGATAGAACTTTTAGATTTGTTTCAATTAACACTTAAAACGATCTACATGAAAAAATTATTCGCCGAATTTTTTGGAACATTTTGGCTGGTTTTTGGAGGCTGCGGAAGCGCATTATTCGCTGCTGGAATTCCAGAATTAGGAATTGGTTTTGCCGGAGTTGCTTTGGCTTTTGGCTTAACAGTATTAACAATGGCTTATGCCGTCGGACATATTTCTGGCGGGCATTTCAATCCTGCGGTTTCCTTTGGATTGTGGGCAGGCGGGAGATTTCCTGCTAAAGATTTAGCGCCTTATATTATTTCACAATTGATCGGCGGTATTGTCGCGGCGGCGGCTTTATATTTAATTGCATCAGGAAAAGACGGTTTTGCAATTGACCCAACAAAAGCGGGAGCATTTGCCGCAAACGGTTTTGGCAATCTTTCTCCAACAGGATATTCGCTTCAAGCTGCTTTTGCTACAGAATTTCTGCTTACTTTCTTCTTCTTGATTATCATTTTAGGAGCAACCGATAAGTTTGCAAATTCAGCTTTTGCTGGCATTGCCATTGGACTTGGACTGACATTGATTCACCTTATCAGTATTCCGATTACAAATACATCTGTAAATCCTGCGCGATCTACATCACAAGCATTATTTGTGGGTGGCGAATATATTTCACAGCTTTGGCTATTTTGGGCAGCACCAATTGGCGGCGCAATTTTAGCCGGATTGGCTTATAAATTTCTATTGCAAAAAGAAGAAAATTAATTCTTTATAATAAAAAAGGCGAGAAAATTATCTCGCCTTTTTTTTATGAATTCAGTTCAATCATCGGATCCCAAAAATGTTTTTCGAAATCTATAATTTGGTTTTCTTCTACTTCAATTCCTTCATTTTCTAGAAGCTGCTGCATTAAATTTGTGCCTTCAAAATGATGCTTTCCTGATAAAAGTCCTTTTCGATTTACCACTCTGTGTGCAGGAACATCTTCCATATTGTGCGAAGCATTCATTGCCCAGCCTACCATTCTGGCGGAACCTGTGGCTCCTAAAAATCTAGCAATAGCTCCATACGAAGTTACTTTTCCATATGGAATTTGTCTTGCGACTTGATAAACCCTTTGGAAAAAATTTTCTTCTTTCATTGTTCGCCACAGATTAAATGATTTCAAGGATTTCGCCCAAAACTTAATACATTAATGGTTCAAATTTAATTCCTTAAAATCTTAATTAAATTTACAACAGCAACCAAACCTGTAACCGAACCTAGAAAGTAATTCATGTTTCGCATCATCCATTCGGTTTTGTGCTCGATTTTCTTGAAAAAAATAATATACAAATAGAAAATTGAGAACGAACCGATCAAAACTCCCATGACAAACAGAAAATTTGACAACGGAGCAAACTTGATATGCCCGTTATTTGCCAAAGTTACGCTTACAAATACAAAATAAGGAATCGGGAAAAAGTTCAATGCCGAAAGCAACATTCCTAAGAAAAAACGGCCTACTTTAGTTCTCACTTTGGTATCTTCTGCTTTGACTTTTGGCTTTTTTGCAATGAACATGAAATATATTGTCAGCAGTGAAAACAGCACCAAGCCAATTTCCTGAAGCATATAAATCAAGTCGGGGCGACTGTTGATCAGTTTCGCAAAAGCGACTGCAATATAAGTCTGGACAAAAATAATTACCAGCGCTCCGGCCACAAAAATCAAAGCCCTTGACCTGCCGTCACGAACACTAATTTTAGCCGCCGTCATATTTATCAACCCTGGAAGTGCAATTCCAATGGTCGACAAGCAAAAACCCCACACGAGTGCCATCGCAACCGCCATACTATTTTATTTTGAATCTAATATAGGTAATTGCTTTGTTAATTTCCAAATATTGTTTTTCATAAAATGTCTGAATACTTGTAACTTCCTCTGGACTTCCCTCATTTTTATACACGTTATGGTTCGCATATAAAACTTCATGGCCTTCGCCGTGAAGCAATCCGAGCGTGTAACCGTGCATGAATTCGCTGTCGGTTTTCAAGTTCATCACGCCGTCTGGCTTCAATATTTTTTTATACAACTGCAAGAATTCAGAATTTGTCATTCTGTGTTTTGTACGCTTATATTTAATCTGCGGATCTGGAAAAGTAATCCAAATTTCGTCGACTTCATTTTCTGCAAAAACGTAGTTGATCAGCTCAATCTGAGTTCTTACAAATGCTACATTGTGCAAGCCATCTTCCACAGCAGTCTTGGCACCACGCCAAAAACGAGCTCCTTTGATATCAATACCAACAAAGTTTTTATTCGGATATTTCTCTGCCAAACCAACAGAATATTCGCCTTTTCCGCAACCCAATTCTAAAATTATCGGATTGTCATTTTTGAAAAAATCAGCATTCCATTTTCCTCTTAACGGAAATTCCCCGCTTACAACTTCTTCTCTCGTTGGCTGAAAAACGTTCTCAAACGTCGCGTTTTCCTTAAATCGCTTTAATTTATTTTTACTTCCCACGGCTAAATTTAAAATTTTGGTAAAATTAAGGAAATATATATGAACTGAATTACTTTTATCTTCGATGATGTTCTTTTAATTATAAACGACAATACGTTTTAAAAAATCAAGAAGAATAAATGACTATTTTTAACCTGTAAAGCATCACGAAACTTGGAAACTCAAAAGAAAAACATTCTTGTAGCACCTTTAAATTGGGGATTAGGCCACGCAACACGCTGCATTCCGATCATTGAAGCTTTAGAAAACAACGGCTATAACCCGATTATCGCTTCTGACGGAGTTGCCTTAAAAATGCTCCAAAAAGAATTTCCGCACTTAAAATCTTTAGAACTTCCATCCTATCAAATTGAGTATGCCAAAAATGGCGCTTTCTTTAAATGGAAAATGCTTTTAAACGCTCCGAAAATGCTTGATGCAATTTATGAAGAGAAAAAAATCATCAAGAAATGGATTAAAGAATATGATTTAACCGGAATTATTTCTGACAATCGACTTGGCGTGCATTCTAAGAAAATTCCTTCGGTTTTTATTACGCACCAATTAAACGTATTGACCGGAAATACGACTTGGATTTCTAGCAAAATGCACCAGCAGATTATCAAAAAATTCAATCAGTGCTGGGTTCCTGATGTGGAAACCAAACCGAATCTTACTGGAAAATTAGGCCATTTAGAAAACCCAGATTCCAATATAAAATACATTGGTCCGTTGAGCCGCCTGCACAAAAAAACCGTTTCAAAAAAGTATGACCTGATGGTTATTCTTTCTGGTCCAGAACCTCAGCGCGGGATGCTTGAAGAACAATTAAAAAAGGAAATGCTTACTTTTAAAGGCGATGCTATTTTTATCAAAGGAAAAATTGAGCCAGAACAAAATGTAGAACAGTTTGGAAATGTGACTTATTATAATTTCATGAACACCGAAGAGCTTGAAAACACTTTTAACGAAAGTGAAATTGTGCTTTGCCGTTCAGGTTACACTACGATTATGGATTTGGCACAATTAGGAAAAAAAGCGTTTTTCATTCCAACCCCGGGACAATATGAACAAGAATATTTGGCTAAAAAACTGAAGAAAGAAGGATTGGTTCCGTTTTCAAAACAAGCCGATTTCAAGATTGAAAAGCTTATGGAAATTGACCTTTTCAAAGGACTCAAAAACTTTGGAACCGATATAACTTGGAATAAATTATTTTGTCTTTTCGAGGGTAAATGAGAATTCTGACCCCTTGCCTACTTGGCTTTCCACATACATCTTTTCATCGTGAGCTTCAATGATATGCTTCACGATGGAAAGTCCAAGTCCAGAACCGCCTTCGCTTCTGGCACCGCTTTTATCGACACGGTAAAAGCGCTCAAAAAGCCTTGGAATGTGGTGCTTTTCGATTCCGTCGCCGTTGTCCATGACCCTGACGATTACTTTATTGTTCACTAAATCCTCGACGCTCACTTCAGTAGTTCCGTCTTCTTTGCCATATTTTATGGAATTTACGACCAGATTCGTGACAACCTGCTGGATTTTTTCTTTGTCGCCATAAACATAAATCGGCTTTACATATTTGGCATCAAACATCAGCAGGATATTTTTTTCGGAAGCCTTCATTTCGAGCAAATCGAATACATTTTGGATTACTTCGAGAATATCAAATCTGGTATTGACTAAGTTCAATTCGCCAGCTTCCAGTTTGGTAATCATATCTAAATCTTGCACTATGATTATCAATCTTTCTACTCCTTTTTCAGCTCTTTGCAGGTATTTCTTGCGGATTGTTTTGTCTTTCATGCCGCCGTCAAGCAATGTAGAAAGATAACCTTGAACAGTAAAAAGCGGTGTTTTTAATTCGTGGGAAACGTTTCCGATAAACTCGCGTCGGTATTCTTCACGTACTTTTAAAGTCTCTATTTCTAGTTTTTTGTCGGTTGCGAACTTTTTGACTTGCTTGGTCAAGGTCGCCATGTCTGTAGTAATTGGCTGCGACCTGAAATTGGTAGATTCTAAGAGGGAAACGTCGTCATAGATTTTCTTGACTCTTCGGTAAATAAATCTTTCGACGCGGTATTGAATTACGAAGAAAGAAAAAACAGCTATTGAAAAAGCAAAAACAAAACAGAATTTCCAAGAAAACGTAAAGAAAAACGCGGTCAGAATCGCTGCTAATCCTGTTGCGAAAAAGGTAATATACAGCGATGATTTTACTGCAAAACGATAGGTTTTCTTGAAACTTACAGCCATTAAACTTCTAATTTATAGCCAACTCCTTTGATGGTTTTGAATAATTCTTCTCCGATTTTTTCTCTTAATTTGCGAATGTGAACGTCGATTGTTCTGCCGCCGACGATTACTTCATTTCCCCAAACTTTGTCTAAAATCTCTTCTCTTTTGAATACTTTTCCTGGTTTTGAAGCTAAAAGATAGAACAATTCAAATTCTTTTCTTGGCAAAACGATTTCTTTTCCGTCTTGAACGATTTTATATTCTTCGCGGTTAATTTCGATGCCGCCAACGTTTAAAGTTTCTGAGTTTTGCTCGTCTTCCTTCAATCTTCTCAACAATGCTTTAACTTTACTTACCAACAGCTTTGGCTTGATCGGTTTTGTAATATAATCATCAGCTCCGGCATCAAAACCGGCAACTTGAGAATAATCTTCGCTTCTTGCGGTTAAAAAAGTGATGATGACATTGCTCAATTCAGGCAATTTTCTGATGTTTTCACAAGCTTCCATTCCGTCCATTTCTGGCATCATGACATCCATAATTATCAAGTGTGGCAATTCTTTTTTTGCTTTCTGAATCGCTTCCTTGCCATTGCTTGCTGTAAAAATCTGATAGCCTTCTTGCGTCAGATTATACCCTACAATCTCTAGAATATCTTGCTCATCATCAACCAATAAAATCTTAATGTCTTTCTTTTTCATCTTTGGGAAAAATTATGCGTTTAGCGGTTGTAAATGTAAATATAAAACAAAAGGATTATATGTGTTAACGGTAATTTAATCTGGTAACAATTTAGTAAAGTTAATGAAACTTAATAGTAACAGGTGAGTAACATGAACTTTACAGCGCGGCTGTTTCTTTGCGCAAAATTAAAGAACACAACAAATGAAAATTAAACTTTTATTCATCACCTTATTGCTTAGCACTCTTGGATTTGCACAAAGCAAAGGTACAATTTCTGGAACTATTACAGATAAGGACTTGAATAACGAATCACTTCCTTTCGCAAATGTAACAGTTAAAGGAACAAACAATTCAAAACAGACCGACATTGACGGAAAGTATTCTATCGAATTAAAGCCGGGAGCTTATGTTTTAGTTTTTAGCTTTCTTGGATATGAATCGCAAGAAGAGAAAATCACGATTGCCGCCGGAGAGAAAAAGACAGTGAACAAGTCTTTAAGCTCTGGAAGCGTTAGCCTTGAAGATGTCGTTATTGAGTCAATTCAAAGCAGAGAAAAAGAAGCGGCTTTATTGCTGGAACAAAAAAATGCTGTTGAAATCAAGCAAAGTATCGGTGCGCAAGAACTTTCTAGAAAAGGCGTGAGCGATGTTGAAGAAGGCTTGACAAAAATCACCGGAATCACGAAAGTAGACGGAAGAGGTATTTTTGTAAGAGGTTTGGAAGACCGTTACAATAATTTATTGATAAACGGTTTGGCTGTTCCATCAAACAATCCTTTTAAGAAAATTATTCCTTTAGATTTGTTTCCAACGGATATTGTTAGCGTTATTGAAACTTACAAGACATTCAACACTAATATTTATGGAGATTTTGCCGGTGGAACTTTTGACATCGTAACAGCAAGAGGAAACAAAAGCATGACGAAAATCAATATCGGGACAAGCTTTACTACAAACAATAATTTAAAGAAGTTTTTAATTTCTGAAGACGGAAATTCTACTGGAGACTTTTTTGGATTTTCAGGAAACGAAAGAGACATGCCTTCAGTTATGGCAGGAATTCCTAGAAGAAAAGATTTTACTGCTGAAGAATCACAAAATCAATTTGGATCAGGATTTAATGTAGAAGAAGAAATTGCTCCGTTAAATACAAGCTTGGGAATATTGCATTCTGAAAAATTCAATTTAAAAAACAACAATACTTTCAATTATTTATTCTCAATCAACTATGACAATAAATACCAGTATAGAGAAGGTGTTGACCGTTTTTTTACGCCAGGCCAAGGAAATTATAATAATGATTTGTACAATAAGCAATACAAATTCACTACAAATTCGTCATTGTTAGGCGTTTTAAATTATAAAACAGACAGATTTACTTTGACTTCAAATACTTTCTATTTGAAAACTACTGAAAACATGATTCAAGATCAATTGGGTTATACTAATGGTGCTGCGACTAATAAAAACGCGTTCATCAGATTAAACCAATTGACTGAAACTTCTTTCTTCAACTCGCAATTATTGGCTACTTATAAATTGACTGCTGATGAAAGACAAGAAATTAAAGCTGGAGCTTCTTATACAAAAACAACTTTTGAATTGCCAGACAGAAAATCTTTCAGCGGTTTTAAACAAGATGAAGAAACTACAGGAATCAACTATAGCGGAAACAGCTTGCTTAGACAATATTTTGACATCAGCGGTAAATTTTATGCTTCAGGAATGGTAGAATATAACTGGAAATTTGGAAATGAAGACATTACAAAAGCAAACAAATTGACAGCTGGATACAACGGTTATATGAACGACATGGAATCTAGCTATAGATTTGCTAAGTCAAATAGAGGTGCGAGTGGCAACAACCAAGTAGCATTTCCAACAAACACGCCTGATGACATCTTCCAATCAGCAATTCAAAATTCTGATTTTTACTATAGCGATGCTTCAAATTCAACTTACCAAGCAAAACTTAAAGAATTTGTAAACGCCGGTTATGTAGATTTAGCTTTGAAATTTGGAGAATCTTATGAACTTAACATTGGAGCAAGAGTAGAACAAAGCAGCAAAGAGACAAAATATAGAGAACAAGGCAGTTTTGACGATCCTTTGCTTGTTAAAAAGACAGACAATGTAGATTTATTGCCATCGCTTAACATGAAATATAAAGTTAGTGATGCTTCAAACTTAAGATTCAGTGCTTCAAAAACTATTACAAGACCTGTAATCATGGAAGCTTTCCCTCTAGAGTTTGTTAATCTTGACGGAACAATCGAAAACGGAAATTCAGAACTTGTAAACAGCGACAACTATAATGTTGATTTGAAGTATGAAATTTTCCCAACAAACAAAGAATTATTTGCTGTAACAGCTTTCTCAAAATACCTGCAAAACCCAATTGAAAGAATTTTCATGAACTCAGCAGGTAGTGGAGGTCAAATCATATCTTATGCCAACTCTAAAAAAGCATTATTATTAGGAGCCGAACTTGAATTTTTAGTGCAATTGGACAGAGTTTCACAATCACTTAAAGACTTGTCATTAGGTTTCAACACTTCTGTTATGTACACTAAAGTAACTACTGAGAATGTTATTGAAACAGATAATGAAAGACAACTTCAAGGTGCTTCACCGTGGCTTATCAATGCTGATTTAAAATATGAATTTGATTTCAGCGAAACATGGAATAACACAGTTTCCTTAGTTTACAATGTATACGGAAAAAGAATTTTTGCAGTTGGTACTCGTGATTTAGATCATTATTATGAAATGCCATTCAACAAGCTTGATTTTATTTGGAACAGTAAATTATCTTCAAATTGGGATTTGAAATTTGCTGCAGAAAATCTTCTGAATCCTAAATATAAAATCGAAATGGGCGATAAAAGCAAGATCGACATTACAGAAAGCGACCTTACTGTAAAAGATTATAAAAAAGGAGTTGGTTTCTCTTTAAACCTGTCTTACACTTTCTAATCGAGTTAACATTAAAGAAACCTTTTGTTATCCCTCAGGTTACCATTTGATAACCTTAAGCTATGATACCAAAAATATTTAACATCTAGATTTGCATTATTAAATAACACAAAAACTAAAATTAAAGAAAATGAAAAAATTAGTATTAAGCGTAGCTGTTTTAGCTTCAATTTTCACAAGCTGTTCAAGCGATGATAGCAGTACACCAGTTAAAACTCCAGTAACAGGAGAAATAAGCGGAACTATCTCTTCTGACAAAACTTTCGCTTATGGAAATTATACATTAAACGGAAACGTTAAGATCGCTGCTGGAGCAACAGTTACTTTTGAAGCTGGTTCAACAATTACTGCTGACAAAACAAATGGTGAAGATGCTTTGATCATCTTAAAAGGAGGAAAAGTAATTGCTGTTGGTACTGCTGATTCTCCAATCGTATTTACAGAAAAATCTAAAATAGCTGGTTCTTGGGGTGGTATCATCATGTATGGTGATGCTCCAATCGTAAACTCTGCAACTGCTCCTGCTCCACAAACTGCAATCTCTGAAGACGGGCAATCTTTATCTTACGGAGGTTCTAACGCACAACACAATGGTGGAACTTTGAAATTTGTAAGAGTAGAATATGCTGGACAAGTAATTACTCAAAACAACAAAGAGCAAAACGGATTCTCTTTCTATTCTGTAGGTGCTGGAACAACTCTTGAAAACCTAGTTTCTTACAAAGGAAATGATGACGGTTTTGAATTTTATGGAGGAACTGTAAGCGGTAAAAACTTAATTTCTTACGGA
Source organism: Flavobacteriaceae bacterium PS02334 (assembly GCA_029959295.1). Taxonomy (GTDB): domain Bacteria; phylum Bacteroidota; class Bacteroidia; order Flavobacteriales; family Flavobacteriaceae; genus Flavobacterium. The sequence continues at coordinate 237,061 of JASCOH010000008.1, read as the reverse complement.
AACTCTGATGATTCTTTTGACTGGCAAGATGGATGGAGAGGTCAAGAAAACACAAACTGGTTTGCTTACCAAACAGGTGTTGCAAATTATGGTGTTGAAGTAGAAGCAAAAAGTGTAGCTAACACTTTCTGGCCTAAAGTAACAAACATCACATTAAAAAGAGCTGCTGGAACTCAAACAGAAGCTTTATCGGAAATTCAACTTGATGCTTTCCAATTCAAAAAAGAAGGAAACGGAGATTTCAGCAACATCGTGATCGATGGCTACAAAAACTATACAACTCCTGCTACAAATGGTGGTGCAATTCAAGTTCTTGACGTAGCTACTTATAACAACCAAGTGTTGACTGGACATGTAAAATTAACTAACGTGAAAATCACGAACACAGATAACAACTTTATCTCTGGAGTTCCTAACACATTCACAGTAAATGCAACAAGCTTTGGTGCTTCATTCTCAACTGGCGCTGCAACTGGAGCACAATTGACTGGTGGTGCTTGGGCAACTGTTGACGGAGTTAACTTGCTTTCAAACCTATAAGAATCAAAATTCTTAGTATAAAAAACATCCGCCAATGGCGGATGTTTTTGTTTAATATATTTTTTGGTATACTTATTGAATTATTTTTTTATATTTACATAGCCAAATTTCTGACATGATAAAAAAATACGCTTATATAATTCTATTTTTCCTTTTCCTTGTTTCTTTTGAGTCAAAAGCTCAGGAAAACAAAGGCAATAGTGCTATTGAAGGATTTAACTTCTATCCAAACCCGGTGAGCAACGGCAAGATTTTTATTTCGTCAAAATCAATGCAGAATAAGGAAGTAGCGATTTATGACGTCTTAGGAAAAAAAGTACAGCAAAGCACCATGACGTCAAAAGAATTAAACGTTTCTTCACTTTCACCAGGAGTTTATATCATTAAAATCAAGGAAGGCGACGCAACTGTCACAAGAAAGCTTATTATCAAGTAGTTGCAAAACTTCACTTTCCCGCTACATTTAACTATAAATTTACATTATAATTTTTGAGCGCAATAAATTGTGCTTATCTTTGCAGAGAAATTATAACAAAAAACATCTAAGAACATGAAAAAACTTTACACTTTATCTTTACTAATGGTTGGTGCTTTGTCTTTTGGACAAAACATTCTTACCGAAACTTTCAGTTATGCTGTACCAGGTAACATTGGGGGAAACACAACAACAGCTACTGACGCTACTGGATCAAACAATTGGTTGACACACAGTAATACTGTTGGAAATGCTGGAACAATTGATGTTATAAGCGGAAGTTTATCTTATCCTGGATTAACAGCTTCAGCTGGAAATAAAGTATATTTACCAGGTAGCAATTCAGCAGTTCCAAGAGATGTTAACAGAGCAATTACTTCTACTGCAACAACATTATACTACTCAGTATTAATTAATGTAATTGACAACACTCAATTAACTGCTAATCCAACTTACTTTTTTGGTTTTGGAGGAGCAGCTGGAGTTTCAGTAACTACATTAGGTGCTCGTTTAGGAATTGCATCTTCTAATGCAGGTGCAAATTTCAGATTAAGCATTCAAAATATTTCTGGAGGCACTCCAACATTTACAGAAAATGCAGTTGATTTAACTTTTGGAACAACTTACTTAGTGGTTGTGAAATATGATGCTTCTGCATCTCCAACTACTGCAACTCTTTGGGTTAACCCATCTTCATTAGGAGGAACAGAACCTGCATCAACTGTTACTAACAATTCTGGAACGCAAGCTTTCGCTACTTTCGCATCAGTTTATATTAGAAATGCTGCTGGTGGTCCAAAAACTGAAATAGATGAAATTAGAGTTGGAACTACTTGGGCTTCTGTAACACCAGTATCATTAAGCGTTAAAGACAATGCTATCGCTGGTCTTAAAGTTTACCCTAACCCAGTAACAGGAGGAAGATTATTCATCTCAACAGATGCTAACAATGAAAAATCAGTAGTTATCTTTGACGTATTAGGAAAACAAGTAGTTAATACAACTGCAACTGAATCAGTAAACGTTTCTAACTTAAAGGGTGGTGTTTACATCGTTAAAATCACTGAAGACGGTAAAACTGCTACTAGAAAATTAGTTATAAAATAATTAAGTTTAAAAATATATCTAAAACATCCCAAATGGGATGTTTTTTTTTGTATTATTGTTATCTAATCCAAATACAACAATTATATGAAAAAAAATTTATATTTTGCTATTTATAGTCCTTTTTCATTTCACAAATGCACAAACCGTTATTTTTTCAGAAAACATAGGCACTCCTGCTGGGACGACTGCAATTAATGCAAATATTTTTCAAAATGGCAGTCCAATAACATTTTCAGGAACTGCTGATATAAGAATATCAACACCCTCTGATACTTATCCTGGGGCTTCGGGAAATGGCTGTGTGTTTTTTGGAGGAACAACTCCTGCCAAAACTTTTATAATTGAAGGAATCAATACCTCAAATTATTCTAATATCATCTTATCGTTTGGCCATCAGAAAGGCACAAATGCAGGAAACAAGGAATTAACTGTTGCTGTAAGTTCAGACGGTACAAACTGGATTCCTTTATCTTATACAAGACCTACAGGCGCAGGAACTTCAATTTGGACACTAATTACTCCTGCAGGAACAATACCTTCTACAAACAACCTTCGAATTAAATTTGAAAATCCAATCTCTAATATAGGCTTTAGGATTGATGATGTAAAACTTACTGGAAATACACTTTCGATTAAAGAAAATAATATTGCTGGGCTAAAAATTTATCCAAATCCATTGACAGGCGGAATATTATTTATTTCTACAGATTCTAATAGCGAAAAAAATATAACCGTTTTTGACATATTAGGAAAACAATTAATTCATACTATTGTTACAGAATCAGTAAATGTATCCAATTTAAAAGCCGGCATTTATATTATAAAAATTACAGAAGAGGGTAAAACTGCTACTAGAAAGCTAGTGATCAAATAAATAAGGCTCTCATCTTCAGATGATATAGCGCTGTTAGTCCAAAAAAACAAAAAGCATCCTTTGACAAAGGATGCTTTTTTATTCAACAAACATGCAATACAAATAAATTTAAGAAAAATTAAATCTGTGAACATCAGCAATTACTAGCACATTCATTAAAACCGTAAAAATTAACACTTTAACTGAATAATAATAGTTTTTTTATTACAAATTTTTTAGTAAGTTTGATATAACCCTTAAATCTATTTAAAAATGAACTTAACAAAAATCCTCAGTGCAGGACTAATTCTTGGTGGAATTATGTCTGCAAATTCTCAAGATGTTTCTTCAACATCAACATTAACAAGCGGTGGCTTAAATGCGGGAAGCAATCAAACCGAAAGCGCTTTCTATGGCAACGAATCAGGATCGCAGACCGAAGGCAGATTCAACGCATTCTTCGGACAGCAGTCAGGAGCAAAAAACACAAGAGGCACAATGAATGTCTTTGTTGGCCATCAAGCCGGAATCAGCAATGATAGCGGGAACTACAATACCTTTTTAGGCTTTTCCACAGGATACAACAACCTCCGAGGCACCGATGACACTTATGTGGGAAATAATTCTGGACAAGCAAATCAAGGAAGTTTCAACACTTTTTTAGGAAGCAACTCTGGAGCAAAATCTACTGGAAGTTATGGTGTCTTCCTTGGAAATTACGCAGGATATTCTGAAAGAACTGACAACAAATTGCATATCAGCAATGCTTATAGAGCCGTGCCTTTAATTTGGGGAGATTTCAAAGAATTTCTAATCAAATTGAACGGCAAAGTAGGTGTTGGTTATAATTTCGGAAATTACCCAACGACTGCTGGCGGTTATAATGTAGACAAATATAATTTATTTGTAAAAGGCGGCATCCTTACTGAAGAAGTAAGAGTAAATCTTGAAGCTGACTGGGCTGATTATGTTTTCTCAAAAGAGTATAATTTAAAAACTTTAGCAGAATTAGAAAGCTATATCAAAGAAAACGGACATCTTCCAAACGTTCCTTCTGCGCAAAAAGTTAAAGAAGACGGTATCGAGCTTGGAAACATGGCAAAAATTCAGCAAGAAAAAATCGAAGAATTGACGCTTTATATTATTGAGCAGAATAAAATAAACGAGAAACAAAGCAAAGAAATTGACGAGCTAAAAGAGATGGTAAAAAGCCTTATGGCAAAGAAATAATATAAGTTAATCTAAAATCTAAAATATGAAAAACTTATATTTATTTTTTCTCGTCTTCATAGTCGGGATAAATAGTTTTGCTCAAAAACAAATCAAACCACAAACGTGTCTGACTGACAGATTAATGGAAGAAGCGATTCAAAAGAATCCGGAAATCAAAAAACAGTTAGAATTATTTGACAAAACAATTAGCGAAAAAAGCCTTACGGCTAGAAACACAAATTCTGTAACTATCACAATTCCTGTTGTAATTTATGTGGTTCATGACGGACAGCCTTTGGGAGTTGGTTCAAACATTTCAGATGTTCAAGTAAACACTCAAATCACAGCGCTGAATACTTATTTCAGCTCTTATGGGCTCAAATTTTGCTTAGCTACCAAAGCAGGAAACACAACAAATATTCCTGGTACCGGAGTTCAAAACACGCCTGGCATTTTACACATAAATAATGCCGCTTTGGCTGATCATGATTCTAATACAGAATTATCTGCATTGGTAAATACTGCGAATTCATCAATTACAAGAGACAAATATTTGAGAATTTGGGTAGTCAAAAGCATTGACGGACCAACTTCTGGAATAAAAGGATATTCGATGTTTCCTAATACGTCTTCCGTTTTTGACGGAGTCGTAATGCAATATGATGTATTTGGAGACGAAGTTGGAAGCTCTTGCCCTGGATGTACTTTAATGCCAATTTACAACCAAGGAAAAATATTGGTTCATGAAGTTGGGCATTATTTAGGATTATATCATACTTTTCATGAAAGTTGCGCTGGTATGAATTCTAGCACTTGCAGCTTAGAAGGTGACCGTGTTTGCGATACGCCTCCAGTTGCTGCTCCAAATTATGGCTGCGTTTCAGGTATAAATTCTTGCCATGAAGCATCTCCTGATCTTCCAGATGACATCCACAATTTCATGGATTATGGAGACAACGTGTGCATCTACCAATTTACTTCAGGACAAAAAGACAGAATGTATAATGCCTTGAATTTATCAAGAAGCGAGCTCTTTTCTTATGATAATTTAATTTATACAGGCGTTTGCGGTTATCAAAATTTGATTTCAGCTACTGTTACACCGAGTACGTATACTCCTTGCGCTGGAGTTCCGGTAACTTTTCAATCTTTGGCGCAACCAAATGCAACTTATGCTTGGAATTTTGGCGATCCGGCTTCTGGAGTGAACAATACTTCTACGCTTCAAAATCCTAGCCATACTTTTACTGCATCTAGCTTGCCTTACAATGTTACGCTCGTGGTTACGAATGGAACTGAAAGCGTAATGTCTACGACTCAAATATTTGCTTCAACTTGCAATCCAATAAATAATGGAGATTCTTATTGGTATTTGAGCCTAAGCAACGGGTTAAAATTTAATTCTGGTACCCCTGTATTTGATACTACATTTCCAGAAAACAAATACACATATACTTCATGTGCCGTACAAAATGATTCTTCAGGAAACTTATTGTTTTATACAAATGGAACAAACATATGGAACAATTCGCATACACAAATAAACTCCATTCCTCTAATTTCAAATAGTTGGAATAACCAAGTAGCAATTGTTCCAAAGCCTGGAGACAGTACGAAATTCTATATTTTTCACACTTCATACGGAATGAATGATCCCAACACTGGCTTTAGATATACAATTGTAGACATCAGTAGTGGTAATCCAGTCGTGACAGCCATAAACCAACCTATAACAACGCCTCCAGGTTATGCATCGGGAACAGATGGAGCCGTTACCGGAGCCACAGGCATTACAGTTATTAAGCATTGTAGTGGCTATTGGATCCTCACGACTCTAGAATATGGCTCAGGAGGTTACAGCTACAGATTAGTAGCACACTCTCTTACTTCAAGCGGAATTGCCTACAATAGCAATGCCTCTTGGCAAATACCTTCAATTGCAGGAATATATTGGACATTTCAGCTAAAAGCATCTCCAAATGGAGACAAAATAGCATTGTTCCAGCCTAATAGTACAGTAAAAAATTACGTACTTGATTTTGACAAGTCAAATGGTTCAATAAGCAACCCTATAGAAATAACAAATATTTCTACTGCAGGAACTTCATTTAGCCCCAATTCAAAACTCCTGTATGTAACTGATAATGTGAAAAAAAATATATTCCAATACAATTTAAATGCAATAAACATCAACAATAGCAAAATTGAAATTGGAAGAGTTTCTAACGATAATCACATAGGTCAATTACAAATTGGACCTGACGGAAAAATTTATGTCGGAATAGGATTTTCAAAAAAACTTGGAGTAATTCATAGCCCAAACACACTTGCTACCCAATATGACTCAAACGCTTGTTATTTTAGTCTAAATGGTCCTGTAAAAGGTTTCGGAACAGTAAATATTGGCCAAGGTCTTCCAAATTTGATAGACGCCAAATTTGAAACAGCTTACAACAATAGTATAAGCAAATATGTAATTGGCTGTAATGCTTATAAATTCTTCCCAGATTTTTGCGGCACTACATTCAGTTGGGATTTTGGAGACCCTGGCTCAGGAGCCAATAATTTGTCTACATTGACAACTCCAACGCATACTTTTTCTTCGAATGGAACTTATACAGTAAGCCTCAAAAACAGTGCAAATACTGTAATTGCGACAACGACGATCACAGTACAAGGACTTGTAACTCCAACAATACTTGGAAGTTCAGTTGCCTGTGCGACCGGAAGCAATTCAACAAACAATTCTGTTGTTTTACAGCCAGGACAAACAGCACAGTGGTCAATTACCTCTGGAACGGGAACAATTTCTGGACAAAGCAACCAGTCAGATGTTTCCATAAACTGGACTGCATTGCCAGGAATCGTATCATTGACCGTGACCGATGCTTCAGGCTGTACTTCAACAGTTACAAAACAAATCGCATCTGAATGCAATACACAACCGTCTTGCCCTTCAGATTATACGTTTAGTGTTCCAGAACCTGCTTCGTTGCAAACTTATCAGGCTTCAAATACTATTACTACTACTACCAATTATGTTGTTCCGTCTGGATATGATATTACGCTGACTGCAGGAAAAGCAATTACAATAAAAGCCATGACGCATATTCAAAACGGAGCCGTTTTTCTAGCTAAAATACAGCCTTGCAGTCAATTTACGACAGCCAAGAAACAACAAGTTGCTAATATCAATAAACTCAGAGCTTATCCAAATCCTGCTTCAAGCCAAGTAAGCATTGAAACAGACAAGGAAATGACTGAAATTTCATTGATTTCTATTGAAGGAAGATTGATAGTATCTAAAAAAGTAGCAAATACAAATTTCCACCAATTAGACATCGCTTCTTACCAAAACGGAATTTACATCTTAACCGTAAAAAATTCTGATGGAACGTCAGAAGTAATCAAAATCATCAAGCAATAATTAATTCTAAATTTTCTAAAAGCTCCAATTCACGTTGGAGCTTTTTTATTTTATACCTTTGCCAAAAATAATTCCCATTGATTTCACCAGCCGACATCTTCAGCATTTCAAGCAGTAAGCAATTTGAGAAAATTGCCTTAAAAGTATTCCGTTTTCAGTATGACAATAATGTGGTCTATCGTGAATTCTGCCAATATTTGAATGTAGAAAAACACGATGTGAAATCGTTGCAACAGATTCCGTTTTTGCCAATCCAATTCTTTAAAAGCCACGAAGTTTTATCTTCCGAAGAAAAAATCCAAGAAACGTTTACCAGTTCTGGAACAACCGGAATGACAACTTCGAGACACTTGGTTACCGACATTACATTATACGAAGAAAGTTATAGAAAAGCCTTTTCTGAATTTTACGGAAACATTGAGAATTACACTGTTTTAGCTTTGCTCCCATCTTATTTAGACCGCGAAGGTTCGTCTTTGATTTATATGGTAGATGATTTAATCAAATTATCAAACCATCCCGAAAGCGGTTTTTACCTCAATAATTATGACGAATTAATCCAAAAGCTACTCGAATTAGATTCCTCTGGAGAAAATATAATTTTAATCGGAGTTACGTATGCTTTATTAGATTTAATCGAAAAGCAGAACTTCCAATTAAAAAACACCATCATCATGGAAACCGGCGGCATGAAAGGCCGAAGAAAAGAAATGATTCGTGAAGAACTACACGATTTGCTCTGCAAGGGTTTTGGAGTCGATGCCATCCATTCAGAATACGGAATGACAGAATTGCTTTCCCAAGCGTATTCTCTCGGTCATGGCGTGTTTGAATGCCCAAACTGGATGCAAATTTTAATCCGAGATACTGAAGATGCTTTATCTTATATAGAAAATGAAAAAACTGGCGGCATTAACGTCATAGATTTAGCAAATATAAATTCCTGTTCCTTTATAGCTACGCAAGATTTAGGTAAAAAAAAGCCCAACAATTCTTTCGAAGTATTGGGCCGTTTTGATAATTCTGATATCCGAGGATGTAATTTGATGGTTATTTAACTTTAGCGTAAATTATTTTTCCTCGTTTAATTTCAGCTGAGATTTCATCTCCCCAGTTAACTTTCAAGTCTTTTCTAAATTGACTTGTGGTTTCTATGATTCCACTTTTAACAAATTGAGAATCATTTATTACTGCTTTAACAACTATGCTTTTATTAGAAAGTGGCTGAAAACTTTGAATTTTAGTTTTCACATTACCTCGTTTTAGTCTAACTTCCTTTGGCAAAACAACAATTCTTTCTGAATTAATGATTTTCCTCACTGACCTCTCATTTTTTATAGGCTGAATGATAAATCTAAACTGTTCAACTCTTTTAGGTTGTTTTAAACTAATAATAAATTTAGAATTTTTTCCTCTCTGTAAAAGGATATATTTTCCCTTAATTAGATTATCTAAAGTTATTTTAAAATTTTCATCACTAACTTTTTGCTTGTTTATAGAAAGAGAGTTTTCTTTAATTGCTCTTCTAACTTCAGAATTCGATTTTAAAAATCCTGATTTCTCACTAAGCAAGGAAACCACATTTATTCCTTTTTTAAATTGACTTAATGGTAATTCAGCTTGCGGAACACCCTCGAAAATATCAAGAAATGTTTCGTCATCTAATGTTTCGAATGCATTAGAATCCTTACTAAACAAAGCCTCAGAAGCCTGAATCGCTTTCTCCAACTCTTCTTTTGAATGCACAAAAGTCGTAATCTCGTCAGCTAATTTACGTTGCAAAACTCTCAAATGAGGCGCTGTTTTATGTTCTTCAATCAAAGCATCAATAGTCTCTTTATCTAAAAAAGTAAAGATTTTGATGTATTTTTCAGCATCAACATCCGTAGTATTTACCCAAAACTGGTAAAATTTATAAACCGAAGTTTTGTCAGCATCCAACCAAATATTGCCGCCTTCTGATTTACCGAATTTTGAACCGTCAGCTTTCGTAATTAGTGGCGTTGTCAAAGCGTACGCTTTCGCACTTTCACCACCCATTCGTCGCACTAATTCCGTTCCAGTCGTGATATTTCCCCACTGGTCAGAACCGCCCATTTGCAAAAGACAGTTGTGATTTTTATACAAATGATAAAAATCATAACCCTGAATCAATTGATAGGTGAACTCGGTAAAAGACATTCCGTCGCCTTCACCGCTAAATCTTTTTTTCACAGAATCCTTCGCCATCATATAATTCACCGTGATGCGTTTTCCTACTTCACGCGCAAAATCAATAAACGAAAATTCCTTCATCCAGTCATAGTTATTTACCATTACCGGCGCATTTTTATCTGTAGAATTAAAATCTAAAAAACGAGAAAGCACGCTTTTGATGCCCGCCACGTTTTTCGCCAAAGTTTCTTCGTTCAGCAGGTTTCTGTCCTCAGATTTCCCTGACGGATCACCAATCATTCCAGTCGCACCACCCACCAAGGCAATCGGCTGATGACCAAAATTCTTCAAATGAACCAGCAAAATAATCTGAACCATGCTTCCAATATGCAACGAATCAGCCGTCGGGTCAAAACCAATATATGCCGTCGTCACTTCCTTCAGCAATTGCTCTTCCGTCCCCGGCATACTGTCAGCATACAGCCCGCGCCACTTTAATTCTTCAACTAAATTCTTCATTTCTTGTAAATAATTTGGGCAAAGATAGTTTTAATTAGAAAATTAGCGAATTAGAAAATTAGAAAATTTGACAATTAAATTCCGTAATTTCTATAAAAACAGCATTGTCATCCCGAGCGCAGTCGAGGGAACGCATTATCCTTTATAAAATTATCAGAAGCGAAACTTTCGGTATTTTCAGAATCTAAAGTCCCGCTTTCTGCAGTAGCTTTTCTCCGAAAACGGAAGAAAAGGCTACTGCCGCCAATCGGGGCTATCGAAAAACTACTTGATTTTTAAAAACTCTAGACCAATCATCGTCGCAATGACATTCAATAAAATTATCTAATTATCTAATCATCAAATTATCTAATTTAGCGTATTTTTGCAACTATGATTCTAGTCACAGGCGCCACCGGATTAGTAGGCTCTCACCTACTTTTACAACTTCTCGAAAACGGAGAAGAAGTCCGCGCTTTATACAAAAATCAAGAAAACATCCAAAAAACAAAAGCCTTTTTCAACTGGAAAAACCAATCTGATTTATTCGAAAAAATAAACTGGATCCAAGGCTGTATTACCGAAATTCCAACTCTAGAAATCGCTTTTGAAAATATAGATTATGTTTATCACTGCGCCGCCTACATTTCTTTTGATCCAAATGACGAAGAAAAATTACGAAAAATAAACATTGAAGGGACAGCGAATATTGTAAATTTCTGCCTGGCAAAAAACATAAAAAAACTCTGCTACGTCAGTTCCATTGCCGCACTCGGAGATTTGCAAGAACATGAACACATCATCACTGAAGAAACCGAATGGAATCCTGAAAAACCGCACAGCGATTATGCGATTTCAAAATTCGGAGCCGAAATGGAAGTCTGGCGAGGTCAAGAAGAAGGCTTAAATACCGTAATCGTGAATCCTGGCGTGATCTTAGGCCCAGGTTTCTGGCAAAACGGAAGCAGTGAAATCTTCCGAAGAATTAAAAAAGGCTTGAAATTTTATACCAAAGGCTCCTCTGGATTTATCAGCGTGGAAGAAGTTGTAAAAACCATGCACTTTTTGATGAAAAGCGACATCAAAAAAGAAAGATTTACGCTGGTAGAAAAAAATTACAGCTATCAAGAACTTTCGAATAAAATTGCTGACGCTTTGCAGGTAAAAAGACCAAACATGCTTGTAAAATCATGGATGACGAATTTAGCCTGGCGAATCGATTGGTTTTTTTCTGCATTTTTTTTCACAAAAAGAAACCTGTCAAGAGCCATGGCAAAATCAATGCACACAGAAACAGTATTTGACAATTCAAAAATAAAAAAGGCCTGCAACATTGAGTTTGCAAGCCTTGATGAGTATATTAAAAAAGTAAGTGCTACTTATTAATTTTTAGGTTTTTTGTTCAGCGTATCTGAAGATTTTTTCAAATTTAATTTCTCTTCCCTTTTTGCCAAAGTATCCGCTTTTGCTTTATTGGCAATCAATCTTTCATTAACACGATTGAACATTCGGTTGTAAGCTGCAACATCTGAAGCATAATAACGATTGCTGTTTGCAAACTGAAGGCTGTCAATTTTATATTTTTTATAAATGTAATTTGCCACATCCACTTTATTCGAATCCAAAGTAGCTTGATAACCGCCACGCATTGCCTGAAGCAATGTAAGATCGTAGATAATATCATCCATCTTTTCTTTTTCGATCAAGTTATCCGGCTTTTCAATGGCCTTTTGTTCGCAAGAAACCAGAAAGCAAAAACCTATAAAAAATAAAAAAAAGTTTTTCATATTCTTTTAATTAGCGGTCAAACTGAAGTCTTTTTCCAGCTTTAACATCTTTGACTTTAAAGTTGTTATAAACCAATTCGCCATTTACAAAGGTATGGGTAATTCTTGATTTAAACGTAAAACCTTCAAACGGAGACCAGCCGCATTTGTATAAAATATTCTCTTTCTTCACGCTCCAAGGCAATCCGGAATTTACCAAAACCAAGTCAGCATAATAACCTTCCTTGATAAAACCGCGCTTTTCGATTTTGAAAATCTTTGCTGGATTGTGTGCCATTTTCTCTACGATTTTCTCCACAGAAATTTTTCCCTGGTGAAAAGCTTCGAACATCGCCACAACCGCATGCTGCACCAACGGACCGCCAGAAGGCGCCGAAGTATAAACATTTTTCTTTTCTTCTAAAGTATGAGGCGCGTGATCGGTTGCAATAACGTCGATTCTGTCGTCTAGCAAGGCTTCCCATAATTGGTCTTTGTCGGCTTGCGTTTTAATCGCAGGATTCCATTTGATCAAGCTTCCTTTTTTATCATAATCGGCGTCGGTGAACCAAAGATGGTGAACACAAACTTCAGCCGTGATTTTTTTATCTTCTAACGGAATTTTATTGCTGAATAATTTCGTTTCTTTTCCAGTAGAAAGGTGGAAAACGTGCAATCTTGCTCCGGTTTTCTTAGCCAATTCAATCGCTCTCGAAGACGAAATAAAACAAGCTTCCTCGCTTCTGATCAAAGGATGAAATTTCATCGGAATATCATCGCCGTATTCTTCTTTGTATTTTTCAAGATTGGCTTTAATCGTAGCCTCATCTTCACAGTGAACTGCGATCAACAAAGGCGTGCTTGAAAATATTTTCTCTAAGACTTCTTCATTGTCAACCAGCATATTTCCGGTTGAAGAACCTAAAAATAATTTTAGACCTGCAACAGTTTTGGGATTTACCTTTAAAATTTCTTCTAAATTGTCATTTGTTCCGCCAAACATGAAAGAATAATTTGCTGCAGATTTTTCAGCCGCAATTGCAAATTTATCTTCTAACAATTCGATAGTCGTTGACTGCGGATTTGTATTTGGCATTTCGATAAACGACGTGATTCCACCAGCAACAGCCGCTCTTGATTCAGATTCGATGTCGCCCTTGTGTGTCAATCCTGGTTCGCGAAAATGCACTTGATCATCAATCGCTCCTGGAATTAGGTAATTTCCTTCAGCATTTATAATTTTTGTAGCAGAAGATTTCGCACTGATTGTTTCAGCAATTTCTACAATAAATTCGTTTTCAATTAAAACGTCTCCTTCAAATATAGTTCCCTCATTAACTATCTTGGCATTCTTAATCAAAACACTTTTCATCATCAATTTTTGTATCGGTGGTAATTTTCAACAGAATAATTCTGTCTATAAAGTATTAAATATTTTTTTTATTCGTAAAGCCAAAACTCCAAAAACAGCTTCTTTTATAATAGAATTGCTCATTTTTGACTGGCCTTTTGTTCGATCTGTGAAGATAATCGGCACTTCGACGATCTTATAATTTTTGGCAAAAGCCCTATATTTCATTTCAATTTGAAAGGCATAACCGATGAATTTTATTCGGTCAAGATTGATTCCTTCCAAGACATTTCTTTTATAGCAGATAAATCCTGCTGTGGCATCTTGAATCTGCATTCCGGTAATCATTCTGACATAGACAGAAGCAAAATAAGACAGCAAAACACGGCTTAAAGGCCAATTGACAACATTGACGCCAGTTACATATCTTGAACCAATTGCAACTTCATAAATACCAAATTTGCAGGCATCATAAAGCTTTTCCAGGTCATTTGGATTATGTGAAAAATCGGCATCCATCTCAAAAATATATTGATAATGGCGTTCGAGGGCCCACTTGAAGCCATGTACGTAGGCAGTGCCCAATCCAGATTTTTTTGTACGCTGTTCCATAAAAAGCCTATCGGGAAATTCTTGTTGCAACTCGATTACTTTTTGGGCAGTTTTATCTGGAGAATTGTCGTCAATAATCAGGATGTGAAACGGCTTTTGCAGAGAAAATACAGCTCTGATAATGCTTTCGATATTTTCAATTTCGTTATAAGTTGGAATTATAACAATGCCGTCGTTCATATTTTCACATAAAATTTCAGGACAAAAGTAAACTTTTTATAGCTGATGATTCATAATAAAATTATAATAATCTGATTGATTTCGCTTTTTTAAAACCGAGGCAATTAAGCTACAGCAATTTACAGGCAAAGTTTCCGCACAAAAGCATAATATAAATCAGCGATTAGGTGGTAAAAAAAATAAAGAAACGTGAAAAATTTGATTAATTTTGCGCTATGCTAGATTTCGTATTACAGCCGAGGAATATTGGGAGCAAAGATTGGGCGACCGTTCTTTTTGTGCTCAGTTTTGTGCTGATTGCGATAACGAGAGGCGTTTTTGAAAATCGCTTTGTCGATTTTTCGCGATTGATCTATAGCGACAAATATATCAAGATTTACCGCGACACTGGCAACCTGATGAATTGGTTCACAATTGCACTTTTTGTGGTTCAGGTCATCTCTTTTGCTTTTTTTATTCAGTTATCTCTTAGTTTTTTCGGATTTATTGAAAAAACAGACTGGATTTCTTATATTCAGATTATAACGCTTTTAGGTATTTTCATACTTTCTAAATACTTGATTGAGAAGATAATAGCAACTTCTTTCAATATTGAAGAATTTAGCGAACAATTTAATCTGCAAAAAGTAAGCTATAGAACGTATATCGGTTTGTGCATTTTGCCACTCAATATAATTCTGTTTTATAACGATACACCAATAGATTTCTTAATATATTTCACCATTGCTGTTATTTTGATAATTAATGCGATTACATATCTAATTTCCTTGAAAATTTATCAAAATTTAATAATTGGCAAGTTGTTTTATTTTATTTTGTATCTTTGCGCTCTTGAAATAGCACCCTATTATTTCATGTATTATTGGTTTACGAAAACGTAGTAGAAAGAAAATATCAAATATGAAAGTGAAAACAATTTTGGTATCGCAACCAGAGCCTAAAGTAGAGAATTCTCCCTATTTTGAGTTGCAACAAAAACACAAAGTCAAGATTGATTTCAGGCCTTTTATCCACGTTGAAGGCGTGAGCGCAAAAGACGTGAGAGCACAAAAAATTGACTTAAATAATTTTACCGCAATCATCTTAACGAGCAAGAATTCTGTGGATCATTTTTTTAGAGTAGCTGAAGAAATGAGATATAAGATTCCTGAAGACTTGAAATATTTCTGCCAGTCAGAAGCTGTTGCTTTTTACCTGCAAAAATATGTGGTGTACAGAAAGCGTAAGATTTATGTTGGTCAAAAAGACTTTGCTGACTTGTCGCCTCTTATTAAAAAATACAAAGACGAAAAATTCCTTTTGCCTGCTTCAGACCAGTTAAATGCTGACGCACCGCAAACGCTGAACAACTTGAAAGTAAATTGGACAGAAGGTACTTTTTACAAAACCGTAATGAGCGATTTGTCAGATTTGGCCGATGTTTATTATGATGTTTTGGCTTTCTTCAGCCCAACCGGAATCAAATCTTTGTTCATGAATTTTCCAGATTTTGAACAGAACAACACAAGAATTGCAGTTTTTGGAAGCACAACTCAAAAAGAAGCTTTAGAACACGGATTGAGAGTGGACATCATGGCGCCTTCACCGGAAGCTCCGTCGATGACAATGGCTTTAGAGAAATATATTGCGAAAGCAAATAAAGAAGTGAAGGAAAAATAAAACTTTACTTTTAGAAATAAAAAAATCCGATCGCCAAAACGATCGGATTTTTTATTGAATATAATTGAGTACGATTTAGATAACTTGCGGACCTGCTTTTACAAGATTTTTTCCTTCTTCATTTGTCGCATATTGTTCAAAATTAGCCACAAATAATTTTCCTAAATCTTTTGCTTTTTGCTGCCATTCTAATTCGTCAGCATATGTTTTTCTTGGATCAAGAATAGCTGAATCAACTCCTTCCAAACTTGTTGGAATTGCAAAATTAAAGATTGGCAAAGTCGTAGTTTCAGCATTTTCTAAAGAACCATCTAAAATTCTGTCAATTATTGCTCTTGTATTTTTGATAGAAATTCTTTTTCCAGTTCCGTTCCAACCAGTGTTTACGATGTAAGCTGTTGCGTTATTCTGCTCCATTTTCTTCACCAATTCTTCTCCATATTTTGTTGGATGCAATGATAAAAATGCTTTCCCGAAACAAGCTGAAAACGTTGGCTGTGGCTCTGTAACTCCTCTTTCTGTTCCGGCCAATTTAGCTGTAAAACCTGAAAGAAAGTGATATTTAGTTTGCTCTGGAGTCAGTTTTGCAACCGGAGGCATTACGCCAAAAGCATCTGCCGTAAGGAAAATAACTTTTGAAGCATGGCCAGCTTTTGAAACCGGTTTCACGATATTGTCAATATGGTAAATTGGATAGGAAACTCTTGTATTTTGAGTTACAGAGCCGTCTTTGAAATCAATTTTTCCGTTTTCGTCAAGCGTAACATTTTCCAACAACGCATCTTTTCGGATCGCATTAAAAATATCTGGCTCGTTTTCTTTGCTCAGGTCGATGGTTTTTGCGTAGCAGCCTCCTTCGAAATTGAAAACGCCTTCATTGTCCCAGCCGTGTTCATCGTCACCGATCAACTCACGTTTTGGATCTGTCGATAAAGTAGTTTTTCCTGTTCCAGATAATCCGAAGAAAACAGCAACATCGCCGTCTTTTCCTTTATTTGCCGAGCAGTGCATGGAAGCGATTCCTTGCAGTGGCAAATAATAATTCATCATCGAGAACAATCCTTTTTTCATTTCGCCACCGTACCAAGTTCCTCCAATAATCTGGATTTTCTCTGTAAGGTTGAAAGCGATATACACTTCAGAATTCAATCCGTGTGCTTTATAATCTGTAAATTCTGTTTTCGAAGCGTTCATAACTACGAAATCAGGCTCGCCATAATTTTCTAATTCTTCTTCCGTCGGGCGGATGAACATATTTTTCACAAAATGCGCCTGCCAAGCCACTTCCATAATAAAACGGACTTTCAATCTCGTGTTTTCATTCGCACCGCAAAAAGCATCTACAACGAATAATTTTTTATTGGATAATTGCTGAACTGTAGTTTCCTTCAACGCATTCCAAGTATCCTTTGAAATTGGCTTGTTGTCATTTACCGCTTTTGGCGAAGTCCACCAAATCGTATCTCTTGTCACGTCATCCTCAACAATATATTTGTCTTTTGGCGAACGGCCTGTAAAATCTCCAGTCATTACATTTACGGCTCCAAGCTCTGACAATTGTCCTTTTTCGAAACCTTCCAAAGCCGAATTCAGTTCTTCGTCATAAAGCAAATCATAAGAAGGATTGTAGATTACTTCTTCTGCATTTTTGATTCCATATTTCTCTAACGCAATCGTTTTCGTAAATTGAGCGTAATTATCCATAGAATTATGATTAAGTTGTGTTTAATTATTCGGCAAAAGTAGAAAATAATTTTATAAAAAAATTAATTTGGCAAAAATTTATCCCTTCTTCTTAATAATATTCAAAAAAAGCATTCCCCAAGCACAAATCATTAGCAATCCTCCAATTGGAGTTACTACGCCAATTGTACGAATATCAACACCAGTTATGCCTCTTGTAGCCAAAAAATAGATTGATCCTGAAAAAAGTACGACTCCTGATAAAACGAAATAATAAATGCTTTTTTTAGCTTTTTCAGATACATAAGAAGTACTTCCTATGAAAAGCAAAAAGATCGCATGGTACATTTGATAGCGAACGCCGGTTTCAAAAGAAGCCAATTGGTTGGCATCTAAAACTTCCTTCAAAGCATGAGCGCCAAAAGCGCCTAAAACGATAGCGATAAATCCTAAAATAGCTCCTGTTGCAATTATTTTCTTGTCCATGATTTGTAAAATTGGTATAAATATAAAAAATGCCATCTGAAAAAGATAGCATTTTTAAATATATATGGCATTTAGTACAAACTTTGCAATAAGAAATTTATCTGAGCCTTTCAATTGTACAAATAGAGCGGTAAAGCTTCCCGCCAGAAAGAGATACATAATCTTTCAAGACCCAGTTTTTGTTAGTGGCGCTTACCGTAAAATCAATATAACTCTCTGATGTCAGTATTACATAATCAATAAATGTACCCGTCATGTCAGTGTTTCCATTAGTCTGAGATAAAAGCCCATCTCTATAAGAATATTCATTATTATTTATCGCTAACTTAAAATTCAAATACGCAGGAACAGGATTATAATCAGATTTTCCAACCAGCTGAAGGGTTATTCTATAAACGCCTTCAGACAGCTTTACGCGGTCAGTAGTTCTTGCTGGCGTCCCCAATCCTGCCGAAAGCGCAACATTTTCTAAACTTCCCGTGCCAATCTCTGAATCTTCAAAAGTGCTTATAAAATTTGCTGTTCCTGATAAGTTGTTGCCCATTTCAGCGGTGCTGTTGTTATTTACAAATCTTAAGCTAACTTCAGTACTAGCATTTATTGTTTGTGAATCAATTCCAAATCTTAAGAATTGCCCTGCTTTGCTTTCAGCCCCTACAACAGTTGTCGTTGAAACAAAAGCCTTCCATTGCATTCCATCATAATAGTAAAATCCAGGCGCTACATTATTTGGCGATACGCCCATTGTTGAAATATTATAAATTAAAAGCCCTGTGGTGGGAGAAGGTATTGTTGTAACATCTTGTGTCCCTGTCAAAGAAATCCTAGGCATCAAAATGCCTTTATTAGTACTTTCCAATTCTAACAACGCAGCATTATTTACTATTGTAGGGTTATCACCTATTTTAATTTGCGCTTGTGACGACATTCCGAAAAAAATAACTGCGAATAATACTTTAAAAGTCTTTCTCATATAAATATATTTTAATTTGTTTTAAAAAAGCAAAATAGTTATATTTATACAAACAAAAGCATTAAAGTTATTTTTAACGATAAAAACATTTCATTCAAAGCTAAAGTCAATAGATTATTGTAAAAAAAATTGCTAAGCAGTAAAAATAAAATAATTTACAATTAAGTGACTCAAAAAATATATAATTTTAACAAACCATTTATTACGCAATTATTCTAATTTGATAGATTTTTTAATACTTTCGTATTTTTATGCTCAAAATTAAAATCAAGTCATTAAATTTCGCTGTTTTTTTAATTTCAATAACCAAATTCGATCAATGAGACATATTTTAATAATTGGCGCCGGAAGGTCTGCTTCTTCACTAATTCAATATCTTCTGAACAAATCAGAGGAAGAAAATCTACACTTGACAATTGGCGACCTCTCGTTAGAATTGGCTCAGAAAAAAACCAAAAATCATAAAAATGCAACGGCAATTGCCTTCGACGTTTATGATCCTGAGCAACGAAAGGTTGAAATTCAGAAAGCAGATATCGTCATTTCAATGTTGCCTGCTTTTATGCACATTGAAGTAGCAAAAGACTGTATCGCTTATAAAAAACATATGGTTACTGCCTCTTATATCAGTGACGCCATGCAAAGTTTAGATGAACAAGCCAAAGCGAATAACTTAGTTTTCATGAACGAAATCGGGCTTGATCCAGGAATCGACCACATGAGCGCGATGAAAGTAATCGACGAAATTCGTGACCAAGGCGGAAAAATCATTCTTTTCGAATCGTTTTGTGGCGGACTTGTGGCTCCTGAATCTGATACTAATTTATGGAATTACAAATTCACTTGGAATCCGAGAAATGTAGTTTTAGCCGGACAAGGCGGTGCTGCAAAATTCATCCAGGAAGGCACTTACAAATACATCCCTTATCATAAATTATTTAGAAGGACAGAGTTCATGGAAGTCGAAGGCTATGGCCGTTTTGAAGGCTATGCCAACCGCGATTCGTTGAAATACCGCAGTGTTTACGGCCTTGACGACGCATTGACTTTATATAGAGGTACGATTCGCCGTGTCGGTTTTTCAAAAGCCTGGAACATGTTCGTGACTTTAGGCATGACCGACGATTCTTACACTATGGAAGATTCTGAAAACATGACTTACCGTGAATTCACCAACTCTTTCCTGCCTTATCACCCGACTGATTCTGTGGAAATCAAACTGCGCTTGAGCCTTAAGATCGATCAAGACGATATCAAATGGGACAAACTTTTAGAGCTGGATTTATTTAATCCGAAGAAGATTGTAGGCTTGAAAAACGCAACTCCGGCACAAATTCTAGAGAAAATTTTATCAGAAAGCTGGAGCTTGGATGAGCATGACAAAGACATGATTGTTATGTATCACAAATTTGGTTATGAAATCAACGGTCAAGAAAAACAGATCGATTCAAAAATGGTCTGCATCGGCGACGACCAGACGTATACCGCGATGGCAAAAACCGTGGGTCTTCCCGTGGCGATGGCAACCTTGCAGATCTTGAACGGAAATATCACGACTCCGGGCGTGCAACTTCCTATCAATAAAGAAGTTTATCTGCCGATTTTAAGAGAATTAGAGGAGTATGGAGTTGTTTTTAATGAAAAGGAAGTTCCTTACATGGGCTATAATCCAAAGAGCGTTTCTAGTTAATAGAATTGCAAGGAACGTAACAATAACATAAAGCAAAGGCTTATTTCGAAAGAGATAAGCCTTTTTTAGTACTTAAACTTTGCGGCGCTACATTATGTGATGGCGCCCTTAGTCGCAATGACATACTAAAACAAAATCCTTATATTTGATTTACATTTAAAACAAATTTTCCTATTTTACTATAAAATCAGAACCCATGAAAATAAATTCCCTTCAAATAGAAATCGACGGAATCGACAAGGAAATCCTCAGAGACCTGATGGAAGACGCTCGAAAACCAATCTTGCAAATCGCTAACAAAATTGGAATCTCTGGCGCGGCAATCCACCAGCGTTTAAGAAAACTAGAACAGTCGGGCGTAATCTCAGGATCAAAATTCGTAGTCAATACAAAAGTTTTGGGCTACAGCACTATGGCTTTTGTCGGAATTTATCTAGATAAAGCCGCCCGAAATTCAGAAGCCGTCAGAGAATTAAAAAAGATACCCGAAGTTTTGGAATGCCACTATACTACAGGAAACTGGTCTATTCTAATCAAGATTATCTGCCGCGATAATGAACATTTGATGTCCTTATTAAATACTAAAATCCAAGCAATCGAAGGCGTTTCAAGAACGGAGACTTTTATTTCTTTAGACACGCAGATTGAAAGACAGATTCAGGTATGATATATAATTGTGAAGCACGAAGGAATCACACCAAACTAATAACGATATGCGATAGCTTCGTGCCTAGCAATGACTGGGCAGAAAAAAATCCGTGCCTTACAACACGGATTTCCTTTTTATAAACTTAGCACCTCAGCACCTAATTTCCTCAGTATCTCTTTTTAATTTCTCCTGCCGCCAAAAACCTGCATCGCCCAATAAAGCAAAGAAGCGATAGCACCTAAAGCAGCCACCAAATAAGTTCTCGCCGCCCATTTCAAGGAATCTTCAGCACCTGCATATTCTTGCTGGCTCAACATATTTTTATTTTTCAGCCACGCCAAAGCCCTGTTGCTCGCGTCATATTCCACGGGAAGCGTAATGACGCTAAAAATTGTGGCGATGGTCATCAACGCAAGTCCGGCAACGGCTACATAAAACCCAGCGCCTACTCCTGCAGCCGCTCCCAAAATCAGACCTCCAATAATCAGCCATTGTGAAATCGGAGCCGCAACATTCACCATCGGAACCATTTTTGAACGCATCGTCAGCCACTGATAAGCCTGCGCATGTTGCACGGCATGACCCACTTCGTGTGCGGCAACGGCTGCAGCTGCAGCATTTCTTTGGTTGTAAACAGCTTCGCTCAAGTTCACGGTTTTGTCTGACGGATTGTAATGGTCAGTCAAACGGCCTGCAGTCGAAATCACTCTTACGCCTGTGATTCCGTGGTCGGCGAGCATTTTTTCGGCAATCTCGGCACCGCTCATTCCGTTGCGGAGATGCACCTTTGAATAATATTCAAATTTGCTTTGGAGCTTTGCACTGACTGCCCAGCTTACTAAAGCGATAATTCCGAGTAAAATATAATATCCTAACATAGTTTTTGATTTAAAGATTTGATGTTTTAAGAATTTAAAGATTCTTGTGTTTTAAAAAGCAAGAATCTAGCCAATTTACAGCTGTTTCGGCTATTCTGAAAGTTTGTCAGTGCTAAATTTTTCTTAAAGCTGGAACACTCCAAAATAAAAAACCTCGCTGATTAGACGAGGTTTGGGGCAATTTAGTAACCATTTTTTGATTGAGGCTGTTTTTATTCGAATAAATGGCTTTCAAATAATGTGCCAAAATTCTGAATAAATATCTTAACGTGTAATTTTTAGTTTTGGTATAAGAAAAAGCCACGAATTCTGAATCTCTTTTTAAAATTCTTGAATTCGTGGCTGTGTTTCTTTGCGTTCCCTCGACTGCGCTCGGGATGACAAGTAGCTTGTTTGTTTTGCCACAGATTAAAGGATTTTCACGGATTACAATAGAAATCCTTTTAATTCTTTTATCTGTGGCTATGTGTATTTGTTTTCCCTCGACTGCGCTCGGGATGACAGACAGCTTGTTTCTTTTGCCAAAGATTAAAGGATTCTCACGGATTACAATATAAATCCTTTTAATTCTTTTAATCTGTGGCTATGTGTATTTGTATTCCCTCGACTGCGCTCGGGATGACAGACAGCTTCTTTCTTTTGCCAAAGATTAAAGGATTCTCACGGATTACAATAGAAATCCTTTTAATTCTTTTAATCTGTGGAAAGAAAATTATCCTACCAAGTTGATGATTTTTCCTGGAACAATAATCACTTTGTTTGGTGTTTTACCATCCAATTGCTTGATCGTTCTTTCGTCTTTCATCACGATTTCTTCAATCTGCTCTTTCGTCAAATCTAAAGGAAGATTCATCGTAAAACGCATTTTTCCGTTGAAAGAAACTGGATATTCTTTGTTGCTTTCCACCAAATATTCTGGATTGAATCTTGGGAAAGGCACTCTTGAAATGCTTTCGGTATGCCCTAATTTTTCCCACAATTCTTCAGCGATATGAGGCGCATACGGAGAAATTAAAATGGCTAACGGCTCTAAAATCGAACGTTCGTGGCAATTTTGCGCGGTCAATTCATTTACGGCAATCATAAAAGAACTCACTGACGTATTGAAAGAGAAATTCTCGATGTCTTCCTGAACTTTTTTAATGGTTTTGTGCAATGTTTTCAAGGCTTCTGGCGTGGCAGGATTTGAGTTTACAATCAAACCTGATTCGTCAAAATACAATCTCCATAGTTTTTTCAAGAATCCGAAAACCCCTGTGATTCCAGCGGTATTCCAAGGTTTTGCCTGCTCTAACGGACCTAAGAACATTTCGTATAAACGTAAGGTGTCGGCTCCGTATTCTTCGCAGATGTCGTCTGGATTAACAACATTATACCAACGTTTAGACATTTTTTCAACTTCTCTACCAACATAAAATTTACCATTTTCAGAAATAAATTCGGCATCATTAAATTGAGGTTGCCATTGTCTTAATTTTTCTACATCAATTTCGTCAGAAGAATTTACAAGACTTACATCAATGTGAATTGGATTAAAAGAAAATTCAGTTATAGCAATTTCTCTATCGAATAAATTTAATGCTTCAAAATTTTCGGAAGGATACTTTGGTGTTATTTCTTCTAAAGTAGACTTAATATTTCTAATGATTTCATCTTTAATATTTATCTCTTTAGACTTCACTTTAATCATCAGTTCTTTAGAGAAAAAATATTTACTACCAAAACTACCATCTTGCTCAGCTTTATTTACAAATCCACGGTTATAATTTTTGCCAATAGTTTCTGATTCTTTACTAATTGTAAATTGAATATTAAAATTTACATCTAATCTATAAACCAAAGCACTCATCCCCAAAATCATCCCCTGATTAATCAATTTCTTGAACGGTTCTTCTTGATTTACAAAACCTCTGTCTTTCAAAAATTTATTCCAAAAACGAGAATATAACAAGTGGCCTGTGGCGTGTTCGCTTCCTCCTATATATAAATCGACATTCTGCCAATAGTTTTGTGCTTCGCCCGAAACAAATTCGTCATTATTATGAGCGTCCATATAACGCAACCAATACCAAGAACTTCCTGCCCAACCTGGCATGGTGTTTAATTCTAAAGAATAAATTCCGTTAGAAGATTGCCCCTCGACTGCGCTCGGGGTGACAAGCTCATTGGAGACAATTTTGTTGTTGATAGAATCCCAAGCCCAATCCGTTGCGTTTCCTAAAGGCGGTTGTCCGTCTTCGGTTGGCAAATATTTCTCTACTTCCGGAAGGCGAATTGGCAGATGCTGTGTTTCGATCATCTGTGGCAATCCGTTTACATAATACACTGGGAAAGGCTCGCCCCAATATCTTTGGCGGGAGAAAACGGCGTCACGCAAACGGTAATTGGTTTTTCCTTTTCCTTGGTTTAATTCTTCTAAAGCTTCGATGGCTTTTTTGGTGGCTTCCTTGTAATTCAATCCGTTTAAGAAATCAGAATTGTCAAGCACCACATTGTCTTTTGAACCGTAAGCTTCTTCCGAAATATCTACGTTTTCAAATATATTTTTAATCTCGATATTGAAATGTTTTGCGAAAGCATAATCGCGTTCGTCACCACACGGAACAGCCATCACGGCTCCAGTTCCATAACCAGCCAAAACATAATCGCCAATCCAAACCGGAATTGCTTCTTTTGTAAAAGGATGTTCGGCATAAGCGCCTGTGAAAACGCCCGAAATGGTTTTTACATCGGCCATTCTTTCGCGTTCGCTACGTTTTGCAGTTGCTTCTACGTAAGCTTCTACGGCTTGTTTTTGTTCAGGTGTTGTGATTTTTGAAACCAAATCGTGTTCTGGCGCCAAAGTCATAAATGTTACTCCGAAAATCGTATCAGGTCTTGTTGTGAAGACTTCAATAACGTGCTCGTTGGTTTCGTCTCCGCTTAAGATATAATCGACAGCGTTTCGTTCGAATTCAGAATCTTTTACTTTAAAAGTAACCGAAGCTCCTACTGATTTCCCGATCCAGTTTCTTTGGCTTTCTTTTAGAGATTCTGTCCAATCAATCGTGTCCAAACCAGTCAAAAGACGTTCTGCATAAGCGGAAATTCGCATGCTCCACTGCGTCATTTTCTTGCGGATTACGGGATGTCCTCCACGTTCTGAAACGCCGTTTATGATTTCGTCGTTTGCTAAAACCGTTCCCAATGCCGGGCACCAGTTTACTTCGGTTTCGGCTAGGAAAGTCAATCTATATTTTAGTAAAATTCTTTCTTGTTCTTCTTTTGAATAGGATTTCCAGTCTTCGGCAGAGAATGTTGGAATATTATCGTCGGAAACTGCGTTTACTTTAGCGTTTCCGTTTTCTTCAAAATCCATCACCAATGTCTTGATATCTCTGGCTTGGTCGGCATCTTTATCATACCAAGAATTGAACAACTGAATGAAAATCCACTGTGTCCATTTGTAATAATCAGCGTTTGAAGTTCGCACTTCTCTACTCCAATCAAAAGAAAAACCGATTTTGTCTAGTTGTTCTCTGTAACGGGCGATGTTTTCCTTCGTAGTTTTATCAGGATGCTGACCCGTTTGAATGGCATATTGTTCCGCCGGAAGTCCGAAACTGTCGTAGCCTTGCGGATGCAAAACGTTGAAACCTTGGTGGCGTTTGAATCGTGCATAAATATCAGAAGCAATGTAACCTAGCGGATGCCCAACGTGCAAGCCGGCTCCGGATGGATAAGGAAACATATCCAAAACATAATATTTTGGTTTGTCTGAATTATTTTCTGCAGCAAAGGTTTGGTTTTCGGCCCAATATTTTTGCCAGTTTCTCTCTATCTCGTTAGGATTGTATTTCATTTCTCTTTTGGTTCAAGGTTTTGGGTTCAGGGTTTTAGAGCTGAACGTTCATGTCGTTGTGTTTTATTCGGGTTGTGATGGCGCCCGTTTCTCGAAATGGCTTTCCATACAAAAAAAATCAATTCGAAGTCGCAAATTTACGTTTATTGTACGAAAGTCAAAACTTTGAGCGTTATAAACTGTGTTTAAAGAAATTCTTTATTATTTTTACGGCTTAAATTAAAATCTATGGCATCTTCTTTCGAAAAATTTCAAAAGCGACGACTTATTTCTTCTTATTTCTCTGTGGTATTAAGTGTTTTCTTGGTGCTTTTTTTATTGGGAATTTTGGGGTTATTTGTAATCAACTCTAAGAAATTATCGGATGATTTCAAGGAAGAAATCGCCATGTCTGTTTATTTCAAAAACGAAGCGACTGATAGCCTTATCAATGCTTTTGACACTGAAATGAAGACGTCGAAGTTTGTAAAATCTTACAATTTTGTTACGAAAGAACAAGCGGCAAAACAGCATACGGATATTATCGGTGAGGATTTCATGGCGTTTTTAGGAGAAAATCCTTTAGAAAACTCTTTTGATATTCACTTGAAAGCCGATTATATCGTTACGGACAGCATCAAGAAATTTGAAGCTAGAATTTTAGAATATCCAATGGTTTCAGATATTGTTTATGATAAAGTTTTGGTGAATTTGGTAAACGACAACATTCAAAAAATCAGTTTCTGGATTTTAATTGCCAGCGGATTCTTGGCTTTAGTAGCGGTTTTATTGATCAACAGCTCGATGCGACTTTCAATTTATTCAAACCGTTTTATCATTAAAACGATGCAGATGGTCGGTGCGACAAAATCATTTATCAGAAAACCATTCATCTGGAGAAGCATCAAATTGGGCGTTATCGGTTCTGTTTTGGCGATTATCGCTTTGATGGGCGTTTTATATTATGTAGACACGAATTTCCCGAATCTAGAAATCCTGAAAGATCAATTTATGATTTCATTGGTTTTGGTTGGCGTTTTGGCGGTTGGAATTCTGATTACTTGGTTCAGCACATTTTTTGCGACGCAACGTTTCTTGAACTTGAGAACAGACGACCTTTATTAATTTGATATTTTTGATTTAAGATTTTAGAATACACTTTGGCTATTAACTTTTGACTTAAAATTATGAGTACTAAAGAAACAAATACAGATAAAAACGAATTCCTTTTTGAAAAGGTAAATTATAAATTTTTATTGATTGGAATCGCAGTTATTGCGCTTGGATTTATTTTGATGTCAGGCGGTGGAACGGAAGATCCAGCAGTTTTCAGCGACAAGATTTTTGATTTCAGAAGAATTCGTCTGGCTCCTACTACGGTTTTGATTGGTTTTGGAATTACGATTTATGCGATTTTAAAAACCCCGAAAAAGAATTAGAAAATTTGATAATTCGGTAATTAGATAATTGCCGGTTTGAATCATTACCTAATTACCTGATTGACAATTATCTAATTAACTTTATGGATTTAATTCAAGCTATTTTAATCGCCATTGTTGAAGGTTTAACAGAATATCTACCGGTTTCTTCTACAGGACACATGATTTTCACGAGTTCTTTTTTTGGAATTCAGGAAGACGATTTTACCAAATTATTTCAAGTTTCCATTCAATTCGGAGCCATTTTGGCGGTCGTTGCTTTGTATTGGAAGAAATTTTTTGACTTTTCAAAATTTAGTTTTTACATCAAATTAGCGTGTGCCGTTATGCCTGCGCTAATCTTAGGATATATTTTTGATGATTATATCGATGCGGTTTTGGGAGATCCAATTCCGATTGCAATCGTTTTAATCGTTGGAGGTTTTGTATTGTTATTTATTGACAATTATTTCAAGAATCCAACTGTTGCATCAGAAGAAGAAATTTCAATCAAGAAAGCGGTGACGATTGGTTTTTGGCAATGTCTGGCGATGATGCCAGGAACAAGCCGTTCTGCAGCGTCAATTATTGGTGGCATGCAACAAGGATTGACCAGACAAACTGCCGCGGAATTCTCTTTCTTTTTGGCAGTTCCGACGATGCTGGCGGTAACTTGCTATTCCGTTTTTTTGAAAACCTATCACGTTTCAAATTTAAAAGGATATGAATTATTGATGCAATCTGGCGATAACTTAAAATTGTTTTTGATTGGAAATGTAGTTGCTTTTATCGTTTCGATTATTGCCATCAAATTTTTCATCGGAGTCATTAAAAAATACGGTTTCAAGCCTTGGGGTTATTACAGAATCATCGCTGGAACGCTATTTTTAATTTACTTTATTTACCTTAAGAAATAATGAAATTATCCGTACAAGATTTTCAGGAAGGCCAAATTTTATTGATCGACAAGCCTTTAAAATGGACATCATTTCAAGCGGTTAATAAATTAAAATATACTTTAATTAATAAGGCAGGACTTCCAAAGAAATTCAAGATTGGTCACGCCGGAACTTTAGATCCATTAGCTTCTGGATTGCTTTTAGTTTGCACTGGAAAATTCACCAAAAGAATCACAGAATTGCAAGGCCAGGCCAAAGAATATACAGGAACAATCACGGTTGGAGGCACAACCCCTTCGTATGATTTGGAAACTGAAATCGACGAAACTTTCCCGAGTGAACATATTACTGCCGAATTAATTCACGAAACTGTAAAACAATTTTTGGGCGAAATTGACCAGCGTCCGCCAATATTTTCAGCTTTGAAAAAAGACGGAATCCGTTTGTATGAACACGCAAGAGCAGGCGAAGAAATTGAAATTCCGACCAGAAAAACCGTTATTCACGAATTTGAGATTACCAGAATTGCTTTGCCAGAAATCGACTTTAGAGTGGTTTGCAGCAAAGGAACTTATATCCGTTCACTGGCTTTTGATTTCGGAAAAGCGTTGAATTCTGGTGCACATCTTTCGGCTTTGCGAAGAACAAAAATTGGCGATTATAAAGTCGAAGATGGTTATGATTTGGAAGCTTTTGTGGATTCTATTTCTGAAAAAGCGGAGTAATTATGAAAAAGGCAATCCTTCTATTCCTATTAAGTTTTACGTATTTATCTAACGCTCAAATAAATTCATCCAATTTAAAAACAGGCGATTTTATCTTCCAAGATATGGATTGCGGTCCGTTATGCGATGCGATTGAAGCTGTGACTGAAGGCTACAAAGGGAACGATTTCAGCCACATGGGATTGGTTTACAAAAAAAATGACACTATTTATATTATTGAAGCGGCGGGTTCGGCAGTTCGATTGAATACTTTGGAAAAATTTTCAAAGAATACAAAAAAGCCAATGTATATCGGAAGAGTCAAAAAGAAATATGAAAAATTAATACCAGAAGCTATTTCTTTTTCTTTGGAACAAATTGGCGTTACTTATGATGACGACTATGTTTATGACAACGGAAAATATTATTGTTCGGAATTGATTTATGACGCTTTCAAAAAAGCAAATAAAGAAAAACCATTCTTTCAATTATTTCCGATGACGTATAAAGAACCGGGAACAAATGACTTTTTTCCAGCTTGGATTGCATATTATAAAGAAATTGGAAGCGAAATTCCAGAAGGAAAACCGGGTTGCAATCCTGGAGGAATGTCTACTTCTGATAAAATTTTAATCTTGGGAATTTTGAACAAGTAATTTTTTAATCAAAACTATTTGTCCTAAATGATAATAGCTGTGCTCAATCATTGCTTCAATATTTCGTTGATAGGTTCCATATTTTTCTTCAACAAAATTCTCCTTCATCTTTTCATCGGGCATATTTTCAATTAAGGAAGCAAATTCTTCCGCATCATTCCAAAATTTAAGGAGAAAAGCATCCCATTCGTTTTGCGTCTTTATTGGCGGGAAATCAAAACTAAATTTATCTTTTATATCAAGATTTCCGCCTTTAAAAACAGCATTTATTCCGTTTATATAGTAATGAATATGTTGTGCTAAATCTGCGATTGTATTTAATGATTGTATTTTGGTTGTTGCAATTTTCCAATTAATACCTGACAATTGATGCTTGAAATTTGTATTGGCAATCCAAGTCCCGTCTAGAATAACTTCTCTGAAACGTTTCGCTATTTGATAAGTTTCTTTCATGCTCATTCTTGAATCTCAATCAGACGCATCAACTCCAAAAGCTCATTTTGACTGCTCAAACCTTTGTCGTGCAAATACCACATTTGCAATTCGGTCTTGATGGTTTCATCTAAAACGCCGTGTTTTTCTTTGTAGTTTCTAATTAAATCTCGGGCATCATTTGGTCTTGGTCCCCAATCCCCTAAAACTTGCAAAGTTTCTGAATCAAGAATAATTAATTTCGGAATTGATTTTCCGCCATTAGTCAAAAACTGATTCATCAACGCTTCATTTTCTTCACGAAGCACGATTTTGAATTCGATATTATCTGAAAGGACTTCCATTTTGTGCATAATTGGAAGCAATTGGGCAGCGTCGCCACACCAACCTTCAGAAATTACCAACCAAAGATATTTCTTCTTCAGAAGTTTTAATCGCTCTACATTTTCTGGGGTTATGACAATAGTTTTCTCCAAACGATTCATTCGGGTTTCGTTCAAATTGCTGTAATGCAATAAAGCCTCCGACTGGATATTTCCTGTTGATTTTCCTTGCGAAAGAAAATCAGAAACTAATTTTCTATATTCAAAATAAGTCAGGCTTTTGTCCAAACTATCCTTAATTATATCTTTCATAACTTTGATTTAGTAGCACAAAATTAATTCTAAAAAATGGAAATACTTTTTTTTAAGCAACTTATTCCAAAAAAACAGATTATGACTATATTTGCACAACTTTTGGGATTTTCAAAAATAAATCTGCTGAAAGAAAAACTAAAACCAAGCTATGAAATATAAAAGAATCCTTCTGAAATTAAGCGGCGAAGCCTTGATGGGCGACAGACAATATGGAATTGACCCAGCAAGATTGGCCGAATATGCAGAAGAAATTAAAGAAATACACGATAAAGGCGTAGAAATTGCTATCGTGATTGGAGGAGGAAATATTTTTCGTGGCGTTGCCGGAGCAAGCAACGGAATGGACAGAGTTCAAGGCGATTATATGGGAATGCTGGCAACGGTTATCAATGGGATGGCGCTTCAAGGAGCTCTTGAAGACAAAGGAATGCTGACGCGTTTGCAAACTGCCTTGAAAATTGAAGCGATTGCCGAACCTTATATCAAAAGAAGAGCAGTTCGTCATCTTGAAAAAGGAAGAATCGTTATTTTTGGAGCTGGAACTGGGAATCCTTATTTTACAACAGATACTGCAGCGGTTTTGAGAGGTGTTGAAGTTCATGCTGACGTAATTTTAAAAGGAACTCGCGTTGACGGAGTTTATACTTCTGATCCAGAGAAAAATGCTGATGCTGTAAAATTTGACACGATTTCGTTCGAAGACGTTTTGAAAAAAGGATTGAATGTAATGGACACGACGGCTTTTACTTTAAGCCAAGAAAACGAATTGCCGATCGTTGTTTTTGATATGAACAAAAGAGGAAACCTTCTAAAAATCTGCGAAGGACAAAATATTGGAACAGTAGTTAATGTATAATTTTTAGACTGCTTAGACTTCTTAGATTGCCAGACAGTCTAAAAATCTAACCATCTAATACTCTAAAAATCTAAAAGATGACTGAAGAAATTGATTTTATATTAGACAGCACAAAAGAAGCTATGGAAGGTTCTATTGCGCACCTTGAAAAAGAATTTTTAAATATCCGTGCTGGAAAAGCGAGTCCTGCAATGTTGGGAAGCGTTTTTGTGGATTATTATGGTTCACAAACGGCTTTGTCTCAAGTTTCAAAATTAAGCGTTCCTGATGCGAGAACGATTACGATTCAGCCTTTTGAAAAAAATATGATCCAGCCGATTGAAAAAGCGATCCAGCTTGCAAATATCGGGTTTAACCCAATGAACAATGGTGATATGATCATTATCAGCGTACCGCCTTTGACGGAAGAGCGTCGTCGTGATTTGGCAAAACAAGCTAAATCTGAAGCAGAAGATGCGAAAATTGGAGTTAGAAATGTTCGTAAGGATTCGAATTCTGATATTAAAAAATTAGAAAAAGAAGGAACTTCAGAAGACATCTGCAAAAGCGCCGAAGACGAAGTTCAGAATTTGACTAATGCTTATATTAAAAAAATTGATGAGCTTTTGGCTAATAAAGAAGCTGAAATCATGAAAGTTTAAAACTTTGCCACTTATAAAAAAAGCCGAAAATCTAATTGATTTTCGGCTTTTTTTATCTTAATCGGTAAGCCAACGGCGTGACTGATAATTGCTTTTTGAAGAAATTACTAAAATGAGCCGGTTCTTCAAAACCCAGACAATAGCTGATTTCAGAGATATTCCAGTCGGTGTGTTTTAATAAAGCCTGTGCTTCGTTTAACAATCTTTCGGCGATAAGAACGGTTGTCGTTTTTCCTGTTGTCAGCTTGATTGCACGATTCAAATGATTTACGTGAACGTATAATTTTTCAGCAAAATCTTTAGCCGAACGAAATGCAAAACGCTGCGTCGGCGATTCTATCGGGAATTGTCTTTCCAATAATTCTGTGAAAACCGAAGTAATTCTAGAATTCGCGTCTGGATGCTGGTAGAGCGTTTCCGTTGGAGAAATTTTCATCGCGCCGTGAATCATTTCTGAAACATAACTGCGGATCAAGTCATATTTATATTGATAATCAGAATTTATTTCTTCAATCATTCTCAAGAAAATATTGCTGATTTGCTGGTCTTGTTCCTCATTTAAAATATAAGCTGGCCTTCCTCCTATCTTAAACATTGGCAACTCATTGATTCCTTTTCGCAAAGATTCTGTAAAAAACATTTCCTTGAAAATACAGAAAAAACCAGTTTTGGTTTCAGAAAGCGATTCAAAAGTATAAGGAACCTGAGGGTTAAAAAAAATCAGCATTGTTCCATCCACTTCGATACTTTTATCCCCATAATGCACAATATTTCTGCCTCGGATAAGGCTTATTTTATAAAAATCCCTTCGTGCATAAATTACCGGAGAAGCTCCATCTTGATAGCAATCTTCTGTCACAAAAACATTAAAATGCCCTAAATCTTTCTGCAAATTATCAGGAAGAAAACTAAATTTATGTTTATAAAAATCTTCTAGCGTTTCTGTTGCCATAATTTTATTTTTAAACCTCTAAACCTGCTAAAACTAGCAGGTTAGAATTGTTTTTTTGTGAGTATGAAATTACAAATTAATTAGTAAAATCTGTTGAGAAACTGACGCTTTTCCATTTTTCCATATCAGAAGCAAGCGTTTCCATCTTATTTGAAGCTCTTTTATAAGAATCGCTTCCTAAATACAATCGAACAGGCGGATTTTCATCTTCAGCTAGATTTATAAAAACTTCTGCCGCCTTTTCTGGATCTCCTAATTGTGTTCCGTTCATTGCTTTATATCTTGCATGTGATTCTTGAACTTCTTTGTAATCGTCAATTTTATTTTTAGACATTACCAGCGAATCTTCTGAAAGAAATTGCGTTCTGAAAGCGCCCGGAGCAACTACGGTAACCTTGATTCCTAAAGACTTTACATCTTCAGCCAAAACTTCTGACAATCCAACAATAGCATGTTTTGCAGCAGAATAAATCGACCAGCCAATTGCCGGTGCAAATCCTGCAATCGAAGAAATATTGATAAAATATCCTGAACGTTGCGCTCTCAGATAAGGCATCGCTTTTTGAATGACATTGACAGTTCCAAAAACGTTGATATTAAAACTTTGCAGAATTTCTTCTTGGGTCAATTCTTCCAGCGTACCGCCGATTCCGTAACCTGCATTATTAACGATTACATCCAATCTTCCAAAAGTTTCATGCGTTTTTTGAATTGCATTTTCAACTGATTTTTCATCTACCAAATCAACTTCTAATGGCAAAAAATTTCCTTTTGTTGCTGTATTTACTATTACTGCTTCTTGCAAAACTTCTATATTTCTGGACGTCGCGGCAACGCTGTATCCTGACGCCAATAGCTTATTAATTAAAACGAGTCCTAATCCTTTAGAAGCTCCTGTTACTAACCATACTTTTTTCGTTTCCATATTTTTATCTTTTTGCGGTAGATTCATTTTGTTTTTTTTACCTCGAATTCGCAGGTTCTTATATTATTTAAAATAAAAAATCTGCGAATTTTTGGTCATTTTCTATATTAAAAACTAGTAGCCGATGCGAAATCGCGAACTGCTTCCATGTCATCTTGCACTGATTTAATTTTCAAATCGGCAAGATTATAAGCATCTTCTCCCAAAAATAAGTGCATTGGAGGATTTTGCATATTCGCTGTTTTGATAAAAGCCAGCGCTGCTTTTTCCGGATCGCCAGGCTGGTTTCCATTGATGTCATTTTCATGTGCCGCTTGCACTTGTCGAACCGTTTCATATTCCTGAATTGGATTTTTCGGAACATTTAAAGAAGAGCTTTCTAAAAAATTAGTTCTGAAATAACCTGGAGAAACCACGGTAACATTGATTCCGAAATCCTTAACCTCAGCACCTAAAGACTCTGAAAATCCATGAACGGCGAATTTTGTAGCGCAATAAATACCGAATCCTGGAAAAGCGCCGGTGAAACCTCCGATAGAAGCGATATTAAAGATATGTCCTGATTTTTGTTTTCGCAAATAAGGCAAAACCTTGCGGATTACATTCAAAGAACCAAATACATTTATATCGAAGTTTTTTCTTGCTTCTTCATCTGACAATTCTTCCAAAGCGCCTGTTAGTCCATATCCAGCGTTATTTACGACTACGTCAATTTTTCCAAAATGATTTACCGCTTCGTCAATTCCTTCGCCTACATTTTTTTCATCTGTTAAATTTAATATTAAAGGAAGAAAGTTTTCATGTTCTCCAACAGCATTCTTAAGGTCTTCCAAACTTCTTGAAGTTGCCACCACTTTTTCACCTTCGTCTAATAATCTTTTAGCAAGCGACAATCCTAAACCTTTTGACGCTCCCGTAATAAACCATACTTTTTGATTTGAATTTTTCATTTTGCTTTAATTTTTGATTAATAATTTACTTTCGTTTGATGAGGCAAAGTTAGGGTGCAAATCGTGTCTGATTATTGCGGTAAGCAAATCAAAAATTGCAAAATTCAAACAATTATAAATTTGCCAGATCTAATTTACTTAGCATGCGACATACTGAAATTATTGAAATAGCAACCAAAAATCAAAAGAAGTCGTACCAAAAGCATGAAGACCTGCGAAGTTTTTTTATCTTTAAGCTTTCTTACAAGCTCAAAAATGAATACGACAAAAAAAGGACAGTTTCTTCTCTTTCCGCCGCCACAATTAACCGAATATTTCGTGTTGCTTTCTCCTACGGAAGAGATTAAGAAAGAAACGACAAAGCTTAAAAAGAAGCTTTACAAAATGATTGGACGAGAAACTGAAAACAATAAATCTGTCGCACACATTTCACTGTTCAAAACCAAATGGGAAAAAGACAAGCATGTGCTAGATAGAGTGCGAAAGAGCATTGCCGACCAAAAGGAATTTTCTGTAGAAATCAATGGTTCCGATGTTTACAATCACGGAACTAAGGCCAAAACGCTATTCCTGAAAATAGAAAATCCAAAGCCGATTCAGTCTTTATATGACTCTTTTAAAGAAGAATTTAAGATCAAGACAGGCCTGAATCCGCATTTAACAATCGAGCAAAATATTCCCGTGGCAGACTTTGAAAAAATTCAAGACAACTTGGATGCCTTTCATTATAAAAGCGGATGGATTTGCAACAAAGTCACGATTTTAAAGAAAAAAGAGAAAGGCGGTTTTAAAGTAGTTGAAGAAATCCTGTTTCAAAACGCTGAATAATTTATAAAAATGGTAGCCAATTTTCTGAAATATCTGGAAGATAAATTCCCTTTGACAGACGCTGAACGCGAATTGATTGCGGAAGTATGCGTTGTCAAAAAGATCAGAAAACGCCAATATCTTTTGCAGGAAGGGGATTTATGGCAAAAAAATGCTTTTGTCTCTAAAGGAATTTTCAGAAGCTATCGCGTAGATGACAAAGGACACGAGCACGTTTTTCAATTCTGCCCAGAAAACTGGTGGACTGGTGATCCTGGAAGCTATTTCAGTGAAAAACCGGCAAAATTAAACATTGATGCGCTTGAAGATTCTGAAGTTATCTTAATTGCCAAGGAAGATTACCAGAGAATTTTAAAAGCGATTCCCGCCCTAGCAGATTTTGCAAAAACACTTTTGGAAAGAAGCTTTGTTGCTTCCCAAGATCGAATTCATTGCCTGATCAGCTCTACGGCTGAAGAAAAATACCAAGAATTTATCAAAACCTATCCTAATATTATCAACCGAGTGCCACAGCACATGATCGCTTCTTATCTCGGAATTTCACCAGAAACATTGAGCCGAGCTCGGAATATGATGGTTAAAAAATAAGCGTAAAAAACAATTCTACTTCAAACTCTTGACAAATGTCAAGAGTTTTTTTTGCTTTTTGTCAATGGAAAAACACTTGGTATTGGCGCAACTTTGTCAAAGAAAATCAAACGAGATTTTAAACAAGTTTCAAAACATTAAAAAAATAAAATCATGACAAAATTAGCAAACAAAGTAGCTTTGGTTACAGGAGGAAGTCGCGGTATCGGTGCCGAAATCGTAAGAAGATTGGCAAATGACGGCGCAGATGTGGCATTCACTTATGCTTCAGACAAAACAAAAGCAGACGAATTAGTCGCAGAAATTAAAAAATTAGGAAGAAACGCAATCGCTTTTCAAGCCAATAATGCTGATGCGGAAGCCTTGACTTCAGTAGTTGATCAAACAGTTTCAGAATTAGGAAAGTTAGATATTTTAGTAAACAACGCCGGAATCGCAATCATGGGCGACATCAAAGAATTTTCTTTGGAAGATTTTGACAAGACCTTAAACATAAATGTGAGAGCGATTTTTGTAGCTATAAAAGCGGCATCAAAACATTTGAAATCTGGAGGAAGAATTATCAACATCGGCAGTATCAATGCTGATAGGATTCCGTTTCAAGGCGGAGGCGTTTATGGAATGAGCAAAGCTGCGGTTCAAGGATTGACAAGAGGTTTGGCTAGAGATTTCGGTCCGTTGGGAATCACGATTAACAACATCCAGCCGGGTCCGGTAAATACGGATATGAATCCTGAAAATGGTGAATTCGCAACTTATTTGAAAACATTTATGTCTGTCGGAAGGTATGGAAAAGGTGAAGAAATTGCCAGCATGGCTTCTTATCTTGCCAGCGATGAAGCGGCTTTCATCAACGGTTCGAGCATTGATGTTGATGGTGGTTTTGGAAATTAATTTCTAGAAAAAAATCCTATAAAAATCCCTTCTAAAAATAAATTTGGAAGGGATTTTTTATATAAAATTACAGCTTCTTAAACTCGCTCGGATTAATATTTTTTCGCTTTTTAAAATAATTAGAAAGATGGCTTTCGTCAGTAAATCCAAATTCATAAGCGATTTGCTTGATCGGCATGTGGTTGTTTGAAATTCTTTTTTCAATTAATTTTAAGCGTAAATTATTGATGTAATCTCTATAAGTTATCGAAAAACTTCTTTTAAAATAAGCGCTGAAATAGGTCTGGGCAATATTAAAATGTTCGGCAATCGCTTTAACTTGAACCAATTTGGGATTGTAAATATTTTGGTGGATGTAAGACGTAATCTGTTCGTGATCGATATAATTCCCGTTCATCTGAAGATTCTGGGAACGCATAGTTTCCTTGATCAATCCGAAAATGGAAAGTATCTGATAAAACACAATTGCGGAAGTTGAAATATCAATCTTGCAATTGTAAGCCGTAATATTTTCTATCGTATTTTTTAAAATCGTGCGACAAGGATCATCCAATTTTAAAACCGTTTCTTTCAGTAATTTATCCCGCATAAAATTCTCTGGCGTGTTCAAAAGAAATTCGTCACACGACAGCTTTTTATTGGAATTGAAATAATTATCTGTAAATTTTATAAACACAAATCGAGTACTTTTCTTGATATCAAAATAATGCTCGTCGTCTGGCGAAAGCACAAATAAATCGCCTGCTTTATAAGGCAAAAGATTCTTATTCAAATGATGAACGCCACAACCTTTTTTGATATAAATGATTTCATAATACGTATGGCTGTGTTCTGGAAGGTGAAATTTTTCTTCCTCAAATTCATCAATCACCAGCGTTTCGAATTGCTTTAATTTCTGCATAACTTATTATTACAAGTTTATAGCACAAAAGTACAACTTATTTTAATTTCCGTAGAAGTAAATTTGCATCATGGAAAATACGCAAAACCAATCACTTTCAAAGTCACAAATAACCATCATGGCAATCGCTGCCGGAGTTTGCGTGGCGAATATTTATTACAACCAGCCGGTGTTGAAAGACATTGCGAAATCACTAAATACGACCGAAGCTAATGTTGGACTAATTTCAGTTTTAGCCCAAGCAGGTTATGGTTTCGGACTGTTTTTCATTACACCATTGGGCGATAAATTCAACCGAAAAAAACTGATTTTAGGGTTGCAAGGATTGCTGATTTTCGCCTTATTGGGAATGGTTTTTCTGGATAGCAGAATTGCGATTTTTGCCATGAGCTTGATTATCGGAATCTGCAGCGTCGCGGCGCAAGTAATTCTTCCGATGGCGGCAAGTTTAGAGAAAAACAATCGCGCAAAAACCATCAGTTTTATCTTTTCAGGAATTTTAATCGGGATTTTAGCCGCACGTGTTTTCGCTGGAACAATCGCCGAATGGTTTGGCTGGCATTACGTTTATGCAATTTCTGCCGTGATGGTTTTTGCAACAGCTTTGATGGTTCATTTTTCGCTTCCAGATGTAAAACAAGAATTTACGGGGAATTACATTTCGCTTTTGCAGTCAGCTTTACAGCAGATAAAACGCTTCTCCGTTTTGAGAAGAAGCACGCTTTTGGGCGCCTTGATTTTCGGAGCTTTCTGTTCTTTCTGGACGACTTTGACATTTCATTTAAGTGGTTCTCCGTTTAATTTTGGCTCAGACACCATCGGTTTATTCGGAATTTTAGCAATCGCAGGAGCTTTGTTAGCGCCTTATTTCGGGAAAATGGTCGATGGAGGAAACGCTGCGAAATCACAATTATACACCACCGGAATGCTGCTTTTCAGTGTCATTTTGTTAAACATTTTGCCTCATTCGGTTTGGGCTATTATCGTCGCCGTTCTGCTTTTGGATGTCGGAGTACAAGCTACACAGCTTATAAACATTGCTACAATTTATACTTTAGACGAAAAAGCAAACAGCCGAATCAACACGATTTACATGACTTCTTATTTTATCGGCGGCGCTGTCGGAACTTTTGTCGGCGTCCAATGCTGGAAATTCGGCGGTTGGAATCTAGTAACTTGGCAATTAATTCTCTGGAGCGCCCTGGCTTTTGCAGTTGCTTTCTATTCTTACAGAAATAAACCGTAGAATCGGATCTTTCCTATAATTTGGATTATCAATTTTACACATTTTTATTTTTTACAAAAACACATGAAAAAAAGTCTCATCGCGCTCTCCTTGGGCGGTTTAACTATAGGAATTACAGAATTTGTGATGATGGGTTTGCTACCTGACATCGCTTCAGACATGAAAGTTTCGATTCCAGTCGCAGGATATTTAATTTCTGCGTATGCTTTGGGCGTCGTAATTGGTGCGCCACTTTTAGTAATTCTCGGAAGAAATTATCCTCCGAAAAAAATGCTTTTGGTTTTGGCAATCATGCTGACCGTTTTCAATGCTTTGTCGATTATTGCACCGAGTTATGAAATATTATTCGCCTCAAGATTGCTTTCAGGATTGCCTCACGGAGCGTTTTTTGGCGTCGGAGCTGTAGTCGCAAGCCGTTTGGCAGACAAAGGAAAAGAAGCGCAGGCAATTTCGATTATGTTTTCAGGTTTGACGATTGCCAATCTTGCGGGAGTTCCAATCGGAACATATATCGGGCATCATTATTCTTGGCGCTATACTTTTATAATTATTGCGGTCGTTGGATTTCTGACGTTTGTTTCGCTTTATTTTTGGATGCCCGTTTTGGAAGCCAGAGCAAAGGAAACTATCAAAAGCCAATTGCAGTTTTTTAAGAAAAAAGAAGCTTGGCTGATCATTGCAATTACTTCTTTTGGATTTGGCGGTTTATTCTGCTGGATCAGTTATATCGCGCCTTTATTGACCGATGTTTCAAAATTTTCTGCGGAAGATGTTCCTTACATATTGATTTTAGCCGGACTCGGAATGGTAGCCGGGAATTTCGCCGGAGGAAAATTAGCCGATAAATTTTCTCCTGCAAAAACCGTAATCAGCATCCTTTTAATCATGGCTTTGGATTTGGTTTCCGTATACTTTTTCTCATCGACCCAAATTATTTCTTTGATTTTGGTATTCTTCACCGGAGCGATTGCTTTTGCGGCCGTGGCTCCGATTCAAATGCTGATGATAAATACGGCCGTTGGCGCAGAAATGATTGCTTCGGCAGCGATTCAAGCAGCGTTTAATATCGGGAATGCTTTGGGCGCTTTCCTTGGCGGCTTGCCTTTGGTTGCTGGATTTAGTTATGCTTCGCCGAATTTAGTTGGTGTGGGAATGGCACTTTTGGGAGTGATATTGGTATTTATTTTTATCCAAAACAGAAAGAATGTCGTAAAATTGCAGTCTATCCAAACGACATAAAAAATGCGCACATTCAGAATTCAAAACGATGATTTAGGAAAATCTTTTTTCGAAGAAGGTGTTTTGCCAGAACATTTTAATTTGAAGAGCGACCACTTTTTTATTGCCAGAGGCATTGAAGATTACCAGAAAAGACAGCATCCGGCGCCAAGATATCAATATGTCGTGACTTTGAAAGGAAAATTAGAATTCACCACTTCTGACAATAAAAGTTTTATTTTGGAACCCGGAATAGTGCTGATTGCAAAAGATACCGAAGGAGAAGGCCATTCGTGGAAATTGCTCGACGGCGAAGAATGGCACCGAATTTACATCGTTCCAGACCAAGATGCTGACGACGGATTTATTATAAATGAAGACAAAAATT
Source organism: Flavobacteriaceae bacterium PS02334 (assembly GCA_029959295.1). GTDB lineage: Bacteria > Bacteroidota > Bacteroidia > Flavobacteriales > Flavobacteriaceae > Flavobacterium. The sequence continues at coordinate 195,914 of JASCOH010000008.1, read as the reverse complement.
AAAAAATCATACGATGGAAAAATTAACAGGTAAAAAAGCTTTGATTACTGGCGGAGGCCGTGGATTGGGGAAAGCAACGGCTTTGGCTTTAGCGGCAGAAGGCGTTGACGTTGCAATAACAGGAAGAAACGAAAGCGTTTTGCAGGCGACTGTAAAAGAAATTCAAGCTTTAGGCGTAAAAGCTTTTTATGCAGTTTTTGACGTGGCAAATGCGGCAGACACAAAAGCTGGAATTGCAAAAATCAAGGCTGAATTTGGCGAAGCAGATATCTTAATCAACAACGCTGGAATCGCAGGTTACGGAACTTTTCTTGAAATGGATCCGGTGCAATGGCAGGAGATCTTGAACGTGAACGTGATGGGAATTTATAATGTGACTCGTGAAGTTTTGCCAGACATGATAGCGAAAAATACGGGAGATATTATTAATATTTCTTCGACTGCAGGAATTAAAGGAAATGCAGGAATGAGTGCTTACAGCGCATCAAAATTTGCAGTTATTGGTTTGACAGAATCGTTAATGTCAGAAGTCAGAAAACACAATATTAGAGTAACGACTTTGTTGCCAAGTACTATTGCCACAGACATGACATTGGAATTAAAATTTACTGACGGAAATCCGGAACGTGTTTTACAGCCTGAAGATTTTGCAGAATTGGTTGTAGCACAATTGAAACTGAACCGCAGGGCTTTTGTGAAATTGTCTTCGCTTTGGTCTACTAATCCTTAATATTTTAGAAAAATTTCAGCCACGAATTGCACGAATTTTCATGAATTTACTCTTGAAGATTTTAGCGATTCGTGGCTGAAATTTTATTAAAATTCTTCTTCGATTAATTCTTTGTTTGCTACAACGCCGGCCATTGTTCCTGTGGAAACGGCTAAAGCCAAAGACCGCATTGCACAATTATCACCGCAAGCGTAAACATTTTTAATGGTAGTTTTTTGGAAAACATCTACTTTAAGTAAACCTTGTTCGTTGATTTCACAGCCTAATTCTAGTGGAATTTTGCAATGCTGTTCAAAATGGGGTCGTGCATAAATTGCTTTTACTTTCGCTTTGGAATTATCTGCAAATTCTACACTTTCTACTTTTCCTTCGGAATGATTTACTTTTAAAATTTCCTTTTCTATAATTTGGATGTTTTTACTTGAAAGTTTTTCGGTTTGTTCTTTTGAAAAAGTTGCTTCTCCGTTGGTAAAAATGGTCAGTTTTTTAGTCCAATTTGAAATTAATCTGGCATATTCAAATCCTGCTTCGCCATTAGCGATAATTCCGGTTTCTTCATTTCTGACTTCGTATCCGTGGCAGTAAGGACAATGCAAAATTGATATTCCCCAGCATTCTGAGAAGCCTTCAATCTTTGGAAAAATATCCTTTAAACCTGTGGCAAAAATTAATTTCTTGGCTTTAAAAATTTCGTTGGAATCTGTTTTTACGGCGAAGCCAAAATCTTCTTTTGTCGCATTAATAGCAATTCCGTTTTGGAATTTTATTGTATCATAATTCAGTACTTGATACTTAGCTGTTTCAGAAATTTCCTTTGGCGTATTTCCATCTTGGGTCAAGAAATTATGCGAATGGGGCGTTTGTTTATTGCAAGGTTTTCCTGAGTCGATGATCAAGACATCTCTTAAAGCACGGCCTAAAGCCATTGCTGCAGCAAGTCCGGAATAGCTTCCTCCTATTATAATTACGTCGAAAATAGTTTCGTTTTTCATGATTTCTGAGTTAAGATGTATTTATTAAATGCAACATGATTGCAAATATAGAAACTTAATTTTAAACGCAACAATATTGCATTTAATTTTTTCTTATCTTTGTAAGATGGAAAATAAAGTTGTTCGAAAAAGAAGTTCGGCGGTAAGAAATCAAATACTTGAAATCTTATCTGAGAGAAAAGAAGCTTTGTCCCCAAAGGATTTTCAAGATATTCTGAAAGGTTCTTGCGACAGAGTGACTGTTTACAGAGCGCTTGACCGTTTGCATGAAGAAGGCAAAATCCATAAAATTACGGGGGTTGAAAATGCCGTCCAATATGCGCTTTGCAATCATTGCATGGACAAACACAAGCACGACCACATCCATTTTAACTGTGTGAAATGCCAGAAAGTTTCTTGCATTGAAAATAGCGAACCAGCTTTGAATCTTCCCAAAGAATACCAAGTGCAGGAAATTCAGTGCATGGTAACTGGAATTTGTCCGGATTGCAAATAAGCTCGACAAAAATTTATTTTATCGCAATAAATTTCTAGAATCTAATAAAAAAATAATCTTCCTTTATTTAATTAACAAAAATATCTTAATAAAATTGTAATAGACTAAAATCGTATTTTAGAAAAGAGTAAATTTAGTTAAAATTTGAACTATGATTCTCTCTAGAAACCTCAGCTGGAAACACATTATTTACTACACCCGCTTCAAGCTTATTTATTTTATAGCACTTTCAATTTCAGTTTACGTAATCCACGAACTTTTTGACATTCGAAGCTTAAATATTCCCTTTAATGCCGTGGCGACTTTAAGTACGGCTTTAGCAATTTATCTGGGTTTTAAAAACAATTATGCCTATGAACGCTGGTGGGAAGCACGAAAAATCTGGGGATTGATTGTAAATTATAGCCGATCTTGGTCAAGAGAAGTTTTGACAATGATAATTCCGAATGGAGAAAATAAAGCGGAATTTGAGCGAATCCAAAACAGATTATTGTACAGGCATATTGCTTTTGTGAATGCACTTCGCGTTTATTTAAGAGAAAAACATGACTATAACGAAACCAATATCAAGGAAATTATTGAAGTAAGAAATCGATACGGAGAAATAAAAAAATTCATCAGCGAGGAAGAATATGCCGAAACTATGTCGAAGAAAAATCCGCCGAATCATTTGCTGAAATTGCAAGGCGATGACTTGAAAACAGCTTTTGAAAACGGCTGGCTTTCTGATTTTCGATTCATAAAATTAAGCGAAACCTTGACTGAATTCACCAACCACCAAGGAATGAGCGAGCGCATCAAAAACACGCCTTTGCCTAGACCGTATAGCTTTTTCTCAAGAGTTTTCGTTACCATTCACGGCACATTGATTCCGTTTGCTTTTATTGAAGAATTGGGCTGGGCGAATATTCCGCTTTCTATAATTATCAATTTTGTATTTCTGGCCTTGGATTATATCGGTGAAAGAACTGAAGATCCGTTTGAAAACAGAATGGATGACACGCCATTAAGCGCTATCAGCGTGACTGTGGAAGAAAATGTGAAGGAAATGTATGGCGATATTGACTTGCCAAGAAGACCTAGTATGGAAATGGGAGTTTTGATGTAAATTTTCTCTAACTAATTAGATATTAAAAAAGCCTTTACATTTCTGTAAAGGCTTTATCTCTTGTGGTCCCACCTGGGCTCGAACCAGGGACCACCTGATTATGAGTCAGGTGCTCTAACCAGCTGAGCTATAGGACCGGTTTAGAGGATGCAATATTACTACTAATTTTTCTTCACTCCAAATGTTTTTGGGATAGATTTTCTAAAAACAGCAAAGTATTGCTTTGAAAATCGCTATCTATTTGATTTCTTGGCACAATTCTATCAAAACGCCATTGGTTCCTTTTGGATGTAAAAACGCTACGAGTTTGTTGTCTGCGCCTTTTTTTGGCGTTTCGTTTAAGACCGTGAAGCCTTCTGACTGCAATCTTTTTATTTCTGAAATGATATCTTCAACGTCAAAAGCGATGTGGTGGATTCCTTCTCCTTTTTTTTCTAAGAATTTTGCAATCGGACTTTCTGGATTTGTGGCTTCTAAAAGTTCAATTTTGTTTGGGCCGTTCATGAAAAAGGAAGTTTTTACGCCTTCGCTTTCCACTTCTTCTTGCTTGTATGGTGGTGCTCCAAAGAGTTTTTCAAAGAGATTGTTTGATGTTTCTAAATCTTTTACGGCAATGCCGATGTGTTCTATTTTTCTCATATTTTTTCTAAGTTTAAAAGTGGTGAAGTTACAAAGCAGCAAAGTTTTTTGACAACGAATGTGAGCGTTTAAAATAAACCTAAACGTTTGTGTCTAGCCCCGATGCAAGGGAAAAGCCTTTTGTGGCGGGGTTCGCCACAAAAGCTTGGAAAGGCAACGGGAATTTCATTTAAAAAATACCTTCTGTTTGGCTTCAAATCTAAAACAAATATATAAAACTTGCTTCTTAAAAGGCAACTTTAAACTCTTGCCTGTTGGCTAGTTAACTTTTGCCTCAAAAAGTTAGACATAAAATCGTATTTTTGCAAAATGGAAACAAATAGACAGAAAAAAATAGGAAGCGTTCTGCAAAATGATTTGGTAGATATTCTTCAAGGTGAGGTGAGAAAAAACGGAATTTCAAATTTGATTATTTCAGTTTCTAAAGTAAATGTGACTTCGGATTTGTCAGTGGCTTCGGTGCATTTGAGCATTTTCCCTACGGAAAGAGCAGCTGAGATATTGGCCGCAATTAAAACAAATACGCCTTTAATTAAACACGATTTATCTCAAAGAGTGCGCTTGCAATTGCGAAAAGTTCCGAACCTAATGTTCTTTATTGATGACTCTTTGGATTATATCGAGAAGATCGACAATGCATTGAAAGACAAGGAAAATCCGATAGAAAACCGCGATTTATTAGAAAAAAGAAGAAAAGCATAATTGAATTTTCCATTTTACATAGCGAAACGCTACACCGTCAGTTTCAGCAAAAGCAGCGCCATTAATATCATTACTGGAATTGCTTCGCTCGGAATTATCGTCGGTGCGTGCGCTTTGTTTGTGGTGCTTTCCGTTTTCAGCGGCTTAAAAGATTTCAGCCTTTCCTTTTCGAATGACTTTGATCCGGATCTGAAAATGACAAGTATTTTAGGAAAATCATTTTTTATTTCTCCAGAACAGGAAAAGGAAATCCGAAAAATTTCAGAGATAAAAGCTTTCAGCGGCATTATTGAAGAGCGCGTTCTTTTTTTATATGAAGGCAAAGAAGCGGTGACTTATTTGAAAGGAATCGACAGCAATTATGTCAATGTAAACGGTGCCGAAAAAAGTCTTTACACCGGCCAATGGCTCGAGCCAAATTCACCGCAAGTCGTATTGGGTTATGGCATTTCGACGAAATTATCGCTCGGCGCTTTAAGTTTCAACAATCCGTTGGAAGTTTATGTGCCGAAAGCGGGAAAAGGTGAAATTACGAATGCAGAGCAAGCTTTTAACAAGTCGGTTGTTCTGCCTGTCGGAGTTTATGCCGTAAGCGAGGAATTAGACGACAAGTATGTTTTCTCCGATTTGAAATTGGCGCAGGAACTTTTGCAATATAAAAGCAACCAAGTTTCAGGAATCGAGTTCAAATTAAATCCGGAAGCCGATCAAAGTGCCGTTGCCGATAAATTGAAAGCAATTTTCAACAATAAAGTCACGCTTAAAACACGCGCAGAACTGAACGATTCGCTTTACAAAATGCTGAATACCGAGCAGACAGCAATTTACCTCATCTTTACTTTGGTAATTATTTTGACGCTTTTCACTTTAGCCGGAGCGATTATTATGCTGATTATTGATAAGAAAAATAACCTTTCCACCTTGTATAATCTTGGCGTTGAAATAAAAGAACTGCGCAGAATATTCTTATTTCAGGGCTCGATATTGACAATTGTCGGCGGCTTTATCGGAATGATTTTGGGAACAGTCATAGTTCTTCTGCAGCAACATTATTCACTTGTGATGATTACGCCTTCGATGCCCTATCCCGTAATTTTCAACATTGAAAACATCCTGATTGTTTTAGCCACGATTTTTACACTTGGAATTATTTCTTCCCTAATTGCCTCAAGCAGAGTTTCTAAAAAACTGCTAGAATAAATATTTTTTATTCTTTAAAAAATATTTATACATTTGCCTTCCAATACTTTAGCCTTATGATTGTTTTTGTTCAGGCCTAACACTTTTTTAGGTCATCTTGATTAAATTCTTTTTACGCTGTCGCGGAAGTGAAGCAGGCGTGCCCAATTTTTTACATTTATCAAATCATGACAAAGACAAACAAACCCAGTTTTATATCTAGAATTATTACCGTAACCAAGCAATCCCTTCGCGGAGAAGCAGATTTCGATTATACATCAGGAAACATTCGAAAAGCCGTTATTCTATTGGCAATTCCAATGGTTTTGGAGATGATGATGGAATCGGTTTTTGCCTTGGTAGATTTATATTTTGTAGGCCATTTGGAGAATAGCAGTTTTGCGATTCAAACCGTTGGCCTTACAGAATCTGTTTTAACCATTATTTATTCTCTAGCAATTGGATTGAGCATGGCTGCAACAGCAGTTGTGGCTCGAAGAATCGGAGAAAAAGATCCTACGAAAGCGGCAAAAGCAGGAATGCAGGCCGTAATCATTTCTCTTGCCGTAAATGCTGTGATCAGTTGCTTCGGGTTTATTTATGCAACAGATATTTTAATGCTGATGGGCGCTTCACCGGAAGCCGCTTTACATGGAACTACTTTTATGCAGATCATGATGGCAGGAAGCAGTTCTATCGTATTGCTATTCTTGATCAACGGAATTTTCCGTGGTGCCGGAAACGCCGCAATTGCAATGAAAAGTTTGTGGATTGCCAATATCTGCAATATAATTCTATGTCCGATTTTAATTAACGGACTCGGACCAATTCCTGCTTTCGGACTGACTGGCGCTGCAATGGCCACGACCACTGGAAGAACCATTGGTGTTTTATATCAAGCCTATCATTTATTCAACGGAAGAGGCGTTTTAAAAATCATCGGAAGCTATTTTATTCCAGATTGGAAACAGATTAAGGCAATTGTAAAAGTTGCCGCTCCAGGAATTTTGCAATTCGTGATTGCTTCCTGCAGTTGGATTTTCTTGGCAAATTTGGTTGCCGTGACTGGCGGCGATCATGGTTCTGCTGGATACCAAACTGCTTTGCGAATCATGATGTTTTTCATCTTGCCAGCTTGGGGTTTGAGCAACGCTGCAGCGACTTTAGTTGGACAAAATTTAGGTGCAAAACAAGTAGACAGAGCTGTAAAATCAGTGATGCAAACTGCAAAATACAATGTTATTTTTATGGCAACGATTATGGTAATTACATTACTTGGCGCTGAATATATCGCTGCATTTTTCACGAATGACGCTTTGGTACAGAACATTGCCGTAGAAGCGATTCGAATCATGAGTCTTGGCTATATTTTCTACGGAATCGGTATGGTTTTGATCAATACTTTTAACGGCGCCGGCGATACTTGGACCCCGACTTGGATTAATTTCTTCGGATTTTGGCTGTTCCAGATTCCGATGGCTTATATTTTGGCGAAGGTCTTGAAAATGGGTCCGACCGGGGTTTTCATGGCAATTCCGATTGCAGAAACTGCGATTACCATTGCTGGATATATTTTGTTCAAGAAGGGAAAATGGAAGACGATTCAGGTTTAAAAGTATTTTAAATTAAAAATTCCCACCTTTAAAAGTTATGTTCGTTTTATAAGCAGCATGTAGCAAACAAAACACATTAAAACTACATTTTATTTAGCATTCTTAATCAGAAGTTAGCCCCTGATTGCTTAGTAACTATACATTTTAATTTTTTGGTTTCCAATTTTATTAGCGTTTGAAATAATCTTTGAAAAAATTTGATCTCCTTCCCCAATAGATGTAAAAAATTTAATCTGATATTCATCGTAATCTTCTCGATAGAGAACTATAGTTTTTTTTGATAGATTTAAAAATCTAAGCTCTCTAAACACTCCTAGCAAGTTAATTTTTTGCTCTAGTTTAATAATATCTGCCAATTTTACCACTTTAGAAAATCCCAAAATATTTTTAAAAACCAAAGCTTCGTCATTCAAAACCGCAGTATATCGATATAAAAATTCATTGAAAGATAGATAGAGAATACCTCCGATAATAATCGCAAAAATAGCTCCTAAATCATAATAACTCTGTGTGAAGTAAATTAGAATTTTTGTCAATACAAGCGGTATGAACAATATTGTATATTTTAAATACTTCAAAAAACTACTTTTTACAAGCAGTTTAAAAAAGAAGAACAATATTACCGATAACACTATAGGAAAAATAAAATACATATTGATATTCGATGAAATAAAGGAAAATACAACATCTTCAAATGAAATGAAACTGATATAGTAACATGGTATTAGAAGTAAAATAATAGGCAACAGGTATGTTGTTCGACTCGAAATGTTCATTAGCATAGTTAATTTTGATTCATAATAATTAGCTTTTATATCACAATTAAGCAAAGTAACTTATTAATCTACTACTGCACAAACTGAAAACTCCCAAAAACTTCTTGAATTTCATTCAAAGTCTGGTAAAGTTCTTCCGGCGCATCTGTAGTGACCAATCTTTGTTTGTATTCTTTAAAACCTGGAATTCCCTTGAAATAATTGGTATAATGCCTTCTCATTTCCACGATTCCCACGCGCTCGCCTTTCCATTCCATTGACCAAGTCAGGTGATTTCTCACGGCTTCTACTCGGTCTTCCATTGTTGGCGGTGCTAATTTTTCTCCGGTTTTGAAAAAATGCTTGATTTCGTTAAAAATCCATGGATAGCCGATTGCCGCACGACCAATCATCATTCCGTCAAGGCCAAAGCGGTTTTTATATTCCAATGCTTTTTCTGGCGAATCAATATCTCCGTTTCCAAAAATCGGCATCGTAATTCTCGGATTATTTTTTACTCTCTCGATGTGTGTCCAGTCAGAATGGCCTTTGTACATCTGCGCTCGCGTTCTAGCGTGAACCGTCAAAGCTTGCACTCCGATATCTTGCAATCTTTCTGCAACTTCATCGATATTTATAGAATCTTCGTCCCAACCTAATCTTGTTTTCACCGTCACCGGAAGATGCGTGCTTTTAATCACAGCTTTCGTCAAGCGAACCATCAAATCCACATCTTTTAAAACACCCGCTCCTGCTCCTTTGCAGACCACTTTTTTAACCGGACAGCCGTAATTGATATCGACCAAATCAGGACGAACCGTTTCCACAATTTTTGCAGACAGCGCCATCGCTTCTTCATCGCCTCCAAAAATCTGGATTCCGACTGGTCTTTCGTAATCAAAAATGTCTAGTTTCTGGCGGCTTTTCATGGCATCACGAATCAAACCTTCCGAAGAAATAAATTCACTATACATCATATCGGCGCCGTGAAGTTTGCACAACCTGCGAAAAGGCGGATCGCTGACGTCTTCCATCGGAGCTAAAAGTAAAGGGAAATCAGGTAATTCTATGTTGCCAATCTTGACCATCTTCTTGCAAATTTTTTGCAAAATTACGACTTTTTTGAAGAAATGTACTGTTTTGCGTTTACGGAATAGATTTGTAAGAATTAGGCCATAGCAAAATATTAAATTTTCAATATCCTGCTAATCAACAAAATATAAAGCCTATTTTTGCGTTTATAAAATTCATCTTCACCATCAAAAATTTTTAAATGATTTACAAGACACTTATTCCCTTCTTATTTATAGGAATTTTAGCTACAAGCAAAACAGAAGTAAAAATTACGGAACCAATAATAAAAACGGAAGTTCCAAAAGTATCTGAAAGAGAAAAATTAATTTCTTACGCCAAAGAATACCTCGGAATCAACTACAAATACGCCAGCAGCAGTCCTTCAAAAGGGTTTGACTGTTCGGGTTTTGTGAATTATGTTTTCAAGCATTTTGACATTGAAGTACCAAGAAGTTCGAGCCAATTCAAGAACATCGGAAAAACCGTAAAACCAGAAGCTTTCCAAAAAGGTGACATCTTAGTTTTTTACGGCTATAAAGACACAAAATCCATCGGCCACGTCGGAATTATCTGTGAAGCAGACGGCATGAATTCTAAGTTCATCCACGCCTCTTCCGGAAAAGAATATGCAGTAACCATCAGCGATTTGAACTCAAAAATGTACACGAAACGATTTTATAAATGTATTTCGGTATTGTAAAATAAGGGCGCTGAGGCGCTAAGCAAAAAAGGCGCTAAGTTGATTCTTAGCGCCTTTTTTATTTATAACAGCCTAGTGTCTCAGCACCTAAAACCTTAGCATCTACTTATTATAAAGCAAAGAAGCCAATCTTCCGTCTCTGCTGTAAACATCTTCGAAGAAACTCACGTTTCCATTTTCATCAGCGCCTGACGTAAAATAAGCGATGTAAACTGGAATCTTTTTCTTCAGCGAATAGCTTTGTTCTTTCCCAGCGCTCATGGCTTTGTCGATTTTTGAGGCATTCCAGTTTTGATCGTCTTCTAAGATGGCATTCGCCAATTCTTTTGCTTTCTGAACACGAACGCAACCGTGGCTGAAAGCCCTGCTTTCTTTATTGAAAAGGCTTTTTGCAGGCGAATCGTGCAGGTAAATATTGTTAGAATTTGGGAACATAAATTTCACCAAGCCTAGAGAATTTGTCGGTCCGGGTTTTTGGCGCACTGAATTTCCGTTCCATTCCATATTATGCTGTGCGAGATAATTCTTGTTTTTGGCAATTCCTGGCTTAATTTCTTTTTCCAAGATGCTTTTCGGCACATTCCAATACGGACTGAATACCAAATAGCTCATCTGTCCGCTGAAAACCACAGTTTTGTTCAACGCTTTTCCAACGACTACATTTGATTCCAAACGCAATTTTCCATCTTTAAAATAACGCACTTTATAGGAAGGAATATTCACGGCAATATAGTTCCCACTTTTGATAAATTTTGGAGAAATCCAGCGGCAACGTTCCATGTTTACAACAATTGTCTTGATTCTGTCTTCTACAGAAACATTTAAATCTTTTACCAAAGATGGCGTTATCAATTTATCCTCATTTTGATAATTTCTTTTTTCATAAGCGCCGATGGCATTCGCCAATTCTTCATCAAAAACAGTACTTTGTGAAGCAGATTTTAAATCTCCCGTCAAGGCCAATCTTTTTCTAACTTGCAAAACCGTAGCCGAACTATCGCCTACTTTCAAAGATTTTACGCCTTCTTGCATGGTAATTTTTTCCCAACCTCCTTTTTTCTCTATCTCGCGGTATTTTTGCAGGCCTTTTTTCAGGTTATAATACAGTGGAATCATTTCTTTTTCATCCTTTTTCAGAAGCGTTGGATCTTTCATCAAAGTATCTAAATAAGCGACATAAGAAGTTTTTTCGCGTGGCAAATACCAGCCCGTTTCCTTGCTTTTATTGGCATCTAAGCCTTGATAAACATTTTTAGCGTAGAAAAAATACATGGCCGAAACCAGCAATTCTGAATTTACGTCGGGATCTTTATTTTCGTTTTCATAAAAAAGATTGTCGATCTGTTCTTTATAAGGAAGTTTTGCCGGAACACCTTCTGCACTAATTTGATTTACTTGGTTGAAAACTGCTTCGGCAAATTCGATCACGCCTTTTTTATCAAACCACAAATAATGATAATCATGCTTTTTATAAAGCTGTCTGATTTCAGATTCATACTCTTTGTAATCAGGATATTTCGTGAAAAATCCAGCCACTTTTGTACTGTCAAACTGAATCACTCTGTCTTCAGGATCGACTTTAATATCTGACAGGTCATTTTCCTTTTTCTTGCAGGAAACAACGGCCATCGAACACATAAAAGCAATAATTATATTTAAAAATACTTTTTTCATAGGGTTAACTTTGTTTTCAATAAATGTAGCTAAAATTTATTCGGATGGAAAATTCATTAGTTTGATTTTAACATAAATTACTACGAAATTTTACAATAGAGATTCACAAATTTTACAATTTCAACCACTAATAATATTGAAAAAAATCTGTGGATCTGCGGTCAAATTTCATTACTAATTCTATCAAAAATTCCTCTTTCAACTTACCAACTAAAAAACTATATTTGCGGATTAAATCCTTACCTTTAAGGAGATAATGAGGAAAGCGGAGAAATAATCGAAAGTTTCTTTGTGAACGCGTAAAATTTGACACAAAACTGTACATGAAACATATTAGAAATTTTTGCATTATTGCACATATTGACCACGGAAAAAGCACATTGGCTGACCGTTTGCTTGGCGCTACGCAAACCGTGACGGCTCGTGAAGAAAAAGCCCAATTGCTTGACAACATGGATCTTGAAAGAGAACGCGGTATCACGATCAAGAGCCACGCCATTCAAATGGAATACAAATATAAAGGTGAAGATTACATCTTGAATTTGATTGACACTCCGGGACACGTGGATTTTTCTTATGAAGTTTCTCGTTCGATTGCAGCTTGCGAAGGCGCGCTTTTGATTGTTGATGCGGCACAAAGTATTCAGGCACAAACAATTTCTAACTTGTATTTGGCTTTAGAAAACGACTTGGAAATTATTCCAGTTTTAAACAAAGTAGATTTGCCAAGTGCTAATCCTGAAGAAGTTAGCGACGACATTATTGATTTATTAGGTTGCAAATTAGAAGATATTATTCACGCTTCGGGTAAAACTGGTTTTGGCGTTGAAAATATTTTGGCAGCCGTTATTGAAAAAATTCCGCCTCCAAAAGGTGATCCGAATGAACCGCTTCAAGCTTTGATCTTTGACTCGGTTTACAATCCGTTTAGAGGAATTGAGGTAATTTTTAGAGTGATCAACGGACAGATTAAAAAAGGCCAGAAAATTAAATTTATGGCTACCGGAAATGAATATTTTGCGGATGAAATTGGTACTTTGAAATTAAACCAAGTTCCGAAACAGATGATTTCTGCTGGAGATGTTGGTTATTTGATTTCTGGAATTAAAGAAGCAAAAGAAGTAAAAGTTGGTGATACTTTGACCGATGCAAAAGTGCCAACAACCAATATGATTACAGGTTTTGAGGATGTAAAACCAATGGTTTTCGCCGGAATTTATCCTGTTGACACCGAAGATTATGAAGATTTAAGAGCTTCGATGGAAAAATTGCAACTGAACGACGCTTCACTTGTATTTACACCAGAAAGTTCTGCTGCCTTGGGCTTTGGTTTCCGTTGCGGTTTCTTGGGAATGTTGCACATGGAAATCATCCAAGAAAGACTGGAAAGAGAGTTTGACATGACTGTAATTACTACGGTTCCCAACGTTTCTTATTTGGCTTACACCAAAAAAGATCCAGAAGATGCTTTTATTGTAAACAATCCTTCTGACTTGCCAGAACCATCTCGTTTGGACCGCGTTGAAGAGCCTTATATCAAAGCTACAATCATTACAAAATCAGACTTCGTTGGAAATGTAATGTCGCTTTGTATTGAAAAACGTGGCGTAATCACAAACCAGACTTATTTGACAACTGACCGAGTTGAATTGACTTTTGACATGCCTCTGGCGGAAATTGTATTTGACTTTTACGATAGATTAAAAACCGTTTCAAAAGGTTATGCGTCGTTCGATTATTCTCCGATAGGAATGCGAACTTCGAAATTGGTAAAATTAGATATCCTTTTAAATGCTCAAGGAGTTGATGCGCTTTCTGCTTTGATTCACGAAGACAATGCGTATAATATCGGAAAGAAAATGACCGAAAAATTACGCGAATTGATTCCGAGACAGCAATTTGATATTCCGATTCAGGCAGCAATTGGAGCCAAAATTATTGCTCGTGAAACGATTAAAGCGTTGAGAAAAGACGTTACTGCAAAATGTTATGGAGGAGATATTTCTCGTAAACGTAAGCTTTTGGAGAAACAGAAAAAAGGTAAAAAACGCATGAGACAGGTTGGAAATGTTGAAATTCCACAGGAAGCGTTTATGGCTGTTTTAAAATTAAATGATTAATTAGTATTGAGAATTGAGACAAACCCGATGGCGAAAGTTGTCGGGTTTTTTGATTTTGTAAAAAAATGTTATCTGCGGATGCTTTTAAAATTTATTTTGTAATTTTGAATTTAAACTCTTAGTAGATGGATTTACAGACTAGAAAAATAGAATTTATTCAAGAATTCCTGAAACTTCAGAGTGAAGATGTTATTTCTCAGCTTGAAAATTTATTAAAGAAAAAAATAAAAACAGCTGAAGAAGAGCACTTTAAGCCAATGTCAATTGAAGAATTTAATGGAGCAATTGACAGATCTGAAGATGATTTTAAAAATAATAAATTTAAAACCAGCACTCAACTTTTATCTAAATACAGCAGATGAAATTAAAAATCATCTGGTCTGATTATGCAGAAAGCCAACTCGATAAAATTTTTGAATACTATCTTGAAAATGCAAATTATAAAATTGCAAAAACAATTATTGAAAAGATAATCAATGAGCCTAACAAACTTCTTTTTGACCCAGAAATCTGCCAAAAAGAAGAACTTTTAAAAGACAGAACTGAAGATTATCGCACTTTAATTTGTGATAATTACAAAATCATTTACTCCGTTGATCAAAAACAATCTTTAATAAAAATTGCAAACGTTTTTGATTCAAGACAAAATCCTAAAAAAATAGGCAAAACCAAATAAGTTCCTGCAACTTCATCTTCCAAAAATGGACGAAACTCCAAAACGCTTTGACAGAATTGTCGCTATCTTAATTCAATTACAATCCAAAAAAATTGTAAAAGCACATGAATTAGCCGAAAGATTCGAGGTCAGCTTGCGCACAATTTATCGTGACATTAGGACTTTGGAAGCTTCTGGGGTTCCGATTTATAGTGAAGCCGGAATTGGGTATTCTTTGATGGAAGGCTATCGTTTGCCTCCGGTGATGTTCACGCGTGAGGAAGCCAGTAGTTTTATTGCTGCGGAAAAACTGATGCAGAAATTTACCGACAAGGAATTAGGAAGCCATTACGCTTCAGCGGCATTTAAATTGAAAGCGGTTTTGCAAACTTCTGATAAAGATTGGGTTTCCAACATCGAATCTAACATTTTGATGCAACCGACAGGAAATTTATTTAACGAAAAATCTCCAAATACCTTAGCTTGTCTTTTTAAAAGTATTGCCGAAAAAACGCAAATCATCTTATTTTACCAAACTGCAGAAGCGGAAGAAGCGACTGAAAGAACCATAGAACCTGTCGGAATTTTTCATGATAACGACAATTGGTACACGTTGGGATATTGCCATTTGCGAAAAGATTACAGGCAATTTAGAACGGATAGAATTCACGATATAAAAGCTACTGAAAAGGAATTTTCATTAGAACACGAACCTCTGGAAACGTATTTGGAAAAAGACAAGAACAAATATCCGACAACAAAAGTCAGGATTTTGATTGACAAAAAAGTGGCAAAACATTTGGATTATGAAAAGAAACACCATGGTTTTGTTTCTCAGAAATCTGTCGGCGATAATATTGAAATGACTTTTATGAGTCCAAATGTGGAAGAATATTTCCCGAGATGGTTTCTGATGTTTGGTGATTATGCTACGATTTTAGAACCTGAAAGTTTAAAAGAAAGAGTATTGGAATTAGTTGAAAAATCTTTGCTCCGATTGAAAAAGTAACCGCAGATTCGCAGATTTAAATTTATCTGAAAATCTACGGCTTAAATTATTTTAAAATCTATGACTTAATGTTGGTTTTAAATCTGCGAATCTGTGGTGGTTATCTCTCCCAAAAAAATGGAGGCTGAATTCCCAAAGCTCTTAAATACACATAACCTTGACCGCGGTGATGAATTTCATTGTCAATAAAATATAGAATATTCTGGATTATCGGAAATTCATATTGGCCGAAAAGATTGAAGGTATCATTAAAATCTTCCATGCTTAATTGCTCCCACAAATCGTTGATTGCTGCAGTTGAATCATCCCATTTTTTAAGAAATTCTGCTTTTGTCGTGAACTTTTCTGCTTCTTCGTAGAAAGGTTCTACTTGGCGGGTTACGATTCCTTTTAAGCCTGGAGCTCCGATTGCCAATAGTTCTGAAGTTAATTGTGCAAAGGTTCTCATCCCTCCGATTGAAAACTCAAAAAAGTCTTTTTCTGGAAATAACTCGATTACTCGGCGAGTCAGATTTCTATGGCCTTGCCAGTGTTTTAATAAATCTTCTTGACTGATTACTTGGGCTGTTGCGAACATATTTTTATCTTTTAATTGTTTATACGACAAATTTAAAAACGGTTGGTGACAACAGTTTGTCAGTAGTATTTTAGAATTTTTACTTTTTCCATAAAAAAACCTGCGACATGAATCGCAGGTTTTTTAAGTAATAATTTAAGCCTCTTTAAAGCTTTCTTCGATTGTCATTTGAATCGGTGTCAATCAATTTGTTATACGGATCGATTCCAGCTTCGATAGGTTTTTCATCTACAATAATGACGAATTTGTTATCGATTTTGGTAATCTTATGCTTTTTCAAATACAATTCTTTCTCTTTAGTTTTTCCTTTCACAGTTTTTTCTCCGAAGATTCCAACCTCAACATAGTCATTTAACGGATAAGAATTGACAGCATATTTATCGTCTTTACCTTTAAAAGTAAGCGTCTTGCCCAATTTATCTTTGAACTCGCGCTTCCCTTTTAGCCCAGATCTATATTTGCTTACGCTTGCGTCAATCGTTACTTCATATTTCCCGCTAGGCAATTTTTTAGATGTAAAATTCTTAATTCTGTTGTCATAAAGCGTAATATTTCGGAACATATCATCAATTACATACTTCAAAGAATCTGGTGTCGCTTTGTCTAAATACGATACAAATTCAATTGAATTAGTGTAAGGCGCTTCCTGATAAGCTACATTTTTTATGTATTCTTTCAGCGCATTATTCATGTTTTTCTCTCCGATATAATCGCTTAAAGCATAAAGAACGAGCGAACCTTTGTTGTAATGAATGTATTGCTGATTTTCATTGAACATCAACGGCTGTTCTTTTTGGCTTTCCATTGTCCTTCCTGTTAAATAACCATCCAAGGCATCTTTCAGGAATTTACGCATCTGTGATTTTCCATATTGCTTTTCTAAAACTTTCAAAGAACTGTATTCAGAAAGACCTTCAGACATCAAAGTTGCGCCTTGAACATTCGCTCCAATTACTTGGTGCGCCCACCATTGATGTGCCATTTCATGCGAAGTCACCGAAAACGGATAATCAACAGCTTCGTCATTTTCATCATCAACATCGGCAATAAAACCAATGGCTTCAGAAAACGGAATCGTGTTGGCAAAAGACTGCGCAAACGTTCCTTCAGTTCTTGGGAACTCAATGATTCTCGCTTGTCTGTGCTGATAAGGACTAAAGTTTTCTGTATAATAATCTAGCGATTTTTTCACACCGCTGATCATTCTGCCTACATTATATTCATGTCCTTTTTGGTAATAAACTTCTATATTGACGTCTTTCCATTTGTCTTTTTTTACTTGATATCTTGCCGAATTGTAAGCATAGAAATTAAGCATTTTCTGATCCATTTTATAGTGGAAATAATTTCTTCCGTCAGCTTTCCATTCCTTGCTCAAATAACCCGGAGCGATTGCAATTTGGTCGCCAGAAGTACTGACAGTCGTTTCAAAATTCACCCAGTCAGAATCGCTTGAAATGTAAGTATTCTTTCTTGCAATAGAATCTGTCGCTTTTGCCATTCTGTCTTTTGGTTTCAAGCCATATCTTTTTCTGGTATCGTTGTCAAACAATTCGCCGTCAGCAGAATATCCAATAGAAGGAAATAGCTGGAAATTGTTCACGAAAGTTCCGTTGGCCAAAACCGGAGAATTATCTCTCACCAAAGTGTTCGGCTTATTGTGAACTTCAAAACTCAATTTGATCGAATCTCCAGGAACTAAAGGTGTTTTCAGCCTATAAATATTGAAATTGAAAAGCGTATCCTTTGAAACCAAAATTGCTTCTTTGTTGAAAGTGAAAGCATTTTCATAGTCATTATAATTTACAAATAAAGAATCGATACTTTCTTTAGATTTATTTTTAAGGTAATAAAAACCGTTTGCCTTGAAATCTCTAGTTTGTGGATATAAATCTAAATTGACATTGATATCCGTAATTCTAGGTTGTGCATAATGCTCGAATTTCTTATATTTCTTTTCCCAATCGACACTTTGCTTTTCCGTTTCTTTTTGAGAATAATTCGGATTGGCGATGTTGTTTTCATAGTAGATTTTAAATCCGATAGCAAAAAAGCCAACAAAGGCAAGCAACATCGGAAGTGCCAATTGTGTTTTCAAGCGTCTTTTTGCAATTCCGAATTTCTCTTTTGCAGACATCGGAATTCCTCTTTTCCAGAATAACAAAGCAATGCAGAAAAATACGATTCCTAATAATGCCCAATACGTTTTATACAAATAATAAAGTTTCAAGCCATTTCCATAGCCGTTCATATCAGAATATTGGTATCCTAAGTCAGAATTGTATATAAAAATTGATTGTTCCACACCAACCATCGGAAGAAATTGCAATGCGATTGACAGAAGCAAAAGCACGAAAAATCCGAGCAGATAATTTTTGAAAAGTGTTTGAATTAAAATGGCGAAGAAAGCCCAAATTACAAAGTTAATCAGCTTAATTCCGTACAATTCAAACAGATAATGTCCGATTTCAAAATTGTAATAACCGCTGAAAGACTGAATCAGCACGCCAGAAATAACTATCAAAAGCAACAAAACGATCTGCATTTTAATCAATGCAAAGAATTTTGACAGCAAAAGTGTCCAGTTTGGAATCGGTGTCACATCAATCAGATTCCCCATTCTTGCCGTGTCTCCTCGATGGATCAGCATTCCTGCAAATAAAAACGTAAGAACGTTGATGAACAAACTGAAGAAAGTGCCCGGAATCAAAAGCATTTTCCAAGTCACAGGAAATGTTTCTGTGCCATACAATTGGCCCGAAACCGTAGCCATTAATAGCAAAACGAGCAATCCGACAATAGAAATTACTATAAACGCCCAGTTTTTGACAATAAATCTAAAATCGAAACGAGAAAGACTCCAAGAGGTTTTCAGATTTTGCAAAAAGGAATAGTCAAATTTCACAACCGGAAGCTCAATTCTCGTGATTCCGCCAAAGTTATTTTTGGTGACGCGATCGTTCTTTTTGCTTTTTCCAATCGTAAGCGCCGTTTGGCTGAAAGAGAAAAAGTAATATAATAATCCTAAGATCAGTGTCGAAATTCCGAGCCAAATCAAGCGATTATAAATAATCACGCCTTCAAAAGGAAGCAGGTTTTCATTCTGTTCAGAAACCGTCCAATAACGCGTGTAATAAACTGCTGCTTCGCTTCCAAAAGGTTCCCAAAGCGCTACAATATAACGATTGTCAGTATCTCGCGTAAAGTTTTCAAGCAAGACTTGGCCCAGCAACAAAACGATTACGGCAATAAATCCGACTGAAATATTTCTGGAAATTGTTACTACGGCAAAAATCAAGACTCCAAAAAAGAAAAGATTCGGAATTATGTAAATCAAATAAATCTGCAAGTAGGCGATTCCATTAAAAGGCAAGAGCAGATCGTGATTTACCCACGGAATCAGTTTTGCCATCTCGATGCCCAAAACAATAGAAAGCGTGATCAGAATTACTACAAAAAGCGAACTCAAGAATTTTCCCCCGATGTAATCCAGCTTGGAAAAAGGATAAGAAAATAAGATCGTGTGCATGTTAAAACGGAAGTCTCTGTAAACAGAAGTTCCAACAATAATGGGCAATAAGAAATAAATCAGAATATTCATTCCGTTTATAAAATTATTCAGCGCCATTGGCGAATTTGCATAAGCATTCGTGTTTCTAACTGCAGTCACGCTGTCAAAAGCCCCAAAACTCACTGCCGCAAAAAGCAGCGACATTCCGAAGAAAAGTATCAGAAAAATATAAAACGTCCAGTTCTTGAACCATCGTTTTAATTCGAAATTAAATATCGTTGAAAACATATTATTGATCAGATTTAAGTGCTACAAAATATACATCTTCCAACTGTGGCGTCGCATTGATAAAGGTTTCGTTTGGCTTTTCAATGCTGTGGACTTTTATATTTAAAGTATTGTCTTGGTTGTATTTTGAAGAAATTACGTTGAACTCTTTTTCATAAGCTTCTAATTCCTCGCGAGTAATAATCTTTGTCCAAATTTGGCCTTTCAATCTTTCTTCTGCTTGCTCAGGAGTTCCTTGCGCCAAAATTTTTCCACCGTTTAAAATGGCCATTTCATGACACAATTCTTTCACGTCATCCACAATATGCGTAGAAAAAATAACGGTGTGATTTGTACCAATCTCTCTCAAAACATTCAAGAAACGGTGGCGTTCTGCGGGATCCAAACCTGCAGTCGGTTCGTCAACGATGATTAATTTTGGATTGTTCAAAAGCAATTGCGCAATTCCGAAACGCTGTTTCATGCCGCCTGAATAACCGCTTACATATTTATTTCTTTGGTCGTATAAATTGGTTACTTCCAACACTTTTTTTACGATATTTTTTCGCTCTGAACTTGAAGAAATTCCTTTTAATCTTGCAAAATAATCCAATAGATTTTCGGCTGACATATTTGGATAAACTCCAAATTCTTGCGGTAAATAACCTAAAACTTTTCGAAGCGAAATATTATCTTCCAAAACATTGATTCCGTCAAATTCAATAGTTCCAGAATCTGGTTTCTGCAAAGTGGCGATGGTTCTCATCAAAGAAGATTTTCCAGCACCGTTTGGGCCTAAAAGTCCGAACATTCCTGAACCAATTTCTAAATTTAAATTATCAAGCGCTTTTACGCCATTCTTGTAAGTTTTACTTAAGTTATTTATTTTAAGCTTCATAATTATGAATGTTATGGTTGATTATATGTAAGTAGACGGAAGATACAGAAAAATGTTACAGTTTTTTTAACATATTTTACAAAGGAAGCTTTAAAGCAAAATTTTACACCTAAATTTTAAACGCAAAGGGAGGAAGGTTTCACAAAGACTTGAAAGATTTTTACTTTAATGTTCTTTGCGTAACTTTGCGATTTCTTTTTTACTTTGCGTTAAAACATCTTTGATTTTCTAAAATGCCTTGTTTTAAACTTTGTACCTTTGCAGCTTACAAACAAAAGAAAATGATAGAAGATAAAACGCCGCAACGAACAAGTTTATCAAATTTGGGCGAATTCGGATTGATAAAACACCTTACCAAAAACTTCGAAATCAACAATCCTTCAACCTTGAAAGGAATTGGGGATGACGGCGCAGTTTTAGATTTTAAAGATAAAAAAGCTGTTATTTCAACAGATTTGTTGATCGAAGGCGTTCATTTTGACTTGGCCTACATGCCTTTGCGTCATTTGGGTTACAAAGCTGTAGTTGTGAATGTTTCCGATATTTTTGCAATGAATGCGAAGCCGACTCAAATCACGGTTTCTGTTGCCGTTTCAAACCGTTTTCCACTGGAAGCTTTGGAAGAACTTTTTGACGGAATCACGCTCGCTGCAAAAGAATACAACGTCGATGTAATTGGCGGTGACACAACATCTTCTCAAAAAGGATTGATCATCAGCATCACGGCAATCGGCGAAGCTGACGAAAGCGAATTGGTTTATAGAAACGGAGCAAAATCAAACGATTTGCTTGTCGTAACCGGAGATATCGGCGCGGCTTACATGGGATTGCAAGTTTTGGAAAGAGAAAAACAAGTCTTTCAGGTAAATCCAAATAATCAGCCTGATTTAGACGCTTATACATATATTATTGAAAGACAATTAAAACCAGAAGCTCGAAAAGACGTACGAACTTTGCTTTTTGCTTTGGATATAAAACCGACTTCGATGATTGATATTTCTGACGGATTATCTTCAGAAATTATTCATTTGTGCACGCAATCTGGCGTCGGCTGTAATTTATACGAAGACAAATTGCCGCTTGACCCGCAGTTGATTTCGGTTTGCGAGGAATTTAATATTGACAGCACGACGGTTGCGATTAACGGAGGCGAAGATTATGAACTGTTGTTCACCATTCCGATGGAAGATTTTGACAAGATAAAAGGAAATCCGAATTTCACTATTATCGGCCACATGACTCAGGAAAGCGAAGGAATTCATTTGATTACGCGTGCAAACACGAAGATTCCGTTGAAAGCTCGAGGCTGGAATGCTTTGGAAGAATAAATTATATAAAAAAAGGCTCTCCATAATGGAAAGCCTTTTTTATTTGAATCTATATAAATTACATTTTCATCAGCCAATGTTTCATCGAAACTTCTCTGTTGATAATGTCTTTCAATTCTGAAATTTTCACGCGGTCTTGTTTCATAGAATCTCTGTGGCGGATTGTCACCGTTTGATCTTCTAAAGTTTGGTGATCCACCGTGATGCAGAAAGGAGTTCCCAAAGCATCTTGTCTTCTGTAACGTCTTCCGACAGCATCTTTTTCGTCATAAGAAACGTTGAATTCCCATTTCAAATCTTCAATGATTTCTTTGGCAACATCTGGCAAACCGTCTTTTTTAACCAATGGCAAAATCGCTGCTTTTGTTGGCGCTAAAACGCTTGGCAATTGCAAAACTGTTCTTGTCGAACCGTCTTCTAAAGTTTCTTCTTTCAAAGAAGTTGCAAAAACGGCCAAGAACATTCTGTCTAAACCAACCGAAGTTTCTACTACGTAAGGCGTATAATTTTTGTTTTCATCTGTATCAAAATATTGCAATTTTCTACCTGAAAATTCTTCGTGCGCTTTCAAGTCAAAATCAGTTCTAGAGTGAATTCCTTCCAATTCTTTAAATCCGAATGGGAAATTAAATTCAATGTCAGCCGCAGCATTTGCATAGTGCGCCAACTTTTCATGATCGTGGAAACGATAATTTTTTTCGCCCAAACCTAAAGACAAATGCCAGTTCAAGCGAGTTGTTTTCCAGTATTCATACCATTTCATTTCTTCGCCTGGCTTCACGAAAAATTGCATTTCCATTTGTTCGAATTCGCGCATACGGAAAATAAATTGTCTTGCCACGATTTCATTTCTGAAGGCTTTTCCGGTTTGTGCAATTCCGAAAGGAATTTTTAGCCGCCCTGATTTTTGTACGTTTAAGAAATTCACGAAAATTCCCTGAGCCGTTTCGGGACGCAAGTACAAATCCATTGCGTTTTCAGCTGAAGCTCCTAATTTTGTTCCGAACATTAAGTTGAATTGCTTCACGTCTGTCCAGTTTCTTGAACCCGTTTCCGGATCTGCAATTTCCAGTTCTTCGATCAAAGCTTTTACGTCAGCCAAATCTTCTTTTTCAAGAGAACGTGCCATTCTTTCCAGAATTTCACGTTGTTTTGCTTTGTATTCAACAACTCTTGCGTTGGTCGTTACAAATTCTTGCTCGTTGAAAGCTTCGCCGAAACGGGCTTTTGCTTTTTCGATTTCTTTTTGTGCTTTTTGGTTTAATTTTTCGGCATAATCCTCAATTAAAACGTCTGCACGGTATCTTTTCTTTGAATCTTTGTTGTCAATTAACGGGTCGTTAAAAGCATCAACGTGACCGGAAGCCTTCCAAGTGGTTGGATGCATCAAGATTGCCGCATCAATGCCGACAATATTTTCGTTCATCTGAACCATGGATTTCCACCAATATTCACGGATGTTTTTCTTTAATTCCGCACCGTTTTGCGCATAGTCATACACTGCGCTCAAACCATCGTAAATTTCGCTTGACGGAAAAATAAATCCGTACTCTTTTGCATGCGAAACTACATTCTTGAATAAATCTTCTTGTTTTGCCATAATGATGCAAAAATATAAAAAGAGATTGTATTTTCGAATAAAATTTCAGAGAGGTTTGATTTGTAATTGTTTGGCAAACCGATATGCTATATTTTAATTTACTGAATTAATTAGACACAGAAAAGTAAGAATAATTCATTTTATTCTGCGAAATTTTAGCGAATAATCTCTAAAAAGCTATATTTGACTACTAATTTATTTTGATGTAAGCCATAACGATGAATAAACACAACACTCTAAAATTAAAAATTCTTTCTTTTGTATTGATTATAATGGTGGTTTTTCTCCATTCTTACAGTATTTCTTCCACAAATTCTTTTTCTGAAAAATTGGCCACGAGAGGATATAATTCTTTTCTACAGCATTTTTTAAGCGAAGAAATTACTCGAATTGCAGTTCCGTTATTTTTTTTGATTTCAGGATTTTTATTCTTTTTCAACTTAAAAGGCACGAAAGAAGAATTTCTTGCAAAATTTAAGAAGAGGGCAAAATCACTTCTTGTTCCTTACCTATTTTGGTCTTCCATCTGGATATTGATTTATTTTTGCTTTCAAGCTTTTCCGCAAACGCAAGCCTTTTTTGCAGGAAAGCCAGTTAGAAATTTTACAATATTAGAATTTTTGAATACGCTATTTATCAATCCGATTCCGTTTCAATTGTGGTTTCTGCGCGACTTGATTATTCTTGTTTTAATTTCGCCTTTGCTTTATTTATTGATTAAATATTTCAAATACTTTCCTTTTTTGCTTCTTTTATTTGGATGGTATTTGAATGTAAATTATTACTTTATTGTTAATGAAGCTTTATTGTTTTTTACAGCTGGAGCTACGATAAGTTTGGTTAAAAACAAAATATTGGAACTAAATTTCAGTCCAAAACATACTGTGTTTATTTTTTTGTGGCTTGCAATTGCACTTGTAAATTCGATATTGTATTATATGATTTTCGAAAATGCGGAAGTCAGAAATATTCTTCACAAAACTGGAATTCTAGTCGGAATCATAGCAATTTGGATTTTATATGATTTCCTGAAAAAGAAAAATGTTGAGAGTGACCAAGTTTCTGAAATCTATTCTTTTTCATTTTTCATTTTTGTCTTTCACCTTCCTTTAATCACTTTTGTCAAAAAGATACTTTTCAAGTTCGGAAATTCAGAATTGATTTCTTTTTCAATTTATTTAATCGCTCCCATAATCGTAATCCTTATCAGTATTTTCATAGGATATTTACTTAAGAAATTCACGCGCCCTTTTTATGAAATAATTACCGGCGGAAGGTAATATCCGAATTTATTTACCATTTAATAAAAGCCCAACAATGTTTACAAGCCTAAAAAACCTTCTCTTTCCCAAGGTATGCCTTGGATGCGAGTCATTTCTAGAATCAAATGAAGAGGTGCTTTGCACAAAATGCCGCCATGAATTGCCGCTGACTAATTATCATTTGGAGCCAGAAAACGAGCTTATGAAAAAATTCTATGGGCGAATTGAATTGCAGTTTGGCGCCGCAATGGTTTATTACCACAAAAGAGGAATTGTCCACGAATTGATCCACAATTTGAAGTATTACAAACATCAAGAAATCGGAACATTCTTAGGGAATTGGTATGCTGAAGACTTGAAAACGCTGCCAATTGTTACTACTTTTGACGCAATAATTCCAGTTCCTTTGCATAAGAAACGGCTCAGGGAACGCGGTTATAATCAAGTGGAAACTTTCGGTAAGGCACTTTCTGATAGCCTGAAAATTGCTTATGACGACACGATTTTGGTCCGAAATATTTATTCAAAAACACAAACTCAAAAGAATTTTTTAGGAAGAACTGACGTAAATACAGCTATTTTTGGAGTGAATTTTACAGAAAAAAACCATGGAAAACATTTTCTATTGATTGATGACGTGATTACGACCGGTTCTACTTTGGAAGCCTGCGCGCGAGCTTTGCAAAAAATTCCAGGTTCAAAATTGAGCATTATTTCAATTGCCGACACGCACAATATGGGTTTTTAAGGATTTCTTTAAGCAAATTTCCTGATAAAATATATTTTCTTAAAAGATTTCATTTCCAGTGAATATAATTGTTATTTTGTGCTTAAATTATTTTTTAGATGCTTAAGATCCGCTTTAGATATTTATTTTTGATTTTGGCCGTAATAATGGTCGGATGTGCCAAAAGAGGAAGCATTACGGGAGGTTTGAAAGACACCATTCCGCCTGTGCTGCGTTCAAGTTCGCCTGAAAACTTCAGCACGAATTTCAATGCAAAAGAAATCAGGATTACGTTTGACGAGTATATAAAAATTAAGGACGTTAACAAACAATTGATCGTTTCGCCTCCGATGAAATATCCGCCAGTGGTTACTCCCACTAATGCGAGCAAATTTATAAACATCAGAATTAAAGACACTTTACAGCCAAATACGACTTACAGTTTCAACTTCGGAAGCAGTATTCAAGACAATAATGAAGGAAATCCTTACCAGCAATTTAAGTATGTTTTTTCAACCGGAACTTACATCGATTCGCTTTCGCTTCAGGGAATCATAAAAGATTCTTATAAAAAAGACGTTGATAATTTTGTTTCGGTAATGCTTTATGAAATAAACGACAAGTTCAACGATTCGATTGTTTTCAATGAAAATCCGAGATACATTACCAACACTTTGGACAGCTTGAAGACCTTTAACCTAGAAAATTTGAAGGAAGGAACTTATCTTTTAGTGGCGATGAAAGACTTGAATAACAATAATCGCTTTAATTCGAAGAGTGAAAAAATTGCGTTCCACAAAGAATATATAAAAATCCCGAACGACACGATTTATGAAATGGAGCTTTTCAAGGAAGTATTGCCTTTCAAAGCGACAAAACCTTATCAAGCTTCAGGAAATAGAATTGTTGTTCCGTATGAAGGCGATTATAAAAATGTGGCTGTTACGTTAAAAAATGGCAGTGCTGTTTTAGATACAAAAGTGACTAAGTTTCCAGAAAAAGATTCGCTTCAAGTTTGGTTCAAGCCGATTAAAACTGATTCTTTGAACGTAATGTTACGTAAAAATAAGTTTGAGAAAGATTTCACAATTCGCTATAAAACCCAGAAAAAAGACTCATTAAATATCAGTTCGACACCTTCTGGAACACTTAATCCAAGGGACTTTTTGACCTTAAAAGCGACAACACCTTTGGTTACCATTGACAATTCAAAAATGAAATTGATCAATAAAGACTCTGTTACTGTACCTTTTAAAACTATTTATGACGAATTTAATCAAGAAGTAAAAATTGATTTCACAAAAGAACCTTTAGAAAAATACACCTTCGAAGCTTTTCCTGGCGCGCTTGTTGACCTTTTTGAACAGACGAATGATTCGTTGCAATATCGCTTAACTACGCAAAATTCCTCGGAATATGCAAATGTAAAACTCACGCTGAAAAATGTAAAACAGTTTCCCGTTATTGTGGAATTGACGAATGACAAGGGCGACGTTCTGGCCTCTGATTATTCTGACGGAAATCCGGTTATCGACTTCATAGGCTTGTTGCCAAACGACTTTACGCTTCGCATAATTTATGATGAAAACAAAAATAAGACATGGGATCCAGGAGATTATCTAGAAAAACGTCAAGCGGAACAAGTACTTTATTACCCAACGCTAATTCATGCCGGCTCTAATTGGGATGTTGATGAAACCATTGATCTCAAAGCTTTAGAGTAACGAAAAATCATCTTTATCATTTAAAAATCCTAATTTTTGCCTAGTTTCGAGCATTTGATTCTTATCTAAATCAACTATGAATATTTCTTCTGAAGTTTGTGGTTCTATGATATAATTTCCTAGAAAATCTACAACCTGTGAATGTCCAGAATAAGGATGGTTGTTGCCATCTTCCCCAATTCTATTGACTCCGACAGTGTAACACATGTTTTCAACTGCACGCGCTTTTAGCAAAATATCCCAAGCCTGAATGCGCTGTGTTGGCCAGTTTGCAACGTAAATTAAGAGGTCATAATCTTCCACATTTCTAGAAAAGACTGGAAACCGCAAGTCATAACAAATGAGCGGGCAGATTTTCCAGCCTTTATATTCTACTATTAATTTTTCATTTCCTGAAGTATAGATTTTTTCTTCTCCAGCTAAAGAAAACAGATGTCTTTTATCATAGTTGCGAATTTCTCCCGAAGGAAAAATAAAAACTAAACGATTGTAAAATTTTCCGTTCTCACGGATGATCAAGCTTCCGGCTATTGCGGTATTTTTTGATTTTGCCAATGATTTTAGCATCAAAATGGTTTCGCCGTCCATTATTTCTGCAACATTTTCTGGATGCATCGTGAAACCTGTCAAGAACATTTCTGGCAAGACAACCAAGTCAATTTCTTCTTGAATCGAATTGATTTTGTCTTTGAAATAGTTCCGATTCTCTTCCCGATTTTCCCAAATAAGTGGCGCTTGAATCAAGGCAATTTTCATACGTTTTTATTCAATTACAAATCCATCCGGAAGAATAGATCCTTTTTTAACAATGATGATTCCGTCTTTAATCGTGAACAGTTTTGTGTTGGCGTCTTCCAAATGCTTGCCTCCTTTCAAAGTAACATTGTGACCGATTTTACAGTTTTTATCTATAATTGTATTGTCTATAAAACAGTTTTCCCCGATGCCGAGATTCGTAATGTTATGCTCGATGTTATGACTGATTTCGTCTAAATTTTGATAATAGTCATTTCCCATCAAGTAGGTATTTGAAATCGTCGAACCTTTGCCGATTCTGCTTCTGATTCCGATTACCGAATGTTCGATTTTGGCTCCGTTGATAATACAGCCTTCTGAAACGACTGATTTGTCCAGAGAAGTTCCATCCGTAATTTTTGATGGTGGCAAGGTTCTGGCTCTCGTATAAATCTTGCTCGAATTATGAAAAAGATTAAACTTCGGAAT
Source organism: Flavobacteriaceae bacterium PS02334 (assembly GCA_029959295.1). Taxonomy (GTDB): domain Bacteria; phylum Bacteroidota; class Bacteroidia; order Flavobacteriales; family Flavobacteriaceae; genus Flavobacterium. The sequence continues at coordinate 167,350 of JASCOH010000008.1, read as the reverse complement.
ATCATCTGTCAGGCCTAAATTAGCTTCGAAAAACGAATCGATATTACCAATATCTGTCCAATATCCTTCATATTGATAGCTCAAGACTTTTTCTTTTTCAATCGCTTCTGGAATAATTTCTTTTCCAAAATCCTTTGTATTTGGATCTGCCATCAATCGAATCAGCAAATCTCTGTTGAAGATATAAATACCCATGGAAGCCAAATAATGACGGCCTTCTTCGTTCATTTCTTCACTAACTTCTGAAGTCCATTCTGGCAACAAATCTACTTTTGGCTTTTCTATAAAAGAAGTTATAAAACTATTGTCATCTGTTTTTAAAATCCCAAATTCTGGTGCATCTTTAGCATTTACCGGCAAAGTTGCAATTGTCAATGAAGCTCCCGCTTTCTCATGCGCTTCAATCATTTCGTTAAAATCCATCTGGTACAATTGATCGCCGGAAAGAATCAACGCATAATCAAAATTGTGGTTCATGAAATATTGCATACACTGGCGCACCGCATCGGCTGTTCCTTGAAACCAAGTCGGATTATCTGGCGTCTGCTCAGCGGCCAAAATATCTACGAAAGCATTGCTGAAATGGCTGAATTGGTACGTATTTTTTATATGCTGATTTAAAGAAGCAGAATTGAACTGCGTCAAGACGAACATCCTTTTTATATCAGAATTGATGCAATTTGAAATCGGAATATCTACCAAACGGTATTTTCCGGCAATGGGAACGGCAGGCTTTGAACGGTTTTCAGTCAATGGCGCTAAACGGGAACCTTGTCCGCCACCCAAAATGATGGCTAGTGTATTTTTGTTCATTTCGTGGTTTTTATTGGTTTTGTAATGATTGATAAACGTTAATATATTCTCCCGCAGCTTTGTCCCAAGAATGGTCAATTTGCATGGAAGTAGTTCTTATTTGGTCAAATTTTTCTTGATTTTTATATAATTCTACTGCTCTTGAAATAGAATAAGTCACGTCAGAAACGCTGGTTTGGTCATGGCAAATTCCGAAACCGCCGTCGCCAAAATCAATGACCGTGTCTTTTAAACCGCCTGTTCTTCTGACAATTGGCGTAGTTCCATAACGAAGAGCGTACATTTGATTCAGTCCGCAAGGCTCGACTCTGGAAGGCATGAGCAAGAAATCAGCGCCTGCGTAAACATTGTGCGCGAGTTTTTCGTTGTAGCCGATATAGACATTATAATTTCCTGAATATTTTTCTTTTAAGCTTTCAAGTTCGCTCTCCACTTCTGGATTTCCTGAACCTAAAATCAGAATATTTATTTCCTTCGGATATTTTTCTAAGGCAATTTCACAGATTTCTGGCAGTAGATCAGCACCTTTTTCTCCGACCAATCTTCCAATAAAAGTGAAAAGCGGTTTTGAACTATCGAGATTAAATTCTTTGCAAAGCTGTTCTTTATTTGCGTTTTTTCCTTTTATGAAATCTTGCAAATCATAATGAGAATAAAGCATCGCGTCTGTTTTTGAGTTCCAGACTTCGGTGTCGATTCCGTTTAGGATTCCGATTGATTTTGGCCTTTCATGTCGGAGAAGACTTTCTAATCCGTTCATTTCAATGCTGATTTCATCGAGATAACTTGGCGAAACCGTGGTTACCTTCCAAGCACATTTTATGGCTGTCGCCAAAGGATTAATGACACTGTTCCATTCTAAAAAGCCAATTTTTGACTTGTCAAATTCTGGAATATAATTGATCTTATCGAAGTCAAACCAGCCTTGATATTGTCCGTTGTGAATTGTCAAAACCGTCGGAACCGATTTTAAACTATGGTAATCATAGCCAAATTGCACCAAAAACGGAATCAATCCCGCATGGTAATCGTGGCAATTTAAAATATCCGGCTGTTGTTTTGTCTCAACTAGCCAATTCAAAAAAGCGACTTGAAACGCTAGAAAACGCTCGGTATCGTCTTCATAAGAATAAATATTCGGCCGGTCAAAAAGGTCTGGAATCGAAACTAAAAAAAGCTCAAAACCAAGCTTATCTGTTTTTTCTTTTTGAATTTCATAGGAGAATTCAAAGATGCCCATTTTCAGATCTCCAGAATGCACCGTTTCAAATTCATTTTCCTGGGTAAACTTAGTGTCATATTTCGGCAAGACAACCATCGCCCGGTGTCCCAAGAGATTCTGATATTTCGGAAGCGCTCCAACGACGTCGGCCAAACCGCCTACTTTTGCAACAGGATAACATTCGGCGCTGATATGATAAATTTCCATCGGATTATAAGAATTGAATTCTCATAAAGATATAAAATTTACTTATCCAAAATATATCGTTTTCGTAGATTTAAGAATTATTTTACGGTAATCTCATTTCAATTCCTCTGATCTTTTTCTGAAAACTTTAAACTTAGTGTAACACAGATTTTAGAAATTTTTTAAAATTTTAAAAATCCGTGTTGCTTTTACTCTACTTCACTATGATTTCATCTATGAAAATAAACGCATCTCCGTGATAAACTTAATGCCATTCTCGAAAATTTATTGGAACAGAGATTTTTGAGAAATTTTTAAAATTATAAAAATCTGTGTTACTTTTAATTTATTTCACTGTTACTTCATCTATGAAAATAAAAGCGTCACCGCCAGCACCTTGATGCCAAACTGGAAGTTTTCCGAAATTATAAGCTTTAACTTTTATGAATTTTGCTTTGGTTTCAGGAATCGCCGTTTCAAAGTTTGCAATTTGCACGTCTGTGTTTTGCGCATCAAGTTTATTGTCGATAGTTTTTACCAATTTGAAATTGACATTATCTTCTGAAATATAAAATTCCACTTTTGTCGGCATCAGAATCCAAGCTCGTGAATCTTGCAGAAATCTTGCAGATAACGAAGTGACTTTTTTAGTTTCTTGCAAATCAATTACCGCTTCAAAATCCTGTCCTTGATAACCTTGCCAATCTCCTTTTCGCCAGTTTTCGCTTCCAAAGATTCCGTCGATTAAACCTTCTTCACCGCCTGCGTGGTATTGTGGATTGTATTTTGATTTGGTTTGGATAGAATAATCATTTGGCTTTTTGATAAAAGATGATGAAACAATGCTACTTTTCTGATCGTTATTTTCAGAGTAGAAATTAATCATCACCGTTTTATCAATAGAAATCGTACTATTATATTTTTTATAACGAATCACTGTAAAACTCTCTTCTTTATCAAATACATAATAAAAAATTTGATCACTTGGATTGTTTGAAACAATTTCAACCTTTAATTTATCTTTAAAAGATTTGCTTTCTGCTTTAATTACAGGAATTGGAATAATTTTTTCAAAACTTTGCTCTTTCGCTTTTGCCCAAATTTCTTTTAAATAACCTTTCATTCCTTTTTTAGAAATGTCTAATTGTTCGCCATTTTCAAAATTAATTTTTACATTTTCAAAATAAGGCGTTGTTTTTGTCCATTCTCCACTTCCAGGCGTCACAGCATAAATTCCCATGGAGCTTAAAACATACCAAGCACTCATTTGTCCGCAGTCTTCATTTCCAATCAATCCGTCGGGAGAATTTTTATAGAAATTATTTAAAATGTAATTTACTTTCTCCGTAGTTTTTTCTGGTTTTCCAACATAATTATATAAGTAAGCCATGTGATGACTCGGCTCATTTCCGTGCGCATATTGGCCAATTAAACCAGTCACATCAACCTGTTCTCGTCCTGTAGTTTTACTTTCGCTGTTGAACATTTCATCTAATTTGGCTTCAAATTTAGCACCGCCGCCATAAGCTTCAATCATTCCCGGAATATCTTGAGGCACAAAAAACGAATATTGCCACGAGTTTCCTTCTGTAAAATTATTATTAACTTCCCTTGGATCGAAAGGTTTGTCCCAACCGCCATTTTTCTTCGGACGCATGAATTTCGTTTCCCAATCAAAGACATTTTTCCAGTTTTGGGAGCGTTTCATAAAGTATTCGTAATCTTCTTTTTTGTCCAAAATCATCGCCATCTGTGCAATACACCAATCGTCATACGCATATTCTAAAGTTTTTGAAACGCTTTCATGTTCGTCGTCGATACTTATAAAACCATTCTTTTTGTAAGCATCCAATCCCAAATGATCGAGCATTGCCGAATGTTTTGAAGCTTCAAAAGCTTTTTTATAATCAAAGCCTTGAATTCCCTTTGCCATCGCATCGGCAATTACAGAAACCGAATGGTAGCCGATCATACAGTCGGTTTCATTAGAAGCTAATTCCCAAACCGGCAATCTTCCACCTTGTTCGTATTGTTTTAAAAAGGTATTTATAAAATCGGCAGTGCGTTTTTTATCAATCAAAGTATAAAGCGGATGCGCGCCTCGAAAAGTATCCCAAAGCGAGAAAACCGAGTAGTAGTCGAAACCTTCCGCAGTATGGATTTCATTGTCTCTTCCGCGGTATTTTCCATCTAAATCTTGAGCGATATTCGGTTGCATCATCGTGTGATATAAAGCCGTGTAGAAAATCGCCAGCTTATTTTTATCCGAAGAAGTGACTTCGATTTTAGATAGTTCTTTATTCCAAAGTTTTTCGGCATCGGCTTTCGCTTGCTTAAAATCCCAATCTTTAATTTCAGACATATTTAGTTTGGCGCCTTCGACTGATGTTGGCGAAAGTGAAACTTTTACTAATAATTTTTCTCCTTTTTTAACTTGTTTGGAGAAACTTATAGCTAATAAACTTCCTGCAAAAAACTTGTCGGTAACTTTTGCCGGAGCGAAAGCATTGTTATTCACTTTCGTAATTTCCATTGGCTGATTAAATTCAATTCTTGCAAAAACATGCTGGTCTTTCGCCCAAGCACTACTGTTTCGTATTACTTCGATTGTTTTGCTGTCAATGATTCTTACTTCCCCCATCATCAAAAGATCACGGTGATTTAGGTCTAGAATAATATTAGCCTGGCCCGTTTTATTGAAAGTATATTCATGAAAACCGACTCTTGGAGAAGCTGTCAAAGCCACGTCAATATTGTCGTCGTCTAATTTTACAGAATAAAATCCGGCAGATGCTTTTTCGTTTTTATGGGAGAATTTTGAAGAATAGTTTTTGTTATCCAGACTCGGTTCGCCCATTGTCGGCATCAGCATAATATCTCCAAAATCAGAAACTCCAGTTCCATTTAAATGTGTGTGTGAAAATCCGTAGATAATTTCATCTGAATAATGATAGCCTGAACAGCCGTCCCAGCTTCCGTCAATTCGGGTATCAGGCGAAAGCTGTACCATCCCAAAAGGAACTGTTGCACCAGGAAAAGTATGTCCGTGGCCACCGGTTCCGATCATCGGATTTACATATTGCTGGTAATTTTGTGCAAAAGTGAAAGTTGAAATAAGCAATAGTAGTGAGAAATATTTCATTTTGTTTGTTTTGTTGCTCAAATATAATGAATTATTCTACTGAGATTCGCAAAGGTTTTCGTGGAGATTTTTTGAAAAATTGAAACCGATTTTACTTTAAAAAAAATATATTTTGTTAGTATTGATGAGATTCCTCCTCCGTCGGAATGACAAAAATGAATAAAAAAAAACGCACCTGAATTAACAGATGCGTTTTACTTTTGCCTTTCGGCTATTTTCTCTTGGCTTTTGCTTATTATTTCATACTTGCAACCAAATATTCTCTGTTCATTCTTGCGATGTTTTCAAGAGAAATTCCTTTTGGACATTCTACTTCGCAAGCTCCAGTATTGGTACAGTTACCAAAACCTTCGTGGTCCATTTGGTTTACCATATTCAATACACGGTCGTGCGCTTCTACTTTCCCTTGTGGCAATAAAGCGTATTGCGAAACTTTTGCAGCCACGAATAACATTGCTGAAGAGTTTTTACAAGTTGCTACGCAAGCACCGCATCCAATACAAGCTGCAGCGTCAAAAGCGCGGTCAGCATCATGCTTAGGAATTGGAATTGTATTGGCATCAATTGTATTTCCTGAAGTATTTACAGAAACAAATCCACCAGCATGCTGGATTCTGTCGAAAGAACTTCTGTCTACCACTAAATCTCTGATTACTGGGAACGCTTTTGCGCGGAAAGGCTCAATAAAAATCGTGTCTCCGTCCTTGAACATTCTCATGTGCAATTGACAAGTCGTCACGCCTCTGTCTGGCCCGTGAGCTTCTCCGTTGATGAAAAGCGAACACATTCCGCAGATTCCTTCGCGACAATCGTGGTCAAAAGCTACAGGATCTTCGCCTTTGTTGATCAAGCCTTCGTTTAAAACGTCAAGCATTTCAAGGAAAGACATATCTGGTTCAATTCCGTCGATTGGGTAATCCACGATTTTTCCAGTTTCTTTAGCGTTTTTTTGACGCCATATTTTTAATGTAAGTTTCATTTTTTTTAGTTTATTAGCCAAAAGGCAATAGGCAAAAGCTAGTTGTGTTATCTAAATTATTTGCTTAAAGACTTTATGAAGGCATTTAACATTTTACTTTCTTCAGTAATTAATCCTATTATTTCATCGAACTTTAATTCGCTCAGAAAATTTAATTCTTTTGCGATAATTATTTGTGTTTCTAATTCAAACAACGAACCTCTTGAAATTCTTAAAAACTGAATGTAGCTTTGTGTTGAATCTCTGCCCCATCCTTCGGCTATATTTGAAGGAATTGATACTGAAGCCCTTTTTATTTGATTTTGTAATCCAAAAATTTCATCTTTTGGAAAACTTTCTAAATTATTGTAAACTATTTTTACAATTGCAATGCCTTTCTGCCAAATCAGCAAATCTTTATACGTTTGGACACTCATTCTTTTGGCTTTTACTTTTCGATTTCCTGCTAACTTTTGCCTAATGGCTTTTGGCTCTTGCCTACTTGTAACTTCTTTGAACCAGTTTAATATTTTCGTAAACCAAAGGTTCTTTGTGCAATACAGCTTCGCTAGGTTTTCCTTTGTATTCCCAAGCAGCAACGTAGGCGAAATTTTCGTCATCACGAAGCGCTTCTCCTTCTTCTGTTTGGTATTCTTCTCGGAAGTGACCACCGCAAGATTCTCTTCTGTGTAAAGCATCTTTTGCGAAAAGCTCTCCTAGTTCAAGGAAATCGGCAACACGCATTGCTTTTTCTAACTCTTGGTTGAAACTGTCGATTGTTCCAGGAACTTTTACATCTCTGTAAAATTCTTCACGCAAAGCAGCGATTTCATCAATTGCTTCCGTCAAACCTTGAGCATTACGCGCCATTCCAACTTTGTCCCACATAATCTTACCTAATTTCTTATGGAAATGGTCAACAGAATGTGCTCCGTTATTGTTTATGAATTTGTTTAATTGCTCTCTAACGTTATTTTCAGCTTCAACGAATTCTGGTAAATCCGTAGAAATTTTTCCAGTTTTGATATCCGGAGCCAAATAATCTCCAATAGTATAAGGCAATACGAAATATCCGTCAGCCAGACCTTGCATCAAAGCAGAAGCTCCTAATCGGTTTGCTCCGTGGTCAGAGAAATTTGATTCTCCGATTGAGAAACAACCCGGAATTGTAGTCATCAAGTTATAATCAACCCAAGTTCCACCCATGGTGTAATGAACCGCTGGATAAATCATCATTGGTGTAACGTATGGATTTTCGTCAACAATTTTCTCATACATCTGGAACAAGTTACCATATTTGTTAGATACAACTTCAGTTCCTAATTTGATGATTAATTTCTTGTCGTCAGCATCAAGACCTTTAATGTAAGCCTGTTCTGTTCCATAACGCTGAATCGCCGCTGCGAAATCCAAGTAAACTGCTTCACCTGTTTTGTTCACGCCATATCCGGCATCACATCTTTCTTTTGCAGCACGAGAAGCCACGTCACGTGGCACCAAGTTACCAAAAGATGGATATCTTCTTTCCAAGTAATAATCTCTTTCTTCTTCCGATAAATCTGTCGGTTTCTTTTTTCCTTCACGGATTGCTTTTGCATCTTCCAGTGATTTTGGAACCCAAATTCTACCGTCATTACGCAACGATTCAGACATCAAAGTCAGTTTTGACTGGTGATCTCCTGAAACCGGAATACAAGTTGGGTGAATTTGCGTATAACAAGGATTTGCGAAAAACGCTCCTTTTTTATGTATTTTCCAAGCTGCAGTCGCGTTGCTTCCCATTGCATTTGTAGAAAGGAAAAATACGTTTCCATATCCTCCAGAAGCAATAACAACGGCATGCGCTGAATGTCTTTCAATTTCTCCAGTAACCAAATTACGAGCGATAATTCCTCTTGCTTTTCCGTTTACGATAACTAAATCTAGCATTTCGTGACGGTTGTGCATTTTGATTTTTCCACGACCGATTTGACGGTTCATTGCAGAATAAGCTCCTAATAATAATTGCTGTCCTGTTTGTCCTTTTGCATAGAAAGTTCTTGAAACCAAAGTTCCTCCAAAAGAACGGTTGTCCAAAAGTCCGCCATATTCACGAGCCAACGGAACACCTTGTGCCACGCATTGGTCAATAATATTAGCAGAAACTTCCGCTAGACGGTGAACGTTTGCTTCACGAGCACGGTAGTCACCACCTTTTACTGTATCATAAAATAAACGGAAAGTGGAATCTCCGTCACCTTGATAGTTTTTTGCAGCATTGATACCTCCTTGAGCCGCAATCGAATGTGCTCTACGAGGTGAATCTTGAAAACAAAATGCTTTTACGTTATAACCTAATTCAGCTAAAGTTGCAGCAGCAGAACCGCCAGCAAGTCCAGTTCCAACAACGATAATATCAATATTACGTTTGTTAGCCGGGTTTACTAAATTAATATGGTCTTTATAATTTGTCCATTTGTCCGAAATTGGGCCATTTGGTATTTTTGAATCTAAGCTCATAATTTTACAAGTATATTATTTAGCAAAAAGTGAATTAATTTGGTCTGAAAAGTGAATGTAAACTGGGATAATTGCAAACAAGAAAGGTACAATTATTGAAAATCCTTTTCCGAAACCTTTAATCAATCCGTTATATTTTGGGTTATTTGCTCCGATAGATTGGAATGCGCTAGCAAAACCGTGCGACAAGTGGAAAGCCAAAACAATCATTGAAATTACATACAATATTGTAGCAATCAATCCGAATTTTGGATCCTTGAAGAAAGCAAAAGTAACTTTATGCAAATCTTTGTAACCTTCAGCAATTTTTAAGTTGCCAGTCTTATCCCAAAATTCAGTACGGTGTCTGATTTCAAGACCTGCTTGCTCTAAGTTGGTTGGGATATATTTATCTTTCCCAGAAGAAGTAGTGATATAAAAATCATATTTCTGACCTTGGTAATCTACTTGTGCTGTTTGCAAAGGCATTTTTTCGTCAAAATGCATTACAGCCCAAAAGTTAACCATGTGCGTAACGATGAAAACTAAAATCAAAGTTCCTAAAACCGCCATGTTTCTTGAAGCCCAAACCGTATTTGCAGCTTGATTTTCTTTTGCATACCTGATCGGCCTTGCTTTTCTGTTTTGGATAGTCAATAAAATTCCGTCCACAGCGTGGAAAAGAATCGAGATATAAGTAACATAAGATAAAATTTTGACCACTGGGTTCGTAGTCATAAACAATGCATATTCGTTGAAGTGCGACGCATCGCTAAAAATCAATTGCAGGTTTCCAGCTAAATGCCCTACTAAAAACAAGCATAAAAATAAACCTGTTAGAGACATCCAATACTTTTTTGCAAGCGATGACTTTAAGATTGCAGATTTTGCCATAAGAGTTTTGTGTGTTTTAAAAAATCACACAAAAATAAGGCATATTCAAATTAACTACAACCTTTTCGGTTTATTTATAATCAGTATAAAGTGGATGTATTTCGCAGTAAATCAAGCACAAAATTTCGTTATAAATAATTTTATTCTTGATTCGTATTTTAAACAGCAAAGAATTAATAAAAAAACCGCCTTAAATTACTTTAAAAGCATTTTAAAATTGCGGAATTTTAAAAAGTTTTAGTAACATCTTCGTCCACGACAATTATAAAATCCGCAAGCTTTAGGTTTTCTTTCTCGATTTTCGAGATATTTTTTTGAGAAACTGTTGCGATTGTCATAATTTTCAAATCTGGTTTTTCTTGTTTTAAATACCAATTAATTCCGTCAAAATTATCGCTGTGGAAACTTCCGTTATAATGAACAAATGTTGTATTTGGTTTCAAGTTTTGTAAAATAAAATAAGCCATCGTTGCATCTTTGATTGCTTGCGCTTTTGGCATTGTTTCGCTAGCGTGATCGCCCATCATTTCCAGCATTTTTACATAACCCGGAAGATTTTTGTCATATTTTATCGGCAAAGGCGCAATCCAAGTTTTTTCTTCGGCTGATAATTTATCTAACGCTTGAAAATCTTGCTTATAAACCAAGCTTGCATATCTTCTTGGAATATTTGCAGCCACAAAAGTCAGTTTATTTTCTTTTGCAAAATCCACCAACGGCTTGTAATCGGTTTTGTGGTTGTTCCAAAGCCTTGCCAAAGTATCAAACGCTTTTTGATTAATTTCTCCTGCCAAATATTGATTCAACTGTTTTTGATTATCGGCTTCAATCATTTCCGCGCCCAAAACCAGTTGCTTTTTTTCGAATAAATCTTTAGTAAATTCCAATTGCAACCAATGCACAATCGAGTTATCGTGGTGTTCTCCAAACAAAACAACTTCAGCGTTTTCAGCCTGTTTCAGCATTTTTTTATATGTAGTTTTCTTTCCGTTTTTGTCATACAATTGGTATGAAAGCTTGTCTTGAGCAACACTATTTAAAGAAAACAGAAAAGCAATTATGTAGAAAAAATATTTCATTTTGTGAATTTTAAAATCTTGTGCTAAAATAGCCATAAATCCACGGTTGTCAAAACTAAAATTATTGATTTGCTAATTTATCACGGCGTTTGTTTTTAAATCGATAAAAGTGAAAAATCAGACCGTTTTATAAATGAAAAACAAGTTTTTTTAAGATTCAGAATCCTAATTTTAGCATTCAAAATTTTTAGATTAAAAACAGAATGAAAACAGGAATTGACGCCATCGCTTTTGACATTGCAAAAATACATTTACCAATAAAAACCTTGGCCAATGCCCGAAATATTGAGCCTGAAAAATTAGAAAAAGGTTTGGGTTTGATCAAAATGACTTTGCCAGATATTAACCAAGACGCTGTGGTTTTTGGAGCCAATGCGGTAACAAAATTAATTCAAGACAATGACATAAACTTATCCGAAATTTCAAGAATTTATGTCGGAACAGAAAGCGGCATTGATTCTTCAAAACCAATCGCATCCTTCCTTTTATCTTTAATGGAAGAAAAATTCGGAACTGATTCTTTATCCGAATGTGACGCAGTAGATTTTACTTTTGCTTGCATCGGAGGCGTTGATGCGTTGCAAAACTGCCTGGATTTCATCAGATTAAATCCTGAGAAAAAAGCGATTGTGGTTACGACAGACATTGCAAAATATGACTTGAATTCCACCGGAGAATACACGCAAGGCGCCGGAGCTTTGGCAATGTTGGTGACTTCAAATCCGAGAATAATAGCTTTCGACAACAATTGGGCGACAAATACCAAAGGTCTTTTTGACTTTTTCAAGCCTTACCGAATGATTTCAAAATCAGAAATCACTAGAAGTTCCCAAAACGAACCTTGGTTTGAAAACTTAGAAAGCGAGATTGAAATCCATAAAGAACAGCCTGTTTTTGACGGACAATATTCCAACCAATGTTATATGGATCGAACTCGAAATGCATATTTTTCTTTCAAAAAATTAAAAAATACTGAAAAAACAATTTATGATTCTTGGGAAAGTATCATTATGCATTTGCCCTACTCTTTTCAAGGAAGACGAATGCTTTCGGAAATTTATACTTTAGATTCAAAAACCAAGATTTTATCAGGAAATGAAGATGCTTCCGAATATCAAAACAAATTAAAAGAAGTCAGCAAATCTGAGGAGTACATGAATTTTGTGAACCAGAAGTTGCTTCCCGCAGAATTAGCTTCGTCATTGATTGGCAATTTATATACCGGTTCCATTTTTATGGGATTGCTTTCAACTTTGGCACATTTCTATGATTCCAAAAAAGAAGTTACTGGAAAAAATTTCGGCTTTTTAGCCTACGGAAGCGGTTCAAAATCAAAAGTTTTTGAAGGAGAAATTCAAGAAAATTGGAAAGACCAAATTTCAAAAGTAAAACTCTTTGAAACTTTAGCAGAAAGCCAAGAAATTGATTTTGAAACCTATGAAAAACTCCATAAAAAAGAGCAGAAAACAATTGTCAGAAATCCTAAAAACGAGTGGGTTTTAGACCGAATCGAAAAAGAAATTCCGAATTTAATCGGCGCGAGGTATTATAAATGGATTGATTAAATATTTTACCGCAGATTCGCAGATTTTATTTTTTTAATCTGCGAATCTGCGTTTTTTTATTTTAAGCTTTTCAAAACAATTAATAAATAAGGATTGATTAAATTTGTGACCAATTCACGAAAAAGAAATACTTAATTCGTGAATTCGTGGCCAAAAATTATCAATTTAAATTATTTCCTATGAAATACCATCAAATCGACCGTCAGCTTTTTATCAAAAATCGTGAAAAGTTTACGGCGCAAATGAAGCCAAATAGTGTTGCCATTTTCAATTCTAACGATATTTACCCAGTTTCTGCAGACAGCACTTTGCCTTTTGCACAGCACCGTGACATCTTTTATTTAAGCGGTGTTGACCAAGAAGAAAGTATTTTATTGCTTTTTCCGGATGCGCCTTATGAAAATTTAAAGGAGATTCTTTTCTTGAAAGAAACCAACGAGCACATAGCGATTTGGGAAGGAGAAAAGCTGACAAAAGAACGCGCTTTTGAAACTTCTGGCATAAAAACTGTAATATGGCTTCAAGATTTCCACAAAACTTTGAAAGAAATCATGGCTTATTCTGAAACGATTTACATCAATACAAACGAACATTACCGCGCGTCAATCGAAACTGAAACTCGTGAAGCGCGTTTTGTAAAATGGTGGAAAGAAAATTATCCAGCGCATAAAGTAGAGAAATCAAATCCAATTTTACAGCGTTTGCGTTCTGTGAAAGAAAGCGAAGAAATTGATTTGATCCAAAACGCTTGCAATATCACCGAAAAAGGTTTCAGAAGATTATTGTCTTTTGTAAAGCCAAATGTGACTGAATATGAAATTGAGGCCGAATTGATTCACGAATTCGTGAGAAACCGTTCAAAAGGCTTTGCTTACACGCCGATTATCGCTTCTGGAAATAACGCAAACGTTTTGCATTACATCGAAAACAACCAGCAATGTAAAGCCGGCGATTTGATTTTATTGGATGTTGCGGCAGAATATGCTAATTATTCAAGCGATTTATCAAGAACAATTCCGGTTTCTGGACGCTATTCTGAAAGACAAAAAGCGGTTTACAATGCCGTTTTGAGAGTAAAAAACGAAGCCACAAAAATGCTTACGCCAGGAACGCTTTGGAAACAATATCATTTGGAAGTTGGAAAACTAATGACTTCTGAATTATTAGGCCTTGGACTTTTAGACAAAGCGGATGTTCAAAACGAAAATCAGGATTGGCCAGCTTATAAAAAATATTTCATGCACGGAACTTCGCACCATATGGGATTGGACACGCACGATTACGGATTATTACACGAACCAATGCAGGCGAATATGGTTTTCACTGTAGAACCTGGAATTTATATTCCGGCAGAAGGTTTTGGAATCAGAATTGAAGATAATGTTGTGGTTCAAAAATCTGGAGAACCGTTTAACTTGATGCGCAATATTCCTGTGGAAGCTGACGAGATTGAAGATTTGATGAATTCTTAATGTAAGATTTTTGATTTAAGATTTATGAAACGGTTTGTGAAAACAAGCCGTTTTTTATTTTTCAGTTAATGTGGTTTGAGGCAATGGCTGACATAAAGTTCTATTTACAATTTTCTCTCTCATTAATTTTTTCTTATTAAAGTGTCTTGATATATTTTGAGTTATTTCTGTATAGTTATTTGAGCCATCATTCCTTTGATGGTAAAACACTTTTATTGATATACAATTCTCATGCTCAAAAATTGTATTCAACAAAATTCTATCAGATAATCCACAAGAATGTCCCATTATATAAACTTGAAATTTCTCGCTATCAATTAAATCTAGAAGACGCTTGTAATTCTGAGTATGTAGATATTGAAAAGATTTTATGTTTTTTAAATATTCATTATCGTCTTTCTCTTCAATTTCTTGGTAGTGTCGATCCATTTCGTCACCAAATCCAAAATTAATATGATTTTTATCATCAAATAAACTTCCGTGGATTTCATTTAAATTAAGTGGATTAATTCCTAACAATTGCATATAAGTTTTACAAGTAAATGTATAGTTAAAACTTAAAAAGTGATTCTCAAAATTAATTTCCTGCACATAATTCTTCTTTTCTTCTACTGACAAATTTCTCCTGATTTGCAAAATTTCTTTCTTGAAAAACTCAGAATCTTTTTTTGAAAGCTCTTTATAAAAATTTTCAAGCCTAAGTCCCCGTATTGGGACTGATTGAAAAATATCAAGCATTTCTTTTGCCGATTCATAATCTAATATGAATTTATTATCGACACATTCTTTTAAATATAATTCTAAAAGCATTTTTACATCTTCGAATTCTCGATTAAGCAATTTTACTCTTGAATTATCATCTTCATGTAGACTCTCCTTCAATAATTTGTAATATTCATTTTCGACATCAACCCAATTTTGTATGGAGCTTTTATTCGTAATAATTTTAAAAAAATTATTTTTAAATTCAAAAATTATTTTACTTCCTGAATATTGGGGAACATGACATGTTTCTTTTTTTTCGGAATATATATAATTATATTCTTCAGAATAAGACTTAAGATTTAATTTAAAATCATTATAATTTTGAGTTACCTTTTCATAATTTATCATTCCATCATAACTCTCATCTATATATATAATATTTTTGAATAGTTCAGATAAATAATTTGAAGAAACCCGCTCCCAAAAATTATTTATAAAATCACAATAACTCGTAGGCAAACCATGAGCCAAATCAAAACCGTTCCCTATTATTATAAGTCTATTCATATTAAAATGATTTTGTCAAATATAGCATTTTTGAAATTTAAAATTTATTTTTGCTCTCAACATCCAAATAAATTTCCTTGAAACAAATAATCTATAAAAACACAAAAATTTCCTTCTCTGATTCTGGAAAAGGAACAGCTTTAGTTTTCCTCCACGGCTTTCTAGAAAACAGTAAAATGTGGGATTATTTTACTCCGGATTTTTCTAAGAAATTTCGAGTGATTTCCATCGATTTATTAGGCCATGGAAACACCGAACCGATGGGCTACATCCATTCTATGGAAGACAATGCCGATGCGGTTCATGCCGTTTTATCAGAATTAAAAATCAGGAAAGCGGTTTTTATCGGGCATTCGATGGGCGGTTACGTAGCTTTGGCCTTCGCCGAATTATACGCTGATAATGTCAAAGGAATCGTGCTTTTAAACTCCACTTCAAGGGCAGATTCTGACGAAAGAAAAGCAAATCGCGACCGTGCGATTAAAGCTGTAAAACAAAATTACACCAACTTCGTAAGACTTTCAATTGCAAATTTATTCAGCGAAAACAATCGTGAAAGATTAGAATCTGAAATTGAAAACGTAAAAACAGAAGCTTTAAAAACGCCTTTGCAGGGAATTGTGGCTTCTTTGGAAGGCATGAAAACTCGCAAAGACCGAGAAGTTATTTTGCATTTTGCAAACTATCCGATACTGTTGGTTTTGGGCAAAAATGATCCTGTTTTAAATTATGAAGAAAGTATTGAGCAACTTGAAAACACTGCTGTAAAATTGCTTTCTTTTGCTGATGGGCACATGAGTCCGATTGAAAATAGAGAGGAGTTAAAGAAAGAACTATTGGATTTTTTTAAGACCTTGTAAACATTTGCATATTTTGCAAAACCTTTAAAATCTTGCGTTTAATTAATTTACTTTTTCTTCGAAAGGAATAGTTACATCTAAAATTTCATTCAAAAGAATTACTAATTGCTCAATATAATTTGAAGCAATATCTTCGTTAATTATAGAAATCTCGGTTTTTTCTACTTTAAAATTAAAAGGCAGAAATCCAGATTTTAAGTTTTTGAAAGAAATAATCCCCACTTCCATTTCTTGGTTTTGAAGATGCGGTTCATACATAAAAGCATACGCCAAAACCTGAATAATCTTATCCGATTTTATATCAGAAGTCAGCTTATTCCATTGTTTTAAGGAAACATCTCTGGCTTCAACTTTTCCTGTTTTGTAATCTATAATTCTAATTTTTCCATTGCGATATTCGATTCTGTCGACATTTCCTTTGATTAAAACTGGGAAAGGCAAACTTGGATGTTCTAATATTCTTTCGTAAGTTTTTTCTAAAGCGATGATTTTCACAGCGTCGCCACTTTCAATTTCCTGCAGTTCTAATCTTAAAAAATTTAGCACGTTTCTTTTGGCAACTTCAAAGGCCAAAAGGTTTCTCCCTTTTTTGATTTCGCCTTCTTTGTAAACTTCCTTGAACTGTTTTAAAACTTCTTCGTCGATTAATTTGATGCAGTTTTTAATATCTTCTGCGGAAAGAAATTTATCGATCAATGGCGTATACAAAGCTTCTAAAGTTCCGTGAATAATTGTTCCTAACGTATTCAAGGCAATATTTTCTTCGACTTCTTCGACTTCGCTGATGCGCAAGATTTTTTGCATATAAAACTGAATCGGATTACGAATATAACTCGTCAATGCCGAAGGAGAAAACCCTTTTTCAGCAATTTCCCTCAATCGAACCATGACTTTTTCTGACTTTGGAATCACAATCGGTCGGTAAGCAACTCCAGGAACTTCTGTGTTGTAAATTTCATGTGTAAGATTATGCGCCGACTGTTTTTCTACTTCCAATTGTGTGATAAAACGGCTTTTTTCACCACCGTCTAAACCGTCGCTTTCGGTGTTGTAAAGCAGGTAGATATTTTTAGCTCTTTGTAATAAATGATAGAAGTGATAGGTATAAATCGCGTCTTTTTCCTTGTAAGTAGGCAGACCCAATTCTCGTTTCACATCATACGGAATAAAAGAATTCTGGCTCTTGCCAGCAGGAAACTTTCCTTCATTCATAGAAGTTACAATAACGGTTTCAAAATCTAGAACACGGCTTTCTAGAACTCCCATAATCTGCAATCCGTTCAATGGTTCTCCTTCAAAAGAAACTTCAGCGAGATCAATTATCTGTTTGTAAATCGCATACAACGTATCGATTTTGTTGATGTGTTCGTGTTTTGAATAGTAATTTATGAGCTGGTTGATTACTTTAAAAATAGAATACACAAAAGCCTTCGTAATCTTTTCTTCGTCGCTATCGTTGCTCAAATTTGATTTGATTGAAAGCAATAAATTGGATAGCGTTTCTAACACTTCCATGGAACCATTTTCCCACTTATGAAAAAGCAAAAGAAACAGATCACTTGGCGTTTCATTGAGTTCTATGACTTTTTTGTGGGTGATAAAAGTGTAATTATTTTGGTTGATGATATTCACCAATTTATAAGTATTGGCGTAAGGTTCTACCAAAGGATGCGTCAAAATATCCAAAACATCTTTGTAATAAAACACATAGCTTTCTCCACTTCTGCTCAAAGCATTCGTGTGCATTTTGAACAATTTGGCGATTAAAATCTGCGCCGGATTATTCTTTCCGGAATAACCCATCGTGATATTTAAAGCGCCGACAGTGTTTGGCAAAGAATATAAAAGCGGCACCAAAAGATTTTCTTCCCCTAAAACAATAGCCGTTTTATTCAGCGAAACTTTATCTTCTTCGATGGTCTGTTTGATAATATCTCCAGCGATTTTGGCCTGCCCGATTGTTTTCGGAGTTCCGATAATCTTTATGTTTTTTGACAGCTTGAAATCCTCCACGATCCATTCAAACGGATTTGATTTGTAGTGTTTCCAAGATTCTTTAAATCTTCGCAAAAACAATCCCGCATCGTGAAAAGGATCATTTAGAAAAGCAAGATCAGCATCCCAATAAATTTTGGCCAAGTCGGAAGCCATCAAATGCTGTACAATTTTTTCTTCGGAAGCATTTAAAGCGTTGAATCCTGCAAAAAGGAATTTTTTATTGGTAATTGAATTTGAGAAATGATTCAGATTTTCCACAGCTTGACGGTAAATCAGGCCTTGATATCCGATTCCTTTGTTTAACAAATGTGTATAAAGTGATTGATAATAGTTTGGAAGGAGTTTCCA
Source organism: Flavobacteriaceae bacterium PS02334 (assembly GCA_029959295.1). Lineage (GTDB taxonomy): Bacteria > Bacteroidota > Bacteroidia > Flavobacteriales > Flavobacteriaceae > Flavobacterium. Next base: position 149,063 of record JASCOH010000008.1, on the reverse strand, counting down.
AAAATCAATATAATTTTCTAATAACTGGGTTTTGTTTTCGACTTCAATTCCCCATTTTTTGATGTCTTCAATATCTTTTAAGTAAGACAAGACATATATTGGATCTAATAAATATCTGTCGATTTCATTAAAATCCTGCAATAACGTTTTTGCCCAGTTGGCGAATAATTCAAAGGATTGCTGCAGTTTTTGATCAGTAACATTTAAGTAAACCTGATAAAATTCAAACAACAATTCAATATTATCCACCGAACGAATTCCGGCAATGTCTTGCACAAAATCTTCAATGCTGATGATTTCTGGAGAAAAAATGGTGTCTTCCACTTTGTTTCGCAATGCTTCAATAAGAAAAACTTTAGCTCTCTTATTGGGCAGAACTACTACTAAATCTGATAAATTTTCCTTGCTTGTTTCAAGGATTACCATTGCTATTTTATCTAAAAAAGTAGTTTCATTCATTTTATAAAAATAAAAAAAACGCCCCGATAAATCGAGGCGTTTTTAAAACTTATTTTAGGTTGTAATTAATCTTTGATCAATTTCACTTCAACTCTTCTGTTGTTAGCTTTACCTTTAGCAGTTTTGTTAGTATCGATTGGTTTAGTTTCACCAAATCCTGTAGATCTTAATCTTGAAGATTCGATTCCGTTTTCAATCAAGAAGTTTTTAACTGCTGCAGCTCTGTTTTCAGAAAGCGTTTGGTTTAACGCATTTGAACCATCGCTATCAGTGTGACCTTCGATAGAGAATCTTGAAGTTGGGTATTCTTTAAGGATAGCGTTGATAGCTTCCAATACTGGCATAGTTTCTGGTTTGAAAGTCGCTTTTCCGCTGTTAAACAAGATAGTTTTAGCGTAAGCATTCAATTTGCTAACTTGCTCTTCAGTGATTTCTGGACATCCGTTGTTAGCAACAGTACCTTTAACGTCTGGACATCTATCATCTTTGTCATAAACTCCATCTCCGTCTCTGTCTGGCCAAGGACAACCACCATTTTCTTTTGGTCCTTTAGTATCTGGACATTTGTCAACATTGTCAGCAACACCGTCACCGTCTCTGTCAGGACATCCGTTCATAGCTTTAGTACCAGCTTCGTTTGGACAAGCATCGTCTTTATCAGCGATTCCGTCTCCGTCTGTATCAGGACAACCTTGGAAAGCAGCTAAACCAGCAACTTCTGGACAAGCGTCATCTTTGTCTGGAATTCCGTCTCCGTCAGTATCAGGACAACCTTGGAATTGTTTTAAACCAGCAACATCTGGACAAGCGTCATCTTTATCATAGATTCCGTCTCCGTCTGTATCTTTACCTCCAAATTTGAAAGTAAGACCTGCGAAGTGCTGCATGTGAGAAGCAACATCTACATCTGGAGTTCTTGTATCGTCAAATGAATGTTTGTAAGTTGATTGAAGAGAAAGACCAACAGTTTCTGTAAACCAGAAAGTTAATCCTAAACCTCCGTTAACAGTTCCTGCGCTAGCATCGCCCAAGAAAGTATAACCTCCACCAACGTGGATAGATGGATCAATAACTTTAGAACCGATTAGGTTAGCAAAGCTATATTTGATCAAACCATCAACTCCGTAGTAAGTCAAATCACCAGGATTGTTAGCTTCATAAGTGTTTAGTGTACCAGGAGTTCTTGTTACAAATTTATCAATTTTGTTAACAGATCCAGTTACTCCTACAGAGAATCCTGATCCTACGCTTCTAGAAACGTTAAGATAAGATACTGAAGGCAAGATATTCCAGTGATCTTTTGCGTTAAAAAATCCTGAAAACTGATCTTCTACTTTAGATGCAGCACTGAACTTAGTATCTACCGCGTTAGCTCCAAAGGAAATAGCCCATGGATTGTCGCTATCTTGTGCATTGGCGTTCAAGCCAACAGCTAACAAGGTAGCAGCAAGAATTTTGTTTAGATGTTTCATACTTAATTTTATTAGATTACAATACGTTAATTACAGACAAAAGTAATATGTTAAAACTTAACTACAAAGATTTATGTTAAAAAATTAACTCAAATTTAGTTAAATATTATGCTAAATCACATTTAACTTCTTCCCAACTTTCGTAAAAGCCTGAATTGCAACATCTAAATGTTCTTTTGTGTGCCCTGCCGATAGCTGTACTCTTATTCTTGCTTTGTCTTTTGGAACCACTGGGAAGAAAAATCCTATTACATAAACGCCTTCTTTTAAGAGCTCATTAGCCATATCTTGCGATAATTTCGCATCATAAAGCATCACGGGAACTATTGCAGAGTCGCCATCGATGATATCAAAGCCCGCTTCTTTCATTCCTTTTTTGAAATAATTCGTGTTCCATTCCAGCTTATCTCGCAGCGTAGTATCTTTTTCTAAAAGCTCGAAAACTTTAATCGAAGCACCAACAATTGACGGCGCCAAAGAGTTTGAAAACAAATAAGGTCTTGAACGCTGGCGAAGCAATTCGATGATTTCTTTTTTAGCTGTCGTATAACCGCCCATGGCACCGCCCAAAGCTTTTCCAAGCGTTCCGGTGATGATATCGACACGGCCCATAACGCCTTTTGCCTCCAAAGTCCCTTTTCCTGTCGCACCGATAAATCCTGCTGCATGACATTCGTCAACCATAACCAAAGCATCATATTTATCAGCCAAATCACAGATTTTATCCAACGGAGCGACAACGCCATCCATAGAAAAAACGCCGTCAGTCACGATGATTTTGAAACGATGTCCCGCTTCATTTGCCTTGATCAATTGCTGTTCCAAATCTTCCATGTTGCTGTTTTCATAACGATAACGGGCTGCCTTGCAAAGACGAACGCCATCGATGATCGAAGCGTGGTTTAAAGAATCAGAAATTATTGCGTCATTTTCCCCTAACAAAGGTTCAAAAACACCTCCGTTTGCATCAAAAGCGGCGGCATACAAAATCGTGTCTTCCGTGCCATAAAAATCTGCAATTTTTTGTTCCAAAGTTTTGTGAATGTCTTGAGTTCCGCAGATAAAACGAACCGATGACATTCCGAAACCATGTGTATCTAAAGCGTCTTTTGCGGCTTGAACTACTTCTGGATGCGAAGACAATCCGAGGTAATTATTGGCGCAAAAATTCAATACTTTTTCACCTGTTGAAATCGTGATTTCCGCACCTTGTGGCGACGTGATAATTCTTTCTTTTTTGAAAATTCCGTTGTCTTCAATGGCCTGCAATTCTGACTGAAGATGTTCTTTTATTTTTCCGTACATTTTTTAAGGTATAAGGTTTTGGGTTTATGGTTCAGGGCTGACTTTTGCCTATTGGCTTTTCCCTAATTACTATTTTACAAATTTACTACATTTACTTCTTCTCCGATATAAACCAGCGCTTTTTTGGTCACTTTGAAGCCCATTTTTTCGATGGCGAATTCATAAGTTTCTAGCTGTTTTTGATATTTTTGATTGTGGACTCCCGTTTTATAATCCAATAAATACACTTCTTTGTTTGGCGTCAAAACCATCCGGTCTGGCTTGATTGGCGTGCTTTCTTTCTGGATAATTGTCTGCTCGTTTAATACTTTATTTCCGTCTAAAAAATAATCAGAAAGCTCGGGATGATTTAAAATGGAAGCAATTGTTTTTGCCACTTCTTCCTGTTGTGCAAACGTAATCAGTCCGTTTTCAATCGCTTTTGACAAGGCCAAATCCACATCAGAATTCGTTTTTACATACGATAAAATCTCATGCACGATGTTTCCATATTCAATCGCTTTTTGCTGGTGCGTTCCCCACATCAAAACTTCGCGCTGCGCAATTTTTATCGCTTTTGGATCTAAAACTTCCTGCACAAACGGCACTTTTGTAGCTTCTTCAATCGCGTCTCTTTTTGCTGATAATTTTTCTGAATTTCCAAATTCATATTCATATTTATCCACATTAAAATCAGATAATTTTTCTAAGAAATTAATAAAAAACAGCGCCATATTATTCTTCGGAAGCTCGCCTTTTGAAGATAAATTCATGTTAGAAATTATGTACAATTGCTCTTCGGCTCGTGTCAAGGCCACATACAAAACATTGATATTATCCAATAAATCTTCCTGCTTTTTTTGCTGGTAAACTAACGAAGCTTCTTCGCCATAACCTTCAACAGCACTGCTATTGTCAATCAAAACTTTGGGCAGTTCTAAAACTTCTTCGTCATTATCGAGCCACAATTTGTCCTTTGGTTTTCGGGAATAATCTTCTTCCGCAAAAGGAAAAATTACGACTGGAAATTCCAAACCTTTCGACTTGTGAATCGTCATAATTCTGACCGCATTTTTCTCATCAGGCGACGGAATGCTGAATTTATGTCCGTTTTTCTCCCAATACAAAAGAAAATCGGTGATTCCGGCTTGGTTTTTTATATCTCTTTCTAGAACCAAATCTAAGAAAAACTGAACGTAAGCATTGTTTTCCCTTAAATTCAAAAACTTGGAAACAATAATTTCCACCGCTTCATAAAGTGATTTTCTTCGTAGATTTTGAAACGACAAAGTTCCTGAATTTTCTACGCTGAAACCTTCCAGCCAAGCTTCAAATTCTTTTTCATCGCGTTTTTCCATTCCCAAAGCGATGAAATCATGAATCGCAAGTTCTTCTTGACCATTTTGAGCAATGTATTGCAAAAGACCTGCCTTTGCTTCCAGATTATTGTTGTTTTTTAAATAATGGAGTACGTTTAAGATAAAAATCACCTCCGTAGAATTGGCAATCATCAGCGTTTCAGATGACAAAAGCGGAATTCTTTGTTCGGTTAAATAATTCGCAATCGCAATTCCCTGGTCGCGCTTTCGCGTAAGAATTACGATATCTTTATAGTCAAAACCTTTGCTTTTTACTTTTTGGATCGTGTTTAAAGTTGCTAAAACGAAGAGTTCGGTTTTATCTAAAACTTCTTCTCCCGAAGCTTCGGGATCATTTTTTTCGACTTCCGGAATAAAAGAAATATTCACATAGCCGCCTGTTTTGGAATTCGATTTTTGGTGGCTGTGATTTTCATACAAATCTTTGTAATCCAGATTCGTAAATTCATTGGAAAGCATTTTGAAAAAGTCATTATTGAACTGAATTACTTCAGAATAACTTCTATAATTGGTATCCAAATGCGTAATTTTCTTATCTGGATTATTGAACGGATTATGCTCTTTGCTCAATTCAATAAATTGCTCCGCTTTTCCGCCACGCCAGCGATAAATCGACTGTTTTGGGTCGCCGACTAGCATCAAAGTGCCTCTTTCTCCAGAAAGATCTTCGCTCGAAAGTGCGTTGTCAATCAACGGAATCAGGTTCTGCCATTGCATTTCTGACGTATCCTGGAATTCATCAATGAAAAAATGCTTGTATTTTTCGCCTAATCTTTCATAAATAAAAGGCGCCGGCTGATTCTGTATTTCTCTGTGGATGATTGCATTGAATTCTGAAATTGACAGAATATTTTGCTCTTTCTGAATCTTTGAAAGTTCCTGGCTTACGGTATTCAACAACGAAAGCGGCGTAATATTTTTCAAGAAAGCATTGTAAAAACTTTTCTTCTCTTGATTTTTATAAACGCAGGCCAAAACTGAAAGCATCTCTGGAATTACCGATTCAATTATGGCTTTGTCTTTTGCCGTTTTATTGATTTTTATATCATCAAATTCATGATACATTTTATTTTTAGGATTGAACTTTCCTTCTTTTATGCTGTACAAATGTTTTGGAAAATAACTTCCTGAAAAAGATTTTTCATCAATTCCATTGGAAACAATTTGACTTAGAATTTGCTCAGACAAATCAACACATTCGCCGTCCAAATTCTTGCTCGCTTCAATGATTTTTTTCTTGATAGCAACAAATTCTTCTATCGTCTTGTCTTGAAAATGAACAATTTCGTTTCGGTTATTTTCATTCAGAAGCAATCTTCCGGTGTCTAAAATTTCTCTGGTAATGTCCCAACTTTTATCATCATCGGTTTTTTCCATAGTGAAATCGATGAGCAGTTTGGTCAGCGTTTCTTCTTCGCCCGCTTGCGCAATTATCGCGTCGACTGCTTCCATCAAAAGATTGTCGGTTTCCAAAGAAACGTCAAAAGTAATCGGAAGGCCCAAATCATGTGCAAAGGCCCGAATCACCTTGTGCGTAAATTTGTCAATCGTGGAAATATCAAACGACGCATAATTGTGGATGATATTTTTGATAATCTGCTGTGATTTTGTCTTGATTTGAAAAGGTTTCAAACTTGTTTCAAGGCTGATGGCTTCCATCAATTCCAGCGCTTTTTTGTGCGGTTCGTCTTTGGTAAATTCAGAAAGGCTGGTCACAATCCTGCTTTTCATTTCGCCCACGGCTTTATTGGTGAAAGTGATCGCCAAAATATTTCTGTAGGCATCATTTTTTGATGATGTCAAGAGAATTTTCAGGTATTCTTTTACCAAAGTGAAGGTTTTTCCAGAACCTGCCGAAGCATCGTATAAGGAGAAAGCGGGTGTTTGCATAATTTTATTTGTATTCTTCTTAGCTATAAATAGCATTTCAACAGAAAGCAGAAATAGCCAATCGTGAAAAATCTTCACAATTTGCCTCAAAATTTACGACATTATCATTTACATAAATACAATTATAACAAAATAGTATTTCCAATTCCAAAGTTAAATGTTTAATTTTGAAATAAATATTTATAAATTTAAAACAAACATATCATGGCTTTTGAATTACCAAAATTACCGTATGCTTATGATGCATTGGAACCACATATTGATGCTAAAACTATGGAAATTCACCATACTAAGCATCATAATGCGTACACTACAAACTTAAACGCTGCTATTGAAGGCACTGATTTGGCGGGTTTGACAATCGAAAATATCTTAATCAATCTTGACAAAAAGAATGCTGCGGTTAGAAATAACGGTGGCGGTTTTTATAATCATAACTTGTTTTGGAAAGTAATGTCTCCGAATGGCGGCGGGCTTCCAAAAGGAGAATTGCTTGACGCAATCGAAAGAGATTTCGGAACTTTTGAAGAGTTTAAAGCGAAGTTTGCAAAAGCTGGAGCTACACAATTCGGTTCAGGATGGGCTTGGCTTTGTGTTCAAAAAGGTGGAAAATTAGATGTTTGCGGGACTCCAAACCAAGACAATCCATTGATGCCAGATGTGGGCTGTGGCGGGACTCCAATCTTAGGAATGGATGTTTGGGAGCACGCTTATTACTTAAACTACCAAAACAGAAGACCTGATTATATCGAGGCTTTTTTCAATGTAATCAATTGGGAAGAAGTTTCAAGAAGATATGCTTTAGAGAAATAATATTTTCTTTTACATGAAAAAGGCGTTCAGTTAAACTGAACGCCTTTTTTTTCATTACTACTAAAAAATAAAAAAGGTGGAATTGCTTCCACCCTTTTTGCCCCAAATCTACCATAAACTTAACCTACTAAATGTTATGGTAGGGCAAATGTATGCGAGTGGATTGTACTGTGCAACTTTAATCGTTGAACGGGAAAAATAGTCGATGAAATGCAGAAATTGATTGTTTTTAAGGAATTTTTGAATCCTTTTTTAGAATTTGGGAAGGATATAAAAATAAAAAGAGTGGAATTTCTTCCACCCTTTTTGCCCCAAATCTACCATAAACTTAACCTACTAAATGTTATGGTAGGACAAATGTATGTGAGTCGATTGTATTGTGCAACTTTAATCGTTGAACGGGAAAAATAGTCGATGAAATGCAGAAATTGATTGCTTTTGAGCGTTTTACTAATCGTTTTTGGCAATCAGGAAAGTATATAAAAATAAAAAGAGCGGAATTTCTTCCACCCTTTTTGCCCCAAATCTACCATAAACTTAACCTACTTAATGCTATGGTAAAACAAATGTAAGTAAATTACTTATTCACTCAAAACTCTTTTAAGAAAACTTTGTAATAAATTATTCAAATTCAGCTTTTTGTATTAATAAGCTCTGGAATCTTTTCCTTCATAAAAATTCATGAAAGCACGGTTTACTACGCGATTTCCTCCTGGTGTTGGATAATCTCCTGTGAAATACCAATCCCCTAAGTTTTTCGGACAAGCCGTATGTAAATTTTCTACCGTTTGGAAAATAATTTTTACTTCTGCTTTGATATCTTCTGAGCTCAGCATCACTGCGATTTTATCTGAAACTTCTTGTGGCTCGAATGGCGCATAAATTTCAGTTACATAATTAATGACGTCAGCATCTTTGAAATCTTCTTGTGCTTTGCATTTTGCATAAACCTCATCCACAATATGGTAAAGATTTCTTTCTTTCAAAAGCTCTAAAGCAGCTTGAAATGCGACCAGACCTTCTAGTTTTGCCATATCGATTCCGTAACAATCTGGATAGCGAATTTGCGGTGCTGATGAAACCACGACAATCTTTTTAGGATTCAATCGATCCATCATCTTGATGATACTTTTCTTTAAAGTCGTACCACGAACAATACTGTCATCAATGATTACCAAATTATCTTCCGGCTTGATCACTCCATAAGTCACGTCATAAACGTGTGCTACCAAATCATCACGGCTGCTGTCTTCTGTAATAAACGTACGAAGTTTGGCATCTTTTATCGCTACTTTTTCTGTACGGATTTTTACTTCCAATAATTTGTGCAGCGTTTCAACCGTCAGCGTGTCTTTATTGGCTAAAATATAATCGTTTTTTCTCTGGTTCAAGAAATCCTGCGCTGCTTCCACCATTCCGTAGAAAGAAGTTTCTGCCGTGTTTGGAATATAAGAGAAAACGGTATTGTCAGTATCTTGGTCGATTGCATCCAAAACTGCTGGAAGTATCAATTTTCCTAGATCTTTTCTTTCTTGGTAGATTTCTGCGTCACTTCCTCTTGAGAAATAAATTCTTTCGAAGGAACAGGCTTTTTTTACGGTTGGAGTCAGAATTTCTTCTTTAGTCACTGTTCCGTTTTTCTTTATAATCAAGGCGTGGCCTGGATCTAATTCTTGTACTTTTTCAAAAGGAACATTGAAAACCGTCTGGATAACCGGTCTTTCTGAAGCAACTACCGTGATTTCATCATCCTCATAAAAATAAGCTGGGCGAATTCCTGCTGGATCTCTGAAAACAAAAGCGTCTCCGTGGCCAAAAAGTCCTGCCATGGCATAACCTCCGTCCCAGCCTTTTGCCGCTCTGCGTAAGATCTTGCCAACGTCTAAACGTTCTGCGATTACAGGCGAAGCTTCTCTTTTTGAAAGTCCTTCGTTTTTGCAATCTTGGTACAAATCAGTAACCTCATCATCAAGGAAATGTCCGATTTTTTCCATTACGGTAACGGTATCCGCCATTTCTTTTGGATGCTGTCCTAATTCGATCAAGCTGTCAAAAAGTTCCTTGACATTGGTCATGTTGAAGTTTCCGGCAACGATCAGGTTTCTGTGCATCCAGTTGTTTTGGCGCAAGAAAGGGTGAACGCTTTCGATGCTGTTTTTTCCGAAAGTTCCGTAGCGAACGTGGCCTAAAAACAATTCTCCGATATACGGAATGTGTTTCTTTTGAAGTTCCACGCTGTCAGCATATTCTGGGTGCTCTGCCAATTCTTCATTGATTCTGGCATTGATCTGCGCAAAAACATCTTGAATTGGCTGTGGGTCGTTTGAACGCACGCGGCTGATGTATCTTTCTCCGGCTTCTACATCCAATTTGATGCTTGCAAAACCGGCTCCATCTTGGCCTCTGTTGTGCTGTTTTTCCATCAACAGGTACATTTTCTGTACTCCGTAAAATGCCGAACCGTACTTTTCTTTGTAGAATTCTAACGGTTTCTTTAATCTTAAAAGGGCAATACCACACTCGTGTTTTAAAGCGTCGCTCATTGTTGTTGTGTTGTTGTAGTTGTTGTTGTAAAAGCAATTTTTGTACCGAAGTACTTTTTAAGACATTTTTAATGTCTTTGTTTTTGAACCCTTAAGATATTAAGAAAATTAAGTCTGCCTTAATGGAGCTTACTACCTTAATGGTTTTATTTTTAGATTCTCGTTGACTTGACTATTACCATATAAGGCATATAAGAAAATATAAGTTGGATGGCGTTACTCTTCCTCTTTTTCATAACCTTCATAGTAATAAGACTGTTCTATTCCTTTGAAAATTATTTCTCTATCATCAATCTGATCTGTCAAATTTTTCTCAAGCAATGTTCTTAGTTCCAAATCATTAATCGGGCTTCTTTCCATCGATTGCAGATAAAGCGATTTATCTACAAATTGCCAATTGACAACTTTTTTGAGCCTGTTTTTTAAAATCACATCTAACCAAATTCGCATTGTTCTTCCATTACCTTCCATAAAAGGATGCGCGATGTTCATTTCTACATATTTAGCAATAATCTGCTCAAAATCGCCTTCTGGCATTTGTTCAATTTTTACTAAAATCTCGTTCAAATACAAGGAATTGGCAAATCTAAAACCTCCCTTTGATATGTTTTTGGTGCGAATCTTTCCTGCAAAATCATACAATCCGTTAAACAAATAATTGTGAATTTGTAACAGACCTTTAGTCGTACCGATTTCAATTTTATCAATATCCTTAGATTCAAATAATCGGTAGGCGTTTTCTAAACTATTTTTATCGATATTTTTCATAAATAAATCAACAGCTTGGTTCTCGTTTCTTGCTTGGTACATAATTAAAAAACCATTTACGACACATAAGGCACATAGGAAAATATAAGTTGGGTGGCGGTAATTTTTTTCTTTTGCCTTTTGGCTATTCGCTCTTGCCTAATATACAAACAAAAAAAAGCCCCGTTTCTGAGGCTTCGGTGTTATCCGTTATTTTTCTAAGACGATGTCGAACTGGGTCAAGGCTTTGAATTGTTGCAGTCTTTGTTGCACTTCTTCTTTTTCTAGTTTGACCATTCTTTCTGTCCCAAATTTTTCTACGCAGAAAGACGCTAAGTTTGAACCGTATATGATGGCATTCTTCATATTATCGAATGACACGTTTTCGCTTTGCGCGATGAATCCTGAGAATCCGCCTGCGAAAGTATCTCCCGCGCCTGTCGGGTCAAAAACTTCTTCCAAAGGCAATGCCGGTGCGAAGAAAATTTCTTTTTGGTGGAAAAGCAATGCGCCGTGTTCTCCTTTTTTGATCACTACGTATTTTGGTCCCATCGTGTGGATTTTAGCAGCCGCTTTTACCAAAGAATATTCTCCCGAAAGTTGGCGAGCTTCTTCATCGTTAATCGTAATCACGTCTACTCTTTTAATCACGTCTAATAATTCTGGCAAAGCGCAATCCATCCAAAAGTTCATCGTATCTAAAACGACTAATTTTGGCTGTTTTTCCATTTGGTCTAAAACGCTGCTTTGAACCAATGGATGCAAGTTTCCTAGCATCACTACGTCAGCATCTTTAAAATCCTGAGGTACTTTTGGTTGGAAATCTGCCAAAACGTTTAATTGCGTATCTAAAGTATCTCTTGAATTTAAGTCGTTGTGGTACAAACCGCTCCAAAAAAACGTTTTGCCGCCTTGAACGATTTCAAGACCTGAAATATCGATATTTCTGCTGGTCAATAAATCTAAATATTCTTGTGGAAAATCATCGCCGACAACAGAAACTATTGCAGATTTTACGTTAAAATGAGAAGCTGACAAACCGATGTAAGTTGCGGCACCGCCTAAAATTTTATCTGTTTTCCCGAAAGGAGTCTCAATAGCGTCGAAAGCAACGGTCCCGACAATCAATAATTTGTTCATTTTTAGATTTTCGAATTAAGGCGCAAAGATAGTTATAAGTTTTAGAGTTGCAAGGCTTTGGCGGTGCAAAGTTTTTGTTAATATATCTGATTGGATTTTAAGCAGTTGTGCTTGCCGATCAACGCTAAAAACAATCGGCATTCTGCCAAGCTATTCTTTTTTGCTATCTAAAAAACCAATCGAAAACCCTTATTAAAAAAAGGCTTGAAAAAATACAGAAAATTGCTGAATTATTGCCATTGGTCGAAGAAAAGAGCGCTTCATCGACTATTAAGGGTTTTGAAGTAAATAATTGCAATGCAACCGTTTTATATATCGTTACTTCTTTAAATTGCATGCGCTTTCAAGCAAGTCTAAAATTTAAAAGCCGTAAGCCAAAAGGAGCAATAGCCCTAAAAAGCGAACCTTATTAGTTTAACAAAACAACACTAAAACCCGTTGAAAAAAGAAGAACAAGATTTTATTGAAAAATGGATTGACAATAACCCCAACTTATTATTTGCAGGAATATCCCTCATTTTAATCACCTATGGCATTTTGATGATAATTGGCGCCTTCAGAGATTGGGACTGGCTGTATAAGCCCGATCCGCAATGGACAGGCAATCCTGCAAGAAAGGGATATCCTCGAAAAGTGAGCTACAACTACGGGAGAAGAATTGGCCGAATCTATGGTTTTTTCTGCGGGCTGTGCTTTTTTATCCCGTTAGGGCTTTTTTTGGGCTATTTGGTGTATCTGCCTCGCTTAAAATAATTAGTAATAATATCGGCTTTTGTGCTTCGATTTCCCGCCCGAACGCAAAGCCCCGAAACGTTGTGTGTAATCCTATCGAACAACACCATCACAAAGAAGAAAAAACTTAAAAGAATTACTAATAAATTAAAAGATGAGTTACACAGGACTAAAATGGCATAAATTCAAATTTGTTCTTCACCCTTCAGAATTTGAGAGCATTTTTTATGACATAGAATACTTTATCGCAATAACTAATACAAGAGTTGAAGTAGATTATAAAATTGAGGACAAAACTTCAATATTTGAACAATATGAATTGTATTACAATAAAATAACTTCTGGAAGTGAATGGAAAAAAGAAGAATGGAAATTAGACATTTATACTCAAATAACAGACAATCCAAAATATATTAAGTATGAAGTTTTTGAAATAGAAGAAGACAATCAACTTAAGAAATTCAAACGCTCTATTCAAATTGAACCAGTTATTAACATTAGTCCTTTTTCATTAATGGTTGACCACAAACAACAACTGCGTGTAAACTTATTTGATAGTAAAAGAAATTCACATATTGGACTTGAGTTTACTTATCCGAAAGAAATTTTGCGGAATAATAAAACCATTAAAACCGAAAATCTCACAACATATAAATTATATGTTGAGTTAATTAAAAGAATAAAAAAACAAGCCCACAAAGTAAAGGCAGTAAGAGATGACGTTAATTCAAGCCCAGATTTTTGGATTAGTGAAAAGTGTTTACCTGAAATAAACAATAATTTTGGACTAAAAGAAAACTCAATAATGCTAAAATAAAGGACTACACACAACAAGGGTTTTACGTCAGGCGGGCTGATTGCAAAAATCAACAGTAGTTTTTCAATTGAACTTTAGTAATAATATCGGCTTTTGTGCTTCGATTTCCTGCCGAACGCCAAGCCCCAAAACGTTAGCGGTAATTTTTCTGACACCCTAAAATAATTAAAAATGAAAATAATAATTTGCACCTTTCTACTAATGAGTTCTATATTTTCCTTTGGACAGGTAAAAGTAGAAACAATGCCAAAACCACAATCTAAAGAAAAATTAGTTGTGAGTTTTAAGCTTAAAAATTTTAATTACGCCATTTATTCGCAAGTATCAAAAGGAGGAATGGACAACTTTGATTTTGGGTATAATGTTGGAGAAACAGGAGAAACTTATATTATTTATAATGTGACAAAAAACGGCAAAACCAAAGAGGGGTATTTTCCAAAACTTATCAGAAATGATTCTAAAAAAATATCAAGAGAAGGAAGCTATATTATAACGGACAACGCACTTATCATTACCACACGGTATTTTGACTATCATTTTCCGCCAAAAATGGGAATTTCCACCTACAAGCCTGATAAGTTTCGTAAACTTATTGCAGTTTCTCAAAAAGAAGAAGACATCGACCCTGACACATTATCACACGACTATCAAAAGAGGATAATCCCTACAGGACCACCAACTAATGATTAAGTAGTAAATTTTAAGAAATAGTTTATCAATACTTTTTAGCACTCCTTTGATCCTTACACAGCAAAATTCAACTGAAGTGCTACTATCCCCTGCCTGAGCCAAGCCCTAAACCGTTGTGCGTCACTTTTAAAAACCAAAAATGAAAACGAAATCTTTATTTTTATTATTTTTTATCCTAAATGCTTGCTTAACATCTGTAACAGCACAAACAACCACCAAATATTTTGACCAAAATCATCGAATTGTTAGTGAGAAAGATGCTGTATTACGTGAAACAAAGACAAAACTTTCTGACGGATATGCCATAGAGAAGTATGATTTGACACTCAAGCAGATTTTAAGCTACATTTCCTATTCAGATATTCGTTGAAAGAAGGTCTCTGTAAGCTTTACACAGATGGTGTAGTGGTAAGTGAGGGGAATTATCATATCGACTTACCAATCGGCAAATGGAAGATATTTGAAGCAGGAAAACTACAAAAAGTTATTGATTTTACCGAAGCTTTAAAGTATTTTTTACCCTACAATTCCGAGAGAATACAAGATGCTTATAGTGGTTTTGGACTCATAACTGCTCAAAACGCAGTACTTAAGCAAGAAGATACAGATGACCAGGGACTGAAGTTCGTTTCTGATTTATATCCCACTTTCAAAAACTATTTGGCTAATGAAATTTACCTTAATGCCAACATTGTAATGAAAGACTTAGCAAGTGGTTCCTACCGAGCGAGTATTTCGTTTATTGTCGATAAGCAAGGCAAAGTAACGAACCCGATTTTAGATTATTTTACACCAAACGAACTATCACTTGAATTTATACGTGTAATCTTAAATTCGCCTAAATGGATACCTGCAAAAGAAAATGGAAAGCCGATTTCAAAGAAATATACTTTAATAATGCCAATTCAAATTACAGACGAATAAAACTCCCGCCAACAAGGGTTTTCCACAAGATGAGCCTAGCGCAAAGCATACCCGTTATAAACAATACATCCATAATCCTTCTTATTAAATGACTTGGCAAATACAAGATAAATTAATTTACGAAAACGAGGAACATTTTCTCAGAGATGAAATACTTGAATATAGAATTAGGGAAAATCCTCAATTGGCTCCAAAATATTCAGGTGGCTTTTCTGCATGCTGGCGTGGGTATGTTGCTAAGTTTGAAATAACTGACAACTACGAATTGCTGTTAAAAGATGTCGATTTAATACACTCTGAAAAAGGAGACGAAAAAGAGATATTTTTAAATGGATTATTTAAAGATCGGTCAAAAATGAAATTAGACTGGTTGAATTGCATTATCATACTTTACAAAAATTTACAAAAAGGCGAATCACAATTTCCAGAGCAAAATCATTATGAATTCTACGAAATTCTGGAAATTAAAAATGGAAATCTCAATGATTTTAAAATCCTTGACTTTGAAGGTTTTATTGAGTTCAAAAAAGAACAATACGAACTTTTTCTAATTTCTGATGATTATGAAATAATAATGCAGGAATTTATCGAAGTTAATACAATGTATAATACGCGTGAGAAAGAATACGTAAGCAAATCGAAATGGGAAAAATGGATTTTTAATGAAGAGAGATTCAAGGATTATATGAAAAATCTTCCGCAATTTTATATAAAGAAAATATATTAACCGCATTGCTTACAAAAAACACTAAGCGAAATTTGCGAGTTATCGTCCCATGCTAGTGCGAGCATCTTGCTCGTGCCCGCGATAAAAAAATTCTTTAGCTTGACTTTTGATAATTGAAACGAGCAAGATGCTGGCGCTAGCATAA
Organism: Flavobacteriaceae bacterium PS02334; assembly: GCA_029959295.1. Lineage (GTDB taxonomy): Bacteria > Bacteroidota > Bacteroidia > Flavobacteriales > Flavobacteriaceae > Flavobacterium. The sequence continues at coordinate 133,301 of JASCOH010000008.1, read as the reverse complement.
GTTGCCTTTTCTGTTCCATTCTAAAAACAATCGGCATTCTGCCCCACTATTCTTTTTTGTCCTCTAAAAAACCACAGAAAATTTCTAGATCATTGCTATTCGTCGGAGAAAAGAGCATTTCAACGACTATTGAGGGTTTTATCGTAAATTATTGCACCTCAGTAATTTACATGTGTCATTACTTTGTTAAATTCCGTGCATGTTTAAGCCTATTACTAACTAAAAAAAGACAAAAAAATGGGAAACATCACTGAAAACAAGCTGAACACGGTTATTACTGCTGCAGACATCGCCATCATTAACGCGAGCATCGCTGCCATCAATTCAAAACTTCCTGCAGGCAGCCTCACTGACGAACAGCGCATGAACTTAAAATCTATCAATGTGGACAACAAGATTTTTGTGGAAGATGCCATCACAGAAATGACGGTGAACGGCGCCGGAATCATGCCCGCTTTTTTAAACGCCGCGCACCTGCAAAACGACATCATGCTCTATGACCAGCTTGACGCCATCGAGTCGGGCATCAACACGCTGTTGCAGCGCATTGCCGACCTAAAACGCATTGCGGGCGACGAAGCCTACACGGGCGGGCTGACGGTGTACAAACTTTTTGAAAGCGCCAACAACGCCGGACTGAACCAGGCCAAACAGCCGTATGAAAAACTAAGTACGCGTTTTAATGCGCAGGGAAATGCGGGGAGACCTGCCAAAACCGAGATTTAAAAGCAAGGCCGAAGTACTGCCAGAGGGATCTGGCAGTTTTTTTGTGCCTAAGCCTAAAGATTTAATAGAGAAAAACAAGTCTAAAACTGTATAAAATAAGTCCAAACATATATTTAATCAGCCTGAAAGTGTATTTAATCAGTCACATTTTTTATTAAATCAGTCTTAAAATATATAAAATCAGTCACAACGTATATTTAATCAGCTTAAAAGTGTATTAGATAAGCCTAACAAGGTATTAAATGAGCCTTTACGCAAATAAAACAGCATAAAACATGAATAAAATCTATCTTGAAAATGATGGCCTAATAAATTTTGGCGCCTTGCTCGGAGCTTACTTTAAGAAAAACCGAATCTATAAAAGCGCACTTGCCCGAAAAATCAACCGCAGCGACAGCACAATCGGAACGTTTCAAAAACGACCCTCACTGCAGTCTGCCATAATCGAAGAACTCAGCCATGCGATGAAGCACAATTTCTTTGCCGACCTGGCCGACCTTTTGCCGGAGTCGTATTCAAAAGACGAGACCAAATGGATGGAAAAGGATGCTAAAATTGCCAGTCTTGAAAAAGAGATTGAGATTTTAAAGGCAGAGAAGGAGGTGTTGCTGGTGGTTTTGAGGAAGTGATTCTGTAAGAAAAGTTTACGGTGTTGGATAATTTATTACTTTAGTGGAATAATTTGCTGATTTGTAGCGCATATACAACTTACGGGTGTTGGATTGGCGCTATTGAGTAGCGGGTATATATAAGTTAGCAGAAATTCATCTCCAAAATTCACGAAAGTATGAGCATATTTAAAAAAAGTATATTAAACATCCAAAAATCATACGTTGTCAAAAGACTTGAAATTTCTAATTTCCAAATTAGGAATCTTCAAACGCATCTATTAATTGAAACTATAGATATAAGAAAAGTTATTTCGGAAATACCAGAAGGAAAAATTCCTTTTTCTTATGAAGAGTTTGAAAAAGTTAATAATGAAACTAAAACTCAGAAAAGAACTTACGAAAAAATAAATAACGAACTAGTTTGTAAGTTGCATTTTCAATTTTTCGAAGAATGCTTGGCAGAAACTATTTACTCTTGTTTTGCTAGTTTTCCTAAATATCTTAATAATGCAGAAAATAGAAACGATATTCCATACGAGAAAGTCTTTGACCAAGCAAGTACTATTGACGATATTCAAGATTATGTTATTACTGATAAAGTAAAAAAAATTGTCCAAAGTAATAATATTGTCGATGTAATTGCAAAAATGGAAAAATTATTTTCCTTCAAGTTTAAAATTACAAAAGTGGAACTAGATGCCCTTTATTTATCATCGTTGTATAGAAATATTTTAACACATAACAATGGGATAATTAACGAAGTGTTTTTAACTCAATTAAAGTTAAGAAAACTAAATATAAAAGCACGTAAAGGCGATAATATTTTAGATAACATTCGGTACATTATTGTAACTAATCAAAAAAATCAAGATATAATTGTAGAGAAAATATCAGAAGCAATTATTAACGACGAAAATCGACTAATTAAACACCACGACAGCTTAATTTGAACTTCTGCTAACAGCGGTTTTGCGCTATTGCTCAATAAGTTATAGAATTAAATTATAATTTCCTAACTTCGCTTTCTCCAGCCGAGAGAACTCAGTTCCAATTGTCGCAACAGTCGCAAAGCCACAGGACGTTAGCCGTCATTTTTAGAACACTTATGCCAAACCTCACGTCTTACATAGATACATCTGAATACTATCATGTGGATATTAGACGATATTACGATTTCATTGAATTAGAAATTGATTTAGACGAATTCAAACTTCTACAATTTGAAGGTAGTGATATGCATCTTTATCTTTTAACTGATAATAACGACGATGATTTAGCTTTGATACGTTTGGTTAAAGTCGCATTTCATGGGAAACAGTTTTATCAAATTTCCAAATCATTTTCCCTCAAACCACGAAAAGGTTATGGTGAAATTTTATATAATCTGTGTTTCGGTTTTTATTCAGGAAGTTTAGTTTCTGATCATGTCAATACATTACCTGGGTCTTATAATTTGTGGAAAAAAATTCTTAGAAAAAATGGCGGTAACGCTATAAGATATGATTCAAAAAATGATCGTAAATTTCCAATAGATTTAAATGATGAGTCATTAATTTGGGGTGTACCTGATGACTTCAGAAACGAAATTTTAAAAACACCTTGGCAAGCAGTAATATTTGAAAATGAGTACGATGAAGTTGGATATGGAGATAACGATGAAACTTTTGAAGAATCTTTTGTTGATTATTTATCAGAAAATGACAAAATCGAGAGAACAATATTGTCGGACTATATTGTTGAGGCATTCAAACAAAAAAGACAAATTAGAGATCGTCATCAAATATTAATTTTAATGTGAAAACGTCGGCTAACAGCAGTCAGGCTTAATTGCTGTTTTTGTTGTTGCCGTAACGTTTCTTTTTCATAACTTCGTTCTGTCTCGCCGAAAAAACTCAGTTCCAATTTACGCAACTAAGCCTGGCTGCGAAACGTTAGCGATAATTTTAAGAACATATGAGTAAGCCAGTACATCAACATTTTATTCCCAAAAGTTACTTGAACAATTTTGCAATTAGTGAAAATGACAAAAACTTTATATCTGCAAAAAATAAAGAAAGTGAAAAAATTTTAACTTTAAGTACAAGAGATATTTGTGTTGAAAAAAACATTTACACATTACCCCGACCGCGCGGATATCCACAATAGTTAGCGCGGATTTGCAATCCGTGCCCGCAAACAAAGTAAAATAAAACATAAAAAGTCATACCATTCTTATCACTTAATAAAGCATTTACATTTACTTCTAACCTTTAAACCATGAACAAAATTTTACTTTTATTTTTTTTAATGACTTCGCTGCTAGCAAAATCTCAAGAAGTTTCTCCTTTTTATCCGGCAAAATATATTGGGGACAATCCTGCAAGATTTACGAGCCAGATGACTTATTTTGATTTAAATTTTATGAATACCCGTACTAGCGAATTTTTATATTATAAAATGGCTATGAACGTTGAAAAATCTGATGCTGCAAAATTATTGCATGATGGCGGAAAACTGACCACAACATACGTTGATAAAATAGCACAAGGAGAAGCGTCTCATTTAATTATAACTTATGATGTTGTAAAAGTTAGTGATGTTTACACAATACAGTCTGTAAAAATAACTGGTGACAAAAAGAGGGTTTTATCTTTTTTTATTAATTTTTGGAAAACTTCGATAAATTTTGAAACTCCCGCCGGAAATTCAGATGTCTCCTTAAATATGGGCCAGGATGTAGTAAAATATTTTTTCAACAAGGGAAACCCATATATTACTGTTACAAACTCAACCTATAAAAATGTGGACGAATTTAAAGTTCATTTCGAAAATTTGAAGGCAAAAAAATAAGAGCTAAAAGCGAAAATATACTGCGAAGCCGTTTGGCACTGCAAGATTGTATACCCAAGCTAAAGGACAAAACAAAACACGAACTTTCAAAATGATTAAAACACAAAAAATTCAGCTAACAGCTAACACACTTTTTTCAACTTTATTAAATGTATATTTTAAAAAAAGGTGGTGGTTAATTATTTGGATATTGATTATTGGAATACTTGTTTCAACAGGTAAAAAAAGGGAATCAACTGAAATATTTATTATGATTTTTAGTTTCGCATATCCATTTGTTATTGCATTTCAATATTGGCGCTTTGCAAGCTCTAAAGACAATAAGGTTTTCTTGATAGAAAGAGAATATGAAATCTTTGATAATAAGATTATTGGCACTCTTAGTGATGGAACGTCTAGTACTATTTTGATTGAACATTTTATAAAAGTTATAAAACTGAAAACTTCGTTTTTACTTTATATATCAAAAACTCAGTTTGTTTACATTCCTAAAGATGCATTTAAAACAGAAGCCGACAAAATTTGGTTTGAACAGGAAATCATAAGTAAGATTAAAGCATAACCTCAGCACTTACGTTAAAAACCAATCTAGAAAAAATGACCAATCTAGAAACCACAATCATCGCTTTTAAAGACTGGTCAAAACCTTATGAATTCTTCAAAAACGTTTCTGAAAAACTTTCAGGTGAAGAGTTGGCGTTATTTCAAGAGATTTGGCAAAAAGCCAGCGATGCTGAAATCTGGAGAGTACATGACCTGATTTTGGCGTGCAAGATTGCGCATACTTTTATCAGAAACAATTATGATTTACACGATAATGCCATCGGGCCAATTGTAAGGGCAATTTCTTATCAATGGCGCTAAATTCTTGCAAAAGAAATTTTCCAAAAGAAATATTTTTCGTAATTTTCTTACCAAATAAAAATCTCCCCCAAGATTTCTGAAATTACTATTAAAACAGAAAATCAAAAACCTATGGGATTATTAGACCTTTTTAAAAAGAAAGAAGAAGAGCCAAAAAACAATTCTGTCTTGCTTTCCATGCCAATGTTCAACAACGATGATTCGTATGACTTGAACGAAATCATTTTAGATCTGCGAGAATTTTGGGGCTTGGAAGTCACTGAAATCAGCGGTGATAATGAAACCGCCACTTTCAATATCAACGGGCAGTTGGTTGCCGTTGCGCAAATGCCCGCGCCGATTCCGGCAGAAGAAATTGAAGAGACGGCCAGTTATACTTACTTGTGGAACAATGCTCTTGAAGAATGCAGTAATCACACAACACACGCCATAGTTTCGGTGTTATCTGGCGATATGGACAATGTGGAACGCCACGTTATTTTCACGCAGTTAAACGCCTCTATTTTAAGAACTTCAAACGCTATCGGAATTTATCAGGGAATGCAGACTTTGCTGTTGCCAAAAGCACTTTATATCGATTTTGCAAATCTTCTGCTTGAAGACATCCTTCCGATTCAGTTGTGGATTTACATTGGCCTTGTTGACGAAGAGAATTCAAATAGCGCTTACACATATGGCTTGAAAGAATTTGGCAAAACCGAGATTGAAATCATCGAAAGTGAAATGCAGCGAAGCGATTTGTATGATTTCATCATTGCCATCGCTTCTTATATCATTGAATCTGACGTGACTTTAAACGATGGCGAAACGATAGGCTTTACGGCAGATCAAAAAATTCAGATTACAGAATCAAAGGCAAAATTTTTAGACGGAAACAGCTTGAAACTTAAAGCATAAATCGAGATGACAGACGAATTAAAACACGAGATTAAGACAGCAAACGACAAGCTAATTTCTGAAAAAGGCTATAAATTTAACCAATGGCTTCCGATTTTAGAGACGCCGGCCATGCGGTCTATTGAAGAAATTCGCAGCCGAATGGCGGTGATGAATGCGCTGATCAATATTGCCTTTGAAGCACCGACTTACCTGATGAAAGATTGGATTGAAAATCATAATTTGATTGAATATCTTTCAGAGGAAGAGAAACAAATCCTTGAAACTGAAAACGAAGATTTAAGCCAGATTCAAGTAAATTCATTACTTTGGTATCTCGAAGCTTTGTGGTCGTTTATGTGGCTGACCAAAATGATTGACAGCCTTGAGCCCGAAGAAAATGTCGGCGATGAAATGGCTTCTCTTTTGCCTAATTTAGAACAAGGCGAAAGCAATCAAAAGCTAGAAAGCCTAGAAGCTTTGCGTCCTGAATTAGAAATTTATAAAATGCTGGATTTTTATTATAGGCTGCACTGGTATTGCGTAGACGAAAGAATCAACGGCCGGGAAGCAAAGCTTAATGAAGGCATTATTTATGAAAGACGAAAAGCGCTAGAATGGGCTTTTAATCGAGAAAATGATTGGGATAACGTTGAAATGAGTACTTAAATTAGATGAAAAACATACCGATTGGCTTAATTTATTCGAGATTGATAATTGGATTTATCATTGTAATCTTAAGTATTTTAAATATTGAAAACTTAAAATTCTATACTGTCTTTCTCTTGACTATCGGTTTACTGACAGATATTTTTGACGGAATAATTGCTCGAAAATTAAATATTTCCACGCAAAAACTAAGAAGGCTTGACTCCTCAATCGACCAAGTCTTCTTTGTTTGTGTAATTGCTTCTACTTACATTCAATGTCCAGAATTTTTTCAAACAAATTCCTTGCAGTTTTTTATCTTGATTGGAATTGAAGCTTTGACTTATGCTGTTTGCTATTTAAAATTCAAAAAAGAAATTGCAACGCATTCTATTGGTGCAAAAATTTGGACTTTGGTGCTTTTTGCAACATTGGTCCAAGTCATTTTAAAATGTGAATCGCAAGTGCTTTTTGCAATTTGCTTTTGGTTGGGAATTTTGACGAGATTAGAGATTATTGCCATAATTTTCACTCTTAAAAACTGGACAAATGATGTTCCGAGTTTTTATCATGCCCTAAAATTAAGACAAGGGAAAGACATTAAGAGAAACAAATTATTTAATGGATAAATTTGTCTAAACCTCAAACCTTTTATCAAAATAATTCTTCAATAGCGGAATCTGAATTAAAACCATCAAAGTGACAATCAAAACAGAATAAGTCGTTGCATCTGAAAAATGCACAGTCGGAATCAGGCTAGAAATTGCAGCACTCAAATCAATATCCAACTGACTTTCTTTGTTGCCGCTGAAAAAGGAATAGGCAATCATGGCAGCTAGAATCCCGAAAATGGAGTACCAGACTGGTTTTGAAATCAGCGGTTTATATTCAATAACTTTTGGCTGTTTTGCGACTGAAACCTGCGCCATTATTTTAGACGTAAAATCAAACGACGGGGTTTCCAAAGATGTTTCCGCCATTACCTTATCTATAAATTTTTCAATATTTTTATCTTCCTCTTTCATAGTAATTTATAATTTCTGGTTCCAGTTTTTCTTTTAAAATCGAAGCTAGCTTTTTCCTGCTCCTGAACAATTTCACCTTTGCATTATTGGCAGTGATATCCATAATCTTGGCGATTTCTTCTAAACTCTGGTCTTCAAAATAAAACAAAGTCAGCAAGAATCCTTCGTCGCTCGGTAACAAATTTAAGCAATCTTGAATAGATTTCTTTCGTTCTTCATCCATCATTTTGCTTAAGGCATTTTCCATGGTCTTGACCAAATGTTCTGAAAAATCATCAATATTGATATTTCCTTCGTCCTTTTTATTCTTTTTCATGCGGTCAAGGCAAGTGTTGTAAGCTACCTTATAAATCCAGGTTGAAAACTTCGAATCGCCCTTGAACTTCTCCAAAGAATTAAAAACCTTGATAAAAGTGTCTTGCGCGACTTCTTCCGCTTCTTCCCTATTTTTGACCATTTTCAGCGCCAAAGAAAAAATCAGATCTTTATATCTGTCAACCAAAACCGAAAACGCATTGGTATTGCCGCCAATGATTTGATTGATATAATGCTGATCAGGTAATTTAGTCATATGGCATAAGACGGCGGTCATCTTTGAAAGGTTACAATAAAAGTAAATTATTTTTTTTCAATAATTCTGTAACCTAAATTAATTTGGTGTCGTCAAAAGGGCATATCAATCATTAAAATATACAGTTATGGGTCCAGACATCTTAATTCCAATTAGTTTTTTCTCTATGATCTTCGGAGTTTTTTATCTAATGTATTCTACTAGAAACAGAGAACGCTTGGCACTGATCGAAAAAGGCGTCGATGCTTCGGTTTTCATGAAAGGAAGAAGAGAAAGCACGCCGATGTGGAAAGTTTTCATCCTGAATTTCGCCTTATTATTGATCGGAAGCGGTGTTGGCACATTCATTGCGTTACTAATCACAACGTATACTGACTTGAACGACGAAGCGGTTTATCCTTCAATCATCATCACAATGGCCGGAATCGGGTTGCTTGTTGGCTACAATAAGTCAAAAGATTTAGACAAATAAATCTGCGTCTGAAATTTAAAAAGCGTGTCTGGAAATAATCCGGACACGCTTTTTTTGTATAAATTTTAATTGCTTAAAAGTCAAATTCTTGATCAACCGACATGGTGTCAATCGCTGTAGAATCGGCAGGTTTTAATCGAAGCAGTGATCTTGCCCTTCCAATGATTTCTACCGGAAATTGCTTCTGCAAAGTATCAATCGGCTCCAACAAACCGCGTCGCAGCATCAGGTTGGCGATATAATGGTTTCGCTTCATGTAAGTCTCTTTCAGCATCGCCTGCCCGTCGAATTGCCAAGCAAAACTTCTCGGTCTCGGAACAATGCTAGCCAAAAATAACGATTCGTTTAAAGTCAATTGTGAAGGATGTTTACCGAAATAAAAAGACGCTGCTTCGCCGATTCCATACACATTTGGCCCCCATTCGATAATATTGAAATACACTTCTAGCATTCTTTCCTTGCTAGAAATTCGATTATTTTCTAAGATATAAACCAATAAAATTTCTTCTAATTTTCTAGAAAGCGTTTTTTCCCTAGTAAGAAAAACATTTTTAATCAACTGCATGCTGATCGTGCTCGCGCCTCTTGAAAATCGTTTTGTTCGGATATTTTTAATAATCGATTGCTTGAACGCTTCGTTGATAAAACCTCTGTGCGAGAAAAACGACGGATCTTCTGAAGTCAGAACCGCTTTTCTCAAGTATGGAGAAATTTGTCCCAGAGGCGTAAAATTTGGATTGGATGAACTGACTTCAACCGGCCGCTGGCGAATTCCGTTGATGATGGCGCGGTAGGTAAAACTGCTGTTGAGCTTGTTCAAATCTGCTTCGCCATATTTGATGATCTTCAGGTTTTCTTTCTTGAAATTACTATCAAAAATAAGTTCTCTAGGCTTATTTTTATTGTATAAAAATTCTAAGTTGTAACTGAAATTCCCTTCCGCTTCCATGCCTACGAAATTGCTGAAAAGTCCTTCCGGAAGCGAAGTGATAAAATCCTGCGCCTTCATTTTCGGAATCTTTACTTTCAATTCATAAATCTGATTTTTGTCTTCCTTCGTTTTCTGGTAAAAAACATACGGACTAAATTTTATATTGTTCAAGCGAACGGAAGATGAACTGTCAATGGCAATAAAATCTTCGCCAAAGACAAAATTATAATCAAAATGGGCGTTTTTTACAACTACATCTTTTTTGGCAATTTTTGGATGATTTACAGTAAAATTTACGACCGATGAAGAACCTTCGATGTGAAGCTCATCACCGTCCATATCAATATTTTTTATATTCAATCGAATCGAATCGAAGCCTGCTTTCAGATTAAAACGCTCATCAATATAAGGAATCTGGATTTTTCCGGTATCCATATTGAAAAAGCGCAAATCAGTCTGCTTGTTTCTTGGATCGGCAAAACCCTTGATTTTCCAAGTTTGCTTAAAATTATCTGCGGTTACGCCAATTGACGTTTCTAGTTCTTTGTCTTCCAAGTGCAATTTCTTTAGGTCAAGACGCACTTTTCTTCCCATGTCGTCCATGCGAAGCGAAACATTTTCCAAATCCATGTCCGTCGGAACCAGGTTCAGCGCTTGATTTAGAATTTTATAAACTCTTTCGGCATAATTTACATCAATGCTGGTAGTATCTTTCTGCTCGTCTTTTTTCAGAAAAGCATCAAAATTTCTTCCTTTTTCATTTTTTACCAATTGCACAAAACCATTTTTGACATAAAGCGTTCCGAGTTGGACATCGCCCGTCAATAATCGCCAAAAATTCACGTTGGTTTTAATGCTTTGCACATTTAGCAGCGTATCCGCGTTTTTTGGAACCAGCAAAACATTTTCTAAAGCTACGCCTGAAAAACCTTCAAAAGAAGCCGTTTTTATTGAGAATTTGCTGTTGTAATCGGTTTCCATTTTAGCAGTGACTTTAGCCACGGCTTTCTGCAAAATAGAATTTCGGAAGATAAAAAATGTGCCGATGGAAAGCACAAAAAGCACGCCTACGATTTTAGCAGCAAGAATTGCTTTTTGTTTTGTAGTTCTCATTTAAGAATTTCAGTAGTTAGTAAGGACAAATATAACGGAATAAAGGAAAAATTGCTCGTAGTTTGAAGCGAATTAACAGAATTGAATTTATTTTTTAATTCAATTATAGTCTAACTTTCTTGTTGAGATTCCTCCTTCGTCGGAATGACAAGATTATTAAAAACCTACCCAAATAATTCTGCGACTACATCTTCGATTTTTGAAACTAGACGCACTTTTATAAAAGTATCTTTCAGCGTAATCTTATTGTATTTTGAGACAAATATGGTAGAAAATCCTAATTTTTCGGCTTCTTGAATTCTTTGGTCGACGCGATTCACCGGACGAATTTCTCCAGAAAGTCCGACTTCGCCTGCAAAACAGAAATCTTTCCCCACCGGAATATCTTCATTCGAAGAAAGAATGGAAGCGACAACTGCCAAATCAATCGCCGGATCATCCACAGAAATGCCGCCAGTAATGTTTAAGAAAACGTCTTTTGCGCCTAAACGAAATCCAGCTCTTTTTTCCAAAACTGCCAGAATCATATTCAGCCTTTTTGCGTTGTAACCTGTTGTGCTTCTTTGCGGCGTTCCATAAACTGCGGTACTCACCAAAGCTTGAATTTCAATCATAATCGGACGCATGCCTTCCATAGTCGTGGCAATTGCGGTTCCTGAAAGTTCTTCCTCTTTGTGTGAAATTAAAATTTCTGACGGATTCGAAACTTCCCTCAAGCCCGTTCCTTGCATTTCATAAATTCCCAATTCAGATGTAGATCCGAAACGGTTTTTAAGCGAACGAAGAATTCTATAAATATGATTTCTGTCGCCTTCAAATTGCAAAACGGTATCGACCATGTGTTCTAAAATCTTTGGCCCTGCAATATTTCCGTCTTTTGTAATATGTCCGATCAAAATCACCGGAATATTGGTTTCTTTTGCGAATTTTATAAGTTCAGCCGTAGTTTCCCTGATTTGGGAAATACTTCCGGCGGAAGAGTCAATATAATCCGTATGAAGCGTCTGGATTGAATCGATAATTACAATTTCTGGCTCAACGGCTTCAATCTGCTTGAAAATATTTTGTGTTTTTGTTTCCGTAAGAATGTAGCAATTGTCATTCAACGGATTGATTCTTTCGGCACGCATTTTTATCTGTTTCTGGCTTTCTTCACCAGAAACATATAACGTTCGATAAGGCAATTTTAGGGAAATTTGGAGCAAAAGCGTACTTTTTCCAATTCCTGGTTCACCGCCTAAAAGCGTCAGCGATCCTGGAACAATGCCACCGCCTAAAACTCGGTTTAATTCCCCGTCACGAGTATCCAAGCGAATTTCTTCAGCGCTGTCAATTTCGTGAATTTTAAGTGGTTTTGTAACTCTTTTTGAATCTGGAGAAGTTGTGGCTTTCCAGTCCTTTTTCTCTTCTTTTTGGATAATTTCTTCTGCAATCGTGTTCCATTCCTTGCACGAATTGCATTGTCCTTGCCATTTTGAATATTGCGCACCGCAATTTTGGCAGAAGAACGAAGTTTTTACTTTTGACATAAATTATTTACTCTTCATTTCATCTGCTTTTTCAAGCATCATGTCTTTCGTTAGATCACCAATTTCATTCTTTGCAAAAGCGTTCATGTAGGCTTTCGCCGCTTTTTTATATTCTAAAGTATGTTCATAAAACATTCCTGTTTCATAATCAGAAAGCATTGTTTTAGGATAATTTTTCTTTGCCAAATCAGAAAGATCCTGAAATTCTGGGAAAGCTTTATTTTTTAGAATTGCCGCTTCAATTGCTTTAAAATCGTTGATTCGGATGGGCATTTTTATTCCTAATGACTTTTCAATTATGGTATATTTATTTTTCAAATAGTCTACATAACCGCTTGGAAGTACTGCAATCTTATCTTGGAATTCTGTCGTAGAAATCGGCTGATAAGCCCCGAAAATTTGATAAAGTGCATTCGGAACTGCATTCAAAACCAGTGAATAATGCGATGCATTTTTAAAATCATCAAAACGATAATTCAATTTCGGATTTGGTTTTGCCTTGATATTTTGGTCTAAATCTTGAATTCTTTTTGACATTTTCTTTAAATCACCATCTGCTGTGGCCTGATAATAGAAAATTGGCTGCTGAAAAAAAGACAAACGATCTGCAACTCTGGTTTCCATTTCTGGAGCGAGTTCAGGACTTAAAGAAATATAAGCATTAAAAAGCGGATCGTCTTTGTATAAGAAAAAATTTAAAAATCCAGCGGTCGTGTCATGGCCTGCAATTACTTTAAAAGGAGCGATTCTGTATTTTTTTTCTAATGCCGGAAGCAATTCTGTCACGATAAAATCATAGAATTTTGCGCCACCTTCTTCAGGGACTCCGGTTTCTGGATTAAATTGGCTGTCGATAAATCGTTCGCCATTGGCATTTTGACTTATCCCGACGATAATTACCTGTGGTAAATCATCCCAATAATTGGCGTAAGAAAGCGCACCTGAAAAGGCGTCAAATAAATACTCTCCGTCAAGCAAAAATAATAAAGGAAATTTTCTGTCAGGCTCTTTTTCATAAGAAGAAGGCAAAGAAATCATAATCTGGCGCGTGCCATTTAATTTTTTCGACTGTACTTCTTCTACTGTTTTTTGTGCTGCTAAATGGAGGGAAAATAAAGTAAGTGTTAAAAGGAAAATTTTCTTCATGGCTTCGTTTTTAGTTTATAATTGTTGAATTTCAAAGATTTAATCTCCAAAAAGGAAGCAAGATAGTCAATTATTTTTTTCTATTCAAAATCGGAAGCAGTAAAAATGACAAACCGCCGAGGACAATAATCATCACTGTTTGCGATGTCCAGATTATCCAGCCAAAAGCAGTTCCGGCTTCTTTTGAAATTCCGTATAAAGCTAAAATTCCAGCAATTGCTACAGGAAAAACGCCGAATCCGCCATTGGAGAAGCTGATTGCGAGACTTCCAATTACGAATGCAGTTACAACTACACCAAAACTGATGCCGCTTGTTTCTTCTAAAGCGAAAATTGCCGCATAAAATGTCAGTACGTAAGCAACCCAGATAACAGCCGTATAAAAGAAAAACGGCCATTTGGTTTTCATTTTCCAGATGCTCAAAACACCTTCTGTCAAACCTGAAATTTTTACTTTGATCATCAAAATCCATTTTGATTTCGAATAAATAAAAAGAAGTATTGAGGCAATGAAAAGCAATATTGAAATCGCTCCGTAAATCAGCATTTTCTCAACCGGAACGTCTTTGAATAAATCAGAAACATACAATCCTAAAACATCAAATTGAAGGATAATTGCAACTCCAATAAAAAGCAAAAGCAGTATAAAATCAACCACTCTTTCGGCAATAATGCTCCCGAATGCCTTGTCAAACGGAATATCTTCGTACTTCTTCAAGACCAAAGCCCTAGAAACTTCACCCGATCTGGGAATGGTCATATTCATAAAATAAGCAACCCAAACTGCCATAAAATTATTCTTGAATGGAGATTTATAGCCCATGTGTTCCAGCATGTATTTCCAGCGATAAGCTCTGGCTCCGTGGCTTATCAGCCCAAAAAACATGGCAATTGCTATGTAAGTGTAATCGGCATTTCTGAAATAGCTTTTCATTTCTTCCAATTGTTCAGGAGTAAATGAATTATAGGTATATACCGTCAAAAAAACTCCCAATAGAATTGGGAGCAGTATTGATAATGTTTTGCTGATTTTTTTCTTCAAAAGACTTAAGTTAGAGTATTATCTTTTTCATTTGGAAATACAAGCGTCGGCTTGAATGATTTTGCTTCTTCAAAATCTAAAATTCCGTAAGAAATAATGATAATAATGTCGCCTTTTTGAACCATCCTTGCGGCAGGTCCGTTTAATGTGATATCGCCACTATTTCTGTTTCCTTTAATGGCATAAGTTTCTAAACGCGCACCATTGTTGATGTTTACGATAGATACTTTTTCTCCTTCTACAATATTAGAAGCTTCCATCAACGCTTCGTCGATCGTGATACTTCCGATATAATTTAAATCTGCTCCAGTTACCGTAACACGGTGAATCTTGGACTTAACAACTTGAATTTGCATGCGGCAAAGGTAATTATTTTTTAATTCAATAAAATATTATCTATCAATCGGATGTTGCTGACGAAAACAGCAATGAAAGCGCGGTATTTTTTATCTTTTTTAATTTCTGTGGCAGGCAATAGATTTTGTTCGTCGGCGATTTCAAAATATTCTAATTTGAAATCTGGATTTTTTTCAAAAACCGTGGTAACCCAATCGGTAATTTCTTGTGCATTTTCCGTGCCAAACTTCTCTCTGGCAGACTTTAACGTCCAGTAAATCAGTGATGCTTCTTCTTTTTGTTTTGCTGAAAGGCGTTCATTTCTAGAACTCATCGCCAAGCCATTTTCTTCCCTGAAAATTGGGCAACCCATAACATTTACAGCCATTTCAGCTTTTTCAACCATTTTTTTGACAATCTGCAATTGCTGGAAATCTTTTTCTCCAAAATAGGCATTTGTCGGATTTATGATTTCAAAAAGGCGCTTTACGATAGTTCCGACTCCGTCAAAATGTCCTGGCCGGTGCTTTCCTTCCATCTGGTTTTCTAATCCGTCGAAATCAAAAGAGGCTGAAACGGTGTTTCCTTCGTAAATATCTTCTACGCTTGGCGCAAAAACGATTACATTTTTGCTTACTGATTCAATTTTCAGCACATCGGCATCTAAAGTTCTTGGATATTTTTCTAGATCTTCTGCGTTGTTAAATTGCGTCGGATTTACAAAAATGCTGATAACCGTAATTTGGTTCTCAGCAATCGATTTTGCTATTAAAGACAGGTGTCCCTGATGCAAAGCACCCATTGTTGGAACAAATCCGATGGTGGAATTTTCCTCGGAAATTGACTTTAAGTGCTTTTTTAATTCTTCCTGTCTGTTGAAAATGAGCATCTAATTTTTGATTAAATTGATTGCAAACTTACTATTTTAGTTAGTAATAGCATAAAATTTTGTAATTTTGCATGTTTTTACACGCAATTAATAAAAGTTCAAAATAATATGGAGGATAAGAGGATATTGTATGTATCATCTGAAGTAGTACCTTACTTAGCTGAAAATGAAGTATCTAACATGTCCTATGACGTGCCAAAAATGATTAATGATCAAGGAGGCCAGATCAGGATTTTCATGCCGCGATACGGAAACATCAATGAGCGAAGACATCAATTACATGAGGTTATCAGGCTTTCTGGAATGAATTTAGTAGTAAACGATCTTGACATGCCGTTGATTATCAAAGTTGCTTCCATACCAAAAGAGAGAATTCAGGTTTATTTCATCGATAATGATGAATATTTCAAGCGCAAAGCTACTTTCACCGACGAAGAAGGCGTTTTATATCCTGACAATGACGAAAGAGCGATCTTTTTTGCCAAAGGCGTTGTGGAAACTGTGAAGAAATTAAACTGGGTTCCAGATATTATTCACGTTCACGGATGGCTTGCGGCCATGCTTCCGGTTTACATGAAGCATTATTATAAAGATGAAGCTTTGTTTTCTGAAACAAAAATTGTGACATCGGTTTACAGCCAAGGATTTGATGGAAATTTAGATATGGAAATGATGAAGAAAGTTGCTTTCGACGAAATTCCAAATGATGCGATTGCTGAACTTGCAGAGCCAAATTATGAAAATATAATGAAGACTTCGATCATGCAGTCTGATGCTGTTATTATTGCTTCAGATGACCTGTCTCCAAGTTTAACAAAATTTATAGAATCATCAGGCAAACCTTTTTTACCTTTCGCCCCGAAAGATAGATTTGCAGAAGCATATACTAATTTCTACAAGAATCAAGTTTTATAAAAACATTTAAAAATTTATGCTGAATAATTCATTCTTTGGAAGATTGCTGGCCGTGCTTGTTTGTGCCGTTTTCTTCATTTCCTGCGATACTGATTTTAATTCTATTGGAACTAGTATTGTTGGCGATGACCACTTCGGACTCACACCGACAACTTATGATGTTGCCGCAACTTCACAAAAAACTGGTGCCGTGCAATCAAATAATTTACCCGTAAATCCGCTTGGTATTTTTGACAATGGCGCTTTTGGAAAAACAACGGCGAACTTTGTGACTCAGGTGCAGCTGAAATCTGAAAATCCGACTTTCAATGGTGTTGCGCTTGCAAATATCCAATCTGTCGTTTTAAACATTCCTTATTATAGCACGCTTCAAAGCACAGATACTGACGGAGTGAGCACTTATACGCTGGATTCTATTTATGGAGACATTAAAAAAGAAATCAAGCTGAAAGTTTTTGAAAACGGCTATTATTTGAGAGATTTAGATCCTTCAGGTGATTTTGAGACAGCCCAAAAGTTTTATAGCGACCAAAACGCAGCATTCAATGCTGTGAAAGGAATTCAATTAAATGATTCGGACAAGCTTGAGCAAAATGATAAGTTTTTATTTAGCCCGAAACAATTAGTAACTCCTGCAAATGAAGAAGAAGATACTGACGAAGTAAAATCGGCTCCAGGAATGCGATTAGATTTGAACAAAGAATTCTTTTATAACAAAATCTTTGCTACGAATTCTTCAAACATAGTGAATAACAATGCTTTCAAAAATCATTTCAAAGGATTGTATTTTCAAGTAGCAGAAATCAGCGGCAGCGCATTGGCAATGATGAATTTTGCTCAAGGAACAATTACTATTACTTATAAAGATAAAAAAACTACTGCTGTAACAGATCCTAATGATGTCACTAAAACTTTGGTTTTAAACCTTACCGGAAACACAGTAAGCTTGCTTGACCATACCGCTACAACTGCAAGTTCAAATTATGAAACTTTTGCTGACAGCGAGAATATTTACTTAAAAGGAGGCGACGGTTCTGTAGCATTTATTGACTTATTTGGGGGCGGAAATTCATCACAATTGGAAGCGATCAGAAATGAAGCGATCACAAACAATTGGTTAGTTAACGAAGCAAATATTGTATTTTACACAGATGATGCAGACAAGTCTGGTGCAAATTCTGCCATGTACAATACTTTCAATCCAAAAAGGCTTTATCTTTACAATGCGAAAAACAATATTCCATTGGTAGATTATTATTATGACACTTCAACTTATGCGTCTAAACCAAAATATGGAAAAGCTATCCACGGCGGTATAGCTGTAGAAACTGGCGTATTTGGGGATACTGATAGAAAAGTTATAAAGTATAAAATCAGAATTACAGAACACATTAAAAATTTGATATTTAAAGATTCAACTAACGTAAGACTTGGTCTTGCGGTTACTGAAAACATAGCTACCGTTACAAGCGCAGCACTAAAAAACCCAACGACCTCATTCACAAAGCTTCCTGCCTCATCTGTAATGAGTCCTAACGGAGTCATACTTTATGGAAGCAATGTTCAACCTGCAAACGAAAACAAAAAATTAAAACTAGAAATTTATTATACTAAGCCTAACTAAACTAAGATAAAAGTATGTGTGGAATTGTTGGTTACATCGGTAATAGAGAAGCATATCCTATAATTATAAAAGGATTAAAACGATTAGAATATAGAGGATATGACAGCGCCGGAATCATGCTTTATGATGGCGAATCAATGAAAGTTTCAAAAACAAAAGGAAAAGTCTCTGACCTGGAAGAAAAGTCAAAAGAAATTTCTACTAATGGAACTGTCGGAATCGGGCACACACGCTGGGCAACGCATGGCGTACCAAACGATGTGAATTCGCATCCGCATTTGTCAAACTCTGGAAATCTTTCAATCATCCATAATGGTATTATCGAAAATTATGAGCCATTAAAAAAAGAATTAATTAAAAGAGGATACACTTTTAAATCTGATACCGATACTGAAGTATTGGTAAACCTGATTGAAGATGTTCAGAAGAAAGATGGACTAAAGCTAGGGAAAGCAGTTCAAATCGCTTTAAACCAAGTTGTCGGAGCTTACGCAATTGTTGTTTTTGACGTAAACAAGCCTGATGAATTAGTTGCTGCAAGACTAGGAAGCCCTTTGGCAATCGGAATTGGAGAAGACGAATTTTTCATTGCTTCTGATGCTTCGCCATTTATTGAATACACCTCAAACGCTATTTATTTGGAAGACGAAGAAATGGCAATTGTGAGAAGAAATAAATCTATAAAAGTTAGAAAAATCAAGGATGACTCTTTGGTAGACCACTATGTTCAAGAGCTTCAGATGAATTTGGAGCAGATTGAAAAAGGCGGTTACGAACATTTCATGCTTAAAGAAATCTACGAACAGCCGAGCGTAATTAGAGATACTTACAGAGGAAGACTTTTGGCCAACAAAGGAATCATCCAAATGGCGGGAATCGAGGACAATCTTGAAAAATTCTTGAACGCTGAAAGAATCATAATCGTGGCTTGCGGAACTTCTTGGCATGCAGGTTTGGTTGCAGAATACATCTTCGAAGAATTTGCAAGAATTCCGGTAGAAGTTGAATATGCTTCTGAATTCAGATATAGAAATCCAATCATCGGACCAAAAGACGTTGTAATTGCAATCTCTCAATCTGGTGAAACTGCAGATACTTTAGCCGCAATTAAATTGGCTAAAGAAAGAGGTGCTTTCGTTTTTGGAGTTTGCAACGTAGTTGGTTCTTCTATTTCAAGAGAAACTCACGCTGGCGCTTACACGCACGCTGGACCAGAAATTGGCGTAGCTTCAACAAAAGCATTTACAACTCAAATTACAATCTTGACACTTATTTCTTTACGTCTTGCAAAAGCAAAAGGAACTTTGTCAAACTCAGATTTCCACAGATATTTACAAGAATTAGAAGTAATTCCTGAAAAAGTTCAAGAAGCTTTGCAAACTAATGATATGGCAAAAACAATTGCTGCAATCTACAAAGATGCTCCAAATTGCCTTTATTTAGGGCGCGGTTACAACTTCCCAGTGGCTTTAGAAGGTGCTTTGAAATTAAAAGAAATTTCATATATCCACGCTGAAGGTTATCCTGCGGCTGAAATGAAACACGGACCGATTGCATTAATCGATGAGAAAATGCCAGTTGTCGTTATTGCTCCAAAACAAGGACATTATGACAAAGTCGTGAGCAACATTCAAGAGATAAAATCAAGAAGCGGAAAAATTATTGCTATCGTAACCAAAGGCGATACGCAAGTTAGAGATTTGGCCGATCACGTGATTGAAATTCCTGACACAATTGAAGCTTTGACACCATTATTGACAACAATTCCGTTGCAACTTTTGTCTTATCACATCGCTGTGATGAGAGATTGCAACGTCGATCAGCCTCGAAATTTGGCAAAATCAGTGACTGTTGAATAAATAATTGACGAATATTTTAAAAAAGCGAGAAAATTTTCTCGCTTTTTTTATGTCTAATAATTTTGCTTATATGCACGCATAGTATTGATTTTATTGATGATTTAGTAAATTAAAATTACACATTAAATAAATATTAACTTTAATTTTTAATAATTGCGATAAAATTTCTCACTTTTTTTATTAATATCAGATTTATTTGTACATTGGCTTTGTAAACTAACAAATCTAACAAATGAAAGCGTATCTAATTATTTTGTCATTGCTGTTTTGTAGCGTAGCTTTCGCTCAAAATACAATTTCAGGAACTATTACTGATGAAAACAATCAGCCACTTCCTGGAGCAAGCGTCAAAGTTGCCGGCGAATCTACAGCTACAACAACAGATGCTGAAGGAAAATTTAGCTTGAAACCAAAAAAGCTGCCTCCTTTTAACCTAGAAATTTCTAGCGTTGGTCATGCTTCGCAATCGATTTCGGTAACATCTTCAAAACAAGCGATTAACGTACAGCTTTTAGCCCAAGACATCAATCTTGATGAAATTGTGGTTTCAGCATCAAGAACACCAGAAAGAATTCTTGAATCTCCCGTAACTATCGAAAGAATGGGAATCAAGGAAGTGAAAAACACTTCTTCAGCCACATTTTATGATGGCTTAGAAAACTTAAAGGAAGTACATTTCAACACTTCAAGTCTTTCTTTCAAATCAATAAACACTAGAGGATTTGCAACTGTGGCCAACACCCGTTTCATGCAGCTTGTGGACGGAATGGACAACTCTTCTCCAGCCTTGAACTTCGTGCTTGGAAACCTTATCGGTCTTTCAGAGCTTGACGTTCAAAGCGTGGAACTTTTGCCTGGAGCATCTTCTGCTTTATATGGCGCAAATGCTTTCAACGGTATTCTTTTCATGAACAGCAAAAGCCCATTTGATTATGAAGGAATCAGCTTTTATGGAAGATATGGAAAAACTAACCAAAAATTAGCTGGCGATAAAGATTATTGGGACGTAGGAATTCGTGCAGCTAAAAAATTCTCAGATTATTTCGCCGTAAAAGCCAATTTTACCTACATGAGAGCAACTGAATGGATTGCTGGCGACGAAAGAAGCATGACAAACGGCGGTGTCGGACATGCGGTAAACCAAAATTATGACGGTTTGAACATCTATGGCGATGAGGTTACTACTTTTATTCCAAATGTAGGACAAGTAAGCCGAACAGGATATTATGAGCAAGATCTTAACGATAACAGCATCGAAAGCGTAAAAGCAGATTTCTCAGCACATATCAAGCCTATGAAAGATGATTTTGAAATCATTTTGCAACATAAATTAGGTATGGGAAATACTATTTATCAAGGTGCAAACAGATACAGACTTGAGAATTTCATCATGCAACAAAGCAAAATAGAGATAAAAAACAGAAATTTCTTCGTAAGAGGCTATATGACCACAGAAGATGCTGGAGATTCTTATGACATGCGTTTTGCAGGATGGAATATCAACCGCATGGCGAAAAGCGACGTGGGCTGGTTTACTGATTATGCAACTGCATTCCAATTGTCAAGTGCTATAATGGGCGCAAATACTAACCAAGCTGGAGCAATTGCTAGAAATTATGCAGACAACAATCAGCTTCCGCAACAACTTGTAGGCTTGCCTCAATTCGCAGCAGGACCATCAGGAAGCGCTAGATTTTTACCAGGTTCTCCTGAATTCCAAAATGCTTTGGCGACTGTAATTCAAAATCCAGATTTGACGAAAGGCGCAAAATTCATCGACCAGTCAAAATTATACCACGCTGATGCAAACTACAATTTCAAAGAAATAATCGATTTTGCTGAAATTCAAGTGGGAGGCTCTTTCAGAAATTATGAATTAAATTCTGAAGGGACAATCTTTACCGATTTCGACGGACCGATCAGATATGACGAATACGGAATCTACACGCAGGTTCAAAAGAAATTCATGGAAGACAAATTGAAATTCACAGGATCTATCCGTTATGACAAATCACAAAATTTTGACGGGCAATATTCTCCAAGAGTTTCACTAGTATATTCTGCAGGAGAAAGAAAAAATCACAATTTCAGAGTTTCTTTCCAAACAGGATTTAGAAATCCAACGACTCAAGATCAATATATTGGTTTAGATTTAGGGCCTTTTGCCTTGGTAGGTTCTGCTGAAGACAACCTTGACCGCTACACAGAAATTATGCCTGTCAGCGCTGCCGGACAACTTATTCCTGGTGTTGGAACAACTGTAGCGCTTTCTGGAAGAGACGCTTATAATTCTCCTGTATATTCAGTTCCTTCAGTTCAAGCTTTTTCATTATCGGGAAATGTGGCAGACTTGCAAACTGTTAGCGTAAGTTTAGTAAAACCTGAACAAGTGAAAGCTTTTGAAGTAGGTTATAAAGCAAATTTTGACAACGGATTTTCTGTTGACGCCAATGCTTACTACAATATTTACAACGACTTCATGAGCACTTCAAGAGTTATCAAACCTTACTATGGAACTGTGATTGCTGACTATAGCGCAATTTCTCCAACAGATATGCTGGGTTTAAGAGCTTTAGGAAATGGCGACAGAAGAGTCTACCAAGTTTACACAAATACTACAGAAGATGTAACTTCTTTTGGTGTTGGTATCGGATTATCTAAAAAAATCTTTGGCGATTTTGAATTAGGAGCAAATTATAATTATGCTGATTTTGATTTCGACCAAGCAAAAGATCCTTCATTTATTGCAGGTTTCAATACTCCAAAACACAGAATTAAAGGTTCAATCGGAAATCAAAAATTATTTGAAAACTTCGGATTTAATTTCAACGTAAGATGGAGCGACGAGTATTTATGGCAGTCTTCTTTTGCTGACGGAACAATTCCTTCTGTAACTGTTTTTGATGCGCAAGTAAATTATGCAATTCCAGCAATTAAATCTGTTTTCAAAATAAGCGCCTCTAACCTTTTTGGAAATGATTACCTTCAAGTAATCGGAGCGGGAAGAATCGGACAGCAATATTTAGTTTCTTGGATAATCAATCCTTAAAAAGTAAAAAAATAGCTAATATTAAAAATATACGATCATGATAAAAAATTTCAAATGGCTGCTATTTGCTTCTTTAAGCATTAGTATTGTTGCCTGTTCAGATGACGATTCTGACAGCATAGCCGAAGAACCGATTTCAGCAGGTTCAGCAGATTTTTCAAAATATGTGGCTTTGGGAGATTCATTTGCCGCAGGATACAGCGATAATGGACTTTTCAAAAAAGGACAAGAGAACTCCTATCCAAGCATTTTGGCACAGCAATTTGCTACAGTTGGCGGAGGCGCATTTAATGTTCCTTTCATGAACGACAATCTTGGAGGATTGCTTTTTGGAGGAAATGCAAATCCAGCTTTTGGAAAAAGAGTTTACCTGCAAGGATTCTTAAATGCTACGACTCCTAATATTATTCCAGTTCCGGGAACTTCATCAACCGAAGTTTTCGCACATTTAACGGGTCCTTTTAATAATTTCGGAGTTCCGGGAGCAAAAAGCTTCCACTTATTGGCACCAGGATATGGAAACCCTGCGGGACTTTCAACTGTTCCTGCAACTGCAAATCCTTACTTTGTAAGATTCGCTTCTGCGCCGGCTACATCTTCCGTACTTTCTGACGCTTTAGCACAAAATCCAACCTTCTTTTCTTTATGGATTGGAGGGAATGACGTTTTAGGATATGCCACAAACGGAGGCGTTCCGACTTCACAAGATCCAGTTAATGGAAATGATATCACGCCACCGGCAACTTTTGAATACGCATACACGCAATTAATCGCGCAGCTTACGGCTGGCGGAAGAAAAGGTGTAATTGCAAATCTTCCTTACATCAATACTTTGCCATTTTTCACGACAGTTCCTTACAATCCAGTTCCTCTTGATGAAGCTACGGCTACGCAATTGAACACGCAATTATTAGGACCTGTGAAACAAATCTTAACAGCTTATGGGCAAGGTGACCGTTTGGTTACTTTAACAGCAGGATCTTCAAATCCGTTATTGATCAAGGATGAAAGCTTGACAAATTTAACTGTTCAACTAACAACTGCATTAACTGCCGCAGGAGTTCCTCCTGCTCAAGCAGGATTGATGGGCAATTTATATGGGCAAGCACGCCACGCAAAAAAAACTACAGAAGCTACAGATTTTGTTTTATTGACAACTAGAGCAATAATCGGAACTTCGCAAGCAGGTGTTCCAGCTCCTTTTAATACTGTTGGCGTAACTTATCCTTTGCCTGACAACAGAGTTTTAACTGCATCAGAAGTAGCAGAAATTAAAGTAGCAACTGACGCTTACAATACCGTTATAAAAAATGCGGCAACAACAAACGGACTAGCTTTTGTTGACACTTATGCGATCATGAATCAATTGCTTAATGGTGGCATTCGTTTTGGAAACAATCAAGTGACAGCAAGTTTTATCACTGGTGGTGCTTTTTCTCTTGACGGAGTACATCCAAGCGCAAGAGGATATGCTTTAATTGCGAACAAATTCTTAGAAGCTATCAATTCTACCTATGGCGCAAACATCCCTAGCGTTGAATTAGGAAATTATCAAATTCAATATCCAGAGAATTTAAATTAAGATAATTAGCACATTAAAAAACCATCCTTTTTATAAAAATCAGGGTGGTTTTTTATTTTCATATTATGCAGACTTGTTGCCAATTTTGACATTCAGCCTGCGATTCTATATTTTTTTCATATTTTTTCATCAAAAGATTATTAATTTTTCATTTTAAAAACTATCTTTGCGCTCTGAAAAAAGAGGTGTTTTTCATAAACCTAAATAGCTATTTAATAAATACATAAGTAATGTCAAAAGTAATAGGAAAAGTTGCTCAAATCATTGGACCAGTCGTTGACGTTGTTTTCAACGGTCAGGATGTCGAACTTCCAAAAATTTATGATTCATTAGAAATCACTAAAAAAGATGGTACATTATTAGTACTTGAAGTGCAATCTCACATTGGAGAAAACACAGTTCGTACAATCTCAATGGACTCTACTGATGGTTTAAGCAGAGGCTATGAAGTTGTTGGAACAGGAAACCCAATCAAGATGCCAATCGGGCCAGACGTTTACGGTCGTTTATTCAACGTAATCGGTGACGCTATCGATGGTCTTGGAGATTTGCCAAAAACAGGTGAAAACGGATTATCTATCCACCGTCAAGCACCAAGATTCGAAGATTTATCTACATCTTCTGAAGTTTTATTTACAGGTATCAAAGTAATCGACTTGATCGAGCCTTATGCAAAAGGAGGTAAAATTGGATTGTTTGGAGGTGCTGGAGTTGGTAAAACAGTATTGATTCAGGAGTTGATCAACAATATTGCAAAAGGTCACGGTGGTCTTTCTGTATTCGCAGGAGTAGGAGAAAGAACACGTGAAGGAAATGACTTGCTTCGTGAGATGTTGGAGTCAGGAATTATCAAATACGGAGAAGAATTCATGCACTCTATGGAAAATGGAGGATGGGATCTTTCTAAAGTTGATAAAATGGGAATGAGAGATTCTAAAGCAACTTTCGTTTTCGGACAAATGAACGAGCCACCTGGAGCTAGAGCACGTGTTGCCTTGTCAGGTCTTTCTATCGCTGAATATTTCCGTGATGGAGCTGGAACTGACCAAGGAAAAGACGTACTTTTCTTCGTTGACAATATCTTCCGTTTTACACAAGCTGGTTCTGAAGTGTCTGCACTTTTAGGACGTATGCCTTCTGCGGTAGGTTACCAACCAACATTGGCAACAGAAATGGGTGCGATGCAAGAGCGTATCACCTCAACAAATAAAGGATCTATTACATCCGTACAGGCGGTTTACGTTCCTGCGGATGACTTAACAGATCCAGCACCGGCAACAACGTTTGCCCACTTAGATGCAACAACTGTATTGTCTCGTAAAATCGCTGAGCTAGGTATTTATCCTGCAGTGGATCCATTGGATTCTACTTCAAGAATCTTGACACCACAAATCCTTGGTGATGAGCATTATGACTGTGCACAAAGAGTAAAAGAAATTCTTCAAAAATACAAGCAATTGCAAGATATCATCGCGATTCTTGGTATGGAAGAACTTTCTGAAGAAGATAAATTATCGGTTTCAAGAGCACGTCGTGTACAACGTTTCTTGTCTCAGCCTTTCCACGTAGCAGAGCAATTTACAGGTATTCCTGGAGTTTTGGTTGATATCAAAGACACTATCAAAGGATTCAACATGATCATTGATGGAGAATTGGATCACCTTCCAGAAGCTGCTTTCAACTTGAAAGGAACTATCGAAGACGCTATCGAAGCTGGACAAAAAATGTTAGCTGAAGCTTAATATAATTATAAGTTATGAGTTATGAGTCGTGAGTTTTTGCTCTAACTTATAACTCATAATTCATAATTCATAACTCAAAAATTATGTATTTAGAAATTATATCGCCAGAAGCAAAATTATTTTCAGGAAAAGTAACTTCAGTTACCGTTCCAGGAGTTGACGGAGAATTCCAAATGCTGAACCACCACGCTGCAATTATTTCAATCCTTGCAAAAGGGGACATTAAGATTGCTGCTGACAGCTTCGAATTTCCAAAAGAAGCAGAAGGTAAATTTTTCTTGGGTAATGACAAAAAATACCATTTGTCAATCAACTCAGGAACCTTAGAAATGAACGACAATAAAATCAATATCCTTGTAGATTAATTCGATTTTATATTATAAGAAGAAAGCCTAACATTTATTTGTTAGGCTTTTTTGTTTATAAGAAACAGTGTTCCATTTTATTTCTAAAGCAGAAATACTTATTGCCAATACTTCAATTCATTTTACTATTTTTGTATAAACGGCCTCGTAGTTCAATGGATAGAATGGGAGTTTCCTAAACTTTTGATGCAGGTTCGATCCCCGCCGAGGCTACTATTTTCACAAAAACTTAACCGAAAACAAAAAGCATTTCCCTAACTTTATTGGAACACTTTAAAGACTAAACCACCTAGTTTCAAAATGGACGTATTTACAAAAGAAAAACGCAGCAAAATCATGCGTGCCATAAAAAGCAAAGACACCAAGGAAGAAGTTCGCTTGGCAAAAGCTTTGTGGCATCGCGGTCACCGCTATAGAAAACACGATCGAACCATTTTTGGAACGCCCGATTTGTCTTTCAAAAAATACAAAATTGCGGTTTTCGTTGACGGTGAATTTTTCCATGGGAAAGATTGGGAAAAGGTAAAATCGCGATTAGACTCAAATAAAGAGTATTGGATTACAAAAATTGAAAGAAACCGAAATCGAGACATTGAAGTCAATGAATATTTAGCATCAAAAGGCTGGACAGTACTAAGATTTTGGAGTAAAGATGTCCAAAAGAAATGTTACACGACGGTAAGAACAATCGAAAAAGAAA
The DNA here is from genome assembly GCA_029959295.1 of Flavobacteriaceae bacterium PS02334. Classification (GTDB taxonomy): domain Bacteria; phylum Bacteroidota; class Bacteroidia; order Flavobacteriales; family Flavobacteriaceae; genus Flavobacterium. Next base: position 105,857 of record JASCOH010000008.1, on the reverse strand, counting down.
TTGATAATGCCTGCAAGAGAATCAATTATCAGCAATTAGAAAAATGCTATTAATTGGATAAATTTTCTTAATATTACTTCACATTTTTAACTTATGAAGAAAATAATACTAATCGTTATCGCAAGTATTTTTACTCTTACGATGCACGCACAAATTGGAAAAGACAAAGACAAAGTTTCAGAATTTCTTGATTCTTGGCACAAAGACGCTTCAAATGCAGATTTTAAAAATTACTTTGATAAAATAGCCGACGACGGCATTTACATTGGAACCGATGCCACAGAAAATTGGACAAAAAAAGAATTTGAAGCCTTTGCCAAGCCTTATTTTGACAAAGGAAAAGCTTGGAATTTTACAGCTTTACAAAGAAACATTTATTTCAGTTCAGATAAAAAAATGGCTTGGTTTGATGAACTTTTAGATACCCAAATGAAAATCTGCAGAGGTTCGGGCATAGTTGAATTCAAAAATGGCAATTGGAAAATCAAACATTATGTGCTTTCCATGACAATTCCGAATGACAATTCTGATACAGTGGTTAAAGTCAAAAGCAAAATTGAAAATTCGATTTTAGAAAAATTAAGAACGAAATAATAAAAAAGCCCGAATGTTAGGACATTCGGGCTTTTTTATTATTTCGATTGCTCTTCAGATAAATGCTCCAGCATATCTTTCGTCATGATTTCTAAGTCAAATTCATGCTTCCAATTCCAATCTTTTCTGGCATCTGAATCATCAATACTCGACGGCCAACTGTCGGCTATTTTTTGCCTGAAATCAGGTTCGTAAGAAATCGTAAATTCTGGAATATGTTTTTTAATTTCGGCAGCAATTTCTACCGGAGTAAAACTGATTCCTGACAAATTATAAGAAGACCTAATTTTAATATTCTCTTCTGGAGACTCCATAATGTTGATTGTAGCACGAATCGCATCATCCATATACATCATCGGAAGTTTTGTGTTTTCAGATAAAAAGCACTCATATTTTCCATCACTTAAAGCTTTATGGTAAATATCAACCGCATAATCTGTAGTCCCGCCGCCAGGAGGAGTCGACCAGCTAATCAATCCCGGATAACGGATGCTTCGAATGTCTACTCCAAAAATATTGTGGTAATATTCACACCATCTTTCACCAGACTGTTTGCTGATTCCATAAACCGTTGAAGGTTCCATGATCGTATATTGTGGCGTGTCTTCCTTTGGAGTTGTAGGCCCGAAAACAGCGATACTAGAAGGCCAAAAAATCTTTTTAATTTTTTTGTCTTTTGCCAGATTTAAAACATGAAAAAGTGAATTCATATTCAAATCCCAAGCAAAAGCAGGATTTTTTTCAGCAGTTGCCGATAATAAAGCGGCCATTAAATAAACTTCTTCAATGTCATATTTCTCGATTATGGCTTGAATTTGATTAAAATCTAAAGCATTTACAACTTCGAAAGGTCCAGAATTTACAAATTCAGGGCTTCCTTTTCGAACATCTGACGCAATTACAGCTTCCTTTCCGTGAAGTTCACGTAATTTTTTTGTCAATTCTGTACCAATTTGGCCACAAGCTCCTATAATCAATATTTTTGAATGCATTTTTGAAGATTTAGTCTCGCAAATATAATATTTTTAAAAATTGAAAAAGAATCAATAACAAGAATTAATCACTGAGAATTAAAGAAAATATATTGATATTTAAACTTAAAAATTATCGATTTGACAATATATTCAAGGCATGATTTAATGAATAAAGAAAAAATTATAAGTTTTTTTGAATTATTTTTGAAACAAAATTATTTCGTATTGTTATTTTTATAAATTTGTTCCCTAATTTATGAAGAAATGAAAAAAATTACCTTATTACTATTGTTTGTAGCTTCAAGTGCTTTTGCGCAAAGGACTTGTCTTACAGATAAAAAGATGAACGAGATCTTGAATAGCGATCCTGCAAAAAGAGCTCACCATGAAGAAGTTATGGATTTCGTAAGAAATTCAAAAGGGGATAACTTGTTTAGAACAAATGGCCAGCAAACGCCAGGTGCTGTTATTACAATTCCGGTTGTGTTCCACGTTTTGTATAAAAATGCTACACAAAATATTACTGATGCCCAAATTCAGTCGCAACTTGACGTATTGAATAAAGACTACAGAAAAACAAATACTGATTTTAATTCAGTAGTTCCGTCTGTATTTCAAGGAATTTCTGCAGACATGGAAATTGTGTTCTGTAAAGCAACAAAAACTCCTGCAGGCGCTGCAACGACAGGAATCGTCAGAAAGCAAATTGCTAGTTCTGTTTCTTTTGGAGACAGTTATTATTTAGCTGCTGGAGATCCTGCTTGGGATCCTACAAAATACTTAAATGTTTGGATTGGGATTTTAAATGGGGAATATAGCGGCATTTTAGGCTGGGCTTATTTACCAGATCAAGCAGGAGAAGCTTGGGACGGTTTTGTTTGCGACTATAGATATTTTGGAACAACAGGAACAGCTACAGCGCCTTACAACAAAGGAAGAACTTGTACACATGAAATCGGACATTATTTAGGTTTGGACCATCCTTGGGGAGAAGATGAAAGCGCATGTGGAACTACTGCTAATGATGATGGAGTTAGCGATACGCCTGCAACAAACAATCCATACTATGGTTGCACAACATTTCCTTCAAATGAAAATGCTTGTACTCCTACAACAAACGGTTCCCTTTTCATGAACTATATGGATTATGCAGATGATGCTTGTATGGCAATGTTTACCAATGGACAAAAAACTCTTGTTCAAAACGCCATGAGCGGGCCAAGAGCAAGTCTTTTGACTTCTTCTGTTACAGCTTGCAGCACATTAAGCGTAACAGATTTTCAAGCTTTAAAAGCGATTACTATTTATCCAAATCCGGTTTCAACAAACTTTTTTGTAACGTCTCCTTTCATGGATGTTGATGAAGTTGAAATCTTCAACCAAAATGGTCAATTGGTAAAAACTTCAAAACTTTCAACTAAAGAATCTAACAAAGTTACCGTTGACGAATTGGCTTCTGGAATTTATTATCTTAGAATTTACAATCAGAATCAATTCATAAAATCTGATAAATTAATCATAAAATAACCAATCGAAGCCCTGTTAATTCAGGGCTTTTTTATTATCATTAGTTTATAAAAAAAACAATGCCTAGAAAGTTCTGATAACATTTGTAAATTTGCTACATAATCCGTTATTATGAAACTTAAGATAGTATCTTTCTTCCTTTTTATATTCGCTTTGAATTCCTGCAAAGATGACAGCGAATCAAGGCTTCAAGCCAATGCCAAAAACGATAAAAAAAATGAAGAAATTTTTGCGAACATCAATAAAGCTTGGGATTTCAATCCACAGCCTTTAAATCCTGATGTGCAAAAAATCATCAACAATTGGTCGGAATGGCGTTTATTTATGACTGAACTAGATCAAAAACCTAAAAGTTCTATTGGCGCTTTTCAGCAAAAATCAAAAACACTTTCTAAAAAAGTGACTGATTTGAGTAATAATATTCCAGCGCAATTTGACAAGCCTGAGATTAGGGCTCGAATTATGACTTTATCTACTAAAATAAAATCCTTAGATTTATATATCAATTTAGATCGAATTCAGGAGCAAAAAGTATTGCGTTTGATTCCAGAAGTAAACTCAGAACTAGCTTCTTTGCAAACCCAGATGTCCAAATTAGTCAAAGTCAGCCAGATCAGGTTAGAAGAAGGCGAAGCAGAAATGTTGCGTTCTTTAGGCAAAGATTCTATTAAAAGTCCAACTTCGAAACTTCCAAATTCAACTTCTGGACAGCAACAATTTGACCCAAATCAAAATCCGAAAGCCCAACAATAATTCCATACAAAAAATTTGAAACCACCAATTTTAAATACCTACGGAAATTCCGTTAAGATTAAACAAATCGCCGAAAGCATTGCTGTCAGAGAAAACAAATTGCATTTAAAGGGATTAGTTGGCTCTTCAATGTCGTTTGTTGTCGCTTCTCTCTTTGAAAAAAGCGATCTCCCCTATCTTTTAATTTTACAGGATAAAGAGGAAGCCGCTTATTATTTGAACGATCTTGAACAAATTATCGGCGAGGAAGATGTGCTTTTTTATCCAGGTTCTTACCGTCGTCCTTACCAGATCGAAGATACTGACAATGCGAGCGTTTTGCTTCGCGCAGAAGTTTTAAATCGTATAAATTCTAGAAAAAGACCAGCCGTAATTGTCACTTATCCCGAAGCGCTTTTTGAAAAAGTCGTGACCCGAAAAGAATTAGACAAAAACACTTTGAAAATTGCCATCGGCGACCAGATTTCTATCGATTTTGTCAATGAAGTTTTGTTCGAATATGAATTCAAGCGCGTAGATTTTATTACCGAGCCAGGAGAATTCTCGGTTCGTGGAGGAATTTTAGATGTCTTTTCTTTTTCCAATGAAAATCCGTTTCGTATTGAATTCTTCGGAAATGAAATCGACAGCATTCGAACTTTCGACGTGGAAACCCAGCTTTCGATTGAAAAGCAAAAGAAGATTACGATTATTCCCAACGTAGAAAATAAATTCTTCCAAGAAAATCGAGAGAGTTTTTTAAATTACATCAATGAAAAGACGGTTTTGTTTATTCAAAATACCGATTTGCTTTTCTCGAAATTAGACCAGCTTTTCAACAGAGCCACAGAGGTTTTTGGTACAATGGATGCCACGGTAAAACACGTTGCTCCAGAAGAATTATTCTTGAATCAAGAAGCTTTTATTAAGAAATCATTAGATTTTACGGTAGTGGAAATGGGTTCAAAAGCGACTTACAGAACGCAGAAAACTTTTGAATTTCACGTCCAGCCACAGCCTTCGTTCAACAAGCAGTTTGATTTACTGTTAAACAATTTGAACGACAACCATTTCAACGGCTATAAAAATTATATTTTTTGTTCCAATGAACAGCAAGCGAAGCGTTTCCATGATATTTTTTCTTCTTTGGATGAAGCCAATAGCGAGGATATCCGAAAGCAATATCACACGGTAGTTTTTCCGTTGTTCCAAGGATTTATTGATGAGGAATACCAAATTGCTTGTTATACTGATCACCAGATTTTTGAACGCTACCATAAATTTAGCATCAAAAACGGCTATTCAAAAAAGCAGACGATTACTTTAAAAGAACTGAATACGCTTTCCGTTGGCGATTATGTAACGCACATTGACCACGGAATCGGGCGATTTGGAGGCTTGCAGAAAATTCAAGTCGAAAACAAAACGCAGGAAGCGATAAAATTGGTTTATGCCGACAATGACATTGTTTACGTCAGCATTCACTCGCTTCACAAGATTTCAAAGTTCAATGGAAAAGACGGTTCTCCTCCAAAAATATACAAATTAGGTTCCAATGCTTGGAAAGTTTTAAAGCAGAAAACCAAAGCGAGAGTCAAACATATTGCCTTCAATTTGATTCAATTATACGCAAAGCGAAGGTTGGAAAAAGGCTTTAAATATGATCCGGATAGTTATTTGCAGGCCGAATTGGAAAGCTCGTTCATTTATGAAGATACGCCAGACCAGTTCAAGGCAACGCAAGATGTAAAAGCCGATATGGAAAGCGAGCGCCCGATGGACCGACTAGTTTGTGGCGACGTTGGTTTTGGAAAAACAGAGGTTGCGATTCGTGCGGCTTTTAAAGCTGTCGATAATGGAAAACAGGTTGCAATCTTAGTTCCGACGACGATTTTGGCTTTTCAGCACCATAAAACTTTTACCGAACGTTTGAAAGAAATGCCCGTTTCTGTTGGCTATTTGAACCGTTTCAGAACGGCAAAACAAAAAGCAGAAACCCTGAAACAATTGGCCGAAGGAAAATTAGACATCATCATCGGAACACACCAATTGGTCAATAAAAATGTGGTTTTTAAGGACTTGGGATTGCTGATTGTCGATGAAGAGCAGAAATTTGGCGTGAACGTAAAAGACAAATTAAAAACGATTGCCGCAAACATCGACACGCTGACTTTGACGGCTACGCCAATTCCGAGGACGTTGCAGTTTTCGTTGATGGCAGCGCGCGATTTATCTGTAATTACAACGCCTCCGCCAAATCGCTATCCGATTGAAACGCAGGTCGTAGGTTTTAACGAAGAGCTGATTCGCGATGCCATTTCTTATGAAATACAAAGAAACGGACAAGTTTTCTTCATCAATAACCGAATTGAAAACATCAAGGAAATCGCCGGAATGATTCAGCGCTTGGTTCCCGGAGCGCGAGTTGGAATAGGCCATGGCCAAATGGACGGCAAGAAATTAGAAGAACTGATGCTTGCTTTCATGAGCGGTGATTTTGACGTTTTGGTGGCCACGACAATTATTGAAAGTGGTCTTGACGTTCCGAATGCGAATACGATTTTTATCAATAATGCCAATAATTTCGGACTTTCAGACTTGCACCAAATGCGTGGCCGTGTGGGACGAAGCAATAAAAAAGCGTTCTGCTATTTCATCACCCCGCCTTATTCTGTGATGACGGATGATGCGCGAAAAAGAATCCAAGCTTTAGAACAATTCAGCGAACTCGGAAGCGGTTTCAACATCGCCATGAAAGACTTGGAAATTCGCGGTGCAGGAGATTTATTAGGAGGTGAACAAAGCGGATTCATTAATGAAATCGGGTTTGAAACCTACCAGAAAATCATGAACGAAGCCATCGAGGAATTGAAGGAAAATGAGTTCAAAGATTTATACGAAGAAGACGAAAATGCGCCTCCGAAAGATTATGTGAAGGACATCCAGATTGATTCTGACTTTGAATTATTGTTCCCGGATGAATATATAAATAACGTTTCTGAGCGATTGAATTTGTACAATGAATTGAGTCTTTTGAAAAATGAGGAAGACATTGTGGCTTATGAAAATAAACTGATTGACCGTTTCGGACCTTTGCCAAAACAGGCGATTGCGCTTTTAAACAGCATCAGAATCAAGTGGGTTGCAACAAGTTTGGGAATTGAAAAATTAGTCTTGAAACAAGGAAAAATGGTGGCTTATTTTGTGTCTGACCAGCAATCGGCGTATTATACTTCGAACCAATTTCACAAGGTTTTACAGTTTGTACAACGCAATGGAAATCTGTGCAAGATGAAGGAAAAAGAAACCAAAAACGGCTTGCGATTATTGCTTACTTTTGAGAATGTAAAGTCAGTGAAAAAAGCTTTGGAGTTGATGGAAATGATTTAGAAACTAAAGAATTTTATATGAAATACTATCTATTATTATTGATTTTCTGCTTTTCTTGTACTGATAAAAAAGCAGAAAAAAATGAAGAAATAGTTGCCATAGCCGAAACTTCTGAATCTAAAACAAACGACGTAGAAGAATCTCCAAAAGAAAAAATCATAGATAAATTTGATTTAGAAGCTATTCCGAATGGTAATTTTCCGAATGAAGTAAAAATTGTTAATTTAAGAAAAACCCTTGATAAAGACAGCATTACTACTGGATTTTACACGATTGATTTTTATAGAAATGGCAAAAAAATAGATTCGCATCCAATACAGATAGAATACCGCGAAACACAAGGCGAATGGTATTTTAATCAAAGCTTAGGAGAGGAAACAGACCAATCAAACAAATGTTTTTTAATAATTGGCAATGGTTATGCAGCTTGCGGTTATTCTCATAAAAAAGCACTTTTTTATTTATCAGAAAATGGTGCGCAATTAATTCAAACATGGGATTCAATGCTGGACAGCGGTTTTGGAAATTACATGGATTTTATTCCGAAATCTTCAAACGGCAAAATAATTTCGTTCGTCAGCCGCAGTGTGGAAGCCTCTCCAGAAGATGCAATTACTGAAAATGGCGATGGAAATGTGCTTGTTTCCTATGCTGATTCAACGTATAATTTCATTGAAAACAATCGATGGAAAAAAAAACTGCTTACGCCAAAAGGCAAGATTTATAGGGAAGAAAAAATTACGGAGAAAAAGTATTTCGAAGTAAAATAATATATTAAAAAACTAAAATATGCTGTTTACCGCTACTTTCTCTGAATTCTATGACAAATTCAAAACGAGTCTTTCTGACGGAACTTTTGCTAAACTTACGTTTGCTAAGACCATTGGAAAAACTGAATTGAAAAATATTTTTATTCGTCCTGTTTTAGAAGAAAATGAATTGAAATTAGAACTGAAATTCCGATTTCAACAGGAAGAATTATTTGAAATACATTCTATTGACAGTGCTTTTGACCGTTTGCTTCCGTTTGTCAACAATCCGTTTTTATCGGTAATTTTATTTACTACCGAATTTGATCTGACTTATAAATTGAACAAAAAAAAGGCGGTTAGTTTTACCGATCAAGCTCCTACTTTTGGGAATGCTAATGAGGTTTTGTTGGAATATTTAAACAAAAAATAAAACGTTTCCAAAATTAAAATAGAGGATTACCAAATGGCATTCCTCTATTTTTTTATAATTTAGTTAATAATCATCTCCGGAATTTCTCCTTCAATAATCAAATTTCCTTCTGTTGCTTTTATAATTTCTTCTACTGAAACTCCGGGAGCTCTTTCCAAAAGCTTGAAACCTTCAGGAACGATTTCCAAAACAGCCAATTCCGTAACCACTTTTTTCACGCATCCAACGCCAGTCAATGGCAAAGAACATCTTTTCAAAAGTTTCGATTCTCCGGCCTTGTTGACGTGCATCATTGCTACGATAATATTTTCTGCAGAAGCAACCAAATCCATCGCGCCCCCCATTCCTTTTACCATCTTTCCTGGGATTTTCCAGTTGGCGATGTCACCGTTTTCGGCAACTTCCATAGCTCCAAGAATGGTCAAATCTACTTTCTGGCTGCGAATCATTCCGAAACTAAATGCAGAATCAAAGAAACTCGCTCCAGGAAGCGTTGTAATCGTTTGTTTTCCGGCATTGATTACGTCGGCATCTTCTTCTCCTTCGAAAGGAAACGGACCCATTCCAAGTACTCCATTTTCACTTTGGAATTCTACCGAAATATCTTCACGAACATAATTGGCAACCAAAGTCGGAATTCCGATCCCGAGATTCACGAAATACTTGTCTTTGACTTCTTTTGCTATTCTTTTTGCAATATCTTCTTTTGATAACATAATTTAATAGTTTGATAATTTGAAATGGCATTGCTTTTTGCCAAATCTGATGGTTAAGCTTTGGTTGTGTCAAAATCCACCATCCATTCGATTCCGTATTTGTCTCTGAACATCCCAAAATAAGAACCCCACGGACTGTCGCTCATCGGCATTTCAATGGTACCGCCTGCAGAGAGTCCGACGAATATTTTATCGGCTTCTTCACGGCTTTGCGCGATGATTGAGATTTTAGACCTGTTTTCATTTTCACTCACTTTTCCCATAAATTCAGGAATGTCATTGCCTATCAAAATATTTACGCCGATTGGCAAAGCAATGTGCATTATCTTATTTGCTTCACTTTCTGACACGGTAAATTCGGGACTTGACAAATCTTTGAAGCGTATAATCTTTGCGAACTCGCCACCAAATACTGATTTGTAAAAAGTAAACGCTTCTTCAGCATTTCCGTTAAAATTGATATGAGGATTGATAAGTGCCATAATTTCTGTTTTTAAGTTTATACCAAATGTCTAAATGCAGTAATCTTCAATTTTCAATCAATAAATTCTCGAATTTATCTTTTTCTAGTGGTTCGTTGTTCAATTCTCTTCTCAAATTTCTCTCCTTGGAAAATTCTTTGCACCATAATTCCGGGAATATGAATTTGATTTGGATCAAGACTTCCTGCAGGTACTAATTCTTCTACCTCAGCCACAGTAATAGTTGCTGCGCCAGCCATACAAGAATTGAAATTTCTAGCTGTTCCTTTGAAAATTAGATTTCCAGCTTCGTCGCCTTTCCAAGCTTTTACGATGGCGAAATCAGCTTTGTAAGCTTCTTCCATGATGTGCATTTTTCCGTTAAATTCTCTGGCTTCTTTGCCTTCGGCTATTTCTGTACCGTAACCCGCTGGCGTAAAAAACGCAGGAATTCCGGCTTGTGCGGCGCGGCATTTTTCGGCTAAAGTTCCTTGCGGAGTCAATTCTACATCTAATTCTCCGGAAAGCATTTGGCGCTCGAATTCAGCATTTTCTCCGACATACGAAGAAATCATTTTTTTGATTTGGCGCTTTTGAAGCAATAATCCCAATCCGAAATCATCAACTCCGGCATTGTTTGAAATGCAAGTCAAATCAGTCACGCCAGTTTTTACTAATTCGGCAATGCTATTTTCAGGAATGCCGCAAAGTCCGAAACCGCCGAGCATGATGGTTTGCCCGTCTTTAATATCTTTCAGTGCATCACTCACCGATGCGACTTTTTTATTAATCATATAATGAATGTTTGTTTTGGAGGATAAATATATAAAAAAACGCCTTAAAAAAGGCGTTTCTATTAAAATTCGGAATGATTAAAAATCAAATTCGTCAGTATTTTGTTCTGGCTCAACAGCCGTCGTATCTTTTTTAGTTGGAGGTGTCCAGCAATCTACTTTTATAGATAAATTTTTAGGTCTCTCAAAAGGTTCTTTAGAAACATTCAGCTCTTTATCAGCATAACATTTCTTCATAAATAATCCCCAAATCGGAAGTGCCATTACAGCTCCCTGTCCATAAGTAATACTTTTAAAGTGAGCCGAACGGTCTTCGTTTCCAACCCAAACTCCTGTTGCTAAATTCGGAACCATTCCTACGAACCAACCATCAGATTGATTTTGCGTAGTTCCTGTTTTTCCTGCAATCGGATTTCTTAAAACATACGGATAGCCAGTCATCATTTCATAGCCGAAACCTCCTCCGTCAGTTCTCAAACGTCCGCCAGAACCGTATTGCGTAACGCCTTCCAAAAGTTTAATCACGGCATAAGCGATATCTTTATTCAAAACGTCATGCGATTCAGGAACAGCTTCAAAAAGCACCACTCCATTTTTATCTTCAATTCTTGTAATTACCTGCGGTTTCACGTAAACGCCTTGATTTGCAAACGTACTGTAAGCAGCAACCATGTCTTCCACAGTAATTTCAACAGCTCCCAAAGCAATCGAGGGCTGAGAAGGAATTTTAGAATTTACGCCTAATTTTTTCACTAAATCAATAACCGCATCCGGACCAACTTGGTCAATTAATTTCGCAGAAACCGTGTTGATAGAATTCGCCAAAGCAGCACTCAGCGTGGTCATTCCTTTATAAGTTCCGTTTGAATTTCTCGGCGTCCAAGTTTCAGTAACGTTGTGTCTTCCTTTTGGAATCGTGTATGGCGCGTCAATAATCGAATCACATGGCGAATATCCTTTTTGCTCAATTGCCGTCGCATAAACGAAAGGCTTGAACGTTGAACCGACTTGTCTCGCGCCTTGCCCAACGTGGTCATATTGGAAATGTTTGTAATTGATTCCTCCAACCCAAGCTTTTACGTGACCCGTTTCTGGCTCCATGGCCATGACTCCGGTTTGAAGAAAATGCTTGTAATATCTGATGGAATCGTTTGGTGTCATGATCGTATCTTTTTCGCCTTTCCAAGTGAAAACGGTCATGTCAGTTTTTACGCTGAAAGATTTTGTAATTTCATCGTCACTTTTCCCTTGGGCGCTCATTTGTCTCCATCTTTCGGAAGCTTTTCTTGCGCGGCTCATCAAAGCATCAGTTTCTGCATCGGATAATTTAATAAACGGCGCATTTTTGTTTGTTTTTGCCTGCTTGAAAAATTCTTTTTGCAAGTTTTCCAAGTGAGCTGTTACCGCTTCTTCTGCATATAATTGCATTCTTGAATCAATCGTTGTGTAGATTTTTAATCCGTCGCGGTAAATGTCATATTCGCCGCTTCCGTCTTTTTTAGGATTATCTTTTGCCCAAGTTTTCATGAAATCACGAAGATATTCACGGAAATAAGTAGCAATTCCTTCGTTGTGATTTTCAGGATGGTAATCAAGAACCAATGGCTTTTTAGATAATGATTCTTTAGCCGCTTCTTCCAGATGTCCGTTTTTCACCATTTGGCCTAAAACCGTATTTCTTCGGTCAAAAACCATCTGTTTTCTTTTCTCTTTTATAGGATTAAAAAGTGACGGATTTTTCAGCATTCCTACCAAAACCGCAGCTTCTTCAATCTTTAAATCGCGAGGTTCTTTCCCGAAATATACTTTTGCCGCAGAACGAATTCCTACTGCATTGTTCACAAAATCAGCCTTATTGAAATACATGGCGATGATTTCCTGCTTTGTATATTGTCTTTCCAAACGGATGGCGATAATCCATTCTTTTACCTTTTGAACCATACGAAAAGGCAAGAATTTGGAACCTTCTCCGTGGAATAAAAGTTTTGCTAACTGCTGTGTAATCGTACTCGCACCGCCGCTTGTTCCAAAACTGCTGAAGGCTCTTAAAGTTCCTCTTCCGTCAATTCCTGAATGCTCATAAAAACGCTCATCTTCTGTTGAAACCAAAGCATCAACCAAGTGTTTCGGCAAATCAGAATATTTAATTGCCGTTCTGTTTTCGTTGTAAAACTTACCGATAGTTTCTCCGTCAGAAGAAATTACTTCAGTCGCAAGATTGGATTCCGGATTTTCAAGTTCTTCAAAAGAAGGCATCGAGCCAAAAAGTCCCCAGGATGCAAAAAGGAAAAACAAAATAATTCCGGCCATTCCATACAAGAAAATCTTCCAGAATTTTTTGTTGTAATATTTGAAATCCTTCGCTGCTGTATTGTTTTTTTTAACTGCCATAACGTTAGTCTAATTTTTCTATTCTAAAGCCTACTTCGGTAATACCTTTCAATTCCTTCTCTCCGGCCACTTTTCCTGACTGGCGAACGGCTTGCTGTATCCCGATTTTGTAATCTCCGATAGCTGAAAATTTATATTTTTCTTTATAAAAAAGCTTGCTTTCTTTTACATCTGAAAATCCTTCGCCTAATAATTTTCCGTCTGCTTCGGCCATTTGGTATTGAAGCGTATCGACTTTTGTCATACCTCCCGGAGTTTCCATTGAAACAATCAAAAAGATGTTATTAAACGGATAATCATTGTTAGAACGCAGATTCAAGAACAAGTCATATCGTTCAGTCGTGTCTTGATTATTGTAAGTAAAACTCGCAATGCTGTCTTTCTGCCAAGCCTCTCCAACCGTTTTATATTGGTCGAAAACCCTTTTTTTATCGCAGGAAACCAGCAGCAAAACTGTAAAAAGAATCAGGAAACTATTTCTCAGGATCATTTTTCTTAGCGGGTATTATTTTGTTATCAGGTTTATTCTCGTTTGCAGGTCTTGGCGGCCTGTTTTTTTGATTGTTATTTCTGTTTGGATTCGACTTTGGTCCAGCGTTTGGCGCTTTTTCCTGCGGATTGGCATTTTGGTTTGGATTCGGCTTTTGTTCTCTATTTTGTGCTTTCCCTTGCGGATTTACGTTTGGATTCTGATTTGATTTTGGTTCAGAATTTGGCGCTTTTCCTTGTGGATTGGCATTCGGATTCTGGTTTGGGTTCGGCTTTTTATTCGGAACAATTTTTTGGCTCTGCGTTCTTTCTCCAGCAGGTCTTTGAATCGCCGGACCGTTTCCGACAGCTTCGCCTTCTTTGCGTTTTTTGTTTGGTCTTTTCTTTTTCTTCGGCTGGTCAAAACGCGTCAAACTCTCTTGTCCCATCGCATTGTTGAAATCTTGAAGCGGTTCTTTTACTTCTTCCAAAGCATAGTCTTCAAGCGACGCCACTTTTCTTTTTTGCTTGTTTTCAGCAATAATTTCGTTGACCTGCTCAATTTTTAAAACGTGCCAGTTGGCAAAATTATTCGTATAAGCAAACCACATCAATCCCTTAAAAATGTCTTGTTTTTGGCAGATCGCATCGCCGGCGTCGGTATGCAATTTGGTATCAAAATCAGGAAAACTTTTCAAAGCATCCATGTAAGTGTCTAATTCATAGTTCAAGCAACACTTTAGTTTCCCGCATTGTCCCGCCAATTTCTGCGGATTCAATGACAGTTGCTGGTATCTTGCCGCAGAAGTATTTACGCTTCTGAAATCCGTAAGCCAAGTCGAACAGCAAAGCTCTCTTCCGCAAGAACCGATACCGCCCAAACGTGCGGCTTCTTGACGAAAACCTACTTGTTTCATCTCAATTCTAGTACTGAATTCCTTCGCAAAATCCTTAATCAGCATACGAAAATCGACACGGTCATTGGCGGTGTAATAAAAAGTCGCCTTTGAGCCGTCGCCTTGAAATTCGATATCAGAAATTTTCATTTCTAGTTTTTGGGCAATCGCCAATTCACGGGCACGAACTTTCATCGGCTCTTCTTTTGCACGCGCTTCTGACCAAATATCGATATCTTTTTGAGAGGCTTTTCTGTAGATTTTTGCTATTTCTGCACTTTTGTGATTCACGCCTTTTTTCTTCATCTGAATTTTAACCAATTCTCCGGTCAAAGTGATGATTCCAATGTCGTGGCCTGGAGACGCTTCTGTTGCGACAATATCTCCAATGCTTAAAGTCAGTTTTTCTGTATTTCTGTAAAATTCTTTTCGCCCATTTTTAAAGCGTATTTCTACACAGTCAAAAGGCGCTTCTCCGTTGGGAAGGCTCATGTTTGAGAGCCAATCGAAGACCGTTAATTTATTGCAGCTATCGGTGCCGCAAGTCCCTTTATTTTGACAGCCTTTTGGCGCACTGCCATCAGACGTTGAACAACTTGTACAGGCCATAATTTTATATAGATGTCGCGATTTACGCAACTTAAAATTCGTAAAATGTTTTGAGCGTAAAGATAGCAATTTTTAATTTGAACTTGCAAAGGCAGAAACTTGCTCATTTTCAAAACATTTAAGCCTAAAACAAAAAACCTATCTCACTCACATGAAATAGGTTTAACGTAAAAATTGAAGAAATATTCTATTCTAAAATCTTATATAATTTGTCAGAAAGGCGAATTCTGAATGGCAGACTGAAAGTTACTTTATCTCCTTCTTTTGCTTCATCATTCTGTTTTCCGTTGACATACATGGCTGTGATTTTTAGCGTCTGGTTTCCTGTTGTTGGTCCGGAAATCAAGATGTTGTCGCCTATTTTAAGCGTGTCTTTTTCCATCAAGAATTGTCCGACTTCTGATTTTGGAAAATAATGTTCTGCTTTTCCGATTAAAGTCTTCTTGATTTTTATCTTCTGGCGGATGTCTTTTGGCTTTGCAATTTCGCTTTCGGTAAGATCTGCTTTGGCCAGCGCTACATCTGATAAAGCTCCAGAATGTTTGAATTTTAAATTTTCTGACTTTCCTTTTCTGAAAATCATGTTGCCGTTTTTTACGCCGCGGCGCATTTTTACTTGGTCTGCCAATGACATGTGGATGATTTCTTGGCATTCAGTCGAACAGCAGTTTTCCATTTCGGCTTTGCATTCGTCACATTGGATGAACAATAAATGGCAGCCTTCGTTTTCGCAATTCGTATGATTGTCGCACGGTTTCCCGCATTGGTGGCATTGCGATAAAATATCGTCGGTGATTCTTTCGCCCAATCTGTGGTCAAACACGAAGTTTTTTCCTAAGAATTTGCTTTCAATGTTTTCTTCCTTGATTTGCTTGGCATAATTGATAATACCGCCTTCTAATTGGAATACATTTTTAAATCCTTGGTGCTTGAAATAAGCCGAAGCTTTCTCGCAGCGAATGCCGCCAGTGCAATACATTACCAAGTTTTTATCTTCCTTGAAATCTTTCAACTGCTCGTTGATAATTGGCAAAGATTCACGAAAAGTTTCTACGTCTGGCGTAATCGCACCTTTAAAATGGCCGATTTCGCTTTCATAGTGGTTTCTGAAATCTACGACAATAGTATTCGGATCTTCTAAAATTTCGTTGAATTCTTTTGCTTTCAAGTGAACACCGATATTTGTCACGTCAAAAGTTTCGTCGTTCAATCCGTCGGCCACAATTTTATCGCGGACTTTCACGGTCAATTTCAAAAAAGAATGGTCGTCATGCTCCACAGCCACATTCAAGCGGATGCCTTTCATGAAATCATAAGCTTCCAAAGTTTCACGGAAAGCTTCAAAATTTTCTGCAGGAACTGACATCTGGGCGTTGATTCCTTCGTGGGCGACATAAGTTCGTCCCAAGGCGTCAAGTTCATTCCAAACTATAAATAAATCGTCGCGAAATTTTTTAGGATCTTCAATTTTGGCATACGCATAGAAAGACAAAGTCAGTCTTTGTTTTCCGGCTTGGTCAATCAGCTCGGCTCTTTCTTCTGCGCTTAAGGTGTTGTACAGTTGCATGCTATAAACGTTTTAAGTGAGAATTTTGATTCTGTTTTTAGAATCGGGTGCAAAAATAGACAAAACTTTAGTTATTTGAAAATGACAAATATCATGTGGGAATTTTGCGGATTTTTTTATGGAACGCGGATTTTTGAGGATGACACAGATTTGAGCGGATTTTTTTATTTTATGAAATTATATTCTTTTGATTTCGTGACCTACAAATTCTTCTAAAGTTTCAAAAATTTCATCAACCGAAAGCACTTCAAAATCGGGATGTGATTTTAAGAAATTGGCATTTAATGTGATCAGATTTTCTTCCAATTCAAAAAAAGTATCGCTGTTCAAGGAATCTCTTACTGGATTTAAGCCTTCCAACTTTCCTTTCAAGAATTTATTGAGTTTTACGCTGCTCATCAGTTTTACTTTTTTGGATTGCTGTTGAAACAATTCCAAATGTTTTTCGGCTCCGATTAACGCCAAACCTTCTTCGATAAGTTCGTTCAATTCTTTGTCCCAACCTGATTTGTGGACGAATTGCGCAAAATTTCCTTCTGAAAGTTGTGTCCAATAATAATCCAGATAATAGCTCATCAAAGCGTCTTCGTGAATCAAATCGTCGTCGACTTTTTCTTCGCGCATTAAATTGATTATCGAAATATTTGACAGAATCACATCGTGTGGATTCTCGCTGTTCATTGCTGTTTCTGAAACTATTATTTTCCCGAATTCCATTTTTTCAAATTTTAAAGTAGGTGCAAATTTCAATTAAATAGTTGATTGATAAAATTTTTTCTAAATTTAACTTGAGGCAAAAAACAAAAAAGCCACATTTTGAATGTAGCTTTCCTTATAATTCTAAAGTTTCTTATTTCACTTTCATAGGTGGCAAATCAAATGCAACTGCATCGTGTTCAAAACCATTTCGGTGCGCGCCATCGCAAAAAGGTTTGTTTGCCGACAAGCCGCAACGGCAAAGTCCTAGCGCAGTTCTGCCTTGTAAATCATACACTTTTCCTTCTTGATCTACAATTTCGAAATCGCCATCAATTTTTATAAATCCGTTTTTAGTAACGGTTAATTTTGTCTTACTCATGAATCTCTTTTTTGAGTTCAAAGATGACAAAATATATTTGAAGGAAATGAAGGTTTTGTGCTGTTTTTGCCCATAGAAGCTCAATTTACAATGGTTCTAATTTAGAGGATGAATTTATTCTGTTTTCGATTCATCATCTTTTTTCTGCTGATTCATTTTAGCCACCAAAGCTTTCATTCGTGCGGTTTTTTCTCTTTTTTCTTCTTGGAGTTTGGCTTTCTTGCGATTTAATAATTTGGTATGCAAAGCCTTATTTTTTGTGTTTTTTTCGGGTCCTTTTGACATAGCTTAAATTCTTTATGGCAAAGATAAAGTTTTATTTTTTAAGGCTCTGATTCCTTTTTTTTGGCCACAGATTTACAGATTAAGAATGATTTCGGAAATCTGTGAATCAGCAGTTTTCTAGCAACGGTTTTTACGCAAGGATCGGAAAGCTTCCAAAAAATGCGAAAACCTTTCTCCAATAGCCCCGATGTCAGCGACTATCCTTTTGTTTTTTTCTTTAAAAAGATTAATATAGCCAAAAGTAGCTAATAAAGAGTAGTTTACAAGAACCGGGGGTGCTATCAGTAACGATTTAGTAATGGTGCTTACTTCACTCGCTTTCATCTGATTACCTTGTAAATCATTATTGCAAATTTAATAAAAAAAAGGGTTAAGTCGGAAGACACTTAACCCTTTTTCCGTTTTTTCATATATCCATAGTATGAGCGATTTAAAATAAATCTTTCCCAATATGGGGTCACTATGTGATAATGGGTTCAATATTATTTCCAAGTTTTGGCAAATCAACCAAGATGTAGTTCCGAAACAAATAGTCCCAATATCTAAACGTCAAAGCTATGGAAATCGTGTTGAACAAAATATTATCGGAAATTCAGCGTCAGGAAGACAAGCTATCTTCTAAAATGATGCGAACTGCGGATGAGGCATACCAAATGACCTTGTTCCTAAAGGAAATGCTGTTTACTATAAAGATGAAAACCTTACAAACTGGATTTAAAGACGAACAGCAGGAAATCAATTTTTTCAAGAACATTAAACCGCAGATTTTAGGAAAACTCATTTATTACAATAAGGTATTCCGTATTGAAACTACCTGCCCAGTAAGTACTGGGAGAATACACCAAAGCTATTTTGAAAATCAACTGAAAATCCTGAAATCCGAATATAAGGAAAGCATATCCAATGAGGATTTTTACAGGTACTATCGAGCAGGCAGAACAGACCGTGACCATAATTATTTCAGGCTCGGAAAAATCAATTATCACGATGGGCTAAAGAGTAGTGTATTTGAAATTGACCTTAGCTTTTCAACCTATTACGATAACAAAGTTGCCCATATTATAGCCAATGAATTACTATATACTTTTTTGCTTACTAAAATAAACCCCGAAAAAAAACCTGATACCATTTTAATAAACGGGGATGGAAACAAAGACATTTCGTGGACTAATTCACAAAATGCGCTTATTGAATTGATTTACGCCTTGTATGCTTCCAATTCTATTGCACACGGCAAAATAGGCATCAGAAAATTAGCCTTGATTTTTCAAATCTTGTTCCGAACGCCCTTGAACGATATACATCATTCTTTCCACCGTATGAAAACAAGGGCAGGCTCACGGACGGCGTTTTTAGACCAACTTAAGATTTCCCTCGAAGAGTATATGGATAAAGACCTTTAGCTATATCGGCATATATGTTTTTTTAAAGCAGTACACAAAATGTACTGCTTTTTCTTTGCGCATATCTGCCAATTGGCAAATGTTGGCAAATCCTATTTTAAGCATATCTACTGCCCATAAAACCTCGCAAAACAAGGGTTTTCCATTTCAAAAAATTTTCAAAAAACTGCAAAACCAATTGGCAAGCATTGGCAGACAAACACTACCACACTTCTGAATTTTGCCCTGTGAACATTAAAAAACAGCGCAATGAATATTATAACAGTTGACGAAGAAGTGTGGCAGCATCTTAATGAAAGGTTGAAAGCCATTAGCGACTATATCCTGAAACTGGAAGATACGAGCTACGATAGTTTGTGGCTCAACAATCACGAAGTCTGCCAGTACCTCCACATCAGCGAAAAAACATTGTGGCGTATGCGCAACAACGGGCAGATAGCTTTTTCAAAAATGTACGGACAGTATTACTACACGATTGGAGCTATCAAGGAAATGCTTAACGCCAATGCCGTGCAAACTACCGATGAGTACGTGGAGCAGCTTATGGCGAAAGGCAAAAGCTACATAGAACAAGGCAGAAAATTAAAATCAGGGAACAAATAAAATCATAACGCTATGAACATTGACAAAATGGAATTTGTGGCGTGGATGGAACGCATAATGGATAGGCTTGACATTCTCGGCAACCACATAGACGATTTACAAAAGAAGCGAAACAGCATTGATGGCGAAGAATTACTGGATAATCAGGATTTATTGCAAATGCTGAAAATCAGTAACCGTTCCCTGCAACGGTATCGCTCCATAGGTAAGTTGCCTTACTATACTATCAGCGGAAAATTGTATTACAAACTATCCGATGTGCATCAGTTCATCAGGGAAAGTTTTAACCCGCCTTTGCCCAAACTGGATGCCAATAAGTGACAAACACTGCCTTTGAGTGCCACATAGTGCAAATCAGTGAAGGCTTCCTTTACATTCGAAAGAGAACTTTTAAAATTTTCAGATTATGAGCGAAGAAACAACTAATAAACAGGAAATGCCCGAACAGCTTTCGGACATATTACTCGTACTGGATAAAGAGAAAATGAAAATCCAGGCAGTAAAGAGTATCGACGAAAATGGTAAAATGGAAACAGTTGACCCCATGAAGAAAAACCAAAACCAGTTTATGCGTGTGGACAAAAGCGGCGATTTCTTTTCAAACTTCTTTTCCAATTTTTTCAGCCAGTTAAAAAACCCTACCAATTTTACTTTCTTCAAAGTACCTGCCCCTATTGCTGCTGATAAAGCACAGGAATTGCAAAAGCACGTAGATAAGCCTACTCCCGATGGCGATAAAGTGCTGAAAGAACACGAGGTAAAGGCAGAACCGCAACCTGATAAAAAACAAGAAAATCAAAATAATATGGCAACAGCACAAACAACAACGGAAACAAGCGAATATCGCTATAAGCCGGAGCAGATTGATTGGGATACAATGAAAAACCTCGGATTAAGCAAAGAATACCTCGAAAAAAGAAACCTGCTTGACCCTTTATTAAGAGGTTACAAAACCAATGAACTCTTACCGATTGGTATTAACCTCGGCGGTTCTATTCTGCGCACGGATGCCCGCTTGTCTTTACAGCAAGCGGAAGACGGCAATGTTATTGTCGCGATACACGGTATTAAAAAAGAGCCTAACCTCCACTTTGAGTTTTTCGGTCACAAGTTTACAGATGAAGACAAGAAAAACCTGCTTGAAACGGGCAATATGGGGCGTGTAGTCAATTTGGTAAATTCCAAAACAGGCGAATTGATGCCGTCTATTATCAGCATTGACAGGCTTACCAATGATGTAGTAGCATTGCGAACTGACTTTATAAAAATACCTGATGAATTAAAAGGTGTGAAACTGAATGATGAGCAAAAGCAAACCTTAATGGAAGGCAAACCGCTTTATCTGGAAGGTATGATTTCCACCAAAGGAACAGAGTTTTCTGCAACGGTACAGTTTAATGCGGACAAACGATATGTAGAGTTCCTGTTTGACAGAAGCAATAACCATCAGCAGGCGCAAACCAACCAACAAAACAATCAACAGGGCAATCAGCAGAATAATCAGCAAAGCCAACCGCAGGAAGCCCCGAAAACTTTCAGGGGCAAAGAACTGGATGATGAGCAGTACAACAAGTTCAAAGCCGGGCAAACCATATATGTGGAACTGAAAGATAAGAAAGACCAACCCTACAAGGGTTATATCACTTTCGACAAAGATACCGGAAAGACCAACTTTGAATTTCCCGGTCAGTATAAAGCACGGGTAGAAACTGCCGAAGCCCATAAAACACAGACTGCCGTTAATTCAGAGGGTAAGACCAATGAAGCAACCAAGAATATCAAAGAGCCTTTGAAGTCCGGGCAACAAAGACCGAAAAATGAAAAGCAGCAGGAAAAACAGGAAAAACCCGAAACTCCTGCAAAATCCAAAGGCAGAAAAATGTAATACAGTATGAAAACAATTATTGCAGAAAAACCAAGCGTAGCAAGGGAGATAGCCGGCTTGTTGGGAGCATCTGAAAAAAGGGATGGCTACCTGACAGGTAACGGCTATTTTGTTACGTGGGCATTCGGTCATTTAATAGGACTGGGAATGCCCGAAGATTACGGTATTTCGGGATTTGACAAAGCCACTTTGCCCATATTGCCCAACCCTTTTTTATTGACCGTTCGCAAGGTCAAAAAAGATAAAGGCTATACTGCCGATGCTGGCGCATTAAAGCAACTGAAAGTAATCAAAGAACTGTTCAATAAAAGCGATAGCATTATTGTGGCAACCGATGCAGGTCGTGAGGGCGAACTCATTTTCAGGTACATTTATGAATACCTGAAATGCAACAAGCCGTTTGAACGCCTTTGGATTAGTTCGCTTACAGAAAAGGCAATTAAGCAGGGCTTTGAGAACCTGAAAAACGGAAAAGAATTTGACGGATTATATCAGGCTGCACAAGGCAGGAGCCGTGCCGATTGGCTTGTAGGCATCAACGCTACACAGGCGTTGAGCATTGCCGCAGGCAATGGCATTTATTCGCTCGGACGAGTGCAAACCCCTACACTCGTTTTGATATGTAAACGCTACCTCGAAAACAAAAATTTCTCGGTAAAGAAATACTGGCAGATACAATTGCTACATAACAAAGCACAGGTTGATTTCAAAAGCATTTCCGTTACCAAGTGGGATGAAAAGCATCTTGCTGATGATACGCTGAAAGCCATTCAGCGAAGTGAAATTGCGACGGTTACATCGGTAGAAACCAAAAGCGTTACAGAACAACCGCCTTTACTTTTTGATTTGACAGGCTTGCAAAAGGAAGCCAACAAAAGACTAAAATTATCTGCTGAAGCAACGCTCAATATTGCGCAAAGCCTGTACGAAAAGAAGTTTATCACTTATCCCCGTACCGGAAGCAAATACATACCTGAAGATATGTGGGCAGAAATTCCCAACCTTGTGCGGGCATTGCAGAACCGTGAAGATTGCAAACAAGCCCTTGCCAAAATCAAATGGGGACGGTTCAATAAACGTATCGTGAATGACCTCCGTGTAACGGACCATCACGGTTTATTGATTACCGACAAAGTGCCGTCTGTACTGAATGCAGACGAAGATAAGATTTATAATATGATTGCACTTCGCCTGCTCGAAGCCTTATCACAAGCCTGTGTCAAAGAAATAACCGATGTATCATTGCAGGTGTTGCACTACGATTTTACAGCAAAAGGCTGTAAAATTCAGGAAGCGGGTTGGCGTTCCATCAAAGGAAGTTTTACCGATGATGGCGAAGAGCCAGTGCAGGAACTACCCGAACTAAATAAAGGCGACGAACTCAAAATAAAGGAAGCTGCCGTTTTGGAAAAACAGACCAAACCACCAGTGCTTTATACAGAAGCCGGGCTTTTATCGGCTATGGAAACCGCCGGAAAAGAAATTGAAAACGAGGAAGAACGGAAAGCCCTGAAAAATATTGGTATCGGTACTCCGGCTACAAGAGCCGCCATTATTGAAACCTTGTTTACCCGTAATTATGTCCAAAGGGATAAACGTTCTTTAATACCTACGGAAAAAGGATTGCAGGTGTACGGACTTGTCAAAGAACGCAAGATTGCAGATGTGGCTATGACCGCCGAATGGGAACTGGCATTGCAGAAAATCGAAAACAACGAAGCGGATGCCGGGACATTTCAAAAGGAAATGGAAACCTATGCGAAATCTATTACTGATGAACTGCTGCAAACTTCCATTGCAAATACTAATCAGCCGAAATTGACCTGTCCTAAATGCAAAAGTCAGCAACTCATCATTCGTGATAAGATTGTGAAATGTTCTGATGAGGCTTGTAACTGGGTGCAGTTCCGTACCGTCTGCGGGGTACAAATCAGTATCGAAAATATTGTAAGCCTTATCAATAAAGGTAAAACGGATTTAATCAAAGGAATGACAAGCAAAGCCGGAAAGAAATTCGATGCTTACATCGTGCTGAAAGAAAATGCAGAAACCTCCTTTGAGTTTGAAAAAAACAAAAGCAATAAGCGTAATGGAAAATAAATCGTCTATTGTACCCAAAGAAATAACAAACTTGATTTACACCATTCGGGGCAAACAAGTAATGTTGGATAGCGACCTTGCTGTCTTGTATCAGGTGGAAACAAAGAACCTCAACAAAGCCGTAAAACGGAATATCGAGCGTTTTCCTGCTTCGTTCTGCTTTCAACTGACTGAAGAGGAAGTTGAAAACTTGAGGTTCCAAATTGGAACCTCAAGTTTAAACTACGGTGGCAGACGTTATTTACCCTATGTTTTTACCGAACAGGGGGTTGCAATGGCGTCTGCCATACTCCGTTCCGATATAGCAGTAAAAATGAGTGTTCAAATAATGGAAGCCTTTGTAGAAATGAGGCGTATGCTCATTAGCAATGCTTCTTTGTTTCATCGGTTAGATAATATTGAATTGAAGCAACTGGAAGCCGACCAAAAATTTGAAGAGATTTTTAAGGCTTTGGAAAGCGACAAGCTGCACAGCGAAAAAGGTATCTTTTACAACGGGCAGGTTTTTGATGCCTATGCTTTTGTTTCCGATATTATCCGTAGTGCCGGAAGTTCCATTATCCTGCTTGATAATTATGTGGATGATACGGTGCTTACTTTATTTGGTAAGCGCAATGATAATGTAACTGCCACTATCCTTACCAAGAGTATGAGTAACCAGTTACGGTTGGATTTACAACGCTACAACAGCCAATATCCTGCAATAGATATTGAGATTTTCTCCGATGCCCACGACCGTTTTTTAATTATTGACAATACAGAGCTTTACCATATCGGGGCATCACTCAAAGACCTGGGCAAAAAATGGTTTGCCTTTTCACGTATGGATATTGAAGTCGGCAGGATG
Organism: Flavobacteriaceae bacterium PS02334; assembly: GCA_029959295.1. GTDB lineage: Bacteria > Bacteroidota > Bacteroidia > Flavobacteriales > Flavobacteriaceae > Flavobacterium. Next base: position 81,355 of record JASCOH010000008.1, on the reverse strand, counting down.
CTCCAAATCCTTAACAAGCCATAAAAATGAACCTCTGAATTTTTCAGAGGTTTTTTATTGCCCATTACGCCAAATACCGCCTCTCAACGCCAAACCCTGCAACATTCACAAAGGCATTTGCTTCCGCTTATAATTTTAGGATTTAAGTAAAATTCTAAACAAAATATAGTATGGACGTACAGCAAAAAGACCTATCGTATTTCAGATTACGACTGCAAGAATTATTAAACAGCAGCTTCCCCGAAAAGGCACACGACCAAAAATTTATAGACCAACGGTCTTCGTGGGCTGCCAACGCTTATGAAGGGGCGTTCCGTTCGGGAAACGCCGTAGAGCAATGCAATGAAATAGCCAATTACATATTGTTTGAGGGCTTACACTTCTCCAAGTTCGACACGGTTTTTAAAGTGGTATGCAATGAGTTTGATACCATAATGGCAGATGAGGAACTCCGACCGTTCGCCCTGAAAATGTTCCCTGTTTGCGAACCTGTATTTGCAGGCTATGAATTAACTGATGATTTCGCCTATGGGTTTGAGTTCGATTTACTCTATACCGAACTGACGGGAACCATCGCAATATGGATTGAGGAAAATGGGCTTCAGTAAGCGGTTCCATCTCCAACAGAATATTGATGCCCTGCGAATTGTTTTTAAACTGGAAAAGGAGAAACGGCAAGCCACCGTAGGCGAAAGACTGCTAATGATGCAATACAGCGGATTTGGCGGTCTTAAATTTGTTCTGAACCCTATTGTAAACGAAATAGACATCAATAATTGGAGAAAAACGGAACACGACCTCTTTCCGATTACGCAGGAACTCCACCAACTACTCAAAGAAAATTCCGAAGACGATAAGCAGTACCGCAGGTACGTGGATAGTATGAAAAGTTCTGTTTTAACGGCTTTTTATACCCCGCCAAAGGTCATAGATGCCATTTCATCAGCCTTGCGTGATAGCGGTCTGTATATTGATAAATTCCTCGAACCCTCCGCAGGTATCGGCTCATTTGTACAATCCTTTTCGGAAAGTCAAAAAGCAAATGTTACTGCCTATGAAAAAGACTTGCTAACAGGCAAAATTTTAAAGCAGCTCTATCCCGAAAGCAATGTACGTGTAAGCGGTTTTGAGGAAATTCCCGAAAGGGAACAAAACAGCTATGATGTAGTAGCCAGTAACATTCCTTTTGGCGATACTTCCGTATTCGACCTTTCTTATTCCCGAAGCAAGGACGATGCAAAAATACAGGCTGCCCGAAGCATACACAATTACTTTTTTCTGAAAGGTGCTGATATGCTCCGTGAGGGTGGTTTATTAGTTTATATCACTTCGCAAGGCATATTGAACAGCCCTAAAAACGAACCCATACGCAGGGCGTTAATGCAGGATAATAATTTGGTATCGGTTGTAAGATTACCTAACAACCTGTTTACAGAATATGCAGGTACGGAAGTCGGCAGCGACCTGATTATCCTGCAAAAAAATACGGCAAAAGAAAATCTGACCGACAGGGAAGATCTGTTTTGCCGAAGCAATCCAACCGAATACAATACACCAGGCAATGCCTTGTTTCAAAACAGTACAAGGATTGTGCATACAGACTATAAATTAGATACTGACCCATACGGACAGCCTGCCTTAATCTATACGCATAAAAACGGTGTTGATGGGATTGCCAAAGATTTGAAACAAATGCTTTCCGAAGATTTCGGTAAGCATCTGAATTTGGGTTTATACAGAGGCGAACGGAACGATGAGCCTATTATACAAATCCCGATTGAACCAAAGGTTACACCTCCGGTTATCGACCCTGTAATCATTCAGCAAAAGCCGCAATTTGTAACAACTCCGGTAGTCCATCAGGAAAGCCCGCAGGAATTGAAACAACTAAGCATTTTCGACCTGTTTGAAAGTGCGGGCGAACCTGCAATGGTTCTCGCTCCACCTAAAAGAGCTACCCAAACAAAGAGGCAAAGCACCAACAAGAGAAGAGGCACAATAGGTCGTCAGCCCGACTTGTTTAGCCAAACCTATATGCCCTTAAAATCTAATGGTACTGCCAATAGAGCTACCCAAACGAATGGTAAAAAACAGGAAGCTATCGGTGACCTGTTTTCACAAATAAACGGGAATGGCCAGTCTGATAAGACAGCCGTTCCCAACATCAATATTAATACCATTCCCGAACCTGCTCCGTATAGTGGCGAACTGCAATCGTTCCACCGTAATGATTGCCTTGTTGTAGATAATGGTTGGGTAGGTTATCTGCAAGATGTTGAAAGAAGCGAAGAAAAATCATCAGCAACCTTTCATCCATTGCAATTACCGACTTTACAAAAGGCAAGAGCCGAAGCCTACATTGCGGTAAGGGATAGTTACATTAACCTGTACCAAAAAGAAGCAGAAAAGCAAAGCGAACACAAGGAAGAACGGGAAACACTGAATTTCCTTTATGATGCCTTTACTAAAAAATACGGCAATCTGAATGCTGCCGACAATGCCAAGCTCATAAAGACAGACAGCGCAGGTAAGGAAATACCGTATCTGGAGCGTATTATCGGGGGCGTAATTCACAAAGCGGATATATTCAGCCGCCCTGTAAGTTTTTCTACTACCACATTAGCAACCGACAATCCCGAAGAGGCTTTAGCAGCATCGCTGAACAAATACGGAAGCGTGGATTTGGATTTTATGTCCGAAATCAGCAGCCTGCCTGCCGACACGTTGAAAGAAGCCTTGCACGGGCGGTTGTTTTACAATCCATTGCAACAGGAATACGAAATAGCCGAACGTTGGATAGCGGGCAACGTTGTTGAGAAAGCCAATGAAGTACGAACCTATCTCGAAAACAATCCTGATGATAAGGAAGCGAAAGAAAGCCTTACCGCTTTAGAAGAAGCCCGACCAAGACGGATTGAATTTGAAGAGTTGGATTTTAACCTCGGCGAAAGGTGGATACCTACCGGAATTTATGCCCGGTTTGCTTCGCATTTATTCGATGCTGATGTACTGGTTCATTATTCCGAAAGCTCCGATGACTTTTCCGTAAAGTGTCATCAGGGCAATATGCACATTTGGGAAAAATATGCAGTCAAGGCAGAAAGCCGCACGTTTGACGGTATTGCCCTGCTCAAACACGCCCTTGTCAATACCACGCCGGATATTACCAAAAAAGTAATGGTTGGCGACCAAGAGGTCAAAGTACGAGATATGGAAGCCATACAAATGGCGAACACCAAGATTGATGAAATCCGTACTGCCTTTACCGATTGGCTACACGCACAGAACGATGAATTTAAAAACAGGCTGACCGACCAGTACAATGATACCTTTAACTGCTTCGTTCGCCCGAACTATGACGGCAGCCATCAGGACTTTCCGGGATTAGACCGCAAAGGAGCAGGCATTGAAGACCTGTATTCCAGCCAAAAGGACACCGTTTGGATGATAAAGCTGAACAACGGTGCTATCTGCGACCACGAAGTAGGCGCAGGAAAAACGCTGATAATGTGTACCGCAGCGCAGGAAATGAAGCGTTTGGGATTAGCCCATAAGCCGATGATTATAGGGCTGAAAGCGAATATACCTGCCATTGCTGAAGACTATCGCAAAGCCTATCCACACGCTAAAATCCTTTATCCAGGTATAGATGATTTTACACCGAAAAAACGCCTGCGGATTTTCGGGGATATTAAAAACAACGATTGGGATTGCGTGATACTCACGCACGACCAGTTCGGAATGATACCGCAATCGCCCGAAATACAAAAGGAAATCCTCGAAATAGAATTAGACAGCGTAGAGCGCAACCTCGATGCCCTGCAATCGCAAGGTAAAGAAGTAACAAGAGGGATGCTTGCGGGTGTAATCAAAAGGAAAGAAAATCTTGAAGTAAAACTGAAAACACTCCAACACGATATTGAAAACCGCAAAGATGATATTGTGGACTTCAAAATGATGGGCATAGACCATTTGTTTGTGGATGAAAGCCACCAGTTCAAAAACCTGATGTTCAACACCCGTCACACACGGGTAGCCGGACTGGGTAACGTGGACGGGAGCCAAAAGGCACTGAACCTGCTCTTTGCTATCCGCACCATTCAGGAGCGTACCAATGCGGATATGGGTGCAACTTTTCTTTCAGGTACTACTATCAGCAATTCATTGACGGAATTGTACCTGCTATTCAAGTACCTGCGCCCTCGTGCATTGGAAAAACAGGGCATTCATTCTTTTAATGCGTGGGCAGCTATCTATGCAAGAAAAACGACCGATTATGAATTTTCGGTAGCAAACAATATAGTCGCTAAAGAGCGTTTCCGCTACTTCATCAAAGTGCCGGAACTGGCGCAGTTCTATTCTGAAATCACAGATTACAGGACGGCAAAGGATATTGGTATTGACCGCCCTGAAAAGAACGAGGTATTGTATAATATACCGCCAACGCCCGACCAAGAAGCCTTTATCCAAAGCCTGATGCAGTTTGCCAAAACGGGCGATGCTACTTTGCTCGGTAGAGAACCTTTATCTCCACGGGAAGAAAAAGCAAAGATGCTCATTGCTACGGACTATGCACGTAAGATGTCGCTCGATATGCGTATGGTAAGCGGAATATATGATGACCATCCCGACAATAAGGCTTCGCATTGTGCGGCAAATATTGCTAAGTATTACAACCAGTTTAATGCACAAAAAGGAACACAGTTCGTTTTCTCTGATTTGGGAACCTACAAGCCAGGCGAATGGAATGTGTACTCCGAAATAAAGCGCAAGCTCGTGGAAGACCACGGCATACCTGCAAACGAAGTACGGTTTATTCAGGAAGCCAAAAATGATAAGCAGCGTAAAGACCTCATCAACGGAATGAACGAGGGTAAAATCCGTGTGCTGTTCGGCTCTACCAGTATGTTGGGAACGGGTGTTAATGCACAGAAAAGAGCCGTTGCAGTTCATCATTTAGATACGCCGTGGCGACCGAGCGACCTTGCACAAAGGGACGGGCGGGCTATCCGAAAAGGCAACGAGATAGCCAAATTCTTCGCTGATAATAAAGTTGCTGTGATTATCTATGCCGTTGAAAAATCTTTGGATAGTTATAAGTTCAACCTGCTGTATAACAAACAGCTTTTCATCGACCAGTTAAAGACTAATAACCTAAGCAAAAGAACGATTGACGAGGGAAGTATGGACGAAAAATCGGGAATGAACTTTTCGGAATATGTGGCAATCTTATCAGGAAATACAGACCTGTTTGATAAAGCCAAACTTGAAAAGCAGATTGCCGGATTGGAAAGCGAAAAGCAGGCGTTTAACCGTTCTAAATCCAGTGCCAAATTTAAGGTGCAGGATTATACGGAAATGTTGCAAAGTACCCAATCCCGTTTGAACCGGATGAATACAGACTGGGAAAACTTGCAGCAACGCCTACAAAAACGTTCAGACGGAACAATCGTAAATCTTGTGCTGTTGAATGGCTTACCGCCCAATGCAAACCCGAAACAAATCGGTACGAAACTCAACCAGATTGCGGATAAGGCTCGTACCGCAGGGCAGTATGAAGAAATCGGCAGCTTGTACGGTTTTACGCTGTTGGTTAAAACTGAAATCTCTGAAAAAGAGGGGGCTGATATTAGAGTAAACCGTTTTTTGGTTCAGGGCGAGGGAAACATCAAATACACCTACAATAATGGTTTAATGGCGAAAGACCCTGAAACCGCAGCAATGAACTTTTTGAGGGCTTTGGAAAAGCTGCCGGGCTTTATTAAGCAAGAGCAGGAGAAAATTGCTGAAATACAAAAAGACCTGCCTATACTTCAGGAAGTGGTTAACGGTACGTGGTCTAAAGAAAGTCGATTGAGCGAACTTAAAACGGAACTGGCTGCTGTTGAAAGGAAAATACAGCTATCCATTACACCGGAAACGAAAGCAGATGCTCCGGAGCAGGTAGAAAAAACGAAAGAAACCCCAGTGGTTCAGGACAGCATTGTAAGGACAAAAGGTATTCATTTACCCCGTGGGGTGTTGTAATGGTATTGCTTACTTTTCGTCCTGTTCGTCCATTTTCTTTATCAATGCTTCACACAGGCTATCAAGGAATTTTGTTCGGTTCATCTTACGGGCTTTCAATTCCATAAAGGTGTGGTAAAAATCGCCTAAATCAATATTAAAAGTATCTTCAAACTTTTTGGCAATCAATTTTATGTCTGTATTCCCATTGTTAAACACACCGTGGGAATACAGTGCGTATATCAGTTCGGTTAATGCTGTTTTGCTTGCAGTCCAGTTCAGCGAAGTATCCAAACTCTTTTTAAGGTTGAAATTATTTAGCCTATCCTCCAAATAAACTTGTATCAGGTCATTGGCAATTATCTTGGCTACCTTATAATCGTGCGAAGTAGAAAAGCGGTGGTCTGCCTCAAAATAAAAAGTGTCTAACCATAGTCTTATATCGTGTTTACCTCGTAAAAAAAAGTTCTCGTCAAGGAAAGAGTTATTGCTGCGATAATACTTGTAGAAATCAAGGTTATTGTCAAAAAACCTTTTTAGCTTTTTCAGTTCTTTGCCAAGATATTTCTTGGTACGTTTTGCTCCGTAAGGCTTTCTTGTTTCAATCTTGTAAATAGCATTATAGTAAATTAGCTTTGAAACAATAACAGGTTTCTGATATTTGAAAAAATGGATTTCTTCATTAACGTTTTTAAATCCTCTTGTTATTACACCCGTTTTCAAATCAGACAAACTTTGCAAGATAAGTTTTACAATGTTCTCTATTTGTTTTACTATATAGTCATTGTCCTTCCCTAATTCGTTTACAGCAGTTTCTAATTTATACAGTATTTCATTATAGATTTTTTGCATAGAGGCTACTTGAAAGATATCGGAGCGTTTCAATGACACTCCAATATCTATTAGTTTTGATATTTATTAATGCCCCTAATCAGTGTACAGGATGTTTTTGCTGTAAATAATTCTTATTAAATTTTTAAGCTTTTTCGTTGGGCAATTAAACTAAAATAATTTCTACTCTCCAAAAATGTGTCATTTTTGGAGTAATTCAGCCTTAATTGACTTTATCATAATCTGCTTATTTATAAATACTCCCAATTTCATTTATCACAAGTACATAATAAAATAATAAAATCGATGACGGTTTCGCCTACTTAAAAAAATCTTGAATTCTTTTTACATAATTTTCTTCCGAGTTATTTTCTTTTATACCTACAAAGAATTGGCAGTCCTCACCAATGATATATCGCATTTTGGAACTTTCATCCGTTACAGCATTATAAATTGTCTGAGCGACTTCCTGTGGAATTGCTAGTTTACAATGAGCAGTTTTATTTGGATAGTTTTCGTAGAATTTTGACAAAAAAGGGATATACTCCTCAATCTGGTTCCTAGTGCTTTTCTTGGCATTTCCAAAATTAGTTTGTGACGAGCCAGGTTCAATAATTTTGCACTTAATTCCAAAATTTCCGACCTCAAAATTAAGTGCCTCGGAAAATCCTTCAACGGCAAATTTTGAACTTTCATAAATACTTGCGAAAGGCAAGCCTACTCTGCCTGCAACGGAAGAAATATTAATAATTACTCCCTTGCGATTTTCACGCATATGCGATAAAACAGCTTGTGTAGTCCGCATCATTCCAAATAAATTAACATCAAACTGGTTTTTAATCTGTTCTTCAGTGGCTGTTTCGAAAATGCCCATTACAGCATAGCCAGCACAATTGAGCAATGCATCTATTTTAGCAAATTTTTCAATTCCTTTCTTAACGGCTGCCTTTATAGATTTTTCATTTTGAACATCCAATTCAACAACCAAAACGTTATCTAACTTTGTTAATTCTTGTTCTTCTTCGGGAGAACGCATCGTTGCAATTACATTCCAACCTTTTAATTGAAATAGTTTAGCAGTTTCTTTTCCAAATCCCGAGGATGCACCTGTAATGAATATTGTTTTCATATTTCTTGTTATTTATCTTGTAAAGTTAACACGAAAAAGTATATATTTGATACTTGTATACTAAAGGATACTTAAATTGAAAAAAGACGAAAAACGATTTCAGGAGAAAGTTAAAGCTATTCAAGATACTATGTTTGTACTTGGCGGTAAATGGAAATTACCAATAATACTTTCAATTTACAGTGGGAACAAGCGCTTTAACGATATTTCAAATTCAATTCCGAAAATTACAAACCGTGTTCTGTCTAAAGAGCTAAAGCATTTGGAGGAAAATCTTTTAATTAAAAGAACTATTGTCGAAGAATATCCTATAAAAATCGAATACTCTGTTACAGACTATGCTTACGGTCTTAAAGAAGTTATATCCCCTATGGAAAGCTGGGGTATCAAGCATAAGAAGAAAATTACAGAAAATAGTTATTCCTGATTTAATGTCATCCGTTCCCACAATATATTGACATTAAATTTTTATGAAGAAACATTTAATCATGTATAAGATGTTTTAATTTGGGGTCGTTCTTGATACGCTCCAATTCAATTTCGATAACCTGTACAATATCTGATTTTATCTGCTTGTAATTGGCTTCAATTTCCTGCTTCATTTTATCCTCGCCCTGTTCATCTACAAAAGATAAAATTTCCGGTATCTTCTGATAGGCTTTTGTTTCGGCAGCAACCTCTTCATTATCCACCACAATTTCGGCGTGAAATATCTTTTGCTCGATACGCTCGTCAAAGTTATCCGATACAGAACCTACGAACATACCCTGTGTGAGCGTTGATATTTTGGAAGCCGGAATAAGGCTATCTAACTGTGTGGAAATGGAGGTAGATTTATCATTTCGGTTAATCGTCATACTTTGGCGTTTCTGCAATACTTTACCGAAACGTTCTGAAAGGCTTTTTGCCGTTTCGCCAACCACCTGACCACTAAATATATTACCTACCGTATTTTGAATTACCTTACTCTCTTTGTCGCCGTAATCACGGGTTAATTGACTAAAGTCCTGAAAGCCCAGGCAAACAGCCACCTTATTACTTCTCGCCGTTGCGATAAGGTTGTCCAGTCCCCTAAAATAAATTGTGGGCAGCTCATCTATGATAACCGAACTCTTTAGCTGTCCTTTTTTATTGATGAGCTTTACAATCCTTGAATTGTACAAGCCCAATGCTGCCGAATAGATATTTTGGCGGTCGGGATTATTGCCCACGCATAAAATCTTAGGTTCATTCGGGTTATTGATGTCGAGCGTGAAGTCGTCCCCAGTCATTACCCAATAAAGCTGCGGGCTTATCATTCTTGATAAGGGAATTTTTGCCGATGCAATTTGCCCTTGTAACTGGTCTTGTGCGCCGCCTTGCCAAGCATCCATAAAGGGCGACAAATAATTTTCTAAATCGGGGTATGAGGTAAGAATTGTGAATACATCCGAATACTTTTTATTCAGCAATTCAATAGCGTGCGGGAACGTACAATACTTACCATCCTCATATATTTTCAGATACCAAATAATAGCTGCAAGCAGGATAATTGGGCTTTCCACGAAAAAATCCCCTTGCTTCTGTATCCACGACCTATTAAGGTTCAGCATTATGGTATATGCCGCTTCGTAAGCATCTGAAATGTCCGTCATAAAGCCGGGATTGAGTGGATTGCAACGGTGGCTCTTGCGTGGGTCGTCGAAATTTATCACGTAGAATTTCGGCTGAATTTTATACTTGTCCCGATGCTTCAGTAAGTGATTGTAGGCAATGGTAGAAAGGTCGTCGAATTTGAAATCGTAGATGTACATACTAAAGCCTTTCTCAATCTGCTGCTTGATGTAGTTGTTTACAATGGCATAGGATTTTCCTGAACCCGGAGTACCCAACACGATAGTTGCCCTGAAAGGATTTACGATGTTTATCCAACCATTATTCCACTTGCCTTTGTAGTAAAATTTGGTGGGCAGGTTGACGGAATACTCGTTTTCCATCAGCTTGGTTTCCTGTTGGAAGCTCTCGTTTTCGTTGTTGAAAACATCGTCCATCAGGTTAGTGCGCAGCAATCGGCTCATCCATACACCCGCCATCAGCAAAGCGATATAACCTAACGAGATAGTAAGGATATACAGGAAAGTTCCTGTTGCCGGGGATAGCTTTAACAGTGGTGTATTAAGAAAGAACAGCACAAAGCCAATGCCCAAAGCCACGTATATTTTAGACCAAGTTATCTTCTCATTCTTTACGCCTTTCGTCCCTAAGCAACTCAAAGCCAACAAAACCAAAGCAAATGCTTTGGTGTATAAGGTATGTGAGAACAAACCTGCTGTTCTGTCGAAATTGCCCAGTATTTTGTTGATTACTTCCAACGTCCACCCACGTTCTAAAAAGAAACCGTAGCAGAACCAATAAAGATGCATTAGCACCAAAAGAATACTGACTGCCCGCATAAAAGCTATTATCTTGGCAAGCCCTCTTAAATCGTCTTCTCCCTGCATTATTTCAAGTTTTAATGTTCGGGCGTGAATTTAAAGGCTCTATGGAGTGGCTATAAGAAAGTGGCAGCCAGTGGCGTTGTATGGCAGTATTTGGCTGATTACTATTTCTGACCTCTTTGGCGTTTGCGTTTCTTCTTCATCTTGTTAGCAAAATCCAATTCCTCATAATCTTCGCCCTGTGCATCGGGTAGCAAACCGCCTAATGCTTCAATCAAACCGTCTTCGTGTTTTTCCGTAGTTAAGAAGTCGAACAAATGGTGTGGTTCTTCCGCAGGAAGATCCGCATCATTTGATGTGGATATTTTGGGTTGCTGTAAAGCAGGTTCTTTTATCTCCGGCTTGATGTTATTGTTCCAATAATCATTAAAGACATTGGCAGAAAGTTCCTTTGCTAAACGTGAACCGTTCCAAACCGTTTTAGAATTGTGGTCTATAAAAGTCATTCCGTAAATACGACCTGTATCATTCCGGCGCACCACTACGTTAATTCCCTGTTCAGCTAATTGCTTTTTAAAAGCCTGCTCATCGCTCGTTGTTTTCAGGGCAATGGTAGCGGCAGCTTTTAGGGTTGGCTTGCTTGGATGGTCTTTTAAAGCCGTTTTGCATTTCGCAAAATGCAATTCCAAAGCAGGTAGCCCCGCACTCTTACCGAACAGGGAAGCCTTGAACGGATGCCCGGCTCTTTCGCCTTTATCATTTAAGGGAATGTACAATAAGCCCTGCTGCATCTTTCCCTGTAATTCTCCCTCGATTTTCTCGGCGGTAATATTGAAAAGAGATAGCAAGGCATTGTATTCGCCCAAACTTTGGTACTGGTAATGGTTCGGCAGGTGTCGGACTACCGAAGCAATTTGGCTTTTTACATCGCCCGCCCGATAATCTACTGGACGGAAAACCTTATCATTTTGATTACGTTCTTTATCGGTTGCAGGTATTAAGCGGTGCTTTCGTTCCAGTTCACGGCACAGGTTCATAGACCGCATTTTTTCAAACTTGTCAGAAATCTTTTTACCCTGCTCGTCCACGCAAACCGATACAATATGGATATGGCTGCGGTCAATATCGGTATGTTTGAATACCACAAAAGGCTGTTCGCCGTAACCCATTTCACGCATATATTCTTCTGCCATTTCCCGAAATTTATCATCACTTACTTTGTCTTTCGGGTCGGGATTGAGCGAAATATGTAAGGTATGTTTCTCGGTATTGCGGTTAGCAATAAGATAAGGAGCGAAAGACTGGGCTAATTGTGGAACGGAATAATGACCGCTTGCGGTTTCAATCATCTTATTGGCGAACAAAATTTGCCCGTTCTCATTCTCCACTTTAAGCTGATTGTATGCCAACGCCCCGTATAAATTTCCGCTTCTGCCAATTTTCGCTATCATTTCTACTGCTATTTATTCAGGTGTTTAGCTTCAAATTCCTCGCTTATCTGAATGATTTTTTGACAAAGCATCGCCATTTCAGCCGTTTGTTTTTCCAGTTTATAAAGGAACGCTGCGGCTTTTTTCTCCGAAAAATTCTTGTACAGTAGCTTTACAATTTGGTTATAGTTCACGCCTATGGAACGGAACTGGCTGTGAAAAGAGGTCAGCCGCATATAAAAATCAACTGTTCCTTTGTCAATCTGAATGGTCTTTATAGTCTTGTCAAAGATGCAGGACGTAATAAAATGTGCCTTTACCTGCATACCTGATTTGTCAAAAAGAGCAAGAAAACGAGCGTGTTCCTGCTCGTTAAAGGAAATCGTGTATCGGATGTTCGCCGGGTCTTTTTTCGGGCGGCGTCCGGTCTTTTTCTGTTGCTTACTGTTATTATCGTTCATCACTAATCCATTTTAAATCCATACAAAACCCTGACTTCGGAAGGTGTTTTCTGCCCCCTGCAAAGGGCAAGTTGTTTTGAGCATCGGAAATCATTCCGAGATGCTCAAAACACAACTTGCCGTGTTCCGATGAACACAAAAATCCGCCCTGCGGGACGGATTGGATGTAACAGGGAAAAACGGCTCGATGCCGTCCGGTTACCCTCCGATTTGTCAAAAGTCTTTTGCATAAATCCATTAATAAAAATCATTTTACAAAGTAAAGCCCTGCCCGTAAGAGTATTGCAATGCAGTACCCGGACAAACGCTGCCTTTGAACGCCAAACACTGCCACGACAATGAAAGCACCTATATATCTACATTTCTTTGTGCCTGCAAACAGATAGATATAAGGGCATAGATAGGTATGCAGGTAACAACATAAGTACGCAATCAGCTATGTAGAAAAGTACCTATTGAGATATGTGATGATGCAATTGGCTATGCACATATTCAGGCACATAAATAAACAGGTCTGTTAGTACAAGCATAGCTGACTGCATACAACTATAAGCGTGTATTCAAGTACATAGCTTGGTGCATCATTACCTGCCTAACTACATAAGTATGCACAGAGCGACAAGCCTATATACAGTGGTACACTGGTGGGTAATTGCGGATATATGGACATATGTAAATGGATATATAAATAATTAAAAACAGCAGCAATATGAATGCAAAACACAAAACAGTATTTATCGCCTTTTCATCTCAAAAAGGCGGTGTAGGCAAAAGCACCTTTACAACGCTTGTTGCAAGTGCGATGCACTATCGGTTGGGCTACAACGTAGCCGTATTCGATGCGGATTTTCCACAGCACAGCTTGATGAAAATGAAGACAAGGGATTTAGCAATGGTAATGGAAAACGAGGCTTTGAAAAAGCTGGCGTACAAACAATTTACCACCATCAACAAAAAAGCCTATCCCATTATGCAGTACAAAGCGGATAGCGTATTGGAAGCGGCTCACGAATTTGTAAACACTTCTTCCGTTCCGGTTGATGTGGTATTTTTTGACCTGCCCGGAACTGTAAATACGCCCGGCATTCTGAAAGCATTGGCAGGAATGCACCACATTTTCACGCCCATCACGGCAGACCGTGTGGTAATGGAAAGTACGCTCATCTTCACACAGCTTTTGCAGGATGTGATTATGAAAAAAGGGGAAACGTCCATAGAAACCATTAACCTGTTTTGGAACCAGGTTGATGGTAGGGAAAGCACACCCTTATATGGCGTGTATAACCAGCTTATTGCGCAATTAGGGTTAAGTCTGATGAAAAGCCAAATCAAGAATAGCACCCGTTTCCGCAAAGAAAGCGAAACGGACAGCAAAACCGTTTTCCGTTCTACCGTAATGCCTCCCGATGAACGTTTGATGAAAGCCAGTCAGTTAGACCTGTTCATAGACGAATTTTTAAAAATCATTCAATTATAGCCCTATGGAGAAAGATAATAAAAAGAAAGCCACGCCTGATATTAATGAGGAACTGATGATGAACCTGATGGTAGATGGCGTAAAAAAAGAGGGCTTGCAGCTTCCACCTGAACCGCCTGCTGAAGAACCCGAAAAGGAAGAGATTAAGCCTAAAGAACTGGCACAGGAAAAACCTGCGGTTAAAGAAAAGAGCAGAACCAAAAGGACAAACGAAGCAGACTACGAAAGTATCTTTTTCAAAAAACCTGATACCAATGCCCGTGACGGGAAAACGGTTTATATCCGACCGGATTTTCACGAAAAGATGTCACGCATTGTACAGGTTATAGGCGAAGACAAGATAACCATATACGGCTATTTGGACAATTTGTTGGATTACCATTTTCAGGAATTTGGCGAGCAGATTACCAAAAGTTTCAATGATAAGTACAAACCCATTTTATAAGCTATGGAAACAGTAATTGTGATATGCCTGCTCATAGTCATTGCCCTGCTGGTGCAGGACAAGATTGTCATTAAAAAAAGGTCGGAGCATAAGCCAATGCAGGAAAAGGTTAATCCGAACCTGCCCGATATTATGGGTCAGCCCAAGCCTGTAAGAAGCCTTTCAGTGCCAAACGCTGCCAATGAAAGCCAAATAGAGGAACAAGAGATAAACCCTGATAATTTAGACATCGAATACGACGAAAATGAAAACGTAGGTATTCAAATTCCGCAGGAAGAACTGGACGAAGTTTTCAGTAATATGCCTGATTTGGAGGAAGAGGAAGAAGAATGGAACAGGTACGGAATATCCGGTGGCGATGACAGTCTTGCCCAAGGGGTTACCTATGACGAACTAAGCTCCGTGGGGGGATTGCTCCAAAAAGAAAATTTGGAACAATCTCAAAAGGAAACAGCGGTTGCGATAGTTCAAAAATTGCAGGGAACTGAATTATTCAGCCTGCTGGAAAATTCCGTTGAGGGTGCTTCCCGAAAAATTGCCGAGCTTTTGGATAGTACACTCTTATCTGAAACGGAGGACAGTTCTTCCACTTTGCGGAAAAGTGATTTGAGTGATTTTGACATTGGGGAGTTTGTGTGAGCAAACTCCCTATTGTTTTAAGAATGAGGTTAACTAATATCAATTACATTGTCCTCTCCAAACCATTCTTTGGCTTTCGCTATTACGTCTGCATCAGGATTGTGAAAGAAAACTGCTAAATTCTCCTTAGCCCTTGTGCAGCAGACATAAAATATTTTTTGTGTTCTGTCTAATACCGTTGCTGAACCTGTTTCTAAAAAAAGATTTCCAAAATTATAATTGTTCCAACCTCCATTGTCAAGAACAACCAAAACATTATCAAATTCAGCACCTTTTGTTTTATGTTGTGTCGAAAAAGGTGTTTGTCCTTCTAAATATTCATAAAGTTTTTGAAACTCACTAAACTTTACTTCTTTTACACGATTATACAAATACTCTTTTTTCTCCTTAAAATCAAGGAGCTTATCGTCAATTATACAAATCCCTCGTTCGTTAGCTTCGGTAATTATATCTTCAATAGTTTTATCTCCGACATTTATAAGGCTTTCGATGTTTTCTTTAAGCTCCCTTTTCTTCGCAATACTTACTACCATAAAACGGTAATCCGTTGCTCTTAAAAATTCATTATATCGCTTGTTTTGGTAAAGAGAAATATTCGTTTGTATTTTAAACAAGTGCTTTATAAGGTTATCTCGTTTTGAACCTTTCTTGCTTTCATCATTCTCATCTTGTTTTTTGTCGTCTATAAGAGCATCTTTGCTCAAGTACATCTTTCTTACTTCAGAGAATGGTCTATCTTTCAATTGGTTGTACAATTCCGCTTTTACAGGGTCAGCTAATAAAATATCCTTTTTTAGTTGCCTTTGCCTGTTTTTTAATTGAAACCTATCAACGACTGCATCAAATGTATCGTCCTCGCTTATTTCAATTTCGGGTCTGTTGTTCTTCTTATTGTATTTTATCTTTTCAAGAATTTCAGATTTCAATCCAAGTACAGGGTCATCATCATAAATATCCATAAGTGTTCTAAACCCTGCTTTGCCTGCTATCAAATTATGAGTAAGGTTCAGTTCCTTTGTTTCTTTTGAATTATTGAAATTCCAGCTATAATTTTCTTCTAAGAATTTTTCAACCTTGTTAATATCGCCATCATTAGAATGTAGAAACAGTACAGTACCTTGCTTTACTACGCCTTCAACCATATTGGGTGCATTAGGGTCGTTAGAAGGTTCTTGTGTAATACCGTCAGTCCGAAGTTTATTTGCCAAATTAATTACCAGTTGAGGGTTTCTTCTATTCTGTTTTTTGGGAATTTCATTTACAGTATCTACACCATCTCCTTTATATTCATCTAAATTTCCAATACCATCTTCGTAAATTGATTGCATTGCATCGCCAAAGAAACCAATAATATTTTTTCTTTCACTTTTCTTAAAATGTGCAAGAAAGGTATCTACAACAGCCTTGTTAGTATCTTGGTATTCATCAATAAAAATGAACTTGTATTTATCCTTTACAATACTGCTAAGTTTGGGGTATTTATCAAAAAGATAGTTTGCAACTATGAGCAATTCATCGTGAGAAATTATTCCTTCACGCAATCGTACAAATTCTTTATACTGTATTCCGTCCGGTAAAATATGAAAATAGTTTTCAGGAATAGGATTTGCATCATCAATTGAAATTTTACCAACATCTTCATTGTTTGCTAATGAAATGATAGCCTCTTTAAGCTCCTTTTGAAAGTGTTTTATATTATCCCATAAGAAGTCGTGAATTGTAGATACATTTAGGTTCTTGTGATTTACTCTTTCTTCGATTTCCTTTACTGCCGCATTTGTATATGTCATACAAGCTACTTTTACTGTTGGGTTTTCAGCTATTACCTGACGAATAACACTTACCAACGAATAAGTTTTACCACTTCCTGCACCACCACTTAACAGAAAATTTCTTCCTTCATCAATTGATTGAAAAATCCCCTGTACTTCGGGTTCTAAGTCTAATCTTGCTTCAACCATAATAAGCCGTTTTTAATATACGCAGGAATATTCCAATTGCTAAAATCCTTATCGCTGTGATACAAAATATCCAATGCAAAATGAGTTTTCTTTTTAATACAAGAACCCGCTAAAATATAAGCATTACTTACACCATCATCAAACAATTTTCTGTTTTGTAACCCTTGAAATTCATCTTTCTTGCCGTTTACGAATACTCGGTTTATGTGGATAAAAGCATCCTCAAAACTCCTTGCGTGATAGGTGTCTTCTTCCTGCTGATAACATATACAAAGTGTAGAACTTCCAATTAGAATTGTTCTGTTTCCAACAGGCAGTGCCTTTAAATCATCCCAAGTAACTTCTTTCAGAAAATGGTTGATTGCAGAATTGCTTGTTTTCGTACCTTCATTAACAGGGCAAGCCCCCCAAACATCTTGTCCTTTCTCATCTTGTTTCACAACTTTGATAGCATCAATATCCGTTAAAATCAGAGATTTTATCCCCAAAAATTCGATAAACTTTTCGAAGATTTGAGAATAAGCCCCCACTTCGATGATTGATATATTTTGAGATAATAGTGGAAGAAAAGTATCGTCTTTACCTTCTGCTTTTAAACGAGTTGCTTCCTCCAAATCAACTTTTCGCATAAAAGTAGGTATCAATATTCTTTCTGTATCTCCCTCGATTAGAACCGCTTTATCGGCAAAGAAAATTTCAGCCCTACTTATAGTCAAATATTGTTTTAGAAACTGATATTGATTTGGGTCATCATCATATTGCTTTCTCAAATCTGAAAGATTTTTCGCAGTTACATTGTTCTTAGCTTCTGCTTTCAAATATTTAATATCATCAAAATCACTATCTGCAACAATGTGGGATGAATGTGTTGTAATTATGTATTGAAGCGGTCTATTTATTCCGTCATCTCTTTTTATACCTTCAGCAAGTAATTTCTTTATGTTTTTAATAAAGACATACTGCATTTGTGGGTGGGTATGTGCTTCAGGTTCTTCAATGACTAACAAATTAATATCTGCGGGCTTTTTGTCTTTATCCCTTTTGAAATCCTGGACAAGAATTTCAATTTCAAAAATCATACTTATAAGGTTCATATAACCTAAGCCATTATAATGTTCTGGTAGCTTATGGTCATCGTGGGTATATACTACGGTTGTATTTCCTTCAAGTAATTCCCTATGTTGCAATGTTGAAATTATTGCTATGTCCGTATCATTCAGTTTTATTCCTCCAAAATCTTGTACTTTCTTTATTACATCGCTGAACAGGTCTTTGTATATATCACTTAATGTGCTATCGGTTTCTGAAAGTTGGTCTTTAAAGTTTTCAGTAGCTTGGTTTTTGTCGCTATTATCTTCTTTCTTTTTATAAAGACTGGATGTTTGTTTAGATAATGTGTTTTCTTTTTCTTTATTGGTTACATCGCGCCTTGCACTAATGTATTTGAAACCAATTATATCCTTAATGCTAATTCCTTCACTTTCAAGGTCTATGAAGTTAGCATCATTGACTGTATTAGCAGCCATATCATACTCAAAAGACATCTTATGAGTATGGAAATAACTATCTAATTCCTGCTTTAGAAATTCTTTTAATTCTCTGGGCTTGTTTTTCTTTTCCCCATCTACCTTAGCCTTTTCACTTGCAGCAAAAGCAGCATAATCTGTTCTAATTTTCAGAAAATCAGTATAGGTAACTGTATATTCAAATCCTAATACTATTTTATTGTTGTCAGGGTCTAAATCCATCAATACTCTACTAACATTTGATAAATCGTCAGCCTCGTTATACTCAATATAAATTTTCAGTTTAATACCCTTGGGCAGAAATTCGTCAGGAACATCAGTAGATTTTATAAGACCATCTAATTCGTTTTTAAAATCTATATTCAAGTCATCATAAGAAAATTTACTTTTCTCATTTAAAAACTTATCAAGAACAGAAAGAATAGAGGTTTTTCCTGTATTATTTTTTCCAATAACTAAGGAAAGGTCTTTTTCCAAGTCCATTGAAAAATTCTTCAACAAACGAAAATTCTCAACTTCAATTTTTATTATCTTCATAATAGCTGGTTATCATATTTAATTAGTTTTTCTTACCTCCTGCTTCAACCTTTTTTGTGTCATTTTTAAGGCTTGTTCGGCTAATGGCTCGTTTTGCAATAACTCAATCATTTTATCAGAAAGCCACAAAACCAATAATTCGTTGATAGGAACATTCAAAAATTCTGCAAGCTTTTCTAAATGTTTTCTCGGTAACAACCTTTCCTCATTCTCTACCTTACTTATAAAAGCATTATCCAACTCCAAAGCTGCTCCAACTTCTCTAAGAAACAAACCCTTGCTTTCTCTCAATTCTTTTATGCGTTTCCCAAATGCCATTTTGAATTTTTAAGACTTGTCTAAATAGTTCAAATTTAAGAAAAAATAGTTTAATAAATATGGCTTTCAACTTTCCATTATGCCACTCAAAGCCAAACACTTCCTCTGACTGCCACTTTGTTAGACCGCCTCACTTTCCAAAACACCTTTGTCCCGAAAGCCTGCAAAGTGCGGGATAACAGTAACAAAATAATGTGTTTCAATTATGGAAAAACAGAGAAAAAAAGTTTTGCTGGCAGCCGTGGCTATGCTGTCAGGAATTGGTGCGTTCGCACAGGGAAACGGCTCGGCAGGTATAAACGAGGCTACCCAAATGGTAACTTCTTATTTCGACCCCGCTACCCAATTAATTTACGCCATCGGTGCGGTCGTTGGGCTAATCGGAGGCGTTAAGGTGTACAACAAGTTCAGTTCGGGCGACCCCGACACGAGCAAGACTGCGGCAAGCTGGTTTGGTGCGTGTATCTTCTTAATTGTTGCGGCTACCATCCTGCGCTCATTCTTCCTTTAATCCTCTGCCTTATGAATTACAATATCAATAAAGGCATCGGAAGAACGGTGGAATTTAAAGGGTTGAAAGCACAATACCTGTTCATTTTCGCAGGCGGACTGCTCGGTACGCTTATCCTCGTGATGATAATGTATATGGCTGGCGTAAACTCTTACATCTGCCTGTTCATTGGCGCAGGCGGGGCTTCGCTCATTGTGTGGCAAACCTTTTCGCTGAACAGGAAGTACGGCGAACACGGGCTGATGAAAATTGCAGCCAATAAACGGCATCCCCGATACATCATTTGCCGCAAGCCTGTACACCGCTATTTAAAATTCACTCCTAAATCGAATGCCCTATGAGAAACGTTGCAAAGACAACAACGCTGGAAAACAAATTTCCTTTGTTGGCAGTAGAGAACAACTGCATCCTTTCCAAAGATGCGGACATTACCGCCTGCTTTGAGGTTCGTTTGCCGGAGCTGTTTACGGTAGCATCGGCAGAATACGAAGCCATACATTCCGCTTGGCACAAGGCTATCAAAACTTTGCCCGATTTTACGGTAATCCATAAACAGGATTGGCACATCAAAGAAAGCTATGCTCCCGATTTGGCAAAGGAAGACCAAAGTTTTTTGGCGAAATCCTACCAACGCCATTTTAATGAGCGACCATTCCTGAACCATTATTGTTACCTGTTCCTTACCAAGACCACTAAGGAAAGAATGCGTATGCAAAGCAACTTCAGTTCGCTTTGCAAAGGTACGCTGATACCAAAGGAAATCAGGAACAAGGAAACGATACACCGTTTTATGGAGGCAGTCGCTCAATTTGAGCGTATCGTGAACGATAGCGGTTTCATAGCCCTGCAACGCCTTACCGAAGATGAAATCATCGGAACAGACGAAAAGCAGGGATTGCTGGAACAATACCTTACACTTTCGAGGGAAGCTGGAACACCGATGCAGGACATCGCACTCGGAACAGAAGAAGTCCGTGTCGGGAACAAAAGGTTGAGCCTGCACACCTTGTCCGATACGGACGATTTGCCCGGAACGGTATCGGCTGATACCCGTTTTGAAAAACTATCCACTGACCGGAGCGACTGCCGTTTATCGTTCGCTGCTCCTGTGGGCTTACTCCTTAGCTGTAACCATATCTACAACCAATATTTGTTTTTAGATAACAGCGAAGACAACCTGCAAAAGTTTGAAAAGTCCGCAAGGAATATGCACTCGCTGGCAAGGTATAGCAGGGCTAACCAAATCAACAAAGAGTGGATAGAAAAGTACCTGAACGAAGCCCACAGCTTCGGGCTGTCTTCTGTCAGGGCGCACTTCAACATTATGGCGTGGTCGGAAGACCCTGCGGAACTGAAACAGTTGAAGAACGATTGCGGTAGTGCGTTGGCATTGATGGAATGTAAGCCTCGCCACAACACTACCGATGTAGCTACTTTGTATTGGGCTGGAATGCCGGGTAATGCAGGCGATTTTCCGAGTGAGGAAAGTTTTTACACTTTTATCGAACCTGCCTTGTGCTTCTTCACGGAAGAAACCAACTATCACAATTCGCCCTCGCCGTTCGGTATCAAAATGGCTGACCGCCTGACCGGAAAGCCTATCCATTTGGATATATCGGATTTGCCTATGAAACGTGGGATTATCACGAACCGCAACAAATTTATTTTGGGGCCATCAGGTTCGGGAAAGTCGTTCTTCACAAATCATATGGTAAGGCAGTATTACGAGCAGGGCGCACACGTCCTGTTAGTAGATACGGGTAATTCCTATCAGGGCTTATGCGAACTCATCAAAGGAAAAACCAAAGGCGAAGATGGGGTTTACTTCACATACACCGAAGACAATCCCATTGCCTTTAACCCTTTCTATACCGATGATGGCGTGTTCGATATTGAAAAGCGTGAAAGTATCAAGACTTTGATACTGACCTTATGGAAACGTGATGATGAACCTCCAACCCGTTCTGAAGAGGTTGCCCTCTCCAATGCTGTAAGTGGTTATATCGAACGCATCAAACAGGAAGATGTTTACCCGTCATTCAACGGTTTCTACGAGTATGTAAAAGGCGACTACCGCAAGGTATTGGAGGAAAAACAGGTACGGGAAAAAGACTTTGACATTGCCAACTTCCTGAATGTTCTCGAACCCTACTACAAGGGTGGCGAATATGATTACCTATTGAACTCCGATAAGCAATTAGACCTGCTTTCCAAACGCTTTATCGTGTTTGAAATTGATGCGATTAAAGACCACAAAATCCTCTTTCCCATAGTCACAATTATCATTATGGAGGTCTTCATCAACAAGATGCGGAGGCTCAAAGGTATCCGCAAACTCATCCTGATTGAAGAAGCGTGGAAAGCGATTGCAAAAGAGGGAATGGCAGAGTACATCAAGTATCTCTTTAAGACCGTGAGGAAATTTTTTGGAGAAGCCATAGTCGTAACGCAAGAGGTCGATGATATTATCCAGTCGCCCATTGTGAAAGAAAGTATCATCAATAACTCCGACTGTAAAATCCTGCTTGACCAACGCAAGTATATGAACAAGTTTGATGATATACAGGCAATGTTGGGGCTTACCGACAAGGAGAAAGGTCAGGTACTTTCTATCAATATGAACAACGATGCAAGCCGCCTGTACAAAGAGGTTTGGATTGGCTTAGGTGGAACACACTCGGCAGTATATGCTACCGAAGTTAGTTTGGAAGAATACCTCGCCTATACGACCGAAGAAACCGAAAAAATGGAAGTGATGCAGCTTGCTGCGGAACTGGACGGCAACGTAGAACTCGCCATCAAGCATATCGCAATGCAAAGGCGGGACAATTCAAATCAATAGTCATTAACATTTAAAAATTCAGAACAATGAAAAAAGTATTGTATCTGGTGTGTACGGCACTGATGCTCGCCGTAGCACCGTCAGCAAAAGCCCAGTGGGTTGTAACCGACCCCGCAAATTTGGCTTCAGGGATTATCAACTCTGCAAACGAAATCGTGCAGACCTCTTCGACCGTGAGCAATGTGGTAAAGAACTTCAACGAAGTGAAGAAAGTGTACGAGCAGGGCAAGGAATATTACGACAAGCTGAAAGCTGTGAGTAATCTCGTAAAAGATGCCCGTAAGGTACAGCAAACCGTACTACTGGTGGGCGATGTGTCCGAAATGTACGTTCAGAATTTCGGCAAAATGATGAACGACCCAAATTTCACACCGCAGGAATTGGTAGCAATCGGAAACGGGTATTCGGCACTGCTGAATGAAAGTACCGAACTCCTGAAAGAGTTGAAGCAGATTGTAACTGCTACAAACCTCTCGCTAAATGATAAGGAGCGTATGGATGTAATTGACCGTGTGTACAAAGAGGTTAAGGACTACCACAGCCTTGTACGCTACTACACCAATAAGAACATTTCTGTAAGCTACCTAAGAGCGAAAAAGAAAAACGATGCCCAAAGAGTGCTTGAACTCTACGGAACTGCTAACCAAAAATACTGGTAAAAATGGAATGGGATAATCTTCACGAACTCCTGCGGTCGCTTTATGACGATATGATGCCGCTTGCAGGCGATATGGCAGCAGTAGCAAAGGGTTTGGCAGGATTGGGAGCATTGTTCTATGTGGCATTAAAGGTTTGGCAGGCTTTAAGCCGTGCCGAACCTATTGATATGTTCCCTTTGCTGCGCCCGTTCGCTTTGGGGCTGTGTATAATGTTCTTCCCGACTATTGTACTGGGAACCATCAATGCGGTATTAAGTCCGGTGGTTGTAGGAACCCACCAAATACTCGAAGACCAGGTGCTTGACCTGAACAAGCTGCAACAGCAGAAAGACCAGTTGGAATATGAGGCAATGGTCAGAAATCCTGAAACTGCCTATATGGTATCAGACGAAGAGTTTGATAAGAAACTGGACGAACTGGGTTGGTCGCCGTCCGACATTGGCACAATGGCGGGAATGTATATGGACAGGCAAGCCTACAAGATAGAAAAGGCGATAAAGGACTGGTTTCGCAATCTTTTGGAAATACTCTTTCAGGCGGCGGCTTTGGTTATTGATACCATACGAACGTTTTTCCTGATAGTGTTGTCCATACTCGGACCAATAGCTTTTGCTATTTCCGTGTGGGACGGCTTTCAGTCCACCCTCACGCAATGGCTCACGAGGTACGTCAGCGTTTACCTATGGCTGCCCGTTTCGGACTTGTTCAGCTCAATGTTGGCACGAATACAATCCCTCATACTGGAAAAGGATATAGCAATGCTTGCCGACCCTACCTATATACCTGATACGAGCAATACCGTGTACATCATCTTTATGATTATCGGCATTATCGGCTACTTCACAATTCCGACAGTAACAGGATGGGTAATCCAAGCCGGGGGCGCAGGAAACTTTACCCGCAATGTAAACCAAACTGCAATGAAAGCCGGAAACATCGCCGGAGCAGGCGCAGGCTCAACAGTGGGAAACATCGGCGGTAAACTGATGAATAAATAAACAATTAATCATTCTAAAAATGGAATTTAAAACGCTAAGAAATATCGAAAACAGCTTTAGGCAGATAAGATTATATGCCATTGTGTTTGCGGTACTCTGCATTGGCGTGGTAGGATACGCCGTATGGCGTTCCTACCGCTTTGCAGAAGACCAACGCCAAAAAATCTATGTACTGGATAATGGCAAATCCCTGATGCTTGCCTTGTCGCAGGATGCGAGCATCAACCGTCCCGTAGAAGCAAGGGAACACGTCAGACGTTTTCACGAGCTTTTCTTCACGCTTGCGCCTGATAAGAATGCTATTGAAAGCAATATGAGCAGGGCATTTAACCTTGCGGACAAAAGTGCTTTCGATTATTACAAGGACTTATCGGAAAAGGGCTATTACAGCAGGATTATTTCGGGTAACGTGCAGCAGCGCATCGAGGTGGATAGTGTCGTTTGCAACTTCGACAACTATCCTTATGCTGTGCGAACCTATGCCAAACAGTTCATTATCCGGTCAAGCAATGTAACCAGGCGTAACCTGATTACCTCCTGCTATCTCGTCAACTCCGTTCGTTCCGATAATAACCCGCAGGGCTTCAATATTGAAAAATTTGCAGTCGTGGAAAACAGGGATATCGAAGTCATAGAACGCTAAAAACAATCTTATGGAAGCATTATCAGATTTAAACTCGTTTGCAAAAATCCTGACCGATAAAGGATATAACGGCTATTTCCATACGCAGGGAGCGTATGCGGGAAAATTGAAAGACAGCATTACCGATTACCTCGAAAGTTGCCAAAAAGGTGCGGACAGTTTACCTAAGCAAGACTTATTGCTGACGGGCTACCTGCAATGGTCGGGAGAAGACAAGCCCCGTGTAGAATGCAGTATGTGGGTACAATACCTGAACGGGAAATTTTCGCTCAACAAAATGGAAGTGGCAAAGAAAGACCGTTTCGGGCAGTTGCTCAAAAAATCGGAACTGGCAAACCTGTCTGTAATATCCGCACCCAAAGCGGTGGAAGCGGTGGCATTGGTAAACGATGAGCCGAAGCAAAAGGCAGGAAATAGCCCTAAGGGTTTCAAGCTATAACATTAGAAATAGTAAGGCTATGAAAAAATTAAGAGCAAATATGGATAGGTATTTTGATAAGCTCGACGAACGTTGGCGGGCATTGCCAGTGCGTAAACAGCACCAATATACGCTGTACTTTTTTGTGGGTTATCTCCTGCTGACCGCAGGGGTTATCGGCAAAGTAGTGTACGACACGGGAAAGCCCAATGACGCCATCGACATCAGGCATATAGAGAACCCTATCCTTAAAAAGAATGGAAGTCCTGCAATCCCGCAGGACACAATATCAACATTTAAAAAATAGGATTTATGAAAGAAAATGAGAACAAAAAATCGGTTGTTCGGGTAACCGAGGGAAGCCCGAAAGAAACCGCTGATGTGCTACAAAACGGCACGCAGACTAACAAGGAAAAGCTCAAAAAGCCTTTAATCTTTGGCTTAATGGCGATTGTGTTCGTGGGTTGTATGTACCTCATATTTAAACCGTCCGAAGATAAAAAGGCAATCGAAAACGTCGGGCTGAACGATGCCGTACCACAGGCTACCGGAGCAGGAATGCCTGCCGATAAAGGCAAGGCGTATGAACAGGAAATGCTCGAACGCAAAGAGCAGGAAAAACGCAATGCCCTGACAACGCTTTCTGATTATTGGAATGCAGAAGACAAGGAAGAGCCGACAGATAAGCAGCTTCCTGAAGAAGATGAAAGCACCGGCTATGGCGGTGGTAGCAGAGGTTCCCGAAGAAACGGCAACTCTGCATTGAGTAGTTACCGAAATGCACAAAGCACATTAGGTTCATTTTATAGCAATGAAAATGCGGAAACAATGGAACTCCGCAGGCAGGTGGACGAAATGAAAGCGA
The DNA here is from genome assembly GCA_029959295.1 of Flavobacteriaceae bacterium PS02334. Classification (GTDB taxonomy): domain Bacteria; phylum Bacteroidota; class Bacteroidia; order Flavobacteriales; family Flavobacteriaceae; genus Flavobacterium. The sequence continues at coordinate 55,242 of JASCOH010000008.1, read as the reverse complement.
AGTTGGCGGAAAAAGACGTGCCACCTGTGGCCACCGTTGACGACCAACTGAAGCTAATGGAGAAATCCTACGAAATGGCAGCAAAATATCTTCCGCAAAATGACAATGGCGGAAATGCTGCAACGGCTAACGGTGCAAATTCGGGAACTGTGGGTGCTAACCAAAAAGAATACTTTGTATCGTTTACGCCAACAAGAAAAAATACCGTATCAGCTTTGTACCGTGAACCGTCAGACAGTGCCTTTGCCGCCGATTGGAGCCAAACTAAAAACCGTGGCTTTTATACCGCAGGTGCTACTGAACAGGTAACACAGCCTAAAAATAGTATTAAAGCCTGTGTACACGAAGCACAAACGGTAGTTGGGGAAATGGGTGTAAGGCTGCGACTGTTGGAAGCTGCTCAAACGCCACAACGTACCATCCCGAAAGGAACTATTGTAACGGCTAATGCGAAGTTTCAAAATGGCAGGCTGCAACTGAAAGTTACCTCGATAGAATTAGAGGGCAACATCATTCCGGTGGATATTACCATTTATGATTTGGACGGACAGCAAGGCTTGTACGTTCCGTATTCTCCCGAAATGAACGCCCTTACCGAAATGGCGGGCAATATGAGCCAGACAGGTGGAACCAGTGTAATGCTCACGCAAAATGCCGGACAACAGGTTGCTGCTGATTTAAGCCGTGGCGTGGTACAGGGAATTTCGGGCTATTTCGCCAAAAAGGTAAGAACGCCAAAGGTTACTCTGAAAGCGGGGCATCAGGTCTTTTTGGTATCTAAAAAATAATGTTGAACTCAAATAAATAGAACAATGAAAAATCATTTAAAAACCTTTTGGGCTATTGCCCTGATACTCGGCTTTGCCGTAACATCTTATGCACAGGACAGCATCAAGACACCTCTTGCCCTGGGAAAGATAGAACCGTATCGTATGGAAGTTACCTACGATAAAACTTCGCACCTGATTTTCCCGACCGCTATTCGTTACGTGGACTTGGGCAGCGAATACCTGATTGCAGGAAAAGCGGAAGATGCTGAAAATGTATTACGTGTAAAAGCATCAGTAAGGGATTTTGAACCGGAAACCAATTTTTCTGTGATTACCAATGACGGGCGTTTTTACAGCTTTAACGTGTATTACAGTTCTTACCCGGAAGCAATGAACTATGACCTGCTCACAATGCAAAAGGCAGTGGACAGAACCAATGGTAACGATGTGCTTTTTGAGGAATTGGGTAATAATTCGCCCTCATTGGCAGGGTTGCTATTGGAAACCATTTATAAGAAAGATAAGCGTATTGTAAAGCATATCGGGGCTAAGAGTTTCGGTATTCAATTTATCCTGAAAGGGATTTACATCCACAACGGTAAATACTATTTCCATACGGAATTGAGAAACAGTACCAATGTGCCTTTCCAAATTGATTTTATCAATTTCAAAGTAGTAGATAAGAAAGTAGCCAAACGCACTGTAGTACAGGAAAGACCGCTAAAGCCGTTGCGTACCTACAAACCATTGGACGGCATCGCCGGAAAATCAACCGAACAAAATGTGTTCCTTTTAGACCAGTTTACCATTGCCGATGATAAGGTACTGCTGATTGAGATTTTCGAGAAAAACGGCGGCAGACACCAGACGCTTCAGGTGGAAAATTCCGATTTAATCAAAGCCCGTTTGATTAACGATATGCACCTGAAATTTTAGTAACCTTTTAAAGCAATAATATGAAAAAGTATATCTATACCGTGATGCTTGTCCTGATAGGCATTACGGCTGCACAGGCACAAAGAATGCTGCCAAAACAGAGAGGACTGGAAATAAGTGCGGGTGTATTATCCGATGATAAAATTGGTAAAGATTATTACATCAGTGCAGCAATGACCGTAAACGGTAAAAATGGCAATTATCAGCTTTGGGCGTTGGAATACACGCACCAGTACCACGACTACAAAGACCTCCGCATCCCGCAGGAAACTTATTCCGCAGAGGGCGGTTACAGCTTCTTTTTGTTGGGCGATGCCCGAAAAAATTTCACGCTGAATTTTGGGATAACAGGTGTGGTCGGTTACGAAACCATCAACCGGGGCGATGCAATGTTGTACGACGGAGCGAAGATACTAAGCGAGGATAATTTCATTTACGGTGCAGGTGGTCGCCTCACTTTTGAAACGTACCTGTCCGACCGTTTTGTACTCGTCCTGCAAGGGCGTACAAAGGTCTTGTGGGGTACGGACTTGGAACAGTTCCGTCCGTCGGCAGGTTTGGGATTAAGGTTTAACTTTTAAAACGTAAAAACGATGACAGCAATATTTAATAAATTCAGAATGGGATTACTGCCACTATATGTATTCCTGACAATCCTCACAGCTTCGGTTACGTTGGTATCTTGCAGCAAAGATGATGAACTCGAAATACAGAACGATTTTCCTTTCGAGGTCAATGTGATGCCAGTGCCTAAAGACGTTGCCAACGGGCAGACCGTAGAAATACGCATTACCATACAGCGTACCGAGAATTATAGTAACACGCAGTATTTCCTCCGCTATTTCCAGTTTGATGGGCAAGGTACTTTGCAGTATTACAATGAACCGCCTTATCAGCCCAATGACCTGTACCAATTACCAACGGAGCAATTCAGGCTGTATTATACATCAACTTCTGCCGTATCGCAATCTTTTGATGTTTGGATTTCGGACAGCTTCGGGAATGAAAAGCAGTTGAGCTTTCAGTTTAATAGTAGTGATTAAAAACACACCAAAAAAACGGCTTATCAGATTGGTAAGCCGTTTTTCTATTTACAGCGTATTTGCTTAGGTGCATTTTAATGGTTCATCAATATTTCTTAAATTTATACTTGTGAAATTAAAGATGTGAGGGTATGGTTTCATCATTGGTTATAGGAATAATATTTTTAATTGCAGGCTTGGGACTTCGTTACTGGATTAACCGGAGAAAGTTCTACAGGCGCAGCCCTATGGGAGCAGAGGGTTTTTCCTCTTATGAAAGTTCGGTCTTCATTAAATTGATTGAAAAGGTTGGTAAATGGGTAGCTTATGCGCTGATTATTTTCGGGCTGTTATCGTTATGGGTTTACTCCCGTGAGAAAAAGGATAAGCCAACGGTAAATACCGAACAACCTGCCCAACGCAGATAATTATAATACAGATTTAAAGCAAATAGGATAGCCCAAAAGGCTATCCTATTTTTTTGTTTTATAGGGATGGTAACCCGCCAAACACTGCCTTTCAAAGCCAAACTCTGCAACATTCTCCACCGCTGCATTAAGCCTTTATAAATTCGACTTCCACAGCAAAATTGAGCAAACGATGGAAGTTATCGCAATACAAAAATCCGCTTTGGACGGAATGAAAAATGAGCTAAAAGCACTTTTGGAAATGACCGAAAATGCCACGCAGAAATACACGCCCATTTTTAAAGAAGAGCAATGGCTCGATAACCAGGAAGTGTGCCTGATGATGAACATTACTAAACGGACTTTGCAGACCTATAAGGAAAAAGGCTTGCTGCCTTATTCCAAACTGAACCGCAAGAACTATTATAAACTCTCGGATGTACAGGCTTTGCTCCAAGCCGGACAGCCGTACAATACTGTTGAAAATGGATTTATTCACGAATGACAATGAAGAAATCATCGCCCATAAGGAAATGATTACGCAGCTAAGAAACCGTATTGAAGGCATACTGAAAAACTACCGTCCTGTAATGAACGGAGAAATCTATTTGTCGGGCGAAGATGTATGTAAGCTGCTCCATATCAGCAAACGGACTTTACAGCAATACCGTGATGATAATATCCTGCCGTATATACAGATAGGCGGTAAGATTATTTATAAGGAAAGCGATATTCTGACAATACTGGAGCAGAATTACATTTACAATAAAACAGACAGACTGTAACCTTTTTCTCCCTATATACTTTCATATAGGAATGAGTTTAGTATCTTTGCGTTAGAAAATATAGAAAATACTTAAAGTGTTTTTGCTTTAAGTCCCACATTGAAAACTGGTAATTTTTAGACAACGGGACAGATAAGTAAGAACGCTCACGTCAAAAGGCGTGGGCGCTCGCTTATTCGTTGTCGGGCATACCAGTGCCTCAATGTGCGGTAAGTGTAGTTGCCTGCGCTTCTTTTTTTGTGCAGAACTACCACTAACATTAAAAACTGGTAGTATGGAAACTTCAAACACCTCAAAGGAAATCAGCATTGCATTTATCAACGATAAAAACCCGATTGTGGATATGACTTGCAACGACCTCGTTGCTTTAGGAACTGCTATACTCTTCCATTCGGAAAACATTGAAGACGGAGTATCTCAATTATCCGCTTTAAAATCGCTTCCTAAGGTATGTATTATTGACCTCGATTTTTATGATAAGAATATATTGGTACGGCTTCAAGAATTGAGGATACAATACCCGATAATAAAACTTATTGCCCATAGTGATATTGATACCGAAAAAGCCGTAAAATCTCTTTTGAGAATTGGCTTTGTAGGCTACTTGCTCGTTGGTAGCGATGCGGACGATTTTAAAAAAGCTATTGAAGTTGTTATTAATGGCGGAAGATATTTTAGTATGGGAGTAGCGGAAATTACTAAAGAATATTTCAGCAATAACTAAGGTTGCCTTTTTAAATCAGCAATTTTTATTTGAATAATATTAGTGTCATTTACTCCAAGTTGCAACAAAGTTTCTTTGTGTGCTTGCTTTTCAAGTTCACTGTAATATGAAACATTCCAAATTACATTTTCATTTAGTTTGGCTTTTAATACTTCAAAATATTTTAAATCTACCTCTGAAATAGAATGTCCCAAGACGATAACTTTTTCAACTTCAGTAAGATTTGAAAAAAAATCAATATTGTTTTCTATAATTGAAGTTGTATTTTTAAATGCCTTTGTATAATAAGATAATATTTCTTGCTTGGCACTTTCATAAGAATAGTCATATTCATCAGCCTTTTGTTCTCGCCATTCGTATAATTCTTCTTCGCTTAAACTTTGTGGCGGTTCTTCTTCTTTCTCCTCAAAATTTGCTGGGTCAGTTCCGTGGCCTAAAATAAGAGTACAATTGTCTGTATCTGCTCTGTTATGAATATAGGTTATTCTTTCTTCGGGAATACCGTAGCCTTTCTGTAGTGTTTCAGTATAATTGAAATTTAAAAAATGGCTATCGTCTTCCAATTCAATTAGCATATCATCGGGAATATTTTCGTATTCGACTTCAAGGATAAAACTATTAAAGTCGCTAATTAGGGTAGTGGTTAAATCTTTAATGATTAGTTCCATTTCAACTTGATAACTATGCCAATCCCTATCTCGAAAATCTTCAGCACCAGGTCGGGCTATTAGGTCAGAATTATCATCCAATACCGTTAGGTAATCCAAGTCGGCTAACGCTTGCTCAAATCTTGACCATAAAGCATATTCTTCATCCGTCAATTCGGGATTTGTAATATCGGGAAGTCCATAATAATTTAATAAAAGGTCGTAAACCTCGCTGTTATTTTCAGCCAAGTAGTTTGCAAAACTTTGATATCTCGTGTCTAATTTATGATGGATGTCAAATCCATTACCAATAATGTATAATGTTTTCATAATTCAGTTGTTTAAATTTATTCTTATGGGCTTACAAACCACTGCGTTTTCCAAATATTGGACTTAGCTTATCCCAGAATTGCTGTTCAAGAATTTCGACAATGAAACGCTCAATTGTTTCATCACTCTCCGAAATGACTTCGTATGCAAAAATATTCAAATCGTATTCCAAACAATTGTCCCACTTGCATAAATGCAAGCTATAAACTCTCGTTCCCTTTGTACCAAGATGGTTTTTAATTCTTGTCTTGAAATCGGTTGTTGAACTTCCAACGTATAATATATCCGATGAAGTTTTGTTGTATCGGGAAAGATTAACTCTATCTTTATTCTTTGTTTTTAGCTTGTTTGCAGAATGATAGTTTTCAAAATGTTCAATTAATCTTTTTACCTTTTTTGGGGACTGAACTCGTAATATATAGATAAGTGGATTATCACTTTTGGGAATTTTATCTATGTGCTTTTTTAGTGTTGCTTTATCTCTAAACTGCAAGGAATGAAAAGATATTTCACAAAATGGTTGAACCGTAATTTTAGAAATTTGGTCAGCTACATTTAATGCAAATTTTTCAGATTTCTTGACGATGCCTTTAGTGTCAATTTTCATTTAAATAATTTTTCTCCGTTCTAATTTATTCAATTTTACCTTTTCTTTACTTAATTCGTCATCCCAAAAAAACACTGCCGATTTCTGATTTTTATTTTGCGAAGAGGGATAAATAATTCCCGATATTTTATTCTTTCGATTTTTATTAAATGGATACCTTAAAAATTCAGTCACAACTTGCGTTGGAACGTATTCGGTATGCTCTTTTCCATCCTTAGTAATTTGTTGAGTTATATCTCTTACAAATGAGTATAGGAATAAGACAAGGTAGTATCGTTTCTTATCTCTAATTCCGAAAATACTTGGAATTTTAGGCAACCTGTTAAAATCAACAACAATCTGATTTTCTAATGTTTCAAATTCTGCAATCGTAACATACTTTTTGTATTTATCTGTCCTGCTTATTGTTTCTAAAATTGCTGTATCAATATCAAAAGCAGAATAAAACATTGATATTCCTGATGGGCTAAACCTATTCGGATAAATTGCTTTCTTATTAGGCGGAGCAGAAATTTCCTCAAATTCAGTAATATTTGTTTTGAAGTCGTGCTGTCTGCAACGATAAAGTTTTGTTCCTGCCGGGACTACCCTTATTATGTTTAATTTCGATATAAGCTTGCCTACCTCTTGTAATATATATAGAGCTTTAGGTTGGTCACTGTCCCCGGATGAAAAAAGATAACGGGACTTATGTTTAATAATATCTTTAAAGTATTTCCATTGAAATTCTAAATCATCTTTAATGTTGTCATAATACAAGTCCGGTTGAGCCCAAGCAATATCTTCAATTGAGTTAACGATGTCTTCTATAACTTCAAACGGTTCAGCGATTAATTCGATGTGTTCTTGAATGAGTTCGTCAGGAGTATAAATTTCTCCAAGATAACCCCCCTCTCTTGAATTGTAACTCATAAAATTGGCTGCATCTTCGTAGAAGTTTGAAATGCCATCCATAATAAACTCCATTAAATCTTCAAGGGGAACAACTTTTAATTCCTTGCCACAATAATCGCAAAAGCCATCTTGATAGTTTTGTTTAATGAAACGGTTAATGCTTTTGTCTTCAAAATGCTTGATACAAATGTTTTTATCTGGAATACTACTTAAATTTCTACTTTCCAATTCAAGCCACCTCTGTTTTACACCTCCCATATATCTGATTTGTTGGTCTTTGTTAGAATACAAATTTAGTGAATTTAAAAAGTGCTTCTAACCTCAAAATTGTTCTCTTGCTTCTTTTCTGTGGCCTCCAATGTGACAAGAAAAAAAGTATAAATAAAAAATGGGATAAAGAATATCCCACGCAATAATGTCGCAATCTTTTTGGTAAAATGTAGAAATGGAATTGCGTGGCGAGCATTTTGGCAATGGGGTTGCACCTCTTAAAAGCAAAAAAACTGCCCGACCATCGGGAGGATCTGTTTTTTTGCCGCCCAACGTTTTAAGTCAGGCGGCTGTATTAGTTAATCGTTTTTAACTGATTTTCGATTTTACGTTCTAACAAAGTTTCAAGTATTTCCCATTCGCTGTCATACTCCTTACCCTCAAAATGGTAGGTGTCGGTTTCCTCGTCTAATTCATAGCTTTCAAAATCCTGACTATCTAAGCAGGTTTCCGTTAGTGTACCGTTCTCAAATGTTGCCTTGCCAAATACTAAGCATCCCAATTCCTCATACTCGTGTGTGAAGGCAACTTTAAAATGTTCTGCTATCTGCTTAACGACTTCCGTATTAGGCGACCATTTTGTTTCATACTGGAACACGCCCATACTTTCATTGTCTTGGCTGATGCTGAAGAAATAATCTCCGTGCGTATCCTGTACGAAATTGGGCAGTTGCCCGCAATCTTCTTTCTGCTCTTTTTCAGCCATAGATTTGAATAGCTGTGTTATCTGTTCGATTGCTTCGTTTGTTCCCTCGAAAACAACCGTATTGTTGCACCAATTAGCCATAATTATTTATCGTTTAAGGTTGTTTGTAAAAATTTGTCGCTCCCGAATAGCAGGTGTATAGCCTGTTTTAGTTGTGGGTTGCATTGTTCTTCGTCTGCGTACTCAACAAGGCAATGGATAGCGAATATTGAGTGATGTCCGTCGAAAAAATGGTCTGTAAACCAGTGCGGACGTTTCCAAAGCGGTTCATTTTTGTTTATCCCTTTTTGTGCATTCTGCACAAGCCTGTACCAAAATTCAGCCGTGAAAAATCCTTTTTGATACCACCCCTCACGGAAGGCAGTTTCATTTTTAAGGAAGTACCCGCATTGTTTTTCTATTGCGTTTTGCAGGTTCTCCAGTTCTTCGGGAAACAGTTTGCACAGTAAGCCCGCTTTTTCCAGATTATCCATTTTATGTAATGCTTTCATATCTTTTGTTTTTAGTAGGCGACCACCTTTGCAGGCAGTCGCCTTTGATGATTTAATTGAAGTTGAAAATCTCTGCTCCTGAATAGGCAAAGTCGGTACACAGTTCAAAGGCTTTTTGTGTCTTTAGCTGTGCTGTACCGCCCATTACAATAGATTGTAGTTTTGCTTCGCCATCCCTGTAATTGCGTACATTCTGAAAATAACCCGTAACAGCATTGTAAGCCCCGAACAATGTGCCTTTGGTGGTTTCCATTTGTTGGGTGTCGCTTATCATAGCGTACTCAAAGGCATCATCTACGGTGTTTTTGAACACGGTGGAAACTTCATCTTCCGCACCTTTTTTGAGTAGGTTAAGCGTTTCCTTGTTCGGGCAAAGTGCCAACTGGATTAGCTTTCTTACTTCACGGTCTGTTACCCTTACTTTAGCCCAGTCGTTAAAAATGTTCTCTAACTTGTTGCTTAGGGTGTTGGCAAGTCCCATAACCTTGTGAGCGTTTTCAAGACGTTGTTTTGCCCCTGATGTGTGTTTGATACGCACTACATTGGTCATACTCCGCAATGAAGCGTTAAGGGTGTTTTGGCATACGATACGGATAGGGGTAAACGCTGCGGTAATACTTCCGCTACCGTCGTGGCTTGTGGTTAAGAAAATGTACTTTTCTGTAACGTCGTCGCCGTTACCTACTCGGATATAGTCGGGCAGCTTGGCAGTGATAAAAATGCGTTCCCCGTTGCCCAATGCTCCTGCGGTTTCGTACAGTATTCCCTCGCCTCCGCCGACAATAGCATCAAAGAAGTTAAACGCCTCACGGTTTTGTACGATATGGTAGTCTTTACCTACTACGCCCAGTGGGGTATTGGTATCGGTGCGAAGTGTGGCGAAACTGTCAGGTACTAAAATGCCGTTGGCTTCAATCAGCTCTCCGCTGTCGCCGATGCTCATTGTTCTGCCCTGTGTAAACAGTGGCGATTTGATTACCTCATAATCTAAACCTGCGTGTAGTATTGCTTCCTCGCTTGTTGGGTACTGCTCTACGATTTGCCCTAAACCGTGCCACGCTTTTTGTTGAACGCTAAAGAATGAATGACGTCCTGTTTGCTCGTTGAAATTGATGTTGTGTGCCATAATGCTAAATTTTTGATGTTTGAAAAAATGTTTAAATACTCGTTCGCTTTTCTCGTTTCCCGCCTCCCGTTGTGGTCTGCTCCGCTTCGCTTCGCATAATTTTTTCCAAAAGAAAAACCGGAAAAAAGAAAGCAGATAATCCAAGCGGGCAACAGCGAAGACCAAGAAAAAAAATGATTTAATGGGGGTTCCTTTAGGGGGAAACCGTTCATTCGTTTTTTTTATTGGTGGATGTGTGCGATGGCTGCCCGCTATAACTTAGCTGCCTTTTTACCGGTTGATTGTGGAAATATTCTGTTCTAAATTTTTATAACATTAATGACCAGGCTATGATAGCCTGTAACAGAAATTGGAGTAAAGGAAAAGTAAGGGCATAAAAAAAGCAGAACCGTTAAGTTCTGCTCCTTGTGATTAAATAAAACTGATTATATCGCCGCCAAAAATGCTTCTTCCATTGCCCTGAATTTTGGCGTAACCAAATCCATATCCTTACTGATTTTTTGGCTTGTGATTTTAGCATAAATCTGTGTGGTCGAGATATTTTTATGCCCCATCATTTTGCTAAGGCTTTCAAGGGGTACGCCCTCGGTCAAAAACATAGTTCCGAAAGTGTGCCTTGCTGTGTGGAAAGTAACTTTTTGTTCTGTGATAATTTCAGCTTTCTCAATCAATTTGCCTACGTGCGTATTGCAGGTTGCGTTGGTCGGAACCGGAAAAATAAATTCATTCCTTGTAGTACCCTGATATTTCTCAATGATACGTTTTGGAATTTCCAATAAGCGAACATTAGAAGCAATATCCGATTTCTTCCTCCTGCTGATAATCCATTGATGACCGTCAAAGAAAGATTGAATATTGTTCCTTGTCAGTTTTTTAATATCAGCGTAAGCAAGTCCGGTAAAGCAACTGAAAATAAAGAGGTCTTTTACAAGTTCATAACGTGGGTGCGATGGTATGCACATCATCAACTTTTCTACATCCTCTTTCAGAATATAGCCCCGGTCGGTTTCTTCCATATTGATTTCGTAATCCTGAAAAGGATTATCACGTATCAAGCCTTTTTTAATAGCCAGTTCTGCAAGGGCTAATACAGGCATCGTATAAACCCAAACCGTATTATGCGTAGATTGTAAATCGTACCGGAGATAAAAATCAAACTCACGGATAAAGTCGGAAGTCAATTCCCGAAAAGCCATATCATCACGATGATAGCGTTCCTTTATAAATGTGGTAAGATGATTGTAAACTGTGATATACTTGTTGTAAGTGCTTTGTGAGCGTTCTTCCTTTTCGACCAATTTTTTAAAATCCTCATTTTGGTCGTTAAAGACTTTTAGGATTGCATCATCCATTATTCCTACACCCAAAAACGACAGCTTTACTTTTTGGGCGGTGGCAAAGCCCTCGTGCTTCAGCATATCTTCGTAAATCTTGTCGATACGCCCACGAATGTTATCCAGTTTTTTATTAATGCTCAATGCCTGGGCACTCTTGCCCTCAACTCTTCCGTACTTTAAATCCCAGTTATTGGGGTTTATTTCTAACTTTGTTCCGAAAGTTTTAGGCGTTCCGTCAATGGTAATACGTGCCATAACTGGTGCATTACCGTTCTTTTTCAGTTCGTTCTTTTTCAAATAGAAAAGCAGTTTGAACGTCGATTTTTTTGTCTGCTCCATAACTCAAATGTTTAACGTTTAAAATTAAATTACATTGAGTTACAAGGAAACGTAGAAAGGGGTGCAAAAAGCTGAAATATAATCGGTTAAGCTATGTAGTTACCTTTGTTAATCGGTAACGAATTAGTAACCTAACCTTGTCATTTTAAGCCCAAAACCTATCAGACACCGACTTCCGAACTTAGACTACACCTTTTATAAAGCCTTGTATAGCAACGGTTTTATCCATTTTGCCTATTTTTGCTTTTTACTAATCTTTTTTTGTAAAAAAATAAAAGATAGTGCTGAACAGCGGGAATTGCCCCCGAACCTTCGGGACTGAAAAAGAAGGACGATTCGCTTCAAATGACAAAGAATATATTTTAGGTATTTCAGCGACAATAGATTAATTTTGCCTACTTATTTAAAGAAAAAGATGATACAGAATCCGAAAAGATATACGATTACGGCGGCTTTGCCTTATACTAACGGCCCGATTCACATTGGGCATTTGGCGGGAGTTTATGTTCCTTCTGATATTTATGCTCGATTTTTGCGCTTGCAAAATCGCGATGTGGCGTTCATTTGCGGCAGCGACGAACACGGCGTGGCGATTTCGATGAAGGCGAAAAAAGAGGGCATCACACCTCAGGAAGTGATTGATAAATATGACGGAATTATCAGAAAATCGTTTGCTGATTTCGGAATTTCTTTTGATAATTATTCGCGTACTTCGGCAAAAATCCACCACGATACGGCTTCTGAGTTTTTCAGAAAACTGTACGACAATGGCGATTTTATCGAAGAAACGACGGAACAATTGTATGATGCGAAAGCCGATCAGTTTTTGGCCGATCGTTTTGTGATTGGAACTTGCCCAAAATGTGGCAACGAAGAAGCTTATGGCGATCAATGCGAAAGATGCGGTTCAACCTTGAATGCAACGGATTTGATCAATCCAAAATCTACAATTACAGGCGAAACTCCGATTTTGAAATCTACAAAACACTGGTTTTTGCCTTTGGACCGATATGAGGATTTTTTGAGAGAATGGATTTTAGTTGGACATAAAAACGACTGGAAACCAAATGTGTATGGCCAAGTAAAATCATGGATTGACGGCGGTTTGGAGCCTCGTGCCGTAACCCGAGATTTGGATTGGGGAATCGATGTTCCGGTTGAAGGTGCCGAAGGAAAGAAATTATATGTTTGGTTTGACGCACCTATTGGCTACATTTCTTCGACAAAAGAATGGGCTTTGAGAGAAGGAAAAGACTGGGAACCGTATTGGAAATCGGAAGATACGAAGCTGGTTCATTTCATCGGAAAAGACAATATCGTTTTCCATTGTATTATTTTTCCAGCGATGTTGAAGGCTGAAGGAAGTTATATTTTGCCGGACAATGTTCCTGCAAACGAGTTTTTGAATTTGGAAGGAAATAAACTTTCGACTTCTAAAAACTGGGCAGTTTGGTTGCACGAATATTTGGAAGATTTTCCAGATAAGCAGGATGTTTTGCGTTATGCCTTGACATCGAATGCTCCAGAAACTAAGGATAATGATTTTACTTGGAAAGATTTCCAGGCGAGAAACAACAACGAATTGGTGGCAATTTTTGGTAATTTCATCAATAGAGTTGTGGTTTTGACCAACAAATATTACGACGGAATTGTTCCTGAACCAAACGAATTTTCTGAAGTGGACGAAGCGACGTTAACAGAATTAAAAGCGTATCCTGCAGTAATAGCAAGTTCTGTGGAGCGTTACAGATTCAGAGAAGCTTTGGGCGAATTGATGAATGTGGCGCGTTTAGGAAATAAATATCTGGCCGATGAAGAGCCTTGGAAAGTGGTAAAAGACAATCCAGAAAGAGTGAAAACGCAGATGTATGTTGCCTTGCAGATTGCTGGCGCGTTGAGTGTTATGGCAGCACCGTTTTTGCCGTTTACTTCTGAAAAATTGAAAAGAATCTTGAATGCAACTCCGTCTTCTATTTCAACTTTTGGAATTACGGATGAAACTGCGGTTTTGGCGGAAGCAAAAAATAATTCAGGATTAAGCTGGAGTGATATTTCTGAAAATTCAGATTTGATTCCGGCGGGACATAAAATTGGCGAGGCTGAATTACTTTTTGCTAAAATTGAAGACGAAGAAATTCAAAAACAGATCGACAAATTGGAAGCTACAAAAACAGCCAACAAAGCAGAGAACAAAAAAGTAGAACCTCAGAAAGATTTGATTCAATATGAAGATTTCGCTAAAATGGACTTGCGTGTTGGAACTATTTTGGAAGCAGAGAAAATGCCAAAAGCCAACAAACTTTTAGTCTTGAAAGTCGATACTGGAATTGACGTGAGAACCATCGTTTCTGGAATTGCTGAAAGTTTTTCTCCAGAAGAAATTGTGGGAAGAAAAGTAACGGTTTTGGTCAATCTTGCGCCAAGAGCTTTGCGTGGTGTAGAAAGTCAAGGTATGATTTTGATGACTACGAATGCTGAAGGGAAATTGGTTTTCGTGAATCCGGATGCTGAAGTGGGGAATGGAGAAACTATAAATTAATAATTAAGATATCTAAATGCAAAATCGCTATTTTCTGTTTCTAAGCCTATTCAGTTTCGTTCTCGGTTTTTCCCAAGAAAAAATTTCAAGTTTTTATCCTAAAGACCAAGGAAGAAAAGATGTATTTACAATTGTAAATGAATCTGATAAAAAAACCACATTGTTTTTTATTGATAAAAAATCTTTAAAAGCTTCCCAATTTGATGAGAATTTAAAATTAAAAGACACTTTAAGCATTACATTTTCTAAAAAAGATGTAGACGATATTATAGGACACAGCCGTTCTGAAAATCAGTATTTCATTTATTGGAATGGTTCAAACTCTAACGAAATTGTTGCACAATGCTTTGATTTTCAGATAAAAAAAGCAACTTCGCTTCCTATTCCTTTCGATATTGGAAAAGAAAAAATAATCGACAAAGTTACCGTTAACAATGTCTTTTACATCATAACTGTTTTAAAAGACAGTAGCGTTTTGAACTTTTATAGTTTTATTGATGGAAAACAAGAAAAAAAAGTTGTTGATTGTTCAGAAATGAAATTTTTAAGCAATAGCAACAAAATGGTGTCATTTTGGGAATTGTATAAAGAGAAAAGCATTTTAGTGTATCATGATGTAATCAAAAATATTTCAGATGAAACTCCCGCGTCTCTTGTTTTAAGCACCAATAAAAAGAAGGCATACATTAATGGAAACAAGCTTAGCTTTACATTTGACGTTAACGAGAAGTTTACACAGATGCTGACTATTGATTTGTCCAATTTCAAAGCTTCACAAAAAGCGTACTCAAAGCCAATTATTAAAGTGGGTGACTACGATTACGATATAATTGGGTCTAATTCATTTTTAGTTAACAATGTATTAATGCAGATTAAGAGCAGCCCGAAAGTGCTCCATCTTTCAGTAAAAGATTTGGAGGGAAATGAAATAAAGAATATTTCGCTTACTGAAGGTATGCCTGTTGACTTCAAAAATTCAGAAATTATTCAAGAAAATGGAAGCATAAAGGACAGCCGAATTTTAGACAAATCAAATCAGTTAATTCGAAAAACAAACAATTTAAACCCTTCTATATCTGGTTATTATGATGACAATAAATACCATCTAGTAATTGGAGGTGTTTCTAATACACAACAAAATTCAGTTATTCTCGGAGGAATTATTGGTGGTTTTACGGGTGCTTTAATTGCTAGTGCGATTTCATCAAACTATTCTGTTGATAATTTAAATTCCTATAGTAATAAAAAAGTGGTTTATATTTATTCAACTTTTGATAAAAATTTTAATCACATAGAAGGTGATTCTCAAAAATCAGCATTTGATAAATTAAGATTGTTTGTTGAAGAAAACAATAATTTTACCAATCAAACAATTTTTAAATTTGATTCAAAATTGTTTTTTGGTGGATTTGACAAAAACACAAAAGAATATTCGTTTTATAAATTTGAAGAATAATGAACATCAAAGTAATCGCTTTTGACGCCGACGACACCTTATTCGTGAACGAGCCTTATTTTCAGGAAACAGAAGAAAAATTCTGTGGCTTGATGAATGATTATCTTTCAAAACAGGGAATTTCTCAGGAACTTTTTAAAGTGGAAATTGACAATTTGCCTTTGTATGGTTATGGAATCAAGGGCTATATTCTGTCGATGATTGAAGCCGCAATGAAAATTTCAGAAAAAACCATCAGCATTCAAGTTGTCGATAAAATCTTGGAATACGGAAAAGAATTACTCCAAAGACCAATCGAATTATTAGACGGAGTGGAAGAAACTTTACAGGCTTTGCATGGAAAATATAAACTAGTTGTAGCCACAAAAGGCGATTTATTAGACCAAAGAAGAAAGCTTCATAATTCTGGCTTGGGACATTATTTCCACCATATCGAAGTGATGTCTGACAAGCAAGAAAAAGATTATCGCGATTTGTTAGGCCGTTTGGAAATACAGCCTGAAGAGTTTTTTATGATCGGAAATTCCTTGAAATCAGATGTTTTGCCTGTTTTAGGAATTGGCGGTCACGCAGTTCACATTCCGTATCACACAACTTGGGCCCACGAAAAAATCGATCACGAAGTGAAGCATAATAACTTTAGAGCAGTGGAAAAAATCACTGAAGTTTTGCCTTTTTTACTATAAAAATTCAAAAGCCACAGATTACAAGGATTAAATGGATTTGTAAAAATCTTTTGAATCCTATAATCTGTGGCAACTAATAAAATGAAAACGAAATTAGACTTAAACACTTGGCCAAGGAAAGAACACTTTGAATTTTTTAGTAAATTCGAAGAGCCTTTTTTTGGAATTGTAGCCAATATCGATTGCACAAAGGCTTATGAAACTTCAAAGAAAAACGGAGTTTCATTTTTTTTATATTATCTTCATAAAACGCTTTCGGCAGTAAATTCGGTGGAGAATTTCCGCTATAGAATTGACAATGGCGAGATTTATATTTTTGACAGAATCGATGCTTCGGCAACATTGACGCGCGATGACAACACTTTTGGATTTTCGTTAATCCAATTTTATTCAGATTTTGAGACATTTCAAGAAAAAGCTTTGGAAGAAATTGAAAGAGTCAGAAACACGCCCGGACTTTTTACCCGAAGTTTTGAAGTCGATAATCTGATTCATTTTTCGGCAATTCCGTGGGTTGATTTTACGTC
The DNA here is from genome assembly GCA_029959295.1 of Flavobacteriaceae bacterium PS02334. Lineage (GTDB taxonomy): Bacteria > Bacteroidota > Bacteroidia > Flavobacteriales > Flavobacteriaceae > Flavobacterium. Next base: position 38,643 of record JASCOH010000008.1, on the reverse strand, counting down.
ACTTTCGCATGCTAGAAGTTTTTCTTTTCCAGACAGCTGTCCGAAAATTTCTATAGGAAAAATGATGGTTGCCGAAGATGGAAAACGAACAATGGCAGTTTCAGTTCACGTACATCACGGCTTGATGGACGGTTTTCACGTTGGCGAATTTTTCACTAAATTTCAAGAGTTTATGGATTCTTAAACTTGCGGTATTGTTTTTGAGCAAGAAAATAAAAATGTAGGCTATGAAAAAATTATTATTTGCGCTTTTTGTTTTTGCTTCTTTTACAGCTTCTTTTGGCCAGACTTTATTGGCTTCCCATCCTTTGGAACTAAAAAAATCCAAGAGCACACATCAGATTTTGAATGCTGTAAATTCTAAAAATCAAGTTTTTATTTTTGCTGCCGATAAGGAAAAAGTAAAAGTCTTGAAATACAATCCGTTTTTGTTTTTTTCGGATAGTCTTACCACAAATCGACCTGACAAAGAATATGAATTCATGGCTGGATATGGCTTTGAAAACGACGGAAATCCTTGTTTATATTGGGTATCTGAAGATTTCAAGAAGATACAATCGGTTTGGGTTAATTTCGAAACCAAAATCAATAAAGTAGATAATTTTCAATTTGAATTCAAAGACGAATCGATCTTGAATACTTTCAGCGAAAATAATTCTTTCTATATTTTGACTTTGCCGAAGAAAGAAGATAAGCTCAAATTTTATGTCTTGAACAAAGGCGAAATGGACGAAAAAGTGTTGGATTTTTCTTCGTATAAATTCACCAACTCACAAGGAAAATCAAGGTCTTTTAACGAATTGATTACGGAAGAAGGTATTGAAATGATTGACACAAAAGCACTAAATCCTTTATTTAAATGTGTTGGAAAATCAAAAATGTATCTTTCAGGAAATCGAATGATTCTCACTTTTGATTCTAGTGCGAAAACGCAGGTTTTAGAAATCGACCTTACTAACTTTACGATTTCCGAAAAAAATATTCCACAGCAAGCGATGGCAAAAAATATAGGAAAATCAAATTCCTATTACTTTCAAGACAAATTATATATGCTGAAAACGAATGAGGAAGAATTGTCAATTGCCGCTGTCGACTTGAAATCTCAGGAAGTAATTAAAAAATATTATGCCGACACAAAAGACACGATTTCTTTTAGAAATTCACCGCTTTTAAGCCAAACTGGAGAGCAGCAAGGGCGTGCTTTAAAAAACACTAAAAAATTCCTGCAGCGTTTGGATGCTTCAGAAGTTGGGCTTTCCGTCTATAAAACTCCGAATTCAATAATGGTAACTGTTGGCGGCGTAAGAAATGTGAGTTCGGCCGGAAACATGATCATCGGAATTACCGCTGGAGTTGCCATGGTCGCTACCGGAAGCGGTGGTGACGTAGGCAGTTTTTTTAATGCAGGAGATTTGCAATCTACGTATTTTGAAGCTCTGTTTGATGATAAATTTGAACACCAAAACATACCTCAACAAGGACTGGCTGTAGATTCTATTTCACAGTTTTTAAGTGAAAACGATGTGACTTTGCAATCTGTTTTTGCTTTCAAAGACTATTATATTTTAGGTTATTACGATTCAAAAAAGAAGGAATATGTGATGCGTAAATTTGAAGATGTTGCAAATTAGCAACATCTTCATTTCTTTATAAATATCTGAAAAACAAATTCTTATCTTAAATCGTAGCAATGACGGAACGTTTTATATCTTCTTGCACTTTCACAAAAATTTAAAATTTGTTCAATTTTGTGAATTCGCCAAATGTCGCTTTTTTATATTTTTTAAAATACATCTCCTAATTCTGTTCTTTTTATCCTTGGTACTTCAATAGATATATTTCTATGTGAAGAAATTTTATAGTGCTTTAATTTTAAAAACTACTTCAAATTCAAAAAATTCACCAAAACAATGTTTAATATTTTCATAAAAACATTAAACAAAAATTAATTTTTAAATAACTTAGTAGTACACAAAACCTATAAAATACAACAATATGAAAAAATTACTAAAAAAATTGGGCTTCTGGCATTGTGCAGCTTGCCATTTATTTCTTGCAGCAACGATGATGATACAGTTTCGACTCCACAGAGTGAAACGATTGCAGCAATTGCATCAAGAAATGCAGATTTGAGCATCTTAGTCGATGCCCTTGAAAGAACAGATTTAGTTTCTACTTTAAACGGATCTGGAGAATTTACAGTATTTGCACCAACAAACGCTTCTTTTACTGCTTTCCTTCAAGCGAATGGTTTTGCAAATCTTGATGCGGTTCCAACAAATGTATTGAAAGAAATTTTATTGAATCACGTTGTAAGCGGCGAACTTACAGCATCAGAATTAACAACAGGCTATGTGAAAACATTGGCCAAAGGAAGCGCTTCTTCAACAAACACATTGAGCCTTTTTGTAAATACGGCTAACGGAGTTGTTTTAAATGGTGGTACTGCAAATAACGGTGCCACGGTTGTAACGGCAGATGTTCAAGCAAGCAATGGTGTTGTTCACGTTATTAACGGCGTTTTGGCTTTGCCTACTGTTGTAAATCACGCCATTGCAAATCCAAACTTTTCTGTTTTAGTACAAGCGTTAACTAGAGAAGATCAGCCTGACTTTGTAGGAATTCTTTCAGGAACACCAAATTCTCCTTTTACTGTTTTTGCTCCAACAAATGCTGCTTTCACAAGTGTGCTTACTGAATTGAATTTGTCAGGCTTAAATGCCATACCACAATCTGTTTTAGAAAACACATTAAAGTATCATGTTGTGGCTGGAGCTAATGTATTGTCAACGAATTTAACCGCAGGAAGCGTTACCACATTTCAAGGCCAAAGCTTTAATATTGGCTTGACAGGTGGAGTAAAAATCACAGATGCAAGCGGAAGAGTAAGTAATGTTGTTGCAACTGATGTTCAAGCCTCAAATGGCGTCATCCATGCAATTGATAAAGTATTGCTTCCGGCTCTATAATTTTGTGTTAGGTATATTTGGTAGAGAAAAGGTACTGTATACCAGTACCTTTTTTTATTAATTTACTTTTAGATTATCTGTAATTACTTGCCACCTAATAATAAAACCTCGTTCACAACAACTTCAGTTACATATCTTTTCTCTCCATTTTTATCGTCATAACTGCGGTGGGTCAATTTTCCTTCCACAGCAAATTGATTTCCTTTTACCACATATTTCTCAATGATTTCAGCCGTTTTTCCCCAAGCGACAAGATTGTGCCATTGCGTGTCGGTGATTTTTTCCCCTTTGTCATTCGTGTAATTTTCATTTGTGGCGATTGTCAGCGTTGCTAATTTTTTTCCTCCGTCGAAGGTTTTAATTTCTGGATCTTTTCCTGCGTTTCCAATTAATTGTACTTTGTTTCTTAATGCGTTCATGGCTTCTAAATTTAAATTGTTAGTTAATAATTAATGTCGAAATCAACATGGCAAAGATGTAGCAACTGCAAAAAATTAGTCGGTAATCAACCATTTACTTTCGGTTGTAATTGCTTGTAAGCGTTTGCAAACAGAAAATATATTGCGTAACTTTCGAGGAAAAGTACATTTTATGCAGACGGAAATTAATAAAGTAGAGCTACGAAATTTACAGATTGAAGACTATAAGCAGCTGAAAACATCGATGCTTCATTCTTATGAAGAATTAGACGAGCCTTATTGGCGAGAAGAAGAAATAAAAAAATTGCTCGATGTCTTTCCTGACGGGCAGTTGGTAATTTTAGTAGACGACAAAGTCGTAGGATCGGCGCTTTCCATCTTGGTAAATTATAAAAAAGCAAGTTCAAACCACACCTATGAAAAAATCACGGGCAATTATACATTTTCAACCCATGATCCTGAAGGCGAAGTTTTGTATGGAATTGACGTTTTCATAAGCCCAGAATACCGCGGTTTGCGTTTGGGACGAAGATTATATGACGCAAGGAAAGAATTATGCGAAACCATGAACTTGAAATCTATAATTTTTGCTGGAAGAATTCCAAAATATTCCCAATATGCCGATGAAATTACGCCAAAAGAATACATTGATAAAGTGCGTTTGAAAGAATATTACGATCCGGTTTTGTCTTTTCAGCTTAGCAATGATTTTCACGTATTGAAGATCATGAAAAATTATTTGGAAGGAGACGTGAGCTCTCAAGAATATGCCGTTTTGCTAGAATGGAACAACATTTATTACGAAAAAAGTCCGAAATTAATTAATGCTCGAAAAAGCGTAATCCGTTTAGGATTAGTGCAATGGCAAATGCGCCCATTGGCAAATCTGGAAGCGCTTTTTGAACAATCTGAATTTTTCATAGATGTAGTTTCTGGCTATAATAGTGATTTTGTGCTTTTTCCAGAATTGTTTATTGCACCGCTGATGGCCGATTTTAATCATTTGACAGAAGCCGATGCCATTCGAGAAATTTCCCATTTTACAGAGCCTATCCGCAAGAAATTTCAAGAATTTGCCATTGCTTACAACATAAATATCATCACCGGAAGCATGCCTTACACAGAAGACGGAAATTTATATAACGTAGGTTTTTTGTGCAAGCGCGACGGAACTTCTGAAATGTATACCAAAATTCACATTACGCCAAACGAAGTCCAATATTGGGGAATGAAAGGCGGTTCTGAAATCAGGACTTTTGACACCGACTGTGGCAAAATCGGAATCATGATTTGTTATGACGTCGAATTTCCAGAAATGGCAAGATTGATGGCCGATGAAGGAATGGAAATTCTTTTTGTGCCGTTTTTGACTGATACCCAAAATGCTTACACGCGCGTCAAGCTTTGCGCTCAGGCTCGTGCGATTGAAAATGAATGTTATGTGGCAATTGCGGGCTGTGTTGGGAATCTTCCGAAAGTGAATAATATGGACATCCAATATGCGCAAGCCGCAGTTTTTACGCCGTCAGATTTTGCGTTTCCAAGTAATGGAATCAAGGCAGAAGCTACGCCAAATACCGAAATGACTTTGATTGCCGACGTCGATTTAGACATGCTGAAAAAACTGCACGAACAAGGAAGTGTTAGGATCCTGAAAGACAGGCGTGATGATTTATATAAGATTAAAAAGCTGAAATAGAAAAAATTATTTATGTTTGTGTAAGAAAAGGAAGCGTAAAGTTTTCTCAAAATAATAATTTCAGGAAAATACACAAATCTATAAACCAAAAAGCACTATTCTATGCCAAAATCATGTCTAGAATGCGAGGAGAAGATTATCGGCAGAGAAGACAAAAAATTTTGTTCTGACGGTTGCAGAAATGCTTACAATAACAAAATAAATAAAGATTCTACAAATTTAATGCGTAATATTAACAACAAGTTACGGAAAAATTACAGAATTTTATGCGATATAAATAGTGACGGAAAAACAAAGGCATCTCGATCTAAGCTTTTGAGCAAGGGTTTTGATTTTGAGTTTTTTACAAGTATCCTCCACACAAAAACCGGGAATACCTATTATTTTCTATATGACCAAGGCTATTTGGTGCTTGAAAATGATTTTTTTATGTTGGTTAAAAAAGATATTTAACGCCAAAATCCTGAGGCTGAATGAAAAAAAATTACAAATTCCTGTTATCTGCCTTGCTTATCGCAGGCATAATTTACGGCGTTTTTTTTGCCCTAATGCCACAATCGTTGCCCGATAACGAAGTTCCTCTAGCCGAATTTTCTACAAAAAGAGCTTTGCAACAGGTCGAAGCGATGACAAAAGAGCCGCATTATGTAGGTTCAGAAAATCATAAATCGGTCGCTTCCTATTTAGAAAAAGAATTGCAAAAGCTAGGATTGGAAACTACGATCCAAGAAGGTTATTCTCTGACAGAATGGGGAAATTTATCCAAATCAAGAAATATTTTAGCCCGAATAAAAGGTTCTGGAAACGGAAAAGCCTTATTGCTTTTATCACATTATGACAGCGCGCCGCATTCCTCTTCGCTTGGCGCCAGCGACGACGCTTCAGGAATTGCAACAATTATAGAAAGTGTTCGCGCTTTTTTAGCCAATAAATCAGCCAACAAAAATGATATTATCATCTTATTTTCGGATGGAGAAGAGTTAGGTTTAAACGGAGCAGCTTTGTTTGTAAGCGAACATCCGTGGGCAAAAGAAGTCGGTTTAGTCCTGAATTTGGAAGCACGAGGAAGCGCCGGACCATCATATATGTTAATGGAAACCAACGAAGGAAACGCCAAAATGGTGAAAGAATTCACAGAAGCAAATCCTGATTATCCGGTTTCAAATTCTTTGATGTACAGCATTTACAAAATGCTTCCGAATGATACTGACTTGACCGTTTTTCGGGAAGAAGGAAAAATCCAAGGCTTCAATTTTGCTTTTATTGACGATCATTTTAATTACCATACACAGCAAGATGACTTGCAACATTTAAGCCCGAAAACTTTGGCGCACCAAGGAACTTATCTTGTTCCGCTGTTGAATTATTTTGCAAATGCCGATTTAAGTTCCCTGAATTCTACGGAAGATTATGTTTATTTCAACACTCCTTTTTCTTTTGTAAGCTATCCTTTTTCTTGGAATTTCATACTCGTAATTATCGCCGGTATTCTTTTCATCTTCTTTGTATTTATAGGAATCGGGAAAAGAGCTTTGTCTCCAACAGAAATCTTAAAAGGATTTTCACCGCTTTTCGCCTCACTTTTAGTTTCTTGCGCTGTCGCCTTTTTAGGATGGAAAGCCATCAACGAATTTTACCCGCAATACAAAGACATCCTTCACGGATTTACTTACAACGGACATTCTTATATTGGATTTTTTGTCTTTTTAAGCTTGGCAATAAGTTTTGCTTTTTACAAGAAATTCTACTTTGACAATCAAGCCATGAGTTTTGCCGTGGCGCCAATTTTACTTTGGATTTTAATCAATGTTGCACTCGCTTTTTTCCTTCCTGGTGCTGGATTTTTCATTATTCCGGTTTTTTGCAGCATTCTCATGCTTGGCGTTTTTGTCATTACGCAGCGAAACAACTGGATTTTAAATTTAATTTTAAGCATTCCTGCCTTTATAATTTTTGCTCCTTTCATCACCACTTTTCCAATCGGATTAGGACTGAAGCTTTTAGCCGGAAGCGCCGCTTTGACCGTTTTACTATTCACTTTGCTCCTGCCTATTTTTGGCTATTTCCCGAAGAAAGGAAATTGGGGATTCTTAATGGTTTTAATCGCTCTCGGATTTTTGATTGACGCGCACATCCATTCAGGCTATGAAGAAGGAAAAGCGAAACAGAACAGCCTTTTGTATGTTTATGACAATGATACAAACAAGGCACTTTGGGTGACTTATGATAAAAATTTAGACGCCTGGACGAAAAATTATTTGGGCGAAAATCCGAAAAATGCGGATGAACTTTCTGCTTATAATTTGTTCAGCAAATACAATTCGAAGTTTACTTATTCGAATGTGGCGCCAGCAAAAGATTTGGCCGGGCCAACGATTGAATTTGTCAGGGACGAAATGATAAAAAATCAGCGCTATTTGACAATAAAAATCACTCCGAATCGAAAGGTAAACCGCTATGATATTTTTGCGCATGAAAACCTTACATTCCATAATTTGAGAACCAACGGCGTGAAACATATCAATCAAGAAGGTTCTGCTTTCAAGCGAAACGGACGAAAATTATTGAGTTATTATGTAACTGACAATGAACCTTTGGAGATGCGATTCAGCGTGGATTCAAAAGCCGTTTTAGACATGGAATTGATGGAATCGTCGTTTGATTTATTGTCAAACAAAATGTTTACCGTTGCAAAACGCGAAAATTGGATGATGCCGACGCCTTTTGTATTAAATGACGCTGTTGTACTAAAACAAAAAATAAAGCCCAATTTCAAGCAAGAAATCATTCCTGCAGCGATTTTAGACAGCGTTTCACCAATAACTCCTGAAGTAAATGTCCAAAATTAGTATTCTCGGCTGCGGCTGGTTAGGTTTGCCGTTGGCAAAATCATTGTTAGAGAAAAAGCACGAATTAAAAACCTCAACGACTTCCCCAGAGAAAATGGAGAAGTTGGAAAATTTAGGATTAAATCCTTTTTTGATTTCAGTCTCCAAAAACGGAATTGAAGGAAATATTTCCAACTTTTTAGAAGATTCTGAAATTCTGATTATTGATATTCCGCCAAAAATTGGCACTAATGAAAAAGAAGATTTTACGGCAAAAATTAGAAACCTGATTCCGGAAATTGAGAAATCTTCTGTAGAAAAAGTTTTATTCGTAAGCGCAACTTCTGTTTATGACGACGACGAAAATTTCAGAATAATTACTGAAGAAACTCCTGAAAATCCAGAGACAGAAAGCGGAAAGCAACTTTTAGAATCGGAAAGATTATTGTTAGCAAACACGAATTTCAAAACAACAAGTCTGCGTTTTGGAGGTTTGTATGGAGAAGAACGCCATCCGATAAAATACTTATCGGGAAGAAACGGGATTGCAAATCCTGATGCGCCGATTAATCTGATTGGATTAAATGATTGCATTGGAATCATAGAAAAAATCATAGAAAAAGAGGCTTGGAATCAAGTTTTCAATGGTGTAAATTCAGAACATCCGAGCAGAAAAGAATATTACAATGGAAAAGCGGCTTCTTTAGGATTGGCTTTAGTTGGATTTGATGAAAGTAAAATTTCTGTTGGGAAGATTATTGATAGTGGGAAAGTTGAGAAGGTTTTGGGACATGATTTTGCTTCACTAATTTAGAAAATTACAACTCTATAAAAACAAAAAAATCCCAAGCTTTCACTTGGGATTTTTTATATAATCTATTACCAGATTTTTACTCTTTTTGCAGGCTCTACATACATTCCGTCGCCTTTTTTGATATTGAACGCTTCATAAAAAGCATCCACGTTTTGCAATGGAACATAAGCTCTGTACATTCCTGGCGAATGCGGATCCGTTTTCACTTGGCTTTTGATTGCCTCGTCACGCGCTTTAGTTCTCCAGATGGTTGCCCAAGAAATGAAGAAACGTTGTTCTGGCGTATAACCGTCTATCAAACCAGGGTTTCCGTTTTGTTTCAAGTATAATTTCAAACCGTCATAAGCTGCGTTTACACCGCCTAAATCTCCGATATTTTCACCTAGCGTAAATTTACCGTCTACATAAATTCCTGGAAGTGGCTGTAAAGCGCTGTATTGATCTGCCAAAGAACCGCCAAGACCTGTAAATTGTTTCAAATCTTCTTCAGACCACCAATCTACTAAATTTCCGTCAGCGTTGTATCTTGCTCCAGAATCATCAAATCCGTGAGAGATTTCGTGACCGATTACAGCTCCGATACCGCCATAATTTACCGCTTCGTCCGCTTTGTAATCATAAAATGGAGGTTGCAAAATTGCCGCTGGAAATACGATTTCATTATAAGCTGGATTGAAATAAGCGTTCACCGTTTGTGGTGACATGAACCATTCGTCTTTGTCAACAGGCTTGTTTAATTTCTCGATATCTTTTTTATAAGCCCATCTTGAGATATTTTTCATGTTATCAAAATAAGAACCGCCGTTGTCTGGACCAGTAATTGTCAAGGCAGAATAATCTTCCCATTTATCAGGATAACCGATTTTGATTCTTGATTTGTGCAGTTTTTCAATAGCGCTCGCTTTGGTTGCTTTTGTCATCCAAGGCAAGTTGTTGATTCTGTTTTCGAAGGCCAAGAATACGTTTTTGATCATGCTTTCCGCTTTTGCTTTTGCTTCTGGCGGGAATTTTTCAGCTACGTATAATTTTCCTAAAGCTTCTCCAACAGTTCCGTTTACGGTTTGAAGCGCATTTTCATTTCTTGGCCTTTGTTTTACGGCACCAGTCAACGTTTTTCCGTAGAATTCCCAGTTTGCTTTTTCAATATCTGTAGAAAGCATCGCTGCAGATCTGTTTAAAAGCGACCATTTTAAGAATTCTTTCCAATCTTCTATTTTATTTTGCTTGAAGATTTCTTCTAAAGAAGTCATGTATTTTGGCTGTGAAACGATAATAGTTTCCAATTTTGGAAATCCAACACCGCTTAAATAAGTTTCCCAATTGATAGAAGGTGTCAGTTTTTGAAGTTCAGCAACCGTCATCGGGTTGTAGGTTTTTCTATCGTCACGCATTTCAACACGGTCAAATCTTGGCGTTGACAAAGCAATTTCCAAAGCTAAAATCTTAGCCGCATTTTTCTTTGCTTCTGCAGGTTTTTCTCCGATGTATTCTAGCATTCTAGCTACGTGAAGTTCATATTTTTCACGTTTTTCTTTAGAATCAGCTTCTGCAGAAACATAATAATCTCTGTCTGGAAGACCCAATCTTCCCAATCCTAATCTTACTACGTTTTTATTGCTGTCTTTTTCATCAGATCCTACGCCTACGCCAAAAAATCCTAAACCCCCAACTGGTTCCATTTCAATCATTAAAGCTTGAAGATCTTTGATGTTTTTTATAGCATTTACTTTTGCCAAGTAAGGTTTTAACGGCGTAATTCCTTGTTTGTTTCTGGCAACAGTATCCATGATGGATTTGTAAAGGTTGACCGCTTTTGCCTGGTCAGATTTTGGATCTAATTTTTTGTCCGCAACCGCTTTATTCAAGATAGCCAAAACATCATCGTCAGTATTTTTGCGCAATTCGTCAAAACTTCCCCAACGCGTTCTGTCAGAAGGGATTTCAGTATTTTTTACCCAAGTTCCGTTGACATATGTAAAGAAATCGTCATTTGGCTTTACGCTTTTATCCATGTACTGGAGCTCAATTCCGTGAGTTTTGGGTTTCTCCTGAGCATTTGCTCCAAGCGATGCCAGCACAATCGCAGTGATTGAAAGCATGCTTCTATTCAAGATTATTTTCATATTGAAATGTTTAGTATAGCTACAAATTTAAAAAGTTAATACTTCTATGAACTGAATTATCTGTTAAAAAAAGATTTGGATGCGTGTTTAGTTTGTAAATTCGCAAAAATTTCCTTCAAATGCTCACCTTCTTTAAAAAATACAGAATTTTTTTCATCGTTTTTTTTGTGCTTTCTGCTATAATTCTGACTCTTTTTTATAATGCGCTGAAACCTAAAAAGACTTTAAAAATTTATAATCCGGCAGATGTAAATCCTGAAATGGTTGACACAACCGTTCAATTTATCAAACGCGACCACACGATTGATGATTTTTCATTTACGAATCAAAACGGAAAAACGATTACGCAAAAAGACTATGAAGGAAAAATTTATGTAGCCGATTTTTTCTTTACGACTTGTCCTTCAATTTGCGTTCCGATGGGGGAAAATATGGCTTGGTTGCAAGAACAGATCAAGAATAATCCGAAGGTAATGTTGCTTTCGCACACGGTCACGCCAGACATTGACACGCCAGAAGTTTTAAAAGCTTATGCCTTGAAAAAAGGCGTGATTGATAGCAAGTGGAATTTAGTCACTGGTAAAAAAGAGGCTATTTATTATATCGCCAGAAAATCTTATTTAGCTGTAAAAACAACTGATTCTAGTGAATTATACGATATGATTCACACGGAAAATTTTGTACTTGTTGATTCCAAAAGACGCATCAGAGGTTTTTATGACGGAACTAATTTAGAGGAAGTAAAAAAATTATTAGAAGACATCAAATTCTTGTCGGGCGAAGAATAAATTTATTCTACCGGAAGGTAAATGTCAAAGGTGGCGCCTTCTTGCAATTTTCCGCTTGCGGTAATTGTGCCACCGTGATTTTCAACGATTTTTTTGACAATTGCAAGTCCAATTCCGGTGCCGTTGTATTCTTCTTTTGGATGGAGACTGCGGAAAAGTTCAAATATTTTTTCGCCATATTTTTGGTCAAAGCCGATACCGTTGTCTGAAATCTTAATGTGGCAATGTTTTTCAGTACGTCCAAAAGTGCTTTCTTTGTCGATAATTTTGCAACTGATCGTGATCACAGGATTTATGCCTGTTCTGGAAAATTTCAAGGCATTGCTGAAAATATTATAAATCAATTGGCGAAACTGAAACGGAATAATGCTGCTTTCGCACATTTCCTGGATTTCAATTTTGGCATTTTTTTCTTCCAGTTCTTCTTTTAAATCATCAAGCACCTGCTCGACAACCTTTTTGAAATTGATAATTTCAAATTTGCGTTCATCGACTGAAGTTCTTGAATAGGCCAAAAGATCGTTGATCAAAGCCTGCATTCGCTCTGCGGAATTCTGGATTCTTTTAAAATATTCTTTTCCTTTTTCAGATAAATTGTCAAGTTCTTTTTCAGAAATTACGCTTACGAAAGTTTGGATTTTACGAAGCGGTTCTTGCAAGTCATGGCTTGATATGTAAGCAAAAGACTCTAATTCCTTATTTAGTTTTTCAAGAGAATTATAATTTTCTTCTAATTGCTGGGTTCTAATCTGTACTTCTTTTTCGAGTAAATCAGTGAATATTTTTTGATTTATATCTTTTAATTTATTGATTTCCCGTTCTTTATTAAGTGCTGATGTAGTGTCCTCTAAGTGTTCGACCGCATTAAGGTGGAAAGAAATCAAATCAGCAAAAAGCTTAAACATTGCCAGCATTTGTGATGATTTCAAGCTTCGCGGATGCGGATCAATAGCGCACAGTGTTCCGAAAAAACTGCCATCCATGCGGATGATCGGTACTGAAATATAGCTCTGAAAGCCATATTGTGCCGGAGTATGGTGATCTTTAAATTCATCATCTTCGGCAACATGGTCAATAATTACCGGATTTTGATGATACCTGATTTCGTCACAAATTGTTGTCTTGATTTCTAATTCATCGCCAGGCTTTAATCCAAAAGAAATGTCATCACGAATTGTGCAGGTCACCCATCGATCTTCGGTAACGCGCGCCACAGCAGAAAATCCCATACCCGTAGATTGGCAAATCACATTGAGTATATTTGTGATGATGGGAATCTTCCCAATATCGCGAATGTCTTTTGCTATGTTTTTGTCTGGATGCATTTTTTGATTTATTTATTCTAAATTTAACTCTTAAAATCAAATAATACGTTTTATAAAATCTTAAAGTTTCATTTTTTTGAAATAATATAATTTATCTTCCTCGGTAATTTCCCTAATAACTTTGCACGGATTTCCAACTGCAATTACATTATCAGGAATATCCTTGGTTACCACGCTTCCTGAACCGATGACGGTATTGTCGCCAATCGTGATTCCTGGATTGATTACCACATTGCCTCCGATCCACACGTTATTGCCGATTGTTACCGGAAAAGCATATTCGATTCCTGTATTTCTTTTTTCAAAATGTATGGGATGGCCGGCTGTAAAAATGCTTACGTTTGGTGCAAACATTACGTTATCGCCTATTCTCACTTCAGCGCAGTCTAAAATCGTGCAGTTGTAATTGCTATAAAAATTCTTTCCTATAAAAATATTATAGCCATAATCACAGCGAAAAGGAGGTTCGATATAAAAACCTTTTTCTGTTTTTCCGAAGAGTTTTTTGATGATTTCATTCCTCGGCTTTATTTCTTTCGGAGGAAGATTATTGAACTCAAAAACCAATTCCTTGGCGTCTTGTCTTTCTGTAAAAAGTTCTTTTCCATTGGCGAAATAAGGCTCGCCAGCAATCATTTTTTCTTTTTCTGTCATCATTATAGCAATGGCCAAAGGCACTTATTCATAAAATTCCTTAATTTCAAATTTCTTTTTCCCTGCTTTTTTCAATTCTTCCAGAAGATAATAACGGTGATAATAGCCTGTCAAAACGATTATTTTCTTGCCCGGATATTTCTTGGTGTAGGCAATAATATTTTTTGCCATAGTTTTATTTCGCAAATCCCAGAAATCACAAAATTCATTGTATCCTTCTTTAAGGCTTACTTTTTTTCCAGTTGTAGTTGTGACTTTTATCTCTGAAAAAATCTTCTGCTCATTGATCACTTTCCTGATTTCGTGATGTTGGTAATATTGTCGGATTTTTGAAATACTGTCCGTTTTTGGATTGTTGAAATTAATTGCAGATAAATACCCGAAAGAATTCAGCTGATCAGTCAATCTTCTGTATTCAGAAACAATAGTGCGCTGTTTTTCAGTCAGTTTACCTGAACTGTAAAGGCTGTCGAGAATTCGCATCGTCGGACTTTCTGATTGCTTAATTCCTTTTTCTCTGCGGTATTCATTTCTTCCCTCAAATTCAAACGGACGAATCAATACCTCAGGATGTTTTGCAAGATAGCGCTCTGACGCATTCTGCTCATTTTCTTTTGAAGGCGCTTTGAACTTAAAATCCTTGGTAAAAAAAGTATGGTCAATTTCATGCAGAATAATATCTGGCTTGACTTTTTCCATGATATTATAAAGGCTGTCAGCATTATAACGGTCCATTGGCGTGTGCACGTTTCCAATAACTATGATCTCACTTTTTTGAGCAAAAGAAGAAAATACGATGCCAAAGATAGCAGCAATTTTAAATACTAATTTCATTATCTGGAGTATGCTATTTTCATAGCTTTAAAATTTTCCTTAAAAGTAAAAAACTATCCCAACTTTATGCTTAAGATTTCCATAAAAAAAGCGGGATACCATTTGCATAGTATCCCGCCTCACTCATCGGATTTATTATTGTTGTTATTCTTTTTTCTTTTTACTGCCATCGATTATAGCTCCAGTTCCCGCACCTACTGCGGCTCCGGCCAAACCTCCGATTATGGCGCCCTCTCCTTTTTTCTTAGAAACTGCGGCTCCGGTTATTGCTCCAGCTCCGGCTCCGATTACAGCACCTTTTGCAGTAGAACTCCAGCCTTTTTTCTTAGTCTCTGTTGTAGTGGTTGTTGCTGTATTTCTAGAATTTGCTGAGGCTACTCTTGCATTGGCTGCCGCTTCTCTTTCTGCTACGATAGCATTCATAGAATCGATTGTTTTTTGCTTAGCCGCTGCTTCTGCTTGTGCCTTTATAGCAACTTTCATAGAATCCAGTTCACGCTGTTGCTCTAATGCTACGCTTTCTGCTTTCGTATCTCTGCATGAGGTAAAAGCTAAAGCAAGAATGGCAATATAAAGTAAGTTTTTCATGACGTTTCTATTTTGATTATTTGTAATTGTAAAGATAGGCTGGGTAAAATTGCAAAGCTTTATAAAATTACGTGTTAATCTTACAGAAATTACATAATTCAATTCCCTATTTCTTGGGTTTTGTTCGAGGTTTGTTCGGGGTTCGTTCGAGGATTGTTGCACTTTGTTCGGTAAAAAGGCAATTTTACCGAACAACTCTCGAACAAAGATGCATTCAAACTCCTAAAAAACAAGCAAAATGTAGCTGTTGTTTTAGCTTGTTTTTGAGTAAAAATAAAACTCGAAGAATTGCATACAAATAACTATCAAAAAGCATAAGTTGAAATTCTAAAAAAGGAAGATTTGAAAAGAAAATAAAGCTTGCTTTTTTAACGCCTTTTATAGCAAAAAAACAATTCAGCCGATTGGCGATTCTACAAAATTTTAAAATTTAATATTTTGGAAATACGTACTTCTGAAAAATTAACATCGGCATAACCTTACAAGCCAATACCTTTTATCCAAAACCCTAGAGAGATTGACCCAAACCAAAATAATTTCCTTACTTTTGCAATCTAAATTCAATCTAAATTAGACTTGAAAACGCTTGCAGATCTAAAAATTGGCCAAAAGGCGCTCATCCTCGATTTTAATATTGACACTATTCCCCTTAAGCTTCTTGAAATGGGATGCCTGCCGGGCAATAGTGTGGAGATGTTGCAGATTGCACCCCTTGGAGACCCGATTTATATCAATGTAAACGACAGCCATGTGGCTATCAGAATAGAAACGGCCAGCGAAATCAATATAGAAATCGTTAGCGAATAGCATTATGAGCCACAAAAATTTAAAAGTAGCCTTGATAGGAAACCCTAATGTGGGTAAAACCTCTGTATTCAACCAGCTTACAGGCTTGAAACAGCAGGTCGGGAATTATCCGGGAATCACGGTAGAAAAGAAAATCGGCTTCTGCAAGCTCAACGAAAATATCAAGGCGACCATTCTAGATTTGCCCGGAACTTATAGCCTAAACGCCAGTTCTATCGATGAAAACGTGGTGATAGAATTGCTTTTAAATAAAAATGACGCCAATTATCCTGACGTGGCGGTTGTAGTCACAGAAGTAGAAAACCTGAAAAGAAATCTATTGCTGTTTACCCAAATCAAAGATCTTGAGATTCCGACAATTTTGGTCATCAATATGGCAGACCGCATGGATTATAAGGGAATTTCATTAGACATTCCTTATCTTGAAGAACAGCTGAAAACGAAAATTGCGCTGATCAGTTCGAGAAAAAATCAAGGAATCGAGACGCTGAAAAACCTCATCGCCGATTATAAAAATCTTTCTTCAGAGCCTTGCCTGAACGCTTCAAGCATTGATCCTGATTATTTCAACAATTTGCGCCATGTCTTTCCAAAAGAACTGCTTTATAAATTGTGGCTTGTCATTACGCAAGATGCAAACTTCGGAAACCTCCAAAGACAGGAAATTGCTGAAAAATCATTTGTAAAATCAAATCCCGAGCTGAAGAAAATGCAGCAGAAGGAAACCATAAAAAGATATCAGTTTATCAATGATGTCCTGAAAGTCGGCTATCAAGTCGACGTCGCAAAAGCAAAGGGAATTCGCGCGAAGCTTGACAAAATCTTGACGCATAAAATCTATGGCTATTTAATTTTCTTCGGAATCTTGATGCTCATCTTCCAGTCGGTATTTTCTTGGTCGAGCATTCCAATGGATTTCATTGACGAATCGTTCGCATCGCTGGCTTCTTACGCAAAAACGCACCTGAATCCAGGCGTTCTGACTGACTTGATTTCTGAAGGAATCATTCCAGGAATTGGCGGCGTTGTCATTTTTATCCCGCAAATCGCCTTTCTTTTCTTATTCATTTCCGTCTTGGAAGAAAGCGGTTATATGAGCCGCGTCGTCTTTTTGATGGATAAAATAATGCGGAGATTTGGCCTTAGCGGCAAAAGCGTTGTGCCTTTGATTTCGGGTACGGCTTGTGCCATTCCTGCAATTATGGCTGCACGAAATATTGAAAACTGGAAAGAAAGATTGATTACGATTTTAGTCACTCCTTTTACCACATGTTCAGCAAGATTGCCCGTTTATGCCATCTTGATTGCCTTGATTATTCCTGACGAAAGACTCTTTGGGATTGTAAATTTACAAGGGCTGACTTTGATGATTTTATATCTTTTAGGGTTTGGAATGGCGGTCTTTTCAGCTTATGTCCTGAATAAGATTTTAAAATTAAAAACGAAGTCTTATTTTGTAGTTGAAATGCCGAATTACAGACTGCCTTTGTTTAAAAACGTAGCGATTAACGTAATTGAAAAAACCAAAGCGTTTGTTTTCGGGGCTGGAAAAATCATCTTGGCTTTGTCTATAATCTTATGGTTTCTTGGCTCTCACGGTCCGGGTAAAAATTTTGCAAATGCAGAAAAAATCGTAACCGAAATGCCCGAAAACATCGATGCTCCAAAGGAAGTAATCCAAGACGAAATTGCTTCTTTTCAGTTGGAAAACTCCTATATCGGAATCATTGGAAAAAGCATAGAACCCGTCATCAGCCCATTAGGATATGATTGGAAAATAGGAATTGCCGTAGTTACTTCTTTTGCCGCGCGCGAGGTTTTTGTAGGCACATTAGCCACGATTTACAACGTAGGAAGCCACAGCGAGGAAGAAGTCACGATCAAAAATAGAATGGAAGCGGAAGTCGATCCGATTACGGGCAAGCCGATTTTCAATTTTGCGACAGGAATTTCCTTGCTACTATTTTATGCTTTTGCGATGCAATGTATTAGTACTCTAGCAATTACGAGAAAAGAAACGAATTCTTGGAAATGGCCGATGTTCCAGCTGGTTTTCATGAGCACATTTGCTTACACGGTTTCTTTGCTGGCTTATCAGATTCTAAAATAAGAGTTTATGCTTTTTTTGGGACAAATAAAACACGCTAGTTTTTAACTTTGCACTATGGATTTACAAACCGTCATAATGTATGTTTTGGTTGCCGGAGCGTTCGCTTTTCTGGTCAAGAAATTCTTTTTCAAAAAGAAGAAAAAATCAGGAAATTGCGGCAGTGGCGACTGCGGATGCAGTTAAATCAACTTCACAAAAAGGTTGCCTGCAATTTTGCTTGAGATAACCAATTCCTTACCGTTTACTTTTATTTTTAACGAAGCATCGAAACTTTCCTTGGAAACAAATTCGATTTTTGAGCCAAGCGCAATTTCCTGCTTGTCTAAATATTTCAAAAATTCAGAAGACGTATCTTTTACTCCAACACAGATTCCGGTTTGATTTTCAGATAATTCAGAAAGCAACTGTTTTTCAACCTTGGTGATTCTTCCGTTACTATCTGGAATTGGGTCACCATGCGGATCTTCCGTAGGATTTCCTAAAAAATCATCTAACTTATTTATTAATTTTTCAGACTTGATATGTTCCAACTGTTCGGCGATATCATGCACCTCATCCCAAGAGAAATCTAATTTTTCTACCAAAAAAACTTCCCATAAGCGATGCTTCCTGACAATCATTTTAGCAGCCAATTTTCCTTGATCTGTCAAGGAAACGCCTTGGTATTTTATATAGTGAATCAGATTTTTTTCAGCCAATTTTTTCAGCATATCAGTCACAGATGATGCTTTTGTATCCATTTTTTCGGCAATAGCGTTTGTACTGCACACATCAGAATCGACAGCATTGGTCAAGTGATAGATTGTTTTTAAGTAATTTTCTTCTGAAAAAGTCATCTTTTGGGGTATAAGGTTTTGGGTATAGAATTTTGGGTTATTTTTTTACAATAAATAACGGAATCGAGATTTTGTGGCGCAATTTATCAACTGTTGTTCCGAAAAGCAAATCTTTAAATCCGGTGTGGCCGTGGGTTCCCATGACCAAAATATCGAATCCGCCTTTGTTCACAATCGCCGGAATCACTTTATCTGGCTGTCCGAAACCAAGTTTGGTTTCCACCTGAAAACCTTGCTCGTTCAGCATGACCTTATATTCTTCTAGCAATTTCTCATCAATTGTCGTTTCATGATCTTTAATATCGTCGCCGTACATTATGGCTCCGACAGTTTCCACAACGTGAATCAGCGTATATTTTGCCTCATTGCCGCCCAACTCAAACGCATTGTTGATTGCCGCTTCGTCAGCACTAGAAAAATCTACAGAAATGGCAATATTCTTTTTGCTGTAAGAGCCAGATTTAGAAAATTTCAAAGCTAAATTATGTGGCGAATGATTTTCTATTTGAGATTTTGACTTGGCAAAGAAAGGCTTGAAAACTATATATAAAAGCAAAACCAGGAAGCTAAAAGCCAAAGGCACGACGGTCAGCCAAAGAATCACAGGATTTTCAGAAGCTTCCATCCAGCCCGTGATTTCATCATAAACCAATTTTGCATTCAAGGAAACAATTGTTGTAGCGATTATCCAAGAGGCAATCTTTGTCCATTTGCCAATATGAAAGCCTTTCATTTTTGACTTGTCGCTCACAAAATGAATCAGCGGAATAATAGCAAAACCCAATTGCAAACTCAGAATTACTTGACTGAAAATCAATAATTTTCCGGTAATGTCATCACCATAAATTCCGATCACGACAACGGCTGGAACAATGGCAATCAGTCGGGTAATAATTCTGCGCACCCAAGGCTGGATTCTTAAATTCAAATAACCTTCCATAATAATTTGTCCAGCTAAAGTTCCAGTAACAGTCGAGCTTTGTCCCGCAGCAATTAAAGCTACGGCAAATAAAACCGGCGCCCATTTTGTTCCTAAAAGCGGTTCTAAGAATTGATGCGCATCTTGAATTTCTGCTACTTCAAAATAGCCATTTTTATGGAAAGTTGCGGCGGCTAAAATTAAAATGGCAGCATTTACGAAGAAAGCCAAATTCAGCGCGATTGTAGAATCTATAAAATTATATTTCAAAGCCTGTTTTATTCCGGCATTGCTCCTGTCAAATTTTCGAGTCTGGACTAAAGAGGAATGAAGGTATAAATTGTGAGGCATTACTGTGGCTCCGATAATTCCGATTGCGATGTAAAGTGCCGCTTCATTTGGCAAAGAAGGAATCAATCCTGCGAAGACTTTATCGACTTCTGGCTGGGCAAAAATCATTTCAAATACGAATGAAAAGCCAATGATGGCAACGAGTGCGATAATGAAAGCCTCCATTTTCCGCATTCCTTTATTGATTAAAAACAACAGAAGAAAGGTATCTAAAACCGTAATCAAAACTCCTTCAATCAGCGGAATATCGAACAATAAATTCAAACCGATCGCCATTCCCAAAACCTCTGCAAGATCACAGGCCGCAATGGCAATTTCCGCCAAAAAATATAAAATGTAATTGATAAAAGGCGAATAAGTTTCACGGGAAGCCTGTGCCAAATCCCGCTGCGTAACGATTCCGAGGCGCGCACTTAAACTCTGCAAAAGCAAGGCCATGATGTTGCTCATTAACAAAACCCAAAGCAAGCTGTAGCCAAATTGGCTTCCTCCGGCAAGGTCGGTTGCCCAGTTTCCTGGATCCATATAACCCACGCTGATTAAATAAGCCGGGCCTAAAAAGGCTAATATTTTTCTAAATCCTGATTTTTTATTTTCTGTGGAAATCGATCCGTGGACTTCCTCTAGAGATTTACCCATATGAAACATAACTTATTATACAAATTTAATAAAATTATTTGATTACTAAAATATAATTTTTAGATTTGTCTAAATTTATAATTACTCTAATGAAAAATATAATTTTACTATTTTCTATTTTGTTTTCGCCAATTTTAAATGCACAAGAAAAAACCAGCCTTTCAGGAAAAATAACTTCTGAAGGAATTGCGCTTATCGATGCAGATATTACTCTTGTTGGCACTAAATTTTCAACTTCCTCAGACAGCTTGGGGAATTATAAAATTGAAAATATTCCGGCTGGGAATTATAAAATTCAAGTTTCTTATGTAGGAAGCAAAAACCTGCAGAAGAATTTCTCCTTGAAACAAAATGAAAACCTGTATTTTGATTTTGAATTGCAAAATGATGCCAATTCTCTTGACGAAGTCGTGGTTTCAGGAACATTAAAACCTGTCAGCAGATTGGAGAGTCCTGTGCCTGTTGAAGTTTATAAACCGAGTTATTTCAAGAAAAATCCAACGGCGAATATTTTTGAAGCGTTGCAAAATGTGAATGGCGTAAGGCCGCAGCTGAATTGCAACATTTGCAATACGGGCGATATTCACATCAATGGCTTGGAAGGACCTTATACTTTGGTTTTGATTGACGGAATGCCGATTGTCAGCGGTCTCTCGACAGTTTATGGCTTGTCAGGAATTCCGAATTCACTGTTAGAAAGAATAGAAATTGTCAAAGGTCCGGCGTCATCTTTATATGGAAGCGAAGCTGTTGGGGGCTTAATCAACATCATTACGAAAAATCCAATGAGCGCGCCAAGATTTTCTGTGGACGGATTCAGCAATTCTTGGGGAGAAGCAAATTTGGATTTGGGTTTCAAAGCAAATCTTGGCGAAAAATCATCTGTTTTATTAGGCGTAAATTATTTCAATTACAGCAATAAGATTGACAACAATAATGATAATTTCACAGATGTCACGCTGCAACATCGAATCTCAGTTTTTCAAAAGTGGAATTTCGGAAGAAAAAGCGGCAAGTTATTTTCACTCGCCGGACGCTATTTTTATGAAGATCGTTGGGGCGGTGAAATGCAGTGGGAGAAAAAATACCGTGGCGGCGACGAGGTTTATGGCGAAAGCATTTACACAAGACGCTATGAATTATTAGGCGCTTATGAACTTCCGATAGCAGAAAAAATGCTGTTTTCTTTTTCTGTGACTGACCATGACCAAAACTCGGTTTATGGCGCCGTTCCTTACTTGGCACAGCAAAAAATTGGCTTTGGACAGCTGACTTGGGACAAAAAGATCTCCAACCATGATTTGCTTTTTGGAACTGCGATTCGCTATAATTATTACAACGACAACACGCCAGCAACAGAAAATTCAGATAAAACTTGGATTCCGAGTGTTTTTGCGCAGGATGAGATGAAATTAAATGAGAAGCACAGCGTTTTGCTTGGCGCGAGATATGACTATAATTCAGAGCACGGTTCGATATTTACGCCACGTTTTGCTTATAAACTCAAAGCGACAGACAATGATATTATTCGCTTGAATGCGGGAACAGGTTTCAGGGTCGTAAATCTTTTCACTGAAGAACATGCCGCGCTTACCGGTTCGCGCGAAGTGATTGTGGAAGAGGAATTAAAGCCAGAGCAATCTTATAATGTCAACCTAAATTACTTGAAGAAAATCTATACAAAAGGCGGTACTTTCATCGGAATTGAGACTTCGGCCTGGTATACTTATTTCACCAATTCTATTATTCCAGATTATGATTCTGACCCAAATAAAATTATTTATAAAAACCTGGATGGCTTTGCAACGACTACGGGAATCAGCACCAACATTGACGTTGTGTTTCAAAACGGACTGAAATTAATTCTCGGAGCTACTTATATGGATGTTTCAAAAACAGAAAACGACATTAAATCAAGGCCGGTTTTAACAGAGAAATTTTCTGGGACTTGGGCGATTTCCTACAGAATTCCGAAATCATTTATTGACATTGATTACACCGGAAATATTTATGGACCGATGCGCTTGCCTTTGCTTGGCGAATTAGATCCGAGGAAGGAATATTCCCCGACTTTTAGCATCCAAAATATCCAATTTACCTACAATAAAATCAAGGATGTAGAAATTTATTTAGGCATAAAAAACCTTTTGAATTGGACGCCGAATAAAGGAAATCCGTTTATTATTGCCAGAGCGAACGATCCGTTTGATAAAAATGTGGAATATCAGCCGAATGGAAATGTAAAGCCAACTGCTGATAATCCTTACGCGCTGACTTTTGACCCGAGTTATGTTTATGGTCCGAATCAAGGAATTCGAAGTTTTTTTGGCGTAAGATATACTTTGAAATAAAAATTCTTATATGATCTTATATGCCTTATATGGTTGGAATTAGAATTACCAAGGACATTTAAATTTTTAAAACAATCTGTGGCGAATGAAAAAATTCCTACTTCTATTTTTTTTACTAATCGCAAATCAAAACTTTGCGCAATTAAACACGCATACTTTTGAAGAAGCAGAAAAATTATCGAAAATAAGTCCGAAACCATTTGTGATTTTCCTTCATACAGATTGGTGCAACTATTGCAAAATGATGGAAAACACAACTTTTAAAGACCAAAAAATTAGAGAAGAATTAAACAAAAACTTCTATTTTATTTCTTTCAATGCGGAAGACAGAAAAGCTATAAATTTCAACAATCACGCTTTTAAATTTATTCCAAAGGGAAATAATTCAGGCGTTCATGAACTTGCCATTTCTTTAGGAGAAAAAGATGGAAATTTGGTTTATCCCACAATTGCGATTTTAGATTCAGATTATTCTATTTTAGCTCAAATTCAGTCTTTTACCAATTCAAAAATAGTACTGGAAATACTGCAAAAGCTGAAAAGATAATTTTCGCTATTTTTGAAGAATGAAACACTACCATTACATTTTTGCAGGAACGGGCTTGGCGTCTTTGATGACCGCTTATGAAATGATTGTTTCCGGAAAATTTAAATCTAAAAAAATTTTGCTTTTGGATTCAGATTCCAAGAAAACCAATGATCGAACGTGGTGTTTCTGGGAAAAACCGAACGGAAAATATGAAAATTTGGTCGCTAAAAAATGGAATACCGCAGTTTTTTCCAGTAAAAATTATTCTAGAGATTTAGATTTAAGTCCGTATCAGTATAAAATGATCCCCGGATTTGATTTTTATTCTTTTGTTTTTGACATAATTTCTAAAGCTGAAAATATTGAATTTGCCAACGAGAAAATAGTGCATTACGAAGAAAAGGAAAACAAGATAATCGTTACAACCGAAAGCGATTCTTATTCTTCCGACAAGCTTTTCAACAGCATTTTTAATCCGGAAGAAGTTTTATCCCAAGAAAAATATCCTTTGTTGCAACAGCATTTTATTGGCTGGAAAATTAAAAGTTCAGAATCAGTTTTTACGCCAAAAAAAGCAACTTTCATGGATTTTTCAGTTGCCCAAAAAGGAAATACGCGGTTTATGTATGTCCTTCCTTTTTCAGAAAATGAAGCTTTGATTGAATATACTTTATTTTCAAAAAATCTGCTTTCTGAAGAAGAATATGAAGAAGAAATCAAGAATTATATTGAAAAATTAGGAATTAAAAACTACGAAATACTTGAAAAAGAACGTGGCAATATTCCGATGACGAGTTATCCTTTCTGGAATAAAAACACAAAAAACATACTGAATATTGGCTCTGCAGGAGGCTGGACAAAAGCAAGCACGGGCTATACTTTTAAAAACGCCACTAAAAAATCAAAAGAGTTGGTTTTATTTTTACTGCAAGAAAATGATGTTAGGAAATTTCAAAAAAGAAATAAATTCTGGTTTTATGATTTATTGCTTTTGGATATTTTAGACAAGAAAAATCATGTCGGAAGTACTATTTTTTCTTCTATGTTCCGAAAAGGAAATCCGAGTTTGATCTTTAAATTTTTAGATGAGGAAACTTCTTTTTCTGAAGATATTCAGGTGATTTTGAAATGTCCAACTGGTTTGTTTTTGAAAGCTTTGTTTTCTAGAATTTGCAGACTTTAAACTTTACAAATAGTAATTTACTGAAAATGAAGAACTTTTACTTTCTATCTATTATAATTTTCTCAATTTTTGCATCCGCCCAAGAAAAACCGGAGGCAAAAAAAGCCAGTCAGGAAGCAATTGTCAAAGAATATCTCGAAAATTGCGCTTACAAATATGATTACACAGTAAATATGTTCGAATGGCAGGAATGTCTCGACAACGGACTCAAAAAAGACAGCACGATTGCTTATTTGTGGCAGCAAAAAGCGATGCCTCTTTTCAAAGCCAGAAAATATGAAGCGGGAATGATTTTTCTCGACAAAGCTGTGAAATTTGATAAAAAAAGCTGGATTCCGTATCGCGCTTTCATCAAATGTATTTTTTCTAAAACTTACAAAGAAGCAATTACTGACTTTGAAGAAGCGAAGAAAATCTTTGGGAACACTTATGAAATGGACCATACTTATGATTTTTACATCGGCTTGAGCTATCTCCAATTAAATGATTTCAAAAAAGCGGAAGAGATTTTTCAAAGCAATATTGACTTCGTAAAAAAGACGCAGAATAAAGACGCAGTTCATCATCTTGATCTATTTTATTTCGGAATTTCAAAATTTGAGCAAAATAAATTGGAAGAAGCGATCATAGAATTTGACAAAGCTTTGGCTAAATATCCAGAATTTTCAGATGTAGAATTTTTTAAAGGTGTTGCATTATACAAATTAGGGCAAAAAGAAGAAGCAAAAACACTACTTGAAAAAGCAAAAGCTGACCTTAAAAAAGGCTATACTATTAATGAAGACAATGCAATTTATGAACAATATCCCTATCAATTGAAATCTAAATAATCGCCAATCATAGATGCTTATAAAATCATAACAAATCTTTATGACAAAACGCATTTCTTCCAACGCAAAACTTCCTAACTTTGCATAAAATAGAGCCTTAAACTTTAAACAAAAAATTATGTATCCAGAAGAAATGGTAAAACCAATGCGTGCTGAATTATCTGACGCAGGTTTTGAAGAATTATATAGTGCAGGTGCCGTTGAAAACGCAATTGCAAAATCAGGAACAACTTTGGTTGTAGTAAATTCAGTTTGCGGATGTGCTGCAAGAAATGCGCGTCCGGGTGTAAAAACAAGCCTTGACGGACAAAAAAAACCTGATCATTTGGTAACGGTTTTTGCTGGAGTCGACAAAGAAGCTGTTGATGCTGCTCGCGGATTCATGTTTCCTTTCCCTCCATCTTCGCCAAGCGTTGCGCTTTTCAAAGATGGCGAATTGGTTCATATGCTTGAGCGTCACCACATTGAAGGTCGTCCGGCTGAATTGATTGCTGAAAACTTAAAAGATGCCTACGCAGAATTCTGCTAAGATTATTTTTTAAAAATTATTTTACCGCAGATTCACAGATTAAATTTAAATCTGCGAATCTGCGGTTCTTTTTTGTAGAAATCTATTTTAGGCAACTTTGCAACTTAAATACTTTATTCGTTTATTTGTTAGACAGAAAAACGACACCATGCAAAGGCAAATCCAAATAAAATTATTCTTCGCTTTTTTATTATTTACTAACTTTCTTCAAGCACAAACAAAAATCACCATGCCAGAATTTTTAAAAAAAGGAGATACTGTCGGCATTTTAGCCACAGCCAGAAAAATAGATCTTGCAACATTGCAGCCTGGAATAAAACTTTTGGAAAGCTGGGGATTGCATGTCGTGATTGGAAAAACCATCGGGAAAGAACAAGATCAATTGGCCGGAGCAGATTGGCAGCGCGCAACTGATTTTCAAGAAATGCTAGACAATCCGAAGATAAAAGCGATTTGGGCTGCCAAAGGCGGTTATGGAACCGTGAGAATGGTCGACAGAATTGATTTTACAAACTTCAAGAAAAAGCCAAAATGGATTGTCGGCTTCAGCGATGTAACAGTTTTGCACAGCCATATCAATAACATGGATATCGGAACTTTGCACGCTATCATGGCCATCAGCGCAAAAACGGCAACTCCAGAAGCCATTGAAAGTTTCAGAAAAGCTTTGTTTGGCGAAAAACTAGAATACCATATTCCGCATCATGATTTTAATAAAAACGGAAAAGCTTCTGGAGAATTAGTTGGAGGAAATTTATCGGTTTTATATAGTATCCAAGGTTCGAAATCGGCAGTTGACATGAAAGGAAAGATTCTTTTTCTGGAAGATTTAGACGAATATTTATACCATATTGACCGAATGATGATGAATTTGAAACGAAATGGTTCGCTTGACGGTGTGAAAGGAATTATAATTGGAGGAATGACTTCCATGAATGACAACGATATTCCGTGGGGGAAAGATGCTTTGGAAATCATCCAAGATATTGTAAAAGACTATAAAATTCCCGTAGCTTATAATTTTCCTGCTGGACACATTAAAGACAACCGCGCGCTGATTCTTGGAAAAACAGTAACTTTCGAAGTAAATGACAAGGAAACGGTTTTAAAATTTGAATAATTCGATTTGCTTTTAAAAATGATTCCATCTAAGAAGTCGAAAAATCTAACAATTTAAGAAGTTTAACTATGGCAGCGCATAATGAATTAGGAAAACTTGGGGAAGAGCTTGCCACAGAATATCTTCAAAAGGAAGGTTATGAAATTTTGGAAACCAATTGGGTTTTTCAAAAAGCAGAATTAGACATCATTGCTCAAAAAGGCGGCATTCTTGCGGCGGTTGAAGTAAAAACGCGTTCTTCCTTAGAATTTGGATTGCCTCAAGAATTTGTAAAGCCGAAAAAAATACAGCTTTTGTCGAAAGCCATAAATGAATATGTAATTTCAAACGATTTAGATGTGAATGTGCGTTTCGATGTGATTTCTATCTATAAAAATGAAAAAAAATTCGAAATTGAGCATTTAATTGATGCTTTTTATCATTTTTGACCTGTTATGCACATAACAAATTGTTTTTATAATGTATATTTGCAATATCCACCACCATAAATACAATTACATGAAAACAATTTCATCAGTCGTTGAACATTACATTAAAACAAAGCCCTTTTTATTAAGCGCTTTATCACAAGGAATTATCAATCTTACCTCGTTATCGAGAAACATGCTTCCTGACTTGAAACAAGAATTAGGAAAAGAAGTGAAACAAGGAGCTGTTGTAATGGCTTTAAAACGCCTTTCAGAAGATTTGGATTTCAGGTTAAACCATAAAATCATCAAGGTACTTAAAAGTATCGGCGAGATCACGGTTCGTTCCTCTCTAACTGACTTTACATTCAGTGTTTCAGATAAAATTTTGAACAGACAGGCCGATCTTATTACTGAAATCAATGAGCATTCTGACATTTTTTACACTTCTTCAAGAGGTGTAAGCGAAACAAATATCGTGATCAGCGCAAGCATGGCGCACATGGTTGAGAAACATTTTGTGGGTGAAAAATTACTGCACAAATTTGAAAACTTGGCGTCGATTACCGTAAAATTGCCAAAAGACAACGTGTCAACTCCAGGCGTTTATTATTTCATTTTCCAACGTTTGGCTTGGGAAGGAATTATCGTAAACGAGGTGATTTCAACTTCCTACGAATTTACGATTTTAGTAAGCGAAGACGAAGTCGACGTAGCTTTTAAAGTAATCAAGGATTTGAAAAATCTATAAAAAAAGCCCTGCAAATTGCGGGGCTTTTTTTATGCTTAATTTCCTTTTGGTATTGCCGCTATTAATTTCTTCGTATATTCTTTCTGAGGATTTTCATACAGCACATCAGCATCAGCCAATTCTTCAATTTTTCCTTTATTCATAACTAAAACTTGATCTGACATATATTTTACTACTGCCAAATCATGGGAAATAAAAATGTAGGTAAATCCGAAATTCTCCTTCAATTCATTAAGCAGATTCAAAACTTGAGCTTGGACAGAAATATCTAAAGCCGAAACCGATTCGTCACAGACAATTAATTTTGGCTGTAAAGCGATCGTTCTTGCAATTCCGATTCTTTGTCTTTGCCCGCCAGAAAATTCATGCGGATAACGGTTAAAAAATTCTTCCCCCAGCCCTACTCTTTCTAAAATTTCTATAGTTTTTGCTTTTCGTTCGGCATCATTTTTATACAAATTATGAACTTTCATAGGTTCCATAATTGCTTTCCCGACAGGAATTCTGGGATTCAATGACGAATAAGGATCTTGAAAAATAATCTGGATTTCCTTTCTCAAAGATCGAATATCATTTTTTGGAAGTTTCATAATATCAACGCCGCGATAAAAAATCTGGCCAGCCGTTGCTTTGTCTAATTGCAAGATCGCATTTCCCAATGTCGATTTTCCACAGCCCGATTCTCCAACCAAACCGACAGTTTCTCCTTCGTAAATTTTAAAACTGACATCATTTACCGCTTTGAAACCAGTTCTTTTTCCAAATAATCCTGCCGTAGAAAAATATTCTTTTTCTACGTTTCTAACCTCTAAAATCGGAACTTGATCGTATAATTTTTTATGTGATTTTTCTCTTTCTTCAGAACTGACAATTTCTTTATTTACGGTATTTTCCAAATAATCTTTTATCGTCGGAAGTCTTTTTAATCGAACATCTAAAGAAGGTCTCGAACTGATAAGGGCTTTTGTGTAAACATGTTGCGGATTATGAAATACTTCCATCGCCTCGCCTTGTTCTACAATTTCTCCTTTATACATGACCAAAACTCGATTGGCAATTTCAGAAACCAGAGCCAAATCGTGGGAAATAAAAATGATGCTCATTCCTGTTTCCACCTGAATATCTTTCAACAATTGGATGATTTCTTTTTGAACAGTGACGTCAAGCGCTGTTGTTGGCTCATCAGCAATCAAAATTTTTGGCTTGCACGCAATTGCCATCGCAATCATGACGCGCTGTTTTTGCCCGCCAGAAATTTCATGAGGATAGCTTGAATAAATTTTTTCAGGATTTGGAAGTTTTACTTTTTCAAAAAGTGCCAAGACTTCGCTTTTCGTTTCCTTTTTGGAAAGTTTTGTATGCTGCAAAAGCATTTCTTCCACTTGAAAACCGCATTTCAGCGAAGGATTTAGCGAACTCATCGGTTCTTGAAAGATCATTGAGATTTCATTGCCACGCAAATTCTGGATTTCTTTTTTTAATAAGGAGGCAATGTCTTTTCCTTCAAACAAGATTTCTCCGTTAGAAATTTTAGAAATATTTTTGGGAAGCAACCCCATGATTGCCAATGAAGAAACTGATTTCCCCGAACCAGATTCTCCTACAATACCCAGAATTTCATTGCTGTTTAAGACATAGGATATCTTGTTGATTATGGCTTTGAATTCATCTTCCTTTTTAAAAGAAATCTCAAGGTCATTGATTTTTAGCAATTGCTGTTTTTCCATGGAATAAAAATAGTGAAACATAATTTCTTTAAAAAACAAAAACATATAAAATAAGAATTTTATAGCAAATGACAAGTTATCTTTGTCATATTATTGTTAATGTTTGTTATAATCCAACGAATTAACGTTTAAAAATTTATTGCAGAAAGACAAATTCCTATATTTGGAAACTATTTATTAATTGTAAAAACTACTATAGTGAGAAAAAATTCCATCTCTACTTACAAAATCATGCTCGGTTTGCTTTTTTGCTTTCCTTTTTCATCGAGTTTTGCACAAAATGATCAGGAAATAGCTAAAATTGTTAGCTCATACGATCTAAAAAAGCTTAGCGAACTCCAAAAACAATTTTACGAGCAATCTAAGATTAATAAACAAAATGCTCTTGCTGCTGCGAAATTAAATAATTGGCCAGAATTTATTAAAAATGAAGACGGTTCTGTTGATGAACTCATAAGGCTTACACCTGACGGACAGCCACTGTATTATTCAGTCGACAATAAAGCTGCCGCAAGATCTACAAGAGCTAATTTCTTGAACACAGGTGGAGGATTAGGATTAAATTTAGATGGCCAAGGAATGACTGCAAGGGTTTGGGACGGTGGAAATGTGAGAACCACGCACCAAGAATTTGAAACAAGAGTTAACGTTATTGATAATCCAGGAGGTGCTTTAAATGAAAATAGTTTCCATTCGACTCATGTTAGCGGAACTATTGGTGCAAAAGGAATTGTAGCAAATGCAAAAGGAATGGCTCCAATGGCACAAGTAAGAACTTTCGATTGGACTTCTGATTCTGCTGAAGCCTTAACTGAAATTCCAAACGGAATGTTACTTTCAAACCATTCTTATGGAGTGCCAATTGTCAGCCGCACTGGTGTATTTTTATCAACTTCTATGGTTGGTAGTTATTCAGCTGAAGCAAGAGAGTGGGATATTGTGACTTACAACGCTCCTTATTATTTAATGGTGGTTTCTGCAGGAAATGACGGACAAAATACTAATTCACAGCCCACAACGACAGGTTATGACAAATTAGTCGGTAACAAAGTTTCAAAAAACAATCTTGTTGTTGCAAATACAAATGATGCAAATGTAAATGCAAATGGCGAATTGGTTTCTGTAACCATAAATAGCAGCAGCAGCCAAGGTCCGTCAGATGATTTTAGAATTAAACCAGATATCTCAGGAAACGGAACACAAGTTTATTCAACTTATGATACTTCAAACACTGCATATGCTAATCTAACTGGAACATCAATGGCTGCTCCAAATGTTACAGGAACATTATTGTTATTGCAACAACATTACAATAATACTAACGGCCAGTTCATGAAAGCAGCTACTCTAAAAGCATTAGCTTGCCATACAGCTGATGATGCCGGTAGAGTTGGTCCAGACGCCATTTTTGGATGGGGCCTTTTGAATGCAAAAAAAGCAGCAGAAGCGATTAACGAAAATGGTTTAGAATCTATAATTTCTGAACTTACATTAGCCCAAGGAGAGACTTACACAACTACAATAAGCTCAAACGGAATGGAACCCTTAAACGCTTCAATTGTTTGGGCAGATGTTCCTGGTATTGCTAACAATATTTTGAACAATGCGACTCCTGCGTTAATAAATGACTTAGATATTCGTATCACAAAAAATGGTACTACATATTATCCTTGGAGGCTTCAGTCAAATGCGACTCTTCCTGCAACTAATACTGGAGACAACAATGTTGACACTGTAGAAAGAGTAACTATTCCCGCAGCATCTGGAACTTATACATTAACTGTGACGCACAAAGGAAACCTACAACAAGGACCACAGAACTTTTCTCTGGTTGTTACTGGCATAACGTCTAGTTTTTCTTTAGCATCACTTTCTGACAACCAGACAATTTGCAGTACAGAAAGTGCATCTTATTCTTTTAAATATGCTACAGCTAATACTCAAAATACTGTATTTTCTGCTGTTGGACTTCCAACTGGAGCTACAGCTTCATTTAACACCCCTTCTTTATCGGCAAATGGCCAAGTGACAATGACGCTTTCAAACTGGCAAAACGTTACACCAGGAGAATACACAATCGGAATAAAAGGACAAAATGGAGTTGATACAAAAATTGAATATATAAAAATAAGGGTTTATAGTAGTACTTTTCAAAACACAACACTTTTAACGCCTGCAAATAACTCTAATTCTTTACCTACAAATGTTAGATTAGAATGGACTGCAGACGCAAATGCAGATTCTTACCGTGTACAAGTTTCTCATGATGCAACATTTAGCAATTTAATTACAAATGTCATTGTAGCTGAAAACAATTATGTGTTAGCCAACCTAGACCAAGAATCAAATTATTATTGGAGAATTCTTCCTAAAAACAATTGCGGAGAAACTACAACATCTGCAAATTTTTACAATTTCTCAACAGGAATCGTATCTTGTGGCAATACATTTACTGCAACAGATTTTTCAACTGCTACCATCACTACTCTTGTAAATGCACAAGCGAATGTTCCAGTTACTGTTACAGGAGGAATGATCATTGGAAATCTTTCTGTTGCTGTTAATTTACCCCACACTGCACTGAGACAACTGACCGTTTATTTAGAAGGACCAGCTGCTATTGGTTCGCCAAAAGTAATTTTATTCCAAGAATCTTGCGGAGATAATAGAAGTATAAACGCAATTTTCAGCGATACAGGAACAGATCTTGTTTGCGGAACTGAAAATATTTCTGTAACCGGAACTGTAAAGCCTTTCGAAACATTAACGTCACTGAACGGCTTATCTGCTGATGGTGTTTGGAAATTAGTCGCTACAGACAATGAAGTTGGAAACGGCGGAAGAATAAGTGGATTTAGCCTTTCTTTTTGTAATGTAACATCTTCGCTTAGCGTAAACCAAAACAAAGCCTTGCAAGTTTCTGTTTATCCAAATCCAACAAAAGGAATTATAAATATTAATCTTGCTGATGCAAATTCTGATAAAACCATTTTAAATTTATATGATATCCAAGGAAGAAAAATTCTTTCAAAAGAATCGCATAATTCTCAAGAAACATTGAATATTGAAAATCTTTCTGACGGAATTTACATGCTTTCAATAGAAAGTGGTAATTTAAAAACAACTAAAAAAGTAATTCTTAGCCGATAAGAATTACTTTTTTAGCAATAAAAAAAGCCCTGAAATTCAGGGCTTTTTTTATTTTAAATATGGATAATTTCTTCTTCTATTAAAAGTTCTTCTCGCCTTAATCTGAGAAAAATCTGTGCAACAGCAATTACATCTTTTTCACAATAGGTAATTATTCTGTCAATGTTTTTTTCTACATAATAAACATGTCCGACTTCACTCCCGCTGATATCATCTTTTGGAGATGGAACATTTAAAACCTTTGTCAATAATTTCAGTGAAGTATAATGCTTGAAATCACCAAATTTCCACATCTCCAAAGTATCCAAATGTGGCACTTCCCACGGTTTTTTACCAAAAAGATTCAACTTATTCGGAATTTGGATTTGATTGATAACCATTCGCCGGGCAATAAACGGAAAATCAAATTCCTTTGCATTATGCCCGCACATGATATGCTGTGGCTGGTTAAAATAAGTGTTTAGCAAATTGCTGAAATCCGTCAGGATTTTCTTTTCTTCACCCCAAAAAGAGGTTACTCTAAAATGCCTAATATCGCCTTTGAATGTAAAATATCCGACAGAAATGCAGACAATTTTTCCAAATTCGGCCCAAATTCCGGCACGGTCATAGAATTCTTCTGGCGTATATTCTTCTTTTCGCTGATACTGTGTTTTCAGATCAAAAAGGTGCTTTTTTTCCTCATCTAAAACATTGAAATTTTCCTCCTCAGGAACAGTTTCAATATCAAGAAAAAGGATGTTTTCGAGGTTAATTTTTTCTATCACTATTTATCATTTTATAAGCTTCGTCAATATAAACATAAAAATCTTTCCTATGGTAATTTCCATCTGCTCTTTCGTCTCGCAAATGGCCCAAACGCACAATTATCAAATCATCTTCGGGAATTACGATTACATATTGTCCCAAATGGCCTTGCATGTAATAAATCTGCTTGTCCATATAATCGCTCAGCCACCATCCATATCCATATTGTTTTGAATCGGCAAAACGTGGCGTTATACATTTTTCTATAAAAGCGGCATCTAAAATCTGTTCGCCATTCCATTTTCCTTTTTGCTTATATAATTTACCGAAACGTGCAAAATCTCTAGCATTGCTGGCAATACAGCAATATGCTTTCTCAATTCCACCTGGATCGTCAATTTGCCAAAGCGCATCATTTTCAGCGCCCATGGGTTGCCAAAAATGCTTTGAAACATAGTCAGAAAGATGTTCTCCTGTTGCTTTTTGTAAAATCATCGCCAGCAATTGGGTATTGCCACTCAAATATTTCATCTCTTTCCCTGGCTCGCTCGTGATTTTCAATCCCAAAATAACTTTATTCAAATCATCATCAAAATAAGCTCTTGTTGTAATCGAAAACGGACTGTAATATTTTTCATCCCAATCAAGTCCCGAAGACATTGAAGAAAGATCGCCAACAGTTAATTTATCTCCAAATTTACCTGCGTATTCATGAAAAAAATCAGTCACTTTTTGGTCTAAACTTTTTATTTTCCCATCCATGATTGCTCTTCCCAAAGCAGCCGTGACAACGCTTTTTGCCATGGAAAAAGAATTTGATTTGGTGTCTTTATCATAATTTTCGAAATAACTCTCATGCCAGATGCTATCATTTTTTATGATAAGAAAAGCTACCGTTCTTAAGGAATCATTTGTCTGCGCCAATTTTTTTGTAGGCTTCACTTTATTATATTCCTTGCTGATATTCCAAGGTTGCGGTTTTCCTTTCTTGATTTCTCGATTCGGAAATTCGGTGTAATCACTTAAAAAAGCTGTTGTTTCTCCGTTCAAGTAAACTGTTTTTACCGCTCGGATCAAATAATCTACATTAAAAATATAAAGCAATAGTATGACGCCAGCAAAAAAAGCTGCGAACCATAAAAGTAATTTCATCAGAGATTTCATAAGTGGTAATTTTAGAATAAAGTCTGTTGTTTGAAAGGATTTTCATGATCCAAAAGCCATTTTTTTCGCCATAATCCGCCAGCATAGCCTGTGAGCGAACCGTCGCTTCCGATAACGCGATGACAGGGAACGACAATCCACAGCGGATTTCTTCCATTGGCTGAAGCCACGGCGCGAATGGCTTTTACATCGCCAAGTTTTATAGAAAGTTCTTGGTAAGACATGGTTTTTCCAAAGGGAATTTCAAGAAGTCCGAACCACACTTTTTTTTGGAATTCAGTTCCTGTAGGATTTAATTGAAAAGTAAAGTCGTTTCTTTTGCCTAAAAAATAATCTTTAAGCTGGGAAACGGCTTCTTGCAAAACGCTGGGAACTTCAGGAACGTTTTCTATTGCCTGATCTGAAATAGAAATCTTCGAGATTCCGTTCTCATCGCCAATGATTTCGGCAGTTCCAAGAGGAGTTTTTATATAGGCGTATTGCATGGGATTGGTTTAGGATTTAAAGTTATGAAAAAAAAGGTTTCCTTTAAAAAATAGCACTATTAAAGCACAAATCCATAGCCCTGATTGCAGCGAAAAGCCCGGAAACAAAAAAGCCAGTGTTTTTTGGACTGAAAAAGCGACCAGCGGAAGCTCTTTTCAGAACATTAAAAACACCGCTTTTTTGTTGAGGACTTGTAGCGGAAAGCGGGAAATTGCTTCAAAAAAGGCATAAAAAAAACCATCCGAAGATGGCTTTTCAAGTTTGTATGAGGAAAAAATTAAGATTGTGGCTCCAATACTTTTCCTTTGATGCTTAAAACTTTTGGAGTTTCAGTATCGTTTGTTGTTACAGTAACAGTTTTAGAGAAAGCACCTCCGTTAGCTGCGTTGTAAGTTGCAGTTACGCTTCCTGTTTCTCCTGGTTTGATTGGAGTTTTAGTGTAATTTGTAGCTGTACATCCACAAGCTGCTTTCACGTCAGTGATCAAGATTGTTTGCTTTGATGTGTTTTTGAAAGTAAAATCGTGAGAAGCTGGAACTCCTTTTTTGATATCTCCAAAATCGTGAGAATCAGCAGTCCAAGTAATTAAAGACGGTTTTGCTACAGTAGCCGTTTTAGCCGGAGCTGCAGTTGCTGCTGCTTTTTGTTGTGCTTGTGCTGGCGCAGCTGCTAATAATAAAGCTCCTGCCAATGCAAAGAATGATAATTTTAATGATTTCATAATTATAATTTTTAATGATATGGTTTCTGGTTCATATGAACAATACAAATGTATTTATAAATTTTAAGTTTGTTGTTAACCAATTTATAAGTATTGTTAATGACTTGTTAACGGGTTGCTTGCTAGTTTAATTTATAGTAATATCGTGCCTATTAAATCTTCATACATTGAAATTCAACAGATTAAATATAATTATTTTTATCGGGCTTTTGGCAATTGTCGGTGTACTTTTTATGCAATTGCTGACGCTGACGCAGGCTTATGCTTTTGAAAAAAAGGAATATAGCGAGAAGATTCATTTTGCCCTGCAAGATGTCGTGAACAAAATCCATAAGGATAATTCGACGGAATTGCCTTTGACAAGCCAAATTAAAAAAGTTTCTGAAGATTATTATATCGTCAATGTCGATGACGTTTTTGACGCGACCGTTTTAGAATATTACTTGAAGACGGAATTCCAAAAAGTAAAGCTGAATATTGACTTTGAATATGCGATTTACAACTGCGGTTCTGACGAAATGATGTATGGCAATTATATTTCGGCTTCTGATACTGAAAAAGCAAAATGCGCTAAATGCTTTACTAAAAAAGCCGGTTTGGTATATTATTTTGCAGTTCGTTTTCCGCAGTTGAAGTATAATTATGTAGCTTCTTTGAACCAATATTGGATTTATACTGGAGTTTTGATTTTAGTATTGGTAATTTATGTTTATTCCGTATTGCTTTTGCTTAAACAGAAGAAATATACCGAGCTACAAACCGATTTTATCAATAATATGACGCATGAGTTCAAGACGCCGATTTCTTCGATTCTGATCGCTTCTAATTATGCTAAAAACCAAGAGGAAATTACCAAAAACCCGAAGCTTTCAAAATACATACAATTGATTATTGAGCAGAGCAATAAGTTGAATCAGCACATAGAAAAAATCTTGCATATTGCGAAGAGCGATACGAATTCAATGGTTTTAGAAAAATCAAAATTCAATTTATTAGATACTGTTTCGACTGCAAAAGAAACCATACTTTTAAAATACAATAAGGAGATTGCGATTTCAATTGAAGCAGATGAAACCGAATATTTGATTGAAGCAGATGAATTCCACGTTTCAAATGTGATTTATAATATTATCGACAATGCCGTAAAATACAATGATGAAACTCCGGAAATTAAAATCAGGTTTCAAAATTTAGACAAGGAAATCAAGTTAGATTTTATCGATAATGGAATCGGGATTGAACCTTCAGAATTAAATGCTATTTTTGATAAATTCTATCGTATTCCTACAGCAAAGCGTAATGAAGTGGGCGGTTTTGGTCTTGGACTTTTCTACGTAAAACGTATTTGCAGTCTTCACAATTGGAAAATTACGATTGTAAACAATGAAAACGCTGGAATTAAAGTTAGCATATCCATCCCAAAAAAATAAATTCTATGCAAAAAAGCAAACTATTTTATGTCGAAGACGATGCGACATTGGCATTTCTGACCATAGATTATTTGGAACAATTTTATGACATTACTCACTTTTCAGATGGTGCTGAAGCCATAAAAAACTTTCATAAAGCAGATTTTGACCTTTGTATTTTAGATGTTATGCTCCCCAAGAAAGACGGTTTTGAAATTGCACAGGAAATTAGAAATGTAAATGCCGAAATCCCAATACTTTTTCTATCCGCTAAATCTTTAAAGGAAGACCGAATTAAAGGACTAAAATTAGGAGCTGATGATTTTTTAGTAAAGCCATTCAGCCTGGAAGAATTGAGTTTGAAGATTGAAGTCTTTTTGAAAAGAAGCCAGAAGATTCCATTAATTCCAAACAAAACTTATCAAATCGGAAGTTTCGATTTTTTCCCAAATGATTATTGTTTATTAAGAAACAAGGAAAAAATAAGCTTGACAGAAAGAGAATCAGCTTTGCTAAAGTTGTTCTTAGATAATAAAAATGAAGTCCTGAAAAGAGAAAAAATACTGACTTCACTCTGGGGCGATGATGATTATTTTATGGGAAGAAGCCTAGATGTTTTCATCTCCAGACTTAGAAAAATTTTCAAGGAAGAAGAGAATATAAGAATAGAAAACATACCAAGAATAGGATTTAAATTAGTTATTGAATAAAAAAAGGCGCCCATTGGGCGCCTTTTCAA
Source organism: Flavobacteriaceae bacterium PS02334 (assembly GCA_029959295.1). Taxonomy (GTDB): domain Bacteria; phylum Bacteroidota; class Bacteroidia; order Flavobacteriales; family Flavobacteriaceae; genus Flavobacterium. The sequence goes on along the minus strand of JASCOH010000008.1, from coordinate 97 downwards.
TATCTAAACATTTCCTTATTTCTTCACGATAAGAAACTCGTTTCTTCTGTTCTTCGCATGGTCTTCCTCGGTGCAGTTTTCCTTGCAGTCCACCTTA
>JASCOH010000007.1 GCA_029959295.1 Flavobacteriaceae bacterium PS02334 | reverse complement strand
GGGCACGAGCGGGACGCTCGCGCCAGCGGATAGTGTATATCTTAACTATTAATTAATCATTATCGCTAGCGCGAGCGTCCCGCTCGTGCCCACAATCAAAATTACGAAGCCAATCATCCGCTAGCGCGAGCGTCCCGCTCGTGCCCACAATCAAAATCATCATCACAGCCAAAACAAAAAAATCCAAAAATACCAAAAAAGCACTTTATTATTCAATCACACTTTCAAGATTTAAAACTTCACATTCACAATAGAATTCGCTAAATTGCATTGACAGTTTTTAGTTACCCAACTGTCACTACAATTATGGCACACGATCACTCCGAAATAGGGCATTCCCACAGCCACGACAGTAATTTTAAAACCTACTTTCCCGCACTATTCAGCTTTGCTTTATTAATTTCCGGAATTGTTTTTGAGCAGACGCAAGTTGCCTTTTTCAATTATCCGATAAACTTGATTTGGTACATCATTGCTTATTCTTTCGTAGGCTTGAAAGTCAACTATGAAGCTTTAAAAGAAATTCGCCACGGCAATGTGTTCTCAGAATTCTTCCTGATGTCAATTGCCACAATCGGAGCGTTTTTGATCGGTGAATATTCCGAAGGCGTGGCGGTCATGCTTTTTTATTCGATTGGAGAATTATTTCAAGACGCTGCAGTGGAAAGGGCGCAGAAAAGCATCAAGGCATTGCTAGATATTCGTCCGGATAAGGTGACCGTGATGCGCAACGGCGAAGCTTTTGTCGTCAACCCGTCAGAAGTGAAAATAGGTGAAATCATCCAGATAAAACCAGGCGAAAAAGTGGCTTTGGATGGCGAGTTGCTTTCGGAATCGGCTTCTTTTAATACCGCAGCCTTGACGGGAGAAAGCAAGCCTGATACCAAAAACAAGGGTGAAAAAGTCTTAGCCGGAATGATCAATTTGCAGACTTTGGCTGATGTAAAAGTGACGGCTTTGTTCAAGGACAGCAAGCTTTCTCGAATCTTGATTATGGTTCAAGAAGCGACAGCCAAGAAATCAAAAACGCAATTGTTTATATCAAAATTCGCTAAGATTTATACGCCGATTGTAGTTTTTCTGGCCATTGGAATTGTCTTTCTTCCTTCCTTTTTTATTGAAAATTATATTTTCAACGAATGGCTGTACCGCGGCTTGGTTTTCTTGGTAATTTCTTGTCCGTGTGCATTGGTCATCTCGATTCCGCTTGGTTATTTTGGAGGCATCGGCTTGGCTTCTAAAAATGGGATTCTATTTAAAGGAAGCAATTATCTAGACGTAATGACGAAAGTGAATACTGTCGTCATGGACAAAACCGGAACCTTGACCAAAGGCGTTTTTCAAGTCCAAGAAGTGATTTCTGAAGGAATTTCCGAAGAAGATTTGATACGATTTACAGCGGCTTTAGAAAGCAAATCCACACATCCGATTGCCAATGCGATTGTGCAATATGCAAAAGACAGTCCTAAAAATATTTCCGTAGAAAATGTAGAAGAAATCGCAGGCCACGGATTATCTGGTAAAATCGATGGTAAAAATATCTTGGCAGGAAATCTGAAACTTCTAAAAAAATACAATATCGATTATGACAATTCCCTAGGAAATAAAGTGGAAACTATTGTGGCTGTGGCCATTGACAATAAATATGCTGGCTATTTTCTGATTGCCGATGAAATTAAAGAAGATGCCAAAGAAGCGATTTCAAGTTTACACCAATTAAATATCAAAACCGTGATGTTGAGCGGCGACAAGCAAAGCATTGTTGATAAAGTGGCGAAAGAATTGAATATTGATACTGCTTTTGGAGACTTGCTTCCCGAAAATAAAGTAGAAAAAGTCCAAGAATTAAAGACTCAGGGACGCACCATTGTCTTTGTTGGTGATGGCGTAAATGATGCGCCAGTTGTTGCTTTGGCAGATGCAGGAATCGCGATGGGCGGTTTGGGAAGCGATGCCACGATTGAAACTGCAGATATCGTAATCCAGAATGACCAGCCGAGCAAAATCGCGACTTCCATAAAAATCGGAAAACTGACTAGAAAAATTGTAATGCAAAATATCACCTTGGCTTTTGGCGTTAAAGTTATTGTGCTCATTCTGGGCGCGGGAGGTGTGGCGACTTTGTGGGAAGCTGTTTTTGCTGATGTTGGCGTCGCACTTTTGGCAATATTAAATGCGGTGAGAATCCAAAAAATGAAAGTTTAAAAAGTATCTTTGCAAAAAAATAAATCGATGAAAACACTTTTGAAATCCCTGTTGCTATTTATCGGAATGATTGCCTTTTCGAATACAGCTTTTGCCCAAAAAACAAAAACCATTCAAACGGCGACTATCAAAACCGTGATTCATTGCGACCACTGCAAAGCTTGCGAGACTTGTGGGGAAAGATTCAACAAAACCTTGCTTCGTGAAAAAGGCGTGCAGATGGTGGAATTGGATGAAAAAGCGATGACGATAAAAGTGGTTTTCAATGCTAAAAAGACCGATTTAAATAAAATAAAACAGGCGATTACAAAGCTAGGATATGATGCAGACGATTTAAAAGCAGATCCGGTTGCGTATGAAGGACTTGACAATTGCTGTAAAGCGTAATCTCAAAATATAATTTAAAGTGACAAACGAAGAAAAAGCAATTAAAGCCACCTATTTCAGCATCTTCGGGAATGCCGCTTTGGCCATAGTCAAATGGCTGGCTGGTTATTTCGGTAATTCTTATGCCTTGATTGCGGATGCGATTGAGTCTACTTCAGATATTTTCGCATCGTTTTTGGTCTTATTCGGAATCAAATATTCAAGCCGTCCGGCGGATGAAAACCATCCTTACGGACACGGAAGGGCAGAGCCTCTGATTACGTTTTTGGTTGTGGGATTTTTGATTACTTCAGCCACAATTATTGCTTACGAAAGTATTGTAAATATCCAGACGCCGCATGATCTGCCTAAACCTTGGACATTAATTGTTCTTGGCGGCATTATTATTTGGAAGGAAATTTCTTTTCGATTAGTCATGAAAAGGAGCAGGGAAACTAAAAGTTCTTCTTTGGCTGCCGACGCCTGGCACCACAGAAGTGATGCGATAACTTCGGTTGCCGCGTTTATCGGAATCACTATCGCCTTGACTTTTGGCAAAGGTTTTGAGGCTGCGGATGACTGGGCAGCACTTTTTGCTTCCGGATTTATTTTATACAATTGCTATACCATTTTCCGTCCGGCTTTGGGGGAAATCATGGACGAGCATTTATATGATGACTTGATGGAAGAAATTAGGAAAGCTTCCGTGAAAGTCGAAGGAATTTTAGATACTGAAAAATGCTTTATCCGCAAGGCAGGAATGAAATACCACTTAGAACTTCATGCGATTGTGGATGGAAAAATTTCTGTTAAAGAAGGTCATCTTTTGGCGCACAACTTAGAGGATTATTTGAGAATTGAAATTCCTGAATTGGGACATATTTTGATTCATATTGAACCGAATGAGTATTGATTTGCAATAAGCAGTTTTTGAATAATTTATAAAGCAATGCTTTTTTTATAAATTATTTTTTCAATTTCTCAATGACTCTATTTGGGTAATCTGTAATAATTCCGTCTACTTTCAATGAAATCATGCTTTCAATATCTTTATTTTCATTTACCGTCCACGGAATAATTTTCATATTTTTAGTTCTCACAGAATCAATCAAAGCCGAATTTACTAAGCCATAATGTGGTGCATAAATTTGTGGCTTAAAATTTAATTTTGCCAAGTTTTTATCCAAGCCTTTGTCTCCAGTCAAAAAAGCAATCACGATTTTTGGTGCTTTTTTATGCAAAGCATTTAAAATATTTGGATCAAAAGACTGCACGTTACAATGCTTTTCAATTTTCTTTTCTTGGATAATTTTTAAAACCAAATCCACAAATTCTTCCGGTTGAGGTTGTTTGATTCCGTAATCTCCAGCACCTGATTTTATTTCAATGTTATAGCGAATGCGCTGTTTTTTATTTTTTACAATATAATTTTCAATGCTGTCAATCATTTCCGAAAATAAAGGTTTGTATGATTTTAAGCTTTTCTGATTGGGAAAACTTGGATTAGTTCGAAAACCAGCGTCGAAACTTCTGATGCTGTCATAAGTCATCTGGTACAAATTCGATTTTTTCTCTTCGTCTTTCGTAACCGGATTTCCGTTTGGCCAAGAAATATAAGCTGAATGCATAAAAGTGTCGTGAGAAACTACTACTTTTTTATCCTTTGAAATTACTAAATCCAATTCAATAACGTCTGCGCCTTTGTCAATGGCGCTGTAAAAAGCGGGAAGCGTGTTTTCTGGAAAATAGCCTCGGTCACCGCGATGCGCTTGGACTTGAATGGAATTTTTTTGCTGTGGAGAATTGGATTTGCAACTTAATAAAATCGTGAAAGCCGTTGCAATTAAAAGAAGGTGGTGCTTTTTCATTTTTATGGATTTGGTAAAATAGGAGAAAGGCAAATTTAGAAAAACTAGATTAACTAAAAAACAGAGAAGTTGAGCAACCTTGCAAATTTTAAAAGAACTGGTCTGCGTTTCAGCCTAATAAAATTGAATTATTTACTTACAGTTTGTATTTTTGCAGTTATGAATGACAATTTTATAAATGAATACTTTGGAATAGGAATACAAAATGGTAAAACTCCTGAAAATTTGGGTGTTTTGTGGCGATCGGCTCAAAATTTAGGCGCCACTTTTATATTTACCATTGGCAATCGATATGCCAAACAAGCTTGTGATACTCACGATGCCGTGAAAGCAATTCCTTATTTTCATTATGATAATTTTGAAGCTTTTTTTAAAAACTTACCAAAAGGAGCACGATTAGTAGGTGTCGAATTAGATGAAAAAGCTGCCGATTTAGAAACCTTTGAACATCCAAGACGTTGTGTTTATTTGTTAGGAGCGGAAGATCACGGCTTGTCTCAAAAAGCAATGGATAATTGCCATCATTTAGTGAAATTTAAATCAGAAAAAAGTTTAAATGTGGCCGTGGCAGGAACTATTGTTATGTATGACAGAAACTTGTCTAAACCGCGTTCTTAAAGTGATGTTTTAATTTTTTGGACGTAAGCTTCTCAAAAGTCTCGGGATTATTTAATATATATATTGAAAAGCTTCAGAGAAATCTGAAGCTTTTTTATTAGTAGCGAAATGGGATAATTTTCTAAACATTTTCTTTTTAAAAACAAAAAGCGCTCAATATAAATTTTTTAGAATTATTAAATTTTAGAAAAAGAAATATCCTATTGAAACTTGAAAAACAGAATTTCTAAATTTGCTAAAATCACCACTTACATCATTAATGTTTGATAATCCAAAATTATATCTTGCTCCAAAATTAAGTCCGTTTTCTAACTTATAACCAATTCCTAAATTGGCAGCGAAGTCTATTTTCTTAAAACCATCTTTTACATCTGTTCCTTCATTTTTAGCTGAAAGTAAATACCCAATTTGGGGCCCGGCTTCAAGACTCAATCCTTTCACTACATAATATTTTGCCATTAACGGAACGTTTAAATAATTTAATGCAACTATGTTTCCATCACTGCCTTCAAAACTATAACCTTGCCCAGAAAAAATAATTTCGGGTTGAAAAGAGAACTTTTGCGAAATCGGGATTTCAGTCATTAATCCGAAATTAAAGGCAGCAACAGGTTCAAGACTGCTGGTGTTGTCACCATTAATGTTCGCAATGTTAATTCCTGCTTTTGCCCCAAATTTAATTTTTTGAGCGTTTGCGTTTGTAAATCCTAAAACTGTAACAACAGCTAATACTAAAATTTTTTTCATAAAAAGTGATTTGAATTATTTAAATGCAAAATTCAAATAATAAAAATCAGGACGGGTTTCAAAAGCTTAAAAATGGATAAAATGGTACTTATTTGCTGGTATTTTTATATTCATTTGGTGTCTGACCGGTAATTTTTTTAAACGCTTTATAAAAAGTCGTTTTTGAAGTAAAGCCAGATTCTAATCCCATCGCCAGTAAATTATAGTTTTCATATTCAGAATTTGAAATCATTTCCTTGACAGCTTCCACTCGATATTGATTGATGTAATTGGCAAAATTGTCTCCTGTTACTGCGTTTACAATTTGTGAAACATATCCTGCGCTTATACCTAGTTTTTCAGCAACTTTTTCTCTGTTTAATGTGCTGTCAGTATAAATGTGCTGCTCTTTGCAAAGCAGTTCCAGTTTTTGAAAGTATAAATTATCAGCCGTGATAGATTCCTTATATTCTTCCGGTGTGCTATTTTGTACAATTTGCAGATTGGGATATGAAATAGTAGAATTATTATTTAGAAAATTATAGACGGCATTTCTGTTTTTGGCAAGTCTGTATTTGTAAATTCCTATATAAGCTGTCCAATGCATTATGAATGTTGCGCATAAAGCCAAGGCGCTCATAGTTGCAGAAATATCATAGTCAAGAAATAAGCCGGCTAGAGCGGTAATTAGCCAAGCAAATAATAAGGAAGAAACTATTGTTACTAAGGCAATTATCCATTTCTTCTCTTGTGGTTCTTTTAAATGTCTTATCATAAAATAAGAGTAAATCAGTAAGAAGGGGATAAATGTAATTGCTAAAAAAAGATGAATCAAACTGAGTATGTTGATTAAATTAATGGCCGACTCAGGAATTTTATATATACCTGCAATATGATCAAAGTCGCATGCAATATTAAGAACGGCAGAATAAGCAAATGGAATAAAACACAAATAAGATTTCTGTTTGCTTTTTACAGCATCATCAATCCTATTTATAACAAATAGAAACAGGAAAGCAGGCAGTAGAAAAGCCCACTCGATGTCGTCCATAAAACGTAGAAAAGGATAAGGATTATATGCTCCTTCAAGCTCAAGTACATGATTCAGTAAAAGAATTGAAAGTGCAAATAGCAAATAAGCCAGATATTTGTTTGAATTACTATTGAATAAGGAAGATTTTAAAATAACCAAACCTAAGACCAATCCCTGAAAAATTGCGATATTTAAAAGTGTTGTATAAATCAATTTCTTTTAGATTTGTATGATAGTTGCAATTGGTCATTTTAAAACATAGCTTATTTTATGCAAATGATTGGGCGAATTTATAGCATACAGATGAATTTCTTATGGGATTAAGAAATGATTAACTAAAGGATAAAGAACTATAATATTGCTTATATGATGTAAGTCTAAAAAATATTTTAAAAACAAAAAAGCTTCAGATTTCTCTGAAGCTTTTTCTTTGTAGCCCTAACGGGACAATTCTCGAACCATTTTTTTACTGACTTGATAAAATTAAACGCTGAATAATTTCTAATGTCCTTTCAATTTCTTTTATTTTAATTGTACGTAAGTGGTATTTTAAGAGGGAAGCAATTGTATACTCTTTCCTATTTCTGGCAACTTATAAAGATTGTAGTCATCGTTAACTAGATTTACTAATAAGGAATCTAAATCTAGGGCATCTATTTCCTTATCTCCATCCTTAATTAAAACTTTTTGAATTGAAGTAAAAATTATTGTTTGTCTATTTTTAATGGCGGAACATTTTTCGAAAAGTGCTTGCAAACTCTCACTACTAACTGAATGCTGACCAGGTTCATCAAGAATCAAAATTCCAGGATGATTTTTGCCTCGAGTCAATAAACTTAATGAATATGCCCATATAGTTCGAACAAAATCAGATGCAGACGAGTTGGTTTTAATTGATTGAGGTAACTCATCAAATTCATTGTATTTAAATACTGGAAAGTATTTAAATGGATGATTTTTTTGAATATAAACGTTGTAATTTTTATTACTAGAATACTTGAAAGGAAATAAAAAATCTGTTTTAAACACTTTTTCGAGACTTGTGAGTTTTAAATTATCTTCTACAGAACTATCTTCAAGTAAAAGTTTTTCTTGCAGTAATACGCTATATTCAACTGATATCAGTTTCAAAATCGTAATATAACTATTAAACATTTCATCAATAGTTGTAAAATCACTTAGTTTTTTTTCAAGTCTGACACGATGTAAAGTATCTACATCTGAATAATCACGGTCATCTGTAATAAGTTCTTGTAAAATTAGCTTAATTTCCTCCTCAAGTTCACGTTGCTTCTTAATGTAATATTTACGTATTATTTTTTTTTCATCAATAACATTCTTAAGTGTTTCTATAGACCTTTTTATAATTTTATGCTGACCACTTAAATAGGCAATGTTTTGAGATAGACTTAATTTTTCTATTGTTATTCCTTCTGCTAAAAGTAAGTCGTCCGAAACTGTTTGTGTACAAGTAGGGCACTTATCATAAACATTACTTATCAATATAGATTCCTCAATGATATTTTGAATTCCTTTCTGTGAAGATAATTCTTTAGTAATATTTTGATAATGTTTAGAAATATTTTCTAATTGATTTTTCTGTAAATTTAGTTGTAAATCAAATTCTTCAAATTTAATCATAAATGAAGATTGTTCTTCATAAAGGTTTTCTAACTTTTGACGTATAAAATCCTTATTTTCTCCGACTTTCTTAATTGGGGTATTTCTTAAATGATTTAAAGTTTCTGAATATGTTTGACGCAATGATTTGATAGATTTTTCTGTATTGTCATTTTCATCATTTAACAATATTGTGGTGAGCTTAAATGCATCTTGCTCCGCTGTAGCCGTTTCTGGTAAATATTTTATTGTTCCACCATATTCATTTGCTAATATTTCAAGCTTAGAAATTGTTTTTCCCCAATTAGTTTTAATAAGGTTCTCTTCCTTTTCAATTTTATCGCGTTTTGAAGAGACAGCAAGTTCATTAAGATCTAATATAAATTCAATAACTTTTTCCCTATTTTTTGGGATACCAAAGTATGGTATAGTTGCTAAAAAATCTGTCCATCCTTTGGTTTGCTCAATTAAAAACGAAGCAAATATAGTCTGAAGGTATAATGGACTATACTCCATTTTGTTATTAAGCACTTGTGGTATTTGAATACCTATAAAATCAGCCAGCCAATGGTAAAATCCGTATTGATCACTATTGTTATTATCATTCCTGAGAAATAAAGGATATGATTCTACATCTTTATTGATATCTTCAAATTTGGATAAATAAACTAAAACTTTTTTTGTGTTTTTGTCGTTTTGGTTTTGATCTTTTTGATTAGAATTAATGTATCGTCTAATGGTAACAATGTTACCTTTTTCATTTTCAATTTCTACAAATACTTTTGAATATAATATTCTAAAGGATTTTAATGAATTTATACGTGAGTCAAAAATATCAAATTCTGTTTTAAGAGCTTTTCCTAATGCAATTTCATTTTTAGCACCTAGTAATTCTTCCATTCCTAGAGCATAATAAATACTTGACCCAATGGTAGATTTACCTTTTGAGTTATGTCCTGCAATAATATTTAAACCAGATTTGAAAGGTATATCGAATCCGTATTTATTATCTTCTGGAAATTCTGTAGACTGAATTTCTAGTCTTAATCGATTTATTTTAAACATTTTTTAAAGTATTTCCCATTTATTATTTGCTCTTGCTATCGTAGTTTGAGGTATAATGCCAATGGTTTTAATTTTAAGTATATCTTCAGTAAATAATTCCATTTCTTCTATTTTATTTAAAAGAGTTATTCCGGAATCTAAAATTTGGATTTGAAGCTCACCACTAAGAATTGATCTTTTGCAGAAACCATTCATAACTGCTAAGGTAACAATACGTTCCAAAGAAGGCTCAAAAATCCAAGGGACAATAGAATCTCTCTTTTTATTTTTAATAGCCAGTAGAATCTGATAATTATCTTCCGATCTTAATGCCCACATGTATAAGTGTAACTTTAAGAAAGTAGAATTGTAAGGACGAGCTGTACCGAATTTTAATATTGCCAATAACATAATTATTTTATAGATAGGCTGATATATTAATGGCACAGGAATAGCTTTAATATCTAATTTTACATCAATCATCTTACTCTACAAAATCAAATGAACAATTCATTAACCACCAAGTTACTTTATGTTTTGCAAGTTCCATATTTCTCAAATTGCTTTTGTCTCCAACTAGTTCTTTAATATGCATTGAAAATTCATTTTGTAATTTTATTAATAAATCCTTTGCTTCTGATCTTGAATTAACTGTGCGTGTATAATCTGCTTTAACAGATTCTTCAAATAATTGAGATGTAGCCTCATATTTACTTATCAAATCACTAGAATTTCTTATTTGACCGTTTTTATATTCTTGATTAAGAAAGTTGATAATTCTTTCGCTAGCAATTTTTTCCGCTTTTTCATCAGGATATAAAGTTTTTGCCTTTCTTAATAATCTATTAAAGTAAGTATCATTGCTTGAAATCCATTCTTGAACGTCCTCGTCAGTAGCTATTTTTTGAGTTGCTTTCTCCCATATATCGAGCTCTTCTATAGCTCCCATATCTACCCACTTGTCATTTAGAACTGTATTTAAATTGGTTAACTTACAGCATTTTATATCATTGTTTAATGCAATATCACCTATAACTTCCTTTAAATGACCTATCAGATAGAGGGTTTTACCTCTAATTATGTAAACCCCACTACCTGATAAGCCCTTTGCAAGTTTAGACCCTAATTCACCACCTTGCTCAAAATTACCCTCAACATTTATTATGAACTCATTTGTTGCAAGATCAATAATTTTTCCCTTCCAAGATCTAGATTTAGTAGCGTCGTAATTTTGATAACCGCGAAATTGTACTCCTTCATCTGCTAAAAAATTGTCGCCAAATTGAACTTTCATAAATTCACACTCAATATTTGGTTTTTCAATTTCAACTAGTGCCCAATCATGAGTTTTATTTAATTCAGTTATATTCAAAACTTTTATTTGATTAAATGGAGATGTGTAATCATTTTGGTACTGAATAATAATATTATCAGCAATAATATGTGCATATTCACCATTTTCCCCAGTAATACAATGTTCGGCTGTTAAAACATAATATTTATCATTATGCATAACGATCGCGCCTGTTCCTTGATTTACTAAGTCACCATTATCATTTATAAATATCCTTACACAACATTGTTCAAGTATTTTTTTAGGCATAATCTAATGGCAATTTATTTTTGTTGTCAGTAAATTTACAATTCGCAGCATTTAATTCTTCTTTAGTAAAAATCAAGCCAGAGTTAGCTTGTATTTCATTTAAAGGATAGTTAAATATTAAATTAATTGTGTCCTTTTTTTCTCTTTTTGGATGGTATAGGATACGTGCAATAACTTCTCGATCTGGGTGCTTACTTCGTCCTGAACCACCGTTTGTACAAATTATAAAATTTGAGCAGTCTACTAAATCTAACAGTTCATTTGAAGTATTATTTTTACTTCCATGATGTGAAATTTGCATGTAGTCTACTTTTAACTTATTGTCACCATCGTTATATAAAAGCTTTTTTAATGATTTTTCAATAATTTCAGCTCGAGAATCAGCTAGGGACAAAAATTTAAAATCTCTTCCCTCAATTATTAACGCTATAGATGAAGAATTAATAATATCGTTGTCAATATTATTTTGTGGGCGAAATTTTTCTTTACTTAAATCTAATAATGAACCTTTGGTAATTTGGCTTTTTACATTACCACTAATTTTTACTCCTTCTAGCTTCTCTTGATGAGATTCATTTAAATCTTTCCATTTACTATTTAATTTTTCAATAATTTCAGGTTCTGGCGAAAGAACTGTTATCTTGATTCCATTCACTAGTTTTGGTATGAAGTCAGTGGTTACAAAATTTTCAAATTTTTCAAGTGGGACTTTTTTTTCAATAAATAATTCTTCTAAATTTTTTGCATGTGCATAGCTTATTTTCCCAGAATTTACTCCTGCATCTATCAAGTTTTTGCAATTAATCCAATATTTGTCAATTTGAATTTCATCAAATAAGGAATTATTTAAAAATTTTATTATACCTCCAATATGATCATAGTCGATGTGCGTTAGTATTAATAGATTAATTACTTTTATACCTTTCAGCTGTTTTCGAAGACTAAAATCAAATGAATTAGGAGGCCCACCATCAATTAATATATTAAAAGGACTATCTTTTTCGTCAAAAGTTTTAATTAGTAAGCAGTCTCCATGATACGCTCGCAGTATATGAATTTCAGTTTTCAATATTTTGAATATTATTGTTTTAAGATGTAAATAAAGCATTTTTTTTTCAACTCGACATAATAAATCCTTCTATTTTAAATTTTTAAACTTTTAATTTTGTACGAAATTCAATATTTTATAGACTTGTAATTAAATAATTTTAGATGAATTATTTTGATTTATATCGATATATTTTTAAAAATGGCTATGAATTCAATATGTTTTTTGCAATATTGAATTTAATATTTTTAATATCGAATATTTTGAGTTTTATAACTTAAAAGGTTTTGAGCTTTTGAAGAGAGTAAAATCAGGTATTTCTACGTAGCTAAAAATTTATAAAATGATCAAATATTGAATTGAAGTAAATCATATATTCACAAAAAATAACTGTATTATTATGTATAGCAATTAAGGGGATGAGTTGGTAATATTAATTTAAAAAATCTTATATGGATAACTTCGATAATATAAAAAAAATACTCACATCAACTTTCGAAGTAGATTTATTTGACGCTTCTTTAGCAAGTTTAAATGATCAGACAAATAAATTACGATATAACAATTTTGCATATAGTATACGAGAGTTATCTAGGCATTTCCTATATTCATTATCTCCAGAAGTAAATATTAAGAAATGTGCATGGTTTAAGATTGAAACAAAAGATGATAAGCCAACAAGAGCTCAAAGAATTAAATATGCGATACAAGGTGGAGTAACTGACGACGTTTTAAAGAAACGGGGTTTTGATACTGACCAGTTAAAAAAGAATATAAGAAGATTACTAAATACAATAGATTCTTTAAGTAAATATACACATATAAATCCTGACGTATTTGATTTGGACAAGATAGATATTCTTACTAAAAGTACAGATGTTCTAAATGCTTTTAAAATTTTTGTTGAAACAATTGATGAATATAGGGGCAAACTGAAGAGTTTTTTAGATGAGCATATTGAAGAGCATATGGTTGTTTCTATTGTTAGTGAATATTTTGAAAATATAGATAGTTTAGCACCCCATTATTCACTCGATGACTGCGAGGTTACTGATTATAATGTTTTACAAATAACTGATTGTGAAATAATTGTTTTTATCACAGGCATTATAAGTGTAACTTTACTATATGGATCAAACCACGAAAGAAGAGAGGGAGATGGTCACGATATTGAACAAAGTTTTCCTTTCGAAACGAGTATTAGATATGAGATTTCAGAAGATTTTCCTTTAGGTCATTATGATATTGATGACTATGGTATAGACACTTCAGAATGGTTTGGAGAGGACCGTTAATAATTGTAAACATGAGTACTTTTAATCAGAACAATTTATGTTTACAGGAATTTAGTGATTGGATATTTTAAAATTTTCAGTTTAACATTGTCTTTTTATTTCTGCATTATTAAATTTAATTGTGGCACTTGCTCTTCATGTATAATTACAGTTTTTTATGCATTTTATCTTCCTGCAGAATAATAATATTTAATATCCATAAAATTTGACCACCCATAAACCGAATATATATTATAATTTTTGGATTAGTAATGTCTTTAGCTTTTTAAAAGTGAAAATTTTTTAACGACGCAAAAAGACTGCGCACTAATATTGCAATCTTTGAGATGTAATTAATTTGGCAACTGGATTAATAGATTTTAAAATGTAATTGTAAATATGAATATTAAAAATATAAAATCAAATGAGAAATCGAAAACTTGAATCAGATTTTCAACTAACAGAAATATTTGAAATCGAAACAGAATCAGTAATTTCCGATGATGAGGCAACTGATATTTTTATTCAACGATTGCATGATATTGGCTGGATAATTATGCTATTTAATGCGTTAGAAGGAGCAGTGAATTCTGCAGTAGATAAAGCATTAGACCCTCAGGAAAGAAGAAGTGAAATAAATCATTTGTTAATTAGTGAAATGAATTTCAGTGCTAAAGTCTCATTTATTATTCGACATTATGGAATGTTAATTTACAATGACAATCGTTTTGAAGAACTTATCGCTGAAATGGAAATTTTAGAGAAAAAACTTCGAGACGCTGGCACAGTTCGAAATATTTATGCTCATGCAAATTATGGTGCAACAATAAATGAGAAATACATACAAGTTAAAACTAAAGCAAAAAGAAACGGAGTATTTTATGATTATATGAGATTTGAGAAGGAGGATGTTAAATCAGATCAGGAATTAATCATTAAAGCAAGAGAGAGTTTGGAAAATTTTAATGAAAAATTCTGGAACAAAATATTTATGTAGTAAAGATGCTATCTTGTTGCTTGTTACGGATTTCCGTAATACAGTAATAATTTTTTTAATGTTATTTGTTAGTGAGAAACAAAAGCTGTTATTTAATTAAAAGAAAATTATTATGAATGAAATTCAAGCAATTAAGCCTGGTCCAAAACCGAAAAAAGAAGATGGGACACCAGATAAAAGACCTCGTGTCAATCCTCCAAACAAGGATAAGCATCCTGATTTGAAACCTCACAAGCATAAGCCTAAAGATTAAGTAAATATTTGCAATGCTATTTAGTTTTAGTCACCAATTTAGATGAACATAAAACCTCAATCTGTTAAAATCAGAATTGAGGTTTATTAATATTTTTAAAAAAAATATATATGAATACAATGAAATCAACGATATGTATTCTGTCAATACTTGCATTTATGAGTTGTAAATCCGATAGAGATAATCAAGTGAATAATATTACAACTGACAGTATTTCTGTCGAAAATTTTGAACCATCAAAAGAGAATAGTGAAAATGACAATTCACTACCGAAATATAAAACTATCAAAGAAATGTTTGAAGCTTCGTACGATTTTAGTGAAGAAATAGGAACATTAAAATTCATTTCATTGGATGAAAGTAAATTGCATGTCCAAGTCTCTAAACCAATTTTTGAAGGTGATTTGAAAAATATAATTGAAGAGCAGGTTAAACGCGATATTGTATATGTGGCTTTTCAAGCATTTACACAGACTAAAATTGATTCACTAACGATTACATCTGTTCCTAACTCAAATGATAATCCTAAAAAGTATTATGATAATTATAGAAAAACTGTAGAAGTTAGTAGAGAGAAAGCTTTGTTAATTTTAAAGAAATATCTAGATACTAATAAGTTTTCAATTTTGTACCAAAATCAAAATGGAATATGGGTTCCAAGCAAACAATTTAATGTTTTGAAATTTGAAAAGTTGAATGAGGTATTCAATGATATTATCAACAAATAAAAACTAATACTATAAATAAAAAAGCTTTCAATTCGAATTTAGAGCAAAAACTAATAATTATGAAACAAATTATTTTAGCAATTTTACTATCGACCCTTTTACATTCATGTAGTGAAAAAGATTCTTTTTCTGATGGGCAGTTATATAAAATGATTGACCCAAAAAAGAAATACGATGTTAACATTATATTTTTAAATGATAGTACCATTGCCTTAAATGCAGATAGTTTAAAAACGTGTGGTTGGAACTTTATAAAATATTCCAAAAATAAAAATGGAGCATATATTATAGATAAAGAAAAGCTTGATACAGTTTGGTTTAAGATAGAAAATAAGAAGCTAGTAATGCAAAGTGTTCTCGAAAAGAATATTTTTGAAAAGGTTAATTTTAATGCCGTCAAGAGAGACAGCATCAAATCAATAGTTTACAAAGTTCAAAAATTCTCCAGCAAAAAGATCATATTTAGTTGTGATATTAATCTGAACGAAGTTCCATACTTTTACGATAAGGCAATTGAAGAAATCAAATTGAATTTAAAAAATCCAAATACTGCTAGATTTAATGAAATTTATATTCATGAATATGAGGAATTCGTACATAGTAAATTTAAAAAGACAGGTATAAAAGTTGTTTCAACTGAAGTTGAAGCGACCAATAGTTTTGGAGGATTCACAGTCAGCACATTTTATGTCTATTTCGTTCCAGAGGTAAGTAATAAAAATAAATTTATCATAAAATTTAGTGATTCACCAATTTATCATGTAGACTTATTGGAAGATGAGGAAGTTATTAAGATTGACGAGTAAGAAACTCAGTAATAATTCTAATAATCAAACAAGTGCTTTGATATTTTTTGATCTGTAAGCAAAGTGTAAGTATTTCATTAAAAAACAAAAAAAAAGATATGGTAAATCCAAAAGATGTTTTAGTGTTGACAACTTCTTCGATAGAAGGATTAAAAATTAAAAAGCCTCTCAAACCTGTAACCGCGCATGTTGTTGCTGGAACTAATTTCTTTAGTGATTTTATGGGAGGGCTAACTGATGTTTTTGGAGGTCGATCTAATGCATATCAAAAGCAATTATCTTCAATATATAATGAAGCAATAGAAAAAATAAAACTTGCAACACACGAAATAGGTGGAAATTGTATCATTGGATTAAGTATTGATCTAGACGAAATTTCAGGTAAAGGAAAATCTATGTTTATGATTACAGCCATTGGTACTGCAGTTATTATCGAAAAAGAGAATGCGATTAATTCCCTTTTGGATCGAGATGACAAGGTTGAAATTGTAAGTATTGAAAAAATAAATATTTTACGTAAAAAGAAGGAGTTAATTAGAGATGCTCAATCAGGAATTTTGACAGCAGATGAAGATTTTTGGAACTTCGTAATAGAAAATCAAATAGAAGAAGTTTTTCCCAATATACTTAAACGATATTCAGATATAATCACAACGCCTCAAAATTACGGAGAGGTTTATAATTCTTTTAATAAAAGATTTATTAACTATGTTGATGTTTTGAAAGAAGATCAAAAAATAAGACTTTTATATGATTATATTAAAAGAGCCGAAAATACTTCAATATCTGAATATCTATCAATAGTTATAAAGGATTTAAATTTATTCAATTATGACGAAATAATAAAACTATTGAATGATGATAATTTTAATGTACAAAAGATAGCACTAAAAATGGCTACCTATGATAAACCATTTTATGATGAAAAAGACAAGAAAGATTTAGATACTATACTAGAGTATATCAAAAATAATTTTTTTGAAAGAGGGACAAAAACATTTAAAAAGCAGATGTTGTCATCGAAAGAAAAAGAAGTTTGGAGTTGTGATTGTTCTAAAAGAAATGAAATAGGAGAATATTGTAGTAGCTGTCATAAGGATATAAAAGGATTTAAACCAAATGAATTAAAGCCTTCCGAAGCAGAAAAACAAATTGAGCAAAAAATTGATTTGATAAAGGAATATCTTGATATATAAATACTTAGTAGGGTAAGAATCTCTTTAATAGATTTTCAATTTTATTGTGACAATACCAAGAGATATGCTATTCCTAATAACCTATACTCTATATTAATATCATTGAAATTTACACTTGCATTAGTATGAAAAGTACCCAACAAATTAAAAGCCTCCTTGATGAGGTCTAAGCTTATTATTATATATTTGATAATAAATAATCTCTGATAAATTTCAATAGCTATTTTAAAGCAGAATATGAAAAACAGACTAATTATAAAAGGTACAATTCTAACACATTCAGGAAGTTTTTATGTTGGAGAAGAATTATTTTCGTCTGTTCTGTTTTCTGTTGTCAACTCTTGGTTTTATTCAAATTACGAAAACAATGGAAACTTAAAAGTCGATATATCTTCTGAAAAAGCAAGAGAGTTTGGAAAAATTAAATCGGCAATGAATGGATTTACAGATGATTTACATAATCTTCCAATTAATTATTGCTTATTCAAAGAAATTAACGAAAAAGTTAATATCAACGGACATAAATCAAATCTTTATATTTCTGTAATTTTAGAAAATCTATTTACTAATTTGAGAAGCTTATATGATTTTTTGTATCATTTTGTTAAAATTGCTTTGTCTGATAAAGAACTAAAACAATATCCCCAAAAAGACTCTATAAATAGTTTAATAACGTTTGCAAAAAACGAGAATAATCAAGATAAATTACCAAAAAATATAATTTGGGTACTTAATAATATTGAAGGTGACTTAAACGATATTAAACAAATAAGAGATAATATAATTCATAAAGGAAAGGACTTTTTATTAACTAGAAAGGCAGGTGTTTTATTTATGAGAGTTCCAATTAAAGAAACTAACAGTAATGACAATCTACTTCCCAATATTTTAAAATCTAATGATATTGATTACAATGTAGAAAAGTATTTAAATAAAATAATTAAAACAACACTTAAAAATATTGAAGATTTTGGTGTTATAATTTACAATGAAATATCGAACAATTCTGAAATCCAATTTGACTTATATTCAATAAGTAATTATTGCATAGACGAATTTAACGAATTCCTAATAATTAAAAACAGCAACTAATAGCTACTGCAACGGATGTGGCAGTAGGCTTAATGGAAAATTGTTTTTGTATTTGGATGATTTAGTAAATCCTAAGAATGGGGATAATTTAGTCCCAACCCCACTATAGTTACAGGACGTTATGCACAATTTACAAACAGACGTAATTAATAAGAAATGATAGATTGGATAAATAAATTTTTCGGAATTAAAAATGAAGTTTCTGTTCCTACAATGATCTCATTGATTGTATTCATTACAGGCGGTATTATAAATTACATTTTTTTAAAAATAAGAGAATTCAACGATAGAAAAATAAACCGAAATACTTTTAATTTAATAATTAACGAAGTTTATAAAGATCTAAAAACTAAAGAAAAAAGTATTGCTGAATTCTACCCTCAAGTTTCAGTGAAAAATGAAGATAATTTTATAATCAAACAAACTTCTATAAGCTACTTAGATACAATTTTTGAAATTGATTTTAAGGAAATTTATTATTCATTTAGAAAAAAATTCTTTTGGAGTTTTTGCAACAAAAAAATTAAGCATAAAGCTTTTCATAAAATTTGGGCAGTTTTACGACAACAAAAATATTTTGAAGAACAAATCCAAACTAGCCTCGTTAATTTAAGTTCAACTTTCAATTTACATCTTAAACAATATAATTCACACTTAGAAGATTATCGAAAATTCAACGACAAATTAATGCATCAGTATAATGATTTTTCACACGATAAAAGCGAAATTAAATTTGTTGAATATTTAAACGCGCAAGATCAGATATGGGTAAATTGGGGAGATTTAGGAGAAATACGAACATTTTATTATTACTCTTACAATAATTTAATTGCCCCTATGCTTGAGCTTAATCGGAAGAACTCTGATTTAGGAATCACTTTAGAATCTTCTAATCTATTATTAAATTGTCATTTAGAATATATGGAAATTGAAAACACCCTGACTTCATATCAAAAACAATTTATAATTTTTCATCAACTTTATAAAGACAATCAAAGACGATTAAAAAAATGTTTACAGATTATAAAATAAACTGTGTCTAACAGCTACAACGAATTTGGGCAATTGGCTTAAGGGAAAGATGGTTTTGTATTTGGGATGATTTGCTTTCCCTGTTCGCTAACGCTTGGGCGGTAAATCCTAAGAAATGGCCTAATTTACTCCCAAACCCGCTGTAACACCCAAAACGTTGGCAGATGTTATCAAACAGAATCAGAGAAAAAGACTATTAAATTATGACAATTGACGAACTAAAAGAAATACTTGACCAATTTTTAAATAGATGGACAATTGAAAATGTCAACCATATGACTTTGCAACAATATGTTGGAATTGGAAATAAAGATACATTTTGTCAATGGGTTGAAACTAAAACAAGAATGCTTGGAAGTATAAAAGGTCTGACTTCTATAAAATTTGGTATTTATGAAAGAAATGATTCAAACAAAAAACCTAAAAACTACAAGAATGATGATAAATATTCTTGGTTACTAGCATATGGCGACAATCGAAATGTAGCATTTGAAGATGCCAAAAAAGACATAATTAAAATAATACATTTTTCTGAAATTGGAAGATTTGACTTAATAGACAATATTCAATTACCAGACTTGTTCAAATGGAAAGTTGCATTTTTATATTCAAATGAGAGATTAATTCCAATTTACAAAAAAACTGTTTTATTTAAAATTGCAAAACATTTTGGATTACAAACATCAAGATTGACAAAAATTTCAGAGATTCAAAATTTAATGATTTTGAATAAACCTGCAAACTTGAATGTTTATGAGTTTATGTGGCAACTATATAAAGAATTTGGAGAAATTAAAAACGTAAAAGAAGTTGCTGGAACGACAAGTCGCAAAAAGTTAAGAACGACGAGAAAAGCAACTACTCAAAGAAATACACAACCACAAGTAAGAACGATTACTCGTTCATTCATTGCAGAACAAAAACACAATAAAATTCAAGAAGCACTTGAAAAATTATTGATAGAAGAATATGGTCAAGATAATGTAATTCTTGAAGAAAACTATGTAGATATTAAATTACTTCAACCAAATTACATATCATTTTATGAGGTAAAATCAGCACCATATGCATCTCAATGTATTAAGGATGCATTAGGACAAATTTTATTATATTCATTTAATGATAATGATAAAAGAGTTAAAAAGCATATTGTCGTAGGTCAATATGCACCAACAGAAAACGATAAAGAGTATATAGAATTTCTAAAGGATAATTTAAAACTGGAATTTGACTATCTAAATGTCGAAATAAAATAACATCGGCCAACACACGTTGCGAGCAATTTGGGTATTAGGCTTAATTTGAAGTTGGTTTATTTTTGGAAAATTTGGGAGATCCGAAGAATTGGCTGAATTTAGTCCCAAACTCGCTATAGTACCAGAACGTTATGCCTCAGTTAAGTCAACCGAAACAAAAAAAGTATGAACAATAACGAAATTAAAAACTATCTTATTTTTTTTAAACAAAATATTGTCAATTTAAGAGACCAAGATATAAATAGAGAAATTGAAAAATATTTTGATCGAACTGTTTTTATACAAAACATTGATCTTTTAGAAAGGAATAGTTTGATAGTTGAAGATGATAATCGAGATTCGATATATTCAATAACTGAAAAA
The DNA here is from genome assembly GCA_029959295.1 of Flavobacteriaceae bacterium PS02334. Taxonomy (GTDB): domain Bacteria; phylum Bacteroidota; class Bacteroidia; order Flavobacteriales; family Flavobacteriaceae; genus Flavobacterium. The sequence continues at coordinate 268,197 of JASCOH010000007.1, read as the reverse complement.
GGAGAAGAATTTTTAAAGCAAATAATTGAAGAGCATAAATATATTGCCGAGAAAGAAAGGATTGAATTTGAAAAGTCAAAACTTGACTTAGACTTAGCACGAAAAATGCTAAAAGAATATCCGTACACGAAATGGTTTGCTCGAGTTAGTATTTTCATTGCCCTTGTTTTAGCAATCTTAGAAGTAATAAGATGGAAAGATAAGTAACCAATCCAACATGGATAGAGTAACCGAAATAGGAGAAAAAGTTAAGGATGCAATTTTGCACCCTTAACATTTTCTATATACCTTTAAAAAGTCTCTTTTTCTTTTTTTGTTTAAATTGTTTCGAAACATAGTCATTTATTTTTTCCGCACGAAGCAGGATGTCTGCAAGATTTTCTTTTACACATTCTCTTAATTCAAGATGTTCTAAGTTCTCTGGATTTGTTGAAGTAGAATTTTGGTATTTTCTCTCAAGTGCAAGAATGTTTATTGCACAATTTTCCTGAATTCCTTTTGCACTGAATTCTTTTCCCAAACTGCTTCCGTTAAAAACGGATTGGGTTTTATGGTCAACATAAGTTATTCCGAAAAGCTGTCCTTCATTGCTTTTTCTTAATATTGTATGAATGCTTTCTCGTTCCAATACTTTGGATAATTTTTCGGGAGAAATTATATTTTCACGTTGGAAAGCTAGTTTTATGGCATTTTTTAAATGTTTTTTAGAGGATTCTTTCTGTGCTTCATTAGACTTAAATTTTCCTTCCAGAAATTTCAGTGTAGGTCTGCTGTAGAATTCGCTAGCTTTTATAGGCACGCCTATCGGTTTTGAATTCTGGTCAAGTATCTTGTAAAGCAGTCCATTGTTTTTAAAAACTCTCGATTCCTCACTTCCTCTGTCAGCATGAACATTATAAAGGTTTAAAACGGTATTGAGTTCGGGCAGGCTTGAATATTTATAGTCAAACAGAACCTTATTTAAAACTGAATTGATAGCTTTTTTGGACTCTGCTTTTCCGTATTCGACTCTGCCAACACTTATCGGTTTTAAAGTGAAAACTTCTTTATGTTTTCTTCCCTCTGCTTTTATCAGCCCAAATATATCTTCAATTTCTTTTCTTGCAGGTTCTGATTTTTTAAGACCTATCAGATGCAGATCAATTCTTTTCCCGTCTCTCTGAATGTTGTTTGTGACCAAATGCAGATGAGGATGTCCCGCATCATGGTGTTGATATACCAAATACGGCTGTTTCCCAAAACCTATTTTCTCCATATAAGTGTCTGCAATTTCAATCAGTTTTTCTTTAGAATGATTTTCTGATGGGTCAAAATTAAGCGATATATGAACGCTGTTCCGTTTTGCATTCTCATTCAATGAAGACAGTTTTAAAAAACGGTTTAACTTCTGGGTAAAGCTTAATTTTTCTAATTCTAGAGGATAGTTCACGGCACTGATACACTCAGCCACTCCTTCTTTGACTTTATTTTCGTTATAGTTCAGAATGCTGTTTATCGAACGGCTGGTTTTAATCACTGCAACCATTGCTCCGATATTTTCTGTGTATGACTGCTTATTGCTTCTAATTTATTGGAAAGTGCTTTTCTTTCCAGATCAAATAAAAACAGCTGTGTCTTAAACTCAGGAATCATTTTCAGCGTATTTATTTTTCTGGCAATCTGGTTGATGTTGTTTCCAATTGAACGAAGTTCTGAAGATAGCACAACGGTTTCTTCCATTAAATCATCTAACGACTGGTTGCGGTAAGTGGTTGTAATTGGTTTACTGAATAAACTTTTTCGAACGTAGTCGCTCATTTTTCTGCAGGTGCTTGCCTTGAACAGGCTTTCAATTTTTGCATACTCTTTCTCTGTCAGGCGCAGGGTAATTCTGCGTGATCTGTTTGAATTTTCTCTTTCCATCATTTTTCCTTTTCATTGTTTCCAACTCTTTTCTTTTAAGTTTCTCCACCGCCGAGTTCCGAGGCAATAGGTGGCAAGATAGGCGGTTGTCAGACAACCGTACATCTTGCTGATTGCAGGAACGTGGCAATCTTTGGAGATTTTTAAAAGCAGGCTTCTAAATTAAATAAAATTTTTGAATGTATCATGCGCAAAATATGGTCATGATAGCTATAGGATGTTACAATGGATAAGTGCTTAAAAAAAGAAAAAGGAAAAAAAGAAAGCAGTCTTCAATTGGGCAGTCAGACAGTTGAAGTGCTATAAGTCCCGAAGGGCATTTTTTGAGGGACGAAGAAAAATGTTATGCGCACTTCTCTGGCTGTGTCCAATACTTTGCTTTGCTTTTTTTGTTTTTTTATCTAAACCAATAGTAATTGTTTTTTTTAAGTAGGTTTGAGATACTACATTTTTAATAGAATATGATAAATGGTAACACTCATCTTTTCTCGGATATGCACAGTTTTTAAAATTCGTTGATCTGTATAATTTGGTTCTAAGCTTTCAGAGACTTCTTTAAGGTTTTCGAATTGTACCTCATTATTTATAAAAGAAATATATTTTTCATAAAAGTCTTGAAAGCTGTTATCTGCAATTTCACAATATGAAATTAGAAATTTGGTTTTTAGACCTTTGCTGTCATAATTTTTTTCAAGTTTGCTGATATGATTTTGTATATAACTTTTATTTAGATATTTTAGATTTAATGCTTCAATAATAATTTGTATTCTATTATTATCTAAGATAATACCATCAATCGATCCAGATTTAATTCCAGTTGCTGATATACCCATTTGAGTTTGATCTTTAGTAGGGTATCTTATTTCTAAAAGATCTAAAATTTGTTTAGTTCTTGTGTTTTCATCTGCTTTCCAGAAAATCTTATTTTCCTGCATTTTACTGCATGCATATAGTATATCTAAATATAAATTACTTTTTTTATCAGCAATTGCTTTCAAAGTCGGCTCTATCTCTTTGATGAAATCAATTTCATCAGAAAACCAGTTTTTTAATATTTTTCTGTATCGGCTATTTGGTTCTTTAATATCACTTCGATATCCCTCCTTCAATTTAAGTTTTCTTTTTTGGAGAACTATTTCTAATTTATAATTTTCTAATTCATCTAATTTTCCCTGTTCATAAAGCTTCAAAGAGTTTATCTCAGTAACAATTTGATTTGTAATATTACATAATGAATTTATAAGATTATTCTTGGTGGTAGGGTAAAGAATAGCTGTTCCAGAATATTTATTAAATCTAGTCTTTTCTATAATTGGCAGAGTTCTCGAAAATTTTTCCTTTAAATCTTTAAAAACACTTATTTCAAAAGGGAATGTTTTAAACCATTTATGATATATAGACAAAAGAACATTAAAATCGGTATTTTGTTTTTTTCCTAATTCTGTTATGTAATAACGGTCTATATAGTCACTAATTGCATCTTTTTTCTTTTTATATTTTTTGTCGTCTAATCCACTCACTAATGATTTTATACTGTTTAAGTACGAACCTAAAAATAATGGTTCTCCATGATCAACTGGGAAACTTCCAAATGTGGCAATTACATGACTTAGATAATCAGTAATTTCATCCTCCCAGTTTATTTCGTCAATAAATTTTTTTATAAAATCCCAAGTAAAATAAATTTTATCGGCGGAGAGTGTTGCAACATTATTGAAATCATTTTTATTAAACCATTTTTCGTTGGCCAATCTTTTGTGATAATCACAGCAGTAAGGAAAATTAGACAATCGACTTTGAAGTCCTTTTAAAACGTCTTTATGATTTTTTTTGCAATTCGTACAAATTTTTAAATTATGATTTTCATTATGTACCCTTTTGAAGTCAGTTGGAAGTGAAAATGAACTCCCTGTGAGATAATACATTTTGGAATTGCATACTGCCTTTTCTTCAATTCTATCAACAAAAAAGATGCTATTATTTAACATAAATTGTTTTGTATTGGTTTCACACGCTAATATATTAAACATTTAGACAAAAATTTAGAGTATCAGAAATGAGAATTAAGAAATAAAAAAAAGAGACTCAAAGGTCTCTTTAATGAATTAATATATATCTTTTATAAAAACTTATTTAGCTTTTAATAACTTTTCCAAATATTCAACCTTGTCTTTTTCTGCTTGAACTAATCGTTCATAAAGCTCAACAACCTTATCGATGGGATTAAAGTTAATCGTATCTTGTCGCCCAAAATTATTATTTGCAACGGCTTCATTAAAAGTGTTGAAATAATTAATTACACCTTCATCAGAAAAATTTTTAATTGCTTCCACGCTAATTCCTAAGGCTTTTGCCACTTCTTTTAATTTTTCATCATCTATTTCTTCACTATTTTCTAATATCGAAACAGTCTGCTGGTTTGTTCCCATAGCCTGCGCGAGTGCTTCCTGCTTCATGTCTTTCAGTTCACGGATACGGCTGATTTTGCGACCCATGTGGTTTGGTTTTGTTAATGTACTCATAGCTCAAAGATAATAATTAAGAATAAAAAAACGGGATTCATGTATGATACAAAAAATCTCATGTACGGTACGGTAAAATTTGATACCGTACCGTACAAGTAATTGCTTACTTGCCTGTGTGTTAAACAAAAATACAATTTTTCAGACAAGTATTAATTAAAATGAGTAAAATTATGAAAGCAATTCAAAACACCGCATCCGATTTAATTTATCGAGTTATTTCGCAGAACATCGATCCAATAGGTATCTACTGTTTTGCACAGAAGAAAAGCAGTTATACTTTTAATGAGCCTTTTCACAAGCCCGTCCAGAAAGAAAAGCATGTCCATCTTTATCTGCTGATCATAGCCGAAGAGTTCGAGGATAATATCGGCAATGACCTTACCGATAAGATAAAGAGCATATCAAGAGGCCAGATAACGGTAACCATCCTCATGCACCGCCTGAGAAACATCGTGAAATTATACGGAGACCAGCAGTATTTCTTCTGGAACATTTTTAAGAAAGCCCAAAGAATTCATATAGATGCATACAGATCGCCGATAATCTGGGCAAAAAATCCAGAAAAGAGATATGTGAAAAGCACTTCAGCATACGCAGGAGACAGAAGAAATGTTACTGAATCGATCTGGGATCTTATCTATAATAACGACCAGTATTTTTCCTATGAAGTCAGAATGTGTTCTCTCCACCAGATAGTGGAACAGACCTGCCTTTCCCTTATAAGGGTATTTCTGGGATATACCCCGAATCATTTCTCACTGGGCTACTTATTTGAGCTGTGCGAATACTTCACAAGCTTGACTTCTGAATATTTTCCCCGAAACAGCAGCGATGAAAAAAATATGTTCAAGCTTCTGAAAAAAAATCCAAACACGCTTCGATTCAGCAGAAGCAACAGTTTTGATTATCTGTATTATGGAATGATGGAAGGCCGATGCCGTGATTTTATGAAAGAGGCAGAAGTTATGATCCAGAAGGAACTGGAGAGGCTTGAGGGAATTCATCAGCAGGAAGCTTTATCAGCATAAAAACAGAAGTTATGGAAACCGATAAAATCAAAAAACTGGAAGACATCAGGGTGTTAAGCGGAAAACTGCTTAATGCCCTGAAAAAAGCAGAGGATAAAAGGGGGATGTATAATGCAGAGATCAGGGTTTATGGCTATTGCGAACTCGGTTCTGTGATCAGAAACCTGATGAAGCTCTGTATTATTGCTTTAGATCATGACAGCGCAGAAGTTCCGCCCACGATTAAAAATCAATACATTGATGTTGGGCTTATACTGGGGATTGCACTTCAGCTTTTTCCAGTTGACGAATTAGAATTTTTAAATGAGATTACTGATCTGTTTTCAGAAAGTAAAGAAGAAACAGAATAGCACAGATTAAGATTTAATATTTTAAAATTATGGAAACTGACAAAATAAAAACACTGGATGAATTTAAGGATTTTGCATCGTTTCATTTCAAGCTTCTGAAACCTGCTCAGGACAAGAAAGGGGAATCAATACGAGAGATAAGATTTTACGGATACACGGATATGACGTGTCTGGGAGTGAATCTCATCCGAATGTGCCTGCATATCATTTATTCAGACGAGCTGGATAACAGAGAAATATACATAGGTTCTGTTCTGGAACTTGCCCTTCAGCTGATTCCAAGTGCAGAAATTGAGGTTCTGGATGAAATATACAGAATGCTCAATAAGCAGAGGGAAGATAAATGAACACAGGGCTTATCAATGATTCCAATACCGTTTTCATGAACATATTATGTCCATGAGATTGAGAGAAAAGCATTTTATCTTTGTCAGAATCAAAAATTGGATTGAGTGATAATAAGTAAATTTTACTTATGATCCTTAGTTGGTTAGGTTTTATATTTGTGTTATCCTACCCAAATTTTGCGCAGGATAAAAAGAGAAAAGTGTTTTAACTTTATAGCGATGAATGATTGTGGAACAAAAAAGACCGAGGCTCGGTCTTTTTTTAATGAAGAGGAATTTCAAATGGAGAAGGATGGAAGAGAAGAAAGAGGAAAAATGACGGCAGAAAAGACAAGAAAAATGCTGAAAGATGAAGGAGTGGAAGTAACGCTGGAACAGGCGGGAATGATTTTAGAATTTTTAAGAAAACTGGCAAACATGGCAGTTTCAAACTATTTAAAGAAAAAAGATGAGAAAAATAGCAGACCTATACGTGAGAGTGAGTACCGATGAACAGGCAGACAGGGGCTACTCACAGAGAAATCAGGAAGAAATGCTTCGCAAATATTGTGATATAAATGCAGTTGAAGTGAGACACGTAATTTATGAAGACCATTCGGCAAAGACATTCAACCGTCCGCAATGGAAGAAACTGCTGGCAGATCTAAAGAAGCATAAGAATAAAACCGATCTTATGCTGTTTACCAAATGGGACAGGTTCAGCAGAAATGCGGGAGATGCATATCAGATGATCAGCACACTGAGAAAACTGGGAGTCGAGCCTCAGGCGATAGAACAACCTTTAGATCTTTCAATACCAGAGAATAAAATGATGCTGGCTTTTTATCTGGCTGCTCCCGAGGTAGAGAATGACCGTAGAGCCCTGAATACCTTTCACGGCATGAGAAGAGCTAGAAAAGAAGGAAGGTATATGGGGATTGCTCCAATTGGATACATTAACAGGGTAAAAGAGGACGGTACAAAATATATTGCATTTGATCAGCCAGAAGCCTCTATTTTAAAATGGTCTTTTGAAGAACTTTCCAAAGGAATTTTTAACACGGAACAGGTGCTTCACATGGCAAAGGAAAAGGGGCTTAAAGCAGGTAAAAATCATTTCTGGAGAGCGATCCGCAATCCTCTTTACTGTGGTAAGATCGAAGTTCCAAAATATAAGGATGAAGAGCGTACTTTAGTGAGAGGACAGCATGAAGCATTAATCTCGGAATCACTTTTTTATAAAGTTCAGGATGTACTGGACGGGAGATCCCGTAAATATCTTCCGAAGGCACTTTCTGCGAAACCTTTTCCGCTCAGAGGATTTTTTATCTGTCCCGACTGCGGAAAAATATTGACAGGAAGCATATCTAAAGGACGACATAAATATTATCCTTATTATCACTGCAGTGCAGGGTGCAGATACAGGATAAATTCGGAAACAGCCAATGAGATATTTATACAAAACCTGAAAAAATATGTGCCTATTCCTGAAATCAAAAATATTTATGCCAATGTCATAGGCGACTGTTATAAAGAACAGATTAAGGATGTCTTGGAAGAAAAAACTAAAATAATAAGCCAGATCAAAGATTATGAAACCAGAATCTCAAATGCAAGGGATCTTCTTGCAACAAAGCAGATAGATGCTTCGGACTACCGAGATATGAAATCAGATTACGGAGAGATGGTAAGAAGGCTTGAACTTAAATTATCTGGCATTGATGACGAGAATAAAGATATTCAAGAGCTTTTAAAAACGGGAGTGGAGAACCTCATGAAGCTTAATGAATATTATGAAAACGGGAACTGGATTGAATCGAGAGATTTATTAGGTTCGATTTTTCCTGAGAATTTTACGATCTCAGAAAACGGATTTCGAACCGCTAGAGTAAACGAAGTAGTGCATCTCATCTACAGTATTAACAGGCTGATAGGGCTAAATAAAAAAGGGACAAAGAAGAAATTTTCTTCTTTGTCCCAATTAGTAGCGGGAACAGGACTCGAACCTGTGACCTTCGGGTTATGAGCCCGACGAGCTACCTACTGCTCTATCCCGCGATGTGCGTTTGTAATCTAAATATATATTGTTTTTACTGAATCAGTAAACTTAGTAGCGGGAACAGGACTCGAACCTGTGACCTTCGGGTTATGAGCCCGACGAGCTACCTACTGCTCTATCCCGCGATGTTTCGGGTGCAAATTTACGACGAATATCTTAAAAAACAAGCTTTTTAATGAAAAATGTTTTATTTTCTCTATTGGACTGATATGACTACCTTTGCAGAATAAATTATTTTAGAATGTCACATAAAGCAGGTTTTGTAAATATTATCGGTAATCCAAATGTTGGAAAATCAACCTTGATGAATGCGTTTGTCGGCGAACGTTTGTCAATTATCACGTCTAAGGCACAAACAACGCGCCACAGAATTCTTGGAATTGTAAATGGTGAAGATTTTCAGGTGATTCTTTCAGATACGCCAGGAATCATCAAGCCAGCCTATGAATTGCAATCTTCGATGATGGATTTTGTGAAATCTGCCTTTGAAGATGCCGATATTTTGATTTATATGGTGGAAATCGGCGAAAAGGAATTAAAAGATGAAGCTTTTTTCAATAAAATCGTTCACGCTAAAATTCCGGTATTGTTGCTTTTGAATAAAATTGACAAGTCGAACCAGGATGTTTTGGAAGAGCAGATTGCACTTTGGAAAGAGAAAGTTCCGAATGCTGAAATTCATCCGATATCTGCCTTAGAGAATTTTAACGTGAAAGAAGTTTTTGGAAGAATCATTGACCTTCTGCCAGAATCTCCAGCCTATTACCCAAAAGATACTTTGACTGACAAGCCGGAACGTTTCTTTGTAAATGAAACTATTCGTGAGAAAATCTTGATCAACTACGAAAAAGAAATTCCGTATTCGGTAGAAATCGAGACAGAAGAATTCTTGGAAGATGAGAATATCATCCGAATTCGCTCCATAATCATGGTCGAAAGAGATACTCAAAAAGGAATCATCATCGGTCACAAAGGCGGCGCTTTGAAAAAAGTGGGCATGCAGGCTCGTGAAGATTTAGAAAAATTCTTCGGGAAACAAATCCATATTGAATTATACGTTAAGGTCAATAAGGACTGGAGGAATAGCGCTTTTCAATTGAAAAGATTTGGTTATAATAATAAATAATTGATTTTAGATTTTTCCAAACTTGTCATTCCGACGAAGGAGGAATCGCCATAAGCCGAGCAAATTGTTGAGATTCCTCCTTCGTCAGAATGACAAAGAAGCCGTAAATTACTTTATTAATGAGGTGTTTTTTGGATAAAATCTACTAATCTGCGGTAAAAATTAAATCAATTGTTCTGATAAATTAAGGAGTTCGTCCATTTGGCGGGCTCCTTTTTTTCTGTTATATCTTGCCATAAAATATAGCAAAAACCATATGTTTACCAACACAAACATTACGATTATATCAAATCTTGGCGATTGTTCCAGCATCCATTTCGAATATGCGATTATCCCGAAAATGATAAATAATGCGGCGACAATGCAGTGAAGTCCTAAAAAGACGAACCACAAAATCGGGTCTGGACCAAAAGTGCCTTTGACATGCGTTCTTCCGTCTTCATATTTGTCAAGCTCAATGTGCAAAGTCGGCGACCAGAATTCACGGCGCAACATTCCGATGCCCAGCCAAATGTGGTTTCCGGCATTATTCAGTTTAAAATTATCAGATTCTGATTGCCTTACGTGCTCAAAACCCGCTTTAATTTCTTCAGCAGTTTTTGAAGAAAATCTTTCAAATCGCAGTCTCAATTTCATGTTTTTCTCGCTGTTCATTTTCATATGATTTATATACGTATAAAACTGCAAATCGGTATTTTTATTTTTTAAAGAAAAGCTAAATTCTAGTTAAACAAAAGTTATCAAAATAGCGTAAATCCAACAACTTCAAACTTTAGACCTTAAAGCTTGAACAAAAGTTGTACCTTTGCAAAATATTTCAAAAAGACTTATGAACAATATTGTTGCGATAGTAGGAAGACCTAATGTGGGGAAATCAACCCTTTTCAATAGGCTGATACAAAGAAGAGAAGCTATTGTAGACTCGGTTTCGGGTGTAACTCGAGACAGAAACTACGGTAAAAGCGAATGGAACGGAAAAGAGTTTTCTGTAATTGATACTGGCGGATATGTTCGCGGATCTGATGACGTTTTTGAAGGCGAAATCAGAAAACAGGTAGAATTGGCAATCGATGAAGCCGATGTAATCATTTTTGTCGTTGACGTTGAAGAAGGAATTACTCCGATGGATGATGCTGTTGCAAAATTGCTTCGTAAAGTGACCAAACCAGTTTTATTAGCTGTTAATAAGGTAGATAATGCCATGCGTGAAAAAGACGCGGTGGAATTTTATAATCTTGGTTTAGGTGAATATTTCACTTTTGCCAGTATTTCAGGAAGTGGAACAGGAGATTTGCTTGATGCTTTGATCGAGTCATTTCCGGTTAAGCCAGAACCTACAAAAGAGGAATTAGAATTGCCTCGTTTTGCAGTAGTTGGTCGTCCAAATGCTGGAAAATCAAGTTTTATCAACGCTTTGATCGGTAAAGACAGATATATTGTAACTGATATTGCGGGAACAACTCGTGATTCTATCGATACAAAATTTGACCGTTTCGGATTCGAATTTAACTTGGTCGATACCGCGGGAATCCGTCGTAAAGCGAAAGTGAAGGAAGATTTAGAATTTTATTCTGTAATGCGTTCGGTTCGTGCCATTGAGCATTCTGACGTCTGTATCTTGATTATTGACGCGACTAGAGGATTTGAAGGTCAAGATCAAAATATTTTTTGGCTGGCTGAAAAGAACAGAAAAGGGGTTGTAATCTTGGTAAACAAATGGGATTTGGTGGAGAAAGATACCATGTCTACAAAAGAATACGAAGCGAAAATTCGCAAAGAATTAATGCCTTTTACCGACGTGCCGATTATTTTTACGTCAGCTATCACAAAACAACGTTTGCTGAAAGCTTTGGAAGAAACGGTAAAAGTTTATGAAAGCAGAAAGCAACGAATCGCTACTTCGAAATTCAACGACCACATGTTGAAAATCATTGAAGCATATCCGCCGCCGGCTTTGAAAGGCAAGTATGTAAAGATTAAATTCTGCATGCAATTACCAACTCCAACGCCACAGTTTGTGTTTTTTGCGAACTTGCCACAATATGTGAAAGATGCTTACAAACGTTTCTTGGAGAATAAAATTCGTGAACATTGGGATTTTTCAGGTGTTCCGATTGATATTTATATCAGAGAAAAATAAAATATAGAAGAAATAAAAAGGGAATTGTCAAAAGCAGTTCCCTTTTTTGTATAAGAAATTTTATTGGAGAATTTTGATTTTGTACAATTTTGTGGTTTATGTTAAAAATTCTGTAACAAATTATTTTATATGCTACTAATCTATTTAATTCGCAGTTGATTCTTACAAAACATCATCAATCTTAATCCCCTAATCAATGCCAAGAATTATTACCTACTTATTTTTTATTCTATTTTCAATTGTTGCTTCTGCACAAAATTCCTTTACAATTAAAGGGATTGTCAAAAGTAAGGAAGCAAATATTCCGCTTGAAGCCGCAACAGTTTATGTGACTTCTGTAAAAGATTCGTCTGTGATTGATTATTCGATTACTGAAAAAAGCGGTAACTTTTCGATTGTTGTTCGAAAACAAACACAGCCTTTTATATTGAAAGTTTCTACTTTGGGCTACCAGAATTATGAAAAACAATATCCAAATCTTACTGCAAACTTAAATGTAGGCGAAGTTTTGGTGGAAGACGCTGTGACGACTTTAGGTGAAGTCGTCATTAAAAGTGAAGCGCCTCCAGTTCGCATCAAAAATGATACTTTAGAATTCAATGCTTCTTCCTTTAAAGTAAATCCAGATTCAAATGTGGAAGCTTTACTGAAGCAATTGCCGGGAGTAGAAATCAGCAAAGACGGTAAAATTACGGTCAACGGAAAAGAAGTTAATGAAATTTTGGTTAACGGAAAGTCATTCTTCGGAAAAGATGGAGCCGTTGCGATCAAAAACCTTCCTTCTGAAATAATCGACAAAATTCAAGTTTCTGATACCAAAACAAAAGAAGAACAGCTCACCGGCCAAGGTGCAAGTTCAGATAAGAAAAGTATCAATATTACCATTCAAGAAGATAAAAATAAAGGATTATTCGGGAAATTTACCGGCGGTTATGGTTCTGATGAACGCTATGAAGCCAGCGGATTGATCAATTATTTTAAAGACAAGCAGAAGATTAGCTTTCTCGGCGCTTCCAATAATATCAATGCCGTTGGATTTTCTATGGATGAGATTTTTGATGCCATGGGAGGCGGTCGAAACCGTTCTTTTTATTCCAACAGCAATGGATCTTTTGGAATTGACGACATGAGTTTTGGTGGAAATACAGGAATTACGCAGTCAAGTATGATCGGGCTTAATTTTGCAGATGAATTGTTCAATAAGAAATTTGAGCCAAGCGGAAGCTATTTTTATACAAATTCAAAAAACGAAAATAATAACAGAAGCCGTACAGAAAATTTATTGCCTGCCGATCCTATAACTGGCGAAAGCAATTCGTTTATCACAGAATCTTCGGGGAATTCTGAAACTAAAAACGACGGACACAATGCTAGTTTTGAATTTGAGTATAAAATAGACCCAAAAACAACGCTTTCCGTTAGGCCAAAACTATCTAAAAATACCACTTTTGCAGAAGAATCTTCTGAAAGTTCTTCTACAAATAATTTAGGCTTGATCAATAAAAGCAACAGTTCAAAAGTGGATGACCGAACTGCGACTAATTTCAGCAATAATTTTTATTTGATGCGCGCCTTCAAGAAAAAGGGCAGAAGCATTGGATTGACATTCAATAATAACAACAAGGAAAACGATGCCAACCTGATCAATAAATCAGAAACTTATTTCTTTCAAGATCCAGATTTGGCAGATGATATCAGAAATCAGCGCGAATTTAATAACGTGAAAGAGAATAGTTATTACGCAAGATTCGGCTATTTAGAACCGCTTATGGATTCGTTGAGCATCAATGTTCGAATTGCCCACGAATGGAAAGATTATTCAAAAAACAAAGCTACATTTAATTACAACTCAGGAAATCAGCAATATAGCGATGCAAATTCTTTGCTGTCTTATGATTTAGAATCGAGAACTAAAATATTTAATCCGAGTGTCGGTTTGAATGTGAGGAAGAAAAAATATAGCGGTGGCGCCTATGTGGGAACGCAAGTTATCGATTTTGAAAACACCTCTTTATACACAGGAGAAACTAATACTGTAAATAAAAAATATATTTATCCTTCTGCAAATGGCTGGTTTAACTATAATCTTTCGAAATCAAAATCGATTTACATGTACTATAATTTTGAGGTAAGATTGCCAAACGCAGGACAAATTTTGCCGGTAGCTGACCTTTCAAATCCGTTATCGATACTCATTGGAAATCCAAATTTAGATCCAGGGAAGAGCCATAATTTATACATGAATTACAATAATTATGATTATGCAACAAAGTCTGGATATTATGCTTACGCAGGCGCAAATTTTATAGAAAGCGAGATTGTAGCGTCAAGATCATATGATCCTACTGATTTGATCAGCAGAACGACTTATCAAAATATCGATGACATGATGAACAGCTATGCTGGAATTAACTGGAATAAAAGCATCAAAAAAGAGGCAAATACGTTCAGAATTGGTTTTGGCGTAAGCGGTAATTACAACATAAGCAAAGGAATTACAAACAATGCAGAATATCGCTCAGAAGCATTTTCTTTTGAGCCAGCTGTAAATTTTGGATGGGATTATGGCGAATTGCTGACGATTGAACCTTCGTATTCTTATAACTGGAATTTGTCGAATTTCTCAAATTATACGATCGACAGGTCTTCTAATTTTACGCATAATTTCAAGATTCAAACAACAAGCCGTTGGCCAAAACACGTCGTTTTTGGAAATGATTTTGGATATACTTACAATTCTAATATTTCTGGAGGCTTCAAGAAAGATTTCTTCTTGCTGAATAGCAGTTTGGGTTATAATTTCATGAATGACAAATTGCTTTTTAAGGTGAAAGTCTATGATTTGCTGAACCAAAACCAAAGCGCCGTGAGAAACATTACGCCAACGGCGATCCAAGATATTGAAAATACGGTTTTGAAAAGGTATGTAATGTTTTCGCTGACTTACCAAATTGAGAAGTTTGGAGGCAAGAAAAAACAAGACGATTTCAATTAAAAAAAAATGCTGGCAACTTAGCCAGCGTTTTTTTTATATGCTCATCAAAAATCCGATCAGATTTTCTTTCTTGTTGAGTTCCAGTTTTTTTCTTAATCGATAACGAGCCAATTCAACGCCACCGCTTGAAATATTCATGATTTCTGCAATTTCTTTGGTTGACATGTTCATCAGCAAATAAGTCGAAAGATCAAGCTCTCGCGGGGAAATCGTCGGATATTTTTCTTTCAATCTTTTCAAGAAGTCAAAATGCACATTTTTGATGTGCTTTTCTAAATCTTTCCAGCTTTTGTCTGCATTTACTTCCTTGACAATGCTTTTGTTTAACTTGTTAAACTGAAATTTAGTTGAATCATCAAGCAAATCGGCATCAATATCTTTCAGTTTATGGATGATTCCGTTTAAGACTTTGTTTTTCTTTACGACCTGCAAGGAGTTGTTTACCAGTTCTTTATCTTTTGAAAGTATTTTAGTTTTAAGCTTCTCATTTTTCAGCCTTTCAATCTCTTTTTCCAATTCAAATTGCTCTTGCCTGATTTTTGCTTCTTTCTCAAGATAAATTCGGCGCTGTTCGATCGTTTCATAATACTTGTTTTTTCTAATCTTCATCTTGATGCGCAACCTTATGAAATAAATAGCGAAAGCAATCAGCACGATATAAGAAATATACGCCAAGAAATGCCTGTAAAACGGAGGCGAAATGGTAAATTGTAAAATCGCCGGCTCTGATTGGATTCCGTAGCTGTTTCTTGCCTTGACTTGCATCTCATAATCGCCTTCCCTTAAATTCGTATATTCCTTTATTGTAATTGGCGTCCAGTTGCTCCAATTGTCATCAAAACCTTCTAATTTATAGGAGAATTCCATGTTTTCAAGGTTTTCATACGTAGGAGACGAAAACGTAAATTTCACATTATTAGATTTATACGGAACAGAAATTGCCAGCTTTCGGTCTAAATTTCCAACAATCAAAGTATCTTTTGGAGAAGAAAAACTTCGGATGTAAGCTTTTGGTTTTGAAGCAAAACTTTGCAGCGATTGAGCGTCATAATGCGCCAATCCATCAGTTAATCCGATAAGAATATTGTTTTTGTCAATCGTATTTATGGAAGGATAATTTAAGACCAAATTTCCTGTAAGGTTTGAAAAAGGAACGACCGTATTGCTATATTTTCCATCGCTTTTCTTGGTCAGAAGACCTAAAGATTGATTAAAAACATACCAAATATTGTGCTGGTTGTCTTGGTTGATGGAACTTACTTTTGGAATGTTTTTAAATAAATTCGTAAACATTTTATCTTCTACAAATAAATCTTCATCATAAGAAAATCTAAAGAATTCATTGTTTGTCTGGAAATAAAGATGTCCGTTTAGTTTTTGGATGCTTGTGATTCCTTTCAGTGATTTCGTCAGGCTTTTATAGCTTTTTATGGTATTGAATTTCTTTTTGTCGTTGCTCAATTTCAGCTGATAAACTTGGTCATCTTTTCTTAACCATACATTATTGGCTTCAATTTCGAAAGTACTTGCAGAAAGATTAAAGCCTTCGATCTGCGCTTTATGCTCCCAAGAATTTTGATTTTTTTCAAATAAGGCGAAACCGTCATAATTGGATGCTATCGCTAATTCGGGTGCTCCAGCAATTTTTTTCAATCCCCAATATCCTTTTGTGTCCAAGATTTTTGAAACCCTGTCATTTGAAATCAGCATCATGCCACGATTATGCGAACAAATCAATTCACCGTCAACGACCTGAATATTCCAAGTTTGTCCCGTAGTTCCTTGAACCAGCTTGAAAGAATCTTCTTTAAATGATTTGTTCCATTCGTGAAAAAACAGTCCTTGGTTTGTCGCAACATATAATTTGTCATGATGAATTACCGAGGCATAAACGGTACTCAGGTCATAGCTGAATCCAAAATAAGTAAAAGGAGAATTCTCATTGATAAAGGCAATTCCGTTATCAAGTCCAAGCCACAAATTGCTGTTATTGTCAACATAAGAATGCAAAACCGTATTGTTTTGCAGACCTTTCTTTCTGTTAATATGCTGGATTATTTTTCCGTTGAAATCGCAAATAATGACACCGTCCAAAACCGAATTCAAGACCAAAAAATCTTTCTTGATTACAGTTCCTCCAAGAGAACTGTTTTTTTTGATAAAGCTATTGGCTTCTGTTTCCCAAGATGTAAGGAAATTATTTTCGTATGAAAAGATGCCTTTGTCTAAGGTAGCAAACAGCAATTTATTTCCAGGCAATTCGAATATCCCCCAAACTTCAGTATTGTTTAAAAGTTGTGTGTCTTGTAGTGGATATAGCTTTCCATTTTTGTACTCCAAGATTCCAGAACTTATATCTTGAAAAAAAAGTCTTTTATTGACCGAAAAAGAAAATTGAAAGCGATTTGGCGCTTCAAGAATTTTCAGCTTGTTGTTTTTATAGATATAAGCTCTGCCAAAAGACTGAAAAATAATCTCATCCTTAATAATATGAATCTTCCAAATGAAATCAATCAGCTTTTTATTGTTCTCATTTACTAATTTTGAAACAGAATGGTACTGTAATTTTCCCTTTTGATCAGCTTCAAAAAAACCGAATTCACTATAGCCTCCAACAAATATTTTATTTGAATCGCTAATCTTTAACGATCTAATAGAGGAAAAATTTGGCAAAGTATATTTACTCCAAGATGAGCCGTCAAATTGAAATAATCCAGAATTATTGGCAAAATATAAATTACCACTTTTATCTTGTTCAATTCCCCAATTTTGAGTGCCTCCTTTATAATCAGATTTTTTATAATTTTTAATTTCTGGCAATCCAATATTCTTTATCTGGGAATAACCAGATAGATTCCACATGAAAAAAAGTATAAATATTAATTTGGAAATATTCATGCTGATAATGTTGTATTTAATGTAATTTCTTACCACGTCAACGCTTGCTTTTTATGTTAAAATTAATATATTTTAAATTTTCTATAAATGTAGTGTTTGTTTTTTTAAGTTAACGTTTTCGTAACGTTTGTTTTTTAATTTTAAAATATTGATTATTAATTAATTAAAAAATATATGATGTGTTTTTGTTAAGTTATAAAACTATGATTGATGTGTTTTTGTAAGGAAATAAAAATGTTAATACAGAAAATTAAATAGTACTATTGTACGAAATCAATAATTTAACAACCAAAATTTTTAGAAATATGAAATTTACAAAACTACTCTTTTTTTGTTTTTCGTTTATTCTTTTCTCAGCTACAAGCTGGTCTCAAGAGCTTAATGTAAGCGGGACAATTGTGGATGAGTCAGGATTGCCTTTGCCAGGCGTTTCTGTTTTATTAAAAGGAAGTTCACAAGGAAGTATATCCGATATGGATGGAAACTATACAATCCGTGTTGCTTCCAATGGCACTTTAGTATTCAGTTATTTAGGCTACAATTCTGTAGAACAAGCTGTAAATGGCAGAACTAAAATTGATGTCAGCTTTAAAGCTTCTTCACAAGTTCTAGATGAAATTGTTGTTGTCGGTTATGGTACTCAAAAAAAGAGTGTTGTTACTGGATCTATCTCTAGCGTGAAAGCAAAAGATTTAGAAAATTTGCCAATAACCAGAGTGGAACAATCTTTACAAGGCAGGGCATCTGGTTTGACAATTACAACAAATTCAGGGCAGCCAGGGTCTAGCTCTACAATTCGTGTTCGTGGAACTACTTCTTTTGGAAATAATGAACCCCTTTGGGTTGTTGACGGTGTTATTGTTGACGCAGGAGGAATTGGGTTTTTGAATCAAGCTGATATTGAATCTATCGAAGTTTTAAAAGATGCGGCCTCTCAGGCTATTTACGGAACTAGAGCAGCAACAGGGGTAATCTTAATTACAACTAAAAAAGGTGTTGAAGGCTCGTTAAAAGTAACTTATAATGGCTATACTGGTTTTTCTAAAGCGGCAAGAAAATTAGATCTTTTAGATGTAAACCAATATGCAACATTAAGAAATGAATCATCTGTAGCCTCAGGTGGTAATGTATTATTCCCGAATCCAGCTTCCTTAGGAAAAGGAACTGACTGGCAGGATGCAATTTTTAATGACCATGCAAAAAAAGAAAATCATGAGGTAAGTTTGAGTGGAGGAAATGCCAAGTCTACTTACTATGTGTCTTTTGGTTTAACTGATCAAGAGGGAGTCGTAACAACGGCAATTTCTAAGTATAAGAGAAAAAACTTAAGACTGAATTCTACTCACAAAATCTCTGAATGGGTGACTTTTGGACAAACTTTAGGTTATTCTAATGAAAAAACAATCGGTCTAGGGAATACTAATAATGAATATGGAGGTCCATTAAGTTCAGCTATTAATTTAGATCCGATAACGCCTTTGGTGGTTACTGATCCTGCTGTAATTGCAGGCGCTCCTTATAATCAACCTGGAATAATAAGAGATGCTTTTGGAAATCCTTACGGAATTTCAAAAGATGTACAGCAAGAAATTACAAATCCGTTGGCTTACATGCAAACGCGTCTTGGCAATTTTAATTGGTCAGATAATTTTGTTGGAAATGCTTATTTAGAAGCTCAGCCGATAAAAGGATTGAAATTCAGAACTACCTTGGGAGCAAAATTAGCATATTGGGGAAGTGAGAGTTTTACGCCAATCTCTTACCTAAATTCATCAACAATCGTTTCTAAAAATAATATCAACAGAACTGATAACAAAGGTTTTGGTTGGAATATTGAAAATACTATTTCTTATACTAAAAAAATTGACCGTCATAATTTCAATTTATTGGCAGGCCAAGGAGCTTATATTGATAATATTTCTGAAGGATCTTCGGTTACTTATTATAATATTCCTTACACTAATTTTGACGATGCTGCTTTCCCTACGTCACATCCTGAAGTTGACAAAATTTCTACTTCTTATAAAGGAGTTGAGCATAGAATCACCTCTTTATTTGCTCGTTTGAACTATGATTTTGATGAAAAATATTTGCTCACAGGAATTGTAAGACGTGATGGATCTTCTCGTTTCGCTAAAAATAAACAATACGGGACTTTTCCTTCTGTGTCATTAGGATGGGTTGTTTCAAAAGAAGAATTTTGGAAAGAAAACAACGTTGTAAATAATTTCAAAATTCGTGGAGGATATGGAACCGTTGGAAGCGATATGCTTGGTGAATTTGCATATCTGCTATCAGTTGGGCCAGGAAGAAACTATGTTTTTGGAACAGGAACAACTTCTGCGCCTAGCAGTGTTGTAATCGGATATAGTCCAAATAGACCGGCAAATCCTGATTTACAATGGGAGGAAACGCACCAAACTAATATAGGTTTTGAAATGCGTTTGTTTCAAGATTTTAATCTGACTTTTGACTGGTACAAAAAAAATACAGAGAAAATTCTTCGTGAAAGTCCAATTCCAGAATATGTAGGAGCAATTGCTTATCCGTATGCAAATATCGGAAAAATGGAAAATACCGGTTTTGAGGTAGAATTGGGTTATAAAAAATCAATAGGCGAACTTAATTTCTCAATTAATGGAAATGTTTCTTACCTACAAAATAAAGTAACTTATTTGGGAGAGAAAAAATTCCTTGACGGAGAAGGTTTCCAAGGATTACAAAATATAACAAGAATTGAAGTTGGCCATTCTTATCATGAATTTTACGGATACCAAACTGCCGGGATTTTCCAAAATCAAGCAGAAGTTGATGCGCACAGAGATGGTTCAGGAAATTTGATCCAGCCAAATGCAGCGCCTGGAGATTTCAGATTTGTAGATAAAAATGGAGATGGAAAAATTACTGCTGATGATAGAAGTTATATCGGAAATCCAACACCAGATTGGACATATGGCTTGACTTTAAACCTTCAATATAAAGATTTTGACTTGACAGTTTTAGGACAGGGTGTAGCAGGAAATCAAATTTTCCAAGGCTTGAGAAGATTGGATATTGCTAATTCTAACTATCAAACAGCAGCTTTAGGAAGATGGACAGGAGAAGGCACTTCAACAACATATCCAAGACTTATAGACGGAGATCCGAATGGTAACTTTTCAAAATTCTCAGATTTCTATTTGCAAGACGGTGATTATTTCAGAATCAAATTGGTTCAATTAGGATATACAATTCCGAAAGAAATAACAACAAAAGCTAGAATTCAAAGAGCTAGACTTTATGTAACGGGTGAAAATCTAGTAACATTTACCAAATATACAGGCTATGATCCTGAAATTGGTGGAAATACTTTGAGTATAGACAGAGGCCAATATCCTCAGGCAAGAACTATAATGTTTGGTGTTAATTTAGAATTTTAATATAAAATAAAGATTATTATGAAATTTGTAAAAATTAAAAATGTAATAATTGCGTGTCTCGGACTATCTTTAATTTCGTCCTGCAGTGATGATTTTTTTGACGTAGACAGTAATGGATTGATGGTCGAAAACGGCTATTATCAAAATGAAATACAAGCTTATTCTGCATTAACTGCTGTTTATGATGTAGTTGGCTGGGAAACTTTTGTAGGCAGAATTGCAGGATTAAATGCTGCTTCTGATGATTTTTATGCTGGCGGAGGTAGCTCAACTGACGTCAATGAGCTTCAGGTTTGGTCAATATATACTTTAAATCCATCAGTTGGCCCTCAAGGAGAATATTGGAAAAAAGGATACCAAGGTGTTTTTAGAGCAAATACATTGTTGAAAAAACTGCCAAATGTGCCTATGAGCCAAAGTCAAATTGATAGATTTACAGCAGAAGCAAAATCTTTACGCGCTTATTTTTATTTTGACTTAGTACGTTTTTTTGGAAGAATTCCTTTGATGACCGCGCCACTTGGTCCAAATGAATATTACAGTGTTCCGCAATCTGAACCTCAAGCCGTTTTTGCACAAATTGAAACAGATCTCTTAGAAGCAATACCAAATTTGCCAACAACAATTACTGCTTCTGTTGAAGGAGGTCGTTTGTCACAATGTGCAGCAAGAGCATTGCTCGGCCGTGTTTATTTATGGCAAAATAAATTTACTTTGGCTGCTGAACAGCTTGCACTTGTGAATGGTACTCCAGGTGCAGTTAGCCCTTACGGAAATAAATTGCTGACTAATTTTGCTGATTTGTGGAATCCTGCAAATAAGTACAATTCAGAATCTATTTTCGAAGTAAGCCATTCAAATGTCGGTAATTGGAGCGATTGGGGAAATGTTGCAGGTTCTGAAGGAAATATCTTAAACCAAATGGTTGGACCAAGAAATTATGATCCACAAGTTCCTACGGCTCCTGATTATGTTTCTGGTTATAGTTTCAATCCAGTTACAGAAGATTTGTTTAATGCTTTTTCAAATACTGATCCAAGAAAGAAAGCAACAATCCTCAACATGAAGCAAATGGTGCTTGATGGAACTGCAAAGTACACTCCGGGTTATAAAGATACTGGATATTTCCTTGAAAAATTTGCAGGAAGAGTAAGCAATAGACACATTGGCGGAGGTGCTCCTGAGCTAAACTGGAATCAAAATACGTATGACATCAGACTTGCAGATACTTATTTGATGGAAGCTGAAGCGCTTGTAAGAGGAGGTGGCGATATCGGAAGAGCGCAAAGCTTGCTTGATGCGGTAAGAGGAAGAGTAAATATGCCATCAATTCCCGCAACAGAACAAAATATTTTCAATGAAAGAAGATTAGAATTGGCAGGTGAAGGCCACCGTTGGTTTGATCTGATCAGAACAGGAAGAGCAGCTACAGTTTTATCTGGCAGAGGTTTCGTTGCAGGAACTCACGAAGTGCTTCCAATTCCTCTTTTAGAATTGACTAATACATTGCTTACTCAAAATCCTCATTATTAATTTATAAATAGTATTGAAATGATTAAAATTATAAAAAAAGCATATTCTATATTTTTTATTGCTGCGTTAGTAGGAGTTACAGCTTCTTGCCAGCCGGATGAAACCGATTCAGGAAATGGCTTGGAAGGAACTGCAGATGCTTCTTTCACGATAACACCAAGCACGGCATCTCCAAATAGATTCAAGCTAGAAGCCAGCAATAGCAACTATTTAAGCTCAAAATGGATTGTTGACGGAGTTCCAAATACAGGTTATTTAGGGCTTCCAAAAGATATTTTCCTTCCGGATGCGGGTGATTACGTAATCACGCACACGGTAATCGGAAAAGGTGGCGTTGCAACGTCGCTTTCTAAAGATGTTACCGTAGCAGTTTCTGATCCGATTGCAGGAAATATAGTTCGTGACGGAAAATTTCCTAACGGGAAAGGAATTTGGGAAGTATTAAATATCAGCCCATCTGGAGCTAGCTGGACTTTCGCAACAGGAAGTGCAACCATCAAAGGAACTGGAAGCAACCAGCAAGGAATTTACCAATCATTTGAAGTGGTAGCAGGAAAACAATATGCGGTAGACATGCGAGTTCAAGGCTCTGGCGCAACAAACACATGGTTTGAAGTTTATGTTTCTACAAAACCCCCAGTTCAAGGAAGTGATTATTCAGGAAATGGCGAAGCTGACAAAAGAATTTCATTGAATACTTGGGCAGGTTGCGGAAATTCTCCTTTCGACGGGAAATTGTCTGAAATATCATGCTCAGGTACTGGAAGCAGAGTTACTTTTTCTCAAAGCGGTACGGTTTATTTAGTAATCAAATCGGGCGGTGAAAATTTAGGAACAACAGGAATAACAATCTCTAACGTAGAATTTAGAGGAGTTGTAGAATAATTTTTTAAAGTTGAGTTAGTTAGAATAGCCTATAGTCTTTTTGGTTATAGGCTATTTTTAAATTTCTCGTAATTTGTTTCAGCCAAAATCAGCTATGATCTTGCAAAAAAATATAATAAATAATGAAAACACACACACTAAAAGCAGCGCTGTTATTGCTTTCAATTACAGCTTTCGGACAGCAAAATAGCAAGAAATTTTCCACAGATGGAAGAAAAATAAAAGTATACACTACAGCTGAAAAAACAGATTCTAGGTTGAAACTGACTGATAATTTAGAATTCAAGTCTTCAAAACAGCCTTTGGAAACAGAAGCTTCGATTTTTGTAAATCCAAGCAAGACTTTCCAAAGTTTTATGGGAATCGGTGGCGCGATTACTGACGCAAGCGCTGAAGTTTTTGCAAAATTGCCGAAAGACAAACAGCAAGAATTTGTAAATGCCTATTATGATACCGAAAAAGGAATCGGATATTCTTTGATCAGAACTACAATCCACAGCTCTGATTTTAGCAGCGGAAGTTATACTTACATCAAAGAAAATGACAAAGATTTAAAATCTTTTAACATCGATCACGATAAGAAATTCAGAATTCCTTTGATTAAAGAAGCGTTGAAAAAAGCAGGAAATATTCCTCTGTATGCAAGTCCTTGGAGTCCGCCAGCTTTTATGAAAGACACTAAAAATATGCTAAAAGGAGGAAAACTGCTTCCTGAATTCCAACAAAGCTGGGCGAATTATTATACAAAATTCATCAATGCTTATGAAAAAGAAGGCATGCCAATTTGGGGAATAACAGTTCAAAACGAACCAATGGCTGTCCAAAAGTGGGAGTCTTGCATTTTTACTGCAGAAGACGAAAGAGATTTCGTGAAAAATTTCCTAGGGCCAACAATGCAAAAAAATGGCTACGCAGATAAAAAAATCGTGGTTTGGGATCACAATAGAGACATGATGATGCAAAGAGCCAATGTGATTTATTCTGACCCAGAAGCTTCGAAATATGTTTGGGGAATGGGTTTCCACTGGTATGAAACTTGGAATGGCGGACAGCACATGTTCAATAATGTGAAAGCTGTAAACGAAGCTTATCCTGATAAAAAACTGATGTTTACAGAAGGCTGTATTGAAGTTTTTAAAGCTGAAAAATACCAATTCTGGCCAAACGCAGAAAAATATGGACTAAACATGATCAACGATTTCAATAATGGGACTGTTGCTTGGACTGACTGGAATATTCTTCTAGATGAAAAAGGAGGTCCGAATCATGTTGGAAATTTCTGTTTTTCACCAATCCATGGCGATACGACAACAGGCGAATTGATTTATACACCGTCTTATTATTATATCGGACATTTTTCAAAATTTATCCGTCCTGAAGCAAAAAGAGTGAGCACGGCTGTGAGCAGAAGCCAATTGTTGAGCACTTCTTTCTTGAATAAAGATGGTAAAATGGTAACGGTTGTCATGAACCAAGGCGATAAAGAATTAAGATATAATTTGATTATCGACGAGACAAAAGCGGATGTTACAATTCCGGCGCATGCCATTCAAACTCTAGTTTATTAATATGAAAAAGACTTTATCATTACTTTTTGTAACCATTTCTTTTTCCATGTTTGGGCAAGGTTTCTTGCATAGAGACGGACAAAAAATTGTAGACGGTTCAGGAAAAAATATCATTTTGCGTGGCTTGGGCGTCGGAGGCTGGATGGTTCAGGAAGGCTATATGTTAAAAACTGACGGCTTTGCAGGAACTCAATTTAAGATCAAAAGCAAAATAGAAGAATTAATCGGAACTGAAGCTACGAATGAATTTTATAAAGCATATCTAAAAAATGGCATCGCTAAAAGAGATATCGATTCGCTGGCATCTTGGGGTTTTAACTCCGTAAGGTTGCCGATGCACTATAATTTGTACACGCTTCCGATTGAAAAGGAAACGGTTGCAGGTCAAAATACTTGGCTGGAAGAAGGATTTAAAATGACCGACGATCTTTTGAAATGGTGTACAGAAAATAAAATGTATCTGATTTTAGATCTTCACGCGGCCCCTGGTGGCCAAGGAATGGACGCTAATATTTCTGATTATGACACGTCAAAACCTTCTCTTTGGGAAAGCGATGCCAACAAGAAAAAGATGGTTGCGCTTTGGGTAAAATTAGCGGAAAGATATAAAGACAATCCATGGATTGGCGGTTATGACATCATCAACGAACCAAATTGGAATTTCTCTGGAACGAACAAAAACGGCTGTGACGAAAAATTAAATGCGCCGTTGCGAGCATTGCAATTGGAAATCACAAAAGCAATCAGAACCGTTGATAAAAACCATTTGGTGATTATTGAAGGCAATTGCTGGGGAAATAATTACAGTGGCATGTTTCCGCTTTGGGATGAAAATTTGGTGTTGAGTTTCCATAAATATTGGAATTACAACGACCAGGCTTCCATTCAAGATATTGTGAATTTGAGAAAAGAGCACAATGTTCCGATTTGGATGGGCGAAGGCGGCGAAAATTCAAATGTTTGGTTTAAAGAATCTATTTCCCTTTTGGAGAAAAATAACATCGGATGGGCTTTTTGGCCTATGAAAAAAGTGGAAAATATTGCGGGTGTGACTTCGGTAACCATGAATTCAGAATATCAAAAACTTCTAGATTATTGGAAAAATGGAGGTGAAAAACCAACTCCGGCTTTTGCTAAAAAAGCATTGATGCAGTTAGCTAAAAATTATAAAATGGATAAGGTGACTGTGAAGCCAGACGTAATAGATGCGATGTTTCGACAAGTGCAAACGGAGGAAACAAAGCCTTATAAAAAACACAATCTTCCTGCAAAAGTTTTTGCGGTTCATTATGATTTAGGGCAAAACGGAATTGCTTATAAAGACAATGACTTCGTAAATTATAGAACCGTAACCGGAAATTTTGATGCTTGGAATAAAGGCTACGCCATGCGAAATGACGGCGTTGACATCCAAGAATGTAAAGATAAATCGAGTGTTGGTTTTTCTGTAGGTTTCATAGAATCTGGCGAATGGATGCAATATACTGTCACTGCAAAAGAGACAAATTTCAATTTAGATATTCGTTATGCAAATGCCGATGAGACTGGGAAAATGACAATTGAAGAGGAATCAGGAAAAGTTTTAGCAACTATCGAACTTCCAAAAACAGGAGGAAATGCTATTTGGAAAACCATAACCGTAAAAAATATTTCTTTGAAAAAGGGAAGCAATAAACTAAAAGTGAAATTTGAAAAGGGCGGTTTCAGCCTGAATTATTTCGAATTCAAAAAGGCCAAATAAGTATCAAAGACATTAGAAAGTTAAAGTTAGTATTTTATATTTTTTTATTCTTTGTGATCCAACTCCGTTAGCAATAACGGAGTTTTTTATTGGTGGTAAATTAAGGCGATAAAGCTTTGCTACTACTTATTAATAAATTCTTAAGCTGTAGTAGCAATTGCTTATTAGTTGTCTATAAATGCTTAAGCCATATCAATAATTGCTTAAGCCATATCAATAATTGCTTAAGCCATATCAATAAATGCTTAAACTATAGTAACAATTGCTTACTAGTTATCAATAAATGCTTAAGCCATATCAACAATTGCTTATTACTTATCAATAATTGCTTAAGCCATAATAATAAATGCTTATTAGTTATTAATAAATGTTTAAGCAGTAATAGCTAGTGCTTACCGTAAATCAATTAATGTTTAAACAAAATTAGATTGGTCTTTAGCAAGATAAAAGTAGGCTTCGAAAGATTGGTCAAATATGAAACAAAAAAAGCTCCGCAATAAGCGGAGCTTTTAGAATAGTTAAAAAAGGTTTTACCAGCTTCCTCCAGCACCGCCGCCACTAAAGCCGCCGCCGCCAAATCCGCCACCGAAACCACCGCCAGATGATCCTCCGCCAAAACCGCCTCCAGATGAACCGCCACCAAAGCCACGGCCCAAACTGCTTAAGATAATTATGTCAGATAAATCTAAGCCGCCGCCGCGATTGCCACCGTTTCCTTTATTCTTGTTTTTGAAAATGATAATAAGCAGCACGACAAAAATGATGATAAAGAAAATCAGTCCGCCGGAGCTTGATTCTCCTTTGTCTTGTTTTCTAGTTCCTTTATATTTTCCTTTCAAGACGTCAAAAATGGCATCGGCACCTTTGTCTAATCCGTTGTAATAACTTCCGGCTTTGAACTCTGGAATAATCACATTTCGGACTAATTCTCCAGTAATTCCCGCTGTCAATTTGTCTTCAACACCATATCCTGGCGAAATCCAGATTTTTCGTTCTTTTTCAGCCAATAGAATAATAACGCCATTGTCATTTTCTTTTGAACCGCCGATTCCCCAAGTCTGTCCCCATTTCGGAGTTAAAATTCCGATATCTTCTCCTTTTAAAGTTTCAATTGTAATAACAACAATTTGCGTGGAAGTAGAATCAGAATAATTGATGAGTTTTTGTTCCAAATTAGATTTCTCAGAAGCATTCATCACGCCAGCATAATCATAAACGCTGGTTTGAAGTTTTGGAATAGGAGGAATGTCAATTTGTGCAAAACCCAAATTCTGAATCAACAAAAATAGCGACAGGAAAAACGTGTTTTTTATAGTTGAAATTTTCATTTATCCTTTTGATATTTCGTTAGATAATTCATCTTTATCGCCATCTAAAAAAGGAAAGTACTTTTCGAGTCGTTCGCCAGCTTTTAATATTCCGGCAACCAAACCTTCTTTGTATTTATTCTCTTTAAAATTAGAAATGACTGCATCTTTTGTGCAATCCCAAAAATCACATTCAACCGCTTTATCAATGCCTTCATCGCCAATAATGGCAAAAGCATGATCGGCGACACCGACATAAAACAACACTCCGTTTCGCAACGAAGTCTGATCCATACCTAAAAAATGAAAAACCTCCTGAGCTCTTTCAAGCGGAGGTTTTTCTGTATGATTTTCGATGTGGACTCTTATTTCTCCCGAAGTATTTTTTTCAGCTTGCGTAATTGCTTTTACAATTTCAGCTTCTTCTTCAGCAGTTAGAAAATCTTCTACTTTTGACATCGGTTTTTTGTTTTATTAGAATTTTACTTCTACTGGTTTTTCAGCACCTTCAACAGATTTGAAAAATGGTTTTTCAGGATATCCGCTCAAGAACCAGCTATTTGGAATAGAAAGAACATAACCATTATAGATCTGGACTTGTTCGTTAAAACGTGTTCTTGCAGTCAAAATCTGGTTTTCTGTGCTCGCCAATTCGTCTTGCAATTTCAAGAAGTTTTCGTTCGCTCTCAATTGCGGATAAGCTTCCACAGAAACCAATAATCTTGACAAGCTAGAAGAAACATTCGATTGTGCTTGTTGGAATTGCGCCATTTGCTCAGGAGTAACATTGCTTGGGTCAATTTTTACAGAAGTCGCTTTTGCACGCGCTTCAACAACGGCAGTCAACGTTCCTTTTTCGAAATCAGCGGCACCTTTTACCGTATTCACCAAGTTTCCGATAAGGTCATTTCTTCTTTGGTACGCTGTTTCTACGTTACCCCATTCTTTTCCAACGGCTTGATTGTGTTTCAAAGCTGTGTTTTTAATTCCCACAACCCAGAATCCGATAATTACTATTAATACAACAATAATTCCTACAGGTATTAACCATTTTTTCATTTGTTTTGTTTTTAGAGTTTATAAATTGATTTGTATTTGTTTTAATCTTGTCGATACTAAAATTTCTTAGTCTTCAAAAGGGTTTTTTCCAATATTACTAGAAATGTTTAAAAGGGCTTCTTTGGAAAATCCCGAATATCTTAATTTTTCAATTCGTAAATTACTGCCACTTCCCGTAAAGCAGACATAAAAAATTCCATCAGGATGATGTTTGAGATTTGATTGTGGATAATTATTTATTTGACTCTGAATTTCTTCTCTACAAAGTAACTGAAATTGCTGAAACTGATCATAATCCTGATAGACATCATCAATAGATGCTCCACCTAAATTATTTTGTTTAGTCATATTATAAATGTAAACAAAAGTATTATTCTTTTTAGCCGAATTTTTAATTTCGCTTAGCTTGAAAATTTCTATATCATCAAAGCGAATGTTGCTAATGTCGAAATTTCTTTCTCCACAAAACTCGCAATTAATATTGTTTTTTTCTAAGGATTTGGTTATTTCCCCGGACACTTGGTGATCAGTTTGAGATTTGTAATAATCAATATTATTTTCATAATCTCCAATGAAAGAAGTAATTCCATTAGATTGATTACAAGTTCTACAGCCTTTTCTAAAAGATAACATTCCCATAATAGTTTTTTTTGAATCTTGTTCTTGTTTAAGTTTCATCGAATTACAACGCATTCTTAATACTACTCAACTGTGCCTTGATTGATTCCAATTTGCTAATCACTTCAAATTTATCCAACGTCTTTTTCTGTCCTTCTTTCAAATGCGTTTTCGCACCTTCCAAAGTAAAACCGCGCTCTTTTACCAAATGATAAATCAATTGCAGGTTTTTCACGTCTTCTGGAGTAAACATTCGGTTTCCTTTAGCGTTCTTTTTTGGTTTAAGAATATCAAATTCCTTGTCCCAAAAACGAATCAGTGAAGCGTTTACGTCAAAAGCTTTGGCCAATTCTCCAATGCTGTAATATCTTTTGTCTGTTGGTAGGTCTAAATGCATTAATCTAAAGATTGGTTTTCTTGGTTTGCTAATTTTGAAATGGCTGCATATTCTGCCGCCGAAATATTTCCGTAATAAAAATTCAAAGGGTTTACGACTTCCCCGTTTTTGTGCACTTCATAATGCAAATGTGGCGCTTCAGATCTCCCCGTGCTTCCCACATAACCAATCACGTCGCCACGTTTGACTCTTTGCCCGGCTCTGACTTTATATTTGCTCAAATGTCCGTATAAAGTTTCATATCCAAATCCGTGCCGAATCACAATATGGTTTCCATAACCTGATGCCGTGTTATCAGCGCGATCAACAACTCCGTCTCCAGTTGCATAAATAGGAGTTCCGGTTTTAGCAGAAAAATCCATTCCCGCATGAAATTTTCTGATTTTTGTAAACGGATCGCTTCTATATCCAAAACCAGAAGCCATCTGCTTTAGGTCTTCATTTTTTACAGGCTGAATCGCCGGAATAGCTACCAATAATTTCTCTTTCTCCTTAGCCAATTTCAAAATTTCATCTAAAGATTTTGATTGAATCACTAATTCCTTAGAGATAACATCCACGCGTTTTGTCGTACTGACAACCAATTCTGAATTGTCATAACCTTCCAAAGCTTTATAGCGATTTATGCCTCCAAAACCTGCTTTTCGCTGTTCTTCAGGAATCGGCGAGGAGTTGAAATAAACTCTGTATAAATTATTGTCGCGTTCAGCCACATTTTCCAAAACTTCATCCACTTGGTCCATTTTCTTGTTCAAGATGGCATAGTTGATTTTCATATTCTCAATTTCCCTTGCCTGAAGTCGATCCTTCGGAGTTTCAAAAAACGGCGTATTGATCAAAATTACGAAACACAAAAAGCCAAACAAACCAGAAGCCAATAAAAACAAGGCAATTACGCCCAATCTTTGTCCTTTCTTCGGCTTAATTTTTCGGTAAGCTAAATTTTCGGTATCGTAATAATATTTTACCTTTTTCATATTTTAAAATATGCTATTTTTGCACTTTTATGAGACTAAATATAGCATAAAATTTATTCATCTCTAATTTTAGTTTATTGATATTGTATTTATTATAATATCTCTTATAAGACAAAAACTACTATAGTTAGACGAACAAATTTAATAAATGTTTCATACGTTCAGCTTATTATTAAAATATAAATTTAAAATGTTGACGGTCAAGATCACTTCGCAAAGCCTTGAACCTTAAACCCAAGACCTTAAACCCATTTAAATGAAATCACAAGATATCAGAAAGCAGTTTCTACAATTTTTTGAAAGCAAAGGACATTTGATCGTTCCTTCGGCGCCAATCGTTCTAAAAGATGACCCAACCTTGATGTTCAACAATTCAGGAATGGCGCAGTTTAAAGAATACTTTTTAGGGAACGCCACGCCAAAAAGCAAGAGAATTGCCGATACGCAAAAATGTCTTCGTGTTTCAGGAAAGCACAATGATTTAGAGGATGTAGGTTTTGATACCTACCATCACACGATGTTCGAAATGCTAGGAAACTGGTCTTTCGGAGATTATTTCAAGAAAGAAGCCATCAACTGGGCTTGGGAATTATTGACGGAAGTGTATAAAATTCCGAAGGAAAATCTATACGTTTCTGTTTTTGAGGGAAATCCTTCAGAAAATGTGCCGTTTGACCAAGAAGCTTGGGATATCTGGAAAACATTGATTGACGAAGACCGAATCATTTTAGGAAATAAAAAAGACAATTTCTGGGAAATGGGCGATCAAGGTCCGTGTGGTCCTTGTTCAGAAATTCACGTCGATTTGAGAACTGCAGAAGAAAAAGCACAAGTTTCTGGAAAAAGTCTGGTGAACAATGACCATCCGCAAGTGGTGGAAATTTGGAACAATGTCTTTATGGAATTCAACCGTAAGGCCGACGGTTCGCTTGAAAAATTACCAGCACAGCACGTTGATACAGGAATGGGTTTTGAGCGTTTGTGTATGGCTTTGCAAGGTGTAACTTCGAATTATGATACGGATGTTTTCACACCGCTTATCGAAGAAGTCGAGAAAATTACAGGTTACAAATACACTTCAAACGAAGTCAAAAATGTAAGCGAAGAGCAAGACAAAACCAACATCGCGATTCGTGTAATTGTGGATCACGTTCGTGCTGTTGCGTTTGCAATCGCAGACGGACAATTGCCTTCAAATACAGGTGCAGGTTACGTGATCAGAAGAATTTTGCGCAGAGCCATTCGATACGGATTTACATTTTTAGATACAAAAGAGCCGTTCATTTACAAATTGGTGGCTGTTTTGGCCAACCAAATGGGCGAGTTTTTCCCAGAAATCAAATCGCAGCAAAATTTGGTTACCAACGTAATCCGTGAGGAAGAAGCTTCGTTTTTGAGAACTTTGGACCAAGGATTGCAATTGCTGGAAAATGTCGTAAAAGACACAAAAGGACAAGAAGTTTCCGGAGCAAAAGCCTTTGAATTATACGATACTTTCGGGTTTCCAAAAGATTTGACAGCCTTGATTTTGAAAGAAAAAGGAATGTCTTACAATGAAGCAGAATTTGATTTGGAGTTGCAAAAGCAAAAAACACGTTCTCGCGCCGCTTCTGAAACTTCAACGGATGACTGGACGATTTTGGTCGAAGGAAATACCGAAACTTTCGTAGGTTATGACGATGTAGAAAAAGAAGTAAAAATTACAAGATATAGAAAAGTAGATTCTAAAAAAGACGGTAAATTGTACCAAATTGTTTTAGATGCAACGCCTTTTTATCCAGAAGGCGGTGGTCAAGTTGGTGATAAAGGAACACTTTTTACGCCAAACCAAGCCATCGAAATCTTAGATACGAAGAAAGAAAACAACCTGATTTTGCATTTTACCAAAGAATTGCCAGAAAATCCAGAAGGAAAATTCATGGCGTTGGTGAATACAAAATTAAGAAGCGAATCAGCAAGCAACCACTCGGCTACACACTTGTTGCACCAAGCTTTGCGTCACATTTTAGGGACGCACGTGGAGCAAAAAGGTTCGTTGGTTTCGCCAAATTACCTTCGTTTTGACTTTTCACATTTTGCAAAAGTGACTGAAGAAGAACTTCAGGAAGTGGAAGTTTTTGTAAATGCTAGAATTCAAGAACAATTACCTTTGATTGAAAGAAGAGATATTCCGTTTAAGCAAGCGGTGGAAGAAGGCGCGATGGCTTTATTTGGAGAAAAATATGGCGACAATGTTCGTGCAATCAAATTCGGAGAAAGCATGGAACTTTGCGGTGGAATCCACGTGAAAAATACAGCAGAAATCTGGCACTTTAAAATTGTTTCTGAAGGAGCCGTTGCAGCAGGAATCCGAAGAATTGAAGCGATTACCAATGAAGGCGTAAAAGCGTTTTTTGCATCGCAAGAAACAGCTTTGAAAGAAATAAAAGAAGCGCTGAAAAACCCGCAAGATTCATTGAAAGCAGTGGTTTCATTGCAGGACGAAAATGCCAAATTGAAAAAGCAAGTGGAAGCTTTACTGAAAGAAAAAGCGAAAAACTTGAAAGGAGAATTAGCTTCTGAAATTCAAGAAATCAAAGGCGTGAAATTCTTGGCAAAACAGGTCGATTTAAATGCAGAAGGCGCAAAAGACTTGGCTTATGAATTAGGAACTTTGGGAACAAATGTATTCCTAGTTTTAGCTACAGCCGATGAAGGAAAACCAATGCTGACTTGCTATATTTCTAAAGAATTAGTTGCAGAAAAAAACCTAAACGCCGGACAAGTTGTTCGTGAATTAGGAAAATATATCCAAGGCGGCGGTGGCGGACAGCCTTTCTTTGCAACAGC
This sequence comes from Flavobacteriaceae bacterium PS02334, assembly GCA_029959295.1. Classification (GTDB taxonomy): domain Bacteria; phylum Bacteroidota; class Bacteroidia; order Flavobacteriales; family Flavobacteriaceae; genus Flavobacterium. Next base: position 234,515 of record JASCOH010000007.1, on the reverse strand, counting down.
AGGAGGAAAGAACGTGGCCGGAATCAAGGAAGCTTTGGAAAAAGCAGTTGATTTTGTGAAATAGATTTTAGATAAACAGATTACAGAAAAACCACAGCTTAATTGTTGTGGTTTTTTGTTTGTCAAAAATGCGTTCCCTCGACTGCGCTCGGGATGACAATTCGATTGCGTTCAATATAAATTCTCGAGATGAAATAAGATTGCGTATTGTTTATTGCCTATTTATACTGTCACCCCGAGCGCAGTCGAGGGGGCAAAAAACTTTGCAATTTAGTATCTTTGCGACTCAGCAACTTAAAACATGCAATTCACAACTCCAATTCCGATTCAAAAAAGCAATTATCAAATTGATTACAATTCTAAAATTGTATCGTTAGGTTCTTGCTTTGCGGTAAATATTGGGGAGAAGTTTGCGCATTTTAAATTCAAAAACAGCATCAATCCGTTCGGAATTTTGTTTCATCCTTTGGCATTGGAAAAAAATATTTCGAAGGCAATTTTCCAAGAAGAATTTGCAGAGGAAGATATCTTTTTTCACAATGAAAGATGGCATTCTTTCGACGTGCATTCTGATTTAAGCGTTTCCAATAAAGAACTGTTTCTGAAAATACTCAATTCTAATTTAGAAAGTTTACGCAATGATTTATCTGAAAGTTCTCACGTCCTGATTACATTAGGAACAGCTTGGGTTTATAGAAATTTAAAATCAGAAGAAGTTGTTGCCAATTGCCACAAAGTACCGCAAAACCAATTTAAAAAAGAATTGCTTTCGGCAGATGAAATAAAAAACAGCCTTGAAAAAATCATTGCAGCCATTTCAGAAGCAAATCCAAAAGCAAAAATTATTTTCACGATTTCTCCCGTGCGCCACATCAAGGATGGTTTTGTAGAAAATCAGTGGAGCAAAGCTAACCTGATAACCGCGGTGCATCAAATCATAAATCAAAAATCTGAAATCATAAATTATTTCCCGAGTTATGAAATCATGATGGACGAGCTTCGCGATTATCGTTTTTATGCCGAAGACATGATTCATCCAAGCCAAATGGCGATTGATTATATTTGGAAAAGATTCTCGGAAACTTGGATTTATGAAGAAGCAATGCTGACTTTGCAAGAAATTGAAAACATCCAAAAAGGATTGAATCATCGTCCGTTTAATAGTGAATCTGAACAGCACCAAAAGTTTTTAGGCAATTTGCAACAGCGAATTGAAGTGCTGACAAGCAGATTTCCTTTCATGAATTTCTAATTTTAGCTTGCTCGAAACTTGCATTTTGAACGATAATCCTGCAAGGTTTTTAAAACCTTGTAGGTATTTTTGCTAATCAAATAAATTAAACCTGCAAGGTTTTAAAAACCTTGCAGGAATGTCTATAACTAAAATTATTTATATAACTTTATAAAAAAACATGCGAAGAATACTTATTGGCGTTGGAATTATTGCAATTATCATCCTGGCTTTCCGTTTTTGCGAATTTAAGAAAAGCGAAGAATCAGTTACTTATGATACAAATCTTATCCAACAGCAAATTGTGAATGTCGGAAAATTAGTTGTCACCGAGGGCCATTTTGCGGAGGTTTTGACTTATAAAGATCAAGATAAATATTTCATGGGAATGGTTTCTTTTGAAAAAAAAGCGCTTGTTGTCGTGAATGCAGACGTGACGGTTGCGTATGATCTGCGCCAGATGAAATATGATATTGACGAGAAAAACAAGACGATCACGATTGAATATATTCCAAAGGAAGAAATTAAAATCAGTCCAGATATTAAATTTTATGATGTCAACCAGAGCCGATTAAATCCGTTTTCGGGTGATGATTACAACAAAATTAATGCGACGGTAAAAAAGAATCTGCAAGCAAAAATTGAGAAATCTACGTTAAAATCAAACGCTCAAAATCGATTGATAAGCGAACTTTCAAAGATTTTGATTACGACAAATACTTTAGGCTGGACGTTGAAATATGATGGAGAAACGGTTAACCAAGATACAGATTTGCAGAAAAATCTATTGAATTAATCAGAAGATTTTTTGTTGATTGCATTCTTTCCGGTGTCGTCAATCCATCGGTTGATTGCTTTTCTGTTAAAAATTCCGAAGAAGAGATAAGTTAGGTACATCAGTGTCCAAATCAGTACCATTCGGATTCCGGAAACGCCTGTGAACAGCAGAATCATCATCAAAATAAAGCCAATAATCCAAGAAATGGCCAGCGGAATATAGAGGATGCTGTAAAAAGGCTTCAAGGTTTTGTCTAGCCCGATTTTTCGAAAAATGTATAGCGGCAATGACAAAGCAAACATCAAAAGTGGAACGCCAAAAGCAGCGCACATCACAACCATCGCGGGTTCGGCTTCAAAATAGTGAAGTATTTCGTAATATTTAAAACTGAATTCCATCGTATTTTTTTTCTTGTTCTGAAATCTGCAACAGCAATTTTTCTTTGTATCCCAAGATTTTTGCAAGAATCACATTTGGGAATTCCGTAATTCCGATATTGTACATATTTACGCTTTCATTGAAAAATTCTCTTCTGTCAGCGATGGCATTTTCCAACTCAGAAACTCTTGTCTGCAACGATGAAAAATTTTGTGAAGCCTTTAAATCTGGATAGTTTTCAGAAACGGCAAAAATAGTTTTCATGCTTTTGTTCATTTCATTTGACAGTTCGATTTTTTCGTTTGTGTCATTTGAATTCAGAAATTTGGTTCGTAATTGCGTCAGTTTTTCCAAAACATTTTCTTCATAATTCATATATTCTTTCACAACTTTGATAAGATTCGGAATTTCGTCAGCTCGTTGTTTTAAAAGTACGTCGATGTTCGCAAAAGCTTTTTCTACGTTGAATTTCAGCATGACGATTTTGTTATACGTAGAAATAATTACGCTCAAAAGCCCTGCGATGATAAGAATTATGATGACAATAGAGAGAATTGGATTCATGTTTTTTAGTTAAAAAGTTCATTAAAGTTAGAGAAAAAATCTTTCCAATTGAATAATTCCGAGTTGAATTTGAGCGTTACGATTCCGTTTTCAATGCTGATTGGAGTAATCAAAATTATGGCGGTCAAGAATGCAAAAACTACAGAAAAATAAATCAGTGAATTGAGCAAAGGCTTGTTTTTATTGTAAGTTCCGACTTTTTCTACAGGACAAATTCCGAAGACATTTTTAATATCTTCGTGCATAAAAACAGGCTTGTTTGATTCTAGGCCAACTTTTCCGATAAGCAACATTTCGTCATTATTTTTGATGATATATTGCGAATAGCGTCTTCCGCCACTGCGATATTGTTCGTTAAGTTCTATCCAAACAAAGTCTAATTTCTCTGGATTTACCTCTATTTTTCCAGTTTCATCTTCGATATAAAACCGATTGCAAATTATTTCAGAAGATATTGTTGAGAAGCTTTCTTTTCCGTCTTTATCTCTAGAAATATTTTCAATTTTATATTCATATCCAATACAGGGAACTTTTTCAATTGGCGCTAAAAGTTCTTCAATCATCACTAATTTGCCTTGAACTTCAGCCAAGCCCATTGCCACAGAACGAATTTTTGAAGAAGGAAGAATGCCTTGGTATTTTAAAAATCGGTTGGTTTTATTAGGAAGAATTGCAGTTAAAATGATTAAAGCAAGAATTAAAACAAAAGCATAAGGGCCGATGGACAAGAATATTATTCCGAAAAGAATAGTTCCGATTGTAATTAAAATACGCTTCCAAAGTGGCTTTTTGGGTATGTTGTGCTTTCTGTTGAAATTTTCTTCCTCCTTATCTTTAATGAAGATTGAAACAAACATTCCTAAAATTGCCAAGATAAAAACGGAAGCGAAAAGAATGCCAAAAGTGACCATGACATAATTTCCAAAAAAGAGATAAGTAAGCAGGATTAATGAAGGATTTAAGGCGAAGAAAAGCCACTTTGGGCGAAAATCCCACTTGTATATTCCCATGAAAATAAAAGTGTGAAATATAGCGATTCCCAAGGCGAATATCACAAAAAAGAAAACTACCGGCGTTTCAATTTGCGTTGTTTCAATAAAATTAAAAAATTCGTCCATCAGCGATTTTCTTGTGATATATAAATTTATAAAAATTAAATCGAAAAACCTACGGGCAAAAAAGAACCGCAGAGTCACAGATTTATTTTAATCTGCGAATCTGCGGTTTTAGTTTTTATAGAAATATATTTATTCCACGTTTTCGTGTTCTAGAATCAATTCTAATCCGCCAGAAATCAAATGTGCAACTTCGGGGCGATTGTGTTTTACTTTTTCTAAGTGGATTATGACTTTCTGAAAAAGTTCTGTTTCATTTTCTTTGTCTAAAATTTCTGCAATTTCTACAGAAAGCAACCAATCTTTTGGGTGATTTTCTTTTAAAGTTTCAAAAGTTTTTTCAATCGTCATGAAAGCCGTTTTTCCTTCACGGATATTTCTGATATTTAAATAAAGGCTTTCCAATTCTTCTTTTTCAGGATTGGTTTTTGCCTTAATTGTCGTGCTCGAAGGAACGTGCGTGATCATGTCAAAGCTTTTCACGTCGGCAGGTCCAGAAAAAGCAGAAATCACTTTTTTACCGACAGCCATGTCAAAAATTCCCCACTCAGGCTGGAATAAAACAGTGTCATTGTGGGTTACCGTGCAATCTGCAAAACTGATGATGATGATTTTTCCTTGCAAGTTTCTCGTGCCCGTAATGATTTTCCCAGAAACGGTAATGTCTCCTTCAAATTCTAAAGTTACGCGCTCGCCTTCATAAATCGCATAGGCTTGCAAATCTCTCGGGCTCATGTCTTCGATAGCCAGATTGATTCCTTTTAATTTCCCGATCGGGCTTCCAAAACCTTCCGCATGGTAGGAAGTCGAATGTCCGACCAATTCTTTTTCTCTGTAAGATAAAGCGGTTTTTCCTGTGGTTTGAACATAAACTGGTTTTCCGTTTTCTTCAATTACATTCGTGAAAACTCCAGAAATCTCAAGTCCGGTACTGAGTTCAATTGTTCCTAGAGCGTTAGATTGTATTAATTTCTGTACTCCAGAAAGTCCTCCGGTTCGAAGCGCCATTTTATTTGCAAATTCTTCCAAAACAGAACTCAAATGTGCAAAATCTGGCGTCACAAATAACTGTGGCTGTGGTTTCGTAATATCAAAACTTTGGTAAGCTGCATTGATGTCGTAATGCGATTTTTTCACATTGTCTGTCATGCACCAAGCACTTTCCCCGATAGAAGAAAGCAATCCGGCACCGTATATTTTTGGGTTGTCAACATCGCCGATCAAGCCATATTCAACCGTCCACCAATGCAGGTTTCTGATCAGAGCCATTTCTGACAATTCGCCCATATTGTTCTGCAGATCTTCTACTTTTTTCTCAATCGCATCGATCTCGCTTTGGGGCGTTCCTTCAGCTTCCTTTAAAATTGAAAGCAATCGGATGGCTTCATACATTTCATAATCGCGCGAAGAGGAAATTGCCTTGCAGCCTATTTCGCCAAAACGTCTCAAATATTCAGCATATTCAGGATTGGCAATAATAGGAGCGTGGCCAGCACCTTCGTGGATAATGTCTGGCGCAGGCGTATATTCGATGTGTTCTAATTGTCTGATATCTGAGGCAATGACCAAGACGTTGTAAGCCTGGAATTCCATGAAAGCATTTGGCGGAATAAATCCGTCAACGGCTACCGCAGCCCAGCCGATTTCTTTCAAAATTCGGTTCATGCCATACATGTTTGGAATATTGTCTACTTCAAGACCTGTTTTTTTAAGTCCGTCGAGATAAGAATTGTGAGCAACTTTTGAAAGATAATCTACGTTTTTACGCATCACATAGCGCCAAACTGCTTGATTTATCGGTGTGTAATCTTCATAATCCTGAGGCTTAATAAATTGTTTCAAATGCTCAGGAAGTCTGTCTATCAAAGGATTGCTTTCAAATTCCGTTTCCATATTTTTAAACGTTTCTGTTTTTGTAAAATTACAAATCTTTAATCGAAAGGACTCTTAAAAAAGCATAAAAAAAACCACAGTGATGAAATGCGGTTGACAATTAAATGTCAATCCTGCAATTAATCGAGATCAATAAGTAAACGAAAATTTAGCTAAATCATTCAAAAGCTATCTTTTTATATTTGTCAATAGTTAATTTGTTTTTGTATTGTTATATTTTTTATTTTTATCATAAATTATTACGATAGTGAATTTTTTTTAATATTCAATTTGTTTAAAAAGATGTAATTGTGATTTTAAGCTTCAGATATCTTATTTTTTTACAAATAATTTAATGTCATTTTTTATGAATCTAGAAAATAAAATGAATGCAAAGCTTCTAATTCTTTCAATAAAGATAAAAGCTTTAAAAAGTGCGTTGTCAGAAGAACAGCTTGAAGTTTATAACAAATCTGTTGAGGAAGACTCAATTGCGCTCGATGAAAGATTGAAATCAGCAAACCATGCCGTTCCTCTATTTGATGAGTTGATGAATTTTTTATATGATTGAAATTAAGGAGAGCAAGCTATTCGTAATACTATTTCAAATCAATCTGCCAGATTGTTATTCCATAAAATAGAAGTATAAGTACATAAAAAAAACCGCGAAGTGCGGTTTTTTAAGTTAAGTATGCGTAAGGATTATTTCTTGATTTCTGGAGGGTATTTTACCAAAATCTTTTTCACGAACTCCTGAATTCTTTCGTCTTTATGTTTCATGTTTTGAGTCAAAACGCCAACACCTTCACCTTGCCAGATCAGTTCTTTTTTCTTAGCATCAACTAAATCAATGTACAAAGTGCCTTCAGTAGTGGTAGTAACAGAAGTATTTCTACCTCCCCACATCCAAGGATTCCATCCCCATCCCCAGCCATAACCCCATCCGGCGTTAAACTGGTTCACGTCAACTTGCTGTCTTGATTTGGTGAAAATATTAACCAAAATATCAGGTTTGTCGCTTTTTGTAAAACCTTTTGCCGTCATTTCAGCATCGATAGCATTTAAGATTCTTCGCTTGTCTAAATCAGAAACTTCCACTTTGTCAATCCCGGTTTTATGGAAAGCAAAAGTCTTATATTGTGTAAAATCTGCATTTTTATCATAGTCAGTATTTACCTGAACAGACAAACAAGAGGCCAGCATAAAAAGGCAGAATAGCGGTAAAAATTTAATCGTTTTCATAGCAAAGTTTTAATAGTTATAGTCTTATTTCTTTTTATTCTTCTCCTTGAAACTCCTGATTGCGGCCACAATGCTTAGAACTGCGGCTGCTGTGAGGATGACGATTTTTATAAATGCATTTTCAAAAAGCAGCCCTAAAATTAAAAATCCAAGACTCATGAATAATAATGATATACTATTTAATTGCTGCATGCTGATTGAAAAATATTAAAAATCTAAAAGCGCGTCGTCCACTTTATTAGGGATGGTAACTTTTAACAAAGGTTGCGTTTCCATGGCTCGTTTTATGGCAAAAATCGCTTCGTCGTTTCGCGCCCAGCTTCTTCTTGAAATTCCGTTGTTCACGTCCCAGAAAAGCATTGATTGTAAGCGTCTTGAAGCCTCACTAGAACCATCAAGAACCATACCAAAACCACCGTTAATCACCTCGCCCCAGCCAACGCCGCCGCCATTGTGAATCGAAACCCAAGTCGCGCCTCTGAAACTATCGCCGATTACGTTTTGAATCGCCATATCCGCCGTAAATTTCGATCCGTCATAAATATTTGAAGTTTCTCTGTAAGGAGAATCCGTTCCTGAAACATCGTGGTGGTCGCGTCCTAAAATCACGTACCCAATTTCGCCTTTGGCAATCGCCTGGTTGAAAGCTTCCGCAATTTTAATCCTTCCTGCCGCATCCGCATATAAAATCCTAGCTTGCGAGCCAACGACCAATTTATTTTCCTGAGCGCCTTTGATCCACTTGATATTATCCTGCATCTGCTGTTGGATTTCCTCCGGAGAAGTTTTGGCCAATTCCTCTAAAACGTCACTTGCAATCCTGTCAGTTTTCGCTAAATCTTCCGGTTTTCCAGAAGCGCAAACCCAACGGAAAGGCCCAAATCCATAGTCAAAACACATCGGTCCCATAATATCTTGAACATAGCTCGGATATTTGAAATCAATGCCATTCGGAGCAAAAACATCAGCTCCAGCACGGGAAGCTTCTAATAAAAAAGCATTTCCATAGTCAAAGAAATACGTTCCTTTTGCGGTATGTTTGTTAATCGCATCCGCATGGCGGCGCAATGTTTTTTGAACTTCTGCCTTGAATTTCTCAGGATTATTGGCCATCATTTCGTTCGATTCTTCAAAGGTATGGCCTGTTGGATAATAACCTCCCGCCCACGGATTGTGAAGCGAAGTCTGGTCAGAACCCAAATCAATATGCAGGTTTTCTTGGTCAAAACGCTCCCAGACATCCACCACATTTCCTAAATAGGCAATCGAAATCACTTCCTTATTTTTCAAAGCTTTTCTAACTCTTGGAACTAAATCTTCAATGTTTTCAACGATTTCGTTCACCCAGCCTTGAGAATGACGAATCTGCGTAATCTTCGGATTCACTTCGGCGCAAACTGTCACGCATCCTGCAATATTTCCGGCTTTTGGCTGTGCGCCAGACATGCCTCCCAAACCAGAAGTTACGAATAAACCCCCTGTCGGAGATTTTTTTATCTTTCTGAATCCATTTAAAACCGTGATTGTCGTTCCATGCACTATTCCCTGCGGACCGATGTACATATAGCTTCCCGCCGTCATTTGTCCGTATTGCGAAACGCCCAAAGCATTAAATTTCTCCCAATCGTCTGGCTTTGAATAATTCGGAATCACCATTCCGTTCGTTACCACGACTCTCGGCGCCTCTTTATGTGAAGGAAATAATCCCATCGGATGCCCAGAATACATGGTCAAAGTCTGCTCGTCAGTCATTTCGGACAAATATTTCATCGTCAATAAATACTGAGCCCAGTTAGAAAAAACGGCGCCATTGCCACCATAAGTAATCAGCTCATGCGGATGCTGTGCCACGGCATAATCCAGATTATTCTGAATCATCAGCATGATCGCTTTTGCCTGCTCAGATTTCCCAGGATATTCCTCAATCGGGCGCGCTTTCATCTCATAATCCGGACGAAACCGGTACATGTAAATTCTTCCGTAAGTATTCAATTCTTCCAAAAACTCCTTGATCAAAACCGGATGGTCTTTCGGCTCAAAATAACGCAGTGCATTTCTCAAAGCCAGTTTTTTCTCCTCTTCAGAAAGAATCTCTTTTCGCTTCGGAGCATGATTGATATTCGCTTCATAAGGTTTTGGTTCTGGCAGAATCGATGGAATTCCCTGTTGTATTTGTTCCTTGAAAGTCATTTTTTTAAGTTGCTAAGTTTCAGAGTTGCTAAGTCGCAAAGTCCGAAAATCGTTATATTTTAAATTCTATCTGTCTGAATATTTTTTTACCGAATAAAGGAATTATCTAATTTTCTAATTCGCTTATTTTCTAATTGAGCTCGTTTTCTTATCAAACCCATACGGGCAATGCCTGCACCCGCTTTTACAGCAATACCCGCGTTTCAAATGATATTTTTCTGTAAAACATTTATAGCCTTCGGGAGTATAATAAAAATCTTCGCCTTCTTTTAATTTATTTTCATTATTTTGCTCGTTCATAGCTACAAATTTATAAACTTTATAATTAATGTTTCTAATCGTTTCCAAATATTTAATTCCCAAAGGATATCGAGGCATGACGCTTTATCCCTTCGTAATTATCAGGAATTTTTTAGACAAAGAAAATAAAGTGCTTTTAAATCACGAAAAAATTCACATTAGACAACAAGTAGAACTCTTAATTTTGCCTTTTTTCATGCTTTATTTTTTGGAATATTTGTTTCGATTGCTTCAATTTAGAGATAAAAATAAGGCATATAGAAATATCAGTTTTGAAAGAGAAGCCTATGCCAATGAAAACGACCTAAATTATCTGCAAAAGCGAAAGATTTGGAGTTTTTTCAGGTATTTGAAGCCTGAAAAGTATGACTGAGACTAGGCTTAAGCGTAGCTACTCCGTGTCTCAAGCGTAGTTAAAGCGTGTTAGTACGTGTTTTGTACATTTGAAAACCTAAAATGAACAGTTAAAAATTATATTTTGGAAATACCAACACAATATCTTCCCCTCCAAAAAAACGGAATTACCCTCGCCATTCGTCGCGAAGACCTAATCCATCCTTTTATCTCAGGAAATAAATACCGAAAGCTAAAATATAATTTGCTTCAAGCCAAAGCAGAAAACCAAACCGCGCTATTGACTTTCGGAGGCGCATTTTCAAACCACATCGCAGCCGTCGCCTTCGCAGGAAAAGAACATAATTTCAAGACCATCGGAATTATTCGTGGCGATGAATTGCGAGAGAAAATCCGAGAAAACCCAACATTAAGATTCGCCCAAGAAAACGGAATGCAGTTCGAATTTATCTCAAGAAATGACTATTCCAATAAAGAGAATCCAGAATTTATCGAACAATTAAAGCAACAATTCGGCAGCTTTTACCTGATTCCAGAAGGCGGGACAAATGATTTGGCCGTAAAAGGCTGTGAGGAGATTTTAATAAAAGAAGATTCGCAATTCGATTACATCTGCTGTGCCGTTGGAACTGGCGGAACGATTTCTGGATTAATCAATTCGGCTTTGTCGCACCAAAAAGTTTTGGGATTTCCTGCGTTAAAAGGAGACTTCTTGCGAGAAGAAATTTGTAAGTTTGCAAAAACCGATAATTGGAAATTGATTAACGAGTATCATTTTGGCGGCTACGGAAAGATTGATTTAGAGTTGATTAATTTTATAAATAATTTCAATCAAAGTAATAATATTCCGTTAGACCCCGTTTATACTAGTAAGATGGCTTTCGGAGTTTTAGATTTGATTGCTAAGGATTATTTTCCATCCAATTCAAAAATACTTCTGATTCACACCGGCGGATTGCAGGGAATCCAAGGAATGAACCAGTTATTAGAGAAAAAACAATTACCCAAAATAACTACAAATGTTTAAAAAAATCTTATTTCTGTTGGCTCTTGCAATTCTGGCAAGCTGTGGCTCTTCAAAATCAAAAGTAGCAACCAGCAAAAGAACCACAAAACCAGTTGTAACAAGGAAAAGAACAACGCCAACAAGAACTGTTGCCACAACAAAATCGCCAACTTCAACGCGTACTACTGAAGTGATCGAATCGACTTCAAAAACCGTAGTGTACAGCGATGTCGTAAACAATTATGTAGCCCAATTTAAAGATATTGCCCAATCAAACATGAGACAATACGGAATCCCGGCAAGTATAATCTTGGCCCAGGGAATCTTAGAATCAGGCGCAGGTGCAGGAACTTTAAGCAAGACAGCAAACAATCACTTCGGAATAAAATGCCACACCGGTTGGGAAGGTGAGAGTGTTCGCCACGATGATGACGCTTCGCAAGAGTGTTTCAGAAAGTACAAAGATCCCGCAGATTCTTACCGCGACCACGCTGAATTCTTAACAGGAAGAAGCCGTTATGCAAGCCTTTTCAAACTAGAAAAAGGCGATTATGAAGCTTGGGCAAAAGGATTGAGAGCGGCCGGTTACGCCACAGATCCAAAATATCCTGAGAAATTGATCAGCTATATCGAGCGTTATAATTTGCACCAATATGATGCTGAAGTTTTAGGCAGGGATTTTACGCCAATCACTAAAAGTCCGCCAGTTGTGAGTACTTCAACGCCAAAACCTTCAACTACGGGAGGAAATTATTATGAAGTTTCAAAAGGAGATACTTTATATTCTATCTCAAAGAAATTCAATATAAGCGTTGATGACTTGAAACAATGGAACAATCTGTCTGATAATTCAATTTCAATCGGACAGTCTTTAAAAGTGAAGTAAGACTTATCACAAACATTTATAAAATGCAATCGCAAAGAAAATCAACTTTGTAACTTTGTGCCTTTGCAACTCTAAAAATAAACTATGATATACCAAAGAAGCAGCCAGCTTTTTGCTGAGGCTGAAAAAGTAATTCCGGGCGGCGTAAATTCCCCAGTCCGCGCTTTCAAAGGCGTTGGAGGAACACCAATCTTCGTTAAATCTGCCAAAGGAGCTTATTTATTTGACGAAGACGGAAACAAATTAATCGACTATATCAATTCTTGGGGACCTATGATTTTAGGCCATGCTTTTGAACCGGTTGTAAATGCCGTAATCGAGAGAGCAAAGCTGGGAACTTCCTTCGGAATGCCGACTGCTTTGGAAACAGAAATCGCTGCATTGGCGGTTTCAATGGTTCCGAATATCGATAAGATTCGTTTTGTAAACTCAGGTACAGAAGCCTGCATGAGCGCCATCCGTTTGGCAAGAGGATTTACAAATAGAGATAAAATTATCAAATTTGCAGGCTGTTACCACGGCCATTCTGATTCGTTTTTAATCCAAGCGGGAAGTGGCGGCATGACTTTCGGCACGCCAAACAGTCCAGGTGTCACACAAGGAACTGCGAAGGACACTTTGCTTGCCAAATACAATGATTTGGATAGCGTAAAAGAATTATTTGAATCCAATAAGAATGAAATTGCAGCAATAATCATAGAGCCTGTCGCCGGAAATATGGGCTGTATTCCGCCAAAAGACGGCTTTCTGCAAGCCTTGAGAAATCTTTGCGATGAAAACGGCACCTTGTTAATCTTTGACGAAGTAATGACAGGATTTCGCCTGGCAAAAGGAGGCGCGCAAGAATTATTCGGAATAAAAGCAGATATCGTGGCTTTCGGAAAAGTAATCGGCGGTGGACTGCCAGTTGGAGCTTTTGCAGCGCGAAACGAAATCATGAATTATCTAGCGCCAGTCGGTCCGGTTTACCAAGCAGGAACCTTATCAGGAAATCCTTTGGCCATGGCCGCAGGTCTTGAAATGCTAAAAGCTTTGAATTCTGAGCCAGCCATTTTTCAAAGATTGGAACAAAAAACGGCTTACTTAGAGAAAGGAATCAGCGAAAAACTGACTCAAAATAACGTAAAATTCACGATTAACAGAGTCGGTTCAATGATTTCGGTTCACTTTGACGAAAATGCAGTAACTGATTTGCAAACTGCTTCAAAAGGCGATAACGACTATTTCAAGAAATTCTTCCACGGATTATTGCAGGAAGGAGTTTACATCGCGCCGTCAGCTTATGAAACCTGGTTTATCACCGATGCTTTGACTTACGAAGATTTAGATTTTACTATAAACGCTGTTGATAAAATATCAAAACAGTTCTAAAATAAAAAAGGCTTTCCGATTGGAAAGCCTTTTAGTTTTATAAAAAATTTCGAATTAATTCTGGGTCAATTTTTTCAGCAATTCTGGGTTTTTATCCAGTTTCGCCATTTGTTCAGCGCTTAAGATACCTCTCAATTTCGCATCTACTGACTTTGCAATGATCTTCTTTTTCATTTCAGAAGTCTCTTTTGCGAAAGCCTCATGTTTTTGCTTGAAAATATCTAAAAAACTCGCCTTGTTCTGCTCTGACAACTGAACTGCTCCAGATAAAGCAGCTACGTCATTTTTGGCAAGTTCGCTGGCATTTGCCTGAGCATTTGCATTCAACGAGAAAGCAAGGATAAAGACAAAAGCGGCAATTAATTTTTTCATGATAAATAAATTAGTTTGGTATAAATATATCAAATTTAAAGCCAATATGCCAAAATCTAGAATTAATTTTCAAGAAAGAATTATTTTTTAGCTCTTTTTTCTTTTCTATCTTGATGTTTTTCTATCATTTCTTCTTTCTTTTTCGCTTTCAATTCTTCCCATTTTTTAGTTTGTTCTGGCGTAAGAATTGCTTTTATTTTAGCATCATTAGCTTCCATTTCAGCTTTTCTTTCATCGCGTTGCGCATCTGTCAATTTTTTTCTTTCTTCATGTTTTGCTTCTCTTTTTGCAGATTGCTCCGCTAAGATTGTCCCAACTTCTTTTTGCTGTTTTTCATTCAAGCTAAGTTCAGAAGTCAATTTTTGCAAATGTTTTTCATTTCTTTGCGCTGGCGTCAATCTTTCCATTTTGTGTCCTTTTTCTCCGGCTTGTTTTTCTTGTGCAAAAGATGTCATTCCGATCATCAATACTGCTGCAATAATTAATTTTTTCATAATGTAGTTTTAAATTTTAGTTTGATATAAGACTTATGAAAAAATAAAAGGTTTAATTGTGACAAAAAATTTTGATAGTATTAACATTACGCACTAACTTTGCCTTTTGTGAGAAAGTACCTATTCATAGTTTCTTTTATGATGTTGCTGAAACCAATTGTTCCGGTTTTTCAGTATGTCATCAACTATGAATATATTTCTGAAGTGCTTTGTATCAACAAAGAAAAGCCTGAAATGCACTGTAATGGAAAGTGCCATTTGATGCAAGAATTGGCAAAAGCTTCTGAAGATGAGAAACCGCTTTCTGAAAAAAAAATCACACCATTCTGAAGTTGAAGTTTTATTTATTGAAGAATTAGCTTCTTTTGATTTTAGTTCTGAAAAGCAATTTGTTGCTAAAACTCCTCTAAATTTTTACAGCAATTTATATTCCCACATAGATTGCAATTCTGTTTTTCATCCTCCTTCATTCATTTCTTAAAGTTTTACCGAAAATAATTTTTCAATTGGCGCAAAATCATTGTGTCAGGCTAGATTATTTACATCCAAAATTTAAAATTACTTCGCAAATAAATCAATTTTCGAGGTATAATTTCCTATAACTTTAAAAATAAAACAAATGAAATTTCAATTGAAAAATACTATAGCCATCTTGGCATTCGCTTCTTTTTTTGCTTCATGTAGCAGTGATGATGACAGTTCTCAAGCCGTTTCTGGAAACGGTGAAATGGAGCTTTATTTCGATAATTCTTTAAACGGAGATGACCTTATTTTAGGAGTTTCAACGCACACAAATTCCAACGGAGAGACGCTTAAAATAAACAAATTCAATTATATAGTAAGCAATTTTGTCTTGATTGATGAAAACGGCGCTGAAGTTGCTTATCCAAAAGCATCAAGCTATTTTGTGATCAATGAAGAGACAAAACAGACGACAATTCACCTAGAAAATATCCCTGCGGGCAATTACAAAAAAATAAAATTTGGACTCGGAGTTGATTCACAGCGCTACCTCCAAGGCGAAACGGCACAGCAAAGTTTTTGGGATGAAGCGGCTGCAAATGACTTGACTTGGACGTGGTCGACAGGCTACCGTTTCATCGTTTTTGAAGGATCTTTTACCGCTCCAACCTTGACTGGCGAAAAAACATTTCAAGTACATCAAGGAAGCAATACTGCAACGGACAACTATCGTGAATTTACTGTAGATTTTCCAAACACAGCGCGCGTTCGCGAGACTGAATCGCCAAGCGTGCACTTCATTGTTGATGCCAATAAAATCCTTGACGGTAACACAAAAGTAAAACTTTCAGAAGCAATGAATCCTGCACAAACAAGCGCTGCGATTATGGGCGGAGCCAAATTAATTTCGATTGCTGAAAACACAACTTCCATGTTTACAGTCGATCACGTTCATGCTGGCGGTGCCGATCATTAATATTTTTTGGGCCTGATCCAGCTGTGCGCTGCAACTCCTCACTCAAAAAGCTTTTTTTCTAAAATCCTGCACGAGCTTCCTTCGGTCGCTGTGCATGATTAAGAAAAAATAGCCTTTTGAGTTCCGGGGTTTCCGCTTCCATCTGGGGCAATTCCAAGTATAACGCTTATACTTTATGAAAAAAATAATCTTTTTACTATTGATTTCTGTTTTCTATTCCTGCCAGAAAGACGACGACAGCGAATACACAGAAATCAACGAATTATTGACCGTAAATATTCCATCAAACTTTCCTGATGTTGTTCAAGATATTGCCAATAATCCGCCGACAAAAAAAGGATTCGAGCTAGGAAGAAAACTATTCTATGACGGAAGACTTTCCCGCGACGGAACGGTTTCGTGCTCGTTTTGCCATGAACAAGCTGACGCATTCACGCACCACGGACACGATTTTAGCCACGGAATCGACAATCTCGCTGGAACTCGAAATGCTCCTGCAGTTCAGAACATGGCGTTTCAGAGTGAATATTTTTATGACGGCGCTTCTAATTCTATTGAAATGCTTTCTATAAATCCAATTCACAATCCGGTTGAGATGGATGAAAATTTGGCGAATATTGTGGAAAAACTGAAAAAAGATCCAGAGTATGTAAAACTGTTTAATCAAGCTTTTGAAGGGCAAATTACGTCAGGAAATATGTTGAAAGCTTTAGCGCAGTTCATGACGATGATGATTTCAAGCAATTCTCGGTATGACAAATATGCTAGAAATGAAGCAGGAGGAAACTTAAATTCTCAAGAATTGCAAGGCTTGAATGTGTTTCAAAATAAATGTTCGACTTGCCATAAAACAGATCTGTTTACTGATAATTCTTTCCGAAACAACGGTCTGCCTCCAAATCCAAATTTAAATGATCTAGGAAGAGAAACCGTTACCGGATTTGCTTCTGACCGTCATAAATTTAAAGTGCCAAGCTTAAGAAATGTGGCTTTGACGGCGCCTTATATGCACGACGGAAGATTTGGTTCTTTGGCTTCTGTTCTGAATTTTTATTCGAATGGCGTACAGAATTCTGAAACTTTAGATTCGCATTTGAACCAAAATGGAGTCCTTGGAATTTCCCTTTCACAAGAAGAAAAAGACG
This sequence comes from Flavobacteriaceae bacterium PS02334, assembly GCA_029959295.1. Taxonomy (GTDB): domain Bacteria; phylum Bacteroidota; class Bacteroidia; order Flavobacteriales; family Flavobacteriaceae; genus Flavobacterium. The sequence continues at coordinate 217,779 of JASCOH010000007.1, read as the reverse complement.
CCATAATTGCTTTCTTAAAAACCTTGACGGATGAAGAATATATCAAAGATCCGTTATTTTATTTCCGTACTTAATTATGAAAAAATATTTATTATTGTTGCTCCTTGCAACGCAGTTTTTATCGGCAAATACCGAAGATACGATCCAGAATCCGTTTAAAAAATACGCAAGGTTTTTTTATGAAGAAGATTGTGATGCTTGTGGTTGTTCGGCAAGTGGCGGAGGAATGGGTTTCAGTTCAATGCTCAACCAAAATTTCGTTGGAATTCGCTATATGAATCAAAGCTATACCAGCCGTGACGGACTTTTTAATAATTCTCCTTGGATTGATGAAAATTTCAACACGATGCAAGTTTGGGCTAGGATTCCGTTAATGAAAAATCTTCAGATTTCCGCTTTGGTTCCTTATCATTTTCATAATCGCCAATTGACTACGGGCGAGCAAAAAATCAATGGTCTGGGTGATATTACTGTTCTGGCTTTGTATACTCTTTTTGAAACCAAATCTGATTCGGCGCAATTTGTGCATCAATTTCAATTAGGTGGCGGCTTAAAAGCGCCAACGGGAAAATATGATTCAAAAAACAACGGCAGCGTAAATCCTAGTTTTCAAGTAGGAACAGGAAGTTGGGATTATATCTTAGCAACAGAATACACAGTAAGGCATAAAAAAATCGGATTGAATTCTATGCTAAATTATGCTTTCAAAACAGAAAATGACGACCATTATCAATTTGGAAACCAATTTAATTATGGAAGTACTTTGTTTTACCAATTTGAAGCTAAAGGAATTTCGCTTGTCCCGCAGGCCGGAATCGCAGGCGAAGTTTATGGAACAAATAAATTATACGAAGAAGATATTCGAGATACAAAAGGTGATATTTTCTTCGGAAAAATTGGTTTTGAAGCAGGAAAAGATAAATTTTCCGTAGGATTAAATGCGATGCTGCCGATAAATCAAAATCTTACAGGCGGTCGAGTGGAAGCAAACTATCGCTGGTCTGTCAATTTGAATTATTCTTTGTAAAATAAAAAAAGGGACTCAATTTGAGTCCCTTTTTTTATCTACTATATTACTAGCGTGTCAGTTTTTTGTATAATTCTGCGTTTGCTCTTAATTTTTCCAATTGAGCTGGCTCTAAAGCAGCAGCTAATCTTTCTTCAGTATTTCTGAATTTTTCCTGTTTCATTTCTTCAGTAAGATTGCTTTGAAGTAAAAATTTATGCTTGTCATAAAAAATTGATTCAAAAATTCGATCTGCTGAAGCCTCAACTTTAACTACAGTTTTTAATGCTGCAACATCACTTACCGCAGCTTTATGAGGGTCATTTTGTGCATTTGCAGTAATTGAAAACGCTAAGAATAAGACAAGAATAGCGAATATTTTTTTCATAATTGGTTATTTGATTAGTTTTTAGAAAGTCAAATCTAATTCATTTTCTTAAAATAACCAATCTTTTTTCTTTTTTAACTAAGAGAAATTTAAGCATAAAAAAACAGAAACCCTCAGATTTCTGTTTAGTATATAATTTTGGAAATATTTATCCTACGTATTCAGCGATTTTTTCTTCGCCATTGACAGCTACTTTTATCAAGGCATGTTTTGCCAAACCTTTCATTGCCGCATCCCATTTTTTACCGCTCAAATCTGCTTTTGCTTTTAATGAATTCAAAGCCATCGCATTAGAATTTGCTTTCAAAATTTCGATAATCCCTTTTTCTTCTTCTGATAATTCAACCGCTTTTTTCTCAGGTCGCATTTGCGGGAAAAATAAAACTTCTTGAATCGAAGCATTGTTAGTCAAAAACATGATCAAACGGTCCATTCCGATTCCTAGTCCAGAAGTTGGTGGCATTCCATATTCTAAAGCTCTTAAAAAGTCATTATCGATAATTCCCGTAGCCTCGTCATCGCCTCTTTCTGACAATTGCATTTGCGCTTCAAAACGCTCTCTCTGGTCAATCGGATCGTTTAATTCAGAATAAGCATTTGCCACTTCTTTACCGCAAATCATCAGCTCAAAACGCTCCGTTAATTCCGGATTATCTCTATGTTCTTTACAAAGCGGACTCATTTCCTTTGGATAATCCGTGATGAATGTTGGCTGGATGAAGTTTCCTTCACATTTCTCTCCGAAGATTTCGTCGATCAATTTTCCTTTCCCCATGGTTTCGTCAACAGCAATTCCCATTCCTCTTGCAGCTTCAAAAATCTCTTGTTCGGTTTTTCCAGAAATATCAAAACCAGTATATTTTATGATAGCATCTGTCATTGTTACTCTAGCATATGGCGCTTTGAAACTCACTTGGTGTTCACCAAAAGTGGCGTCAGAAGTTCCATTTACTTCGTTAGCACAATAATCCAATAAATTTTCTGTGAACTCCATCATCCAGTTGTAGTCTTTATAGGCTACATAAATTTCCATTGCTGTGAATTCTGGATTGTGCGTTCTGTCCATTCCTTCATTTCTGAAGTTTTTTGAGAACTCATAAACGCCGTCAAAACCGCCAACAATCAATCTTTTTAGATACAATTCGTTTGCAATTCTCATGTACAAAGGAATGTCCAAAGAATTGTGGTGCGTGATAAACGGACGCGCTGCAGCACCACCAGGAATGGATTGCAAAACAGGAGTTTCCACTTCCATGTAACCAGCCGTGTTGAAAAAAGTACGCATCGCGTTGAACAATTTTGTTCTTTTTACGAAAACTTCTTTCACCTGCGGATTTACAACTAAATCTACATAACGCTGGCGGTAACGCAATTCTGGGTCGGTAAAACCGTCGTGGATATTTCCGTCAGCATCTGTTTTTGGCAACGGCAACGGACGCAAAGTTTTGCTCAAAAGCGTAAAATTGCTCACACGGATTGATTTTTCACCAACTTGAGTCGTAAACAATTCGCCTTCCACACCGATAAAGTCGCCTAAATCGATTAGTTTTTTGAAAACTTCGTTGTATAAATCTTTGTCATCACCAGGACAAATTTCGTCGCGATTAATGTAAATTTGAATACGACCTTCACTGTCTTGCAACGATGCAAATGACGCTTTTCCTTGAATTCTGGTGCTCATTACACGGCCTGCAACAATCACTTTCTTGCCTTCTTCAAAAGTTTCCTTGACCTGTTTCGAAGTGTGGTTCACTGGAAACAAATTTGCCGGATAAGGGTTGATGCCGAGTTCTCTCAACTTGCCCAATTTTTCTCTTCTGATGATTTCTTGCTCTGAAAGTTGCATATCGTGTTAATTTTAAGGCTGCAAAGATAGTTAATAAGTTGCAAAGTCAGAAAGTCAAAAGTCAGAAAGTCACAACACGATTTCAAAAAGTTATTTTTCTTTTTGCAGCGAATGGTCAGTGAATTTTTGGAAACCATTTTCCTGCTGCAGGGCTAGTTGAGAATGGTCTTTTATTTTTGTAAACTTTGGGAAGTGATTGTGTATTTTGCCATATAAGACATATAAGAAAAATGTAATGGTTTGTGGGTTTTGGTTTTATGTTTTTTAGGCTCCAATTTCTTCTCGGTTCTATTCCCTTATATGCCTTATATGGTAGAATAAAAAAAGCAATCAAAATCGACAAACTGCGTCAAAGCCATGAATTTCTAACTAGCCCCGATTGGCGGTAGTAGCCTTTTCTTCCGGTACGGAGAAAAGCTACTGCAGAAAGCGGGAAAATGGATTGCTGAAACTTCACTAACCATTCGCTTCAAAAAAACGTTATGGTATTTTTAAGGATATTAGTTTGTAACTTTGTGGTTCATAAAGTGCGAGAAAAATGAACAAGAAAATTCAGCTTTTGGATTTTGGACAGAAAGATTACAAAGAGACTTGGGAATATCAAGAAGAACTTTTTGCAGCTATTGTTGATTTAAAAATCAGGAATAGGCGAGAGGAGCTTGATTTGGAAACGCCGAATTATTTGCTTTTTGTAGAGCATCCGCACGTTTATACTTTGGGGAAAAGCGGTGATTTTAGCAATCTTTTGTTGAGTGAAAAACAGCTTGAGGCAAAAGGAGCTACTTTTTATAAAATAAATCGTGGTGGCGATATTACCTATCACGGGCCGGGTCAGATTGTGGGTTATCCAATATTGGACTTGGAGAATTTTTTTACGGACATTCACAAATATCTGCGTTTTCTGGAAGAAGTGATTATTCGAGTTTTGGCCGACTATAACATAATAGGCACGAGAAGCGAAGGCGAAACGGGTGTTTGGCTTGGCGTTGGCACTCCGTTTGCTAGAAAAATTTGTGCAATGGGCGTTCGTGCTTCGCGCTGGGTGACGATGCACGGTTTTGCCTTGAATGTCAATGCCGATTTGGGCTATTTTGACAATATTATTCCGTGTGGAATTCGTGGCAAGGCGGTTTCAACTTTAAACGTCGAACTTGGCGTTGAAAAAGTGGACGAAGCAGAAGTGAAAGAAAAAATCAAAAAATATTTTTCGGAACTTTTTGAATCTGAATTTGTTGCTTTTAAGGAAGTGACGGTTTAAGTTCTTCAATAAAATCTAATTCGAGTTGTTCTGGCAAAAGTCGGAATGACATTCTGTGGTATTTTGTAGTGCCATATCTTCTGATGGCTTCGCGGTGTTCTTTTGTCGGGTAGCCTTTATTCTGTTTCCAATTATACATTGGAAATTCTTCGTGAATTTGATTCATATATTCATCACGGTAGGTTTTTGCTAAAACAGAAGCAGCTGCAATGCTTAAATACTTACTGTCCCCTTTTATGATGCAGCTGTGTGGAATATTTTCTACGGGTTTGAAACGATTTCCGTCTACTATAATATAATTTGGTATGGGATTTAATTTTTTGATACATTCTTGCATGGCGTGAATGGATGCATTTAAAATATTTATTTCATCAATAATTAAGGGTTCGATGTGGGTGACGGAATAGCAAATTGCTTCATTTTCAATCAATGGACGTAGAAAATCTCTTTTTTTTTCTGATAATTGTTTAGAATCATTTAACACTTCGTTTACAAAGGAACCAGGCAATAACACAGCGGCAGCGGTTACTGGGCCAGCTAAACATCCACGCCCGGCTTCATCGGTTCCGCATTCTAGGTCAAAACTTGTGTGAGATTTAATTAACATAATATAATTTTAGCAAAAATATAAAAAATGACGCAACCTATTGAATATTCTTTCGTCTTTTGAATTATATATATGATTTTGTTGCAGAATTACTTTCTTTTTTTAACATAATTCAAAATATTATTCCGAAGTAATATTTGTTTAATTAAGAAATTATTAAGAAGTTTGCAGGATAACTAACTCAAATAAATATAATATGAGATCGAAGTTCAAATGGATTTTTACGCTATTGCTAGCGTTTTCAATGCAGTTTTCGTTTGCGCAAGAAAAAACTATTACAGGAATAATTACTGAAAATGGATTGCCATTGCCAGGAGTTTCTGTTGCAGTAAAGGGGACCTCTAAGGTTGCTGTGGCAGATTTAGACGGGAAATATTCAATTACTGCTGGCCAAGGCCAATCATTGGTTTTTACTTTTATAGGTTATACAACAAAAACTGTTGTTGTAGGTGCTTCTAATACTGTGAATGTTGTTATGGAGGATAGTGCAACTGAATTAGATGTTGTGGAAGTTGTCAATACAGGATATGACAGAACAAGAACAAAAGCTTCTACATCTTCTGCTGTTACGACTATTTCTTCTGAAACATTAGAGAACAGACCTAATGCATCTTTCCTTAATTCACTACAAGGAACTGCTCCAGGTTTAACAGTTTTATCTTCTTCTGGTTCTCCAGGTTCTGCAAAAATTGATACATTCATTAGAGGGGTTTCGTCATTAAATGCGGCTACCGATCCTCTTATCGTTATTGATGGAGTTCCGACAAATGGAAATCAGTTCAGAAACTTGAATCAAAATGATATTGAAACAATCAATATTTTGAAAGATGCGGCAGCTACTTCTATATATGGTAATAGAGGTGCAAATGGTGTAATTGTTATAACTACTAAAAGAGCGGCTTTTGGTTCTGCTTTGAAGATTACTTATGATGTTACTACTGGTATAAGTACTTTGCCAGATAATAACTATAATATGTCTGATGTAAAACAAATACTTACACTTGAAAGTAGAGCGGGTCTTGGAAAAGGTGCCCGAATGTCACCTGAAGAAATTGCTCAGTATAATGGTGTTGATACAGATTGGAGTGATGTGTTTTTTGGTTCTGAGGTTATGCAACAACATAATTTAGGTATTTCTTTTGGAGGTGATAACGTGTCAAACTATACTTCATTAGGCTATTTTGAACAAGGCGGTATGGTTCCTACTACAGATTTTAAAAGATTTACATTGCGTAATAATTTGAATGGTAAATCAAGTAACGGTAGATTTGTATATAGTTCACAACTAGCACTTGGTTTCTCAAGAAGAAATCAATTGAATCAAGAGTCAAACGCTGGAGTAAATAATAATACTATTCAAAATCCATTACATGGAAGCTTAATGGGATTGCCATATGCTGAAGCTGGACTATATGCTACAGGTCAAGAATTGTTTGATAAGATTGGTACTACATTTGCAGGTGCAAATGATACTTATGTCTTGGAAGATATTTTGAGAGATCGTAGCATGCCAAGTTGGTATGATGAAACAAGTATCTTGGCTAATATTTCTGCTTCATTTAAAATAAATGATGACTTTACACTTACTAATAAATCTGCTATTGATTTTAAGCAGACTGATCGTGTATTTGCTAGAGATCCAGGTTCTTATCTAGCTTTAGCAGTTCAGAAATCAAGTGCTAATGTGCCAACTTTTGGCGGATTCGAAACTAGAAGTTCTGTTAAAGATTTTACTTTTACTAATATTTCAAGTTTAAATTATTCAAAAGCATTTGGTGATCACAAGATTGATGCTGGAGTTTATTTAGAATATATGAAATCTCACTATATAGCTAGTGGTTTTACACAAAATGGATTGAATCCTAAAACATATGTTGCAGGTGCAGGTACAGGATATGCGCCCTATGTTCCAGGGTATTATGATACTGTAAATGGTGTAAACATACCAGCGCAAAATGTATCTACAACTAGTGCTTCTAAAGTTAATGCAGGTACACTTTCATATTTTGCAAATATTGATTACGACTATAAAGACAAATTTGGATTTACAGGGGTAGTTAGAAGAGATGCTACTTATAGATTCAGTGATGAAAACAAATGGGGAACTTTTTGGTCTGTATCTGGTAGATGGAATATTGATCAAGAAAGTTTTATGGAAGGTTCTACCTTTTCATTGTTGAAATTAAGAGCTTCATATGGAACTCAAGGTAATCAAAACGTTTTAGCACCTGCTTATGGAACAAATCCTTTATTTGTTGCTACAAATTTAGTACGTGATTTAAATATTGTAGGATCAGGTTATAATAATGATCCAGGTATTGGTATTGCGAATCTTGCATATCCATCACTTATGTGGGAAGAAATTTCTCAGACAAATATTGGTTTGGATTTCAGAGTAATGAATAACAAATTAGAAGGAAATATAGATGTTTATAGAAAACAAACTGAAAAATTGTATAATTCTATTCCAAGATCTGCAGCAATTGGTACTTATGATCAAAATGGTAATAATGGAACACTTAGAAATAGTGGGGTAGAGTTATTGCTTAAATACCACATATTTAATGAACAAGATTTTAAATTGTCTGTATTTGCAAATGCATCATATAATAAGAATGAAATCATCTCAATTGGAGAAGGTGATCAATCAGGTAATAACTTAGTTTATTTATCTGGAAGAAAAGCGGGAGAGTTTAATTTAGTCCCTTATATTGGTGTTAATCAATCGAATGGTAACCTATTGTTTATGGATAAGGATGGGAATCCAACAGAGAATCCTGACTTAATTGCAGATAGAAGATTGACTGGTAAAAGTTCTATTCCAGCTTATCAAGGAGGATTTGGATTTAATGCTGACTATAAAGGATTCTTTATGGATGTATTGTTTAGCTGGACTCAAGATGTATGGAGATATGACAACCAATTGCGTTGGGCATATGATCCAACATCAATTGGTGATGATAATCTTTCTTCAGATTTGTTAAATGCATGGACCGCTGATAATCATTCTAATTTTCCTTCATTAACAGCTGCAAATTTGACTCAAGATTCAGATTCTGATAGATACTTATTCGATTCTTCTTTCTTGAGATTGAAAAACACATCTATAGGATATAATGTCCCTGCTAAATTCTTGGAAAAAACTTTTATTTCGAGCTTGAAATTCTTTGTACAAGGAGAAAATTTACTTACTTGGACGAAATGGAGAGGATTTGATCCTGAAAGTACCTCTGCTTATTATATCACGGGGTATCCAAATCCAAGAACTATTTCATTTGGAACAAGCGTTAGATTCTAAAGAAAAAAATTAAAAATATTATTATGAAAAAAATAAAAATTCTTTTTACGATTGCCTTGGCTCTGGTTCTTACGGCATCTTGTGATGATGCTATTAATATTATTCAAGACGGAGAATTGCCAATGGATTTAAAAACGGAAGCAGATTTAGAACAATATCTTAAAGGTCAAATTTATATTAATTTGGATGTTTCAAATGATATTGCTTTTACTTCAGTATTTACAGATGAAGTAAGTATTGGTGTTGATAATGGTGGTCAAGACGTTGGTTTGCATCGTTTTTTCTTAAACCAATCTGATGGCTATGCGGCTGGTATTTGGATAAATAATTATACTGTGATAAATGGTGTAAATAGACTTTTAGATCAAGCAGTTAAAATTCCTGAAACACCTAAAAGTAAATCAATTTTGGCAGAAGCTAGAGTTTTAAGAGCTTTCTCTTATTTTCAATTGCTTTCTTATTTTTCTACTGATATGTCAAATGATAGTGCTCTTGGTGTAATGCTTTTAGATTTTGTACCTGAATTAAATACAAAATTGCCAAGAGTTTCTAATGGCGAAATTTATGCTCTAATTGAAAGTGATTTAGAATTTGCTAATGAAAACTTTGTTGATTTGCCTGTTGCTAATGCTAATAGATACAAATATGTTAATAAGGATATGATAAATGCTCTTTATGCAAGAATGTTTCTATATAGAAAAAAATATGATTTAGCTAAAGAATATGCTCTTAAAGTAAAAAACGAATCTGGATTAACTTTAACAATTGTTAAAGATACGCCAGTTAATGCAACAAATAATCCATACAAAAGAATGTGGGCTGATACACAGAGAGGTGAAGTAATCTTTGCTCTTTCTCGTCCTCAAGAGGGCACTTGGGGAAATATTGCATCTGCTTTTTATTTTAATACTACAAATGCAACTGGTGGAGCATATTTAGAAATGGGAAGAAATTTATTTAACCTTTTGAATTCTATACCAGGCGATAAAAGGGTTAGCGAATTTGTTGATATAACTAAGGTTTTAGATCCTGATTATGATACTAGAGTTGATTATATTGCTAAAGATATAATTCCAATTAATAAATATCCTGGTAAAGGAAGCCAGCCTTTAAGAAATGACTTGAAAATTTTCAGGCTTTCTGAGATTTATTTCATTTTAGCTGAATGTGCTATTGCTGAAAATGATTTATCTACTGCAGCATCTTACATTGGGGATGTTAAAACTGCAAGAAATGATAATCCGGTTGCTACACCTGTTTATGCTACTCCTACGGCTGCTTATGCAGGTCTAATTGACGAGAGAAGACTAGAACTATGTTTCGAAGGATTTAGATATTTGGATCTTAAACGCTTAGGGAATTTGGCAGGAAGAGCAATTGACAGAAATCCAACAGATGATCAAATAAAATCTTTGCCAACTACACTTTCAAATGGAGATTATAGATTCACATTACCAATACCACAATCAGAAGTTTCTGGAAACCCAACGATTCAACAAAACCCTGGGTATTAATAAGTATAATTAATTAATATAGATTATGAAAAATATTAAATATTTTGCGTTTGCACTATTGTCTCTTTCACTTTTGAATTGCAGCAGTGAAGATGATAATGGTCAAGTTGTTTATGGCGGCGCTCCTTTACTAAACTTTTTAAATCAAGGCGGTGAGCAACAATTGTCTGTGATCTCTAATACTAATTCTGTTGTAACTACAGTTAAAATTGGTACTTTTGCAGCTGTTTCTGGCTCGCATACAGTTAAAATTGTTCCTGATCTTGTGAATTCTACAGCTGTATTAGGAGAAGATTATGTTATTTTGAATAATACAGATATATTAGAGAATGGTGAATCTGTTGGTGAATTTAAGATTGAATTCTTTAAAGATCCAGCAATTGAGTCAGGTAAAAAAGTTTCTTTTACACTTGAGTCGGATTTGCCCCAAGCAGTTTTTAATACTAAGCATGTTATTAATATAAAATTGTCATGCCCTGTTGAGGCTTTAGAAGGCGATTTTAGGTCAAATACATATTGGTATGGTGGGTTAGAAGCTATACATACGATTGAAAAAGCAGCTGCAGGAGCGAGTCAGATTACAATTAAAAATTTCTGGTCAGATAATATCGGAACTACAAGATCTCCAAATTTTGTTTTGAATTTTGATGAGTCAAATTTTGTAATTTCTGGTTTTTCAATTCAGCAAACTGGACGTTTTGTGGCAGGTGCTACTACAAATGCTGGGCAAATAAGAGCAATTCCTACCACAGGTCAAGTTTCTAGATTTAACCCATGTACTAGAGTTGTGACTTTGTATGTAACTTATCAAATACCAAAAGTAGGAGAGAGTGGATATACTTCAGTTCCAAAAATAGAAGTGTTCAATGGTATAGATATTGAATAATTTCTTAAATAAATTTTTTTAAAACCCGCTTCCAAAGCGGGTTTTTTTATGTTTTTATTTTGCTTAAAAAAAGTATCTTTGCTCAAATTGAATTCAATGGCCAAGTATTTTTTCTTCATTTTTTTATTTCCTCTTTTTCTGCATTCCCAAACTAATAAGGCGCAAGGGAAAAAAGAAAACAATGCGATTAAGGGTAAAAATAAACTCGAACCTGCAAAGTCTGATTCCATTGCGACAATTGATCTTTACAAAATAATATCGCTTCGAAATGATACGACTTATGTCGATACTTCTTTGACGATTCAAAAAGAGTACAAATTCAATTACCTCAGAAAAGATAACTTTGGCATACTACCTTTCGCAAATGAAGGACAGACGTTTCAAACGTTAGATTATGGACTAAAGAATACATCGCCATATCCAGAAATTGGTTTTACAGGAAAGCATTCTAACTACCTTCAAGTTGACGATATAAAATATTACAACGTGGCAACTCCAATGACTGAATTGTACTTTAAAACAGTTATGGAACAAGGACAGATGATTGATGCGTTTATTACTTTAAATACTTCTGAAAGGCTCAATTTCGGAATTGGCTACAGAGGTCTTCGTTCTTTAGGAAAATATGTAAACCAGCTTTCTAGCAATGGAAACTTTAAATTTTTAACCAGCTACAATACCAAAAATGGCAGGTATTTTCTAAAAGCACATTTCGCAGGGCAAGATTTGTCTAACGGAGAAAACGGAGGAATTACCAATATTGAAGATTTTGAAGGCGACGATGATAACTTCACGAGAAGAGAAAGGCTGGATGTGTATTTTTTAAATGCTAAATCTTTCCTCAAAGGAAACCGTTATTTTGTCGACCATTCTTTTAGAATAAATTCTGAAAAAGGAAGCAATAACCTTTATGTAAACCACCAATTTAATTATGAAAATAAATTTATTGAGTACACCCAAACTACGATAAATACGCTGATAAGCCCAACAGTTGGTGCTGACAGAATTATTTCAAGATTTGGAGATTCTTACGTGAGTGCAAATTTGAAAGATCAGACAAAATACAACAAAATGTATAACCGAGTAGGCGCTACTTATGAAAATAGCACGCTCGGCCAGTTCCAGTTTTTTATAGATGATTTCAGATATAATTATTACTACAACCGCGCGATTGTGAAGCCAGAAGGTACCATTCAAAATTTGCTGAGTGACGAAATCAACAGTGTTGGCGGACAATATTCTTACCAAAAGAACAATTGGAACGGAAGATTCTTATATTCCACTTCAATTTCAGATCAAAAAATGTCCAATCTAGATTTGAATCTGAAATATAAATTCGACGATAAAAATACTATCGAAGCGCAATATCAAAACATAAGCAAAGTTCCAGATCATAATTATAATCTTTTCCAAAGTTCATATGTAGACTATAATTGGTCAAATAATTTTCAAAACGAAAAGATAAATTCTATCAAATTCACAGCAAATACGCAATGGGTAAATGCGAGTTTGCAACTTTCAACTTTAGACAATCATCTTTATTTTGCAGATTCAAATCCCAATGTTGACACCCTGATTTCAACACCAAATCAATACGGAAAAACAATCAATTATATTTCTGTAAAAGTTTCAAAAGAATTTAAATTCAGAAAATGGGCTTTAGATAATACCGTATTATACCAAAAAGTAGATCAAAGCGATGATGTTTTAAACGTTCCCCAGATTTTGACCAGAAACACATTATATTATTCTGATCACATTTTCAAAAAAGCATTATTTTTCCAAACCGGAATCACATTTAGCTATTTCACAAACTATTATGCCGATGATTATAATGGTATGCTTGGAGAATTTTATGTTCAAAACCAAAAGAAAATCGGTGGATTTCCAATGGTTGATTTCTTCATAAACGCAAAAGTCAGAAACACAAGAATTTACTTAAAAGCAGAACATTTCAATTCCAGTTTTACTGGAAACGATTTTTATTCTGCGCCAAATTATCCTTATCGTGATTTTATTGTCCGCTTCGGTTTAGTTTGGAATTTCTTCTCATAAAAACATTTTGGGCGTGACCCGCAGAAAAAGCGGGTCACGCTTTTCACTTCAAGTCCTCACAAAAAGAATAAATTTCTAAGTTCAAAAATGAGCTTCCTCTGGTTGCTATTTTTAAACAAGAAATTTTATCCTTTTTTGCTCCGGGCTTTCTGCTTCAATCCTTCACGCAAAAAAGCCAAAGGTTATATTTAGGTGAAATCAGCAAAATATTCCCGAAGCCAATTTTAATTTCAATCTAAAACTCATAATTCATAACTCATAATTCATAATTAATTATGTAGTTCTTATCTTTGCACTCAAAATCGACAGAAAAAATATGAAATACGCAAATAATATACTTGAAACCATCGGAAATACACCTTTGGTAAAACTTAATAAAGTAACCAAAGAAGTAGATGCCCTAGTCTTGGCAAAAGTAGAAACCTTCAACCCAGGAAATTCAGTAAAAGACAGAATGGCCGTGAAAATGGTAGAAGATGCAGAAGCTGACGGAAGATTAAAACCAGGCGGTACCATCATCGAAGGAACTTCTGGAAATACAGGAATGGGTTTGGCTTTAGCGGCAATCGTAAAAGGTTATAAATTAATTTGCGTAATCACAGACAAGCAATCTAAAGAAAAAATGGATATTCTTCGTGCTGTTGGTGCGAAAGTTGTCGTTTGCCCAACTGATGTTGAGCCGACAGATCCACGTTCTTATTATTCAGTTTCAAAAAGGCTGGGCGAGGAAACTCCAAATTCTTGGTATGTGAATCAATATGATAATCCTTCAAACGCAATCGCGCATTACGAACAAACTGGTCCAGAAATCTGGGAACAGACAGAAGGGAAAATTACGCATTTCGTAGTTGGAGTAGGGACAGGAGGAACTATTTCTGGAGTTGCAAAATACCTAAAAGAAAAAAATCCAAACATTAAAATTTGGGGAATCGATACGTATGGTTCTGTTTTCAAAAAATACCACGAAACAGGAATCTTTGACGAAAACGAAATCTATTCGTATATCACTGAAGGAATCGGGGAAGACATTCTTCCTAAAAATGTTGACTTTTCTTTAATTGATGGTTTTACAAAAGTAACAGATAAAGATGCTGCAGTTTATACTAGAAAAATTGCTTTGGAAGAAGGGATTTTTGTTGGAAACTCTGCTGGTTCTGCAATCAAAGGCTTATTGCAGTTAAAAGAACATTTCAAGCCAGAAGATGTAGTTGTAGTCTTGTTTCATGATTCAGGAAGCCGTTACGTGGGTAAAATGTTTAACGATGATTGGATGCGCGAAAGAGGTTTTCTTGATGAAGATATCAAAAAAGCAGAAGACGTAATCAAAGATCACATCGACAAGCCATTGGTAATTGTTCGCACGGAAGAATTGGTCTCACATGCAATCGAAAGAATGCGCAAATATAAAATTTCACAGATTCCAGTTATTGATATTACCGGATTTGTGGGGTCTGTTGATGAAACAGATTTGTTCCAAAGTTATGTTTCTGATAAAAATGTAGCCGAAAAGCCAATCCGTGAAGTTATGGGCAAACCTTATCCAATCGTAAAAATCGGAACTTCAATTGAAGAGGTTTCTAAGCTTTTCACAAAAGACAATCAAGCTGTTTTGGTTGATTTAGGAAACGGGAAACATCATATTATTACGAAATATGATATTATCGGTTCTATAAAGTAATTCATTATAATTCAATAAAAAAGCCTGACAATTTAGTCAGGCTTTTTTATTTATTCCCCAATCAAAACCCCTGAAACATTCCAAGAATTAAAATAAGTACCTTCGTCTTTTCCCTGCGGAATTTTTACTTGAATTGTATGTTTGCCAGCTTTTAAGTCGCCCAAGTCAATTAAATTTGGATTTGTCACAGTTCCTGGACACCAATTGGAGCGACTATAATCTGAAGAGGACAATCCGTTTTCAAAATTTCCAGAAGCAGGATTGAATAAGCGATATGAACCGCAATCCATGCGCCAAGGCACAAAATTAAAAGCTTCTTTTCCGTCTAAAAATATTGTGTTTTGCTTCGGTACAAATTCATCTCCGTTTTCCCAACCGCCATGCCCAGTCGTGATATAGCGGAGTTTTACATTTTTAAGGTCTTTTTCTAAAGTAAAGCTGACTTCAATTCCTTTATCATTATTAAACATTGTCGCATATTCTTGACCAGCCATTTCCATTACGTTTGTGGTATTAAAAAGTGGCAAAAGAAAAGTATTTTTCAGATCTTGTTTTTCTTCGCCGTGAATCGTGATGTTCAAGCTTATTTTGTGGCCGCCTTTGTCATAATTTCCAATAAAAGTTCCAATATAAACTTCCTGATTGCTCAAGGCTGCTTGCAATTCAGAAATATCCTGGCGATAAGGAACGCTTTGGTGCCAAGTTTTGTCTTTCAGCTGAAGATGATCATATTGCTTTATGCCGAAAGGCGTGAAAAAGCGCATCAATTCTAATAAAGGGGAATATTTTTCTGTTTTTACAACACCTTGATATTGCTTTCCATTTCCGTTTTCATAAATCGGAAGTGTTTTTGCTCCATCCTTTAAACCGTCAAAAAAAGAATGTTTTTTACTAACTGGAATTGCAAAAACAGAACCAGTTCTGTCGTAAGCGTCGCCATTGGATTGTTCTGTTAAGTCAATAAAAACTTGGCTTCCAGATTTAATTTCTGGAAATTTTACTTTTTTTAGGATTACAGTTCCATTTGCAAATCTTAAAATGCTATCGTTTGATTTTGAGGCTTCTGAAAAATTAATGATTTCGTTCTTGAAAATCTCCAAGGTTATAAATTTACTTTTCCAAAGCAAATCTTTATAAGTCAGTAAATCTAGTTTTGATTTGGTATCTGGAAAAGAAATGGTCTCTGGAATTGCTTTTAATTTTTCAATTTTTGTCGCTGCAATTAGAAAATTATTATTACGATTCAATTCTAGAACTACACCCAGATTTTGGCCTAAAATTGTCGGTGCGCCTTTCAAATTTAATTCATCAGTATACCAAAGTTCAATGGTATTTGAATTGATAATTGTTTTTGCTTTTTTGCATTTATAGCCCAGAATAATTTTAGTGTCGTTGAGAAATTCAAAGGTTTGTTTTTCCAAAGCCAGGCTATCGATCGTGACAATGTTTTTAGAACTAGACAATTGCGCTGACTGAATATAGCTGTTGTCTTTTCTTTCGATATAAGATTGTTCAAAAGGAAAAGTTGTTTTTTTGGAAAGTATTTTTGCTGTGGAGATAATCGCTTTTTGTTCATCAGAATAAACTAAAATCTGATCTTGATTTTCGATTAAAGTGCCGTTAAAACTTTTTGAGTAGGTAATTTTTATTGCTTTTGGTTTTTTTTGCGCTTGTGAAAAACAAGAAATGAGGATGCAAATTAGTAAGTATATTTTTTTCATGTAGGTTAAATTGGTTCGCAAAGATAGTTTTTTGTACATGCAATTAAAAAATCATTATCTTAGTAATTAGAAATTTACGCCTTTACCAAATTTATAATCCATACAAAATGAAAGAAGATTTTCTTCACTATATCTGGCGGTTCCAAAAGTTTGACTTCTCAGATCTCAAAACAGTTCAGGGAGAAATTTTGACAATTGTCAATTCTGGCCAATATCTCCAAAAAGCGGGTCCAGATTTTTTTAATGCGCAAATAATTATCGGAAACCAAAAATGGGCTGGAAATGTCGAAATCCATCTCAAATCTTCTGATTGGTATGTTCATCATCATGAAACGGATTCTAATTATGAAAGCGTGATTTTGCACGTGGTTTGGGAACACGACACAGAAGTTTTTCGTAAAGACAATTCTGAAATCCCTGTTTTAGAACTTAAAAATTATATTCCCAGAAAAACTATTGAAAATTATAACGCTTTGGCTGTTGCAAAAAGCTGGATTTATTGCGAAAAAGAAATCCAGAATATTGATGATTTTGTATTGAAGAATTGGCAGGAAAAATTATTCTTCGAACGGTTGCAACGAAAAGTGGAGCCTATTCAAAATCTGCTGTCAGAAACTGAAAATGATTGGGAAGCTGTTTTATTCTGCCTTCTAGCGAAAAACTTTGGATTGAACACCAATGGAGAAATTTTGATGAAAGTGGCAAAATCAATTCCGTTTTCAATTATAAGAAAAGAAAGTGCCGAGTTGGAAAATAGTGAAGCTTTGCTTTTTGGAAGATCTGGCTTGCTAGAAAAAGAGAATGAAGATACTTACTTCAAAGATTTAAAATTTCGATGGATTTATATTCAAGAAAAATACCAGCTAAAGAAAATCATAATCGAGCCGATTCAGTTTTTCAAACATCGCCCAGATAATTTTCCAACGATTCGTCTGGCACAGCTGGCACAATTATATTTTTCAAGGCGTAATTTGTTTTCACAGATTTTGGAAGCCAAATCGGTTTCTAATTTCTATGAAATTTTCAATGTCCAGGTTTCGGAATATTGGAAAACCCATTATCAATTTGATAAAGAAAGTCCGAAAAAACGAAAGTCGCTTACAACTTCTTTTATAGATTTGCTATTGATAAACACCATTATTCCATTGAAATTTATTTATGCAAACTCACTCGGAAAAGATGTTTCAGAAGATTTGATTGATTTGATAAACGAAATTCAGGCAGAGAAAAATGTGATTATTGAGAAATTCAATAATTTCGGAATCGAATCGAAAAACGCCTTTGAAACACAATCTTTATTGCAATTGAAAAACGAATATTGCAATCAAAAACGCTGCATGAACTGCGCAATCGGCTTAGAATTACTGAAAACATAAGATTTATTAAGAGCGTATAATAGAAATCACTAATTTTGAATTGTAAAATGATTTAAAAATGATAACGAATATTCGCCATTTTTTTGAAAAACACGGCTTTGAAGTTTCTTCCCGATTGGCTGACCGCTTGGGAATGCGAGCTTCAAGCGTACGTTTGTTTTTTATTTACCTTTCTTTTTTTACTGTCGGACTTTGGTTTGGCGTTTACCTTACTTTGGCTTTCCTAGTACGGCTCAAGGATTTAGTCTACACAAAGCGAAGTTCTGTTTTTGATCTTTAAGTTTTAGAATACCTTTTTAACCGCCATTAAATTTATTGTATATGCCAAAAATAAATACCTATTTTAGGTTTACTTCGCAACAGCGCACGGGAATTTTTCTTTTGCTCCTTATTATAATAGGACTGCAAATTTCTTTTCATTTCTTGGAAGTAAAAATCAAGGATGACAATTCTTTGGAAAAGCAGCAGTGGCTTTCGCTTCAGTCAGAAATTGACACGCTTAAAATTGAGAAAGAAAACTTCAAGCCGACAATTTATCCTTTTAATCCAAATTTTATTACGGACTTCAAAGGTTATAAGCTCGGAATGTCAACTGCAGAAATCGATCGACTGCTTGAATTCAGAAAAACAAATCAGTATGTAAATTCTGCTGAGGAATTTCAGGCTTTGACCAAAGTTTCTGATTCTTTGCTTGCTGTAATTTCTCCATATTTCAAATTTCCAGATTGGGTAAAAAATAAAAAGAAATACAAGCCTTTTGAGAAATTTGAAAATCAGGCTTACGCCAAAAAAGAGAAAATCGCAGTTATAGATATCAATGTCGCTTCCCAAGAAGAACTAATAAAAGTGTATGGAATTGGAGCTGGTTTGTCAGAAAGAATCTTGAAACAGAAAGAAATTCTCGGTGGCTTTGTCAGCATGGAACAGATGAACGATGTTTGGGGATTGTCACCTGAAGTGGTCGACAAATTGAAAGAAAGATTTAAAGTGGGAGCAATTCCCAATGTCAAGAAAATTAAAATCAATGACGTTTCTGCCAAAGAACTTTCACAATTTCCTTATTTCAGATATCCTTTAAGCAAAGAAATTGTGACATACAGAAGCATGAATAACGGAATTAAAAATAGCGAGGATTTAGTAAAAATTAAAGGTTTCCCAGTAGAGAAAATACAAGTAATTGAAAAGTATTTGGAATATTGATATTTGGAATGATTATCAATTTATAGAATTAAAGCTCAAAACGATTTGTTAAATTGCGGAATTGATAAAAATTAACAACTTTTCTGTTGAAAATAAAAAAATAATTGCCTTATATTTGAATTTATAAAAAAATAGGATAAAAACACCTTTATTATAAATATGAATTCAATGTATTTTACTGAAGAGCACGAATTGTTTAGAAAGAGTTTGCAAGATTTTTTGCAGAAAGAAGTAGTTCCACACATTGAAAAATGGGAAAAAACGGGAACAATAGAACGTTTTATTTGGAAAAAATTTGGCGAAATGGGCTTCTTCGGAATCAATTATCCGGAAGCTTATGGTGGGATGAATTTAGATTTGTTCTATACGGTGGTCTTTTTAGAAGAACTTCAAAAAATTAAATCTTCTGGTTTTGCGGCTGCGATGTGGGCTCATTCTTATTTGGCAATGACGCATTTAAATGCAGAAGGTGATGAGAGAATCAAGCAAGATTATTTAGTGCCAAGTATTTCAGGAGATAAAATTGGAGCATTGTGTATTACAGAACCCTTTGGCGGTAGTGATGTTGCGGGAATGCGCACGACAGCTGTCAAGGAAGGTGATAAATACATTATAAATGGTTCAAAAACTTTTATTACAAATGGAGTTTACGGAGATTATTATGTAGTTGCGGCCAAAACAAATCCAGAATCTGGAAATAAAGGAATAAGCATGTTTTTAGTAGACTCAAATCTGAAAGGAATTACGGCTACAAAATTAGATAAATTAGGATGGAGAGCTTCTGATACTGCTGAAATCGCATTTGATAATGTTGAAATTTCAGCAGAAAATTTGATGGGCGAAGAAGGAAAAGGCTTTCCTTATATCATGCAGCATTTTGCACTAGAACGATTAATCATGGCAATAAATGCTCACGCGAGAGCAGAATATGCGATTGAATATACGATTGGATATATGTCAGAGCGTGAAGCATTTGGAAAAACAATTGATAAATTTCAGGCATTGCGTCACACAATCGTCGAGCACGCGACAGACGTTGAACATTGCAAAGTATTCAATTATGCAACAGTTGCAAGATTGAACCAAAAGGAATATGTGGTCAAAGAGGCTTCAATGGCAAAATTGAAATCTACAAAAGTAGCCGATGAGACTATTTATAGCTGTTTGCAAATGCTGGGCGGTTATGGTTATATGGAAGAATATCCTTTGGCACGCTTGTTAAGAGACAGTCGTTTGGGGCCAATCGGTGGTGGGACTTCAGAAATTTTGAAAG
Source organism: Flavobacteriaceae bacterium PS02334 (assembly GCA_029959295.1). Taxonomy (GTDB): domain Bacteria; phylum Bacteroidota; class Bacteroidia; order Flavobacteriales; family Flavobacteriaceae; genus Flavobacterium. Next base: position 197,673 of record JASCOH010000007.1, on the reverse strand, counting down.
AAATTTTATCGAAAATGATTATTGACAAGCAGAATTATAAGCCTGCAGTAAAATAATTTGAAATTTATAATTTGAAATTCATAATTATTTTCTACTTTTGCACCCTTAACGAGAGGAGGTGTCAATATTATGTTAATTATACCAATTAAAGACGGAGAAAATATCGATAGAGCATTAAAGCGCTATAAGAGAAAATTTGATAAAACAGGAACTGTTCGTCAGTTGCGTGCACGTCAAGCTTTCATCAAGCCTTCTGTAATCAAAAGAGCACAGATTCAAAAAGCTGGTTACATCCAGAACATGAGAGACCAATTAGAGAATTAATAAAATAATTTTCTTGGACATATTGCCGTTAGCGATTAAAGTTTTATAACTTTGATGCTAACGGTTTTTTTTTATGCAAAATTTTAAAGATTCATATAGGGATTATCTTCAAAAAGAGAAAAATTATTCGCTTCACACGGTTACGGCATATTATAATGATTTGTCTGATTTTGAGGAATTTCTTAAAAAAGAATTTGATCAGGATAATTTAGAAGAAGTGAATTACAGCCAAATCAGAAGCTGGATTGTCTCTTTGGTAGATGTCGGAATCTCAAATACTTCTGTAAATAGAAAAGTTTCTTCGTTAAAATCGTTCTATAAATTCCTTCTCAAAATAAAGCAGATAGAATCAAGTCCGTTGTTAAAACACAAGGCTTTAAAAACGCCAAAGAAATTGCAGATTCCTTTTTCTGAAAAAGAATTGGATAATGTCTTGAATCAAATAAAGTATCCGGAAGGATTTGAAGGCATTCGCGATAAGCTGATTATTGATTTATTTTATACTACTGGAATCAGGCGAACGGAGCTGATTCATCTAAAAATCTCGAATATTGATTTGTCAAAAGGAACATTGAAAGTTCTGGGCAAAAGAAATAAGGAAAGAATTCTTCCGGTTTTGCCAATTATCCAAAATCAATTTAATTTGTATTTTTCGGAAAGAAATAAGTTAGAGCAGGTTAGGGATCCGGATTTTTTTTTCCTTACGTTAAAAGGCGTTAAATTAAATGATTCTCTTGTCTATCGATTAATAAATATGTACTTTAGTCATGTCTCAGAGAAGGTAAAAAAGAGCCCGCATATTTTAAGGCACACATTTGCGACTCACATGCTGAACAATGGGGCAGATTTAAATTCGGTAAAAGAATTATTAGGGCATTCCAGTCTGGCATCGACACAAATTTATACGCACAGCAGTTTAGCAGAGCTTAAAAAAGTTTATGGAGATGCGCATCCTCGGAATCAGAAATAATTCAAATGTTCAATCCTATAAAAATTTTATTATGAAGGTAAACGTGCAAGCAGTTAACTTTAATGTTGACGCCAAACTGGTAGGATTCATTCAAGACAGAATGGATAAATTAGAAAAATATTACGATAAAGTAGTTTCAGCAGATGTCTTCTTGAAGGTTGAAAAGACGAGTGATAAAGAAAACAAAATTGCGGAGGTAAAGATTCATGTTCCTGGAGATGAATTTATTGTTAAGAAACAATGCAAGACATTTGAAGAAGGAGTGGAGCTTTCGGCAGAAGCATTGGAAAGAGTGCTGTTGAAAAGGAAAGAAAAAATCCGTACACATATATAATATAAATTTTTTTTCAAAAATATTTTGATTAAGAAACAAAAAGATATACATTTGCAGTCCGTTAGAAATAGCGGACTTTTTTTATTGTAATTGCCGGTGTAGCTCAGTTGGCTAGAGCAGCTGATTTGTAATCAGCAGGTCGTGGGTTCGAGTCCCTCTATCGGCTCAGTTCTTTTTAAAGATTGATAATAAAATGGTTAAGGGGAGATACTCAAGCGGCCAACGAGGGCAGACTGTAAATCTGCTGTGTGAACTTCGCAGGTTCGAATCCTGCTCTCCCCACAATTTGATTTATGAAGTAAGATTTTGATAGTAAATCTTTAATCTGAAAATCATAAATCCTAAATCAGGATTCCCTGCCGGTGTAGCTCAGGGGTAGAGTGCTTCCTTGGTAAGGAAGAGGTCACGGGTTCAATTCCCGTCATTGGCTCAAGAAAGTATTGAATTTGAACACTAATATATAACTAAGATTAAAATTAAGTAAAATGGCAAAGGAGAATTTTAACCGTTCCAAACCGCACTTAAATATAGGTACAATTGGACACGTGGATCACGGAAAAACTACATTGACAGCAGCAATCTCTAAAGTATTGACTGATGCAGGTTTTTCTAAAAATGCAGCAAAATCTTTCGATCAGATTGATAACGCTCCAGAAGAAAAAGAAAGAGGTATTACGATTAATACATCTCACGTTGAGTATGAAACTGCTAATCGTCACTACGCTCACGTTGACTGTCCAGGTCACGCGGATTACGTAAAAAACATGGTTACTGGTGCTGCTCAAATGGATGGTGCTATCTTAGTTGTAGCTGCTACAGACGGACCAATGCCACAAACACGTGAGCACATCCTTTTAGGTCGCCAGGTTGGTATTCCTAGAATGGTTGTTTTCATGAACAAAGTGGATATGGTTGATGATGCTGAGCTTTTAGAGCTAGTTGAAATGGAAATCAGAGACTTGTTGTCTTTCTACGAATATGATGGAGATAATGGTCCAGTAATCCAAGGTTCTGCTTTAGGTGGATTGAATGGAGATGCTACATGGGTTCCTAAAATTCTTGAATTGATGGAAGCTGTTGATAGCTGGATCGAAGAGCCAGTTCGTGATACTGCAAAACCTTTCTTGATGCCAGTTGAGGATGTATTTACAATTACAGGTCGTGGAACTGTTGCTACAGGTCGTATCGAAACTGGTATTGCTAATACAGGTGATGCTGTTGAAATCATTGGTATGGGAGCTGATAAATTGACTTCTACTATTACAGGAGTTGAGATGTTCCGTAAAATCCTTGATAGAGGTGAAGCAGGAGATAACGTAGGTTTATTGTTAAGAGGTATTGATAAAGAATCTATCAAAAGAGGAATGGTTATCATTAAGCCAGGATCAGTAAAACCACACGCTAAATTCAAAGCAGAGGTTTATATCTTGAAAAAAGAAGAAGGTGGTCGTCACACGCCATTCCATAATAACTACCGTCCACAGTTCTACGTACGTACAACTGACGTAACTGGAGTTATTAACCTTCCTGCAGGAGTAGAGATGGTAATGCCAGGGGATAACTTAACAATTGATGTTACTTTGTTAAGCCCAATCGCTATGACAGTTGGTTTGCGTTTTGCTATCCGTGAAGGTGGTAGAACTGTAGGTGCAGGTCAGGTGACTGAAATCGTAGAATAATTTCTATAAATATTTTATAAAGCCAGTAGCGCCTTATCGCGCTACTGGTTTTTAATAAACGGGCGTAGTTCAAGGGTAGAATAGCGGTCTCCAAAACCGTTGATGGGGGTTCGAATCCCTCCGCCCGTGCAAAAACAAATTACAATGGCAAAAGTTGTTAATTACATATCCGAAGCATTCGGAGAATTAAAAAATAATGTTACCTGGCCGGAATGGGCAGAAGTACAGCGTCTGACAATTGTTGTCGCTGTTTTTTCTGTATTATTCGCTTTGGCTACTTGGGGAGTTGACAATTTATTCGCAAAAGCATTGGCTGGTTTCTTTAATTTGATAAAAGGTTAAATAAAAGATGGCAGATAATAATGTGAAAAAGTGGTATGTTGTCAGAGCTGTAAGCGGACAAGAAAATAAAGTTAAAGCTTACATCGAAACTGAGATCAACAGATTGGGAATGGCTGATTATATTTCTCAAGTTCTTGTTCCTACTGAAAAAGTAGTGACAGTTAAGGACGGAAAGAAAATCAGCAAAGACAAAGTCTACTTTCCTGGTTATGTAATGATCGAAGCGAATCTTGTCGGCGAAATACCTCATATTATTAAGTCTATAACTAGTGTTATTGGTTTTCTAGGTGAAGTAAAAGGCGGAGATCCTGTGCCGTTGAGACTTTCTGAAGTAAACAGAATGTTAGGTAAAGTAGATGAGCTAGCTGTTAAAACAGATAATCATCACGCAATTCCTTTTACTCTTGGTGAGACAATTAAGGTTATCGATGGGCCTTTCAATGGTTTCAATGGAACTGTTGAAAAAATCAACGAAGAAAAGCGTAAGCTGGAAGTAATGGTGAAAATTTTCGGAAGAAAAACACCATTGGAATTGAGCTTTATGCAGGTTGAAAAAGTATAATTTTTGTTACACATATAATTAAACCGCACATCTATCGCTTCCATGATGATGTGTTAAATTTTTAAACAATGGCTAAAGAGATTAGTAAAGTAGTTAAACTACAAGTTAAGGGAGGTGCTGCGAACCCGTCGCCACCGGTTGGACCTGCTCTGGGTGCTGCTGGTGTTAATATCATGGAGTTCTGTAAGCAATTCAATGCTAGAACGCAAGATAAACCTGGCAAAGTGTTACCAGTACAAATTACTGTATACAAAGATAAGTCTTTTGACTTCGTTGTAAAAACACCACCTGCTGCTATTCAACTATTAGAAGCTGCAAAATTGAAATCTGGTTCAGGAGAGCCTAATCGTAAAAAAGTAGCGAAAGTTACTGTTGAGCAGATTAGAGCTATCGCTGAAGACAAGATGGCTGATTTGAATGCATTCACAATTGAGTCTGCTATGAGCATGATTGCTGGAACAGCTAGATCTATGGGTATAACTGTAACTGGAGACGCTCCTTCTAATTAAGAAAAGACATGGCAAAATTGACAAAAAAACAAAAAGAGGCTGCATCTAAAATTGAAAAAAATAAGCTTTACTCTTTGAAAGATGCTTCTGCATTAATCAAAACTATCGCTTCTGCAAAATTTGATGAGTCTGTTGATATCGCTGTTAAATTGGGTGTAGATCCAAGAAAAGCAAATCAAATGGTAAGAGGTGTAGTAACATTGCCTCACGGAACTGGAAAAGACGTTAGAGTATTAGCATTAGTTACTCCAGATAAGGAAGCTGAAGCTAAAGCTGCTGGTGCTGATTACGTAGGTTTGGATGACTATTTACAAAAAATCAAAGACGGTTGGACAGATGTTGATGTAATCATCACTATGCCTGCTGTTATGGGTAAATTAGGTCCATTAGGAAGAATCTTAGGACCAAGAGGTCTTATGCCAAATCCTAAAACAGGAACTGTTACTATGGATGTAGCAAAAGCTGTAACTGAAGTAAAAGCTGGTAAAATTGACTTTAAAGTTGATAAAACTGGTATCGTTCATGCAGGAATCGGAAGAGTTTCATTTGGAGCTGACATGATTACCGACAATGCGCATGAAATTATTCAAACATTAATCAAAATGAAACCAACTGCAGCGAAAGGTACTTACATTAAAAGTATCCACATCTCATCAACAATGAGTCCTGCTATAGCTTTAGATCCTAAAGCTGTATAATTGGTAGTTAAAAATTTTTAGTATGACTAGAGAAGAAAAATCAATCGCGATTGAAGATTTAACTGCACAGTTAGCTGGTACAAATATTGTTTATGTAGCAGATATTTCTGGACTAAATGCAGAAACTACTTCAAACTTAAGAAGAGCTTGCTTCAAGGCTGGTATCAAATTAGAAGTTGTTAAGAACACCTTGCTTGTAAAAGCAATGGAAGCTTCTGAAAACAACTATGGTGAATTACCAGAAACTTTGAAAGGAAACACTTCTATATTCTTTGCAGACGTGGCAAACGCTCCTGCAAAAATCATCAAAGAATTCCGTAAAAAATCTGACAAACCAGTTTTTAAAGGGGCTTATATCAACAGTGAAATTTACATTGGAGATAACCTTTTAGATTCTCTTGCTTCTCTTAAATCAAAAGAAGAGGTTATCGGAGAAATCATCGGATTACTTCAGTCTCCGGCTCAAAGAGTTATTTCTGCTCTTAAGAACCAATTCGCAAACGAAGAAGGAGCTGAATCTTAATCAGTACGCAAAACAAAATTATATTTTACAAAATCATTTTTAAACGATAGAAAAGATGGCAGATTTGAAACAATTCGCAGAACAATTGGTTAACTTAACTGTAAAAGAAGTTAACGATTTAGCAACAATATTAAAAGACGAGTATGGTATCGAACCAGCTGCAGCTGCTGTTGTAGTTTCTGGTGGTGGTGATGCTGGTGCTGCTGCTGAAGAGCAAACAGAATTCACAGTTGTATTGAAAGAAGCTGGTGCTTCTAAATTAGCTGTAGTTAAAGCTGTAAAAGAACTTACAGGTTTAGGTCTTAAAGAAGCAAAAGACTTAGTTGACGGTGCTCCGGCAAACGTTAAAGAAGGTGTTTCTAAAGATGAGGCTGAAGGTCTTAAAAAATCATTAGAAGAAGCTGGAGCTGTAGTTGAACTTAAATAAGTTCACTCGGTTTTAAGAACTAGGTTTAGGTCTTGAGCTATGCTCAATGGCCTAAACCATTTTTCGTATAATAAAATTATATCCGGTTTTATTAGTCATTGAGTTGAATACGAAAAACTTTTAATCCGTACGAAGAAAGAAATAAACTCCAACTTGGTTTATTTTTAAAGATGTACCGATTATAAAAGAAAGTAAGGATTACTTAGTGTTTACACACAAAAAATCACTTTTTTTTAATCAAAATTTTGTCCATTGATGATAACAAATCAGACTGAAAGATTGAATTTTGCCTCAACGAAAAATATTCCTCAGTATCCAGATTTCTTGGATATTCAGGTTAAATCTTTTAAGGATTTTTTCCAATTGGAAACTAAATCTGACGAAAGAGGCAACGAAGGGCTTTATAACACCTTCATGGAAAACTTTCCAATTACAGATACAAGAAATCAATTTGTATTGGAATTCCTTGATTACTTTGTTGATCCACCACGTTATACAATTCAAGAATGTATTGAAAGAGGACTTACCTATAGTGTGCCTTTAAAAGCTAGGCTAAAACTATATTGTACAGATCCAGAGCACGAAGATTTTGAAACTATTGTTCAAGATGTTTATCTTGGTACAATTCCTTACATGACGCCAAGTGGTACATTTGTAATCAACGGTGCTGAACGTGTTGTTGTTTCGCAATTGCACAGATCGCCAGGTGTGTTCTTTGGACAATCATTCCACGCAAATGGAACCAAATTATATTCTGCCAGAGTAATTCCTTTCAAAGGTTCTTGGATAGAATTTGCTACCGATATCAACAGCGTAATGTATGCTTATATCGATAGAAAGAAAAAATTACCAGTTACCACTCTTTTTAGAGCAATTGGTTTTGAAAGAGATAAAGACATCCTTGAAATTTTTGACCTTGCAGAAGAAATCAAAGTTTCAAAAACTGGTCTTAAAAAATATGTAGGCCGTAGATTGGCTGCGCGTGTTTTGAACACATGGCACGAAGATTTCGTGGATGAGGATACTGGCGAGGTAGTTTCTATCGAGCGTAACGAGATCATCCTTGACCGTGATACCATTATCGACAAAGATAATGTGGAAGAAATTATCGAGGCTAATGTGAAAACTATTTTGTTGCACAAGGAAGATGCGAATCAAGGCGATTACGCCATCATCCACAACACGCTTCAAAAAGATCCAACAAACTCTGAAAAAGAAGCCGTTGAGCACATCTACAGACAATTGCGTAATGCAGAACCGCCTGATGAAGAGACTGCTCGTGGTATTATCGATAAATTGTTCTTCTCTGACCAACGTTACAACTTAGGTGAAGTAGGTCGTTACAGAATGAACAAAAAACTTGGTTTGGATATTCCAATGGAAAAGCAAGTCTTGACCAAAGAAGATATCATTACTATTGTAAAATACTTAATCGAATTGATCAACTCTAAAGCAGAGATTGATGATATCGATCACTTGTCAAACCGTCGTGTTAGAACAGTTGGTGAACAACTTTCTGCTCAATTCGGTGTAGGTTTGGCTCGTATGGCAAGAACCATTCGTGAGAGAATGAACGTTAGAGATAACGAGGTGTTTACACCAATTGACTTGATTAATGCTAAAACATTATCGTCAGTTATCAACTCTTTCTTTGGAACAAACCAGTTGTCTCAATTCATGGACCAGACGAATCCATTGGCTGAGATTACGCACAAAAGAAGATTGTCTGCCCTTGGACCTGGAGGTCTTTCGAGAGAAAGAGCTGGTTTTGAGGTTCGTGACGTTCACTACACGCACTACGGTCGTTTATGTCCGATTGAAACACCAGAGGGACCAAACATTGGTTTGATTTCATCTCTTGGAGTTTATGCTAAAGTAAACGGAATGGGATTCATCGAAACACCTTACCGTAAGGTAACTAACGGAAAAGTAGATCTTGAATCGACTCCAGTATATTTAAGTGCTGAAGAAGAAGAAGGAAAGATGATTGCTCAGGCAAATATCCAAATGGATGGCGCTGGACAAATTACTGCTGATATGGTTATTGCTCGTGAAGAAGGCGATTTCCCAGTTGTTAGCCCAGATAAAATTCATTATACTGACGTTGCACCAAACCAGATCGCTTCGATTTCAGCTTCTTTGATTCCTTTCTTGGAACATGATGATGCGAATAGAGCGTTGATGGGATCAAACATGATGCGTCAGGCGGTACCTTTGTTAAGACCAGAAGCTCCAATCGTTGGAACTGGTTTGGAAAGACAAGTGGCGTCTGATTCAAGAGTTTTGATCAATGCAGAAGGTCCTGGAGTTGTTGAATATGTTGATGCTAATATCATCACTATTAAATATGACAGATCTGAAGAAGAAAGAATGGTAAGTTTTGACTCTGATGACAAAACTTATAATTTGATCAAATTCAGAAAAACCAACCAAAGTACTTCTATCAACTTGAAGCCAATCGTAAGAAAAGGCGACAGAGTTATTAAAGGACAAGTACTTTCAGAAGGTTATGCGACTCAAAACGGAGAGCTTGCTTTAGGTAGAAACCTTAAAGTAGCGTTCATGCCTTGGAAAGGGTATAACTTCGAGGATGCGATCGTGATCTCTGAAAAAGTGGTTCGTGATGACATTTTTACTTCTATCCACGTTGATGATTATTCATTAGAGGTTAGAGATACTAAATTAGGTAACGAAGAATTAACGAATGATATTCCAAACGTTTCTGAAGAAGCTACTAAAGATTTAGATGAAAATGGTATGATTAGAATTGGAGCCGAAGTAAAACCTGGCGACATCCTAATCGGAAAAATTACTCCAAAAGGAGAATCTGATCCAACTCCTGAAGAGAAATTGCTTCGTGCAATCTTTGGTGATAAAGCTGGTGATGTAAAAGATGCTTCATTAAAAGCGTCTCCTTCTTTACACGGTGTAGTTTTAGATAAAAAATTATTCGCGAGAGCGGTAAAAGATAAACGTAAAAGAGGTAAAGACAAAGATGATTTGGCTTCTCTTGAACTAGAGTTTGAAACTAAATTTGTGGAATTAAAAGACAGATTGGTTGATAAACTTTTCAACATCGTTAACGGAAAAACTTCGCAAGGAGTTATGAATGATTTGGGTGAAGAAGTATTGCCAAAAGGTAAAAAATACACTCAAAAAATGTTGAATGCTGTTGAAGATTTCGCTCACTTAAGCAAAGGTCAATGGGTTGCAGATGATGAAACCAATAAAATGGTGAATGACTTGATACACAACTATAAAATCAAGTTGAACGATTTACAAGGTGCGTTGCGTAGAGAAAAATTCACGATCACTGTTGGAGATGAACTTCCAGCTGGAATCTTGAAATTGGCGAAAGTTTATATCGCTAAGAAACGTAAGTTGAAAGTTGGGGATAAAATGGCGGGACGTCACGGTAACAAAGGTATTGTTGCAAGAATCGTTCGTCACGAAGATATGCCTTTCCTTGAAGACGGAACACCAGTTGATATCGTGTTGAACCCACTTGGGGTACCTTCACGTATGAACATCGGTCAGATTTATGAAACAGTTTTAGGATGGGCTGGACAAAACTTGGGTAGAAAATTTGCTACACCAATCTTTGACGGTGCTTCTCTTGACCAAATCAATGAATTGACTGACGAAGCTGGAATTCCAAGATTCGGACATACGTATCTTTATGATGGAGGAACTGGAGAACGTTTCCACCAACCTGCGACAGTTGGAGTTATCTATATGTTGAAATTAGGACACATGGTTGATGACAAGATGCACGCACGTTCTATCGGACCATACTCGTTGATCACACAACAACCACTTGGAGGTAAAGCTCAATTTGGAGGACAGCGTTTTGGAGAGATGGAAGTTTGGGCACTTGAGGCTTATGGGGCTTCAAGCACACTTAGAGAAATCTTGACTGTTAAATCGGATGACGTAATTGGTAGAGCTAAAACTTACGAAGCTATCGTTAAGGGAGAAACTATGCCAGAACCAGGATTGCCAGAATCGTTCAACGTATTGATGCACGAATTGAAAGGTCTTGGACTTGACATCAGATTAGAAGAATAACAAAAAGCAGGCAGTATTCAGTTTTCAGGTAGCAATATCTGAAAACTGATTACTTATTTATAAAGTTTTTAGGATTTATACCCGTAAACCGTTCCGATTTTTTATGAATTTTATCATAACTAGCACTTCAAGAGTCGCTTGAGGTTTAGAGAAGTAATCCGAGGTAATGTTTTAGTCGAAGTTAGGCTTAGACAAAACGAAATCAATTTTTTAATTGCAATAAATCAATAGTAAAAACTATGATGAATAACAGAAATAATAATAATAAGGACAAGAACCCAATTAAAAGGTTCAACAAAATTTCGATAGGTCTTGCTTCTCCAGAATCTATCTTGGCTGAGTCAAGAGGTGAGGTTTTGAAACCAGAAACGATCAACTATAGAACACACAAACCAGAGCGTGACGGACTTTTCTGTGAAAGAATCTTCGGACCAGTAAAAGATTTCGAATGTGCTTGTGGTAAATATAAAAGAATCCGCTACAAAGGTATCGTTTGTGACCGTTGTGGTGTGGAAGTTACTGAAAAGAAAGTACGTAGAGACAGAGTAGGACACATCAATTTGGTTGTGCCAATCGCTCACATCTGGTATTTCCGTTCACTTCCAAATAAAATTGGTTACATTTTAGGTCTTCCATCTAAAAAATTAGACATGATCATTTACTACGAAAGATACGTAGTAATCCAAGCGGGTATTGCAAAAAATCCTGACGGAGAATCATTACAAAGACTTGACTTTTTAACAGAAGAAGAATATCTAAATATTTTAGATACGCTTCCGATGGAAAACCAATATTTAGATGACAATGATCCAAATAAATTCATCGCTAAAATGGGTGCTGAATGTATTATGGACTTGTTGGCAAGAATCGATTTGGATGAATTATCATACCAATTGCGTCACTCAGCTAACAACGAAACATCTAAACAACGTAAGACTGAAGCTTTAAAAAGACTTCAAGTTGTGGAATCTTTCCGTGAGTCTAACTTGAACAGAGAAAATCGTCCGGAGTGGATGATTATGAAAGTAGTTCCAGTTATTCCACCAGAATTGCGTCCGTTGGTGCCACTTGATGGTGGTCGTTTCGCAACTTCAGATTTGAATGATTTGTACAGAAGAGTAATCATCCGTAACAATCGTTTGAAAAGATTGATGGAAATCAAAGCTCCAGAAGTAATCTTGAGAAACGAAAAACGTATGTTGCAGGAATCTGTAGATTCGTTATTCGATAATACAAGAAAAGCATCTGCTGTTAAAACAGAATCAAACAGACCATTAAAATCGCTTTCTGATTCATTAAAAGGTAAGCAAGGTCGTTTCCGTCAAAACCTTTTGGGTAAACGTGTGGATTATTCTGCTCGTTCGGTAATCGTCGTTGGACCTGAATTGAAATTGTTTGAATGTGGTTTGCCAAAAGATATGGCAGCTGAATTGTACAAACCTTTCGTGATCCGTAAATTGATCGAAAGAGGAATTGTAAAAACAGTAAAATCTGCTAAGAAAATTATTGACAAAAAAGAACCAGTAGTTTGGGATATTCTTGAAAATGTAATTAAAGGACATCCAGTATTACTGAATCGTGCTCCCACTTTGCACAGACTTGGTATCCAAGCGTTCCAGCCAAAATTAATCGAAGGAAAAGCAATCCAATTGCACCCTTTAGTTTGTACGGCTTTCAACGCGGATTTTGATGGTGACCAGATGGCGGTTCACTTGCCACTTGGACCAGAAGCTATTTTGGAAGCGCAACTTTTAATGTTGGCTTCTCATAATATCTTGAATCCAGCGAATGGTGCGCCAATTACGGTACCTTCTCAGGATATGGTTTTGGGTCTATATTATATGACCAAAGAGCGTATTTCTACAGAAGATCACAAAATTTTAGGTCAAGATTTGACTTTCTATTCTGCTGAAGAAGTAAATATTGCATTAAACGAAGGAAGAGTGGAATTGAATGCTCGTGTAAGAATCAGAGCAAAAGATTTCAACGAAGCTGGAGAATTGGTGTACAAAATTATCCAAACAACTGCTGGACGTGTACTTTTCAACGAAGTTGTACCAGAAGCTGCAGGATATATCAACCAGGTATTGACTAAAAAATCTTTGAGAGATATTATCGGTGGAATTTTAAGCGTAACAGATGTTCCGACAACTGCTGCCTTCCTTGATAACATGAAAGATATGGGGTACAAATTTGCCTTCAGAGGTGGTTTGTCATTCTCATTAGGAGATATTAGAATTCCTGAACAAAAAACACAATTGATTGCAGATGCCAGAGAACAAGTTGACGGTATTACTGTAAATTATAACATGGGTCTTATTACCAATAACGAACGTTACAACCAAGTTATTGATATCTGGACTTCAGCAAATGCGCAATTGACAGAATTAGCAATGAAAAATATTAGAGAAGACCAACAAGGTTTCAACTCTGTATATATGATGCTTGATTCTGGAGCAAGGGGTTCTAAAGAACAGATTCGTCAGTTGACTGGTATGCGTGGTTTGATGGCTAAGCCTAAAAAATCTACTGCCGGCGGTGGTGAAATTATTGAAAACCCGATTTTGTCTAACTTTAAGGAAGGTCTTTCGATCCTTGAGTACTTTATCTCTACTCACGGTGCTCGTAAAGGTCTTGCGGATACGGCTTTGAAAACAGCCGATGCGGGTTACTTGACAAGAAGACTTCATGACGTTTCTCAAGACGTTATCGTAAACACTGTTGATTGCGGTACTTTAAGAGGAGTTGAAGTTGGAGCTTTAAAGAAAAATGAGGAAATCGTTGAAACTTTAGGAGAAAGAATTTTAGGACGTGTTGCTTTGCAAGATGTTATCAATCCTCTAACAAATGAAGTTTTAATTACAGCAGGTGAGCAGATCACTGAAGCTATCGTAAAAGCAATCGATGAATCTCCAATTGAAAAAGTGGAAGTTCGTTCGCCATTGACTTGCGAGGCTACAAAAGGAATCTGTGCTAAATGTTACGGAAGAAACCTTGCAACTGGAAAAATGACGCAAAGAGGTGAAGCTGTCGGTGTAATTGCTGCACAGTCAATCGGTGAGCCAGGAACACAGTTGACACTTCGTACATTCCACGTTGGTGGGGTTGCGGGTGGACTTTCTGAAGAATCTAGCATTGTTGTGAAATTTGCAGGTCGTCTTGAGATCGAAGATTTGAAAACAGTAAAAGGGGAAGATCTTGAAGGAAATATTACAGATATTGTAATTTCTCGTTCAACTGAATTGAAATTGGTAGATGTTAAAACTGGAATCGTCTTAAATACACATAATATTCCTTACGGTTCTAGTATTTTCGTAAAAGACGGAGATATAGTTGAAAAAGGAACTGTAGTTTGTAAATGGGATCCATATAATGGAGTTATTATTTCTGAATTTACTGGTAAAATTGCTTACGAAGATTTAGAACAAGGACAATCGTTCCAAGTTGAAATCGATGAGCAAACTGGTTTCCAAGAAAAAGTAATTTCTGAAGGAAGAAACAAAAAATTAATCCCAACTTTATTGATTTACGGTAAGGATGGCGAATTGATCCGTTCTTACAACTTGCCAGTTGGAGCCCACTTGATGGTTGAAAACGGTGAGAAAATTAAGTCTGGTAAAGTTTTGGTAAAAATTCCACGTCGTTCATCAAAAGCGAATGATATCACCGGAGGTCTTCCAAGAATTACGGAGCTTCTTGAGGCTCGTAATCCTTCAAACCCAGCTGTAGTTTCTGAAATTGATGGAGTTGTTTCTTTTGGAAAAATCAAAAGAGGTAACCGTGAGATCGTTATCGAATCTAAATTCGGTGAGATTAAGAAATATCTAGTGAAACTTTCTAGCCAAATTTTGGTACAAGAAAATGACTTCGTAAGAGCGGGAGTTCCATTGTCAGATGGCGCTATTACTCCAGATGATATCTTGAGAATTCAAGGTCCGGCTGCAGTTCAGCAATATTTGGTAAATGAAATTCAAGAAGTTTACCGTCTTCAGGGTGTAAAAATCAACGACAAGCACTTTGAAGTTGTGATTCGCCAGATGATGCGTAAAGTTAGAGTTCAAGATCCAGGTGATACTTTATTCTTAGAAGATCAATTGATCCATACAAAAGATTTTATCGTTGAAAATGATAAGCTTTATGGTATGAAAGTGATTGAAGATGCTGGGGATTCGGACAACTTGAAACCAGGACAGATTATTTCTCCTCGTCAATTGCGTGATGAGAATTCACTATTGAAACGTACAGATAAAAATCAAGTTGTGGCAAGAGATGTTATCACGGCTACAGCAACTCCAGTACTTCAAGGTATTACGAGAGCTTCATTGCAGACTAAATCATTTATCTCTGCAGCGTCGTTCCAGGAAACTACAAAAGTATTGAATGAAGCAGCAGTTGCAGGAAAAGTTGACTTCTTAGAAGGATTGAAAGAAAATGTTATCGTTGGTCACAGAATTCCTGCAGGTACAGGTATGAGAGACTATGATAATGTAATCGTAGGTTCTAAAGATGAATACAATGAACTTTTAGTTTCTAAAGAAGAATATAACTATTAAGAGTATGAGCGATTCAAATCAAAACCCGCAAGGGCAGATTAATATTGAACTTGATGAAAAAACAGCCGAAGGAATTTATTCCAACTTGGCCATCATCAATCATTCAGCTTCAGAATTTGTGTTGGACTTCGTAAGCATCATGCCAGGAATTCCGAAAGCAAAAGTGAAATCTAGAATTGTTTTGACGCCACAGCACGCCAAAAGATTGTTAAAGGCATTAGGAGAAAACATCCACAGATTTGAAAGCGCCCATGGCGAAATAAAAGATACGGAACAGCCTCCGATACCCTTAAATTTTGGTCCAGCTGGACAAGCATAAGTTAAAAAGCCTCTCAAGAAATTGAGAGGCTTTTTTTTATCTAAAAAGCTGTCTTGCCTTGTGGTTATTAGTTTTTTGCAATATTTAGCGGTGGTTTTTTATAATTTTTATTTAATAATTTATTTAAATTTTTGTCTATAATTCATTCAAAAATGGTTTTTATTATCGGTTAATAACTTTTTATGTCAAAATCACTACATGTTGATTTTTTGTTATAAATTCCCTAAGTTAAAAAGGTGTTAATTTTTTGTGATTAAATTTACTATTACAGGACTTGGTGCAGATGCATTGCATTTGTAGTTGAGTCGACTTTGATTATTAAGAATTATTCCTTTCGACGAACTTAAATTATTAACTAATTATTTAAACTATGAGGAATTATTACAATTCTTTTGGATTCAGAATTTCTTCTGATTCCAAAACTCAAGTTGGGAATCAGGCAATCCCCAGGCCTTCAACCAATTTGTCTTCCACGAAATCGCTGTGGATGTTTATGCTTATGATATTGGCTTTCACAGCCGGTAATCAAAAAATGTTGGCACAGGCATCTTCCGCCAATTATTCTTTTACATCTAGCGCTACAGGATCTCTTGTAGATATGAGTTCGGGAACTATCCAAATTTTAGCGCCTGGAGTAGACGATACGTCCTCGGCTTTGACCAATTTTAATTTAGGTGCCGGGAGTACATTCGAATTCTATTTCATGGGAACGCGTTATACGCAATTTGGAGTTTCAGACAATGGAATTCTAACTCTTGGGGCAACGCCAGGAACAGCGGTTTATGCGATTCCAAATACTACAGTTCCAACGTTAGCGCCTTTTGGCAACGATATGAGAATTGCTACTAATGGAAAAGTTGAGGCAAAGGTTTTGGGTACTGCGCCAAATAGAACTTTAGTGGTGCAATGGACAAATGTAATGGTTCGCTATTTGAATCCAGCAATTGCAGGAGGAGCAACATTTCAAGTACGCTTATATGAAAATAGTGGTGCTGTAGAATATGCATACGGTGCTATGCCTACAAATACTGCTTCTCCAACCGTTTATTATGTTGGATTTTCTTCAAACACAACTTCGACAAACTTAGTAACGGTTAATACGGCTACAAATACAGCTAGCACTGTTACTCCAGCAGTTTCAAACACTTATTTGGCAAGCGCAACAGTTCTCGATTTAAATTCGACTGCCGATGGAAGCAGAAAAGTGTACACGTTTACGCCTCCGGGAAGCGCAGGAAATGTGGTTGCTACTACATTGGCACCTCCAACTACATTAACTTTTTCTTCTGTAAATGCAGCCGGAATGACATTGGATTGGGCAGCTGCTGCGCCAGTAACAGGCATTTTGAAATATGCTGTGTACAATTCAACAGATGGTGGTATTACTTATAATTATGTAAACACAACAAATGTTGGTACAAATACACTTGCAGTTACAGGATTAGTTCCTAGTACTACTTATTCATGGAAAGTAATTTCTATTAGTGAAGGTGGAAAAAGTACTGAACTGTTGGCTACGCAAAGTACAATTGCGGCTGGAAATATTACAGCTGTAGCAACAGGAAACTGGAGCGACACTGCAACTTGGGGAGGAGCCATCCCTACTGCAACTGATAATGTGACTATTCCTGCAGGAATTACTGTTACAGAAGATGTGACTGCAGCGGTTGCTTATTCATTGACAATTTCTGGTAATTTAGTTTATACGGCAACGACAGCTCGTGTACTTACAGTGGCTAGAAATGTTACCATAAATACAGGCGGAACTTTTAAAAGTGCTGCAACAGGAACAGTTACAACACACTCACTTGTAGTTGGTGGTGATTTAGTAAATAATGGAACTATAGATTTCAACGCGTTTACTACATCTGGAGCTACGATTACTTTCAATACTGTAGGAAATGCTAATTTTACATTAGGAACATCTTCAGTTACAAATTTAAGAAACACTAGTGGTGTGACATTGAATAAAGGAAGTATTTCAAGTGTTTTGACATTTTCTCCAGGAGGAACTCTTACTGTTCAAGGAGCAAATGCACTAGGATTTTTAACAATAACAAGTGGTTTATTCAAATTAGATGGAACTACTACTTTTTCAAATCCATTATTTTCTGCCAATTCTTACACGATTGCGGCAGCAGGTGGTTTTTGGTTAAACAATCCAAATGCTACAATTATTGCTTTGGGAGGCTCGCCAACTTTTGCAGGATTGTTTAGAATTAGCAATGGTACCTATAATGTTGGTACATCGACAGGAAATTCTGTTGGATTTAGCACAGGAAGTACTACTATTATCGAAGGTGGTGTGATCAATGCGGCTTCTCGTTTTGGAGTTGGTACAGCAGGAAATGCAATTTCTTATACACAAAGTGGAGGTATACTTACATTAAATACACTAGGTAATACATCTACAACTTTAGCATCATGGGATTTAGGTACTTCAGCTGCTTCGACAGTAAATATTTCTGGTGGTACTGTTTATATCCAAAATGCAAGTACTGCCGCTTCTGGTCCAAGAGACGTTAGAGGTACTACAGCAGTTGCTCCAGTTTTCACAGGAGGAACATTGCAATTTGGAAACGCAGCGACAGCTACTAATTTTGTATTTAGAATGCAAGGACAGATTCCTGCAAATGTTGTTGTTGACAATACAACAAATCCTAAGACATTACAATTAGTTACGACTGCAACAAATACAATTTATGGAAATCTTACTATTGCTGTAGGATCTACATTTGACCCAAATGCTTTAACTGCTCAAATTCTAGGCGCTTCAGTAGTAAATAATGGAGCTATTGTTGGGACTTTGGCAGGAAGTAGATTTGATTTTGTTGGATCAATCCCTCAAACTTATAGTGGTACAGGTACTTTCGGAACAAATGCAGTGCCTTTCCAAGGAACAGGTGTTGGTATTTCAAATCCGAGTAATGTTACTTTGAGTGCTCCAATTATTACCAATCGTGTTAATTTATTTTCGGGTAGCTTTATCAATAGTAATCAAATTACAATTGGAAACGGAACTGCAGTAGCTGTAGTTCAAAGAGGAGGATCAGCAGGAATAGCTGGATCATTTGATGTTGCT
The DNA here is from genome assembly GCA_029959295.1 of Flavobacteriaceae bacterium PS02334. Lineage (GTDB taxonomy): Bacteria > Bacteroidota > Bacteroidia > Flavobacteriales > Flavobacteriaceae > Flavobacterium. The sequence goes on along the minus strand of JASCOH010000007.1, from coordinate 179,283 downwards.
CCAACTTTTAATTTATTGACAAATCAAATAAGCTTGCTTTACAACACTTCAACAGCACAAATTACGACTGGTGTTGAAATTCCTTCAACAAGACTTGCGTCTTTCGTTTCAGTAAATAATGCAACAGGCGTTGTTTTAGCTGGTGGAAATTTAGATACAGCAGCATTAACTTTGACATTAGGTGTAGTAAATACAAATGCTTCAAACGTTTTGTCTTTAAGCGGAACTTTAGCGACTTCACTTGTTGGAGGTAGTGCTACTTCTTATATAAATGGTCCTTTCAACAGAGCCATAGCTTCAGGAAATGCTAGTACAAATTATGTATTATTTCCAGTAGGTAAAGCAGTTTATGCACCAATTTCTCTAGCACCGACTACAACTTCTCTTGCAACTTTTAAGGCTGAAGCATTTGATTCAAATACAGGAACTGCTTCTCCTTCAATCGTCAACTTGAACGCAAACAGAAGATGGGAAGCTCCTTCAGTTACAGGAACTTTTACAGATCTTAAAGTTAAAATTGGAGATGCTGGATTAGTAAATACAAATATTCCGGTTCATGCATCGACTGCTGCTGGAAGTTATGCGGCATCTTTTGGTTCTACTGCAGTTTTTGCTACAGGAACCCCTAATACTGTTGAATCTTCTTTAGCCATTACAGAAGCAGATTATGATGGTTTCATTAGTTATGCAACTTCAAATGCATGTGTTGGAACTCCAACTCCAGGAAATACAATAGCTTCTTCTACTTCAATTTGTTTTGGTAGTTCAGTAACTCTTTCACTAGCAACGGCTACTCCAGGAACTGGGGTTACTTATGCTTGGGAAAGTTCTACAGATGGTACAACTTATACGCCTATTGCTGGTGCAACAAGCGCAACTTATTTAGCAACTCCAACAGTTCCAACTTTCTACAAAGCAAACGTTGTTTGTAGTGGAAGCACAGGAACTTCATTACCTGTACAAGTTACATTTGCAAATAGCATTTCTGCGCCTCAACCAGGAAGCAGATGTGGAACAGGAACAGTCGTATTGGGAGCAACAGCAAATGCTGGAGCAACAGTAAACTGGTATTCTGCAGCAACAGGTGGTAATTTGGTAGGAACTGGTGCGTCATTCACAACTCCTTCAATCGCCGCTACTACAAGTTTCTTCGCTAGTGCTGAAAGTGCAACAACAGGATCAGTTACAACTGGTACAGGAACTACTCTGACATTAGCAACTGAGCAGCCTACAGCTTTCTGTAACAGATGGGCAAATTACACAAGCCAAACTATTTACACTGCGGCAGAATTAAATTCTTTTGGTTTGAGAGCAGGTAACATAACTTCAATGGCTTATGAAATTACAACATTGGGCGATGGTGCAACAAATCCAAGTTTTACAGTAAAAATTGGAAACACTACACAATCAAGTTTTGCAAATACCAACTTCTTGACAACACCTTCTACTACAGTATATGGTCCTTCGACTTATACTCACACAGCTTCAGGATGGCAAGTAATTACATTTGCAACCCCTTATCTATGGGATGGTATTTCTAATATTGTTGTAAATGTTTCACATACCGGAGCAGACGCAACAAATAATGCAAGAACATATTATACAGCTACAACTGATGACAAAGTATTATGGTCTACAACAGGTGCAACTCCAACAACTGGAACTGTATCAAAAAATAGATTAAATGTTTTGTTCTCAGGACAAGTAGTATGTGGTTCAGCTAGAACTGAAGTTGTTGCTACAGTAACTCCAGCACCAACTTTAACTTTAAGCGCTGCTACTGCTTCAGTTTGTCTTGGTCAAACTTCAAGTGCAATAACAGCTACTGCTGGAGCAACAGATTTTACAGATTTCGTTTGGACTCCAAATACTGGTGTTTCTGGAAATCAAACAACAGGTTGGGTATTTAATCCAACTGTGACTACTACATATACTTTAAATGCTACACAAAGCGGAGGTGCTCTTTGCGCAGCTACTGCTACAGTAGTTGTGACAGTGAATCCAATTCCTACAGTAAATGTATTACCAGCTACTGGTTCAATTTGTGCGGGAAGTATTCAAGCATTAAATGTTGAACAGGCTACTGCAACTTTTGGTACAGGAACAACAGTTCTCGGAGCGACAGCTTTTCCAAATTCTTTAAGTGCCTATTATGGAGGTGTAAAACATCAAATTTTATATACAGCAGCAGAATTATCAGCTCAAGGCTTAGCAGCTGGATCTAAAATTAGTGCTTTGACATTTGATCTTAATGCATTTAATGCAACAGCAAGTTTAGTTAATTTTACCATCAGAATGGGAACTACAACTAATACTGCTTTGACCGGTATGGTTTCTGGAACTTCGGCAGTTTATGGGCCAACAACTTTCACGGCTACAGCTGCAGGAATTACATCATTTCAGTTTACAACTCCTTACACTTGGGATGGTGTTTCAAATTTGATTGTAGAAACTGTTCATAATGCTGGAAACGGTGGAAATGGTTCAGGAAATATAACTAAAACAACTACTACAATTAACAATTCTGTATATTATGGAGCAAGTGATAATATTACAGGTGGAATCGCTGGTTTTGATGCTGTAACTGTATATGGGACATCTGGAGCTAGTACTGCTAGACCAAATATTACATTTAAATACACGATGAACACGGTTTGGACGCCAGCAACAGGATTATATTCTGACGCATTGGCAACAGTTGCCTATACTGGAGAATCTTTAAGCACTGTATATGCAAAACCTGCAGGTACAACGACTTATACGGCAACAGTAATGTCAGGTTCTGGATGTAGCGCTTCAAGCTCATCATTATTGACAGTAACGCCAGTTGTAACGCCAAACTTCGCAGCAATCGCACCTTTCTGTGCAGGTTCAACTGCTCCAGTTTTAGCAACGACTTCTCCAAACGGAGTAACAGGAACTTGGTCTCCGGCAACAATTGATAACATGACCGGCGGATCTTACGTTTTCACGCCAACGGCAGGTTTATGTGCTAACACTCAAACATTGACTGTGACGGTAACACCAGTTGTAACGCCAAACTTCGCAGCAATCGCACCTTTCTGTGCTGGTTCAACTGCTCCAGTTTTAGCAACAACTTCTCCAAACGGAGTAACAGGAACTTGGTCTCCGGCAACAGTTAGCAATACTGCCGACGGAACTTACGTTTTCACTCCAACAGCAGGTTTATGTGCTAACACTCAAACATTGAGTGTGACAGTAACACCAGTTGTAACGCCAAACTTTGCAGCGATCACACCTTTATGTGCAGGTTCAACTGCTCCAGTTTTAGCAACGACTTCTCCAAACGGAGTAACAGGAACTTGGTCTCCGGCAACAATTGATAACATGACCGGCGGATCTTACGTTTTCACGCCAACAGCAGGTTTATGTGCTAACACTCAAACATTGACTGTGACAGTAACACCAGTTGTAACGCCAAACTTCGCAGCAATCGCACCTTTCTGTGCAGGTTCAACTGCTCCAGTTTTAGCAACAACTTCTCCAAACGGAGTAACAGGAACTTGGTCTCCGGCAACAATTGATAATATGACCGGCGGATCTTATGTTTTCACGCCAACAGCAGGTTTATGTGCTAACACTCAAACATTGACTGTGACAGTAACGCCAGTTGTAACGCCAAATTTTGCAGCAATCGCACCTTTCTGTGCAGGTTCAACTGCGCCGACTTTAGCAACGACTTCTCCAAACGGAGTAACAGGAACTTGGTCTCCGGCAACAATCAATAACATGACCGGCGGATCTTACGTTTTCACGCCGACAGCTGGTTTATGTGCTAACACTCAAACATTGACTGTAACTGTGACTCCATCTCCGTCACAACCAACAGGTGCTGCTTCTCAATATGGAGCAACATTGGCAAACTTAGTAGTTTCTCCTTCAACTGGAATTCTTTGGTATGGAAATGCAGGTGATGCTGTAACAGGAAATAATGCACTTCCTTTGACTACTCCAACAGTTGATAATGCTACCTATTATGCGGTTCAAGTTGTCGGAACTTGTAGAAGTACGGCTTTGGCTGTAACTATTGATTTTGATTTGAGCGCACCAAGTTTTGCTGCTAATCAATTGAAATATTATCCAAATCCAGTAAATGATGTATTGAAAGTTTCTTACTCTGAAAATATTTCAGAACTTAAATTGTATAACTTATTAGGTCAACAAGTTTTGACTAAAAAAGTAAATGCAAATGAAACTCAAATTGATATGTCTAATTTGGCAGCAGGTACCTACATGTTAGAAGTTTCCTCAGGAAGCAATTCTAAAGTAGTGAAGCTGATTAAAAAATAAGATGTTTTCTTAAGTTTTAAAACCTCCTTCGGGAGGTTTTTTTATACTTAAAAAAAGCCCAACATATTAATGCTGGGCTTTTTAATAAACAAATAAACAAAACAAAACTTTTTTTAGACCAATTCAAAACTTGAAATCTGTAAATTTTTATCGACAATCTGAATCTTTTTTACTACTTCCAATAAAACAAATGACTTGTCTAAACTTTCATCAAAGTGAATGTTTCTTAAATTTTCTAAAGAAATAGTTCCGGTAATGTAACCTGAATCATGATTTAAATAGGATTCATCAATATTCGAAAAATGTTTTTTTAAAGTTACAGCATCTTCTATTTGATGTCTCAAAAACACTTTCAGATTCACATCATCCGATAAAATCAAATCTTCCTGCTGGGCAATTTTTTTATATTCATATTGGTAGTCATAACTCAATGCCGAAATATCGCTCAAAACCGCAGAAGCCGTAGGATGAGCACCGGCGCCTTTGCCAACAAAAAATTGTTCGTCGGCAAAACTCGTTTTTGTAATCACGCCATTAAAAACATCGTCCACATTAAACAATCTATCTTCAGAATCCACAAATTTCGGAATCACAAAAGCTGAAATATTTCCGTTTAAATTCTTGAAAGCCTGTGCTACCAATTTAATCTTTAATCCTTTTTCACGAGCATATTTTAACTCTAATCCGCCGATATTATTGATTCCAATATTCAGCAGATCATCCGGTTTTGCAATATATCCAAAAGAATGGGCCAGCAAAATCAACAATTTATATTTTGCATCAAAACCGCCAGTATCCAAAATCGGATTGCTTTCTGCAAAACCTTTTTCCTGCGCTTCTTTCAGCGCCTCTTCATAAGATAAATTATCCTTAAAAGTCTTCGTTAAAATATAATTAGTAGAACCATTTACAATTCCTTGGATGGATTCTAAAAGATCATTATCATAGTATTCTTCCAAATTTCTGATAATCGGCATACTCGCGCAACAAGCCGCTTCATACAACAACGGAACTTTATATTCACGCTGTAAATCCAGCAGTTCCTCAAAATGTTCCGCAATCATTTTTTTGTTCGCAGAAACCACTGCTTTCCCGCTTTTCAAGGCACGGGTTACAATTTCATAAGCTGCGTCAGCATCGTCAATGAGCTCGACAATCACGTTAATTTCTGGATCATTAAAAATATCTTCCCTGTTGAAAGTAAAATTTTCTTCGCCAATTTCACGCTTCTTATCTTTATCTTTTACACAAATATTTTTGATGTTTGCCTTCAAACCGGGCGTTTTCTGCAGGACTTCATACAATCCGAAACCCACGCATCCAAACCCGAACAATCCTATATTTAATTTTTTTCTTGACATTTTTAGTTTTTTTTGAAACACAGATTTCACAGATTTGAAATCTTGAAAAATTTAGTAAAGGATTATTTTTTCTCAGAATTGAATCAACTTTTATTTGTGCTAATCCGTGAAATCTGTGTTTAATTAAATTAAAGATTAGTTCAAAGACGAAGCAACAGTTGCCTTTTCGTTAACCGCATTAGCAATTGCTTCTTTCAAATCAGCTATCAAATCGTCAGCATGTTCCAGTCCGACTGACAAGCGAATCAAGCTGTCAGTAACTCCAGATTTATATCTGATTTCTGCAGGAATAGATTTGTGAGTCATTTCGCAAGGCAGGCAACACAAGCTTTTTACGCCGCCCAAACTTTCTGCCAGCTTGAATAATTTTGTTCCAGAAACAATTCTTGAAGCCAAAGCTTTGTCATCAATTACCAAGTCAAAAGTGACAACGCCTCCAAAATATTTCTGCTGGCTTTTTGCAATTTCGTGGTTGTGGTGCGTTTTCAAACCTGGATAATACACGTTTTTGATTAGTTTTTCTGTAGTCAAGAATGCAGCAATTTTCTGTGCATTTTCAGCATGTTGTTTGATTCTAAGGGTCAAAGTTTCGATTCCTCGTATGACCAACCAGCTGTCGAATGGCCCAAGAATAGCACCCGAAGCATTTTGGATAAATTTGATTTTAGCACCTAATTCTTCATTAGCCGTAATCACCAAACCGGCAATCAAATCACTATGTCCGGAAATATATTTTGTTGCGCTGTGAACAATCAAGTCAGCTCCAAATTCAATCGGTTTTTGTGCAATCGGCGACGCAAAAGTATTGTCTACGCAAAACAAAACATTGTTCTCTTTTGCAATTTTTCCGATAGCTCGAAGATCAGAAATTTTAAGTGTAGGATTTGTTGGAGACTCAATCCAGATCAAGGCGGTTTTGTCTGTAATCGCGTTTGCTATATTTTTAGAATCAGTTGCATCGACATAATTTACTTTGATACCAAATTTTTCATAAACATGAGTAAATAGGCGGAAAGCTCCTCCATAAATATCATCGACTGCGATGATTTCGTCTCCGGCAGAAAGTAATTTTACAACCGCATCGATTGCCGCCAAACCGCTTGAGAATGCGTATCCGTTGGTTCCATTTTCTAATTTCGCGGCCAAATCTTCCAAGACTTTTCTTGTCGGATTATTGCTTCTCGCATAATCAAAACCTTTATGAACGCCAGGTTCGTCTTGAACAAATGTGGAAGTTTGGTAAATCGGCACCGAAATGGAACCTGTTAATTCGTCTACGGGAATGTAATTTAAAATTTGAGTTTGCTCTTTCATTTGATAACTTTTTAAGATGTTTTTAAATAATTTTTTGTTTTCCAAAAAATATTCGAAACCAGATATCGAAAGGAGCAGAAATAAAAAATGCCCTTCCGATAAGTCAGAAGAGCATATAATATTTTGAAGTATTATTTACATTTTCTAGCTTATCTATCCTCGCCGAAGCAAAGGTTGAATGTAGCACCTTATTCACAAGTGAACAGGTTGCTAAGACGTCATCGGGTCAATTCCCTCGGTCTTTCTGGATAAGAATAATCTTTTAAAGAACTTGAGTGCAAATTTAGAACATAAAAAATGGTTTTACCAAATTTATTTTTGTATAATTCAAAAAATAATTTTTAATTTACTGTAATTCAATTATTTGTAATCGTTTTTTTTTCTTTGTGTAAAAAAATGTTTTTCTATAAATATCTTACTTAAAACACTAAAAAATTATTCAATCTAGGCATAATTCTGTCCAAAATTAGATTACATTTCTGAATGGCGTATTTTGCCTGAAAGTTGTTTTTTCTCTTCAAACGCAATGATTTTATAACTGTAATTTTCCGTTTTGAGCAAAATTACTTCAGCCTTAACAAATTGAAATAAAACTATTTCGTAGCTTTGGTAATTGAATAATTAAGGATAAAACACGATTATTAAAATATTGCTGCAAATTTCTTCTTTAGATTTTGAGAAGTCTAAAAAATAAAAAACTTAAATTGTTATATTCACGTAGATGATCTTGAGGCATTTTTATGTGATTCTATGTTATCGACGACTGCGGAAATTTTAAAATTTGAACAAGCTATTTAATTACTATGAAAAAAATTACCTTTATAATTGTTTTATTTTTAAGCTTTTTAGCGAATGCACAAGAGGATGCGTGGGTTTATTTTACTGACAAACCTGACGCAGCATATTTTCTAGCAAATCCGTTAGAAATGCTTTCACAGCGCGCTTTGGACAGAAGAACTGCTCAAAATATTGCTTTGGATAATAAAGATGTTCCGATTTCGGAATCATACATAAGCCAAGTCACGGTTTCGGCAGGAATTACCGTAAAAGCAAAATCAAAATGGCTCAATGCACTGCATGTTCGAGGAACTGTTGCGAATATTCAAAACCTTCAAAATCTTTCTTTTGTGGATCATGTTGAGTTTGCAAATAGGAATTTAAATGTGGCTGGACGAAATGTTGCGCAAACCGATTTTAGTCCGGTAAACAAGATGCTTGATACGCAAGTAACTTTTCAGTATGGAAATTCTTCCAATCAAATTCAAATGCTCAACGGGCATTTATTGCATCAGCAGAATTATACAGGAACTGGAAAAATCATTGCCGTTTTAGATGCAGGATTTCCGGGTGTAAATACTATTTCTCCGTTTCAAAGAATTAGAAATAACAATCAAATTTTAGGCGGATATAATTTTGTAGGCAGAAATTCAAATTTTTATACAGGAGGTACGCATGGAACAATGGTGCTTTCAACTATGGCTGGATATACTGTAAATCAGTTGGTTGGAACTGCTCCTGATGCGTCATATTATCTTTTTATTACTGAAGATGTTTCTAGCGAAAATCCTTTGGAAGAATCAAACTGGGTAGAAGCTGCGGAAATGGCAGACAGCCTGGGCGTTGACATTATCAATACTTCTTTGGGCTATTTTGGTTATGATAATCCGAATTACAGCCATACTTATGAAGACATGAACGGAACGACTGCGTTTATTTCTCGCGGTGCGGATATTGCTTTTTCACGCGGTATGATTTGTGTCGTTTCTGCTGGAAATTCTGGCGGTTCTTCCGATCCTTACATTAGCGCTCCGGCGGATGCCGTAAATGTTTTGGCGATTGGCGCGGTTACGGCTTCAAAAAATTATGCAAGTTTCAGTTCAATCGGCCCGTCTTTTGATGGAAGAGTCAAGCCGGATGTGATGGCGCAAGGCCAGGCTTCAGTGATTTCAGATACTTCTGGAAATATCGGTACAGCCAACGGAACTTCCTTTTCAGGACCGATTACAGCAGGAATGGTGGCGTGTTTGTGGCAAGCTTTGCCTACTAAAACCAATGCTCAAATTATACAGGCGATTAAAGAATCGGCGAATTTATATGCAACTCCAAATGATCAATTTGGTTACGGAATTCCTGATTTTAGTCTGGCTATTCAGAAAGCTTTGGGCGTTTCGAATTTTTCTTCTAATTCATTTATTGTATATCCAAATCCATCGAATTCTGTAGTGAATTTGGCTTTGCCTACTGGTTTTGAAAACGCTAAAGTGGCACTTTTTAATAGTTTAGGACAGCAAGTTTTAAATGCAGATTTGCAAGGAACAAATCCTCATTTTTCAGTAGAAGAACTTACTTCAGGAATTTATTTTTATAAGATAATTTCAGGAAATTTTTCCCAAACAGGAAAGCTAGTCAAGAATTAAACGACAATATTTTGCAAACAACGAATCGCTTTAAGAAATTTTAGCGATTTTTGTTTTTATAAAGAAATCAAATCCAATTGCAGTGAACAAAATCACACAACTTTTTAATATAAAATATCCAATCATCCAAGGAGGAATGATTTGGAACAGCGGTTACAAATTAGCAAGCGCAGTCAGCAATGCAGGCGGTTTGGGATTAATCGGAGCCGGTTCTATGTATCCAGATGTTTTGCGTTCGCATATCCAAAAATGTAAAAAAGCGACGGACAAACCTTTTGGTGTAAATGTTCCGATGCTATATCCAAATATTGAGGAAATCATGAATATTATTGTGGAAGAAGGCGTGAAAATTGTCTTTACTTCCGCAGGAAATCCGAAAACATGGACCAGTTTTTTGAAGGAAAAAGGAATTACGGTTGTTCATGTTGTCAGCAGTTCAAAATTTGCCTTAAAAGCGCAAGAAGCTGGAGTTGATGCCGTCGTTGCAGAAGGTTTCGAAGCAGGCGGACATAATGGAAGGGAAGAATCTACGACATTGACATTGATTCCTATAGTTAAAGAAAAAATCCAGATTCCGTTAATTGCGGCGGGAGGAATTGCTACGGGAAGAGCGATGCTGGCGACAATGATTTTAGGTGCTGACGGCGTTCAAGTAGGAAGCCGTTTTGCAGCTTCGTTTGAAAGTTCAGCGCACGATAATTTTAAGCAGACCATTGTCGATTTGGAAGAAGGAGGAACGCAGGTTACTTTAAAGGAATTAGCGCCTGTCCGTCTTATAAAAAATAAATTTTATCAAGATATTCAAGATTTGTATGCTACTGCGCCAAGTGTTGACGATTTGAAAATATTGTTAGGAAGAGCTAGGGCAAAACGTGGCATGTTGGAAGGAGATTTGGTTGAAGGAGAATTAGAAATCGGACAAGTTTCTGGTTTGATTCACGAAATTAAATCTGTGGCAGCTATTGTGGACGGAATGATTTCGGAGTTTGAAGAAGCTAAGAAAGAAGTACATAGTTTGTAAATGAAAAACCGCAGATTCGCAGATTAAAATTTAAAAAAAAATCTGCGAATCTGCGGTTAAAATATCCCTTCTGAATCACTCATGACCCAAGTCATAAATTTCCATAATATTTTTCAAAACTTCTTCAAAGTCAATTTTTAAGTCGATCAATTTTCCAGATTGGATGTCAAAAACCCAACCATGAACTTGCAATCCGCGGTCTTTTATTGCCTTTTGAACTTCTGCTGTTTTAATCAAGTTTACACATTGTTCTTGAACATTTAATTCTACTAAACGGTTGTATTTTTCAGTTTCATCTTCAATAGCGTTCAGCTCTTTTTTATGAATTCGATAAACGTCGCGGATGTTTCGCAACCACGGATTTAAAACACCCAAATCTTCCGATTGCATCGCCGCTTTCACGCCTCCACAGAAATAATGACCGCAGACAACCACGTGATTTACGTGTAAATAATTCACCGCATAATTCAAAACTGACATTACGTTTAAATCAATACTAATCACCATATTGGCAATATTTCGATGCACAAAAACTTCGCCCGGAGAAACGCCCATCAAATCTTCCGCAGTCACGCGACTGTCGGAACAACCGATGTAAAGAATATCAGGGTTTTGGCCTTTGGATAAATCTGAAAAATAATCTGGATTAACGTCTAATTTTTCTGAAATCCATTTTTTATTGTTTTCGAATACTTTTTGAATTTCCATAATTTCTTATTTTAAATTTATATGAATCTAATCTCGGATAATAGATTGGTTGATTTTGGTTTCGTCAAAATCCAATTGGTTTTGCTGTTTTTGCAATACTTCATAATCGTACACTTTTTGCTTTTTTAATGACGCTAATTCTTTTCGCTGCGCAGCAATTAATTCTAATCTGATTTCATGAAAACGTACAATTTCGTTGTGTTCCGTTTCATCACAAACTAGAGATTCCAAACGTTCTGAAGTCAAAGCGATTCCGTTTTTAATTCTTTTCTGTAAGTTTTCTACGAGTTCATTTTCGGCAATATCCTTTGCCAGATATCTTTCCATGTAAGTCAACGACGCTTTCATCAATCTTAATTTTATGGCCGTACTTTGTTCTTCTTCCGGAATTAAATCGTCAATTTCTTCAATTTTTAAAAACTTAATTACAATCGGCAAAGCCAATCCTTGCACCACCAGCGTAATTAAAATTACGACAAAAGTTACTAATAGAATAATATTTCGCTGTGGAAAATCTTGTCCGTCGCTTAAAGTTAACGGAATTGCTAGTGCGGAAGATAAAGAAACTACACCTCGCATTCCGGCCATTCCAATAATAAATGGTCCTTTCCAACCCGGATTTGGTTCTTTTTCTCGAATTTTCCTAAAGAAAAATCTAGGAAGAAATGCCGCAGGATAAACCCAGATGAAGCGAATTATGATAGTGATAATGCTGATTATAATTCCGTATTTTATTCCTTCCTGCAAAGAAAAGCCATTTAATCCATGAACAATTACGGGCAATTCTAATCCAATTAAAATAAAAATCAATCCGTTTAAAATAAAAATAATAGTTGCCCAAACATTCTGTGTCTGGATTCTTGCCGAATGGTCAAAAATTTCATGAGAACGATACGACAGAAATAAACCGCCAGAAACGACAGCTAAAACTCCTGAAAATTCAAAATGTTCTGCAGTAATGAACATAATATATGGAGCCATCAAAGTCAGCGCTGTATCAATATTTGACGTAGTCGGAAAAAATCTATGGATCACATAAAAAACGTGAGCAATTGCCAAACCAACTACAATTCCCATAATTCCGACAATAAAAAAGTCTGAAATTGCTTCTTCTACAACAAAATGACCCGTCACAACTGCCGCCAATGCAAAACGGAAAACGATCAAACTCGAAGCATCATTAATCAAACTTTCGCCTTCTAAAATCGTAATAATTCGTTTTGGCATTTTGATTCCTTTCAAAACTGAAGTAGCGGCAACAGCATCCGGTGGCGAAATAATTCCTCCCAATAAAAATCCTAAAGCCAAAGTAAATCCAGGAATCAAGGCATTTGAAACAAAGGCAACAATGCAAGAAGTGAAAAATACCAATCCAAAGGCCAAAAGCCCGATTGGTCGCTTGAATTTCCAAAACTGGTTCCAAGGCGTGTACCAAGCCGCTTCATATAAAATAGGAGGTAGGAAGATTGTGAAAACCAACTGCGGATCCAACTGAATCATCGGCATTTCTGGAATCAAACTGATTAATAATCCGCCGATTACTAAAAATATTGGATAAGAAATTCGCAGTTTTTGCCCAAGCATAACCAGCATGGAAACCGCAAAAAGCAGTGAAATAATGAGAAGCAATCTTTCGTGGAACATAAAATTTTATTTGGTTGAATTTCCAAATATATCGCTTTTTGAAATTGTTAAAAAGCAAAAATGCGATAACTATAGATTATCGCATTTTAAAATTATGTTTTTTGCTTAAAATTTATTCTCAACTTCAGCGGCCTGAAGCATTAAATAGTGCAAATCAGTATTTTTTACAAAAGGTTTTAAGAGCTCGCTTCCCGGGCCATACATTGCCAATTCCACATAATCTGCCGAGTGATCCATGCTAATCCAGCCTACAGAATTGTATTTTTGCTGAATTTCTGCCAAAGCCTTAAACGGAAGTTTTTTATAGTTGTACAAGCCATCTTCCTGCTTGTGAAGTCCGTTGTAATAAGACAAAATCAGTTTCGCTTCTTCTTCAGAAACTGCTTTTCCGTTGGATGCTTCAAACTTTTCACGAATTTGAGACGCCGTCGTATCCGCTTTAAAACCGTTTAAAATCGATTCATTCGTATGCGTATATTTCTGGATACTGTCAAAATTTGCATTTGCCTCTTTTCCATAAATCACGCCTGGATTCGCATTTCCGTGATCTGTAGTAATAATCACCAAGGTGTTTCCGTCTTTTTCTGCAAAATCCATCGCCACTTTCACCGCTTCGTCAAAAGCAATCTGGTCATGAATCAACGCCGCAATATCATTCGCATGTGCGCCCCAATCCACTTTTCCTGATTCAATCTGCAAAACGAAACCTTTTTTGTGGTCTTTCATTCTATCAATAGCTTTCTGCGCCATTTCTGCTAAAGTCGGAATTTTAGACTTTAATTCCGGCGAATTCATTCTGTCGATATTATAAGGAACCGCGTCATCGTCAAAAACACCCAGCATCGGCTTGTCATTTTTCATGGCCAAAAGTTCGTCGCGGTTTTTTGCAATCTGATATCCTTTTGCATAAAATCCGGCGTAAACATCCTTTTTATCTTTTCTGACTTTCGAATCAAAATTGTTATTTCCACCCCCAAGCATTACGTCAAAACCAAGATCCAAATACATTTCAGCAATGTCATCCTGAGCGCTTCTTTTGTCGCTATTTATGCAAAATCCAGCTGGAGTCGCGTGCGTAATCGCAACCGTAGTCACACATCCCGCCATTTTTCCAGCTTTTTTAAATTTCTGTAAAATCGGAAGATTTGGCTTTCCATCCGGACCTACGTTTAGGGATCCATTATTCACGCGAACACCACCGCCCCAAGAAGAACTTCCAGCAGCAGAATCTGTCACAATAGAACTCGCCGAAGCAGTGTCCATCAACGCTCGCGACACTTTATTATCTTTGTATAGTTGAAGCCAATTTGATCCTTTTCCATATTTTCGGTTCAAAAACAAGTCAGCCATATTCAGCGTTCCCGTACTCATCCCATCGCTGACCATGAAAATAATATTTTTTGCCTTCTTGTTTTTGTTGATTGATTCAAGATCTAAAATATTTGCAGCGCCTTGAAAAGGACTCAAAACTGCAGTTCCCAAAGTGAAAAGCGAACCGTTTCTGAAAAATTTCCTTCTATCCATTTCTATTAAAATCTAATTGTGTTGAAGCGCCAAAGGTAAGCAATCTTCAACTTTCAACATATTACCAAACTGTTATTTAAGATTTTGTTTTATTTGAAGCGAAACTTTACATTAAATCTTACTATTGGAATTTTCAGAAAATAAAGAAGCCACAGATCAACGGATTCTAACTGATTTCTTATGGCAAAAATCAATAATCCAGAAAATCTATGGCAGATCTAAAAACTAAGTTTAATTAAGCGGTAACTTTTTCGAATTCAATTTCGACTTGGTTTTTCAGCAAATCTTCAAAAGTCTCGCGCTCGCGAATCAAATGGCCTTTGCCTTCATGCCACAAAACTTCTGCGGGTTTGAATCTTGAATTATAATTGGAAGCCATCGAAAAGCAATAGGCTCCAGCATTTCTGAAACACAAAATATCGCCTTCCTTGATTTCAGAAATTCTCCTGTTATTCGCAAATGTGTCAGTTTCGCAGATATAACCTACGACTGAATAAAAACGCTCTTTCCCTTTTGGATTCGAAATGTTTTCAATGTGATGTTGCGAACCATAAAGCATCGGACGAATCAAGTGGTTGAAACCGCTGTCGATTCCTGCGAAAACTGTTGAGGTTGTCTGTTTTACGACATTTACTTTTGCCAAGAAATAACCAGCTTCGCTCACCAAAAATTTTCCTGGTTCAAAAGCCAAGGTCAATTCACGGCCATATTCTTTTGAAAACGCATTGAATCTTTTAGAAAGTTTTTTCCCTAATTCTTCAATGTCGGTCTCGATGTCATCTTTTTTGTAAGGCACTTTAAAGCCGCTTCCGAAATCTAAGAAATCTAATTCTTTGAAATTTTTGGCAACGTCAAATAAAATTTCTGCAGCATATAAAAATACTTCAATGTCCAAAATATCAGAACCCGTGTGCATGTGGATTCCATTGATGTGCATTCCTGTGTTTTCTACGATTCTTAAAATGTGTGGCATCTGATGCACCGAAATTCCGAATTTGCTGTCAATATGGCCAACAGAAATATTCGCATTACCGCCCGCCATAACATGCGGATTGATTCTAATGCAAACTGGAATTTCTGGATATTTTGCTCCGAAATGTTCCAAAATGGATAAGTTATCGATATTGATCTGAACGCCCAAATGCGCGACTTCCTCGATTTCTTCGAAGGAAACTCCGTTTGGCGTGTAGATTATTTTTTCAGGATCAAATCCGGCGTGCAAACCAAGCTGTACTTCTTGGATTGAAACCGTGTCCAATCCAGAACCGACTTGCTTTAATAATTTTAAAATTGAAATATTTGATAATGCTTTTACAGCGTAATTTATTCTCAAGCTTTCTACTTTTGAAAAAGCATTGGTAAGTCTTTTATATTGTGACTGGATTTTCTCGGCGTCATAAACATAAACCGGACTTCCGAATTGTTCTGCTAGTTGTACTAAATCTTTCGTTTGCATAATTTTCAATTTCTTTTTACAAAAGTAAATTTAGTGATTTTAACGAACAAATTTTATAATATTAATTCACAAATTATAACATAAATTTATATTTGTAACTTTAAATCATGTTTATTTTAAATTAAAAACAAGTTAATTCAGGATTTTGGAAATTAAAAGGCATAAAAAAATCCATTGTTTCCAATGGATTTAAAATTATGGGTTTGTTTCTTTTACCCTATTTTTTTTCTTGCGCTTAATATCTTTGTCGAGTTTCTTGTCTCTTGCATTAAGTTCGGCAGCTTCTACTTTTGTTACTTTGCCGTTTTCTTTTGCTTTCGCTTCATCTTTTGCAATTCGGTCTTTTCTCTTTTCAAGTTTTGCAGCTTGCTTTTCGTTCAGCTGCCCGTTTTGTACGCCTTCTTCAATTGCTTTTTCTTGCTGTGCAGCTTTGCTTTCCTGTGCTTGTGAAGCAAATCCTATTAAGGCAATTGCAACACTAAAAATTATCTTCTTCATCATTATTTGTTTTAAAAATTATAAATCTAATTTACGAACACTTTGACTGGTTAATTTACATATTAACAACAATTTAATGTATAATTTAAAGGTAGTTGCCAAACTGAGTCATAGCCCAGATGGAAGTGGAAAGCCTTTTTTAAGAAACGACTATTTTTTGCTAAAGAAAAAGAGCGACCAACGGAAGCTACTTTTGCTTTATTGCAAAAAAAGGAGTTTTTAAAAAAGCTTGCAACGGACAGCTGGATTAGCTTCAAATAAAAAAGATAAATCTTTCGTTGATTAGATGATTTTTGCTATTTTTGTGGCACTTTAAAAAAGTCAAAAAACTTTAATATGGATATACACGAATACCAAGGAAAAGAGATATTAGCCAGTTATGGCGTGAAAGTTCAACGTGGATATGTTGCCAATAATCCACAAGAAGCGGTTGCTGCTGCAAAGCAATTGACGGCTGAAACTGGAACTGGATGGCACGTTATCAAAGCTCAGGTTCACGCAGGTGGAAGAGGAAAAGGCGGTGGTGTGAAGTTGGCTAAAAACTTACAACAAGTGGAAGAATTGGCTGAGCAAATCATTGGAATGCAATTGATTACGCCTCAAACTTCTGCTGAAGGTAAAAAAGTTCACAAGGTTTTAGTTGCTGAAGATGTTTACTATCCAGGTGAAAGTGAGACTTCAGAATTTTATATGTCAGTTTTATTGAACAGAGGAAAAGGACGCAATATGATTATGTATTCTACTGAAGGTGGAATGGATATTGAAGAAGTTGCCGAGCACACGCCTCATTTGATTTTTACTGAAGAAATTGACCCAAATGTTGGTTTGCTAGGTTTTCAAGCTAGAAGAATTGCTTTCAATTTAGGTCTTTCTGGAAATGCTTTCAAAGAAATGGTGCAGTTCGTTGATGCTTTGTATAAAGCGTATATCGGTTCTGACGCTTCTATGTTTGAAATCAACCCGGTTTTAAAAACATCTGACAACAAAATTATTGCTGTTGATGCAAAAGTAAATTTGGATGACAATGCTTTATACAGACATGCAAAATTGGCTGAATACAGAGACGTTCGTGAAGAGAATCCAATTGAAGTTGAAGCGAAAGCTGCAGGTTTGAACTATGTGGATCTTGACGGAACTGTGGGTTGTATGGTTAACGGTGCTGGTCTTGCCATGGCAACAATGGACTTGATTAAGTATGCAGGTTTTGAGCCGGCTAACTTCTTGGACGTTGGTGGAACTGCAGATGCTAAACGTGTGGAATTGGCTTTCAGAATTATCTTGAAAGATCCAAACGTAAAAGCAATCTTGATTAACATTTTTGGAGGAATCGTTCGTTGTGACCGTGTTGCTCAAGGTGTTGTTGATGCTTACAAAAACATGGGAGACGCTATTAAAGTGCCAATCATCGTTCGTTTGCAAGGAACTAACGCTGAAATCGCTAAAGAATTGATTGACAATTCTGGAATGCCAATTTTATCAGCTGTTCAATTCCAAGAAGCTGCTGACCAAGTTCAAGCTGCTTTGTCTTAAATCAAATTTAAGTTATATATTATAAAAAATCCCGAGTATGCCACTCGGGATTTTTGTTTTTATGGTTATTGAGAAACTTTTTTGAGTGCTGTAATTCTTTTTACTTCGTTAATCAATAATGGAAAAGCAGGTTCTGTCATTCCGTGGTTATAGCCGTCAATTTCAAATAATCTGGTGTCTTGGTGGCCAGCAACTTTCATCATTCGCATGAGATAAGCATTTTCTTCATAGCGCCCAAGCAATTCTAATTCTCTATCACCAGTAATTAATAACAAAGGCGGTGCGTCTTTCCTGACATAAAATAGCGGAGCATATTCATCAATCGTTGGCTGTGTTTCTGGAATTCCTTTTTCAGCACGGATTGTAAAATGCGTAATTGTCTGCGCGCTGAATGGAATCAATCCTGCAATTTTGTTGGCGTCGATATTATAAGCTTGCAACCATTTTTTATCCAAGCCAATCATTGCGCCAAGATAACCTCCGGCAGAATGGCCTGAAACAAAAATTAAATTCGGATCACCGCCATATTTTGAGATATTATTGAAAACCCAAGCCACGGCTGCAGCACTGTCTTCGATATATTTCGGAGCTTTTACTTTTAGACTCAAGCGGTAATTTACGCCGATAATGCAATAACCTTTATTTTTTAAAGCTTCAGGAATTTCTTTATTTCCGCCAGTTAATCCGCCACCGTGAAACCAAACGATTGTCGCAAAGTTTTTAGTATTTTCTGGATAATAAATATCTAAAACGCATCTTTCGTTTTGATAACTATCGGAAGAAGTTTTGCTGTAATAAGGAATATTGGTTTTGGTAGCATATTTATCTTGTGAAAAACTGACCAAAGGGGAAATCAATAATAGGAGTAAGGCAATTTTTTTCATTTTGGAAATTATAAAGATTATTCCCAAATATAAAAAATCCAAAAAGGTTATGGATTCTAAATTTTCTTAAAGTTTAAAAGTGCTTCGTAAGGATCGCCTTTTAAATGCAACAATTGTGCAAAAGCGGGTTCTGTTTTAATGCCTAATTTTTTCAGTGTAATTATTTGCTGGCGAAAATCTTCTCCGTTTTCTTCCAAGATTTCTGCTTCAATAATCATATGTCGAAATCCGAATTGCTCTTGAACCGGAAGGTTTTGTCCAAAAATTTCTATTTCAAAATCATTCGTAAAGAAATTCGCCACGACCGCTTCATTTCCAGAAATTTCCTTTTCATAAATTTGAAAAGCTTTTTCTTCGGAGAAATTTTGCTTTATAATTTCAATAAAATGATTTTTGTCTTTCCAATAGCAAGCAACATCTAAATCGCTTGAAGAAATGTCAATATTTATCGGAATTGTTCCAACCAAAACTGGCTCAAATTCAGAAAGCTTCTGAAGAATTAAATTTTCATTTAAAACTTCAAAAGCTTTTTGCTGTCTTGCTGTCCCCGATTTTAAATAATTTATATTTAGAAAATCAGTCAAACTTTATGCTTTTTTATTTTTTCCGTTGTTGAATTTTACTTTTTCCACAACGCTTACTTTTGGCTCAGGACGTTTTGCCTTGAAATTTTTTGCAGGCGCTTTTGCAGTAGGTTTCTTCGAATTATCTTTTGTAGAAGTTCCTTTTGCAGGTGCTTTTGTCAATAATTGTTTTGTGTTGGCGTTAATCACATCCATCGCATTTTTTGGATCTTCTTTCGTCCCGCGTAAGTGAATAATTAATCCGTTTAGGAAATTTCGCAACACTTGGTCGCCACATTCCATATAATTTGGATGGTCTTCTTTTCTGAAAAATGCTCCCAATTCTGCCGTAGAAATTCTGAAATCTACCAATAAAAGGATTTCTGCAATTTGATCGTCACGCAACTGCAATGCCACGCGAAGTTTTTTGAATATATCGTTGTTCGTCATAATCTTGATTTATTGCAAAGATAGATTTTATTTTCTGAGTCTCTAAATTAAAGGTAAAGCTTTGCGTTTGATTTTTAACGCAAAGGGAAAACAAAGGATTTCGCAAAGTTTCGCAAAGCTTTGTTTTTTTTCTTTGCGAAAAACTTTGCGGTCTTTGCATTAAAATGACAAGCTTTATAGCAACCATAATATAGCTTTCCCAAAACCTTCCCGCCACAATTTCTCGCTATGCTGTCCGCCTTTCACTTCCACAATTTTATCTAATTTCAAGCAATAACAGCGATTTTCATCCAATAAATGTTTCATCTTTCGAGCATCTATAACCATGTCGTCACTTTCAGAATCGCCATATAAAAAATAAATCTTTGCTTTGATTTTTTTCGAATTTTCAGTCATTTTATAAATTTCATCCGAAAACCAAAATGATGGCGAAAAAACGCCCGCTTTCCCAAAAACTTCAGGATATTTCAAAACAGCATAATAGGAAATCAAGCCTCCGAGAGAGCTTCCGAAAATCACGGTATTTCTAGGATTAGTTTTAGTTCTGTAATTTTTGTCAACGTAAGGTTTTAGAGTTTTGACTATGAAATCCAAGTAATCGTCCGCTTTTCCACCGCCATGTTTTTTATTAGGAAAAGGAGTCAGTTCGTCTGTGCGTTTTTCGTTTCCATGTTCAATTCCAATCACAATTGCCTGTGTTTTCAGGCTGTCAAGTGTTTCGTCAACATTCCATTCTCCTGCAAAAGAAGTCTTTGCATCAAATAAATTCTGTCCGTCGTGCATATAAATCACGGGATATTTTTTTTCTGAATTTTCATAGCCTTTCGGGACATAAACCCAGATTTTCTTAGTTGTTTTTAACTGTGGCGCTTCTAATTCAAAAGTAGCAACTTGCCGGGAAGCCGTGCTTTCTTGTGCTTTTAAATCCACAAAAAGGCTGACGAAAAAAATTATAAATAAATATCTCAAGGAAATGATTTTATATATTAAACAAAAAGAATATTTTAGCTAAAATTACTACTTTGATGAATACTTACGAAGAAAAACTGAGCCTTCTTGCCGAAATGGTTGCTTTTGCAATTGTCGACGGAAAGCTTCACGATAGAGAATACCAGTTTTTAAGCATTGTTGCCCAAGAATTGAAGGTCGCAAAAGAAGATTTTAAAAATATTTTTCATCAAGAGCTGTCGATTATTCCTCTAAAATCAGAATCACAGCGCATCCAGCAATTTTATAGATTGGCCTTATTGATGCACTGTGACGGCGTTTTGCACGAAAAGGAAGAAATTGCCATCAAGCAATTAGGTGTGAATATGGGGCTGAATCCCTTCGCAATCAAAAGAATTTTAAAGGCAATGGAAAAATCGCCAACGCGAATGATTGATGCTGAAACTTTAATTAATATTTTTAAGGAACAGTTGAATTAATTAGGCAAAAGTGAATAGGCAAGAGGCAAAAGTAAAAATCCCGATTGTCTATAATTTTTTGTCATCTCGAGCGCTGTCGAGAGGCTTTTAAATCTTTTCTTGCAGTGCCTTGATCTCATCACGAAATTTCGCCGCCTGCATAAAATCTAAATCTTTCGCAGCCTTTTCCATTGCTTTTCGCGTATCACGAATTTTCTTTTCAATTTCGCCTTTCGTCAAATATAAGCTTTCAGGTTCTGCAGCTTTCAAAGCTTGGTTCTCAAAATATTGCGTCGAAACCGAATTTTTTGCCAAAGTGCTATCGATTTTCTTTTTTAATGCCACAGGCGCTTTTCCATGTTTTGTGTTATAATTGATTTGTTTCTCGCGACGATAATTGGTTTGGTCGATCGTTTTTTGCATGCTCGCCGTAATTTTATCAGCATACATAATCGCTTTTCCATTCACGTTTCTAGCCGCACGACCAACTGTCTGCGTCAGCGAACGATTATTTCTCAAGAAGCCTTCTTTGTCAGCATCTAAAATTGCAACTAGCGAAACTTCTGGCAAATCTAATCCTTCTCTCAAAAGATTGACTCCGATCAAAACATCAAACAATCCTTTTCGCAAATCCTGCATGATTTCCACACGTTCCAAAGTGTCAACTTCTGAGTGAATATATCGGCATCGAATGGAAACTTTGGTCAGATATTTTGTCAATTCTTCCGCCATTCTTTTGGTCAAAGTAGTAACCAAAACACGTTCATCAACTTCAACTCGCAATTGAATTTCTTCAATCAAATCATCAATCTGGTTCAAACTCGGGCGCACTTCAATAACGGGATCTAACAAACCCGTCGGGCGAATAATCTGTTCTACAAAAACACCTTCTGATTTCTCCAATTCATAATCTGCCGGAGTTGCCGAAACATAAACTACTTGATTCTGCATTCCTTCAAATTCTTCAAATTTCAGCGGACGGTTGTCCATTGCTGCAGGAAGTCGGAATCCATATTCCACCAAGTTTTCCTTGCGCGAACGGTCGCCTCCATACATGGCGTGAACTTGCGAAACCGTCACGTGACTTTCGTCAATGACCATCAAATAATCCTTTGGGAAATAATCTAAAAGACAGAATGGACGCGTTCCTGGCAATCTTCCGTCAAGATATCTCGAGTAATTTTCAATTCCGGAACAATAACCCAATTCGCGAATCATTTCTAAATCAAAATTGGTTCGCTCTTCCAAACGTTTTGCTTCCAGATGTTTTCCGATCTGCTTGAAATACTCGACTTGTTTTACCAAATCTTGCTGGATTTCCCAAATCGCTCCGTTCAAAACTTCAGGCGAAGTCACGAACATATTTGCAGGATATATATTAAGGTCAGTATATTTTTCTAAAACTTTAGAAGTCTTCGCATCAAAAGCTTCGATTTCTTCAATTTCATCTCCAAAAAAGTGGATTCTGAAAGGTTCGTCGCCATAACTTGGGAAAACTTCAACCGTGTCGCCTTTGATTCTAAAAGTTCCAGGATTAAAATCAGCTTCGGTTCTGGCGTATAAACTTTGTACTAATTTATGCAGTAATTTAGTGCGAGAAATCACTTGGTTTTTAGCAACAGTCACGACATTCTTCTGAAATTCCACAGGGTTTCCGATACCATACAAACATGAAACCGAAGAAACCACAATAATATCACGGCGCCCAGAAAGCAGGGAAGAAGTCGTGCTCAAACGCATTTTTTCCAACTCTTCATTGATAGACAAATCTTTCTCAATGTAAGTTCCCGTTACCGGAATAAAGGCTTCAGGCTGGTAATAATCATAGTAGGAAACAAAATATTCCACCGCATTATTTGGGAAAAATTGCTTGAATTCTGAGTACAATTGTGCAGCCAATGTTTTGTTGTGCGCCAAAACAAGTGTTGGTTTTTGCACTTCTTGGATGACATTTGCCATCGTAAAGGTTTTTCCAGAACCGGTGACGCCCAAAAGTGTTTGGAACTTGTCTCCGTTTTGGATTCCTGAACTTAATTTGTCAATGGCTTGCGGTTGGTCGCCGGTTGGTTTGTAATCAGAAACTACTTGAAATTTCATATGTATAGCGTTGAATTACAAAGATAATTAATATGTTTTTAGTATGGAATTCTGTTAACTTTTTATAAGAGGAATTGTTTGGATTTCGTTGAAAAGGATTGTATTTAATTGGAACGCGGATGACGCGGATTTTTTCCTAGCAGGTTTTTCGAACCTGTTAGGTATTTTTGTTTTGAGGATTAATACCTAACAGGTTTTGGAAACCTGTTAGGATATTTCGGATTATTGATAAAGTTTTTGCTCGTACGGAACATAGGTGAATGAAAACACTGAATCCCTTATTGTTGATAACTCGTCAATTTAAATTCTTTGAATTTTTCTAACTTGCATTGAATTAAATATTTCAACAAATGCAAATCAAACTTTATAAAGCTCACGAGGCAAATATTTTGAAAAACTATTATGAACCTTTTTTAAAAGGCAAGATATTTGGTAAAAATTCTTATCAAATTCACAATGTAGATTACATCACAGACAAATTTCAAGGTTCACAAGTTTGTGGTTTCTATAAGGTTGATAATATAGAAAAGACAATTGATATTACAAGATTAGTTTTCGAGTTTAATTTAAAGTCTCCGGAAGAAGTTCTGTCTGAAATGGTTTAGTTTTCGGATTTAAAAAGGTGTTTGTCTAAAGCAAATTATTAATCTTCGCATATTGCAAAAGCATAATCGTTTTTGCATCTTTTATTTCGCCCGTTGCAATCATTTCTAACGCTTTTTCAAATGGAAGCTCTAAAACGTCAATGTTTTCGTGTTCAGTATCCAAACCACCGCCTTCGCTGGTTTTCATTTCTTTAGAATATTCGCCCACAAAAAAGTGAATGATTTCGGTTACAGAACCTGGCGACATATAGGATTCAAAAACTTTTCTGACCTCGGTTAGAGTGTAGCCGGTTTCTTCTTCGGTTTCGCGTTTGATGCAGTCTTCTGGATTTTCTTCTTCTAAAAGTCCAGCGCAGGCTTCGATGATCATGCCGGTTTTGTTGCCGTTTAAATAAGTTGGAAGACGAAATTGACGGATTAAGATTACGGTTTTTTTGTCTTTGTTGTAAAGCAGGATTGTGGCTCCGTTGCCTCTGTCGTAGACTTCTCGGGTTTGGGTTTCAGTTGTTCCATCTTTTTTTGTGTAGTCTAAAATTACTTTGTTTAAGATGTAATGATTGTCAGAAAGTAATTCTGTGGATTTTATTTTGATGGTTGGGTTTTGCATTTTTTATGTAAAGTTAAGAATTTTGCATTTTTGAACCATTAAGAAATTAAGTTTAATTAAGAATTTTCTTTAAGATTTTTCTACAATAAAAACGTGTTTCAACCCGTTTTTATTGTAGAAAAATAGTATAGGCTTTAGCCGAATTTTAGACAAAGTTTATCGACAAAGATTTGTCCGGGAGTAAAAAGAAGGCCTGAAGTTTTTGGCTAGCCCCGATGGTGCCATTGTTTGAGCTCTTACTTTTGCGATCAGCAAAAGTGAAGCGAGTGGCTCCAGCGGGAAAATGGATTATTATAAATCACTGTCGATTCGCTTCAAAAAATTAGAAGGTATCCAGCTTTGGAACTTAGGGGCTTTGTAGCTTTGAAACTTTATTGAAACTTCCAAGCTTTTTGCTGGGATTCAGAAAGGAAAGACCAAGCGACAATTCGGCTTATTTTTTGGCCTTGCGCCATTTCGATGGTTTTTATTGAGGACGCTTTTACTTTGTCTAAAGTCTTGTAAATGCTTGATAAGTGGGAGCTTTTTGAAACCAAAGTGGTAAACCAAAAGCATTGCATTGGGTATTTTGCGCTTTCGTAAATCATCTGGTTGATGAAAGCCAATTCACCGCCTTCGCACCAAAGTTCCGCATTTTGTCCGCCGAAATTCAGTACAGGATTTTTAGTTTTAGTGTTTTCTAAAGCGTTGATTTTTCGCAAAGTTCCTTTCGTGGCTTCTTCTTGAGAGCTGTGAAATGGCGGATTGCAAAGCGTGAACGCAAATTTATCTTCCGGCTGGATAATGTCTTTGAAAATAAATCGGGAGTTGAGCTGTTGCTGTAAACTTATTGCTCCGTTTAATGTTGGATTTGATTCTATAATTTTGACGCAGTTTTCAAGCGCATTTGGGTCAATATCAGTTCCGACGAAGTTCCAACCATAAGTGCTGTGGCCTATAATTGGATAAATGCAATTGGCGCCAATTCCGATATCTAGGCCCAAAACGCCGTCGCCTTGCGGAATTTCTCCGTTTGTGGAAGCCAATAAATCTGCGATGTAATGAATGTAATCGGCTCGACCTGGAATTGGCGGGCAGAGATAATTTTGGGGAATATCCCAGTTTTTGATGTCGTATTCTGAAATCAAAATCGCTTTGTTCAAGGCTTTTACAGCTTCAGGATTGCTGAAATCTACCGTTTCAATATTGTGCGGATTGGTAAAAATGAAAGTTTTCAGTTCAGGATAGCTTTCGGTCAATTGCGCAAAATCATAACGAAATCTATGTGGATTTCTGGGATGTAGGCCTGACTTTTCTTTATTTTTTTCGGATTTCATTGCTTGAATTTCAGGGCAAATATAAGCAATAGGAATTTATTGGGAGAACCATTAAGGGATTAAGGTTCATTTAGTTTGGTTTTTTATAAATCAATCAAAACATTCCATCATCAGCAAATTACCATCTTTATGTTCAATCAAAACGATGCCGTCTTTTGCTACGTGATTACTGCTTCCAGTTCGGTAACCAATGGTCAAAGTTTCATTGTTTAATGGGTAATCTAAATTGGTGGAAGTGATTCCGTTTACCGTTCCAACGGGAATTATTGAAATAGGAAAACCCTTTGGATACCACTTTTTATACTTTTTAGGAAGCTGAAAAATTTTGGAATAATCATCCAAAATTACAATCTTCAAGTTATTTTGAAAGCGCACGATGTTGGTCATGTTTGTGATTGTGTGATCAGCTCGTCTTCCGGTGGCCCAAACTACGTTTACGGCTTTGTGTCCTTTTTCAATTAAATAATCAAAGGCTTTTTCTAAATCTGTTTTGTCTTGGTCTGGCGTGTGAACAATTTCCAAAGGATATTGAAAATTTCTGTAATATTCTGGATCAAAACCATTGTCGAAATCGCCCAAAAGCACGTCGACTTTGATGCCTAATTCCATCACTCTTTCCATCGCCGAATCCAAAACGATGACGAACGGCGACCATTCTAATAATTGTCCCAATAATTCACTGCTACAGGCGGCGCCGTTGGCAATGATTAATGCGGGTTCTTGGTCGTCGCGAACGATGTGGTGTGAAGACATATTTTTGGTTTAAGGTTGTGGGTAAAAGGTTCAAGGTTTTACCAAATGTAAAAATATAAAAAAGACGACCGTTTCCAGTCGTCTTTTTCTATAAATATAAATTAGCTTAAACCAATTTAGCCAATGCTTTGTTTAAAGTTTCGCTTGGTCGCATTGCTTTGTCTGTCAATTTGAAATCTGGTTTGTAGTAACCTCCAATTTCTTGGTGTTTTCCTTGAGAACCGATTAATTCTTCGTTGATTTTAGCTTCGTTGTCAGTCAAATCTTTTGCGATTTCAGTGAAAGTAGCTTTCAATTCTGCATCTTTATCTTGCGCCGCCAACGCTTGTGCCCAATATAAAGCGATGTAAAAATGAGAACCTCTGTTGTCAATCTGCCCTACTTTTCTAGCAGGAGATTTGTCATTTTCTAAGAATTTTTCTGTCGCTTGGTCCAAAGTTTCTGATAAAACCAATGCTTTTGAATTGTTCAACGATTGACCCAAATGTTCCAAAGAAACGCCTAAAGCCAAGAACTCTCCAAGAGAATCCCAACGCAAATAACCTTCTTCGATGAACTGCTCCACGTGTTTTGGTGCAGAACCGCCAGCTCCAGTTTCAAACAAGCCACCGCCATTCATTAAGGGAACGATTGAAAGCATTTTTGCAGAAGTTCCTAATTCTAAAATCGGGAATAAATCTGTCAAATAATCACGCAAAACGTTTCCGGTTACTGAAATCGTATCTTTTCCGTCTTTGATTCTTTCTAAAGTGAAATTTGTTGCCTCAATCGGATTCATGATTCTGATATCCAATCCAGTTGTATCGTGGTCTTTCAAGTAAAGATTTACTTTTTCGATCAATTGTCTGTCGTGCGCTCTGTTTTCATCCAACCAAAAAACAGCTGGAGTTTCAGATAATCTTGCTCTATTTACAGCTAGTTTTACCCAGTCTTGAATCGGAGCGTCTTTTACTTGGCACATTCTAAAAATATCGCCTTTTTCTACTTTTTGCTCCGTAAGAACTTCACCTTTTGAGTTGGTCACTTTTACAGTTCCGTCAGCATCTATCTGAAAAGTCTTGTCGTGAGAACCATATTCTTCAGCCGCTTGCGCCATCAAACCAACGTTTGGAACGCTTCCCATTGTTGTTGGATCAAAAGCGCCATGTTTTTTGCAGAAATCAATCGTAGCCACATAAACGCCAGCATAAGAACGGTCTGGAATAATTGCTTTTGTGTCTTGACCTTTTCCTTCTTTGTTCCACATTTGGCCAGAAGTTCTGATCATTGCAGGCATTGAAGCATCCACAATTACATCAGATGGAACGTGAAGATTCGTGATTCCTTTGTCAGAATTTACCATCGCCAAAGCTGGTGAATTTGCATAAACTTCTTCGATTGCAGCTTCCACTTCCGCTTGTTTTTCGTGTCCGGCAATTTTTGCATACACATCGCCAAAACCATTTTTAGTATTTACACCCAGTTCAGCGAAAAGCGTTGCATATTTTTCAAAAACTGGTGCAAAGAAAACATCCACGATTGCTCCAAAGATAATCGGGTCAGAAACCTTCATCATCGTTGCTTTCAAGTGAACTGAAAACAAAACGCCTTTTGCTTTTGCATCCTCAATTTCCTTAGAAACAAAGTTTTTTAACGCTTTTACGCTTAAAACAGCGCTATCAATAATTTCTCCCGCTTTCAACGGAGAAGTATCTTTTAATAATTTTGTAGTTCCGTCATTGCCAACAAATTCGATTTTGAAAGTGTCCGCATCTTTTAAAGTCACTGATTTTTCACTTCCGTAGAAATCACCTTCGCTCATTGAAGCTACGTGCGTCTTAGAATCTGAACTCCAGGCTCCCATTGAATGTGGGTGTTTTTTGGCGTAGTTTTTCACTGCTTTCGGAGCTCTTCTGTCAGAGTTTCCTTCACGCAATACCGGATTTACAGCCGATCCCAAAACTTTTGCATATTTTGCTTTCGCCGCTTTTTCTTCCTCCGTTTGCGGATTTTCCACAAATTCAGGAAGTTTGTAACCTAACGATTGCAATTCTTTAATAACTTCTTTTAATTGAGGAACCGAAGCAGAAATATTCGGCAATTTGATGATATTCGCCTCAGGAGTCGTTGCCAAAGTTCCCAATTCCAATAAATCATCAGAAATTTTTTGCTCTGGCGTCAAGTAATCTGCCAAGTTTGAAATGATTCTACCTGCCAAGGAAATATCTTTTGTTTCCACAGAAATTCCCGCAGGAGCCGTAAAAGATTGTACAATAGGTAAAAAAGAGTGGGTGGCCAACATCGGAGCTTCGTCCGTAATCGTATAAAAAATCTTTGCTTTATCTGACATTTTCAAAAGTTTGTTTGTTTAAATTTTTTACTTGTAAGGACTGCAAAGATAAGAAAATGAGAGCGATTTAAAGAATTTCAGCAAGTCGAAAACGTTTGATTTAAGAAATTGTCAATTAAAAGTTTGATAAATGAGAAATCTACAAAAACCAATAAAATTTTAACGCACAATTTTTATTAGAAGCGAAACTTTAGGCTTTTTCAGAAGAGGCAATTCCCGCTTTTCCTTCCAAAGATTTTTGTTTTTGGCAGCAAAAACAAAAATGCTTTTCCCTCCAATCGGGGCTATTTGAGAAAGGTCATTGAATTTTCGGAAACGTAATAACGATGGCGTGAATAAATTGTCGGAATTCATTGCGAATAATTTTTATTCTGCAAATGCATTTGGAAGTGGATTATTTATAATTAGAAAATTCTTCTAGTTGTAATAGAATATTTCTTTCTAAGTCTTCAAGTATGTAGTACTCTGATTTAAAAATGAATTCCAAATTATAATTTACTTCAGACTCAATTTTAAATTCAATATTTAGCTTTGAGAATTCGTCGTTATTCGATTTGTTATACCAATTATCAAATAATTTGCTTCTTCCATTTTGCCTTTTATCATTACTATCGCAAACATAATGAAGCAACGAGTTTGGAGATTTTTTGAAGAATTCAAAAATGATTTCAATGATAGTATTTTCAATAGAATCATCCTTTATGAATTTTTGATTTTCTATTTCCCAAAAATCTAATGAATATAGATTAGAAAAATAGTCATTTTCAAAATCCATTTTTTTAAAGGAAACAAAATAGGAGAGATTGTGTTTGGTGTAAAATGAAAAAAGAGGATTTTCGTCCTCTTCTATTTTATATTGATACATAAATAGGTTCTTATTTTTTTTGGCTAGTAATTTTGGACATAACTTTTTCTCTGTTTTCTTTTTTCAAAGAAATCATTTTTTTTAATGTAGCAACTGTTTTGCTATCAGGAGTTATGGTAACTGTTTGTTTCATAAAACAAATATAGTAAAAATTTGAGATTCAACGATATTCAATATATCAAACCAAAAAAAAATCCCGAAATACATCGGGATTTTTTATAAAAATAGATAGTTGACTATCTTCTTCTGTCTTTAATTCTAGCTTTTTTACCAGTAAGTTCTCTGAAGTAGAAAATTCTTGCTCTACGAACTTTACCTGTTTTGTTGATTTCAACTTTTTGTAAAGCTGGCATATTCACTGGGAAGATACGCTCAACTCCAACAGCACCTGACATTTTACGGATTGTAAAAGTTTCAGTAGCTCCAGAACCTCTTCTTTGGATTACAACTCCTTTGAAGAACTGAGTTCTAGTTTTTTCACCCTCTTTAATTTCGTAGTAAACTGTGATTGTGTCTCCAGCTCCGAAAGTTGGGAATTCTTTTCTTGTTACAAATTCGTCATTAACGAATTTCATCAAATCTGCCATTTTGTTCGATTTAAATAGTTTAATTAGAGCAACATACGCGGTTTTCGCCAGAGGTTGGTCCAAAGTGGGTGCAAAGGTATAAAAAGTTATGAATTATGAGTTATGAATTATGAGTTTTTTACTTATGGAGAAAAAAAATTATGAATTATGAATTATGAATTATGAATTATGAATTATGAATTATTTCAAATAAAGCTCAATCTTAAAATTTGCATTTACCGTAATTCGTAATTCATTATTTGTCAAGCAAATCAGGTCTTCTATTTTTCGTGTGCTCAAAGGCCATATCTTCTCGCCATTGCTCAATTTTTTTCGCATGACCGCTTAACAAAACATCTGGAACTTTCCAGCCTTTGTAATCTGCTGGCCTTGTGTAAATTGGCGGTGAAAGCAAATTATCCTGAAAACTATCTGTCAATGCTGAAGTTTCATCGGTCAAAACACCTGGAATCAATCGAATCAAGGCATCTGATAAAACAATTGCGCCTAATTCTCCTCCTGATAAAACATAATCACCGATAGAAATTTCTCTTGTAATAAAATTATCGCGGACTCTTTGATCTACACCTTTATAATGGCCACACAGAATAATTATGTTTTCAAGCGACGACATTTGGTTTGCCATTCCTTGATTTAAAGTTTCTCCGTCAGGCGTCATATAAATGATTTCGTCATAAGAACGTTCGTTTTTCAAAAAAGAAATGCAATCGTCGATAGGCTGAATGTTCATTACCATTCCGGCGCCTCCGCCAAATTGATAATCGTCTACGCTTTTTTGTTTATTGGTCGTATAATCTCTTAAATTATGAAAATAAACTTCCACCAAACCTTTATCGATGGCTCTTTTCATGATTGAGGCTTCGAACGGGCTTCTTAATAATTCGGGAAGTAACGTAATAATATCGATTCTCATTTTTGGATTCAAATGTTTGATGTTGCAAATTTAGCAGAAAAAAAACTAGAAAAGCGCAATGTTTGGTTTGCCGTATTCCTATTTTGTTATTTTTGCTCTCTAATTGTTAAAATTTAATTTATGGAAACCAAACAGACAGTAAAATTCGGAGAAGGAAAAATTAGCGGCATCATTTCAATATTTTTGGGATTGATGTCATTTTTAGGTGTTTTTTGTTTTAAATATCCCGAGTGGTTGACGACTCCTGAATTCAGGGAAATTTATACGGGCGAGTCGATGAAGATTTTGCTTACCTCAGTAATTATCGCTTCTTTGTTTTTTGCCGTTGTAAGTTTTATGCTGAGCAAGAAAAAGAAATGGGCGTTGATCGGAATCGTATTTTGTATTGCAACCATTGTTTTAGGCGGTTTTGATGTAGATCCGCGTGCTGTTGGTGAAACAAAATATCATTTGGGATTAGACTGGCTTTTGCTTGATTTATTTCTGATGGCAGTTATTTTTGTTCCGATAGAAATGGTTTTTCCGAAAAGAAAAGACCAGAAAACGTTTCATGAAGAGTGGAGAACTGACTTGGTTTATTTTGTAGTAAGCCATTTATTGGTACAGTTTTTCGGTGTAATTACGCAAAAACCAGCAAATATTTTCTTCGGATGGATTGGTTTGTCTGGCGTTCACGAATGGGTGCAAAGCTTGCCTTTTTTAGTAGAATTGTTATTTGCCTTTTTCATCACTGATTTATTTCAATATTGGACGCACAGATTTTTTCACAATCATTCTTTCTTATGGCGTTTTCATTCGATCCATCATTCGACTGAAAACATGGACTGGCTTGCTGGCTCAAGAACGCATTTTGTAGATATTTTTGTGACACGTTCTATGGCTTTTGTTCCTTTATATGTCTTCGGATTTTCAACGATTACCTTTAATGTCTACGTAATTTTTATGGCAATTCACGCCGTTTTGATACATTCAAATACTAGAATCAATTTTGGGTTTATAAAATATATTTTTGCAACACCGCAATACCATCATTGGCATCACTGCAAAAATCCTAAGCATTATGGCAAAAACTTTGCAACGATATTTCCTTTGATCGATAAAATGTTTGGAACTTATTATTTGCCAAAAGACGAATGGCCAGAAGATACTGGTTTGCTTGAAGCTGATTATCCAAAAGGATATTTGAAGCAAGCGATTTATCCTTTTACAAAAAGCCCTTTTGATAATGATTTAAAAATGGAAGAATATTCTAAAAGATAATATTTTATAAAAAAAAGCAGATTTAGAAAATTCCTTTCCTAAATCTGCTTTTTTGTTTTAAGCTCCAAATTGCTTCAAATGGTGATCTAAATGTTTCCAGTGCAAATGGCCCCATTCTTCATCGTTCAATTCTCCGAAATAAGGATGTTTTCTGTTTTTGATACAATTCGGGCCTTCTTCTGCAAATTTTGAAATCATCTGCACTAAAACGGCTTTTGATTCTTCAAAATCAGGATGCCCTTTAATTACAAATTCTTTTGCGGTTGGCAAATCTCTTCTTAACGGAGCGTTTCCGGTAAAGCTTTTCTTAATGAATTTAGCAAAGAAAGAAGTGATCAAGCCAGCTTTTATTTGCATTTCTCCAAACGCAACTTTTATTGGCATCTGGCAATGAACTAGCATTTGGCTCACGTTCATCGTTCCCCATTCGTTATGCGTAATTGGTGTCAAGCTATTGATTCGCTCTATTATTTTTTGATTTCCTTCTGGATGAAAAACGCTGCTCATAAGTTGGATGGTTTTATTTATAAACAGATAAATGGTTTTTTCTGTGTTGCAAATTTAAACAAATACTGAGTTTGTTTGTTCGAGATAGGGGTGTATTTTGTATTTATTTTCACATTTTAATTCGTAATTTTGCCAATTCAAAATAAAACAAATAAGATGGAAAACGGAATATACGCAAAATTCAATACTCCAAAAGGTTCGATTTTAGTGAAATTGACTCACGATAAAACACCAGGAACTGTTGGAAACTTCGTTGGATTGGCAGAAGGAAATTTAGAAAACAAATCAAGACCACAAGGAAAACCGTTTTATGACGGATTAAAATTTCACCGTGTAATTCCTGATTTCATGATTCAAGGAGGCTGTCCTCAAGGAACTGGAACTGGCGGGCCGGGTTATCAATTTGATGATGAATTCCACCCAGAATTAAGACACAACAAGCCAGGAGTTTTGTCAATGGCAAATTCAGGTCCGGGTTCAAACGGTTCTCAATTTTTCATTACGCACATCCCGACAGATTGGCTAGATAACAAACATACTGTTTTTGGTCACGTTGTTGAAGGTCAAGATGTTGTTGATGCTGTTGCTCAAGGTGATGAAATCGAAAGCATTGAAATCATCCGCGAAGGCGAAGAAGCAAAAAACTGGAATGCCATTGAAGCGTTCAGAGTTTTTGAAGGTTCTCGTGCAAAACGCGAAGCAAAAGTTAAAGAGGAAGCAGAAGCTAAAATGGAAAAATTGGCTGCTGGTTTTGAAAAAACAGAAAGCGGACTTCGTTATAAAATGATCCAAAAAGGAAACGGCAAAAAAGCAGAAAACGGCAAAACGGTTTCTGTTCATTATACTGGACAATTGGAAGACGGAAAAGTTTTTGATTCTTCGTATCCAAGAAAAAAACCGATCGAATTTCCATTAGGAAGAGGAAATGTAATCGAAGGCTGGGATGAAGGAATTGCATTGTTGCAAGTTGGAGACAAAGCGCGTTTCGTAATTCCGTCACATTTAGGTTACGGATCTCGTGGTGCTGGCGGAGCGATT
The DNA here is from genome assembly GCA_029959295.1 of Flavobacteriaceae bacterium PS02334. GTDB lineage: Bacteria > Bacteroidota > Bacteroidia > Flavobacteriales > Flavobacteriaceae > Flavobacterium. The sequence goes on along the minus strand of JASCOH010000007.1, from coordinate 145,319 downwards.
CCACCAAATGCAACTTTGATTTTTGATGTAGAATTGATGGACGTGAAATAATTCATTTCTAAATATAAAAATCCCGATTGCTTTTGTAATCGGGATTTTTTTTTATTTGAAATTACTGCAAAAAAAAGCGACACCTTAGGGAAGTGCCGCTTAATAAATTTTGAAATCAAAAAAGCGGATTAAGTTTTTTAGATTCGCCGATTTGGGGATAAAAGGGTGATTCAAACAATTGCTATTTTGTGTTTCGTTTTTGAGAAAAAATTTACTTTGATTACACTGTAAAGATAATAGCAAAGCACAATAAGTTCATTACGGTTTTCCCGCATATTTTTTACGGCTTTTCCTTTTTTTTATACGAATCCCCTGTTTCTTGCCTCTCGCAAAAGGTCTTCATCGTCGCCTCCGTCTCTTATGTCGAATAATTCCTTTAAATTTAATTTTCTTTTTTCAATTGCGCTGAGTGAAAGCGAAGTGTGCAACGGAATATTTTTTGTTTTGACACCTCTCGAAAGATGGTGCAAAATCTGACGGTCAAATTCGTCAATAAGTGCATTTTCTCCTGTGTTTTGGCTTACAAATTTTACGACAGTTTGGCTATAATAATTCTCGTTTTTTAAAATTTTGTCAAAGGCATTCAAGAGCTCGTCAAATGTCAAATCATTTTTAATAATGAGTCCGTTTGGATTTATAGTCTTGATTATATTATTGATTTTAAGCGATTCTGTATGCATTGTCAAAAGAATAATTCTGCAGTTTGGCAATGTCTTTTTCATAAGTTTTGCCAAATCTTCTCCCGATAAAATATTTTTCTCTTCGTATGCAGGCATGCTGATGTCAAAAAAAGCTACATCATAAGAAGCCACATCCGGATTTGTAATAATATTGTATGCTGATTTGCAGTCATTTGCTTGGGTAATGTTGAATTCAAATTCAGAAGGATGATACCCGGCAATCGTGTTTTTGTAGGCTTCAATAATAAAAGGATGGTCGTCTACAATAAGAATGTTCAATTTTTTAGTCATGTTGTTTGTGTTTATTGGTAGATTGGGAGCTTAATATTTATTGTTGTTCCTTTATTGATTTTTGACTTGATGTCTATAGTGCCGTCACACGCATGCGTTCGCGAAATTATATTTTTAAGTCCGATTCCTTTGCTTTTTTTACTTACTGAAAAGCCAATTCCGTCGTCAGAAATTATAACTGATAATTGCTCTTCTATTATTGAAATTTCAATCGTAATATTTTCTGCCTGTGCATATTTATTGATGTTTTGCAAAGATTCTTGAAGAATTCTATATAAATTAATTTTAATATTGTTCTCTACCTTATCCCAGATAATTTCTTTGTCGATGTGGCAATTTACCTTTGCGCCAGAAATGCTTTCCTGCTGTTCAATTAAGTTGTTAAAGATACCGATAAAGTTATTATTCACTTCGTTTTTCTCTCTGCTCAAATCATGAGAAATTTCTCGAATATCTTGTTCAATGCTCTTCAATTCAGCAATGAAATTAATTCGTGAAGCCATTGCGTCTTCATCTTGGCGTTTGTTCAAGCTGTCTAAGTTTAGCCTTGCACCAAATAATCTTCCAAGAATTCCGTCATGCAATTCTTGTGCAATCCTGACTTTTTCATCGGCTCTTCCTTCCTCAATTTTCTTTTGTTGAAAAAGCATCAGGTCATATATTTCTTCATTAGCTTTTTGCTGTGCCTGCTTCAATAAGAACTCTTTATTTTTTGAACGCTGGTTTTTTATGACAAAAATCAAAGTTCCGAAAAGTATTAGAATTATCGCAGAAAAAATTATTTTTCTGTTTTGTTCTGTCAATTTATCATTTTGGAGAATGTATTCATCAGTTTCAAAACTGATTCGTGCAAATTTATCTTTTGATCTTCTTTCGGCTTGTTGGAGACTATCGTTTATTCTGATGTATTCGTTTGAATAAAATGAAGCATTTTCGGGATCCACAATTCCCATTTGTTTTAAAGACAACAGCATATCAGGAGCGCTTTTAATGGCTTTTGAAAGTTCAAGAGCTTCTTTTGCAAATTTTTTGGCTTTTATTGTATCATTTTTTATGGCATAAAATTCTGAAAGGTGATTTTTGGTATAGGCCACGGCTGACTTTATATTTATACTGTCTCGAATTCTGAGGGATTTATAAAATAATTCAGGAAGTTGTTGGAAATCTTTAAGTTTAAGTTTGGAATAGGCTAAGTTGTCAATTAAAGTTGCATATAATTTGGGTTTGTCTATAAACAATTGCTTGTTTTTAAGAGCTTCCTTAAATCTAGAAATTGCTAGTTCATGTTTGTTTTGCTCTTGATAAACACTACCTAAATTATTTAGTGAACTTGCTTTTTCATGATAGGTTGTGAGATTTTTTTCTTCTGCTAAATTTAGTGCTTTTGTATGGTACTCAATAGCTTTTCCATAGTCTTTTAATCCATAAGATGTAACTCCCAATATATTGTAAGCTTCATATATCTTAGCATTACTTTCTGTCCCTCTCAAAATATTTAAAGCTTTTACTGCTGAAAGTTGACTTCCTAAAAAATCACTTTCATAATTTTGAACAAGAGCCATACTGACATAAGTGCTTCCTAAATTAACATTATCTTTTAATTTGATATAAATTTTTTCGGCTTTAGTGTAGTATAAAAAGGCACTGTCTTTTTTAGAATTGCCGGCATAATAATCTCCTAGATAGGAATATGCTTTTGCAATATTTTGATTGTCTTTTGCGGCTATAGAATTCTGAGATATAATTTTTGTTACTTTGAAATACTCTTCAAGTTGATTCATGTTAAAAAATCGATTGGCAACCAAAAATAGGTTCTCCCTATTTAATGAGTCATTTTCTTGATTGAAGAGAATCTCTAATGCCTTGTTGTTAAATTCTATTCTCTTTTTGACGTCAACAGTATCTTTATCAGCTATCGCTAAGTAGGTGTTAAGGCTATCTGAGTTCTTTCCTTCAGTAAAATTCTTTTTCTTATCGGAACATCCGATTAATAGTAGACCTATAATGAAAAATAAGTAGTGATGTTTTTTCAATAGCCTGAAGTTTTTTTCAAAAATAGTAAAACTATTGGCATAAAAAAAGCCCTTGGAGTTACCAAAGGCTTTTAAAGAATTTAAATTTTACTCAGTTTTTACTGTTATTGTCGTGTCTTCATTGAATTTGTATTCGCCTTTTTTAAAAATTTCTTTGTTTGGCAAGACAATTTCATAAGTATAAATGCCTTTTGGCAGTTCAAAAATGCATTCTTTTCCGTCTTTTTGGATTATTAATTCTTTTTTCTGAACGTTGCCTTCTTCATCTTTTCCAGCCAAAATAAACGTTATTTTTTCTGAGATCTTATTTTTGACACAGATACTTTCAACAGTTTTAGATTCAGATGATTTGACTTCTGATTTTCCGTTTTTGAAAAAAGATAATCCATTCACTAATACTTCGCCGGCTTTCAATGTTTTTTCAAAATCAGATTGAGAGTACATTCCAGTTGAAGAAAATATAAAAATAAATAAAAATATTCTACTCATAAATTACTCCTTTAATAATTTTTCGATTTCAGATTCTATACTAAAAACCAGAGTGTTTTTTTCTGTCTCAAACATTCCATCATACCTGATTTTTCCATTTTTTGCAATTATCAAATGAGGAAATGTATTAAAGTGCAGACTGTCTTCAATTTGCTTAGCCGATGTTGCATAAAGTTTTGGAAAATTATATCCGATGCTATCTAATATTTTAATGGTCTCATCGAATTTGTCTCTTTTCAGTGGATAATTTACCGCATAGATCTCAATGTTCTTGTTTGATCTATATTTTTGAAAAACTGATTCAAAATTTGGAAATTCTTTGAAACATATACTGCAACTGGTTGACCAGAAATCTAGTACTATGATCTTATCTCTATGAAGATTGATTTCTTCATTATGATTATTTACCAAACTTATTTTTGGCAGATCTATATTTTTTTCTGCATCTACATTGCTTAAATAGGTAAACATCGTTATAAATAAAAATCTTCCGACACAATAAAAAATGACTAAGGAAATAGGTATTATAAGAATCTTTTTGGTTTTTAAATATAAATAAGCAAGACAACTGCTTACTGGCACAAATATTAGATATTGTAGGATTCGAGAATAATTTTCAATAAAATATCCTCCAACAAGAATTATCAGCCAAAAAGGTAATACAATCAGCAAGCAGTCAATCAGTCTTACACCAGTCTTCTTTTTAAAGGCAAGTATGGTAATTATAAAAATAACCGAAAGAAACAATGGTATCATGAGTACATGTTCTCCGTCAAATAAAACCCCAAATAAAAGATATGAAATTATAATTGCAAGACTGAAAAGAATAAAAAACTTTATTTTCATATTTATAAATTTTAAAGAGTTCTAATATTGGATCTCTTTTTTATTTGCAGAGAATGCATTGATTACATTCCTGCATAAAGAAAAAGCCACAACCGCTTCTAGTAGGTGAACAATTTGTACCTGTAGAAGTAGTACTAAACAAACACCATCTGCATGAACAAGCGCCTCTCTCAAAAAGATCGAGTTCAGCAATGCCTTTTACAATTGAATCAGGAACACTTTTAGTATCTGAAAATTTTCCATCATAATGATAATCTTCTAACATTTCAAACATCTCTCCAAAATCTTTAAGCGGTGTTATCTTAGCAAGGTTAGATGCGTTTTTCAGAAAAGCGGATGCACTTTCTTGATCAAATCCTTTATCCATTCCGTCTCTTATTTCTTTAATTAACTCATGGTGTTCTGAAGGTAATTTTAAAGTGAGTAACTGGTCAACCTTTTCAAGCCATAATTGTTTTTGTTCCTCTTCTGATAATTTGCTGAAAGCTTCAATTACTTCTTTATTCGTTTTTTTTCCTTTTAAGAAATCAGCTCTTAAATTTTGTGCATTTCCAGAAAGGCAGATCATAAGTGTGACTATTAAGCCGAATAATAATTTTTTCATTTTTAAAATTGTTTAAATTTAATAATTAATTGTTTTAAAACAAATATTTCTCGAGTAATTTGCTTTTACAAACTTAAATCAGTTTTAAAAATGAATTTTATATTTAAAATGTAAAAAATGTTAAATTATATAAAATTTTGTTTTTTTGCTTCTCTTATAATATCTTCATCGGTACCTTTTTCAATCTTAAAAAATGTTTTGATTTTCTGTTTTCTTTTGTCAATTGCGCTTTTGCCTATAGAAAGATAATCTTCAAGACTTTTGCTTTGGATTCCTTCAGAAAGGAGCGTAATAATCTGCATGTCTAGACTGTCAAGAAAGGAATAATTGGCGGCAATTTTTTTAATAGCTTCTCTCATCGTGTAGCTATAATATTTGTTTTCGTTTAATATGTATTCAAAAGCGGTCAAAAATTCTACGGGAGTAAAATCACTTTTGATTAGAATGCCATCCGGATTTAATTTTTTATATATTTTATACAATAGAAACTGTTCCGTATGGGATGTTACCAGTATGACCTTGCTCTGGGGCTGGTATTTTTTTACATGAGGAAAGAGGTCTTCTCCTGAATATATTTCCATTTCATCATAAGGAGGCAGCGTCATGTCTAGGAATATGACATCAAAATTTCCTTCTTCTATCTTCAGTATATTATAAGCGGCTTGACAGCTTAGAGCCTGCTTGAAGTCTAATTCCAATCCCTGCTCATTAAAAGACAAAATGCTTTTGTAGCCTTCAATTATCAATGAATGATCATCGATAATTAAAATTTTCTTCTTGTTATTTTTCATGCGGTATCTGTATGGTAATGACTGTGCCTTTTTTTGAAGAGTTGATATGGCAACTTCCTTTCATTTCGGCTGTACGTGATTTTATGTTTTTCAGGCCTATGCCTGCAGATTCATTCTGAATGGAGAATCCTTTGCCATTATCATTTATTTCAAGCTCTAAAAATTGCTTCTTGTCAACTATACTACAAGTGACACTGGTTGCTCCGCTATGTTTTATGCTGTTGGCGATTGTTTCTTGCAAGATGCGGTAAATATGCATCTTTATTATTGCGGGAATTGTTTCCCAGTCTACCAAATCATCAATGTCAATTTTGATAAGGCTACTGCTTTCAAAACTGCCTGCCAAAGTTTTTAAAAGTTCTGGATAATCGTTTTTCGCTACGAAAAGATCTTGGTGGAGGTCATGCACAATATTGCGAATTTCTTTTTCTATGGAATGAATTCCTGAAATGTGTGCAATGCATTTTTTAATGGTTTCAGGATCGGTTTTTTTTTCAAGGACAAAAAGATTCAATCGAATTCCTGTTAGTTTGTTCATGACACCATCATGGAGCTCTTCTGCAATCCGCTTTTTTTCTTTTTCCCGGCCCTGATCAAATTTTGCCTGCTGATCTAGAATCAGCTGGTATATTTCTTCACTTGCCTTGTGCTGTAATTGAATGAATAAAAGCTCTTTTTGTTTTATTTTCTGCATTCTTACGATATAAAGTAAAATGCCAAAAATGATAATAGTTATAGCTGAAGCAAAAAAAATCCATTTCTGCTTTATAGCTGTATCTTTTGCTATAATTATTTCATCAGTTTCAAAACTGATTCTTGCAAATTGATTTTTTGATTTTCTTTCAGCTTGCTGAAGGCTGTCGATAATTTTTATGTATTCATTTGAATATGCAGAAGCATTTAGAGGTTCTACGCTTGCCATTTGCTTTAAAGACATGAGCATATCAGAACTACTTTTAATTGCTTTTGAAAGTTCTAGGGCTTCTCTTGCAAATTTTCGAGCTGTTGTAGTATCATTTTTTGCAGCATAAAATTCTGAAAGGTGATTTTTTGTATAAGCTATTGCAGGTTTTAAATTTAAGCTGTCTCTAATTTTGAGTGAGAGGTAAAATAAGTCAGGAAGTTGTTTAAAATCATTAAGTTTAAATTTTGAATAGGCTAAGTTATCAATTAAGGTAGCGTAGAGCTGAAGATTTTCTTGTAATATATCTTTATAACTAAGCGCATCATTAAATTTAGAAATTGATAATTTATATTTATTTTGCTCTTGGTACACACCACCTAGATTGTTTAATGAGCTTGCTTCATAGTAAGTTGTCAAATTATTTTCTTTGGCTGAATTTAAAGCCTTTGTATGATATTCAATAGCCTTTTCGTAATTTTTTAATCCATAAGATGTTACTCCCAAAATATTATAAGCCTCATATATTTTAACTTTCTCATTTGTTTCTCTCAAAACATCCAAAGCTAGTACAGCTGATTGTTCACTGCCAGAAAAATCACTTACATAGTTTTGTACTATTGCCATGTTGACATAAGTAGCACCTAAGTTAATTCTGTCTTTTAATTTTTTATAGATTTTTTCAGCATTTGTATAGTAAAAAAATGCGCTATCTTTTTTTGGAGTATTTATGTAATAATCTCCTAAATAGGAATATGCTTTTGCAATATTTTGATTGTCATTTACAGCTATTGAATTTTTAGATATAATTTTCGTGACTTTGCGATATTCTTCAAGCCGGTTCATATTATAAAATCGATTTGCAACCAAAAACAGGTTCTCCCTATTTAAGGAGTCATTATCTTCATCTAGCAGTATCTCTAAAGCTTTGTTGTTAAATTCTATCCTCTTGTCGATATCAACAGTATCTTCATTAGCTATCGCCAAATAGGTAATAAGGCTATCTGAGTTCTTTCCTTCAGTAAAATTCTTTTTCTTATCGGAACATCCGATTAATAGTAGACCTATAATGAAAAATAAGTAGTGATGTTTTTTCAATAGCCTGAAGTTTTTTTCAAAAATAGTAAAAGTATTGGCATAAAAAAAGCCTTTGGAGTTACCAAAGGCCTTTGAAGAATTGTTTACTTTGTTTTTAAAATTTTCTTTGTTTGAAAAGAAAATTTCATATCTATAAATGCTTTCTTTTCGTCTTTGAAAAAATGAGTCATTAATTAATTGCTGGTTAATAATGTTTTTTAAAAATAACTTTGAGAATGCAGTAATTGTGATAGTAAAAAAATTATTTTCTTCTTATAAGAATTTCTTGATTTGGATATTGTGGTGAAAAAGGTACTGGGTCTATAATAGTTTTTTTATTTCCGCCACTATCTTGTCCTCCTGTATCTCTTCTATTTGCGTCATCAGTAGTCGTTGTTGGAGTTCCATTTCCTGGATCATCGTCTCCTGTTTCACCAGTTGATTTTAAAGTTGTAAAAGATGTTAATACTACTAAAGAAAATAAAGCGAATGTTAAGATAGATTTTTTCATGATGCGTTACATTTATAGGTTTCTATGAATTTTTTTATATTGAAATGTGGTAGATTTCTGGTGTAAAATTATTCATTCGGTAGCATTATGCACACCTATTTCTTCTATATATGGTGAAACTCTATTCTTTATGCGTAGATACAAGTACTATGCGAGTAGATGAACAGTTTTTAAGTAAAAGTTAAAATTGGTAGGCATTTTATTTGTAAATTAGGGAATAAAAACAGCTTTTAAATTTTTTTTATTTAAATGTAACCTTTTGATTTTTACACTTTTTTTCGATAAAGGGGATGTTTTTTAGTGTAAGGAGTTTGCGTGAAAAATAATCCTTCTTTTGATGTAATTTATTTCCTCTTTTCTAACTCAATTGTAGATTTGTAAAAGGCATTTTAATTTGAGCTTTCAAACCGATGCAATTAGAAATTTATTTTACGATTTCTTTAAAGGTATTATAACTGCAATTATGGTTCCATGAGTAGACGAATTGATTTCACATTTTCCATTCATTTCTGCGGCACGATATTTTATGTTCTTAATTCCGAGGGACGCAGATTCCAGCATTGTATCAAAACCAGTTCCATCATCCTTGATTTCTATAAGCAAAGTGTCGGTATTTTTCAAGATGCAGACGTAAATGTTTTTAGCGTTGCTGTGTTTGATGGCATTGCTGATGCTTTCCTGCAAAATTCTGTAGGAGTGCATTTTTATGACCGCAGGAATTATTTCCCAATTGATATTTTCGTCTATTTTTAACTGCGTATTGATTTGTACGCTCTCGTCTAGGCCGTTTGTCAGCGTTTCTAATAGTTCGGCATAATCGTTTTTGGCAAAAAATACGTCTTGATGCAAGTCGTGGGTGATGTTTCTTATTTCTTTTTCAATCGATTCTATTTCAGATATATGCGAAATGCACTTTGAAATCGTTTCAGGATCGGTCTTTTTCTGGAGCACGAAAAGATTGAACCTAATTCCAGCGAGCTTGTTCATCACTCCGTCGTGCAATTCTTTTGCAATACGCTTTTTCTCTTTTTCCCTGCCGTCGTTGAATTGTATTTGCTGGTCTAAGATTAGCTGGTATATTTCTTCGCTCGCCTTTTGCTGTGATTGTATTAGAATTGATTCCTTCTGTCTTATCCGCTGCATTCTTATGATATAAAGCAGCAACCCAAAAAGCACTATCGATCCTGCGATGATGAAAATAAGCCATTGTCGCTGTACTGCAATTTCTTTTTCGAGTATGATGTCATCTGTTTCAAAACCAAGGCGAGCAAATTGATTTTTTGCTTTTCTTTCTTCGACCATAAGGCTGTCGTTTATGGCTATGTATTCTTTTCCATATTTTGAAGCATTTTTTGAATCTACCTCTATCAACTGGCAAAGAGCCATCACAATCTCCTGGGGACTTTTAATTTCTCGCGAAAGTGCTAACGCTTCAGTTGCAAATTTTTGCGCTGTCAAGGTATCTTTTTTTGCGCTGTAGAATTCACAGAGATGTAATTTATTGTAAACAATATCATAGTCTAAGCTTAAACTGTCTCGAATTTTCAATGCCTGATAAAATAAGTCAGGGAGTTGAGAATAATCTCCTAATTTTAATTTGGAATAACCCAGATTGTCAAGCAAAGTGGCATGCGCATTCGTATTCAGAAATGAATTTTTATGCCTCAGCGCTTCTTCAAATTTTTCTATGGCTTCTTTGTGTTTTTGTTGGCTTTGATAAGTGCCGCCGATATTGTTTATTGAAGCAATGACTTCATTTTCCGCAGTCAATCCGGCATCTTTGGCTATTTTTAAAGCCTTGGTGTGATATTCGATGGCCTTTTCATGATCTTCAAGTCCGAGGGCGGCAATACCGACAATATTATACGCTTGGTAAATTAGAGATTTATTTTCCTTTAGCAGTTTTATAGCCTCTATGGCAGAGGTTTCAGCTCCAAGAAGATCATTTTGATTGGTTTGAAGAAGACTGAGATTTACATAAGTATTTCCTAGCCTTTCATCGCTGATTTTAAGTTTTTTATAGATTTTTATGGCCTTGATATAACAGATAAATGCGCTGTCGGATTTATTGAAATTTTTTGCGTAATAGTCAGCCATGTAAGAATAAGCTTTGGCAAGACTTGTAGAATCTTTGGCTTTTTGAGAATCTTCCGCAAGAATTTTGGATATTTCTAGGTACTTTTCATAGCTACCCAAGTTGAAATACTTATTTGCTACCATAAAAAGATTTTCTCGATGCAAGGAATCATTTTTATGATTTTTCAGTAAGGCATGTGCTTTTTCAACGCATTCAAGACGTTTTTTATATGCTATGCTTTGTTCGCTGGCTAAGCGAAAATAAATGGCAAGGCTATCTGGAGTGTCTTTTTCCGAAAATTTTTTGGGCTTATCAGAACAGCTTGCAAATATGATAAATAATAGCAGAATTATCTTTTTCAAGGCTTGTAGGTTTTGGTGGAATTGGTTTTTGAGGAAACTTTAGGGGCAGTTTTTAAGTAGAAATCAAATTTCTAAATAATCTGAACTTGAAATTGAGGCAATAATCTGGTCAATATTTGTCTTGTAAGATTTAGAAAAAGGCAATTTCGTTTTCGAATTTTTTAAAAAACAGACGCTGTTTCCCGTATGAATTCTTGAAATGTAATCCTTGTTTACAATAAAACTATTATGGATTCTGTAAAACTGGGGAGGAAGCGCTTTTTCAAAATGCTTCAAGGTTTTGAAAGCAGTTATCATTTCGCCGCTGTTGAGATAAATGTCCGTAGAATTGCTGTCTGCCTGAAGATAAAGGATGTCAAGTGCATAAATAAACTTATAATCGCCGTATGATTTTATGCAGATGGTGAGGTTGTCTTTAAGGTTTGAATGGCGTACAGAATTTACATTTGCAACCGCAAAGACTAAAGATTTTTCAAATTTCAGTATTGCTTTTCTGAAGTCATTTGAGTCATAAGGAGCTTCTAGATAGTCAAAAACCCCATGTTTTATTGCTTCATAAGCTAAATTTTTACTTTTAGCAGTCACAATAACTTTTGGAACAGTTTTCAAATAGCGGTAAAATTCATTTATCAAGGAAAGAGAAAGCTTGCTTGTTTTCAATTTCGGATTGATTTCTAAGAAAACTAATTTTGGTTGGTGTTCCAAGACAAGGCTGAGTCCATCGGCATAATTGTAAGCATAACCTGAAAAAACAAGGCTGGGAAAATTTTCAGCCATAGACTGAATTTTCAGAGCGTTTTCGTGATCATCACTAATAATAATGTAAGAACCCATATAGTCTACTCAGTTTGAATTGGATACAAAAATAGAATTGTTTCTGGTATTTTTATTGAAATCGTTCAGAAATATGCAAATTCGATGTCATATTCTAAAATACGCCGCTTTCAATACTTTTTGTTTCGTATTTTTGGAACTTGAAAATCTGAATATGCGTTACTTTTTTTTTATATTTTTTCTGATTCATTTTACTTCGAACGCCCAAGTTGCACAGCATTGCGGTTATGATTTTACTTCTTATTTTGTGGTAAATGCCCACGAATCTGGTAAAAAAGAAAGTATTGAAGGACTGAAAGTTTCTATCGTCAATGTTTTCGGTTTGGAAGTGCTGAATGTGAACAATTTATACAGTTGGACAGACAGCAACAAGCCTTTGGTTTTTCTTCCAAATTATAAAATTGACAATCAGGGCAACAAAATTAATCCTACTTCAAAGGTGGAGAAAGAACGCTGGTATTTTCCTTTTGCGAAAGATTCTTACTTGCTTTCTATAAAAAGTACTTTTCCTGCGGATGATTTTTCGGTTAAAATTGAAGATATCGACGGCAGTGCAAACGGTGGCGAATTTAAAACACAAATTATTAAATTAGTTCCTTTTAATATGTATGTTTTGTGTTCTAGCAAGGTAAGAGAAACGCAATTCGGGCCTAAAATGAATCGTCCGATAGAAGTGATTCTAGAGAAAAAATAATTATTTCCACTTAATATTACAGCCGAGACTGGGTTTTTGCAATTCAGGAAAACTTCTGTTGTAAACCAAGGCATCGATGGCATTTCGCAAATCACTTCCGCTTAAAGGTATTCCGTTTCCAGGGCGCGAATCATCTAATTGTCCTCTGTAAAATAATTTGTCTTGGGAATCAAAAAGATAAAAATCAGGCGTACATGCGGCATCAAAAGATTTAGCAACTTCTTGGCTTTCATCATATAAATAAGGAAAATCAAAACTGTGCTTAAAAGCAAATTCCGACATCATTTCGGGATTATCCTGCGGATATTTCTCAATGTCATTACTGCTGATAGAAATAATTCCGATGCCTTGCACTTTATAATCGCTGGCAATCATCAAAATTTCGGGCAAAACGTGAATCACAAACGGACAATGATTGCATATAAAAATAACCAAAGTTCCCTTCTTTCCTTTTAAATCTTCAAAGGAATAATGAAAATTAGAGTTTGTGTCTTTTAATCGGAATTGTGGCGCTAAAGTTCCGAGAGGCAACATATTTGATGGCGTATTTGACATAATTTGTGAAAATTGCGTTTAAGTTTTAAATATAAACAGAAATTTTAGAACTTTGGATTTATATATAATCAAACTCAAAAAATGAATCCAGAATCTGAAAATAACTTGACTTGGGCAGAATTTGAAAAAGTCGAAATGCGCGTCGGAACTATTCTGGAAGCAAATGATTTTCCAGAAGCCAGAAAACCCGCATACCAATTAGTAATCGATTTTGGGCCAGCAATCGGAATCAGAAAAACATCAGCTCAAATTACAAAGCGCTACAAAAAAGAAGATTTGGCAGGAAGACAAATTGTTTCTGTCGTAAATTTTCCAAAAAAACAAATTGGCAAATTCATGAGCGAATGCTTGGTTTTAGGTGCAGTAGGCGAGGAAGGCGAAGTGATTTTATTGGCGCCAGATTTTAAAGTTGAGAATGGTTTAAAAATCGGGTGATTTGTATTCTTCGACTTCTTTTATATCAGATTTTTTGAAGTTTTTAGCTATAAAATTATAACCTAAATCATAAGTAGTTATTTTTTCTTTGGACTTAAATTTGATATAGCGTCCGTCAGAAGTGATTGATATTAATTTTGGTTGATTGATTTCATTCCCTTGTCTAAAATTTTGAAAAGTCAGATTGTAAGTTTCTTTAAATTTTGTTTCTGTTTTATTGCTTTTCAATAATTCCGTCCAAAGATAGAAGCCTTCAGATTCTAATAGCTGTAATTTTTTTTCACCTACAGAAAAATCTAATAATTTTACTTTTAGCAATTCTTCTTTTTCAGCAACTTTTAAAAGTTTGTGGCTATCGAAAATATTTGCAATTGGTACATAAGCCCAAAGTAATTCTTTTGGAGCTTGTCTTGCGTAGTCAAAAATTGATTTAATAATTTTCCCGTCTTTTAAATATGTTGTTGTAATTGTTTGGCTGTCAGTAATTGCGTCGCTGTAACGGTTTTCCAAAGAATTTATATTTGCTCTCTCGAATTTCTTAAAAATAAAATCGGTGTATTTTTGTTCAATTTTCCCACTATAAAAGCCGATAGATTGTATATAGGCTTCGCCATAAAACAACACGTTTCCGTCTCTGTCTAATGAAACATTCAAAATGGGACAAGTGCCATAACAACCAGTGCTTGCGTAAATTATCTGGTCAAAATCTTTATAGGAATCTTTGTGTTTTAAACGTTTAAGCTTTCCAGGTTGCCCCGTTTTTTCGGTAATAAATAAAGTGTCATTTCTTATTTGTTTTATGTTCCAAAGCTTTTCCCATTTTTTATTTTCTATATTTTTTGTAAATAAAGCATTTTCCTCAAGTTTGTATTCTCTAAAGTTGCCCAAGTATTTTATAGTGTTAATTCCCTTTGAAGTATCCCTTTTGATGTCTAATAGTCCGAAGAAAAACTCCATAGAATCTTTTTTAAATGAAAATCCTTGTGGAGGAGAAATGTCAATAAAAACTTGATTGCTGTCCAATTCAATTATAGGTTCCCATTCGCCAATTAATGAATCTTTTAAAGAATTGTTATTTTCAATTCTTAAATTTTGATTGCAACTTGCGATTGTGAAAATAATAGAAAAGGCGATTAATAAATTCCTCATAGAAAAATAGTTAGCTTGTGTAAATATAAATAAAAAAGCCTGAAAATCTTTCGACTTTCAGGCTTTATGCTTATTGCCTAAAACTTATAGCAAAATTTTTAAATATCGTCAAAATCAATATCTGTAAAACTTGCTGTTGACGTGCTGGCCAATGCCAATTCGCCTTCAGGTTTTTCAGAAAAATATTCTTTTTTGAAATCTTTTTGGTGTCTTTCTGAAATTACTTCTTCGCCTTTGTGGTTCAAAACGTAAGATGTCATTTCTTCTAAAATTTCTGTAAATGCGGCGAAATCTTCTTTATAGAGATAGATTTTATGTTTTTTGAAATGAAAAGATCCATCTTCCTCAGTGAATTTTTTGCTTTCAGTGATCGTGATATAATAGTCGTCAGCTTTTGTAGCTCTAACATCAAAGAAATAAGTTCTTCTTCCTGCTCTTAATACTTTAGAAAAAATTTCCTCTTTTTCTAACATTTCATTTTCTCTCATAATCTTTCTTTCGGTTTAAAGTGTGTGTTAAGTTGAAACCAAAAATCTAAAAAAATGATGAATAAAGCAACATTTAAGGCATTTCTTTTTCAGAAAGCTGTTTGATATAAAGTTCTTTGTAATATCCTTCTTGGTTTACTAATTGATTGTGAGTGCCTTGCTGTATGATTTTTCCGTCATCTAAAATAATAATTTTGTCTGCGTTTTTAGCGGAAGAAACTCTGTGGCTGACCAAAATTGTAGTTTTGTCTTTGCAGAATTCTAATAAATTATTCAAAATTGCTTCTTCAGTTTCAGTGTCAACTGCTGAAAGACAGTCGTCAAGCAAGAGTATTCGGGAATCTTTGATAATCGCTCTCGCAATAGAAACGCGCTGTTTTTGTCCGCCAGAAAGTGTAATGCCGCGTTCGCCAATTACAGTGTCATATTGGTGGTTGAAACCCATAATATTATTGTGAACGACCGCTTTTTTAGCAGCTTCAATTACTTCTTCATCAGTTGCGTTTTCTTTTCCGAATTTAATATTATTTTTAATAGAATCTGAA
The DNA here is from genome assembly GCA_029959295.1 of Flavobacteriaceae bacterium PS02334. GTDB lineage: Bacteria > Bacteroidota > Bacteroidia > Flavobacteriales > Flavobacteriaceae > Flavobacterium. The sequence continues at coordinate 129,906 of JASCOH010000007.1, read as the reverse complement.
AATAGAAAAGCATCTTGTGGCACAACTGCAATGCTTTCGCGAACATCGTGCAAATTCAATCCTTTTATGTTCTGGTCGTCTATGGAGATTTCTCCGTCCTTAATATCATATAAACGGCTGATTAAACTTAGAATGCTTGATTTTCCAGAGCCAGTTTTTCCAAGAATAGCCAAAGTTTCTCCTTTATTTACTGTAAAACTTATATTGTTTAAAGCTGTAATATTTGTGTCTTCATAGATAAAACTTACGTGCTTGAACGTAATCTTGCCGTTTATCACAGAAGTTTCTGAAGCTTTATTTTTGATTTCTGGTTCAATTTTCAAGAATTCATTGATTCTTTTTTGAGAAGCTTCTGCTTCCTGAATCATTGAAGAAACCCAGCCTAATGAAGCTACAGGCCAAGTAAGCATATTTACGTATAAAATAAACTCGGCAATTACGCCAATACTTTTTATAGAACCATTGATGTACATTATTCCTCCAACATAAATCACGACCAAGTTGCTCAATCCAATTAATAAAATCATCAACGGACCGAAAAGCGCATTGGTTTTTGCAAGTTTCATGCTTTTGTCACGGCTTTCTTCAGACAATTCTGAGAATTCTCCGTGTGATTTGTTTTCTAAACTGTACGCTTTTATAACTCTGATTCCAGAAAATATTTCTTGCGTAAAGCTTGACAATTGCGAAAGATTCTGCTGGAAAATACCGCTTCTGATGTTAATTTCATTACTTAATTTAAAAATCAAGTAGGATAATATCGGCAATGGAAGCAACGTATATAAGGTAAGTTTTGGCGAAATAATATACATCTGAGTAACTACAACCGCAAAGCGTATAAACGTATTTAAGGTATACATTACCGCCGGACCGACATACATTCTGACTTTTCCGACATCTTCACTGATTCTGTTCATCAAATCTCCAGTTCTATTTCTTTTGTAGAAGTTTTGAGATAGGTTTTCATATTGGCGGAAGACTTCGTTTTTTAAGTCGAATTCAACGTAGCGTGACATTACGATCAGAGTTTGACGCATTAAAAAGGTCAAAATTCCCGCAATTAAAGTAGTTGCAAGAACCCACAAAATGTTTTCAAGCAATAGTTTTTTTATCGTTTCTCCATCAAGACTATCGCTATTCAAAGCGTTAATTGATTCTCCGATTAGTTTTGGCGTATAAAGAGAAAAAATCTGGGCAATGATCGTGGTAATGATTCCGAGTAAAAAATGGTATTTATATTTAGTGAAATATTTGTTTAAATATTGAAGTTCTTTCATTGTTATTTTAAAAATTATGAAAAATAATCTTGTTTTTTAAGTTAATTTTAGCGAATTATGTTTTTATGTAATAACTTGTAAATTACAAAGTTCATTATTATATTATTAAAAATCGTTAATTCCGTTGCAAAGTTTTGAATTAAACCTTAATTTTGCGTTATCTTTTTGATGAAATCATAATTTAATCAAACAAAAAAAATACTATGATAACAGAAGTAGTAAAGGCAAGTGAGCTTCACAAGATCGACCCGGTTTTTGGTCAATTGTCCTTCGATAATCACGAACAAATCGTATTTTGCAATGACAAAGATACTGGTTTGAAAGCAATAATTGGTATTCATAACACAGTTTTAGGACCTGCTTTAGGCGGAACAAGAATGTGGAAATATGCCAACGAATGGGAAGCTTTAAATGACGTTTTGAGACTTTCTCGCGGTATGACATTCAAGTCTGCTATTTCTGGATTGAATCTGGGTGGTGGTAAAGCTGTCATTATCGGAGATTCAAAAGTGGATAAAACTCCTGAAATGATTACCAAATTTGGTCAATATATAAATTCTTTAAGCGGAAAATATATCACTGCAGAAGATGTAGGTACGACAACAGCTGACATGGATTTGATCAGAGACGTGACACCTTACGTTACTGGAATTTCTCAATCAAGAGGTGGTTCTGGAAATCCTTCTCCTGTAACTGCTTATGGCGTTTACATGGGAATGAAAGCGGCTGCGAAATACCAATTTGGTACGGACAATTTAAGCGGTAAAAAAGTTTTGGTTCAAGGAACTGGAAATGTTGGTGAAACGTTGATCAAACATCTTACAGAAGAAGGTGCTTTGGTTCAAATTACTGATATCAACGAAGCTAGATTGCACGAAATCAATGCTAAATACGGCGCTCAAATTTTTACTGGAAGCGATATTTACAGCGCTGATGTTGATATTTATGCGCCATGTGCGCTTGGAGCTACGATTAATGATGAAACAATCAACAAAATCAAAGCAAAAGTTATTGCGGGCGCTGCAAACAACCAATTGGCAAACGAAGAAGTTCACGGAAGAATCTTGAAAGAAAAAGGCATCCTTTATGCTCCAGATTTCTTGATTAATGCTGGTGGAATTATCAATGTTTATGCTGAAATTGTAGGTTATGATAGCGCTGAAGCTTTAAGAAGAACTGAAAATATCTATAACACGACTTTAGAGATTTTTGGATTTGCTGAAGAAAACGGTGTGACAACGCATCAAGCAGCCTTATCAATCGCGCAAAAACGTGTGGATGATAGAAAAAGAGAAAACGCTAAATAATAATTTAGAGATTCCAATATAATTCTTATTTTTGCAAAGCGAAAGAAAACCTCTTTCGCTTTGTTAATTTTTTAAAGTTCTTACAAGGTGTTAAACAGAAGACATATTCGTGTTAAAGTAATGCAGTCGGTGTATGCCATGCATCAAAACAATTCCGATAACCTAGAAAAAGAAGAGAAGTTTCTTTTTTATAGCATCGAAAACATTCAAGATTTATACCTTACAATGCTGTCTTCACTGATGGAAATCAGAAATAAAGAAGAAGATTTCTTAGATAAATCAAGCAAAAAGCATCTTGCAACTCCTGCAGAGCGCAATCCCAACAAAAAATTCATCAATAATGCCGTTTTACAGCTTTTGGCTGAGAGCAATTCAATTAGTATTGCCCTTGAAAATCGTAAAGTGGATGCTTGGCACTTGCATGAAGAATATATTTTAATTTTGTTAAACGAAATTAAAAATAGCGAGCTTTATCAAAAATACATGCACAACGATGTCAATACTTTTGAAGAAGACAAAGAGTTTATTAGCGACATTTTCTTCGAATTAATTGCTCCGAATGAAAAGCTTTATGAATATCTGGAAGATAACAAATTGACTTGGGTTGACGATATACCTTTGGTAAATACGCACATTGTTAAGCAATTGAAAGCGATAAAATCTACTGATGAAGATTTTCTAGTCCCAAGAGTTTTTAAAGATTCAGACGATAAAGATTTTGCCAGAGATTTATTTAGAAAAACGGTTTTGAACGAACCAGAATTGGCGAAAGAATTTATTGATAAAACACCAAACTGGGACTCAGATAGAATTGCAGAAATTGATACGATTGTCTTGAAAATGGCAATTTGTGAATTCTTGAAATTTCCGTCGATTCCTGTGAAAGTGACTATTAACGAATATTTAGAAATCGCAAAAGAATATTCTACTCCAAAAAGTAGTATTTTTATCAACGGAATTTTAGATAATCTTATCAAAGATTTTCAAGTTAGTGGTAAATTAAATAAAGCTGGAAGAGGCTTAATGTAAACTCAAATATTGAATTATGATTAAAAAAACTATTGGTTTTCTAGCAATTGCGTCGCTAGTAATGACCGTTTCTTGCAAAGAAAAAGCGCCACAAGAAGGAGCGACTACTGAAACTACAACAACTACTACTGAAACTTCTCCAAATGAAGCGTCTGAAACAGCACCTGTAATGACTTTTGAAGAAAGCGAATTTGATTTTGGAGATATCAAACAAGGCGACAAAGTAGAACACATTTTTACTTTTACCAATACAGGAAAATCTGATTTGCTGATTACTGACGCAAAAGGAAGCTGTGGTTGCACGGTTCCTGATTACAAAAAAGATCCAATCAAGCCAGGAGAAAAAAGCACAATGAAAGTTACTTTTGACTCTACAGGAAAATCTGGACAACAGCAAAAAACAGTTACCATTTCAGCAAATACTGCTTCAGGAAACGAATTACTAACAATTAAAGCAAGTGTAGCTCCAAAACCAGCAGGAATTGGTGTTACCAAATAATTAAGATGGAACAATACGGAAATATTTTATTATTCGGAGCGATGTTCGTGGTTATGTACTTTTTCATGATCCGTCCGCAGCAAAAAAGAGCGAAAGCTGAAAAAGAATTTGAAACGGCTTTAAAAGTTGGTGACAAAGTAATTACGAAAAGCGGTCTTCACGGAAAAATTGCTGAACTTGCTGAGAGAACAATCGTTCTGGAAACAATGTCAGGAAAATTAAAAATGGAGCGTTCTGCAATTTCTTTAGAATTAAGCAAACAGTTGAATACGCCTGTCGTAACTAAATAGTTAGAATTCAATTCATAAAAAAAATGCCTCAAGTAATTGAGGCATTTTTTATTTATGACTTTTTAGATTACTTTTTCTTTGCAGTCAATTCAGCAATTTTCACAATAACTTCTACTGCTTTCTGCATGCTTTCCACAGGAACATACTCATATTTTCCATGGAAATTATGTCCTCCTGCAAAAATATTTGGACAAGGCAGTCCCATGTATGACAATTGGCAACCATCAGTTCCACCACGAATCGGCTTGATTAACGGCTTGATTCCTAGTTGCTTCATCGCTTCTTCAGCAATATCAACGATATGCATTACAGGTTCCACTTTTTCTTTCATATTGTAATACTGATCTTTAATTTCAGCAATTGCAATATCTTCTCCAAATTGTTTTGCGAACTTCTTGTTGATTTTCTTTGTAATTTTCTCAATAAGTTTCTTTCTCTTCTTGAATTTTTTCTTGTCGTGATCACGAATGATTAATTCTAAAACCGTTTCCTCGATGGTTCCATTCAAATGGTGAACGTGGAAAAATCCTTCGTAACCTTTAGTGTTTTCTGGAACTTCGTCTTTGGGTAATTTCGAGATAAATTTATTGGCAATCAACATTGAGTTGATCATTTTTCCTTTTGCATAACCGGGATGAACGCTTTTTCCTTTGAAGGTAATTTTCGCTCCGGCCGCGTTGAAATTTTCGTATTCTAATTCACCGATTTGGCTTCCATCCATAGTATAAGCCCAATCTGCAGCGAATTTAACTACGTCAAATTTATGAGCGCCACGGCCAATTTCTTCATCTGGAGTAAAGCCAATTCTGATTTTTCCGTGTTTGATTTCAGCATTGTTAATCAAGAATTCCATTGCAGTAACAATCTCTGTAATTCCGGCTTTGTCATCTGCGCCAAGAAGCGTTGTTCCGTCAGTCGTGATGATTGTCTGTCCTTTATATTGCAATAAATCTTCGAAATATTTTGGAGAAAGAACGATATTTTGCGCTGCATTTAGAATGATATCGCCTCCGTCATAATTTTTTACGATTTGTGGTTTGATGTTAGCTCCCGTAAAATCAGGCGTTGTGTCGAAGTGAGAAACAAATCCGATAGTCGGGACTTCATGATCCACATTGCTTGGAAGTGTTGCCATGATATAAGCATTCTCGTCGATTGTAACTTCTTGTAAACCGATTTGCTTTAGTTCTTCAACCAATTTATTGGCCAAATCCCATTGTTTTTCAGTACTTGGAGTTGTATTTGAACTTGCGTCAGATTCCGTATCAATCGTCACATAACTGATAAAACGGTCAATAATATGTTGCATAATTTTCTTTTAAGAATAGAAAAACAAAGTTACGATTTATTTGACTTTTCTCTAATTTCAAAAGGAATCTTTAACGATTATTTAGTAGAATTTCAAGCTCTTTTTTGAGATTTTCTCTGGCTTGTTTTTCATACTTTTCAAAGAAATAATCAGTTTTGAAAATTCGATCCATTTTTAAAAAATGCTGAAGTGCCTTCTTTCGCCCCGGATTGTAAATGAAATCAGGATAAATTTTATATTCTTTACGGATCTGCTGAAAATATTCTAAATAAATTTCCCAGCTTTTTCCTAGAATAGATAAATCGGCATCGGTGAAATAATTAGTGTCAGCATCTGAAAATTCATGCGATTTGGTAGTAACGATTTGATGATTGCATTTTAAGATTAGGTCATTTGGATAACCGATTTCCTTCAATCTTTCAATTGCTAGTAAAGCACTTTTTTCTTCATTATCGCTTCGGGAAGCTTTGTAGATAATATCATGATAAAATATTGAGAACTGAATGGTATCCCAATCTTCCAGCTTTTCTTGGATGGGAAGTAATTCTTCGAATAAATTTTCTAGATGTGAAAGATTGTGATAATGCCTTTTCTCCGAAGAATAATACGTTTCAATTTCTATCCAAAGATTTTCTTGCAAAGGAATGTCTTGGTTGAATTTTTGAAATAGATTTTTGAAGTTTTCGCGTAGCATAATTTATATCTAAATCAAAATATCACTTTCCAAATCAGACTTTTCAATGGTAAAATCAAATCCTAACTGTTTCACCAATTGGATCACCAAATTTTTATACCAATTCTCAGATTTCGGATGGATGTAAATTTTTTCGATTAGTTTATTGATATCGATGTCTATTTTTACGCCTTCGTTGATATTCAAATTGTAAGGAGCGAGATTGGAAATTATCCGAACTTCGCGCTCATACTGAAAACTTTTGCGCTTAAAAAGAAAAGGGAAAAAATCATCGTCAAACGGAATATATTCTTTTTTGTAATCAATATAATTCACTTCGCCGATATGCTGTTCAAACTGTTTTTCAAGATGCAACGAATCTTGAATTCGGCCAACTGTTGACTGAATCGCCAATCCTTCGCTGTTTTGCGTGAAAATCTGCCACATTGCAAAAGATTCATATTCATTGATATGCCAACTGCTGATGACTACATTTTTGCGCTGTGATTTATAAATGTCTAAAAACTCAGGATTGTTCTCAGAAATTTTTCGAATTTCCTCAAAAGTAGGTTCGCTGAAAGTGCCTTCATATTGATCTTCAAATTTGTCAGACCGCGACATGAAAAGCTTTTTAGACATTAATAAATCTAAGAATTTTGACAAGTCCAAATATTTCCAGACGATTGTATCGCGATTTGAAGGAATGCTGATATTTGGATTGTTTTGGTACATTTATTCGAAAGATTGCATCATTACTAATTTTGAATACATGCCTTCTTTTGCCATAAGTTCAGAATGTGTTCCTTGCTCCACAATTTCTCCTTTTTGCATTACAATTATATTATCAGCTTTTTGAATGGTAGATAATCTGTGTGCAATTACAATAGAGGTTCTGTTTTGCATCATATTTTCTAAGGCAACTTGAACGAACTTTTCACTTTCTGTATCTAAAGCTGAGGTAGCTTCATCCAAAATCATAATCGGAGGATTCTTTAAAACTGCTCTGGCAATGCTCAAACGCTGTTTTTGACCACCAGATAATTTTCCGCCCGCATCACCAATATTGGTTTCAATTCCGTGGGGTAAATCATTTACGAACTCAAAAGCATTAGCAATTTTTAAAGCATCAATAATTTCATCGTCTGTGGCATCAGGTTTTCCCACTAAGATGTTATTTTTTATTGTGTCGTTAAAAAGAATTGAGTCTTGAGTAACCAGTCCCATCATACCACGCAAAGAATGGATATTCATGTCTCTAACGTCAATTCCGTCAATTTTAACAGCACCCTCTTGCACGTCATAAAAGCGCGTCAACAAATTAGCAATTGTACTTTTTCCAGAACCAGATTGTCCAACTAAAGCTACCGTTTTTCCTTTTTGAACCTCAATGGAAAAGTTTTTCAAGACATTTTCATCACCATATCGAAAGTTAATGTTCTCCACTGTAACTTTATCATTAAAATCTGTTTTTACAATGGCATCTAATTTTGTGTCAATAGTATTTTCATGTTCTAAAATTTCAAAAACACGTTCGGCGGCGGCAATTCCATTTTTAACAGCATACGAAGCTTTTGAAATGGCTTTTGCAGGTGTCAAAATATTATAAGCCAATCCCATAAAAGCAAGAAATACTTCGCCCTGAATTGATTTTTCTACTAAAACTAAACTTCCGCCATAATATAATAAAACGGCAATAGTGATAATTCCCATCACTTCACTCAATGGTCCGGCGAGGTTATTTTTCTTTCCAATTTTATTTGATAATTTTAGTAATCGATCAACAGAACCACCAAATTTATTTCTAAAAATTGGTTCAGCATTATAGCTTTTTACAACTTTTAAGCCTGACAAACTTTCTTCGACTATTGATATTAAATAACCACCTTCAAATTGAGCTTTAGATGATTGAGCTTTTAGGCTTTTTCCAATTTTTGAAATGGTAAATCCAGCTATAGGTATAAATAAAAATACAAATAAGGTCAGTTTCCAGCTGATTGAAAACATGAAGATAATTGAAATGATGATGGTCATTGGTTCCCTTACAATCAATTCTAATAACATGAAAAAGGAATTTTGTACCTCGCCAACATCGCCAAGCATACGCGCCATGACATCGCCTTTTCTTTTTTCAGAATAAAAGGAAATGGGCAAGCTGATGATTTTATCATACATCGTTTTTCTCAAATCTTTTAAAACGCCATTTCGCAAATGCATCATGTGAAAAGATGCCAAATAATTGAAAAGATTTTTTAATAGAAATGTTACAATTACAAGTGCAACAACTAACAATAAAGCAGATTGAGGCGTATCACTTTGTGCAAGATTAGATACTTTATAATAAAAACTGTCTTTTAGATAGCTTCCTATTTTTAGGTATCCTTGAAATACAGGTTCTTTGTCAATTTTTTGAGTCTTGTCAAAAAGAACATTCATCATCGGAATTAGCGCAATAAAAGATATAGCGCTAAATAAGGCGTATAATATATTGTAAATTACATTCCAAATCACATGTGATTTGTAAGGTAATACAAACGGTTTAAGTTTTTGTATGATTTTTTTCATTTAATTAGTTCAATTGCATTTCCGCAACAATATTTTTAATTTTTTGGTCTAAAGCGTTTTCAACTTCAGCAGCATTTTCAACAGCATCCAAAGGTTCGTTTACGCTGAAATAAAATTTGATTTTTGGCTCGGTGCCGCTTGGTCTTGCGCAGATTTTGGTTCCGTCTTCTAAATAATAAATCAAAACATTTGATTTTGGAATTTTCAAAGCTTCAATTTCATCTGTAAATAAATTTTTAGCCGTTGAATTGTCATAATCTTCTACCATCAAAACACGCTGTCCGTTAATTTCTTTTAAAGGATTTTCACGCAAATCAATCATCATCTGTTTGATTTCGTTTGCACCTTCAATTCCTTTTTTGGTCAAGGAAATCAAGTATTCTTTATAAAATCCGAAGTCAACATACAAGTTTAAAAGTTCTTTATAAAGTGAACTTCCGTTTGCTTTTGCCTGCGCTGCAATTTCACAAATCAATAAAGTGGCGCCAACGGCATCCTTATCACGAACAGCATCACCAACCATGAATCCGAAGCTTTCTTCACCGCCGCCGATGAATTTTTGATTAGGGAAATCTTTGATCATTTTGGCAATCCATTTGAAGCCAGTCAAGCCGACTTTGCACTCAATTCCGTATGCAGAAGCCAATTCCAGCATCATTGGAGTAGAAACAATAGTGCTTCCTATGAATTCAGTTCCTGTGATTTTTCCAGCTTTTTTCCATTGTTCCAATAAAAATGCGGTCATCAAAACCATCGTTTGGTTTCCATTCAGCAAAATCATTTTTCCGTCATTGTCGCGAACGGCAACGCCAAGTCGGTCAGCATCTGGATCTGTTCCAACTACGATATCAGCATTTAATTTTTCTGCCAAGGCCAAAGCCATTGTCAAAGCTTCTGGTTCTTCAGGATTTGGAGATTTCACAGTTGGAAAATTTCCATCAGGAATTGCCTGTTCCGGAACAATATTTACGTTAGAATATCCTGCTTTTGACAAAACATCCGGAATCGATTTGATCGAAGTTCCGTGTAGAGAAGTGTAAACTACGTTTAAATTGTTTTTTGCTTCCGAAGAAGTATCAAAACTTGCATTTTCAATTGTCGAATTCACAAAAGCTTCGTCAATTTCTTTATCTATATATTCAATCAGATTTTCATTTGCCTTGAAATTAATCTGGTCATATTCTAAAGCTTCTATTAATTGGATAATTTCTCCATCTTGTGGCGGAACCAATTGTCCGCCATCTTGCCAATATACTTTGTAACCATTGTATTCCGGCGGATTGTGAGACGCTGTCAAAACAATTCCGGCATGGCAATGTAGGTATTTTAAAGCAAAAGATAATTCAGGAGTAGGGCGTAATTCTGAAAAAAGATATACCTTAATTCCGTTAGCAGAAAAAACATCTGCCACGACTTTTGCCAAAGTATCGCTGTTGTGACGGCAATCATAAGCAATCGCTACTTTCAATTCTTCGCCAGGAAAAGTAGTTTTCATGTAATCTGAAATTCCCTGAGTATTTTTTCCAAGCGTATATTTGTTGATTCTATTGGTTCCAACGCCCATGACACCGCGCATGCCGCCAGTTCCAAATTCCAAATTTTTATAAAAACTTTCTTCCAGTTCTTTTGGAGAAGAAGTCATCATTTCTGTGATAGCGTTTTGAGTCTGCTCGTCAAATGTTGGCGTAAGCCAAATATTCACTTTGTCTAATATGTTTTTTTCGATGTGCATTTTTTAATAAAATTTAAAATTCAATATTTAAATTTAAAGATTTATTTCTTTAGAAACCTTGTAACGTTCCTCGTTATTTTTTGTACGCAATATAATTTCGCCCAAAAAACCTGCTAAAAATAGCTGTGTTCCTAAAATCATTGTTGTCAGCGCGATATAAAAAATCGGTTTTTCGGTAATCAGTCTTCCTGAAGTGTTGATAAATAATTTGTCAAAACCTAGGTAAAATGAAAGGACGAAGCCGATGATAAACATAATCGATCCTAAAGCACCGAATAAGTGCATCGGCCTTTTTCCGAATCTTGATAAAAACCAAATCGTGATTAAATCTAGAAATCCGTTGATAAAACGTTCCATTCCGAATTTTGTCGAGCCGTATTTTCTAGCTTGGTGGATAACAACTTTTTCTCCGATTTTAGAAAACCCAGCATTTTTAGCCAAAACAGGAATATAACGATGCATCTCTCCAGAAACTTCAATGTTTTTCACGACCTCTTTTTTGTAAGCTTTCAAACCGCAATTAAAATCATTCAGTTCAACGCCGGAAGTTTTTCGTGCCGCCCAATTGAACAATTTTGAAGGAAGATTTTTAGATACTACAGAATCAAAACGCTTCTTTTTCCAGCCAGAAACTAAATCATAATGCTGTTCGACAATCATTGAAAATAATCCTGGAATTTCATCAGGACTATCTTGCAAATCGGCATCCATCGTGATAATTACGTCTCCTTTCGCTTTAGCAAAACCGGCGTGTAAAGCCTGAGATTTTCCATAATTACGAAGAAAACGAATTCCTTTTATGTTTGGATTTTCATGAGAAAGCGTTTCGATGATCTGCCACGAATTGTCAGTACTTCCGTCATCAATAAAAATAACTTCATAAGAGAAATTATTGGCAACCATGACTTTTTCAATCCATTGTTCAAGTTCACGGAGCGATTCTTCTTCATTAAGAAGCGGGATAATAATGGATAAATTCATTTATTAGTAGCCTTGCGGTCTGTCATTTTTTAAAATTGCACCAATAATTAGCGAGTAAATCAAGCCAATAAAAGCATAAATCGCAATAGTTGCAGGAACTGTTATATATGGAGTAGAAAATTTTTCAATCATCGCAATTGATGTATCAAGTTGTTCTTCAGTAAAGTTAGGATTGCTTTCGGCCATCATTTTTCTTGTGCTCGACATGATTTCTACCAAATATTCAGGAAATATAAGATTAAAAACTACGGTAAAAAGTGAAAAAATTAAAGCCGCAATCACAACTAATGTAACGCCTCCCTTTAATGCTTGACTGAAAGAAAGAAAACCGTTATTTATGTTTTTTTTGTAATTGTTAAGCGCAATAAATATCAATAAAACAGGAAGGAAAAGGTAATTTGCTAAATTTATGATTAGCCCTAAAGTTTTGTTTTCAAGTAAATTGATTCCGATTGCATAAGGAATTACGAATTCTAAAATCATTATTACTCCAAAAATTACTCCGTATTGTACTGCTGATTTTGCAGGAGATGTAGTTTCGCCCATGATTGATTTTTTTATTTAATCTACAAATATATGAATTCCCGATTTACAGTACGCTAAAAATCAATTCATATTGCTATAAAAAAAAGAGTGCTAAAGATTTGTTTATTGAAAATTAATTGTAAATTTGCAAACTGAAAATAATAAAAGTTTAAAAACTAAAAAGTTATAATGAGTTTATACCTTTTCTAAAAATGGAAAGCTGCAAAACAAGTTATAATTAAATCGAATAAAAAAATAATTAAGATGAAAAAAGGAATTCACCCAGAAAATTACAGATTAGTTGCCTTCAAAGACATGTCGAATGAAGAAGTGTTTATTACTAAATCTACTGCAGATACAAAAGAAACAATCACTGTTGACGGTGTTGAATACCCAGTTGTGAAAATGGAGATCTCTAGAACATCTCACCCATTTTACACAGGTAAATCTAAATTAATTGATACTGCAGGACGTATCGATAAATTCAAAACTAAATACGCGAAACACGCTAAATAATTCAAGCTTGTTTTTAAATATAGAAAGCCTTCCAATTCGGAGGGCTTTTTTTATGTCCAAAATATCTTTTTACTTTGTAACTTTGAAACATCAAACTTTGAAACTATAAAAAATGAACTACATACTTTTTGACGGAACCGTTCGAAATGCCTTATTGCCATTCACTTTTACACGCCCAGTAGCTGACATTCGCGTTGGAATTTTGACTATTCGTGAAAAATGGGAAAAATATTTGGGATATACGACGACAACTGTAACCGAAGAATATCTTTCTGAAAAATTTCCAATGGTGGAAATGGAGGAAAACGTGATGATAAATGCCTCGTTTCTTCCGAATGAAGTTTTGGCTGAAATGGTCAAATCTTTAGAGAAAAACCAAGCTATATTTCAAGGAGAAGAAGTAATCGCTTTTTTCTCGGAAGATTCTCAGGAAGAAGTAGATTTCGACAATTATGAAATTTTAGAATATAATGACGACTGCCTGACAATTGCGCATACTTGGGATATCTTCCAAAAGAATGATGCCGCACTTCGTGAAGATTTTGAGCTTTTGACCGAAGGCAGATTTTCACTGCCGATTCCAAAAAGTGTCAATGTAATTTCTCCAGAAAATATTTTTATCGAAGAAGGAGCAAAGCTTGAATTCGTAACCTTAAACGCTTCTTCAGGACCAATTTACATCGGTAAAAATGCTGAAATAATGGAAGGTTCAGTAATTCGTGGGCCTTTTGCTCTGTGCGAATCTGGACGAGTAAAATTGGCTTCGAAAGTTTATGGAGCAACAACTGTTGGCCCGTATTCTGTCATTGGCGGAGAAGTTAGCAATTCAGTCCTTTTTGGATATTCTAATAAAGGTCATGATGGATTTTTAGGAAATTCAGTCTTAGGAGAATGGTGCAATATCGGAGCGGACAGCAACAATTCTAACCTAAAAAATAATTACGAAGAGGTAAAATTGTGGAGTTATGAAACAGAAAATTTTGCCAAAACAGGATTGCAATTCTGCGGTTTGATGATGGGCGACCACAGCAAATGCGGTATCAACACGATGTTTAACACGGGAACTGTTGTCGGAGTCAGCACAAATATTTTCGGAAGCGGTTTTCCTAGAAATTTTGTCCCAAGTTTTTCTTGGGGCGGTGCTTCAGGATTCACGACTTACATTACAAAGAAAGCTTTTGATACGGCAAAAATCGTAATGGCGAGAAGAAACGTAGAATTTGATGAAAAAGATGCGGCAATTTTAGAGCACGTTTTTGAAGAAACTAAAAAGTGGAGAAAAGAGTAATAACTCTAAAATTATAAATTAAAAAAGGCATAGAAATTTTATCTGTGCCTTTTTTATGCAAAAAAACAGCCCAAAAGCTGTTTTTTCTCATCGTGTTGAAAGATGTCTATCTTGAAGCAATAGTCTCAGAAAAAATTTGGTCTTTATATCTTACGATAAAAGTCAATTTTTCTGCACCTGTTGTATTTGTATCAAATTTTTTGGCAATGCTTGTTTTGTCAGTGATAACGCCTGAGTAAAGTTCAGTATTGTTCTCGTCAAAAACCTGAACCTCAATTGGGCTTTTGTCTAATTTCGACACACTTAAAGTCACAAATCCATTTCCTTTAGTTAAAACTGGCTTGAAAACTTCAGTGATTGCTTTCTCAGAAATACTAGCCGTTCCGCCAGAAATACGGATTTCATATTGTGCTAATTTTGCATCAGTTTCTACTTCTAGAATATAATTTCCTTCAGGAAAAGCATTCAAGTCATAAGTTCTGTTGAAAACGCCATTAGAATTTATTTTCTCATCAAATAACGTTTCATTGTTTTTTCCGTAAATCGATAAGTTGATATTTTTCGCTTCATTGATAGAAAAACTTACTGTTTTTCCTTTCTCGCTTTTCACTTTTAGTGAAAAATCTTTCTCATTCGCACTTGCGCCAAAAGCAGTTAAAAACAATACTGCGATTAAACTGATCTTCATTAAATTTTTCATAGTTGTAAGTTTATTGGTGGTACAATAATTTTATATTGCTAAATTAGAAATAGAATAGGCTCACCGCTACTTCTATATTTTCTTATTTGTATGCTATATTAACTTTACTACATCGTTATAGTGTTAAAAAAGGTAATAAAACATATTTTTTAGCTAATTTTGGATACTTGAAAATTGAAATTATGAAGACATTAAAACCTAGTTTTGAAGTTATTGAGCCTTCGTTCGGAAGCTCTTTTTATTATTCAAAATATGTTGAAAATGAAAATAATAAAGCGCACGTTTGGCATTATCATCCCGAAATTGAATTGGTTTTTGTAAACGGAGGAACAGGAAAAAGGCAGATTGGAAGCCACGTTTCTTATTACACTGACGGCGATTTAATTTTAATCGGAAGCCATTTGCCACATTGCGGTTTTACCGATGATCATACGGGAAATAAAAATGAAACCGTAATTCAAATGAAGCCTGATTTTTTAGGAACCGATTTTTTAGGATTACAAGAAACAAAAGGAATTCAAGAATTATTTCTCCAGGCAAAAGGAGGAATTGCGTTCAGCGGCCAAACAAGAATTGACGTTGGAAAAAAGATTGAATTGATGGAAAATCAGCAGCCTTTTGAACGACTTTTGACTTTGTTAAGCGTTCTAAAAGAATTGGAATATTCTAAAGAGTATAAGATTTTAAACGCTTCAGGTTTTGCGATGGAAACGCAAGTGCAAGATAATGACAGAATCAATATGGTTTTTAATTACGTAAAAGATCATTTTCAAGAACAGATAAGCCTGGATGCCGTAGCGGAAATGGCAAACATGACAGTTCCATCTTTTTGCAGGTATTTCAAAAAAATTACGAAGAAGACTTTTACCAGATTTGTTAACGAATATCGAGTGGTTCATGCTTCAAAACTTTTAGCCGAAAAACCAATTGGAATTGCGGATATCTGTTTTCAAAGCGGATTCAACAATTTCAGCCATTTCAATAAATTATTCAAAGAATTCACTGGAAAAAGTGCTTCGCAATATCGACAAGAATTGAAATCGGTTATAAAGTAAAAATTAGCCACGAATTACACAAATTGCTACAAATCAATTCGTGTAAATTTGCATAATTCGTGGCTAAAAAATATTTATTCCTGTAATAAAATGTCCAAAATGGTAATAGCGGCTTCACTGATTTTAGTTCCAGGACCAAAAACAGCAACTGCGCCAGCATCAAATAAATACTGATAATCTTGTGCCGGAATTACGCCGCCAACAATTACCATAATATCTTCGCGACCATATTTTTTCAATTCTTCGATCACTTGAGGGACCAAAGTTTTGTGACCTGCTGCTAAAGAAGAAACGCCTAAAATGTGCACGTCATTTTCAACAGCCTGTTTTGCAGCTTCCGCCGGAGTTTGAAATAACGGACCAATATCCACGTCAAAACCAACATCGGCATAACCAGTTGCAACTACTTTTGCACCGCGATCATGGCCATCTTGACCCATTTTAGCAATCATAATTCTTGGGCGACGACCTTCACTTTGTGCAAACTCATCTGCCTTTTGCTTTGCGGTTGCAAAACTTTTATCATCTTTAATTTCTTTGCTATACACGCCACTAAAAGATTTAATTTGCGCTTTGTATCTTCCAAAAACAGTTTCCAAAGCATCACTGATTTCGCCTAAAGTAGCTCTTTCTCGCGCTGCATTTACTGCTAATTCTAATAAATTTCCTTCTCCTGATTTTGCAGATTCGGTCAATTTATTCAAAAGTTCATTCACTTTCTTCGTATTTCTCGAAGCTTTTATTTTGTCTAATTGTTCCAATTGCTGTCTGCGAACCATCTGGTTGTCCACATCTAAAATATGCAACGGATCTTCTTTTTCTAATCTATATTTATTTACGCCAACAATAATATCTTGGCTAGAATCAATTCTGGCTTGCTTTCTTGCAGCCGCTTCTTCAATTCTCAATTTAGGAATTCCGGCTTCGATGGCTTTTGTCATTCCACCTAATTCTTCTACTTCCAAAATTAATTCCCAAGCTTTTTTGGTAATTTCATCTGTCAATTTTTCTACGTAATAACTTCCTGCCCAAGGATCAACGGTTTTGGTAATCTTTGTTTCTTCTTGAAGGAAAATTTGAGTATTTCTGGCAATTCTTGCAGAGAAATCGGTTGGTAAAGCAATCGCTTCATCTAAGGCATTTGTATGTAAAGATTGCGTTCCTCCAAAAGCTGCAGCCGACGCTTCAATAGCAGTTCGAGCCACATTATTAAACGGATCTTGCTCAGTCAAACTCCAACCCGAAGTCTGGCAATGCGTTCTCAAAGCCAGTGATTTTTCATCCTTTGGATTAAATTGCTTCAAAAGTTTTGCCCAAAGCATTCTTCCGGCTCGCATTTTTGCAATTTCCATAAAATGATTCATCCCGATGGCCCAAAAGAACGAAAGGCGAGGAGCAAACTCATCGATTTTCATTCCGGCAGCCAAACCTGTTCTAATGTATTCCAAGCCATCTGCCAAAGTGTAGGCCAACTCAATATCTGCGGTTGCTCCAGCTTCCTGCATGTGATATCCAGAAATGGAAATCGAGTTGAATTTCGGCATTTTTTTACTGGTAAAATCAAAAATATCAGCAATGATTTTCATTGAAGGCGTTGGCGGATAGATATAGGTGTTTCTAACCATAAACTCTTTCAAGATGTCATTTTGGATTGTTCCCGAAAGCAATTCTGGTTTTACGCCTTGTTCTTCTGCAGCGACAATATAAAATGCCATGATTGGTAAAACCGCTCCATTCATAGTCATGGAAACCGACATTTCGTCTAACGGAATCTGGTCAAACAAAACTTTCATGTCTTCAACAGAATCAATGGCAACACCAGCTTTTCCAACATCTCCAACAACACGTTCGTGGTCAGAATCATAACCGCGATGCGTTGGAAGGTCAAATGCAATCGAAAGTCCTTTTTGTCCAGCGGCAAGATTTCTTCTATAAAAAGCATTGCTTTCTTCGGCCGTTGAAAATCCCGCATATTGGCGAACTGTCCACGGACGGCGGACATACATTGTGGAATAGGGACCGCGTAAATTCGGTGCAAAACCTGCTCCGAATTCCAAATGTTCTAAACCCTGAATATCTTCTTCAGAATAAATTTTCTTCAGCTCAATTCCTTCGGCAGTCAAGAAATTTTCTTCTTCTAAACTTTTGGCTTTTGGCTTTTGGCTTTTGGCTAATTTTATATGTTGGATGTTTTTTCTTTTCATTTTTAAATAGAAAATCTATTTTGGGTATTTTGTCGTGTTTCTTGAAGTATTAAAGCAAGAAAGAACCTTGACTACTTTATTTATTTCATCTATTGTAAAAAACAATAGATATGGAAATTTTTTAATTGGAACAGCTTTATAATTTTTATATCTAGTTTGAAAATGAGGATTTGATTGCAAGTATTTATAAGCATTTTCTAATTCCGTATAAAATTTATTCAAAACCGTAAAACTTATTTGTACATAATATTCTGAAATATCTTCAATTTCAATCTGAGCTTTTGGCGAAACAACGATTTTATAATCCATGTTTTTTCTTAAGTCTCAACAATGATTCTTCTGAAGTCAAATACTCTTCAGTTGGTTCATTTGCTCGATGGTCAAGAATTTGCTTCATTTCATCCGTCAATTCAAAATCGTCTTGTTTTGGCAAAATGATTACTTCAACTTCATCTGCATAAAAATCTTCAGGTAAAGTGATATTTATCTGGTGGTTCTTTACTGTAACTATTTTTCTGATGGCTTCCATAATAATTCTATTTAGTTCAAATATAGTAAAATCTATTGAGCTTCTTTCTCGCTTTCCAAACGTTCCATTTCCATCTTTTCAGCCAGTCTTTTTTCAATAATCGGCGAAACCAACGTTTTTCTCGGCTTTGATTTTACAAACGGGAAAAGCTCTAAATCATGGCTCATTCGGTCATTTTTATTCGGATATTTATTTGTTCCTAATAAAATTTCTTTGCCTGAATCAAATAATTCCTGCTCTTTTGAAGCGCTTTCCTGAATTTTTCTTTGGATGGTTCCTTCGATTAATTGTGTGATAAAACCGCCATTTGCTTCAATATCTTTAAACAAAGCCAACGCTTTTTCAGATAATTGCTGTGTCAGGTTTTCGATATAATAACTTCCGTCAGCCGGATTTCCTACTTTGTCAAAATAACTTTCGTGCTTTAAAACCAGCAACTGATTTCGAGAAATTCTGTCGCCGAATTCATTGTCTTTATGGTACAAAGCGTCATAAGCTAGATTAGAAACCGCATCAGCGCCACCCAAAATTGCACTCATACATTCCGTCGTAGTGCGAAGCATATTTACATTATAATCATATAAAGTTTTATTTCTCTTGGTAGGAATCGCTAAAATATGGCAGCCTAAATCATAATCATATTCCTTTGCAATCAAATCAAAAAGCAATCGCAACGAGCGCAATTTAGCAATTTCAAAAAAGTAATTGGTTCCAACGGCAACTTGCAGAACAATCGGTTTTGAGATTGTCGCAACTCGGTTGAAATATTCATTGGTGTGTGCTAAAATATAGGCAATTTGCTGTACGATATTGGCGCCAGCATTCTGATACAAACTTCCGTCTATGCTCAAGAAATTTATATTTTGGCAGGAAATTGAGATCGTATTTAGAATATCGAAATCAGAATCTAAGTTTTTATACCAATTGCCGCCTTTCGCCAAATTTCCAATTGGATCAATTTGTACAAATATTTGAGCATTTTTATTCTTTGCAACCACATCGATCCTTTTAACGAAATCGATTGAAAGAAATGATAAATGAAAGTAAACTGCAGTTTTTTCTAAAGGAAGCTTTTCCAAAAGTTTTTCCACGTCAATTTCATTTTCAATCGTAAATCGGATGCTTTCAGCGCCGCGATTCAAAGTTTCTAAAGCACGGCCGATAGATTTATCCAAATCATGGACAAAAATATCCTGCGTAATTCTAAAAGATTGGGTTTGAGAATGAATTGAAATCGGCGTTTCAAATTCATCGATGTGATAAAAAGGCTTGACTTTGATGCCTTCCGGACTTTCCCAAAGCAGCGTTTCATTGTAATCAGCACCTTTGAGCTCATACTGAATCTGCTGTTTCCATTGCTTGGAAGAAACGGGATTGAAATCGTCAAATAAAGATTCTGCCATTTTTATTTATGATTTATGAATTTCGATTTATGATTCGAAATTGCTATTGAAATTGATTTTTTGCTATTGCAATTTAAAGCGATTTATTTTTCACAACTTCTTCTTCGGGCAAGTCATCTTCAAATTCAATGATGTAAATATCTTCGCTGTCGCGCTTCATGTAATATTTTTCGCGGGCGTATTTTTCAATTTGGTCTGGATTTTTGAGCAGTTTTATTTTCTCTTCATCCAGTTTTATTTCGTCTTTATAATATTCTTTGTTGTCTTCGAGTTCGTTGATTTCTTTGTCTAGAATTCGATGGTCGAGCAAGGAATAGTTGTCAAGAAAAATCATCCAAACAACAAAAAAGGCAAACACAAGAAAGTATCTGTTCGTCAAGAATCTCAACAACGGATGCTGGTTTGCAATATTTTTGAATGGATTTTTCACTTGATAAATTTAGGCAATTTTTTATAGAATTCTTTGATTGATTACGGCACGAACCACATCGATGGCAACAGTATTGTATTTATCATTTGGAATAATAATATCAGCAAAAGCCTTCGTAGGCTCGATAAATTGCTCGTGCATCGGCTTCAAAGTGTTTTGATATCTGTTCAAAACTTCTTCCATATCGCGACCTCTTTCTGCAATATCGCGTTTTAAGCGGCGGATCAATCTTTCGTCAGAATCGGCATGGACATAAATTTTAATATCAAACATATCACGCAATTCTGGATTTGCCAAGATCAAAATTCCTTCCACAATCATCACTTTTCTTGGATGCGTATTAATGGTGTCGTCTGTTCTGTTGTGTGTTACGAAAGAATAAACAGGCTGTTCCACATTATTTCCTGCTTTTAATTCTTTCAATTGTGCTACTAAAAGCTCAAAATCAATAGCTCGAGGATGATCAAAATTAATTAGCGCGCGCTCGTCAAAACTCAATCCGTGGTTTTCTTTGTAGTAAGAATCTTGAGAAATAATTCCTACTTCAGCCTGAGGAAGTTCGTTCATAATCTGCTGAACAACAGTTGTTTTACCGCTTCCGGTTCCTCCGGCAATTCCAATAATAAGCATAAGAAGTTGTGTTATGTTTTCTTTAGGCAAAAATAGAAATTATATTGAGAGTGGATTTTGTTTTTTTGATAAAGTTTTCAAGGGTTTTTAGCTATAGATTTGTTCCGATAAAAAGGGTTATTAATAGGAGGACAAATCCAATTAATATCAAATTCACATTTCTTAAAATATATTTTTTTCTGACCTGAAGCACTATCGCTTCGATAGCTAGGAAAAAGAGCCAGATTATGAAAAGGATAGCGCATCCAAGCCAGATTCCCAGAGTGTCATTGGTGCCAAAATTTTCTAATTCCGTATAAATCAAAATTGTTCCAATAATTAAGATTATAGAAAACACTCGAATTAGCAGATGCTTTGCCACGTTTTGACCTCCATCAATTGACTTGAAATCATTTTCAGGCGGATAAATTTCTAGCAAATCATAAATCTCGTTTTTGCTCATCGTCTTTAATTTTAGTGATTTGTTTCTGTAATAAAGTGTAGAAAAAAGCAAAAAGAGAAATGTATCCGACCAGATCTAAAACCCTGAGAATAATGTATAATTCTTCAGAATAATTAAAACGCATCAAAGTAGTTGCAAAATAAATCAAGCTATTTATAATCAAAAGCGCCGTGCCAATCATGGCAAATTGTGTGACTGTTTTCATAGTAATTTTTAAATTAATTCTTCTTCATGTCTTTTATCAAGCTCAGTGAAAAATAGAAAATAATGATTCCTGCAATGCCAATGCAAACCCACATAAACCAAGGCTGGCTCCAGATTGCAGTATTTTTAGGGCTTAAATTTTGAACTTTTTTTAATCTAGTAATTTTTGAAATTTGAGCTTCAGGCAATGCTTTTGAAATACTATTTTGAAAAGAGGAAAGGTCATAATGTGGTTCTGATAAATTTGGATCTCCAGCTTTCAGCGTATAATTTTCTCCAGAATTCAAATCAGCAACCAAATAAATCGGATTTTGAAAAAGGGTTACTTCTGAAATTGAAAGAGGCTGATTATCTTGGTTTTCAATGTCGATATAAAATTCTTTTTCGCGCAATGATGCAATAGAAAAAGTGTTTGTGGAACCTGAAATCAATTCAAAATTTTCTAAATTTTCTTCGTAATTCTTTTTTCTCTTTTTATAAACTTCAGTTCTGTTCACGATTATTTTTGCAGTTCTTCGATATAAAGAAGCATTTTTTATAGTAAAAGAAATTTGGTTTATGATTTGAGAATTTTCAAACTTAAAGGTAATTCGGGTTTTTTTAGCTTTGGGAAATTCTTGGATTTTAAATTCTTCCTTTTTAATTTCTTGCAAAGCGGAAGCTGAAGTTTGGCTTGAGAATTTACCCACTTTTAAAACGGCAATAGGAAGCGTTTTCTTGTCATTAAAATCAATCTTCAGATAGCGATATTTATTATTCGGAACCGGAATGTTTTTATAAATAAAAGTGTTTTCTGAATCTGACAAATCATTCAGCAAACGATTGTTTACAAGCCCGAACCATTCTGTCAAATCGTTGCTTCCGCTGATGTTGTAGCTTTTTTCTACGTCCGAATTAGCAATGGCAAGCGTTATTTCTATCAGGTTTTTATTCGAATTGTTTTCAAAAATTACCGAAGAACTTTTGTTAGGAATAGTATTTTTTGAAATGATTTTATATTCTTCAAAAGCTGTGGAAGTTGTCTTTAAATCATTACTCAGAAAATAAGGAGTTTCCCGGTTTTTCGAATCAAAAATCCGAATATCAGAAAGATTTTCATTGGACAAAGATCGAATTTCTGGCGTAATCAAAACAGAATGTAATCCGTTAGCTTGAATGCCAGAAATTTTTCCTTCCACGGCGAAATCTTGCGAAAAGGCCAAACTTGACGTTATTAAAAATACAATAAATAGTATGTGCTTAATTGTTTTCATTGGTCGGTTTTTCTTCAGTTGGATTGCTTAAAACTAGCACTTTTAATTTTTGATATACAAAAGAAATAATTAAAATCAAGACGCCTAATAATATGAAAGCGATGATTTTTCCAGTTTCAGAAGCATTTCGAATATCATAAATGAATAATTTTAAAATTGTAATTCCTAATAATAGTAAAGCGATAATTCTCAGGTTTTTGACATTTCGTTTGATTCCGACAATCAAGAAAAGGAAGGCAAGCGCACCCCACAAAATCGGATAACCTGTTTTTATTACTTGATTTTCTACTTCATTTATTTTGTCATTTGCGTAATAATAGATCGCTTCCTCCTTTGTGGATCCGATATAATTTTTCAAAGCATCCTGAGTCTCTGCGTCAGAAATCTGGTTTCGAGAAATGGCAACTGAATGCAACATCAATTCAGAACTTGCCAGATATACCAATAATAACGAGGCAATAATCAAAATCGTTTTATTGCTGAATTGTTTGAAAACAATATTTTCTTCTCGAGTTTTATATAAAACGGAAACAAAATAAGCCGTCAGAATTAGCGAAACAAAATGCAACAAATAAGCCAGTGGAAAACTTATTTTTCCAATATAATAATCTTCCTGTTCTGAAAAAGCAAAATGTGAAGCCAGGAAAATAAACAAGATGATATTTGTGCTTGCAAGAATTGAAGCTAAGTTTTTGAACGAAACATTTTTTCCTTTAAATGAAATAAAAATAAAGATGACGCTGAAGATAAAATGATAAACGACTTTCAGGTAATTTAAAGCAGAACTGCTTTCTAAATAAATATTTGCTTGATAAGAAAGTTCAATGAAACCTCCAAAATAAGCCAAAACAACTGCCATGATTTTGGCGTAAGTACTGTAATTCTGAGGATTAAAAGTGATTCCTAAAAAAGTTGGTTCTTCAGTTTCCTTCTTCAAAAGATAGAAAACGGCAATAAAACTTGCGACGGCGAAAAGTCCGGTTAAAAAAGCGGGATTTATAATTACGGATAAAATATTTTCTGAATTATAAAGTTTCGACCAATCGATAATTAAGCTCATCAACATCAAGAAATGCACGATTGCAGAAGCAAATTTGAAAGTCTTAATTTCAGATTTTTGAGAAAGCCAAATTAAAACGACAGCTTCCGCAGCCCAAAATAATGTGATATAATTGCCTTCAAATTGAATCGGGATTGCTAGTGTCGCGAATGTGAGCGTCATTCCGATCAAGATGTAAATAACTCTTTTT
Source organism: Flavobacteriaceae bacterium PS02334 (assembly GCA_029959295.1). Classification (GTDB taxonomy): domain Bacteria; phylum Bacteroidota; class Bacteroidia; order Flavobacteriales; family Flavobacteriaceae; genus Flavobacterium. The sequence goes on along the minus strand of JASCOH010000007.1, from coordinate 105,818 downwards.
TCCACACCAAATCTTTTGTACAAATACCAAGCATAAATCAAATTAAACAAAGCAAGCAAAGTCGTGAACAAACCTTTAAATTCAGGATGATAACTGTTTAAAATCAGCATTCCTGAGCCATAGAAAATTAACGTGTTGCTGGAAAGAATGGCCAATTGCCAATTTGAAAATTCGCCTTTGTTCTTTATATTATTGATGATATTCATCAAGATGAAAGTGAAATAAAATAAAAATCCGAAGATTAAAGCGCCAAAATAAGGTGCTTTGGGTTCGCCAATAATCGTGGAAAGCCAGCTACAATAAAGCAACATGGTGAAAACATAAGCTTGTATATTTAAGAAATTCCACTTTTTGAAATAAGCGATCAGCAGAATTCCAATGTCAATAATTAAGATGTAAGTCAGCAAAACGACATAATTTCCTTGTCCGGTGCTGACCATAAATGGAACGGCAAAACCGCCAATTAAGGAAATTGTGGCGAGTTCCATTCGATCATAAGAAATCGAAATAAAGGCGCTGAATAAAGTGATAACGACCATGATTACAAACGCAACGGTTTGACCGATCAAGTGATAATCATGAAAGGCGATGGCAATCGTAAAATAGAATATAGAAATTGCTCCAGCGACTAAAACGGAACTAAAAGCTTTGTAATTTATACGCAGTTTGTGCGCAAAAAGCATGACGATACATCCTGCTAAAATACCGATTCCAACTCGCATCGGTTCCGTAATTACGTTTTGGTCGATGCCTAATTTTACCAAATAACTGATTCCCAAAGCAAGAATCAAGATGCCGATTTTATTGATAAGATTTTCTCCAATAAATTTCTCCAAATCCGGATTATTATGCTTGAAATTTTCCCACCATGATTTCTGCGGAGGCAAAATTACTTTCGGAATTTCTTGTCTTGGAACTAAAGGTTTTGGAGTTTCACGGATTTCTACAACTGGTTTTGGCAACGGTTTTTCTGCAGGAATATTTTCTGCAAAAGCCGCCGTTTCAATTTTAGGTTTTTCTTCCTGCGGAATAATTGTTGGTTCTGGTTTTTTCTCCTGAATTGGCATTTGCGAATCAGGAATAGGAGTAAAATAAGGCTTTTCTTCCTTAGGTTTACTTTCGGTTTCTTGTGGCTTTTCGATAATCTGTCCTTGTTTTCTCAAGATTTCAAACCTCTTGTTCAGGTCTGAAATATTTTTTTCCAAGTTGCTGAATTTTGAGTTCTGATTATTGTAAATCACAATGAGAAAGACGAAGACGGCGAGTAATAAGACGATTTCCATTCTTAAAAAATTAGAGTTTCTTTGTAAATATAATCTTAAATTTATAAAAATGTAGTTACAAAATCTTCTGAATTTCGAAGAATTTTAAAAATGTCTGCTTTTTTAGGGATTATTTGAAATATTTTTTTAATTGCAAAAAAGGTTTTTCGATTAATTTATAGGAAATTATGCTTGCAATAATTGTAAATCCCAAAGTCAGAATTCCAAATAAAATTGCATTCCAAATTTCGTCAATGGAAAGTTTTAGTTTGTCAAAAATCTTTACAAAAAGATTGATTACGATGGTGTGCGTAAGATAAAGCCCGTAAGTGTAAATTCCTAAAATGCTAAAAATATTCCTGTCGCTTGCCCTTATTTTGCTGTCTTCAGGAAGTATCAAAAAGATTAATGTACAGAATAAAAGACCGTAAATAGTTGGCTCAATCAATATTTTAAAAGGGAATTCAAAATTTGGCGAAATGATTACATATAATATTGTCAGCAATAAAAATGCTTTTTTATACAATAAAGGGATGTTTTTTATGAATTCAATCACCTGGTTTTCTTTGTCAATTAAAAGCAAAGCCGGAATTGCGCCATAGGCAAAATAGTCTAAATTGGTAAAAACATCCAAAAAAGGAAGGTCGTTTACATAAAAAACAAACCTCGAAATATTGGCAATAATTATCGCAGCAATAATAAGAAGATGCGCTTTTTTCAGGCGTATGCAATACAAAGCGACTCCCCAAATAATATAAAAATGTTCTTCCACGCAAAGCGACCACATCACGCGCAAAGGCGAAACATTCGGAAAACTGTTCGTAAAAATCATTTTATAATTCTCCAGAAAAAGAACTGAAAGCAACCAATCTGGGGCATAACCTTCAGAAGAACTAGGAAGATTTAAACCGCCAAGGATTTTCGGAGTAACAAACGCAAACAAAATCATTATGTAAAAAAGTGGCCAGATTCTCAGAATTCTTCGCGACATGAAATTCTTGAGATTGATAGTTCCGGTTTGTTGTTTTTCATGCAAGATGATGTAGGTAATTAAAAAACCGCTTAAAACAAAGAAGAAATAAACGCCAATTTCGCCACCTGATTTTATAAAATTAAAAAATGGAAACGCAACGATGGGAAGATGCAGTAAAAACACCTTGAAAAAAGCAAAAAATCGAAAAAAGTCAAAGGTGTGGAACTTTTTACGGCTCATATTTCATCAGAATTTGATCGCTAAAATACTAATTAATAAAAAGCGCTTTAAAAAAATAGCTTATTGCAACGAAAAGAATTTTTACTTTGGAATAATTTTATGACCAAATTTTTAAAGATTTCGTAAATTGCACACCTAAAATTGACAGATATTTCAAAATGGAACAAGCAAAACCTTATATTCCTAAAAATAAAGTAAGAATCGTAACTGCGGCAGCGCTTTTTGACGGACATGATGCTGCTATCAATATAATGCGAAGAATCATCCAGTCAACGGGTGTGGAAGTAATCCATTTGGGTCACGACCGAAGTGTGGAAGAAGTTGTAAATACGGCCATTCAAGAAGATGCAAATGCAATCGCGATGACTTCTTATCAAGGTGGGCATAATGAATATTTCAAATATATGTATGACTTGCTGAATGAAAAAGGGGCAGGGCATATCAAAATTTTCGGCGGCGGTGGAGGTGTAATTCTTCCGGACGAAATCAAGGAATTACAGGATTATGGAATTACAAGAATTTATGCTCCAGATGACGGACGTGAACTAGGTTTGCAAGGAATGATCAATGATTTGGTTCAGAAATCGGATTACCCAATCGGAGATAAATTGAACGGAGAACTTAATCATTTGGAAGACAAAAATCCAACGGCAATCGCTCGTTTGATTTCTTCTGCAGAAAATTTTCCAGAAATTGCAAAGGAAGCATTTGATACCATTCACAAACAAAATGAAACCAGCAAGATTCCAGTTCTTGGAATTACCGGAACGGGTGGAGCAGGGAAATCTTCTTTGGTTGATGAATTGGTTCGAAGATTTCTAATTGATTTTCCAGAAAAAACTATCGGATTGATTTCTGTCGATCCTTCAAAGAGAAAAACAGGTGGTGCTTTATTGGGAGACAGAATCCGAATGAATGCGATCAACAATCCTCGCGTTTATATGCGTTCATTGGCAACGCGTCAATCGAATTTGGCTTTGTCAAAATATGTTGCCGAAGCGATTCAAGTCTTGAAAGCAGCGAAATATGATATTATTATCCTAGAAACTTCAGGAATCGGACAATCTGATACGGAGATTATGGACCATTCGGATGTTTCACTATACGTAATGACACCTGAATTTGGTGCCGCAACGCAATTAGAAAAAATCGACATGCTTGATTTTGCTGACTTAGTTGCCATCAATAAGTTTGACAAAAGAGGTTCTTTGGATGCTTTGCGAGACGTGAAGAAACAATTCCAGAGAAATCACAATCTTTGGGATGCGAATCCAGATGATTTGCCGGTTTTCGGGACAATTGCTTCGCAGTTCAACGATCCTGGAATGAATACGCTTTACAAAGCAATCATGGATAAGATTGTAGAAAAAACCGAATCTGATTTGGTTTCTACTTTTGAAATTACACGTGAAATGAGCGAGAAAATCTTCGTGATTCCGCCTCACAGAACACGCTATCTTTCTGAAATTGCTGAAAACAATAGAAAATACGATGCGACTGCTTTGACACAACAGCAAGTCGCTCAAAAATTATACGGAATTTTCAAAACTATCGAATCCGTTTCGGGTAAAAAACCTGAAATTACTAAAGTTGGAATAGACGACAGTACTGTCATCCCGAGCGCAGTCGAGGGAGACGAAAACAGAATCTTCCTGAATTTGCTCTTGAACCAATTCGATAAAGTGAAGATGGATTTAGATCCATACAACTGGGAAATCATCTTGACTTGGGACGAAAAAGTAAACAAATACAAGAATCCTGTCTATACTTTTAAAGTGCGTGACAAGGAAATCAAAATTGCAACCCATACCGAATCCTTATCGCATTCACAGATTCCGAAAGTGGCCTTGCCTAAATACGAAGCTTGGGGTGATATTTTAAAATGGAACCTGCAAGAAAATGTTCCGGGAGAATTTCCTTTTACGTCAGGTTTGTATCCTTTCAAGCGTGAAGGCGAAGATCCGTCAAGAATGTTTGCCGGAGAAGGCGGTCCGGAAAGAACGAACAAGCGTTTCCATTATGTGAGTGCTGGTTTGCCTGCAAAACGTCTGTCAACGGCTTTTGACAGTGTTACTTTATACGGAAATGATCCGCATCTTCGTCCAGATATTTATGGAAAAATCGGTAATGCCGGAGTTTCCATCTGTTGTCTGGATGATGCTAAAAAATTATATTCTGGTTTCAATTTGGCACATCCGCTGACATCTGTGAGTATGACTATTAACGGTCCGGCTCCGATGTTGCTTGGTTTCTTTATGAACGCGGCGATTGATCAGCAGTGTGAAATTTACATCAAAGATAATAATCTTGAAGATGAAGTGGAAGCTATCATCGATGAGATTTACAAGAAAAAAGGTTTGGAAAGACCTCGTTACAACGGAGATCTTCCAGAAAGTAATAACGGTTTAGGCTTGATGCTTTTGGGTGTTACCGGAGATTTGGTTTTACCAAAAGAGGTTTACGAAGAAATTAAAGTCAGAACACTTTCACAAGTTCGTGGAACGGTTCAAGCGGATATTTTAAAGGAAGACCAAGCGCAGAACACTTGTATTTTCTCTACAGAATTTGCCTTGAGATTGATGGGCGACGTTCAGGAATATTTTATTACAAATAACATCAGAAATTTCTATTCGGTTTCGATTTCAGGTTATCATATTGCGGAAGCAGGAGCGAATCCAATTACGCAATTGGCGTTTACACTTGCAAATGGTTTCACTTACGTTGAATATTATTTGAGCCGTGGAATGGACATCAACGATTTTGGACCAAACTTGTCGTTCTTTTTCTCCAACGGAATCGATCCTGAATATGCAGTGATTGGCCGTGTGGCGAGAAAAATCTGGTCGAAAGCCTTGAAAAACAAATACGGAGCGAACGAAAGAGCCCAGATGTTGAAATACCATATTCAAACTTCAGGCCGTTCGTTGCATGCCCAAGAGATTGATTTCAATGATATCCGTACGACTTTGCAAGCGTTATATGCAATCTATGATAACTGTAACTCATTGCATACCAATGCTTATGACGAAGCGATTACCACGCCAACTGAAGAATCGGTTCGTAGAGCAATGGCCATTCAGTTGATTATCAACAAAGAATTAGGTCTTGCGAAAAACGAAAATCCAATTCAAGGTTCGTTCATCATTGAAGAATTGACGGATTTGGTGGAAGAAGCCGTTTTATTAGAATTTGACAGAATTACCGAAAGAGGTGGCGTACTTGGTGCAATGGAAACTATGTACCAACGTTCTAAAATTCAAGAGGAAAGTATGTATTATGAAATGCTGAAACACACGGGCGAATTCCCGATTATTGGCGTAAATACATTCTTGAGTTCTAAAGGTTCGCCTACTGTGATTCCTGCGGAAGTGATTCGTGCAAGTGAAGAGGAGAAGCAATTCCAGATTCAGACTTTGGACAGCCTGCATAAATTTCACGCGGATAAAACGCAAGAACAGTTGGGAATCATTCAAGATGTTGCGATTAATAACAAGAATATCTTTGCGCAATTGATGGAAGCCACAAAAATCTGTTCTTTAGGAGAAATTACTTCTTCGCTGTTTGAAGTGGGCGGACAATATAGAAGGAATATGTAATAGTCATTGCGAGGAACGAAGCAATCTCAATATTATGCTAAAAAAAGACCTTTCGAAAGAGAGGTCTTTTCTTTTAATCAAGTATTTTTGTACTGTATAATCCAAAAATTCAAAATATGAACTACCATCTAGAAATTATTAAACATTTAGAAAATAAAACTTTCGATTTATTCCTGCAGTGGAGTTCGATGCAGGAAGATGAGCTTCAAATTGAAATCATGAAAGCCACTGAAGATGTTTTTACGGAAATGGCAATTATCGACGGAAAAAATCCTAATGAAGAAAAAGAATTGCAATCGCTAATCGCTAGAAGAATTGAATTTGAAAATCTTTCTGTTTTAAAGAAAGAACTGAATGAATCGCTTAAGGTATTAGAAGAAAGAATTAACATTACCGGAAAAAAGATTGAAGATCAAATAGAATTTTCCCGAGATCATATCATTGAAGCCATTGTGAAAAATATGGACCATGCTTCAGAAATGCAGGAATTAGCAGATAAAATGATAGATTTTGAAAAGAAAACAGGAACTTTCGAATTTAATAATTGGAAAGAAATCTTGTAAATTTTCAAATTCCGTGAAACTATATTTTCCGTTATAAAAACAAACACGTCCAAAATGAAAGACCTCAAAAAAGAACTAGAACGTTACACAAGAAATAATTACACTCGTAAAGAAACCATAGAAAGACTGACTATGGAAGGTTTTGACGTTTCCGAAATCAACGAAGAAATGTCAAAGCAGTTAGATGCCGCAGACGATAGAATTGTGCTCAACATGATTTACTTTTTTCCCTCTTTTATTTACTTGTTTGTTTTGATGGTTGTCGCTATGTTTTTTATAAATGTGCTTGATTCTGTAGCTTTTAAAGCACTCGCTTTTGTAGTTTTGCTTGCGATTGCTTTCATCGCCATTCGTTATTACAAAGAAAAAAAAGATGCCATTTTATCTGTAGCTGTCTTGCTTTCAGGAGGTTTTCTTTTCTCGGCTTATGCCTTAATTACAAGAATATTTTTTCACACAGAAATTCCGTTTTTTACTTATTGGGCGATGATTCCCGTTGGATTTATAACTTACTTTTTAGCGAAACTCAATTACGAACTTTATAAAGAATAAATTTTCTCTTTGCGAAATATCTCCAAATAAGAATAAAATTGCTTCTCTTTTACAAGAAATTCCGTCTAAAAAATCGTTCTGCATAATTATAATCTTAATTCGGAAACATCTCTGTAAATCGCTGGAAACTAAAACTTTTATACCCTTTTCCATTAGCTTTAAAAAGGCATATCAAGTATCTTTGTAGGAAGTCCATTTAAAAAACGCTTTCTATGGAAAATCTCGATGCTGCCAGAATGCAAATGGCATTCACGCTAATCTTTCACATTGTTTTTGCCTGTATCGGAATGGTGATGCCGTTCTTCATGGTAATTTCGCATTACAAATTCCTCAAAACCCGAAATCCTGTTTTTCTCTCCCTGACCAAATCTTGGCAGAAAGGCGTGGCAATTTTCTTCGTAACCGGAGCCGTTTCCGGAACCGCCTTGTCCTTCGAATTAGGTTTGTTATGGCCAGAATTCATGAAACACGCCGGACCAATTATCGGAATGCCGTTCTCTCTCGAAGGCGCCGCTTTTTTTATAGAAGCCCTAGCTTTAGGTTTTTACCTTTACGGATGGAACAAAATTCCAGAAAGATTTCACTGGTTTACCGGAATTATTGTCGGAGTTTCCGGTGTTTTATCCGGAATATTAGTAGTTTCCGCAAACAGCTGGATGAACGCGCCTTCAGGTTTTGACTACATCGACGGAAAATTTCTAAATATTGATCCCGTAAAAGCTTTTTTAAATCCAGCTTGGTTTACGCAAGCCTTGCACATGACGTTGGCGGCTTTCGCAGCGACCAGTTTTGCTGTTGCCGGAATTCACGCCTACCAAGTTTATAAAAATAGAAATGTAATCTTACACAAAGCCGCTTTCAAAATCGCCATCAGCATCGGAGCTGTTGCCGCTTTATTGCAACCTTTGAGTGGCGACCTTTCTGCAAAAGATATTGCCCAAAGACAGCCGGCAAAACTCGCCGCTTTAGAAGCGCATTATGACACTGAAAAAGGTGCGCCGCTTTATATCGGAGGAATTGTCAACGAAGAAACCCAAGAAGTATCTTATAAAATTGAGATACCTAAAATGCTGTCTTTTATGTCTTTCGGAGATTTTAATGCTACCGTAAAAGGTTTAAATGATTTCCCGAAAGAAGACCGTCCGCCAGTTGCCATTACGCATTATGCCTTCCAAATCATGGTGGGTTTAGGAACGCTAATGCTTTTCTCCGGAATTTTTTATTTCCTAAGTATAAAAAAGAAAAAGTGGCAGGAAAGTAAAAAATACTGGCTATTTTTTGCCTGTCTCGCACCTGTCGGATTTATCGCCCTTGAGGCTGGATGGATTGTAACCGAAGTTGGTCGCCAGCCGTGGATTATCCATAATGTGATGCGAACCAAAGACGCCGTCACGCCAATGCCTGGAATGATTTATAGTTTTTACCTCTACGTAGTTTTGTACACCGTGCTTGCAATTGCAGTAACTTGGCTGATGAGCCGCCAGATCAAAGTCTTGAATAACTCTAAAAATTAGGCTATGTTGTACGTCGTTTTATTTTTTACCGTATTTTCCTTTTTTCTGTATGTACTTTTGGGAGGCGCTGATTTTGGTGCTGGAATTCTTGAACTTTTTTCTTCCAAAGAGAATAAAAAGCTCATCAAAAAAACGGTTTACAGTGTCATGGGACCCGTTTGGGAAGCCAACCACATTTGGATTATTATTTTAATCGTAATTCTATGGATTGCCTTTCCGGCGTATTATAATATTTTGGTTGTCTATCTGCACATTCCGCTGACCTTGGTTTTGCTCGGCATTACGCTTCGCGGCGTCGCATTCGTCTTTCGCCATTATGACGCTGTAAAAGACAAGTCGCAATTGCTTTATGATAAAATGTTTGAGTTTTCCTGCTTGGTTACTCCGATATTTCTCGGAATGACTTTTGGTGCCTTATTAAGCGGCAATATAAAAACTATGGAAAATAATCCTAATGGAGATTTTGTTACTTTTTTCATAGCACCTTGGTTTGACGCCTTTCCAATCGTAATTGGATTGTTCTTCGCAGCGCTTTGTGTCTTTTTAGCAGCAACATTCTTAATCGGAGAAGTAGATCAACAAAACAGAAAGCTTTACATTCGAAAAGCAATAATTGCAACTTATGCGGTTGTGTTTTTCGGGCTTGTAGTTTTAGTGGTAGGCTATGCCGGAAATCATGCTTTCGTGGTAGATTTTCTAAATAATTACAATGCAATAGGACTGGTTTTTCTTTCTGCCATCTTGCTTTTTCCACTTTGGTATAGTATCAGAAAAGGAGAGCATATCTTGTGCCGTTTCTTCGCCGGACTCCAAGTTTTGCTGATTATTTCGGCTGCACTTTTGGCACATTATCCTGATATTATAATTACAGATTCAGGTTCAATCAGCCTTTTAGATAATGTGGCTCCTGATAAAGTCATTGAAGTACTAGGAATTTCACTTTTAATCGGAGGATTTTTAATTCTTCCCGGATTATTCCATCTTTTGAAATCATTCAAGATGATCAAGATTTTAGATGAAGACCATTAAATTTTCGAGCTAATACTATTTTCAAAAGACCTTTCACTGCAAAGGTCTTTTTTTATAATAATTACAACATTCTTATTCGCCAAACCAACGTAAATTTGTACCATGAAACAAAATAGAAATGCACCGCCAATTCAAAAAAAGCCTACTTTCAAAGAACGATTAAGCGCCTTGTCAAACCTGCCCGCATTCTTTAAGTTAGTCTGGAAAAGCAGTCCTAAAAAGACATTCTTCAGTTTCTTTTTCAGAATTTTACGCTCTGCGATGCCGGTTGCGCTTTTATACGTAGGAAAATTAATTGTCGACGAAGTCATTCTTCTTAACAGCAATAACGGCATTCATGATGCTACTTATCTTTGGAAATTAGTCGCCCTAGAATTTGTCCTCGCTATTACCACCGACGGACTCAACAGAATTATCAGTCTTTTAGACAGCCTTTTGGGTGATTCTTTCTCCAATTATACTTCTGTCAAAATCATGCGCCACGCAGCAACATTGGATTTGGAACAATCTGAAGATTCTGAGTTTTATGACAAGCTAGAACGGGCACGCCAGCAGACTTTGGGACGAACCATGTTGCTTTCTCAAATCATGGGACAGATTCAAGACCTCATCTCGATGGCTTTTTTGATCGGAGGATTGTTCACTTTTAATCCGTGGCTGATTGCGATTCTGGTAGTTACGATACTTCCGGCCTTCTTGGGAGAATCTTACTTTAACAACCAGAATTATTCGCTTACGCGTAGCCAAACACCTGAGCGCAGAGAGTTGGATTACCTACGTTATTTAGGGGCAAGCGATGAAACAGCCAAGGAAATCAAGATTTTTAATCTCGCTGATTTTGTGATAGGACGCTTTAAAAAGCTTTCCGACCAATTTTATTCTGATAATAGCAAACTTGCTAAAAGACGATCTTTATGGGGAACTGTCTTTTCAATGTTGGGAAGCACGGGCTATTATGGCGCTTATGTTTTTATAATTATGAAAACCATTACCGGACATCTTTCCGTAGGAGATTTAACTTTCTTAGCGGGTTCGTTCCGACAGTTGAGGTCTTTGACAGAAGGTATTTTGTTGCGCTTTACCACAATTTCTCAAGGAGCTATTTATTTGAATGATTTCTTGGAGTTTTTCGAAATAATGCCTTCGATTGTCGTGTCAAAAAATCCAGTACCGTTTCCAAATCCAATACAGCAGGGATTTACTTTTGAGAATGTAGGTTTTAAATACAGGCACAGTGAAAATTGGGCGAACCGTTATTTGAATTTTACGCTGCATCCGGGAGAAACTTTAGCTTTGGTTGGAGAAAATGGGGCAGGAAAGACTACTCTTGTGAAATTGCTTTCGCGACTTTATGAACCTACGGAAGGACGAATTTTGCTTGACGGAATCGACCTTAAAGAATATGATCCAAAAGATTTACAGCATAATATCGGAGTCATTTTTCAAGATTATCTGCGGTATCAGATGTCGCTTTCGAATAACATTGCCGTGGGCGATATTACGCAGCTAGACAATGAAGCACTCATAAAAAAAGCCGCAAAAGGAAGTACTGCCGATGCGCTGGCTGAAAAACTGCCTAACCAATATGAACAAGCTCTTGGAAAACGCTTTAACAATGGCGTAGAACTTTCTGGAGGCGAATGGCAGAAGGTAGCCTTATCGCGAATTTATATGAAAGAATCGCAAGTGCTGATACTTGACGAACCGACTGCTGCGCTTGATGCCCGTGCTGAATATGAAGTTTTCCAGCGTTTCGCACATATGACAGAAGGAAAATCTGCAGTTTTAATTTCGCATCGTTTTTCAACTGCAAGATTAGCGGACCGAATTTTGGTTTTAGATCGCGGGCAATTGCTTGAAATCGGAACTCATGCTGAATTGCTCGCCTTAAAAGGAAGATATGCAGAACTGTTCGCTTTGCAGGCAAGAGGATATCAATAAAACTTCAGAAAAGTAATAACAAACAAAAAAGCCTGACTCATTAAGTCAGGCTTTTTGATTATAATTAACGTAAAGGGAATCTTATTTCTCTGCGATTAATTTTTGAGTAACAACAGCTCCGTTATCTAATTTTATCTTAGCGATATAGATTCCGGCAGCATAACCAAAAGGCTCGCTAGTGCTGTTTTGTCCTGCAGCGTCAAATGATAGTACTTTTCTTCCTGCGATATCATAGATTTCGATAGCATTCATTCCTAACGAAGCAGTTGCATTGAACTGTCCGTTTTTGATAGAAGCTAAAGCTTTTACAGCAGAAAAATCAGGATTACTCAAGGCAACATTTTCATAAACCACTTCAAAACGCGTGTCTGCAATTGCTTCGCTAGTTGTGAATGAATATTCTCCGTCAGCAAAATTGTGATATACTTGCAATGCTTTATCATGAAGATAAACAGGCACATCATTTCTGAAAATACCGCCTTTGTCAGAAATGTTGATTTTGAATGTTTCAGCAGCAGTTCCTGTTTTTGAAACCCCCAACGGAAATACGTCAGTATTTACGAATTGCGGACGGCTGTTGATAGCAAGCTTAGTATTGTTTTCTGCAAGGATGCTGTATAATTTTGAAGGACTTGTAGAATTTCTTCCTGCATCGTACAATCTGTCATAACCCATTGTAGCTTCTGGGATATAAGCGATCAAAATTTCGCTATAGATTCCCTCAGCAGTCATGTTTAACTTGAAGCTGTTTTTGTTGTTTTCGTCAGATTGTCTGAAAAAGTTCACGCCAAGAGCGTCAGCACGCATGCAGTTGTTGAAAGTAACAGTGCCAGAATTTACTAATGATTTTACGTTAAATCCTTGAGCAGAAGAAACTCTTCCGTTGATTTGCAAAGGCAGAGGTGAAGTGTTTACTTGACCGGCTAAGTTGTAAACCGCATAATCGGCGGCGGCATAACTTGTAGTTTGGTTGTTGCTGTTGCTTCCGTCTGTTGCCGCCGTCCAAAGGTAGGCTGCGCCATCGATATCTAAATTCTCAATTAAGAATTTATCAAGATCAATAGGCGATGGATAGGGATTCGCAATCAAATTATAGCTTGTTCCGCCATTTGGAGCACTTGGATTATTTACCACAGGAACCGTAATAATGCCATTATTTGCATTTCCTGTAAAAGTCATTTGTATTTTTCCGCCTAAAACGCTAGGTTGTGTGAAAGGCGCTTGGTTTTTAACACGCGTTATAAAACCTACTCCTGTTGATGTAGCAGTTAATGGAACCCATCCGCCGCTTGCTCCAGAAGCATAGCTGTATTTTAAGTCAAATGCACCGGCAACCGATCCAGAAGCAACTGCAATTGCATTGTTAATTTGAGCAAAGACATTTCCAGCAACAGGCGATCCCCAATAAATATAGTCATTACGACGCATGTCACGAGTGATTTTTTCTATTTCAAATGATGGCGTTCCAGTAGAAGCAGTACCTCTTCTGATAAAAGAAGCTCCATCTTTCACAATGATTTTTCCTGTTCCAGTATAAGATAGTGTTCCCAATACTTCAACTGTTACTCCTGTGCTGACAGTTAAATTAGCAGTGTTAGAAATAGCTAACGTTGCACAAGTAAAAGAAGGGCCTTCGTAGTCTGCAGTAATTTCTACAGCAGTAGTTGAATTAGGCACAGCAACAGAAGTTCCTCCTGAAGAGGCGCTAAACCAACCTGCTCCAGTCCAATAAGCAGTAGAATTAATTACAACAGCTGGGGCGCAATCAATGTCAGATCGCTGTGCTAAAGCAAATACTTTAAAGCCAGCAAGATTTACATTAGAAATTGAAGTAATAGAACCTGCCGTTAATGCACTTGCTCCTCCTAAAATAGAAGCAGCGTCTGTTCTTGAAGGTATTTCAACCCATTTTGAACCGTCCCATCCTGCAATTGTAAGTTTGTTCAAGTTGTTTCCTGTTAAGGTTGCAATGTCGCTTGCCATTCTCCATGTTAGAGAAATTTTAGCTTGTGCAGTTGCCAAAGGAAGCAAATTCCAGTATTCGACAGCTGATATTCCTAGAACTGTTGCGTCTAATGCCGTTCCCACAGCTGAAGGATTTGCATTAAAATAAGCCGCGTCAATTCCGGTTGCGTCAGATGCTGTAGCTTCTAAAGGTGCATAAACACCGCCGTCTCCTAAAGGAAATAAGAATTTGTCAGTTCCATAATGACGCACATATCCATCTGCATAATGCGCATTGCCCGCATTGCTCCAAGTGACGCCTGTCGCAAAAGACAAATTTCCATAAATAGAAGCTGTTTTGGTTGTTTTTGTCGTGGCTGGGGAAGCTCCGAAGTTATAAGCCCCAGATGTCATGTGAAAGCTTGCATTGTCGCCTATATATAGTACTCCGTTGTTCTGTACCTGGCCTTGAACTGACGTTGCGCCAGCTAAAGCTAAAGATAGCACTGCCGTTAAAGCGGTAATTCTTTTTTTGTTTTTTTGAGTACTTTTTTTCAAGTTTGTTTCTTTTTAGGTTGAAGTTTAGTTGTTTTTTAAACATAAACAGCATGCTTTTATTCATGCCGTTTTTTATATTGCTTAAGCGTTTTGTTTCGCTGTTTTAGCTTGCTTATAAAAATAAGCCCCAGCGATAAGCAGCCCTAAAGCCAGCAAAATAATAATATTGTTATCAATTGGTGTTCCAGGAGGCGGTTCAGGGCCATCTTGTCTTAAAGGAGATTGGCGTTTTGCAGTGTCTGCCGCAGCACCAATTGACACTAAGAAAAGGTAAATTGAAATTACATTTCTTAAGTGGTTTGACGTAATCATTTTCATAAATGGTAAATTTTAATTGTATGCTTTTGAATTATGGGTAAACTTTTTCTTTTCTAATTTAAAATGGAAATCGCATTATTAACAAGTACTTAAAATAATTTAAACAGCGCGTTTTTCAACTAGCTCATTGGCTTCTCCAACAAAATGCAGAGTTAGGTTCTGCTCGATTTTATTGATTTTAAATAGAAAACTGTAGTCAAAGGATAAAAATATGGGGAGATCTTTACACATTTGGGTGGTAATTTCAAAATTGTAAGGGTTTTTGTCTTACAAAAGTATTGCAAATATACTGTAAATGTTTTTTGAATTATATCGTAAATGCTAACAGTTTATTATGTCTTTATTAACTAAATAAAATTTTTAACTTATTCTTTGAATAATAAACAGTTTAGAATTTATTCTAAGATCAATATTTTTTTTGATGATTTTGAATAATATATCTCCTTTAAATTCCTACCATTTTGTCAAGCTACTTATATATGACATAAATAAGTAGCAAATCCATAACTGATTGTGGAGCGATTTAGCATCTGCTTTTTAATGAATTATAAAAAATATTCAAATTTTTCCTGAAATTGAGCAGGTTTTAATGTGTAACTAACTGGTTTACAGTGTGGGTTTAATATGATATAAACATATCTTGAAATTATGTAAGGAGTCGCTTCTTTAATTGCTGTAATATTGTAAGAAATTTACAGGCTGGGGGGCTTATAAGTTTTATAGTTATTGAAGTAAGTATAATTATGAATGGGTAAAAAGAGGTACAGCAATGTACCTCTTTTTTTGTAGGATATTTTTTAAACCTATTTATCGATCTGTAGAAAAAGCTTACTTGTTTTCTTCCAGTCTTTTTAATATGACGTTTCGCAATCGATCTTGGTGTTCATCTGCCCAAAGTCCGAGCTGTTCGATTAACGGAATCAAGGTTCTTCCAAAATCAGTCAGGCTGTATTCTATTTTTGGTGGCATCTGCTCAAAAATCAGCACTTCGCCGATCAGGTCGAGACCACATTCTAGCATAATAGGAATTTTTCTTTGATACGTAGCACAAATATAATTCATTGTTCACTACTAAATCATAGCAAGAAATTTATCCGTATGCAATTCGTTTTTCTGTATATTTTTTTCCTTTGTACTCTTTTTTATCCTTTAAGCGCCTTGATAAAATAAGGCGAGTCATTCCACTTAATCTTTTTATACTTGATTTCTTTGCGCATTGAATCGGGAAGGCTGTTCCAGATGGCTTCGCTCATTTTCTCCAAGAGCAGTTTTCTTGAAAAAGTATCAGAAACCACAAGGCTGATTTCACGCACCGGCTTGGGTTCTTTAAAAGGCTTGAAATAAGTGCTGTCTCTTTCATTTAAGATAGAAAGTTCAGGAATTATGGCAAAGCCAAGCTGTGCCCTTACCAAATTTTTCAAGGTTTCAATCGAACTGATGTCATAAGAAAACTGTTGCATCAACTTGGGATTTCCCTTGATGTCGCAGATTTCTAAAAGCTGGGCATTATAGCAATATTCATTTTGGAGCAAGAGCAATTCCGGCTTGTCGCTGGGTTGCATTTCATAAAAATCAGCATGCGCCATCGGATGATTTTCGTTTAAGTAAGCCACAAAAGGTTCTTTAAAAACAGGATATTCCCTTAGATTTGAATTTCCGGTGGGCGTTGCCATTAAAGCGATGTCTATTGATCCGGTTTCTAAATCCTGCATTAATTGCACGGTTGAAGCTTCCTTGATAATAAAATGCATCTTTGGCGCCGCGCCTTTCATCGATTGGATAAACAGCGGAATGAGGTAGGGCGAAAGCGTGGCAATTACGCCTAGCTTCACTTCGCCTTCAAGCACGTTTTTCTCTGTAATAATAAAATCACGAATCTCATCGACCTCTTTTAAGATCTTTTTTGCCCGGCGGATAATCTCGATTCCGAGGACTGTGGGAGTTAAAGGTACTTTTGTGCGGTCAAAAATCTTAATTCCGATCTCTTCTTCTACGTTTTTTAATTGTGTCGTAAGTCCGGGCTGGCTGACCATGCACAACTCTGCGGCTCTTGCAAAATGGCGCTCTTCGTCTAGGGCTACTATATATTTCAGTTGCTGAATAGTCATATGATATAATTTAAAGTTATAAAGGTAAATAATTATTAATTTGATTTATAAATATTGTCGCCATAAATTTGTCCTATCAAAATGAAACAAATAAAACAACAGCAATTTTAAGAATCAATTTTAATCACAAACAATTCATTACGAATAAATTAAAACATTTAAATTATGAAAAAAGTTATTTTAGCAGCAGTTGCCTTGGTAAGCGTAACACTAGCACAAGCACAAATTGACCCAGCACTTTCTGGAAACTATGGAGTGGAAAAAAACACTAGAGAATTTTTAAAAGCAGTTCACGGCGGCAACGGACCCCAATTATATGAATTGTCAATTGCAGATGCCAGAAACGTCTTGATCAACGCACAGACTGGTGATTATAAAAAACTTCCAGCTTCTGTTGAAAACAAAACAATCAAACAAGACGGCAAAACAGTTTCAATTACGATAGTAAAACCACAAGGAAGCAAAGAAAAATTACCAGTCTTGATGTATTTCCACGGAGGCGGATGGGTTTTAGGAAATGAATTTACCCACGACCGATTAATCAAAGAATTGGCAGTTGGCGCAAATGCAGCAGTAGTTTTTGTAAACTATTCTCCAGCACCTGAAGCACAATTTCCAGTAGCAAATGAAGAAGCCTATGCGGCCACAAAATGGATTAAAGAAAACGGAGCTTCTTTAGGACTAAATACAAATAAATTAGCAGTTGCAGGGGACAGTGTTGGCGGAAACATGGCAATTGCCGTAACATTGATGGCAAAAGAAAGAAAAGGACCGCAGATTGATTTCCAGCTGTTATTTTATCCTGTAACTGATTCTGAGACAAGCACAGCATCTTACCAGCAGTTTGCAAACGGACACTTTTTGACTATGAATGCAATGATCTGGTTCTGGAATTTATACGCTCCTGAAAAAGCATCACGCAATTTGATTACTGTTTCTCCCCTAAGAGCAAGCATCGACGAATTAAAAGGATTGCCAGAAGCTTTGGTAATTACTGCAGAAAATGACGTTTTGAGAGATGAGGGAGAAGCTTATGCTAAAAAATTAAATGCGGCAGGCGTAAAAGTAACAGCTACAAGATATTTGGGAACTATCCATGACTTCGTAATGCTAAACCCAATTACTGAAACTCCAGCACCGAGAGCAGCAATCAAACAAGCTGTGGAAGCTTTAAAAGAAGTATATAAAAAATAATTTTAATAGGCAAAAGATAAGAGCCAATAGGCAAAAGCTTAAAGCAAAATCAACAAACAAAAGAAATAACAACTGAAATAATAAAAAATAATCAAATAACATTTAAATCAAATTATCATGAAATTTACAAGAAGAGCAAACGCAAACTGGCAAGGTACAGGAATGGAAGGAAAAGGATTGATCTCAACACAAAGCACAACCTTAGACAAAGCACAATTGTCTTTCAAAACAAGATTTGAAGAAGGCGTAGGAACAAATCCGGAAGAATTATTAGGTGCGGCACACGCAGGATGTTTCACAATGCAATTGAGCTTTTTGCTTTCAGAAGCAGGATTCGTACCGACAAATTTAGATACAGTTGCAAAAGTAACTTTCGAAGACGGAACAATTACAACAATCGTTTTAGAATTGACAGGCCAAGTTCCTGGAATTTCAGAAGAAGACTTTCAGGCAACGGCTTTAAAAGCAAAAGCCATCTGTCCTATTTCAAAAGCGATCAATGCTGAAATTACTTTGGTAGCGAATTTGGTGGCTTAATCACATTATATCTTTGGTAAAAAAGGCCTTTCGAAAGAAAGGCCTTTTTTTTAGTCAATAACTTTCAGAAGGCAGTCTTATTTGGTTGTTTAAAATTATTATTTTAGTGGGCGTATATTTCCCCGAAAAAACCTACCGATTTATGAAAAAAACAATTTTTATTTTAGCTTTATTCCTGACAACTTTATCATTCTCGCAAAAAATAAGCACAGTCGACAAGCACTTTTATTTTTATAAAGTCTGGAATTTTACCAAATATTACCATCCGGCATTGGCCAAAGGAACGGTAAATGCAGACACGCTTTTCTTCAAAAATCTGCCATTTTTAGACAAAGTAGCAAGCAACGATGAATTTGACTTGTTCATAAAAAATTATCTGAGAGCCTTGCCAAAAACAGCTTTGGTTTCAAATGCAACACCTTCTTCGGGCAAATTGCTTGTCAAAAATAAAGACCAAAAATGGTTTAAGTCAGGCAAATTATTCAGCAAGGAAGCAAAATCTGAATTAGAAGAAATTTTTGACAAACGCTACCAAGACAGCATTCATTATTATATTCCAGATCTAAATTACGTCGCAGATATTCCGAATGAGGGCGAATATGAAATTGACAAAAGTCTGAATCTTCCGTATGCTTTGCGAATGTTGACTTTGGCAAAACTTCAGGGCGCGGTCGATTATTTGTTTCCTCATAAATATTTAATGGATAACGATTTTGATAAAGTCTTACAACAGAATGTTCCACTTTTTGCCAGTTGCGAATCAAGGCTTGACTATGAAAAACTGCTTTTAAAAGTCACTTCTAATTTTAATGACACGCATTCTTATAAATTTATAAAACAGCTTCAATACAAAAACGAAATCTTCAAGAGCTATAGTTTTCCACCTTTTGCTTATTCTGTTTTTGATGATAAAATTATAGTCACTGATTTGATTGTTGCAGAAGATTGCGCAAAAGCAAATATAAAAACTGGCGATATTATTACGGCAATAAATGGAGAAAGCGTCAAAGATTTGGTCAATCGGTTGGCGGGAATGCTTGCAGTTTCTAATCAGACAACTTTGCGGTTCAGGCTTTCTGACTATTATGCGAACCTTATATTTCAATCAGCAGATGGCAACTTTCAATTGACATTTGCTGAACATAAAAAAAACACAATAAAAGATCTTGCTTTCATAACTGGAAAAGACACTGAAAAAATTGAATTTGTAGCAAATTATGTCAATGCTACTTTTCCTGATAAAAGAACTGATGACAAG
Organism: Flavobacteriaceae bacterium PS02334; assembly: GCA_029959295.1. Lineage (GTDB taxonomy): Bacteria > Bacteroidota > Bacteroidia > Flavobacteriales > Flavobacteriaceae > Flavobacterium. The sequence goes on along the minus strand of JASCOH010000007.1, from coordinate 86,231 downwards.
CTTGATTTGATTTCCGGTGACATTGCTTACTTTAATATAAATGAAACATATCGATTTATAGAAAATGCGGAAGAAAATAAAATCAATCAAAAGATGGACAGCATCCTGAGTTTAGCAGCTTCGAAAAAAGGAATTGTTTTTGACATGCGCGCTTACCCAGATTGGGGTGGCTTTGTCCACACATTTACCTTACGTAAATTTGGAAAAATCCCAAACCGCTATGCCGATTATTTTAGGGTAAACAAAAAAGAAATCGGGACGTACAGCCTAAATGACCGCGAAGACAACTACTATGATCCCAACTTAAAAATAGAGAATTTTAATTATCAGGGAAAAGTGGTAATCATTATAAACCCAGCTACGCTGAGCATGAGCGAATGGAACACGATGAACCTGCAGCATGTTTTTAAAAACAGCACAACTATTGGCGAACAGTCTGCCGGAGCAGATGGAGATGAAAAAATGATGCATCTTCCGGGCGGTTATCAATTTAATTTTACTGGAAATGCAATCTTTTATCCAAACGGAAAAGAAGCGCAGAGAACTGGTGTAAGAATCGATAAAAAAATGCCCCTTACGCCAAAAAATGTTCTGCAGAAAGACTATCTTTTAGAGGAAGCAATTAAAATTATCAACCAAAAGTAAGTATTAAGTTTCTCGTTTTGGATACAACTATAAGTAATTCGGATACTTTTAAAATTCATTTCTAGCGCAACTTTGTATTGATAATTAAAAACACAATTATGAGTGCGATAAAAAAAGTAAAACTAGGAAACGAAGGATTGGTTGTTCCAAATATTGGATTAGGTTGCATGGGAATGTCAAAAATTGCCGGCATGGATATTTATGGCAAAGCCGATGAAAAACAGGCAATTGCAACAATTCACCGCTCGTTAGAATTAGGAGGGAATTTTCTGGATACTGCTGATTTATACGGTCCGTTAGAGAATGAAAGATTGGTGGCAAAAGCGATTAAAGGAAATCGTGACAGTTATATCATCGCTACAAAATTTGGATATGAAATTGATGACAACGAGCAATTGACTTGGAATTTTAACGGAAAGAAAGACTACGTAAAAAAGGCCGTGGAACGTTCGCTTAAAAATTTAGGGACCGATTTTATTGATTTGTATTATCTGCACCGTTTAGATCCAAATACGCCGATTGAAGAAACCGTTGGCGCCATGGCAGATTTGGTAAAAGAAGGAAAAGTAGGTTATATCGGACTTTCAGAAGTTTCTTCCAATACGATAAAAAGAGCGCATAAAATTCATCCGCTGACTGCTGTTCAAACGGAATACTCTTTATTTGAAAGAACAGTTGAAGAAGCTGGAATTTTAAAAACTTTGGAAGATTTAGGCATCGGATTTGTAGCTTATTCGCCCTTGTCAAGAGGTTTTTTTAATGGAGAAATCAAATCTCCAGAAGATTTTGCTGACGATGATTTCAGAAAAGCAATTCCTCGTTTTCAAGGCGAAAATTTTTATAAAAATATAGAATTGCTCAAAGAAATTGAAAAACTAGCTATCGCTAAAAATATCACAACTTCACAATTGGCCATTTCTTGGGTAGCTTCGAAAGGATATTTGCCGATTCCTGGAACAAAAAGAGTAAAATATGTAGAAGAAAATATTACCGGAGCAAGTATAGAATTGTCAAAAGAAGAATTGGAAAGACTGGATAATATCGTTCCTTTGGGAACTTCAACAGGCGACCGATACGACGCAGCTAACATGATGGGAATAGACCAATAATATTTAATTTCTAAAAAGGAAAAGTTATCTTTACGGATAGCTTTTCCTTTTCTAAAATTCCACAATTATGAAAAAAGCAACAAATCTGCCTTATGTTTTTGAGTCTATATCTGATTTGCATCGTGTTCTTGAATTACCAAAACCAGAGCATCCGTTGGTGAGCGTGGTCAATATGGAAAATATAAAATGTCATTTTGACGACCGATTTAAAAGCGTAGTCTACAATTTCTATTCCATCTGTATCAAAAAGAATTTTAAAGGAACGATGCGCTATGGCCAAAGCTATTATGATTTTGACGAAGGCACGATGACGTTTTTTTCGCCAGGGCAAGTAATTTCTACGATTGTGGAAGAAGATATTGCGCTAAATGGCTATTGGCTGATTCTGCATCCTGATTTTATCCGAAATTATCCGTTAGGAAAAAACATCAAGAACTTTGGATATTTCTCTTATGCGACAAATGAAGCCTTGCATCTTTCTGAAAAAGAAGAAGCGATGATTACCGGAATCATGAAAGATATTGAGCATGAATATCGTTCGGTAATTGATTCTTTCAGTCAAGATGTAATTGTTTCGCAGTCAGAATTGTTATTAAATTACTGCAATAGATTTTACAACCGCCAGTTCATTACCAGAAAAAATGCCAGTAATGATTTACTCTTAAAGATGGAAGAAATTCTTGGCGATTATTTCAACGGTGAAAAGGTCGCACAATTCGGATTGCCGAGCGTTCATTATTTAGCCGAACAATTAAATATTTCTCCGAATTATTTAAGCGATATGTTGCGAAATCTTACCGGTCAAAATGCACAGCAACATATTCATAATAAGCTGATTGAAAAAGCAAAGGAAATTTTAACGACTACAAATAATTCGGTCAGTGAAATTGCCTATCAGCTGGGATTTGAATATCCGCAGTCGTTCAGCAAATTGTTTAAGAGCAAGACAAATGTTTCGCCATTGGCTTTTAGAAGTTCGTTTAATTAGTAGAAAGTCAATAGAAATAAGGCAAAAGTCAAAAGTAAATACACAAATTATAAAATCATGAATCTAAATACAGCAAAAGTAATTATCACGGGCGGAAGCACAGGAATCGGTTATGAAACCGCCAAACAATTAATAAGCAAAGGCGCAAAAGTGGTCATCTGTTCCAGAAATAAATCAGAAATAGAAAAAGCAGCACAAGAAATTGGAGCGATCGGACTCCAAGCTGATATTTCAAACGAAGATGAGGTGAAAGCTTTATTCAAAGAAGCCAATGAAAAACTCGGCGGATTAAACGTACTAATTAACAACGCAGGAATCGGATATTTGGCGCTGCTAACAGAAACATCAGAAGCAGATTTTTCAAGAATTTGGGAAACCAATGTCAAAGGCGCATTTTTGGTAGGCAAAGAAGCTGCGAAGTATTTCATACCACAAAACGAAGGAAACATCGTCAATATTTCTTCGACTGCAGGACAAAAAGGTTTCGCAACAGGAACGGCTTATTGTGCGAGTAAATTTGCAGTTTCTGCCATGACAGAATGCTGGAGAGCAGAATTGAGAAAAAACAATATCAGAGTAATGCAAGTAAATCCGAGTGAAGTTGTGACGCCTTTTGGGGCAAAATTAGGCTACGAAGCACAAAACGTTAATTCAAAATTAAAGCCTTCTGAAATTGCGCACACTATCGTTTCGATGCTGGAAATGGACAACGTTGGTTTTATTACTGATGCGACAGTTTGGGCGACAAATCCATAGAAATTTCTATTTCAAATTTTGATTAAAAAGCGTTACTTTGGATAAATAAATCTAATTCTTATGAAAATTCTAAAAATACTCTTTTTTGTATTCTTACTTTCTATTTCTTATAATTCGCATGCTGCAAAAGTAGATACGCTCGCTATTCCCAGTGTGGCGATGGGAAAAACGTATAACGCTTCAGTAGTACTTCCAAATTCTTACTTAAAAGGAAAGGCAAAATATCCGGTAATGTATCTTTTGCACGGCGCTTACGGACATTTCAGGGATTGGCTGAAAAGCACTCCGAATAAGATGACTGTCAAAGATCTAGCGGATCAATACAATATGATAATCGTAATGCCGGAAGGGGAAACATTCAGTTTTTATTTGGATAGTCCGGTAAATAAAGGAAGCCAATTCGAAACGTATATCACCAAAGAAGTCATTCAAAAAATCGACCAGACGTATCGAACAATTGCAGAAAAAAAAGGACGCGTAATTACTGGACTTTCTATGGGAGGCCACGGTGCGCTGTCACTTTCTGCAAAACATCCTGAATTATATCTCGCCGCTGGAAGCATGAGTGGCGCGCTAGACATGGGCGGGATGCTGCAAAGGGATAATTCTGACCAAGTAAAAAAGTTAATGGAGCCTGTTTTTGGAGCTGATTCTGGAAAGCAAGAATTATATGATGCGAATTCAGTTTTGAATATGATTGATAAAATTAAAGCAAACAAAATGCCTTTGACAATCGACATCGGCGTGGATGATTTCTTGATTGAATCCAACAGAGAACTGCACCGAAGATTGGTTTATTACAAAATTCCTCATGATTACACAGAGCGTCCAGGCGCGCATACATGGGACTATTGGGAAAATTCACTGCCTTATCACGCTTTATTTTTCGCCAAAGTTTTTAAGGAAAATAATGTTTCTGCAAATTAGATTATTTCCGAACTTTGCATTTCAATTTTTATAAAATGCAGAAGAAACTCAAAGAGGCGATATTATTAAAAGATGCATCGGTCAAAAAAGTTCAGTTCGACAAAATATGGTTTTTTGACTTGCACGACATGGAAGATTATTTGCACGAAGATTTGACAGGAGTCGAATTTATTCATCTTCCCTTTGTCATAGATGATGAAAAAGTAGAAACAAAATGTGCGACGATTGAAGACATCGAACGATTTCAAAATGACAAGAATAAATAACAAAAAACCACGACTCAAATCGTGGTTTTTTGTTGTTTTAGGACTAGTCAGCTATTTATTTGTCAATTCTTAAAAACTTTCCTTTCAAGTCAAATTCCAGTTCCGTTCCGTTATCCAACTCAATATCAATATCGTTCAAGCCTTTGTCAATGTGTGTAATCGAAGCTTTTGGATAATTCTTTTTCACATAATCCAAAATTGGTTTTAAGATGTAACCTGTTGGAATCGCCTTGTCTTTTCCGTCAACTTCTTTCCAAATCCCTTTTACAGTAAATTCCAATTCGGTCATATTATCAAGCATCACTTCATAGGTAATTTTACCTTTGTCTTGATCTTTAATCGCGTGGTGAATCGTGTTTTTGCTAAAATATTTCTTGATAAAAGCCGTCGCTTCTGCGGGTAATTCTGAGTTTTTTATCGCAGTTTCTTGTGCGTTGGCAGTCATTCCAAAAAGAAAAACGAATGCCGAAAGTAAGATTGTTTTCATAGTAAAATATTATTTATTCGAAATTACAAAAACGATCATTTTCAAGCAATCCTTTTAAGATAGATTTAATTGTCAATTTTAAAAGTAAATTTAAAGAATCTAAGAAAAAATCCACTAAATCTGTTTCATCTACGTTCTCTAGTAATCAAATTCCACAATCCAAAATTCGCTAATTCGCTAATTTTCTAACCCTTCTTAAATCCAACATATTCAAAGGATTAATCCCAAGTCCCACAACATTTTTCCTAGTAAAACGAGCAACCTTATCATAAAACAAAGGAATAACCGGTGCTTCTTTCATCACCAATTGATCCATTTTTTGGTACAAAACAAAACGCTTCAAATCATCAGTCTCCAAGAAAGCTTCCTCATATAATTTATCAAATTCGGCGTTTTTAAAATGCGTATAATTCGGACCATTCGGAGCGAAATTTTTGCTGTAAAACAAAGAAAGATAATTCTCCGCATCCGGATAATCAGCAATCCAGCTTGCCCTGAAAAACGAAACTTTTCCAGTAGAAATCGCCTGTCTTAAAGTCGCCGGCGGATTTACGTCAATCGAAACATCAATACCAATTTTCTTCCACTCGCGTTGCAAATATTCTGAAATATCTAAATAAGTTGCATTCGTGCTCAACGCCACTTTTGGACTCAAATCGCCAGTCGCTTTTTTATATGCAGCAACTAAATTTCGAGCTTTTTGAATATCATAATTGTATCCAATTTTAGTTTCGTCAAAACTAGGCAAGCCAGCGGGAATCATTCCGTTAATTGCTGGAGTTCCCATTCCGTTTCGTAAATAGGTAACCAATTTTTGTCGGTCAAAACCATAATTTAAGGCCTGTCGAATTCGTTTGTCCAAAACCGTTTTATCGCTTCCGTCCATCCTGAAACCTAGATATTCGGTATTTAAATAAGGTCCCGTAATCATATTCACATCTTTTTTATATTTCTCTTGCAACTGACCGCTTTGTGTCAAAATTTCATCTTTATAAGAAGGATGCAAACCTGAAATAAAATCGATTTTTCCTTGGGCAAATTGCAAGAAGCCACTCTGCTTATCAGGCAAAAAAGTCACGGCAACGGCTTCTAGATAAGGCAATTGTTTTCCGTTTTCATCTTTTTCAAAATACAATGGATTTCTTCGCAAGACCAATTTCACATTTTCTTCCCAAAGCTTAAACTGAAAAGGACCAGTGCCAATCGGATTTGTTCTAAAATCATAACCCGAAACAAAAGCTTCCTTCGGAACAACCGAAGCATATTTCATCGAAAGCAATCCTAAAAAAGCAGGAAAAGATTTTTTCAAATTTATTTCAAAAATAGTATCATTTTTAGCTTTGAAATTTTCCACATTCTGCATGATCCATCCGCCAGGCGAAGCTACTTTTTCATCCAAAAGTCTATTGAAACTAAATTCGAAATCATTAGCGTTTACAATACGTGTGGAATCTTTAAAAACTATATTTTTATGAAAACGAACATCATTTCTTAAAGTGAAAGTATAGGTTTTTCCATCTTCAGAAATCGTCCAAGATTCAGCTAAATCAGGTTTGATATTTAGGCTGTCATCCAATTGCACCAAGCCGTTGAAAAGCTGATTGCACATCCAAATATTATCTTGAGATTTCGCAAAAGCAGGATCCAATGAACTCACATTTGCATCTTGATTGAATCGAAAAACTTGGTTGTCGCGGTTTTCTGTGGTGTCTTTTCCGCAGGAGAATAAAGTTAACGATATGCAAAATATTGATATGTAGTGAATTATTGATTTCATTTTGAAAAATATTGTATGTAAATTTGCAGGCTATTTGCAAAATGTAAATATAGCTAAAGATACCAATTTCCCAATTTTCGGGAGGATTTATAATGACAGAGAACAGAAAAAAAGTCGCTTTTTATACGTTGGGATGCAAACTGAATTTTTCAGAAACGTCCACCATTGCTCGTAATTTTCAAGACGAAGGTTTTGACCGCGTTGAATTTGAAGAAATTGCTGATATTTATGTAATCAACACGTGTTCGGTTACCGAAAATGCAGACAAACAGTTCAAACAAGTGGTGAAAAAAGCAATGAAACTGAATGACAAAGCTTTTGTTGCGGCAGTTGGTTGTTATGCGCAGTTGAAACCAGAAGAATTGGCGTCAGTTGACGGCGTTGACTTGGTTTTAGGCGCTACAGAAAAATTTAAAATTACCGATTATATTAATGATTTGTCCAAAAATGATTTTGGAGAAGTGCATTCTTGTGAGATTTCTGAAGCCGATTTTTACGTAGGAAGCTACTCAATTGGCGACAGAACCAGAGCCTTTTTGAAAGTGCAAGATGGATGTGATTATAAATGTACGTATTGCACGATTCCATTGGCGAGAGGGATTTCTAGGAGTGATACTTTGCAAAATGTTTTGACAAATGCAAAAGAAATTTCACAACAAAATATCAAAGAAATTGTATTAACCGGAGTTAATATTGGTGACTACGGAAAAGGCGAATTCGGAAATAAAAAACACGAGCATACTTTTTATGAATTAGTTCAAGAATTGGACAAAATAGAAGGCATTGAACGTTTGAGGATTTCTTCTATCGAGCCTAATTTACTTCGTAATGAAACTATAGAATTTGTATCGAAATCAAGAACTTTCGTGCCACATTTTCATATTCCGTTGCAATCTGGAAGCAATGACATTTTGAAAAAAATGAAGCGTCGCTACTTACGGGAGGTTTATACAGAAAGAGTGAATAAAATTCGCGAAGTAATGCCACAAGCTTGTATTGGCGTGGACGTTATCGTTGGATTTCCGGGTGAAACCGACGAACATTTTTTAGAAACTTATAATTTCTTAAACGAAATGGATATTTCTTATCTGCACGTTTTTACGTATTCTGAAAGAGATAATACCGAAGCGGCGAATATGCCAGATCCCGTTCCGGCAAATGTTAGATCAAAAAGAAGTAAAATGTTACGCGGACTTTCGGTGAAAAAACGTCGTGCTTTTTACGAAACTCAAATCGGGACAAACAGAACGGTTTTGTTCGAAGGAGAAAATAAAGAAGGCTACATTCACGGTTTTACAGAAAACTACGTTAAGGTAAAAACGCCTTGGAATCCGGAATTGGTGAATACGTTGCACGAAATCAATTTGACAAAAATTGACGACGACGGTTCGGTGAGATTGGAATTTTTGAATGTGGAAGCTTAGTTTAGATTTGTTAGAAAAGTTAGATTTTTAGACTTCTTAGACTTTGCGTATAATCTAAAATGGCTAAAAAATGATGAGTTTAAATTAGATTTTTACTCAAAGTCTAAGGAGTCTAAAAATCTAAGAAGTCTAATCTAATATTTATACTGAAAGGCAATCTTAGTGACTCTAAAAACCGAATCGCCATATTTTTCAATAAATTCAAAAGAGTTTCTTCCTTTTTGCTCAAAACTGACTAGAAGCGCGGCAGAAATTTCGTAATACATTTTTTCTCCTTCCATCATTAATCTTTCGCCAGTTTTTCGGTATCCAGAGCGAACTAGCGTGAATTCAGATAAATTCCAAGTGGTAGAATGGCTGTCAAAACTTTCTGTGAGGCTATATAAACCTTCGGTAATTTCGGTTTTGCTTCCGTAATATTTTTCGATGTTTTCGAAGAAGTGGAGAATTTTTGTATTTATTTCTTCTGTCATTGGATAAAAATAATAAAAAATCCTGATATGCTTTAAAAACCTGCAAGGTCTTTTTCTGACCTTGTAGGTTTTCTGTTTGCTTTTTAATACCTACAAGGTTTTGAAAACCTTGCAGGACTTTGAGACTTTTGGCTTTTAAACTTTCGACTAAATCCGAATTCCAGGAGGAAGCAACTCCTTATAAACCGGATTTTTTCTAAAAAACGAAGCGATTTTCGGATGTGTTGGAACTACTTTCAGTTTTCGTTCTATTGCAATTGCCATAATTTCCTTTAGAAAATCAGTCAGAAATTGTTCATTATCAAAAGATTCTGGAAGATTTACTTTCGTCAAGAATATTTTTCGCTCTTGAAAAGAATATTCCACAGAAATTAATTTCCCATCCTCATTTTGGGTTTCAAATTGTCTTGAAAAAGTATTATCTTTAATTTCCATAATTGTTTAATTTCTAGTTATATCGCATCGGAACTTCAATCGTCAAAATTTTTGATTTGGCTTTGGTTTTGATTTCAAAAGACTGAAAATCAATAATTCCAAAAGCATCTCTTTCGTTAATCGTCTGATTGTCAATTTCGATTTCGCCTTCAATCAAGAAAATGTAAATTCCGTTTGAAGGTATTTTTATATCGTAAGTAATCGCTTGGTTTTCCTCAAAAACGCCCAAATTCAAAAACGCCTGTTGGTGAATCCAAAGTGCATTTCCATCATTTTTATCTTCCGGAGAAACTATATTTACAAAGGAATTCAAATTGTTTTTTAGGTCAAAAGATTTCTGGTCATATCTTGGCGCAACATCTTCTTTTTCAGGGAAAATCCAAAGCTGCAATGTTTTTGCGTTTTCCGATTGGCTCGCGTTCATTTCAGAATGTTGTACGCCCGTTCCGGCACTCATCACTTGCACTTCGCCAAACGAAACCGTTGCTTGATTTCCCAAGCTGTCGCGATGCGTCAAACCGCCTTCCAGCGGAATCGTGATGATTTCCATATTGTCGTGAGGATGCGTTCCAAAGCCCATGCCACCTGCAATTGTGTCGTCGTTTAAGACACGAAGCATTCCGAATTGAACCGTTTCTGGGTTTTGATAATTGCCAAATGAAAATGAAAAATTGGCTTGAAGCCAACCAAAATCTGCTTTTCCTCTTTCGCTTTTCGGAAACAATCGCATTTTCATAATTTATAGATAATTTAAAATTTAGAGAAGTAGGGTTTCATATAAAAACCATAATTTTATACAAATTTCGTAATAAAAAGCTTTTGTTGCTGTTATGATACCGTTAAAACAATTGGAATGGAAAAAGTGCACGTTTATTTTATGCCAGGAATGGCTGCAAGTTCTAAGATTTTTGAGCGTATAGAACTTCCAAAAGACCAATTTGAAATGCATCTTTTAGAATGGGTCTTGCCTTTGGATAATGAAACTTTGCACGATTATGCCGAGCGAATTGCCTTGGATGTCAAGCACGAAAATGCTGTTTTGATCGGCGTATCTTTTGGAGGCGTTCTGGTTCAAGAAATGGGAAAGATTGTCAATGCAAAAAAAGTGATTATTATTTCCAGTGTTAAGTGCAACGCCGAATTTCCGAGGAGAATGAAATTAGCCAAAACTATAAAAGCGTATAAAGTTTTCCCAACGGGATTGGCTCAAAATGTGGAACTTTTGGCAAAGTTATCTTTTGGTGGAGATAAGGTGAATCAGCGTTTGAAGTTGTATGAAAAGTTTCTGTCAATGCGCGATAAAAAATATCTTGATTGGGCTTTAGAAAAAATAATTCTTTGGGATAGGGCAGAGCCAGACGAAAAAGTGATTCACATCCACGGCGATGCTGACGAAGTTTTTCCTCCTAAATACATCAAGAATTTTATTCCGGTAAAAGGCGGAACACATATTATGATTATCAATAAGTTCAAATGGCTGAATGAAAATTTGCCGAGAATTATTTTAGAAAATTGATTAATTCGATAATTCGATAATTCGATAATTCGATAATTTTTATAAATAAAAATCTTGGTTTGGTTTTTGAAATATTTATTCCAAAGAATAACGAAAACAAAAAAAGTTTGTAGGTTTACAAAATACACTCAAAAAGAAAAAGAATATGAATTTGATTAAGAAAACTGGCCTGATTGCCTCTGTGGTTTTGGTAAGCGGGATTTTGATTCACGCGGTTTCCAATGAAAATATTACAGATAAAACTCCAATTGTAAAAGGACATTATTTTCCTACGGAAGTTAATTTTGCAGGAGAAAAAACTCCCCTGAATATTGCTGATGTCAAAGAACGTTTTGATAGAGAATTGCTTGTAAATGCGAATCTTGACGCTTCGACTTTGTTGATTATAAAAAGGGCAAACCGCGCGTTTCCGATCATCGAGCCTATTTTAAAGAAAAACGGAGTTCCGGATGATTTTAAGTATTTGGCTGTGGCCGAAAGTGCTTTGATGAACGCAACTTCTTCCGCTGGTGCGAAAGGTTTCTGGCAATTTATGCCTGATACGGCGAAAGAAAAAGGCATGGAAGTCAATGAAATGGTGGATGAAAGATATCATCTTGAAAAATCTACTGAAGCGGCTTGCAAGTATTTATTGGATGCTTACAAAAAATTCGGAAGCTGGACTTTGGCCGCAGCTTCCTATAACGGAGGTCTCGGCGGCGTAAACAAACAGATCACTTTTCAAGGAGAAAATAATTATTATAACTTGCTTTTGACGGATGAAACAGCGCGTTATGTTTTCAGGATTATTGCTTTGAAAGAAATCATGAAAAATCCGGTACAATATGGTTTTAATGTGGCTCCTGCGGAATTGTATCCGTTGATTCCTACGAAGAAAATTGAAGTAGACAGCACGATTACTGATCTGGCTGTTTTTGCAAAATCACAAGGAATCAACTACAAAGTTTTGAAAATCCACAATCCGTGGTTGCGCGACAGAAAACTTACGAATGCGAGCAAGAAGAAATATGTTCTTGAAATTCCTACGGAAGGATATTAATTTAGACTTCTTAGAAAGTTAGATTTTTAGACTTCTTAGGCTTTCATATAAATAAAAAACCACTTTTAGATAAACTATAGTGGTTTTTTATTTATTCTTTAGAAAAATCTAATTTTTAATAGTCTAAGAAGTCTAAAAATCTATGAAGTCTAAACTTGTCTAATTATATCTTTTTCATCTGATCTTTCATCATCTTGATTTGATCTTTCAGCATTCCTTGCTTGTCTAATTTTTTAGCTTCATTTAATAAATTCGTAGCTTCAATTTTTCTTCTTCTAGACATTGCAACTCCTGCAAGATTCAATTTCGCAACGGCCAAATCCATATCCATTGAAAGTCCAAGTTCAATGGCTTTTTTGAAATATTTCTCCGCTTGCGTTAAATTCGTTTGTGAAAGCATCAATCCGTGAAGGTAATTGTAGTAACCTTGTTGTTTTCTGACCAAAGCCGTTTCTGGATTTTTAATGTAAGCCAGCCATTTTTGAGCACCAGCAAAGTCTTGCTTTCTTAATTTTAGGAAGGCCAAAAGGATAAATTCATTCTTAAAATAGAATAATACGAATATTAAAGAGAACAAAATAAGGAAGATTCCGTTTCCAATATTACTTTCTGTAAATTGCCAAATGGCTGTAGCGATGATAAGTCCGGCTAAAATTAGTTTGATATTTCTGTGAAACATATTTTTGTATTTAAGTTTGCAAAGGTAGTAAAATGAATTAAAAATATTTTTCAAAAACCACTTGCCAGAAAAAAAAGTCTTTGTATATTTGCACTCGGTTTTGGAACAGCATTGATTTCGAACCTATAAAAAGATATTTAACAAAGATTTTTAAAGATACAAAGCAATGAGCAAAAGAACGTTTCAACCATCGAAAAGAAAAAGAAGAAATAAGCACGGTTTTATGGACAGAATGGCTTCTGCCAATGGAAGAAAAGTCCTTGCTAGAAGAAGAGCTAAAGGAAGACACAAATTGACTGTTTCTTCTGAACCAAGACACAAAAAATAATGTTTGAATAAACATCAATAAAGGCGTTACTTATTTTTAGTATCGCCTTTTTTTATACCTTGTCGGTAAAAATCGAAGGTTCAGCATTATAGGTTTCAGGTTCAAGTATTTTTCTGAAGTAAAAAGGCTGAATTTTAAAATCTAAAAAAGTTAGCAAAGAGGAGTTATTAAAAAGATTTCTCAAATTTCTTAAATCTGTGTTCAAAAAATAAGAAACATGGATTGTGAAAATTATTAAAATTAAAGAATACGACAGGTTAAGGATTTTGTAACCACAATCAAGGTTTTCCTTGTGCTTAAAACCCTTAATCTTTTACCCAAAAAATAACTACAACAACACACAACAATGCCGAAAGACAATTCAATTAAATCAGTTTTAATCATCGGTTCAGGTCCAATCGTTATCGGTCAGGCTTGCGAATTTGACTACGCTGGTTCACAATCTGCGCGTTCCATTAGAGAAGAAGGAATTGAAGTTATCTTAATCAATTCAAATCCTGCAACAATTATGACAGATCCGTCAATGGCGGATCACGTCTATTTGAAACCTTTGACAACAAAATCTATTATTGAAATCCTTAAAGAACATCCACAAATTGATGCTGTTTTGCCAACAATGGGAGGACAAACGGCACTAAATTTATGTTTGGAAGCGGATGAAAAAGGAATTTGGGCTGATTTTGGAGTACGATTAATCGGAGTTGATATCAATGCGATTAATATTACGGAAGATAGAGAGCAGTTCAAACAGCTTTTGGAAAGAATCGAAATTCCGACAGCACCTGCAAAAACAGCTACTTCTTTCTTGCAAGGAAAAGAAATTGCACAAGAATTCGGGTTTCCATTAGTAATTCGCCCATCGTTTACTTTAGGTGGAACAGGTGCAGCTTTCGTTCATACGAAGGAAGAATTCGACGAAAAACTGACTTACGGTTTGGAAATGTCACCAATTCACGAGGTTTTGATTGACAAAGCTTTGCTTGGGTGGAAAGAATATGAGCTAGAATTGTTGAGAGATCAAAATGACAATGTCGTAATTATCTGTTCAATCGAAAATATGGACCCGATGGGAATCCACACGGGAGACTCGATTACGGTTGCTCCAGCGATGACTTTATCAGACGCAACTTTCCAAAAGATGCGTGATATGGCCATCAAAATGATGAGAAGTATCGGAAATTTCGCCGGCGGATGTAACGTTCAGTTTGCAGTTTCTCCAGATGAAAAAGAAGATATTGTGGCAATTGAAATCAATCCTCGTGTATCTCGTTCTTCGGCTTTGGCTTCAAAAGCGACAGGTTATCCGATTGCAAAAAATGCTTCGAAATTGGCTTTGGGTTATAACTTGGACGAATTGCAAAACCAAATTACGAAATCAACTTCTGCTTTATTTGAACCGACTTTGGATTATGTAATCGTAAAAATCCCACGTTGGAACTTTGACAAATTCGAAGGCGCTGACAGAACTTTAGGACTTCAGATGAAATCAGTTGGAGAAGTCATGGGAATCGGGCGTTCGTTTCAAGAAGCTTTGCATAAAGCGACGCAATCTCTTGAAATCAAAAGAAATGGTTTGGGTGCTGACGGAAAAAGTTACACCAATTATGATCAAATTATCGAGAAACTGACTTACGCAAGTTGGGACAGAGTTTTCGTGATTTATGATGCGATTCAAATGGGAATTCCGTTGAGCAGAATTCACGAAATCACTAAAATCGATATGTGGTTTTTGAAACAATACGAAGAATTATATTCTTTGGAAAAAGAAATTTCAAAATATACCATTGAAACTTTGCCGAAAGAATTGTTGCTTGAAGCTAAGCAAAAAGGTTTCGCAGACAGACAGATTGCGCACATGATGAAATGTCTGGAAAGCCAAGTTCACAAGCTTCGCGAAGACAAAAATATCAACCGAGTTTATAAATTGGTAGATACTTGCGCTGCTGAATTTAAGGCAAAAACACCTTATTATTATTCCACTTTTGAAGCAGAAATTGAAACTGCAGATGGAAAAAAATATACGCATAACGAAAGTATCGTAACTGATAAAAAGAAAATTGTTGTTCTTGGTTCGGGTCCAAATAGAATCGGACAGGGAATTGAGTTCGATTATTCTTGTGTTCACGGCGTTTTGGCGGCAAAAGAATGCGGTTATGAAACGATCATGATCAACTGTAATCCGGAAACGGTTTCTACCGATTTTGATACTGCGGATAAATTGTACTTCGAGCCGGTTTTCTGGGAACATATTTACGACATCATCCAGCACGAAAAACCAGAAGGTGTGATTGTGCAATTGGGAGGTCAAACGGCTTTGAAATTAGCTGAAAAATTGTCTAAATATGGAATCAAAATCATCGGAACTAGCTTTGATGCTTTGGATTTGGCCGAAGACAGAGGACGTTTCTCCGAACTTTTGACAGAATTGAAAATTCCTTTTCCACAATTTGGGATTGCTGAAAGCGCAGACGAAGCTTCGGCCTTGGCAGATACTTTGGACTTTCCATTATTAGTTCGTCCTTCGTATGTTTTAGGCGGGCAAGGAATGAAAATTGTGATCAACAAAAAAGAATTAGAAGAACATGTAATTGATTTATTAAAATCGATTCCTGGAAATAAATTGCTTTTGGACCATTATTTAGATGGCGCGATTGAAGCAGAAGCAGATGCCATCTGTGACGGTGAAAATGTGTATATCATCGGAATTATGGAACACATCGAACCTTGCGGCGTTCACTCAGGAGATTCAAATGCGACTTTGCCACCTTTCAATTTAGGCGAATTTGTGATGCAACAGATTAAAGATCATACGAAGAAAATCGCTTTGGCCTTGAGAACTGTTGGTTTGATCAACATTCAGTTTGCGATTAAAGACGATACGGTTTATATCATCGAAGCCAATCCAAGAGCTTCAAGAACGGTTCCGTTTATTGCAAAAGCCTATGGCGAACCTTATGTGAATTATGCGACAAAAGTGATGTTGGGTCATAATAAAGTGACTGATTTCAAATTCAATCCGCAGTTGAAAGGTTATGCAATCAAGCAACCCGTTTTCTCTTTCAGCAAATTTGCGGGAGTCAACAAAGCTTTAGGTCCGGAGATGAAATCTACGGGAGAAAGCATCTTGTTTATTGATGACTTGAAAGACGACCAGTTCTATGAATTGTATTCTAGAAGAAAAATGTACTTGAGTAAATAAGTATTTTTATATAAAGAAAAAGCCTCCAAATCGGAGGCTTTTTTGTTTTTATTTAGTGGATTGTGTTAGCTAATAAATCAACCCAATTTGCTAGTTATAGAATCAATTACCTTATTCAAATATGGAAAATAAATTGCTCCCCAAAGTGGTCTGGAATGATTTCGGACGGCTCTTTTTTGCTGTAAATCATATACCACTGGCAATTCAAAAGCAGACCAGTGTTTTTTAGAAAATTTTGAGCTGAATTCAAGCGCGCTGTTGTCAATATTATTTCCTTGCAAAATTGCTATCGAAGCTACGCCCGATTGAAAACCTCTTGGCCAGCCTGTATTGTGTCTTGTGGCGTGCTCAAAACAGTTTTTTGAAAAAGATTCTAATGTAGCTTTGTCTATCGTTTTATCTGTCTGTCCGATTATCACAAAAGTATTGAGCTGTGTCGCCATCCAGCTCCATTTGAATTTTTTAAGATATCCGATATGGCATTCGATGCCACCGATATTTCCTTTTCCTAAGTAAGCATTTTCGTTTTTAAGAATTTCTTCTGTAGTCATAGATTTGATAGATTGGTTTACTTTAAAGTTATGAAAATTATTTTAAACTTTCTCATTGTCAATCCATTTTCCTACACTCGGAGCTGTATAATTTTTCATTTTCTCTAGCAAATCCTCTATATTATCGCTGACGAGAACCATTTGCTGATTGATTTCTTTCAAGAAACCTTTGTCGACCATCGTCTTTATAAAAATAATCAGCGAGTCATAGAAACCGTCTACGTTTAAAATAGCAATAGGCTTTTTATGGAGTCCGAGTTGTGCCCAAGTCAGCATTTCGAAAAACTCTTCCAGAGTTCCAAAACCGCCAGGAAGTGCAATCACGCCATCGCACAAATCATTCATCTTCGTTTTTCTTTCGTGCATGCTTTCCACCAAAATTAATTCTGTCAAGCTTTCATGAGCGATTTCCTTAGATTTTAAAAAATGGGGAAGCACGCCAATCACTTTACCTCCTCCACTTAAAACGCCATCAGCAATTGCGCCCATCAACCCTACATTTGCGCCACCATAAACTAATTCTATATTTTGTTTTGCTAAAGTTTTACCAAGTTGTGTTGCCTGTGACTTATAAATTTCATCTGAACCATTGCTCGAACCGCAGAATACAGTTATTCTTTTCATAAAAATGTTTTCAAAATATATTACAAAGATAGTTTTATGCCTTTATAAAATGTTGTAACCAATTCTATAAATCGTGTAAAATAGATTATTGTAAAATTTAAGAAATTTGAATCATACAAAAACAAAAAAAACAAATTACCATGACTAAATATGACAAATATATATTCGGATTCCTTTTTGCCATTTGCATGGTAATGATTTTTGCTTGCAAAGATAATTCTACGAATACGGCAGAAACACCACAAACAACTGGTGCTGCAAGTGATAAAAGCTATACCAGCGAAGGAACAATGAGTTCAGGAACAAAAGACACGATGAACGATCACACGAATGGAATTCAAGCAGATCCAGCTTTAGAAACGGAAGGCGAAGTTCCGGTAAAAGGGGAAACGTTGAGCAATGCTAATAAAAAATAGGCACCAATTAAAACTCTATATATACAAAAACTCCCGATGGCAAATGCTGTCGGGAGTTTCTCTTTTATGTATTTCTTATGCTTTTTTTAGCAATATTTTTTCTTGACTGAACTGATATGCGGCGTCTAAAAACTGCATCATTTTTGGCCAATTGCTGTTTGACTCATAATAGTTATTGTAGAATTTTGAGGTTTTAATGACAAGCTTATTTCCTGATAAGGAAGCCTTGCTAGTGAAACCGCCAGTATTATTTACCACATTTTTATTTAGCTTGTCTAAACCGGAAACTGTATATCCTGTAGGAATTTCAAAAATAATTTCGTTATCAATAGTTCTTGGAAAAGGCATATAGATGTTGTTTTTTCTGTCTTTTTCCTTTTTATCCAATTCTACTTGAGAAGTCAAAATTTTTCCAATTTCTAAGACATAATTTTCTCCCGCTTTCTTTATCAGATTGTTTTTGATCGTAAATTCTTCTGTATATTCAAAAGGTTCCTTGCTTCCAAAACGGCCTGTGTTTTTGATTTCTAACGTATTGTCTTCAATCTCAAAACCGAATTCTTCAGAAATAGCAGTTTTCAAATTTTCTTTTTGGATGTCCTTGAATTTTGTAATCAGCGCGTCAAATTCTTTTTGGTATTGCGCTTGTTTTTTCTTGCTTCCAACTCTTTCAATTAATTTTTTAGTGCCATATTTTGCATAATCTTCATAAACATAGTCATAAAATTTAAGCTTGTCAGACTGTTCGTCTTTTTTCAAATGGCCAAAATAAGAAGAGTTTCTTTTTACTTTCAGGCTTGACATTTCATCAGCCAAAGAAATTGTAGAAACTGTTGTGGAAAGATTGTCTTTGGCTGTGGTTGAAGGCAAAGTGATCTGCTCAGAATCCACAACTCTTTTGCCTTTTGAAACTTGCAAAGCATAAGCTTTTGTGTTTTCTAGAGAAAAAGAAAATTGGTCAGCATTTGTGAAAGGCGTAAAAAACTCTAGATAAATCGGATTTTGAGTATTTACTTTCAATAAAACCGTAACATTTTTTTGAATCAACAAATCTTCAATTGGTCCGTTGAATCTTGCTGTTCCTACAATAATATCATAATTGATGTCATTCTTTTTTAAGAAAGCCATAAAGTGGTTGATAAAAGCTTCTTCGGTATTAAAAAATATCGGATTGGCATATAATTCAAAAGGATAAAATATTTTTGCATCATCAACTACATAAGCTTCAATGTATTGTGTGTAATAATGATGCCTTGTGAAATAATATACTTCCCTGACTTTTTCCTCATCATTTGCAAATTGCTTCTCTTTTATGAATTTATTGATATAGCTTAAATCTCCGTCTGGCTTAAATTTTTCATTATAATAATTGAAAATATCATCTTTTGTGACAGTCTTTTTAATGATGCTTTCTTTTTCAGATAGGAAAGCTTCGGCACGTTTTTCAAATTTTCCAGAACGCGCAAAAAATACTTGAAATTTATAGCAAGGAAGTTCTGCCAAAGGATAAAACCATCTTGGAAAATCATTTTTCGGGATATCTTTTGCAATCAGTTCATAGTTTCTTTCACCTCCTTTATTGGAAATTTCTTTTAGTTCCGGAGCTCCGTTATAAGTATTAAAATTTACAAAAAAATCATTTTCTGTATGGAAAGAAAGCTTGAATTCCATCGTTGGATAAATATCTCCAAAAGGAGTTTCAACCGGATCAAAACCAAATTCATATGCCGTTTTAAAAGGCTCAACGCTGTGATAATAAAAATCAATAATATCGCCGACTTCTAAATTTGCGATGGCGATTTTCTTTTCTTTATCAACTTCTTTTGCTTCTTTTTCGACATCAATTTCAACTTCTTTTCCGTCAGGTTTTACAATTTTTATTCCTATAATGTTTGTTCCTTTTCGCAAGGCGTAGCCTTTGTTTGAATAAAATTTGTCTTTGAAAGAGAACTCAGAAAATTCTTGAACTGCAGCCTGATCTTGCAATTTTATTCTTTTTCGGATGCTGGAAGTATAAGTTACGCTTGAACCAAATTTGTGATAATTGTAGTTTTCAGATTTGTAAATAATTACGGCAGACTCGTTTTTCCACTTTTCAGGAACCGTATTTATTTTTCCGTAAGGATCAGATTTTCCCCAAAATGATTCTTTTATTTGGGCTTTGTCTTGAGAAAATGAGGTTTGGCATGCCGTAATCAACAGCAGCAAGAGCAATTTTTTCATGTGGAGGATTTTATATTTTAGAAAGTATAATTTGTTTGTTGTAAACAGCGGCAAGATTTTTTATAAAAGCATTCCATTGTGAAATTTCACCAGATTTTATCAGGCCATCATTGAAAATAAAAGCTTTTTTGTAAATGATTTCATCTGATTTTTGCTCAAAAGTAACGGCTACGTCATAATTTTTTTCCTTTGCCAAAAGATTCTCAGGAAGCTGTGTCACCTTATATCCAGCTGGAATTTTTAAAACAATCGTGGCTTCATAATTTTTCTTGAAATCAAATTCATAATCTGTTTTTCTGTCTTTCAATTCAAAGTTTTTGAAATCATTCAGATATTCCAAATCAATATAAATATCGTCGTCAAATCTCGAAACCTTATTCTCTATCTCAATATCAAAATTCAAATTTAACGGAATATCTCTGTTTTTAAGATCAGTAGTTTTAATAGCATCCACATGGATATTCTTGTCATTTTTAGATAAATATCGTTCTAAAGCAGTCGTTTTTTTATCGGATTCAAACGAATTGTAGATGTATAAAAATTGAGAACGGCTTTCTCCCAAATAATTCTTTTCACCAATGCCCTTAAGCTTTTCATTTTCAATCACAAGCGAAGCTTTGTATCTTTCCTTATTCGAATCACTTTTTGAAGAAGGCACTTTTTCAATGATAAATTGCTCTCCATTTTCAATCATCACTTCTTTATTCTGGATTCTTTCGGCATATTCTCCAAGCGAATTGAATTTTTCTGTTCCGTCTAAAAAGTATTTTTTTCCTTTATGAATCAGCGTGCAAATCATGTGATTGTCTACAACGAGAGAAGGCGTGGTGTAATCATAAGAAATATGTTTTGTCCCAATCCAAGTCAGGCGCGCGTCAAAACCTGCAATTTTCAGCATTTGTTTTGTCAAATTGGCCATTCCTTTGCAATCGCCATATCTTTTTTGAAACACATTATTTGATTCGTCTGGCTTGAAACCTGCAATTCCGTCTTCAAAAGCAATATACCTGATGTTGTCTTGAACCCAATAATAAATATTTTTTATTTTTTCTTCGTCCGTTTTTGCATTTGCAGTCAGCTCTTTTACTTTTTCAGCCATTACCGAAGTGTCGTCTTTCATAAGATCGACAAGTGATTTATACCATTTATATAAGTCAGCTGTTGAGTTGAAAAGCGTAGTTTCCTTTCCTTTTGACTGGAATGATTTTGCAATTACCAGAATGTGCGGATACAGATAACTTCTCCCTGGAGCATTTTCTTCCTTGAATAAGGCAGGCACGTTTTGCAAAGTATAAACATAAGTCGTTGTTTTATTTTTTGCATCTTTTGTCTGTTTTTTCTCAATAGAATTTCCCGAAAAATTGAATTCTTTAAGTTCAACATTCAGCCAATCTGGAACCGTAATTGTGATCTTTTTCTCAATAACAGGAAATTCGTCATTGAAATATAAAGAAGTAAAATACTTTACATCTTCATATTTTTTATCCAATTCATAGTTGTAAGTATAGCCTTGAACTGGGAAATCTAAAGCGACATGTTTTACGCGCGCGTCATTGTAAAAAAGGTCTTTATCTTTGTAAAATTCATCTTGTACTAAAAAATAAGTGTCTTTGTCATTTCTATATTTTAGTGTAAAAGTCTCAATTTTAGATTCGCTGTCATAAAATTCATATTTTTTAATGTCAGCTCTGTAGTTGATATTCATGAGTTTTTCACGAATACTGCTTTTTACAGTAACTTTTGTTTCCTCACGATTTAAACCAAAAGTTATGTTTTCAGAACTTTCTAGAATCGCAACATCGTCTTTTAAATATTTTTCTCTTGTTTTTTTAGCCAAGGAAATATCTTCTGGCGTTGGATCAATGTTTTTTTGTGCTGATAAGGATGAAGTTGCAAATAGCAAAAGGGCTATAAATCCTAAAGTCTTTCTCATTATTTATATTTTTGGGAAATATACCAAATATTCTAAAATACTTGCTGGTTATTGAAAAAAAATAAGACTTTACTTGTAAATTTTACATAAAAAAACTCCCGATGATAATTCGGGAGTTTTTTATTTTATTGAATGTTACTGTTTTATAAACTGCTGTGAGAATTTTTCTCCAGATGCACTTTTTAAGGAAAGTAGATAAGTTCCGGTGCTTAAGGATTGTACATTTATAGTGTTTTCAGTAATTTTCGGTTCTAGTATGATTCTTCCGTTAAGGTCATAAATTTTTGCTGATTCTGCAGAAGACAATTTGTCTTTTAATTGAATATTCAAGATGTCTTTTGCCGGATTTGGATATAAAGCGAATAAGCCATTTTGATTTTCATTAACTCCCAAAGTGCTTGATTCTGTTACTAAAATCGCTTGATTTAACGAAGGATTTAATACGGTATCAACAACTCCCGAAGGCCATTTGATTACAATTTTTGTAATTGCAGTTGCCGTTCCGATTCCAAAATGTGCGTTCATCGTACTTTGATGGCTGAAACCGTGACCGCTTCTGATTTCACGGATCTGTTTTCCCCAAGCGCCATAAAGTTCTACTCTGGCACCGATTCCGTTTATATTGCTTTGAATTCCTTTTAAGTTGATTTTTATCCAATTGTTAGCATTTGGCGTGCTGTAATAAACTGAGCTGGCAAATTGTATATCTAAAAATCCGTCATTGTTCAAATCGCCGATACCGCCTTCGCTGACGCCGATGTCATATCCTGTAAAAGTCAAATTTCCGTTGTTTAAATAAAGTTCCTTGCCATTTTGCCAAAGGAAATCGATGAAACCGTCATTGTTAAAATCGGCAGCTTGGATTTCCCAAGAACCTACTTGAGGGGCAATTCCTGTAGAAGCATAAATGTCGGTAAAAGTGCCGTCGCCGTTGTTTCTGTAAAATTTATTGGTGTCAGAAATATTAGAAAGCAAAAAATCCATGTCGCCGTCATTGTCAAAATCTTCGATGGAAGTTGACCACGATTGGGCTCCGTCGTTTACGCCAGCTTGCGCACCGACTTCTGTGAAAGTGCCGTTTCTATTATTTCTATAAAGCAGATTAATTCTTTGCTGATCGCCAATTGGGGCAGAAGCGCGGCATTTTGCCAGATACATGTCTTGGAAGCCGTCATTATTATAATCTGTCCAAATAGAAGCATAATTTCCTCCAACAGGCAAAGTTGGGAAGAAATTAGTATCAAGCACAAGATTGCCGCCACCATCATTTCTAAAAACCAGGCTTTGTGAGGTATCATGACAAGCAAATAAGTCTAGATTTCCATCATTATTGATGTCAATGAAATTAGTGCGCTGTGTAAAAATTCCCACATTATAACGGACTTCAGTAAAAGTTGTACCTGTATTTTTCACTACAGTAATTCGGCTGTTGCTTCCAAAAACCAAGTCATTGAAACCGTTTTTGTCATAATCGCCTGAAGCAATACTCCATCCCGGAAGCGCTGCTAAATTTGGAAGAGAATAAATAGCTGAACTGAAACCTCCGGCAGGCAATTGAGTCAAAACCGTCATTTGGTTGGTCTGAACCGTCACAATATCATCGAGATAATCGCCATTCATGTCTGTCACACAGCAAATTGTAGCATTTGAAGAAATAGGCTGTGCTGTAAAATTTATTGGAGGTTCTATATAAGGGCTTTCAATCAATTGCGCTAAAAAAGCACTGTTGTTCCATCTATTGTCAAAAGCAATATAATATGTGGTTCCAGCCATTGCTAGAAAATCTTTTGTAGAAAGCAAGCCATTGTTCAAGACGCCACTGTCGTCATCGCCCGTGTAGCAAATAAGGTTGGAGCAGGTTCCGGTGTAAATATGAAATCGCGTATCACCAAAATTTTGTGAAAGGTCAGTGGTTAGCGTAGTCAAATGATTGCTGGTTGGCGTGTAAGTGTACCATTCAGCGTAGGTGGAAGGGCCATTTTCTGCGCAATAGATAGTTGGTCCGGTTCCATTTACAAGCCCAACACTAAAAAATCCGGCCGTAATCGGTAAAGCTGTCTCGCACTGATTTTGTGCATGAGAAAAGAAAACTTGCAACAATAAAAAGAGAAATGTAATTTTTTTCATAAGCTTGGTAAAGTTTGGTTATAATAGATTTTGGGTAAAATAAAAAGGATGCCATTGCGGCATCCTTTTTTTAGATAATTATTCTTTTATGAATTTTTGAGAATATTTAGTGCCGTCAGCATTTTTTAAAACCAGTATGTAAGTGCCAGTTGCTAAATTTTGAACGTTGATAGTGTTTTCATTTATTGCTGGCTGTGAAGATAATCTGCCATTCAAGTCAAATATTTGTGCTTCTGTTATTTCTGAAGCAGTATTTTTTAATTGTATGTTGATTGTGTTTTTTGCAGGATTTGGATATAAAGAAAATAGGGTGTTTTGATTTTCAGCAACACCCAAAGTGCTTGATTCTATTATTGAAATGGCTTGGTTTATTGCAGGATTTAATACGGTATCCACAATTCCTGAAGGCCATTTGATCACAATTTTTGTAATAGCTGTTGCCGTTCCGATTCCAAAATGTGCATTTAAAGTGCTTTGCTGGCTGAAACCGCTTCCGCTTCTGATTTCGCGACTTTGTTTTCCCCAAGCGCCATAGATTTCTACTCTCGCGCCGATTCCATTTCCATTGCTTGTGATTCCTTTCAAGTTTATTTTTGTCCAGTTATTTCCATTCGGGACATTATAATACACAAGGCTTCCGTATTGAACATCTAAAAATCCATCATTGTTCAAATCACCGATACCGCCTTTTCCGAAAGGAAGATCATATCCGGTAAAAGTCAAATTACCGTTATTGATGTATAATTCTTTCTCGTTTTCCCATAAAAAATCTATGAAACCGTCATTGTTGAAATCAGCAGCCTGAACTTCCCAAGAACCTACTTCAGCAGCGATTCCTGAAGTGGCATAAACATCTGTAAAAGTTCCGTTTCCGTTATTTCTATACAATTTATTAGTGTCAGAAATATTAGAAAGCAAGAAATCCATATCGCCGTCGTTGTCAAAATCTTCGATGGAAGTTGACCAGGATTGCGCGCCGTCATTTACGCCTGCCAGAGCGCCGACTTCTGTAAAAGTTCCGTTTCCGTTATTTTTATAAAGTAAATTAATTCTCTGCGGATCTCCGACTGGCGCGCCACCACGGCATTTTGCCAAATACATATCTTGAAAACCGTCATTGTTGTAATCTGTCCAAATGGAAGCATAATTTCCTCCAACGGCAAGCGTCGGGAAGAATGAAATATCAAAAATCAAATTTCCGGCGCCGTTATTTCTATAGGCGTGGCTTTGCGCAACGTCGTGACAGGCAAATAAATCAAGATGGCCGTCATTATTGATGTCGATGAAATTTGTTCTCTGCGTAAAAATTCCTTGAGGATATTTAACTTCGGTATAGCCAGATCCTCTTCCTCCATTGGATTTTATCAAAGTAAGTCTGCTTCCGCCACCAAAAACGAGGTCATTGAATCCATTTTTATCAAAATCTCCAGCAGCAATGCTCCATCCTGGCGTTGTAGCAAGAGCTGGAAGCGCGTACACATTTGTTTCAAATCCTCCAGCTGGAAGCTGTGTTAAGATGGTCATTTGGTTTGCTTGAACAGTAACGATATCATCTAAATAATCTCCATTCATGTCGCTTACATTGCAAACGCTTGAAGTTGAGGGGATTTGTTGTGATAAAAAGGAAACAGGAGGCGAGGTATATGCAGATTCAATAACTTGTGCAGTAAAACTAGCTGCCGACCATCTGTTGTCAAAGGCAATGTAGTAAGTTATTCCTGCGTTTGCAACGAAATCTGCTACTGAAAGCAATCCATTTCCGATGATTCCGTTGTCATCATCGCCAGTTACACAAGTAAGATTGTCGCATGTTCCTTTGTATACGTGAAACCGCGTGTCTTTGCCATTGTTTTCTGCAAGATCGGTTGTTATGTTAACGTTTATATTTATTGGTGAAGTGTAAGAATACCAGTTTGCGCCATTGGCTACTCCGTTTAGAGTGCAAAATTGCGTAGGGGCTGTCCCTGAAATTAATGGAACATAAACATATCCGCTACTTATCGGCAAAGCTGTCTGGCAAGAACTTTGGGCATTTGCGGTAAAGATTTGCAGAAAGAAAAAAAGCAATGTAATTTTTTTCATGAGATTAGAATTTTACAATTTAGTATAAAGTTTGCTGTTGTGAAAAAGAACTGGATGCCTCATGGCATCCAGTTTTGATAAATTATTCTTTTATGAATTTTTGAGAATATTTTCCTCCGTCAAGATTTTTTAGAACTATTATATAGGTTCCTGCGGAAAGAGATTGAACGTTTATAGAATTCTCTTTTAATTTAGGCTCTAATACCGATCTTCCGTTTAAATCATAAACATTGATGCCGGCAATTTCAGAACTTGCCTGTTTCAGTTTTATATTTAAGACATCCTTTGCAGGATTTGGATAGATAGAGAAAAAGCTGTTTTGTGACTCAGCAACTCCCAATGTGCTTTGTTCGACGATTAATGTTCCTTGGTTTATGGAAGGATTTAATACAGTATCTACAATTCCGGAAGGCCATTTTATTACGATTTTGTCAATTGCAGTTGCAGTTCCAATTCCGAAATAAGCACTTAATGAACTTTGGTGTGCAAAACCAGTGCCGCTTTTAATTTCACGAATCTGCTTGCCCCAGCTTCCATATAATTCTACTCGAGCTCCAATTCCATTGGAGTTGCTTACAATTCCTTTCAGATTTACTTTTGCCCAGTTGTTTCCATTTGGCGTATTGAAGTAGATCTTATTTTTCATCTGGATATCTAAAAAACCATCATTGTTTAAATCTCCCATAGCACCTTGGTTGAAAATTAAATTATACCCTGTGAAAGTAAGATTGCCATTGTTTAAATAAAGTTGTTTTCCGTTCGACCACATAAAATCAATTAATCCATCATTATTAAAATCACCAGTTTGGACTTCCCAAGACCCAACTTGCGGTCCAATTCCAGACGAAGCATAAACGTCAGTGAAAGTTCCGTTACCATTGTTTCTGTATAATTTATTGGTGTCAGAAATATTTGAAAGTAGGAAATCCATATCGCCGTCATTGTCAAAATCTTCTACAGCCGTTGACCAGGATTGCGCACCATCGTTAACTCCGGCTAAGGCTCCGACTTCTGTAAAAGTTCCATTTCCGTTATTTTTATAAAGCAAATTAATCCTTTGTGGATCTCCAACTGGAGCGCCACCACGGCATTTTGCCAAATACATATCTTGAAAACCGTCATTGTTATAATCTGTCCAAACGGATGCGTAATTTCCGCCAACGGCAAGCGTAGGGAAGAATGAAGGCTCAAAAATTAAATTTCCGGCTCCATCATTTCTATAAGCATGGCTTTGCGCTACATCGTGGCAAGCAAATAAATCAAGATGGCCATCATTATTAATGTCAATAAAATTAGTTCTCTGCGTAAAAATTGATTGAGGATATCTGACTTCAGTATATCCAGTGCCACCTTCATCGGCTTTAACAATTGTCAGCCTGCTTCCGCCACCTAAGACAAGATCGTTGTATCCATTTTTGTCATAATCGCCTGCAGCAATGCTCCAGCCTGCTGGTGTGGCAAGACCGGCTGCAAAACCATATTGTTGTGTAGAAAATCCTCCATTAACAAGCTGCGACATGATTGAGATTCCTCCGTTTTCAATTACGACATCGTCAAGATAATCGCCATTCATGTCAACAACACAGCAAACATCTTCATTTGAAGCGATTGTTTTTTGCGAAAAAATGACAGGTGTTGCAGTGTATCTTTCTATGTAATATTGAAAATAATAGCTATTTGTATTTCCGTCAACATTTTCAAAAGCGATGTAATATGTTGTTCCAGCTCTGACTTCAAAAGTTTTAGTAGCTAAAAGTCCGTTACCGATGATGCCAGAATTATCATCGCCCGTATAGCAAGTCAAGTTTCCGCATGTGCCTGTGTAAACCTGAAATCGTGTATCCTTGTTTAGGTTTAAATCTAAATCAGTAGTTAAATTGATAAAAACATTTTCTGATGCTGTAAATTTATACCACCTGGCGCCTGTTGCAACTCCTGAGCCTTCACAGAATATTGCAGGTGCTTGCGAATTAGCATTAATATTAGCTATATAGCCTCCAGATAATAGCGATGTTGCGGTAGCACAAGTATTTTGAGCTATTGAAAGTTGAATTCCAAATAATAATGCAAAAACTAAGGGGATTTTTTTCATTGTATTTAGTTGTTAAGTTTATTCTCTGCAGTTTTGGGGTAGCGAGTTTATCCATTGTTTTATGAGTTCTACACCTTCTTCGTGGATTACGGTTCGGCCGATAATTGGCATCATCAGATTTTGTTCGGAGGAATTCATTCGAAGGAACATTTCTGAACGTTCAGCATTTCCGCCATTTATTACGAAAGGACCATCTTGAACAACAAATAATGGCGTCATGCACAAGCCCAAAGTGCTCCAATCAGTATTGCTGAAATTGAAACGTGGCGCTGTATAGTCGCAATGACCGCCATCTCTGTGGCAATGTGCGCAATTAATATCGATATAAGAACGGGCGCGAAGTTCTAAAGACTTGCTTGTGTCGCTCCAATCGACGGTTGAAGAGGTTGCAGCAGGCGAATCTGCAGGAATAATGCCTAAGCTTTTCCATTTTGCAATTTGATTCATGCTTGTTCCGTCATAATTGAAATTAGTATTCAAGTTTTGAGGTTTCGGACCAATCGGAATTGTTTTTTCCCCACCTGTCGCATGCGTAGGATTTAGCTTGTGGCAAGTGATGCAATCTGTATAAGAAGGAACTTTATATTCAATTGTTTTTGAAATTCCATTTTCAGTCCAAGTCACAGGAACAAATATTCCGTTACCCGAAGTTTCAAGTGTAGCTTCAGTTTGATCGTCATTCCAAACATAATCATAGGCTTGCCAGCCGTCTGATCTTCTGATAAGCAATCGGGTTTCAATTATTTTAGTCGTATTATTTGGTGCGGCATTGTCAAAATAAAATGTCTTGAGCAAGGCAGTTCCTATGGGAAATTCATATACATTGTCATTTCCATTATAAGTAGCCTGAGTTCCTTTCGGCAGCCAAACGAAGCGTTTTTTATGCGCATAATCTGAAAATAAAGAACTTGCTGGTTCATAAGGAATTACATCGAGTGCAGGTTTGTGGTCTTTCAATGCGCCTTCAAAAAATTTGTAATCTGATAATTTGGCGTAAGGAATTTTTGTCAAATCGACAGATACAGGCGAAAGTGGAATATATTCTGAGTCATTAGAATCATCAGTTCCACAGGAAATAAAGGCAAAAAAGATAAGTAATAGCAGGTATTTATTACTAAAGTAGTTTTGTTTCATAAGGTATTTTGTCAATGATTTAGGAAAAATATTCGTAAATATATGACAAAACATAAAATAAAATAATATTGCCTTAAAATTTATGTGTTAAAATTAAACATAGCTTAATGGCTACAATTTTATTTGAATATTCAACTTTTCTATATTTTTCAACGATTCTTCAGACATGTAATCGAATTTTTGCTCTAATTCTCTGTGCTGTTTCTTGAATTCGATGCGTCGCAAAGCTTCACAAAAACGTCTTATTTCTTCTGAATTTATAAGCGTAAGCCTTGGCACGATTACATTTTTTCCTTCATTGTCTTTTGCAACCATCGTGAAATAGGAAGAATTGCAATGCTTTACTTTCCCAGTTTGGATGTTTTCTGAGGTGACCCTTATTCCAATTACCATTGAGCTGTTTCCGACATAATTTACTGAGGCTTTTAAGGTTACCAATTCTCCAATTTCTATCGGATTTAAGAAATCTACTGTGTCGACAGAAGCGGTTACGCAATAAGATCCAGAAAATTTTGAAGCGCAGGCAAAAGCAATTTGGTCCATTAAAGATAAAAGATACCCACCGTGAATTTTGCCGCTGAAATTAGAGTGGGAAGGGAGCATCAATTCTGAAATGCTGATTTTTGAAGATTTTACGGTTTTGAATTCCATTATATTTTTATGTTTTAAAGTTCAGTTTCGTCGAGCTCAGCTCTTTTTAATATGTTTTCTGGTAACGATTTCTTGGCTTTAGCACCCATTTTCTTTAGTTTTTCTACACTTGAGATGAGGTTTCCTTTTCCGTTAAAAAGCTTGTTCATAGCGCCTTGGTATTCGGTTTTTGCTTCGTCCATTTTCTTTCCGATTTTTACCAGATCATTCACAAAGCCTTCGAATTTATCATATAAAGCGCCAGCTTGGCGGGCAATCTCAAAAGCATTTTCCTGCTGTTTTTGGTTGCTCCACATGCTGTCAATCGTTCTCAAAGTAGCCAAAAGCGTGGAAGGCGTGACAATGACAATATTTTTTTCGAAAGCTTTGTTGTATAACGTAGTGTCTTCATTCAGCGCAATGGCAAAAGCAGGTTCCATCGGAATAAAAAGCAAGACAAAATCAGGACTTTCAATTTGGTATAAATCATGATAATTTTTGGCACTTAATTGCTCCACATGACGGCGGATCGAGCTCACATGCTCTTTCATATGGATTATTCGTAATGTTTCGTCTTCTTCATTTATATATTTTTCATAAGCGACAAGGGAAACTTTTGAATCCACGACCATTTTTTTTCCATCTGGAAGATTGATCACTACGTCAGGGAAAACTCTAGATCCCGATTCATTTGTAAAGCTTTGCTGCACTTCATATTCCCGACCTTTTTCAAGCCCAGACTTTTCTAAAACGCGCTCAAGAATCAGCTCGCCCCAATTTCCCTGCATCTTGCTGTCGCCTTTTAAAGCTTTGGTAAGGTTCAGAGTTTCCTTGCTCATCTGCTCGTTCATTTCACGGAGACCTAATATTTGCTGGCGTAAAGCGGCGTGATAATCAATGCTTTCTTTGTGCGTATCTTCTACTTTTTTCTCAAACATATGAATTTTATCCTG
The DNA here is from genome assembly GCA_029959295.1 of Flavobacteriaceae bacterium PS02334. GTDB lineage: Bacteria > Bacteroidota > Bacteroidia > Flavobacteriales > Flavobacteriaceae > Flavobacterium. The sequence continues at coordinate 55,418 of JASCOH010000007.1, read as the reverse complement.
AAGCGGAGAAAGTATGTTTTTCATATTTTCTCGATTCTGCTCAGTAAATTTTGTAGATTTTTCTTCTAATATTTTATTGGCAAGATTTTCAAATTCCTTTGTGAATTTTTCTTGCAACTTTTCTACTTCTTGTTTCTGTTCTTTATTGCGTTCCCAAAGATTATCAAAATCGGCTTCTTTTTTGGAAAGCTGAATGGCTAAGACTTCTTTTTCATTTCTGAAATTTTCTCTTTCTAAAGTAATTTGTTGGATTCCTTTTTCAATAGCTAGTTTCTCTTGCTGGTATTGCAATTTTAGTTGGTCAATTTGTGAAAGGAGTCCATTCGCTTTTTCTTCAAGAGTAGCTTTGGCAGATTTTATATTAGCAGAAAATAGTGCTTTTCCAATAATGATCCCAACAGCCAATGCAATTGTAAAAGTTATGATATTAATTATAGTTTCGTTCATGTTGAAATAGTAGGTTTATTGAATCCTGCTCCTAAAGTAAAAAATCTAAATCATAAAATTATAATTATTGAAAATTTGTCTCGTTTTAAAATTAAAAATTTTTATGTAAATTCTTGTTAAATAAAAAATTTATTCGCAATATTATCTAATTTACATTTTAAAGAATATAGTATCAATTGTTAAAAAAAGATCTAATTGTGTCTTTAGAATGTATTATTTAATGAATAATTCAAAATATGTCTAAAATCAAATCTTAAAAAATTTTGCAAAATTAAAATTAATAACTATATTTGAGTTTAATAAAAAAACTATTACAATATGAAAAAAATTTACTTTAACAATTTCAAAAAAGGATTTTTCTTTTTTATGACATTATTGGCAACGGGATTTTCAGCCCATGCGCAATTTCCAGCTCCTTACTGTAACGTGACTTTTACAAGTGGCGTTGAGCCTATAACATCTGTTCAGTTTGCAGGAATTACAAACACATCTCCAGCAGCTATTGGAGGAACGGCTCTTGAGAATTTTACAGCAATGACAGGTACTGTACTTGCTGGATCTTCTTATCCTATTACACTAAAAGGGAATGCAGACGGTACTACATTTATTAACTATTACAGAGTGTATATTGACTGGAATCAAAATAATTTATTTACTGATGCTGGTGAATCTTATGATATCGGTACTATCACTGGTAGTACAGGTGTAGATGCTCTTTTTGTTACAAGCAATATCGCAGTTCCTTCAACAGCGCTTGCAGGAAATACTCGAATGAGAGTTATGAAAAGATTTAATGCTTATCCAACTGGACCTTGTCAAACAGGAACTGGATATGGCCAAGCTGAAGATTATACTTTAACTGTTGTTGCTGGTGCTGATTGTACAGGTACTCCAACTGTTGGAGCGGCTACTGCTTCAGTAACTGGTGCTTGCGCATCTGTTGCTTTTACTCTTACTGCTGCTATCACGCCAACTCCAGGTTTGTCTTACCAATGGCAATCTTCAACAGATGCTGGTACTACTTGGGTAAACTTAGGTGCTGCTCAAACATCTGTTAATTATAGTGTAGCTAGCCAATCTGTAGCTACTTCTTATAGAGTAGTTGTTACTTGTACAGCTAGTACTTTAAGTGCAACTTCAGCTGCTGTAGCTGTAGCTCAAAATCCTTACACAAATTGTTATTGCACTAGCGCTTTCAACATGAATTGTACTGATGGTGACGTGATTACAAATGTACTTTTTGGAACATTAGATAATACATCTGCTTGTGGAAATGCAACAACAGGTTATACTAGTTATTTGACTACAGTAACACCTCCAGTAGTGCGTCTTGGAGATGTAGTTGATGCTTCTGTAACAGTTGGACCTTCTGCAGATGGTTGGTTATATGAGTCAGTTGGAATCTGGATTGATTTCAATCACAATGGAGTGTTTGATGCTTCAGAATATACTTATGTTGGAACAGGATTAGACGAAGCGATTTCTGCTACGGTTACTATTCCTGCAACGGCATTGACAGGACAAACAAGAATGAGAGTTGTTTTAGCGGCTTCTACAGCAGCTGGATTCTCTACGGCTTATTCTTGTGGATCTCTTGCGGCAAATAATAACTATGGAGAAATGGAAGATTACTTAATTGATATTCAACCAGCATTAGCAACACCAGGATTTAATTCTTCAAACTTTGCTATGTATCCAAATCCAACTACAGGACTTGTAAATATTAAATTTGGAAATCCAACAGCGGTAAATGCAATCAATGTATATTCAATCTCTGGACAATTAGTATTCTCTAAACAATTTACTACATCTTCAGATAACTATTCTATCGATTTGCAAAAAGCTTCAACAGGAGTTTATATCGTTAAAATTGAAACTGAAAACGGTACTCAAGTTAACCGTTTGATCAAAAACTAATCAACTTTAAAAAGTTTTTTATAGAAAAAGCCCGCTCGTTTGAGCGGGCTTTTTTATTGGCTAAATAGAAGCACTGATGATTTCAAAACGTTAAAATCTTTAGAAATCGTGCATTTCATCGATTATTTTGAACTTTCATCGACTAATTTTCGTATATAAATACATTAACTATACTATTGTATAAAAATTGCAAGATATGTCAAAAGTTCAATCACTAAGAGAAATTAAAAGATCTCGTAAAAACTTAGCGTTTTTTACAAACATCTTAATTAAGGGTTTTAAAATTTTCTTTAGATCTGACAAAAGCATTAAAATGATTCATGCAAGTTTTTCAAACAAACAAGTTGGCAATACTGCAATAATCAAATTTAGATTTAGAAATGCTTTATGGTATGAATTTGAAAATGTAAATACTGATAAAAGAGAATTTATGATTTCAAAACCTACTTTTTCTGAAAAACGTGTGCTTATTGTGCACGGGCTATTCAGAACAAAAAAATATATTTTGACCTTTGACGAGACAAATCAGGTTGGGAAAAGAATTAAATTTTGTCAAGCCGCGGAAAAATTCAAAACACAAGATGAAGAGGATTCTTATCCTTCAGCTGTTTTAGTCAGAAATTAATTTGAAATGATTAAAATTTCGAGTAAATTTAGGAGATAAACTTAATTGTCTTTTAAATGGAACCGCAAAATTTCAAAAACCACATTAGATTTTATACTCCGCACCACTTTGTGTTTTATCCCCTGATGCTGATTTTGCTTGGAATAAGCATTTATTTTAGCTTTTCAGACGAAAACCTCCGAACGGTTTGGATTTTTATAAGCATTTTAAACCTCGCAATTACGCTGCTTTCTTTCATGTTGCGACAGCATTATGCTTTGACTCTTCAAGATAGGATTGTCAGATTAGAACTGCGCTACCGCTACTTCACATTGACCAACAAAAGATTAGAAATCTTAGAAAATCAGCTTTCAGACAGTCAATTATTCGCCCTCCGTTTTGCTCCAGATGAAGAACTAGAAAATCTTGTAAATAGTGCTATTTCAGAAAATCTTTCAGGAACAGCAATTAAAAAAAGCATCAAAAATTGGCATGCCGATAATGAACGAGTTTAACGCTAAACTTTAACAAACAATTCACGCAGACTTTTGGGTTTGGAATTTAGCGATTTGTAAATTTACTATAGGCGATTACTTACTTAAATTAACAAAAACAACTAAATATGTTTACAACTCACTGGTCAATTGACCCCGATCACTCAAACATTGACTTTAAAATTCGTCATTTGTTGATTTCGCATGTTTCTGGTTCGTTTAAGATTTTTAATGGAAAAATGTCTACAGCAAACGACAATTTTGAAACTGCGCAAATTAATGTCTATCTCGATGTTTATAGTTTTGATACTAACAATATCGAGCGTGATGAGCATATAAAATCAAAAGAATTTCTAGATGCTGATAATTTTCCTGAGATTAAATTTGAATCAACAAGCCTAAAAAAGATTCACGGAGACGATTATAAATTAACTGGAAATATTACCATAAAAGGAGTCACAAAAGAAGTTGAGCTCGATGCTGTTTTTGGCGGGCAGGCAAAAGACGGTTTCGGAAAAATGAAAGCCGGATTTGAAATTTGTGGTAAATTACACAGAAATGACTTCGGAATTCAAGCAGAAGATGTAAACGAATCAGGAAGCCTCGTCATCGGTGAAGAAATAAAGATTCACGCCAATATTGAATTTGATAAAGAAGAAGACTGATCTTTAATTATAAGTAAAAACCAGACTGCAAAGTCTGGTTTTTTTTTATGTCTATTTATCATCATCTAAATTTATATTGCCACGATCTTTATTGTTTTCAGGATGTCCTGAAGGATAACGATTCGGGTCTGTATCTGAATTTTTATCTCTATTTTCAGGATTCTTTTTGCTCTTTAAATCTTCACCAGAAGTTGTTTCTTCTGAATCATAATTTTCAACGTCGCGAGCTCTTTTTACGACGTCAGCGTTTCCGTCTTGATCTTTATCAACTTCGGTTTTTAACTTTCCTGTGGAAGGATTATAATTATCCGGAAGATTTTTACCGCTGAAACCTTCGTTTGGCTCACTATTGTCTTTATCCTGCTCGCCATTCCATTTTTCATTTTCTAAATCTTTATTGTTTTCTGATGGTGTCATAATCTCTAGTTTTTAATTCTATAGTTAATTTACAGCTATAAAATCGCAAATACTATTGGTTTAACATTGCTTTAATTTCTAGTAAAATTCAAAAGGATAATAGTATTTTTGCCCAAAATTAGTCCATGTCAAATCACAAGCATTTCATAATCCACAAACCTTACGGCTATCTGAGCCAATTTATTTATGAATTGAAACGTAATAAAAAGCTTTTGGGAGAACTGCACGATTTTCCAGATACAACAATGGCAATCGGCCGATTGGATGAAGATTCAGAAGGATTGTTGCTTTTGACCACTGACGGAATGATGAGCGAAATCGTCAGAAGCAAAAAAGTCAGCAAAGAATATTACGTTCAAGTGGACGGAATTATTACAGATGAAGCCATCAAAAAACTAAAATCTGGAGTTGAAATTGGCTTTGACGGACGAAAATATATTACGATTCCTTGTGAAGCTTTTAAGATTGAAATTCCAAATTTTGCACCTCGTTCTAAAAAAATCAGGGACGAAAGGCACGGCCCGACGAGCTGGCTTTCAATCACTTTAAATGAAGGAAAGTTTCGGCAAGTTCGCAAAATGACTTCTGCCGTAGGATTTCCAACGTTGAGGTTGGTTCGAGTAAGAATCGGAAATATTCATTTGAATGATTTGAAATCAGGAGAAGTAATTGAAGTTGAGAAATTAGAAATTTAAACCAAAATAAGAATGTTAAATATAGTTTTAGTAGAACCAGAAATCCCGAATAATACAGGAAATATCGGTCGTTTGTGCGTTGGAACCGGAAGCAGATTGCACTTGATACATCCTTTCGGATTTCAAATTACAGATAAAAACCTGAAGCGTTCAGGCCTTGATTATTGGGTACATTTAGATTGGTTTGAATATCAAAACGTAGAAGAGTGGATCGCGAAAATTCCAAATTTGTCAAGAGTTTTCTTGTTCACTTCCAATACTGAGAAATCTTATTTGAAACAAGAATTTCAAGAAGGCGACTGGCTGGTTTTTGGAAAAGAATCGATTGGTTTGAGCCAAGAAGTTTTAGCAAAATTCGAAAATCACTTAAAGATCCCGATTTCTCCTTTGGTGAGAAGTTATAATCTGGCAAATTCAGTTGCTTTTGCCATTGGTGAAGCAAAAAGACAGATTGAGCTCTAGCCTCTGTAATTGCTAATATATCTATAAAAAGAACCTAAAATTATATTCACAGATCTATCCATAGACGGTTTTACTTCCTCAAAACCTTCTTTTAATTTTCCTTCTGACGTAAAATAATCAGCCATCGTCGACTCAAGAATTGTCTTTTTGGTATGGATTTCGGTAACCTTAAAACTAGCCGAATATTTATTGCCCGTTTTCACAATTTTCAGCTGGTATTTTACTTTATGAGGAAAACTTTCACCGCGATTTGTATACAAAAAAGCATTATCTCTAAAAGCATCAATCGTCAATGAATTTGCAGTCAATTCAGTAATATCATACTCTCCGCGAGAAAATTCGCCAATCCAAAGATTTGTACCATCAATAAACTTTTCGTCTGTCATCGGCTTGATGGTTTCTTCCACAGGAGGAAAAGTTCCGTTTGGCAAAAGTTCTGATTTTGACTGTCCGAAGGAAAGAATCGTAGTGAAAAGTAATAGAAAGATGCAAAGATTTTTCATGATTTAGTGCTTGAGTCCCTAACAAAGATAGCGCATGAAATTCTTATTTTATAAGTTCTTAAAGATAAATTTAGCTTTTTCTTGGTCAAAAGCGATGTTTTCGTCTTCAAACAAAGAATTCAGAATTCCGTCCTTAATTAAGTTTTCGGGACTATCTTGAACCGCTTTTTGAGAGTTCATCACAATCATTTCATCGCTCAATTGCAAAGCCAAATCCAAATCATGCGTTGAAAATAAAATAGCTTTGTTAGTTTCTAAAGCTAGTTTTTTCAATAATTTCAGTAGCGAAACTTTGTGCAGCAAATCCAAATGCGTAGTTGGTTCATCTAAAATAATCAGAGGCGTATGTTGAGCCAAAGCGCGTGCAACAAGCACTTTCTGCAGTTGTCCATCGCTGATTTCATAATGTTTTTTCGCAGAAAGAGAACCAATCTGGGTCAACTCAAGCGCTTCATTTACTTTAAGAATATCTTCAGAAGTTAATTTGCCAATCCAATTCGTATAAGGCTGTCTTCCCAAAGCTACCAATTCAAAAACAGTCAAGTTGCTCGGCGGTAAATTTTCTGTCAAAACGATGCTCAACTGTTGCGCCAATTCCATCGGATTAAACTTGGAAATAGATTCTCCATTCAAAATCACATTTCCTGACAAAGGCTTTTGAATTCCTGTCAAAGTGCGCAACAGCGTCGATTTTCCGATGCCGTTTGCACCAATTAAAGCGATTAACTTGCCAGCATTTAAGGAAATAGAAATAGCCGAAGCAATAACATTCTTTCCTTTTTTAGAGTCATAGCCAATTTGCAGATTTTCTGAATAAAGTATCGTTTTTCCCTTTTCCATCACATCATGAATTTACGTTTTCTAACTAAGAGCCAAACCACGATCGGCGCTCCGATAATAGAAGTTATGGCGTTGATTGGCAACGTGAAATCGCTTCCAGGCATTTGTGCGACGGTATCGCAGATCAGTAAAATTATTGCGCCTAAAAGCAACGTGCTCCAAAATAAAATAGAATGACTGCTGGTTTGAAAAATCATTTTTGCAATATGCGGCACGGCCAAACCGATAAACGCAATCGGACCGGCAAAAGCGGTAATGCTTCCGGCTAAAATGCTGGTTGCGATGATGATAAGCAAGCGTGTCTTCTTGAAATTGATTCCTAAACTTTTGGCATATTTTTCTCCTAGCAACAAAGCATTCAAAGGTTTTATGCAGAAAGCACTCAAAAGCAAGCCTATAAAACAGCAGATTGCGAGAATCAAGATGTTTGTCCAAGACTGATTTCCCAAGCTTCCGAGTGACCAGAACGTGAACTTTTGCAATTCTTCCGCAGCACTGAAATAGGTGAGAACACCGATGATTGCGTTGGTAAAACTGCCAAACATTAATCCGACAATTAAAATTGCCATGGTATCTCGAATTTGTTGCGAAACAGCCAAAACTGCCAATAAAACTAACGAACTCCCCAAACATGACGCCAAAACCATTCCATAGGAAGAAAGGAAAAATTGGCTTAAAAATGTTGGGGCAAAACTTGATCCTAAAATCACGAATGCGACGCCCAAACTGGCTCCAGAACTCAAGCCCAACACATCTGGTCCGGCTAATGGATTTCTGAATAATGTCTGCATCAATAAACCGCTGACCGACAATCCCATTCCGACTAAAATGGCTACAAAAGCTTTCGGGAAACGGTAATTCCAAAGGATAATTTCCCAAGAATTTTTGCTCGCCTGACCGCCAGAAAGCGAACTTACAATATCTTCCATAGGAATATTTACCGAACCCAGACTGATGTTCAGCAAAAAGCAGATTACCAATAAAAGGAACAATCCGATGAAATAAATTGTATGTTTCTTATTGTTCAAAATTTCCTATTTTAATTTCTCAAAAAAGTACAATTCATGATCTTTCAAAGCTTCAGGATGCATGATTTTTATCAAGTCTTTCAGAATCAAATCAGGTCGGTTTGGTGCTAATTCATAATATAAAACACCGCCTGTTTTTCCTTTTTTAGTGCTGAAAGAATATACCTTTTTGTTTCTAAAAGCTTTAAAATATTTATAATTCGGGTTTGCATCTGACATTTCTTTCAAAGACGTAAACTGCGCAGGGCCAATCCAGAAATCAGCATTTTCAGCTTTCTCTAAAACGGCTTCAAAAGATAGCGAAAGGCTTCCGGTTTCTGGCGTTTCATCCCAGAGATATTTCGCTCCGGCATCTTTTAAGAACAAAGAACTCCAGCTTTTTCCGCCTGGCAAATACCATTGGTCTTGATAAATAGCACCGCTGAAAACCGTTGGAAACGACTTTATGGTTCTCACCAAAGCCACGGAATTAGTGTACTCTTTTTCTACTTTGTCAAATTCAGAATTGGCTTTGTCATCCAAGTCATACAATGCTCCAAAAAACTTAATCCATTCGGCTTTTCCAAGTGGTGATTGCTCTGTCCAGTCACCATTATACAAAACTTTCAAGCCACTTTTTTGCAAATTGGAGTAGTCTTTATTATTGTCATCAATGCTATAGCCTACGATTACTTCGGGTTGCAAATCAATCAAAACTTCAGTATTTAGGTTTTGATTGATACCAACTTCTTTTACTTTTTTAGCCTCAATCAAAGCTCTGGTTTTCTCTGAAGAAATATAGCTTGTGTTCGGAAAACCGACAAGCGTATTCTCAACACCAAGCATTTCTAAGGAAGGAATGTGCGTCGTCGAAGTCACCACAACTGATTTTATCGGAACCTGAATTTGCGTATAATTTTTCAAGCTGTCAGGAACAAAAACTCCTTTTTTATGCAAAATATAAGTGAATGCCTTCTTTGCATCTGGCCACGGATTAGAAACTTTTACGATAGAAAAATCAGCATATTTATAGATTTCTAAACCTTTCGCGTAGCGTACAGCATTTTCTACTTTTGATTTGGAAAGGCTTTCTGTTGCTGGATTCTCTTTACAGGAAACTGCAAATAATAAGAATAAAATTGCTGTATATTTTAAGAAGAATGGTTTCATAAAAAAAAATTGTGAAGACCGCAAAGATAAAAGTTATTGTGCTGTACCGACATTTGCTTTGAATAATTTTGATTTTATAAAATTTAAAAACTATCGAAATTTGAAAAAACAGCACCCTGAAAACTGCAGTTGACAGGGCAAAGCAACATTGATTGGAGGAATCAACTGCAACAGTCAGCTTCTAGCAAGATTTAAAGAAGAATTTTCACTTTAATAACTCCTTCATATAAAATTCACTAAATCCATTTTTCATAATTTTTAAGCTGGTATGGCTATTAAAAATGCATTTTTATTAAAAATTCAATCTTATCCTTTATATTTGCATTCGAATTGAGGTTGTGATTTTAATTATCGTAAATCACATTAAAAGGGAATTTGGTTCAAAACCAAAGCTGTTCCCGCAACTGTAAGCTATCAAGCTCGCTGTTATCTACAAACCACTGTTTGAAATTTATGATTTCAGATTTTATGATTTAGGAGTTTCTTAAATCTAAAATCCTAAATCTAAAATAAAAATGGGAAGGTAAACAGCAAGACGCAAGCCAGGAGACCTGCCTTTTTTCTTAATCAACATCAAACCTTCGGGAAAAAAGGTTTAGAAATTATGACTTTTAAAAAGCTATTTTTAGTTGCTATTTTCTTCGTATGCCAATTTGCTTTGGCACAAAACGACAGCATCCACTATTTAAAAACGGTTGAAATTTCAGACTTGCAGTTGAAGAATTTCTCTGATTCGCAGTCTGTGCAACAACTTTCTGATTCTATTATAAAGAAAAATCAGGTGTCGCTGACTTCGCTTTTGAACTACAATACCGTGATTTATTTCAAAGAAAACGGTTTGGGAATGGTTTCTTCGCCATCTTTCAGAGGAACCACAGCGCAACAAACGGCGGTAATTTGGAATGGTATCAATATCAATTCGCAACTTTTAGGACAGACCGACTTTAACACCATCACGACCAGAGATTTCAAAAATATCACGGTTCGTGCGGGCGGAGGAAGTTCGATTTATGGAAGCAGCGCCATCGGCGGAAGCATTCACCTAAATAATGATTTGAGTTTTAAGAAGGAATTTTCGAATGAAATTCGCTTGAATTATGGCAGTTTTAATACAATTGGAGCCAATTATAAAGTAAATGTTTCTGATGAAAGATTCAGCTTTCAGGCCAGTATTACTAGAAATAGTTCTGATAACGACTATGATTATGTCGATTCTGAGGATAAAAATCTGAATGGAGAATATTACAATACGACTTTTAATATTGCGGCAGGATATAAAATAAATGACAATAATTACTTGAAATTATACAGCCAGGTTTTTGATGGCGAAAGGCATTTTTCCTTGATTTTTCCTTCGGAGATTAAAACCAAATACCAAGATTTAAACAGCAGGAATCTTTTAGAATGGGACAGCTTTTTCGGAAAATTTACTTCGAAAGTTAAAGTGGCTGCGTTGAAAGAAAGGTATAAATATTTCGGAAACATAGACTCTGATTCCTATACTTTTGGGGAGGTAAAGACTTATATCGGCAAGTATGATCTTGTTTTTGATGTAAACGATGCTATCAAGCTGAATGCGATTTTTGATTATACGCAAAACAAAGGCAACGGATCGGATATTAAAAATGAGCAACGAAACATCGGCTCTGGAAGCTTGCTGTTTAAGCATATTCTGACTTCGAAATTCACTTATGAATTGAGCTTTCGCAAAGAAATTACAGACAATTACAAAAGTCCGGTTTTGTTTTCTGCGGGAACGAACTTTGCCGTAACTGATTTTTATACGCTTAAATTAAACGGTTCAAAAAATTTCAGGGTTCCGACTTTCAATGACTTGTATTGGCAACCTGGCGGGAATGAAAACTTGAAGCCAGAATCTTCTTATCAGGCAGAATTGGGCAATGATTTTCACTTTAAAAACTTCAAGATTTCCTTGACAGGATATTATATCGACATTAAAGACATGCTTCGCTGGATTCCGACAGGTTCTTTTTGGTCGCCACAAAATACCCACAAAGTGAGAACTTATGGCGGGGAAGCCATTTTGAATTGGAGCAAAAGTATTGGTAACCACCGTTTTGAATTCAACGGAACTTATGCTTACACGGTTTCTGAAGATATGGAAATGAAGAAACAACTGATTTATGTGCCATACCACAAAGCGACTTCTTCGGTGGGGTATTCTTTGAAAAAGTTCACTGCGGATTACCAGTTTTTGTATAATAGAGAAGTGTTTACGCGCTCTGACAACAACTCAAAATACAACGTTGACGCTTATTTAGTAAGCAATGCTTCGGCAAACTATGACTTTGGCAAGACGAATTCTTATACTTTAGGTTTTCAAGTTTTGAATCTTTATAATGAAAATTATGCGAGCGTTGAAAACCGTTTCCTTCCTGGAAGAAATTATAATATGTACTTAATTCTAAAATTTTAAGATATGAAAAAGATGAATAGATTATTTTTTGCAATTCTTTCTTGCTCGATTTTTCTAGCTTCTTGTAGCGATGATAATAGTGTCGATGAAGGCGATGTTTCTCTTGGTCAATATGAAGATGGCGTTTTTGTTTTGAATGAAGGAAACAGTAATCCGACGAGTGCTTCAATTTCTTTTATCAGCAATAGCGGCGTGCTTGAAAACGATGTTTTTTCGAATGTAAATCCGGTTCAGGTAAGCACAGGAAGCTATCTTCAGTCAATGTTTTTTGATGAAAGTAAAGCTTTTATTATTTCAGGACAGGCTAATAAAATCACGATTGTAGATCGTTATACGTTTAAATTTATCGCAAAAGTGGATGCCAATTTTACTAATCCGAGATATGGCGCAGTTGTAAACGGAAAGGCATATGTCACAAACGCAGGAGCTGATTGGAACTCAGCAAGCGATGATTTTTTAACGGTTATCAATCTTTCAGATTATTCAACAAGCAAAATTGCAATAGGAAATTGGTGTGAAAAAATCATTGAAGAAGACGGAAAGATTTACATCATGAATGGATATTACGATTCTGGAAGCGCAATTTCTGTATTCAATCCGAATACCAATGCGATTGAAAAAGTGATTGAGTTAGGCTTTTTACCGACTTCATTTGAGGAAGAAAATAACATTTTATATGTAGTCGGCCCAGGTAAATTGGCTAAAATAAATCTAAGTACTAATACATTGGCAACGTCTGTGAATCTTCCAGCAGGTGCTAAAAACTTGGATATTGATAACAATAAGATCTATTTTACTGTAGCCAATGCGGTTTATGAAATGCCGACAAATGCTACTACAGCGCCAACTGCGCCGATTTTTTCATATCAATCAAATTCTGAATTTGGCGCAATGTATGGATTTGCGGTGAAAGATGACAAGATTTATATTGCAGATGCAGGAGATTTTGCTTCAAACAGCAAAGTTTATATCTATTCACTAAACGGATCGCTGCTAAAAACAGTTCTGACAGGTGTTGGCCCAAACGGATTTTACTTTAACTAATTATATCTCAAATTAAAATTTAATGAAAAAAAATTACAGTCTTTTTACGATTTTCTTAAGCTTGGCGCTTTACATTTCAAGTGTTACGGTTTTTGCACAAGCTACTTTTACAAATGGTGTTTTTGTGCTTAATGAAGGCGGTTTTGGTTTAGAAAATGCTTCTGTCTCTTTTATCGGGCAAGATATGACGCTTCAAAATAATATTTTTGCAACGGTAAATCCAACGCAAGGATCATTGGGAGATACTGCGCAGTCAGTTGCCATCAACGGCGATTATTTGTATGTGGTTAATAATGGTTCTGAAGATATAAAAGTGATTAACAGCACTACATTTCAATATGTTGCGACTATCACCAACAGCGTAGAATATCCAAGATATATTGCGTTTTATGACGGAAAAGCTTATGTTACAAATTGGGGAGCTGGCGGTCCAAACGATCATTATGTAGCGGTTTATAATCTGGCTGATAACAGTTTATTGACTACAATCCCTACGGGTTCTGGCATTGAGCGAATTCTAGAAATCAACGGAAAATTATATGTTGCGCATCAAGGAGGTTATGGATATGGAAATACAATTTCTGTGATTGATCCTGCCACAAATACAATTACAGGGACAATTAATGTAAGTGATGTGCCAAATTCTATGGCTGAAAAAGATGGATTTTTATATGTGCTTTGCGGTGGCGTACCTTCTTGGGCTCCAGACTTAGATGAAACTTTTGGCGCATTATTAAAAATTAATGTAGCGACAAATACTGTTGTGAGCCAGATTGACCTTCCAAATATGCATCCTTCCAACTTGAAAATTGACGGAAATGATTTGTATTATACTGTTGATTCTCACATTTTCAAAACGAGCGTTACGACTTCTACTTTGCCAACTACGCCACTAATTGATTTAGAGCCACAAGGTGCTTATGGAATTTATGGCATGGATATTATCGATAATAAGATTTATATCGGAGATGCTTTAGGATATATTACTGACGGAAAAACCTATGTCTATTCAACTTCAGGAACTTTGCTTAATACTTACACTGTTGGTTTCTTGCCAAATGCTTTCCTTAAATCAAAACAAGCTCCTTTGAGCACTGGAGATTTTACGAAAACTGCGGTTTCACTTTATCCAAATCCTGCAAGCAATGTTTTCTTTTTGACTACTGATAAAAATGCACAAGTAAATCTTTACGACATCTCAGGAAGATTGGTAAAAACGCAAAACTATACGGCTAACGGAATCGATGTTTCTTCTTTAAATTCAGGACTTTATATGGCTGAAATCATCATCGACGAAACTAGAGAAGTGCAAAAAATCATCATCAAATAAATCATGAAATCAATTTTATCATTATTGCTTTTAAGTGCTGTAACAATTTCTAGTGCGCAGACTTATCCGCCAGATGCTGGCCAGCCGGGATCGACAGCAATTACTCCGACAGACAGTCGTTTTGTAGCTTGGGCGACTGGTGCAACGGTGGAAAGAGGCTTTGTAAATATTTCTAATCCATCTTTAGTCGTAAGCGGAAGCAATCTGGCTTCTTATGGAGTTCCTGCAAACGCAATTGGCCCAGTAGACGGTTCGCTAATGAGCCTTGGCGATCACGGAACGGCGGTTTTGACTTTTGCAACTCCGATTACAAACGGAGAAGGTTTTGATTTAGCAGTTTTTGAAAATGGAGGGCCTTTCTTTTTAGAACTTGCTTTTGTGGAAGCCAGTTCTGACGGTGTGAATTTTTTCAGATTTCCAGCACATAGCTTGACACAAACAGCGACGCAAATGGGAAGTTTTGGAACGCCATCTGCCGTGAATTTGAATAATTTGGCAGGAAAATATGGTGGCAACGGAACGCCGTTTGACTTGAGCGATATTCCTAATAATCCATTGTTAGACAAAGAAAATATTACGCATATCAAAATAGTTGATGTAGTCGGAAATATTGACCCACAGTATGCTACTTATGACAGCTTTGGAAATATTGTGAATGAATCTTGGCCGACACCTTTTAATTCTTGCGGTTTTGATTTGGATGCTGTTGGCGTAATCAACCAGAAAATTCTAGGCACAAGCGATTTCGAAAAATCAAATGTTTTCTTATATCCAAATCCGGCAAGCGACAGAGTTTTTATACATTCAAAAAACTTGGCTGCTATAAAAATTTATGACATTTCAGGAAGATTGGTGACTTCTCAAAAAGGCATCAGCTCAAACGGAATGGACGTTTCTAATTTAACTAAAGGTATTTATGTTGCCCAAATTACTTCTGAAGAAAAAATAACTTCAGTTCGTTTGGTGATCAAATAAATTTCTATTCTTAATAAAAAAGCCGTCTGGAATTTTCAGACGGCTTTTTTATTTTCTTAATTTTCATAAAACTTAATGTTCAGCGTTTCAAACGGAATTTCATCTAAATATAATTCTGTTCCCATCGGTTGCATAGATTTTGAATCTTTTATAGCTTCATAATCGGGTGCAGTATTTTGTATATTTCTTCCAGTTCCTGTAATTTTTTGAATGGCTTTGCTTAATAGAGGCTCGGTCACATTGCCCAAAGCGCCTAGATTTCCCAAATCTTCTTTATATAAATTTTCATCTAATGGTGAAAGTCCTGCTGCATAATCTCCGAAACCAACCGAATTTACAATCTTAAAACAGATCGGCTGCATGGCATATCTGTGGCTTGAAGATCTTCCGTCTTTGTTAAAACTTGGAGAATCATATAAAGTAATCGAACCAACATTTTTCCCGGTAGTTTTATCCCCAATTTGAACTACGCTGATGTGAGGTGCTAATCCGTTGATTAATAATTCACTGGCAGAAGCTGATGCTCTTGAAGTCAAAATATAAACCTTCTGCATATTCAGGCTTTTGATTGCATTTCCGTCAATTGAATTTGTAAAACGGTTAATTAATTTCTCAGGATTATTCGATTGAAAATAAGACTGCACTTTTGAATTCCATTGCTGTTGCGCAAAAATTTGTCCCGTTTTTTGTCCGTTAATCATGCTTGCCAATCTTGTGGCCGTATCGACAGAACCTCCAGAATTATATCTTAAATCGATAATTAAATCGGTCACGCCTTGGCTGGAAAATTCTCCAAAAATATTGTTGAGTTCGTTGTCATATGCGCTGTAAAATCCGTTATACACTAAATAACCAATTTTGTGCTGGCCATAAGTATAGACTTGGTGCATCAGAATTGGGTTTTCTGTCAGTTGCGTTTTTGAAAGCGTCACAGATCTTCCATTTGGCACAGGATTTCCATTGTTGTAATCGGCCAAACTTAAGGTGTAAGTTTCTCTTCGTAATAAATCTACATAGTTTTTTGAAGCATAACTTAAAGGAATTCCGTCAATTGCATAAAAGATATCGCCACGCTGAATTGCTTTTGTAGAAGCGTCAGAATTTGGAATGATATATCGAGTCCAGCCATAAACTGCATCTGAAGTAGAAGAAGTTCTGAATAATTGATAATCAACTCCGTTGTTTGTGGTAATTCCGTTTAAAGTTCCTTCTAAAACGCGGTAATCGCTATACATTACGCTGAATCGGTCGGTTACAGAATACTGGAATAATAAATCGCTGAACAAGTCTTCAGGAGAACTATAATTGGTTAGAAATGAATTTAATTCGCCTTGGTTTCTAAATTTATTATCAGATAAATTAGGAACATCTGCCTGCCAATAATAATAAAGATTTAGCCCTTTCCAAATAAAATCATTTATTTTTAAAGTGTTCGGAACTTCAATATCATCATAATCATCTTGACAAGAGAAAAAGGTGAAAGTTCCTAAAAATAAAAGGATTGCGAGGGCTAAGGTTTTTTTCATAAAAGAGGATTTATAAGTCCAAATACTTATTATCTAACGTAAATTTACTGTATTTAGTTTTAATTTTAATTTTTTTTGTAACAAAAAATAATGTGCCTCGTCTTCATTATATAACCGACCAATAAGTCACAATGAACCAAACTGAATTTGTAACTCTTATTTCTCCTTTTAAGGACAAAGTCTTCCGGCTTGCAAAGCGGTTGCTTGTGAGTACAGAGGAAGCGCAAGATGCGACTCAGGAAGTTTTGGTAAAGCTTTGGGACAAAAAGGAAGGTTTGGAAAAGTATGGAAGCGTGGAAGCCTTTGCAATGACAATTACAAAAAATTATTGCCTGGATCAGCTGAAATCAAAAAGAGCAGGGAATTTGCAAATCGTTCATAATAATTTTACTGACAGACAGCCGTTAATGCAGCAACAGCTTGAAGATTCTGATAGCTTGAGTTGGGTGGAAAAGATTATAAATCAGCTGCCGGAACAACAAAGAATGATTGTGCAATTTAGAGATATTGAGCAATATGAATTCGAAGAAATTGCAAAAATGATGGACATGAATGAAACCGCAGTGCGAGTTGCGCTTTCAAGAGCGAGGAAAACAATTAGAGAATTTATGACAAAAACACACAGCTATGGAATTGGATAGAATAGAAATTTTATTAGAAAAATACTTCGACGCAGAAACCACCATTGCCGAAGAAAATGAACTGAAAATTTATTTTTCATCTTCAGATGTTGCGCAGCATTTGGAGCATTACCGAGGAATGTTTGGTTATTTCTCCGCAGCGAAAGAGCAGCAGTTTGAGCAAGAACTACCATTAAAAACTACAGCACGAAAAAAAGTGGCGTGGTTGTCTATTGCAGCGACAATTGTGATTTTGCTAGGGATGTTTACATTTTACAACCAGAATATAAGCCAAAATCAAGATTTAGGAACTTATGACGATCCAGAAAAAGCTTTTCAGGAAACTCAAAAAGCCTTGAATTTGCTATCTAAAAATGTAAATGTAGGCGTAGAAGGAATGCAGTATGTACAAGAATATCAACAATCAACAGAATTAATCTTTAAAAATTAAACAAAATGACAAAATTTATAGTTACCCTAGTTTTAGCGTTAATCCCAACATTGTTTTTCGCACAATCAGCCTTTGATAAATTTGAAGGGCGCGAAGATATTACTTCAGTCTCAGTGAACAAGAAAACTTTTGAAATGCTTGGCGAAATGAAAGTCGATGCAAAAGACAGCAAAGACAAAAAAGGAAATAAGGATATTGCAAAATACCTTGGAATGGCTGATAAGATTGACAACTTAAAAGTTTTGACAACGTCAAGTGTAAAAGCGACAGCCGAATTGAAAAGCACTTTTGAAAGCTATAGAAAAAAAGAAAATCTAGAACAGCTTATGAAGGTAAATGACGGAGGCAAAAATGTTCAGATTTATGTAAAATCTGGAAAAACATCTTCTGAAGCAAAAGAATTTCTAATCTTCGTGGAAGGTGGCGATAAAATTGGAGATGAAACAGTTTTGGTTTCTCTAGTGGGCGATATCGATTTAAAAGATATCATGAATAAGTAAACGCATACAAAAAAAGAAAAAGAAAATGAAAAAGTTAATCTTGACACTCGTTTTGGCCTTGACTCCAGCCTTGTTTTTCGGACAGTCCGCTTTTGATAAATACGATGGCGAAAATGGTGTCACGGCAGTAATCATCAGCAAAAAAATGTTTGAGCTGATGTCTAACATAAAGCCTGATGCAAAAAATAAAGACGCTCAGCAGTATTTAAATTTGGTAAAAAAGTTAGATAATTTGAAAGTTTTCGTGACTTCAAATAAAAAGATTAGTGCCGACATGAAGGCGACTTCAACAAAATACCTAAAAACCGCGGCTCTTGAAGAATTGATGCGAATCAATGACGATGGGAAAAACATCAAAATCTATGTAAAATCTGGAGCAACTTCTTCCAAAGTAAAAGAACTTTTGATGTTTATCGAAGGCGGAAATTCTAAAGATGATGACACCGTTTTGATGTCGCTGACAGGAAATTTTGATTTGAGCGAGATTTCAGTTCTTACTGACAATATGAATTTGCCAGGAGGAGACGCGCTTAAAAAAGGTACGAAAGGATCAAAAGGCCCGAAAGGTCCAAAATAATTATCAAGATGAAAAAAATATCAATTTTAGCAGCCTTCTTTAGCTTGATGCTTTTAAGTTGCAATTCAGAACCTACATTACAGAAATATTTTGTAGAAAATATAGAATCTAAAGATTTTATTGCAGTCGATGTTTCAGCAAGTATTTTAAGATTAGATAAAAGCAATATTACTGCTGAAGAAAACGAAGCACTGAAAACTTTTGAAAAGATGAACGTTCTGGCTTTCAAAGCGGATGGTAAAAATCAAGCGAAATTTGAAACTGAAAAGGCAAAAGTAGAAGGAATTCTGAAAGACAAAAAATACCAGGAGCTGATGAAAATGAGCCGAGGCAAAGACGGCGGTGCAGTTTATTTCATAGGAGAAAATGACGCAATTGACGAATTCATTCTTTATGGAAGCAACAAAGACGCAGGTTTTGCAATTGTAAGGGTTTTAGGAGACAAAATGAATCCGGCTTCGATAATGACGATGCTGTCGATTATGCAGAAGGCAAATCTTGATATTGAGCAGTTGAAACCGTTGGAATCTATGATAAAAATGTAGAAAGAAATTGAGTTAGGTTAGTATTTTTATGCAAAAAGCGTCTGAGAAATCAGACGTTTTTTTATTTAGAATTTTTAAAATATTTATAAGGAAAAAGCAACATTCCAAAACATTCGCCTTCTTCTTTTCCTAAGTGCTTGTGGTGCATTTTATGCGCTCTTCTGACTGCTTTTGCATAGCGATTATCGGCAGTTCTGAATAATTTGAAGCGCTGGTGAATAAAAATATCATGAACTAAAAAGTAAGCGCATCCATAGGCGAAAATTCCCAATCCGATGGCGAGGCCGATTTCAAGAATATTATTTTTCCAGAGAAGAAAGAAGCCAATACTTATTACGGCATAAATTATAAAAAAAGCATCATTTCTCTCAAACCAAGAATCATGGTCTTTCTTGTGATGATCGGCGTGCAGGTTCCACAAAAAACCGTGCATGATATATTTGTGGCTAAACCAAGCCATAAATTCCATGAAGCAAAACGTGAGAAAAAAAACTAAAATATGAATCCACATGGCATTTTTATTTTATAAGAAATTCAATCGATAAGTAAGATAAGATTTGGCAAAAAGTCCCAGTTTTTCATAATCAGGAACTCTGATCCGCGTATTTTTTATTTCTGCGGAAGGTGTCTTTTTTAATTTAGAAAGTAATTTTTTGTAGTAAACATAGGCCATGTAAACGCCAAATTTAGCTTCCAGAGGAAGTTTAATTATTCCTTCATAACCTGCTTTGAAATCCGCTTCTATTTCTTCAATAATATGCCTTTTTGAAATTTCATCGAGCTGATTTAGATTGGTATTTGGGAAATAAGTGCGGCTCAAATCTTCAAAATCCGCTTTCAAATCACGAAGAAAATTTACTTTTTGAAAAGCAGAACCCAGTTTCATCGCGCTGAATTTCAGTTCGTCATATTTTGCATCATCGCCTTTCACAAAAACTTTCAGGCACATCAAGCCCACAACATCTGCGGAGCCATAAATGTACTCGTCATATTCTGTCTTGGTTTTATATTCTGTCTTGAAAAGATCGGTTTTCATGCTTTTCATGAACGCTTTGATCAGCTCCAGCGGAATATTGTATTTTAAAACCGTATGCTGAAAAGAATTTAAAATCGGATTAAGGCTGATTTTGTTTCCCAGCGCTTTGTAAAGATCTCCTTCGAACAAATCAAAAAGATTTTCTTTGTCATAATCGTGAAAACTATCCACAATTTCGTCTGCAAAACGAACGAAGCCATAAATATTATAAATGTCTTGGCGAATGCTCGGCGAAAGCATTTTCACGGCAGAAGCGAACGAAGTGCTGTAGGATTTCGTGACGTTTTTACTGCATTCAAAAGAAACGATGTCAAAAATTGCTTTCATGATTTGTTGGCTTGGTTGTTTTTACAATCTTTTTCAATCAGTTCTGAAACCAGTTTTCCTGAAATTAAAGCGGGTGGCACTCCGGGTCCGGGAACGGTCAATTGTCCTGTGAAATATAAATTTTGTACTTTTTTGCTTCGTAATTTTGGCCTCAAAAATGCAGTTTGAAACAGCGTATTTGCCATCCCGTAAGCATTTCCTTTGTATGAATTATAGTCTTTGATAAAGTCATTTACACAAAACGATTCCTTAAATATAACATTTTTTTTCAAATCTTGCTGTGTCAATTTTTCAAAACGAGTTATGATCTTTTCGAAATATTTCTCCCTCAAAGCTTCATTGTCTTCAATTCCTGGCGCTAATGGAATCAGAAAAATCCCAGCTTCTTTTCCTTCTGGAGAGGCATTTTCATCTGTCTTGGAAGGAAAACTTGCATAAAATAATGGTTCATCCGGCCATTTCGGATTGTCATAAATTGCTTCTGCATGAACATCAAAATCAGTATCAAAAAATAAAGAATGATGCTCTACGTTTTCAATTTTTTTATCAAAACCAACATAAAATAGGAGCGAAGAAGGCGCAAAAGTTCTCTTCTCCCAATATTTTTCAGAATAACCTCTGCTTTTTTCTTCCAGCAAAGTTTCTGTATGATGATAATCGGCACCGCTTACAATTATGTCCGCTTTTATATTTTCGCCGTTTACAATCAATCCTGTAGCTTTTCCATCTTCAACTATTATCTTTTCTATATTTGAATCGGTATAAATTTTTACGCCTAAATCCAGAGCCAGTTTTTCCAAAGCCAGCACTACAGAATACATTCCGTTTTTTGGATGCCAAGTTCCCAATCCAAAATCGGCAAAATTCATAAAGCTATAAAAAGAAGGTGTATCCGAAGGTTTTGCACCTAAAAATAAAACCGGAAATTCTAAAATTTGCACTAGTTTTTTATTCTTGAAACGCTTTCTGATATCCTTAGAAATATTTCCGAAAAACTGTCCGACACGCATCGCTGTTTCAGGTGTAATCAATTCTAAAGGAGAAACGCCAGGTCTGTAAACAATATCTTTTATGGCGATATCATAATTGCTTTTGGCTTCTGCCATAAATTTTTTTAATGCTTTCGAGCTTCCCTTTTCTATCGATTCGAAAGTTTTGGCAATGTCTTCCAGATTGTCAGAAATTGTGACATATTCGTTGATTCCAAAGTAAACTTGATATGCTGGAGACAATTTTATAAGCTCATAATAGTCGGATGGCTTTTTGCCAAAGTCAGCAAAAAAGCGTTCGAAAACATCTGGCATCCAATACCACGTCGGACCAATATCAAAAGTGAATCCGTCTTTTTTTAATTGTCTGGCACGGCCTCCGATTGTACTGTTTTTTTCGTAAATGGAAACCAAGTGTCCTTGTTGTGCTAAATAGCAAGACGCTGCTAAAGCTGAAAATCCTGAACCTATTATTTTGATGTCTTTTTTCATGTTGTTTAACAAATGTATGAAAAAGATAAACAAAAATAAAACTTTAAAAAATATTTAAAGTTTATTTATGGCTTCTTCAAATGAGGTAAAAGCGAAAGTTTTTTCAGGAAGAGTTTCTTTATTCAAGGCAGAAGTCATTTTGCCTAAAATCCAAAATTCAGAATTTGAGGATTGCAAGATGTTTTTTTGCATTTCCGCTACATATTTATCTATTGCATCTTCGGCTGGCGAAACAGTGCAATAAGCCACAAAAACAATATTGTTGAAATAACGCGTCATGTCTTTCAGGTTTTCCAGCGTAATAGATTTCCCTAAATACACGGTTTGGTAGCCGTGATAGAGTATTTCATAATGAAGGTACATCAAGGCAAACTCATTGATTTCATTCTCAGGAAGATATAGAACAAATACTTTGTCTGTTTTTTGAGGAACCAGCATTTGCTTCTTTTCTATGTTTCCGGAAAGTTTTTGCTTGACCAGGTAGGAAATAAAATGTTCATGCGCAGGCGTTATTGTCCCAGTCTGCCATAAAAGTCCGACCTCATTCAACAGGGGAATAAAAATATGGGAAAAAATCTCTCGAAAGGATTTTTTCGAAAGCAAACTCTCGTAAGTATTGAAAAATAAAGTCTGGTCAAAATTCATCATCGCCATTTTAAAAGCGCTGATGGCATGAATTTTGGTACTTTTGTCAGAAATGATTTCTTTGACTAATTGCGGAATTTTTTCAGCAGGGAATTGCGAAATTTTTGAAATTTTATAGCCGTGAGTATGCAGCAGAGTTATGTTCAATAGCTTTTGCAGGTTTTCAGCATCATAAAGCCTGATATTGGAATCAGTACGCATTGGTTCAAGGATATTGTATCTCTTCTCCCAGATTCTTATCGTGTGTGCCTTGATTCCTGAAATATTTTCTAAGTCTTTGATACTAAATACACTATTGATGCTATTCATTTATTCTGCAGTTTCTTAAACAAAAATTATAGATAAATATACGTAACATTTCTAGTTTTAGATTTAAACATTTCTTAAAATAGATAATAATATTGCGCTGTTTTATCAGTTTTGATCGATTGCAAGCTACTATTTTTTGAAGTAATGGCAGGTTCAAATCCCCACCGTGGTCACTTAAAAAAATATCTTTTGGAGCAACGCTTGATTTTTTGGAATAAAAAAAATCGCAAACTTTTGTAAAACAAAAATTTACGATTTAAAAAGTGACCACGGTGGGATTTGAACCCACACGCCCTTTCGAGCACCACCCCCTCAAGATGGCAAGTCTACCGTTTCTCCACGTGGCCTAAAACAAAAAAAGTTATTCGCAAGGAATAACTTTTTGTGACCCGACTGGGGCTCGAACCCAGGACCCCATCATTAAAAGTGATGTGCTCTACCGACTGAGCTATCGAGTCATTGCAATTCAAGAAATTTAAGTCATTTTGTGACCCGACTGGGGCTCGAACCCAGGACCCCATCATTAAAAGTGATGTGCTCTACCGACTGAGCTATCGAGTCATTTAATTTCTTGAATGCGGGTGCAAATATAAGATGTTTTTATTTATTTTTCAAAGTAAAATTGCGTTAAATTTGTCTTTTTTTTATAATCATTCATAATGCCTTAGTATATAAGGATTTATTGCCATGAAGAAAATTATTTTATTGGGGTATATGGGTTCCGGAAAGTCGACAATTGCCAAATTGCTGTCAGAAAAAGTGCAAAAGCAATTATTCGATTTGGATAAAATCATCGAGGAAAGAGCAGAATTGTCGGTTAAAGAAATTTTTGAGCAAAAAGGAGAACTCTATTTTAGGAAGCTCGAAAATCAAATTTTAAAAGAATTAATTGCTTCTGAAAAAGAAATGGTCATCAGTTTGGGCGGCGGTACTCCTTGCTATGCCGGAAATCACGAAATGCTTAATGGCGAAAATATCAAGTCTTTTTACTTGAAAGCTTCTATTGAAACATTATATAATAGACTACTTACGATCAAAGAAAATCGTCCGCTGATTGCTGACCAAAGCGAGGAAAGCATGAAAGAATACATTGCGATGCATCTTTTTGAGCGCAGTTTTTACTACAACAAAGCGACTCACGTGGTTGTGGTTGATAATAAATCTATTGAAGAGATCGTTTTAGATATTGAAAAGATATTAGCTTAAATAAGCGTAATCTTCGTTTTCTTCAAAAACAACCTGAACATGTTCTTGTAGCGAAGTTGATAAAGAAATTCCTTTGAAATCAGCCTTTACAGGATATTTTTTGTGGTTTCTGTCTACAAGAACTGCGGTTTTGAATTTCTTTAAAGGTACATCTAAGAAAAACTTGATTCCGTAAGCCAAAACAGTTCCAGAATTCAAAACATCGTCGACTAGAACAAGTCCTTTATTCTCATATTCACTTTTTTCTAAAGAAGTCGTGATTTCGTTGCTCGGATTTTGCTTGTCAATATGAACCTCGCAAAGCGAAACTTTTAAAGTGGAAATAGCTTTCAGCACTTCCGCAATCTTTTCTGCAAAAACATAACCGCTTTTTGAAATTCCGGCGATGACAACTTCCTCTTCCTCTACAAAAGTTTCATAGATTTGATAAGCGATTCTTCTAGTCTTGTGCTTTATTTCTTGATTGTTTAAGATGATATTTTTGCTCATTGCGGTATTTTTTTCAAAGATAAAAAATGGCTTGGTTTTTTGGTAAGATTTTGAAGATTAATTGTCTGTTTCTTCCTCTTCAGAATCAAAGCTTATTCCGTCAAGATCACGTCGGTCTTTTTTGGTCGGACGCCCTTCGCCATGTTTTCTGTAATGTTCTTTCGATAATTTTAAGAGCTCTAAATGCTGAAAAGCTTCTGCCAGAGTTTCGTCTTTTCTATATATATCAACCAATTTTGCGCCAACACGATTGTCAGGAATATCCAAAACAGTGATTATCTGAGTGATCTGATCTTTTCGAAATGTAATTTTATCTGTAGGAAAAACTTCCTTTGAAGGCTTGGCTACCTGCCCGTTAACAGTGATATGGTTCTTTTTGCAAGCCTCGGTAACCATATTTCTGGTTTTGTAATAGCGAACACACCATAAGTATTTATCTACTCTCATACTAAAACTGAAAATCTACGTTAATTAGTTTACAAAAATAAATCAAAATTGTATCTTGCGCCTCTAAATTCAATAATAATGACCAGAATTAAGTTTTTTTTAATTGCAATAGTTTCTATTTCTTTATTTTCTTCTTGTAAAAAAGATGATGATTCAGGAACTGTTACACCGCCACGAGATCGTTCAGTACAATATGCCGCAGATATAGTTGATATTGAAGATTACCTAAAAAGTCATTATTTAACTGTAACAGTGGATGCTAATAATAATCCAGTGCCTACAATTCACGTAAAGGTTGCTGGTGATGGACACCAATCTATTTTGGAACAAAGAGATTACCCTTTGTTGACCAAAACGATTAAAAACGATAGCAGAGTTTATACAACGGCTAATTCACTTGTTGGAACTTTAATTGAAGATCCAGTTGAATATAAAATATACTACTTGAAAATTAGAGAAGGTATTGGCCAGTCTCCAACAAGAGTAGATTCTACATTAGTTACTTACCGAGGAATTGACCTTGATGACAAGCAATTTGATTACAGACCAAATCCAGTTTGGTTTGAGCAAGAAAGCGTTGTTGCAGGTTGGAGAAATATTTTGACGGAATTCAAATCTGGAAATGCTAGCGATGATCCTGCTAATCCTGGAAACGTTTTATTGACTGATCACGGAGTTGGAGTAATGTTTATCCCTTCTGGTTTGGGATATTTCAGCAGCTCAGCGGGTACGCTTTCAGCTTATTCTCCTATCGTTTTTACATTTAATCTTCATAAAGTAAAATATCAAGATTCTGACAAAGACGGTGTGCTTTCAATTAATGAAGACTTAAACGGAAATGGAGATTATTATGACGACGACACTGATGGTGACGGAATTCCGAATTTCTTAGATACTGATGATGACGGTGACGGGACATTGACAAAAAGAGAAGTTTCAGATTCTTTCGGGCGTTTGTATCAGTTTGAGCTTATCCCGAATTGCCAAGGAACTACGGGAGGTTTGAAAAGGCACTTAGATTCAGGTTGTAAATAAAATAATTAGACATATAAAAAAATCCCGCTCAATCAATGAGCGGGATTTTTTTATTTATAAGCTAAAGAAATTACTTTCTCTTGATCACTTTTTCAGCAGCTTCCACAATCGCTTGATTGTTCAGCTTGTATTTTTCCATCAATTGTGCTGGAGTTCCAGATTCACCGAAACTGTCATTAACAGCTACAAATTCTTGCGGAGAAGGATTGTTTAGCGCTAGAACTCTAGCAACGCTTTCTCCTAAACCTCCTAAAATGTTGTGTTCTTCCGCAGTAACGATACATCCTGTTTTAGCCAGAGATTTCAAAATTGCTTCTTCATCTAAAGGTTTGATTGTATGGATATTGATTACTTCTGCAGAAATTCCTTTTGCTTCTAGAGCTTCTGCAGCAACCAAAGCTTCCCAAACTAAATGTCCGGTAGCTACGATTGTTACGTCAGTTCCTTCATTTAGTAAAATTGCTTTTCCAATTTCAAAAGTGCCGTTTTCTGGAGTGAAGTTTGGAACTGAAGGACGGCCAAAACGCAAGTAAACTGGACCATGGTGGTCAGCAATTGCCATTGTGGCTGCTTTGGTTTGGTTGTAATCGCAAGTATTGATTACCGTCATTCCCGGCAACATTTTCATCAAACCAATATCTTCTAGGATCTGGTGAGTTGCACCATCTTCACCTAAAGTTAAACCAGCGTGAGAAGCGCAGATTTTTACGTTTTTATCTGAATAAGCAACAGACTGGCGGATTTGGTCGTAAACTCTTCCTGTAGAAAAATTAGCAAAAGTTCCTGTGAAAGGAATCTTTCCGCCAATTGTCATACCTGCCGCAATCCCGATCATGTTTGCTTCCGCAATTCCGATTTGGAAAAAACGCTCTGGATGATTTTTCTTGAAGTCGTCCATTTTTAATGATCCGATCAAATCAGCGCAAAGTGCCACTACGTTTTCATTCTTTTGACCTAATTCCGTCAATCCCGCTCCAAAACCTGAACGGGTATCTTTATTTCCTGTATTTGTATATTTTTTCATGTTGAATTTAAAAATTGAAAGATTTAAGAATTACGAGAAAAACTCATAATTCATAACTCTTAATTAATAGTCGCTTTCGCCCTCGCAATAGTTTTGAGTCAAAGCTGTTGCCAATTGCTCGTCATTTGGCGCTTTTCCGTGCCAAGCGTGGCTGAACATCATATAATCAACACCGTTGCCCATTTCAGTATGAAGCAAAACGCAAACCGGTTTTCCTTTTCCTGTTCTTGATTTGGCTTCTGTCAATCCTGAGATTACTGCTTCGATATCGTTTCCTTTTTCAATTTCTAAAACATCCCAGCCAAAAGCTTCAAATTTAGCCCTGATGCTTCCCATGTTCAAAACTTCGTCTGTTGGTCCGTCGATTTGTTTTCCGTTCAAGTCGATTGTTGCGATGTAATTGTCTACTTTATAAGCAGCAGCATACATCATGGCTTCCCAGTTTTGACCTTCTTGCAATTCACCATCTCCGTGAAGACTGTAAACCAAGTGAGCGTCATTGTTTAATTTCTTTGTCAACGCAGCACCGATTGCCACAGACATTCCTTGACCTAAAGATCCAGAAGCCATGCGGATTCCTGGCAAGCCTTCGTGCGTAGTCGGGTGTCCCTGAAGCCTAGAATTTAATAAACGGAAAGTGGCTAATTCTGCTACCGGAAAGTAACCGCTTCTTGCCAAAACGCTGTAAAAAAGCGGCGAAATATGTCCGTTTGAAAGGAAGAATAAATCTTCGTCTTTTCCGTCCATATCAAATCCTGGCTTTCTGTCCATGATGTTTTGATAAAGCGCTACAAGAAATTCAGTACAGCCCAGCGAACCACCTGGATGCCCAGAGTTTACGGCGTGAACCATTCGAAGAATATCTCTTCGCACTTGAATAGTTAAGTTGTTTAATTGTTGTGTGTTAGGTTTCATTTTATAGGATAAAGTTAAACTGGCGCAAAGATAATCAGATATTTCGATTTTGAAGGATTGGATTTTTAGATTTTCATAAAGTTTTGAAGTGTTTTACTTGGGAAGAATATTTTAAATGCTCTTATTTAATAGAAGCGAATCACAATCTTAACCCAAATTCCCAAAAAGCTATTAATGATAGTTTACCTTTAAGAAAAAGTAAAAAAATGTCAGATAAAAACAAGAAACAGTTTGGAGTTTGGATGGATTCGCACCAAGCGACAATCGTGGGAAGAGAAAATGTGGAAAGCGGCGAGTTTGTGGTTTTAGGCCATGCCAATAATGCTGGACCCGAAGGTAATTCTAATGAAAATACCGCAAACAACCATGAGATAATGCTAACGCAGAAATTTTTTAAGGAAATAGCCAGCCTGATGCCTAATGTGGATGCGATTCACGTCACGGGAACCGGACAAATTCAAGAGCAATTTATCAAATTTTTAGCAGAAACACCTCAATATAAGAATGCGGTTTCTACGGAAAGTACTTCAAATAAAATGAGTGATGAGAATTTTATTGAATTTATAGAAAAACATTTTAACTAGAATAATTTATTTTAGTTATGGCAAGCCGTTGAGAAATCAGCGGCTTTTTTGTTTAAATAAAAAAAGTCTCACCGAAGCAGGACTAAAGGTTTTCACCTACGGCATATAGCCCGATTCTATAACCAATTGCCAGTTTTTGGGAGTTATTGAACTTCTGCTTTCAATGAGAATAGATTTCTTAATCATGAGAAAATAGTTTCTCGCAATTTATTAGAAATCAAATAAGTAAGTTTATGGGTTTCCGTAATTATGCTGAATAATTAGAAAATGGAATTTTGCTAACAAATGTTTAAATTCAGAATACCATAATGCTTTTCGCATTTGGTTTTATTGATAATAATAAGCGACAAATTCTCTTAGAACAGAATATAAATCACGAGTTTCAAAATAATGCGGACCTACGCTGGATACATTTTTAAAACCACGATCTCTGAAAAACTTTTTGGTGCGAGTAACATGAAAATATTGAGAAACTACAATAGCACTTTTAAAATGTATACTATCTTGTAATTTAAGGGTGTTTTCAACAGTTGCCAGCGTGTTATTTCCTTTATTGTCTACAATTATAGCACTATCTGGAATTCCATTTTTGATCAGATACTCTTTCATTTTATCTGCTTCATAAAATCCTTCCTTGCCAAATCCACCGCTTACAATGATCTTTTTAACGCGGTTTTTTTCATAAAGTTGAAGCCCACATTCCATTCTCTTTTCTAACCTTTCTGAAAGTGTTCCGTCTTCATTTACTTTGCTTCCTAGAATTATGGCAAGATCTGCAGATTTTCCTTCGTCAGAAAGCCCATCAATAGTAATATAGGTTACATGTCCAACATACCATAGAAATAAAAGTAGTAAACAAATTTTAATCAGCTTTTTAGTCATAATTACAAAATAAGAGTACGTTTAAGTTGCCAATAAAGATTGAATTTCTTTAATCAAAGCATCAATGTTATGGGTTTCGCTATCTAGAGATTTACTTTTATGGTAAAAATCTAAAGCCAATTGTAGTTCGCCACGATCTTGATGGTAAATACCGATGTTTCTGTAATAATAAGAATTTTCAGGATCTAAATCATGCGAATAATTTAAGTCGGAAAGCCCTTCTTCAATTTGTCCCAGTTTAATTTTTGAAAGACCTCTGTTATTAAATGCATAAGCCATTTTCGGATTTTCTTCAATTGCTTTATCAAAATAAATTACAGCTTCCTCAAATCTTTCCAGAACATTTAAAGTGTAGCCTTTATTATTCAAAGAGTAAAGATTTTTTGGATTTATTTCTAAAGACTTATCATAGCTTTCTAAAGCTAAAAGATGGTTATTAAATTGGGACTGTATGAATGCAAAATTTGAATAGTCATCTGAATTAAAAGTAAATTTAAATTTTAATGTTTCCAAAGTTTTAAGAGCTACTTCATATTCTTTTAATTGAAGGTGGCAGGAAATCTTTAAACGAAGAATCATGTCATCAATAAAACCATCATTTAGCAATTCATTAAAAAGTTTTAGCGAATCATTGTATTTTTTTTCATTATAATAGTTTATGGCGTTTGCATATTTTTCTGAATATCGATTAGATTTTAAGCATCTTGCTATCATTTCGCCATCATTGAAAGTAAAAGTTCCATTATCTAATCTTATAGGAGTTTTGCTGGGAATTATATTTATGATAAGATCAAAAAAAGAATAGAGCAGGAAAACGAAAAAAAGGATGGAGAGAAAATCGGGCAAATCAAAAGTATAAGCCATAAAGCATGAAAATAAAGCTACAATTAGCGATGCAAATGGGCCACATGCAATATAAAGTATTGTTTGGGTTTTGGTAAAGTCTGTATGTTTTGTTGTGCATAATCCTCCATGATATTTAAATAAATTGTATTTAAAATTTATTTCTAATTTTCCTAGCTTGAGCTTGAGACTGTTTTTAGCTTCTCCATAAGATCCGATGTGAATCGTTACATTTTCTTTGGTTATAAAAAGCAGAGGAATGGCATGTCCAAGCTCATGAAAGAGCGTTACAAAAGGTCTTGAAATAAATAGCATGGTGATAAGCCATAAAAAAGATTCGGACTTCATATAAATTAATAATTAGTCCAAATCTATTTTATTTGTATTGAATACCAAAGTTTTAATGCTATATTTTATATTTATTTTTTGCTATAAATCAACGATCCGTCAATGTTTTCTATACTTTTCAAAAAGCCATCATTTTCAATAAAATAAATATCAAGTGCATGATCGATTTTAACTTGTTTCAAGGCATTTTGTACGGCGTCCATTGAAGCTTTTTTAGCATTGTCTGTGTAAGTTGATAATCGAAAACCCAGCACGATATTAAATTCAGAACCAATGCTTTGACCATACTGGTAAACATTATTAATGATGTCAACTTGTTTAAAACTTTCGATTAATTTGTCTACAAGCTCGTTTGACAAAGGATTTTTTGGCATTCCCAAAAGCACTTGCGTATCTTCTTTTAGAGTTTGCGTTTTGACATTATCTCGATTGCGTTCCAGAACAAACATATTTGGCTTCCCGCTATTGATTATTATGCAGCTAATTCCATTGGCTTCGCACATGTCAAGAACGTCTTTTGAAGGAAGCGCCGTATATTGCGTTTCTCTCTTTGCCCAGCCCAAAAGCGCTTCGTCATCAGTAAAAGCGCCTAAAATCTTCATTCCGTCCATGTCGAAAATGCTGGTTATTTTTAGTGCCTGCTCTTTTTCGATTGTTTTCCAACCTTCTGATTTATCTTCGTTTACAGATGGCAAAAGCAAAAATGAATTGCCCTGCAACAGTTCTAAAACTACATTTGAATAACTGTTTTCGGCTCCGTTTTTCTCTCTAAAAGTGTCTAGTAAATGTATAAGCCTTACGTTATTAGGCGTTGTTGAATTTTCTGGTTTCATAATTAGATGTTGTTGTGCAATGCAATTTTTTTTTCTAAAGATATAAAAAAAATGAAATTTCGCTTATTTTTCTGATGTTTCACAAAATTTTCTACTGATTATTTACATGGAAAAGATACTTCAAAAACCATAAATTATCTTTTATGATGATTTACATTTAAATAGCATTTTTCAACTTGTTAAATAAATTCATAAATCACAATTGATAAATCTTAAATAAATTATCTTTGCCACCGTTCCGAAACTTCGGGATTGCGATAAAAAGAACAGAATGAAATTTGACTTATTACACACAGATCCTGCGACAAAGGCAAGAGCTGGAAAAATTACTACAGATCACGGCGTTATCGAAACTCCAATTTTTATGCCAGTCGGCACTGTTGCTTCCGTTAAAGGTGTGCATCAGCGAGAATTGAAGGAAGAAATTAATCCAGATATCATATTAGGAAATACTTATCATTTATACCTTCGCCCACAAACCCAAATTTTGGAAAAGGCGGGAGGTTTGCATAAATTCATGAATTGGGATAGAAATATTCTGACTGATTCAGGAGGTTATCAGGTCTATTCGCTTTCTTCCAATAGAAAAATTAAGGAAGAAGGAGTGAAGTTTAAGTCGCATATTGACGGTTCTTACCACGTTTTTACGCCAGAAAATGTAATGGAAATCCAACGCACAATTGGAGCAGATATCATCATGGCTTTTGACGAATGCACGCCATATCCGTGCGATTATCGTTATGCGCAAAGATCCATGCACATGACGCACCGTTGGTTGGACAGATGTATAAAGCATTTAGAAACCCAGCCGTTTAAATATGGTTATGAGCAGACTTTCTTTCCAATCGTGCAAGGAAGTACTTATAAAGATTTACGCCAGCAATCAGCAGAATATATAGCAAATGCAGGCGCTCAAGGAAATGCAATCGGCGGACTTTCTGTTGGAGAACCAGCGGAAGAAATGTATGCAATGACCGAAGTAGTGACGGCAATTTTGCCAGAAGACAAGCCGAGATATCTAATGGGAGTGGGAACGCCAATCAATATTTTAGAGAATATTGCGTTAGGAATTGACATGTTTGACTGCGTAATGCCAACAAGAAACGCCAGAAACGGAATGCTTTTCACAGCTTATGGAACTATAAATATCAAAAATAAAAAGTGGGAAGATGATTTCTCAGTAATTGACGAAATGGGACACACTTTTGTAGATACAGAATATTCAAAAGCGTATTTAAGACATCTTTTTGCGGCAAACGAATATCTTGGAAAACAGATTGCCACAATCCACAATTTAGGATTTTATATGTGGTTGGTTCGCGAAGCCAGAAAACATATCTTGGCCGGAGATTTCCGTGTTTGGAAAGAAATGATGGTTAAACAGATGGACAATAGGTTATAAGTTATAAATTTAGGTAATAAGTTCAGTTCAACACTTGAACCTTTACCCAAAACCCTTTACCCAAAAATGAAAATAATAGACAAGTACATCTTAAAGCGATATCTGGCCACATTTTTTGTGATGTTATTTTTATTTATACCCATCGCGATCGTTATTGACGTTTCAGAAAAGATCAATAAAATTTTGGCGAATAAAGTTCCTTTTTGGGAAGTAGCTTACTATTACTTGAACTTTACGGTGTATTTTGCCAACCTGCTTTTTCCTATATTTTTGTTTTTGTCCGTAATTTGGTTTACCTCAAAATTAGCAAACAACACAGAAATCATCGCCATATTAAGTTCCGGAATTTCGTTCACGAGATTCTTGCGTCCGTTTATGGTCGGAGCGACAATTATTTCAATTTTGGCTTTGCTTTTAGGCTTTTTCGTAGTTCCAAAATCGAGTCAGGTCTACAATAATTTTCGTTATACGTATATGAAAAACAACAAGCAGACCCGTGAAACGAGTAATGTTTATCGAGAAATCAGTCCTGGCGAATTTATATATGTAAGCAATTTTAATACGGTTTCAAAAATGGCTTTTGACTTCTCGTTGAAGAAATTCAAGAATGAAAAGCTGGAGTTTATCATTACTGCCGATCGTTTAAAATGGAATCCTGCAGACAGTACATATACCATGTTTAATTACACCAAAAGAACAGTCGGCGACTTAGATGATACGCTTGAAACGGCTCAGAAAAAAGACACGGTTTTTAAATTTGATTTAGAAGATTTGACGCCGGTAATTTACATTGCTGAAACCTTGACTCTGGGCGAATTAAATGAATTTATTGATAAAGAAAGAGAACGCGGTTCATCAAATATCGACATGTATTTGGTGGTTTTATATAGAAAATACAGCTTGCCAGTTTCTGCTTTTATTTTAACTGTAATTGCAGTTGCCGTTTCTGCTATGAAAAGAAGAGGCGGAATGGGAATGAATCTTGCCATCGGAATCGGACTTGCGTTTACCTTTATTTTCTTTGATAAAATCTTCGGAACATTGGCTGAAAAGTCAAGTATTTCGCCCCTTGTAGCCGTTTGGCTTCCTAACTTCGTATTCGGAATTTTAGCTATTTATCTTCTTCGAAATGCAAAAAGGTAATTTGCTGAAAAGCTATTTAAATCTCCATCTGATCGTTTTTATTTGGGGATTTACTGCTGTTTTGGGTGATTTAATTACCGTCAAAGAGGCTTCCTTGGTTTGGTACCGAATGCTGATTGCTGGAATTTTCATGCTTTTGTATGTCTTGATTATAAAGAAACCATGGAAACTTCCCGTGAAATCATTTGCGCATTTAATTGGCGTAGGATTTTTAATCGCACTGCATTGGCTGTTTTTTTTCAAGGCGATAAATGTTTCAAACGTATCGATAACGCTTGCCGTTTTTTCTACCGGAGCTTTTTTTGCGTCAATTTTAGAACCTATTTTCTTTAACAGGAAGATGCTTTGGTATGAAGTTTTCTTCGGATTGATCATAATCGGCGGTCTTTTGATGATCATGCAAGTCGAAGGACAATATTTAGAAGGAATGCTTTACGCACTTTTATCTGTTTTTTTAGGCGTTACTTTTACGCTTTTCAATGGGAAATTGATTCAAAAATATGATCCGTCGGTAATCACGCTTTATGAGTTTTTTGCAGGCGTAATTTTAATCACAGGCTATCTTTTTTACGAAAGAACATTTACGCCGGAATTCTTCGAAATTTCAGGAGACGACTGGATTTTGATTATTTTGCTTTCCTCTATTTGTACTGCGTATGCTTTCACAGCTTCGGTTAATGTGATGAAAAAATTAACGCCTTACACGGTTATGCTGACCACAAATATGGAACCTGTTTATGGAATCATTCTTGCCTATTTCATCCTCGGAGAAAAAGAAAAAATGAGTCCTGCTTTTTACATCGGCGCGGTAATTATATTAATGACCGTAATTTTAAACGGAATTCTGAAAAATTATAAGAAGCCTAAAAAGGTACAACACTAATTTTAAGAATCAATTTCAAAAAATCCTTGAAATTTGTGAAATCTGTGTTGTAAATAACACGAAAAAAAGAGACTGCAACTCTCATAAAACTGAGATCTGCAATCTTAATTCTAAAATTAAGTTTTATCTTTGCATTTCGAACTAAAACCACTAATGCACAAATCCTATGGAATATTTAGATTTTGAGCTTCCGATTAAAGAACTTGAAGACCAGTTGGACAAATGCCAAGTAATTGGGCAAGAATCAGACATCGACGTTTCAAATACTTGCAAGCAAATCGAGAAAAAACTAGAAGAAACTAAGAAAAACATATATAAAAACTTAACAGCTTGGCAACGCGTTCAGCTGTCAAGACACCCAAGCAGGCCTTACACGATGGATCACGTTCGCGCACTTTGTGGCGACACGTTCTTAGAACTTTTTGGCGACAGAGGTTTCAAAGATGACAAGGCGATGATTGGCGGATTGGGTAAAATTGGCGGACAGTCTTTCATGATTGTTGGCCAGCAAAAAGGATACAATACTAAAACACGCCAATACCGCAATTTTGGTATGGCAAATCCTGAAGGCTACCGTAAAGCTTTGCGTTTAATGAAAATGGCAGAGAAATTTGGAATTCCTGTAGTGACTTTGGTAGATACTCCGGGAGCATATCCAGGTTTGGAAGCAGAAGAAAGAGGGCAAGGAGAAGCTATCGCGAGAAATATCTTTGAAATGATGTGCTTGAAAGTGCCGATTATCACAGTAATTGTTGGTGAAGGAGCTTCTGGTGGCGCATTAGGAATAGGTGTTGGAGACAAAGTTTACATGATGGAAAATACTTGGTATTCTGTAATTTCTCCTGAATCTTGTTCTTCAATTTTATGGAGAAGCTGGGAATATAAAGAGCAAGCGGCTGAAGCATTGAAATTGACTTCTTTTGATATGAAAAAGCAAAAGCTGATCGACGATATCATTCCAGAACCACTTGGCGGAGCGCATTATGACAGAGAAACTGCTTTTTCAGCAGTAGAAAAATATATCTTAAAGGGATTCAACGAATTAAAAGACTTATCAACAGCTGATTTAGTGTCCCAAAGAATGGACAAATACAGCAAAATGGGCGAATTTAAAGAGTAAATCTTACAGAACAGATACTAAATCCGAAGCCCCGTGGTTTCGGATTTTTTTTTGGTTATCAACACAAAATCAATACTTATAAACAAAACTAGCTAACAAGTCAAGAACTATTTTTTTTAATTTTTAGCTACATTCGCACTATGGAAAATCTCAAGAATATAAACCCGGTTAGAGTAGATAAAACTACAATAATCAATCTCGAAAAAGGAAAACTCCCGCCACAAGCGCTCGATTTGGAGGAGGCAGTTTTAGGCGCGATGATGATTGATAAAAAAGGGGTAGACGAGGTTATCGATATTCTTCAGCCCGACGCATTTTACAAAGAAGCACACAAACACATTTTTGAAGCAATTGTTACACTTTTCAACGATTCACAACCGGTCGACTTATTAACAGTTTCGGCTCAGTTGCGGAGAACTGCAAAATTAGATTTGGCTGGAGGTGATTTTTACCTGATTCAGCTGACGCAAAAAATTTCGTCTTCGGCGCATATTGAATTTCACTCGAGGATTATTCTTCAGAAGTTTATCCAAAGAAGTTTGATTAAAATTTCTTCGGAAATTATCGAAGAATCGTATGATGAGTCAACGGATGTATTTGATTTGCTCGACAAAGCCGAATCGAAATTATACGAAGTTACACAAGGAAATATAAAGCGTAGTTCTGAAACTGCACAAAGTTTGGTGATTCAGGCAAAAAAGAGAATTGAAGAAATTGCAGGAAAAGAAGGCTTGAGCGGTGTTGCCACCGGTTTTGAAAAATTGGATAAAATTACGTCAGGATGGCAACCTTCCGATTTAATTATTATCGCGGCACGTCCTGGTATGGGTAAAACGGCGTTCGTACTTTCTATGGCCAGAAATATTTCTATCGATTTTGGCCACGCGGTGGCACTTTTCTCTCTGGAGATGTCTTCTGTTCAGCTGATCACGCGTTTGATTTCTTCTGAAACCGGACTTTCTTCTGAAAAATTACGTACTGGGAAATTAGAAAAACACGAGTGGGAGCAACTGAGTATTAAAGTAAAAAATTTAGAAAAAGCACCTTTATATATTGACGATACGCCGTCGCTTTCGATTTTCGATTTGCGTGCAAAGGCAAGACGTTTGGCGTCACAATACGGAATTCGATTGATTATTGTAGATTACCTTCAGTTAATGACAGCCGGTGGAAATGGAAAAGGTGGAGGAAACCGTGAACAAGAAATCTCGACAATTTCTCGAAACTTAAAAGCTTTGGCAAAAGAGCTGAACGTTCCGGTGATTGCACTTTCTCAACTTTCTCGTGCGGTGGAAACACGTGGATCCAGCAAAAGGCCTTTGCTTTCTGACCTTCGTGAATCTGGAGCGATTGAGCAGGATGCCGATATCGTTTCGTTTATCTATCGTCCTGAATATTATAAAATTGATGAATGGGATGATGATGAGCATTCGCCAACTGAAGGCCAGGCCGAATTTATCATCGCAAAACACAGAAATGGTAGTTTGGAAAACGTGCGTTTGAAGTTTATTGGAAATCTCGGTAAGTTCGACAACCTTGATGAATACGGAACTTCTTTTGATGATCTTCCTTCAAAAATGAATATGGATGCGCCGTTCTTGACAAAAAATCTTCCTTCGGCAAACGATGCTTTCGGAAGCAATATGAATAGTATTGACGACGATAGCGATGTTCCGTTTTAATGGAGTGATTTAAAATTTACAGATTGAAAAAATTAGAAAATCCGCTTCGTGCGGATTTTTTTTAGTTAGGAGTAATACTTTGTCTTTAACCATAGACTAATTTTTACCAATAAAATTAAAACTGGAACTTCCACCAACGGACCAATTACACCTACAAATGCTTGTGGCGAATGAATTCCGAAAACAGCAATTGAAACAGCAATTGCCAACTCAAAATTATTTCCAGTTGCTGTGAAAGCTATAGACGCATTTTTATCGTAAGGAACTTGAAGTGATTTGTTCATAAAAAAGCTCAACAAAAACATTATCACAAAATAGATAATTAATGGAACGGCTACCTTTATGACGTCCAGCGGCAATTCAACAATTTTATCACCTTTTAAACTGAACATTAAAACAATAGTAAACAGCAATGCGTATAAAGTAACAGGAGAAATTTTTGTAATAAACCTTCGATTATACCATTCAATTCCTCTAAACCGCACTAAAAAATAACGTGTTAAAAATCCTGCTGCAAAAGGAATTCCTAAATAAATCAAGACGCTTTCTGTAACATCTCTCATCGAAACATTAATGTCGAAAGAGGCTAAGCCTAATTGCTTTGGAAGAAAATTTATAAAGAACCAGACAAAAAAGCTATACGTAAATACTTGAAAGATACTGTTCAAAGCAATTAAAACTGCGGCGTATTCTCTATTGCCTTTCGCCAAGTCATTCCAAACTATAACCATTGCGATGCAACGCGCCAAGCCAATCAAAATCAAGCCAATCATGTAGTCCGGCTCGTTTCTTAAAAACAAAATTGCTAATGCAAACATTAAAACGGGACCAACAACCCAGTTCAATAGTAATGAAAGGCTTATGATTTTTTTGTCTTTGAAAGCTAACGGAAGCAAGGAATAATTAACTTTTGCCAACGGCGGATACATCATTAAAATCAGTCCGATGGCGAGAGGCATATTAGTGGTTCCAACGGATAACTTGTTAGTGACATCAGATATTTTCGGAAATAAATGGCCCAATCCAATCCCAATTGCCATTGCTAAAAATATCCAAAGCGTTAAGTATCGGTCTAAAAATTTCAATTTTGGTTGCATCAATTATTTTTTATTTGAGAGAAAACATAAAACATTTCAGTGGCTATTTCTAAGCTTCGATTGGCATAAACCTCACTTTGATTTGGTGATCCATCTGAAATTTTTGGATCTTCATAAGTAATCGGAATGCGCTTTTCTGCACCAGCAATAAACGGACAGCCTCCGTCAGCTTGGGAACAAGTCATGATTGCCACAAATTCAGAAGCTGGATTAAAAAAATGATTGTATTTTTTTGAAAAGCCAATAATTGGAAGTGAATTTTTACTAAATTTGATAGCGTAAACAGGATTAGATTCATTTGAAATTTTCTCAATTTCAAAACCTTGTTCTTGTAAAGTTGCAGCAATTTTTGGAAACAATGCCGTTTCTTCAGTGCCTCCAGAAAAACAATTCACATTATTGATGTCGTAGAAATTGGCAGCAGATTGCGCCCAAATTTGGCACAAATGGCTTCTGCGCGAATTGTGGGTGCAAATAAAATTGATGTTTATTGAGGACTTTGTGTCAATTTTTTGTTGGACATAATCGATGAATGGTTTTAGAATGTCTTTTCGGCCTTCGTCGATTTTTTGAATTTTTAATAAATTTTTTACGGTATCTGATAATTTTGGATACATAATAATTAGGTTAAGTTTTTAACAGCATCCAGAATTTGGAGTACACTCAGAAGATTCTTTAGTTGCTTTGTTTTCAGAAATACCGCAAGCATCCTGCGCCAAGCAAGCTGTTGTTTTGTTTTTCAGAATGAATATCTTTCCATTAAATTCTAAATCATATTTTCCAATGGTTTCAGACTGATATTCTACTTCGATTTCTGAATCTTCAATGCCCAGCTTGTCTTCTGAAAGTTTAATAATATTCAGTAATTTTCGTGGTTTTAAGCGATGTTCAAAATCGTCAGCATTCCACAATTGAAAATTGACTGTTTTTTCAGTACGAATTGTGCCGCCACAATCGATAAAATTTTTAGCAATTTGGCCAATTTCAGTAACATGAAAATGTTCTGGCACAAAAGTTCCGTCTTCCAATTGAAATGCTACATTTTCTAAAT
Source organism: Flavobacteriaceae bacterium PS02334 (assembly GCA_029959295.1). Classification (GTDB taxonomy): domain Bacteria; phylum Bacteroidota; class Bacteroidia; order Flavobacteriales; family Flavobacteriaceae; genus Flavobacterium. The sequence goes on along the minus strand of JASCOH010000007.1, from coordinate 15,410 downwards.
TTTGGAGAATCTCCTTGATTTGAGATAATTTCATAATTTTAATTTTATTTGGTTATTGCAATATTGCGATATATTTTAGTTAAAAAATGCTAACAGCATTCTTGTTTATTCGCTTTGGTAATAATCATTGAGAAATAATTTTTAAGAATTTCAAATGTATTTTCGTCAATGCAGTAACAAATAGCATTTCCTTCAATGCTGCCTTTTATCAAGCCTGCATTTTTCAGTTCTTTTAAATGTTGCGAAACTGTGGGCTGTGCCAAAGGCAATTCATTCACAATATCGCCGCAAATACAAGTATCCACGCTCATCAAATATTCTATAATAGCCACTCTTGCAGGATGTCCCAATGCTTTTGCAATTGTAGCAATTTGATTTTGTTGCTCTGTAAAGTGTTCTGTCTTAGAAGCTCCCATAAAGTTTAATTTAATATTGCAATATTACGATAATAGAATTAATTATGGCAATTTTATCCAATTGAATTTTTATATAGGTCAAATTAAATTTACGAGTCTAATTGTTGTTGTATATATTTGTGCTATTCACGTCTAACTTTTTATAATTTACTTTCTTAAAAACCGTTATCTTTGACAAAGCCTCGTATACTTGTATACTTGCAGAGCTTAAAAAAATTTAGAATGCGTAAAAAATTATCCTACATATTTTTATTTTTCTTGATTTCGATTCCGTCGTGGGCTTCTTTTATTTTGCTTCCAATGGATGAAACTACACAGCAAAATCACTTAAAAGCCTACGGAATTACGTATTGGTCTTTAGATAAACAATTTAAAGTAAGCTGGCTTTTGAATTACCGAGGAGGTTCGTTTCTTTTGCCAGATGCTCCAGAAATCAGAAAGGAATGCCAAATTCGAGGCGTAAGTTTTGAGCTTTTGTCAGATAGTCAAGCGAATTCTATTTTAGACGAAATCAGCGCTCCTTCACAAAATATGGAAACAGTTGTTTTAGAAAAAGCACCAAAAATAGCAGTTTATACTCCCAAAGGAAAACAGCCTTGGGATGACGCCGTAACTTTGGTTCTGACGTATGCCGAAATTCCTTTTACGCCGATTTATGATGAGGAAGTTTTATCGGATGGATTGCTTTTATACGATTGGTTGCATTTGCACCACGAAGATTTCACGGGACAATATGGAAAATTCTTCGGAGCTTACAGAAATGCGCCTTGGTATATTGAGCAAAAAAAGGAAGCAGAAGTTTTGGCGAAGAAATTAGGCTATAGTAAAGTTTCCGAAGAAAAATTAGCGGTAGCAAAAAAAATCAGAGATTTTGTAATCGGAGGTGGCTTCATGTTTGCGATGTGCTCTGCAACGGATAGTTTTGACATTGCTTTAGCTGCGGAAGGCGTTGATATTTGCGAACCAATGTTTGATGGTGACGAAAGCGATGGAAATTACCAGGCAAAAATTGATTACAACAGCAGTTTTGCTTTCAAAGATTATATTTTAGAAAGAAATCCAGTGGTTTATGAATTTTCAGATATTGATATGACGCAGAAAAGAAACATCATGCCTGAAAAAGATTATTTCACTTTAATGGATTATTCTGCAAAATGGGACCCGATTCCGAGCATGCTTTGCCAAAATCATACGCAATTAGTAAAAGGTTTCATGGGACAAACCACTTCATTTGACAGCCAAAGAATCAAATCAAATGTTTTGGTCATGGGTGAAAATAAAGTGAACAACGAAGCAAGATACATTCACGGAACAAAAGGAAAAGGAATGTTTACATTTTTTGGAGGCCATGATCCCGAGGATTATCAGCATCGAGTGGGCGATGCGCCGACAGTTTTAGACTTGCATCCAAATTCACCAGGCTATCGCTTGATTTTGAACAACGTTTTATTTCCTGCAGCGAGAAAGAAAAAGTTAAAGACATAAAAAAAGGGCAATTTTAAATTGCCCTTTTTCATTTTATAAAATGTACTAATTCAGAGTTTCCTCATTTTCTTTATCCAAATATAGCTGCACGATGTCAATCGCATTGGTTACAACATCACTCAAAGCCGTAATAAATGAACCTTCTTCGGCGCTATTTATTGCATGACGAATCGCTTCGGTTTCCTTCGGAATAATTTCATAAGTAATATCTCGACCAGAAGATTCGATTCCTTCCAAAATTAGATTGATGATTTCTTGTTCAGTTCTTCCTCTTAAATATTTTTCTTGGCGGATGATAATATGGTCAAACATTCTTCCGGCAATCATCCCACATTCTTTAATATCTTCATCGCGTCTGTCGCCAACTCCGGCAATAATTCCGATTTTTTTTGTCGCTTCCACATTGTTCAAATAATCTTCCACAGCCATATAACCCGCTGGATTATGAGCAAAATCAATCAATACTTTAAATTTTTTGAAATCAAAAATGTTCATTCTTCCTGGAGTCTGCGCCACACTAGGAATAAAAGTCTGAAGTGACAAGCTGATATCTTCAGTTTTGAAACCATATAAATACGAAGCCAAAGTCGCCGCCAAAACATTCGCAATCATAAATTTCGCTTTTCCACCCAAAGTCAGCGGCACATGAGTCGCTCTTTCTACTCTGATTTTCCAGTCGCCTTTTTTGATCGTAATGTATCCGTTTTCATAAACAGCTACGATTTTTCCTTCCTTTCCTAATTTTTTAATTAACGGATTTTCTTCATCCATGCTGAAAAAAGCGACATTACAATCTAAATCGCCTGCAATTTTTATACATTCTGCATCGTCAGCATTTAAAACCGCCCAACCGTCTTTTTTCACGCTTCGAACAACTGTCTTTTTTACTTTTGCCAAATCAGACAAAGTATCGATGTCGTTTAAGCCCAAATGATCTGCAGAAATATTCGTAATAATTCCAATATCACAACGGCTGAATCCCAAACCTGAACGAAGAATTCCACCGCGCGCCGTTTCCAAAACAGCAAATTCTACCGTTGGATCTTTCAAAATATATTCAGTACTTACTGGCCCGGTCGTGTCACCTTTTTCCAGCATGTGGTTTTGGATGTAAATTCCGTCCGAAGTCGTGAAGCCAACTTTATAGCCGTTGTTTTTTACAATATGAGCCAAAAGTCGAGTAGTGGTGGTTTTTCCATTTGTTCCAGTAACCGCAATAATCGGAATTCTGCTTGGTTTTCCAGGAGGATAAAGCATGTCAATTACCGGTGCCGCGACATTTCTTGGCAAACCTTCCGAAGGAGCCAAGTGCATTCTGAAACCAGGCGCAGCATTTACTTCTAAAATAACGCCGCCATTTTCATTCAAAGGCTGTGTCAAATTTTCTGCCATGATATCAATACCGCAGATGTCAAGACCAATAACGCGAGAAATTCTTTCCGATAAAAAGATATTTTCAGGATGCATCATATCAGTTACATCTACAGAAGTCCCGCCCGTACTTAAATTTGCAGTTGATTTCAAGTAAACAATTTCACCTTTTCTTGGAACAGTTTCCAAAGTATAATTCATTTTTGACAGCAAATCGGTCGTATCGCGATCAACAGTGATTTCCGTCAAGACATTTTCATGTCCGTAACCTCTTCTTGGATCTAAATTTTCTGTGTCAATTAATTCTTGAATCGTATTTGTTCCATTTCCTTTTACGTGAGCCGGAACCCTTTGCGCTGCGGCAACAATTTTATTATCGATAACCAAAACCCTGAAATCAAATCCGGTTATAAATTTTTCTACGATTACGCGACGGCTATATTTTTGGGCATAAATCAGTCCTTCTTTTGCGTCTTCCAAATTCATTACATTGATAGAAGCGCCTTTTCCATGATTTCCATCCAAAGGTTTTATCACAATCGGGAAACCAATTTTTTTAATTGTTGCTTCCAAACCTTCGTCATCCACACAAATATCGCCACCGGCAACAGGAATCGAAGCATTGCTCAACATTCGTTTTGTTTCTTCTTTATTGCAGGCAATATCCACGGCAATGCTACTTGTTTTGGCAGTCATTGTTGCTTGAAAGCGCACTTGATTAATTCCGTAGCCTAATTGTACGAGTGAATTTGTTCCCAGTCGAATCCAAGGAATATCTCTCGCAACTGCTTCTTCCACAATACTTCCCGTACTTGGTCCGAGGCGAACGCGCTCTCTAATTTCACGCATTTTCTGGATATCTCCTTCCAAGTCATAATCGGTTCCGGCAATTAAAGCTTCTGCAATGGCAACGGCAGATTCTGCAGCAAAAAGTCCGACATTTTCTTCCGTATAACTAAACACTACATTATATATGCCTGAAGTTTTTGTTTCACGAGTTCTTCCAAAGCCAGTTTCCATTCCGGCCAAAGTCTGAATTTCTAAAGCAATATGTTCGATGACGTGTCCCATCCAAGTTCCTCTTTCAATTCTTGAGAAAAATCCTCCCGGAACACCTTCTGAACAGCGATGTTCATACATTGTGGGAAACATCGCCTGAATTCTTTCCCCAAAACCATCAATTTTATTGGTTGGAAATTGCTCCATTTCTTCCAAATCCAAACGCATCTGGATTAATTTCTTTCTCTGAACGCTCCAAATGTTAGGACCGCGCAAGGCTTGTATTTTTAAAATCTTCATAAAAGGATGGGTTAGTATTTGTATTTTGTTTTTAAGTGTATGATTATCAAAGTATTATTTAGTGAATTTTTGAGATTGGAAAATTAACTGAATATATTTCAGAAAATTAGTTAAAAAAAATATAATATGAGTAATGTTGGATAATATTTTTTGAAAATAAATTATATATTTTCTTTAATTATCTTAAAAATAGCGTATTCTCAGATTTATTTACAAAAACTTAATATTAAGTGTGTATTTTTTACTCCTGTTTTAAGTTTTTGGTTATTTTTACCGAATTCACATACCAATTAAAATGAATATACAAGGAAAGTTAATGATCATCGGAGGTGCTGTAGATAAAGGAAGTTTTACAGAGGCCAGTTTTGACGCGAATGTTGCTAACAATTTGAATTTCTTCGAAACAGGAATTTTGAAGCGACTGATCATGGAATCAAAACACAAAGAAAATTCTAGAATTGAAGTGGTTACGACGGCTTCAAAAATCCCTAGAGAAGTAGGACCAGAATATGTCAAGGCTTTGCAGTATTTGAATGCTACAAATGTCGATGTTTTATATATTGAAAAGCGCGAACAGGCGACTGATCCTGAAGTTTTAGCGAGAATTAAAGCCGCAGATGTTGTCATGTTTACGGGCGGAGATCAACTTCGATTGACTTCAATATTAGGCGGAACTGAATTTCACGACTTGATTTTAGACAAATACCAAAACGAAGATTTTGTTTATGCGGGAACTTCAGCCGGAGCTGCCGCAGCGTCAAATAATATGATTTATCAAGGAAGCAGTTCTGAAGCGATGCTGAAAGGCGAAGTGAAAATCACGAGCGGTTTAGGCTTGATTGATGATGTAATTATCGATACGCATTTTGTTCAAAGAGGAAGAATCGGCAGATTATTCCAAGCAGTTGTTGGAAATCCGAAGGTTTTGGGAATCGGTTTGGGAGAAGATACAGGTTTGCTGATTGTTGGAGATCGCATGGAAGCTATCGGTTCAGGGCTGGTAATTTTAGTCGACGGCAGGCAAATCAAAGACACCAATTTGACGCAAGTTGAATTAGGACAGCCAGTTTCTATCAATAATTTAGTGGTTCACGTGATGAGTAAATACGATACTTATGATTTGAAAACTAATAAAATGCACATTCAATCTTCGCAATATGAAGTGGATCTTTTGCAAAAAAATCAAGAAGCAGTAAAATGAAAATAATAATCCACGGAGGATTTTTCTCTGAATCTTCCACAAATCACGAAACAAAAGTAGCCAAGCAAAATGCTTTGTTGCGAATTGTGAAAGATTCGTATGAATTTTTGAAAACGCATACAGCTTTAGAAACGGTAGTTTATGCAGTTTCGCAATTGGAAGATGATGAATTATTCAATGCTGGAATTGGTTCTCAAATTCAAAGTGACGGAAACATCAGGATGAGCGCTTCGTTAATGGATGGCTTCACACATAAAATGAGCGGCGTTATCAATATCGAAGAAGTGAAAAATCCAGTGCAAGTTGCAAAGGTTTTACTAGATTTTGACGATAAAGTTTTAGGCGGAAGCGGTGCTACCAACTTTGCGAGAAAACATGGTTTTGAAGTTTTTTCTACGGAAATCCCGCAAAGGCGTTCAGAATATGAAGCAAAATTAGCTTCTGCCGGAACAGGAACTGTAGGTTGTGTTGCTTTAGACAAAGAAGGAAAAATTGCGGTCGCGACTTCAACTGGCGGAAAAGGTTTTGAAATTCCAGGACGAATTTCAGATTCTGCAACTGTTGCAGGAAATTATGCCAATGAATTTTGCGGCGTAAGTTTGACCGGAGTAGGAGAGGATATCGTAAGCGGTGCTGTTGCTGCAAAAATTGTAACGCGCGTAACTGACGGATTTTCTTTGAAAGAAGCTTTTGAAAAAACGTTCAGCGAATTAAAACCTTTCGATGGTTTTGCCGGAGCAATTGCCATTGACAAAGACGGAACTATTTTCCATCAGGATTCACATCCAAGTATGGTTTTTGCCAGTTTTGATGGCGAAAAAGAAGAAGTTTTTAAGTAAGATTTACTTTTATAAAAAAAAGCATCAGCCAACGCTGATGCTTTTTTTTTGGAATAAATTCAGATTATTTTACTTCGATAATCTGTTTTTTTGCTTTAGGAAGTTTGATGATCAAAATTCCGTTTTCGCTGGAAGCTGTAATGTTTTCTGCATCGGCGCTTCGATTTAAAGATAAAGTTCTTTCAAAATTCTTGATTGGAAATTCTTGTCTGCTGAAATTTGGAGCATTTTCTTCGTCGATTTCTTTTTTGCCTTTGATATAAAGAATATCATCTGTCACTGTGATTTTTATATCTTCTCTAGAAAATCCCGTTGCAAATACATGAATTTCAAATTCCTCTTCAGTTTCAATGATATTTAAAGGAACGTTGTATTTTGGCCTTTTGAAATCTTGCTTTTGTTGCAATTTGTAGTTCATAAATCTTACGAAATGATCTTTTCTATTTTGTGCAGGACCACAGTTTTGTGCAAATTCTGTTCTATTTTGATTTTTGTACATATTATTTTTCTTGATTTAAATTGTTATTAATTTCATTTCTAGTTTCTTTTTCGTGGGAGAAATGTGGCCCGTGATTGTGATTTTCAAAGTTTCCACCGCAACTTTCTGTAGGTCTGCAGTGATTGTGCTCTTGAAATTCTTTTGGAACAAAAGCTTTTAAGCTTCCGAAAGTGATTATTGCAACGGCGAAAGCCAGTAAAAATTTAGGTTTTCTTCTCATGATGTTTTTGTGTTTAAATTATTTTGTTTCTTTATTTTTCGTTTGGTTGCGGCGATCACAGCCTCGGTTTTCAAAATTTGACTTGAAAGCATTGTATTCTTCTTCGTCCATATTTCTGATTTTATCTGCGAAAGCGAAACGTGGCCCGCCGAATCTGCCTGGACCAAATCCTTGTCGTGAGAATCTTCTTCTGGCAAAAAGGCTCATTATTGCCCCGATGATGAAAAAGGTGATTATTAATTTGAAAGCAAAAAATGCCAATGCTCCAATTAAGATTCCGACTGCGATTGATTTTAAAATAGATTTCATGTTTTTTATTTTTAGTATTTGTTATTTATTTAGGAAGACGTTTGCTTTTAGATTTTACTTTAAATTATTTTACTTTTTTTTGAAAGCTTCTATTTGCATTTTCTTCTATATTTAGGAAGACGTTTGCTTTTAGATTTTACTTTAAATTATTTTACTTTTTTTTGAAAGCCTCTAATTTGCATTTCTTCTATATTTAGGAAGACGTTTGTAATTTGATTTTACTTTAACTTCGAAAAAAAAATACCGCAGATTCGCAGATTTTTTCTTTACTACTGGAAATTAGAAATCTGCGAATCTGCGGTCAAAGTTTCCTAAAACAAAAAACCACCAGCTTTCACTGATGGTTTCGTTATTTTATAAGTTATCTTTTCTTCTATGAAATCGCTCTTTCCATTGATTTCGAAAGTCGATTCGTTCTTCTCGTGACATATTCATAAATTTTTCCTTGAATCTTGGATTGCCAAAACTGCCTCTATTTCCTCTTGGTCCGAATTTAAAACCTCCAAAAAGTATTCTTGAGAGCGCTAATAATCCTAAAGCCTGCCAATAATTTACTGCAGCAACTCCCAAAACATCCGGAAGAATTGCGTTCCACAAAAGCATTATGACAGCGCCCAGAATAAAAATTCCAGCAATTATGAATAAAAAGAAAGGTTTTCTTCTTCTGTTGTTTCTGATCGGTCTTTCCATTTTTATAGTTTTAATAATTTAATTCTTGATATAAATAATTCAGTTTCTTTCTCAAATACTTCACGGCATATCCTTTTCGGCTGATGATTGTCTTGAGATTTTCATTGGTTTGATCGGCAATTTCCTGCAAGGTAAAATCCTCAATTTCATTTAAGATAAAAACCTGCTTCTGATTTTCGGGCAATTCTTCCAAAGCTTTTAGCAATTCTGACCAAAATAATTCTTTAAAAAGTGCCAGATCTGGATTTTCAGAATCATCCAAAAGCAAAATTTCCTTAAAAGAAAACTCGCCTTCATCATTTTCATATGAATAATCTTCTAACGGTTCTGGCTTTTTCTTCCGATACAAATCAGTGATTTTATTTCTGGCGACCTGGTAAAGCCAACCGCTGATACTTTCAATGTCGTCAATATTCGAAAAATTACTCAGCTGATACCAGACTTCCTGCGCGATATCTTCGGCATCTTCAGAACTGCTGACCTTTCCACGGATGAAGGAAGTCAAGCCTTTTCCGAATTTGGAAATGGTATTTGAAATCGTATTTTTTGAATTGTCGCTCATATTTGATGTTACGTCTGCATTCATAAATAGGAAGACGGACGAACGGCAATATTACTTTAAATATTTTTGAATTTAATTATTTTGCATAAAAAAACCATCTGAAAAGATGGTTTTACAATTTAGCCGACAGTTAATTCTGTCGCGATTCCGATTCGGTTCCAAGCGTTGATAATCGTGATCATCATTATTATATGTCCGATATAATCGTCTTCAAATACTTCTTTTGCTTTAGCGTAAGTAGCGTCTGACAAGCCATTTTTTTGAATCAGTGTAATTTCTTCGGTCATTTCAAGAATTACTCTTTCTTCTTCTGTGTAAAGTTTTGTTTCTCTCCAAGCATTTAAAAGATAAATTCTTTGTTCGGTTTCGCCTTGTTTTCTGGCATCAGTCGTATGCATATTGATACAAAATGCACATCCGTTGATTTGCGAAGCCCTCATTTTAATCAACTCTTTGTGTGTTGGAGTTAATGTTGTACCATTAATGTATTTTTCTAAACCGAATAATGCTTTATAAGCTTCTGGTTGTGTCTGGAAAATTTTTATTCTTGTGCTCATTGTAATGTGTTTTTTAAGTTCATTACAAAGTTGCGACATAAGCTTTTTAAAAAACTTGAAGTACTTCAAGAAATGAAATCACACTTTTCCAGCGCGAATCTTGCTCATGAATTCGGGAGAAAAATCTAAATAGGAAGCCACCATGTATTGTGGAACGCGCTGAATAAACTCAGGAAACATGTTATTCATATGATGAAAACGCTCTTCGGCAGACATTGTAAAAAGATAAGCAATTCGTACTTGCGAAGCGCCGAATGATTTTTGGATAACCAATCTGAAGTATTTTTCAAGCTTCGGAACTCGCTCTAAAAGTTCGTCGAATGATTTTCTATCAATAGAAAGTACTTCAATATTTTCAATAGCTTGGATGTTGAAGCGCGTCGGAGTTTGGTATTGAAAGCTTAAATAGTCTGTAATCCACCAATTTTCAATACCAAATTGCATCGTCTGTTCCACGCCTTTTGAATTGTTGATATAAAACCGAATGCATCCTTTGAGGATAAAATATTGCTTGTTGCAGATTTGTCCTTCGCCTAAAAGGATTTCTTTCTTCTTGAAATTTTCCGTTTGGAAATAAGAAAGTGTGACTGTTGCTTCTTCTGAAGTCAGGGAAAGAAATTTTTCTATGTGTTGGATTAGCGGATTCATTAGATCGTTTTTTTATTCATATATATACTTATACATATTTATAAATTTTTTATTTCCATCATAGTTGTAAACTAATTCTGGACATCCATTTTTGCTTTTTATAAGTGAAAGATGTGATAATTTTCCATTATGTTCACTTTGAATATAGTAATAGCCATCTTTATCATAATATGTATTATCTGCGAATAAAATTTCATCGTCATAAAATTTTATACTACTAAGAGTTTTTGAACTCAGATCTTTATATAAATATATCGTCTTGTGCTTGTCTGTTATTGATTGTACAAGTCTGCCACGCCCATCATATTTATAAAATGTTTCGCTTAAAACTAAACCTGATTCATTCATGTTTTTTAAACTGGTGCATTGTTGCTTTGAATTAAGCTGATATTTCATTGACAATCTGCTTTCAAACTTATCTACATTTATAATTGAAAAACAATCTTTTTGATAAATATAAACATTCTTTTCGTTTGTGATTACCCCTTTAGAATTTGTGGTTGTTATGATACTGTCTATTAGATTGAACTTATTGTAAAAAAAAACCATTTCAGAAATATAGTTTTTACTGTTGTTTACTATTTTTTCTGTTTGAGATGATTTTTTTCTGTAGGTTGTAGTTTGAAAACCTTCTATTTTTTTAGTCGCAAGACTGTCTAAATAAGTATGATAAGTTACCTTTCGAGCATTGCAAACAGGCCCTCGTTCGTCATTAACGTGAACTTGTGTTCCATATTTTAGGAGATTTTTTGCATAGTCATTAGTAACGTTGAATTTTGAATTTAATATTTCTGAAGCTTGATTCAGATTTGAATTTTTCAAATTCTGTCTTTCTTGACGGTAATATACATTGTCATTAAAGTCTATGTTGAAATATTTCTCATAGCTTTTTATATAATTTTCAGGGTTATATTCAACGAGTGGTTTCTTTATTCCGTCAGATAAAATTATCCCGTTAGCTAGACTCTTTGTGTTTTGAAAGTAGAATTTATTGTCGTTATTAAATTCTATAATCTCTTCGCCTGTTAAGTCAGTGATCGGAAAATCAGAATTTTCTCCAAAGGCATTTTTAAATCTTTGCTCAATCTTCTTATGTTCTAAACTTTGCTTTTCCGAAGAAAAGAAAGTTAGAGATGGAACTTTATTTGGAATAGATATGGTAATCTTGCTGTCCTTTGGCTTAGTTGTAAAAATATCTTTAGAACAAGATACAGTAATTAAAAGAATTGCGAGTAGTAAGAATTTGGCTTTCATTTTTTTGTATGGATTTAGTTCGCAATTTCTACATAAAATTTGAATAAATTATAGTTTTAATCAAAAAAACCACCTCTTTCGAGATGGTTTTTCTATAAGTAAGTAAGACAAACTGAGTTTATAAAACGTTTATTTTACTTTATTAAGTACTGCTTTGAAAGCTTCTGGGTGGTTCATCGCTAAATCTGCAAGAACTTTTCTGTTCAATTCGATTCCGTTAGCTTTTACTTTCCCCATGAATTGAGAGTAAGACATTCCTTCCAATCTAGCTCCAGCGTTGATACGTTGAATCCATAATGCACGGAAATTTCTTTTGTTCTGCTTTCTATCGCGGTAAGCATAAACCATGGCTTTCTCCACCGCGTTTTTAGCAACTGTCCAAACGTTTTTACGTCTACCAAAGAAACCTTTGGCTTGCTTCATTATCTTTTTTCTTCTTGCTCTTTTAGCAACTGAATTTACTGATCTTGGCATAATTTTAATGTGTTTTTGTAGCAGGCGTCCTGAATTTAATCAAAGGAACTTAATGGCCGTACTCCAAGGTTATGAAATTGTTTTTTAACCTAAAGATTATTTATAGGCAAAAGTAATTAGTCATTAGGCAAGAGTTTAGAACTATTGGCTATTGGCTTTTCACTAATGGCTTATTAGATAATTCTTAATTGTTGTTTGATGCTTTTCATATCTGTCTTGTGAACAAGTGCAGAGTGAGTCAAAGCCAATTTACGCTTTTTAGACTTTTTAGTCAAAATGTGACTTTTAAAAGCGTGCTTTCTTTTAATCTTTCCAGAACCAGTAACTTTAAAACGTTTCTTGGCGCTAGATTTGGTTTTCATTTTAGGCATCTTTTCCTATTGTATTTAATTTGTCTTACTTACTTATTTTTGAGAGAATAGCCAAAAGTAAATAGCCATTAGTTTTTCGCTTTTGCCTATTGCCTTTTGCCTCTTCAACTATTGTTTCTTCTTCTTCGGAGCAATGAACATGATCATTCTCTTTCCTTCCAAAACTGGCAAAGCTTCCACTTTACCGTATTCTTCTAAATCTTGAGCCAAACGAAGCAAAAGAATCTGTCCTTGATCTTTATAGATGATTGAACGACCTTTGAAGAATACAAAAGCTTTCAACTTCGAACCTTCCTTTAGGAACTTCTCAGCATTTTTTCTTTTGAATTCATAATCGTGCTCATCAGTCTGCGGACCAAAACGAATCTCTTTTACTGTAATTTGAGTAGATTTTGCTTTAAGTTCTTTATCACGCTTTTTCTGCATGTAAACGAACTTTTTATAATCCATAATTTTACATACTGGAGGTTCAGCATTTGGAGAGATCTCAACCAAGTCAAGTTCTTGCTCTTCTGCCATTCTCAAAGCCTCTGAAGTTTTATAAACTTTTGGCTCTACGTTGTCTCCAACAAGGCGCACTTCTGGAACACGAATTAAATTGTTAATTCTGTGTGCGTCTTTTTTTTCTACTCGAGGCTGGTAACCTCTGTTGTTTCTTATTGCTATGGCCTTAAAATTTAAGTTAAACTGTAAATGTTTTTAATGTCTTTTTTATTTCTTCATTGACAATTGAAGCAAATTCATCGATAGAAACAGTAATATTTCCTTTTCCTTCCTGTCCGTGACGACGAACTGAAATCGTACCGTTTTTCTCTTCTTCCTCGCCTACAATCAGCATGAACGGGTACTTTTGTACTTCGGCTTCTCTAATTTTCTTGCCGATGGTCTCGTTTCTGTTGTCAATTAGGGCGCGAATTTCGTGATTTTCTAGCAAATCTAAAACTTTTTTAGCATAATTTTCATATTTCTCGCTCAAAGACAATATAATAGCCTGTTCAGGCATCAGCCAAATTGGGAAATTTCCGGCTGTATGTTCTAATAAAATTGCTATAAAACGTTCCATCGAACCAAAAGGAGCTCTGTGAATCATTACCGGACGGTGCAATTCATTGTCTGAACCCTTGTAAGTCAGGTCAAAACGTTCTGGTAAATTATAATCTACTTGGATAGTTCCTAATTGCCATTGTCTTCCCAAAGCATCCTTCACCATGAAATCCAATTTCGGACCATAGAAAGCCGCTTCGCCATATTCAACAACAGTATTTAGTCCTTTGTCTTTCGCAGCGTTGATAATCGCATTCTCTGCTTTCTCCCAGTTTTCGTCAGAACCGATATATTTTGCTCTGTCTTCTTGATCTCTCAAAGAAATTTGAGCCGTAAAATTTTCAAAACCTAAAGATCCAAATACATATAATACAAGGTCGATTACTTTTTTGAATTCTTCATCCAATTGTTCTGGAGTACAGAAAATGTGCGCATCATCTTGAGTAAACCCACGAACACGAGTCAGACCGTGTAATTCACCCGATTGCTCATATCTATAAACCGTTCCGAATTCAGCATAACGCTTTGGTAAATCTTTATAAGACCAAGGTCTCACGTTGAAAATCTCGCAGTGGTGAGGACAGTTCATCGGTTTCAATAAAAATTCCTCGCCTTCGGCCGGAGTATGAATAGGCTGGAAGCTGTCAGCTCCATATTTTTCATAATGTCCAGAAGTAACATAAAGTTCTTTCTGACCGATATGTGGTGTAACTACTTGCTCGTAACCCGCTTTCTTTTGTGCTTTTTTCAAAAATTGTTCCAAACGATCTCTCAAAGCAGCACCTTTTGGCAACCACAATGGCAAACCTTGGCCTACCTTTTGAGAAAAAGCAAATAATTCCAATTCTTTTCCAAGTTTTCTATGATCACGACGTTTTGCTTCTTCAAGCAATTCAAGGTAATCGGTCAAATCTTTTTGCTTAGGAAATGAAATTCCGTAAACACGAGTCAATTGCTTGTTTTTTTCATCACCTCTCCAATACGCACCAGCAACGCTCATGATTTTAAAAGCCTTGATGATTCCAGTATTCGGAATATGACCACCGCGGCACAAGTCAAAGAAATCAGCGTGATCACAAAAAGTAATCGTTCCGTCTTCCAGATTTGAAATCAATTCCGTCTTATATTCGTTGTTCTTATAAACTTCCAAAGCTTCCGCCTTTGAAACCGAACGCATCTTAAATTCATATTTTCCTCTTGAAATCTCAAGAACACGATCTTCCACTTTCTTGAAATCAGCATCCGTAATCTTTTGATCGCCAAAATCAACATCGTAATAAAAGCCGTTATCAATCGCAGGTCCTAATGTTAGTTTGATTCCAGGAAACAATTCCTCCAAAGCCTGAGCCATAACGTGAGAAGTCGAATGCCAGAAAGCTTTCTTTCCGTCCTTGTCATTCCAAGTATATAAAACGAGTGACCCATCCGTCGTCAGTTCCGTCGCGGTTTCCACAGTAGTTCCGTTAAAAGAAGCAGAAATAACATTTCTTGCCAATCCTTCACTAATGCTTTTTGCAACATCCATCGGAGTCACGCCTTGCGCAAACTCTTTAACTGACCCATCGGGTAACGTAATCTTTATCATGTTATAAAATTTATGAGCGCAAATATAGAGGTTTCTGAAAACACATACAATATATATGTATACTATAAATTCACATACCTTATATATAGGTAGATTTTTACATATAATATAGTAGGCAAGAATTTCTTTTTTTTCAGCAGCGAACGGCCGGCCTCTTATCAGGAAACGCAATTCCCGCTGGCGCCGCTCGCTTCCCGCCACCTTCCAGGGGTGTCGGGAGAGCTCAGGCAGACGGCGCCATCGGGGCTAGGGGAGAAAGTTTCCCGCATTCCAGGAAACTTCCGGCCCAAGATTGCGCGCCATCGGTTAGCTCAAACACGACTTAAATGCCCTTCGATATCTTATATGGTAAAAAAAGCATGCGGTTTTTGCCTTCAAAGCCTTCCTGCTAAATGTTTCCCCCGAAACCTCAAAAAAACTTTTCTTCCAAAAAGCTATTTACCAGCGAGTTAAAAGAAATAGGAGAAAAACATCAAAAAAAGACGGTAAAAAAGCTTGCACAAGAAGAAAAGTTGCCTACTTTTGCACCCGCAATAACGGCGAAGTTCTTAAGGTATTGGAGGCAGGGAAGGAGATAAAAAAAGAT
>JASCOH010000006.1 GCA_029959295.1 Flavobacteriaceae bacterium PS02334 | reverse complement strand
GGATCAAGACGTGCTCTCTCTTTTTGCCCTGATGAATCAGGGACTTTGCTGTCAATCCAATATGTCTATGAACGTGTCATTCTTTTTTATTTCCGAATCCGTGTTTCAGGAAGCGGGTGCAAAAGTAGAATTCCTTTTCCAGTCCTGCAAGCTTTTTGTGAAGTTTTTTTCAGAAATCTTGATTTCCTTTTTTCTCCAAATCTGCCTGCCAGCTTCTCAATGAACTCCCTGTCTTGCGGGGTGCAAAGGTAAAACTCTTTTTTATTCTTGGCAAGCTTTTTGATGAAAAATTTTGAATCTTTTTTTATCTCCTTCCCTGCCTCCAATACCTTAAGAACTTCGCCGTTATTGCGGGTGCAAAAGTAGGCAACTTTTCTTCTTGTGCAAGCTTTTTTACCGTCTTTTTTTGATCTTTTTCAAGCATTTCTTTTAACTCGCTGGAAAATAGCTTTTTGGGGCCGGACTTTTTTTTGAGGTTTTTTGCAGAAACGGAAGCTCGGCACTTTTTTTTTACCCTATAAGGCATAAAAAGACATTTGAGTCGTGTTTGAGCTAACGGATGGCACGCAATGCTGGTGCCGGAAGTTTCCTGGAATGCGGGAAACTTTCTCCCCTAGCCCCGATGGCGCCGCTGTCTGAGCTCTCCCGCCATCCATGAAAGGTGGCGGGAAGCGAGCGGCGCCAGCGGGAATTGCGTTTCCTGATATGAGACTGGCCGTTCGCTGCTAAAAAAACTACTCGAAGCGGATTGCTTTCACTGGAGAGATTTTTGTTACTATATAAGAAGGAATGAGCAAAACGATGAGCGCAACAATTGCTGTTCCTAGGTTTAGCAAAAGAATATACATCCAATCTAAATAAACTGGCGCTACATTTACATAGTAGCTTTCGGGATTTAGCTTTATGATTCCGAATTGTTGCTGGATAATTATCAAGCCGATGCCGATAATGTTACCCCAAATTAAGCCGCGGATGATTAAATGAAAAGCGTTGAAGAGAAAAATCTTTCTAACTGTCCAGTTATTCGCACCTAAAGCTTTTAAAATTCCTATCATTTGCGTACGCTCTAAGATAAGAACCAAAAGTGCAACTATCATATTAATGGTTGCGACAATAATCATGATTACCAAAATCACGATTATATTGAAATCAAAAAGCTGCAGCCACTCGAAAATATAAAAATACTTTTCAGCGATTGTTTGTGTGTCTAGCGTTTTTGAAGCATCTTGCTTATTTTGGGTATTATTATATACCTCGTTTCCTTTTTGCTCAATCTGGTTGAAATCGTCAATAAAAATTTCGAAGGAACCGACTTGATCGGGTTTCCATTTATTAATCCTTTGAATGTGGCGAATGTCTCCTATTATATAAGTAGCATCAAATTCTTGAAATCCGGAATTGTAAATACCTGCAACTTCAAAATACCTTCGGTTTGGCAATTTGTTATTGTCGTCTTTCATGAAAAACGTATTGAACTTGTCGCCTACTTTTAAATGTAATCTTTCGGAAATATATTTTGAGATTAATACTTGGGCATTTAAATTTTTAGAAACATCGGGAAGTTTTCCTTCAACCAAATATTCCTTTAAATTATTCCAATCATAGTCTTTGCCTACTCCTTTATATATAACCGCTTCAAAATCGGATTCCGTTCTAATAATTCCAGCTTTTGTAGCGACAGCCTGAATATGACTTATTCCTGAAACGCTCTTGAACTTTGGATAAAAGTCTTGGTTTATAGAAATTGGATCACGGCTTACCTCAGATTGGTTTCCGTCAAAATTAGATACTATAATATGGCCGTTGAAAGCTGCGACTTTTTCACGGATTTTTTGCTGCAGGCCAATTCCCGTAGCAACAGAAATAATCATCATGATCATTCCGATGGCGATAGCTGCAATTGCAATGTTTATAATTGGTGCCGAAATACTGCTTTTGTTTTGCTTGCTTGCCGTAAGTCGTTTTGCAATGAAATATTCTAAATTCAAGTTTGTTCGATTTGATTCAAAACAAAGATACATAAAGTTATTTTTGCGTGATTATAGAATTTTCGACGAATTGTCTTTCGCAATTAGCACTATTAAATTTTTCGGCTTAATTTTGGTTATACAGATTTCAGACTAATTAATCCTACCTTATATATGTATACTTTTTTCAATTATTCAAAGTTTTTGGCCGTTGGTCTTTTTTTAATTCTTTCTTGCGGGAATACGCTTCCTGAAAATGTGGCAGCTAAAAAGGAAGCAATTTCTACTGCAAATGAAAATCCTGTTGAAGCGATTAAAACCGGAGCTGACAATTTCAATGCGTATTTGCCTATATTGAAAAATAAAAAAGTTGGGATTGTGACAAACCAGACCGGAATTGTAAATTATTATAAAACTGTTGAAATAAAAAACAATACAGCAACCAGAAGTGACAAAGGTTTGGAAAGAATTCAATTGAGCATTGTGGACTTTTTATTGTATAACAAAATAGACGTTCAAAAAATATACGCCCCAGAACATGGATTTCGAGGAACGGCCGATGCTGGAGAATTGGTAAAAGATGGAAAAGACACGCAAACCGGATTGCCGATTATTTCCCTTTATGGCAATAATAAAAAACCAAAGCCAGAACAATTAAAAGGAATTGATGTTTTGGTTTTTGACTTGCAAGATGTTGGAGCCAGATTTTACACCTACATTTCTTCTTTGCATTATATCATGGAAGCTTGTGCGGAAAACAATATCCCGTTACTAATTTTAGATAGACCAAATCCGAATGGCGGCATTGTAGACGGACCGATTTTAGAAAAAGAAAACACAAGTTTTATCGGAATGCATCCGATTCCGGTTTTGCACGGATTGACAATTGGCGAATATGGCAAAATGATCAACGGCGAAAAGTGGCTGAAAAACGGAATTCAATGTGAGCTGACCGTAATTCCTTGCTTGAATTATAAAAGAGAAATGTTCTATGCGCTTCCAGTGAAGCCTTCTCCAAACCTTCCAAATGACCAGGCGATTAATTTATATGCGAGTTTGTGCTTTTTTGAAGGAACAAATGTAAGCTTGGGAAGAGGAACTGAAAAGCAATTCCAAATTTACGGTTCTCCATTTTTACCTAAAACAACATTCAGTTTTACGCCAAAACCAAACTTTGGAGCTAAAGATCCTTTGCACAATGGCAAGCTTTGTTATGGAGAAGATTTGTCTGAAAGTCCAAAAGTTTCGAAATTAGAATTGAAATGGCTGTTGAAAGCTTACAAAGAAACTGCCGATAAATCTAAATTCTTCATTCCGTTTTTTACAAAATTAGCCGGAACCAAAAAACTGCAACAGCAAATCGAATCAGGAATGTCTGAAAACGAGATCAGAGCAACTTGGACAAAAGGCTTAGAAGATTTTAAAAAAATAAGAAAAAATTATCAAATATATTAATTGCCATATTCTCAAAATTGACTATTTTTAGATATACCAATTTAAATAATTCACAAATTAACCATTAAAACATAACCACCATGGCCGCTTCACAAATGCTTTTAGACTATATGGACAAACTAGAGGAATTCTTCGAAATGATAAATTCTTATGTTGGCCAAGCCATTGAATTGTTTCACAAGGCAAAAGAATGGATCGAAAAAATATTAGATTATATAAAACAAGGAATCGATTATGTGGTGGATGCCATCGGCGGAAGATTCAGCGAAGAAATCGAACTTCCCGAAGATTATATTTTTGTATAAAACCAAAAAAGACCTTATTGATTAAGGTCTTTTTTATTTATATTCGATTTTAATTTGCTGGCTTGGGAGAATGTTTTTCTTAAGATGAAATATAAAATCAGCAAAGTGACAAAAAAGAAAATAGTCCAAACGCCTACTTCCACTAGTTTTTGAACAGTGCTTGACACAACAACTCCTTCAGTGCCAAAAACCACCAGCAGTGACATTACAAAAGAAATTAAAAAAAGTAAGAATACAATTTTTCTACGTTTCATAAAAGATGATTTATTGTTGCAAATATATTTAAAGTGGCATTCTCTTTTTCATTTCTTCTACAATATTATATGCTGCGGGGCAAATTGCTACGTTTTGCAAAGTAAGATTTGAAATCTGCTGAAACTTTTTTCTATCCGTATGCGGGAATTCACGGCACGCTTTTGGACGAACATCATAAATCATGCAGTAATTTTCTGCATCTAAAAAAGTACAAGGCACGCTTTGCAAGACATAATCATTGTCTTCGTCAATCCTCAAATATTGGTCGATGAACTGCTGTGGCTTTTGACGGAAATGCTTCGAAATCCTTTCTACATCAGCAATTGTGAAAAGCGGGCCAGTCGTTTTGCAACAATTGGCACATTTTAAACAGTCAGTTTTCTTGAATTCGCGATCGTGCAATTCCTGCATTACATAATCGATATTTTTTGGCGTCTTCTTTTTCAGCTTATCAAAATACTTTTTGTTTTCGATATGCTTATCTTTGGCAAGCTTTGGAAGATTTTTTATAATTTGTTGCAAGGCGATACTTTAATTTGACTGCAAAATTAAACTTTTTAATTTTGAATGTTGAACTCGGAATGTTGAATTTTGAAATTAAAAAAATGAAAGACCTTTTTGGCAAAGCAATATTAGATTACCAAACCAATAATTCTCCCGAAGATTTGATCACTGAAACTTCCATTTCAGAAACCGATGAAATGAGCGTGGCTTATCTTTTCAGAAGTTTTTCAGAAATGCCAAAAATCGAACAGAAAGCTTTGGAAATTTCTAAAGGAAACGTTTTAGACGTAGGTTGCGGCGCTGGAAGCCACAGTTTGTATTTACAAAATGAGAAAAATCTGGAAGTCGTTTCTATCGATATTTCTAAAAATGCAATTGAAGCTTGCCAATTAAGAGGTTTGAAAAATGCAAAAGTTCAGGATTTGATGGAAATGGATTCGGAAACTAAATTCGACACCATTCTTTTATTGATGAACGGCACCGGAATTTTTGGGAAATTAAAAAATACGCCAGCATTTCTTCAGAAATTAAAATCATTGCTTTCTCCAAATGGACAAATTTTAATCGATTCTTCTGATATTATTTACATGTTTGATGAAGATGAATCTGAAGATTCGGAAGGCGGTTATTGGATTCCTGGCGATGTGGATTATTATGGCGAAGTCACTTTCACGGTTTCCTATAAAAAAGAGACGGAAGAAACTTTTGACTGGCTTTATTTAGATTACAATACGTTGCAAAACGCTGCGATAGACAACGGTTTGAACTGCGAATTAATTCAAGAAGGCGAACATTTTGATTATTTGGCCCGCCTTTTTTTATAATTTAAATTGTAATTAGATTCGTAGTTTCAAGAATTTCCTGTGAAGCTTTGTATAAAAGATCCAAATCTTCTTGAGAATTGTACGCATTTATGGAATATCTCAAATACACTTTCCCATTCAAAGGCATTACCGGAATTTCGATTTTATATTTTTCGAATAACAATTCTTTTAATTTTACAGGTTCTTCGGTCTGAATTTGGATGCTTGCCATTTGTCCCAAAAATTCTTCTGAAATCGGGCAAAGCGGTTTTGCATTCAATAAGTCACAAAAACGCTGATAATTTTCCCGTACGATTGTTTTGCAAGCTGCAGAAATTTGCCTCCAATTGTTTTCTTCTAGAAAATCTACCACTTTTGGCGTACATAAAAAAGCAGAAATATCTCGAGTTCCTTGATATTCGTGGTAATCTAGAAATTGGCTTTCTGAAATTACGGCATTGTCATAACCCCAACTTACAACTAATGGATCGATATCGTTTTGAAATTCTTTTTTTACATATAAAAACGAGCTTCCTTTTGGCGCCAACATCCATTTATGCAACGTTCCGGTATAAAAATCTGGATTTAATGCTGCAATATTCAAATCGGTGTGACCAGGAACATGCGCTCCATCGATAATTGTAATCAATCCTAATTCCTGCGCTTTCTGGCAAATTTCCTTTACAGGAAAAATTAATGCGGTCGCACTTGAGATTTCATTGATAAAAATTACTTTCGTTTTTGACGAATAACCGCTCCAGAATTCTTCCAGCAATTTTTCTTTGCTAACAATCGGAAGTGAAATTTCCTGACGGATATATTTTGCACCGGTTTTTTTACAGAAGAAATTCCAAGTTTTGTCCATTGCGCCATATTCATGATTGGTGGAAAGGATTTCATCGCCTTCTTGAAGGTTCAAACTTCGAAGAATCGTGTTTACGGCAACCGTCGGGTTTGGCGTAAAAAAGAAATCTTCTGGCTGGCAACCGATGTATTTTGCTAGTTTTTCTTTAGCTTGTTTCAAATAAACAAGCGATTTTTTTACTATAAATTGAACTGGCTCATTTTCTAATTCCAATTGCAATCTTTGAAATTCTTCAAAAATAGGTTTTGGACAAGCTCCGAACGAACCGTGATTCAAATAAGTAACTGATTTGTCTAAAAGGAAATTGTCTTTCATAATTTTTTACATAAAAAAACCCAAACTAAAATTTAGTTTGGGTTTGGTATTTATTCAATCAAGATTATTGTTGCATGTATTTCATTAAAATTCCTTGCAATTCTGTACCCCAAGTTTGAGCGGCACTGATTGTAAGTTCAGCCATTGGTCCTGCTTTTGAGTTGATTTTTTTACCAACTGGAGAATCATAGAATTTCAACATTGCTTTCACATCTTCATGCGTGTATTCTTTCATGTAGAAATCATAGAATTTTTGGAAATAAGATGGCATTGTAGCATCAAATTCTTTTAAAAATTCTGCTTGTTTTGCTTCTGGAATCATCGTAATGATTTGCTTTTTTGCTACATCAATTTGAGCTGTAGATCCAGAAACTTCTACTAATCTTTTTACGTCGTTTTTAAAAGCATCTTGAGCAAAAGTTATTTGTGTAACTGCTATAAGTGCAAACGTCAATACTAATTTTTTCATGTTGTTGTTTTATTTTACTGCTAAAATAAGCGATTTCTTATTGTGATACAAATACAATTGGAATTTTCATCTCTACACTAATAGCTTTGCCGTTTTTCATGGCAGGTTTCCATTTTGGAGATAATTTTAAGACTCTGATGATTTCTGCTGCCGTTTCTGAATCTGAAAATTTCAATAGCCTGATTTTCTTCAAGCTTCCATCAGGTTCCACATTAAAAGCTACAAGATTTTTACTGTCCCTATTTGAATTTTGGGCTTTAAATTGTGAATTGAAGAATTTGAAAAATTCATCCAACCCTCCAGGAAATTCAGGAAGCTGGGACATTTCTGCACCATACACATCTTCTGTATCCATCAGCAGTTCTTGCGAGCTTGCTAAATTTGAAAACAAAGCAAAAGCTAAAATCAATAAAATTTTCTTCATTTCATTTAAGGAATATTCAAGTATTTGTGTGTCTGCAAGGAAACTCTCCATTTTGGATTTTTCATTACGTAATCAACAATCAGCGGTGTCATTTCTTCTTTTTTGCTCCATTCGGGTTGTAAAAAAAGGATGGCGTTGCTATTTACTTTTTCAGCTTGCTCTTCTGCAAAAATAAAATCGTGCTTGTTGTAAATTATGACTTTCAATTCGTGCGCATTCTCATAAACTGTCTGCGTTGGAAGCTTGTTTTTCTTCGGAGAAAGACAAATCCAATCCCAAGTTCCTGAAAGCGGATAAGCTCCGGAAGTTTCGATATGTACTTTTAGATTTTCCTCTTTCAATTTTTGGGTCAAAGGTCCCATATCCCAAGTCAGCGGTTCGCCCCCAGTTATTACAATTGTATTTGCTTCACGTTTTGCATTTTCTACAATTCTATCAATTTCGGTTGGCGGATGCAATTCGGCATTCCAGCTTTCTTTCACGTCGCACCAGTGACAGCCTACATCGCAACCTCCTACTCTTATGAAATAAGCTGCGGTTCCTGTGTGGTATCCTTCGCCTTGAATGGTATAAAATTCTTCCATAAGCGGAAGCATAGTTCCTTTTTCAACGGCGGTCTGCATTTCTTTCTTCAACATCTTCTTTTAAAATAGTTTGCAAAGATACGGATTTGATTTTGGATTTTAGAAGGTATAGGGCACAAGGTTTTGGGTTCAACGTTTGGAAAAATTAGACATAAAAAAACCGACAGCTTTTGTGACTGTCGGTTCTTTATATTGAAGAAATTTATTTCTTATTTTTTCAAGACATCAAGAGATTCTTTGATGTATTTGCTAGTTGGATCAAGTGCCAACGCTTTTTCGAAGTTTTCTCTAGCTTTTGCTTTGTCAGAAATTGCATAGTGCGATCCGATGTAAGAATAAGCTCCGATTAAACCAGATTTTACGCTTTCTTTTGCCAATTCTGCTTCCCCTTTTGCATGAACAACGTCGATGTAAGTTTGGTAGTGTGCCGCAGCATTAGCTTTTGCTTCTTCACCAACAATAAATCTGTTGATTTTTGCCCTGTTCAAGTGTGCATCTTGTGTTGTTGGCGAACCTGCAACTACGTTTCCATAAGCTGTGTCTGCTTTTTTAAGCAATTCTTGAACTTCAGGCTTGTTTCTTTCCGCATCAGTTTTCAAATCATTTGCAACGTAGAACAAAACTGCATTTCCTAAATAGAAATTATCTAATAAAGCGTTGCTAGAATTTGGAGCTTTTGTTGCTGCTTCAAAAACTTTCACAGATTCAACATACAATTTTTGTTTGTATAAAGAAACTCCCAAGTCGCTGAATTCGCCACCAATTGCTGGATCAATTTCAGTCGCTTTTGTCAAATCTAACATGGCATTGTCAAATAAAGCTTTGTCAGTAATTGCTCCTTCTGGAGAAATCGCTTTTGCTAATTTTGATTTTGCAAGGAAAAGATAATCTCTTGCGCTGATTCTTTTTGGATCTGCTTTTGCCACGAAATCATTCAAAGCTTTGATACTTTCATCATAGTTTTTGTTTTCATAAGCTGCATATCCTAAATATCTCAAGATTCTTGGATTCACTTTATCCAATTGTTGCATCGCCTGAGCTTCTTTTTGCAACGCTTGGTAATCTTTCGCAAGGATTAAGAAATCGGCGTGACGCATTCTTGATTCTAAAGAATAATCAGTAAGGCTCATGTATTTTTCATAATATCCAAGCGCTTTTTTGATATATTCGTCACGTTTTACTTTATCTCCCGTGCTTGCGCTCCAGAAATAATAAGTTTCAGCAAGTTCACGGTAAACAGGACCGTAGTTTGCGTCAAGTTTTATTACTTCATCAAATGCTGCAATTGCTTCTGGGAACGCTTTTGCATTTTTGGTAATTACACCTAACTGCATTTTTGCTCTCAATAATGATTTGTCTAAATCATAAGCATTTCTGTAAGAACTGTAAGCACTGTTCACATCTGCATCACCAAATTGTGCATCTCCAAGACTCAATTGCACTTGAGCATTTTTTGGATCTACAGCAACTGCCTTTTTCAAGCTAGCAATCGCTTTTTTGTAATCTGGATTTTCAGAATGGATATAGGCTTTACCAATATATAAAAATTGATCTGTGTCTTTTTTCTTAAGGTCTGCCAAGGCTTTATTGAAATTTGCGTCAGCTTCAGTTGTGTTTTTATTGTCTAAGCTGATTTCACCCAAACCAATGTAATTGAAAGTTCCATCACTTTTTGCAGCAATACCTTTATCGAAATAGATTTTTGCTGAATCGGTGTTGTTTAACGCCAAGTAAACTTCTCCTAAGTGGAAATAATTTCTTCCTTTATCAGGACTTGATGCGATTAAACTTTTTAAAATTGTTTTGGCTTTTTGATATTGCTCAGCATCGATTGCTTTTTTTGCCTGCTCTAAGTCTTGTGCGAAGACAGCAGTTCCAAAAAACAATAATGATAAACTGATGAATTTGATCTTTTTCATTTTTTTTGGTCTTTTTTATTTATTAATTTTTGGTGTTAATCTCTTTTATAACTTTCACTTCACGAAGTTCAAGTCTTACAGGAGCGATTCCGGCTGCTGTTACAATCTTTTGGCCTACGTCTCCTGCAACAAAGCTTGCAAAACCTGTACCTAAACCTCTAGCACCTTCATAATTTAACATATAGATTTTACGAACTAAAGGATAAGAACCTTCTGCCAGATTGGCTTGGCTTGGCTTATAATAGCTTGATGAATTAGACGCAGTTTTAACATTTTTGACTGCCAAAATTTTCACAGCGTCAGTAAATTGCTTCATATCTGGCATAGGTTGGGTAATCCAATTGATACCAACCACACCAATATACCCATCTTTTTCGCTGACATATTTTATCACTTCATTGTTTGTTTTTAAAGCGAAGACATTCTTTTTGTCCACGTCTTTTACAGAAGCCAGTGATTTCATATAATTGATCGTACTTGAATTTGGATTGTCAAATACCAATCCTTTGATAGTCGGCACTGGTTTTCCTTGCATAAAATCAATTACATTTTGAAGGTCAACTACAGAATCAGTCACTTTTTTATTTACGATCAAAGCAATTCCGTCGATAGCAATTTGAGTGATTTTTGGAACAATTTTTTTATTTGTAAAAGCTCTTTGTTCACCTTCAGTCAATGTTCTTGACATCACTAGCAATCCATTTTCGCCAGTTTGAATATCGCTCAATATTTCAGTTTCTGCTTTTGGAACCAGTGTTATTTTTACTTCTTTTTGACTTTCAAAAACAGCAACTTCGTCTTGCATAAAAGGCAAAAGCGTTTCATCTACTAAAAAAGTAGCCTTTGTTTCTTTTAAGCTTGCTTCTTCAGCTTCTTTTTTATCCTTGCAAGAATTCACAAAAACAACTGCAAAGATTAAAACGAAAGAAAGAAAAATTATTTTTAAATATTTTGGCATCTTAAATTGATTTAATATTGAGAATTTTTAGCTTTTGTATAAAAACGAGTCGCTCTATAAAAGGCATAAACAATTAAAAGAAGCCCAAAAGCAACACGATATTTCATTTCCATGTCTAACGGAAATTCTTTGCTCGGATAAAATTTCTCCCAAAAGATAATTCCCATTCCTAAAACAAAGTACAACATAAAAAACAAAAATCCTAAAATAAGAAGAAATCGCTCTAGGAGCGATTTCTTTTCTTTATTGTCTGTATTTCTTCTATCAATCATTAGTTAGATTTAATAACTAATTTGATTGGAAGGTTGTAAGAAACACGCACTGATTTACCGTTTTGGATACCTGGTTTCCATTTTGGAGCCGCTTTCAACATTCTGATTGCTTCTTTACCAGTTCCATAACCTAAATCTCTAACTACTTTGATGTCAGTTAAGCTTCCGTCTCTTTCCACTACGAAATTAACGATTACGTTTCCGCTAACATCATCATCCACTTCTGGAACTCTGTAGTTTTTTTGAACATACTTGTAGAAAGCAGCAACTCCACCTGGAAATTCTGGCAATACCTGTACAGAAGTATAGATCTTATTTGGATCTTCTTCAATTACTTCAGCATCAACTTTAATTTCACTAGCAGTGTTATCTAAAACGATTTCTCCGCCTTCTTTAGCTTTAACTGTTTCAGAACCTGTTTTTTTCAATTCAGTAACAACAGCTACTTCCTCTTTAACAACTTCTTTGTCAACCACAACTGGCGGTACATATTTTTGAATATCTACGTTAGATTGTGTTTGTTTTTGAACAACTGGCTCAATGATGATTTCTTCTTTTGGCGGTTCAACTGGAGTAGCTAAGTTTGCCATAACTACTTTTTCGTCCAACACTTCTTCTTCTTTACCGATATTCTCAGAAATAAATTTTGAGATAACTGGTGTAAGAACCATAAATACGAAGATAAGCCCACCTATCAATAGTGCTCTTAAAGTTCTTTTTCCGCTATTGGTACGCAATTCATACGCACCGTAGCTTTTATTTCTTCCTTCAAAAACATTGTCGATCCAACTTTGTTCGAATAAGTCTAATTTTGAATTTGACATATCTTTTCTTTTTAAAATTAATGAATCGGACTAGTAAATATTATTCGTTTCTAAGAACTTAATGTCTGCTGGAGTAATGTCAACAGTTGCATATTTCTTAACTCCCGTGATTGCCATTTCGTCAAGGATATCAACAAAATTTTTGTAATTTGACTTCTCACTAGGTTTCAAGATAATTGTAATACCGCTTTTTTCAAGATCAGCACCATCAGCCTTATTTTTATCATCAACACCTTTCTTTTTGCTTAAGATAAGATCTCTGATTCCTGCTTTTCCATAAGTTGTAACAACTGGGCCATCCAATGGTGGTCCGTCAGTTCTTCCACTATACCAAAGCACTTTATCTCCTGAACCTAAAACAATTGTCAAGGTTCTCCAAGCTGGAGTTTCTGGTGGAATAGGATCATTTTCTTTCGGTTCATCCGGCAAAGCCAAATTCATCGATTGAGGTTTTGACAACGTCGTAGTAAGGATAAAGAAAGTAATCAATAAGAATGCCAAATCCACCATTGCCGTTAAGTCAACTCCAGGATTTGATTTTTTACTTCTTACTTTGCCACCGCCTTTTTTACCACCGCCGTCGCCTGTATTTAATTCTGCCATTTCTTACGAATTATTATTTTATTAAAAATCTTCACTTCTTAGACCAGTAACCAAGAAGAAATTGTTCTTGCTTTGTTTCTGAAGGATATCCAAGACCTTTTTGACAGTTGGATATTCTTCTTTAGCATCACCTTTGATAGCGATATCTAAGTCTTTTTGATCCAAATCTTTAGTTACATTTCTTGAAATCTGAATCCAATCAGTTAACTGATTGTTGATAGAATCATAAGGAATTCCAGGTTGGACATTCTCCTTCATTCTGTCTTCATTTTTCATTGCAATCAATTGTTTCATTTGGCGGATATCAACCCCAAAACCATCAATCAAAGAGAATTTCTTTTGTTCGTCATCAGTGAAAGCAACACCGTACTTTTCACCCATTCTCTTTAATGTCTCCACTCTAACTTCTCTTCCAGTTACACCATAAAAAACTTTAGAATTTGCGATAGACAAAGTTCCAAGATTTTCTTCTGGCAATTTAGTCTGAACAGTCGAAGCTGGTGTTTCTACTGGCAAAGCCTCAGGAACTTTAGCTGTAGCTGTCATAATGAAAAAGGACAACAATAAGAATGCCATGTCACACATAGCAGTCATATCGACTTTTGTACTCTTTTTCGACATTTTTAATTTAGCCATTATTTATCTTATTTTTTATTTAAAGTCAAGAGAAATAATCATCTTCTCTTGACTTTAAAATATTATTGAAACTTATTTTAATTAGTCACGGTTTGTAGCTCTTCTGTAAGCTTGAGTGATTGTGAAGCCAGCTTCATCAATAAAATAAGTCAATGTATCAATTTTAGACGTGAAGTAGTTGTAAACAACAACCGCAAGAGCTGAAGTCGAGATACCTGTCAATGTGTTGATAAGTGCTTCAGAGATACCATTTGCCAATTCAGCTTGATCTGGAGTTCCAGAAGTTGCCAATCCAGCGAAGGCTTTGATCATCCCTGATACAGTTCCCATCAATCCTAATAGCGTACCTAAAGATACTAATGTAGAAAGGATAGTTAAGTTTTTCTCAAGCATTGGCATTTCTAATGAAGTAGCTTGCTCGATTTCTTTTTGGATAACTTCTGATGCTTTTTCAGTATCAAAGTTTTCTCTTTTAACTTCTTGGTATTTGATCAAACCTGCTTTTACCACGTTTGCAACAGAACCTTGTTGTTTATCACAAGCTTCTAAAGCACCGTTGATGTCTCCAGCGCTGATTTGAGTTTGTACTTGTTTTACAAATTTTTCAACATCTCCTTTTCCTGACGCTTTAGAGATAACAAAAAATCTTTCGAATGAGAATACGATTGTCATCAATAATAATCCCATCAATACTGGAACGATAACCCCTCCTTTGTAAACCATTCCTAAGTAATCTCCTTGCAAAGGTTGACCTGTGTTAATTCCACCTTGAAAGTGAGAACCGTCTCCCATTACAAATTTCCATACTAGAATACCGATAACGATACAAATTACGATTGTCAATCCTGCAAATACGTTAGAGCTTTTGCTTCCTGCGTTGTTTTCAACCTTTGCGTTTGATGCCTGTGCCATTTTTTTAATTTTTAGTTTTTTTAATTTTTAGAATTTAAATTTTGGTATAGATAATTTATTATCAGAACGACAAATTTATATTTTTAGTGGATAAAAAAAAATAAATTGCTGCTTTTTATTCAGTCTTAACGATATATTATCATAACGTTAACGAATAAATAATAAGAATTCAAAAGCTATGCTTGCATATAAAATAAATCAATCCACTGAAAAACAATACTTTAAAACAAACAAAACAAGTCAAATTTATATTCCTACGCTGTTAAAAATAAATTACTATAACGTTATTTTATAACTTCATTACATTAATTTTATTTCATTTAGAGGAAAAATTATTCATATCGCAACATTTGGACAACAATATGCCTTTGAAATTAAAAACTATACTAAATTTGTAATAATAGTTTATTAAATCAAATAAAAAAAATATCAACCATATGGCTTCAAAAGAAGATTTTATTAATCATATCAATTTAGGATATTCCTCCAAAGGAGAAAGCATAACCCTTGGCGGGGCAATTCACGAAGGAGAAACTTTACAAAATACTTTGATAAAAGTCCCGTTAAAGACATTAAACCGTCACGGATTGATTGCCGGAGCCACCGGAACTGGAAAAACAAAGACAATTCAAGTGCTTTCTGAACAGCTTTCTTCGCATGGAATTCCGGTTTTAATGATGGACATTAAAGGTGATTTTAGCGGTATTGCAAAACCAGGAGAAGAACTTCCTTTTATCACAGAACGCCATGAGAAAATTGGAATTCCGTATTCAATAAGCGGTTTTCCTGTAGAATTAATGACCCTGTCAGAACAAAACGGAGTTCGCCTTCGTGCTACGATTTCTGAATTCGGACCTGTTTTATTTTCGAGAATTCTTGATTTGAATGACGTTCAAGCTGGAGTTGTGTCTGTAATTTTCAAATATTGCGATGACAACAATATGCCTTTATTAGATTTAAAAGACATTAAAAAAGTCATCAATTATATTACGGAAGAAGGAAAAGCGGAAATCGAAGAACATTATGGCAAGATTTCTACCTCTACAACCGGAACTATTTTACGAAAAATCATAGAATTAGAACAGCAAGGTGCCGATCTTTTCTTCGGAGAAAAATCCTTTGAAATCGACGATTTGATGCGAATTGACGAAAACGGAAAAGGCTACATTAATATAATACGCCTGACGGATATTCAAGACAAGCCTAAATTATTCTCCACATTTATGTTGAGCCTTTTGGCAGAAATTTATCAGCAGATGCCAGAACAAGGCGATTCAGGACAGCCAGAATTGGTGATTTTCATTGATGAAGCGCATTTGATTTTCAAAGAAGCCAGCAAAGCTTTGCTTGACCAAATTGAAAGTATCGTTAAATTAATCCGTTCAAAAGGAATTGGAATTTATTTTGTAACTCAAAATCCGATGGATGTGCCTAGTGCTATTTTGGCGCAATTAGGATTAAAAGTACAGCATGCTTTGAGAGCTTTTACAGCAAATGATCGAAAAGCAATCAAAATGACGGCAGAAAATTATCCGATTTCTGACTATTATAAAACTGATGAAACGCTTACAAATCTTGGAATTGGAGAAGCTTTAGTCACCGCTTTAAACGAAAAAGGAGTTCCGACGCCGCTGGCTGTCACGATGATGCGGGCGCCGATGAGCCGAATGGATGTTTTGACAGAAAGCGAAATTCAGGAAATAAATACGAATTCTAAGCTTGTCAAAAAATACAGCGAATTGATCGACAGAGAAAGCGCCTACGAAATGCTAAATAAAAAAATTGTCGAAGCGCAAGCACAAGCTACTGAAATTGCTGAGAAAAAACAGCAAGAAAAAGCTGAGAAAAAAGCATCAAGCGAACCGATGAGCCAGACTACAAAAAGCGTCGTAAAAGTGTTAACGAGCGCCACATTTATTAGAGGTTTCTTTGGAGTTTTATCTAAAATATTTAAAAAGTAGACTATTCAATATTCCGATTGTTCGATACTTCGAAATATCGAACAATCGAAATATCATTATTCCTTACAACACGAAATCGTTTTTCTTTAAGAAAAGTTAATAGGCAATTTCAAAAACGATATATGTGGTAACTTTACGTACAAACAAATTTGTATGGAAACCAAAAAAAGAATCATAATCGTTGGTGCTGGTTTTGCTGGCTTGACGCTTGCTGAAGACCTTGAAAATACAGAATACGAAATCTTTCTTATCGATAAAAATAATTACCACCAATTCCAACCTTTGATGTATCAGGTGGCAACGGCGCGATTGGAACCTTCAAGCATTTCTTTTCCGCTGCGAAAAGTTTTCCAAGGGTCTAAAAATGTCAAAATTAGAATTGCAGAAGTACTTTCTGTTGATCCCCAAAATAAAATACTTAAAACTTCGATAGATGATTATGCCTATGACTATCTAGTTTTTGCCTACGGATGCAAGACCAATTACTTTGGAAATAAAAATCTGGAGAAATTGGCTTTTCCGATGAAGTCTGTTCCAGAAGCGATTCAATTGAGAAACAGAATTCTACAGACTTTTGAAGATGCGGTCAGTACAAAAGAAGAAGATCTTCAATATTTATTAAATTTTGTGATTGTAGGCGGAGGCCCGACTGGTGTTGAGCTTGCAGGTGCTTTGGCGGAAATGAAGAAAAACGTATTGCCAAAAGATTATCCTGATAAAGATTTTTCAAAACTGACTATATATTTATTAGAAGGTTCTCCAAATGTCCTGAATCCGATGAGCGAAGATTCTAGAAAAATGTCTAGAAAATATTTGGAACAATTAGGCGTAATCGTAAAAACCTCAACCATCGTTGACAATTATGACGGCCATACCGTAATATTGAAAAACGGAGAAAACATCCAAGCTAAAAATGTCATCTGGGCTGCAGGAGTTGTCGGCAACAGCGTTGACGGAATGCCAGACGAAACTATCACCCGCGGCAATCGTTTTATCGTCAACCGTTTCAGCGAAGTTCAAGGCGTAGATTCTATTTTTGCGATAGGCGATATTGCTTACATGACAACTCCAAAATATTTGAACGGACATCCGCAAGTGGCGAGCGTTGCCAACGAACACGCAAAAGTGTTGGCA
This sequence comes from Flavobacteriaceae bacterium PS02334, assembly GCA_029959295.1. GTDB lineage: Bacteria > Bacteroidota > Bacteroidia > Flavobacteriales > Flavobacteriaceae > Flavobacterium. The sequence goes on along the minus strand of JASCOH010000006.1, from coordinate 340,471 downwards.
AAAAATTTCAAGCTTTTGCTTAAAAACAAGCCAAGAAAAGAATTTGAATACCATGATAAAGGCTCGATGGCAACCGTCGGAAAAAGAAAAGCCGTGGTAGATTTGCCAAGTTTCAGCTTTCAAGGAAGATTTGCCTGGTTCACCTGGATGTTCGTACACTTGATGCTGATTTTGAGCGTCAGAAACAAATTATCAATATTTATTACTTGGGCGTATAGTTATTTCAGCAATGATTCGACGTTGCGCGTTTTGATTAAGCCCGCAAAGAAAGTTAAGAATTAAAGGAAGGCGCTGAGAAAATTAAACATATAAAAAAAGGCACTAAGATTTATTCTTAATGCCTTTTTTACTTAGCGCCTCAGCACCTATTTTTTACTTAACAACTCTAAAATCTTTTGCTCTACTTCATTACTTTCCCAGTTTTCTTCAATATTATCTAGGGCAACAATTTCTTCCATAATTTTATTTTGGAAATCGCCTACTTCTAAAGCTTCTGAATAAGGATCTAAGCTAAAAGTTACGCGGCTGTATAAAGGAAGCCATTTATCAGGATGTTTTTCTGAAAACCATTTCTCAATTTTCTTTTGAAGCAAGAATTTTTCGTCAGCTGTTTTAGAGCTCATCTCCATGAAATTTCTATACGACAATTCAGCGATGGCATCAGTGTTCGGCTTTCTGCTGTTTTCATATTCTGAAAAAATTGTCGTCCAATCGTCGCCGTATTTTTCTATGAGATTGTGCAAAACCGTGATATCTTCAAAACCAGCATTCATTCCGTGTCCGTAAAAAGGAACAATGGCGTGGCATGCGTCTCCGATCAAAGCTACTTTATCTTCAAATGTCCAAGGAAAACATTTCATCGTCACCAAATAGCTCGTTGGATTCTTGAAGAAATCTTCCACTAAATTCGGAATCACTTCTTTGGTATCCGGAAAATGTTCTGCAAAAAAAGCGACCAGCGTTTCCTTATCTTTTAAATCTGCAAAAGAATTTTCGCCTTCGTGCGGCATGAAAAGCGTGCAGGTAAAACTTCCGTCGAGATTTGGCAATCCCATCAGCATATATTCGCCTCTCGGCCAAATGTGCAGGGAATGCTTGTCTAATTTATGCGAGCCATCTGCGTTAGCCGGAATATTTAATTCCTTATAGCCGATGCGTAAAAATTCTTGTGAATAATTGAACATGCTTTGGCGCTGCATTCTGTGTCTGACTCTTGAAAAAGCGCCGTCTGCACCAAAAACCTTGTCATATTTTACTTCTTCCCACTCGCCTCTTTCGGTTTCCCCGATATGCAGGGAAGCTTCTGGCAAAGTAACATCCCAAACTTTATGGTCAAAGAAAAATTCTACGCCTGCTTCTTCCGCAAGGTCAATCATCTTTCGGTTCAGCAAGCCTCTTGAAAGTGAAAAAATGGCTTCGCCTTCTTTTCCATAATTTTGATACGCCAGTTTATCTTGCGTATGGATTGCCCTTTTTTCTACGGGAATTCCGATCTTTCTGATTTCATCGTCAAGGCCGATATCTTCCAATGCTTTCCAGCCTCGGTTTGACATGACCAAATTAATAGATCGCCCAGAAAACTGGATCTTTCTGATATCAGGGCTTCTATCGTAAACGTGAACGGTATGTCCTGCTTTCTTAAGGTATATTGCCAACAGCGAGCCCACGAGTCCGGAGCCAACCACAGCAATATTTAAAGGATTTTGCATTAAAAAAGGTGTAATTAAAGTATTTCAAATTTAAGTAATTTAGTTTAGAAAGTCTTTAAACGGAGCGTTTTTTTACCCTTTTGGACAATTTCGCAAATAATTAAAAGTAATTCAGAATTAAAACAAATTTAGTTGCTTCATAAATAACTTTTTATCAATTAATTAGCATCTGAAATCAGCAGCCATATTTCCTTACAAATAAAAAATCCCCAAACTTATAGTCTGGGGATTCCTTTTTAGCCTATTGCCTTGATACTTTAAAACAATTTATTTTTTAACTAATGTTTTTGTATCCACGATTTTACCGTTACACACAAGAGCCACAGTGTACAAACCTTGCGGATAATTAGCCACATTGATTGTAGTTTCAGTGCTATTCATGTCTAAGATATAATTATTTGAAGAAGCTTTGGCTCCATAACTTCCAACAATCATCAGATAAGCTGAGCTTGCACCGTTTAATTTATAGCCGATAGTCACATTGTTTTTAGTAGGATTTGGCGCCATGATATCTAAAGAACTTGGATTCAAGTTTACCTTAACTTCCGCATAATCTTTAAAACCATCTGCTAATGCAATGACTTCTAGCTTGTATTTTTTAGCCACGTCAACAGAAACCGTCAAGTCTTTTCCTTGATACACTAATTTTCCTGAAGCGTCATACCAATTATAAATTGCCGCTTCATTAATTTGAGCGGCGCTTAAAGTTACCACTTCATTTTTATCAGCTCTTACATCGCTTCCGGCATCAGCAGTAACTAATCTGGCGCGTTCTTTACCTTTGGTAATCATGTAAGTTTCACCTCCGACTACGGCACCCGTTTCTGCATCTTTTTGAACAATATTAAACACGAAATCGGTTTGGTCAGTTACTGTTGTCGTCAAGAAATTGAAGGTCAGATTCAGCGTTCCGAGTTCGTTTGGCTCAAAATAAATATTATTAAGTGTTGCATTATTGCCTCTGACGATTTTTCGGTTCTCTTCACCCGTATTTTCAAATCCCCTAGCGTTGCCGCCGCCAGCTCGCCAAGCGCGTAAAAGCCTGTCATCCATTTTCACAGCTACTTCAGCCTGCTCAAAGATCGGCCTTCCGCCCTGTGGCACATCGGCAACGAATTCTAAAGTATATTTTTTAGGTACTCTTGTTGGATTTCCAACACCAACAACACCGCCTATGCCTCCATTGGCAAGAATATCGACAACAGTTACATTTTTCCAGGCAATGTTATTGTTATTTTTGACATTCATGTTCAGGTCGGTTGTTTCTGCAATAGCCATCGGATCATTCGTTGCTTCCACTCTAGCTAATAGACAAAAATGCCATGGATCTGAATTTATTGGAAAGTAATTGCTCGGATTTGGGACATTCCATGCAAATTGAAGAATAACTTCTTGCCCTGGCTGTAAAACAGGAATATTTAATGTCCCCGTTGGCGCGCCCATCAATACGCCACTTTGGAAAAGCGTACCGTTCCAGTTAAGTGGCCATGATAAAGATGTGCCTGCTTTTGCCCAATACAATTTTAATTTTTCTGTTCCTAAAGATGCCACACAGCTTTTATTTCTTACTCTTACATAGATGTAATTTGGATTGGTCGGGCTGTAATCTGGGTTTTGATGCACCAAACCATTATCTGCATAATTTCTTACCCAGATATCTTCACTCGCCCACATGTAAGGCGAAATATTATTAGGTTGCGTACCAATATCTGCAGATGTATCTTTTACATATAAATCTAAAGAAGCTGAATACATTTGCTGTGCCATCTGAACAGCAGCGTATGCGTTTACTAAGCCATATCCCATTTCGTTATTCCAAGTTCCGTTTGGTCTTCCAACTGTTGTGGTATAAGAATAGCCACCCACTTTTTGAGAGGTTTGCTCGATAATATCTCGAACTTGTTTACTTGTCAGGCAAGGGTTAGCAGAAAGAATTAAAGCACAGACTCCGGCTACTACAGGACATGCGGAAGATGTTCCATTAAAATCTGGAGTATAATCTGTTGTTGTATATCCCGGAACTCCTTGTCTGTCAGTAGTTGCCATTTTAACACCAGGTGCTACTACATCTAATTGGGTTCCATAACAGCTCCCCCAAAAATTCTCGCCATCACAAGAGGTAAAGCTTTTTCTTTGTCCACAAGGGCTCATCGCTCCAACCACTAAAATATTAGGAAGCGCACTACCTGGATATCTAATTGCTGTGTTATTTTCATTTCCAGCAGCAAACACGACAACACAGCCTTTCCCTCCTCTTCCAAGATTTATGGCATCAGTAATTGCATCTGTTATAACGCTTGACGGAGTGTAACCACCCCAAGAATTGCTGATGATATCAACTCCATTTGTTCTTGCCCAGCTAAAACCGCTTGCCAATTGAAGAGGCGTATCTGAAAACGAAAGATTTATGCTTATTGAAACCAATTTAGTATTTGGAGCAACACCGCTTCCTCCTAAATTATTATTTTGAACAGCACCTGTAATCCCAGCGCAGGCAGTTCCGTGGTTTCCTCTTATAGTAGACGGTGGCACACCATTATTTGCATCAAAACCTGTCCCAAAGTTATTAGCAGATAAATCAGGATGATTCATTTCAAATCCTTGATCAAAAATGGCTGTCTTAACATTTGTTCCTGTTGCTATAGTCCATGCCTGTTCAGCTTTAATATCAATACCTGCATAAGCGGTACCATATTGTCCAGTATTTTTTAAACCCCACTGATTATTAAATAATGGGTCGACACTAGCTTGCAAATCGTGATAAGCAAATGCTGGCTCAGCGGTTGCGAATTTATTAGTTTCATAAAACTGATTTGCTAATTCTAAAGCATTCTTAGGATTATTCTTAGCACAACTGATAACATACCATAGAGGCATGTAAGGATCTTTTCCTAAAACTTCTAGATTATTATTCGCAGCATAAGCATATAATTCAGAAGCATCAGAAGCTTTTTTAAGCTTTACATAAAACTTATCATAAAGTCCTAGCCTTTTCCCGCTTTTAGTTTTATAAACCGGAGAAACTTTTGAAATATCTGAAATAGCATTTAGCCTATTTAAGTAGCTAGAATAGTTAGCCTTATTATTGCCGATGTCGTCAGTCAATTCAATTTCATAATAATATGATTTTTGATTTGCTTTAGGCTCGGTGCCTGTCAAGTATTTTCTAGCATTGTCTTCAACAACCGGAGTAACCCTAAGATAAGCAATTGATGCGCTTTTCAAGTGGTCTGTTGTACCTTTACTTGAATTAACGGATACAAATCTTGTATCAATGTCAACATAGACCTTTTCATTATTATAATAGTAATAATCACTTTGGGCATTCATTCCTAAAACGCCAAAGAAAAAGACCAATAATAGGTATATCTTATTATTCATGATTTTTATAATTTAAGTTTAATAATTTATTCGGGGGTGCGGAAATTTTGGGCAAAAGCTCATGGTGGATGAATCGATTTCTGGTTCATCTGCAGGAAGGTAGGTATATGTAGTATGTTCGTCATAATATTTCGAGGGGGCTTCTCCTTACTATAACATTATCGCTCTAACTATTTCATTAGCAACGACTTCATCAAATATACAGATTAAAAACATACGATCACAAATTGTCATTTTTAACAAAATATTACTTTGAATTTCCTTACATAATGCGATTTCATAAATTAGGACTACAGAAATATCTCGAAATTCAATTCCATATTTTTCTTACAAAGAATATTTAAAATCAACTTCAGAATTTTAAATCTAGGAAACAGAATTGGTATCAACGCATAAAAAAAACCTGCAACTAATTTAAGTTGCAGGTTTTTTTTATGATTGCTATAATTAAAGAAAGTCTAAGCAGTCTCGTCGGGCTTGTTGCCGCCACTAGATCGCATTCTAGACACCAGTTTGGAGATTATATATTCGTCGCGTTTTCCTTTGCCGTCATAAATGATTTTTCCGGCTTGCGCAATCGTGCTGATGTATTTGTAAAGCGCTTTATACACAGCTGAATTATCTTCAGCCAACTGCCCTCGGGCATCCATCAGCTTATTCTGCAGTACATTTTTATCTAAAAGCTCTTTGTTTTTAGTGGCAAGCTTGGCACTATAGCCTGCTTTCATTCCTTTTGATTCCAATTCTTCGGTTTTTGAATCAATCATCTGGATGATTGCTTTGAGCTTCAGGTTGGCCCCTTCCACATTTCCCGCACTCAAATCTTTTTTAGCCTTGCTTATCGCTTTAGTATCCAGCTTGGCGCGCTTGAAATGAAACGACAAAATATTAAGTTCTTTGTTCATTGCATCTTTTGCATCGTACAGACTCTGGGTCACGCCTTTCTGTTCTTGAGTCAGAACCAAAGAATCTTCTAATTTGGAAACAACAGCCAGCTGATTCTGAAAATCGGCAAGATAGCCTGGCGTAAATTCACTAAAATTTTCTTCTAACTCTTCCCGGTCTCTTGAAAAACTGGTTTCAAGAAATGACCCCGTTGGCAAATACTCTTCAATTCTTAACTTCGTACTCATAATTATTGGATTTTAAATTATTTAATGGCTTGTGGTGGTATTATGAGGGGAAATGTTTTTTAACTGTTTAGTTGTTAAGGGACTAATGTAGGAAAAATAATTAAAAGGAAGTAGAATAAGTGGTTTTTATTTGTCTGTATAAACGGCTGTCATTATTAAATAATCTAGCTTTTGTAAAATTGCTGTTAGTCCCAGCTTTATATTTCGCATGCTGGCAGCGACTGCAAATCCTCACTAGAAGTTAAATTCTTGTCCTTCTATACCTACTATCGTTTTTATATAATTACCAGATTCGTCAAATTCTTCGTGGCTTATTAACAGTCCTTCTTCGTTCCATCTTTTAAAAGAACCAATGCAATAATCATCCTTTTGAAAAAATTCTGTTTTTATAAATAGGCCGCGCCAATATTCCACCTGCCTGCCATTTAAAACACCATCTTTAAATTCGCTTTCTCCATATAAACCGAGGTTTGTGTTAGCATAGTTCATAATTCCAGTAAAGATCTGTCCATTATAAAACCAATATGCTTCAGACCAGCTAGTGGGGTTAAACCTTAAAATAAAATTTGGATTATTGTACTCAATTGGTAATATATATCTTTTCATGTTTAACCTATTTTAAAAAACTATGTATTTGCAAAATATTCATTTTAGCAGCTTTTGTTTTGCTGTAAGCAAATATAATCTAACTTACTCCCTTTCTTCTAAGTATAATTACGTGTTTCCGTAAAACCTGAAGGTAATTTGAAACCGCTCAAGGGAGAATGTCTTCTAACATAGGCCGGATGGATTCTAGCATGGGCCGAATGTATTTTCATAAAGGCCGGTTGCATTTTATCATAGGCCGAACGGATTTTCACATAGGCCCGATGCATTTTGTGGCAGGCCGGATGAACTTTTGCATAGGCCGGATCGATTTTTATATAGGCCGATTGTATTTTTCATTGCGCGCGAAACAAAAAAAGACGGACACTGAGTCCGTCTTTTAAATGCTTTTTATTAAAAAATATTATCTGTTGAATTTGATCTTCTCGCCAACATGCAGTCCGTTGTTTTTTGCCAAAACCCCGCACATGTGGAAGAGCATTCTGGCGCCCACGTTTCCGTCCCAGTCGTCGTCGCCTGGCGCAACTTCCACTAAATCGAATCCGATGATTTCTTTGCCGCTTTCGCCCAGCTTGCTTAAAAGATAAGCAGCCTGTTCGAACGAAAATCCTCCCGGTACCGGCGTTCCCGTGTTTGGGCAATACCAAGGATACATGCCGTCGATGTCAAAACTGATGGCTACTTTTTGCGGCAATGCCGAAATGATGTGGTCGCATTGCTGTTCCCAAGTTTTTCCGGTGAACGTTTCTGCTTTTAAGTCGGTGTCGGTGTGAACGATTACCCTGTCGCCTTGTTCAAAAGCGGTTTCTACTTCTTGCTGGCAGAAATCACGAATCCCGACCTGCACGATTTTTGTCAATTGCGGAATCTGCAACGCATTGTACATAATAGAAGCGTGGGAATAGGTGAAGCCTTCATAGGCAATTCTCAAATCCATGTGCGCGTCTAAATGCAATAATCCGAATTCGCTGTGCTGTGTGGCCAAAGCTTCGTAATATCCTAATGGTGTGGAATGGTCTCCTCCCAAAAGAACGACTTTCTTTCCTTTTTTTGTCCAATATAGTACGCGTTCTTTTACTTCGTCTTTTAATTGTGCGCAGACTTTGTTGATTTCGTCAAGATCTGCTTTTAGATCTTTATTGGCTTGAATGTCTTCGCCCGCTTCCAAAGCCTCAATGATTGGCTGTGCCCAATCTTTGTATTTGGCGCTGTCGTCGCTCCACTTTGCGGTCTGTTCATTTAAGTCTAAAAACATTCCGAGTTTCCACAATTCAGGAAATTCTTGGTGGTGCAAATCTACTTGGAAGGAAGCATCCAAAATTGCTTCTGGTCCTTCGGAAGCTCCTGCCCCATAGCTTACGGTTACTTCCCACGGCACTGGAATTATTATGATTTCGCTTTCTTCGGCTGTGAATGGCAATCCGAAGATGCTTTGGTCTGCTAATCCTGGTTGTGATGGATCGAAGGAATTTATTTTTTCTTGTTTGTTCATTGTTTTTATTTTTTTAAGAACGCGGATTTTGGCGGATGACGCTGGTTTTCGCGGATTTGTCATTGCGACGAAGGAAGCAATCACATAATCAACTTCCACAATTCTCTTATTTCTTTCTACTTTTTTCTAATAATTTCTTAACCGTGCGCTTGAATCCCCGCTTTCAATATCTGCCCGAATTCATACATATCTTCAAATGAGCAATACAACGGAACTGGCGCTAAACGTATTACGTTTGGTTCTCTCCAGTCTGTGATTACGCCGTTTTTCATTAGGTATTCAAATAAGCTTCTGCCTTCTCCGTGCAAGAAAACTGACAATTGGCTTGCTCTTTCGTCTGGATTGCTTGGCGTAATTATTTCAAATGTGCTGTTTACTTCTTTGTCGATTTCGTGCAAAATGAATTCTAAGTACGATGTAATTCTATCTCTTTTTTCAATCAAAGCCTCCATCCCAATTTCTGCGAACATTTCTACGGATGCCAAATAAGGAGCCAGTGTCAATACTGGAAGGTTGCTGATCTGCCAGCCGTTTGCGCCTGGTTCTGGCGTAAATTTTGGTTCCATCAAAAAGCGTTTTGCTTTGTTTTGTCCCCACCAGCCTGAGAATCTGTTCAATTCATAATTATCGTGGTGGTCTTCGTGGATGAAACAGCCTGACGCATTTCCGGGTCCGGAGTTCATGTATTTATAACTGCACCATGCGGCGAAATCTACGTTCCAGTCGTGCAATTCTAATTTTATATTTCCTGCGGCGTGTGCTAAATCCCAACCAACGTAAGCACCGACTTTGTGTCCCGCTTCTGTGATGGTTTTGATGTCGAATACTTGGCCGGTGTAATAGTTCACGCCTCCGATTAAAACCAAAGCCAATTCGTCGCCGATTTCTTCGATTTTTGCCAGAACATCTTCTAGCCTGATATTGTGCTCGCCTTCTCTTCGTTGAATTTCCACAATTGCATCGTCCGGATTGTATCCGTGGAATTTAACTTGGCTCTGGAACATATATTGGTCACTCGGAAACGCTTTTGCTTCGCAAAGTATCTTGAATTTCTTTTCTGTCGGACGGTAAAATGACACCATCAGCAAATGCAGATTTACGGTCAAAGTGTTCATCACGGTTACTTCGCTTGGCAAGGCTCCGACGATTTTGCTTAACGGTGCTGCGAATCTTTCGTGGTAATCCCACCACGGCTTTTCAGAATAAAAATGTCCTTCAACGGCTAGTTTTGCCCAGTCGTCCATGACCTCGTCCACGAAGGCGCGGGTTCTTTTTGGCTGTAATCCTAGGGAATTTCCGGTGAAGTAGATTACTTTTCTTCCGTTGACTTGCGGAAAGAGAAATTCGTTTCTGTAGTGGTGCAATTTATCTTGTGCATCGAGTTCTTGTGCAAACTCGCGGGTGTTTTGAAAGGTCATTGGTTGTTTGATTTGCTTGGTCGTAAAATTAAGAAAAAAGATTGATTTAGTGAAGTCATTGCGACGAAGGAAGCAATCTTATCATTTTACCATATATGACACGTAAGACCATTTAAGTCTGGGTCACGCAACGCGGATTTTGGCGGATGGCACTGATTTGCACGGATTTCTTTTGGTGAAGTTATTTTGATTATGTGATTGCTTCCTTCGTCGCAATGACGGTGTGTGTTTTTGTGTTGGCTGTAAATAAAAAAAAATCTCGCCATTGCTGACGAGATTTTATATTTTGTATCTAAATTCAGATTAGATGATCAACATTGCGTCACCGTAAGAGTAGAATTTGTATCCTTCTTTAATCGCTTCTTCGTATGCTTTTTTCATTAAATCGTGTCCGGTGAACGCTGAAATCATCATCAAAAGTGTTGATTTTGGCGTGTGGAAATTAGTGATCATGCAATCTGCGATGCTGAAATCGTGTGGAGGAAAGATGAATTTATTTGTCCAGCCTTCAAACGGATTTAGCGTTCTTGCTGACGATACTGAACTTTCGATGGCACGCATTGAAGTGGTTCCGACAGCACAGATTCTTTTCTTTTTCTCTTTTGCGTTGTTCACAATATCGCAGGCTTCTTGAGTGATTTTTAATTCCTCAGAATCCATTTTGTGTTTTGATAAATCTTCCACCTCAACTGGATTGAAAGTTCCCAAACCTACGTGAAGCGTCACTTCAGCGAAGTCAATTCCTTTGATTTCCAATCTTTTCAAAAGGTGCTTTGAGAAGTGCAATCCCGCAGTCGGCGCGGCAACAGCTCCTTCTTCTTTTGCATAGATTGTTTGGTAACGGTCCGCATCTTCTGGCGTTACTTCACGGTTGATATATTTCGGGATTGGAGTTTCTCCAAGTTCTGTCAATTTGTTTCTGAATTCTTCGTAAGAACCGTCGTAAAGAAAACGCAAAGTTCTACCACGAGAAGTCGTGTTGTCAATCACCTCAGCAACTAATGAGTCATCGTCACCAAAATACAATTTGTTTCCGATTCTGATTTTTCTAGCCGGATCAACTAAAACGTCCCACAATCTTTGTTCTGCATTTAATTCTCTCAATAAAAAAACTTCGATTCTAGCTCCAGTTTTTTCTTTGTTTCCGTATAAACGTGCTGGAAAAACTTTGGTATTGTTCAAGACCATTACATCGCCTTCGTCGAAATAATCGATAACGTCTTTGAACATTTTGTGCTCTATTGTCTTATTTTTTCTGTCTACAACCATCAAGCGAGATTCGTCTCTGTTTTCGGCTGGATATTCTGCAAGAAGTTCTTTTGGTAAATTGAAACTGAAGTGTGATAATTTCATTTATGAAAGTTATGAGTTATGAATTATGAATTATGAGTTTGACCTTCATAATTTTAAAACGTTTGCAAATATACGATTGTGAGATAGGCGTTGTCAAGTGTTTTGGTGTTTATTTTCTAAAGGCGCTAATTTGCTAAGGCGAAAAGGCTGTAAATGCTGGTTTTTTTATAGGTTTTCAACTTTAAATCCGATTTGTTTTAAATCCTTCCAGAAATCTGGGAATGATTTTGATACAACTTCCGCATCGTTGATGACTAAATCAGTTATTAAGGCCAACGGTGCAAAAGCCATTGCCATTCTGTGGTCGTTGTAGGTATCGATTGCTATGTCTCTTTCTGTTACTGAAGAAATCTCTAAAGTCAGGCTGTCATTGGAAACTGTAATATCTGCGCCTAATTTTTCAAGCTCGGTTTTTAAAGCTTCCAATCTATCCGTTTCTTTAATTTTCAAGGTATGCAAACCGGTCAAATGGCAACCGATTCCTAATCCGAAGCAAGTCACGGCAATCGTTTGGGCAATATCTGGCGCTTGGTTTAAATCTAAAATTGCGGATTGCAGATTTGTGTTTCCTGATTTTGAAAGGATAATTGAATCGTCTTCATTGAAAATAGTTCCTACCCCGAAGTCTTTGTAAATTTCAGCTAAAACAGAATCGCCTTGCAGGCTGTTTTGCTTGTAGCTTGAGAGTTTTATTTCTGTCCCGATTTCTGACAAAGCTACGATTGAATAAAAATAAGAAGCGGAAGACCAGTCTGACTCAACTGTCACCAACTGTTTTGGCATCTCGACTGCGCTCGATGTGACAGTGATTTTATTTCCTTCAAACGAAGTTTCCACCCCGATTTCATTTAGCAAAGCCAAAGTCATTTTGATATAAGGAATTGACGTAATTTTTCCTTCCAAAGTCAATTCTAATCCGTTTTCTAATTTTGGAGCAATTAATAAAAGTGCCGAAATATATTGACTGCTAATGTCTGCAGGAAGCGAAACTTTGCTCTTAGAAAGTTTTTTTCCTGTAATTTTTATTGGAGGAAATCCTTGATTTTCTTCGTATGAAATTTCAGCGCCAAGTTGTTGCAAAGCCTCCACTAAAATTTTAATCGGGCGTTCTTTCATTCGTGGCGAACCTGTAATGATTACTTCGCGGTTTTCTTGCGTTGCAAAATAAGCGGTTAGAAAGCGCATTGCAGTTCCGGCGTGATGAATGTCGATAATTTCTGGATATTGGGGTTTAGGCTCAGGGTTTTGGGCTAATGCTTTCATCATTACTTCAGAATCATCTGAATTGGAAGTATTCTCTAAAGAAATATCTGAAAAAAGTGCCTGAAGCAATAAAAGTCTATTGGTCTCCGATTTGCTTCCGGTGACTTTTATTTCTGATTTTTGGTTGGTTTGAGACTGGTGGAGCTTGATATTCATAGTATTTTATTCAAAAAAGAAGCGTTGATTTTTGACCAACGCTTCTTTTATTATTTTAATTTTTCATTATTCTTGTGTCGGTCCTTGTCGCGATTTGATTTTAAATCGAGCTTTTTGTCAAATGCTTCCTGAAGATTTATTCCAGTTTGATTCGCCAAACACAAAACTACAAAAACTACATCGGCTAATTCTTCTCCGAGGTCTTTATTTTTGTCTGATTCTTTTTCAGATTGCTCTCCATAACGGCGAGCAATTATTCTGGCCACTTCGCCAACTTCTTCAGTAAGCTGTGCCATATTTGTCAGTTCGTTGAAATAGCGAACGCCGTGTTCTTTAATCCAGTTGTCAACTTCTTGCTGTGCGTTTTTGATATCCATGACTTAAACTTTTCGCAAAACTACTTTTTCATTTTGTTTCTCGATCATTGTTTTGTAGAAATTTTTCAAGGTTTCATAATAATCTGATGGAACGGTAGAAAAATTTATGTCTAAAGAAACTGACAATTGGATCTGCTTTGCTGAACTCGAAATATTGTATTTGAAAGTTCCGATATTATTTTCCATAGCAATTGCAATTGGCTTTGGCAATGATTCAACTTCATAACCGTCTGGAATTGTGATATTAAAAGAATATTTATCTTGGTAAGGAAAAGGAAAGTCTACAGGAAACTCCCTATCTTCTTCCTTAAAAGGATTTTCAGTTCTTGCATAATATAACATTGGCGAAAAATAGAGCTTATCGCCTATTCTTTCACTGACATTTCCATGCTTAAAACTAAAATTTTCAATCATCGGCTTTGAAAGATCTTTGTCATTTTGAGTCGAATATTCATCGATTTCGAGTCCGTTATATCTTTTTTCAAGTCTTTCCAGATAAGAATCTTTTGCCATTGTCAGATAATTTTCCCTGAACAAAAAGGCATTATAATCTAAATATTGATCTCTGGCTTTCCCTGAAATTTGACCCTCATTATCTATACTGGCAATAATATTTACCATTTCTTTAGAATTTATTTTTGGCATCAAGTCAATTTCTTCAGAAGTTTTATTTTCTCTAATCATTCTGCCATTCCAGTTTAAAACTCGCAACGGCAAAATATTTGGCAAGGCACTTTTTGAAGTTGCATCGAGCAAAATATAATTTTTATTATCCAATTCTACAGCTGCAATGACATAATTATAAGCGGTTCTATTTGGATATAAAGCAATTCCGTTGGAACGCGTGCTGACCAAAACCGGATTTGCTTTTATTTCAGCATATCGAAGCATCGCTATCAGCATCAAGTTAATTTCTGCCGTATTTCCTACTTTTTCATTGTACGCCTTTTTAACTCCAACTTTGCAATAATAACTGTTTTTTTCATTCCAGTTCATTCTGGTTTTTACATAATTGAAAATCGTATTTATTCTGTCTTCACGAGAAGCAACTCCTTTTAAAAGCGGTTCTAAATCTTTCTCAAAATAAGATTTATAGTTCAATTCGCCACCAAAATCTTTGTCATCATAAATTGTCTTAGCAACAGATTCCCAGTCTGACGAATATTTTTCTATGCCACTTTTTGGAAAATTTGTTGATGAAAGCTCATATTGAATCATGGATGTATAATTGTCAATATTATTCACATAAGATTCGTCTTTCATGGCTTTTATATTTTCGCCAGTGAAAACTACTTTTGATTCGCTATAATTTTTTATAGCATTGTGAACCGTTGTTTCAGCACTCGCCACGATAGGAACATATCCTTTCATAAATCTCCAATAAGTAAAAAATTGCGGAATAGAAACCGTAAACTGCACATGATTAACCGGAATTGTACCTTGAAAATAAAAATCAGGAAACGCTGTATAATAAGGTGTTTTCAGAGTATATTTATATTCTATCACGCTTCCTTCTTTGACATTTGGCAACGCAATTTTTTTATAACTATAGTTTTCATTTACGACTTCCGTAAATTCTCCGTCACTTTTCAGTTTCGTTTTTTCGATCTTACCGCCAACTAAATTATAGGTTACGGCATCGTCAAAATACAATCTTACTGATTTTCCTCCCGTATAATAAGGAATTTGGACAGTAGCATTTTCATAGCCTTCTTTTTTATAAATTTTAACTCGCATTTGAACTTCAGAAACTAAAATAAAATAACCTTCTGGATTAAGGTCGAAATATGTCTTTCCTGTTTTAAACAAAACTGCAGCCGTTGCAGCACTATCTTTTGGATGCGTTTTTTGGTTTAATTCTTCTATTGAGACTTTTCCTAATTCAAATTTTTGAGAAAATCCATTAATGGAAACTAAGAAAACAAGTAACAAACTAAATATATTTTTCATGTGTGGTTTTATATTTTTACTAAAACTATTTTGGCATTATCATTTTTGGCAATTTGTTCTCTGAATTTTCTGAAATTCTCGTATTCTGTTTTTTCAAAGAGACCAGAGTTTGCTTGGTGGGTTCTCTTGTAAAGAATTTGGTTTGGATTCAAAACAACATATTCTGTTTTATAATCTCCAAACTTGCTTTTCAATTCAAAATTCTCAGGCTTTGCTTCAATCGCATAACCTTTTGGAAGGTCAATCGTAATTTCGTCATAATCATAAAATCCTCGCGAAATCTCAAACGGATTCATTCTGGTTCTATAACGTGCTGGAATTCCTGAAATCGGATTATAAGCATTCAAGGCAAAAATCAATTTATTGCCTGATTTGTTAGCATATTCAGTTGCTTCAATAGAAACTTCTTCTGAAAATTCAACATCCTCCTTATTGTTTGAAACATTAATTTTTTTCAGTTTCAAGTTGTTGATATGATTAAAATAATGCTTATAAAACTTATTCAAATCATCGTTTGACTTGGCAGAATTATCAGATTTATTGTCATACTGCGTCCCTTTTTACTTGATGGAAACTGAACCTATGACACTTCCTGTTTCATCGACAGCAAAATTACCTTTTGACAGTTGAGTATTTTCTTGTACAGCATATTCATGCGTTTTCAAAATTTCTCCACCTTCTGGTTTCACAATCAGTGCAAGTCGATTGTCGGTGAAATTTCCTTGAAAAGCAAATGGAATCGTTTGGCTCGTACATTCCAGCCAATACATTTTTTCATTCACAGGAAGACCAAGAATTACGTGATTTCCTTGTATTGAAACAAAATCTTGGTGCAAGTCACGAGGCTGTCTGTCGCCATAAATAATTGTATAATAAGAAGGTACTCCAACCACTTTCAATAAAGCTCTCGTGTAGTTTGTCAAAGCCTTGCAATCACCATAACCCAGTCGATCAACATCCTTTGCAAGCATTGGCTTCCAGCCTCCAATTCCCAATTGAATGCTTATATATCGAGTTTTATTTTGCACATATTGATAGACTATTTTCGCTACTTTAACAGCATCTTTTTCGTTTCCGACAAGAGCTTTAATTTTAGCCTGAGTCTCTTGAGAAACTTCGTCAGTACCGCTTAATAAACTTGAATAAACCCAAGCGCCAAAATCTTTCCAATTTGAAGCAGTTCCTTCAACTCCTTCCAAATTAAAAGTTTCTAGGCCAAATAAAACTTGCGGAATGAAACTTCTGAAAGTCGGAGAATATTCTTCATTTTTTACGGCTATTAAATTCGACGCTACAAAAGAAACTCCGTTTTGTTTCTCTTCTTTGACAATATTCTGGTTGTCTTTTATATTGAATTCTTTGTACTTAAATCCTAAATTTGGAACAGCCACTATATTGATTATTGATTTTTCAATACTTTCATAGGGAGAAGAAATAAAATTCCAAGCAGGAATAAAAGCAGTATTTGAGCTTTCAATCTCGCTCTGAAAAATAACCGTATAAGGATAACCAGTAGGCGTATAATCTAAATAAAGTATCTTATTATCGGTAATTATCGAACCTTCAGAAACAGAATTTTCCTTGAAATCTTTTCTTTTTATCTTCTTGATTTCTTTTCCAGAAGCATCTAAGATGATTGCTTCAATAGATTTTATTTTTGTAGAATTGTCAAAATATTCAGAGGCGCCAGTATGTAACTGTCCTTTTTCATTTAAAACAGTGACAACATTTTTACTAATAATTGTCATTAATTTTCGAGATGTAATATTCACATCTCGCTGTCTCAAACGAACAACTGCATCAGCATTTTCTTTCAATTCAGGAGTAATTGATGCTGTGCTATAATCTGTATTTTGCGCAGAAGAACTAAAAAAGGCAAAAAGCAAGGCTAAATGGAGGAGTATTTTCTTCATAAAGAAAAGTTAAATTAGCCATCAAAAGTACTAGAATAATTTTAAAAACCAATTTTATTCCTTGTTTTTTGTATCAATTATGATCGTAACTGGTCCGTCATTCAGCAACGAAACTTTCATATCAGCACCAAATTTACCAGTCTGAATTTTCTTTCCTAAATCTATCTCCATTTGGCCTACAAATTTTTCATATAAAGGAACAGCAACATCAGGCTTGGAAGCTTTAATATAAGAAGGCCGGTTTCCCTTTTTTGTAGAAGCCTGAAGTGTAAATTGGCTGACCACAATAATGTCGCCGTCAATATCTTTTACAGATAAATTCATGACGTCGTTTTCATCTCCAAAGATTCTCAAATTGGCGATTTTTCCAGAAAGCCAAGCAATGTCTTCTTGCGTATCTTCATCCTCAATCCCCACTAAAACCAGCAAACCTTTAGCGATTTCACTGACTTTATTTCCATCAATTGTCACTGAAGCTTGAGAAACTCTTTGAATAACGGCTTTCATTTTTGGGTATAGGGTTTTGGGGAAAAGGTTCTATGGAAACTTTGCAACTTATTATTTATTCCTATTTTCATCACTTTCTGCTCTTTCATCAGCATAATCATCGGTGCGGTAGTTTTCTTCATCACCTTCTAAGATTTTCAAGTAGCTGTTGTAGCGCGTCCACGAAATTTCATCTTTTTCCAAAGCGTCTTTTACAGCACATTTTGGTTCGTCTTTGTGCAGGCAATTGTTGAATTTACATTGGTCTTGCAATTTAAAAAACTCTGGAAAATAACCGCTGATTTCAGATTTTTCCATATCCACTATTCCGAAACCTTTGATTCCGGGCGTATCAATAATTTGGGCTCCGAATGACAAATCATACATTTCAGCGAAAGTAGTTGTATGCTGTCCTTGCATGCTTTGCTCAGAAATTGTTTTGGTTTTTAAGTGCAAGCTTGGTTCCATCGCATTGACCAAAGTCGATTTTCCAACGCCCGAATGTCCAGAAAACATAGTCGTTTTCCCGACCATCAATTCTTTTAGTTCATCGATTCCTTTACTTTCTGAGGCTGAAACTCGAAGGCATTTATAGCCAATTTGCTGATAAACATATTGCATATAAAGCTGTTCGTCAAGCGTATTGTCTTTTAAAGTATCGATTTTATTGAAGACCAAAATCGTTTCAATTCCATAAGCTTCTGCCGTAACTAAAAATCTATCAATAAAATTAAAAGTCGTCGGAGGATTATTTACTGTAATAAGTAAAAAAACATAATCTAAATTGGAAGCAATAATGTGCATCTGGTGCGACAAATTCACTGATTTTCGAACGATATAATTCTTTCTTTCGTGAATATGATGGATGGTTCCTGTCGTTTTATCTGAAGATTCTTCCAATTCATAATCTACGATATCGCCCACGGCAATTGGGTTTGTACTCTTGATTCCCTTCATGCGGAATTTCCCCTTGATGCGGCATTCTATGAATTCGCCCGCGTCAGATTTTACGGTGTACCAACTTCCTGTAGATTTGTAAACGGTTCCTGTCATTCAGATTTGTGATTTTAGATTTATGATTTACCTAAAAATTTAAGAGGACAAAATTACGCTATTTACTTGTGAACAGCGTAATTTTGCCCTCGAAAATTAAAAATCAGATTTGAATTTGAAATGCTTACCAAACAATTTCTGCCAAAATATCATTCTCCTTAATTTTTCCTAATTGAATTGTCTTTAAAGTTTTTGTCGTTTTTCCAGCTTTAGTCATATAAATTTCAACCATCACAGTCGCCGGACCATTTTCTGTCAATTCGCTTTCTCCAAAATAATTGGTCTTGATTTGGTATTTTCCTTTCGCCGCATTTCGAATCAAATATTGCTCTGGACCATAACCTTGCGTAAAATCTTTTGAAAATCTAGCGCCTGCTTCTGTATCTCGGTGACCATAATAACATTCTTCGCCCGTCGGTTCAATAATATGTAAGTCTAAATCGACATCCATTAAATTCCAGTTCATGATAATTCGGATATCGACTGGCATTTTTGCTAGATACTTTTTATCTAATTTACCAGAATTCAAACTCTTATGTTCCGTCATCAAGCGATTAATATCCATCAAAATTATATCTTCCACGCCTTCATATTGCCCGCTCATTTCTCCGTAATAATTCACTTCTAGCGCTTTAATCAATTGGTTGAAAGCTTCTTGATATTTCCCAGCATCTTCCAAAGTCAAAGCATAATCCCTCAAGCTTTGCGGTTCGTGAGCTCTCCATTTTGCAATTTGTTTTGCTGTAAATAGGGCATCATCAAAATCCTCCCATTGGCGCAAAGTATACGTCAAAGTTTTATAAAGCTGATGGTTTTCTAATCCCAAATCAGCGATATTGCTAATCACTTGCAGTGCTTTTTTCACATCGCCTTGATTGTAGAAAAAATGTGCTACGTCAAAATAAAAACTCGCATTTCTTTCCTGTTCTTTTCGCAATTCAAAATATAAGTCATATTGTTTTTCCTTCGGAGCTGAAGCCAAAGCTTTTAAATATAAGCGGTCTGGATTCCAAGATTTCGCTTGCGGATTAACATCAAACCGCTCGTATCCAAAATCAAGTGTATCGTCCATAGGATGATTTGAACTAGATTCTTCCAAATTAACACCAGAAACTTTTCCTTGCAATTGAGCGGCAAAACTTCTTTCACTCTTCTCTGAAATTTGCGTTGCAGAAACAGTTGTAACAGAACTAGATATTGACATCTTTCTTTGCACATTATATGCAGTCACCACAACTTCATCTAATTGCGCACCGCCACTTTCTTTATCTTTACTAATTATTTCTGATTCCGCCTGACTGTCTTCAACTCTTATCGGCGCTGTTGCTTTTGCATCATTTGTGTTATAACCATTAGCTGACGTTCGACTTTTACGTTTCTTTTTAGGTTTTGGCAAGGGCTTCGGAGTTGCATATCTTACATCTTTTTTCCACCAAGAATTTAATGCGTCAAAATAAGAAGCTACATTCTGCCAATTGTTTTTCTGCTGTGCCAATCGACTTTCGTTTTCCTGTTTTTTAATTCTATCAAATTCAGCGCGTAATTCTGTAGGGGGAACAATATCATAAGCGATATAATCTCGGATATTTTCCAAAACTATCAACGAAGTATTCTTCGTAATGATTCCATATTTCTTGCCTAAAAGTTCAATTTCTTCGGCATTTTTAGAATATTGCAAATCCAAATTAGCGATTTTTTTCTGTGCCCAAAGTTTCTCAATATTGACATTATTCGTATTTTGAGATGAAGCATCCAGAGTAATTTTTCGTTCCAAAACTGCTCCGTTGTCATAACCAAATAACAGCGTAATTTCATTCTTCGGATTCAAAGAAATTCCAGAAAAACTAAAACTTCCCGAAACTGAAGTTCCTACCATTGGAAACAAATCTGTCACCGTATAATTTTCTTTTATTCCTAAAAATTTCAAATTAGTATTGGTCAATTTATCCAAAGCATTTTCCAAATTTAATTGGTTCAAGTTGATAAAATTGCCCCCAGTTTGCATCGAAGCAAAATTCAAAAAAGCAAAATCTGCGGAAACAGAAGACGTAATTGTGTAAATTGGTCTTTTAGTTTTCGGTAAATTATTCTCACTCAAAGAAGACAATCCATCAGAAAAAAACAAGTATTCATCGTTGTTCGGAAAGTTTATCTGCGAAAAACGAGTGCCACCGTCATACTTCGTATTTTGCAAAACAGCTTTTAATTCGGCCCAATTTCCGTTTGAAATCACATATTCTTTTTGCTTTTCAAAAGTGTAGTTTAAAAAGTATAAAGTAACTTTCGTGTTTTTTATTTTTTGGAAATAAGCGCCTAATAAATCCAATTCTTTTTTCAAATCTCGTGTTTTTGCACTTAAAGAATTATCCCAAATCAATCCGATAGAATTCGGAACTTTCTTCGCAATTTTATTGCCGCCGATAAAAGTATTTCCATAAAAATAATGCTGTCCGCCCACATTTTGCATCAAAACACTTGGCACATTTTCCTGTATCGGAATTTTGAAAAGCAATTTTTCTGAAGGCTGATAATTTTCCTTTTTCACAGAAGCCTGAAACGACTGGTTCCATTTTGAAAACGTAATTTCTTCTCCAGAATTTTCAGCAACAGTAGGCGAAGAAGCGCTTCCCAAAACCGAAACATTTATCTCAAATTTATCCAACTTTTTAGGATAACGGCTTACCAATTGATACGTCAAATTATTTTTATCAAAAGCAGTAAGTTCTTCTTCATAACCAATAATCACGATGCGTTCCCCATTTGGTAGCAACGGATAAATTCGAGTTCGGAAGTTATTTCCGTCCACTTTTTCCAATAATCCTGGATCAACTCTTCGGTGTTCAATCGCCTCAAAAACCTGTTTCCCTTTATTCTTATTTACCGGAACTGCTTCGCGCATTTTACCGTTAATATCAATCGCATATCGGGAGACCGAAACATTTTCTGGCAACGGAAAAATCAATTCTGCTTCCATCTGACGATTGCTCGAATTGAAAAAATGCATTTCGGCAGTTGTGTAAGCGATGTTCCCAACGACTTTTACATTGACCAACAATTGGCTCATTCTGACTTTTTCAAAACCTTCGCCCTTGACCGTAAATTCCGGACTTTGCGCAAAAGTTTTGGTTCCTAAAAACAATAAGACATAAAATAAAAATTTCAAATTCAATTGAAATTTTCTGGCTTCGGATGGTTTTTTTCTCGATTTCATAACGCGAAAGTTAAGGTTGTATATTGATATAGAGCATAAAAACTTACAAAAGGTTGGGATGACTTTAATTTTTTTTCAAAAAAAAGCCTGCAGGTTTGAATTGCAGGCTGATTTATTCCGTTCGTCATTGCGAGGAACGAAGCAATCTTATCTCGTGTATTGACTTAGCGGTAAACTAGATTATGTGATTGCTTCGTTCCTCGCAATGACAGTAACTATTGATTCAAAACTTTCTCCTGATGGCTGATACTTTCTTGGTGAATTGCCTTGAAAATACGCAAGATAAAATCTTCGCTCAAGCCCTTTTCTTCTCCTTCCAGAATCATTTTGCCTAAAATTTCATTCCATCTTTTATTTTGTAAAACTGCCACATTTTTCTCTTTTTTCAAAGCTCCGATTTTGTCGGCAACAGTCATTCTTTTTCCTAAAATCTCTAATAATTTTGCATCGTATTCGTCAATATCTACACGAAGACGGCTTAAACTCTGGTTGTAATCAGAACCTTCTTCAGTTTCTTTTCTAACTTTTAAATCTTCAAAAATCTGTTTTAATTTCGTTGGAGTTACTTGCTGTGCAGCATCGCTCCAGGCATTATCTGGATCCGTATGCGTTTCAATAATTAGTCCGTCATAATTCAAATCAAGTGCTTGTTGTGAAACTTCCTGAATCATATCGCGCTTTCCTGTAATGTGCGAAGGATCGCAAATCAACGGCAAATCTGGAAAACGGTTCTGCAATTCAATCGCTAACTGCCACTCAGGAATATTTCTGTATTTTGTTTTTTCGTAAGTTGAAAATCCTCTGTGAATTACCCCTAATTTTTTGATTCCGGCATTGTACAAACGCTCCACACCGCCAAGCCACAAAGCCAAATCAGGATTTACCGGATTTTTTACCAACACGATTTTGTCTGTATTTTGTAAAGCATCTGCAATTTCTTGCACCGCAAACGGATTTACGGTCGTTCTCGCGCCAATCCACAAAACGTCGATATCGTGTTCCAAAGCCAATTTTACATGGGCTGCATTTGCAACTTCTGTTGCCATCAACAATCCTGTTTCGGCTTTTGCTTTCTGCAACCATTTTAATCCGATGGCACCAACCCCTTCAAAACCACCCGGACGCGTTCTTGGTTTCCAAATTCCAGCACGGTAAATGCTGACGTCAGAATCTTTTAATTCGTGTGCGATTTTCAGCACTTGTTCTTCAGTTTCTGCACTGCAAGGTCCTGCGATTACTAGCGGATGTGATAAATTGAAATCATCTAGCCACGTTCTTAATTGTTTTGAATTTTCCATTTTTATTTTTGGTATTTCTTTGGATTTCCAAAGTTAGTTATTATTTAGTTTTTAGTTTTTTTTGACACAGATTTAAAGAATATTTAAACGCAAAGTCCGCAAAGATTTTTCGCAAAGTTCGCAAAGATGAAAATCTGTGAAAATCGTTTAATTTGTGGCATTTATTTTTTAGTTTTTGTTTCTTTTGCCACAGATTAAAAGAATTAAAAGGATTTAAAATCTGTTAATCTGCGGTTATTTTTTTTAAAGCCGTCCAATTGCTTCCGTGATTTTTTCTTCGGTAATACAAAGTGAAAATCTGATGTAACCTTCGCCGTTGCTTCCGAAAATAGTTCCCGGTGTGATGAAGATGTGTTTTTCTACCAAAATGCTGTCTATAAATTCTTCAGAAGATTTTATTCCTGCTGGTAATTTTGCCCAGACGAACATTCCAACGGAGTTTTTATCAAACGTGCAATTCAGTTTTTCAGCCAATTCAAAAATCAAATTTCTTCGCTTTGCGTAAATTTCGCTTTGTCCATCAAACCATTCTTTGCCGCATTTTAAAGCTTCAATCGCGCCTTTTTGGATTCCGTAAAACATCCCGCTGTCCATATTGCTTTTTACTTTTAAGATGGCATCGATAAATTCTGATTTTCCCGAAACCATCCCGATTCGCCAGCCTGACATATTAAAAGTTTTACTCAAAGAATTTAATTCCAATGCAATATCTTTAGCGCCTTTGACTTGAAAAATCGACATCGGATTTTCATTCAAAACAAAACTATACGGATTGTCATTGACCAAAACGATTTGGTGTTTCTTCGCAAAAGCAATTAATTTTCGAAATAATTCCAAATTTCCATTCGCTCCCGTTGGCATATTTGGATAATTAATCCACATCAGTTTTACTTTTGTCAAATCCTGTCTTTCGAGCAATTCTAAATTTGGCTGCCAATTATTTTCTCCCAACAAATCATAGAAAATTGATTTTGCACCAACCAAATTCGTCACCGAAGCATACGTCGGGTAACCTGGATTTGGAATCAAAACTTCGTCACCTTCATTCAAGAAAGCCAAGGAAATGTGCATAATTCCTTCCTTCGAACCCATCAAAGGCAAAATTTCTAAATTGATATCTAACGAAACATCAAATTGTGTTTTATAGAAATTGGCAATGCCGCTTCGCAATTCTGGCAATCCTTGATAACTTTGGTATTCGTGTGCCTTTTCTTCATCTATTGCATTTTTCATCGCTTCGATTGCAGTTTTCGGCGGCGCCAAATCTGGGCTTCCGATTCCCATATTGATGACCGGTTTTCCTTCGGTAATCATCTGGCGCACTTCACGAAGTTTTCTAGAAAAGTAATATTCTTCTACCGTATTTAGTCGGTTGGCGAATCCTTTTCCTGAAATAACATCGGTATTTAAAATTGTATTGCTCATAATCTTAGCTTTTTCTTCCGTTTTTATATTCGCCCAAAACCTTAAAATGTGTGGTCATTAATGCCAAAATTGATTTTGCTTTTTCATAATGTTTGTACTTTTCAAAAACCACATCCACAAAAAAAGAATACTGAAACGGACTCTCAATTATTGGCATCGACTGGATTTTTGTAAGATTCAATTTGCAGTTGTTCATTACGTTTAAAATCGTGGCCAAACTTCCCGGAGTGTCATCCAACTCAAATTTTATCGAAGCTTTGTTGATTTCTTCTTTTGGCAAAACTTTATTCTGCGTTTTTAAAATTACGAAGCGCGTTTTGTTGCTTTTTATCGTATGAATTCCGGCTGCCAAAATATCCAAACCAAATAGTTCTGCTGCAATCGGGCTGGCAACGGCGGCGATATTTTTCAATTGATTTTCTTGGATTCTTTGCGCAGTTTCTGCCGTGTCTCCACTTTCCACCAATTTTATATGCGGATAATTTTTAAAGAATTCGCCACATTGCAAAAGCGCAATTGGATGCGAATGTACTTCCTTGATATCTTCCATTTTTTGTCCCGGCAAAACCATCAAATTCATATGGATATCCAAATAATATTCGCCAATGATGTGCAAATTGTTTCTGTCAATCAACGCATAATTTGGAATAATCGAACCTGCAATTGAGTTTTCCAAAGCCATCACGGCTTTCTGCGTTTTGTTTCCGACAAGGCTATTTACCAAGGCATCAAACGACATACATTCGTCTAATTCCAAGCTTTCGCTGAAATATTCGTTAGCAACTTGGTGGTGAAACGAACCTCTGATTCCTTGAATTGCAATTTTTGTTTCCATAGATTTTGGGCAAAAAAAAATCCCGATTCACATCGGGATTTTTATATTGATTTTATAAATAATTTCTATTTAGATAACAACACGACAATCCCGTTTCTGTTTCCAGAAATAAAAAGAATTGCTAAAATAAAAACGGTTGCTTTGCATTTTTTATTTTGTTATTTGGCTAAAGTAGAAAATTTTGTTTTAGGTTTTACAAAAGCTTTCAAAATTTTAGAAAATATTTAGACTACAACGATTTAGAAAGCCCATTTAATTTCAGCCAGACACAATTCATAACTCATAACTCATAATTCATAAATCCTTTTTATTACTTTTGTTCAAAATCACAACTTATGTCAATCGAAGTTACATCAATTTCAAAAAATTACGGAAGCCAGAAAGCTTTGGACAACATTTCTTTTTCGATTCAAAAGGGCGAAATCGTTGGTTTTTTAGGTCCGAATGGTGCTGGAAAATCGACGTTGATGAAAATCCTGACAACATTTATTACGGCTGATTCTGGAAAAGCTTCTGTGAATGGTTTTGATGTTTCGACTTCCCAAAAAGACGTTCAGAAATCAGTTGGTTATTTGCCAGAACACAATCCGTTATACCTAGATTTGTATGTTCGCGAATATTTGGCGTTCAATGCTGACGTTTATAAAGTGGCAAAATCTCGAATTGAAGAAGTGATTTCAATGACTGGTTTGACGCCTGAAAGCCATAAAAAAATCGGGCAATTATCTAAAGGTTATCGTCAGCGTGTTGGTTTGGCGACGGCTTTATTACACAATCCCGATGTTTTGATTTTAGATGAACCCACTACTGGTTTGGACCCGAATCAATTGGTTGAAATTCGTGAGTTGATTAAAAATATTGGAAAAGACAAGACCGTTTTTCTTTCCACGCACATCATGCAGGAAGTAGAAGCGATTTGCGACCGCGTGATTATCATCAACCAAGGAAAATTGGTTACGGATAAAAAAATCAGCAACTTGAAGAATGAAAATGAGCAGGTTATTGAAGTGGAATTTGATTATAAAGTGGAAGAGCAATTGCTGAAAACGATTCCGAATCTGACTTCACTTGTGAATACGCACGATATGATTTGGGAATTGACTTTTTCAACTTCAAAAGACATGCGTCCTGCGATTTTTGATTTTGCGCATGATAATGGCTTGAAAACTCTGCAGTTGAACTTGAAGAATAAGAATTTGGAAGCCATTTTTAGAGATGCTACTCGGAAATAATTTTACGGCAAATTTGTAGATTTTTTTGCCACTAATTTCTAAGGATAAACCAAATGCCCTTGATATAATTGCATGACTTCAATAATTGGCGGCGTGTTTTTCAAAACTATATTTCCTGTGCTGTAAATGGTTCCTGAGATTTTATTTATTGGATTTACGATGATATCGTTGGAACTTCTTTGGAAACATAATACTTCATTCGAAACCAAATCTGAACCATCAAATCTTGCATTTCCATCATAAAAATTTACGCTTAAATTTGTGGCTTTTCCAGAAATTTTAAAGAATGTAGATTTGTTATCTTCAATGGTCAAATTATTGCAATTCACTTCTAATTCAAAAGTTCCGGAAGCTGTGTTGGAAAACATTCCAGATTGCAAACTCAAAAGCGAAAAATTTAAAATTCCATCTGATTTTACTGCGAATTGCGAGGCCGAATAAACGTTGACCAAGGTTGGCGTTGTCACATAAACTTTTGTATTATTGTAATCTCGAACTAAATTACAGCCATTTGAATTTCTTAAAAAAAGTTGCCCTTCGGAAACTTCAGCCGTGATTCCGCTCATTAAATTTTGTCCTGATTCTACGACAACTTTTGTTTCCGTCCCTTCTTTTATGATTAGTTCGATTCCTTCTGAAATATTAATTTTATTGAAATTTTCTACTTGGAATTCTTTATTGATCATTGAACCAGACGTCTGAAGACAATCGCTTCCGTTTTCTGAATCACAGGCAAAAAGCACTATCGAAAGTAAAAATAGCAGCGTTTTAAAAATTGTTTTTTTCATCTTTCAAATATTTGATTATAACCGAATTCCAATACCAAATTCCAATCCTTCTGCTTTTGCACCGTGTGTTTTTAATGCCATTGAGCCGAAAATTTTATCAGTAAAATAGTATTTCAAGCCGACTCTTTGGTAAAACGGGCCGAGATAATCAAAAGGCGAATAGACATAATAACCAACTTGTGTTTCAATCGAAAATCGATTTACAAAGAGTTCGTGACCCACAAAAATGCCGACTCTTTTATAATCAGTATTTCTGTCAATATTTTCATTGGGATAAGCAACGGACTTAAATTTTATATATTCTTCAAGGTATTTTGAAGCAAAAAAATCGGTTCCGAATTGAAGCGCGCTTTTTCTTGAAAGTCGTTTGTCAATATTTGCAGAAAGCACATAAAATGGAAATGTGCCGCTTCCGATAATATCACTTTCATTGATTCCTGAACGGAAGGAAATATTGAATTTGATTGGCTGTTTTTTATAATTTACAGTATCAATTTCCCTTGCAAAACGCTGATTCTGCTCGTTTTTATTTAAAGAATAATTTACGCCTAAATTGATTGCCAAAGTATTTGTGCTTGTATTCGGCGATTGAATATTAGCATTCGAATGGTGGAAAAAGCTCAAACCCGCTTGAATTCCAATGTTTTTGAAGAGGTTTTCTTTTTGGTAATTCAGCATAAAATAAGTCGAAGGCATCCATTTTGTACCGTAGGCTAAATTTCTAAAATTGGTTTCTTTGCCATATGGATTTGTGTTGTAAGCAATTCCTTGAGCAATTCGAAACGTAAGATTTCGGTTTAAAAAATAAAAATTATAGTGACCGTACAATCCGTATAAATCGCCTAAAATTTCGTTTTTCGTATTTTCATAATGAAATGAGCCCCCATAATCTGGAAAATTATAAGTTGATTCCCATTCTTTATTGCCAAAGGTTTTTTTGTTGAAACTGATTAGAATTCCGTCAGGATGTTCGGTAATCAAATGACGGATGGTATTGTTGTGAGGCAAAATATTTCCGTAGAAATAATTGACATCGACAGTATATAAACTATTTTTTTCTTGCGAAAAAGCAGTCAAAGAAATTAGCAACAATAAGATATATATTCGGAATTTTGGCACTTATAAATAATTTTCAGTGCCAAAAATAACCAAATAAAACCACACGGCAAGCAGATTAAAAAATCTCAGATGCAATTGCCTTAATATTTTCGGCTTTTCCCATCGAATAATAATGCAAAACCGGAATTCCTTCTTTGATCAATTCCTTACTCTGGTTGATACACCATTCAATTCCGATTTGCTTCACAGCTTCTGGACTTTCTGCGCGAACGACTGACATAATCAACTCATCTGGAATATCAACTTTAAAACGGTGTGGTACCAAATTGAGTTGTTTTTTGGTAGCAATTGGCTTCAAACCTGGAATAATTGGTACTGTAATTCCTTCTTTTCTGCATTTGGCAACAAATTCGAAGAATTTTTTATTGTCAAAAAACATTTGGGTAATAATATAAGAAGCACCGTTTTTGATTTTTTGTTTCAAGAAATAAATATCGCTGTCTAAACTTGGCGCTTCCATGTGTTTTTCAGGATATCCGGCCACGCCGATGCAGAAATTTGTGGCAGAAGAATTTTGTAATTCGTCATCGAGATACATTCCTTTATTTAAGTTGGAAATTTGTGTAACTAATTCGGTTGCATAATGATTTCCTTCTTTTTCTGGTTTGAAATACGTTTCGTTTTTCACCGCATCACCGCGCAAAGCGACTACGTTTTGGATTCCAAGGAAATCCAAATCAATTAGGAAATTTTCGGTATCTTCTTTTGTAAATCCGCCACAAAGAATGTGCGGAATCGCATCGACTTGGTATTTATTCTGAATTGCAGAACAAATACCAACCGTTCCCGGACGCTTTTTTACGACTTTTTTCTCCAATAAACCGCTTGGCAATTCTTTGTATTCGTATTCTTCACGGTGATACGTCACGTCAATAAATGGCGGATTGAATTCCATCAACGGGTCAATGCTGTCAAAAATCGACTGGATATTCTGTCCTTTCAACGGAGGCAATATTTCAAAGGAAAACAATGGTTTTCCTTTTGCTTTTTCTATATGTTCGGTTACTTTCATAGCCCCCTAGCCCCCAAAGGGGGAATTGTAGTTGCGCATAAATAGTTGCGCTTCTGGATTAATATTTTTTTTCATTTTTTCTACTCAATTCAATTTCGCGCCAATAATTCCCCCTTTGGGGGCCTAATCTGCAATATTTGGGTTTAGCCATTTTTCGGCATAATCATATGAGACATTTCGGCGTTTTGCGTAATCTTCAACTTGGTCTTTCTTGATTTTTCCTAAGCCAAAATACTTGCTTTCTGGATTTGCGAAATAATATCCTGAAACGGAAGAAGCTGGCCACATCGCCATACTTTCGGTCAAAGTCACTCCTATTTCTTTATCCACATTTAATAATTTCCAGATGGTTGGTTTTTCCAAATGGTCAGGACATGCAGGGTATCCTGGCGCAGGACGAATTCCTTTGTATTCTTCTTTGATTAAAGATTCATTGTTCAAAACCTCATCAGAAGCATAGCCCCAGATTTCTTTTCTGATTTTTTTATGTAAATATTCGGCAAAAGCTTCTGCAAAACGATCTCCTAAAGCTTTGACCATAATCGAATTATAATCGTCTAAGTTTTTCTCAAATTCAGATGCCTTTTCGTCCACTCCAAAACCTGTCGTGACACAAAAAGCACCCATATAATCTGTGATTCCACAATCTTTTGGAGCTATAAAATCTGATAACGCTATATTTGGAGCGCCTTTTGTTTTTGCTGATTGCTGTCTTAAAGTCAAGAAAGTTTGCAAATGTTTTCCGTTTTCATCAAACAGTTCGATGTCGTCATCGTTGATTTGATTCGCTGGAAAAATTCCGTAGATTCCTTTTGCTTCAAGCCAATTTTCTTCCAGCATTTGCTTTAGCATTTTTTGGGCATCGTTGAATAAAATCACAGCTTGTTCGCCAACGACTTCATCCGTGAGGATTTTCGGATATTTACCATGTAAATCCCATGTCTGAAAAAATGGTGTCCAGTCAATGAAATCAACTAATTCATCCAATTTTACTTCTATCGTTTTTACTCCGATAAAATTTGGTTTTACGGGTTGGAAATTGTCCCAATCCAATTGCAATTTATTTTTTCTAGCTTCTTCTATAGTAAGGAAGTTTTTGTCACGGCTTCGGTTCAAATAACCCTCACGAAGTTCGTCATATTCTGAACGAAGGCTTTTGAAATAAGCTTGATTCGTGTTTTTATTTATCAAATTTCCCGCAACGGTTACAGCACGCGAAGCATCATTCACGTGGACGACAGTTTCGCGATATTCTGGCGCAATTTTCACGGCCGTATGTGCACGCGAAGTTGTCGCCCCACCAATCATAATCGGAATACTGACATTCAACTTGTCCATTTGTTTTGCCAGATACACCATTTCGTCCAATGATGGCGTGATTAATCCGCTCAAACCTATGATATCTACATTTTGTTCAATCGCAGTTTGGATGATTTTTTCGGGAGGAACCATTACACCAAGATCAATGATTTCATAGTTATTACAACCTAAAACTACGGCGACAATGTTTTTTCCAATGTCGTGAACGTCACCTTTTACGGTTGCCATCAAAACGCGGCCAGCCGAACTTGACTTTCCATCTTTTTCTTTTTCAATGAATGGAAGAAGATACGCGACCGCTTTTTTCATAACCCTTGCGGATTTTACTACTTGTGGTAAGAACATTTTCCCGCTTCCGAATAAATCTCCGACCACGTTCATTCCTGTCATCAAATTGATTTCGATAACTTCGATTGGTTTTGTGGCTAATTGTCGCGCTTCTTCAATATCGGTTTCAATAAATTCATCGATTCCTCTGACTAAGGCGTGCGTCAATCTTTCTTGAATTGGGAAAGAACGCCATTCTTGCGCTTGTTTTT
Source organism: Flavobacteriaceae bacterium PS02334 (assembly GCA_029959295.1). Classification (GTDB taxonomy): domain Bacteria; phylum Bacteroidota; class Bacteroidia; order Flavobacteriales; family Flavobacteriaceae; genus Flavobacterium. The sequence continues at coordinate 309,402 of JASCOH010000006.1, read as the reverse complement.
CGGTAACTTCTTTGGTGTCGCCTTTAATATTTTCGGCAAAAGTTAGCAATCTTTCGGTTGCATCATCTCTTCTATCGAGCAAAACATCTTCGACGTGTTCTAATAAATCTTTTGGAATTTGGTCATAAATCTCCAGCATTTCTGGATTTACGATTCCCATTGTCATTCCGTTTTGGACTGCATAATATAGAAAAACCGAATGCATTGCTTCACGAACTCTGTCGTTTCCACGGAAAGAAAAGGAAACATTGCTCACGCCACCGCTGACACTCGCATACGGAAGATTTTCTTTAATCCATTTTGTAGCTCGGAAAAAATCTACCGCATTTTGCCTGTGTTCTTCCATTCCGGTTGCAACTGGAAAAATATTTGGATCGAAAATAATATCTTCCGCTGGAAATCCGACTTGATCTACCAAAACATCATACGATCTTTTGCAGATTTCAATTCTTCTTTCGTAATTATCAGCTTGACCCACTTCATCAAATGCCATCACGATTACCGCAGCGCCATATTTTTTAATCAATTTTGCCTGACGGATGAAGTTTTCTTCGCCTTCTTTCAAACTGATCGAATTGACGACACTTTTTCCTTGGGCGACTTTCAAACCTGCTTCGATAATTTCCCATTTGGAACTATCAATCATCACAGGAACTCTAGAAATATCTGGTTCAGAGGCAATTAAATTTAAAAAAGTGGTCATTGCGTGAACGCCGTCAAGCATTCCCTCATCCATATTGATATCGATGATTTGTGCGCCGCCTTCTACTTGAGCTCTGGCAATATCCAACGCTTCTTCGTATTTCTCTTCTTTTATTAAACGCAAGAATTTTCGAGAACCGGTAACATTTGTTCGTTCACCGACGTTTACGAAAATACTTTCGGGTGTTATGATTAATGGCTCAAGGCCTGATAATTTTAAATGTTTCTTACAATCGACATCTGCCATTTTGTGTTCTTCTTTTGCTACGGTTTTTAAACTGGTTCTACGATTCTTGGTGTATATTCTTTTGCGACTTCAGCGATTAGGCGAATGTGTTCTGGATTTGTACCGCAACATCCTCCTATTATATTAATCAAATTATCTTCGAGATATTCTCTAATTAAAACCTGCATTTCTTCTGGAGTTTGGTCGTATTGTCCGAAAGCGTTTGGCAAGCCAGCATTTGGATGCGCCGAAATATTGAATGATGTATTATGAGAAAGTCTTTGCAAATACGGTTTCAATTGATCAGCTCCCAAAGCACAATTAAATCCGACGCTTAATAATGGAATATGGGAAATGGAAATTAGGAAAGCTTCGACGGTTTGACCTGAAAGTGTTCTGCCGGAAGCATCTGTAATTGTTCCAGAAACCATAATTGGAATATTTAAGTTTCTTTCTTCTTTTACTTCTTCGATGGCAAACAATGCGGCTTTTGCGTTTAATGTGTCAAAAATCGTTTCTACCAATAAAATATCGGAACCGCCGTCAATTAAAGCTTCTACTTGTTGTTTGTAAGCAATTCTTAAATCATCAAAAGTCACGGCTCGGTAACCGGGATCGTTTACATCTGGCGACATGCTTGCCGTTCTGTTCGTTGGTCCGATGGAACCTGCGACGAAACGTGGCTTGTCTGGATTTTTTGCTGTGAATTCGTCGGCAACTTCTTTGGCTAATTTTGCGGATTCGTAGTTTAATTCATATACCAAATCTTCGAGATGGTAATCTGCCATTCCGATTGTGGTTCCTGAGAACGTGTTAGTTTCCACGATGTCGGTACCAGCTTCAAAATATTGGCGGTGTACGTCTTTGATAGCTTGCGGTTGGGTCAACGTCAATAAATCGTTGTTTCCTTTCAACGGATGCGGAAAATCTTTGAATCTTTCACCACGGAAATCTTCTTCAGAGAAATTATATCGCTGGAGCATTGTTCCCATCGCGCCGTCGAGGACTAGGATTCTTTCTGAGATGGCTTTGTGTATGTCTGACATTTTTTTTTCGGTACTAATTGTTACGCAATGGTTCTGTTGAAACCAAAAGTTCAATACCTTTTCTCAGATAGCCCCGATTGCAGCGGAAATCAAAAAAAATTCTTCTTTAGAATTTTTTTTATTGCAGCGGAAAGCGGGAAAATGGATTGCTGAAAAAGCAACGACCATTCGCTTCTAAAAAAAATTATAAATATCGATATGTTGTCAGGAAAGTGAGGAAAAACCGGAGTTTTATTCGCTTGTTATCTTTTCCGCAATGCGGATAGAATGTAGCACCTTCTTTAAGTTAAAGGGTTGCTAAGGCTTCATCGGGTCTATTCCCTCTGCCTTTCGTGATAACTGTCAATATGTTTATGAACACTGCAAAGTAATGCAATATGTTTGTGTTTTGCAATAGCTTTTAAAATTATATTGCTATTTTTAATTCTGGCTTTTCAGCGATTTGAATGATTTTTTTCAGAATAGTTTCTGAGATGGAATCTTTTTTTATTGGATTTATGAAGAAAAAATCTTTTCCGAATTTCTTTAAGTTGGCGTTTATTGATGCGTCGAAATCTGCCGGAAGTGTTTCTATTGTTGGATTTATACTGATGATATCGAAATCATTTTGAAGCAATTCGAAATATTCCACAAGCAAATCCGCGGTTTCTGTGGTGTCGATTGCGATTAGGTTTTCGAGTTCGTTTTCTTGGACGAAATTGATGATGTCTTCAACTTTGAAGGGAATTCCGAATTTTATGAAATTAGCTTCCCAAGAATTTTTTACAGTTGGTTTTTCGAAAAAAGCGACTGTCGAATTGGTGATTATTGGAAGTCTTACTTCTAGATTTTTAGTTGAAAGGAAGGAATTTTGGTTGGAAAGCACTTGGTTTATCAAGGAACTTCCGACGGTTTCGATTCCGAAGAGGATGATATTTATTTTTTTTGCTGACATGATTTTTTGGTTTTAAACTCAGATTTTTATTTTTAGCTTTTGCCTCTTGGCTAATTTCTATTGCCTAAATAAAAAAGAACTGCTTTTGACTGGCGATCAAAAGCAGTCTTTTCAACAAACAAACAATAAAACAAACTAAACAATATTGTGATTTATGCTTTAGGCAGCATAATTATATTCTTTGAACAAAATCAATTCGACTGGCGTTGGATTGACTAAATTGTCATAAATGGGGCATTTTTGCTGTACCAATTTCAACCATGTTTGAAGTACTTTCAGAGAAACATCAGTACTCGGTTTCAATATGATTTCAATTTTGTTGAAGCCGATTCTCTCTTCTTGGCTGACAGTTCCTGTGATTTCTACTTGTAAAGATTTTAAATTAATGCCTAATTCTGCTGCCACATTTTGGCCCACGGCATTAATGCATCCTGCTAATCCTGCAAGGATATATTCAAAAGGATTTGGCCCTTCAAGTTCTGGAAATCTGGCGTTGTTGCTGATTCTCACATCAGCATTTTGAGTTTTTACAACGAACTGTTCGTTGTTTCTTGAGTATCCTAAGACATTTATAGCTTTCATAATTTTTAGTATTTGAAGTATTAGTATTGAGTATTGAGATAAAATAAAAAAGTCCTTTTGGCTGGCTTACCAAAAGGACTTTACACATGAATATAAACAGAGATTAAGTCGTTTTCTTTTGGCAATAGAGTTTCAAGTGGCAATAAATCCACATTTGTTTTTTACAGCAAATCATCATTGTTGTATTCATCTTTTATCTTTTTTTAACCTCCTCAAAAAATTAATTTTGAGGAGGAGAATTGAAATGGTTTGAGTTAGTTAATAGAGAATTTCAATTCTGGTATTTTTAATTCTTGATTTATTTCCAAAAAAAAACCTCTGCGTTTCGGCAGAGGCTTTTTGCTATATTTTAAAAAATTAAAATTTGGCAACAGTACACTCTGCGGAAGTTTTCCACATCTTACAGTACATATGACAAATAATAGTTTTCATTTTGTTACTTTTTGATGGTGCAAACTTCAGAACTATTTTTGGATTTGCAATGAAAAAAAATAAACTTTAACATTTCGAAAGCTTGGTATATATATTTAAATACTACGTATTTACTTTTTTGGATTTTAACATTCAGAAGAAAAAAAAGTTAAGAATAATTTGCAAGTCAATTCCATTTCATACATTTGCAGTCGAAATCAAGAAGAGGAAAAATTTGTACTGATTGCAACCTCTGATACTGGAAAAATTCGGTATCGTAAAAATGCTAAAGCAGAAAAACTCTCCTTTAGCCTTTCCGACAAATTTTCTGATTCCAAAAAAATAAAATTTTTATGGCTTATTTATTTACGTCAGAGTCTGTGAGCGAAGGGCATCCAGATAAAATTGCTGACCAAATTTCTGATGCATTAATCGATAATTTCTTGGCTTTTGATGCTGAATCAAAAGTGGCTTGTGAAACTTTGGTAACGACAGGACAGGTTATTTTAGCTGGAGAAGTAAAATCAAAAACATATTTAGACGTTCAACAAATCGCTCGTGATGTGATCAAAAAAATTGGTTACACAAAAAGCGAATACATGTTTGAGGCAAATTCTTGCGGTGTTTTATCTGCAATTCACGAACAATCTCAAGACATCAACCAAGGTGTTGACAAGGCAAATAAAGAAGATCAAGGTGCTGGCGACCAAGGAATGATGTTTGGTTATGCAACTAATGAAACTGAAAATTATATGCCTTTGGCTCTTGATTTATCTCACGCTTTATTGAGAGAATTGGCTAATTTGAGAAGAGAAAATTCTGAAATTACTTATCTGCGTCCAGATGCGAAATCGCAAGTGACTTTAGAGTATTCTGACGATAACAAACCACAACGAATTGATGCGATCGTTATTTCAACGCAACATGATGATTTTGCTCCAGAAGCAGAAATGTTAGCTAAAATCAAGGCTGATTTAGTGGCTATTTTGATTCCTAGAATTAAAGCAAAATACCCTCAATATGCTCATTTATTTAATGATGATATTACGTATCACATTAATCCAACTGGGAAATTCGTAATTGGAGGGCCTCACGGAGACACTGGCTTGACAGGAAGAAAAATTATCGTTGATACCTATGGCGGAAAAGGAGCTCACGGTGGTGGTGCTTTTTCTGGTAAAGATCCAAGTAAAGTAGACAGAAGTGCGGCTTATGCAACGCGACATATTGCTAAAAACTTGGTTGCTGCTGGTTTGGCTGATGAAGTTTTAGTTCAAGTTTCTTATGCTATTGGCGTTGCAAAACCAACTTCAATAAACGTGGTTACTTATGGAACTTCAAAAGTAAATTTGACTGACGGAGAAATCAGTAAAAAAGTAGAAACAATTTTTGACATGAGACCTTATTTCATCGAACAAAGATTGAAACTAAGAAACCCAATTTATAGCGAAACTGCTGCTTACGGACACATGGGAAGAACGCCTGAAACGGTTACAAAAACATTCAGAACTCCAAATGGTGAAGAAAAAACAGTTACTGTTGAATTGTTTACTTGGGAGAAATTAGACTTCGTTGATAAAGTAAAAACGGCTTTCGGAATTTAAATTCAAAATAGTTTTAGACATAAAAAAACCTTCAGTTTACGCTGAAGGTTTTTTGTTTTTATGAGGTTTTAATAACTCCCGTTTTTCATTTTTTCGAGTACCGTTTCTAAATCTGCTTTTGTTTCCTCATCCATCGTTTCAGAGAATTTCAAAGCTTGTTCTTGTGTAGAAATTGCTTTTTGTTTTTCTCCATTTTTGTAATAAAGTTGCGCTAAAGTATCTAAATAATAAGGATTGTTTTTCTCAATTCTCAAACTCGATTCCGACCATTTGATGGCTTTTTTAACTGATTCTGGATTCTTAGATTTCTCTACCACAAACCAAGCCGTTTCATTTGACGCGTTAGAAAAATAGTTTTTAAACATTGTCCATTCTTCATACTCTTGGCCGCTTTGGGTTCTTGAAGCATAGAGTCCATCTAAAATTTCAATGTCATTATTTCCCTTAAAAATGCTGTTGAAAAAAGCATCATATTCAGCCACATAATTTTGTTCTGAAGTCGAATAAGAATTCAGCAGTCTGAAATAATCGATTTTTGATTTGTAATCTCCAGCCTGTTTTTCAAGTACTTTTTTATAAACTTCTAAAATTCTAGCTTTATAAGAATCAGAAGCTTGATCTCCAAATTCAGTGATATGATTCGAAATTGCTCTTGGCAACTCAGCTTCAATTGTTGCAGGATAATCTCCATAATAATCAACAACATTTGCATCTTGCCCTTTCGATTTTTGTTGCTCAACAATAATTTCATTATAATGCTTTAACAAATAATCAATCGCTTTAAAATTTGCTTCGTCATAAACTCTTCCCTCGTTAAAAATATGCTTGTAAAAGCCAATGCCTTTGATTTCCGCCAAAGCAACTTTTACAAAATCTAGATCAGGTTTTGTATCTTTTGCGTGATTTTTCACAATGCTTTCCCAAACCGAAAGCATTTTCTTCTTGTCGAAAACTGGTTTTGTGAAAACAGTTTCGTTTGGAGAATAATCCATATCATAAGCCGCCGTTTCAACGGTTTGATCTTCAGAAACTGGCGCTGCAACTTCAACAACAGGCTGAGCAGTAACTGTTTCAGCAACAGAACCATAATAACCATCTTCTGGAAGCGAAGCAAATGCTTTTAATATTTCAGATTCTTTTGATTTAGAATTTAGCGCCTTGTGCAAATCAACAAGCGCCTTTGTTCGTTTTAAATCTGGGTCGATCGAACTGTAATAAACTTCAAAAAGGGAAGCATTTTTAGAAATATTGCCTTTCGTCTGGCTTAAAACAGTACCTTCTCCATCGACAATAACAATCGAAGGATTGTCTTTAATTTTATTTTTCGAAGCCCAAGTTTTGTCTTTAGCATTCGCTAAATAATAATTGTATTTATCATATTCTATATTGTCTGTATACGAACTGTAAGAACCAATCGAGTATTGCTGATTCTCAATAAAAGTATTAAATTCTTCTTTAGCTTTTTTATTATCCGGATCATAATTGATCACTAAAAATTTAGTCTTGTCGTTTTTCGTAGCTCCAATTGCTTTGCTCAAATCAGATTCAATTTTAAATTTGAAATCATAAACGGCCACAGTAGAATCAACTGACTGAGGATAAATACTCCATCTGTCGCTTTTTCCCGGATAAGTCCAATTGGTTTCTGTTTTGGTTTCAATCGGCTTTATGGAAGGTGTTTTTTTCTCTTGCTTTTCACTTTCCATGATAAAAGTCAACGGATTTGACTTGCCATTTTCGCTGACAACCAACTGTTTTTTATCGTTTAAATAGCCTACCAATTTTACTTTGCCTAAATAATTTGGGCTGTATTCAATTTGGATTTCATTAGCGTCGCGCGGCAAAGTAAATTTAGAAATCTGTGTTTTTCCTTCATAATCTTCTTTTGCCAAGTAGAAAAACTCCTCGCGGTTGATTTCAAAAACCAGCTCTTTTGTTTCTTCTCCTTCTGCACCTGAGAAAAATTCTGCGAAACTTTTATAGGTTGGCTCAGCTTTTCCTGTTTGGGTTCCTATGTAAATCCCAGTGTAATAATACATGTAGTCGCCAAATAATTTCACTTTGACCTTTCCTTTTGCAGGATTGGCTTCTGGCGAAAAAGAAACAGCGAATTCTGAGTCGCTTGAATTATTGTTGTTAAAATGCAGCGTGTCGTTTTTTACTTCGTAATCGCCATAAAAAACCATAAGCTCATACTTGTTATTTTCCTTGATATTTAATTTGATCTTCTGCCCTTTTTCATTGGTAACATAAGATCCTTTTTCGACTTGGGAATAGGAAATTGCAGAAAGAAAAAGCAATGATCCCAGAAAGAGTTTATTCATAAAACGGCTTTGTTTATTGTTGTCTATAACAAATATAACTTATTTTGAAGAAAAATAATACGTTAATTTCCTACATAAAGCTTCTTTAAAAATAAATTTTATGGAATATCAAAGTCCCTAGCCCGGATTGCCGCGGAAGCTTTTTGAAATCCAGGCCTATTGTTTTTTTGGCTGGCACAGCGACCAAAGGAAGCTCGTGCCAGCCAATTAAAAACAAAGGCCTGGATGAAAAAACTTGCAGCAGAAAGCCGGATTAGCTTCTTATAAACTATATCTCAAGGAGAAAATAATATACCTCGGCTGCACTCGATATTGTGAAGTTCGGGAATAAAATTGGTCGAAACTGTCGTCGTTCAGCGTTCGGGTGTTTAACAAGTTTGTGGCTCCGATTTTATACTCAAATTTGCTGTCTTTCTTTTGGTAAGAAAAATTTGCAGACAGAAAATCATATTGGTTATCGACTGTTTTTGAGCGGTTTGTATATTTATTAAATTCATATTCGGCCTTAAAAGAAAAGGCATCCAGAAAATAATATTCTAAGTTGGCGAATGGAGAATTGTTGTAAAAAACATCGTTTCTATATTCATTTATAGTTACGGCATAACCAATTTCCAAGCTTGGCAGGTTCTTAAAATTGGTCGAAAAACTCAAGTTGTAATTCTGCGTAAAAGTTTCATTTGCCGTCGGAATTTGGGCGCTTGTAAGCCTATCAATCTGTATGTTATTCTGCTTCGCCCAATTTAAAGAAGCGCTCACGGAAGCTTTGTAAAATCTCGCAAACGATCTTCCATATCGCAAGGAACCGGAAAGCGTTTCATCGGCAAAATTAGAATTGAACGGCGTGGAACTTTGGTAAATTCCGTCAAATTGGGCAATTCTTTTTACTGCATCGACTCTCTTATTGTAATTAATTCGCCCGGAAACATTAGTCTGGTTGAACATATTGAATTTGAAATAGCTCAAAGTATGGTTTTGGCTGAGCGCATTTTCAAGATTTCGATTTCCCATGAAAAGGCTCTTGTAACTGGAAAGAATATTTCCTTGTGCAAGCTGCGCGATGTCTGTAAAATCATTCTGCAGATTGAAATTATAGGTCAGCGTTTCTGATTTTTTAATTTGGTATAAAGCATAGACATCTGGCAAAACCCTGAAGAAATTTTGCTTGAAATCAGAACCTAGCTGCTGATTGTTCATCGAATAGCTATGCAGAGCGACACCGGGATTGAACGTGAATTTTCCGGTAATAAATTTGTAATGCAAGCCTATAAAGACATCGTTGAAAGCGTAATTTACGTCGTTATTATTTTCTGCTTCATTTAAGTCATTTCTGCTTCCTGAATCTAAAATCTGGAAAATGTGCGAGTTGAAATTTTGATAAGAATACGTATTTCCTAAAGTCAAATTTATATTGCTTTTCGGAGTCAACATATAGTAATAATCAAGCTTCGCATCAATTTTATTGGTTTTGATAAAACGATTTTGATTGACGTCATTTCGTTGCTGGCCTAAAACATAGCCTGGCAATTCGTAAGGCTGCAACTGAAAATTTGCATTATAAAAAGGATCTTCTTCTTGATAAACATGCTGCATTTCAAAGGCAATCACATTTTTGTCATTCAACGTATAATAGTAGTTCAGGTTTTGGTTTATCGCTATCGGATTCTGTTTTTTATTCGTATAAATATCTTGAACCAAAGTAGTGCCACGCGTGGTCTGCTCGCTCAATAATCCTACATTTTCATCTTGTTTTGAGGTTTTCAAAAGCACGTCATAATCAAAATGCAGTTTTTCATTTGGCACATAACTTGAACTTAATTTAAACAACCCAAGACTTGATTTTTGCAATGATTTTTCAGCAGAAATTTGTTCAGAATCTACATTTCCTTGCGCATCTAAAACTGTGTTTCTAGAATTGGTTTCCATTTCAGTATCGCTGGAATTTAAGATTCCGAAACCGCTGATTGTCCACACTTTTGAAGGATTATAGCTGAAATTTGCCGCGCCAAATCTCGTCTCGATTTCTTTTGCGCGGTTATTTCGCATCATCGCAATTCCCAAATCATTAGAACCTACATTGAAATTGGTTCCGCCTTTTCGCATAATGCTTCGAAAACCGCCCGTAAATTTGAAATAATCTTGTATCGTAAAAGGAAGCTCTCCGATATTATTGAAATTTCCGAGCAAATTTATGCTGTATTTCGGACTATAATAAAACAGTTTTGGGTTTGCAATATAACGTTCTTCTTCATGCCCAACGCCTATTCCTGCAGTCAAATCTCCGAACCAGAAATTCTTTTTCCCTTTTTTCAATTTGATGTTCATTGCCACGTTTTCCTCATTGTTTTCAAGACCTTTCAATTGGCTTACTTCGTTGTAATTCCTTAAAACTTGAACTTTATCGACGGCATCCGCTGGAATATTCTGCACGCCTAACTTTGTGTCTCCGTCAAAAAAATCTTTTCCGTCGACCATTAATTTAGAAACTGCTTTCCCTTCCACTTCAATTTGTCCGTCTTTATTGACCTCAACGCCTGGAAGCTTTTTCAAGATGTCGCCAAGTTTTCGTTCGGTTCCGTTTGTGAAGGAATCTGAATTGTAAATTATCGTGTCGCCTTTGATGGAAACTGGCATTTCATGAACGATTTCCACTTGTTCTAAATCGACGCCTTCCTGCATGACAATATTTTGGATGATATTTTCAGAAGCCGTTTTCAGTTCGATTTCCTTAGGCTGAAATCCGATAAAGCTGACCTTGATTTTATACGAAGAATTAGCCTTCAATGACAGCTGAAACTTCCCTTTGTCATTGGTAATAGCATAAGAATCCATGGCATTTGTCACTTGATTCACCGCCATGACATTTGCCATCTCCAAACCAGCCGCTTTTGAATCGACAATCAATCCTTCAAATCGTATATTTTGTCCTTTTGAAGCAAACGAAAAGAGTAGGAAAATAGCGAGGGAAATTATTTTTTGCATAATAAAAATTGTAAGCTGTGAAGATATGAAATTCTTTTATTTGTAAGTGTTAACCTCCAATTTTGATGTTGATATTTCCTTTGGAATCCTTCATGCTTTCCATTTGTTTTTCAACTATTCTGTCGTATTCTTTTTGGTTCACTTTTTTACCTTTATTTGGTTTTTTGATTTCATTTTTCTCTTTTGAATTTAGAGTAATTTTTGAGCACAAAAAAATTGTAAGTCCGTTATTCGCTTCTAAAATCAAGCCTGGCAATCCCCAATATTGATCTGGTCCTTGACTCACAGGAATTTCTGGCGTATACCAAACCGTAATAATTTGCTCTTTTGGTTCGACAACAGAAATAAATTGCGTTTTGCCATTTCCTTTATTCTTTTTATTTTCTTCATATTCCTTCATGTCTTCTTCAGAAACTGGAATTACCGCAACGGCTTTGTGACAAGTATAATTTCCGATTTTCTTGGTTTCGCTTTCTAATTTCCAATTCCAAACTTTCAAAGAATCTACTATTAGAAATTCTTTGCCAAAAACATCTTCTTCTGAAATTTGTATTTTTTCTTTTATATTTTTATATTTTTTCCCATCTGTATTTCCTTTAAAAACAACTACGTTCATGGAAGAATTTGGTTTCGGAGCTTCTAATTTTTCCTCTTGAAGATAAACAGACTCATATTTGTTAAAATTCAGAACGAACGTTTTCTCAAAAGCTTTTTTCATTGATTCTTGAAGTTTCTGCTTCATTTCTTCAGGCATTCCATCAGAATTATTGATTTGGATTTTGTCACCCAGCAAAGTTTTTGATTCATAAACTGCCTGGCCGTGAAAATCTTGCGCATTGGTTAAACTGAAGCAAAACAGGCTTGCTAATAGTACTAAATTGGTAACTACTTTTATCATGATTATTTATTTTAGATTACATTGCAAATAACTTTACAAAAAATCACACTTTCGGTTAACCAAAGTTAACGATTGTTAACAGCGAATTTTGAATGCAATTTGTTTCTACTTTTGAAAAATGAAATTAAAGAATTACAACTATATTTTGCTTTTTATAACCATTACAATTCTGGCAACCATCAGCTTGCAGATTTACTGGAATATAAAAAACTATGCAGAAAATGAGCGCCGTTTGATTAATGACGTGCAAGTTGCTTTTGACAATTCTATTGAACATTATTATGCTGAAGACGCTAAAAATAATGTCATGTCTTTTATTAGCAATGACAGCCTGAAAGACACGAATTTTATTGAAAAGGCATTTACAGATACCGCTTTCACTAATAACATTCCAGGCAGTAAACATCCGGTTGAAAAAAGAACAAAAGCTTTTGTGACTGCATTTTCAATCAATGATTCGATTACTAAAAAATCAAACGACACCACAAATTCAATTCGCTTTAAATTAAAAAAAGCACATGCCAGTCAAATTACGTCTGTGCGAGTTATCAGAGGAAAAAAAGCGGCGGACAGCCTTTCGAATATTGAAAATTTCACCAATAAAATTATTGTTTCGTTGTTTCAAGATTCATTGGAATTGGAAAAAATTGCGAAAGCTTTTGACAAGGAAATTCTTCGAAAAAGTATAGCTGTCGATTATGAAATCCAGCAAATCAAAAAAGATTCTATTTTTCAAAAAATCAATCCAAACAAAAATGCGTCTTTACCGCTAAGCACATTTGGAAATTCAAGCATACTGCCACAAAACCAGAAATTAAAACTGCTTTTTTCGAATCCTGTTATTTTGGTATTGAAGCGAAGTTTGATTGAAATTGTGCTTTCGTTATTGCTTTCGCTCTCGATAATTTTCTGTCTTCTTTACCTTTTAAAAACGATAAATCGCCAGAAAAAAGTCGATGAAATTAAAAATGATTTGATTAGCAATATTACGCATGAATTTAAAACGCCGATAACGACAGTTGCCACGGCAATTGAAGGTTTGCGTAATTTTAATGATGTAAATGATGCTGCCAAAACGAAACGTTATCTCGATATTTCTAGCGATCAATTGAAGAAATTGGAAATTATGGTAGAAAAATTATTGGAAACTGCTTCGATTGATACTGACAAATTGGTTTTGCAGAAGGAAAATATAAACCTAATTCCGCTACTGAAAAATATTGCTGAAAAGCATAAAATGATTTGTCAAAGCAAAGCTATTTCATTTGAATCTGAAATGGAACAATTGATAATTTCTGCAGATGTTTTTCACTTAGAAAATGCTATCTCCAACTTGATTGACAATGCTGTAAAATATGGCGGGAATACAATTTCAATAAATCTATTTTACAACAAAAAACAAATCGAAATCAGAGTTGAAGACAACGGAAATGGAATTGAAAAAAGTCAGAGAGAGAAGATTTTTGATAAGTTTTACCGAATTCCAAAAGGGAATATTCATGATGTAAAAGGCTTCGGGATCGGTTTGTTTTATTCTAAAAAAATCGTCGAAAAACATGATGGAAAACTAGAACTTATCGTAACTAATTGGACCACTTTTAAAATCACGCTTCCTGATGTCTGAAAAAATAAAAATAATTTTAGCCGAAGACGAACCAGCGCTTGCCCAAATTATAAAAGAAAGTCTGGAAACTAGAAATTTTGAAGTTATTCTTTGCAAAAATGGCGAAGAAGCTTCTTCAGAATTTTTGAAAAGCAAGCCAGATATTTTAGTTTTAGATGTGATGATGCCTAAAAAGGACGGATTTACTTTAGCCAAAGAAATACGGAAAATTGACAAAAAAACGCCTATTATTTTTCTTACGGCAAAATCACAAACACAAGATGTAGTCGACGGATTTCATTTTGGAGGCAATGATTATCTGAAAAAACCATTCAGCATGGAAGAATTGATTGTCAGAATCCATTCGCTTTTAGACCGAATTTCTTTAGAAAAAACCGAAGAAAACCTTCAAATCGGAAGTTATATTTTCAATAGCAACAAGCAAACTTTGCATCATTCTGACGAAATAATTTCACTGACGCACCGAGAAGCTTCTTTGCTTCAGCTTTTGATTGAAAACAAAAATGATATTTTAGACCGCTCTATAATCTTGAAAAAAATCTGGGGCGATGATGACTTTTTTAATGGCCGAAGCATGGATGTTTTTATTACAAAACTTCGAAAAAAGCTACACCTTGACCCAAATATTCAGATTATAAACATTCGAAATCAAGGCTATAAATTGATTGATTAAGTTTTATTTTTCAGTATTTACGACAAGATCCATTATAAGCGGTTCATGGTATCTTTCTTTGCCTTCCTTGTATATTCTTCGATTGCAATCTATGCCTTTTTATTGAATTATGTAAGATTTTTAGTTTCCCATTCTAAAACTTGGTCTTCCGCCATTGCTTTTGAACTGCTCGCGCATTTCTTGCATTTTTTTGGTCACGGTTTCATCATATTCATTTTGCGTAATAACTTTTCCCTTTGTCGGTTCTTTTATCCTGGCTTTTTCCTTCGGATTCATGACAATTTTTGTGCACAACGTAACCGCATTTCCATCATTTATTTCTAAAATAAAACCTGGCAATCCCCAATAATTTTCCGGACCTTGACTTACGGGAATTTCTGGAGCATACCAAGCTGTTACCGTTTTCTCTGTCGGTTTTTCTTTCTCTTTGAGAAAGTTTGTCGAACGCTCTTCTTCTTTAATTTCGTGTCCATAAAGTGTTCCTCTTATTTGAACTACGGCTGTGGCTTTGTAACACAGATATTCACTAATCTTTTTAGTTTCTGATTCCATTTTCCAGTCAAAATTTTCAAGCGGTTCTTTAATGGTAAAATCTTTTGAATAAAATTCTTTTTGCAAAACCAATTCTTTTGTTTTTAAATCTTTGAAATAAGCAATTTCATTTCCGTCGTCTGAATTATTAGGCACGAATCCGTCTCCATGCAAATCCAAAACCCTATCTTCTTTATAAAGTGAAGCTGTTTTGTCAAAATCAAGAATATAAGTTTTATGGAACATCATTTTAATTTTTCCTTCTAAAAACTTTTTCATGACAGGATCCATGTCTGGCTGAATAATCATTTTTGAATATTCTTCAGAGCTAGCTTTCCATTCATAGGTTACTTTTCCTTGAAAATTTTGGGCAAGTGTAACAATAGGCAAAAGTACAAAAGCGAAATATAGTATTTTTTTCATATTTATTTTTCAGTGTTTACTACTAAATCCATTATCAGAACATCGTGGTATCTTTCTTTTCCTTCTTTATAAGTGTTGGTCATAAACCCCCGGCTATCACCCCTATATCTAATCCAGGACAGTATTGGCTTGAAGTTTTTTTCTTCATAAAAATCCATTGCCGGAGCAATCGTTGCAAAAACTTTTTTTGGGTTTACATATCTTGTGTTTACATATTCAATGCCAACACAAACACCATTTTTAGAAAAGGGAATATGTAAAGAATCAACATTAATTTCAAAGTTTTGAGATTTATTCGCAGGCTCAACAATGATATTTTTATCATATAACTCTTTGCCTGGTTTTTTGTTCTTCATATCATATTCATAAAATTTTACACTATAAGCCGTGACATAGTCAATTTCCCATTCTGGTTGCTTTCGATTTTTAGTCACTTTTTTTAAGCTCAAAATAACCTTTTTAATTTTCCCGTTTTTAAAGTAAGGATTTTGGACAAGCCTCACATTTTCTGTTCCAAACTGAAAAGAGAATCCTATTGTTGGCTTTCGCTTTGAAGAGATCGTTTTTGCCCAGCTATAATCTATCTTTTCATTTGAAATCAAAATTTCTTCCAATTGTTGTGCTTTCGGAATCATTTCAAATACTTTTTCATATTCTTTTTTAGTCATAAATTCCTTAAAACTTACGATCAAATCTTCATAACCAATAGACGAAATTAACAGTTCATCTTTTTTATTATTGCTGTCAATTTCGATTAAAAATCTACCTTCTGGATTGGTAAAAATCGTGTATTTCGATTCTTTAAAAAATAGGCTTGCCAAATCCATTGGCTTTTTCGTGTCATGGTCTATCACAACTCCTTTCAAAGTTTGTGAATTCAAAACATTAGAAAATAAAAGTATAAAAACTAAAAAATTGAAAATTTGCTTCATAAAAAAAAGGCATAAACTGCGATTGCAATCTATGCCTTTTTATTGAATTATGTAAGATTTTTAGTTCCCCATTCTAAAACTTGGTTTTCCGCCATTGCTTTTGAACTGCTCGCGCATTTCTTGCATTTTTTTGGTCACGGTTTCGTCATATTCGTTTTGCGTAATCACTTTTCCTTTTGTCGGTTCTTTTATCGCGGCTTTTTCCTTCGGATTCAAGACTATTTTAGAACATAAAATTACCGTTTTTCCATCGCTGACTTCCAAAATCAAGCCTGGCAATCCCCAATAATTTTCAGGTCCTTGGCTCACAGCAATTTCTGGAGCATACCAAGCCGTGATCACTACTTCTTTCGGCATTTCAAGATCGTCCATGAAATTGGTGCTCTTTTCTTTTTCTGCTTTTTTATCGTCTTTCTTTTCTTCTTTTGGCCTGAAATTTCTAAAATCTGATTTGCTTACAGGTTTTACCGCAGTCGCTTTATAACAAGTATAACCGCCGATTTGCTTGGTTTCGCCTTCTAATTTCCATTCTAATTTTGGCAACGAATCTTTGATCAAAAATTCTTTTCCCATAAATTCACGATCGACGGCATACGCTTTTTGCTTTACGTTTTTGTAGAACGTTCCGCCTCCGCCCATCATTGAAGACATCATTCTTGCACCGCCGCCTTGCTGTCCTGGAGCGTCTAATTTTTCTTCTTCTTTATAAATTGAAGCCGTTTTATCAAAGTTTAGGATGAAAGTTTTTTCCATCATTTTTTTCATGCGTTCTTCCATCATTTTCTGCATTTCTGGCGTAAAATCACGATTTCCAGCAAATCTTGCCTTCATGTCAGCAGTGCTGGTTTTTGATTCATAAACCGCCATTCCTTGAAATTCTTGCGCTTGAATCTGCAGTACGCTAAAAACAAGGGCAATTGCAACTACTATTCTTTTCATATCAATTAATTTTTGATGATACAAATATGACTATTACACACGATTTTTTTACAAAGCTTATGTTAAAATAATCATATTATAAAGGTTATTCGTAAATTGGCTGCTGATGAAAAACTCTTTCTTTATATTTTTTATATTTCTGTCTGTGAAATCTTTAGCACAGCTTCCAGCTATAAATCCGTTTTTTTCTAAGGCGGAAAGATGGGAATTGGGTGAATTTGCCGGACAGGACAACTTCGGAAGTGTGTATTCTCTCTTTGAAAATGAATTCCGAAAAAAGACAAAGGAAGGAAAATCTTCTTTTTATAAGAATGTTTCGCTCGGAAAAATCCATCAAGTGGATCTTCAAAATCCATTGCAGATTGTCTTGTTTTATAAGCAATTTACGACTGCGGTTTTGCTCGACAATCAGCTGAATGAAACTATGAAAATTAATTTTTCGGAACTTTCTATTCCGTTAAATCCAGAAGCTGTGAGTCTTGCTTCCCAAAATAAGTTATGGCTTTATGATATGCTTTCGCAGAAATTAGGGCTTTTTGATGTGCTAAAAAATACGTTTCAGCCTTTGACGCCGTCCTATAAAGACAATTTGAAATTTTACCAATCTGATTATAATTATTTTTACTGGGTTGACGTAAAACAGAATTTATATGTTTCTACTATTTTTGGAAAGGTAAATTTCTTGGGACAGTTGCCAGAATTCAAGCAATTGCAAATCGTTTCGCCCAATCAAGTATTGCTTCGAAATGATAACGGATTGTTTTTCTATAATTTAGAAAACGCATCGCTTTCGCCCATTGCAATAAATGAAAAAAGCTTCGTTAGTTTTTCATATAAAGACCAAATTTTATCTATTTTTACAGAACAAGAAATCAATCATTATAAAATTACTTTACCATAATGCACATAGCAGTAGCAGGAAATATCGGAGCAGGAAAGACAACGCTGACACGTTTATTAGCCAAACATTTTAAATGGGAACCGCACTTTGAAGACGTTGTTGACAATCCTTATTTGGATGATTTTTACCACCAAATGGAGCGCTGGTCTTTCAACCTTCAGATTTATTTCTTGAACAGCCGTTTCAGGCAGGTTTTGCAGATTCGCGAAAGCGGCCAGAATATCATCCAAGACCGAACGATTTATGAAGATGCGCATATTTTTGCTCCCAATCTTCACGCGATGGGATTGATGACGAATCGAGATTTTACGAACTACAAATCGCTTTTTGACTTGATGCAGACTTTAGTTGAAGGTCCGGATTTGTTGATTTATTTGAGAAGTTCTATCCCAAATTTAGTGAACCAGATTCACAAAAGAGGACGCGAATATGAAAACTCAATTTCCATTGATTATTTGAGCCGACTGAACGAAAGATATGAAGCTTGGATTGAAAGTTACACTGCTGGAAAACTTTTGATTATTGATGTTGACAATATAAATTTCGTTGATAATCCTGAAGATTTGGGTGATATTATTAACAGAATTAATGCTGAGATTAACGGATTGTTTTAGATTAAAAATGAGATTTCAGTATTGAGAATTGAGATAAAAAAATGCCTTTCGAATCGAAAGGCATTTTTAGTTTTATATAAATACAATTTACTTCTTTTTAAAATCCTCAATCTTTGCTTTTACTTCAGCTTCAGTTCCTTCAAAAACCTGAACATCTTCTTTAGAGTCTGTGATTGTTGTTACGATTGCTTTTACGTTTCCGTCAGCATCTTTTGAAGATTCGATTCTTACTTCTTTTGAAATTTGAACTGGCGCTTCTCCAGTTTCTGTTTCAATAGCTTGAACAAATTCTGTAGCAGTTACTTCTTCAGTTACAGCTTTCGCTTCATGTCCGCCTAAAATTGGAGCGATTACCAAACCGATCAAACAAGTCAGCTTAATCAAAATATTCATCGAAGGCCCAGAAGTATCTTTAAACGGATCGCCTACAGTATCTCCAGTTACAGCCGCTTTGTGCGCATCAGAACCTTTGTAAGTCATTTCTCCGTTGATCATAACGCCAGCTTCAAAAGATTTTTTAGCATTATCCCAAGCACCGCCTGCGTTGTTTTGAAAAACGGCCCAAAGTACTCCAGAAACGGTAACTCCAGCCATATAACCGCCAAGCATTTCAGCAATCAACTGGTTATTTTCTCCATAAACTAATTTTCCTAAAAGTACTATTGCAATCGGGAAACCGATCGTCAAGATTCCCGGAAGCATCATTTCCCTTAAGGCTGCTTTCGTTGAAATGTCAACGCATTTTGCATATTCAGGTTTTCCAGTTCCTTCCATGATTCCTGGAATTTCTCGAAATTGTCGTCGCACTTCGTAAACCATATCCATCGCCGCTTTTCCTACGGAATTCATAGCCAGCGCTGAAAACACTACCGGAATCATACCACCGACGAATAACATCGCCAAAACGGGAGCTTTGAAAATATTGATTCCGTCGATTCCTGTGAAAGTTACATACGCTGCAAATAAGGCTAATGAAGTCAATGCTGCAGAAGCAATTGCAAAACCTTTCCCTGTTGCTGCAGTCGTATTTCCTACGGAGTCTAAAATATCTGTTCTTTGGCGCACTTCTTTTGGCAATTCGCTCATTTCTGCGATTCCTCCTGCGTTGTCAGAAATTGGTCCGAAAGCATCGATTGCCAATTGCATTGCCGTTGTTGCCATCATTGCTGAAGCTGCCAAAGCTACTCCATAAAATCCTGCGAAAGCATACGAAGCCCAAATTGCACCAGCGAATAATAAAACGGTCGGGAAAGTGGAAATCATTCCGGTTGCCAGACCAGCGATTATATTTGTTCCAGCTCCTGTGCTTGATTTTTGCACAATTGCCAAGATTGGTTTTTTTCCTAATCCTGTGTAATATTCAGTTACTGATGAAATTACGGCTCCTACAAATAATCCTACCAAAGTGGCATAGAAAACGCGCATGGATGAAATATCTTGAAGTCCTTCTCCGAAGAATTCCATTTTCATGGTTTGCGGCAACATCCAAGTTACCAAGAAATAACAGGCAACGGCAGTCAATGTGATTGACACCCAGTTCCCTACGTTTAAAGCGCCTTGAACTTGTGCTTCTTTTGCGTCATTGCTGCTTATTTTTACTAATAAAGTTCCGATGATTGAGATTATGATTCCGACACCGGCAATGGACATCGGCAATAAAATTGGCCCGATTCCTCCGAAAGCGTCAGAAATACTGCCGCCCATATCTTTGATTACGTAATTTCCTAAAACCATTGCTGCTAGAACCGTTGCGACATACGAACCGAATAAATCGGCACCCATTCCTGCAACGTCACCCACGTTATCGCCTACGTTATCTGCAATAGTCGCAGGATTCCTTGGATCATCTTCTGGAATTCCAGCTTCTACCTTTCCAACTAAATCAGCTCCAACATCAGCTGCTTTTGTATAAATTCCGCCACCAACTCTAGCAAACAATGCAATAGATTCTGCTCCAAGAGAAAATCCGGCTAAAGTTTCTAAAAGAATAGTCATTAATTCACTGGCGGTTTTGGTTTCTCCGTTATAAAGTCCGTCAACCCATTGGCCGTTCATGAAAAAGTGGAAGAAGAAAATAAAGAATGCGGTAAGTCCTAAAACAGCCAAACCGGCAACGCCAAGTCCCATTACTGTGCCGCCGCCAAAAGAAACTTTAAGGGCTTGAGGCAAACTTGTTCTTGCGGCTTGCGTTGTTCTTACGTTGGTTTTGGTTGCAATCTTCATTCCCATATTTCCTGCAAGGGCAGAAAAAAACGCTCCAAAGATGAAAGCGATTACGATAGATAAATGAGTTGTTGCTCCGGGTAAAAAAGTAATTGCAGCTAAAGCGATGCTGGCTCCAATTACAAACAAAGTCAGTAATTTGTATTCTGCTTTCAGAAAGGCCAAAGCTCCCTCGTAAATGTAATCTGAAATTTCTTTCATCTTTCCATCTCCGGAATCTTGTTTTAAAACCCAAGATCTCTTTACTGCCATAAATAATAACCCTACAACTGCAAGAATTGCGGGTACGTAAATCATAAGTGACTCCATATGTTTATGTTATTGGTTTGTTAATAAATATAAAAGTAACAAAACCAATAAACAAAAAAGCAATATTCGATAAAGAATATTGCTTTTTTCATAAAATATTTGCGTTTGAATTATCTAATGCTGAATAATTCTTGTGGTCTGTTCTCTAATGCTTCGAAACGATCAACACATTGTTCGATGATTTCTTTTGCTTCCACAACATCTCCCCAACCTCCAACGTCAACTTTCTTTTGTTCAAGATCTTTGTAAACCTGGAAGAAATGCTCGATTTCTTTCAACAAATGCGGATTCATGTCGCTCAAGTCATTCAATCTGTTCCAAATTGGGTCAGAAACTGGTACACAAACGATTTTCTCATCTGGTCCTTTTTCGTCTGCCATGTGGAAAACTCCGATTGGCTTCACTTCCATAACACATCCTGGGAAAGTTGGTTCAGTAACTAGAACCAAAACATCCAAAGGATCTCCGTCTAATGCCAATGTTTCTGGAATAAATCCATAATCTGCTGGATACATCATTGAGGAGAATAACATTCTGTCGTAACGAATTTTCTTTAATTCGAAATCGTATTCATATTTATTTCTGCTTCCTTTTGGTATTTCGATTAATACGTCAAAAGATTTTTGCTTTGCTGCACTCATTTGTTTTTCTGTTTCTATACTAATTTAGCGGGTGCAAAAATAAGTATTAAGAACCTTCCAAACAACTAAATACGACAGAAACAATAAAGAAATATCAATTTCTTAAAAATAGAAGCCAAAAGATGCTTTCACTGCAAATTTATTGGCGTCTGGCATGCTCAAATAGCTTCCTCGCCATGCAAAATCGATACGAAGCACTTTGAAAATATTCCCAATTCCTGCATGATATTCCCAATAAATATCATCTGGAGCCGTGTAAGTAATTGTTGACGATGCGTTTATGGCTCTATTTTCGTCTGAAACTGTTCCATAAACACCTTTAATTCCGATGATTTCTCTCCAGTTTAATTTACGCAAAAGCGGAATTCTTGAGAACAATCTTCCGTTGAAATTGTGCTCAAAGTGAAGCGAAACATATTCATCGGCTACAAATTCGTAGTAATTCATCAAGTTGTAAGTATTGTCAATAATGAAATAAGACTGGTTTCCAGGAACTACGCCCATCAATCCAAGAGGAACAGCTCCGAAGATTTTACCAGCTTCAAACGTGGTAAACAATCTGCCAAAACCTCCAACCAAAAGTGGCTGTCTGTAATAAAACTGAAGTTTTTCATAGTTGAAATCACTGTCTGCAATGTCTTTTATACCTTGGCTAAAGCTCAAAAACAAACGTGCATAATTAGAATCTACATTAGTTCTTTCTACGCCATAACCGATTGATCTTCTGCCTGGCATGTAATCAATTGAAGCATTGAATTCATACTGCTTGATTTCGCTTTCTATATTTCCAAATTCGTCATAATAATCAAGACTGAAGGTTGGCGATGCTGATTTTAAAGTTCGATAAGAAACTCCGGCTTGCAGGACAAGATTTTTGACTGGTTCAAATTCTGCTGAAAAATTCGTAAGATTTACCGAAGTCAATTTGCTGTTGTCACCGCTAGCAAAGAAAGATGAGGATGCAAAACTTCTTCCCAAAAGGTCATTTGTAGTGGTAAGACTTACACCGATTTGCTCGATATCGCGCCTATTTCCTCCGGAGATGATGAATCTGTTTTTTTTGTTTAATAAGACTTTACCGGATATTCCGTATTTGAATTGGTTGTCATCAAAACCATAAGCCGTGTAGGCCTGGATTCTCCAAGGATCGTTTGGCCCAAAGTAGGTTCTTCCTCCTGCCCTGACGCGAATTCCTTCGACATCATTATATCCAAAAGTAGAAAATATAGGTCCGAAGTCAAAACCGTTGAATTCGACATAACCGCTTCCTAAAATAGAAATCGCATTATAAATCTGCTTAAACTTCTTGACGGTTTTTAAAGTATCAAGCATTTTATAAACGCCCAACTCGTCTTTGTTTAGCTTCTCAAAACGGTTCTCTTCCCAAAATTCATCGGGTTTTTCATAAACCGTGGGATCGTAGAAATTGACTTCCTGTTTATAGAAACCATCTTCTTTTTTGACATCAAACTTGTGATCTTTGAATAAAGTTGTTCTTTTTCCGTAAACACCGCGTGATTTGTCCTTCTTAGAAAAAGCAAAATCAGACATCATGTGGTCGCGCGTCAAAAGGAAAACTGAGTCGTTTAAAACTTCAAACTCTTGTTCGATATAAATTTCCTTAACCCAGTTGATATTTGCACTTCTGCTGGCCGTAAGATTTATTTTCTTGATGGCAAAAGTCGTATCGTTTACCCAAAAATCTCCTTTGAACGTAAGCTCATTTTTCCTTCTTGGATAGAAGACGATGTTGTAGCACCATTTGTTGTCAATGTAAGTACTGTCGCTTAAAACGTAGTTATAAACATTGATTCCTGTTCGGGAAAGCGGACTCACGAAGTCTTTGTCGAAGAACTTTAAATAGTTGTCATAAATATCATAATCAGCATATAAATCCTTTACAAATGCGATGATCTGCTGATTGTTGCTGAAACCAGAGTTTTTATTTGCTTTGGTAATTTCCTTTAATTTTCCGGTTGTATTATCTCCATAAACCTTGCTTAAAGCTTCATTTATGAATATCGGAAGGTAAGATTTTCCGGTTACGTCAGAAGTATCAACTTGCTCAAAAACGAATTCCATGCCTTTAAAAAGCTTGCTTTTCATCAGGGCGCTGTCGATTGTATTCAAGTCAAATTCAACTTTTTCATACTTATCATATTCATATTGCTTGAATTGGCGAAGACCGTTTTTCTTTTTGCGTTCCCAGATTTTTCTAAGAATATCTATGGCTGGATTATTTTTCTTGGAAGTTTTTCCGGTATAGATGACTACTTCGTTCAGCGTTTTTCCTGCACCAAGATTTACTTCTAAATTGTAAGTTACCGGTTTGTCCAAAGGAATTTCCTTCGGCTCCATTCCTACGAAAGAAACCAGAAGCGCGGTCTGCGTATTTTTTGATTCGAGATAAAATTTACCTTCTTCATTGGTAATAATTCCTTCGGTCGTACCTTTAAAAGCGATGCTCGCATAAGGAAGCGGTTTCTTGAATTCATCATAAACAATACCGCTGACTTTTGTTTGAGCCATCATAAAGTTTACGAATAACAAGAAAAAGGGTAGGCTTAGATATATTTTCTTATTCATATAGATTGCAAAAAAAAACTTCATCAAGATTATTCTGATGAAGTTTCAAATATAGTTAATTAGATTATTAGATTTTCAGATTGTTAGATTTTTTGATAATTCTAAAAATACATCAATCTGGTGTCTTAAAAATCTATTTGTACATCACTTTTTTTACTGCTTTCACAACATCTGACGCATTTGGCAACCACTCTTTCAACAAAACTGGAGAATAGGGTGCTGGCGTATCAGCTGTTGTAATTCTTTGGATTGGCGCGTCAAGATAATCAAAAGCTCTTTCTTGAACGATGTAAGTGATTTCAGAAGCAACACTTGCAAATGGCCAAGCTTCTTCTAAAACTACCAAACGGTTTGTTTTTTTCACAGACTTTAAGATTGTCTCATAATCCATTGGACGAACAGTTCTCAAATCTATAATTTCACAAGAGATTCCTTCTTTTTGCAGTTCATCTGCAGCTGCATAAGCTTCTTTGATAATCTTACCAAAAGAAACGATTGTTACGTCAGTTCCTTCTCTTTTGATATCGGCAACACCTAGAGGAATTGTGTATTCTCCTTCTGGCACTTCTCCTTTATCGCCATACATCTGCTCCGATTCCATGAAAATAACCGGGTCATTGTCACGGATAGCCGCTTTCAACAATCCTTTTGCGTCATAAACGTTTGATGGAACTACTACTTTCAAACCTGGCGTGTTTGCAAACCAGTTTTCAAAAGCTTGAGAGTGCGTTGCTCCTAATTGGCCCGCAGAAGCTGTCGGTCCTCTGAAAACCATCGGCATTGGGAACTGTCCTGCAGACATCTGGCGCATTTTAGCTGCGTTGTTGATAATCTGGTCGATACCAACCAATGAAAAGTTGAATGTCATATATTCTACGATCGGACGGCATCCGTTCATTGCAGAACCAACGGCAATACCTGCAAAACCTAGCTCAGCAATTGGAGTATCGATCACTCTTTTTGGTCCGAATTCGTCAAGCATTCCTTTTGAAGCTTTGTAAGCACCATTGTATTCGGCTACTTCTTCACCCATCAAATATACTGATTCATCACGACGCATTTCTTCGCTCATAGCTTCAGCGATCGCTTCTCTAAATTGAATTGTTCTCATGTGTATGTTTTATTGTCTTCTTAATTTTGGAAACGCAAAAATAATTATTTTAAATAACTAATTAGAATAAATTGTGGTTTAGTTGTGAATTTTAAGCAAAGGGTTTTGGGATTTGGGTTTTAGGCACAAGGCATTGGATGTGATTTTTAGAAAAAAGGCTCTTTCATATTGTAAAACAACACAGAAAAACCTCTTTCTTACCCACCAAGATTCAATTGGCTATTTCATATATTTCTCAATATTTTCTGGCTTGAGCCCCATGTAAGTACAGAATTCTTCGAGCGTCACGGGCTGGTGCTTGAGTTTTCCGTGCAGGTTCTTGATGCTGGCAATGATGTAGCGGCACTGCCTTTCACTTTTTCCTGTTATCCTTTCAATGTCTTTGGGATAGATGCATAGTCTGTTCATGTTTACGTCGGTTTAGTTCGTGGCACATTTGTGTTCGGCTTATACTAACATTATATTACACTTATAGTAACCTTATATTAGGCTTATAGTAACCTTTACTGCTTTTTTACATCAACGTCCTTTTTTGGCAAATATTTTCTTTTTAACAAGAATTTATTTCTTCTGCCTGCAGAAACGGCAAAATACTGCAAAATAGGCTATTACGGCAATTGACTATACTATAAGCGAATTTCTTGCGCTCTAGCAGTATAACTTTTAAATTAAAAAATCATGGCTAAATCAAATGGAATCCTAAACATTGAAGGAACTGTAGAAAATCTTACGTTTTTTAAAAAAGACGGCAAAAGCTTTGTGAGAAAAAAAGGAGGCATCCCAAAAGAGCGCATTTTGAACGATCCGAATTTTGTGCGCACCCGAGAAAATATTTCTGAATTTACGCATAGCGCCAATGCCGGGAAAATGCTAAGAACAGCCATCGGAAGCATGGTATTCAAGGCAAAAGACAATAAGCTTTCGAGCCGCCTGATGCAGGCGATGTCAAAAGTAAAGAATGCAGATTCTGCTTCTGCCAGAGGCCAGCGCAATGTGGCTCTCGGAATTGCTACCCTTGAAGGAAAGGCACATCTGAAAGGCTTTGACTTTAACAGCGGTGCTCCGCTGAAAAGCGTGCTGTTTTCAAATTTTTCTCTTAATACAGGTACGGGCGAGGTGAAATTCACCAACCTGCTGCCTGCTGAACAATTGCAATTTCCGCAGGGCGCTACGCATTTCAGCCTGCAGAGCGCCGTGCTTCTTTTGGATTTTGAGACTGAGGCTTCTGAAACTTCGCACAGCCCTGTGACGAACCTACCTATCAACCTTGCTGCTTCCTCTCCTATCCTGACTCCGGGCGCAGTTCCTTCCGGAAGCGGGCAGCTTTTTTTCCTGTTGCTTATTTCTTTTTACCAGGAAGTCAACGGCGTGCAGTATTCTTTAAAAAATGAAGATTATAATGTGCTCCATATATTGGATGTGGTTTAAAGGAATTTTTATTTGTTTTGATTTAAATCCCCTGTAAAAGCAGGGGATTTTTCTGTTTTTCAACTTTATAAAAATAAAATTCTGTACTGTTTTCAAAATACCAATAAATATTTAATCTGTTTTCACAATTACAGCCTTTATTTACAATTTGTTATAAAATAATTATTTTTAGCTCTTTTTCGTTTTTATTAAGATGAAATTAAATACTTTTAACACGAAAAATATTCGCAAAATTCAACATACATGAAAACCATACGATTCCCCCGCACCGCACTGCTATTGCTCTGCCTTTCGCCCCTTGCCCATGCCCAAGACCTTCTCTGGGAGAAATCCTACGGAGGCAAGCACGCCGACTACCTCTTTGATGCGGTGGCCACGCCCGACTACGGCTTCCTGCTTGCGGGAAGCTCGCTTTCACGCAAGACCGGCAACAAAACCGCCGAACCGCAGGGAGGCCTGGACTACTGGGTATGGAAGATGGACGAGCACGGCGAGCTCGACTGGCAGAAGGGCTTCGGGGGGCCGGGAACCGACCTGTTGCAGGCCGTGAGGCTGACCAAGGATGCGGGATTCCTGCTTGCGGGAACCTCCGATTCGGGGGAAGGACTGCAGAAAAAAGAAGCCTGCAGGGGAATGGAAGACTTCTGGGTCGTGAAGCTCGATGCAAAAGGCGGCGAGCAGTGGCAGCGCACCCTTGGCGGCAGCGGGCAGGAACAGCTCAGCGCGGCCTTCCCGACTTCTGACGGGGGCTACATTTTGGGAGGCTCCTCAAGTTCTGAAAAGAGCGCCGAGGTGAAGGGCGCCAAGGACCCGTTCGGCAAGTGGGAGGACGGCTTCGGAAACCTCGACTACTGGGCGGTCAAGCTAGACAGCAAGGGAAAAGTGGAATGGCAGCGCACCATCGGGGGCGAATATGCCGACCAGCTCAGGAGCATCATCCAGACCCGAGACGGGGGCTACCTTCTGGCAGGCTACTCTAATTCTCCGGAATCGGGAAACAAGACCGAAAAATGCTACGGGCAGGGCGACTACTTTATAGTAAAATTGGACAAGGACGGCAATACCGAGTGGCAGAAGGCCTACGGCGGGGACGGCGACGACCAGCCCTACGCCCTTCTGGAATCGCACGACGGGAACTTCGTCATTGCAGGGAATTCCAACTCGGGCACTACGGGAAACAAGAACAGCTCGAATAAAAAGGGGACAGACTTCTGGATGCTGAAGATCGACGCTTCGGGAGAAATACTGTGGCAGGAAACCTATGATATCGGAAACGTGGACCTCTTGACTTCTCTGGTAGAAAACAAGGACCATTCCTTACTGCTGGGAGGCTATGCGCAGAGCGAGACGATGGGCACCAAGAAAAAAGATAAGGAAGGAATCAACGACTATGTAGCAATAAAGACCGATGAAAACGGGGAGGAAAAATGGAGGCAGCATGCGGGAAGCAACGGCGAGGATATCCTCAGAAAGGCGATCGAGACCCGCGACGGGGGCTACCTGCTGGCAGGCACCTCCAAGGGGGAAGTATCCCGCGACCGCAACACGGGCAAGGGAAACAACGACTTCTGGGTGGTGAAATTGAAAGATAGCGACAAGAAGAAGGAAGACCGGAAATCGATCGAGGCCTTCCCGAATCCTGCGGTGCAGTATACCAATGTGGTCATCGGGTATGACTTTGTGGGAGGTACGGGATATGTGTACGACCTGTCGGGAAGGCAATTGCAGTCTTTTGAAGTAAAAGACAGGACGGTGCCGGTGGATCTTGGAAGCTATCCTGAGGGGATTTATCTTATTAAGATCAAGACGGAGGTGCAGGAGGATGGGATTAAAGTGATGAAGAGTACAAATAAAAATTAAAAATGATGAATAAAATAAAAAGCATGGCACTCCCTGTATATAAATCCAGACTCCTACTACTAATTATATTTTTTATAGGATTTCAAACATCCTTAGTGTTTGGTCAAGCGGGTGCGGTAACAGCACCTTCAGCTACAGCCTCTTCGTTTGCGACCTATGTCTCTATTCCTCCGGCTACCTGTTCAGGAATTCCGAACATCAGCTATCCGCTGCTGTCCCTGCCAACAAAATCAAAGGATGTGACTTTCAACTTCAGCCTGCAATACCATCCGAACAATATCTCAAACCAGCACCAGGCCTCAGACGTCGGCCTCGGATGGAGCCTTTTTGGAGGCGGCATCATTACTCGATATATAGATGGAAAAGCTGACGAATTTTCTGGCGGTAATGCGAACTTCCCTTTTGAAGATGACGATGAATATTTCTATAACTTTTTTGGATATTCCGGCAGGTTCAAATTTAAAAGACAGGAGAACGGCACCTACAAGGTAATCCACCACTCGCAAAATGCCCTACAGATTGATTTTGTCAGCACGCCGATTTCAGGAATCCCTTTAGGCATCAATCCGACCACTATTACCATCAAAGACGGAAATGGCATCAGCTATATTTTCAGCACAATGAGCTACACAAGATACGTAAACGGTTTTGCCCGCGGCGCCCTGCACCTTACAAAAATTCAGGACCAAAATGGGACTGAAATTGCATCACTAGAGTACAAAAAGATACCCTTTAGCTCTCCTAACGGCAATACAGGCGACAATATTTATACAAGCACTTTGGAAAAAGCGACTGCTCACGGTCTGGGCATAGTAGAATTTGGAATTGGCAGCGATCCTGGACTCGACTTTACAAGAAGTGACAGGGCCCAGATCAATTCTGTAAAACTGAAAAACTACAGGGGTGAAACGATTAGGCAATGTACTTTAGAATACCTGTTCAAGGCTCATCAGCCTCGCTGGCCCCGTTTTCTCAGTACTGAATCTGTGAGGTTTTTAAAAAAGCTGAATTTTTTGGGAAGCGACAATATTGCGGTGGAAAAGTATGCATTCGACTACATACACCGAAACCATGACGGCACCGGGGGAGATTATTTTGACTACTATGGATTTTCAAAACAAGATTATCCTAACTCACGGGAATCAGGAAGAAATGGTGTCCTGGAAAAGGTAACGCTTCCCACTGGAGGCCAGATCATCTATGATTTCATGTCCAACAAAATAGAAGGCCACTATGGCTACAACGATGTTTACTTTAGCGGACCAGGTCACGACCAGTTTTTTTCAGAAGAGACTGATTTTGCTTCTCAGACCCAGCGGACAGATCTTGTGGGGTACCAGACCGGCAATCATACGCCTTATTATAATAACTCCTATTTTTCAGGAGGTCTGAGAATTGAAAGAATACGCTATCTCGATGCGGCAGGCCAAGTTATACCATCAAAGACGGTCACATACGACTATAGGGATCTCGACAATCCGTTGCACGATAGCGGTCAGATTCTCATTGAAAAAATACTATCAGGTTATGTACAACCCGACTACGTGATATATGAAGCCAAAATCTACTACAAGCATATAAAGGTTGCCGTAGGCACCGGAAACGGCTATACCAGGTACCACTATTTTACTCCCTACGACACAATGAAAAATGACTGGATCGTGCGCAGTCCATTTGGGCGTCCCGAAAGATTTGAATGGAGGTCATTCCTGCTCCTGCAGGACGGAGTTCCAAAACATGTGGAAACCTATTCTGAAAACAACCTGCTGCTGCAGCGAGACCGGTATTTTTATGAAACCGAATATCTACCGTCTTCGTCCGGCAGAACTTTCTACCTGATGTGGAGCAACGGAAACTATTTTGGCGCATACAACAACGAAATATACCATACTTACAAAGTTTCTGAAAAATACAGCTACAATCCTGACTCAAAGCTTGTGGAAAAATCTTTTAAAAGATACAACAAGAATAATTTCCAGCTGGATTCTGAAGCTACATTCGGGAACAAGAACATACAAAATTCACAATTAGGTGCCGTAAACAAGGACATCCAGACTAAGGTGAAATATTTTTATCCGAAAGACATCCCAACTGAAAACATGGCCGCGGAACTGATCGCTAAAAATATGGTGCTTTATCCCATGCGAACCGAAACCTATACTGAAGGCAATGTACTCCTTGGAACAGAGAAGAACATCTATGATAATTTTGGTAGTGGATGGCTAGGAATAAAATCTGCCGAAACTTCAAAAGGAACCGACGCACCTGAAGCACGGACAAAGATTCTTAGAACTGATATAGCTACAGGCAACCCTCTCGAGGTAGAAAACGAAGACGGCACAAAAACCAGCTATATCTGGGGCTATAACGGTATGCTTCTCTTGGCAAAAATTGAGAACCTGCCTTACCAAAATATCCCTTCAAGTGCTCTGCAGCAGCTGCAACAGCTTTCCAGCAGCGCAGCACCTAACCCTAGCCTTGACCAGCAGCTGCATTCTTACCTGAACAGCATAAGGACAAGCTCGCAACTCACGCTGTCTTTGATGATTTCCTATACCCATAACCCCCTTGTGGGCGTGAGCACGATTACTGACCCACGCGGCAACACTACTTATTACAGCTACGATATGTTTGGGCGCCTGAACTCCGTGCGCGACAGCAAAGGCAACCTGCTCTCTGAAAACAAGTACCGTCTTAAGACACAAAATTAAGCATCATGAAAAAAATATATACAGCCCTGCTCCTTCTCCCCCTGCTTGCTTCCGGACAGACACAGCAGCAGAACCATATCCTGTCCACGGTTTACAAAGATTCTGTACCCAACCCGGCAACCGTGAAGACTGTCGTTTATTTTGACGGGCTGGGCAGGCCGATACAGCAGCGCATCGTAGGACAGTCCGGATCGGGCAAGGATATTGTTACCCACACCGAATATGACTCGCAGGGAAGACAGCCGAAAGAGTACCTGCCCTTCAGGAGCAGTTTCTCTTCACTTGAATATAGCGGTTCTGCGTTAACGGACCTGCAACAGTATTATGCTTCGTCGTCTGAAACCCAGACAGGAAATCCGAATTTTGAGATCACGCAGTATCCCTACAGCGAAAAACAATTTGAGGCTTCCCCATTAGATCGGGTACTCCGCCAGTCTGCTCCGGGTGAAGCCTGGAAGCTCGACCCGCAGGGCGGGGACGACCGTTCCATCAAAATAGAATCCAGGCTGAATGTTGCCACCGATATGGTAAGAGTATTCACTGCCACTGCGGGGACTGTTACCAATCTCCAAGGGTATTATGATGCCACTTTTACCAAGCCCATTGCCCGATATGGGGTGTACCTGCCGGGAGAGCTCTACAAAACCATCATGAAAAATGAGAATTGGGAACCCGGGCAGGCGAATCCCCTGGCCAATACTACCGAAGAATTCAAGGACAAGCTGGGCAGGATGATCTTGAAGCGCACCTATGGCGAGTCTCTTGTCAACGGAACTCCAGCATTTGCCAGCCACGACACCTATTATGTCTACGACCAGTATGGAAATCTCTCTTTCGTGATACCGCCAATGGCCGACAGCCCAGCCACGCAGCTCGACCAGCTCTGCTACCAGTACCGCTATGACGGGCGGAACCGCATGGTGGAAAAAAAACTACCTGGCAAGCCTTGGGAATTCATCGTCTATGACAAGATGAACCGTATTTCGGCAACAGGCCCCGTTTCAAGCCCATTCGGTGACGGAGCCCTCGGCTGGATCGTTACCAAATATGACGGAATAGGCCGCACTGCATATACCGCATGGTATGATGGGATGGCCGCTCTCACCAGCGGCGACAGGAAAGCCATGCAGGATGCAGTAAATGCATCAATGCTAAAAGTCGAGTCACGGAGAACAGCGGCGCCGTCAACTATTGACGGAGTCAGCGTGGCCTATAGCAACGACGTTTTTCCAAATGCCAGCCTGAAACTGCTGACAGCAAATTATTATGACGACTATACTTTTCCGAATGCGCACCCGCATCCAGGGATGGTTCTTGGAAAGAAAGCCATGGCAACTTATAAGGGAATGCCTACCGGAAGCTGGGTAAGGACGGTGACACTTCCTTCAGAATCAGCCGGGATAACCGTCTCTATTTTTTATGACCACAAAGGACGGGTATTGAGAAGCCATTCAGGCAACCATCTGGGCGGGCATGACATATCTGACAGCAGCCTTGACTTTTCAGGAAAGGCAATCTATTCATTGGCGACCCACAAAAAAGATGCGAATGCGGGCAGCCAGCCACTTACGATCAGGGAAGACTTTACCTATTCAGCCCAAGACCGCCTGCTGACCCACACGCACCAGATCAACGGCGGCGACATCCACCTGATGGCAAGCAATGCCTATGACGAGCTGGGACAGCTTGTCAGGAAAGAGGTCGGCGGGCTTTTTAGCGCAGCACAGCCCCTGCAGGTCGTGGATTACAAATATAACGTCAGGGGCTGGCTGAAAGAAATCAACGACACCGAAAACCTGCAGAAAATTGGCGACCCGGGCGACCTTTTTGCTTTCAAGCTAAGCTATGACACCACCAACGACAACGTGCCGGGAATCAGGGGGCTGTATAACGGAAACATTTCGCAGACCTACTGGCGTACCGCCGGGGATGACGTGCTGCGAAAATACAGCTACCGCTATGACGACATGAACCGCCTTCGCGAGGCTTTTTACCAGCGCAACGGACAGCTGCGCCAGTCTTACAACGAGAACATGGACTATGACAAGAACGGAAACATCCTGCACCTGAACCGCAACGGCGCGCTGGATGCCCAGAATGCGGTGATTGAGATCGACCGGCTCGATTACAGCTATGAGGATGCCGCAAGCCCGAACCGCCTGACCAAGGTGTTTGACCGCAGTGCGCACCCGCTGGGCTTCAAGGACGACAGCGACGGGATTGCTGATTCTGACAATGACTATTCTTATGACGGCTTCGGGAACCTGACCGAAGACCAGAACAAGAAGATCAGCAGGATCACCTACAACCACCTGAACCTGCCCTTGGAAATTGTTTTTGACAGCGGAAAAATTAATTACCTTTACGATGCGAACGGGACGAAACTCCGCAAGACGGTGACAGCAGGGACGGCAGTTACGGTGACGGATTATGCCAACGGCTACCAGTATGCGAATGACGTGCTGCAGTTTTTCCCTACGGCGGAAGGCTATGTGAAGAACACGGTTGGCAGTGGCGGCAATTCTTATGACTATGCCTATATTTATAAGGACCATCTGGGGAACAACAGGCTGACCTATGGCGTCGACAGGGCAACGGGCGTGATGAAGATCATGGAGGAGAACCATTATTATCCGTTTGGGCTTAAGCATGGAAGCTATAATACCGGGCTTAACGATTTTCAGAGGCAGGAAAGTGCGGTTGTTTTAAAAGCGCCTGTAAATCCTAATCCGGGTGACGGGGATGTGCTGGCGAACAGTTTTAAGTATCGCTATAACGGGAAGGAGTTTCAAGAAGAGCTGGGGCTTAACATGTATGACTATGGGGCAAGGAATTATGACCCTGCCATTGGAAGATGGATGAACATTGACCCGCTGGCGGAGACCAGCAGAAGATGGACGCCATACAACTATTGTTATAACAACCCAGTGTTTTTCATTGACCCTGACGGGATGGAATCGGGAGCGCCAGATGGCTTTGTCGATGCAGGATACGGGAGAATGGTTTCGGTAAGGACAATGTCTATGTCTATGGAGTATTCGGCTGTGTTAAGTTCTGAAGAGCCAGAGATGCCAATAGGAACAAAGACTGACCCGCCTAAAAAGAATGGAAAAATATCTTCAATGACTATAGAAAAGATAGACATGAAAGATAGAATGGTGACAGGTTATCCTGGACAAGCGCTTGATGAACTTTTAACGGCTGGTATTCAATGGATAGGAACTGAAATTTCAGGGAGTAATGTTTCTAAAGAAACTTCTGAGAATGCTCAATTCATGACTACTTTAGCAATTGTAATCTTTTCAAAGGGAAAGAACGGGAAGGCTGATGCTGAATTGGTAGAGCAAATTGCTGAAAAAGGAAGTAAGTCTTTAGTAGAACAAGGTGCTGATTTGGTAAAACAAAATGGTGGAAAAAATTCAATTACTTTATCTACGCCTAATCAACAAATAAGATATGATTTAGCTGGTAAAGCTCACAATGGAGTACCAACACCACACAAACAGGTTTATCTTAAAAATGTAGTAAATGGACAAGTAAAAAGTATTACTCGAGAATCAAAAAAAGCTACATCTTTAACGCAACAAGAATTAAGAATGATAAGGAATTATTTAAAAAAAATTAATCAATAATTATGGTAATAGCAACATCAATAGAATTCTTTAAAAATCTTGCTCAATATGACTATGATGGTAAATATTATGATTTACACAATGATTATGATTGCGAAAAGATATTTCTGAAAGAGGAAATTCTATCATTATGCTTAAAAAAAAATAGTATGGAATCTATGGTGATTTTTTTAAAATTTACAGATGTAGAAATGACAATGATGAATTTTTTTAATTTTAATGAAGTTAAAAACTTAACAATTGATAATATTTATAGAGGGCGATTTGAAATAGATGGACAATTAAACGAAGTTTCATCTAATGGGAAAGCATATTTTTATGTAGATTTTTATGAAGGACAATCATTAGAATTTTGGGCAAAAAGCGTAGAAATGAAAAATCCTGGTGATATATCAGATTAGGTGTTTTTGCAAAACATCATTGTAACTAATTGAAAAAGAATATAAATTTAAAATTTTGAATAGTAGATAGATGTCCTGTTGGTCATCTCTTTTGCTTTTGGCAGTGTATCAATTGTGTGTTTCTTAATTTAACATATTAATAAAATTTGCTTTAATAGGAATGAGCAAAATGCAACAACAGGCTGACCTATGGCGTCGACAGGGCAACGGGCGTGATGAAGATCATGGAGGAGAACCATTATTATCCGTTTGGGCTGAAGCACGGAAGCTATAATACTGGGCTTAACGATTTTCAGAGGCAGGAAAGTGCGGTTGTTTTAAAAGCGCCTGTAAATCCTAATCCGGGTGACGGGGATGTGCTGGCGAACAGTTTCAAGTATCGCTATAACGGGAAGGAGTTTCAAGAAGAGCTGGGGCTGAACATGTATGACATGGATATCCGCCAGTATGACCCAGCCATTGGAAGATGGGTAGTGCAAGACCCTGTAGTGCATCATGACATGTCGCCCTATAATGCTTTTGACAACAACCCTGTGTTTTGGGCTGACCCGAGCGGCGCTGACAGCCAGACGGGGCAAACAGACAGCAATGGCAGCAATCGCTTTGATGCTTTGGGTCAGTATATTCCACCGCTTGAGAGGTTTGTGAGGCCGCGACCTTTTGATAATGCGGATGAAGATAGATACAGGAGGAATGTATCAGGTGGTCCTCCAGACGACGTAACAGTTAATTCTAAAGGAATCGTGACAAAAATTGTTAAAAATGGAAAAGCTAACAGATTTTTTGATGAAACTGGACAAGAATTATTTTTTAATGACCCATCAAGTGATTCCCAATGGTATAATTCAATAGAATTAGGAGATAGGCTCTACCATAAAATAGGTGAAGCTACTTATCTTCGCATGATTATGAAAGCCGGAGTAAATCATCCATTGTTTAGAGGACCTTTTAAAACTTTATTTGATTCATATTATGACGCTGATTTTGGTACAAGCCAAATTTCTCCTGAATTTGGCATACCATATAACACAACAGAATATGATGGCGTTGAAGGGGGCGATGGAAGTTTTTATAGGTTTGGAAATGACAAATCCATTTATAACCTAGCTGATGCAGGAAATTTTATGTGGGGCGGATGGATGAGAGCAAATTTACAGTCATTAGGATTATCGACTTGGTCGGCAAATATTAATAGTATAATGTCCATTAACGGTCCTGATACAAAATCTGACCAGCAAGCAATAACAAAAGGGCATAACTATATGACAAATTATTTAAAATCATTAAGGAAAAAATAGTATAATAAATATAATTTATGGAAAAAAATATAATTAAGTCATCGTATATCTCCTTAATTGGATTTTTTATAATAGTTATTACACGACTTATATTAGCAAATAAAATTTGGTCATTTTATAATTTGAACATGCGTAAAGTGTATGCGATAGTTGTATATCTTATTTATGTCCCTACGGTTGGAATCATTACAATATCAACAGCTTTTGTAATTTATTATTACTTCAAGATAAAATTTAAAATGCCAATAAGATATTTTTATTTTGTGATACCCTCAATGATTTACATCTTCATTTTTATCTTGGCTATATTAGGCATTTCATATGAACTATATTTCTAATACAATAAATAGATAAGATTTAGATATTTATATGGTTTTGTTTATGCTTGAACATTGCTTACTAAAGTTTAATAGCACTTTTCTGTAGTGTATTAATTTTGTGGTTATTGTCTTAACAAACCAAAAGAAACGGTAATGTATCAGATGTGTTGGTGGGCATTATTTCATAAGACATTTGCAGATAATCAATATTTTATAGTATTATCGCATAAAAATTAAAACAACCTTCGGGTTGTTTTTTTATTACCAGCTCTCAAATCCAGGCAAATAAACGTAATCAGAAAGACCTTTTTGCCTTCAAGATCAGCTACAACCAGGTTACCGGGAGCGTCAGCGGGGTAAAGGAACTCTACAACGGGAATATCTCAGAAACCTACTGGCGCACTTCCAGCGACGGCATCCTGGGTAGTGTTTCAAAGTTAGTGATATGAGATTTTAGATTTCCAACGTATTGAAATAGAATAAATATCAGTGAGAAATAATTTAAAGATGAGCACTACTTGCTCATCTTTTTTGTTTTAACATTGCCTTAAATGAGCTAAAATGAGTAAAAATCCGACATGGTGTTCCAGAGTTAGTGATGATATGAATTGTCCAAAATGTAAAGAGAAAAAGGTTATTAAAAATGGGAGAACAAAAAACAATAAACAGCAGTATTATTGTAAAATGTGCTGTCACCGTTTTATAGAAAATTATACAAATCAAGCTTACAAATTAGATATCAATCAAAATATAATTCAATTAACCAAAGAAGGTTTAGGAATAAGAAGTACGGCAAGAATACTGAAAATATCAACCACGACATTATTAAAAAGAATTGTTTCAATTGCCAGAAATATCAGAAAGCCAATTATCAGCAAAGGCAAAACCTATGAAGTAGATGAACTGTGTACTTATATCCGACACAAGAAAAATTATATCTGGCTTGTTTATGCACTGGAAAAGAATTCTAAAACTGTGGTGAGTTTTAATGTTGGAAAAAGAACCAATAAAACGCTGAGCGGGGTTCTGGACACTTTAAAATTATCAGAAGCAAAAAAGATATTTACCGACAGGCTGAAAAACTATCGATATCTGATTGATGAGAAAATACATTCTGTAAAACGTTTCGGAACGAATCATATCGAAAGGAATAACTTGACATTGCGAACTCATTTGAAAAGACTAAACCGAAGAAGTATTTGCTTCAGCAAGAGTTTGGCAGTTCTAAATTCTGTTTTGAAGATTTATTTTTGGCTTGACTTGCAACCAATAATTATATTATAAAGCTCAAGTACTTAATAAATTCGCATTGAATCAATTATTATAATGCCACAACCAAATAAAGGGCTTCCATCAATGGCTAGTAAAATTATATCCGTTGCTGAAATACGTCAAACAATTCAGATAATCCTATATTTGTAAACTTTATAAAAAAACAAAATTAAAAATTCTGCTTATCAAGCTTATAAGCCAGATATTCAAAAATAACATTCAATTAAAAAAGAAAGTATCAATTTAGCATATCTTGCCATTCATCGGAAAAACCATTCATTTTGTCGATTAAATGGCTTTAAGAAACAATTTAGCTCTTAATTTACTTTTCTTTGAAATGATAAAAAATAAATTTACAAACAAAATCTTACAACAATAATCTAACAGTGCTTTGCCATTGTTAAAAAAGATCAGATTTGTAATACATTATTAACATCATTTTTATTACAATCTTACAACCAATAACAAAATAGAAAAAATAATGGAGCCGGCTAAGAATCTAAAATACAGAAAAGATATTGATGGCCTCCGGGCAATTGCCGTTTTGTCTGTTATACTTTTTCATTTAGGATACCTTCCGAACGGCTATCTGGGAGTTGATATCTTCTTTGCCATCAGCGGCTATCTGATAACCAAAATTGTATATGATGAGGCAATTGAAAACCGCTTTTCAATCGTTAATTTTTACCTGAGAAGAATTCGGCGCATTATTCCTCTGATTTTTTTCACCTCTCTAGTAGTGCTGATCGTTGGTGTAATTGTAATGCTACCGGAAGATCTCAAAAATTTGAGTGAAACCGTTTTTGCTACCAATTTTTTCGCCAATAATATTTGCATGCTTATTACTTCTGGGGATTATTGGGATGTTGCCAACGAATACAAACCTATGATGCACACTTGGAGTTTGGGCGTTGAAGAACAATTTTACATAGTTTTTCCAGTAATTTTCTTAATATGCAATGGCAAAAGAAGCAAATTTATCTTGCCCATATTATGCGTGCTGACCCTCCTTTCTTTATTCTTCTTTTGCTTTTCGACTGATGAAACTTCGAAGTTTTTTTTAATTCAATATCGTTTTTTTGAACTTTCTCTAGGCGGACTAGGAGCTATTTTTTTTAAGGACAAAATTATAAACACAAAATACACCTTCTTATTATCATTAACGGTTTTAGTTTTCCTGGGTTTCGACATTCCATTAAATGCTGATTTGAAACTTTTATTGGTACTTTTTGCTACAATTGGCTTGCTAATCGTTGGCGGTGATAGAAGCAAAATCAGCTTGTTTTTGGTACAAAACAAGATAATGCTTCACATCGGAAAAATCAGTTTCAGCTTGTATATGTGGCACCAGATCGTTTTAGCATTTGCAAGATATTTTGTTTTAGAAAAAATTGGAATAGTCTCTTCAATTGTTCTCTTCATTATCATCTTGCTTTTATCCTGGCTCTCTTATTATCTTATTGAACAGCCTTTTAGAGATAAAAAAAGAGTAAAAACAAAAACCTTATTATTACTGTTATCAGGCTTTTTCATAGTTATAATTACAAGTTCGGTATTTTTATATGTCAATGGCGGCGTTACTAGAAATGTTCCCGAACTAGATCTTTATGCAAAAGACAATACTTATACTATCTCGCCACGGCGCCAAAACATCCACGTTGCATACAACTCTAGAATCAATGATTTGAACAAGGGTTTTTCAAACAAAAATACCTTGAAAGTTTTTGTTATTGGAAATAGCCGCGCGCGTGATTTCTGTAATCTCCTGATAGAATCGAACATTGATAATTTGGAAATATCTTATGTTCAAGACCTTTACTCTTGTAAAGATTTTCAAGAAAGGCTTGACCGGTCAAATCTCATCTTTTTTACTAATTTCACAAAGGAAGACTATGAAAAAGTAAAAAGAAAATTCAGATTAGAAAAAGAAAAAGTGTGGAGTGTCGCCTTATTAAACAAATTTGGATCCAGCAATGGCATTTTTTATAATAAAAAATGCAGCAATTATCTTTCACAACGTACCGAAATTCCTCAGAATACGATTGAAAAAATAAATGATTTGAAGGAATTCTGGGGAGACAGGAATATCAATATTTTGGCTTCGGTAATAGACAAAGATGGTACAGTTCCGGTGTTTACGCCTGACGGCAAATTTATAAGTCCAGATTGCATTCATTTTACACAAGCAGGGGCAAAATACTATGCTGAAAAAGTAAACATTAAAAATATATTAAAAGTTGAGTAGGTATTTACCTAAATTGCACTCCTAAAACATTTATCCAAAATTATATTATGTTAAAAAAAATTGCTTTATTTCTTTTCGCTCCAATCTTATTTGCCTGCAGCAGTGATGATTCAACAACGAATCCAGAAACATATGAGTCTGTTTTGATCAGCAAAATTACGGAGACTGTCTATTACTCAAATACAGAAAGCACCTCTGTTACTAATTTTAATTATGCCAGTGAAAAACTTGCCAGCATCACTAGTGGCGACCTGAACAACAAAATTGAATTTATTTATGAAGGTGACAAAATTGTAAAAGCGAATCAGATTAACAATAATACAATTGTTGGATTTAACACTTTAACCTACGAAGGAAATAACCTTAAAAGTATAATCCAAAGCAATAACAGCAATAAGACTGAATATACTTATAGCAATAACACTTTGAATACTGAGGTATATTCTAGTCTTTATGATGGTGCTTGGACACAAATGGATAAGAAAACCTACACTTTTGTCAATGGAAATACGACACAAATTATTAACCATATGACAAACACTGGAATAAATTTAGTTTCTAAATCAACATATACGTTTGATTCTAAAAACAATCCGATGCGTGATATGAATCCCGTGATAAGATTATTGTTAAGTTTTGAAGGATTTTCTCCGCTTAATTTAAATAACGAAATTTCTCAAAAATCGTTTAACAGCTTAGAAGCAACTACGCCTTCTGAAGAATATAGCTATGATATTATTTACAATAGCAGTGATTTCCCTACTCAAATTATTAGAAAAGCAACAGGAAGTACTGATCCAATTTCAAAAACCGTGATTGAATATCAATAAAATTCATTAGAGCCAATAATCATTCTATTATAGAGTCATAACAAACATAAAACAAATGTTCAAAAAATTAATATTGCCAGTCCTAATTTTATTTTTATTGTCGTGCAATAGTGATAATGATACACCAATTAATGACGATTCTTCAAATAATCCACTACTACAAAAGTTTTGGTCAGTAAAACTACTCAATATACAAATCAAGGAGTTACGATAAACCGATTTATCTACCGAAATAATAAATTGATAAGTGCTGGTAATAATCAAATGACCAATAAAGTTGATTTTGTTTATGAAGGCGATAAAATTGTAAGAAGTAATTCTATTAATAATAATGTATTTTTAGGATATGACACAATGGTTTATGAAGGCAATAATCTTATAAGCGTAATTGGTAGTAACAATGGACAAAGGTTCGATTTTGCATATAACAATGATATATTAACGTCTAATACCTATTCTATAAAAGATGGTAACAATTGGACACAAATAAATAAGAATGTTTATACTTTTTTAAATGGAAACGCAGTACAAAAGATTAAGTATGCAACATCACCTACAAGAATTACAGTTTCTAAATCTACCTTTTTATTCGATTCAAAAAATAATCCCATGCGGGACATGCCTACTTACATTAAATTAATTTTTAATATAGAGGAATTTTTACCGCTTAACTTAAACAATTTCATTTCTCAAGAATCATTTGATAGTTTAGAAGCTACAATACCTTCAAAAGAATATGAGTATGACATAATTTACAACAATAAAGACTTCCCTATTCAAATAAGCAAAAGACTAAAAGGAAGTACTGACCCAATTTCAAAAACTGTAATTGAATATCTGTAAATACAATCATGGAAAACAAAAAACCTAAAGATTCCTTCTGGCTTTCAGCCCTCATGGAGATAATTTTTGAAGTATTTTTTTCAATGTTAGAATAACACCAAACTGCAAGCTTAAAACCTTGCAGTTTTTTTATGCAAATTATTCCCCTTTACGGAAACCCGTAAAAAATGTATTTTTTATCGCCATAGGTTTGTTGAAACTTAATTCAATCCCCCATGGACTTTAAAGATCAAATCAAAATGCTTGGCGATCGCGTTACAAAACTGAAAGACCAAGTCAATACTGAAGAAGCGACTAAAAATGCTTTTATCATGCCGTTCATTAAAGAATTAGGCTATGACGTTTTTAATCCGTTTGAAGTGACGCCTGAATTAGTAGCTGACATTGGTATCAAGCAGGGCGAAAAAATTGATTATGCGATCATGCAAAATGGCGATCCGATAATTTTAATTGAGTGCAAGCATCATGCTTTGCCTTTGAATGTAAACAATGCTTCACAATTATTTCGCTATTTTCATACCACGAAAGCCAAGTTTTCTATTCTTACCAACGGCATCGAGTACAGATTTTATACTGATTTGGTGGAAACCAATAAAATGGACGATAAGCCGTTTTTCGCCTTCGATATTACCGACATAAAAGACAACCAAATTGAGGAATTAAAGAAATTCCACAAGGCTTATTATGATTTTGATAATATCGTAAACACTGCCAGCGACCTCAAGTATACTTTTGAATTAAAGAAACTTATTGATTCCGAATTTACCAATCCGAGTCCTGAATTTGTCAGGCATTTTGCAAAGCAAGTCTATCCGAGTGTTGTAAATGCTAGAATCTTAGAGCAGTTTACTAATCTTACGAAGAAATCGATGCAGCAATACCTCAGCGATCTGATTACGGAAAGATTGAAATCAGCCTTGACAAAAGAAGACGCTGTGGTCAAAGAGCAAGATGCCGCCATTGCTGAAACTGAAAAATCTGACGCTTCCGGAATCATAACTACCGAGGAAGAACTGGAAGGTTTCATGATCGTAAAGACAATTTTGAGACAGAAGATTCCGGTTTCCCGAATTGCTTATCGCGACGCCCTCTCCTATTTCGCCATTCTTTTGGATGACAATAATCGCAAAACCATCTGCAGATTATACTTCAACGGTACTAAAAAATATATCGCAACAATTGACGAAAATAAAAAGGAAATCAAAAACGAGATCAGCTCGCTTGACGATATTTTCAATTTTTCGGATGTTTTGATAAGCGCTGTGGAAAGTTACGACAACTAAATACTTCAATTACAGCACTAATTTTCAATTATTTCTTCGCTTTACGGAAACCCGTAAAGAACTGATTCACATCTGATTTAAGTTTGACCAATATTTAAAAAATAAAAATTATGGATTATAAAGTAGTACCATTTACAGCATCAATCGATCCACTAAAAGGAACCGCAAACAATGTGGCTGATCAATTGCAAAGTTTGATAAAAGATTATTCTCTAAAAGGCTGGGAATATGTAAGATTAGAAAGCGTAACCACAATTGTAAAACCTGATATGGGATGTTTTGGCTTAGGAGCTAAGCCTGGTTTTACAATCTATAGCCAGATGGTAGTCTTCAAAAGATGAAACATTTGTTGCTCTTAATTATCAAGTGCTATTGGAAAATCTTTCCAGAAGAAAAGCGACGGAAATGCATTTTTAAGCAATCTTGTTCAAAACATGTTTTTCAAATCACCACCCAAGACGGCCTTTTCAAAGGATTAAAAGCATTGCTTTTCAGATATAAAAATTGTCGCGGCAACGTCATGATTTTCACCAATCCTGATAACGGAAAAATGCAGGCTATCTTAAATTCTCATGCAATTGTTGATAGTGACGAGCTTTCCGAACGCCTTTTTCAATAAAAGAAAATAATTTAAAACAGAAAAAAATGAAACATTTATACTTAACATTAGGGTTGCTCACGGCACTTTTGTCTGTCAGATGCGGGAAAGATTCGAGCGATCCGTTTATGGAATTTGATGCTTATGATGCACAGCTTTCTCAGAGAGTGGAAGCTTATCAAGACCAAACATTTCCAAATCCTGCAACTACCAAAACCGGAAACGCTTCGATGTATATCGATTTTTCCAGCGGTATTTTCCAAGCTTTTAAAAACAATCCTGCCAATAGCAATTTGATCAAAGCGGTTTACGGAAATCTTTCTGGTGATTTGGATGTTTTTATGCTGAATAAC
The DNA here is from genome assembly GCA_029959295.1 of Flavobacteriaceae bacterium PS02334. Taxonomy (GTDB): domain Bacteria; phylum Bacteroidota; class Bacteroidia; order Flavobacteriales; family Flavobacteriaceae; genus Flavobacterium. The sequence goes on along the minus strand of JASCOH010000006.1, from coordinate 265,115 downwards.
GATGCCATTCAGCCTTTAGAAAATTCAAACTCCGACGTTGTTGGCAGAATGGTTGTTGATGAAAATCAGTATCGCGGAATTTACGCTCCTATAAAAGAAGCCGTTTCGCAAATAGTCAGCAAAAATAACGACGCCCTTCTTGTCACTGATTTTGAAGAATATTATCCCGCTTCTTCCGGAAGAGCAGAAATTACAGATGTTCCTTATCTCAAAGAATATTTTATAAAATGGTTGGAAAAAGGAAATTCGATTCGCTTTTACATTTCAAATTACAAAGAAAACGGAATAGAAAAACACCTTTATTTCACGGTTTTTAATTGTGGAAATTCCAGCAATGGCATGACTAAAAAAGTAGAAAGCACACTCGGGAATTTGCCTTTTTATGATTTAGCAAATCCAGCTTTTCAGCTTTCGCAAGGTTATGCTTCTGATCAAAAAGGAGGAATTTTTTATGATGCGGATGGCAAAGACGAAAAGACAAAAAATGTGCTTGACCTCAACAAGGAAGCTTATAAAAACGGTTTGGAAGCGAACAAATATTTTGAATTTTATCCTTTCAATTTAGATTGGAATACGATTGGAGAATTAAAAGAATCGTATCAAGAACAAGGCCTTTTTAAAGAGTTTTTTCGTAAGCTTTTTATTGATTTAAGTAATGAAGATGCTTATTCAAATGCAGAAATTGAAATTAAAGTAAATGATGTCACTGAAGATTTTGAGCACTTTTCAAAATGCAAAGAAGCAACAAATCACAAGCCAAAATTATCAAAAGGAAACAACGGCGAAGACAAATTTGATGACAAGGAAACCGACAATATCGCTTTGCAATGTTATGAATCGAATGGCAAATTAAAAGAAGAATGGATTTATAAAAATAAACCAGTTGTTGCAATTCCTGACTTTTTTACTTTGAACAAAGAATTATTTGCGAACACAAAGAAAACGGACGCTAAAAAAACAGAATTAGGCGTTGCATTCGATCCGAAATTCAGTGTTAAAAACCTGTTGAATCCACAAGGATTGACAAGAGTTGATATCATTATCAAAAACGCAGCACCAAATGTCTCAAATTCTAAGTTAGCGTTTTTTAAATGGGCTTCTACAACTAAAAAAGGTTCTCAAAATTTAGCACTTTATGAATCTATAAAAAATACCCTAACCGATTCTAAAGTAAAGCCAAATGGCAAAACAATTTATTCTTATTACATCAAAACGCTACAATAAAACCTAATAAAACAACAAAATGGAAGCATATATCATTTCAATCAGCATCGCATTTATATTCTTATTATTCGCCACATTTATTGCAAACGCAATCAAATATCAAGGCGGAAGCAATCCGCAAGATCCTGGAAAAAGAAAAACTTGGTTTTGGATTTTAGCAATTTTAAATCCGATTGTCACTTTTCTGCTTGGCTATTTTGTGTTCAAGCCAGATGCAAACGTAATGGTTGTCAACAATTATTTGTCTGCCTTAAATATTGGAATTGTAATCGGATTTCTAGCCTACATCTTTATCGGATTTGCACTCAGCAAAATGTTCAAGAATGGTAAAATCGGCAACTGGTTTTAATCTACAAAACAAAAAAAATGGACAAATTATTCATAATCGCCATCGGCGGTACCGGAATGCGTTGCCTCGAATCGTTCACACATTTGAGCGCCATCGGAATGTTTGACAATCAAGAAATCGAACTGCTGACTCTTGACACCGACCAAACCAACGGCAATAAAGGGCGCGTTGAAGAACTCATCAGATTGTACAGCCGCATAAAAACGTCTGGATCAACGGAAGGCGGCACGCCAAATGCCAATACTTTTTTCTCTGCAAAATTAAACCTGCATCGCTATTATACCAATTATTCGGCTACAGGAAGAGAAAATTATAAAAACATAAGCAAGATTGCTTCCGGTTCTACCGAAGAGCAAAAAAACAACAGGCTGATTTCTGATTTGTTTTTAGATAATAATTCGGTTCAGGAATTCAATTTGGCACATGGTTACAGGGCTCAAACGCATTTAGGCTCGATGCTAATGTATCACGGAATTGTGGAAGCAGCACGAAATATTGTCAAAGGCGCAGACGTACAACCACAAGAAAGAGAACTTGACCAATTTGTTTCCAAGCTGGAAAAAGCCGGTGCAAATGCCCGAGTTTTTATCTTCGGATCTATTTTTGGAGGAACTGGAGCTTCTTCGATTCCTGTTATCCCAAAGGCTTTGCAAGATTTTGTAAAGATTCGATCTGCCGGAGCTTCTACTATTGATTTTACAAAAGCGAAATTCGGCTCAACCCTATTGACTGAATATTTTACGTTCAAAAAACCTGACGAAAAGCAAAAATCTGGAAAAGAAAATAGCGTCATTGCCGATCCTTCCTTTTTTCCTTTAAATAGCCAAGCGGCTTTGCAATTTTACCAAAGCGATCCAACAGTCCAAAAAAGCTATAAGATTTTATATCACATCGGATGGCCGATCGACAGCAAGAATATCGATGCCGAAAATTCTGGCCATGAAACGATAACCGGTGGTGCCAACCAAAAAAATCCGTGCCATATTACAGAACTTTTGTGTGCTTGCGCGGCTTATGATTTCTTCACGCGTGACAATGGTTTTGATGGCGCAAAGGCAGAATATTTATACAAAGCCGTAGAATTTAACAACAATTCGTTCAGTTTTTCTTTCAATGATTTTGTCGGGAATAACAATAAGGCTGGAGAAATTTTTGCAAACCGTCTCGGTGCTTTTTTCTCATTGGCGCACATTTCTCTTTCTATCAATGGCGAAGCTGGAATCAAAGGTTTTATTACCCGATGCCAAAAGCAGAAACTCACGCAATACGCCACAATCACAGATGAAGAATGTCACGACATAAATGATTATTTCAAGCTTTTTGCTTACGGATTTAGCAATGAAAGATTCATTTCTGGGTGGCTTTACCAAATCAGGAATACGGTTGCTCCAGGGACATTTATGTTTGACAGCAAGGCTTTTCCAGACACGGCTTCAGAATTAAAGAAACTGGATGTCGGCGCCTTGTTTTTAGACGACAAGCACCATTGGTCAAAAGGCGGATTTTTATCTAACAGGTATGACAATTTCATCGACAAGCTCATTGAATCTGACAGCAAGGAAGAGCAGAAAGTCAACACTACAAAGGAAAAATTCTTAGCACATATTTATAATGCTATCACGGTTTCCCAAAATTTCAATCTAAACTAAACGACTATGGCAGCTAATAAAATAAAAGCGCTTGCAATAAAAGTTCATCCTAAAACAGAACCGCAAGGCGTGGAATATGCTTGGGATAAAATTCCGCAGTTAGAAGTTTTTACTAAAAATATTACTATTCCAGAAATTGCTGTCGATAAAGACGGAAATTCTTCTGTTGACATCGGATCAATCGTTTCTGGAATGCCGACCGTTTATGCACGCGCAAATTTATTCAGAAATGCACTTGATAATATTATCGATAAAGATGCCGAAACTTCGGGCTTGCTTTCCTTCTATAAATCCTTGCTAAATGAATGGAAAGGTTTGATCAGTTGCATTGCCTTAAATTACAAAGACATGCACATCGATCGCGTGCAACTGGCTTATTCTGATGGAAAAAAGTTACTCGACACTTCAAATATCTATGAGCCGACAGGTGCTTTTGGAAATGTTTTGTTTGAAAGACAGCCGTTGTGGTGCGACCAATCTTTGGCAAATAATGCAGATAAAATTCCTTTTATTGATGTAATTTCTTTTAAGGGTAATGTGGTCGGCGGTACTTCTCCAGACTCTTTTTTATTTACTTCGGTTTCCTATAAAATCAAGGATAAATTCCCTTTTGTAAATGTAAATAATGGCAAATTTATAGATCCGCTTCAGTCAGATCTTACTCCAGAAGAATTGCAGACTTTATATGGATATGCTAAATACATTTTGAACAACATCAACAAATTTCAGAATAATTTTAGCAGTTTGGAAGAAATCTTAAGGCCAGAATACAGCAATATTAATGGTTCAATCCAAAACTGGATGAAAGACATGGTAAAGTATCAGGAAGCTAAGAATTTCCCAAAGCTTGAAAATGCAGTTCCTCCAGAAATCGGAAACTTTTTTAAATTTCCTTTCAGCACGCTTTTCAATTATTCAACAGAATTATATGGTTCGGAAGGGACGATTTCAAGTGATGCAAGTCCGGACGGAATTGCTTTCGACCCAAAAGATTTATTGCTCCCGGATGCTTCTGACATTGCGCAGATTGATTTCGGAAAAGAAGGCGCCGAAACTAAAAACTACTTAAAATCAAAACCGATTCTTCTTTTGGAAGCTTCCACAAAAGGACAGCCAAACAGTTTTGCTTATTTTACTTTGCCTTTGACGCCATTGGCTTTGAATGTCTTCGGAAAAAACCTCAACGCGCTTGTTGGTTTTGATGATTCGTCTGCCGTAAAATCTAGAATTTCTGCTATTTATGATCCAAATGATAAAGATGGCGAAAAACTAACGGTGACTTTGCGATTGTTTACCCAAACGGGCAATGAAATCACAAAACAGGTAGTTTACAATGTTACCAGAGATTCTATTCTAGGGAAGGATATTTTATTGTGGCCGAATTTCATATCCAAACAATGGAATCGTTATTTTCTGTATTCCGAAATTCCTCACAATGATGCAAAATTTCAAGCTACGCCATTTGTAGGTGATGCAAACGATGATTTTTTTAGAATTGTCATGGATGAAAAAGGCATACCATTCTATCTTTCAAAAAACGGAAAATCGGTCGATGTTTCAGAAAAACACAGACATATAAAAGCCGAATTGCATGTGGCTTCTAATAATGCTGTAGCCGACAATGCTTATAAATATGAGATCTATGAAAGCAACCAGCCTTTCAAAGGCGTGAAATTCTCCTACGCAGGCGTAGATTGCGGTTTTGGAATTATTCGATATGACAATACCGGAAACAATCCGAATTTGCCAGAGAACAAACTTCAGAGTCCGATAATTGATTTGGCTCCGGCTTATTTGGGCGTTGATTTTGGAAGCACGAATTCTTCCATCGCTTATTATTCTGAAAGAGATTCTAAGGTTTGCGATAATTTAGTTTTAAAAAACAGAAGGGTTTCGTTGCTTTCCAGCGATACAAAAAACAATGATGAAAGACCGGCTGTCGAAGACGAAATTTTCTTTTTCCAAAATGATGAAATCACTACGAATGCCATAAAATCGATTCTGACAATTCATGACCCGAGAAGATTGGTAAAAAGCGATACGATAAGCCATGAATCGTTGGCGTCGCAAGCCGTGAAAGGCGGATTTCCTTGTTTCGAAAAAAACCTTCCTATTGAAAATGCGCAAAATGACCGCTATGTTTTAGGCTACAATCGCGTCGGAAAAGCCGAATTGGTTTACAACATGAAATGGTCAACGCAGGCCATCGACAAAAGTTATAAAACAGCCTATTTGAGTTCTCTGCTTTTGCATGTTTATGCCCAGCTTTTTGTGGATAAACACGAACCAAAATCGCTAAAATGGTCCTATCCTTCTTCTATGGGAAAAGGATTATTGACCGAATACCAAGGCATTTGGGACTCCTTGAAAGAAATCAGTCCGATTGTAAGTACGGGCAATTCCTTAAAAATTTATCCTCCGTCAGATTTATCAGATATTGGAAATACTTCTGAAAGTTCTTGGTCTACAAATACAGTTCCTCCAGTTGAAGAAAATACAGGCTGGGGTTCTTCGGGTAGCAATAGTTGGAATACTGCAGAAACAGTTACTGCAAGTTCTGGCTGGGGTGATGAAACAGTTTCCAAAGCAAAAAAACAAGCTGTAGAAATAGCTACAGAAATAGCGCCATTGCGATTTGATTTCAAAGAATTAAGCAATGACGAATCGTTGACAGAAGCCTGCGCCGTTGCCAATTATTTAGTAAGGCCAAACGGTGGCTATAATCTTGGCCCGGGAGAATTGGTTTTGTGTTTTGACATTGGCGGCAGCACGACAGACATTACGGCTTTGTGCCAAATGGATGGCGGAAAAGCGATGATCAAACAGAATTCTATTCGGTTTGCAGCACAGCGGGTGGCTGAAGCAACTCGTTTTTCTCCAAATTTTAAGTCCGTTTTATTGAAAATGTGCGAAAGAAAAAAGATCAAGATTGAAGGACTGAATACACCAAATAACAAATTCAATGAAAACACGGCTCCTTATTACTTTGAGCAAGTTGTAGACCGATTGGATGCCACAGATTTTGATGATTTTTATCGATTAATAGCTGCCGAATGCAAGGAAATGATGAGCGTCAATCTTTATGTTACTGGCTTGATCATGTTTTATGCTGGTCAATTGGCTCAAAAACTCCGATCAGAAATTCTAAAATCTGAAGATGCGCCGCCTGCGGTTAAAGCTTTAGCTCCAAAAATTAAAATTGCTTTTGCAGGAAAAGGCGCTCGAATATTTGATTGGTTTAATGCTGTAAATCCAAAAGCGGCGGAAGATTATTACACGCAAATGTTTGTGAGAGGAATTGGCGGAGAAGCTGTGGCAAGAACTACGATAACGCCGATTTCAATCAATCCTTTGAAAATTATTGACATCAACAGCCAAAAAGCAGAAAACAATGCTGACGTGAAATATGAAGTTTCAAAAGGCCTTGCCATTCCTACAAGCCAGACAAAATTGCTAGTTCCTAGAAATAAAAATGCGATTGAAGTTCTTGGGGAAGATAATTTCTGCGTAGTAACGCCAAGCGGTGAATTCAAATATCTTGAATCGTCGAATTCTATGACGCCAGAAATGATGGAACACATCGGAACTTCCTTCATCTGCCTAGTTCCCCAAGGTAAAGACCCATGCCCGAGATTTATGGATTTTGCCGATTTATTCTTCAAAGTTTCTTCTTCGATGTTCGGACTCAAAATGTCTCCTGCAGATTTCATGGAAGGCTTTCAAGACATGAATATTGAAAATTATATCAAAGGCGATCCTGAATATATTGAAGCACAGAAAAAAGAGCAAAAAAGCTTCGATTATGTGGCTCCGATAATCATTTTAGAAGGCATGAAATTCTTTGAAAAGCACTTGTTAAAAGGCATAAAAAAATAAATAAAATGAATTATTGCGTAGTAGTAAAAATAGCAAGACGTAAGGTTTCCTTTTGGTATCAATCAGAAGGAAGCCCTTATGCTCCATTGGAAATCAAGGATTCTAATGAAGTGCCCTTGTATTTTTATGTCAATGGAAATGATTTTATTTTTGGAAATGCTGCAAGAGACCGATTCTTTTCAAATGATCCAAATGCTTTCGGAAATTATTTTGAAATCATACAAGATCCGTCGGCGCACTTTACAATTTACAACAATAAAAAGCCTTGCAAACAGCTGTTTTATTTTGGCGTCGAACAATATCTTTCACATTTCATCAATACGGTTTTGTACAACAGCAATTCGATTGAATCTTACCGGCCGAATTTTCCGTTGCGTTTTCTTTTTGAAACTGATATTGAAGACAAGGAAAAATCATTGATTGAAAATATTTTTGCGGAAGCTGGTTATAATAATATAGAAAGAGTCAATTACAACGAATGTTTATTTGAAGTTTTAAACGCTCACGGCATAATAAATTCCAGCAAATCAATACTTCTTTTAAACGGAATTGATAATAATTTATATCTAGAATTATATAAAAATATTAACCATAAAGAAACAGTGGCATCAAAATTGGAAGGCCACGGCGCAGATCCAAGAGTTAAAATGCTGGCTGAAATAATTCTGGAATATATCACTTTGCAAAATTCTTATCTCTCTTTTGAAAAAGAAAAAGAAGTGGCTTTTTTGCTTCCTTTTTGTGCTGATTTATTAGAAAACATAGTTCCGATTATAAAAGGAAATGCCGAGCTTTCTGATGGAAAAGTGTATTGGTTTAGCGTAAAAGAAAGAGATTTAAATGACCGCCTGATTTATTATTCTAACGACAGCTTGATTTATTCGGCGATCGATGATTTGTTGAAATCTGTAAGCATTTCGGTTGAAAAAACGACAATTGTTTTGGCAAGCGATGAAATCAATACTTCTTATTTTTCTGAGAAATTATTAAAGAAATATCCAAATGTGATTGGACCCGAGACGCTTCATAATACGGAAACCATGAAGCTTCTTTTTTCAAAAATTGCACAATCTGGATATCTGGCAAAAAAGAAAACAAATCCAATTCCGGAAGTGCCGAAAGTTATTGCGAATCCTGAAATTCCAGCTAAAAAACCATTGCTTCCTGAGTTTACTAAAGTTGAAAAGCCAGTTGTAAATACACCTCCTATCTTACCTCCAAAAAAAGAAAATCTGACAAATCAAAATAAACCAGGCTTACCGGAGATTCCGAAAAACACGATCAAAAAACCGGTTCTGCCTCCACCTTTACCTCCTAAAAAGAACAATTAAAATTAAAAAAATATGGCAATTTCATTACAAAAAAACAAGCCACTTTCACTGGCAAAAGAAAATTCTGGACTTAAAAATATAATCGCCGGACTTGGCTGGGATCAAGCATCTGTTGGCGGTCAAAAAGTAGACTGCGATGTTTCAGTTTTTATGCTTGGCGCAAACGGAAAACTTCCTGAAGAAGCGTTTTTTATCTTTTATAATAACCTAAAAAGTCCTGATGACGCTGTAAAACATTTGGGCGATAATCGAGATGGATTGGGTGACGGCGATGATGAATCGATTCTTATTGATTTGTCAAAAATGGATTCAAGAGTAGAATTTTTATACTTCGCTGTAACTATTCACGAATCAGAATCGCGAGGCCATCATTTTGGAAATGTTATGAATTCGTATATCAATATTCGAAATTCAAATGACAACACTATTCTCTGCCAATACAAGCTTGAGGAAGCTTTTGACCATCAAGATTCGGTAATTATTGCTTCACTTTCTCGAAATGGTGGCGAATGGCATGTTGAAGGCTTAGGCCAAGCATTTGCTGGCGGATTGGGAACTTTAATCGAATTATATCAATAATCTAAAATTTTAAAAATGATAAGTTTCAACTTAAATAAAGGCGAAAGATTTTCTCTTTCAAAAGCAGCTCCGGGATTGACAGTCGTGAAAATCGGAATGGGCTGGGATCCGAATGAACAGCCAAACGGACCCGAATTTGACCTTGATGTTTCGGCATTTGCGATTAACAGCAATTTCAAAATTCCGTCTGACAGTTATTTTGTTTTTTATGGGCAAGTTCAAATGGGCAATAGTATTGAGGATCAAAATGAGAAGGGACTTTTTAGGCCTTTGACCGCTGACGGTGCTATAAAAGGTGCGATTGACGACCCAGATGGCACTCGAAGCGATGGCGAAGACGACGAAGATATGATCATTGATTTGAATAAAGTAAGTGCAAATATTGAGCAGATTATTATATGTGCGACGATTTGCAAATTTCCAAATGACACAAAGAAAGACCGAAGAACTTTGGATTTAAATTTTGGGCAAGTCAACGATTGTTACATTCGAATTGTGGATGAAAATACTGGAAGTGAAATCTTAAGATATAGCCTGAAAGATCAATTTACCAATGAAGATGCCGTGGAATTTGGAAGATTATACCGTGCTGGTGATTCTTGGGAATTTGAGGCCATGGGAAGAGCGCATACCGGAAGCTTGCAGACTTTAGTAGAAATGTATACTTAATCTAAAACAAAAATTATGTCATTTAATTTAAATAAAAACGAGGAACCTGCAAAATCCGGAACGGAATCAAAGTTTGATTTGTCAAAAAATAATAGTTGGCAAGAAGAACCGAAGAAGAAAAGTCCGTCATTAATTCTAGTCATTCTGCTTCTACTTTTAATTGGAAGCGCGGGCTATTACTTTTTAAGTTCTAAGGAGGATACCGATTCTATGTTAAAAATAGCTCCTGAAAAAGGGACAGAAGTTGTTGGAAAAAGTGCAATTCCTGCGGATACTTTAAATGAGAAAACTTCAGTTGAAAATATTTCGGAAGTTGAAAACACAGTAAAGCCATCTGAATTGGAAAATAAAATTCCTGCTTCATTTGAGAAAGGTTCTTCAGAAATAGTTGTAGTTGATGAGGTTGTCATTAAGCAAATTTCAGATTATTTAGAAGCAAATCCAACTTCCTCAATAACTTTAAATGGTTATGCCAGCAGTGAAGGCGAACTTTCTGTAAACAATAAAATTTCTCAGGATAGAGCCAACACTTTGAAAAAACATCTAGTTGAAAAAGGCATTGATGCGAACAAAATTAATGCTATTGGAAGAGGCATCGAAAATCCTATCGCGACAAATGACACTGAAGAAGGCAGGAAGAAAAACAGAAGAGTTGAAATTAATTTATAGCTAACACAAAACCCAAATGGCGAAGAAAAGAAAAAAGAAAACTGATTTTAAAACTCTACTTATTACCCTGTCAGTTGCATTTTGCATTGTCCTTTTTATCATTAAAATCAGCTTTGGAAATTTAGGCTGGGTTGAGGTTTTTAGCCCGATTATTTTAGTTTTTCTAATTCTCTTTATTATTAATCTACTAAAAACGGCTGTCCGAAAAGTGTAGTTTTTAGTCTTAAAAATTTAAACAGATGTTCCAAAAATTACTATTAATATATGTTGTTACGGCAACTTTATCTTTGGGTTCTTCAAAACAACCTGACGTTTATATCTGCAAAAGTGATACTGGAAGCAGATATCATTTAAACAAAGATTGCCATGGATTAAAAAGATGCAAGCATCAGATTGAAAAAATGAGTCTTAATAAAGCCAAGAAGATTGGCAGGACAATTTGCGGTTATGAAAATTAATAACGAAGTGATTAACACAACTTCTTGTAATTTTAAACTATTATTTCCTCGCTTTCTTCACACGCACAAATACATAAATCATCGAGCAGAAAACCATTCCGGCGCTGACATACATCACCATCGGAATTTTCGAAATCTCATCTTGATAAATCCATCCTGCGAAAAGCGCTCCGAGTCCTATTCCTGTTTCCAGGGCGATATACATCGTGGCCATTGCTTTTCCCCTGCTTTCTGGAAAACTCATGTCGACCGTCCAGGCATTTAAGGCGGGAGAAACGATTCCTGTGGAGATTCCGTATAATGCCGCGCCAAGTATTAATCCGGCTACGGAAGTTGAAAAACCTACAATTATTAGTGAAATGATCAACAGAAAAAGCCCCAATCCGATTAAATGAAGCCGTCCATATTTATCAGAAGCTTTCCCCGCTCCGAAGCGAATTACGAGTGATGCGATGGTAAAAACCATGAAAAATAATCCTTTATTCGTAATCCCCAAATGCTGGCTCCAATCTGGAATCAAGGTCAGAATCACACCGTAAGCCGTATACGAAAGAAAAGTCACAATTGCCGCCGGAAGCACTTCCACTGCAATAATATCTTTTCTGGAAATCTTTAAAATATGCAGGCTGAAACGCTGTCTGTGCTGCAAAGTTTCCTTCATATTCATTAAAATCACAATAGACAAAAGTGCAAAAATCGAGGAAGCATAAAAAAGCATATCCATAGAAAAATGCAATTTTATCGTACTTCCGATTGCGGGACCGATGGCCATTCCGGTTGAAAAACAGAGTCCGTGAAAACCTAAAGCTTCGCCCCACCTTTCCCTTGGAATTATGTCGGCAACGTAAGCGGCGGTCGCTGTGGGCTTGAATCCAGTAGAAAATCCGTGGATCAATCTTAAGAATAAAAATCCGGAAACGGTGCCCAAAACCGGATATAAAATACCGCAGATAAAACATACGATAGAACCCACCGCCATTACCGGAACCCTTCCCAAAGTGTCGGTCAATCTGCCACTAAAAGGTCTTGAAATTCCTGCTGTCAAAGTAAAAAGTGCGATGATCAAACCTTTATATTCTGCGCCTCCCATATTGCTTAAGTATTCTGGCAATTCTGGAATCAGCATATTAAAACTCGCCGAAAACAGCAGGGAACTCAAGCAAACTAGTCCGAATTGAAGATTATAAATGGGATGAACGGCTTTGATTGAGGAATCCATGGGAAAATTTTTGAAGGTGCAAAGATAACGAAAAGTAGAGATTCTTTTTTGAAGGAAACCCAAAACCCGCATTGGTCCACGAAAACGAAATAGTTCTACAAAAATTATCAAAATATTATGCACGCATAGTTTTTTATTTGAATTATAATTCTTAATTTCGGAGCCTAAAATAAATCAACACTATAATTTTATATAAAATGAAAATATTAGTTTGCATCAGTCACGTTCCTGATACTACTTCAAAAATTAATTTTGCGAATGGCGATTCAGAATTTGACACCAACGGAGTTTCTTTCGTAATAAATCCAAACGACGAATTTGGATTGACAAGAGCAATTTGGTTCCAAGAACAGCAAGGCGCAAATGTTACCGTAGTTAACGTTGGAGGTCCAGAAACAGAAGCGACTTTAAGAAAAGCATTGGCCATTGGCGCAAACGAAGCAATTCGTGTAAATGCAAATCCAACAGACGGATTTTTCGTAGCAAAACAATTGGCAGAAGTAATCAAAAACGGAGGTTATGATCTTGTTATCGCAGGAAAAGAATCTTTAGATTACAACGGAGGCATGGTTCCTGGAATGATTGCTGGAATTACCGGAATGAATTTCTTGAATTCTTGTACAGATATTAAAGTAGACGGAACTTCAGTGAAAGCTTCTCGTGAAATCGACGGCGGTAAAGAAACTGTTGCGACAACTTTGCCACTAATCATCGGCGGACAAAAAGGTTTAGTTGAAGAAAAAGACCTTAGAATCCCAAACATGCGAGGAATTATGACTGCAAGAACAAAAGCTTTGACAATTCTTGAGCCAGTTAACGCTTCTTCAAACACAAAAGCGGTGAAATTTGAAAAACCAGCTCTGAAATCTGCGGTAAAATTAATCAGCCCAGACAATTTAGATGAGTTGATCAACCTTTTGCATAACGAAGCTAAAGTAATTTAATTACGAATTAAAAATTACGAATTACGAATTTTTGAAATCTTTAAATCCTTAAATTTTTCAATCTTTAAATTTAAAAAATTATGTCAATATTAATATACGCAGAATCTGCAGAAGGAAAATTCAAGAAAGTTGCTTTCGAATTGGCTTCATACGGTAAAAAAGTCGCAGAATCTTTAGGAACAACAGTTACCGCAGTTACCATTAACGCTGGTGATGTTTCTGAATTATCAAAATATGGAGTAGACAAAGTCTTGAAAGTAAACGATGATAAATTATCAAAATTTACGGCAAAAGCGTATGCTGATGTCATCAAGCAAGCCGCTCAAAAAGAAGGAACAAAAGTAGTTTTGCTTTCTTCAACAACAGACAGCCTTTATTTGGCACCGCTTGTTGCTGTTGGGCTTGACGCTGGTTACGCTTCAAATGTTGTCGGTTTGCCGGTAAGCACATCTCCTTTCCAAGTGAAAAGAAATGCGTTTTCGAACAAAGCGTTCAACATCACTGAAATCAGTACGGATGTAAAAGTTTTAGGCCTTGCCAAAAATTCTTACGGCGTTTTTGAAAGCGCTTCTTCCCTATCTCAAGAAGATTTTTCACCGTCAATCGGCGATGCTGATTTTGGCGTAAAAGTAGAATCTGTAGAAAAAGTAACCGGAAAAGTAACTATCGCTGACGCGGAAGTTGTAGTTTCTGGAGGAAGAGGTTTGAAAGGACCAGAAAACTGGGGAATGCTAGAAGATTTAGCTGCTGTTTTAGGCGCTGCAACCGCTTGTTCAAAACCAGTTTCTGACTTAGGCTGGAGACCTCACAGCGAACACGTTGGCCAGACTGGAAAACCAGTAGCGACAAACCTTTACATCGCAATCGGAATCTCTGGAGCCATCCAACATATTGCTGGAATCAACTCTTCAAAAGTAAAAGTTGTTATCAATCAAGATGCTGACGCGCCATTCTTTAAAGTTGCCGATTATGGCATCGTTGGCGACGCTTTTGAAATCGTTCCGAAATTGACCGAAAAATTAAAAGAATTCAAGGCGAATAATTCGTAAATATTTTTTTAAATTTGCCCATATCAGGGCTATCTAAATTTAGGTAGAAATATCAAGATTTAGATAGCCCTTTTTTTATTCTGCATAAACAGGATAAATTCAGGAAGCCTTAATTTAAGGATTTTTCTAGAAAAAACAAAAAAAACAAAAACAAACATAGACCTTTAATAATGAGTTTAGTAAAACTAACCATAAAAGGAATTTCATACAGCCAAACACAAAACGGCGCCTACGCATTGATTTTAAATGAAGTGGACGGAGAGCGAAAACTGCCAATCGTAATTGGCGCTTTTGAGGCGCAATCAATTGCAATCGCCTTAGAAAAAGAAATAAAACCGCCACGCCCGTTGACGCACGATTTGTTTAAAAACTTTGCTGACCGATTTGACATTGTGGTAAAACAAGTCATCATTCACAAGCTTGTTGACGGCGTTTTCTATTCCAGCATCATTTGTGAAAGAGATAAAATTGAGGAAATCATCGACGCCAGAACTTCCGATGCCATTGCTTTGGCGTTGCGTTTCAGTGCTCCGATTTTTACCTACAAAAACATCTTAGACAAAGCCGGAATCTTCTTGAAAGCAAATCCGCAGGAAGGCGAAAACGAAAACCAAGATTTAGACGATATTCTTTCTTCACCAGAAACTTTTGGACTAGAAGATGACAACACAACTGATTCATCAAATGCTTACGCAAAATTGAGCCTTTCAGAACTTCACGAACAGTTGGAAAGTGCTGTTCAGAATGAAGATTATGAAAAAGCGGCAAATATCCGTGATGAGATAAGCAAGAGGGAATCTTAAGAAGGGTTCAAGGAATTAGGTTTCGGGTTTAAGGACTTACGCTTGGATTTTGATTGAGATTACTATTTTTAAATGCCATACAAATTAATATTAATGAGAAATTTCAAAGAACTTGAAGTTTGGAAGGAAGGTCGTGTTCTTGTAAAAGACGTTTATCTTTTGACCAAATCTTTACCAGAAGAGGAAAAATTCGGATTGACATCACAAATAAAAAGATGTGTAATTCAATCCCTTCAAATATTGCAGAAGGTGCAGCAAAAGATTCTCAGAAAGATTTTGCACGATTTCTACAAATCAGCTTAGGCTCTAGCTACGAATTAGAAAGTCATCTAATTTTAAGCTTAGACCTAGAAATAATAAATACAGAAAAGACAATCATTTGTCTTGAAAATATTCAAAGATTACAAAGAAGAATTTCTTCTTTCATAAAATACATAAACGCCCAAGCTTAAGACAAAGGAAGCTCCTAAACCTTAAACCCAACACCCTAAACCAAAAAAAATGCAACAATATTTAGACCTAGTAAAGCACGTTCTTGAAACAGGAACACAAAAAGGAGACAGAACTGGAACCGGAACAAAAAGTGTTTTCGGGTACCAAATGCGTTTTGATTTATCAGAAGGTTTTCCGATGGTTACTACTAAAAAATTGCATTTAAAATCTATTATTCACGAATTGCTTTGGTTCTTGAAAGGCGAAACAAACATCGCTTACTTAAAAGAAAACGGCGTAAAAATTTGGGATGATTGGGCTGATGAAAACGGAGAATTAGGTCCGGTTTATGGGCATCAGTGGAGAAATTGGAACAGCGAAGAAATTGACCAGATTACAGAATTGATTGATACTTTAAAAACAAATCCGAATAGCAGAAGAATGCTCGTTTCTGCCTGGAATCCTTCGGTTTTGCCAGATACTTCAAAATCTTTTGCTGAAAATGTGGCGAATGGAAAAGTAGCTTTGCCTCCGTGTCACGCTTTCTTCCAGTTTTATGTAGCTGACGGAAAATTATCTTGCCAATTATACCAAAGAAGCGCTGATATTTTCTTAGGAGTTCCGTTTAACATTGCTTCGTATGCTTTGCTAACATTGATGATTGCTCAGGTTTGTGATCTACAGCCTGGCGATTTCATCCACACTTTTGGCGACGCTCACATTTATAATAATCATTTCGAACAATTGGAATTACAGCTTTCCCGTGATCTGAAACCGTTGCCAAAAATGATCTTAAATCCAGAAGTTAAAAATATTCTTGACTTTAAATTTGAAGATTTTACTTTAGAAGGCTATGAACCTCATCCACACATTAAAGGCGCGGTTGCTGTTTAAAACTCAATTATGAAAAAAATCTTTTTGTTGCTTTTTCTATTTCATGGGTTGATTTCATTGGCACAAGCAAATATTGCGAACCAAGAGTCGCTTCCTGTTTTCCCAGGCTGTGAAGAAGAAGCTTTTTCAGACCTGATAAAATGTTTTCAAGGAAAATTAAAACAACATATAAAAGACAACTACAAATATCCTGAACAGGCCAGCAGAGAAAAATTAAAAGGGAAATCAATTGTTGAATATGCGATTGAAACTGACGGTTCTGTAAAAGTAACCAAAGTAGAAGGCGAATATCAAATCTTTAACGACGAAGCGAAACGCATCATAGAACTTCTTCCGAAAATGAAACCTGCTTATCAAAACGGAAAACCGACAAGAATGCTGTTAAGCATCCCAATTGTGTTTTAAACTTGACTGATTTTTTAAATCTTATCCAGATTCTCTTTCATAGCATTTTTTATTTTTAAAATTTAATCCTATCTTTAAATCAAATTCTGCACTTATGGAAAATAATCAACACGAACTTTATGAATATGCTCGCAGAAGGATGAAGCAAAAAAAACTGCTTTACTTCCACTTTATCCTCTTTTTTGTTGGAAGTCTTTTTTTTCTGCTTATACACAGAGTCATAATTCCAGACTTTTATCCTGAAACGCACTGGGATTTATGGGCTATTGTTGTTTGGGCATTTTTATTTGTATTGCACTTCATACGCGTTTTTATTACTGACAGTTTCATGAATAAAAATTGGGAACGCGCCCAGATTGACCGTCTAGTAGCAAAACAAGAACGCAAAATGCAACAGCTTCAGTCAAAAATCGATAATGATTCTGAAAATAATACTTTATAAATAATGGTTACAATGATTGCGGCGGCTGCCGAAAATAATGCGCTTGGAAAAGACAATGCCATGCTTTGGCATCTGCCAGATGATTTCAAAAGATTCAAACAGCTAACGACTGGCCATTATATCATCATGGGAAGAAAAACTTTTGAAAGTTTTCCAAAACCATTGCCAAACCGCACTCACATTGTTATTACGAGACAACATGATTATAATCCGGAAGGCTGTATTGTTTTGAATAGTATTGAAAAAGCCATTGAAATTTCTCCAAAAGACGAAGATGTTTTCATTATTGGCGGAGGTGAAATTTACAATCTTGCGCTTCCTCTTGCTGATAAAATTGAATTAACAAGAGTTTACGACACCTTTGAAGCAGATGCTTTTTTTCCTGAATTTGACTTGAAAAACTGGAAATTGACTTTCGAAGAATACCATCCAAAAGATGAAAAGCACAAAACTGATTTCAGCTTCCAAACGTATATCAAAAAATAAATCAAACGCGCATAAACCATTCGGATTCTTGTTTTTGTAATCGGACAAGAATAGTTTATCTTTGCCTAAATTATTAAAAATGTCAGAGAATATTACTCCCTATAAAGATTCTACATTAGGAAAAAAAGAGCAAGTTGAACAAATGTTCGACAACATTTCAGAAAACTATGACGGCTTAAACCGTGTCATTTCCTTTGGAATTGATGCCAAGTGGAAAAAAAAGATTCTGAAAATGATTGCTTCAAAAAATCCGAAAAATATTCTTGACATTGCAACTGGAACTGGCGACTTGGCAATTTTAATGTCCCAAACCAATGCAGACAAAATAATTGGATTAGATATTTCTGCTGGAATGCTGGAAGTTGGAAGAAAAAAAATTGATTCAAAAAATCTTTCTGGTAAAATTGAAATGATTCAGGGCGATTCAGAAAATCTTCCTTTTGAAAATGATTCTTTTGATGCGATAACAGTTGCTTACGGGATCAGAAATTTTGAAACTTTAGAAAAAGGACTAGCTGAAATTCTTAGAGTTTTAAAGCCTAACGGCGTTTTTATAATTCTAGAAACTTCAAATCCGACAAAAACTCCATACAAACAATTCTATAAATTTTACACCAAAAATATTTTACCGCTTATCGGAAAAATCTTCTCAAAAGAAAAAAATGCCTATGGATATCTTTCAGAATCTGCAAATGGTTTTCCTTATGGTGAAGCTTTAAACAATATTTTGAGAAAAATTGGGTTTATAGATGTTGCAGATTTGCCACAGACATTTGGCGCAGCAACAATTTATTCTGCCTCTAAAAAATAATATGAAAAAAATATTAGCCATTCTACTTTTGTGTTTCTCACTGAATAGCCATGCGCAATTTGCCACTGGATTGTTCAGCAAAGATCCTATAATTCACCAAGAAAACTGGGACAAACAGCGTGTTCACTGGGGTTATTACCTTGGCTTTAATGCTTATGATTTTAAGTTTGATTATAAAAATGACGGACAAGATATCGAAGTAAAAGGAACAACCGGATTCAACGTCGGGTTAATTGGAAACTTAAGATTGATGGAATATATCGACCTTCGTTTTGAGCCAGGATTATATTATACACAAAGAAATTTGAGGTTTTCAGGATTTACCAGCGAAAGCGATGAACTTCGCGAAGTAAAATCTACTTATATTCACTTCCCGCTTTTGTTGAAATTTTCAGCCTTGAGAACCGGAAATATTCGTCCGTTTTTAGTTGGAGGTCTTTCAACTTCGCTAAATTTAGGAAGCAATTCTAAATCAAAAGAAGACAATTTAAGCGAGAAATTCAGAATGAAACAGTGGACAAATAACTATGAAATTGGTTTTGGCGTAGATTTATATTTGGAATATTTCAAATTCTCACCTTCAATTCGCGGTGTTTTTGGCCTTGATGATGAAATTATCCGCGACAATGACCCGAATTCTCCTTGGACAGGAAACGTTGCTTCTATGAAAACCAGAGGCGTTTTTATCAACTTTACTTTCCAATAAAAATTAAGAATTTCGCTTAAATTCACTTAAGATTATTGCCGTTGCAGTCGCTACATTTAAGCTTTCCGTCTGTTGCAAATCACCAAATCTTGGAATTGAAATTCTATTTTTCACCGCTTTTTCTATGGTTGCAGAAATTCCGTTGGCTTCATTTCCCATGATAATAATTCCTTCTTTTGGAAGTGTGGATTTATAGATATTTTCTCCATCCATAAAAGTTCCGAACACAGGCAAACTTGTTTTATTTATAAAATTTTCAAGATTTACATAATTGATATTCACTCTCGCAATCGAACCCATCGTGGCCTGAACTACTTTCGGATTAAAAAGATCAGCAGTTTCTTCAGAACAGACCAATTCCTTGATTCCAAACCAATCGCACAAGCGAATAATCGTTCCTAAATTTCCAGGGTCACGAATATCATCCAAAGCCACAATCAATCCTGACTCATTAATTTTCTTCTGTTCTGGAATTTTAAAAACGGCGAGACAATCATTTGGAGTTGTAAGTGCGCTGATTTTTTTCAGTTCTGCTTCTGAAACCAGATTCACTTTTGAAGGATGAATTTCAGGAAAAATAGCATCCGTAGAAAATAAATATTGCAATTCAAAAGCAGCGTTTATCAATTCATTGATTACTTTTTTGCCTTCGGCGAAGAACAATTTGTGTTCTTTGCGATATTTTTTCTGTTGTAAGCTCGTTATTAATTTTATTTGGTTTTTACTAACCATAAAAAAATGTATTTTTGAATTAAATATGCCGCATCCCTTGAAAAAGATAAGTACAAAAATATCACTATTTATTCTAATTGGAATAATTATGACCGCTTGTGACACCGTAAAAAGAGTTCCAGACGGCAAAAGACTCCTAAAAAAGAATGAAATTTTGGTAAATGACAAGCTTGAAAAAGACGAAAATATAGAAAATCTTCTTTATCAAAAACCAAATAGCACTATTTTGGGCTATAATCTGCGCTTGCAAATGTACAATCTTGCGAAGGAAAATCCAGATTCTTCTTTTAAGGCAAAGATGAAGGAAAATCCGAAGAAATATGAAAGGCTGTCAAAATTACTTTCAAAAAAGCAGGTAGACCGTTTGGGGCAATCTTTCTTTTATTCTGGAATTCATAAATTCTTAAAGAAAACGGGAGAACCGCCTGTAATTATTGACGAAGCAAGAGCGAAAAAATCTACCACAAGATTGAAATCTTATTATTTCAACAATGGTTATTTTAATGCAAAAACTTCTTATAAAATTGATACATTGCCTAATAAAAAAGGGCAGATTAAATATACGATAGTTACCGGAGAGCCTTATTTTCTTGATTCTCTGACAAGAGAAATTGCTACTCCAGAATTAGATTCTTTATACGAAAAAAACAAATCAAAAAGTGTAATTAAAAAAGGCGAACAATATAAATCCGCCAATTTTGAAGCAGAACGCGAGCGAATTACAACCAATTTCAGAAATAACGGCGCTTATTATTTTCAGCCGACGAACATCAATTTTGTAGGCGACTCGATTGACACAAATCACAAGGCAAATATGGTCTTGAAAATTAGCGATCGAAGTGTGAGAGTTGGCGACACAATTATTACAAAACCTTTCAAACTTTACAAAATTAGTGAAGTAAATATTTTCACTGACAGCCCGTCAAACAAGAGTGTAAAAGTTGCTGACAGCGCAACTTACAACAATTTCAACATTTATAGTACAGATAAATTAAGATACCGCCCGAAAGCTTTGACTGACGCGATTTTTATTTCCAAAGGAAGTACTTATGCCGATTTTAGAAGAACTTTGACTTCTCGGTATCTGAATAATTTACGCGTATTTAATTCTCCGACGATTCAATTTGTGGAAGATTCGACTGACGTTACCGGAACTTCCTTGATTACGAATATTTATTTGATGCCAAGAAAAAAGTTTAGTTTTGGATATACGGCCGACGTCACGCATTCGAACATACAATCTTTTGGTATCACAGGAAGCGTTACCGGAACCTTCAGAAATATTTTTAGAGGTGCAGAAACTTTAGAACTTTCACTTCGCGGCAATATCGGTTCTTCTACAGAATTGGCAAATCCGAATGACGTGTTTTTTAATCTTTCGGAATATGGTGCGGATGTGAAATTGAATTTTCCAAGAATGTTCCTTCCTTTTAATACAGATAAAATTATTCCGAAAAACTTATTTCCGACGACTGTTTTCAGCCTTGGTTATGCCAAACAGCAGAATATAGGTTTGGACAAGGAAAGCCTTACCGGAGCGATGTATTATAGCTGGAATCCAAAACGAAATGTGACAGCGCGTTTTGATTTGTTCAACATCCAATATGTAAAAAATATCAACAAGGCCAATTACTTCAATGTTTACCAATCTTCTTATGGCAGGCTGAACGAACTGGCGAAAGATTATGGTTTTATAGACGAAAACAATGATCTTATTATCGAGAGCGGAACGAATGGATTTTTAGACTCCGTTTTAGGTCCAAACCCAACAATTACAACATCTCCAGAAGATTTCAGGGTCATAAATAGTATTAAGGAAAGAAAGGACAGATTGACAGAAAACAACTTGATTTTCGCTTCCGCGTATACTTATACGAAGACTACAAAAACAGATCTTTTAGATAATAATTTCTGGATTTTCAAGACTAAGCTTGAATCTGCTGGAAACTTTTTAGGATTGCTTTCAAGATGGGCAAAACAGCCTGAAAATGAAAATGGGAACCGAACAATTTTGGAAGTAGAATATTCTCAATACATCAAAACGGAGATTGATTTTATCAAACATTGGGATTTGAATCGAGGAAAAGTTTTGGCAATGCGTGCTTTTGCCGGAATCGCAATTCCTTACGGAAATTCAAAAAATATTCCTTTTTCTAAGAGTTATTTTGCCGGAGGCTCGAATGACAATAGAGCTTGGCAATCGTATGGACTTGGGCCAGGAAGCAGCGGTGCGATTAACGATTTCAACGAAGCCAACTTGAAACTTCTTTACAGTGCCGAGCTTCGTTTCAAGATGTTAGGCAAATTAAACGGTGCTGTTTTCGGCGATGTAGGAAACATCTGGAACGTTCTTGACGATATTGATGATCCAAAATCAACATTTACAGGATTGCGCTCTTTAGAAAACATTGCTTTTGGATCTGGATTTGGATTCAGATATGACTTTAATTTCTTCGTAATCCGTTTAGATTTAGGCTTTAAGACTTATGATCCAGCGAAAGAAGTTGGCGAAAGATGGTTCAAAGAATACAATTTTGGACACTCCGTATTAAATATTGGAATTAATTACCCTTTCTAATTTCAGAAATTATTATTTTTGTAACCTTTAACTATAAACAAAAAACACAATGGCGCATAATATCAAACCAGGCGTTGCTACGGGAGACCAAGTTCAGGAAATTTTTAAATATGCAAAAGAAAAAGGATTTGCACTTCCTGCAGTTAACGTAACTGGCTCAAGCACAATCAATGGTGTTTTAGAAACTGCTGCAAAATTAAACGCTCCAGTTATCATTCAATTCTCAAATGGAGGTTCTATTTACAATGCTGGAAAAGGTTTGTCGAATGCAGGTGAAAAAGCAGCTATTTTAGGTGCAATTGCAGGAGCAAAACACATTCATACTTTAGCTGAGGCTTATGGAGCAACAGTTATTCTTCATACTGACCACTGTGCAAAAAAATTATTGCCTTGGATTGACGGACTTTTAGACGCTTCTGAAAAGCACTTTGCTGAAACAGGAAAATCATTGTTCAGTTCTCACATGATCGATCTTTCTGAAGAGCCAATCGAAGAAAACATCGAAATCTGCAAAGAATATTTGACAAGAATGAGCAAAATCGGAATGACTCTTGAAATCGAACTTGGAATCACAGGTGGCGAGGAAGACGGAGTTGACAATTCTGATGTTGACAGTTCAAAATTATACACACAGCCAGAAGAAGTGGCGTTTGCGTACGAAGAGCTTTTGAAAATCAGCCCTCGTTTTACAATCGCTGCCGCTTTTGGTAACGTTCACGGTGTTTACAAACCAGGAAACGTAAAATTGACTCCAAAAATTCTTCACAATTCTCAAGTTTATGTACAAGAGAAATTCAATACAGAAGCCAACCCAGTAGATTTCGTTTTCCACGGAGGTTCAGGTTCAACTGTTGAAGAAATCAGAGAAGCAATTGGATACGGAGTTATCAAAATGAACATCGACACCGACTTGCAATTTGCTTTCACTGAAGGAATTAGAGACTACATCGTAAAAAATGTAGATTACTTGAAAACTCAAATTGGTAATCCAGAAGGAGAAGAAGTTCCGAACAAAAAATACTACGATCCAAGAAAATGGATGCGTGAAGGTGAAGTTACTTTCAACACAAGATTAGAGCAAGCTTTTAAAGACTTAAACAACGTTAATACTTTGTAATTATAAATTATGAGTTATGAGCTATAAGTTTTCTTATAATTCATAACTCATAATTTTTAACTCATAATTCATAATTATATGGCTTGGTTTAAAAGAACAGAAAAAGGAATAACGACAGCGACGGAAGACAAGAAAGACGTTCCAAAAGGACTTTGGTATAAATCTCCAACCGGAAAAATTATTGATGCTGACGAGCTGGCAAGAAATCTTTATGTGAGTCCGGAAGACGGTTTTCACGTAAGAATTGGCAGTAAGGAATATTTCTCAATTCTGTTTGACAACAATGAATTTACAGAATTAGACGCAAAAATGACTTCAAAAGATCCGCTTCATTTTGTGGATACTAAAAAATATTCTGACCGTTTGAAAGACGCAATGGACAAAACCAAATTGAAAGATGCGGTTAGAACAGCTGTCGGCAAATCAAAAGGAAGAGATTTGGTAGTCTGCTGTATGGATTTTGCCTTTATCGGCGGTTCTATGGGTGCTGTTGTGGGAGAAAAAATCGCAAGAGGAATCGACCATTCTATTAAAAACAACATTCCGTTTGTGATGATTTCAAAATCAGGCGGTGCGAGAATGATGGAAGCTGCCTATTCTTTGATGCAGTTGGCAAAAACTTCTGCAAAATTAGCGCAGTTGGCAGAAGCTAAAATTCCTTACATTTCTTTATGTACCGACCCTACAACTGGAGGAACTACGGCTTCCTACGCAATGTTGGGCGATGTAAATATTTCTGAACCGGGAGCATTGATCGGTTTCGCTGGACCAAGAATTGTGAGAGACACGACTGGAAAAGATTTGCCAGAAGGTTTTCAAACTGCAGAATTCTTGCTTGAGCATGGTTTCTTGGATTTCATTACGCCAAGAAAAGAACTGAAAGACAAGATAAATTTATACTTGGATTTGATTTTAAACAATCCAGTTAGATAATAAAAAAATCCCGATGAGAATCGGGATTTTTTGTTTTATAATTACGAAAAAATGATTGAGAGAATCAATAATAAAATTTGAATTCCGACCAAAATCCAGAATAAACTAAAAGAAGGTTTTGTGGTTTCTGAAATAAAATTCTTCAATTTTAAAGTCAGAATATCGGCAAGCGTGAGATTTTCATCTCTAAAATTAATATCGTCTAATTTAATTTTCTTGAAAACATAGCCAAGGACTCTTCTATTTAAAGACGAATTGCTTTTATCATTTCGATTTTCATCCAATAACTTTGCCCTCAACATCGCTTGGTCAGAAACTGTTGTCATCCAATTTTGTTTGTTGGTAATTTTTTCAGCAATTTTTTTTATTGCCGGTTCCACAAACTGCACCGCCTTATTTGTCCAAATTTCATAAATTATTGTTTGGATTCCGACTTTATTGGCAATGGCAAAATATAAAAAAATAAAAACTGGAGCCCCGACGAAAAGCAGAAATCCAAAAAAATCTTGAACTGCTAAATTAACTACAAATGCATAAGCATTGCCGTGTCCTCCACCTGCTCCAGAAGCGTTAGTAAGCAAAATAATTAAAAACAGAATAAAGGTTATTGTAATTCCTGAAACAAGTACAAAAAGCCATTTTAAAAAAGCTTTCCCGCTAATTTTGGCGTATAATTTAATATTTTCTTTCATCTTATATTTTTTAGATTAATTCAAATATAAGACAAATAATAACAAAATTGTTAAATTTTTACATTCCAGTTCTAATAGCTTCTACCGGATCTAATTTGGAAGCTGAAATTGCTGGGAGAATTCCAGAAATCAAGCCGATTAACATTGCCAATCCCGTTCCTAAAAGTATGTTTCCGAAGCTTAAGACGAATTCAAAATCTAAAGCTTTTGTCAATCCTAAAGCAATTATCCAGACTAAAAACAATCCGATCAAACCGCCGATAAGACAAAGAATTATTGCTTCGAATAAAAACTGGAGCAAGATAAATTTATTTTTTGCCCCGAGAGATTTCTGGATTCCAATTAAGTTGGTTCTTTCTTTTACGGAGACGAACATAATATTTGCAACTCCAAAACCTCCAACTAAAAGAGAAAATCCACTGATTGCCCAACCGATTAAATTCATTACGCCAACAATCTGGTCAATCATTTCAGTAAATCCGGAAAGCACATCGATGAAGAAATTATTTTCTTGGCCGATTTTTAAACCACGTTTATTTCTTAACTTTTGAATTACTTCGCCTTTAAATTCATCCACATCTACGCCTTCATCTGGCTTGATAATAATTATCGGCGTCATGGAATCATTGTGATCGCCAAATTTATTTCGCATGAAATTTACAGGAATACAGACTGCCGTGTCGTTGCTGTCACCAAAAGTTCCTTGGCCTTGTTTTTCCAAAACACCTATTACCGTAAACTTTTGTCCGTAAAGGCGAATTTTTTTCCCGATTGGATCTGCATTTTCAAAAAGACTGTTGGCGATTTCATATCCTAAAACAATTACGGAAGTACCAGAATTGGATTCAGATTCATTGAAAAAACGGCCAGATTTGAATTTCATTGGCTGGATTTCGACAAATTCGTGCGTAGCCGGAATTACGTTTACGTCGCTTACTGTCTTTTTATCGTATTTTATAATCTGCCTTGCCGTAAACAATTGATAGGTTGCTTTATCCATTCCGTTTACTGAATTTTTCAAGTATTGGAATTCATCATAAGTCACATCCGGATATTGTTCTCGCTTCCAACGCGGAATTTCTGACGGCCCGAAGGAAAAACGTTTTAGGTACATGGTATTTTTATCGAGCGAACTCATGTCGCTTTTGATTTTTTTATCTAAAGAATCGACTGCGGCAAGAACGGCAATGATGGAAAAAATTCCAATAGTAACACCGAGAAGCGAAAGAATGGTTCGTAGTTTGTTATTGCGCAAAGCATTCATGGCAAAACCAAGACTTTCTCGCAATAACCGTAAATAGACAACCATAAGAAGTAAATTTGTGTTGTTGTAAAATTCAGTAATTTTAATTCAATTTCCTAAAAAAAGTGCAAGATTGTTGTTGCATTTTAGCCAACAATACTAAAAAAAAATGCCTGCAGATTCGCAGATTGAAAATCAATTAAAAATCTGTGAATCTGCGGTAAAAAAAACTTCAAAAATTACGAAAAACATATGTGTAATGTTTTGAATGTTAAAGTTTGAATAACTACTTTTGCACCTTTAAACACAACTACACAATGAGTACTTCAAAAACTATTAAATCGGCATTGATTTCTGTCTTTTCAAAAGACGGATTGGAGCCAATCGTGAGAAAATTGCACGAGCAAAATGTTACTTTTTATTCTACTGGCGGCACAGAAGATTTTATCAAAAACCTAGGAATTCCTGTAGTTCCGGTGGAAGACGTGACTTCTTATCCTTCAATTTTAGGCGGAAGAGTGAAGACTTTGCATCCGAAAATTTTTGGCGGAATTTTGAACCGTCAAGATCACGAAGGCGATGTGCAGCAGATGGAAGAATTTCAAATTCCACAGATTGATTTAGTGATTGTTGACTTGTATCCATTTGAAAAAACGGTTGCTTCTGGCGCTTCTGAGGCTGACATTATTGAGAAAATTGATATTGGCGGGATTTCTTTGATTCGTGCAGCGGCGAAAAACTTTAAGGATACTGTGATTGTGGCTTCGGTAAATCAATATGCAGATTTCTTAGAATTGATTACGAAGCAAAACGGCGAATTGACATTGGAAGACAGAAAACTTTTTGCGACAAAAGCATTCCACGTTTCGTCTCATTATGATACTGCGATTTTTAATTATTTCAATACTGACGATACTTTTTACAAGGAAAGCGTTCCAAACGGGCAAGTTTTGCGTTATGGCGAAAACCCGCACCAAAAAGGATTTTTCTTCGGAGATTTTGACGCAATGTTCAAAAAACTTCACGGAAAAGAGTTGTCTTACAATAATCTTTTGGACGTTGATGCAGCGGTAAATTTGATTTTAGAATTCAAAAACAATGAGCCTACTTTTGCCATTTTAAAACATAATAATGCCTGTGGATTGGCAACAAGAAGCACGATGAGAGAAGCATATCTTGATGCTTTGGCTGGCGATCCAACATCTGCTTTTGGCGGGGTTTTGATTGCAAACGGAAAAATTGACGCAGACACGGCAAGAGAAATCAACAAATTGTTTTGTGAGGTTGTGATTGCGCCAAGCTATGACGAAAGCGCGATTGAAATTTTAGCTGAAAAGAAAAACAGAATTATTTTGGTTCAAAATGACGTGGAGCTTCCTCAAAAACAGGTTCGTACGTGTTTGAACGGATTATTGGTTCAAGATAAAAATAATGTGACAGACAATAAAGAGCATTTAAAGACCGTTACTACAACTCCCCCATCTTCGGAAGAAATCGAGGATTTGTTGTTTGCATCTAAAATCTGCAAGAACACAAAGTCGAATACGATCGTATTTGCAAAAAACAGACAGCTTATCGCATCAGGAACCGGACAAACATCTCGTGTTGATGCCTTGAAACAAGCTATTGAAAAAGCTAATAATTTTAATTTTGACCTGAAAGGCGCCGTGATGGCAAGCGATGCTTTTTTCCCTTTCCCAGATTGTGTGGAAATCGCTAAAAAAGCAGGAATCACCGCTGTTATTCAGCCTGGAGGATCTATAAAAGACGAATTGAGTATCGATTATTGCAATGAAAATAAAGTTGCAATGGTATTTACAGGAACACGTCATTTCAAACATTAATTTATGTAACTTTGCACGTTACTTTTTATAAACATTTTTAAACCCTAATAATACTTATGGGATTTTTTGATTTCATGACCGAGGATATCGCGATAGACCTTGGTACCGCTAACACACTGATTATTCACAACGACAAAGTTGTGATTGACAGTCCATCAATTGTAGCTCGTGACAGAGTATCCGGCAAAATCATTGCTGTGGGAAAGGAAGCCAGCTTGATGCAAGGTAAGACCCATGAAAACATAAAGACCATTAGGCCGTTGAAAGACGGAGTAATTGCGGATTTTGACGCGTCTGAAAAGATGATCAGCATGTTTATAAAAAGCATTCCTGCATTGAAGAAAAGAATGTTCACGCCAGCACTAAGAATGGTGGTTTGCATTCCTTCTGGAATTACCGAAGTGGAAATGCGTGCGGTTAAAGAATCTTGTGAAAGAGTAAACGGTAAAGAAGTTTATTTGATTCACGAACCAATGGCTGCGGCAATCGGTATTGGAGTTGACATTATGCAACCAAAAGGAAATATGATTGTGGATATAGGTGGTGGAACTACTGAAATCGCAGTTATTGCTCTTGGAGGAATTGTTTGCGACAAATCAGTAAAAATTGCCGGTGACGTTTTCACGAATGACATCGTATATTATATGAGAACACAGCACAATCTTTTCGTTGGAGAAAGTACTGCTGAGAAAATAAAAATTGAAATCGGAGCCGCACTTGAAGATTTAGAATCGCCTCCAGATGACATGTCAGTTCAAGGTCGAGATTTGCTGACTGGAAAACCTAAACAAGTAGAAGTTTCTTTCAGGGAAATTGCTAAAGCTTTAGACAAATCTATCCAAAGAATCGAGGATGCGGTTATGGAAACTTTATCGCAGACTCCTCCAGAATTAGCAGCGGATATTTACAACACAGGAATTTATCTTGCCGGCGGGGGTTCAATGTTGAGAGGATTAGATAAAAGAATTTCTCAGAAAACAGACCTTCCAGTTTATATCGCCGAAGATCCTTTGAGAGCAGTAGTTCGAGGAACAGGAATGGCACTTAAAAACATACCAAAATTCAGAAGCATACTAATAAAATAACAGCATAGTTCATGCAGCAAATAGTAAATTTTATTTTTAAAAACAGCAACAAGTTGCTGTTTTTGCTGCTTTTGGGCATTTCGTTAGTGCTTACCATTCAATCTCATTCTTATCATCGAAGCAAAGTCGTGACGTCTGCCAATTTTATTTCTGGCGGCGTTTATGAACAGATTCACAGTGCGCAAGAATATCTGAATTTAAAAACACAAAATGAGCAGCTTGCGAAAGAAAATGCTATCTTGAAAAAAATGCTTTACAATGCTAAAGATTCTACGGCAATTGTCGTGAAAGACAGCTTGAAAGGCTATAAAGGAATGAACACGATTATCGCCAAAGTCATCAAGAATTCTTATAATGTAAAAGAGAATTACCTGACTTTGAACGCTGGCGCAAAAGCTGGAATCAAGCCTGACATGGGCGTCGTGAACAGTTTGGGAATCGTGGGAATTGTAGAACATACTTCAAATAATTATGCAACGGTAATCAGCATCTTGAATATCAAATCAGAAATCAACGCCAGAATTAAAAAGTCAAACCATTTCGGAACTTTAAGATGGGATGGAAAAAATACTGGTTTTGTACAGCTGATTGACGTTCCAAGATTGGCAAATGTTCGCAAAGGCGATACAATCGTAACTGGAAATGAATCGGTAACTTTCCCTCCGAATGTAAATATTGGCGTTATAGACAAAGTGTATACTGATAAAGAGACCAATTATTTTACGCTGAATATCAGATTATTCAACGACATGACAAATTTAGGCCATGTTTATGTGATTGAAAATTACGAAAGAAAAGAAATCGAGGCAATCGAAGCTAAAACGGAAGCAGAAAATGAATAGTACGCTATTATTAAATATCGCTCGATTTTTGCTTTTGCTTGCGGCACAGATCCTTATTTTCAATGAGATGGATTTTTACGGCTATGTAAATCCCTATCCATACATATTATTCATCCTTTTGTATCCTGTAAATGGCAACAAATCTGGATTGCTTTTGGCGAGTTTCTTATTAGGAATAGTGATGGATATGTTTTGCGATTCAGGTGGCGTTCATGCAACAGCCTGCGTAGTTTTAGCATATGTAAGGCCTACGTTTTTCAAATTTTCATTTGGCGTAAGTTATGAATACCAAACTGTTAGAATCAACGACAAGCTTACGCCTGAACGATTTTCATTTTTATTGATTTCCGTTCTGACGCACCATATTATCTTATTTTTATTAGAAATATTTAAGTTCAGTTTTATTCTGAATATCTTATTGAGAACATTATTGAGCTCGGTATTTACACTAATTTTATGCATCATAATCATTTATATTTTCAAGCCTAGCAACAAACGATGAGAAAAGCATTCCTTCCTTCTTTGATTGTTTTAGTCACTATTATAATCGTGGCCAGGCTTTTCTATCTCCAAATTATAGATGATTCTTATATTAAAAAATCAGATAATAATGCGATCAAGATAAAATACGACTATCCTGAGCGCGGCTATATGTTCGATAGAAACGGCGTACTTTTAGTTGCCAACCAGCCTTCTTATGACGTCATGGTGATTCCAAAAGATGTCAAGGAAATAGACACTTTAGGCTTTTGCAAACTATTAAAAATTACGAAAGAAGAGTTTTTAAAGAAGATTGAAAAGGCAAAAATTTACAGTCCGCGACTTCCTTCAGTATTTTTACCACAGCTGAATAAAAAAGAATACGCCGGATTTCAGGAAAAGATTAGAAAATTTCAAGGATTTTATATCCAAAAACGTTCTTTGCGCGATTATCAGGTAAACGCGGCAGCAAATGTTTTCGGATATATTGCCCAAGTAAACGACGCAATTATTAAAAAAAATCCATACTATAAAAGTGGTGATTTAATTGGAAAACAAGGTGTTGAAGAAGTTTACGAAGATTTCCTCAGAGGAACAAAAGGTGTAAAATATATCCAAAGAGACCGTTTCAACAGAGAAATTGGTTCTTACAAAGAAGGAATTTATGACACGATTGCGGTTCAGGGCGAAGATGTTACACTTTCATTAGATATTGAGCTTCAAAAATATGGCGAATCTTTAATGATTAACAAGCGTGGCGGCATCGTTGCTTTGGAACCAAAAACTGGTGAAATTCTTGCCTTAGTTTCTGCTCCTTCCTATGATCCTGCGATTTTGGTCGGAAGAGACCGCTCAAAAAATTACACAAAATTAGACCAGGACACTTTAGCCATGCCTTTGTATGACAGAGGTTTGCTTGCAGAATATCCTCCTGGATCTCCTTTCAAAATCATGACTGGCTTGATTGGCCTTCAAGAAGAAGTAATTGATGTAAACACAAGTTTCGTCTGCCATCACGGATTTTCTTACGGCCGTGGCGCTTTCATGAAATGCCACGATAGCGGTACAAATAATCTGCATACAGGTTTTGCGCATTCCTGCAATACTTATTTTGCAAACGTATTTAAATTGACGATTGACAAATATCCAAAACCGACTTATGGCGTTGACGCTTGGAGCAACCACTTGAAAAGTTTCGGGCTTGGAAGTTTCATGGGCTATGATTTGCCTGCGGGAAGAAAAGGACATATTCCTGATTCAAGATACTATAAAAGATGGTATCCGAACGGAGGCTGGAGAAGCACGACGATCATTTCAAATTCTATCGGCCAAGGCGAAGTTTCAACGACTCCGATTCAATTGGCAAATATGATGGCGACCATTGCCAACGAGGGCTATTATTATACGCCTCACATCATCAAGAAAATTAAGGATCACACGATTGACAAAAAATACACGACTAAGCACGTAACCACAGTTGACAAAGAGCATTTCAAACCTGTAATTGAAGGCTTATTTGGAGTTTATAACGAAGGAACAGCGCGTTCCTTAAAAGTGGAAGGAATTGATATTTGCGGAAAAACAGGAACCGCAGAAAATTTCACAAAAATCAATGGCGTGAGAACACAGCTTACTGACCACTCCATTTTTGTGGCTTTTGCACCAAAAGACAATCCGAAAATTGCGATTGCAGTTTTTGTAGAAAATGGATATTGGGGAGCGCGTTGGGCCGGACCTATTGCCAGTTTGATGATTGAAAAATATCTCAGAGGGAAAATTACAAGAACCGATCTTGAAAAAAGAATGCTTGAAGGAAGCCTTCAGAGCGAATATGCAAAAGTGACGAGCGGACAACCATTTTCAATCAACAATTAATGAAAAATCAGAGCGTAACCAACAACATCGACTGGATTACAATCGTGCTTTTTATTGCTTTGGTAATAATGGGCTGGCTGAATATTTACTCAGCTTCGCTTCCTGTGGAGGAAACTTCTATTTTTGATATTGACCAAATTTATGGAAAACAGATTCTTTTCATCATACTGACAATTCCATTGATTTTAGTAGTTCTGACGGTCGATGCAAAGATTTATGAAAAGTATGCCTTTGTCTTCTATGTCATCGGACTGGTCTCACTTTTAGGACTTTTTGTCTTTGGAAAAACCATCAAGGGACAGACGAATTGGTATAGTTTAGGCGGTTTCACGCTACAGCCTTCTGAATTTGTAAAAACCTCTACTGCATTACTTTTAGCGAAATATTTAAGCGACGTTCAAGTCAACCTGAAAAATTTCAACGACCAATTGAAAGCATTTGCAGTCATGGGCGTTCCTTTAGTTTTGATTTTGCTTCATGACACGGGAACTGCGATGATTTTCGTCGGGCTAGTTTTTGTACTTTATAGAGAAGGATTGCCGTCTTGGTATCTTGTTACAGGCTTTTCTGCAATTGCTTTATTTTTCATGGCGCTCTTGATTGAGCCTCATTTTGTCGTTGCGATCGTGCTTGTAATCATCCTTTTGCAATATTTGCTTTCAAAAAGAATCAATCGAAATCCGATTGCCTCTTTGGTTATTTTCGTGATTATCGCTGGATTTACTTATTCTGTAGACTTTGTATATGACAATGTTTTAGAGTCGCATCAAAAAGACAGGATCAACGTTTTATTCGGAGATAATGTCGATATGAAAAATGAAGGCTACAATTTAAATCAATCAATGATCGCGATAGGTTCTGGAAGCTGGTTCGGAAAAGGTTTCTTAGAAGGAACGCAGACCAAAGGAGGTTTCGTGCCAGAACAGCATACCGATTATATTTTTACGACGGTTGGAGAAGAATGGGGATTTGTAGGTGCAATTGTAGTTATTTCGCTTTTCGTTTTCCTATTTCTGAGAATCATTTATCTCGCAGAAAACCAGAAAACCAAGTTCAGCCGAGTCTATGGTTATTGTGTCGCCACCTTTTTATTTATGCACTTTTTGGTAAATATTTCAATGCTAATCAGGCTTTTCCCAACGATTGGCGTTCCGCTTCCCTTCTTTTCTTACGGAGGATCTAGTCTGTTCGCTTTCAGTATTTTGCTTTTTATTTTTATAAAAATGGATGCCAATAAAGTGAACGAATGGTAGCCTAATTTAAAAACTCCAAGCTTTATAATCACTGCTTTTTTCAAGCTCATTTTCAATCGCATCAGGAAGAGCTGGAAAGAAATCTATTGCTGTCATTTTTTCAATTTCATCAACCGAAACTACATATTCATACAAAGGCCGGTCGCTCATTTGATTGGGCATCAAAAACGCAATCATCTTATATTTGCCATTATTTTCTTGCAGTAAAATTTTATAAAACTGATCAGGAACGGCTACTTTTTCTTTACCGATAGTTTTCAATCCGTCTTTTAAAACACCGCCGGTTACTACATAAAGCCCGTTATTTTTCTCAGCCCAATATCTTGTTTTATTTTCAAGACGGTTCCAAATTCCGCCGTTGAATTCGCTTTTCTGAGGAGAAATATTTGACGTATAAAAAGTATCATCAAAAGCATCCTTCGAAAATTTCATATCGGCTGCAGGGCAAAGATGCCCTTTGTCATAACCAGAATTTTTATAGTTTTTGTAATCCGCAGACTTCGTTTTCACATTCGGATCTAAAATAAAATAAGGGCGCTTAAAACTTTGATTTGCGCCTTGAACTTTCAATTTATAGAAAATCCATTCTGCTTGCTCATATTTTTCATTATATGACAAGCTATAATTCTGATGCACGACGATTTGCCCAGTCGTAGATGCTGGCAGATACTCTATTTTATTTTTATTATTGCTCTGATTCTGTTTAGAACTTTCGTTATTCACAGTTAATCCTTTCGATTCAGCAAAATGAAATGAATATCCAACTATCACAATAACAAAGACTAAGACTATGATTGAAACTTTATTTTTCATAATTAATTTAAATTTCAAAATTAGTTATATTTTTTGAGATAATTCCAGTCAATTGTTATACATTAGCTATTATGAATTCTTTTTTTAGAAACCAAAACAAATTAAAATGAAAGCCAACATTATTTTAACTGCCATCTTATTTGCCGGAATGCAAATGGTCGCACAAGAAGCAACTTTGACCCAAACTGCTACTGACACTTTATCTAGTGTTTATAGCTCAAACACCTCCGCAGAAAATGAAACTGCTTTGAAAGAAGCAAAAAAACAAGAAGCAGCGCAAAGGAAAACTCAAAAAGATGCTGACAAGACATCAAGAGGATTAGATAAAGACCAAAGACAGCTTGAAAAAGAGCAAAAAAAGGTACAAAATGAAAGAAAAAATCTAGAAAAAGAGCAGAATAGAATTCATTCTGCTGAAAGAAGCGTTGCAAAAGCTAGAACAAAATATGCTGAAGCACAATCAGATTTAACCGATGACGAATCAAAGCTGAATAAAAAGAAAGCAAAGGGAAAGCTTACTGACATTGAAATTGAGAAAGAAAACATCAAACTAAGAAAGCAGCAAATTAAAATTCAAGAATTACAAGTTGAAATTCAGGAAAAAGAAAATGAACTGATAAAACTCAGAAACTAATTCAAAAGCCACTTACAATGTAAGTGGCTTTTTTATTTTATTCTTTAATAAAAGTCATTTTTTTGGCCATCTTTTTCTGCCATCCATAAGGCAAAAGCGAATGGTCATTTTCAACCATAAAATTCATCTGCTCGACAATTTTATCTTGAATTTTTTTGGGAAGATCATAAAATTCTGCATCAACCGAAAAATTTCTTTCGTCATCTAATACACCATTCTGAATTCGGATTCCGATTTTCTTTCCCTTGTAATAAAGCAGGATTTTAGCTCTTCCGTCGCTGTAGCCGTTATATCCGTTTGTTCCATAAAAAATTATGGGTTCGATAATTCCGTCGTTGTCAAAATCTTCCACATAAATATATCTCGACCAAAACCAAACGCTAGATTCCTCAGAATTTTTAGTGTCATTTGTTTCAAAAGTCTTTGTCCAAACGCCATTGTCAATCTTAAAATTAAACGCCTTGATTGCATTATTCATCGGATTTTCATTGGTTGATTCTTTTGCATTATCTTCGGTCAAAACCAAATAAAACTTTCCGGTTTTATCTTGATAATCGTAAACTTTCCAGATACTAAATTTGATTCCGAGTTCTTTTTTTCTGGCTTCTGTAAAGATTTCCTTTATTTTTTGAGTAGAAAGTGTTTTGTATTTGCTGTTTTGCTCCGTAGAAATAAATTCAGAAATCTCACTTATCTTATGACTTAAAATTGCAATATTATTTGTTTCTAAATCTGAAAAACTGATCTTAGAATTATCGTTTAAAGGTTTATACCAATTGAATTTCTTGAAATGATCAGCATAAACCGGATTAGAAAAAGAATATCCTTTCCTCGCATAAATTTCATTTTTCAATAATTTTAAAGCATAAGAATCAAGTGATTGGATGTCAGTTTCATCAATAATTTCAGAAGAACATTTTGAGCAATCTTTAGG
Organism: Flavobacteriaceae bacterium PS02334; assembly: GCA_029959295.1. Taxonomy (GTDB): domain Bacteria; phylum Bacteroidota; class Bacteroidia; order Flavobacteriales; family Flavobacteriaceae; genus Flavobacterium. The sequence continues at coordinate 229,065 of JASCOH010000006.1, read as the reverse complement.
AATCTGAGCCGAAACAGACAACGAAACAAACAAAATTGCAAAGCAGATTTTTTTCATAAATAATTCAGATTTACTCAAATATAAGAATAAAAAAACAAGATTTTAAGCGCTACTTTCGATTTTCCTAAAACTTAAAACACGAATGATTCAAAACCTAAACGCAATAGAATTTTCTGAAAATTGCATTTAACACAAAAAATAACGGTTTATTGCAAATTTTTCACTAAAATTGACAGTTTTTTTACCTTAACAAAATATGATGAATTCACGCAAGATTACCGCATTGCTATTATTCTTTTGCATTTCGGTTTTTGGACAGCAAAAATTAACCTTAGAGGAAATCTGGGGTGGCGCTTTCAGGGCTGAAGGAATGGACGAATTGCAGTCTTTAAAAAACACCAATCAGTATACGGTTCTTAATTTTAACAAGGCTTCAAAAAGCATGCAGATTGATTTGTATGATTTTGCAACCTTGAAAAAAGTGTCTACGTTAATCGATACAAAAGACCACAAAAATCTTCCGATGATTGACAGTTATACGTTCAATTCAAAAGAAAACGTGATTTTGCTGGCTTGTGAATCTGAACAAATTTTCCGCCATTCTTTTGTGGCAGATTATTATTTATATGATATTTCATCCAAGCAATTGACAAAATTATTTGATTTCAAAGTGCAGGAGCCGACTTTTTCTCCTGACGGAAATCAAATTGCTTATGCAAAAGACAATAATTTGTTTGTCTACAATCTTCAAGCAAAAACGACGAAGCAAATTACCACTGACGGAAAGAAAAATGCGATCATTAACGGAATTACGGATTGGGTTTATGAAGAAGAATTTGCCTTCGTAAGAGCTTTTGACTGGAATGCTTCTAGCGATAAAATTGCTTTCATCCGTTTTGATGAAACTGAAGTTCCTGAATTTTCAATGGATTTATACAACCAAGGTTTATATCCTACGCAACAGGTTTTCAAATATCCAAAAGCAGGCGAAAAAAATGCTTTAGTTTCTTTGCATATTTATGACTTAAAAGCAAATGCTACCAAACAAATCGATCTTGGAAACTATAATGATTTCTATATTCCAAGGATAAAATGGACAAATGAAGCCAATGTTTTAAGCGCTCAAGTTATTAATAGGCACCAAAATAATTTAGACTTGCTTTTTGTGGATGGAACTTCTGGAACTGCAAAAGTGGTCTTGAATGAAAAAGACAAAGCTTACGTAGATATTACAGACAATCTAACTTTTTTGAAAGACAATAGTTTCATCTGGACGAGCGAAAAAGATGGTTTCAATCACATTTACCACTATGATAAATCTGGGAAATTGAAGAACCAGATCACAAAAGGAAACTGGGAAGTGACCAATTATTATGGATTGGACGAAAAATCTGGAACAATTTTTTATCAATCGGTAGAAAATGGTTCAATCAACAGAGACATTTATGCTGTAAAATTAAACGGAAGCGGCAAGAAAAGACTTTCAACTGCAACTGGAACAAACTCGGCGACTTTCAGTCCCAATTTTGAATACTACATTAATACTTTTTCAAGTGCAAAAATGCCTGCAATTTATTCTTTAAATGAAGCAAAAGCTGGAAAAGAAATACAATCGATAAAAAAGAATGATGCTTTGCTGGCGAAACTGGCAAAATACAATCTGCCTTCAAAAGAATTCTTTGAATTGACTACCGAAAAAGGACACAAATTAAACGCTTGGATAATCAAGCCCAAAGATTTTGACCCGAATAAAAAATATCCGGTTTTGATGTTCCAATATTCTGGGCCAGGATCTCAAGAAGTTGCTAATAACTGGATTGACACAAACGATTTGTGGTACATGATGCTTTCGCAACAAGGCTATATCGTGGCTTGCGTTGACGGAAGAGGAACTGGTTTTAAAGGTGCTGATTTCAAAAAAGTGACGTATAAAGATTTAGGAAAACTGGAAGTTGAAGACCAAATCGATGCTGCAAAAGTGATTGGAAAATACAATTATGTAGACAATTCTAGAATCGGAATTTGGGGCTGGAGTTATGGCGGATTTATGTCTTCAAACTGCATTTTGAAAGGAAATGACGTTTTCAAAATGGCAATTGCAGTGGCTCCTGTAACGAATTGGCGTTTTTATGATTCGGTTTACACAGAAAGATTTTTGCAAACTCCGGCAGAAAATGCTTCCGGATATGACGAAAATTCTCCGATAAACCATGTGAGCAAATTGAAGGGCAAATACCTTTTGATCCACGGAACTGCTGATGACAACGTTCACGTTCAAAACACAATGTTAATGGTGGAAGCCTTGGTTCAAGCGAACAAACAATTTGACTGGGCAATTTATCCAGACAAAAACCACGGAATTTACGGCGGAAAGACTAGATTGCAACTTTATACAAAAATGACAAACTTTATTAAAGATAATTTATAAAATGATTGATCCAACTACCCCTAGCCAAGTCCCTACATTAGAGGAAATTCAAAATTTCAAAGGCAAGTATCCAAAGCAATTGTGGTATTTGTTTTTAGTGGAAATGTGGGAACGTTTCTGTTTTTATGGAATGCGAGGCGTTTTGACCATTTTTATGGCAGACAAACTTTTAGGTCTGGCTTTATCTGACAAAGATGCCAATTTAAAATATGGGGCAATCCAAGCTTTTGTTTATGCTTTCACATTTATCGGAGGAATTTTTGCAGATAAAATTTTAGGTTTTAAAAAATCGCTGCTTTTTGGAGCGACAGTGATGATCTTAGGGAACTTGATTATCGCTTTTTCTCCTCAAGATTTTTTCTATCTTGGAATTACGCTTTCCATTATTGGAACCGGATTTTTTAAGCCGAATATTTCTTCCATGGTTGGAGAATTATACCGTGAAGGCGACAGCAGAAGAGATGCTGGTTTCGGATTATTTTATTCTGGAATAAATATTGGAGCTTTATTGGGAGGCGCCGTTTGCGTTTACTTAGGAACAAGTCCAGATTATGGCTGGAGCTATGCGTTTTTATCGGCTGCGGTCGTAATGGTTATTGGTTTAATAACTTTTATTTTTACAAAGAAATCATTAGGCCCAATTGGAGATTCTCCGCTTTTACATATTGAGCCAAAAAAGAGAACAGCGCAAGAAATTGCTGTTTACGTGGGATCTTTGATCAGTATTCCTTTGATTTTTATAATGATCAAAAACACCGATTATACTGATTATTTCATGTACACCATCGGGCCATTGGCAGTTTTATACTTCCTGTTCGAAACTTTTAAAGAAAAAGATTTAAGAGCACAAAAGAAATTGATTGCGGCTTTTATTTTTATTCTTTTTTCAATTGCCTTCTGGGCGTTTTTTGAACAAAGTGGCGGTTCATTAGCTTTGTTTGCGAAAGATAATTTACATCATAATTTATTGTTTTTTGAAATCAATCCAAATATCGTAAACAATACTTCAAACTCTTTATTCGTAATTGTTTTTAGTCCATTAATAGGTTTAGTTTGGCTGGCAATGGCAAAGAAAAAAATCGAGCCAAATACTGTAATGAAATTTGGTATTGGATTTTTATTCCTTGCTGGAGCATTCTACGTATTTTATTACACAAGATTTTTTGCAGATGTTCAAGGCATAACTTCGCTAAATGTATTCACTTTGGCCTACTTAATTATTACTTTTGGAGAACTTTGCCTTTCGCCAATCGGACTTTCAATTATGACCAAATTGTCACCAAAAAGATTATCCGGAATGATGATGGGAATGTGGTTTTTGGCAAGCGCTTATGGCCAATACGCTGCAGGTTTGCTTGGTGCCGGAATGTCTTCACCAGACGAAAATGCTTCGTTATTGACAAAACTTCAAGGTTACACCGAAGGATATTATCAATTAGCAATTTATGCCTTAATTGCAGGTGTTCTTTTGATTGTGGTTTCACCGCTTATTAGAAAATTAATGCAAGAAGTTAAATAATTAGAATAGAATAAATTACAATAAATAATGTCAGAAATTACAAGTAACAACGATTTTTTTAAATCAAAAGTTCTAGGCCATCCATCAGGATTATTCGTTTTATTTTTCACTGAAATGTGGGAAAGGTTCTCTTTCTACGGAATGAGAGTTTTATTGATTTTGTTTTTAACAGCTGCGATTACTGGAGAAAATCCAGGCTGGGGTTGGAATGCAGAAAACGCGGGTTCTTTATATGGAACTTATGCAATGTTGCTTTACATCACTCCAATTTTTGGAGGAATTATTGCTGACAGGTATATAGGATATCGTTGGGCAGTTGTAATTGGGTCAATAATTATGACTTTGGGTCACGCTGCAATGTTTTTAGATACGCCATTTATGCTTTACTTAGGTCTTGGACTATTGGTTATCGGGACTGGTTTTTTCAAGCCAAACATGACCTCAATCTTATCTGAAATGTACAAATCATTTCCAGAGAAAAAAGATGGAGCTTATACCATTTTTTACATGGGAGTTAACGCTGGAGCTTTCTTCGGAATGATGCTTTGCGGTTATTTAGCAGCAAATTTAGGTTGGCACTGGGGATTCGGTTTAGCCGGAATCTTTATGTTATTGGGAACCATTCAATTTTGGATGGCAAAACCTTTATTTGGTGATGTTGGTGAAGTTCCAACAAAAGCAAAAAGAGCAGAAGCTAGCGCAAAAGCAGCAATTTCTAATAACGCAGAAGACAAGCCAAATCCATATACGCCAGTTGATTTTGCGTTAATCGGAATTACTACAATAATCGGATTGCTTTATGCTTTCAATGATCCATTGTCAAAAATTGGGGGCATCAATCTATTTGATTTCAAAGTTGGGAAATTAGATGGTTCTATTTTTATGATTTTAGTCGCATTAATACTTTTCTTATACTTAGTAATTTCACGTTTAGTTCGTTACACAACAATCGTTAGAGATCGAATGATTGCCGTAATCGTTTTTGCCTTTTTTACTATATTTTTCTGGATGTCATTTGAACAAGGTGCTTCGTCTCTTGTAATTTTTGCTCGCGACAATGTGGACAGAAGTTTAGCAGGAACATCGCTTACAGTGTTTAACACGATCAACACTTTGCTAACAATAGTTCCATTGTTAATTATCACTTGGGTCTTGATTTTATTGGCAAGACAAACTTGGAAAAAAGCTTTAGGTTCAAACGTAGTTCTAGCAATTACGTTCTTAGGAGTTTGGGGAATCGCACTTTGGATGCTTTATAATGAATTTACAAAATCAGCTTCAGAAATTGATCCAAGCTGGTTTTCAATCTTAAACTCTTTCTTCATTATCGCTTTTGCTTCTACAATCTCAAAAATTTGGGACAGCAAATTCAATCCGCCAGCAGCTACAAAATATGGTCTTGGATTAATTATTATGGCAATTGGTTTTGGATTATTAGCTTACGGTTCTTACGGAGTTGCTGCAGGTGTAAAAGTTTCAATGATTTGGTTAGTTTTAGCTTATTTATTCCATACGCTCGGGGAATTATTTTTATCTCCAGTCGGCCTTTCTTACGTTTCAAAATTGGTTCCCGCTAGAATGATCGCATTCATGTTTGGGATGTGGTATTTGGCAATTGCAATCGGAAATAAACTGGCAGCAGTTGCAGGAGGACAAATTGAAAATATAACCAACCAATATTCATTGTCAACTTTCTTCCTGATCTTTACGATTGTACCGATTGTTGCAGGATTATTAGTTATTGCATTAAATCCGGTATTGAAAAAATTGATGCACGGAGTAAGATAAACCCCTAAACTAAATTAAATGGAAACAACAGTAAAGCACTCGCACCCAAAAGGATTATGGTATCTTTTCGGAACAGAAATGTGGGAAAGATTCGGATATTATTTAATGCTGGGAATTTTTTCCCTGTATATGATTGACGGATGGAACAATGGCGGAATGGGTTTTGATGCAGCAAAAAAATCTGACATCTACGGAACTTATTTGGGTCTTGTTTACCTTACACCTTTTATCGGAGGATTGCTTGCTGACAGAGTTTTAGGCTACAGAAGGTCAATCGTAATGGGCGGTTTGATGATGTCTGCGGGATATTTTTTACTTTCAATTCACAGCACGACCACTTTTTATATCGCTTTATTATGTATCATTTTAGGTAACGGATTCTTCAAGCCAAATATTTCAACTTTGGTAGGAAATCTTTACAGCAGTGAAGAAATGAAAGATAAAAAAGATGCGGGTTATAACATCTTTTACATGGGAATCAACATCGGAGCTTTCATCTGTAATTTCGTTGCAGCTTACATGAGAATCAACTACGGTTGGGGGTATGCTTTTGCTGCAGCGGGAGTTGGAATGCTTATCGGAGTTCTAGTTTTCTTAATCGGAACAAAACACATTAAACACGTTGACGTTATAAAACCAACACAACAAGGCGATATGTCAACAGGAAAAATTCTTGGCTTGACGGTTTTGCCAATGTTTATCTTCGGAATTATCGGATACATGATTCCTGGAAACTTCTTAGGTTCTGATACAAATGATGCTTTTATTATTGGATGTTTACCAGTAATCGGATTTTTCATTTACTTAGCTTTTAAAGCAGAAGCAAAAGAAAGCAGAGCGATTAAAGCTTTATTGGCGGTATTTACTTGCGTGATTTTATTCTTCGCAATTTTCCACCAAAATGGAGATGCGTTAACAGTTTGGGCTGAAGACCATACTGACAGAAATATGCCAACTGCAGTTTCAAACGTGGCTGACAAAGTTGGAATGGCACAAGTTGTCGTAAACAATGATATCGTTTCTGCAGACCAAGAAACTTTTGACAAGACGATTGCAGAAATGCGTGCGAAAGAAGAAGCAATGCCGGCAGTTTCTAAAGAGGAATTAGCCGCAAAAGCTTCTTATTCAGGAGAAATCGGACAATTAGAGAAATCAAGAAAATATTTTGCGACTTTGCCTGGAGATCAAGTACCGGCAAAAGGGACAAACTTAAAATTATATTCTACAGAATTATACCAATCAATTAATCCATTTTGGGTTGTCGTTTTAACACCTTTGGTTGTTGGAGTTTTTGGATTAATGAGAAGAAAAAAGAAAGAACCAAGCACGCCAACAAAGATTTTTATCGGGCTAGTGATTACAGCTTTATCAGCTTTGGTAATGGTTGGAGCCGTTTTTGCTACAAATGACATGACACTAAAAGCAAGTTCTTGGTGGTTGATCGCTTCTTATGGCGTAATCACAATCGGGGAATTATGCCTTTCACCAATGGGATTATCACTTGTTTCAAAACTTTCTCCGCCAAGGATTACAGCTTTAATGATGGGAGGATTTTTCTTGGCAATTTCAGTTGGAAACAAACTTTCTGGAATGCTTTCTTCGCTTTGGGAAACAATCCCTCAAAAAGAAAATTTCTTTTTCCTTAACTTTGGCTTAGTTCTAGCAGCTGCGATCGTATTGTTGTTGATGTTAAAATGGTTAAACAGTGTAATGAAAGAGAATAATGTCGCTTAAAACGGCATCATTTTTGAAAACCAATATTTAAAATTTATAAAAATGAAAAAACTACTTTTAGTATTATTTTTAGCTGTCGGCTCATTGGCAACAGTTCAAGCTCAAGAAATAAAATGGATGTCTTTAGATGAAGCTTTGGCCGCACAAAAGAAGAAACCAAAACCAATTTTCATGGATGTTTATACTGACTGGTGCGGACCATGCAAAATGCTAGACAAAAATACTTTCCAGACTAAAGAAGTTTCTGAATATATTTCTAAGAATTATTATGCAGTAAAATTTAATGCCGAAGGAAATTCTGAGGTGACTTACAAAGGAAAAAAATACACAAATCCGCAATATGATGCTGCAAGAAAGGGACGCAACGGAGTTCATGACTTTACCATGTTCTTGAGAGTTCAAGGATATCCTTCAATGTATATTTTAGACAGCAAAGGAGAAGTAAAAAGCCCAATCGTTGGCTACCATACTCCAGAACAATTATTGCCTTTAATCAAGGTTTAATTTTCTTTTGACAATCTATAAAATCCCTTTTCAACTGTAGAGTGAAAAGGGATTTTTTCTTTCGCACAAGTTTCTTTCCATCGCGCCGTGTAAGTTTTAAAATTCGAAGCGTCGGCAATAATCATTTTAGGTTTTGAAGTCTGCAATATTCTTTCCAGATTTATCTTTGGAGATTGTCTCAATATTAAAATATCAGAGTTTATATTCTCAGGAACAATTCCCAAACTGTCAACGATAAGGATTTTATTTTTATTGAAATAATTTAGGTTTGCTAATTTTTCCATCTTTGAAACAGAAGCAAAATTCCCTACTAAATAAGGTTTTAGCACAAAATTCATAGTTGCTTCTGACAGAGAATCATTGCTATAAACAATTATATTTTCTCCTTTTCTTTCAGAAATAATAGTATTCCTCTTTGCATTGAAAACTATAAATTCTTCTTGTTTTTTATTCGTATAAACAGTTCCGAAATAAATTCCTTGGAATAAAATTATAGTGATTAAGGCAAAAGCCAGTTTTTTGAAATTCGGCTTTTTAAACCAAATAAAAACTCCAAAAATCAAGAGATAACAACCTGCCATCATTTGCCAATTAAAAGAAATATCTTGAAAAATAAAAGATTCAAAAGATGCCACCCAGCTGATGATTTTATTTAAAAAATAAATACTCCATTCAAGAGGCTTGATTAAGAATTGGGGAACTACACTAAAAACTGCCCAGATCATAACCACAACGCCGACAGCCATAATTATTTCGAGTAAAAAAAGAACAAGCAAATTCGTAACAAAAAACAATCCTGGAAATTGATGGAAATAATAAACACTCAACGGAAAAGCGCCAATTTGTGCTGCGAAAGAAACTGTCAAAATATTCCAGAAATAGTTGAAAATTTTATTTTTTGGTTTCCAAAGTTGCAGAAAAAGTGGTTGCAGCCAAACAATAAAAAACACGGCGCAATAACTTAACTGAAAGCCAACATCGAAAATAAATGACGGTTCAACCAGCAAAATAAAAAACATGGAAGCCAAAAGCGAATGGTAAATATTTGTTTTTCTGTTCATAAATTCTCCAACAGCAACGAAGCTGAACATTACTGCAGATCGTGTGACAGAAGGTGAAAATCCAGCTATCAAAGCAAATAACCAAAGAAAAATGATGAGTACTGAAAGCTTAAAGACGCTGCCAAAGTTGTTACTGGGCAACGGTTTCAAAAGAAAATTAAGAAAAAAGACAATAAAAGCCACGTGAAGTCCTGAAACCGAAAGTATGTGCACAGCTCCTGAAAGCCGATAATCGGTAATAATATCAGGAGAAATATCTTGCTGTTGCCCTAAAATAAGTGCAACGCCAACATTTAATTCATTATCAGGAAGTTTCGACTTTTTAAGATTTTGTACAATTGTATTCCTGAAATTTGCTGCATAATACCAAATGCTCCTATCTACCTCAGAACTAATCTTTACATTAAAAGCGTCTGTATAAATCTGGCCGTAAATCGATTTGTTTTCCAGATATTTCCCATAATCGAATTGATTTGGATTGTGCGGTTCTTGGTGCTTTAAAATAGTTCCTTCCACCAAAAGCATTGTACCAATCGAAAGATTTTGTTTTAAGCCTTCTTTTTGGATATTGACTAAAATTTTTCCGGTAGCAATTTTAGAATCATAGGAATTTAAAGTTCCAAAATACCGCTGATTGTAGGTACTGCTTTTTAATTTTTCAGTCAGCGTGATTGAAACTGAATGCTCTTTTGAATCATTTATCATGTGCAGATAATGACTCGAATTATAACTTTCATTATTTATAGAATACGTCGAAACGCCAATAAAAGCAAACAAAATATAAGTCGCAATGGCAAAATAAATCTTCTGGATAAAATCTTTCTGAGCTAAAAAATAAGAAATAGCGAATAGCAGAAAAGCTATTCCGAGAAATAAGAAAGCAAACGAAATACTTGGCTTAAGATAAAATGAGGCTAACAAACCCAGAATAAACCAAACGGCAATTCTGGCTAAAGGAAATTTCAATATTTGCATGGCTTATAAATTAAGCCTGAAATATAAGAATTATTTCGATTTAATCAACAACTCTGTTAACTTGTGCGAAATTTTTGTGGTAATAAGATTCTTTAGTTGAAGAAACCATAACGCCTTTGCTAGTAGAAGAATGGATAAATTTAATCTCGTCACCAATCTTTTCAATAACAAGACCAACGTGATTGATAACGCTTCTTCCGTTAGTTTTGAAGAAAATCAGATCGCCTTTTTTCACGTCAGAACTATCTACTTTTTCACCAACAGCTGCCATATCATGAGAACTTCTTGGCAACTTGATATCAAAAATATTAAAAACAGCCGTTACCATTCCAGAGCAATCCATTCCTGCTTTTGAAGTTCCGCCGCCGCGATATCTCACGCCTAAGAATTCCATCGCATTATTGATCAATTGCATTGAAAGATAATTTTCTGAAGAAGAACCTGCAACAACAAGATCTGCATCTTCTTTATCGACAATTACTGCCTTTTTTGATTTTGCCGGTTTGGCTTTTGGTTTTTCAGTTGAAGCAACTGGTTTTGAAGCAACCGTTTTATCAGCTTTAGATTTTTCTACAAGAGCCAATGTCTTTTCTACTTCTGGGTTTACCTTTTTTGTTTCTGAAGGCTTTACGTAAACTCCTTTTTTAACAGCTTCTTTTTTTGTAGTAATAATTTGGGAGTAACCCGCTGTCGATGCCAATAATAACATTGGAAGAATCAGAAATAAGATTTTTTTTGCAGACATATTTTATTTTTTATTTTTCAGCAAAAACAAAAACTTCAAGTTCTTGCTTTAGATTTATTAATAAAATTCCGTAGAATTAATTTAGTTTTTCAATAACGGGGGTTTTATATTAAACGTTTAAGAAAAAGGTTTATTATATAATTTTTTGTAAATATAGCATAATTTCCATTACGCTGAAAATTAACTTATTAAAAATATGTTAATAACTATTTCTAAAATTGTTGAAAACTCAATTTTAATATTTGCAAATAATTGTTTTTCAATATTTTACCTACACAATAAAAATGCTATTTATTTTTCATCTTATTAACAATCAATTTAGCTGTTTTGGCGCTTGCACCTTCTCCTCCAAGCTTTCTTTCAAGTATATCATACTCTTCTAAAACTTTTTCACGCTTGCTTGTCATCAAAATTTCATGCAATTCTTCCTTGATTTTTTTAGGATTGCAATCGCCTTGAATCAATTCAGTCACCACTTCCCTATCCATAATAAGATTTACCAAAGAAATATATTTCAGCGTAATAATTCGCTTGGCAATTTGGTAAGAAATCCAGCCACCTTTGTAGCAAACCACTTCTGGAACTTTGAAAAGTGCCGTTTCAAGCGTCGCAGTTCCTGAAGTCACCAAAGCTGCTGTGGAAACACTAAGCAAATCATAAGTGCGATTTGAAATAAAATGCACATTTTCGTTATTCAAAAACTGTTCGTAGAAAGAATACTCTTGGCTTGGAGCGCCGGCAATTACAAATTGATATTCTGGAAAATCCTTTACAACAGCCAACATTTCGGTAAGCATTTTAGAAATTTCCTGTTTTCTGCTTCCTGGCAAAAGTGCAATTATTGGCTTTTCATCCAAATTAAATTCTGTTCTAAAATTGCTTTCATCGATGTGTTGTCTATCGTGAATCGCGTCAATCAAAGGATGTCCGACAAATTCTACCGGAAAATGATGCTTCTTTTCATAGAAATCTTTTTCAAACGGAAGTATCACATACATGTAATCAACATCGCGTTTTATCGCGGCAATTCGATTTTCTTTCCAAGCCCAAATTTGCGGCGATATATAATAATGAGTCGGGATTCCGATTTTCTTGGCCCATTTTGCAATACGCATATTAAACCCTGGATAATCGATAAAAATCAAAACATCAGGCTGAAACTGAGAAATATCATCTTTGCAGACTTTAATATTTCCAAGAATCGTTCTCAAGTTCATCACGACTTCGGCAAATCCCATGAAAGCTAATTCTCGGTAATGTTTCACTAGGGCTCCGCCCGCTTTTTGCATCAAATCGCCTCCCCAAAAACGAATTTCGGCTTGAGGATCTTCCTTATATATTGACTTCATCAAATTGGCTCCGTGCAAATCTCCAGATGCCTCACCGGCAATAATGTAATATTTCATATTTTATACAAAAAAAGTTATGACAGCAAGAACAAACGTAGCCAAAACCACGCCACGCGCCATGAGTTCCTTATTTAATTTGAGCAATAAAAAGAAGAGAGCTAGTGTTAGAATTGCTCCTAAAGTAATTACTTTCCCCATGTAACCGCCACTTTTCAAAACAGTCAGACCTTCGACAAAGCCATATTCTGTAAATAAAGTGATAAAAAGAAAAGTTCCTAAAAAGCAAGCGACTAACCCGATTAAAAAACCAATAACAAAATCAATTTTTCTCATTCAATTTCCAAGTATTTAAATTCTGAATTGCGTGATGCGCTGTCAAATCAAACTGAACCGGAACCAGCGAAATATAACCATTTGCCAAAGCCCATTCGTCAGTATCTTCGCCATTGTCTTGATTGATAAATTTTCCGGTAAGCCAATAATAATCGCGCCCCATCGGTGAAGTTCGCTTGTCAAATTTCTCTTGCCACATTGCTTTTGCTTGACGGCAGACTTTTATTCCTTTAATTTCCTTTTCTTTCAATTTCGGAAAATTTACGTTTAAAATCACGCCTTCAGGAAGACCGTTTTCTAAAACTTCCAAAGCGATTTTCTTTATAAATTTCTTCGTAGGTTCAAAATCAGCGTTCCAATCATAATCCAAAAGCGAGAAACCGATGGCAGGAATTCCTTCAATTCCGGCTTCAACAGCCGCGCTCATTGTGCCTGAATAAATTACGTTTATCGAAGAATTTGAGCCGTGATTAATTCCTGAAACGCACAAATCTGGTTTTCTTTTCAAGACTTCATTTACGGCAAATTTCACACAATCAACGGGAGTTCCTGAACAGCTGTATTCTACATCAACATCGTTATCGATATTGATTTTATTGAGGTAAAGCGTATTGTTAATCGTGATTGCGTGGCCAGTTGCCGACTGTGGACTATCAGGCGCAACGACAACAACTTCGCCAATTTCTTTCATCACGCTGATCAATGTTCGGATTCCTGGAGCAGAAATTCCGTCGTCATTCGTCACTAAAATCAGAGGTTTTTTATTCATTTTTTGAAGAGTAAATTAGGTCGTAAAACAAAGTTTCACATTTACAAAAATAACGTTTTTTAAAATTTCTATATGTTACATTTTTATATAACTTTGAAACCTTTGAAGATTTTGAAGTTTCGCGAGGTTTTCCTAATGAAATCTAAAAAAACATCTTTAACAAAAAATTATGCGGATTTAAGAATCGTGGCATAGTTTTTTCAGTAATTTAGACAAAAATTGATGAATGTTATTATGCAATTTATGAAAAGGAATTATAAGATATTATTGGCAGTTTTCGCGCTTTCACTGGCACTTTGGAGTTTTATTCCAAAGAAAACTGAAGCCGATCCAGAAAAAGATAAATTATTATTAGAACTTTTGACTTTTGTCATTGAGCGTGGCCATTATGATCCCGCAAAAATCGACGATACGTTTTCAAAAGGAGTTTATAAGGACTACATACAGGCTCTTGACCCTTCAAAACGTTTTTTCATCCAAGCAGATATCGATGAATTTGCAAAATATGAAACGCAGATTGACGATCAAATCAACAGCAGAGATCTTACTTTCTTTGACTTGACTTACAACCGTTTGGAAAAAAGAATTGAAGAAAGCAAAAAATACTACAAAGAAATTCTGGCAAAACCGTTTGACTACAAGACAAATGAGGAACTAAACACCGATTATGAGCATCTTCCTTATGCGAAAAATTCTCAAGAATTGAGAGAAAGATGGTTCAAGCAAATCAAGCTTTCGACTTTATCTTCATTGACAAATAAAATTGAAATTCAAGAAGGAAAAGACGTGAGCGACAATGAAGAAGGTTCTATTGGCGATGGCGAATCAGCAACAACTCCTGAACTAAAAAAGAAAAAAGAAGAGGAGAAAAAAGCTGTTGAGAAAAAACCTTACGCCGTTTTAGAGAAAGAAACTAGAGAAAGCCAGTTAAAATCGCTTGATGAATATTTTGGTTTCATCAAAGATTTAGACAGAGATGATTGGTTTTCAGTATATATAAATTCAATCGCATCTCGTTTTGACCCGCACACTTCTTATTTTGCACCAGACGACAAAGAGCGTTTTGATGTAAGTATCAGCGGTAAGCTAGAAGGAATTGGAGCACGCCTTCAAAAGAAAAATGATTTTACTGAAATCACTGAATTAATCTCTGGCGGACCAGCTTGGAAAGGAAAAGAATTAGAATCTGGCGACGTTGTTCTAAAAGTAGCTCAAGGTGATAAAGAACCTGTTGACGTAGTGGGAATGCGACTTGACGACGTAGTTAAAAAAATCAAAGGTCCAAAAGGAACTGAAGTCCGATTGACTGTTAAGAAAACTGACGGGACAATAAAAATAATTTCTATCATCAGAGATGAAGTGGAAATTGAAGAAACATATGCAAAATCAAGCATTGTAGAGAAAAATGGAAAGAAATATGGCATTATTTATCTTCCTAAATTCTATATTGATTTTGAAAACCAAGACAGCCGTGATGCTGCAAAAGATGTTTCTCAGGAAGTTGAGCGCATGAAAAAAGCTGGCGTTGAAGGAATTGTGATGGATGTTCGCGACAATGGCGGCGGTTCTTTGAAAACAGTAGTTGATATTGCTGGCTTGTTCATCGACCAAGGCCCGATTGTGCAAGTAAAATCAGCAGGAAAAACAAAAGAAGTCTTATCTGATAAAGACCCTAAAATTCAATGGGACGGCCCGTTGGTTGTGATGGTAAATAGTTTTTCTGCTTCGGCTTCTGAAATTTTAGCCGCCGCGATTCAAGACTATAAAAGAGGTATTATTATCGGAAGCACGCAGACTTATGGAAAAGGAACGGTTCAAAATGTAATCGACCTGAATCAATTTGTCAGAAATAATTCCATGGGAGATCTTGGCGCTTTAAAAACGACAACCCAAAAATTTTACAGAATTAATGGCGGTTCGACGCAATTGAACGGAGTTTCAAGCGATGTTGCGCTTCCAGATCGTTATGCTTACATCAAAATGGGCGAACGCGATACTGACAATGCAATGCCTTGGGATAAAATTGACGCTGCAGATTATAAAATTTGGAACAAACAGCAAAATTTTGATGCCGCAATCGAAAGAAGCAAAAAAAGGATGGAGCAAAATCCTCAATTTCAGTTAATTGAAGAGAATGCAAAATGGCTTAAAGAAAGACAAGACGAAAACGTATTCAGCTTAAATATTGATAAATTCAAAAAAGAGCAAGAGGCTTTAGCTGAAAAAGCTAAAAAATATAAAGCAATCTCGAAATACAAAAACAACTTGACATTTTCTTCTTTGCCATATGAAGTTGAAATCACTAAAAACGACAACCTTCTCAAGGAAAAAAGAGATCGTTGGCATGAAAGTCTTTCAAAAGACATTTATGTAGAAGAAGCAATCAATGTTTTAGATGACCTTCAAGGAAAAACGGCATCAAAAGGGACAGTAACTTTAAAAAGCAAAAAAGACAAATTAGTTAAGTCATAATTGTCTGAAGATTAAAATACTGAATGAGCAAAACCGCACAATCATTATCAGGAATAGCGCTCCAGAAATTCAAAAAGAATTTCTGGGGCGTTTTCAGTTTTGGGTTTATCGTGCTTTTGTTGCTGCTTTCGGTTTTTGCTTATGTATTGGCTCCTGATAATTCTGAAAATGCCAATTGGGGCGATTTGACAATTCGTTCAAAAAAGCCTGGATTTGAGGTAAAAATGCTTTCAATTCCTTTAAAAGAAAAGCCAGAATCAGGTTTCTCAGATTATTTCTTTGGAAAAGAACAGGATTTTTCAAAAGAACCAATTTTAGATTACAAATTAGAAAAAGACAAAATAATTTACACTTTATATAATGATGATCCAAAAGTCATTATTCAAAAGGAAGCTTTTTTAAAGGATTTTCCTGGCTATAAAAACACACAATCTGTAGCCGAAGATTTTATCAAAAATCAAAAGTTCTATTTAGGAACTGACAAAGCCGGAAGAGATTATTTAAGCCGCATGCTTGTTGGTTCAAGAGTTTCCATTTCCATAGGATTCGTTGCCGTAATTATTTCTTTGATCGTAGGCATATTTTTTGGCGCAATCGGCGGTTATTACGGAGGAAAAATCGATGCTTTTGTAATGTGGCTGGTCAATATAATTTGGTCGATTCCAACCTTGCTTTTAGTCATTGCAATTACTTTAAGTCTAGGCAAAGGATTTTGGCAAGTCTTTGTAGCCGTGGGATTAACAATGTGGGTGGAAGTTGCCAGAGTTGTCCGCGGACAGATAATTTCTGTGAAAGAAATGCAATTTGTTACTGCCGCAAAAGCGCTAGGATATAACAATTTTAGAATCATACTTCATCACATACTTCCAAATATAATGGCGCCTGTGATTGTAATTTCTGCAGCGAATTTTGCTTCTGCAATTTTAGTGGAAAGCGGACTGAGTTTTCTAGGACTTGGCGCACAGCCTCCAGTCCCAAGTTGGGGCGGCATGATCAAAGATTATTATGGCGATATCATCTTAGATAAACCTTATCTTGCTATGGTTCCAGGAATTGCAATTATGCTTCTGACTTTAGCCTTCATGATGATGGGAAATGCCTTGCGTGACGCGCTAGACGTGAAAAATTAACTCCCTTTTAGTAATATTTTGTAGTTAGTAGATTATTAATAAAAAATTAATATATTTACCTAGCCCAAATTTATTATTATGTCCCCTAAAAATATTAACCTTCGCAGCGAGGTCGATTATTTTCGCTATCTATTACTACTGTTTTTTATTTTCTCTTATTCTGTTTCCCAAGCGCAATGTGCCGGAACAAGTACATCGATTACCATTTGTGACATTCCCAATCCAGCCAACCAGAATATAAACCTTTACTCTCTTATCGGAGTTACGCCCACGCCAAACGGACAATGGTTTGATCTCCAGGAATCAGGAGGACTGAACACAGCGACCGGGATTTTGAATGTTACGAACATAAGAGAAAGCGAAACTTATGTTTTTACTTACATCGTAAACGACCCAACTTGCGCAAATAACATTTCAACTGTCACAGTAACTGTCGGAGGTTATGCAGGAACTGGAAACCCAAATGCTTCCGCTTGTTCAGATAATAATGCTGTAAATTTATTCCAATTTTTAGGAAACGGGCCAAATCCGCAAATCAACGGAACATGGTATCAAGGTGGCAATCGTTTAGCCAGCAATTTTTTCGACGCAACCGCCGCTGGCCCCGGAGTATATACTTTTGTTTATAGATTAGAACCAATCGGCACTTGCCCAGCATCAGAAGCCACAGTAATTTTAACCGTTCATCCAGCTCCAGAACCTGGCGATACTTCAAATTTGATTCTTTGCGAAACAGATGACATGTCGATTTACACCAATGTAAATTTATTAGATTATATAACAGGCCAAGATCCGGGCGGAAGATGGAGTGAATCCACAACGTCAGAATTATCAGGACCTTTTGACACTTTCATCAACGTTCAAAACATCTTCACTACTTTAGGACCCGGAACTTATAATTTTGTCTACACCGTTCAGCCTTCGCACCCGGTTTGCAGCAGAAAAACTTCCACGGTTTCAATAGTTATCGAAAAACAAATTGATTTCACAGGAGCGACTTTGCAAGTTGCCTCAGATATTTGCGAAAGTTTAATTCCGACAGCAATTTACACGGCTTCAATTCGACAAGGAGCAGATCCGATTCCTAGTGGAAACTATTCCATCCAATACCAAATTACTGGTGCTTTCACATCTTCTGGTTCTGCAATCGGAAATGCTAGCGGAGGCACGATAACTTTTCCGATCCCCAATTCTTCTTTTCCAAACGTAGGAACTTACACGGTTCATATCCTGAATATTCATGAAACTACAGGCTATAATGCTTGCCAGCACATCATCGGAAATATCACCGATATTGTAAACGTATTTCCTCTTCCAAGAATCAACAGCGGTACTTTGACAGTTAACAATGCCTGCCAAAGCACGAATGTTCCGGTTGAGCTTTCTGGAAACACAAATCTGCCTAACGGAAATTACCAAGTAACTTTCACCCTTGCCGGAAGCAATGTCGCTTCAAGCCAAGTAGCTACTTTTTCAGTAACTAATGGTGTCGGAACCTTTTTGATTCTGGGAAATCTTGTTCCGAACATAGGAAATACGACTATCAGAATTACGCGAATCATAAATCTGGACACCGGCTGTCAAAACGCCTCGACCCTTGCCCAGACATTTTTAGTAAACCCGAAACCTGTCACAACGAATGTAGCAGTTTCAGCAAATGATGCCTGTAAAAATAATCCTGTTGTTGTGAATGTAACTGGTTTGGGCAGTTTAAGCGGGGTGATAATCACGTACACGATTGTAGGCGCAAATACAGCTTCTGGAGCAGAAACGGTTACGATTACTGGCGGAAATGCTAGTTTCACGATTCCTGCATCTTCGCTTCCAAATGCTGGCCCGAATGTCTTGACAATTACGGAAATTACGAATACAGTTACTTTGTGCGGTTCAAGCAATCTTACAATTTCGGATACTTTTATTATAAATCCGCTTCCAAACGCACCATCTGCAAGCAATCAAGGCTTTTGCAGTAGCGAAAATGCAACCGTTGCGGACTTGCTTCCGAATGGAAATAATTTTAATTGGTATTCTTCTGCTACAGGAAATTCTCCTTTGAGTGCGACAACTGTTTTAGTTGCTGGAAATTATTGGGTTTCTGAAATCAGCGCTACAAATTGTCCTTCAGACAGAACGATGATTTCAGTTACGATTAATCAAATTGCAACTCCAACATTAAATACTGACGGACAAAATTTCTGCGGATTAGATACTCCCGCTCCCGCCCTTTCTGACTTGTCTGCTAATGTAAATTTTGCAGGAACATTACTTTGGTTTGATGCGCCTTCTGGCGGAAACCAACTTTCTGACAATGATATTTTACAAGACGGATTTACGTATTACGGATTTGATTCTGACGCAACAGGCGGCTGTCTTTCAGAAACTTCACTTGCCGTGACAGTTTCTTTGACGGATTGCGATGATAATTTTGCACTGATGATTCCAGACGGTTTTTCTCCAAATGGCGATGGAACGAATGATACTTTCAGAATTCCTAACATCGAATTCTTATTTCCAAATTACACGATTGAGATTTTTAATAGATACGGAAACCTGATGTATAAAGGCAACCGAAACACGCCAAATTGGGATGGAATGAGCAATCAGTCCAATCTCAACATCAACGGAATAGCCCCGAACGGCGTCTATTTTTACATTGTCAATTTCAATAAAGACGGAAAATCTCCTAAACAGGGAAGGCTTTATCTGAACCGATAATTTTGTCACTATCTTAATCTCATCAAGATGAAAAAAATATTACTCTTACTCGTTTTCATAGGGTTTTCAAATACAATTTCGGCACAGCAGGATCCGCAATACACGCAATATATGTACAACATGAGCGTAGTCAATCCTGCCTACGCAACCGCCACACCAAATGTTTTAAACCTCGGCGGATTGTACAGAACACAATGGGTCGGCTCTGTTGGAGGCCCGAAAACAATGACCTTTTTTGCCCACAAACCTGTAAATAGAAATGTGGAATTGGGCGTTTCCTTTATTTCAGATGATATTGGTGACGGAGCGAAAAAAGAAAACAGTCTTTTTGCTGATTTTGCTTATGTTCTAGAATTCAATGAAAGACACAGGTTATCGCTAGGCTTAAAAGCCGGAGCTGTTCTTTTCAATACCAATTTCAACGGATTTCAATTAGAAAGCGGTGATAATACAACCGACAAAGCCTTCGAAAAAAATATCAATAGCGTATTTCCAAATGTTGGTGCCGGAGCTTTTTATTTTACTGACAAATATTATGTAGGTCTTTCTGCTCCAAATTTGCTTTCTACAAAACATATCGAAGAACGCGATGGAATCAGCCGTTTTGGTTCTGAAAACATACACATATTTTTAACGAGCGGTTATGTTTTCCAATTAAATCAAAACTTAAAATTCAAGCCTTCTTTCATGGCAAAAGGCGTAAAAGGTGCTCCGGTAACTTTAGACGTTTCTGCCAATTTCTTGTTCAATGATCGCTTTGAACTCGGCGCTTCTTACCGTTTAGATGATGCGGTGAGTGGCTTGTTCAACATAAAAATCACGCCAGAATTGCGCGTTGGTTATGCTTATGATTACACACTTTCCAATTTAGGCGAATTTAATTCCGGCACGCACGAAGTCTTTCTGCTTTTTGATTTAGACTTCTTCAAAAAAGGATATGATAAATCACCACGATTCTTCTAAAATGAAAAACATGAAAAGACTATTACTTTTACTCACGATATTATTTTCAGTTCAGTACAGTTTTGGACAGACTCCTGAAGTGAAACTTGCGAATGAATATTTCGACCGCGCTTTTTACAGCGAAGCCATTCCTATGTATGAAAAAATTGCCAAGGATGACAACAGCTTGGAAGTTACTAAGAATTTAGCCGATTCTTACTATTATACCAATGACTTGGAAAATGCTGGAAAATGGTACAAAACGATGATCAAAAAAAATCCAAAGTACATTACTGATGAATATTACTTCAGATATATTCATACTTTAAAAGCTGTAGGGAAGTATGCTCAAGCAGATTCTCTGTCCAGAACTAGAATTATAGTTGCCAAAGGAAGCGTAAAAGTTTTTGATAAGGACGTAAAAACACTTGAAAACATAGCCGGAATTGGCGATCGTTTTGAAATTGAAAATTTAGCCATAAATACAAAAAATTCAGATTTCGGAGCTGTAAAATATGGCGAAAGACTCATTTATTCTTCTCCTACGAAAGAGAAAAAAACCTATCGCTGGAATGGTGAAAACTATCTAGATTTCTATACAATTCCTGTTTTTAATGCAAAATCGGGAGATTCTATTTCAGAAGATTTTTCAAAGTCCATAAACACCAGAATGCACGAATCGAATGCAGTTTTTACCAAAAACGGAAAGACGATGTATTTCACTCGAAACAATCCGACGAAAGACAAAAACATGATTTCGCATCTGCAACTTTATAAAGCAGAATTCAAGAAAGGACAATGGACAAATATTACGGCGCTTCCTTTCAACAGTCCAAATTATTCGACTGAACATCCAGCTTTGAGCGAAGACGAAGAAATACTTTATTTTGCTTCTGATATGCCTGGAACACTCGGTTCTTTTGACATTTTTTCTGTAGAAATCAATGGCGGAAAATTCGGAATTCCTAAAAATTTAGGACCCGTAATCAATACGATCCACAAAGAGCAATTTCCTTTTATTTCAAATGACGGAAAGCTTTATTTTTCTTCAAACGGACATCACGGATTTGGCTCGATGGATGTTTTCGTATCTGAATTCAGCAATGGAAAATTTGAAAAGCCAAATAATGTCGGTTTTCCTGTAAATTCAGGCTATGACGATTTCTCTTTCAACATGAATTTCGAAACCAAGGAAGGCTATTTTGCTTCCAACCGTCCAGGCGGAAAAGGGAATGACGACATTTATCAAATAAAGGAAATCAAGCCGTTAGTTATCGAAGATTGCAAGCAGACAATTGAAGGCCTGATTACGGATATTGACTCGAAAATTATACTTGTAAAAGCGACTGTTGTTCTTCAAGACATAGACAAAAAAGAAATTCAAAGAATTGAAACTGATGCAGAAGGAAAGTTCTCATTTACTGTTCCTTGCGAAGCCGACTACATTATTATTGCCTCAAAAGAAGAATATCTAGACGGAACAAAAAGCCTTAAATTATTTAAGGACAGAAACAAAATCAATGACGGTTCAATTGCCTTAAAATCTGTAGCAAACTCTGACAAAGAAACATTAACAGAGGAACAGATAGCCAAAAAACGCGAAGATAAAATTGCCAAAGCCAAGAAACAGGAGCGCATCGACCATCTTATGGAAAAAGAAAAAGACGTAGTTCAGGACAATGACAGGCTGATGATTAAAACAGACCCAATTTATTTTGATTATGATCTTTGGTACATCCGTAAGGAGTCGAAACCTATCTTGAACCGAGTTATCGAAATCATGAAAAAGTATCCAAAGATGACTGTAGAAATTGGCTCTCATACCGATGTCCGCGCCAGCGATGCTTACAATAATGTGCTTTCAGAAAAACGTGCCGCATCTACAAGAAGATATTTTATCAGCAAAGGGATTGAATCAGACCGAGTTTCGGCAAAAGGATATGGAGAAACCCGCCCAATCGTTCGTTGCGTTCCTGAAGATTCTTGCGATGAAGAACAGCATGAACTGAACCGAAGAAGTGAATTCGTAATCCAGAATTTTTAATGGAAAAATAAGCGCTAAAGCGTATCTTTGCTCCTTCATTTAAGATCAAAACTAATGAATAAGCCCATTGCCGGATTCTCAAAATTATCCAAAGAAGAAAAGATACGCTGGATTGCTGCTGAATATTTTTCAAATCCTGAAGAGTCAATTTCTGTAATCAAAAACTACTGGAACAGTGATGCAAAACTGCAACAGCTGCACGATGAATTCATAGAAAATACGATTACCAATTTTTATCTGCCACTTGGCGTCGCACCAAATTTCTTGATCAACGGAAAATATTATACAATTCCGATGGCGATTGAGGAAAGTTCTGTGGTTGCAGCAGCGGCCAAAGCGGCTAAATTTTGGTCAGAACGCGGCGGTTTCAAAGCAACAGTTTTGAATACTGAAAAAATCGGGCAAGTGCATTTCATCTACAATGGAAATCCTTCTAAACTAGAAGAGTTTTTCAATAGTATAAAAGATCGCTTTTTTACCGAAACGGAAAGCATTACGAAAAACATGCAAAAGCGTGGCGGTGGCATTTTAGATATTTTATTAAAAGACAAAACAGATCTTCTTCCAAATTATTTCCAGCTTCATGCCACTTTTGAGACTAAAGATTCTATGGGCGCGAATTTCATAAATTCTTGCTTGGAACAATTTGCAAAGACTTTAAAATCAGAAGCCCAAGCTTACGATTTATTTACAGAAGAAGAAAAAAACATACAAGTCGTGATGAGCATTTTGTCCAATTATGTGACAGATTGCATTGTCCGTGCCGAAGTTTCTTGTCCTGCGGAAGCTTTGAATGAAGATAAAAACGATACTTCCCATGACTTTGCAGAAAAATTTGTGAGAGCTGTCCAAATTGCAGAAGTCGAGCCTTATCGCGCTGTTACGCACAACAAAGGAATCATGAACGGAGTCGATGCCGTAGTTTTGGCTACTGGAAATGATTTTCGTGCCGTTGAAGCTGCGGTACATGCTTACGCTTCAAAATCCGGAAAATATTCAAGCCTTTCACATGCAAAAATTGAGAACGGGATTTTCAGTTTTTGGATCGAAATTCCTTTGGCTTTGGGGACCGTCGGCGGCTTGACGACTTTGCATCCTTTGGTAAAAGTAGCTTTGGAAATGCTAGAAAAACCTTCTGCTAAAGAACTGATGCAGATTGTTGCCGTAGCAGGTTTAGCGCAAAACTTTGCCGCCTTGCGTTCGCTTACGACTACCGGAATTCAGGACGGGCACATGAAAATGCACCTTGGGAATATCATCAATCAATTTGAAGCTTCTGATGAAGAAAGACAATTGATTGTGGATCATTTCAGAAATAATTCAGTTTCGCACGCTGCAGTTGCAAATTATATTGAAAGCTTAAGGAAATCGGCGCTAAATTAAGTCCAGATTCAGCTATGAAACAAACCTTTTACAGTAATGGGAAACTTCTGATTTCAGGAGAATATGTTGTCCTCGACGGTGCAAAAGCTTTGGCGCTGCCCACAAAATTTGGACAAGACCTTATTGTAGAAGAATCTAAAAACAATCAGATTATTTGGAAAAGCTTTGATTGTGACAAAAAGATTTGGTTTGAAGCGATAATCGATTTTGAAAGCATCCAAAAAAAGGAAAAATTTTCTGAAGAAGAAGCTACAAAAAATACTTTGATAGAAATTCTGCACGAAGCCTTTTTGCTTAATCCAAGTTTCCTAGAAGATTCAAAAGGCTATAAAGTTACAACACAGCTTACATTTCCTAAAAACTGGGGCTTGGGAACTTCTTCTACGCTAATCAATAATATTGCCCAATGGACAAGAGTTGACGCTTTTAAACTGCTTAAAAATAGTTTTGGAGGAAGCGGTTATGACATTGCGAATGCACAAAATAACTTCCCGATAATTTACTGGCTTGATAACGGCAATTCTTTAGTAGAAAAAGCAGATTTTAATCCAAGTTTTTCGAAACATATCTATTTTGTCTATCTCAATAAAAAGCAAAATAGCAAAAGCGCCATTGCATCGTATAGATCCAAAAAGAACAGTATTTCAGAAACTGTTTCAACAATCAGCAATCTTACTTCTGAAATTTTGAAAGCTGAAAATCTAAACCAATTTGAGAAATTATTGACAGAACATGAAAAAATCATGAGCGCAATACTAGAAACTCCAACAGTAAAAGAAACTTATTTTAAAGATTTCAAAGGAAGCATTAAAAGCCTGGGGGCTTGGGGAGGCGATTTTGTAATGGTGGCTTCCGAAGAAAACCCTAAGACTTATTTCCAAGGAAAAGGTTTTGAAACCATTCTGTCTTACGAAGAGATGATTCTATAAATATCAAGCTAGATTTTGAATATTCTAAATTCAAAAACATATAAAAACAAAAAATCCCGTTCGCTAGTGAACGGGATTTTTTTATGGATATTATTCAGATATTAGAATCCGAAGTCAAGTCTGTTGTCTTTGATTGTAGCAAGTTCTTTCAACGCAGGAATAATTCTTCCAACAGCTGAAGCGTTTTGCCCTTTCAATCTGCTTGTGTAAGCTGTGAAATCTTTCAAAGCTGGTGCTTTTGCAACGCTCTTAGTTTTGATTCTGTAAACACCGCCGTTTCCTTCGATAACGTCAGTTGTTTTGTTTGCAGGAGTTGCGAAAGCCACACCAACTACTTTTGGCTCGAAACCAAAACCAGCCAAGCTAGCATTTTGCAAAGTCAAATCAGTTGCAGTTGCTACAGAAACTTTAGCCGCTTTAGCCGCTTCTTCCAAAGTAGCTCCTTTCAAGATTGCTTTGATTTTTTCTGTCTTTTTCTCTTTTTTCAAGATTGGCTCCACAACTAATCTTGCAGTTGCAATTGGCTGTAAGCCTTCTTCGTTGATTTTTTTCAATTTCACGATCAAGTTGCCATTTGGCACATTGAATCTTTTTACATCACCTTCAGAAGTTTTTTTGTCATAAGCCCATCTTACGACAGCTCTTTGATTTTGGAACATTCCAAAGCTTTCATCTAAAGCTTTTACGTTTGCCGAAGGCTGCACTGTCAAGCCCATAGTTTTTGCAACCGTTTTCAAGTCTTTTTCAGCAGCTTCCATTTCAAATTTAGTAGCTTTTGTAAAGATATCATTGCTTGTCGCTTCAGAAGGCTCAATTCTTTGTGCGATTGTTGCCAAACGAACGCCATCTTGCTTATCTGTAACGTTAATGATATGGTATCCAAATTCCGTTTCTACTAAACCAATTTTGCCAATTGGATTTCCGAATACGAAATCATTGAATTTTGGAGTCATTTGTCCTTTTGAGAAAACACCCAAATCACCACCTTGCTGGCTAGAAGAATCATCAGAATTTGTTGAAGCCAACATTGCAAAAGAACCTGGATTTGCAGTTACTTGTGCTAATAACTCATTAGCTTTTGCTTGTGCTTCTTCTTTAGTTCTTGTAACAGATGGATTTGCTCTCATTGCTCCTTTGTAAGCCAAAAGAATATGGCTTGCTTTAGCATTGATTCCTGACTGTCTTCCTAAAGATTTACTTATGGCATAATATCCGTTAAAGATATATGGGCCAAAAACTTCACCTGAAGGCAAATTGTATAATTGCTCAGCAAATTGGGCAGGAAGATCTTTTTTAGCGATATAAGTAGAATCGTATTTGATATCAGAATTAGCATCTACAAATTCTTGATTGTTTGCAGCATTTTTAAATTCTGGAGCTAATTTTTGAATATTAGATTCCACTTCTTTTTCGTCAGCCGCAGAAGGTTTGTCTTCAATAACTACATATTCTAATTCACGAGTTTCGTCAGCTTTGAATTTTTTCTCGTTTTTTCTCATGTAAGCAACAATCTCGTCATCAGAAACTGGAACATCGCTGTCTTTTACATTTGAAAAAGGATAAGCAACATAATCAAAAGTTACTTTGTCATTTTCAGCTTGGTATTGGAATTTTCCATCTTGGTCAGTAGTTACAAGACCTCCCTTTACCATCGCATTATAGATCATGAACTTAGCATTCAATTCTGCTTGTTTCTCTCTCTCTACCAATTGCATAGCCAATTCAGGGCTTGATTGGAAAAATTCTTTGAATTTTTGAGGATCAAACTGTCCAGCAGCATTTTGAAATTGCGGATTTTGACCAATCTCTTGGCTTTGTTTAAGAATTTCAAAGATATGGCTCTCACCTACTCTGATTCCTAGTTTTTCAAATTGCTCAGAAAGCAAAGCGATTGAAACTTCTTGATTCCAAACTTGGTTAGCGGCTTGAATTGAAGTAATTCCTTGCCCGCCTTTTTCAGCTGCATCAACTTTTGCTCTAAAATCTTCAAAAGAAATATCTTCTCCATTGATCGTTCCGACATATTTTGAAGTTTGCTTGAAACCGCCGCTATTGATTAAATCTCCTACGACAAATGCTAATAAGCAAAAACCAATAACAAATATAAGAAGTAATGATCGTTGTCTAATTTTTGATAAAACTGCCATTTTTTAGTGTTCATTTTAGAATTCAGAGGGCGAAAATACAATTATCTATTTAATAATAAAAGCAGTATACTTATATTTTCTAAGAAAGATGAAGTTTTTTTTGAATATCGGGCTCAAGTCAGCAAAATAAAGCAAACTGAAAAACGATTTTCAAAAATTTTATAGATTTACAAGGAACTATTTCTGTCCTTTTTGCTGGTTTTCAAATTTTTTCGCAAATCTTCTGCGGAAGAAAAACATAAAAAGCGCAATTGCAGCAAAGAAAAAGCTAATCCAAGGACTTCTTTCTTCAGAACCAAGTTGCATAAATCCGTCGACAGCAAAAAGAACTGCCGCGATAAGATAAAAATATTGAATGTATTTTAAATAAGTCATTATGTGGGGGAATTAAAAATCGTTTGCTTGGCCTTCTCCAAAAAATGCCTGTCCGCTGATATCGTTGAAATCACGGCTGGCATCAAAACCTTTTGTGTAAAATTCATTGCCGTTTCCTAAGGTCAGCTTGCATTTTTTTTCTGTAAAAAACCATTCTCTTTTTTGATCGTAATATAATTGTGTGGTTTCCAGAAATTTTCCGTCGCTGGAAGTTATCTTTACATTTCCTTGAAGATCAATAATATCTGTACCAGCATATCTTATGGCATAATCAGATCTGATATAGCTTTTTTGCTGTTTTGTATCATAAAGCGTCACATCAACGCCTTTTGGGAATTCTGTGTAAGGAAAAGCCACATTGCCAAAATCAAGCATTTTTGGAGCCACTAAAATCGCCTTAACTCTTCCGGAATCTGTATACTTTATATTAATTGTGTCTGATTCGCCCATCGGAGCAAAATTCGCCACGTTGATTTTCTGAACGTCCTTGAAATTGCTTTCACAAGAGAAAAGTGTCGCCAGAATTACAGCAAAAAGAAGATTCAGTATTATTTTCTTAGAAAAAATCATATTACAATTTTGGAATGCTAACCGATTCGCCCAACCAGCAATCATATGAAATCTGCTCGCCAGCTTTTCTTTTCGCTTGAGAAATTTCTTTTTTCGAAGGCGCCTTTTTATTAAAATCATCCATCAACTGATCTGCAGATTTTTTCAAAGCAGGCTCCACAACTCCAGCTTGTTTTGCTGTGGTTGCCGCAAGCCAATAAACCGCTCTTTTATCAAAATCATCCTTCCCGCAGTCGTTAGAACTGTTTGCATAAAGCTGTGCCAAAAAGATATAAGATTTGCCAGAAGATGGCTTCGCCTGAATCGCTTTCTTAGCAAATTCTCTCGCTTTTGGCTTGTCCGTATTTCCGTAAGTCGTCGCAATTAAATAAAAAAGATCAGATTTTTTATCAGCATCTTTTTGCAATGATGCCGACTGCATAAAATATTCGATCGTTTTTTCTTTGTCTCTATTTTTTCTTGCAATAATTGCCAAATCATAAGCCGATTTTGCAGTTGGACTTAAAGCATTCCATTTTTCAGTAACTTTTACATAAAGATCTGTATTGCATTTTTTCGCATTCAGCCTTTCAGAAGCACGTTCAAGCCAAAGTACATTTTCAGCATTTTTCTCAAATCCTTTTTCATAAAAAGCTACTAACTTTTCACAATCAACAATTTTATTTAGATTTCCGTTTAGATTTCCAGATACTAATCCGAATTCTCTAAGTGTAGTTTTTGCATTTTGCAACAGGCTCTTATCTTCCGCAGATAAAGATTCTGTTTGTGCTTTCAGTTCAAGATTATCTTTCAAGCTTTCCACTTTCTTAGATTCAGATTGTGTTTTTTCTTGAATTTGGTCTAATTTTTCCAGCAATTGATCTACAGATAATTTTTTCTCCTCAGAATTATATTGTGCAACAACCAAATTAGCATAAATATTCAAAAGATTCGGACTTGTGAAACTAGCGTTATCTGTTTTAAATGCTTGGTCTAAAAACGTAAAAATTTCACCTGAAGAGCCTTGCTTGTTGTCAAAAAGAAGCAACGCTTTACTAATCCTGTTTCCGTTTTTATTATTTGGAAAAACCTTATCATGTTCATCATAAACAGCAACCAGCTTTTGAATCATCTGATTTTTAGCATCTGAAGCACTTGCGCTTGTTACACGCTGGTCTAATATTTTTTCTGCAGCAATAAAAACTGATTCTTCAGGACACAGCTTTTTCAACTCTAAAAAAGAAGCATAGACTTCAGTAAAATCTTGTTCTTTAGATCCTTCTTCAAAAGCCAAAAGCTTTTGAGAGCAATTTGGTTTCTGGGCGAACAAAGCGCTGCAGTTCAAAATTACCGTCAAAAGCAATAAAGCCGAATTTCTATTTAATCTGAATTTAGTCATATTTTCTTTTTACAAACCACCTGTCACTTAATGAAAGACTCAAGAATATATTTGCATAATTTTCTTTGACAAGATTGGCTTCTGTTGTTCCTCTTCTTCCATATTCAAATCCCAAGTTCAAGTTAGAAATTGCACCTCCGACAGGCAATCCTAAACCTAACGTAAATCCATAATCTTTAATTGGCACATCTGAAATAACCAATCCTGTGTTCTCATATTTCAAACCGGCTCTATAAGTAATTCTCTTCCAATAGCTTGTAAAAGAATTATATTCTGGAACAAAATAACCACCAATTGTATATTTTTCAGCGTCTTTATAAGACACGTTTGTAATGTCATTATAACGATTTCCGAACTTGCTGCTTTGTTGCAAAGTCACTTCCGCACCAACAAACCATTCTGTTTTTTTACCAAAACCAGCACCGAAAGAGTATTTGCTTGGTAATTTCAAATCTGTATCTCCAACAACAAGATCCCTTGATTCTACAACGCCTTCAGCACCTTGATAATCAATTACTGTTGCCAATTGCCTTGTATTGTCAGAACTCAATGTACTTTCTGGCGTGTAAGTTGCGCTCGCATAAAAGTCATATTTCTTCTTAATCTTCGTATTGAAAATAACGCCAGTATTGATATTGAAACCGCTCAAATCAGAAGTATTAAGCTCTCTTGTGCTGTATTGAATGTCTTGCGACCAAATATTTTTAGTTTCTACGTTACCGAAATTATAGTTGAAATCAACACCAATGCTGAATTTTGAGCTAATTTTATAACCAGCGCCAAGAAAAACTTTATTCATTCCGCCTTCTCCAGAATAAGCATGGTAAGGATCAGTTGTTGTATTTGAACCCGATCTTACTTTATAGCCTACAGAAGAATAAGGAATCAAACCAAACCCAACACCCAATTTACCCGCCGGAAAAGCTACAGCAAGATAGTCTAGCGTAGTTCTCTGTCCTTGATCTTTATCGGAATTTGTCTTAAAGTTTGTCACATTAAAACTTCCTCCAACCGAAAAAGTCGTAAGCCTCAATGCTGAATATGCAGCAGGATTTTGAAGATTTATGTGAATACTGTCTGGAATAATGCTCAAGCCTCCCATAGATCTTGTCTCAGCAGTTCCTTTAAATCTTACATCGCCAATTCCGTAGTATGAATATGGAGAAGCTGTTCCTTCTTGCTGTGCGACAGCGGCTAGCGAAAAAAGCAAACTAAAGCTTACTATAATTTTTTTAATCATTTGTGATTTTGTATTGAAATAAATGGTTCAAGCTTTCCAATAGGAAATTTGAATTGGCAAATATGGTATTTTTTAATCGTTTAGCCAAAAATTCTGTGTCGCCACCCGTTAAAATTATTGTAAATTTCTTATATTCCTCCTTATATTGATTTATAAATCCGTCGATTTCGTGAATCATTCCGTTTACAACACCAGAATGAATAGACTGTTGCGTAGAATTTCCTATAAAATGATCAGGATTCTCTAATTTTAATAACGGAAGCTTCGCCGTAAAATTATGAAGCGCTTCATATCGTAGGCGAAACCCAGGAGAAATGGCACCTCCGAGATAATTATCGTCTGCGTCTATAAAGTCGTAAGTAATGCAAGTTCCCGCATCAATTACCAATCTGTTCTGTTTAGGAAACCGCAAAACCGCTCCAGAAGCTAAAACGGCACGATCAATTCCTAAAGTTTTTGGCGTTGCATATTTATTTTCGAAGGGAAAAACGTCTTCATTTGAAATAAAATGAACTTTTAAGCTTTTTTCAAAATTCAAAAAATCATTTTTGGACAGATTTCCAACCGAAGCAACAACCAAATCCTGCACTTTTGGAAAAATTTTTAAAATATTTTCGATTTTTTTTTCGAGCTCACTTTTGGAGAAAACAAAATTTTCGATCACGTTATCCTTCTCAAAAACAGCACCTTTAATTCTTGTATTTCCGATATCAATCGCTAAAAGCATATTCGTTTATTTGATTTTGCAAAGGTACGAATTGATTTTTTTAAAAAAATGTTTTGGATAACTCAAAAAAGCTCCTATATTTGCACCCGCAATCAGCAAGTAGTAATACTCAAAATTGTAACGGTACCTTAGCTCAGATGGTAGAGCAATGGACTGAAAATCCATGTGTCCCTGGTTCGATCCCTGGAGGTACCACTTAAAGCCTAAAACCTCTCCCAAGTTGGTTTTAGGCTTTTTATTTCAAACTCACTTTCGAGACGTGTAGCTGCAAAACGACAATGTAATCGGCAATGTAACTACACACATCATGAAACAACTTCTTTTTGATTGCTCATACACGGACGTATGGGTATCGCCAGACAATTGGAAAACAATTACAGGAAAAGCTGCGCTTAAAAAGTCCTGGTATGTCCAATGCAATTTCTTTGATCCTAATTTCAAAGAAAAATATCCTAAAGGTTTTCCATACAGAAAAAAGCTCAACAAGTTTCAAACATTGGAACTCAGAAAAGCGGCAGCTCAATTGTACCTTGATGAGATTCCAAAACTTTTTGAAGAAAAAAGCTATAATCCAATCACTAAGCAGTACATGCTGCCAGAACAAAAAACTGTAGAAACTGCCAAATTAAATCCTGATTTGAATTCTGCTGATGCCATAGAATTGGCATGGGATAAGATTCTGGAATCTGCTTTAAAAAACAAGGCAAAGAGAAATACAAATCCATTTCCTGATGTGAAGCAGGCAAAGAACAGGTTTGTAAAAGCACTCAAAGAACTGCATTTTGATTCAATTGCAATAAAAGACTTAAAGCTTTCAGAGGTCAAGGAGACGCTATCTTATTTGAATCTTCCTGATGCCTCATATAACAAGTTTCTTTCGTACATGGCAAAGATATTCACGGAACTTTTCGAATATGGATGCGTAGAAACAAATCCATTTAAGCTATTTAAGAAAAAAAGCATAGTTACTAAAATCAGGGAAGTTCTTCAGGAAGATGATTTCGCCGATGTCATGGAATTTCTGGAAGAGCATTACTATGAATTTTACCGTTATGGAATGATTTTCCACATGTCCGGAGCCAGAACAACAGAATTATTTTTGGTCCAGAAAAAAGATGTGGATTTGAAAAATCAGGAATATAAAGTCCTGATTAAAAAAGGCGATCAGTATGTTGAAGAAGTAAAAGTCATTATGATCGATGCATTGCCTTTTTGGCGAGAAGTTATAAAAGAATGCAAATCCGAAGAGGATTATTTATTCAGCAAAGGTTTGAAGCCGGGGAAAGTCGCTATCGCTGCGCGCCAGATTTCAATACGCTGGCGCCGCCATGTAAAAATAAAATTCAAAACATTATTCAATCGAGAAATAACCGCTGATTTTTATGCCTTAAAGCATCTGTTCTTGGACAAATTGGATTCAAAACAATATCAAATAAGCAATGCTCCGGATAATCTTGCACAAACAATGGCCAGCCATCGGTCTCCAAATATCACCAATAGAGTATATCTGGTCCATAAAAAGAAAAGGGAAAGAGATTTTCTAAAAACTATAAAAGTTGGCAGTTAATATTATTTAAAAAAACGCTTTTTTAAATAATTACTATATAACTTTAGTTCACAAAATCATAAAGTTATGAATGAAAACTGCCATACTGTAATTTTAAAATGCGATCTCTGTCCGCTTCCAGAAGAAAACGGGTTGCGGGATTTTATTGCTGAACGCCTAGCTAGCGAAAGAACCGAAGTAGAATATTTCGGCTGTGAATTGGATTCTGGATGGGATTATATAGATGAAGAACTGAAAACCCACATACTGAAAGCCTGTTATATCACTTTACAATTTGAAGAAAAGAATGCTCCAAGCTATGATACAGATAAAACTGAAATAAAAAGATTCATGGCAGATTATTTTAAGGAATTCAGCAGCAGGATCATTGTTGATTCTGATAGAAAAGACATAGAAGTATATTTTGATTAAAATGATAATTATGGATTATTACAAAGTACAATTTAAGATTCCAAAAAAATCCATCAGGAAAACCAGCGATATAGATCTCCAATGGCATGAGATACGCAAACTGATCAAAAGCGGAATTGCAGAACTTTCAGTATTTGAAAAATCAGATGAAGAATTTGAACGGCCTGACGGACTGCCAAGCTTTCCAAATTGGAATACGAAGCTTCCAAACGATATCTTGCTTGAAACTACCCTAGGCTTATCTGAAGAAGAAGCAAAAAACAACGATCATATTTTGCAAAGGATTGACGCATATATCGAGCTTTGCAATATCTTCGATTATATTTATGAAGATGAGCAGGGCCTGCATGTATCTCTGGCATTTTTAGACGAAGAAGAATTTCCAGAAGCTGAATTTCTCACTGCTGAAGATAAAAAGAAAACTGGGAAGCCTGAAATGACTGCTGAAGAAATGGCAGCAAAAAAACAGATTGACATGTTTAAAAGAAAATCAAAATAACTGCAAAGGCATATTGTCTAGAGGTTCGGCCACAAGCTGAACCTCTTTTCTATTATGGTAGATTTCCATCGACTCGCCTTTGAGCCAAAGCTGTTCCTCTTCTTTTCGCAAGACTACCGGCATTCGCTTTTTGCTGTTGTGGATTTCTGCCATCAACTCGTTGGCTTCAGTTGTAAGTATCGTGTAGGTAAATTTGACCTCGCCGTTATTGATAACTGGCTGGCAAAGGCCGGCAAAAGCAAAAGGCTCGTTATCCTTCGCGTAGATAATATGCTTCACTTTTTCCTTTCCGACATGCTTCCACTCATAAAAAGCAGTTGCAAGAACCAAGCACCTATTGTCCAGAGAATGCTTAAAAGATTTTTTTGTATCGACGGTTTCTATCTTTGCATTGAGAGTGTTAGATTTCTTCCAAAACTCCTTCGGATTATCCTTGGCAAAAAATGGCACCAATCCCCATTGTGCATTTACAATCTTTCCAGGATCCTCATAGGTAATTATTGGAGTATCTGGATGCGTAAACCCATTATATTCTGCTGAAGTCATGAATTCTTCAGGATCATCCATCATTGCCTTAAATATCTTTTCAAGCTTTTTCAGAGATGCCATCTGTTGGAAATAGTAGCACATAATTTCTTTTTACCTAAAGTTATGAAATCTATTTGCAATTAACAACAATCAGATCATCCCATCTCGTTGTGTAGGACGGAGATAATCTTTCCCTGCGCATCTTCCATTTTCTTTTCAGGCTCTGGCTTCCAAATCTAATTTTAGTATTTCCTATTTTTCTATTCAGGCGGTCAATTACCTTCAAAACATCTTGATGCTTTGGGTTTTCGCCTCCGAATATCCTCATCTGGAAATTGTCAGCGGGCGTGATCGCACCGACAATTACGCCAGCTTTCTTATAATCTATGCCATCCCTGAAAATCATTTCAAGCGCCAGAATAGCAAGCCTGTTAATTTCAAAAGTTGAATTGGTTGGAAATTCAGTCTTAATCCTGACGGAACGGTAATACTGCTCCTTATCCTGCCTGAAAGGATTTGACATTATGAAAACATCAATAGAATTAGTGTGCAGCTTGTCGTTTCGCAGTTTTTCCGCAACGGTTCCGGCATAGGTAGAAATCCGCTCGCGCAAGTCTTTTTTATGTGAAAGCATATTTTCAAAACTTCGCGTGCATGCGATATTCTGTTTTGGCTTAATTTCTTCAAAGTCAATTGAACTTATTCCCATCAAATCATGCTTCAATCGCAAGCCTACCACTGTCATATTTTTACGAACCCAATCATCATTCATTTGGCTGAATTTATAGGCATCGGTAATATTTAACGCTATCAGCCTTTTTGCATGCTGTCTTCCAATTCCCCAAACATCGCCTATCTTTGTCCACTTCAAAGCCTTGATTCTTTTTTCTTCATTGTCGATTACGTAAGCATTGCCAGTTCGATCTGGAAATTTCTTCGCAATCTTATTTGCAATTTTTGCGAGAGCTTTCGTCGGCGCAATTCCAACTGAAACGGGAATTCCGGTGCATTTCAAAACTTTTTTGTGAATCGCCCTTCCATGTTCGTGCAAGTCGAAATTTTCAAAACCGATAAATTTCAAGAAAGCCTCGTCGATTGAATAGACTTCAAGATCTGGAGTGAATTCTGAAAGCGTCGACATTACTCTTTTCGACATATCGCCATAAAGCGCGTAGTTGGAAGAAAAGACATGCACATTATTTTTTTCAAAAATATCTTTGTACTGGTGAGCTGGCGCTCCCATCGGAACAAACGGCTTGCACTCATTAGACCGCGCGATTACACAGCCATCATTGTTTGACAATATGGCAATAGGCTTGCCATTAAGCGAAGGTTCGAAAACTCGCTGGCAGGAAGCATAAAAATTATTACAGTCTACAAGCCCAAACATCACCTGAAAGATTTAATTACATTAATAACTATCCCCCAGATTAGCAGCTCATTTTCGGCCGTGACCTTAATCGGAACATAAGCTTCATTTTCAGCAACGAGCCAAACAACGTCTTTTTCGATAAGTATCGTCTTTACCGTAAATTCTCCATCAAGATAGCATACCGCTATATCACCGTTTTTTGGCTCCAATGATTTATCAATGACCATGATATCTCCGTTGCAGATGCCTACATCTTTCATCGAATTGCCTTTTACCTTTGCGTAAAAAGTCGAATTCGGATGTTTAATAAAAGTCGCGTTGAAATCTAATTCATTTTCAAGAAAGTCATCAGCAGGCGAAGGAAATCCAGCCGAAACACCGCCTTCTACAAATGGAAGGCTTAATGCAGTTTCAATATTGGCTGTGTAAAATTCTAATGTTTCGCTATCGTGCATCCTGATCACTTTCATATTTGAGCATTTTAAGGGACAACAAATCTAAGGCTGATTTTGCAATTTAAAATACAAATATTTTAGGATTAACATTTGTTGTAGGAATACTCTATTTCATAATTTTGCAATCTAAATTATTGAGCTATGAGAAATGTCGTGAAATTCAGGGTTAAAAAAACTGTTACGCCGTCTGCTGAAAGTGAGATGATATTATTTGTACATACTTTGGAGAAAGATTACGAAGGATCTTTAGTTGCATTCGACAGTACATTTTATGTTGAATATCATTTTGCAACATCATGGAAGCACTACCATAATTTTATTGATAAGATAAAAGAGATGGCTTTAACAAGGCCGTATTTAATTTTGCTCGAACATAAATAAAAAAAGGCGCTTTTTACAGCGCCTTTGTCTTTTCTATGATATATTTTTTTAAATCTTCGAGATTTTTTTTATTAAAAGAATGGCTGGTATTGTTATCATTCTTTTTACTTCTGAATGTTGTATGAGTTACACCCATAATCTCAGCAGCCTTTACTCCTGACATTCCGAAATCATCAAGGATCTTTATTACCGCAGCTTTTATATCAAAACTTTCCATGAAGCAAATATACGCTACTATTATGTATCGAGCAAATTTATTTAATCTCTGGATTTCCAGTAAACATATAATCCGGCCGGAATAATCATCAATAGAAGCCACCAGAGATTAAAGCCTCTTTTTGCGTCAGTTTCTTTTGAATCTGCTTTAGATAATGATTCCTCCTTTGCTTTTAGTTTACTTTTTAAAATAAATTCTTGATTTTCGTTTTTTGTCGACAAATCAACTTGATATTCTTTTTCTTCCTTTTTTGACTTATCAATTTTTGAGCTTTCTTTTACTTTGGCATTTTTCCAAGTCGTTGTTTTTTTATTTCCTTCAACAACTTCTGTTTTTTCCATGGGCAAAGCAGCATCTATAGGTTCAGCTTCAACTGCAGTTTCAGAAATATCATTTTCGGTAAAAGATGAGCTTTCCTTTTTTATATCATTTTGCGTTTCAATTTCAGCTTTGGCAGATGATTCTAGTGATGCTTCTATTTTTGATTCTGACTTTTGTTCTGTTTTACTTCGATTAGTTTTTCTGGAGCTGCACGACCATATTGTTGAAGCTAACAAAATGGTCAAAAATAGATTTTTCATAGGATAAAATTTTAAAAATCGTTTTCCTGATGACAAGAAAACGATGCTGTCTTTTGCTTAAACAATTACATAACCGGCTTTATCTTTTTTCTTTTTTGAAAGGGCTTGCCATGTCAATCCTCGCTTTTCAAAGTGTGGCATATCCTTGAAGGTTTTCCAAGAACCGCCCCACGTCCATCCGTAACGCGCGAAGATTGCGACACATTCCATCCAGTCTGCGACTCCGTCATTGTCCCAATCTTTAGCGGTTTCCCATGAAGCAACCTTGCCGTCGATAATCAGGCAGATGTCAACTGCAAAACCATAATTGTGGATAGATTGGCCAGCTTTGGCATTGGTTACTTTTGGCCCTGCAGCAGTTCGGCCTTGAGCATATAATGCTGCCTGTTCTGCATCAGTTCGAAGTCCTTGAGTGATTCTTACTTTTGCTTTTCCGATTAAGGCTTTGTCGCATTCTCCTATTATTTTTAAGACCTCATCTCTAACCGTTGGATGAAGAGCTTGGATTCTCTGTTGAGTCGGTTTGTCCATCTGCTTTTTCTTTTAATTGTTTTATATTTAAGTTTTTTTGAAAATCTTTAATCCAGTCCATTATTCCGACTGGCGGGAAAACGCCATTAGTTAGCTTGCTAGAATTCACCATTGCACTGCCAGCAGGATAAAGGAAAACAATAAGCCTGGTCACCAGCATCAGATAATCATAGAGCCATTTATGATTAACCGTCATTCCGTTCAGTAGTTCGAAAAGCACACCGTTCATTACGCAAAGACCTAACTTCGTAGTAAGACCGATAATATTCTTTTTAATGGTAAAATCTCGAGCCTTGAACCCGTGGTAAATAGTTCCGATAAAATGATCTATCGTGATAGCCAGAAGTACTGCAAAAATGTAATCCCTGTTTAATAAACTCCAAGCATTAATGCCGTCAAGAACATAAACGAATGGCGAAACCGATGCTCCCAGAACAATAGAAGATTTCAGTTTCACAAACATTGTCCCAGTGTAGAATGCAAGAAGATTTCTTAAAAAGAAGATTTTTATAGTTGTCAGCATAACTTATTTTTGTGTTTTAACCTGCCCAGGCTTAGACATTGATTGGTTCGGATCGATTTCTTTTATCAAGAGATCACATTCGGATTGCAAAGCCGATCTTTGTAATAATATATGCTGAGGAATTGGAATAGCATCAATAACCAGATCTGGAAGATATGGAAGAACAATAGCGTTAATTCTTCCGCGGTAATCGGCGCTAAGACTATCGATTAAAATTTTATTTCTGTCTGCAATTTCCTGCGCTGTTGCAGATTCAAACCAAAATTGCCCGTTGATATCAAATTTAGCTTTGGTCCAGCTGTTTGAATTTTCCAATATAATTGTAGTTACATTTTCTGGAATAGTTTCCCAATCTTCAAAGTATTGGTGTGTTGTAAACAAAAATGTAATTGGGTCGTAAACTGAATAAAGAATTCTTTCCATTTTATTTTAGTATTTCGATTAATAAAAAATCAAATTCCATAACTCCGGCTACATCCGATAAGTTATAGGATAATCTTAGGTAGTTATCTACAGATCTATCTATAGTAATTACGGCTTGAGGGAAATTGCCTATATCGCTAGGATATGTTCCCGAGGTGTTCAATACTTTCATAGTTGTACCTTTTACACTGATATTTCTTCCATGTTTGGCGGTATTTACAACCGGATTTGAATTTATAATTGAATCAGAACCTCCGGAACTTGCATTCCACCTCAAAGAATGAGTGCCAGTACCTGCGCCTGTTTTGGTCGTTCCTAATAAAAATCGCAACATACAGTTATCGGGAATAGTGTTTGCCGGTACTAGCCATGATTTGACAAGCTGCTGTCCGACAAAACCGGTATGTGTTATAGTGGTTGCATTGTCAAATGGGATCAGTAATCTCATAAACCCACCGCCAGTAATAGCATCAACTGTAACGAACTTCGTACCTGTTCCGTCAGTAAGTAAATTATTTTGCTTATTAGCTGAATTTTCAGGAGTATATGTAAAATTATGTTCTGTAATATTCCAATTTGAATTTGTATTTCCTGGCGTATCTACCACACTCATAATTTCATCACCATCGGTAACGGTTTTTGTTCCGATTAAAGCTGAAACTCCAACTCCTAAGCCTGAGATTACCCAAACGTCACCTTTTTTAATTGCGCCAGAAGCCCCGCTGCCACCTGTTGTTGGATATAGATTCGAATTTGTAGATGGATTATAAAATCCTCTCAAACTGGTCAACCCTATCCGTAAGCCGTCTGCGTATGTTTTGGCTGCGTTCAACGTTGCTGTATCTTGTGAATCTGAATAAGATTTTGCAGCATTTAGGGTTATGATATCTTGAGAATCAGCATATGCTTCTGCTGCATTTAAAGTGATGGTATCTTTACTGTCTACATATGTTTGTGAGGCTCCTGGCTGTAGCTTGGAATAGCTTTGAAAAAGCAGAGTTGAACCTGTATTTTTAAAAACAGTCAAAGAGTTATTTTCAACAAGCATATCTCCGAAAGGAAGTTCAAAAGGACGTATGTCAGGATTTGAAACCATATCCTTCAGCGTTTTATCTACACCGGTTCTGTTGGCGATTGCTACAGGAGTTCCAACAGGAAATGCTTCATTCCTGAAAGTATTGTCAATACCTAAAATATTGCTGTTTCCAGTGTTTAACAACACGTATCCAAATCTATTTCTATTAGGCAGAACCAAGTCTGATTCATAAGTATCAATTATAACGTCACCGATGCTTGCTTTGGTTACGTATGCAGAACCGTCAACAGTTCCTGTATTTGATGATGAGTAGATTAAAACAAGATCTTCACTGGCCATCTGCGAAGCTCCAAAGCCGTAAATCCCGTTTTCTCCCCTGAACTGGTATAAATATTTTACATCATCCA
The DNA here is from genome assembly GCA_029959295.1 of Flavobacteriaceae bacterium PS02334. Classification (GTDB taxonomy): domain Bacteria; phylum Bacteroidota; class Bacteroidia; order Flavobacteriales; family Flavobacteriaceae; genus Flavobacterium. The sequence continues at coordinate 188,877 of JASCOH010000006.1, read as the reverse complement.
GAGTAGCGCGGACGTAATATGTAAAAGCTATATCCTCAGTATCGAGATCATAATCCACTGCAGGATTTGCAGTATTTATAGCTTCCAAGATATCATCAGTGATTATCCCATAATCCCTCACAATAGCTTCTGGAGAATTTACAAGATCTTCTGCGCTTTCTTCAGTCGGATAAATACTTGGAAGCTCAAAAAGCTTTGTGTCCAAATCTTCGCTTCCGATCGGTCCGAATGATCCTTTGCCTAATTTCCAAAGAAAAACTCTTTCCCTGTATTGCTGGATATCGGAATCGCTGTCAATAGGATCTAAAACGGAAAGAATTACATTTTCATCAGGAGCAACTGTTAATCCGGTTGTATCAAGAATATAGGCGAAAGTTCTATCTAAGGAAATTGTACCAAGCAATACTGACCGAACTTTGTTATTTTGAGATTCATTATTTACAGAGTCTATAATCTGCTGGATCAATAATGTTTCAGATATTCCATCGGTTGAAACTAATATTTTTGAAGCAGGATCAAGGATTTCCTTTGCTGGAAATTCATCAAATCTTTTTCCTAAATTTACGATGTCGTTAACCTGTTTAGTCAGACCGGCTAATTTATTTAAAATCTGAGTTGTATTCATTTGTATATCAGGTTTCTATACATGGCAAATGTACTAAATTAATCGTTATTTAGAATCATTCTAAATAATTCTACAATTTAATTAGTTATTTTTGCTATATGATATTATTAGGATTATTTATTATTTGCGTTGGAGGCTGCTGGCTTTTGTTCAGATCAATAGCCAATGCGCTTTTCCCAAAAGAAAAGGATCCTATGGATTACTGGAAAAATTATAAAGAAGCTCCGGTTGTAAATAATCATTACCACACGCACGTCCACCATCACCAGAATTTGACTATAATTGATGATGAAACAAAAAAGAAAGTTTTGGATTTAAATAAATAAAAATATGACTGATTTAGAGAATTATGAAAAAGAATACGAAGCTTTGAATCTGTATGAGAAGCATATAGTAAACACAACGGCGCTTTCAATTGATGATATTAAATACTACGAAAATTTAGCGACACGTAAGTTATCAGATAAAGAATTGATGATAGTTTCGCTACTTTGTACTCATGGTATTAAATTAGATGAAAATTTCCTTAGAAAATAAAAGCCACTTAATCAGTGGCTTTTATTTTTTTAGTATCTCACGAATCCATTATTATCAGTTTCTATAAATCCTGGCACTTCAATCGGAGAAGCTCCGAATCCTGAATCTATCAATCCGGATGAATTGTAAACATTGCCATTCTTGATCATCTTTGCTTTCAATACATAAAGATTAGATTCTCCCAATGGCCCTTCTGTATCAAAATCAGAATTCTTCGTATATCCTACTCCATCAATAAATACTATCTCATGGGATAGCGCTTGGCATAATTTCCTCCAGAGTTCTTTTGTCAATGGCTCAAAAACAAACTCATCGACTTCATATAATTCAGACTTGAGAAGCTTTACCGTAGTATCGGTTTTATAAGTGTCATTTTCTTCATCAAGAAGCCCGTTGATTACAGTAAATGGAATCCTTAATATATTCTCGATTCCTGTAGCGTAGACCACATCTGTATTGCTTAAATTTTTATATCTGATCTCAACAGTATCTTCCTGTCTAACCTTGACATCTATCTTTTCGCTTATGTATTCGACAGCTGGGAAATTAGGATCTGTATTTTCCAGTTTTACCCGAATTGTCTTATTCAAAAAGGCAACCATATCGATAGTAAATTCATAGACCTCATACTCAAATCTGTTATAGATAGCCTTTGCAATTATATCAGAATCTGAACCGGTAAAGCTATTTGTAAATACTATTATATCAGCATTCTTGCTTTCATCATAAACAATTTCTTCAATCTGGAACCAAGCCATACCGATAGCAAAAAACTTACCTACTTCTGCCCATTCGGGAAGAGCTCCATTTAAAACATATGTTGACAGCGGTGATTCTGAATCATAATCATAGGTATTTCCCTGAATAAAATACATGCCGTTTTTTCCGCCTCCTAAGCTATAAATTCTGGCATCCCTGCTGTCTTTTAATCCTATGTTGTTGGTTTTCTTTACGATTGGTATAGAAGTCTCATTCCCTCCATTTTCAATAACAGTCGCAGCAAGATTCAAGTAATTAGAAAAAAATTGGGTTGTCACTAAATCCGAAGACTGGAATTGCTGGACTTCACAGAACTTCTCCTTTACTAAAGTTTCATAACTCAAAGTATTCTCATCATTCTTATAATTTCCAGAATCTCCCCACACAACTCGATTTGCAAATCGGATCGACATAGATTTTGAAATATAGAAGAAAGGTGAATTTATTCCCATAGAATCCACATGAAAATCCTTGCTTTTTTTGCATCCGTACTGATCGCGAACATAAACAGTATAATCTCCTTCAAGCAGTCCGCTGAAAATGTTTTCAGCCTGCCAGTTTATGTCGTCAAGTGAATACTCGATATTTAGGCCGTCAGGAGCCTGCATTAAAAAGGTAACAGTCGAACCGTTTGGACTATTTACAATCATAATCTGGAAAACGTCAGCATTCAATGATAGAAGTCCAGGCGTATCAAGCGTAACTGAAGCTACATTGCCAAAAACATCTTCCAAAGTGATAGGAACTGATTGGCCCTTGAAATATTCAAAAACCAATGGATTGTCATTGTTGTTCGTGATAGATATCGGAGATGTCATTTTTTTGGCCAGCTCGCTCGTCTGCAAGGAGATCTTTATTTTCTCGCACTGGTTAGAATCTGCCTGTGAAAATGAATAAGACTGGATATTGAATATATCGCTGGTATCATTCAATATTTCAAATTGTATGCTCGGATGGTTTACATAAGGCGCAAAGATCCCGCCGACAAAAAACTGTCTTCTGGAAGTTACATTTTCTGCAATGATGGTAACATAATTGCTGTTGGAAGCCTGAATGATGAATTGGCCAGGGCAATCTGCCTGCAACGCATTCACGAAATTTATCATAGACATGGAACCCGGCTGTATGTTCGGATTCTCATTCTGTATCTGCCTTACTTGAAAATTTGCAGTCCTGACGGCTACCCAGTTCCAAACAAATGTTGTTGTTGACGGAAGGCTACCTGAAGCACCGCTATTAAAAAGATCAAAACCAAGCTGCGCACCCAATGGCAGGTTTTGAGTAAAAGTTATTTTCATTTTTGACTGTGCCATAATGCTATCTGTTTGCTGTTAATAATTTCCACTGGCCGCGGCCGTTTGGCTTGAGGTTGAATAGAAATCCTTTTTCTTTTTCATTTTCTTCATTTATAAATTCAACCAAACCATAAAAATTACGGATTTCCTTTCCTAATATTTTAGATGTACCCTCGACCTGCCTCATGACATCGAAATCGCATACATGCTCGAATTCAACCCACTCCGGCTTAAATCTAGCTTTGTCAAGTTCAGAATTTATTATATTGCCGTTTTCAGCATATTCATTCCTTCCTGAAAGTCTAGTCTTAAGCGAACTGTTAGCAACTGAACTTCCATACCTAATATAATCAGTCGGGTATTTTATCAGTCCAGCAGCAACTACCCAACCATGACGGAAAAGCATGTTTAATGGAGAAAAGCGCAAATTTGTTGCCGTTTCCGGACTGAATATCCCTTTTGGCGCTATGTTAAAATCATCCTGCCATTTCCTTTCCTTGAATATGCCCTGTTCGTCCTTTTTCAGGTCCATCATAAACACAGAATCATCATAGCTCGTATCTTCAGTTGAAAACAATAGCTTCGGCTTTCTCCTTGCAAATTCTTTTCCGTAACTGTCGGCCCTGTATTTTGATACTTGGGAATAGGTATTATCAACACGGTTAATTATAGTTGTGAAAGAAGTTCTTGCATTATATTCATCAAGTCCCATCGCTTCTTGGTAGTCCCCGCCCTGCTCATATCCAAATTCCAATGAAGAATAGTAATATTCTGAAGCCCGTAATCTCTTTACCTTTTCTACTTGGTTAGGTAGCTTTATAGTTACATTGAAATTATAGAAATATGAGAGCGGTTCCAGCCTAACTCGCTCTTTTCTCCCAATTGTTTCAATTCCCATTCCCATATTCCAGACAGAAGAATATGAGGCCATGAAATCTTTAAATGAAGTTGTCAATGGCTTGAATAGATTTTCAATTTTTGGCGGTCCCTCAGATGGAATTGGAATCTTGTCAAAACCTCGTACCCAGAATCCGTGAGTATTTCCAGTCAAGGCTCCTGGCCCATCTTCTGCATAACCAATATCAGTTCTTCCTAAAAATTCAGAATACATGGCGCCGGTCTTGTTTGTATTTATTGCAACAAGCCTGTCTGCTAGTTCATGTGCCAAAACAAATTTTGCAGTAGACTGCTCGAAGAAACTATCTTCTTCAATTTTCATCTTGCCTTTCATATCAGTTACCGTCACATAAAATCTACGGTTCGAACCTCCGGCAAGATCAGCTTGAATGAAAACATCGACTCCAAGGCTTTCGCCTTCCAATAAAGTGATTATCTGCCTGAACGGCTGGACATTTACAACTGTGTTGTGAATACCAAAGATCTGACCGTCATTGGCATTGAATATATAGTATCGATTTTTCACATTGAAATCTGGACCATCTTTATAAACTGTCAAGCAGATAGAAAAAACCGCCCATTGCCAGTCATTATTAGTGAATAAAGGTTTGAATGACATTTCGCTGATTGAAATATCTAAAACTCTTGTCCTGTCTGCCAATGCAAAAAACATCATTCCGGCAGTTCCTATATTCTCATTTCCCTCCGCACCCTGAATTATAGAGTGAGCCTGCTCATGCGATTTAGTAACATTTTTTAGGGGATAGGAAGAAGAAAGCCTTCTGGTATTGCCGGCATCAGAACGCACTCCAAGCATTGTCCAAGTGCTTACAGGATCAGAATCCCATTCCGATTTTAAAAAGATTCTTCTTCCTTCCAGAAGCACAGTTTGTGTTGAAAGTTCTGGCAATGGAAGTCCGTCAATAGTCGTAATCCTGTCAATCTCTACATCTGTAGATTCTCTAGCTTTAAGTGCCTGTTCCAGTCCTCCTGAATTAAACTTAATTGAAAGCTTTCCGTCATCAGTTCCTAAAGTAGATAAGTCGAGATATCCATTGTAAACTGTTGTCCATTGGTCTGTAAGCGGATGCTTTTCATATTTTGTCAATTTGATTTCGGCATTTATTCCGTAAATGCTGTCAATAAACAGGATAAAGTCAGAACCGTTTCCTATAAACTGCAAGGTGTTGGAAAACTTCGCGACTACTCCATGATAATCTTTATTTCTCGAATATTCCTTTTCATCGTTTTGCCATCCGATTGGCTCTTCAATTATCATGGTTCCTTCAATTGCATGAAAGATCTCGTACTTTACGCGATCTTTAAAATTTGGATTGATTGCTCCCATTATGATCTCCAGTTAGTGTTTTTGAATTTCCAAATTTCATGCGACATGTCCGATTTTGGAACATTTACAATAATATTCTGCTTGTTTTTCTCAATAGATAATCTTGTTTTAACCATTTCTTCTAAGAGTTCTTTTCCGTATGATTTATCGAATTGCTGAGATGCCTGAAAGTCATTCAGTTTTTTATTTTCCATCGCCAAAGATGCCATCATTGATGCTTTTTGTATTTTCTTGTAATCATCAACAGAACTGTGGACCTTATCTCCTTTTTCTAGAAAAGTTAGTGTCGGAATATTTGGAGTGATAAATGCTCGACCGTCTTTTTTCTCAATTACCTCATTCACAAAACCATCGCCAACCTCAGCAAATTCTGCTGGACCGTCTTTTCTCCCATCTTTATATTTTGGAAGAGGAGTAGCGATCACCGTTGCTGTTTGAACTGCAGCAGTTCCAATTGCTAAAGGTATTTGGACAGCTCTGTATATTGATCCTCCTATACCAAGTGTCAAACCATCTATTTGAGCGGCAGCTAATTGAATAGCTATTAAAGTTTGAGCTAAATTTAGAGCAATATTAGTTAGAGCAAGTGCTTTATTAAATATAGCTGCTTTAATTTCTTCTTTCTTTTTCTTTTTTTCTAGTTCCTCTCGCTTTTTCTGCTGTTCATTTCGCAAAAGCTCTTGCTGTTTTGCATCACCTTCAGCAAGTTCTATCTGGCGGTTATAGTATTCGTCGCTTTTTTCAATTTCTCGATCTATGTTTGAAATTCTAGCATCGAAAAGAGTATTTGATAAATCAATAAGGGAATCTTTAAATTCCATTGCAATCTCTTTAGTCATCTCTAGAGCATCGAACTGAAGTTGTATGAGTTTTTCATGCTTAAGCTCTTCATCCGATAATTCAGCATCACTTTTACTTTTTCGAAGAGCAGCAAGTTCATTTAATATTTCAGCTCGCTTTTCAGCACTAATTCGTTCAAAATATAGCTTAGATTGGTCATTTTTTAAAAATTTTTCAAGGTCATCAATTTGATTCTCAACTTCTTTCTGCGCATAATTATTTTTTATTTTTTGGATGTTTCTTTCGTGCTCTTCGACAGCGAGCTCACGTAGTTTGTCATTTTTGAATCCGGCTTGCAATAACTTTCTATATCTTTCATTTTCGTTTTTTAATTCAACATCCGAGAATCGCTCATAAAGAGCAGTTTCCTTTTCTAATGATTTATGAACACGATCAACTTCATTGTCAATTATTTTTTGGCTTTCAACTTCTCCTTTTTTAGCAATATTCAACTTTTCAAACTGATATTTTTCATAGATGAGAAGTTCAGCTTTGGTTAATTTATCAACTGCTAAAGCTCCATCCAAAAGGCTTTTTATCCGCGCATCCTTTTCTTTAATGTAAATCTGGAGCTTTGATTTGCTTAATTTGTCCAGACCTTCTTTAGAAAATGCATAATCGCTTAACTCTTTTTGCAAAGTCTCAAGATTCTTAGACTCCATTAATTGCAGATTCTCAGTATAAGCGTTTAACCTCTGTTCAAGCGTGGATTTGTCATCATCTAGGATTTGCTGATTTATTTCGATTTCTCTAGAATACCTGAACTGAGATAATTGATAGATAGCATCACGAACCCTGATCATATTTCTCAAAGCTGTATTTGTTTTATCTTTGTCAGCTTTTGTAGTAGAATAAATCAATTCTCGTTCTGCTTTCAGGGCAGCAACTTTTCTTTTAATAGCCTCTCCTTCTTTACCGCTTTTATCAGAAAGCGTTCCGATAAGATCCTCTTGAGCTTTGATTTCTGCATCGATATCATCGATAGTTCGAGGTCCTTTTTTCTTTTCTTCTTGTTTTAAAGTTTCCTTATTTACCTCTTTTTGAACAACAAGCCTATTTTTTAATAATTCAATATTTCTAGTGACAATTCCGATATTTTCCTCATTAGATATTCTCGCTTTAAGATAGATTGCCAGCTCATCTTGTGTCAGATCTCTCCATACACGGGAAATAGTATTTTGAACTTTAAGAACATTATTCCGGCGTGTAATAAATCCTATGCCCTCAAGTCTCAAGCCGTTGGTGTCTTTTTCGGTAACATTCAAAATACGCTGATCCGCTTCATACTGTTTAAGAAGTTCATAGTTTTCCTTAATTTTTTTACTGGTTTCAATCTCATAAAGTTTACGTTTCGATTCAATATAGGCCCTTGTCTTTACGGTACTTATAGCAGTTGCTTCTCCATATTTGTTCATGGCTGTAGTAGCACCCGGAACAGTCTTGCTAAGAATAGCCATGATATCATTAAGCTCTTTCTGTTCGGCAGAATTGAGCTTTGTCTTTTTTACAAGCTCATCATACCTATCAGAAAGCCTTGCGATGGCAATAGCATTCTGGTCATTTATATCCCTGTTTTTTAACAGCTCGGTGGTATTTTTTTTAACCTCAGCCTGATGTGCGCGCAACTGTTTCAGCTGTTCTTCCAATGAAACATTGAATTTATCAACGTAATAAATAATTGCTACTATGGCGGCAATTGCCAATCCTAAAGCATTAGCTTTTAAAATTGCTGTAAATCTTGCCCAAGCTGTGCTTGCAATGTTTGTGGCTACGGCATTACCGGCTTGAGCGACTGTAGAAGCTTCAGTGGCAACTGTGTTCGTAATCGTAGATGCAACGTTTGCTTCGGTTGCTACTGTATTACCTGCCTCAGCAATAGTATTAGCTTCAGTTGCTAAAGTATTCTGAACATCCGCAACAGTATTTGCTTCAGTTGCAACGGTATTTTCTATGCTGGCCACAGTATCAGCCTGTTCAGTTGCAATATTTTCAACAGTTGCGACTGTGTTGGCATCAGTTACCAAAGTATTTTCAAGCTCAGCCAAACTATTAGCCTCTGTTGCAAGCGTATTTTCTGTATCTGCAAGCGTTTCTGCTTGTTCAGCAATTGTGTTTTCAGCAGTAGCTAATGTATTTGCCTCAGTAGTAACAGTATTCTCTAATTCAGCTTGGATATTATCCTCGACTGTTGAAGCGTTTTCTGCCATTACTTCTACGTTAGCCTGTGCAGCCGCAGTATTTGCAGTCTGAGCGGTAGTCTGCATGCCTAATGCCCAAGTCATCAATTGAGATTGTATTCTTGATGTTGCTATAAAAAATTTATAACCTCCCCATGCGATACCTGCTTTTACAAGAAGATTGATTATTGTAGAAAGATTATCTCTTAAGAACTTAAGTACAGAAGTTATCTTTTTGGTTCCGTTATTTGCATCATTTGTAGTAAGAATAAGAGCATTCCATTTATCTTTTATATCTCCTAAAATTGAAGAAACGCTTTGCGCTGCAGCTTCAACTTCAGTATTCAAAGCCGAATTTGCCTTGTACTCATCATTAGCCTGAATCATTGATCTTTCTAGCAGATTATAATTTGTTGCTAGCGAACCGACTACCGTGAAGGCTCTTTTTTCTTTAATGCCCAGATCATTCAATACCAAAGCTAGATTTTGTCCCTCGTTTTGGGCCTTATTCAATCCGGCAACGAATTTCACAAATACACCGCTGGCATCCTGCTTGAACTGGTCCGAAAGCTCCTGCTGGGTCAGTCCTGTAATCTTTAAAACAGATTCAAGATTAGATCCTAATGCAATAGCCTTATTAATTACAGCAAAAGTGGATTGTATCGCGCTTCTAGATGATTCTGCTTCAGAACCCAAAGCAGCTGTTGCGGCACCAAGCCCCAAAATACCCTGAGCTGAAGATTTATATACAGCTGTACCTTTTTGTATTTCAGTTGCATTTGCCAGGACCTCAGCTTCTGTTGCCGCAAAGTTGTTACCTAATTGAGTAATTACTGAAGCGAGCCTGTCCGCATTTTCAAAACTGTCTGAAGATACCTCTATGAATTTCGCAAAGTTCTGAACTTGCTCATCAGAGATTATGTTTGATGTAAGTTTCAATTTCTCGATTGCGGTTGAAAATTTCAAGATATTTTCAGTACCTCTAACACCTAGCTGTCCTGCTACCTCAGCAGATTTCAACAAGCCTTCAACAGAAATACCGTCAAGCCTGTCACCAAGTGAAACAACTTCCCTTCCGAACTGTTTTAAATCTTCTCCAGTTATATTTGTGGTTTTTCCGACAGCAATCAGCTGTCTGTCAAAATCTTTGATTACATTAAAAATATCCTTTATTATCTGTCCGAATAAAGCAAGTCCCGTTGCTACTCCAAATGTGGATGCAAGCTCACGCATAGTACCGGTCAATCCTTGGAAAGCGCTTCGGTAATTGCCAATATTCCTTGAATAGTTTCTTACGGCGGTATCAACAGCAGTAAGCCTTGCATTTAAAGCATCGAACTCTCTTTGTGCAACCCTGATCTGCTGGATATTCCTGTTTTCAGCAGAAAGAAGATCAGCCAAAGTCCTTTGCGCTTGATTTCTTTTAACTTGAAGTTGTATATAAGCACTTGACTGATTTGTGGTTTCACGCGCCTGTCTTTGCTGAGCTCTAGTCAAGGCTTCAATATTCCTTCTTTCGGCTCCTTGCGCCAATATTTCAGCTTTTTTACGTTGTGCCGCTGCCGTTCCTACTCTTTCTAGGTCACGGTCAATTCTCAACTGCTGTATTCTAGTGAGGTTAACCTCTCTCTGTCCAACGTTTAATCTATTTAAGATAGTTTGGTTTTCACGCAACGCAGTATTCTGCTGCAATACATCCACATTTATCTGTGCTAGTAAAGTATGTGTATTTTGAAGAAATGTATTGAAATTTGCATTTCCCTGAATTGAATTGATATCTAAAAAAACCTTATGGAGTGCTTTTGCTCCAGTGACCATTTTTTTATTGGCATCAATAGCTTTTTGGACATTCTTTGCATATACACCGCCAAACTCAAGAGCTTGATCTGTAATTATATCTTTTCTTGTAATAACTCCGGTTCTACTTGCCATTGTTTTTTTTATTTTGAGCGTTAACTTCTGAAGCCATTTTAATCTTCACATTGATCTGTCTTTTTATTGCCAGATATTTTCTGCATGTTATTTTATCGTAATCAAAATCAAAACCCATAATCGATGAATAGCTGGCCAGAATGTCATCGACTGTCAAGTTTTCATTTTCAGATATTTGAGGTAGTTGCTTTCTGCTATTTTCAGCTTTTAAAAGGAGACCTTCAGCTTCTCGCTTTATTCTGTCCAGATCATCATAATAGTATTCCTGATCTTCTCTCAGAGTATATCCCCACTCTCGCAGTATCGTTACAATCTCCTCATCCCATTCAAAATCAAGCGCGATGCAGAAGTTTTCAACCAAACTATATTTAAGCTGGCTTCTCTCGATATCCTTCAATATTCTAAGTGTTTTCTTAGTCTCAGCATCTTCATTCGCTTCAGAGAACTCAATAAAAAGTTTTTCCCATAATGCTGTCAAGACTTCATCATCCTGCTTTTCATCTTTCTTAAGCAGAAGTGCATGATTTCCTGTTTCTAATATTTCGTAGTATGTTTTTAACCGAAGCCTGTCAAGTGTATCGTACATTATATATTTAGGATTAGTCGTGAATTTTGGATAACAAAAGGAAGTATATTTTCTTCGATTACCTTGTCTAGATTTTCATCGGTCAATCCGAATAAATCCTCAGAAAGCCAATGCTCGCTTGAAAGAATATCATGTGTTTTAGGGTCGCTTGATCCTAAACTTATAACTCCTGATACTTCCTGCATGTAAAATCCCTTAAACCAGTTGCCAGTATCGACTCCTGTAAAAGGATCTCCCTGCTTTTTCTTGCCTCCTGAAATCAGGTCAGTCGCATAAGAATAAAAACCGATGGCATTGCCATGTATGTCCTTGCTGTCAACTTCGATCTGTTCTTTGTTCAGGTCGACAATCTGCTTTTCAATGCTCCTGATGAATCTGGAAAGATCTCGCTTGATATTTTCCCGCTTGAGCTTTTTAGATTTCTGCAATTGCTGGTAAAGTGTGGCCATGGGCTTGTCTTATAAAAAAATGGCAGACAGTTTGACCTGCTGCCATTTTAGATTATAATCTTAAAGATTACTTTTTTTCAGTATCGATTGCTTTGGATTTTGGAGAAAGATTCTTCCCGCCGTCTGTCGCAATATCATAAGCTTTTTCAAGCTCGGCTTCTCTTTCGTGTTCTGGGATATTTCTAAAGACATGAGTTGAAGCAAACTCAGTCTTAAAATCTGCAAAAGACTTTTTATAGCCTTCTGCAAAAGTTATCCCCCCGTATACCGCTTTCATTATGGAGTTACTGTAATTTTCAAAGGCTCAACAGCCTCGATGATCATTTCAACCTGTGTAATTACACCGTTAAGATTAACAGTATAACCGGTTGCGAATCCAGTTCCAGTCAAAGCATAAATTCCTGTTACAGGATCAGCAGTAATGAAAGAAGTTGTCACTACTGCACCCAAAAGGTTTCTAACGATTACATCTCCAGCAATCAAAGCCTTATTTTTGGCAGAACCTCCGGCACAGCTGGTAGTTGCGGTAAATTCAATTCTTGTTGCAGTCGCCAAAACTTGTTTCAAGTGAACGTCAAAGATGCCTACGACATCAGAAGCAGTAAATCCAGGTCTCAAAAGAGCTCCTCTGTTTTCATATTCTCTGAAATCTTTGTAGGTAACAGTTACCGGAGTAAATGGCGGTTTGTCCGGCATTGCATCCACTCTTTTACCGATTCCAAGAGTTACCGACTGGCCTTTGATTTTCCCAGTCTCATCCTGAACGACAGCTTTAATTTCGCCATCCTCAGTAAACTCAAACAGCTGCAGTTCTTTGCTATCGAAAGATGTCAGTGCATTATGGGAACATAGTCCCAAGAAGCTGTTGTAAGTGTTAACTTTTTTGCCTTTCGCCGTTGTATAAGTCTTGTTTCTTCCTTCAAACACGGTATCTTCCGTATTTGCATTTGCAAGTTCTTCCACATCATACAATGGAAATAGTTTTTTTTCTGCAATAGCATCTTTCCACTTTTCCAGATTCTTAGCATCAGCAATAGAAGCAAATGCAAAGTCTGGCCTTGCAACTGCAGTCTTTATGGTGACGCTTTCTAGGCACTCTTCTGTGCTTCCAGTGTTTCTGAAGCCTTTTTCTTCATCATCACATTCTACGTACGGATATACTCCCATAGTATCTATTTTTTAGTTATTAATTATTGCATTTTGAATTCAGGTAATATGCCACTTCCCCCTTTAGGGCAAATACATGTTGTGGCTGCATGTTTGAGAGTTTTATCGATTCGATGTTCAGCTTTGAAAATATAGCCGTTACATCTTTTTCAATTTCAGGATTTCTCAATATCCTTGAAAGCTTAACCGCTTTCATTGCATCCTGTTCCGCTTCCATATCAGCACGGTGTGCTATTTCCGGATAGAGCTTTTTCAGGTTGACCATAAAAACAACCAGCACCTCATTCTTATAAAGAATCCCCTCATTAGTCGAATGGCTTGAATCTTCAATGAAAAAGATATTCGCGTTCTTTTTGTCATTGGTGAAAACGTCTGCATATTCGTTTTTACCGATATAAGCTTCAACGGTATCTCCCTTTTTGCCTTTGGACGGATTCTTGAAAACCTTGCCGAAAACCTCGATATTATCCCATCCTATCTTATCGAATATGACGTTCTGTACCATCTGGATTTTGGCATCGATTCCGACTGGATTTTCTATCGTATGATTCATTACCATATTACTTCAGAGGTTACGATTATCTCTTTCGGGAAAATCTTATTGGTCGCTGTCCTGATGGCCTTTTCAAGCTTCTGGGTGATTCCCTTGGCAACTAATACACCGTTATCATTTCTGAAGCCTTCAATCTCCAGCTTCAGGTTAGATACCGCAAGCTTTGCATTTCTTTCTGCCAGATTGCTCCTTTTGGTAGACATAAAAAGCTCCAGAACCATCATTGCTGCCTTGTAGCCGATTGCATCATCAAAAAGGGCAGCATTCTGTATAATAGTATCTGTATAGTCCGTTGCATTTTCATACTTCAGGTTCTTGTCCATTATTTCAGGAAGGATGGCTAAAACAGCCTGAATTCTGACTTCTGACAGATACGCATTGAATGCACCAGCCTCCATTTCAACTTCCGGCACTGCATCATAGATATTTTCAACAGTCACAAGCTGGTGAAAGCTCTGGAAATTTCTTCCCGATTCTCCTGTCAAATTAGTTTCATCTAATTCAGGATAATCAGGATCCAGAGCTTTGTTCCAGCTGATTCTGTCAACCAATGCTTCTATGGCGGTGGCAAAATACATATTATGCTGATGCTACAAGTTTAGCCTCAAACAAAGCAATCTGCTCTTCTGAGAATTCGTTGATAGTCTCAAGCATTTTAGCATCTGTCGATGTGATCAAAAGCTTAGTTGTAGGTTTTGCGGCTTTGATTCCTGCTAAAACAGAGGCTTTTGTGTAGCTCACAGTTTTGTAAGAGAAATTAGCATCACCTTCAGTTTGTACATCAGCAACAGCTTCCTCAGCATCCATGATATAGATGCTGTCCATATTGTCGATAACCGGAAGAACAAGAGCCTGAGAAGAAGTAAACTCCCTGATAGGATCATTCTTGTGGTATTTAGACAAAAGGATATAGTTAGCTACTTTTTGGTAGTCAACCTGTTTTGCAGGGTGATCTTCCTCAGCCAGCCTGCCATATGTAAGCGTACCGATTTGCTGAGTAGTCAAGAAAACAACAGCATTCTCTGCCCATGGCGTTTTCACAGTTCTTTCACCGTTTTTCTCGAATGTTACAGATCTTTCGATGATTGTAATCGTGATGCCATAGTTAGAAGTAAGGAAATCATTAACCTGCTGCAATGAAGGAATTGGCACGTTAGTACCTGTAAAACCTAAACTGAAAGCAAACATTTCTCGTACCTGAGCATTTTTCTTGAAGCTGTTGAAAGTCGTTCTATCCATATAGATATATGGGATAGTATCACCTTTTGTTCTGGCAAATGCTGTAATTCTTTCAATATCATCGATCGGCTTAGAATCTGGATCGCTCCATTTCTTAACCGCTCCAAATTTATTGGAAGCAGGATGCCCGAAATCAATTCTGATTTCCTGACCTGGATTAGATTCGTCTGTAATAGATGTCACTCCAGAAGAAAGAGCCTGCAGAAACATAAATTCAAGCATCTCATAAATACCGACAGTTACTTTTTTTGTATCAGCAAAAAGCTTTCTTACAATTTCGTTATCCTGTCCTGTTGTTCTCTGAAGAATACCGATATCTGACATTGTTTTTTCGTTCAGATAAAGCTTCATTCCCAGTTTAGGAATATCGCCTTCATATTTCTTCAATGAATCTCTTCTTTTTAAAGGAAGAGAAGAATCCATTGCTACTACATCCGCTGATACCATCGTATTATTTGAAGATAAAGAGCCCCATTTTAGAGTTGTTGAAAACTCAGGTCTTAGCATCACAAGATGCAGATAAGTTAAGGGGTTCTTTGTTCCATTGATAGTTTCTACCACTTTGCGGGATAATGGGCCAAACCATTTATCAACCCACTGTGCAAATAATGACTTTTCCATATTAGTCTTGAGTAAATAAAATGTGAGTTAATGCAGTTTTTGCGCCGGATGGCACAGGATAAGGTGAAGCAACCTCATTCACATCTCCTCCCAGCATCACTGCTGCTTGAGGTTTTGCTTTTAAGATTGTTGCGATCAAAACACCTTTGTAGGTGTGTCCAGTTGGAAGAGCCACATATGCCCCAGCAGATACATCGAGAGGTTTTACCTCTTTGTTAGATGTCTGCTCGATAAGGATATGCCCTGCTCTTAAAACACCGTCCGTTGGAGTATAGCCTGATACATCCAAAGTTTTACCTCCAGGGATATCCAAAAGAATCTTTCTAATGACAATGCTGTCGTTAGATGTGTCTATTTGGACCGGAGAGCTGTTTAAGCTAGCTTGAGCCATAATAATTTCTTTTTTTTGTTAGTAATATTTAAAGACCTTCAATAACAGAATCTAATTCTTTATCAGATGGCTTTCCGTCTGTCCCCCCATTTGGCGAAGAGCCTGAGTAACTTGTAGAATTGGCCAATGTTTGTTTTATGTCTGTAAACTCGGTTTCAAAATCCTTCACCTGATCTTCGAAAGAAGTCTCGCTGTTGATGTCGATTCTTCCTGCCCATTTAGCCTGTACCTCAGGCTTGAGTCCCTTGAAAACTTCCGAAGCTTCGATAGCCTGCTGTGCAGTCTGTCTTTTGGCATCGGTAATTTTACCTTGTTTCATGTCCTCAATTTCCTTGGAAAGCTTTTGGTTTGTTTCGATGATAGTCTTAGCCCAAGCTGGAGTTTCTTTATCATCGGTTTTTGTTGCCTCAATTTCAACCTTGTCATCAGTTTTAGCAGCTTCTTGCTTTGGTTTCTGATTAGCTTCAAGAGTTCGAACACGATCATCCTCTTTTGCCATAGCCTCAAATCCCATAAGCTCATTTGCATCATTGATAAAAGCATCAACTGCAGCATCATCCGCATCATCTGCCGGTTTGGTTGCGAGTTTAGCCGAAATCTCGTCTATCCTCTTTTGTGATAAGTTCGCCTTAGGGAAAAGTGCCTTAAGTCGTTCCTTGATCTTTTCTGGTTTTACAGCCATAATCGTTTACATTTATGTTATTGATTTAATAATCACAAATGTAATAAAATTTCGTTACTATTTAGAATCATTCTAAATAAATATATTTTCAAAATTTTAGTAAATATATTCGCTATTTTTACCTAAATTAAGGGAAATGAATGAAAAAATATGGGGCTGTCTAGTTAATATGCAATTTAAAAGCTTTGTGATCGATCTACAAACAGAGCAATTTCAAAGATTCGAACGTAATATTAATATCTATCTAGCCATCGCATCTTCCACAAGTATTGCAGCGTGGGCAATATGGAAAGATTTAGAGATGCTATGGGCTATAATTATAGCTGTCTCTCAGATAATGACGGTAATTAAACCATATTTTCCTTATTACAAATATGTTAAAGAGTTGAGCCTAAAAAGCCTACGATTAGCAAGTCTCAATTTAGAATATGAAAAATTATGGGATAAAATACAAGCTTCAAAAATTACCGAGGACGAAGCATCTGAACTATATTATGAATACAAGAAAGAAAGTATTGAAATATTGAAATTTGCAGATGACACAATATTCAAAGTTTCGTCTGAAATTGAAAAGAAAGCTGAAGCTAAAATGAACATTTTTTTAAAAAGTAATTATAATATTAATCAATCTTAAATTCAAATTATGTCTGACAAAGAAAAAAACAACGGGGGTTCTGGTTCTGGCTCTAGCTCTCAGAACGGTTCTACACAAAGAGGCGAATTAAATAAAAGTAAAATTCCCGATTACAAATACACTCCGCCTCCTCCAAGAAAGAGTGAAGACAAATAAACTTAAAAGCCACTCAGTCGAGTGGCTTTCTTTAATCAACAACTTCCGGGTCCTTAACAGCCTTAGCCTCCAATCCCTTCTTAATCATTTCCATCTCAACCTCTCCATCCTCCGTCATATCCAGAATCCCAACCGCTGTTTCCTTAGAAATAATTCCTGCCTCAACACCTGATGCCAAAGTTTCAACAGTTTCTTTCAAATCATCCGGAAGAATGGAATTGAATTGAATCTCATAGAACAAGCTTTCAGATTCCTTGCCCAGCTTTACGTTTGTAGTCGTAACAATTCCAGAAATAAGCACATTGATGATCCTCTCATACATCGTACGATTATCACCTTCGTTCAGCTTTGCCTTCAAGATAGGTTCCAAGAACAGCAGCTTGATAGCAATGCCGGAAAGAGCTCCGAGGTCTTTCAAATTATTCAATGACAGATTAGGCGTTGATGATATTGCCCAGATGAGGTCTTCCAGTTTTTCGAGTTCCAGAGCAACGCTTTCAGGAGCATTATCATTTGTAAGGAAACGTACATCGCCCTTCACCGGCTTGTCATTGTCATCGATGGTTACAGGAATAATAAAAGCCTTTCCGTCTTCATCTTTATCTGGTGCATTCTCAACCTTTCCTTCTATAATCAGCAGGGGATGGCCAGAATAGTCATTTGAGGCACCAAGCTTTGACATTGCTACCTCATACCTGTCAATCATGGCCTGAACATCGAATGATTCTGGATTATCTTGAGACATGTAGACGATCGGTATTTTAGAAAACCCATGTTTTTCTGTAGCATCCAATACAAATGAACCCGAAGCATCTGAACACTTGTAGACATTAACCTCATCATAAACCCATGAATGCTTGATTTCTCTGGCATCAGAATTTTTTAGGGTAAAAGACCAAACAAATGCCGTCATATCTCCAAAAGCATCAAAGTAAGGCGCCATCGTGCCTTTAGAATTGTCTAGGATGTTGCTCTTGATTTCCAGCTTCTGGTCCTTTATTCCGAAGAAAGCCAAAACCCTTTGAGTTAAAGATCCCGCTTCAATTTCCTTCATATAGAATTGGATTGCGCCCTGCGTCTGGCTTTTCTGCAGGGTCTTTAGCTTTTGTATTTTGCTATCCAATCTGTTTGTTTTCCATAGCTTAGAAATCAATTCAGAAAGATTGTTTTTTACATTAGGAATTAAAGTTGACGGTTCTCCAACTTCAAATGCAACCGAAGTCTCTACTATCTTTTTTTGAAATTGAACGGGAATCCTAACACCTTCAACTATCTTTTTTTTATCGCCTTTTCCTACAGTCTTATTTTTTTGGATATTTCCAATCTGTGACATGCGGATGGTTCTGTCTATTTTAGAATATTCCTTGATAATTTTCTCAATGTCCGCTGGCTTTTTTGCGTTTTCTTTCAAAAGATCTATTGTCTTCTGAGCATCCCTTTGTAATTCTTGTCCTAAATTTTCCATAGCTAGTAATTTATGCTGTTTATTGTATCCTGATCAGTTTTTAAAGTTCTCGTTGGAGTATTATATTCCATATGACCATACCTTGCCGAATCCCAGAAGTGGTTGAAAGCATCATTTGGCTGATTGATTGCCATGCCCCCAACTTCTTTCATCTTGTAATTTTCCTTTTCTTTTTTTACTTCGGCATAAAGGTGATTCTTTACAATGTGTATTTTTTTACTTTTCATAGAGTTCAGATGGAAGATCACACTTTTTGTCTTGCTTACTTTTTTAGCATTATATCCTAACTTTTTAAGAGATTTTACCATCTCAACAGTTCCCTTATTTTCGCCAGTATATTTATCTGAACTATCGCAAATAATAATATCTCCATCTTTCTTAAATTCATCTGAATTAGGCTTAACACCTAATGTTTTATATACCTCAGCCAGCTCCTCAGATGTTTCAATCGGAGAATAAACCAAAGGCTCTATCCAAATATTATAAGTATCTTCAGCATATTTGTTAAAGGCATTAGGATCCGTAGTAAATCCAAAATCGTTCGTATAGATGTAGGCCATTTCAGGGAATTCATCTATCCATTCAACGTAATTGAAAATAACACCTTTCATTGCGCCTCGAAGACCTAATCCGTAAACTTTCCACATGAACTCATCAGCAGTACCATTCGATATGTTAGTCGGATGAGGCAGGGGAATATTCGTTTTGCTGATTGGCTCAACTTTGCCGGTGTTTTTATTCAAACAGAATATTTCGCTGTCCAAAACAATGTAAGATCCTGGCTTCCATGGTTCATAAGATAGGATCTTATTCTTTTCTCCAACAGAAATGTGAGATAGATTATTAAGGAAGGTCGTTCTAAGGAAACCGACATCCGGCCTATGGCTAATTTTGTCAAAAACCCAATGCTCGGTGAAACTTGGATTGTAATCTCCCCACCAGAATTTACGACAACGCATTTCAACCTGATCAAATACGCTTTGCTTTATGTGCATCATCTCATTGAAGAAAGCATAATCGCAACCTCCCCCATGCTTACCGTCCCCCAAAAAGTATATTGTATTCTTGCCTATTTTGAAGCTTTTTACTTCTTGGTTTTTGTGGAAAGGATTTGGCAAGCCATAATCATCAAGTCGGCGCTTGAAATCATCATACAATGTGGTTTTAAATTCATTGTAGGTCTCACGATAGATGTTTATAGTACATGATGTTTCAACGAAAAGGCAAAGCCAGATGATAATATCGACACCGGCCCAAGTTTTGCCAGATCTTGATGATCCTTCCAAAAGACATCCACGAAAACCGCCTAATAGTTTTTGATGTTCATCATATAATTGTGAAGTGATTGCTTGATTGAGATAGTTATAATTTGGATTCCAACTTCCTCCATTGTCAATAGTAAGTCCAATGCGCATATTGTCAATTTCGCGCTTATTTAAAAGCTCTTCCAACTCAATTATCTCATCATTAGTCAGCATTTTCTATTAGATTTCTTAATTCTTTAATTCGATCATTTAAAACCTCATCATTATGACCAGAAAGCAGATATATTTCACGTTTATCAAGAGATTCTTGCAGCTCTTTTATAAGATCATTCATTACCAAACAATTTTTGTTTTGCTCATTTCAAATGAATGATGGCTTGAAATATCGGTTCCAGATTGAACTTCATAAATAATACAATCCTTTTGTATTCGGATTTCGACTACCATTCTAGGCAAATGCTCGATGTCATGCTTCAGAAATACTATATCCTCAATTTGAAAATCGTTTGCTATATTCATTGAAATTGTCATTTACCCAAAAAACCCGCATATCTCTATGCAGGTTATTTTTATTTTATAGATATTAATTACAACTACCTCCCCAAGATGATTCCCACCATAAAGAATTAACACCGTCAAACGTCCACCATTGCGAATTTGCTGGGTTAACATCCCACATTGTCGTACTCCAACTTGCGGTATATGTACGAACACCATCCGTATACACAGCCCAACCGTTTTGCCTAGTACCTCCAGAATTACATCTCACATATTTTGTATATAGTAATGGATCATTAGGATCTAATGAATTTCCATTATCATCAGCTAAAGGAGGATTTCCCAAATAAGGTCTTGCAGCTAAATCAATCTTGACTTCTGATAATGGAATTGTCGCCGGTCTTCCAGCTGAACACGAGCCTCCCCAATTTGATTCCCAAAAAAGCCATATTCCATTAGTAAAACTTTGCCAATGTGTACTAGCAGTATTGTGAATAAATGGTGATGTTGAGTGAATTGTTGTGTAAGTGTTTACGCCATCGGTATAAACCGCCCAACCATCTACCAGCGTTCCACCTCCACCGCACTTCACGTATCTGGTGTACAAATCTGGATTATTAGGATCAAACATATTGCCGTTTTCATCTAAAACTGGCGCTTGTCCTAAGTAAGGACGCGCTACAACATTCTCATCATTAGTTTCTGTTTTAGTATTTTCAGTTTGCGTGTCATCATTCGAACACGATACACCGGTCAACATTAAGGCGAAAGCACCCATTAATAAAAATTTCTTCATTGTAAATTTGGTTTTGATTTGCCTACTCTATTCAGTTTTCGGCTTCCCTGTTTATTTTTGACTGATGTATTGCACAAACACGTCAGATTCTTTAAGCTGCATGCTATACATATCGCCCTGAGTTGATTCAGCAAAATCAAGCATTGCATAACCAATAAGCTCAGGATCTGTTGTTTCTATACCGTTAAAGAATATTCGGCCGTTTACTATTTCTAACATATGGAGGTGGTTTTAAGACATCACAAATATAAGTTATTTGATTACACAATAATCTAATAGGTTATATTTTTAAGCAAAAAAAGAGGAGTATATTTAAATACTCCTCTTAAAATCAATAAACTAATATTTATTTTCCCATTGCTTTTTTCAAAAGTTCAGCGATTCTGGCTTCTCTTTTTTCTGCATCATCCAGATTTGTAAATACAATTGGATTTTCATTATCCCCTTTTATGACATGAGATTTATCCGGAATGATTCCCTCAAGCTTGTCAATGTGTTTATCATATTGAAGAAGAACCCGCATTCCCATCGGTGTATTCTTATATTCTTCTTTCATCTTTTGCATTCTACTCTTTAGCTCCCCGATTTTCAACATTCTCTTATGCTCCTTGTCAACCTTGACAGCATCATACCAAATCTTATATGCCTTTTCGAGAAGGTTTTTAGCCTGGCGCTCACCGATGCCAAATTGTTCAACGCAATCTCGCAGGATCTTATAATCCGGCTTGCCTTCCAGAATCCAATCATGGATTTCGAAAACACGTTTTTGCGTCACGATCTTGGTCGATTTCTGAGACATTTTTTTTGATAGGAATTATATTGAAACAAAAGTATGAAATTATAACCTAATAGATTATAATAAATATTTCTTTCAAAACATTTGTACGATACTTTTTTGTATCGTATATTTGTACCAGTTATAACAATTAGATCTGGCGGCAACAGCAATACGGCATTTAAAATGGATATAGTTTATAGAATCGATGGAAGTGATTTGACAAGAGAGAATAATTCAGAATATTCTCCTCAGTTAGGTTGGAAGGTAATTGTAAATGGAAACAAATACTTAATTGACGGCTTAACGGTCAACATGGACGAAGAAACTCCAGTCATTTACGCTGATTTAGTTAATGAACAGTTTTCTTTAAGAAACGAAAGTTTAAAGAATGGGATTGCAAAATGTGTTAGTCCTTTCGACAGAAGCACTAATTTAACAAAAGGGAAAGATTACCCTATTTTAAAGCAAAATTCAACTCATTTCTTTATAACAGACGATAACGGTATTAAAAGAGATTACAAGCACGGTAATTCACAATTTGTAATCTTAAATTAAGATTTAAAAACCCCTCTATGTGAGGGGTTTTATTTTAGGCAGAATATTATGTATTTCAATTTTGCCGTCTATTTTAGAATATAATACTTCCGCTTCAATTGCATCAGCAATTTTTAAAAACACTTCAAATGGCGGTTCAAATTTTAAATCGAATACTCTTTTTATAGTTGAAGCAAGCAATCCTGATTTATTTGCAATTTCTTGAACAGTAAATCCTTTTTGCTTTGCGATTTCTTTGATAATCGACATTTGAATTTGCCAATTTTCAACTTTCAACATTTTCTGTGTTTTTAGAATAATTAATAGTCATGATAACCAAAATAACTATCGTTGAGATTATAAGCAGTCGATACAATTTAAACAACCAGATTTTATCATTAACCAACTCTGTCTTAGTTATTTTCGCTTTATATTCGTTATCTATTTTAATATTCCTAAGGCTATCGGTTTGCCTTTGACCATTTATTTGTTCTAACTTAAACGACAAATGTTTTGTTATATTAACTAAACTATCACTATATCTATCAATCCACATTTCTTGATCATAATTATTTTTATGATCTTTTAAAAGTAACAAACCATTATCTGCTAAATTATTTAGTTGTCGATAATATTTTACATAATCCATATCCACCTTTAATATTGAATCATTTGCACTCTCAAATTTATATATTTTATCAATGCAATCATTGAGATGATATTTTTGATTGACTAAAACACTTTTAATACTATCATAAACTTTGGATGTAAACACTGGTTTTTTCGTTATTAACATATAATATGCTGATGCTATAGAATCCTTGCATGATTCACAATTTTGATGGGATATCCTTTCATTATTTGCTTTTAAATATATTCTACTTAGAATTGAATTTTCTTTAATTATAAACTCATTAACATCTTCTAAATTGGTTGCATATTCATCTTCTAAACTATCAATTCTTATCCAAAAGAATGCATAAAGAGCAAATAAACCGGCAAATATTTTTTTTAATGTTTCAGGAGTAAAATATTTAATAAATAGATTTTTCATAATAAACACATCTGTAATTAAATTAGGGTATTAAAAGCTAAATATATTAATTAATACTATTTGATTTAATTTTAATTGTTATTAAGGGTGAGTTTATTCAGCAATTCTCTCTCGTATACATAATAAGTTTTACTAAAAAGCTTTTTCACATCAAGCTTTTCTTTGTGTAGAAACTTGCCGTCTTTGATTTTGGTGACGCGTCCTAGTTCATCAACATATAAAAGTCCCGCGTAATCAGGAACTTCTTCTTTTGAAATCAATCCGACTGGAACAGCATAAAAGAACTTATTTGGCAGCATCTTTTGTTCAGTTGGCACGAATTCTATTCCAGAAGAAAGTTGCATGTGATATCTTATTTTTGCAACTTGACGCAAATCCCATTCATTATCTATGCTGACAGATTCATTGATGAAATATTCTCGAGACGTAATCAGTTCTGGAAATTGGCGACAAAAATCCCAACTTGGATTTGCATCTATCTGATCATAAGTTTTTCTCAAAAATGTTTTTCCTTTCGATTCATGGCTTTTATGAACAACATGTTTTTCTTTCTTGAAATCAGCTTTGAAATCTGATCGGCTTATTTTGATTTCGACTTCATAGCAGAAACCGGATGCAAGAAAACTAAGCCAGTCACTCTCGTTGTTGAAATAATAAGCATTTGTGAATTTGTAAGGATGAGAGTGGAATGCTTTAAAAAGGGCGCTTTGTATTTTTCTTTCGTTCATCATTTTTAATAATCGGTATTAATCGTTCTTTCTCCAAATCGATAACTTTATTGATTGTTTTCCTTTGCCCGTAAATCTTAACAAGCTTATTGTAAAATTTCCAATGCTTGCCGCAAACGAAAAAAACATTAAAAGGATTAAAGAAATTTGGAAGTGTTGCCATTTTTGGATGATAAAATAAATCGCCCAATCCATAATCTCTAATTTTCGTATGGCAGTTGCATTTTTTAAAACCGCAAATCCATTTCAGCGTATCAAACGGGACCAAGTCAAGTTGCTCCCGTGACATCTCCATCAGTTCTTTGATGGCTTCTTCTTCGCTATCCATGAGCATTAAGAGCATCCACAATTAAATCAGCAACCTCTTGAGTTTCCTTTTCGGTTTCCTGCGACTGAACTGTACAAATAAATCTTTTAATTGAAAATACTTTCCCTGGCTTCACTTCTCCTTCAACAATGTCAGTTCCTCTTTTATCGGTTACTTTGATAAATTTTGGTTTCATAATATTTTTGAATTACATTAATAATCTTTTTTTAATTCTCTCTTGAGCTCTTTGAATGTTGTACACAAATAGATTCCTCCATTATTTGTTTTGCATTTAATAGTTTCTCCTGAATCTATAATCTTGATTTCCGATACATGTGGAAAATCCAAAAATATTTGTCTTATTTTTTTCATAATATTAGTAGCACTTATCCTTGCAATCGGGTTTATATTTATTTACAGATTAAATACTAAGGTTGATCTGGTTCATATCCACATTCTGGACAATACTCATAATTTTGGCAACATGAACTGCATGGCGCTATTATATGGCAATAACAAGGATCTTTATCTTTTAATGCAATAACGCCTTTGCATCCATCCCGATTACAAGTTTCACCTGCTTCCATCCCAATCAAATCTTTAGGTTCTGGTATTCCAAACATAGAATTCTTTTGAACTGCAATTGCTTCAGGGAATATTCTCCTGTCAACAATATTTCCATTTGATAATACCCCCGCATAACCGCTTTGATTGATCTCGAAGATTTCTATTAAATCTTCACGTCCGGCTTCTTTTAATTTTTGTTTTGTTTCTTCATCCATGATCAAATTGTTTTGTCTCCAGCCTGTGTAAGAAGTAGACTGAAGTATTGATTTTACTATACTTTCTAAATTTAGTTTTCCCTACATTCTCTCGCTTCTTGTGCCATAATAGGAGATAAAACTTCCCAGCATTCATTGCAATAGTTTTCACTTGCATCATCTTGCTCCATTTCTTCAAAATTGAATTTGCCTGAACATCCGATGCATTCCACAATATCAATATCGGGTTCCCAAAAACTTAGCTTTCCTTTAACATTTAGGATTGGCTTATCGTACAAAACAGGATTTGCCAGAACCCAGTTATAAACCTCTTTGTATCCAGTTCCATCCCATGATGCATAATTAAATCCCTTTTCTGCCCAAATACTTTCATGATTGATAACACAGTCAACTATTTCAACTTCTCCAATGATTGCAGATCTAACAGTGTCATTTAATAAAAAGAAATACTGCTTCTCAGATATAGCATCCAGCATATTTTTCTCATTTAATATTTTCATCACATTTAGTTCTACTTTTTTCGCCGAAGCATGGATAAATATTTTCCCGCGAAACTTTGTTTTCCAAGTTCTGTTTTCCACATCTTTGATACCGTGAGCAATTAGGCTCGCCCACGGCTGTTTTATTGATAATGCTTTCATCATCTTCCTTTTTTAAATAGTTGTTCCAATAGTGCAATCAGCACGCAGAATATTATGAATCCGTAAATGAATTCCATTAAAGTGAAATGTGTCATACTATATTTTTTTTATAAGTTCCGAAATCATCTCGTTTGCTTCTCTAGAAACTCTTTCAGTCCCTAACAGTCCTTTATTTGCTTCTACAACTTTTGAAAGAGCACTAATTGCCTTTATTATTGTTTTTTTCTTCATAATGCTGAGGTTTAAATTTTGTGAATTTCTTTCGTTACTTCCTGCCAGTATTTTTCCCGTCTTTCGTTGTAGGGGATTCGGGGCAAATCTGATAATTCGTTTAGCATTTCTTCAGCTAATAAAAGCGCACTTTGTTTAGCGTTATACTCTCCAGCGCGAGATTTATCATTGTCGCTTTTTAGAGCAATAGGATTGAAAAGATTTAATAAATATTTTGCTTTTGTATTTGCTTCCATTACTTTGAGGTTTTTGGGTTTTCTATTCCAAGCGTTTCTTTAAGCTTGAATCCAAGCCACTTTCTCATATGGTTTATTTTATCAGGATCCGTTAGAATCATTTGAATTTTGGTTGTAAATTCTCCTGGTATTATTCCTCCGGTGTTTTTTATATCATCAGCAAACCAATCCTCGGTATCGACAATAATGCTTTCTGCTATGTCGTTCGTACATTCAATCATAAGAATCCCTTTTGATTCGGTTTTGCTTTCTTCTAATTTTATAGTAAGTGTTGCCATTGTTTTGTTTTTGGAAATTGTCTAATTTTTAAATGTTCTGGAAATTCTTCAATGTTACCGCCATGTCGGTCTTTAAGTCCCATCTCTTTTGCGAGATGAGTTCCTAACTGTTTTACAAAAACTGGAATTCTTTCGAGCTCGCAGTCTTTTACAATTTTTTCTATCCAAGCAAGTTGACACGGTCTGTATTTATACTTCCCGTTTTCGTTTCCGCTCTCGCCTCCTACAATTACCCAATCAAAAGCAGGAAGAATGAATAAACTGTCTTGTAATTCTTCAAAATATTTTTTTACAACTTTCAGATTTACCTCTCCGTGAAGTGGTTCCAGTGAAAGAAATCGAACTTTAGTTTCAACATCACACAAATCGATAGCCCTTTGCATTCCCGCATCACTTCCGACAGAAGTTCCGAGCCAGACGTTGTCCCACCCTTCACCCCAATCAGATGGCAAGTGATCATTTATTCTTTCTGGTCTTTTGGTCAATATCTGGAATGTATGCTGTGGGCACTTTCTGATAATATCCCACATCTCATCTCGGAAAGAATCTATTTCTTCGTGGAAAACATCTGTGAGAGATGAGGTGAAAATTTTCGAAGGTTCCTTTAATTTTAAAGGAAGATTGAAAACTGATTTTGTTCGAATGATTTGGCGGGCATCAAACTTAAATCGATTCGCATCACGATACATGTAGCAAAATTTGCAGTCTGCATCTACCTTGCTGCAACCTCTGGCAATATTCCATGTTGCATCCGTCCATTGTATTTTACTTGTTTCAGCCATTATTTATAAATTAAATTGATAAGCTCAACCGATGTAATACTTCGATAATCTGCCATGTTACGTATAACCATTGCCCTGTTCTTATCCAATGTCAGTCCAACTTTATTTTCCATTTCAACATAAAACCCGTTTTTTCTAGCTTTAGAAAGCGAAATCTTATCAACCTCCATAGTACCTTCTACACATTCCCAACATGAGAAGTCTTGTAAGTCAGATGCTGAAATAAATTCACTGTTGTAGTAAGTATCCACTTCAACAAAATTTAACCACGCTACAAAATACGAATCATCTTTATCCCAATCGTAACCGCTGATAATTGGTTTTGACACTTCGAAAGGCTTGAAAAAATCAATTACAGCTTTTGAACATAAATAATACTCGCACGGTAATTCAACTATTTCATATTTTCCATGAGATAGAAATATTTTAAGTTTTTCTTGTGCCTCAATGATTGTTTTACCGTTTTGCGTTATCTCAATTTTCATTGCCGGATTATCTTCCGCCCAATATTTTGTTGTTGCTTGTGCTCCTAATCTTTCGGATCTGTTTGCCGCAATAGTTTTCACTATCGGCTGGTAATAAAATATTTTCATATGATTTTTTTTATGTTCACGTTTCCGGTTTTTGGCGAAAACGTGAACTGGTTATTATTTTAAAACTACAGGCATACAAAGCATTGTGATAAGCTCGCCTTCATCGTTTCCATCAGTCGGCGAAAGAATTCCGGCTCTATTTGGAAAAGACATTTCCAGCTGTACTTCTTCCGATTGCAAGTTGCCTAGCATTTCAATTAGAAATCTGGAATTGAAACCGATTTTCATTTCATCCCCAGAATAATTGCATGAAATGCGCTCGTCAGCTTTATTGGAGTAATCGACATCTTCTGCAAAAATGTTCAATTCGTTGCCGCCAAGGCTAAGGGCTACCTGATGAGTTGTTTTATTCGAAAAAAGGGCCACGCATTTAACTGAATTAAGAAATTGAGTTCTGTTGATCAGTAATCTGTTTGGATTTTCTTTAGGGATAACCGCTTCATAATTCGGATATTTTGCATCAATAAGCCTGCAGGTCAATTCAAACTTTTCAAGCCTAAATGTGGCATTTGAATTGTTGAATTCGATTACAACGTTCTCACTGGCATTACCTAAAATCCCTTTTAAGATTCCTAGCGGTTTCTTAGGCATAATGAATTCTGCTTCCTGATGTGCAGTCATATCCTTACGCATATATTTTACCAATTTATGAGCGTCAGTTGCAACGAAAACAAATCCTTCTGGTGAAAATTTAAAAAATACGCCAGCCATCATTGGCCTAAGGTCATCGCTCCCGGTTGCGAAAAGCGTTTTGCTGATTGCAGTTCCTAATACTTTTGAAGGGATAAGTATCTTTGCAGGATCCTCAACCTGAATTGATTTTGGAAATTCATCTGCATTTGCATACGCTAGAGCATATTTACCAGAACTAGAACTCATTTCAATTGTATTGCTGGAACTTTGTATTGTAAAAGTCAGAGGCTGTTCCGGCAATGTTTTTAAAATTTCAATAATGATTCTGGCATTTATTGCAACTCCTGTTTTAATCTCGGAATCAATTTCGAGTTCGGTGATCATTGTTGTTTCCAAATCTGAAGCCGTCAGCTTCAAAGACTTTCCATCAATTTCGAAAAGAAAATTTTCAAGGATTGGAAGTGTGCTTTTTGAGTTGATAACTCCGTTTAGCAATAGTAACTTTTCTAGTAAAGTTTTACTGTTTAAGATGAATTTCATAATTTATTTATTTAGTGTTTAGTAATTTTAATTTTGATGCAATAGCATGCACAACAATAACCGTTACAGCATTGCCGCACATTTTATATCGCTGAGTTTTTGGAATCTCTCTAAGATTTTCGACGATTTCATAAGTTTTCTCCTTTTTATTAATCCAAACTTGTTTTTGATAAATTCCATATTTTGTCCAATTATCCGAAAACCCCTGGAGCCTCTCGCATTCAATTTCAGTTAATCTTCTAATATTTGAATTTATTTTTAAAATCGGTGATCCGCTTGAATATTCCCTAGCACTTGCTTGAAGAGTTGAACTGTTTCCGTCTTTTCTTTCTCTGAACCCTTCATCACTTCTGAAGTCACCGACAACTACACCTTGATTGCTTGAAGTATCTAATGTGTTTGCAACTCCATTTCCAACTCTTCCTCTTCTGGTTTTTGAATTTGGGTTTGATAAATTGATACTATCTCCTTCTTTTGCCTCTTGAAATCCATTTGCAGTATTAGCCTTTATTTGAATCTTAGGAACATTTCCGTGACCCGCACTTAGTATTTGGGAATCACCTTCAAGTGAGAACACAGCTCCATCTTGACTAGAGTTCAAACTTCCAAGTTTTTTTATGCCACCCTTCTTGGCTGCATATTTTTCATCATTCTTTGCGTGAATGTCAAATCCGCATTTCCAATTAGAATGGTTCTCTTTACTGATAAAATTTCCAACCCAAGATTTATTGTCATTTGCATTTAAAGTTGATGCAATGTTACTTGTGACCTTGCTGTTTCTTTCAAAATGTAATTCATCTGATTCTGTGAAAGGAAATATTCCTGGCTCACTTCTTCCTGTAAGATGTCCGACAATGTAAATCCGCTCTCTATTTTGGGGTAGAAACCATGAAGTATTAAGCAATTGCTGTTCAAATCCGTAACCATTAAGGTTGGCAAAGGCTTGGATAATCGCCCAATAGTCTGCGCCATCATTTGTGGAGAAAGCTCCTTTAACATTTTCCCAGATAAAAACGTCAGGTTTAAGCCATTTGATAAGAAATATGGCATATTTGATAAGGGATGATTTATTTCCATCAAGCCCAAGTCCTTTTCCAGCCAAACTAAAATCTTGGCAAGGACTTCCGAAAGTAATAATGAGCTTAGTACTCCCGATGTTTTCGATAGTTCTGATGATTCCTCGAACATTTTTAACTGATCCGACATATTTTGCGTTTTTATAATTGTACTTGTAATTAGCTATTGCGTGATTATCAACTTCGCTAAAAAAATGATTTTTTAATGTATATCCAGCTCGAATAAAACCTTCTGAAAAACCACCTATACCGCTAAAAAGTTCTAAAAGTGTTACCTCTTTTTTTAAAGAATCTAACATATTTCCATTTTTATTTTCCATCTCTTGTTATTGTATAACATCAAATAATGTAGGTACCGATTGGTGATATTCTTCAGCGCTGAGGTACTCGACAGAATCTTTCCAATACAATTCATTAAGTTCAGTTGCAATTCCTCTACGGCCAGCTTTGATTGCTCTTAGCGGTACAGTTCCAATTCCTCCAAATGGATCATAAATCAGGTCATCTGGGTTTGAGTACCTGTCAATTGCACGATCGACAATATCGAACTGCAATGGGCAAACATGCTTTTCTTTCTTTTTAGATGACTGCTGAGTATTCAGCGTATTCATTCGGTTGATATCATCCCACACAAAATCATTCTGTGTGTGCGTCCACGGACTCAATGCCATAAATCCAGATGGAAGCTTATTTATTTCATCCAGCGATTCGCATAGGGCAATATGCTCTTCAAAATCATACGGTGTGTTTTGGCAGTATTCTTTCCAACGCTTAGAAATTTGAGAAAGATTTAATGATCTCAATTCTTCCGGCTTCATCAGCCTGTTTCCTGAACTTTTCCAATGGGAATGAGCGTCCATCTGCCAATGCCCGCGGCTCAATTGTTTGTGTGGCATTAGATCTTCTAAGTTGCTTTGCTCTTTGCAGTCAGGGCATATAGCAGCGTTTTCACTTACGAGCTCCCATTTTTTAGTTTGCTTTTGCTTGGCATTGCATTTTGGGCAGATATAGTGTCCAGCTTTCATTTTTAGCACAGGATTGTCAGCGTAAGCATTTTTAATATCCGTTGGCGCCTTTCTAAAAATCAGAAGATACTCTGGCGAACCGCATCCCATTTTTGAACCATCCTTACAGTTTTCACTCCATCCCAATCGATAAGTCTGGTTGTTTTCTCTGACAACATCCGTCGTGATATAATGTTCTCCCAAAAGGAAAAACCCGTGTTTTAAAAAGCTTTCGGTTGTCAATCCTCGGAAATCAATTAAAGAAGTAAAACCAACTCCATTCTGATAGCTGAACTGAATTCTGTTTTTGACATGTATTGCCGCAATTCTTCCTGGTTCCAGAACTCTCAACAATTCCGGCACAAGGAAATCCATCTGTTTGAAAAAGCCTTCATTGCCGTCGTTATGTCCGAAGTCTCGGTAATTCTCGCAGTACTCATACTGATCGCTGAAGGGTATTGAAGTCAAAACCATCTGGATAGAATTATCTTCCATCGTTTTTACTTCTTCAATGCAGTCATTATTGATCAAAGTTGCTTTTTTGCCTTTCCATTCTTGGCGCTCGATATTAATCGCACGCTTCAATTCTTCAATTTGTGCTTTTTGATCAAGGCCATATTTTTTCATAAGCGATGTCATTTCAGCAATCATTTTCTTATGGTTTGCCCACTTTTCAAGCAGTTTCTTCAAAATCTCAACCTCAACATCTGTATAAACCAGATGGATATTGACCTCGTTTTTCTGTCTGAATCGCAGGATCCTGTGGATTGCCTGAATGAAATCCTTGAACTTATAACCTATGCCTGTGAATATAGCATCAGAGCAATGACCTTGAAAATTGCAACCAGCTCCAGCGATTGATGGTTTTGTTGCCAGATACTGATAATTTCCGTGCTTGAACTCGTTGAGGTATCTCTCTTTGATATCAGCAGACTGGCTTCCAAAAACAGATTTGGTTTTTTCTTTTGGAAGAAGATCTTCAAGCAATTTTCGCTCATCTTCCAGATCATGCCAGAAAATGAAATTTCTATCTGGAGTTTCAGCGGCAATCTCTACCGATTTTTCACATCTGGCAATTAAAGAATCTCTTTTTTCCCTTGCTGCATCAGGCAGGCTTTTAGAAGGATCGGTGAACATTTTCACGTTACCGTCGCGATCGATGCTCTGTGATCTTCCTTTCAAGTCAATCTGGTGATAATGCACTTTAAGCTCCGGCAACTTGTAGCCTTCATCGGAATAACCCAAATCTGATGGATACTCGATAAAAATCGCCCAACTGCGAACCCACATCCAGAATTCTTTTTCCTTGTGAGGATAGAGTGTCAAGTTGCCGGCTGTCGTGCTGTCGCGCTGGAAGAATCTTGTAAGCGCCTGACCTCTGTCGCATACTCCAAGAAACTGAGCATAGTTTAATATTTCAGTATACTCGTTTGGCGCTGGAGTTGCTGTAGCAATAAATCGGTATTCGATTTTTGACATCTCTTTCAAGATATAATCAGCTGTGATAGTGTCCAGATTTCGAATTGCATCTCCTTCATCAAAAGAAACTCCTCCAAAGAAATCAACATCAAATTTGCCCTCTCGGATCCTGTCATAGTTTGATAGCAGAATTTTAGATTCTCCTTCGAAACTCAATGCGTGTTCAGCATCTTTTTGGTCCAAAACATAGTTGATTTCTAAACCCAGAATATTTTTAGCATCCTCGCGAAATTCTCCAACAACCCCCAATGGAAGTCCGATAAGAAATGGTTTTCCGGTTTGCTTAATAACAGCTTTGGCGATTTCTAATTGGATAACAGTCTTTCCTAAACCGAAACTGCAGAATATAGCTCTTCTCCCTCCGTGCAATGCCCACTGGCATACATCCTTTTGATGGTCGAAAGTATTTGGATGAAATTCGGAATATTCAAATCCCGTATTTTTGACTTCTAAAATCTTTGATTCTAGAAATTCTGTGTAGTTGTCCATTTTTTCTGAAATGTTTTCAAGAAAAATTATGGTTGAATAATTAGCGGCTGTTCGCCTGGCAATCTATTTTCTTTTATTCTCAATCAATTCCCGCAAATCATTTGCGAAATCTTCCACGTTAACTGCGGTGTATCTCAATATTCTCCATCCGTCGATTGCTGCTAGGTTGTACTTTACGCAATCTTCAGTATATCCCATCAAAGTAGTATGTCCGCTTTTTTCGCTGTTCAAGCCTTCGTATTCAATAGCAATTTTGCTATCTGGAATTGCAAAATCAAATCTGAATTTTCGGACTGAATGGAATTTCAATTCTTGAACGAACGGTATTTTTAAAAGCGTGAGATGGTTTTTAATATGCTGCACCCCTTTCGGCAGCTCTTTCGGAATTTTCACAGCCCTTGAATGTGGCGGTACCTTTTGGAATTTCTCCACATCGCTAATTTTCCACTTTTTCATTGGCTTATAATTTTGAGTGTTTTAAAATTCAATTTGCTTTGCTTTGTTTCATAGAAGAATTCAACTTTATTCAAGAGCTCGTCACCGTTTAATTCTTTAAGCTTTTGAATTCTTCCGTTTAACTTCAACATTTCAACTACAAGCTTTTCAATATCCGATGTAGGGCATATTTCAAGGAAATCCATATATTTTTTTAGTTGCAGCTCTAGAATATTACGCTGCATAATGTGATTCATTTTCTGAAAGATTTGCCCTTGAATTCAATGATATTGAACATTTCAAATATCCTGTCGTAAATATGTCCCCCGTACCTCTCACCGAATTCATACAAAGCTTGCTGAAGATTTCCAGATTGCCCTTCTTTGTAATTGCATGTCCCGAATGTCTTTGCTTTGGCATCATATCGCTTTTCAAGAATTTCCCTAACAATTTCAGTCTTGCCGAAATTTGAAGCTACTTTTTCTTTTTTTAAATCATCGAAATAGTAGCGGAAACCTGAAAACTTCTTGTAAAACATTTCTTTTGTAAATCCAGCCTGCTTTGGGTCCAAAATCTCAAATTCTGTAACTAGATCATGTGATTTAATTCCCTTAAAACGAAGTTCATTCCAAAGTTTCACAGTTTCCCAGCCATCCCTGACAGCGATTTTATAATTTTGTAAAAAAAGCAGTTCTAAGCATGACATGATTGTCGTTTTACCGTTTCCATAGTCACCAATTACAAGCAAGCCTTTTTCAAAATTATTTTCCAGATTTTTGCCATTAAAGCTCTTTACAAGATTTTGGCACTGGAAAAAACTTTCATCTTTAGCGAAATATTTTATGATCGGCTCAATATTGGCAAGAGTATCCGGATTTTGCAAAAATGATTTTTTTTCAATGAATTCAAAAGCTTCTATAAAACCTTTCCAGATCGTTTTTTTATCTGGCAAAAGTCCTGGAATTGTAGATTTCTTTTCTTTATCAACTTTTTCAGAATTTAAAATCAAAGATTTAGCTAAATTTTCTTCAAACTCCCTAACCTTCTCTTCTTCATGAGGTTCTAGCTTTTCAAAGCTCTTAAGCCATTCGTACTCTCTTCGGGTTATAATGCCTTTTTTAATTGGCATACTTTCGATTATTTTATTAATATCTTCCATTTGCTACTGGTTTATTGAAAATTTTGGATTTGCTGTCGGTCCTCTGTTGTTAAAATCTGGACTAGGATTTTCTATATTTTTCTTAAGCCAGTTAATAAAATGCTCTAGGAACTCCCTTTTTGATTTATGGATTTTATCGACTGTTATTAGGAAAGCAACAAAATCATCAATCTTAGTTTTTATTTCATCTGGAGTTTTCCGATTCTGCATTGCAACTGCTTCTAGCCAGGATTGCTGTTCAGAAGATTTTAAGACGATAGCATTTAAGTGATTTTCATTTTTAATTTCAGAATTTAATTCAGAATTGGCGACGACATTTTTTTCTTTTTCTTCTATGCTTTCTTCTTCTTTTATTTCCTTTACTTTACTCTTCTTTTCTTTACGGATAACTTCCGCTGTATTATCGCCTACAGGTGTCAAACCAGCGATGGATTGACCGTTTTTATGCTTAATTTCAATTAAAACATCGTTGTATTCAATTATTTTATTTTTTCTTTGACGATAAGCATCGCGAATGCTTTCAATAAATTTTAAGCTAAAAATCACATTATATTCTTCAAATAATAATTTGTCAATCGCTCCTAATTTTGCCAAATCTCCCAAAATTGAAAGAGTTTTTTCCTCACTTATTTTAAAAGTAGAAGTCAGATACATCAGATTCATTTCATTTGAAATATCGATGTAATGATTATTAGCCTTTCCTAGCTGTTCCAAAAGTTTAAACCAAGTCGAATATCCGTCATTCCCGTATTTTGTTTCTATAATATGCATCTTTCTTCCATGCGAACAGTCGTGTGGAAAGTAGTCTACATCTTTTCTTTGCTCTCTTGCCATAGTTATTTCTTTTCAAATGCAACATTTGTCAATTGCCGCCCATTATTCCATATTGAAAACAATCCTTTTTCCGTTTTCCTGATTTCCATAGTTTCAACTTTACCGAAGAATTTAATATTGCCTCCAAGGTCAACTATCCAAGCATTTTCCTTTGTGGGTGCAATTCTCATTCCACGTCCCACAATCTGATAATAAAGAGATAAAGACATTGTACTTCTTGCTATCAAAACAGTCTCTAGCTCTGGATAATCAAATCCGGTTGTCAGCACTCCAACATTGACCAAGCATTTTATTATTCCTTTTTTAAACCTGCTTAGAATTCTTTCGCGCTCATCTTTTTTTGTTTCTCCGGTCAGAATTACAGCTCCTGGAATTCTCTTTACAACACTTTGAGCTTCTTCAATCAGAGAACAAAAGATTAAAAGGTTTTTTCTTTTGGCAAGCAGCTGATTAGAATACTTAACAATTATGGATGGCATGTCGATTATCTTGTAATACCTCTTTAAACTTGCTTCTGTAAAATCAGTTCCTGAACTGTTCATCTGTAGTGCTGATCTGTCAACAACATCAAATGAAAAATATTCAAGCTTTGAAAGATATCCAGCATCAAAAAGAACCGCATTCTGCACGTAGTATAGAATGCTTGAAAATATCTTTGGTCGCGTTCTGGTTAGAAATTTTAACTGAGCACCATAAGAATCATTTGTGAGCCTGTAAGGAGTTGCTGTCAATCCCAAAACTTTAGCTTCTGGAAACGACTTAATGAATTCTTCATACATTCCCCCTTTGGCATTTACCAGATGGCATTCATCAATAATTATATTTTTTAAGCCAGTAAATAAATGCTTCTTTTTGATAATGCTTCCTATTGTGCAAAATGTTACTCTGTCAATTTTCTTTTGTCCAGCAGACGCGCTGTAAACTGTTGCATAATATCCATAGCTGACATACTTTGCGAAATTCTGTTCTAAGATTTCTTTTGAAGGCTGTAGGATGATTGTTTTTCCATCTAGAGGAGCAATTATATTTGAAATAACAATTGACTTTCCAGCTCCGGTAGGAAGTATTAAGATTGCATTCTTTTTAGACTTGCTTTTAAAATAATCAACACCTGCTGTTACAGCATCTTGCTGATATGGTCGTAACTGGAAAGCCATGCTATTTAAACTTTATTGTTTTCAAAATCATTATCATCAGCTTCAACAAATTCAATTTCTTCCTGTTCGAATTGAGGAGCTGTCTTGCCGTCCATATATTCCTCGACTTCTGAAATTGCAGCAACTAATCTAACTTCCAATTCATCCAGATACAGATAATTTCCATTCATCTTTAGTTTTGGAGTTGTAACCGCCATTGTACCGTATGGAGTTTCTTTTGAACCAGAAATAATTACTGAACGGTTTTCCTCAGCACCAGAAATTCTAAATCCAGAAATACTGTATTTTTCGAGTTCTTCTTTTTCTTCGAGTTCTGCCAATGGTGTTTGATTGTTTGCCCAGCTTGAAAAAGCGCCGTCAACATGAGCAATGAAGATCGTAAGTTCATTGAATGATTCTTGAAGGTCTTCATGGATTACATGGACACCGCCACGGCTCAAGGTGTCGCCTTTAGTTTTACCGGTTAGCAATTCATAACCGTAAGTGCACTGCATATCTTTGATTGATGCATTCTTGATTTCAACTTCTTTTGTGATTTCCATAAAATATATTTAAGATTAAAATTTATTTAATTTGAGAAGTTTTTGGAATACTTCTCTGGTTTTCCAATGTCTTCATGGCTTTCTCTATTTGAGCTTCGATATCAACAAAAGGCTTTAGATATTTAGAAATATCCGTGAGATGTAATGGAGCACTATCATTTAGAAATTTTGCACCAATTTTGCTATTTCTCTTTTTTAATTCTGCCAGATCCAAAATTGTAGTTTCTATGCTCATAATTTGTCTAGTGTTTTGGCAATTATATTGTTAAACCTGTTGCCGTTGGACTTTGAAATCTTGCCTTCATAAGAAACTGCTACTTGGACTTTGTCGCCTTTTTTCAGGTTTTTTAATATTTCCCTTAGCATTTCATTTCTGACCTCGATGAAACATCTTTCTTCAGAAGAAACGCTCAAGGTTAAAATCTTCTTTTTGAATTCAGCAGTTCCTTCTGTATGTATAGACTGTATTTTTCCGTGTAAAATATTCATAAGTATTGCTTATTATTTTCAATTTGTATTTCTAATTCCCTCAACAGGGTTAAGTCATTTGGCTCTGGGAGATAAATTCCAGCTTCTTTTGATGAATAATCCCTAAACCGTTCAATGCACAAGCTAAGCTCAGCGGTATCAAGACTGGCCGTGCTTCTCCATCTTTCAATTTTTACGAACTTCCCAAATTCACCTTCATAGAAAGTGTTTGGGTTGACAATCTTTTTAAATATTTCCTGCTTTACTTCTTCAGCTGTATATCCTGTCTGGACTGCAAACCAGCCTAAAATTAGATGCAGGTAACTATTTTGAGAGATTGACCGTCTTTTGCGCTTTTCCTTTATTTCAAAAACCTTATTGTGCATAACCAGATATTTGATTTTGTCAATGGCTTTTTGCACATCAGCCTTATTCTCCGGATTATACCACATTGCTTATGGTATTTTAAGTGCGACTTCTTTCCTGAATTCCAATATGATTGACATTGCCGAGTCCAGTTTTGTAAGCATTTCCCTTGCTTGGTCCTGTTCATTCAGATCATTTAACCATCTGATAGATCCGTTACAGTCCGAAAGTCTTAATTCAGAAGTCCCATCCTTTCTAATTTTAGCATGGATGGCACTCATTGACGTGTGGCTTTCAGGTGCCAGAAATATCTTTTTGCTGAACGGTACGTGCTCCTTTTTCTTCTTCTTTTTTTTATCTTTTGCCATATCAAAAAGGTGTTTTATTAAATGGAATAGACATTCCGTTACTCGCTACACTCACATTTTTTCCAGTTAGTTCAAATACTTCACTTTGAAAATTTTTCTCATTGGAATTACCATCAGATAGGTGAATCAGAACAATATTATTTACAGAACTTAAATCATTTGCCTTCAAAAGATCCTTGCAGTTTTCAATAGAGAAATGGCTTTGGATAATCCTGTTTTTCAAAAACTCTTTGCCACTTTCCGGTCCCATTTTCTGCATGATAATTTCCTTAGAATAATTGGCTTCAACGATTATATTATTTAGACCTGGGAACGTATACTTGCAATAATAGGTGTCTGTAATGAAAAGAACTTTGCCGCAGTCTACATGCGAAATCAAAAATCCAAGACATGGAACATCATGCTTAACATCAAATGGCATTACCGTAAATCCTCCGATTTTATATGTCGTTTTAGGAAATATAAAATGAGTTCTATGAATGATTCCAGTATTTGTATTTGTGAACGTGTCTGTTGATGCGTAAACATCAATTCCCACTTTTAAAACATCTGATATGCTTTTGGCATGATCGCCGTGAGAGTGGGAAACCAAACATCCAGCAACTTTTCTGATGTTGAAATTCAAGGCTTTTTTTATCTCAGAAAACCTAACCCCGCACTCGATAAGCAATGCTTCCTTTTCATTTTCCAAAACATAAGCATTGCCTGTTGAGCCGGTTCCTATTACTTTAAGTTCCATTAGAATCCAGGTCCTCCAATTTGTTGTTGACCTAGGTTTTCAGATTGATTATCTTTGATTTCTAGGTTTTCTGATTGATCACCTCTCATATCATCATCAACCAATTCTGCCTCTTCAAAATCCAGATTTTCTTTATTAGCATTTAAAAGAATTTCCTCAGCCACTTTGTTATCAATCATTTCAGCATCTCTTTTGATTACTTGAACATAAGAATCATCAATTTTCTGGCTATCGATTGTGATAACATTGTAAGCTGCTTTTGCGATTGTCTTGAATGCCATTTCATAAAACCAGCCTTCAACTTTTATTTTGTTACCAGTCTTGCGTCCGCTTACATATTCGTCCTTTTCACCTCCCCAAAATTCTGCAGAAGCTTTAGCCGGCATTCTTTTTGTTATGTCGGCGAGCGTGAATACTCGTATTTTGTTCTTTCTAGGGTCGTTATTATAAACGTGATAGTAAAACCCTCCGATGATATCACCTCGGTTAAAGTCGTTTGTAATTTTAAAGGAGTAAGTTTCAACTTCCGTTTCACGGTCCTTTTTAAACTGCTTGAAATCATCCGTAGAATAGACGATCTCGATAATGACATCATCAGGAACATCAAAGCCGTATTTTTTTGCCTTGATCTCAATTCCTTTGTAGCCCATGATGAAGCCAATGTCAAACTTTTGACTATTGCTGTTTTTGAAAGGAATAATGTTGATGTGATTTGGTTGTAAAGGATCCAGTCCAACTGCAGAGTAGCAAACAACGTCAACTGCCAGTCTTTGCATGTTTACATTTTCCCATATATAAGCTAAACCATCTCGATACTGCTCACTTGTTGCAAGTCTCTTCTTTTCAGCTTCTTTTAAAGTTTGGTCCAGTTTTATAAAATAACTTTGACAAAGCTTCTTTTGGAAATTAGTCAGATTTACATCGCTAACTCCTGTTGAAAATTCAGCCATCACCATATTTGTGAATCGTTCACTAGCTGTTGGTTTAGGAACTGAAACTTGAGTATTTGCTTTATTTTCTTTAGCTGTATTTTCAGCTGTGTTATTTTGAGTATTCATGAAGAATAATTTTTAAGATTAAAAAGCCGACTTGTAAAACGATGTAACTTCCGCCGGCATAAGTTTTATTCAAACACAATTTTATGAGCTGGTGATTTATAAACTATTCTGAACTTCCATCACCTAAAGTTTCCCCTCTCAGTGTTGCCTTATGCTACACGCAATTTTTTATCATCTTTTGATACGATCAGATTTACAATCTGAGATTCTGTAGAAATAACATCAACAATGCTTTCACGGTTGTCGATGAAAATTGGAGCTGATACTTTGTAATAGTCGCAAAGCGTATTTATGATATCAAGCCCAGCATTGATTTTTGAAGCGGTATTTGCATCAGAAAATGGCACACCGTTTATCAAGGCTTCACAGCACTCAACCTCGCCACCGTTAATTTGGGTTTCAAATAATTTGAATTTGACAAAAGTGAATTTGCTGTTGATCTCTCCCTCAAGCCTGTCAATTCTCAACTTGTTGAAGTTTTCAATAACGAACTGCTCTTTTTCCACATCTGCAATATATTGAGCCAATTTGCTTTCTTCATCTCTAAGGGTATTTACCCTTGAATCCACAGCTTTGATCTGAGTTTCAACCTGCAGCTCATTTTTAAGTGCGTCAATCTCAGAAATGATCTGATTTCTTTCAGTTTTCAAGTCATTAATATCAACAGCTGGAATTTCAACAATTGATTCTTCTACTTTTTTCAATTCTATTTTTTTATCGATGTAAAGAGAATTGTTAGAAAGAAGCGATTCATATACTGATTCCTCGCTTGGCATTTCTGCAGCATTAGAATGCTTTTCAGTTTCTGCTTGGATATCTGTTTTTGCCTTTGCGATATCTGATTCAAGTTTTGTTATCAGATTGTTTCCGTTTTCAGCTCTTGAAATTAAAGCTCTTAATTCTGTTTCAAGATTTGTTTTTTCATTCGCTAAAGCCTGGCCTTGCGAAGTGATGTTATTTAATGCAGCTTGCTTGTTTGATTTGAATTGAGCAATCATTTGCTCTTTTTTCACTTCTACATCAGATTCCTCAAAGGCTCTTTTGCACGTAGGGCAACAGAATGAAGAATCATCAAACGAAAGTTCTTTTGCATTTTCAGTTTCCCATTCTTTTCGCTTGCCTTCAATTTTTAAAACTACCTGAGCAATATCATTCTGGATTGTAGCTTTTTTGGCTTCCAAAGTCTTGATGCCATTTTGAGCAGCAACCAATTCTCCTGTTTTTGAATCAAGAGTATTCTGCATCAGCATCAAGGTAGAATCATCTGGCTTTACTTTATCCTTAGCTACGCTTTTTGCGTTTCTCTCGATAGCATCAATATCATCTCTCAAAGTTCTAGCATGAAGCTTCTTTTGGCTATTCTTGTCAAGTTCAGCATCAAATGCAGCTGATTTGTTTTGGATTTTCAAATCAACACTTCTAAGTTCTTCATTCTTAGAATTGATCTGGGATCTTATTGCTTCAAAGTCTTTGCTTTCCGGCTTGCTTCTCAAGACCTCATCAACTCTTGTTGGAATGTCTTTTAAATCATCCTTAGATTTTTTAATAGAAGCATTGATCTGCTTGCGGTAATCTTCAAGAGATTTTCCATTAGTAAGCTTTGCAACCAATTCTAGGTAATCAGGATTTGAGCCGGCTAATGCTTCATTAGTCAATTCGCCTGTGATTTCAATTAAAACATTTCTTTTATCCTGCCATTTCAAAGAATTAAATGCCAATGGATTTGTGATAAGCTTGAAAACGCTTTCATCAAGCAAAGCAGTGATTTTTGAAAGAAATTCTTTTTGCTGCATCGGAACATTATCCCAGTAGTATACGGTCTCATTCCCTTTAAATTCAGGCTCAAGGGAACCTCTCTTTTTTACCCAGTTTTCTTTAAGGATTCTCTTAACCTCGATTTGAGTTCCATTAACCCACAAGCCAGCCGAAACTTCTATTTCAGCATTGTCAGTCTTTTTGTTGTTTGAATCCAAATGCTTTACTTCGAAATCTTTTCTGTCGCTGCTGTCTTTTCCAAAAAGCAACCAAGTGAATGCATCAAAGATTGTAGTTTTTCCGGTTCCGTTAGCTCCGAAGATATTCGTCTGATCTTTAGAGAAATTAATCGTTTGATTTTTTAAGCCTTTGAAATTTACCAGAGAGATGCTCTCGATTTTGATTTGATTTTCCATAAATTTGTTGTTGAATAATTATTAAATATTACTTGTTAATGTTTTTTAATGATAGCCTGGTGTTCGAGCATCAGGCTTTTTTATTTGTACTTGCTGTAAGATTTCCTAATAATGATGCTTTCACGTCATTGGGGAGTTCATATTTGACCTTTCGGCCCTGCCCTTCTTTTGCTCCCAACTCCAGAAGGGCAGATCTTGCTTCAGTTTCGAGACGTGCAGCTAGATTGTAATTCTGCATAGCAACTTCCTTTAATTCTTCAGAAGTTTTTACCTGCCTTTTGTAGAATGATATTTGATCTCTTTTGGTCATTTCTAAGCTTTTATCTGGCTTAACCTGTTGTACATTTTCAAGACTCCCTTGCATTTTTCCTTTTTGGTTATCGATTCGTCAAGCTTGACAATTGAAGCCCTGATAAGGCATTCTAATGTGCTCATGCTGTTTTCTCCAACATTTGCTCCTCGAACGATATCCCTGATGCTGTAAGCCGAAGTTTTATTTCCTTCCTGGTTACAGATGACAACCCAGTCCGTAAAGCTTGTCTCTTCTTTTATCGCTTCCCTCAATTCGTCGGGAATTGGTTTTCCTATTTCTATCATCTTGTTTATTTATAAAAGTTAAAGTAAATCAGCAGTCCAATGCAGACGGCCACTCCTATGATGCATGCTATGAACATTGCTCTTAAAATCTTGTATTCCAGATCAGGCTTTTTCATCATCCTACTTTTTTTAAGGTGTTTTCCCTCATCTGGATTGCTAGTTTTATTTTTTCCTTCCTGATTTCGATTTCAAGATTCTCAAGTAGAGAATGCTTGATACCGTAATAGTCGTTCAGCGATTTTTGCAGACAGCTGATTTCTATCTCCTTTGATTCGTTCCTGCTGAAAATCTTAAAGAATGGCAGTTTGTTTACCGTCAGTATTTCTGACTTGGTTTCGATTATCAGCCTCTCGATGTGTGCTATTTGGTATAATATTGCTTTCATAATTAAAGACAGATTACGTTATGCGCCATTTTCATGTAAAAGTGAAATGAGCGTTTCGGCATTTCATCTTTTTTAGACATTGCCATCGGAAGAAGAATAACCTCCGGGCTTTTTACATTCTTTTCTCTTAATGAGACCAATACTTTTGAAAGTGATTCCATGTTGTAAAAAATTAAGTTTGAATAATTATTAACTGCTTGTGGAAAACCGTAAGCATTATCTAATGCTTTTTGATATATTTGTATCGTTGTTTTCTTTAGACAGGACAAATATACATAACTGTTATGTATTATACAAAACAATTATTCAAATAATTACATAATAGTTATGTAGTTTATAATTATTCTAAATAAATGGAACTGAACGAGATAATAGATTTTATCAAAAAAAACGACATCACTGGTTATCAAATAGCCCAAAAAACGGGGCTTACGGAAGTTGGAGTAAATAAAATACTAAATGGCACTTCTAAAAACCCAAGGAAATCAACCTTAATTACACTTGCAGAATTTTTGCGTAACTATTATGGTCTAAAATCTAACAATACAGAACTTGACACTTTACCAAAAGAAGAAGTTTTGCAAAACAAGAATGGAAATAAGTTCAAAGAGCTAGAAAACGGTAAGTTTATTATGACGGTTCCGTTAGTTCCAGCTAAAGCATATGCTACTTACATTAGCGAATGTTGTGAAGGTGAAACTATAGATGGATTTAATGAAGTTAACTTTTACGTAGATCAATATGCGCGTGGAAATTATGTAGCATTTGAGATCAAAGGTGATAGCATGGACAATGGAGGCTTATATGATAATCCTGAAGGATGTATAACGCTATGCCGTGAATTAGGAAAGCAGCATTGGAGAGATGGTTTCAGAGATGCACAGTATGGCTGGATTATTGTTCATCAAGACACAATCTTATGTAAAGATATAATTGAACAGGATCTTGTTAATGGAATTATTAAATGCCATTCAAGAAATACAAGTCCGGAATATCCTGATTTTGAAGTAAATTTGAATGAAGTAAAGCAGATTTTTAAAATTATTAAAAGAACTTTTTAAATTAAGAATATGAGAATAATTGCAATTATTATATTTTCTTGTTTTTCAATTTTAGGAT
Source organism: Flavobacteriaceae bacterium PS02334 (assembly GCA_029959295.1). Taxonomy (GTDB): domain Bacteria; phylum Bacteroidota; class Bacteroidia; order Flavobacteriales; family Flavobacteriaceae; genus Flavobacterium. Next base: position 144,402 of record JASCOH010000006.1, on the reverse strand, counting down.
GTCAAGACAATGCGTCTTTAAATTCAAAAAATAATCCTGTAATATTAGATAATTTAGATTCACTCAAAGAAACAGAAACTAGTATATCAAATAAATATATAAGCCCTGCAATAGAAAATAAAATTTTAGGCGACATAAATTTTGATGACACTCAAAATATTTTTACAAAAAAGTTTTCAAGTTTTATTAAAAATAGTAAACAGAAAGATTCTAAACATTTAACCAACAATCCACAAATTGGAAACTATATATTTTCTGAATTTGGTGCAGTCGACCTTTATTATCAGGACAAATTATATTATTTAAGATTGATTGGTATTCCAATAAACTTAGAATCTTATCCTGTTGAAGTTCCTGAACAGGTAAATTATTTAAGTGATGTTATTATTCAACAATATGGACAACCAACTGTTGATTTTCAAATACCTGACAGATTAGAAATTGAAAAAGGATATGTCTATAATGTAAGATCTTGGAAAGTAGGGAAAAAAAATATAGAAATACAAATTCAAGAAAGAAACTATTCTTATACGATTGATTTGTCAATTTACAATTCTGTAATAAATGATTTAGTGGAAAAAATAGATGTAGAAGAAAGTTTAAAACTTACGAAAGAAGCAAAGAACACAATTTAAAACTTATATATACCGACTTATGAAAAATTTTTACTATATAATATTCTTTTATTCATTTATGTCTTCCGGTCAAATAATAAAAGAATTGCCTACAAATGAAGAAGGTAAAATCGTTTTTACTGAAATTATAATTGTTGATTCAATAGACAAAAATGAGTTATTTAGAAGAGCTAAAATATTTTTTGTTGAATATTATAAATCAGCAAATTACGTTATCCAATTAGAAGACGTAGAAAACGCAACTTTAATAGGCAAGGCTTCTTCTCGCTTTTCTGTTAGTGGTGGGATGGGCGTATACTTACCCTTAAATTTAAATTACACTTTAAAAATTCAAGCAAAAGAAGGAAGGTATAAATATGAAATTTATGATTTGATATTTTCTGGCACATATGGTGATGCGCCTGCTGAGAATGCTTTTGATGAAAAATTATATTACAAGAAAAAGAATAAGCCTAATAAATATTACAAACAATATCTTGACAACACTTTAGAGGTTACAACTAATTTAATTTCTTCATTAAAAAAATCAATGTCAAGTGAAAGCCTTAAAAAAAGTGATTGGTAATGAATTTCGATGAAAGAATATTAAAGCTTATTGATTTGCTACGGTTTGAAAAAAAAATAAAATCGGAAGCTGATTTTTGCAGGAAAATTGAAATGTTACCTCAGCGCCTAACCAAAATAAGGAATAAAAAACAATATTTTACAGCTGTAAATATCCAGAAGATCTGCGAAGAGTTTAATGTAAATGCCAATTGGATTTTTGGAATCCAGGATAAGGTCTACAATGAGAATAATAGTATTGAAATAAAGGATGTATGATTAAAAAAATATTTGATTGGATTATAGATAAGTGGCTTGCCAGCTTGTTAACGGGTACTCTTTTCTTTTTTGCAAAAATTTATTATGAATTACCAGCAACAGAAAAAGCAAATTTTTTTGACTTTTCATGGCTTACATCTATTTTAACTTATAAGATATCTGTTTGGCAAGTTGGTTTGCTATCGGTATTTTTTATTTTAGTTATACTTTTTAAAAAAACTAAAGTTATTAGAATGTCACCAAAAACTAAGGAGGTTTTTGATCAACAAACAGGAGAGGATTATAGAGAGGATGTTTTTGGAACAGATAAAGCAGTATGGACATGGTCAAATAAATGGGATTCTATAAGACAAATGCTAAATATAAGTGATGCCGTTCCAAAATGCCCATCATGTAACCACTCTATGAAGATTCATAACTTTGCGCGAAATATGGCTGTCTGTACAAATTGTAAATTAGAAAATAAACAATTTGAATATTCATTAAAACAATTACCTTCAGAAGTGATTGAAGTAGTAATTAACAGATTGGGCAATGGTGATTGGGCAAATGCCAATTATCGATTAATTGAAAAAGAACATCCTGATGTTTTTAAAATCTCAAAAAAATAATTAGTTTTTTTATTTAATCAAAAAATAAAAGTTTAAAAACTCTAAAAACTTCAACAAACATAGGCATTCACGATGATGTATTGCCGACAATGCGAAAAGAAAACAAAAAACAATAAATATTAAATAAATCTGCCGATTACATTTTACTAAATCATTGATTTAATTGTAGTTACAAAATTTTGAAATAAAGGCTTTCGGACTGAAAATCCATGTGTCCCTGGTTCGATCCCTGGAGGTACCACTTTTAAATTCTCAAGCGCATAGCAAAACAGATTAAACACCTGTAACTATGCGCTTTTTCTATTAATTCAATTTGAAAGAAATGAGAATTCTGACACCACTTCCATCCATTTTTGACACACAAGTTGACACAAAAAAAATATTTGTGCCAATGAAATACGATTTTGTACTTCGAAAATACATTAACAAAAAAGGCTTTTCGCCTATAATTCTACACATAACTATAGGTCATCGAGAGAGAATTTCGCTAGAACTTGAAACAAAGGCAAGCGAGTGGGACAAAAAATCACAACGCACGACTGGAAAAACAGAAAAAGACGTAGGACTTAATTTAATCCTGGATAATATTGATTCCAAAATAACTGCTATAAAAACTTATTTCTTTTTAGCTAAAAAAATGCTAACGATGGATAAGTTTCTAGATGAATTTAATAATGGAATACCAAGAATCGATTTTATAACTTTCTATGATTATTTAGTAAAGGAGAATCCAGAAAACCTTCATCCGAATACTATTAAAAAACAAAAATCGGTACTTAAAAATCTAAGAATATTTAAGTCTAAAATTCTTTTTGCTGACCTAGACATCAACATGATCATGAATTATATTAAATTCTCAAGAACGAAAGGAAGAAAAGACACTACAATAAATACAGATTTAGCCTGCATAAAAAAATACATTGGAAAGGCGCTTGATTCAGGAATTGTAATACCAATAGAAATGAAACAGATCAAAGTGGGATCAACAAACGGCAACCGAGAATACCTGCTTGCTGATGAAGTGAAAAAACTATATAAATATTATTTTTCAGAATTCCTTAGAGAAAATCATGAAATTCCCTTAGGACTTTTTCTTGTTTCCTGTTTTACGGGAATAAGAATCAGTGATGCGTTGCAAATGACTTCGAGCAAAGTAGTAAACGGAGCTCTGAAATTTACTTCAATCAAAACAAATAAAAATCAGAATGTAAAACTCAGTACTTACGCCATTAAGATCATGGCTAAACGTCCAGATTTATTTGATGTTCCAATTGCTGAACAGACAATTAATAAAAAATTGAAAGAGTGCGCATCACAAGTACGCATTAACAAAGTGGTCACTTTTCACGTTGGCCGTCACACATTCGCCACCAATTTTATTAGGCAAGGTGGCGATGTGACAGTATTGCAGAAAATACTGGGCCATAGTGATATCCAAGAAACAATGATCTATGTGAAAATTGTCCAGGAAGATCAGGATCGTGAAATCATGCTCCTTGATAATATGGATATGGAATCAGATTAAAGATTCTGATTTTGCAGAAACGCGCCAGGACAATCTGCTGATCCTTTCCTTTTCAATTTCTGTAAAAACATGGAAATTTGAGTAAGAATAAATAAGCGACTGAATTACTATGGACTTGAATTTCTCAACGGAAATAATAAAGTCCCACTGATAGCCGATTGAGTTCACTAAAAAATTAATCCAATTTGCATAGCATTGCTGATAAATGGCAGCAATAGTCATATTTAAATTATTAAACGTTACCGGTGGGCCATCAATTGACGAATTATAGAAAACAAGCCTAAGCTTGCTAGGTTCATCATCGAAAGCAAAAGAAGTAGAAATACCATTTCTGACAATTGTCGGATATGGTAAAAAATCAAGCTTTAATTCGGTAGTATTTTTATTAATCCTATAATTCGAAGTCGCCACTAAATCTTTTTGTACAAATACCGAATCATAAGGATATTGAGAATCCTTATTACCGTCAGAAAATGAGAGCTCGTAACTCCTCTCATCGTGAAAAGTCCTGAGAGGCTCCTCAATGTCAAAATCAGATAGATCTATAGCAGAATTTCTATTTAATTGATCCTGGATAAAATTCATATAAACCGTATTTCCTGAAATAGTCAAATCTAAATTTTTAGCAGCTCTCAAATTGGATATCAGTTCGCCAAATTTCATATCCGGAACAACTCTCGTTAAATCTACTTCGTTCAAATCTAACACGGAAACGATTGGAGAACCATCGGCATTGAGATATCTTAAAGGAATAATTTCTAAAGAGCAAGCTTCAGGATAGTCTGGTGCTCGAACTGGAACTACATCACGCCTCACTTCAATTTTCCATAACCGAATGATATCACCTGGCTCTATAGAAATTGGTATCTCAATATCAAAATTCCACATTTGGACAATAGCGCCATCGCCAGAACCGCCATGAATTCTATCTCGCGAAAAAAGCATAGTTTCAACCCCATTTCGAACATGCTTTAATTGCAACTGCAAATCTGATCGCCATGAAAGAACGTTTCTCATCATCACGTTGAAAATTGTGCCAAAAATCAAATAATTGCCTTTACGATCAATTACTAAATCTTTATTAAATTCCACATGTTCACGCCCCGCAAGAATATAAGAAATCCTACTCCACTCATTAATTTTCAAAACAAATGGAATATTCTCTGTGGTCGTACTTTTAAAATAACTGCCATCTCTAAAAATTAGCGCTTTTTTAAAATCTTCAATCTCCAAAATATCACCTGCCAATTCATAACCTGCATCAGCTATTCCCGCTTTGACCACATGCATCAAATAAGGAAACGGTTGCATTATATTTCGGATCAGATCTATATTAGATTCAGACTGTACAATATTGGTTCTAAATTCACCTTCGGAATAATTATTGTAAAATTTTCCAAAACCGTGAAATTCATCTGAAGCTGGATCGTATTTGTCAGTGTGAATCATTGGAAATTGATGGCTCACTTCTGGATAATCTTTTCTAATAGTTATCAGCGCATGAGCTTTTAAATCTGCGACATTGAACTTATCCAAAGGCAAATCTTTCAAGTCTTTATCAAAATTCGGAAACGCTTCCATTCCTGCGAAAATAATACCCGATATCACATTCCCTTTTTGCTGCTGAATTTTCAGCGTAGCATCAATAAGATCGCCATCGCGATAGAGCTTTCCCTTGAATTGAGTTTTTGAACCTGCAGAAAGATAATTTGAGAAATCGCTGACTTTTACAAAATCTTCTTTTCGCATTTCAAAAGGAAAAGAAAATTCAGATTTAAATTCAGATTCGAACCAGGAGTTTGTTTCTGTAAAAGTGATTTTTCTATGTGTAAGCTCAATCTTCTCGTTATTGTCTAGGATAAAGTATATCATTTGAGTTTTCTAAAATATTAAATTCAATGTTTAAACTGATTTCTCCAGAGTCAGTATCTTGATTCTGTATTTCACTATTTGTGGCATCAACCATAAAATAAGGTCCTGAAGAATCATCCAAGCTACACCAAACCGATTTACTTTTGATTAGTGCATCCAGTAAGACATGATCGCTAGGAAGCAACTGGCCAGAATTAACGATCATTCCTTGCACATTATCGGTATCGACTTTTGATTCATAAGAATAAAGCTTCTTGAATTTTGAATTCAGCTTATGAGCATATTTTGAGCTGATTCTGCGACGTCCAGTCAATTCTACAAATTCTGGCAGATCATTATTGTTCAAGAAAATAAAAAAAGTACTTTCCTTGCCGGGATGAAAAACAAGATATCGCTGAGTTCTCGTCTCTAAAGCAGAAACGATCATAACTTCAATTACATCTCCAGGCTTTAGATCATTCAAAAATCTAAAAAAGGAGTATAATACTTTTCTTTCTGAATTATCTTCCGGAAACGCCGGTATAATAATATCTTCAATTTTTACATTATTTTTTTTAACGATAATTTGGGGCGTGCCAAAGTGTGAAAAAGAAATGCATAAAGGTGATTGCGGAGAAATTCGCATAAACTCCTGTTGGCCAACTGTCAGTAAAGAAAGTTGAGAACTTGTTATAAATGGTTTTTTTCCTTTAGCCATTCTAAAAGCAGGAATAGTTCCTTTGCCCAAATATTCATCCAGATAAAAAGTACCAGGATAAGTTTTCTCCAGATAAGTGATAGAAATTTCAGCAGGCTTGTACTGCGTTCTGGAATAGCTACCTTCCAAAACCGGGACAATCTCATCTAACGATTCTGCTTTTTCAAACAGATCATGAATCACGGTTCCTGGATGAAACTCACCAATCCCTTTATAAAGCGGAATATTATACTTTCTATTATAAATAACTGGCTCGTATGTATTCAATTTAAAAAGTTTGATATCTACATTTAAATCGATAAAAGTATTTTGAAGCTCTGATTTAAAGTTTATGAAATCAAGATTTTCAGTAAAAAAAAGCTTTCCTGAAGCAAATGGATTTTGTATAAAAAATTTCAGATCTAAAACAACTGGAACGGTCAAAGTTTCTATTCCAGACACAAAAACCAAGTTGTAATTATAAATCCCTGCAATCATTTCCTCATAAATCACAATTGTCAAAAGCAATGTAGCGTTCCCAGAACCATTAAAAACCGAGACTTGTAACCAATTTGGCAAAGCGCTTGAAATTAGCCAAGGCAATGCTGAAACAATACTTACTACTTTTGGTTGTGGTGATGAAACTCCAATATTTATATCAAATTCAATTGGATTTGGCGATACTTCAAATGCGCTTATTGCTTCATCAGAAACGTTCAAAATCACAGGAATCAACATCTTTGGAACATGGAAATTATTAAGCGATAAAGTATAAGGATATTGGCCAACGGCAAAACCGGTAATGCCATTGTCAAATGTGGCCACAACTTTTGAATAGTATGGATGAATAGGATACATTAGTCCAAGACCATTATTATAATTATCTGTAGCAGTCCAATCGAAATCAGATCGAGGTAACACAAAATAGTAAATTTCTTCTCCTGGAGGAATAGATCCATTCAAATTATAATTGAAATTCAAAGCTTCTGGAGAACCTCCAGAAGTAAATGTAAACACACGATTTTGGTATACGACTGCAATCGGCGGTTCTATCAAAAAAGTGTAATTGTTTGACCAAAATTCAATTACCATTATTTTTTCTGATATCAATTCTCTTACTCCAGAATTTGGATTGAAAGCCGTAACCTTATATTTTACATTCCCTAAATATTGCCCTTCAGACAGCAAATAAGTTGCTTGACTGAAATTGAAATTGATTACTTTTTCATAAAAAGCGCCGTTTGAATTTACCGGAGCTCCGAGATTAGAAATGTGAGAATCTCCAAATTCTACTTGAACAAACGGTGCCGGCGAATTACAAATAATGGAAGTTTCAAACTTCCAGTCAGTAAAGTCATCAAAATCGGCAATTTCATCATATCTCGGATATAAAATTGTATTGGTGAAATCTGTTGGAATTGGACGAGAATTTATCCAATAGAAAAAAAACATTGGAGGGCTCAACTTCCAATTATCGGAATTGATTGTTGGAATTTGGTATAAAACCCCATTATTATCATCTAAAGTAATTGGCATACTATTTTGTTTTAATTATTTCTGATTTGTCTCTGACTCCCATTCCATCGACATCAACCCTATTCATTACATTGCTATTAAATGCAATAGTTATTAATTTTTGTGCAAAACGAAGCCTTATTTCTCCTTCTCCAATTTCAAATTCAGAAACAGGCAATGAACTCATTGACGATTTCAAAAGATTGAAAATGTTTTTTGAGGAAGTTGAAAATCTTAAATCAGCAGAAGCTTTAGAATCAACCGAATTCTGAAGAATCAAAGCAACATATCCATCAATCAGAAATTCATGATCGACTTCTGATTCCGTCAAGGAATTCATTAAAAAAGTGTAAAGCTGATTGAAGAAAATATTCAATTTTGCATCAGTGAAAATTGCATTTTCTGTAAATTTCAAGTAGTAAACCGGTTGTTTCATTTTTTAGATGTATTTTCAATTGTTTCTAATTCTTTGATTTTTGTTCTTATTTTTTTGGCGGTTTTAATATCTAATTCGACATACGCAATCATGCCGTTTTCTTCAATTTTTTCCAAGATTGCTGAATTTCGATCTAAAGCCTGAACGCAAAGCAGAGTCAAAGCAGAACTATCTCCAGCGCTTGCATTTCCTTTTTCTTCCGGATTGTCTTCAGGGAAATCAAATGTTGGTTTTTTCCCAGTTCTTTTCGCCTCCACATACCCTACAATATGAGGCATCACGGGATCTTTATCGAAAAGAACATTTTTAGGAATAACATATTCTCCTTTATGAACCGGACCCGCTTCAGTATCTGCAGAACCGTCACCGGTATAACCTCCTTTTTTAAATCCGCTTCTTGATGGCAAAGGTGTAGAAGCAATTGTTGCGATTTCCAAAGCACCCATTGCGGCCGTAATTCCTGCGAAAATATAACTCGTTGGTGGCGGACCAGATAAAGCAGCTGCCACACCTTGAGCTGTTGAAATAACAGCTTGAGCAAGAGATAAAATTTTTCTTCTTTTCGCCTCTTTATATTCAATTTCGGCTTTCTTTTTAGCCATTTCAGCATCAAGCTTCTCAATTCTTGCTGAATAGACTTCTTGACTGATATAACCTTTATCCAAAAGAGTTTGCTGCTCTTTTTTTCTCCTATCAATTCCGCCCTGGTATTTTTGCAACGACCTTGCATCTCGAGCATCTAAAAAATCAAAGAAAGAACCGAAAGCCTTACCCATTGACTCCGTTACCATTTTAATTGCTTTCAGCTTTCCTTCAAACGTATCAAGCGCATTAAATGCCGCTTCCCATTCTTCAGTCGTAAAACCTAGAATGTCTAGACCACTATAAGCCGTTTTTTCAGCACCAGTCGAATCGGGCTTAAGTTCTGCCTTATTAACACCGAGAGATGACAACTTAAGTGCTAATTCATCTAAGAATTTTAAAAGCTCGTCTCGTTTCTCTGGCGAAATAAGCTGAATTTCATTGTCATTTTCTGTATTAAAAATTTCCTGAACGCGTGCCATCAAATCAATAAGTTGCTTTTCCTGAAGCGTATATTGTTCTTTCAGGTATTGCTCCTTTATTTTCTTTTTGGCATCTTCAAGAGTTTTAATTTTGAAAAGCTCTTTTTCACTAAGACTATCATCTAAAAGCTCCTTGGCTTGTTTAAGACTAATAATTGCAGACAACTCAATATTTTGCTTGTTTTGCAGTTCTGCAACTTCTCGAGCATTTGCCTCTTCCTGTTTTTTGAATTCCAGATCTAAATATTTCTCCTGGAGAGCAGCAAGTTTTAAATTTCGAGTTTGCTCTAAAGAAAGAAGTGTCGCGTCCATTTCACGAGCAATCTGTTTTCTCGTTTCCATTTGCTTTTTAAACGAAGTCCGGTCAACCTGAGAAGTCGATTTATCAGCAATAGCTTTTCTTAATTTGGCAATTTCCTGATCTTCTTTTGCTATATTATTTTTTGCATCTTCGATTTTACGATCGTAATCCTGATTTAAAAGTGTGCGCTCGCGATCATAACCATCTTTTAGGCTTTCATTTGCTAAATCTTGACCGCTTCTTTTAGCTTCTAAGAGTTTTTTCTGCAAATCCTGTTCAGTTTTCAAAAGATCTTCAGCATGTTTTTTAGCATCAGCAATCGCTTTCGCTAATTTCTTTTTATCTTCTTCAGACATTTCATCAGTGTACATTCGCCTTTCTTTCTCAAGCTCAATCCAACGCTTTAACTCATCATAAGTTTTTTTCTCAGGATCTTTCATTCCCATTTCCCGAGCCTGTTTAATCAATTCTTCTCGAAGCTTGATTTTTTCTTTGATGGCATCATTATCAGCACGCTGAGCTTCGGTCTGAATATTCAAAGATTTCTCCATGAATTGCTGTTTTTTCATTTCCTCGTCGAGATCTCCCTGCAGGCTTTTTATTTCTCCATTAATTTGACCTAAATTTTTAATCATGCTCAAAATCACATCAGAAGCACCTTCCTCCATAACCCCGCCACGCTTCTGAAGAACTTCACGCATTTTCTTAGCAGAACCGACTAAATTACCTTCGTCAATCTGAACATTAAGCTTATAATTCAGATTGTATTTTGTCAATTCTTGAGAAATCTTAAATAGTTTCTCCTGTTGTTTTAATATTTTCTCAGCAACTTTTCCTGAAGCTTTTTCAACTCTTTCAACTTGACCTTGCAAAGCAATTCTCTTAACATATTCTTCATTAACCCTTCTAAGCGCTTCCCAAATTTGAGCCGTAGTTGCATTTTCAACATCCAAGTATTTGTTAAAGGCAGGATATTCTGATTTCAATTCCTGAAGAAGACGTTTTCTTTCTTCATTGGTAGTATTTGAAGACTGAATTTTTTGAACCAACATGTTCAAATTAAATTGCTCTTCTTTCAATTCATCAGAAAGTTGGCGCGTAGGCGTAATCAATCCCAAAAGACCGGCTCCCATATCGATTACTCCTTTAATTGCTTTTCCAATGATACCGTCACCTTTTTCAATGTTCAAAATGAAACCTTCCCATGCTCCAGAGAAAAGCTCTAAAGATCCGGCTATTGAATTCATCTTTTCTTTTGCAAGTTTATCGGCCGCACCTGCAGAATTTTCCAATGCAACAGTATTGTCTTTAATTTTTTGAGTAGAATTTGCTAGAATAACTGCAACAGTTGCGTTTTCTTTTCCAAATAATTCAGTTGCAGTTTTACTCTGATCGGTTGAATTCTTGATTTGCTGAAGCATTTTTTCGTAAGGCTTTCCAGTCTTAGCTGACTCAAGTAAAATATTTCTAAATCCAGTACCTGCAGTTTCAGCAGCAATATTTTCATCTGCCAAAACACCAAGAGTCGCATTCAATTTTTCAAATGAAACATTATTCAAGTAGGCAACTTTAGATACTTTTGGCAAAGCAGTACTCAAGCTTTCGAAACTCGTTGCAGAAATATTAACCGAATTCGCCATGATATCGGAATATCTTGCAGACTCACGAGCATCAGCACCATAAGAATTCAATTGCCCACCGATAAGTTCTGCCGCTGGTCCAAGTTCCGCCTCCAAAGCAGTTGCCGCGGTCAAAACAGATTCCGTCATTGCGCGGATCTCTTTTTCTGTTTTTCCAAGACGAGCCAATTCTGTCTGCAGTTCTGAAACTTGAGCAGAATTATAAGCCGTCGAAGCTCCATATTTCAAAGCATCAGCCGTTAATTTTGCAATACCGGTTCTGCTTTTACCCATAATGGCAGCAAGATCCGCTTGCTTTTGGTCAAAGTCGATAATGATTTCAATTGCCTGGCTAATGGAACCAACAAATTTTTCAAAAATTGCCTCCACCGAAAAAGCAGTAAGGATTCCAGAAGCAACAGGTCCAAGCGCATCTTTAATAGAACCTAACAGGCTTGGAGTTTCATTTAAGGAATTAGCGAAATCCTGATGTTCCGCACGAAGCATTCTATAAGTATCAGTAAGCTCAGCCAAACGATCGTTATAATCAGCAGCACCTTTATCTAAATTTCTCAGTTCATTTTTAACTTTAGCCATTTCGTTCGCAATTCCTCGCTGAGAATTTACGATCTGCTTATCGTTAATGTATATATTTAACCGCCTGTTTATGTTTTCACCTGCCATTAGAAGTCGATTTGAGAAGTGATTAAAACAGCACGATTTTCTGCCAAAGTAGTAGCTAAATTTTCAAGAGCATTAGTCGTTTGCAAAGATTTTGCAATATGATTTGTCGCCTTGTAATCTATGTTTTTCACATGAGAAGAAACATGGCCACCTTTTCTTTTGTGAGCCTTAACCGCAATAGTCACTGACCCGATATGACGAGTAAAGGCTTTTATTTGAGATTCACGTCGACGCGTACTCATAGTTTTGCCTTTTTTTACCGAACCAAAATGGTGTTTGAAAGAATAATGTGGAGAATTTATGATCAAACGATCTAGGCGACCATCTTTGTAACGAGGCTTGACATTGGTTTTGGCCATTGCTCCAGTTCTACGTTTAAAAGTAGATCCGATATGAGATCGCAAAGAAGCAGTAAGAATTATAGAAGCGGTTTGCCCTGCTTTTCTTTCGAATTGTGCAATATCTTGAGTTTCCATCAAATTGAATTTTGATGCAAATTCCGAGTTCAACGGACCGAAAAAAAGGACATAAAAAAACCACTCAATTGAGTGGTTTTTATTTTTATTCTTTCTCTTTGAATCGAGCTAGAACATATCTATCATGCCTTTTGGAAATCATTTTCAGCAAAACACTATCAATTTCATAAGTCTCAAATTTATAGTTATTTTCTAGTTCGACCTTTTTTATTGCTTCAAATACGGCAATATCTAATTTCAAGCTCATTGAATTAGATTTCGCTAATTCTTCATTTACAATTGGCAATTTCATTTTATCTAATTCATGATTCATAATAATAACTTTTAAATTAAAACTTTCTTCTAAAATACCAATAAAACTGCAATGGTTTCTCTTCTTTAGGTTGAAAATCCAACTCGATAAGAGCTTCATAAATCAAGTGATCATCAATTGCATTATACGGCAAAATTCTATGAAGATTGAGCAGTAGCTTAGCAGTGGTCATTTTGAATTCCTTGCTAATTGAATCTGCAGGTTCATACATTTCTGAAATTAACCGCTTCACTTCTTCTTTGTAATTTAGAATTTCTGGCATAATAGAGTTTTATTTATTGATTTTCCTAATAAAGCAATCTATATCAGCATTTAGTTTTTTAACCCATTTTTCTTTTGTGATATCAAATTCGTAATAAAACCTCAAAGCGTTTAAACGAACTTTCTTCAAACCAACGGATTTAATTTTTTCTAATTGCTCAACCGTAACCGGGTACATGCAAGTAATTTCAGTATTATTTATCGAATTTATTGTTGAAGTTTCAGTTTGCAAAGGCAACAATTCAATAACTTCTTCATTTTTCAACAATATCATCAAAGTGCTATCTCTTCCAATCACGATCGATTTTATTCCGCTTAATCGATAAGAAAAATCAATATAAATTGAATTACTCGAGTAAAAAGAAAAATAAATAGCCTCAGAAGTTTTCACAGAAATAACCTGGTCTTGAGTTCTTATTTTTTCTGTTTTTGTAAAAGCATCGACTTCATTTATCTTAAAATCACAATTTTGAGATTTTGCCACTAGGTGAAACATGGCCACTGATAAAAAAATTAAGTATTTCATATCTAAAATTTAGTTCATAAATATAAAATAATTATCCGGAGTACAAGAAAAGAAAAAAAGGAGCTCCCTTTTACGGCTGACCAATCACTACGAGGAATGAAACCCGGGACTCTTAAGTTAACCCGAACCTTGAGAGCTCCAGTATTAAGAATCTTAATATGGAGCACTCCTCGTTATGCAATTGGTCGGTGCAAATATAAAAAAAACCACTCGATATGAGTGGCTTAATTTATTTTTCGGTTAAGTCAAGATTTTCAAGGGTTTGCAAGAGCGCCAAATACAATGGCGTCAATCGCTTTGCCGTGAAGTTGTCAATTTCATCATCTGGAGCATGAGATACTGCAGTGGTGAACATTTCGCTTAAAAGGATCCGGGCAGACTTTAAGTCGATTTTGCCATCAAGAAGCGGAGAAAGAGCTTCTTCTAATGGCATGGTGGAGGAATTTTGGTTTGTCATATGATTGGTCTTTACCAATGATAACGAAAAAAAAGTAAGAATTTTTACGTACAAAAAATATTTCCGTCGGTCCAGTCTGCAGGATCCACAATTAATGGTTCAGGAAGTTGCAAATCAAAGAAAAATTCCATCCCGAAAAAGCCCTCAGCCTCCTCACCGTAAAGCGTTTCAAATCGTACGGTACTTTGTTCAAAATTATTATACAGCCAAGGAATAGTTGGCATTTTGCTCGAAATATTGATACGCGATAGTACTTTTATACCAATGTTTTCCGCTTCAGAAATAGCAACATTTTGAGCTTGAAAATCCATTGCATCTATACCGGAAAAAAGAATAGAAAATCCGAGAGTTTTGTCGGTTAAAGTTCTTTGTTTATTGCCTAAAAGCTTACTCGAGTAATTGAAATAACAAAGAAATGGCGATTTAATTCCATCAACAGTAGACATTCTATCTCTTAATTCAGCTTCAGATGGCCCGATATAATCTTTAAGATGCACACTTTTTGCGACTATATCTTTAAAAAAATCAGTAGAATCTAAATAAGTCATCGTTCTGGCCATAAGTTCTATTTTTTAAATTTTCGTTCACGTTCCCTTTGTCTGGCGATGCTTTCGTCATAAATTTCCAAGAAAGAAACTGCATTAGCAATTTCAGCTTCAGGAAGCGATCCGAAAGGCTGCGTTTCGTCCAGAACCATCGTCGTTATAATTTCAGAAAACGGATGATAAACTTTAGCTTTAGGCTTAACACTAGTTTCATCATCAGATTTAGGTGATTTTGGAAAAACATTTTTATATCTATTTATTAATATTTGTCTGGAACCTTCATAAGCTAATCCGACAATATATTTTTCAGCCATTGAAATTTTATCTGTCAATTTCGCACGTTCAGGCAGAAGCAATTTATTAAACGGAACTCTGATATCATCGATATGAGTTTTGTCCGATTTAATAGGCAGTCTGTACAAAACAGCGACCAATCTTTCAAGATCTACATCATTGCCGGCAGTTTTCCAATTATAATAAAATGTATCAGCATAAGACAACTCTGAAATTGAAATATTTGAAAGACGTGGCGCTGGACCGTAAAGCTTTTTTCTTCCTGATTTCAGATAAACCGGAAACTTGGTTAAAAATGCAGAATCATCCAGGACAAAATCTGTATAATGTTTTAGATCGCTAACCGGGACTTTAAGAAGCAAACGCGCTGTTTTTAAAAATGCAATTATAGACGGCTTTTGAATTGTCAAGATTACAAGCAATAACAAAACAAATGCTTTCGGTTCGAAAGATTCATTTTTATAAAGAGTTCGGCCAATCATTCGGAGTTGCCAAGGCGTCAAATCATTCCACTTTTCCGCTATTTTAATATTAATCCTCATTTAATTCGTTTTTTACATTTTTAAGTACCAGGTTCTGGACTAAACCGACCTGCATTTCCACACATCCCAAAATCAAGATAAGTTCTTGAGAAGCGCCTGCAGTTTCAATTTCTGTTTTTACTTTCACTTTTTGAAGCTTAAGTTCTCGGAGGTATTCTTCAAAATTCATTATACCGGAAGCTTTGGTTTAAAAAATCTTGATACTTTATAAATTATAAAAGCCAAAAGCCCAAATGCGCAACAACCTCCAAAAATTGAAGCCACCAAGACCCATTTAGGTATAAACTTAACTGGGATTTCGCGCGTATCTTTTATAATTTCTTTTGTGTGAACCGTTGCATTATTGATTGTAGTCAAATTTTCAGTCGGACCGATTTTCATTACAGCTCGCAACTCTTTTAAAACGTCATCATAAACCAATGAATAAGAATTATCTCCAGAAGATTTTGAAGTGTTTAATTTTTCCAAAATTTCAGAGATAGACTTATTTACCGCTTCATCAAATTTTTTATCTCCAGTCGCACTTTGAGCAATTTTCAATTTTAGGCTGTCAATTATAGCCCTATTTCTTTCACTGATCTTAATACTATCAGTTTTATACACCGAAGTATTTTCCTTTACTGAAGTTTGATTGATTATTTTTTTAGAGCCACAACTCACGGCAAAAGTCAATGCCAAGAATAAAAAAAGTATTTTCAAAATTGATTTCATAATTAAGATTTTTTTGGTTTAATTTTTTCAACTAACGCTTTAAATAAATCCGAAATTCCGCTTTTTGCGCTATCAAAAGCAGTCTCTAACAATTCTTCTAATTTTTTATTTACAATCGTAGACATCGAACCCAGTAACGCACAAATTGCATACGTAAACAATGGCTTAAGTTGAAAAAATTGATCCACAACAGCGTAGACGAAAAGCGCTATAAAAAAAGAAATCAAGGATTCAGAAAAGAACCATGCAAACGAGAGCTTTGTTCCTTTTTGCAAAGCTCGAATCGTTTTAACGACAACTCCAAACATGACAAATCCGGAAAAGAAAAGACCTTCATGAACTTCGAATTTATAAGTATCATAAAACCGTTGTAGCCAGTCGATCATAATCTTTTTTTTATTGAATTAATCATTAGTTTTAATGTTGCTGCATAATTTGGATCCGTTGCGTATTTCGCTTTTGCAATTGCTTCAGCAAAAAGAACTGGATCTGATTTTACTTTCAAAGCTTCAGCATATCTTGGATTAGCAAAAAAGAAATCCGCATGATCCGAAAAGCTTTCCTCTGGAGTATTATATTTTCTGAACCAATCCTTGACTTTGTATTTATACAAGCCATTTGGTTGTTTTGAAACTGAAATTACAACAGGAAACTTGGCCGTTGCCGTTCTCAGATATTCGGTAGTTGTAATTAATTGCCTTTTATCTTCAGGAGTTTTGCTATTTGCTTTTACGCCAAACATCATATTTCCAACTGCTTTTTCTCCCCAACCTGACTCTAAAGCGGATTGAGCCATTATAAAAACGGCTGAGATTCCTGTTTTTTTCTCCACTTTTTCAGCAAATGGATAGTATGTCTTCACAAAGTTTTCTGGTGTCATATTTTTTATTTTTGATTTTTAACTGCAGGCCTAGACATTGACTGGTTCGGATCTATTGCTTTTATTAGGAAATCGCATTCTGCTTGCAAAGCCAATCTTTGAGTTAAAACATGAGAAGGTATCGGAATAGCATCGATCACAAAATCTGGAAGATAAGGCAATACCAAAGCACTAATTCTTCCACGATAATCTGCACTAATAGCATCAATTAAAGTTTTATTTCTGTCTGTTATTTCCTGCCATGAAGCTCCTTCAGTCCACTGACTTCCCTCCCATTTTGGTTTCATAAAATTTTCATTAGGCAATTCAGCCTCAATCAACTCCCATTCAGATACCAAACTACCATTGACTTCATTATTCCAATTTTCAAGTATAAATTCATCAGAAAATTGTCCCCTAAAATACCCACTACTTATTCTTATTTTCATTTCTAATTATTTAATATTCTTCCTCAAAAAAAATATTTAAAAATCCAATGCTAGCACTCGTTGCTGATGATCCAGATTTAACATAAATTCTTAACGCCGTGTTTGCAGGTATCACAACATTTGATAAGACATCCGCAAAACTCAATCTTTGAGTACCTGGTTTTGATGCAAATAAATATTCAACAGCATTGACTGACGGAACTGCAGTTTCTGCCCGACCCCAAATTGAAATTTCAGTATTTGTAATAAAACTACCGGAATTCAGGTCCATTTGAATGTTAGAAATTTTGCATTTATAAGGCGTAACCAACTGTGTGTTATAAGCATTAACTCCAACAAGCGCAAGATGATCCGAAGTACTCATTGTTGTTAAAAACGTATAAGCCTGACCAAATTTAGCCATGAAATAACCATTAGGACTTCCAACTGCAGAAAAGTCTGGACCATATAAACAAAAACTTCTTTTTTTACTTATGGATTCAAAATATGCCCTAACGCTATGCTCTGTCGGAAACAAAACTGCAGAATCTCCTAAAGGTCCATTTGATTTATTAGTGGTATTTTCAGGAACGTATGTAAAATTATGTTCGGTGATATTCCAGTTGGAATCAGAATTGACCGGCGCATCTATCAAAGACATAATCTCATCACCGTCAGAAACTAACTTTGTTCCTATTATTGCAAAAGCCCCTACTCCTAAACCAGAAATTATCCAAACATCACCTTTTTTAACCGCTCCAGAATTTCCGCTACCCCCGGATGTCGGATATAGGTTTGAATTCAATGCAGGATTATAATTACCTCGTAAATCGACCAAGCCAGTAACTAAACCTTCAGCATAGCTCTTAGCAGCGTTCAAGGTTGCTGTATCTTGGGTATCTGAGTATGATTTTGCAGTATTTAGTGTAATGACATCTTGAGAATCAGCATATGCTTTTGCAGCGTTAAGCTTTACAACATCTTGAGAATCTGCATAAGCTTTTACTTCTACAGCGACATGGCTATAAGCTACAAAAGCAAGTGAAGTTCCTGTGTACCTGAAATATGTTATAGTTTTATCGCCAACGACCATATCAACGCCTCCAGGCAATTTCATTGGTATAGTGAAATTTTCAGTAACACCATTTTTTAAAGTTGTAGCAAATCCACTATCAATCTCTATTGAAATTAATTGACCAACGGACAACCAAGAACCATCAACAGTTTCAAGAAAGAAAGTCGACATACCTTTAATTGTATTGTTGCCGATTTTTTTTATAATAAAGTTTGATTTTTCCTGATTAGGAAGAGAAACATTATTCCCTGCAGTATTAATTATGATATCTCCAGACCACGATCTTTTTACATACTGGCCAAGCAGAACCGGAACAGTATCATCAATATCATTTCCGTCAATCCTATATTCTTTGACCTCGATTGCATTTTCAGGAATTTCTGGAGATGTAATAATATCTGTATAATGAACACCTATTGCCAATTGAAACCCTAAAGTAGTTGCAATTAAAGCGTCAATTCTTTTAAATCCAGTTGATTCATTTGCAACTGTAAAGATGAAAGGCAGTGTATTTGTATACGCATTTCCGTTGATCATCCATCGAGCTCCTGCAGGAACTGTAAATTGATTTCCCACTCTCGTGATAATTCCAATCGAAATTAATTCTGAAGATCCACCGGCAAAATTTTGAACACGCCAAAGCTGATCACCATCATCCCAGACAGCATTTTGATCCGGGAATCCGTCTCGAGATATAGTCGCATAATCACCCGCAACGCCTACAGGAATCGCTAAATTTAAAGCCGCTTCAGAAACAAACTCTCCACGATAGTGATTTCTTCCTGCGATTAAATCTTCAATATGATCAAGAATCGCTTGCGCTGCGTTAGCGGCGTCAACCGCTCGTTGCGAAGCATCTTCATCAATTATAATTTCAATCTTATCTGGTGAA
This sequence comes from Flavobacteriaceae bacterium PS02334, assembly GCA_029959295.1. Taxonomy (GTDB): domain Bacteria; phylum Bacteroidota; class Bacteroidia; order Flavobacteriales; family Flavobacteriaceae; genus Flavobacterium. The sequence continues at coordinate 125,263 of JASCOH010000006.1, read as the reverse complement.
TCCTGGTCTTTGATTTCAATAGCAATTTCTTCCGTGACCTGATTAACAATAATCTGATTCGAATTTTCTTCAGGATCGGTTATGATAACTTCAAAACTCATGATCTCGTTACGGTTTTAGAAACTTTAATTTTTCCTTCTAAATAATATTTGTTGGATCCTGGAGTAGAAAACATGATATCATAATAATATTCCTGAAGATTTAGAATCGCTGTTAGTTCTGGCCTAATCACAATCGATAAAACATTACTGTCAACTCCAATGATTGTCAAACCTGAACCTACAGTCAAGCTAATTAATGCTGGCGATCCTTTTGTTGGTTTAATTTGAAGTTTAATTTTTTCAAACTGAGTAAGATTCAAAGGTTCTGCAGGATCAGAGTTATGAGTATTAAAAGTCAGATCTAAAGCTTTCGATTCATTTTGGCGCAAATCAAAATTATATTTAGGAATAGAACTTTCAGATGTGTAACTATTCGAAGTCATTGAAGCAACAGAAATCGCTCTAAAATTCAATGACGAAACAGCATTTCCATTCAAAGCAGAAAGCGTTCCCGCTTCAGCGAGCTGTCTTAAAAAAGTTCTTTCAGATGCATCTTCAGCAATCAATTTTATATCGTCAATGCCTGAAGCGTTTTCGGTTCTTTGTACTTTCATTTTGAATTATTTTTATCAAAAGTATTTTTGTAATTGCTTTTTTTAAAGGACACAATTAAAGCGTTAGTCCGGACTTTTTTAGAATTAATTTCGAAGTCAATCCAGTTTCAATTTTATCTACATAACAATGAAAAATAGTTGGATTTGCAACAATCATTTTTTTAAGTCGCTTCAAATATTCTTCACCTGCAGTTTGCCTAGCTTTTCGTAATCTTTCCAATTTTTCCGCATCGAGCTCCAGTTTAGATTTTTCCCACGGAACTTCGTCATAAACAATCGTGAAAGAAGTTTCAGTAAACGCAAACATTCCAGTATCCGCAACCTTCGCAACCGTAAGTGCAACCAATGCTTTTTGCGCTAGAACTTGAGCGCTAGTAATAATTGAATCAGGAGTATGTTTTTTCAACATGTCAAGAGTACAAGCGCCAAGCATTGACAAAAGATATTGATCTTCGACTTCATCCATGTACGGCTTAAGCGCTAGAAAAGTGGCACGGTTATTTTTGATTGAAAAATTATCGTTGAAAGTTTTTGTGTGGCGAACTAGCGCATCGGAAAAGACTGTGTAATATCTGGAATCCCGCCATTCTGAAAACTGATCAATATTATCTTCCATTATTACAAAAGCATCGTCTAAAGCTTCAGTAAAAGTTTTCATTAATGAACGCTTTAAATTAAGCTTATCTCTCCAATCCGCATTACTGCTTTCCGAGCCTTCAACCTTTTTTGTTCCTGAATTAGTGATCAGCAAATCAATTGTAGGCAAAGCCAATATCAAAGACAAGTTAGCAACAGCCTCCTCAAAAAGTTCTCTCACAAGATTTATTGGAGCATCATTATCCGGAATAAAATGATGAATAACAATTGTGTCGTACTGGTCGCGACCAATAAGGCCTAGAATTATTTTTCTTTCAGCACGCTTTGCAAAAGGCAAAACTTTTTTAAAATCAAAAGTTGCACTCACAACAATGTGCCTTTTCAAATCTTCGATGTCGTTTATCAATCTGGCCATATTAATTTACTATTGTTTCTTGACCGTCTTTATTTTTGTCAAGTGTGGTTAAGTTTACGCTTGGAAATGCACCGACAAGATCTTCATCCCATCCGTTGAAATCTCGCCAAAGTTCCCAATCTTCAAGTGTGCTCACACGGCGTGGCATAAGACTCGCAGAAAGAACTGTGTAAGCTTCACGAATGTTTGAGCCAGAACCGCCAAGATTTGAACCGCCAGGAGTTCCCGCACCAATTATGGCAGGATTTACACCAATGGCAAAAAGAATTTCAGAGTTTGCTGCACTTGCATCCGGAAGATATGAGCCGTCTTTTAATTTATTATCGATTGGCGTAACCTCAATTCCTTTTACAAATTTCCCTCCATCATCAAATATTGGAGAAGTAAGAGAACGACCGCCGGCTTTATTCCCAGACATGTGTTCATCAATAGTCGTAGCTAATTCTTCACGCATTTTTTGACGTTTATCAGCGTCAAAATCATCCCATTCATCTTTGTAATAGCTTTCAAAATAATAATCTGCTACGTATACGATATACTTAAAATGCATCTGATTATCGAAGATTGCTTTCTTTAATTCAGGAACAGAATTCGCGACATCAATCCATCCACTTCTGTCAACGGCATGCCAATCGGTTTTAGGATAATAAGATTCATCAACCAAAACATAATAAGTGGCGGTAACAAAATTGTAGATACTTTTTTCTTTACAATATTCTTTGATTTCTTCAGCGGTCATATCCGGATCCATAAAATCAAATCTTACCGTTTTTGTTTTGTCAGAATTTGACCAGTCAGAGTTTACATAAACGAAAGGAATAAATCCGTTATCATCCATTGGAGCAAAGCGACAATGCGCAGCTTTCAATCTTTTTACACGAACAATCTGTTGTCCGTTTGCGCTAATTTCATGGCTAGTAAAAGCAAGATGCCAAAGTGATTGATCGGTAATTCTTTCGTACCAGAAGCGACCAAGTTTGTTATTTCGATAAAATAATTTTACGTCCGGAAATTCCGAAAGCAATTGTTCCTGGAGAACAACTTCTCCAGATTCCAACTTTACTTTCTTGTAAATTCCAAAGCCAGAACCGTAATGAGTAGACTTCAAAATGTTTAAACCACCGACGGCAGCACCATTTTTTATAAATTTTTTATTGTAGAAATCTTGTGGATATAAATTATTAGATCCCCATTGTACAATTTCATCGGCAAGATCCTGATTTGCATTGTCGATTTTTACCGGGAGCAAACCTGGTCTTTCAGAACCCTGAACACTTGAGAGTACGACCGTTGATTTTCCTACGTGGACATTTTTAAAATGTTTCATACTTAATAAATGACTTGAAGTCCGTTGAATCTTGTTATATATAAAATGTTGAATTTGCGTACATGCCCCGATTGCAGTTCAATATTTCTTGTTTTGTTTCGCCAATGGTTTGGATTTTTACGAGCTCGCACTGGTCTATAAAAATGATCGGCTTCGATGAATGGTTTTCCTTTTAATTTTTTCCCGATCAGAAGCTTTGCGCCCTGGTATTTTTTTAAAGCGCCACCCGATTTATTGTTCCGGTTGTATGTATAAAATTCAATATCGAAAGGAACCGCGTTCCCTTTATCATCCGTTTTTTTTATTTGCTCGAGAACTTCTCTCAAAAAAATGTGCTTAACCATATTTCAAAATTCGTTTTATGTGGCAATGTGAGAAAGGACATGAAAAAACAGTATCATATTTGCCAATCCAGTATCAAAAATTTAAACTCAACATATTTAAAACCAGTTTTTTACTCTCAAAATCCTGAAAAAAATTCTCAAAGTCCCTTGGGGTAGGCCGGCTTGCCCCTGTTCTGTTTCTACACTTTCCGTTTCAAAAAAAAGCGAAATATGCGGGGTTGATCAGGGCTGAAAACCCTGAAAAACCTCGTATTTATTAGGCTTCTGGCATCTTATGACCAGAGAACAATGGCATGAATGACTTGTCATCGCGTTGCTTGATCAAGCGACTGACTAGCTTGTGATACCTCCAGTATAGCGGGATATCGAATGTATCAGAGAAGTGAGTGGCATGCTCTTGAGGTGTAGTCTTAGACTTCTCAGAGCGCTTATCCTTGATGATTGTGTTAGGTTTATTGCCAGGCAATGCCGGAGCATTCTCTAGCGATACGATAAGATTAGGACAATTGTCTTCATTGATTTGGATAGACGGCAAACCTTGAGTACCGCCATGCTTAAGCAGATAGTTAACGATAATAAACTTCTCATTGTGAGGAGGGTTCTCACTGCCTTTTCGAACCTTCACAATGACCTTCCATCCATTGCGCTTGAAGCAGGCGATAGCCTGTTCAGCGAATGTCACTCTAGAGTTAGGCGTCTTATTATTACCGTTCCTATCATAATAGAACTCAACAACATTGTTCCATTTCTTCTTATGATCATAGTATGGAGCAAACTCCTCATCAATCAGATCATCAATAATCTTTGGTGATTCAACAAAGAAAGTCTTAAGCTTTCTATAGCGTTCGCCCTGATCTTGAGATACAGTCATAGTCATGATATTACCCCAGTCAATAGTTACCTGCAGTGGCTTACTCATAACAACATCAGTATCCTGCTTACAATTGAATGACTTCTTATCAGGGTTGATTCCAAGTCCCAACAGATACTCATTATCATACGCATGACGGTAGTAATGAACCTTAGGATCTAATGCAGGATAGAAACCATTTGTTACTTTCTTAGGCCTAATATTTCTAATCTCAGCATCATAATGCATTTCCGACGGTGAGTTATCACGCATCCTTTCAAACCAATCTTTAGAAAGATTATGCTTATTGACGGCCGCCGGTGCTTTAATAAATAACACCTTCCACGGCTCACGCTTAGACAGATCGTCAAGATCAGTAAACCATTGTCCCTTTTTAGTCATTGCCACAGAAGAAGCATATATCTCAGCATTACAAAGTGGCTGATTTTCGTATAAACCGCCACAAGTAGAACGATTTGTTGTTTGAACGTTATTAAACAATCGTTCAGCATCAAGCAATGCAGCTTCATCGCCAATAACAATTGAAGAATTAATTCCACGCCCGGAGTTTGGCAGATCATTGCTAACCAAAATCCAAATAAAACCGTTAGAAAAGTGAATTACATTTTCCCATTTTGACGGCGCTTGGAATGGCATTTCATAGCCTAGGCTTTTGCCTGATTTTCCGACTACATAATCAATATCTTCAAAAATACCGAACATCTTGAGCCCTTCTTTGGTAGATGGAAGTGTCCTGGATAAAATTTGCTGATACGTTTCTCCAACAATGATACCGGTAGCTTTTGGCATTTGCTTTACCGCTTCTTTTACAAACCAACCAAGCACCGTTGATTTGCCAGTACCACGAGCCCATTCCAGAACAATTGTTTTTACATATTGCTCTATGCCTGTCTTACGATTTAAATACTGTTGGCTAGATGCATGAATTGCGGTATATTGAGCGATATTGAGCTCCACTTGATTAATCTTCGCCATCGTTCACATCTTGATAGTCGATATCTTCAGTATCAACATTATTAAAATCGATGGAATTCCCGTCTCTGGAAACTTCAATCATTTTTGCCGCCGATGGATGAAGCTTCAGAACATAAGTTTGAGCTTTCAATTTATCAGGATCAAACTTAGGATCCTTGTTTTTATCAAATCCTGCAAGCTTGATTCTGGAGTTGATCACCCGGAGTTCAAGCAACCCGTCTTTATCCTTAATTGCACGTTGCTGCAATCGCATTAAATCTTCTTTAATTAGGTATTTTTCAGCCTCTTGATGGTTTTTTTCTACATCCCCAAAAATTGACTTTGCATCATTAACATAGCGATAAGCCTGAGCATGGCTGATACCTTCATTTTTTAGAACATTGACCGCTTGTTCATTAGAATGATAATGAATCAAGAGATTCCAAGCTTTATAAATGTTTATGCGAATTGACTCTTGTTTCTCGCTCAGAGTAACAGAGTTTTCGCCTTTTAGATAATATTTTCGGATTTTATCGAGCGTCGTAATTTTGTTACGAACTTCAAGTGCATTCCCACTCATATAATTGAATTTTGATGCAAATTGCGAGTAGAATCAGCTTAAAAAAAGGACAAAAAAAAACCCACTCAAAATGAGTGGGATCCGAACCAAGTTTTTAACGTCAATCAATAACTATAGTTCTACTGCAAGGAGTTCCTTGCCTAGCTTATGAAGTCCTGTCTCAATTTTTTCTCTTTGAGCTGGACGCGGTTTTTTCAATCCTGAAGAATAATGCTGTAATTGCTTTTCGTTGATACCAGTAATGCGATGTAAGGCAGCGTTAGAAAAGATCCCTTTGTAATAATTCAACAAAGAAACTGTATCAAATTTCACCACCAAATCATATTGCCCTTTAAAAACATCATCGATAGGATCGTTATCTTCAATGCTACTTTCCACATGAAAATCGATAGCTTCTTTAATATTCTGCATGATTTCATTAGGCGTATCTCCAGTCGCTACACATCCAGGCAATGCCGGAACATAAGCACCAAAATTATTACCCGAAAACCGGATTTCGATATTTACTTTATTTTCCATTTTATACTACTACTTTTTATACTACTACTACTTTTACTGCTCCTTTTTGTACTACTTATGCTTTGGTAAAAGCAGGGCTATTTAAGCCCTGCCTGTTTTAAAATACTGTTTACCAAGAAGTGATCTAAGTCATCACTAAGCTTACCGTTTATGGTAACTTTACCTGTTTTTGATGAATGCTTGTACTGTCTGTGACTTGTACCGTTGTGAGCTTTAAGCTCCCACCCATCGTCTTCGATGATTTTAATCATCTCTTTAACTTTTTTAATCATAAGTAAGAACGTTGTTATTAATTGACTTATCAAAGGTAGTAAAACTTCTACCATTTGCAAAACTTTTTTAATTATTTTTCAAAAATATTTTTCGATTTGATCAGCCGTCAATAAAACATCATTCTTATAAACCTCGAATTGCAAGTTATTTTCTCGCATATAAGAAATCCATCGCCTTACATTCACGTCTACGAATCTCGGATCTAATTCAATTACTCGAGCTTGTCGCCAAGATTGCTCGCAGGCGATCAGAGTTGAACCAGAACCGGAGAAACTATCACCAACAATCTGCATTTGTTTTGAGCTGTTTTTTATAAGATAAACGAGCATATCCAAAGGTTTCATTGTCGGATGTTCCTTGCTTCGATAAGGTCTGGCAAATTCTAAAATTGTGGTTTGCTTACGATCAGAGTACCAGGAATGAGCCGCTCCTTCTTTCCATCCGTAAAGAACCGGATCATGATGTTTAATTTCTTCAGAATCTTCAGGAACTTTACCCATTAAGCATGGCTCATGTTTCCATTGATAATCTTGACGGCCCATCACAATCGAATTTTTTAGCCAGATTAAGCATTGTGAAAGCTTGAATCCGGCATCCTTCAATGCTTTTCGGAAATTCACACCCTCAGTATCGGCATGAAAAACATAAATCGCCGCACCAGGCGTCGCATGCGCAAAGCACTCAGCGTAAAAATTAAATAGGAAAATATAAAAATCATCTGAAGACATATTATCATTCATAATTTTTAGCTTGTCTTTTGTACCGCCTTCATAATTGATATTATAAGGCGGATCCGTTACGATCAGATTGAAAAATTCGCCATTCAAAAGCAATTTGTAAACTTCAGCAGACGTGCTGTCACCACAAATTAACCTGTGAGTTAATTTTTTTTGAAGCGATCTAAACTCATAGATATCTCCCAAAACCGAAATAGGTTCTGCAGGCAGTTCTGGGTTAAAATCGGATTCAGATTCCGATTTTAAATGATCGGGAATATTATCTCCAGGTAATGGAATATCATCAGTATTCAAACCAAGAGATAAAAGATCTATATCTGTAAAAATTGCATTTAAAATATCTAAATCCCATTCTCCAACTGAAACATTGGACCGGATATTATATTCTTTAAATTCAGATTCTGTGAGCTCACGATTAGGAACGCGAACATCTATCAAATCATCACCGCGCCCGATTTCCATCATGACGACAATTCGCTGATGACCGGCAATAATTATGTTGTTTGTATTTACTGCAGGAATTTCTGCAAGATTGAATTTTTCAAGACTTTCGCGAAGTTTTTGCTTTTTGTCTTCAGATAAAATCCGGGGATTATATTCATAAGGAATTAAATCGCGAACTCTTCTTTTTTCTGTTGACCATTCTAGCGGAGATAATAAATCACTCATTTTTTAATAAATTTCTAATTGTTTCTAAATCGATGTTTAGCTGATGCAATTGCTCGAGCTTTCGATTTAGCAAATTAGAAATCGTGCGATTCTCTGGAGAAGCTTCCACTTCGGCCGTCATTGATTTAATCGTGACTTTTCTTTTACTTATTCTCGACTCAAGCTGATTGCGTTTCATCAGCAGTTGAATCGGAGTAAGCTTTGTGAAGTCCTCGCTTTCATTCACAGGCATTATCCGCTTATGATCTTTCCAATGATCAAGTATCATCCAAGCACAGTCGATTCTGGTCCACAAATCTTCGAGTTGGAGAATTATTTTCAAGGCGGTATTTTCGTCGCCTTCAGGTAAAGAATTGAGTTGGAATTTCAATTCGCAAGCTTTATAAAAATTTGACACACGCTTGCGGTATGTCTCATGCAGTTCCATAGGATAAATCGCCATCGTTTCTTTTTCGAAAGATTGATCAGCAGATTGTTTTATGATTAGCTGAAGTAATGGCTCCGGTTTGTTTTCAAATGGTTTTTGAGGCACTGCAGGCTCTAAAATTTTTTCCTGAATACTTTCTCCAATTCCTGCCATCAAAGCCTTTTTCAGCTCATATTTCAATTTTATAAAATTGGAAGTGTTTTCTCGAGCAAAATTTCTTAACTGAATTTTATTGCAATTAGGCAATTGAGCAAATAGCTCAAGACCGTCAGAATAATTACCGTTATTTTCAAACCATGATTGAATATCCATAAAACAGAAATAAAAAAAAGAGCCGGATATGCCCGGCTCTTTCTACATAACTAAACAACTTAAAACAAAAAACTAAAGCAACTGGGGGACATTATATTTTTTATCAATATTCCAAATCGGCTTTTCCTTTACATATTTTATTCCAGGATAAGACAATTGAAATTTATCTGCAGAGGAAATCTTTTCATAAATAATACGCTGATAAAAATGCGAGAGATCAATCAGATTTACAGAAGCAACATAAGTCGAAATCGTTTCGCTTTTGGAAACTTCTATCTGGATGGCCAGAACCGGAGTCGCTTCTGTATCTGAAATTTGCATTTGACGCGCAGCATCATTGAATGAATAAACTTGCTCTTCAGCAATTTTTAATTTGTGCTCCATGGCACTGACGGTGGAAGTAAGTCCCATAAAGAGAGCTCCGATTCCTAAAAGCAATAATTTTTTCATATTTGGATTTAATTGGTTACTTAATTTGGGCGATTCTTGCTTTTGCAACTTCTTGAATCTTTGGAGAATCAGGTTTTGCTAAAGCTAAAATTTCAACGTCTTGAACCCTTTTGGTGATCTGAATAATTGAAATTAAATCAGATATTTTTTCCTTTTTGAATAATTCCTCAGCTCCGGGTTTTAGCCCTAAATTCTTGAAGCCGTTCTTAAAAGCCGGCAAGGCATTTTTAGGAATTCCGAGGCGTAGATCAAGCCTTGAGCCATCTTGTAAGATGAAGCAACAAGGCACTGGTAGATCTACTAATTCAAAATATTTATGCACCGCCGCCGCCAGGGATTACAACTGCAGGCAATTGGATTGTACCTTCGTACACTGCAGGAACTGAATATGATTCAATTGTGAATTGAACACCTTTATCATCTTCACCACCCTTTCCTGTTGTACCTTCAGCTTCCGAAATGTATGCTGGATTAAACTTATCTCCGATAAGTCTTTTTTGCCCGTCTCTTTCAGTTGCTAAAAATTCAAGAGGTACATTTTTCAATGTTCTTAAGAATCCAAGCAATTTTTTAGAGTTACCAGGTACATAAAAATCTAATGAAGATTTGGTTTTCTTGTTTCCTTTATTTCCAACAAGTGAAACTTTCACTTCACCCATATCTGATTGAATGACAATTTTTGCCCAACCTTTACCTGCGATGAAAGTAATGTCAGTAGAGATCGCGACTGCAGTCTCATAAGAATATCCTACATCACCAAAATTCTTTGGCATTGGATGCACTGCGATATGATCATGAATGCAATAGTACAGGCCTACTTCTGAAAGACCGGCTTGAATTTCTTTATTCAAGCAAGAGTCAATGCTCTCGTTTTCTAAGTTTTCAAAACAACTCATTTCTTAATTTTTAGAGGTTATGTATGATACTTTCGTGGAGATCATTAATTCCATTGCGGTTTTATCTCGGATCCACTCCTCTTGAGTTTGAAGTTTGCCAAAATATCTGAAGGATCCCGGTGCATCTTCAGCAAAAACAAATTCTTTGCCTTCAAATTCGAAAGATTCACTTGTTTTTCCATCAACTTCGGTTTCAGTAACCTCTAAAGAATTAGCCGTTTCGGTAGCTTTTTTGTCAAGCAATTCTTTTAATTCTTCTGGAGATAAATTTTCAAAATTTTCAATCTGAAGAAAATCCACAAGCAAGTTTAATTTTTCACTAAAGAGAAATGCTTTTTTTGTCGCTTCAACAGTAGCTTCAAAATCTGTAATTTCTTCAGCAATTTCAACATCTGACTTATCTTCAGTCGAAATACCAAATCCTTTTGCTTTTTCTCTCAAGAGAGATGAAGCTTCAGCTGCTTCACTAGCTAATTTTTCCGCAGCTGCAATTGCTTTCTTCAATTGAGCTTCAGTTAATCCCTCAGCGTTTACGCCGAGGGATTTTGCTTTGTCTAATAATTCTTGTGACATACTTTATTTTGGATTAAAACTCTTCTGGATAGTAAAGTTTGTTCAACGTTGCAGAACCAAGACCTCTTTCAACAGCAGTTGGAGAGTTGACAATTACCAACTCATTCACCGCATAGTCATAACCTAGAGTGAATTCTCCAAAAACTTTGATTTTGTAATCAAGTTTCTGAACGTCAGTAATTGTTGCAGGATTTTCTACAACATCTACAGTTCTGATGAAGTTACCGTCAAATGTAGCAACAATATGATTATTTGACATTCCAGGAACACCAACAATTAATCTTTTACCAAGACGAGTTCTCAAACCTTTGCCGCCAGTGTAATCCGTGTTTTTACCAAACTCATCTTCATAAGCCAAAAGGTAATTTTCAGCGTTTGTTACACTCATTTTCAACTCTTTGATAGAATCTTTGTATTGTTCTGGAATTGCTCTTTCGAAAGTCAATACAACATCAAGAATGTTTGACCCATCTCCAGCAATCGCATCAGTAGGAATTTTAAAACAAGGATTATCAGTATTTGTCAAAATACTTGTGTGAATCTTGTTTAATCCGTCCATCGAAGCCCCAAAGACAGTTGGAGTAGCCGCATTAAAAACACCTTTAACCGAAAGAATATTCACATCGCTAATGATTTTTGCTTTTAGCATTGTCATAACGTGTTTTGAAATTTCTTTATCTTTCAGCTCGACACCTTCATCGTATTTTTGTTGGATCCAAGAACCCAAAATTTCTGCAGGTGTAAATGCAAAATTGATTTTTTGATGATAGTTTTTCATCTGCTTGCCTCTGAATTGAACGTCCGCTTGTTCCGTCCAAGTTGGCGTGAATTGCTGAACAACATGGCCCATAACTGAACTAACAGTTGCAAACTCGCCACGAATTCTAGGAATAAGCTTTGCATACTTATTCAAAAGAATTTCGTTAGACATGATTGCCGCATTCAAGATTTTTGGATTCTGATCCGCAAATCTTTTAACTTCTTGTAAAATCTGATCTATATTAACTGACATAATAAAAAATTAAGCTTTTTCGTAAAAATCGTTATGAGCATCAGCTTTATTCACGATAGAACTATCGTTTTCAAACTCATCACCTTCGGATTTAGATCTCGCAGTTCTTTTGCCAGATAATTTTCCGTACTCGTCAACCTTTGCTCCTAACAAAGTGATTTTTGCTTCAGTTGTAGAATTTGCTTCTACCTCTTTTTCCAAGCCTGCAACTTTCACAGCAGCTTCGATAGCAGTTTCAATTTTTGTCACATTGCCTTCAGCAGTTGCAACTTTACCGTTTGCAGTTTCTACTGCAGTTTTTGACGTAGCAAAATGCGCTTCAATTGCGTCAAGTTGCGATTCTTCGATGAACACACCTTTTTTACCAGAAATTGTTTTAGTGATAACCGATAAGCTATCACCTTCAACTCCAATGATTTTAGTGATGCTCGGAAAAGATTTTTTCGTAGCCATACTTTTTTTTGTGGTTTTAGAATTATTTGAATTTGATTTTTGAGCCTCAGAAAGCTCATAAACTTTTGCGATTGCAGTTTCTTCGGTCCCGTTTTCATCGACCAATCCCATTCCAACAGCATCGGCTCCAGTCCAGGTTCCGCCTTTATACGCCTCCTCTTTAATTTGAGGTCTAACTGATTTCATATCAACATGAAAAGTATCTACTATTGGATTTAGCTCAGATTTCACATATTGCTTACCATCTTTATCTTTCCCAGATAAAAGATCGCGATAAGCCTTATTTTTTTCTTCAGAATCATCAGCGTAAAGCGTGTAAATTTTGGCTCCATATTTTTCATATAAGCCATTCCAATCAACGATGATCGTATACGCGCCGATTGATCCGATTGCATCAGCTCGAGTGTGAGCGACAATCCAAGAAGCACCTGCAGAAAAATAATAAGCACCTGAACACAAATAACCGTTTGTATAAATTACAAGCGGTTTTACATCAGTGAAATTTTTTATATATTCATAAAATTCTGCAGTTCCATAAACTTGACCGCCACCGCTGTCCACTTTTAAAACAACACCGGCAATTGAATCGTCATTTTTAAAACGTTCCAATATTTGCATATAGGTTTGAGTACCTAGCCATCCCGCCCAGTAATCAGTGTATTTTATCACAGGTTGATTGAAAGTGATAATTGCCACAGTTCTGGCGTCGCTCGATACCGTCCCCGTTTCTGAAGAAGAAACATTTTTAGAATTTGAAATCACACCTTTCATCAATTCTTCAGCAGATTTCTCAACATAAGAAACTGCTGCCATTCCCTTGATTAAAGTTGGAACAAGCGAAAGGCCATAAGCCTCATGAATGTAGAAATTGCCAGAAAGGAGTGCTGATATATTTGAATTCAAAATAAAAAAATTGTACCGTTAATAATTATCACGGTACAATTTTACTTCAGTTTGTCAGGCATAAAAAGGACAGCGATTTACACCGATACCTTTGAAATATAAGAGTTTCCACGGCATTCAACTGAGAAACCGTTACTAGTTGCAGGATTTGTAGAATTGTCATCTGCAAAAATATAAGAAAGCGGAAACTCATTTGTTCCAATAATAAAACGTCCTTCAGGATGTTCCAGAACAACAATTACTTTTTTATTTATCAGTTTATAAAGCTGATTTGACGTTACCGCATCTTGGCTATTAATTGAAAATTCTAATTTATATTCCCACAACTGACCAGCATCACCAATCTTTACAGTAGCAGGATATTTTACATCTTCAATGATCGGCTTGACAATTAAGGCATCATCTTCATCAAAAGTTATATCTCTTCCTTCAAGTCCATATTTTAATGGATAAAAAACTTGCTTAGAATTTAAGATTAAAACTCGCTTGATAAATCGGTAATTTTCGGAGGTTAAAGCGTTGATCATAAGCTATTTTTTACAGGACATTTTGCCCAAAGGTTTTTTTGTCCTTCTCGTTTCTAAAAATATATTTTATTAAAGTTTCTGTCTTGATATCGTCTTCAGAAATATCAAAAGAATTTAAGAATTGCGAAAGCGCCTCTGTTTTTTTTACCGGGTTGTGACTGCAGGTCAAACTAACATAAGTACACATTTCTTCTTTGAACATTCGATCTACCTGAAGATTGAATTTTCTTATGACATTCGGACTTATGTTGAATCCGAACCTATTCATGTAATCTTCATGGATTTCCACGGGAAATACCATAGTACCTAAAGGCGCCTTTTCCGCTTTTTCTCTTTTTGACAGAATATCAAGTACTAGATTTCCAAAAAAATTAGATCTGGAAACCATCATTGACGGTCCTACTTTTTGCTGCAGATATTTATAAACGTGAGTTTGCACCGGAAATTTAATAACAATTGCTATTTGACTCATATTTTTTTGTGGGGGTTGAAGTATTCAGCAAATATATGCTAATTAACATAACTTTTTCAGACATTAAAAGTTCAACAGGTCAACAAGCGTATTTTCAGCATTTTAGAAAAAAAAGTGTCGTTGAACTGTTTGAACCCAGCCCGATTTGCTAGAACCTTAACATTTTGGTTCAACAAGTTCAACAAAATTTTAATTGAGATAATTAAGTATATTATTTTAAATATTAATTAGTTATAAAATAATGTTGAACCGTTGAACCTGTTGAACCTTTTTGAGAGTTCCGCAACTCGCTTTTGTAAATACTTTTTTATACTGGGGGTGCGGGGGAAAAAGAAAAAAAACAACCTGGATATTTTGAACTAATATGTTTCTCCTCCGGAGAGTTTGCAGTGATTCGCTAACGCGAATCAGGCTCAACGGCTCAACGGCTCAACATTTTGTCGATATTCCTTTTAAATTGGGGGCGCGGGGGAAAAGTTGAAAATATAATGAACGCTCCTTACAGGAGCTATTTTTTATTTATTAATCAGCTAGCGCTGATTATTGGATTGTGGAATATCTTTGCAGAAATACGAAAGAGAAGATGAAACGATTTACAGAAAAAGAAGCGAACGAAATTCACCGCATTTTCAGGCGACTAGAGCCAACGACACTCGCGAGCGTACAAATATTCGATGAAAGCCAAAATTACTTCACCTGCAGAACATTTGGCGACAAAGATCGCAATGGAGAATGCAGTTACTTTTTCCAGAACTTCTCGAATTTTACGCCAGGAAAGAAAAAGATTTTAGATAAAATGAAAAATCGATTGCCGTTCGAACCTGAAATATTTGTTATTCGAGAAGATATCGTGAGAATTGTCTGGAAGTCGAGCGGTGTGACGGCTAAATTCTAACTAGTCATACTGCTTAAAAAATATTTCATAGATGCAAAATGAAAGTATTGAAATTAACATTATAAAAATAATTGCCAATAAAAGCCGGTCTTTTTGTCTTTCAGTCATGATTTTTTTTCAAAGATAGAGTTGGCCAGAAATTAAATTTTACGGGAATCCGCATTAAACAAAAAAAAGCCGGCTAAATATTTAGCCGGCTTTTTTTATGCTTCTCCTAATTCCTTTTTTAATTTTTCATATTGCTCTCTCTTTGCCAATAGCGCGCGTTCTTTTGCGGTTTTAATAGTTGGACGAATAAAACCCCAGATCTTTCTTTTTTCTTCTTGAGAAAATGTTTTTTCTAAATCCATAAAATGGCTAGAAGAAAGAGAACCCATTCCTAAAGAAGTGAAGCCGTTTCCAATCCATATCATAAATTTATAGCGTTCATCGATTATGATTTCGCATTGAAAATCATTTGTTTCTTTAATTTTGAACTCTAAATTGACTATTTTACCGATGAAGTAGTTTTGAACTTCTAATATTTTTTGTTGCATGATATTTATTTTAATAATTATTTTTTAAATCCTCTTGATTTAAGTTTTTTAAGTCCAAAATTCTTCGGGCTTAACGGTTTTTCAAATTCCTGATTGAAAGAATTTGTAACACATATCGCTAATTCCTCAATTTTTGCTAGAACTTCGATACGATGTGTAAGAGAGCTTAAACGCTCTAAATCTAAATGATCTTTTAGTTTTTTTATTTCTAAAGGCGATAAAGAAATATGAATTGCTTGGGAAAGCGCCCTATGCAAAATTTCGTCATAGCTAGCACCAACAATATAAAATCCACTAGATTCACAGTTCAAATCTATTGGCGTAGCCGGACATGAATCACATGACAATGCCATTCCCTTCTTTTTTTTCATAATTAAAACCTCTTTAAAGTTGCTATAACTATTTTCCAAACACACCACGGCCATATCACGACCAGGATTAAAAAAACGCCAAACCACCAAAGTGATTTTTTTCCTCCGGAAGATTTATACAAAACTTGCTGAGAATTGATGAAATCAAGCGAAAAAATGAATCCAAAGAAAATGGATAAAATGGCGTACCCTATTAAAAAATTAATGTTGATCATCTGATTTAAGTTTTATCGGAAACACTTGATATTCGTCATAAAAATCAGTGTCCGGTTGTTGTTTAATTTTCTCCTGAATTCTGGGACTATCTAAGATAAATCCTAGTTCTATCAGTTCGGTTCTGGAGCAAGCATTGATGAATTGCTCGACGGTTATTGAAAGTGTGTATACTTTTTGGATATCAGGCATGGCTAATATTTTTCTTTTGATCTACTGATCATTCTCACCATCTCCAATTCAGTCTTTTGGATATTGATCATCGTATTAGCTATTTCACAAACCGCTTTCGCTTGAGGAATCGCCGCCGGAGTTCCTTTTACTTTAGCAAGCATTTCCATCAAAGTAGATTTAAGCTCTACATTTTCTGCAGACGGAGTATAACCGTTCAACGCTTTAGTATTTTGATGCATGAGCGCCTTATCCTTAAAATCTTTAGAAATCGGATCAGTAAGTGATTCTAGAAATTCAGGAATTTCTAATTCAGAAAAATGTAGTGGAGTTTTGTGGGTGAAAATGCAAATCCTTCCGGAAGAAATTTCCTTGAATCTTTCAAAGTAATAATCTTCACCATTATAATTTTTTGAAAGCCCTACAATTTTGTTTAGAGCTATATTTATTGAATCTTTCATGGTTTTTGTTTTGAAAATTTAGTAATCTGTCTTTTTATTCTCCCTTTAATCAGCATAATTTCCTTAAGATCTTCAGGATAATTTTGAATTGAATTTCTTAGCATATTTTCTTTCATTGAAATGAGCTCGAGATTTTCAATAACTGGATTTAAACTATCGCCATCTTTGAAAGAAATCACATATCCCTTTCTTATTTCATTGCCGGCATTTATCCAGTTGTAAACATGGAGTGGAAGCCAATCGTGACCGCCTTCTCCTGTTTTAATCATTTTTATTTTGTATTCTCTTTGACCTTCATGGACTCCATAAGTTCTTATTGAAATAGATCCTACTTTTTGCTTATTTGGTGGAACACTTCCTTTTTTGAAAGTTGTTTTTCGACATCTTTCTTGAGTTTCTATAGGTAAATATTCGCTCCACTTTTTTCCTTTATTTGGAGGAATTGTTCCAGGCTTAAAACAATTAGATTTTTTTCTTTCTGCAAGAATATCTGCAGGAACAACTAAGCCCAATTGCCTCATCCTAGTTCGGACCGGAAGACATGTTGTTTTACCAAAAATAACCGCCATTCTTTTCATAGGAACGGTTAAATAATTAGCTTTAATAAAATCATCCATTTCGGGTGTCAAAGTTGTTTTGCCCTCCGGTGTATCTCTAAATTTTGTTGATTTATAA
Source organism: Flavobacteriaceae bacterium PS02334 (assembly GCA_029959295.1). Classification (GTDB taxonomy): domain Bacteria; phylum Bacteroidota; class Bacteroidia; order Flavobacteriales; family Flavobacteriaceae; genus Flavobacterium. The sequence goes on along the minus strand of JASCOH010000006.1, from coordinate 107,975 downwards.
GCCATATCATTTAGGCATTACGTTAAACACATCATTTCTCTGGCAAAATTTGGCAGCCATTTCTTCATTGAAAGTTTCAATAAAATCAGTGGCCATGTCAACATTCGACATTGGATAAGTTTCCGATACTGATAAATTTGCTACATCGTCAATTGTTCCAAATGCTCTAACTATTACGATTGGACTTGTATTTTCATCCCAATCCCTATAAACAAGAACATCAGGAATTCTAGAGCTACCGTGTTTTATTATTTTCTGATTCATGATTATTCGATTTTAGATAGATGATAAAATTCATTTTCAAAATCATACTTAAGCCATAAACCAAAAATTTCAAAGTGAACTTTTACGGCCAAATCAAATGCAAAAACATTTTCATCAGAATCACAATTGAAAATATCACGATTTACGATCATGTACTCTTCTAAGCTAGGAACCATAGATTTTAATGCTTCAAGCTCTGAGTCAATAAAAACTTCAAAAATGCTGAAGTTTCCATTTTCAATAAAGTTTTTCTGTTTTGAAATTCCTTTTCTTCTCAAGACTATATCATTAATCAGATTAAGCATAAAGTGAGGATTTGTCTTAAATTCCTCTGAGAAAAGACTAGAATGTTTTACTTCAGAACACGGTTTTGGTTTTACTTGAGAAAGATCTGGAGTCGCGATATAGTCCAGTATAGTACGAGTGGCTTCAAAAGAATCAAATGACACGGCCGGCAACCAAAAAGCATTATGATCGTATTGAGAAAACTGAAGCCTGTCAATTTCCGCAGCAATTAAAGCTCCAGCTTTCGTCAAATCTTTAATTCTGTCTAAGTGATCTGGCTTCCAAAATTCATCCATCCACGGCCAAGTTTTTGGAGCCATTGGATCATGCAGAAATCCTGGTCCCGCATTTTTATGATAAGAGCGATAATTATCCGGAAGCGCATAAGTTGCAGCCGCACGCGCAAGCTCACCATCTTCATATTGCTGATCTCTTCTTAAGTTGAAACCTTCACCTAAAATTTGTCTTTTTCTTTCTTCTGAAATAAGCTGAATTCCTGTTTTAATTTTTTTCATTTTTCTCTATTTATTTAACGGTTAATTATTTTGTTTTGAAAGGAAATTTTTCGATTGTAATTCGATATTCAGGATTCTCCCCTGTTATTATTTCTTTGATAAAGCCAGCGCCAGGTTTTAAATTTTCACCTTCAGTTAACCAAGAAATTATTCCGGCAATAAACTGTTGATCAATCTTTTTTTTGCAAAACCACATTCTGCCATTTCCAAAACCAATTACTGGAGTATTTGTTAATGGCGATATCGCAAAATCAATGCGATTGAAAAGCTCTTGAACAATCGTTTCGAAGTGATCAACTGATATTCCATATTCTTCAGCAAGCTTGTTTTCAATATCTTCAGTTTTAAAATCTTCATCCATTTTAAAAACATCAGCCACTAACTCTTCAACTTCAGTCCAATCAACGTGTATTATTTCTTTTGACATTTTTTTCTTTTGTTTAGATTATAATTCAGTTATTCTAAAAGCTTCCTGGTCTGAAAATTCCATTCCATCAACCGATGTTAATTTGATTCCTGCAGAACCATCAAGTGCGCACCAACCTTCTCTATTCTCAAATTGCTTTATAACAGCTGAAACGCCTCGATTAAATTCAATTTGTACAGACAATACTTCAGGACATAAGTATTTCAAAAAAGTGTGTAAATAATTATCATTATTTTCCTTAAGTCTAAAATCTGCACCCGACCAGAATTCAACTAATTCCTTAAGCCACTCATCCATCGTAAAGGCTTTATCTCCGTAATGATTAACAAAATCAAAATCAATTTCTATTCTTATTTCTCCACAAGTCGGTTCATGCTCGACTACGTATTTTTTAATATTTGCCATTATGTTAATTATTAGAATTGCTTTTATAATCTGTTTTTTCTTCAGGTTGATTTGATTCAAAACAAGCGCTACACAAATCTTCACTAACCCAGTAACACGGTTCTCCTGTCTTTTCCACACATTGACTACAATTGTCATCAGTACAACCGCAACCGGAACAAGTTCTTTTTTTGATAAAGACATGAAATACTAAGTTTCCGTCGTTAACTTTATACGTTCCTACATAATTATCGACGGCGCATTGCTCTCCAGTTCCGACGGTTCTCAAGATGATTTTCTTTTTTTGCGCTCGAGGTTCTGGTACCCAAAACCAAATAAAAGGCGATCCTTTTTGGTTCTGCAGACACATTATTCTTGAACCTTCTGGCAACTCCAGTTCTTGAACCGGCTGAAGTTGCAATTCCATTTTCCAAACTCTAGACATGGCTTTCTTTTTTTGGTTGATTTTCTTTGATTTCCTCAAGGATAAGTTCGCTTGTGTGAATTTCTTCGACAATCGAAATATTGCGCTGTGTGAAGCCACACATGGCTTTCCATTTTATTAAACCGATGTTTTTAGCAACGGTTAAACCGTGTTTGATTTTCTCCAAATTTGTTTTGGTGATTGCAAAAGTTTTTTGCGTTGAATTGAGTCCTTTGTAGACTTCAGTCCCTGTTACTTTTTTTAAAATGTTCATGCTCTCTATTTATTTAATTATTAATTTGAATACAATTTTATAGCGTCCAAGACTTGAATCACCAGGAGAATTATCGCTAAGATTAATCCGATTGTGATCAGCCGGGCGTGTAGTTTTTCTGTTTTCATTTATTGTAGGTATTTGTTTTTTATTGCGATTTCTTTGTAATACTCAGCGACTTTATCATGATAAGATGGAATGACTTCAATCAATTCCTTTACGCCTGTTGGTGTTTTAATAATCGTTTTTCTTTTGTATGCCTCAGTTTTATAGATTTCGTCCTTGACTTTCTCTTTTCCATTGACATTTATCACAATTTTATAACAACCAGAGTTGTTGATCACTTTTGGATAGATCACTACATTTCTTCTAATGCAAGCGCTGGAGTACAGGTAAAATTCTTTAGCATCCATAAGGTTTAATTATTATAGCCGTCTGGCAATTCAACATTTGTTTCAGGGCCTGGAAGATCCATTGATGTTTGACTTGCTGATAAATCGTCAAGATCTAAAATGCCCATATTTTTCATCATCGTATAATTAAAAGCGTAACCGCTTGGCGTTCGATCTCCCATTCTTTTAGCAGCAAAAAGACCAATGAAATATTTTCTTGTCTTTAAATAATTTCTGATTGTTGTGGCACCGATAACTTCTTCGCCCTGGCGTTTAGAAACTTCCTTATGGTAGTCTTGGTGCACTTTTTGAAAATTCAGGAACAGTATTTTGTCGCCTTTGCTATTATTATAAGTTTCCTTTTCGCCTTTTTTAGGCACATAAACAAAGGTTCTAGGCGTTTCAATCATATAATCAGCACCTTGGTAGATAGCTCTTGATTTTGGATCAGGACCAGCCAGATATGAAATAATTTGCCAGAATGCCGCCAATCCGTCAGAGTCAGCTATCATGTCAGAAGTTTCAACAATTCCTTCTTTTATTTGATTAAAAAAATCTTTGTAGGTAAATGGAAAAGAGAATTTTTCCTCCAGAAGCTTCACAGTCACCAGGAGCACTAAATAATTTTCGTATACCCTATTTTGAAATTCAGAATCTTTAAGCGCAGCTTTCAATTCCCTTGCCACCTCAGAATAAGTTGTCACGAGATTTTTCTGTACATCTTTGCGGTGCCTAATCACATCCAATACGAATGAACTTAATCCGGATTTATTCCATTGAATAAGCTTTCCGTATTCTTCTTTTTCATCTGCAGTGTGATCTTTGTTTCCAAAAATCAGCGGAATAGTTCTCGAAGTCAAAGCGCCATCATCTCGAGTTGGCAAGTATTGGCCGGCAAAATAAACTCCAGAATTAATTTTGTCTACTGTAGTTCTATTAGTTTCAAATCCTTTACCTTTTTCACGGCCGATTCCATTCCATGTACCTTTGAGAGTCTGGTGCAATGATTCCTCGATATCGTCACGATATTCATCACAAAAAACAGTCGTATTTCTGCATCGAGTCAGACGGCGCGCCAATCCCACAAGCGTACTCGTGTTTAATTCAAGAGCTTTCAAATCATAGTAGAAAAATCCCTGCAGACAATTTCCAAATCCTGACTTTCCACTATCTTTTTGCCCAAAACCACCCATCAATGGGAAATAATCAAAATTTGAAAGAAACAAGTCTCTAAAATTCATTGCCAAAGTGAAAGCAATGCCCATTTTGCCCTTATCTCCGAAAACTTTTACCATTTGATTCATCCATTGATCAAGTGAAACTGGAGCCGGCATATAGACAAAGTGTCTATCATTTTCGTAGGGATCATCATCTTCACGAACAGAGTTATAAATTTCTGAATGTGACGGAGAATAAAAATGAGTGATATCTGAGCGGTATTCGCTTTCCTTTTTTTCTAATCCTTCAATATTTACAATTCCATATTTATTAACCTTATGGAATTGGCGATCATGTTCTACACCGTTTGCAAAGGCAAAGAAACCCTCACGTTGCAAGCCTAAAATCTTAAGTTCTGTGGCCGTAATAAAATGGTTCAGCAATCGCTTGGCCACTAATTGAAAATGCGATGGAGTAGAACCTGGTTCCCAGAAGAAAAAACCCTCTTGGATTAAGCGTTCCTTGATTTTTGTGAAATTGATAAAATCAGTCGAATCAAAATCAATCAATCGCTTGTGGCCTTTCTCATTAATAATTTCACAAAGTCTTTTATTGTCGCTTTTCCCTTCGATATGAAAAAGAGGTTCAATTCTATGATTTGTTCCTTTGAAAAAACCAGTACCATTGTGGAAATAGTAAGCATTTCCGATTACGCAAAATCTATCTTCAAGGTATTGATCTTTGTCAGCGCCTTCAGGCAATCCTAAAATCTGGACTTCTTTTTTATCAGACTCAAGACTTCTCTTCTTTTTATCTGCTTCAGCTTTCACTTCTTTTTGGCTAATAATTTGCTGAATAATTGGCATTTTGACATCCAATTGCTTCGAAACAATCTTTAAATATTCCTGACGTTTGACAGTACTTCCAATTTTAAAAAGAGTTTCTGCCATCGACTCGACGGCTTGAGAAATCTTTTCAGGCTCATATTTTGGCAAATCCGCTAAAGCAGATTTCATTTCTTTTTCTAATTCTCCAATTTGCTTAAAAAGACGATCATTTTCTTTTTTGGCAAACTTTTTATCCATTGGATTAAGTTTATCCATTGCCTCCGGAGGAAGCATCTCTTCAGTTAATTTTTTAACTTCAAGATCATATTCAGATTTTAGAGTTTTTCCCAACTCTTCAATTTCAGAATTGCGAGCATCCTCAGCTAATGTCTTTGCCTTCCATTTTATTGCATCTTCCAGATTATTATAAACAAAGTCCGAAATATTACACTGTCTGGATAAACTGTCTGGATCTTCTCCGTCCGGACAAATTACAAGTGAAACTTTTAAATTATACTCAAGACAAATATCGATATCACGCATAACCGCCCTCATTCCCGCCTTATCGCCGTCACGAAATAAAATAACATGCGGACATAATTTCACTATTTCTTTGACGTGATAGCTTGATAATGCAGTTCCAGAAGTTGCAACAGAATTTGTCAACCCTCCCTGATGAAGAGCTATAACATCTGTATATCCTTCTAATAAAACTGCAGATTTTTTTTCGGCGATATTCTTTTTAGCCTGGAATAATCCATAAAGAAGACGTTCCTTGAGATAAACCTTACTTTCCTTTGAATTCAGATATTTAGCATATTTCTCATTTTCTTCATCATTGTTTCTCCGACCTCCAAAACCGACAATAACGCCTGATCTATCTTGAATAGGAAACATAAGCCTATCACGAAAAAAATCCCAACTGGAGCCATCCTTTGTAGTTGTCAATCCTAAAGAAGTAGCAATCTCAAAATTTCCATTATTAATTGCAGGAGTTGAAATAAAACTTCTCTCATTCGGTGCGAATCCGACTTTAAAAAGATGTAAAATATCTTCAGTAAATTGTCTTTCTGAAATCATTTGCTTAGCCCAATGACCAGGCTCTAAAGATTGCAACTTAGCCTGATAACGATCGGCCGCAGTTTCAACCAATCCTTTCATTGCTAAAATTTCATCATAAATGCGTTTTTGATCTTCAGATTGATCTTCGTATTTCAAAACAATATTTGAAGCTTCAGCCGCTTTCGTGACAGCTTCAAAAAAAGATATATTAAGCCTTTTCATTAAAAATGAAACTGCATTTCCTCCAAATCCAGAGGAATAATCAAAGAAAATGTTCTCTACTTTTTTTATGCAAAATGATGGTGTTGTTTCTTTAGTAAAAGGAGAACAGCAAAAATAATACACGCCTTTTGGCTTAACAGCCGCAGAACCTTCTGTGGATATGACAGCATCAAGTACCTGAGCATCACTCAGAACTTCATCGATAGATTCTTGTTTAATGAATTTCATATATTATTCTTGGGGGATTTTATTATTATCTTCCATAATTTTTAAAATAAGCCCACCTTTCGATGGGCGTTAATTCTCAAGCGCATAGCTCGACAGATTTGTAAGAACGTGTTGAAAATCCTTTTTACTTCTTGATTTTCAGAGAAGTTATTTTCCTTTTATAGTACCGTTGCAATTGCTTTCGATCCTTTTCGGAATAATCTGGATCCCGCTTTATTTCAATAACTTTTATCTCAAGAACCCTAATTTGCTGAGCAAAACTTAACTTGAGCATGGCTGAAGAATTTGTGAATCAAAAGCAACAGCAACAAGTCGAGCTCGAGAAAAAACTTCTAATTTTTCAAACAAAATCTTCTTTTTTGTCTCGAAATTATTCATTGAAATACACAGTTTTTCAGCGATAACCGGAAGAGTATCTTCAGTCGCCAATAGCTTAATCATGGAAATTTCAAAAGGGGAAATCACGCGACCTTTAATTTTTATTGAACTGCAGACAATGCCTTCCATTGTGCATTTTCCACGATGGCCACATTCAAAATATTCTGAAGCAAGAAGCTTTCCGTCTTTTATATCAGGAGTATTGTCAAAAGCACCAAAACGGCAAGTCGTATATTTTAAAATCTTTTGCTCTCTATTTTTAAATCCGGCAAGTTCCAGAGCTAATTCAGCTGCAGAATTATTAGAAAGATCGTTTTCAATCAATTGGATAAAAACTGCAGGTAAGCAAAAAAGAGGCTTTACAGAACCGTTGTGCAATGCCATCGGAAGATGGTTAACCGATTCAGAAAACAATTCAATATTTTCATCTAGTAAGCCTGGGGGAATTTGTATATTTGTCATCTCTATTTATTTACAAACCACCGAGGCTTTAATTAGTTGAAGTGGTTTTTTTCTTTTCAAAACCAAAACTTTCCATACTTTTCTTATTGTCGAGTCCAACTTGAACCAAAGCATTAAGAATGTCTTCTTGAAAAATTTCTCTATTTCTAGCCTTAATTATGTACTGTTTGCTGAAGTTTTTAGGAATAAGTTCTTTGTCAACTTTCTCTTGAAGCAGTTCCTGAGTTTTCACAATGTAGTTATGCGGCAAACTAGCGAATGCCTCTTCAACATCTTTTGGGGTAAAAACACTGTTTTTTATTTCCTCTTTTGTTGTACTTTTGTTTACCATTAGTTTAATATTTATTTCATTTTAGTAGAACAAATATATATTAATTAATATAAACTTATACTTTTTGACATAACTTTTTTTAAACATTTTTAGCCGATGATCGTAAAAGGCGAGAAAATACGGGAGCTCATAGAGGATTATGGGAAAGCAAATAATATAGCTGAGAAGTCATTTTTAAGACAATTCACAGAAGAATTTGATCTTAATTATGCTCAATGGTCAAATTATATTCGAGGAGAACAGAACCTTGGACTAAAACCTATAGAAAAATTGATAGAAATTTTCCCATATATAAATCTGAATTGGCTCTTAAAAGATTATGGAGAAAAATATATAGTGAATAATATAACTCCTTATCCCGAAGCAGAAGATCCGGAATTAAATTTTGCTTCTGAAGTAGATTCAGAACTTAAAATCACCAATGAAATGCTAATGAAAAAGTTAGAACTGATGCATTCTGACATTCAAAATTCATTCTCTAAATGAATATTTTGACACAATTTTGACACACAAAAAAACTAATAACACTGTATAACAATATGTTAGCTTGAGTAAAAATTCACTGGAGGTACCACGAAACCCGAATAGAAATATTCGGGTTTTTTGTTTTTATTCACTATACCGTCACAAAACCTTTTTCAATTACAAAATCCAAAGATGTATCACAAATCATAATTTTCTTATAATAAACTTCCCTTAATCCAAACTCCTCACTTTTTATTTTTAAATTTAATAGTAAATCTAAAAAGAAAAAGGGAATGGCTTGGTGGAAAAAAATACTGATCGGAATCGTTGGCCTGCTTGCATTGGTGCTCGTTGCAAACGTTGGACTTAATTATTGGATCAGAAAAAAACTTCCAGCAATTGTTAATGAAAATAACGACTCGCCTTACCAAATCACTTATAAAACGCTAAACGTCGCTCTTTTAGACGGAAATGCGATCATTCAAGATATAAACCTAGTCCCGAAATCTTCACTTAAGAAAAAAGACGTAAAAGGTGGGATTTACGCCAAAATCAAAACCATAGAAATCACAGGAATCAGCGCCTGGTCGATTTTGTTCAGCAAAAGAATTAAAGCGCAAAGAATTACGATTACAAAACCAGAAATCATCCTTTTTAAAGACAACGACAAGGCTTTAAACAATCCAAAAAGCATTCGTGACAAAGTCGTGGCTCCGTTTAAAAATACCATTTCGGTTTCAGATATTTACCTAAACAATGCGAGTTTGGAAATTATTTCTACCATAAATAACAAAGCCTCGTTATTGGTACACAATCTTTCAATGGAATTAGACGATTTAGTTTTAGATGACAGCACTTTAGAAGAAAAAATCCCGTTCAGTTATAAGGATTTCAAGCTTAATTGCGACAGTATTTATTATCGCTCAGATGAATTTTATCATATAACGGCAAAGAAAATACAGACTAATAAAAGTGATTTAAAAATTGCCGATTTCAACATGATTCCAGAATATAATCGACCTGAATTTGTGCGAAGAGTTCCGAAAGAGAAAGATATTTTTACGTTGAATATAACTGAAATTTCAATCAATAATATGGATTGGGGTTTTAAAGATGATAAGTTTTATTTCAATTCTACCAATATTTTTTTGGATAAACTTTTTGCAAATATTTACCGTTCAAAAATTCCTGCGGATGATCTTTCGAAGAAACCGCTTTACAATAAATTGCTTCGTGAAATCAAGTTTCCGCTTCATGTAGACACTTTGGCGGTGCGCGAATCTACGTTAGAATATGAAGAAGAAAAAACTTTTGAAAAAGGCGCCGGATTGCTTTCTTTCAATAAATTCAACCTATTTGCGACTGACATAAATAGCGGTTTCGGGCAGAAAAAACTTCCAGATGTGAAGATTACAATTAACTGCAGATTCATGAATGTTTCGCCGATGAAAGTCAATTGGCGCTTCAATGTTTTAGATAAAAGTGACGGATTTAATATTAAAGGAAGCATTCTTCAGTTTCCTGCAAAAAGGCTGAAACCTTTTACAAAACCCTACATGAACGTTGATGTGGACGGAACTTTGAATGAAGTTTATTTCAATTTTACAGGAAATGATTTGCGTTCAAAAGGCGATTTTGCAATCAAATATGACGACATAAAAGTCACGATTTACCAAAAAAACAACCGCAAGAAGAAAAATAAATTTCTTTCTGCGGTTGGTAATTTATTTGTAAAAAATGATTCCAAGGAAAAAATCAAGGAAGCCGAAGTGGAAGTCGAGCGAATTCCTGAGAAATCTTTTTATAATTTCTTCTGGAGAAATATCGGCGAAGGCCTGAAAAAAACCTTGCTCTAGTTATTTTTTATATTTCGTTTCTTCGATTTCTTGTCCGGTTTTACTGAAAATTTTAACTTTAGGATTATCTGAAGTTCCAGTTATCACGACCGGAATTCCGATTAAACCAACTGGTGGCAAACCAACTCTGATTTTCAAATTTAATTGCCCGTCGAAGCTCGTTTCGCCTTTAATTCGAAGCCTGAAAAGCGCAATTCTCATCTTCGTTTCTTCCACGGTAATAATATTATTTTTGATAGAAGATTTGATATCGACTTTGCTCAAATCCGGATTATTGATGCTTTCAAAATCCGTTTTATCACTTAGTTGTCCGAAAAGTTTCAGTCCGTTGACTTTTACTTTGCTGATCGAAACGACTCCTTTTCCTTCCAGCGAAGGATAAACAGGCTGCATTTCTTCGTTTAGAATTCCCTTTACGGTATAATCTAGCGAAATAATTCCTTCTGCTTTTTCTGCTGCTGAAGCCAATTCACGGAACATTTTTATTTCTTTGTAAGCTCTTTTTACATTGAAATTTTTCGCTACAAAACGAATATCAAAAGCCGCTTTTTTCGGATTCAAATCATCGTAAAAACCATTGATTCCAACATTGCAATCAATAATATCAAAACCGATTTTTTCGAAAAGCAACTTGCCATTTCTGACAGTGACATTTCCTAAAAGGTTGTTCAAAATCAAACCGTCATATTCTACTTTTTTTGCATTTGCCAACAGTGAAATATTGAAATTTTCTGGCAAAAGAATTACTCCAGAATCTGACTTTTCTTCTTTTGCAACAGCTGATTTATCATTTACTTTTCCAGTTGCTTTTGAAGTTTCTGCCATAAATTCATCCGCAAAAACAGTGTTTGAATTCACACTAAAGTTTCCTTTTAAGGTCGCATTTTTCTCTAGAACAAAATTAATTACGTTTTGCAAATGACCTTTCATCGCAAAATCTGACTTGCCATAATTTGCCGAAAATTTGTCGAAATTCATCTTGTCTTGATTAAAAGTAAACAAACCTTCCTTAATAAAAAATGGTTTTGGAAACAATTCGGAAGTTGTTTTTATATCTCTTAAAATCAAGATTCCTTTGTTTTGCAATTTACTGATTTGTCCAGTCACAGCGTAACTTTGCTTTCCTTTAAAAGACAAATCTGCTTTGGCATAACCAGTCACATCCAATCCTTTTTGCTTGAAAACTTTGTAAATTCTTGCAATATCCAATTCGCCTTTTGCAACGATATCATAATTTATATCTTCAAAATTTGACAGCAACGCTTTCACATAAACTGGCTTTCCTTCGAAGACAAAAGAGGCCGGCGTTAATTGAATGTTTACATCCTTGAAATTTCCTGTTTCATTTTTTACGGAAGCCAAAAACTTGATATCTGTAATCGGATTTGGATAATATTCTGTTTTCACTTCCCCGTTTTGTAGATTTATAACTCCCGCTGTAACTGGAAAAAGCTTCTTTTCAGCATTGTATTCTCCTTTAGATTTTATGGAAGCTGTCAAATTTCCTTTGAAATCAATTCCTTTTATGCCGATTGATTTTGACAATTTTGCCAAATCCAGTTTTGATTTTAAATCCGCCGAAAGCGAAATATTTTTCAAGCCTTTTGAATTTATTTTGGCACTCAAATAATCATTTCCGATATTAAAATGAAGCGTATCTAATTTTACTTCCAATTGTTCTGTGTCGAGCGAAGGCAATTTCGTGTAAAATTTCAGAGAAATATTTGAAGTCTCAAACGGAGAATCGCTGTAAGAAATCGAACCTTCTCGAATGTTCATTCCGAATGCTAAATCTGGTTTTTTATTTAAGGAAGCATTGTAATTTCCTTTAAAAGTAAGCAACAAATCGGTTCTTCCTTTCACTTTTGTTTTCTCCAGCCAAGTTACATATTCTGGTGGCAAAGCAGTAAAAACGTCTTTCAAACGGCTGTCATTTGATTCAATTTTGAGATTAATATCATAACCGTCTTTCAAGAAATTCATCTTTCCGATAAAACTAATTGGAAGCTTATTGATCTTCAAATCATTCTGTTCAAATACAAAAGCAAGGGAATTTGTATTGATTCTGGTAATCAAATCGGCATCGACTTTTTTGTTTTTAAGGTAAGTTTCTCCGTCAAAAGTAAAATCTAGCGAATCAATTTTAGCTTCGGTATACAAGTCAAAAATCGACTGGTCAAGATTTCCCTTTCCTACGTAATTAAAGCCTTTTGCAGCGATATTTATCTTGGCAGAAATATCAGTATAGTTCAACTTTACGTCATGAATATCAATTTTTTCAAGCCTTACGGAAGTTGAAGTTGTATCTGCAGAAGTTTTTTTTTCATCAGAAATATAGACGTTATAATTCGCCTGGCCTTTTTCATTGACCTTAATATTAATCAATCCGTCAGACACAAAAATCTCGTCGATGTTTACAGCTCCGTCAAAAATCAGGCTTTTCAAATTGATTCCGAAAGCAATTTCTTTCGCTGCAACTAACGTATCATTTTTGTAAGGCGAAGAACCTTTCAACGCAAAATCATCAAGAGAAACTGTAAGCGACGGAAAATGGTGGAAGAACGAAAGATTTGATTCTTTGAAACTCAATTCGCCGTCTAATTTTTTATTTGCAAAATTTTTGACTTGTTCTGCAATTGTTCCAGGGAAAAGCAAGGGCAAAAGGAACATCAGCAAAAGAATACTTGCAATGGTTATTCCTGTTATTTTCAGGAATTTGAAACCTATTTTTTTATAGTCAACTTTCATACTGCAAATGTAGTTCGAGCAACTAAAATTTCCTACAGCATTTTTTAAATTTTAAGAAAGCAAAAATGCCTTTCCGAGAACTGGAAAGGCATTTTAAAAATCAACTTAACTAACTCAAACTTTATTGTTTCATCAATTTCAGCGTAGCTTCACGATCTTGCTCGTCTACGACTTTCACGATGTATAATCCTTGATTTAAATTGTCGATTGCATATTGATAATTGCTATCGAAAGTTCCTTTGAATTCTTTCACTAATTGACCTGTGACTGAATAAACTGAAACTTGTTTTGTATTGGTGCTGATATTGAAATTTCCTTTGGAAGGATTTGGATACAAGGCAATTGACGGAAACTCGAAATTTCCTGTGCTTAATAAAGCTTGCTTGTTACCAAAAACTCTGAAACCATCTATTTCTATAGAAACTGGCATATTTACATCAGTCACATTGATTGAAGTTCCATCCATTAAATTGTACCAAGTTCCTGTGTAAGGAAAGCCTCCGGCGCTGTTTGAAACTGCATTTGTGGCATTACTCAAGACAAAAACATAGCTCAAATTTGGACTTTGTGTTGTACTTGTCCAAACATCTAATCTTGGTTTTCCTGTTGTCGTGAAATTCCATGCATACGTTCCGTTTTCAAAAACATTTTCGTTCTTTTTCAAGTCGATCATTTTTGTCCAGTCGTCGTATATTTTTCTACGAGCCGTATTTGCTAACCAGTTGTTAGTCCATTGAAGCTGTGGCTTGGTATCAAGTTTGCAGTCTCCAGCAGTTGCATCAGAAGGTGTATTCACAGTGCCATTATTGCAAGTAAAAATAGAACTTTCATAGCCTAAATCTCCAAAATGATAAATCATCTTTGGACCAGGCACCAATAAATGCAACGCTCCCATGGCAGACATTCTTGCCATTGCTTTTGGAAGATTTCCATTGGTTTGCCCTGTTTCAGTCAATGCTTTATATATGACTCTTTCTTCGTCATGGCTTTCTGCATAACCGATGAATCGGTCTGAAGAATGTGCTACGCCACTAAGGTCAGCAAAATTTCCTTTTAAGAAATTAGCATAAGGATCGGTCATTTTTCTCCATTGCATGATGCCTTTTGAAATTCCGTCGGCATCACCTGTTTTTCTGTAATTTGCCCATTCAATTTCTTCAGTGTTTGACCCACCTGTACCAAGATGTTCAAAAATTACGTAGAAATTTGGATCTTGTGCCCATTGCAAATCTGCATAATATTTAAGTTTTGCAACACGGTCAGCTTGATAATTGTTTGTACAGGCATCTTGAGTAGAAGCATTGCCCGTGTAAGGACAGTTTTGCGTAAAACCTTTGGTCAAGTCCCAACGGAAACCGTCGATCTTGAATTCATTCATCCAGTGCTTGATTGTTCTTTCAACATAATATGCTGTCAAATTGTTAGGCTCGTTGAAGTGATTAAGGTCGGTTCCAACGCTGTAAGAGTGCGTTGCGCTTGCATTGCAATATGGATTTTCATAAGAAACGCCATTTCCCCATCCATCGTTATCAGTATCAAGCATCCACATTCTTTCTAATGGTGAACGCCCAAAAACGTGGTTCAGCGCTACGTCAAGAATAACTGCAATACCATTTTGATGGCACAAATCGATAAATTCTTTAAGCTTAGCTGCAGAACCATATCTCTTGTCTAAAGCCATGTGATACACCGTATTATAACCCCAGCTTTCATTGCCTTCAAACTCCATTACAGGCATTAATTGAATTGCATTAATTTTAAGATTTTTAAAATAATCAATTTTATCAATTAAATTCTGGTAGGTTTTATTTGTATCAAAATCCCTTACCAAAACTTCATAGATCACTAAATCTTTTTTGTTTGGCTTTACAAAATTTGTTGTAGCATTGCTCCAATTGTAATTATAATAAGCATTTGGCCCCGTTTGCAAAACCGAAACTTCTCTTTCTTGGCCAACAGGAAAAGCTGGCAAATTTGGATAAACACCTAAAGTTTGGATTTCTGGATCATCAAAAGGACTCAGAACCAATGTTGAAAAAGGATCTGCCGTTTTCACCAAAGCAGGTGAATTTGACGGACGGCTTGTTTGATCGCCCACCCAATATTGATAAGAATAAGAAGTTCCTGAAGTCAAGCCTGTCAACTCTAACCAAAATTTCCCTGAAGTGGGATCTTTTTTCATGGCATAAGTCGCCGATGGAGACCAGTTGTTAAAACTTCCTGCAACATATACAAAGTCTTTCAATGGAGCATTTAACACCAAAGTAGCTCTTGTTGGATCAGAAACATTGTAATTCACACCATCATTTAATCCTGCTGGAATTGCAGCGCTTATAGTTCCTGGATTTACGACTACAGAGAAATACTTTGAAATTGTTGTTGCTCCTTGCGTTACGTCTAATGTATAATTCTGATTGGCAGTAATACTCGTATGCGTATAAGAATAACTTGCTGTACTTGTATTTTGATTGAGCAAGGTGCCATTACTTTTAAGAACATATGATGCATTCCCTCCAGTATTTGTAGCGGAAATGCTAAAATTTGAGCCCGAAGCTATAAGTGTCGTGCTATTTTGTAGTGGCGCTGTCAGATTTACCTGAAAAGTACCTACGTTAGCAAAAATGTCTTGTGATTTTTTGTCTCCAGTTGCATTTTTAGCTTTTATAAGAAATCCAATTCTAGCAATTCCCGTTCTAGCATAAAAAGTAGAAGGAACAAAAGTTATTGAATAAGTATCATTCACTGCTGAATATACCAGCCTATTGGTTTCATTTGAGGCTATCCAAGTACCGTTAGTTGGACAATCTTGTGAAACATTGTTTGCGTCTAAGGACCACGACCACAAGTAAAGAGCATTGCCTGTTACACCCCAAGTAGCTTCATTTATGCTACTTCCATTAAATGTTAGCGTAACAGATTGATTTTCTTCAAAAGTTGCTGGAGAAACAGAATAAGTAACTGTCTGTTGCTGTGCCCAGGCAAAAGAAGAAATAAATAATAAAAATAAAGTAATTTTTTTCATGGCAATGATTTTAAAAAAAGCTGTCTGAAATTTCAGACAGCTTTTTGATTATTATTTTTTAAAGACCAGTCACAACAGCAGTCCCATCAAAATTGACCGTTAGGCCTAAATTGAAAGATCCTCCTGTGATTGGGAAATTCGTTGCGCTTGCGCTATAAACAACTGTTGGATCGCTTACGCCTACGTTAAATTTCCAGTCATCGCTGAAGATGAACTGGCTTGCATTTTTTGCTCTGAATTTCATTTCTCCTGAAGCCAATGTTGCCGTAAGATTAAATTTGTTTGCTACAAAATCATAAACCATTGGTGTTTCATCACTCCACTGCCCAACAGTAGCTGAACCGATTATGCCCCAGTTCATTTTAACAAATTTGTATTTCAAGTTGTCAATGTCAACCCAAACATAATATAGTCCTGGACCGTCATTTTCTGCTACTTTAATATCACCACTGTCTCCAGCATTTTTAAGGTTTCCATCTTGAGCACCTCCAATTGTACCATAATTTCCATTATCCCAGTTCAAGCCACCGATGAACTTGAATCCGTCTCCAGGCGCTACTTTTACATAAGCTTCATAGATTTTAGTAGTAACCGTACCAATGTGTCTCATCTCGATGCCGTTTTCTGGCGTCCAAGCACTTGTTCCATAATAACCTTGTGGTGCGCCGACAAAATATAATTTTGGGATTACAGCTACATAAGGCGTAACAGAAATAGTAGAAACATTGCTATATAAAGGTTCAAATGTATCATTTACGCTTGCTTTTACTCTTACTTCAAAATTACCCACCTCAAAAGGAGTACCGCCTACAGCTATGGCAGCTCCATTTAAAGTTTCAACTGATACTGATAACTGGTTGGCTCCAATAACTGAACCTAAGGAACGGCTTGTTTCAAAGTTATCGCCTGCAAGACCAATTTGCACTTCATAGTTGATAGCTACATCTTGTCCAAAAGAAGCAGATGTCCAAACAAATCTTTCGGCTTGCATTGCTGCATTGTCAATGGAAAGCACATAATTATTTCCTGTTTCGGGTGCTGATAATTCCGGAGCGTCACCAGCAACGATTACCGGTCTGTCTTCTACATCATCCGAGCTGCATGAAAATGCCATAACTGCGAATAATGCTACTATTGATTTTGTTATATTTTTCATATTTATATTTTTTTGATTAATAACCTGTGTTTTGTTCTAATGTTGGGTTTGCTGCTTTAGCTCTATCTGGAATTGGGAACAATTTTAAATGGTCAGCCGTTGCACTGCCGTTCATGGAGTTTCCTTTCCATTGCCAGATGTAAGATCCTCCAGTAAATTTACCGAAACGGATTAAATCTTGACGTCTGTGGCATTCCCAATATAATTCTCTTGATCTTTCTGCAAGCACAAAATCCAATGTCAAATCTGCTTGAGAAACTGCAGCCGCGTTAGCTCTGTCTCTTAATTTGTTCACATAAGTTACCGCTTGTGGCAAAGAACCTTGGCCTCTTACAGCTAATTCTGCATACATTAAATAAGCATCTGCTAAACGGAACATTGGAAAATCAGTATCTACATAGGCTCCAGAAGGATTTGAACCGTTTCCACCAGTTGATTTTTTGTTAGTCCATTTTGTAACACCATAACCATTGCCTTCAGCGGCTACGCTTATGACATCTAATGTTTGGCCTGTAGAGTGGAACATTGCTCTATTATCAGCAGCGCCTGATGGGTCAGGGAACTTATTTACTAGCTCTTTTCTAGCTCTTAGTCCTTTCCATCCACCATCTACTCCAAAATCACTTGCATTCATAGTGGTTAAAATAGAGGCATGAACTAAATAATTTGTTCCTCCACTTGTAGTATATTGCCCATCAAAACGAACAGGAAATATAAATTCATTCTGTGCTCCATTCACATCATTGTCAGCCATAAACAAATGGCTATAAGGAATCTGTGCAATTTGATAAGAAGAATTTAATACTCCTTGAAGTGCTGCAGAAGCTTCAGCATATTTCGTTTGACCGATATATGTTTGTGCATTCAAATATAATTTTGCCAAAAGCATTTTTGCAGCAACTTTATCCACTCTTCCATATTCATTTGTTTGAGAAGGTTTTAAATCGGCATCAATTGCAATCAATTCAGACTCTATGAAATTAAAAACTTCTTGCGTGCTTTTTTGCTGCGGATAGAAAAACCCGATTGGATCAGCTTCAGTAACGATCGGCACTTTTCCGAATAAATCCATGGCATGGTATAAAGAAAGTGCTCTTAAGAATCTCGCTTCTGCTCTATAAGAAGTCATATCGCTCAAAATTTCTGGAGCGACAGGTCTGCTTCCTAATTTATCTGGAGTTGATTGTCTTAAAAACTCATTTGCCAAGCTCATCTGGTAAAAAGTTCTTGAATACATTACATAAATGAACTCGTTATTACTGGTCCAAGTTTGTGTATTCATTGAAGGCAAATTACCATCTTGCCATGCAATTACAGATTCATCTGTAGGCAATTGCTGTAAAGTGTAAAAAGCTCTCAAATAAGGACTAAAGTCATTTCTAATCCCTGCCAAATCTTCTCCGCCGTCACCTTCACCATTTCCTGCCTTTGCAAGCCCTAAATAAAGCTTTGCTAAAAACATTCTGTAAGCTTGCGGATTTTCATAGAATTTTTCAGCTGTAAAATCATCATCATCTTGAGGAGTTACATCTAAATCATCTGTACAAGAAACACCTATTGCTAAAATAACAAGCAATAATATTGTTTTCTTCCCTAATAAATCTAACATTTTTTTCATTTTCATTTTTTTAAAAATCTAAATTAAACCCTAGCATGAACATTCTTGCTCTTGGATAAATTGTTTTATCAATACCGCTGAAAATTTCTGGATCAATTCCGTCGTAGTCAGTAACGGTAAATACATTTTGAACAGCCCCATAGATTCTCAATCTTGATTTTTCATTGCCCATTGGGTTTTGAAGCGTATAGCCCAATGTGATATTGTCTAACTTGAACCAAGAAGCATTTTGGATATAATAATCAGAAAACAATCTATTATTTCCTTCCATTTGAAAACCTGAACTCAAATAATCAGCATGGATATTGTTGATTACGTCACTATATCTAACTCCTGATTGCAATACGCCATTGTTTGAGGCAATGTTATTGTACATATAGTTTCCTAAACTCGCTCTCCAGGCAAATGACAAGTCAAACTGCTTGTAGCTCATATTGTTCATCATGCCAAAAGTATAATCTGGAGTTGATTTTTTATATAGGTACTGGTCGGCTGTCGAAATAATACCGTCTTGGTTTCTGTCCACATATACGCCTTCGACAGGCTTGTGGTTTTTGTCATAAACCTGCTCATAGACATAAAATGCGCCTGGATTGAAACCAACAACCCATCTCTGGATTGTATTTCCTCCACCTCCGTCAATGTCACCTACAGCCTTAGGAGATGGAAGGGCAGTAATTTCACGAGTATTATAAGTAGCATTGAAAGAAGAAGTCCAATTGAACCCATCCCCTTTGAAAACATCATAGTTCACGCTAAACTCGATTCCTTTTGAAGTAAAGTTACCATAGTTTCTGAAAGTCTCATTTCCAAGGTTTGCCCCGTCTGCCGCAGGAACTCTTGAAAGCAAGTCAGAAGATTTTTTTTGATAAACATCTAGTGATCCTGTCAGCCTGTTATTAAAGAAGCCATAATCCAGACCGATGTTGGTGGTTTCAGTTTCTTCCCATTTGATGCCTGTATTGTAGGCCTGTGGCCTTCCAACTGGTACAAAAACATTACCAAACTGGTATTGAGCCTGTGTATTTCCTAATGTATATCGTGGAATGTATTCAAAAGCAGCCTCAATTTCCTGCTGTCCGGTGGTTCCATAACCTACTCTCAATTTCAGGTCAGAAATAAAATCTACATTTTTCAGGAAGCTTTCTTCTTTAATTTTCCACGCAAAAGCCCCCCCATAAAAATCGCCCTTTCTCATTTCTGGAGAAAATCTAGAAGTATTGTCTCTTCTGTAATTCAGTGTCAGCAAATATTTGCCGTCATATCCCAAGTTCATTCTTCCAAAGTAAGACTGTAGATTTATAACTCCTTTTGTATCTACATCTGGATTTGCTGTCGGATCAACGCTATTTCCAGAAGAGTAGCCTACCTGTTTAAAATTTTGATAAGAGTAGCCTCCAGTTAAGTCAAGATTAAATCTTCCTATTTCTTTATTGTAAACAAGATAAGCATCTAAAAGCTTATTTTCTTTTTCCTCATTAAAATAAGTATAAGCACCTAAATTTTGATAAGTTCCCCCGCTGTAGCTTCCTGATTGATATCCCTGTACGCTGGTGTTGACCAAAGTATTGGTTCCATTACCGTTCTGCTTATCATAGCCCAAATTCACTACCGCCCTCAAGTCTTCAAAGAAATGAAGCTTATAGTCTACCTGAACGTTTCCATAAATCCTGCGGTTGTCTGTTACATTTCTTCTGTCGTTTAGCATCGCTACCGGATTGAGTTTTGCGCCAGTGGAAACCCTGTCACCGTCTGCTTCAAGCCACTGAAAATACCCTCCATAACGAGAAGACGAATCATAAACTGACTGTGTTGGGTCAAAACCAATGGCATTGCCAATGGCTCCTTCTTCAGCAAAACGATTATTTTGCCAAGAAATGTTGGCGTTCAAATTAATTTTCAAGTGGTTATCAAACAATGACGGATTCAAGGCAACTGATGTCGTTGTTCTCTGGAATTCGCCTGTTTTCAGCATTCCTGGAACCTGAGTGTATCCGACTGATAATCTGCTGGGAACTACATTAAACAAGTTGCCTCTAATTGACAAGTTATTGTCAACAGAAATGCTGTTGTGGAAAATTTCGTCTTGCCAGTCCGTATTTGAATTCCCTAAAAGTGCAATTTGCGCAGCGGTTCCTTTTGCCATGACTACATCTCTGAACTGGTCAGCAGAAAGCACATCGGTTTTTTTAGCCAACGTATTTACCGTGGTCAAGGAATTGAATGAAACTTGAAGTCCACCTTGGCTCCCTTTTTTAGTAGTAATAATAATAACTCCATTTGAAGCCCTTGAACCATAAATAGCTGTAGCTGAAGCATCTTTCAAGATAGAAAAAGATTCAATGTCATTTGGATTAATCGCGGCTAGCGCACTAGTAGATCCGCCACTCGTGCCATTATCAATAGGAAGACCATCAATTACAAACAATGGAGTGTTTGAAGCCCCCAAAGAAGCACCTCCACGAATCCTGATTTCAGAACCTCCTCCAGGCGCCCCACTCGTTGCAATAGTCAAACCAGCAACTCTACCATTTAACAGGTTTTCAGCAGTTGAATTCATACCACGGTTGAATTTTTCAGAAGAAATTACTTCAACAGCACCTGTTGCATCTTTCTTTCTTACAGACCCATAACCAACTACAACAACTTCTTCAAGCTGAGAAGCATCTTCTTGTAATTTAATTGCAAGGTTTTTCTGTCCAGAATAAGTTACTGTTTGAGTTAGAAATCCTAAAAAAGAGAAGGAAATTACGTCTCCATTTTTTACGCCAGAAAGTTGGAAATTTCCATCAAAATCTGTTGAAGCACCATTAGTGGTTCCTTTAACAGAAACGCTGACTCCCGGCAATGGAAGTCCCGAAGCCCCGTCGGCAACATTTCCACTTAAAGTATTCTGAGCCAGAACACTAAAAGGAAGCAGCAGTAATAAAAGCAACAACTTTTTATAAATTGTTTTCATACATTTTGTTTAGATTAGAATTGAGTTAAAATTCCTTATATTTTCACTTCGAATGTTAAACTTATGTAAAATTTTCACACTACAAAAACGTTTTCGTAAAACACCTTACCGAAAACGTTTGCGTGTTGAAAACTTTACAGAAAAAACAGATTTTTCTAGTAAAAATCGCATTTAATAAAATTTAAATTTACCTTTAGTGGCAAATTAATAATCTCCGTTTTTTAAGATGAGAAGAAAAGTCACTTTAAAACAAATCGCAAAAGAGCTAGATGTCTCAATATCAACAGTTTCCAAATCTTTGCGAGACAGTCCAGAAATTAGTGAAGACACACGCCAAAAAGTGCAAGCTTTTGCGAAGTTATATAACTACAAACCAAACCTAATTGCCCTCAGTTTAAAGAATAAAAAGACCAAGACAATTGGCATAATTATTCCTGAAATAGTACATCATTTTTTCGCTACCGTTATCAGCGGCATCGAACATGTGGCAAACGAACACGGCTACAATGTTATCGTAACGTTATCTGACGAATCTTTCGACAAAGAAGTAATCAATATGGAAATGCTGGCGAACGGAACAATCGACGGCTTTATTATGTCGCTTTCAAAAGAAACACAGCTAAAAAAAGATTTCCATCATATTACTGAGGTCATTAATCAAGGAATGCCTGTCGTAATGTTTGACCGGGTGACCAACGATGTTTTGTGCGACAAAGTAATTATTGATGACAATTTAGCGGCTTACGAAGCGGTTCAAACTTTAATCAATAAAAATTTTAAAAAGATTGCACTGATCACAACTGTAGATTATGTAAGCGTAGGAAAACTAAGGACTGATGGTTATATCAAAGCTTTAAAAACCAACGATATTATTGTAGATCCGAAATTAATTTTAAAAATCGAGGACATCGATATTTGTGAATTCCAGATTGAAGAATTGATTGCAAATAATAACATCGATGCTGTTTTTGCAGTCAATGAACTTTTTGCAGTTACAGCAATTAAAGCAGCAAAAAAATTCGGAAAGAAAATCCCTGAAGATATTTCCGTAATTGGCTTCACGGATGGAATTATTTCAAAATATTCTTCTCCAAGCATTACAACTGTTTCCCAAAACGGAATAAAAATGGGCGGAAAAGCAGCAAAAATGCTCATCGAAAGATTAGAGTCTGAAGAGGAAGAAGAAGAACATTATAAAACAGAAGTTATCGAAACACATTTGGTTGTCAGAGAATCTACGCCAACGTTGTAGTTAACAATAATTAATTAAAAATCAACAACTTAATTATTTATTTTAGCTTTTTCAATACTGTTAAATTCTGAAATCTGAAATCTAAAATCTAAAATCTTTATATATTTGCATTTAATTATCAGTACTTATATTTTTACTTCGAAACAAAAATTAAGTCTTGATAAGCAATAACGCTTATCGTAAATCAATTCATTACGATAATGGAAAAGCGTAAATTAAGTTTCTGGGAAATTTGGAACATGAGTTTCGGTTTCTTAGGAATACAGTTTGGTTTTGCTCTGCAGAATGCAAATACTTCCCGAATATTTGAAACATTAGGCGCCAAGGTTGACGAAATTCCCATTTTGTGGATTGCTGCTCCTGTAACAGGTCTAATTATCCAGCCAATTATTGGTTATTTCAGTGACCGAACGTGGACAAAATTAGGACGAAGAAGACCTTATTTTTTAGTAGGTGCCATTCTTTCTTCCATAGCATTGTTCATAATGCCAAATTCGCCAACGCTTTGGATTGCTGCTGGAACTTTATGGATAATGGATGCTTCCATAAATGTTTCAATGGAACCTTTCAGGGCTTTCGTGGGAGATAATCTGCCGACAAAACAGCGAACGCTTGGTTTTGCTATGCAAAGTTTCTTTATCGGAACTGGTGCTGTCGTTGGTTCGCTTCTTCCTTATTTATTTTCAAATCTTTTTGGCGTAAGCAATACTGCCGCTCCTGGCATTATTCCCGATTCTGTAAAATGGTCATTTTATATCGGTGGAGTCGTTTTTCTAGCCGCTGTTTTATGGACCGTTTTTAAATCGAAAGAATATACTCCAGAAGAACTTCACGCTTTTGAAGCGCAAGAAAAAGAAGCTTTAGGAAAAGTAGAAATTGAAGATTTTGAGACAAAGCAAAACATCAACAAACAATTTGGTTTGGGTATTTTCATGACAATTCTGGGAGCCCTAGTTTCCTTTTATATTTACGAAGAAAGCCTGACCAAAGAACTTTACATTCTCTTTATCGGATTGATTGTCATTGGCACATTGTTTATGATAACTTCTGGCTTAAGAACTAAAAAAGTCAAAAATGGTTTCACAATCATCATGACCGATTTATTGAATATGCCAACAACGATGAAAAAATTAGCCTTAGTGCAATTTTTCTCTTGGTTTGCATTATTCTCAATGTGGATTTACACGACGCAAGCCGTAACCGGACACGTCTTTGGAACAACAGACACAACATCAAAATTGTATAATGACGCAGCCGACTGGGTTTCGGTATTATTTACAGTTTATAATGGAGTTGCCGCAGCTGTTGCCTTTTTGCTTCCGGTAATTGCTAAAAAAGTCGGAATCAGAATGACGCATTTATTAGCTCTAGTTTCAGGTGGAATCGGTTTGATTTCCATTTATTATATTGGAGATAAAAGTGTTTTATTACTTCCAATGATTGGTGTCGGAATTGCGTGGGCAAGTATTTTATCAATGCCTTATGCCATGCTTTCGGGTTCGCTTCCTGCAGCAAAAATGGGTTATTACATGGGAGTTTTTAATTTCTTCGTAGTAATTCCTCAGATTGTCGCTGCAACAATTCTTGGTTTTATCGTAAAACAATTTTTTAACGACGAACCAATTTATGCCTTAATTATCGGTGGATTTTCAATGATAATTGCCGGCTTACTTACTTTACGTGTAAACGAAAGAACAAAAATTACAATTAATGAATAAAAAAGCATTCATATTCGATCTTGACGGAGTCATCGTTGACACCGCAAAGTACCACTACTTAGCTTGGCAGAAAATTGCCAATCAGCTTGGAATCGAATTTACCCCAGAACACAACGAAGAATTAAAAGGTGTCAGCCGAGTTCGCTCGCTGGATCTTATCCTTGAATTAGGAAAAATCGAAGCAAGCCAAGAGAATAAAAACATTTGGCTTGTCCAGAAAAATGAAGATTACCTATCGTATTTGGTAGATATGGACGAAAGTGAAATTTTAAGCGGCGTTGTTCCTGTTTTAAAATTTTTGAAAGAAAAAAATCAGCTGATTGCCTTAGGTTCTGCAAGTAAAAATGCACGCCCAATTTTAGAAAAAACAGGAATCATAAGCTATTTCAATGCCATCGTTGACGGAAACGATGTCACCAATGCAAAACCAGATCCTGAAGTTTTTTTAAGAGCAGCTCAACTTTTAAATGTTGCTCCAGAAAATGCAATTGTTTTTGAAGATTCTGTAGCCGGAGTTCAAGCGGCAAATATTGCAAATATGACAAGTGTTGGAATCGGCGAAGCAAAAATCTTGCACGAAGCGAAATTTATTTTCCCAGATTTCACGCATATCGATGAACAATTTATTGAATCGTTAATCAATTAGCGAATTAGCGAATGAGTCAATTTGTGGTAAAAATTCGCAGATTCGCTAATTGACTGATTATCTAATTGCCTAATTATCTAATTACAAAGAAATGAACCAAGATTATATCATACCAAATAATTGGTCAATCATAGAAGAAGGATTTGATGCCGACAGCGTAAAATCATCCGAGAGTTTATTCAGCATCGGAAACGGTGCGATGGGTCAGCGTGCCAATTTTGAAGAAAATTATTCAGGCGAAACCTTCCAAGGGAGTTACATTGCCGGAATTTATTATCCTGACAAGACCAAAGTAGGCTGGTGGAAAAACGGTTATCCTGAATATTTTGCAAAAGTACTGAATGCTCCAAATTGGATCGGAATTGAAATTGAAATCAACGGAGAAAATTTCGATTTGGCCAAATGCAAATCAGTTTCCAATTTTAAGCGTGAATTGAATATGAAAGAAGGTATTTATTATCGTTCTTTTGAAGCCATTTTGCAAAATGGTGTAGAAATTTCCGCTAAAATTACCCGTTTTCTCTCTTTAGATAATGACGAATTAGGCGTTATCAATTATGAAATCACTCCTTTAAACGGAGATGCAAAAATCGTTTTCAAACCTTATGTTGACGCCGGAGTTCACAACGAAGACGCCAACTGGGAAGAAAAATTCTGGGAACCACTTGACGTGAAGCATTCTGAAAACGAAGCTTTTGTAACGGCGAGAACGTTCAAAACACATTTTACAGCAACGACGTTTATGCAGAATGCGATTTTGTTGAATGGAAATTCAGTAAAACTAAATCCTTTTGATATTCAAAAAACTTCTGATAAAATTCAATTCTCTTACGAAGTAAAAGTTGGAAATAAAGAAACGGTTTCCTTGCAAAAATTAGGAGGTTACACAGTTTCTTTAAACCACGAAAATACTCAAACTGCTGCTCAAAACGTAATTGCTGAAGGTTTGAAAATAGGTTACGAAAATCTATTGGAAAACCAAAAACAGGCTTGGTCAAAAATCTGGGAAATGTCAGACATTACAATAGATGGCGATGTGAAAGCACAACAAGGAATCCGTTTTAATATTTTTCAATTGAACCAGACGTATTTGGGTAAAGATTCTCGATTAAATATTGGCCCGAAAGGTTTCACAGGAGAAAAATATGGCGGTTCGACTTATTGGGACACTGAAGCGTATTGCATTCCGTTTTATATGGCGACAAAAGACCAGCGAGTGGCGAGAAATCTGCTGACGTATCGCTACAATCAATTGGACAAAGCCATTGAAAACGCTGGAAAACTAGGTTTCACAAATGGCGCAGCTTTGTATCCCATGGTGACGATGAATGGTGAAGAATGTCACAACGAATGGGAAATTACGTTCGAGGAAATTCATAGAAATGGTGCGATTGCTTTTGCGATTTTCAACTATTTCAGATTTACCGGAGATTACAGCTACATTCCAGAAAAAGGATTGGAAGTCTTAATTGGAATTGCACGTTTTTGGCACCAAAGAGCTACATTTTCTACGAAAAAAGATCAATTCGTAATCCTTGGAGTTACGGGTCCGAACGAATATGAAAACAACGTAAACAACAATTTCTACACAAATTATTTGGCCAAATGGTGTATCGATTACACTTTGGAACAAATTGAAAAAGTAGAAAAAGAATATGCTTCGGATCATTCAAGAATTATGTCTAAAGTCAATTTAGATAAAGGAGAATTGGCACAATGGAAAAAAGTGGCCGACAAAATGTACTTTCCTTTTTCAGAAGAACATGACGTTTATTTGCAACAAGACGGTTTCTTAGACAAGGAATTGGTAAAAGTAAATGACTTGGACAAAAGTCAAAGGCCAATCAACCAAAAATGGTCTTGGGACAGAATCCTTCGTTCACCATATATTAAACAAGCCGACGTTTTGCAAGGGTTTTATTTCTTTGAAGACCATTTCTCGAAAGAACAATTGGAAAAACATTTTGATTTTTATGAGCCGTTTACAGTTCACGAATCGTCGCTTTCGCCTTGTGTCCACTCGATTCAAGCGGCAGGTTTGGGCAGAATGGAACAGGCTTACACTTTCTATTTGAGAACTTCTCGTTTAGATTTAGATGACTACAATAAAGAAGTTGAAGAAGGTTGTCATATCACATCAATGGCAGGAACTTGGATGAGTATAGTCGAAGGTTTTGGCGGAATGCGTGTGAAAAATGATGCGTTGCATTTTGAGCCAAGAATTCCTGAACAATGGAAAGGATATTCGTTTAAAATTAATTTCAGAAATCAAATCCTACAAGTTTCTGTAGAGGCAAACGAAACCAAATTTAACTTGGAAGGCACTAAAGAGCTGACTGTTTTTGTAAATGGAAAAGCTATTTTGGTGGAGCCGAATACTTTGGTTACGGTATAATATTCTTCAAATCAACCCTGTCAGAGTTCGGAACTCTGACAGGGTTTTTAAAATACAAATAAATGAAAAAAACAATCCTACTCTTACTTTTATCCATTTCTGCTTTCGCTCAAATCGACAAAGTAGAACCGCCTTTCTGGTATGCCGGAATGCACAATCCAGAACTTCAAATTATGTTCTACGGAAAGAATATCGCACAATATGAAGCTTCGGTTTCAAATAATGTGGTAATAAAAAACGTAGTCAAAACCGAAAATCCTAACTACATTTTCATCACCATCGATACTAAAAATCTTCCTGCTTCTGATTTTGTTTTCTCTTTTAAAAATAAAAACAAAGTAGCCTTTACAAAAAATTATTCCCTAAAACAAAGACGTGCCAATTCTGCAGAACGCAAAAGTTTCGATGCATCCGATATGATGTATCTGATTATGCCAGACCGTTTTGCAAATGGGAATCCAAACAACGACAGCAATTCAGCTACAACGGAAAAAGCAAATAGAAGCCTACCAGATGGTCGTCACGGTGGTGATATTGAAGGAATTATTAAAAACTTGGATTATTTAGAAGAATTAGGTGTTACCGCCCTTTGGAGCACGCCACTTTGCGAAGACAACGATAAAGGGTATTCATATCACGGTTATGGACAATCTGATGTCTATAAAATTGACCCTCGCTATGGAACGAATGAAGAGTATTTGAAACTTTCATCTGAATTGAAAAAAAGAGGAATGAAACTAGTCAAAGATTACGTGACGAATCATTGGGGCGCACAACATTGGATGTACAAAGATTTGCCAACATATGACTGGGTTCATCAATTTCCAGGTTTTTCACAATCGAATTACAGAATGGCGACACAATTTGACCCAAATGCTTCCGCAATCGACACGAAGAATTGTGTGGATGGCTGGTTTGTTCCGTCAATGCCAGATTTGAATCAGTCGAATCCTTTGGTGTTGAATTACCTGACTCAAAACGCAATTTGGTGGATTGAATACGCTGATTTGGACGGCTACAGAGTGGATACTTATTCGTATAATGACAAAGTTGGAATTGCAAAATGGACGAAAGCGATTACCGACGAATATCCATACTTTAACATCGTTGGAGAAGTTTGGATGAATGATCAAGCCCAAATGGCTTATTGGCAAAAAGACAGTAAAATTGCTGCAATCCAAAGTTATAATTCACATTTGCCAAGCGTAATGGATTTTACATTGCACAGTGCTTTTGGCAATGCTTTCAACGAAGACAAAGACAGCTGGAACGACGGAATGATTAAATTCTACGACAATTTCACGAATGATTTTCTTTATCCAAATATCAACAATATTCTGACTTTCGTAGAAAATCACGACACCGGAAGATTCAACCAAAACCATAAAAACGACATCAAAAAATACACGATGGCAATGGCTATGCTGGCGACAGTTCGTGGAATTCCGCAGTTGTATTATGGTTCAGAAATTGGAATGGCAGGCGACAAAGGAAAAGGCGATGCAGATATCCGTCAGGACTTTCCAGGAGGCTGGGCAGGCGATAAAAACAACGCTTTTACAAAATCAGGAAGAACTGAAGAGCAAAATAAATTCTTTGATGTGACTTCAAAATTATTCCAATGGAGAAAAAATAAAAACGTAGTTCATTTCGGAAAAACTACGCATTACATTCCGCAGGAAAACGTTTATGTTTATTTTAGATATGACGACAAGGAAACTGTGATGGTCGTAATCAATAATTCCGCGGAAGCGAAAACTGTCAAGACAAACCGTTTCCAAGAAAATATTAAAAATTCCAAATCTGGAAAAGATGTTCTTTCAGGGAAATCAGTTGATGTTTCAAGTGAAATTTCTTTGGATGGGAAATCGGTTTTGGTTTTAGAATTGAAGTAAAAAATTACCCAAACTTGTCATTCCGAGGAACGAGGAATCTTAGCAACGGGATTACTTAGCGGAGATTCCTCGTTCCTCGGAATGACAAAAAACGTATTGAGCCTTAATCCTTAATGGTTCAAAAAAATATAAATGTTGAAATTATGAAAAAAACAATCTTATTAGCAATTGCAATCACAGCTTTCATCTCTTGCAAAGACGATAAAAAAACGGAAGAAACGACTGCTTCAACAACAGAAACAATCGCGCCAGTTTCAGATGAAACCGCTGAAAATGCCGTAATCTACGAAGCAAATATCCGTCAATATTCTCCTGAAGGAACCTTCAACGCCTTCACAAAAGACATTCCGGAATTGAAAAAATTGGGCGTGAAAGTAATCTGGCTGATGCCAATTTACCCAATTTCTATGAAAAATAGAAAAACCACCGATGGACGATTGGTTTCTGAAATTAAAGACCCGAAAGAAAAAGCCAAATACTTGGGAAGCTATTACGCAATCTCAGATTACACGGCAATAAATCCAGACTTGGGAACTAAAGAAGATTTCAGGAATCTAGTAAAAACTGCTCATGAAAACGGAATCTATGTCATCCTTGACTGGGTTGCAAATCACACCGGCTGGGATCACAAATGGATTACAGAACACCCAGAATATTACCACAAAAATGCTAAAGGCGAAGTAACCGATCCGTTAAATCCTGAAACTGGAAAATCTTGGGGCTGGACAGATGTGGCACATTTAGATTATGCTAATAAAGAGCTAAATGAAGCCATGAAAAATGAAATGCTGTATTGGGTAAAAGAAGAAAATATTGACGGCTTCCGTTGCGATGTTGCCGATAATGTTCCTGCAACTTTCTGGCAAAAAACGATTCCAGAATTGAAAAAGGTAAAACCCGTTTTTATGCTCATGGAATCCAACAAAAATTATCTTTTAAAAGACGGAATTTTTGATATGGCTTACGGCTGGGAAGCGCACCACGTCATGAACGACATCAATAAAGGAACAAAAACGGTTAAAGATTTAGATTCAGTTTTTACTAAAATCAGCAAAGAATACGAGAAAGACGACATCTTCATGAATTTCACTTCCAACCACGATGAAAATTCTTGGAACGGAACCGAATATGACAGAATGGGCGACGGCGTGGAAGCATTCACGGCTTTGACCTACTTGATGCCTGGAATGCCGTTAATATATACAGGCCAAGAGTATGATTTGAAACGAAAATTAAAATTCTTCGAGAAAGATTCTATTCCTAAAACAAAAGCAAAAATGTTCCCGATCTATGAAAAATTAGGAGCCTTAAAAAACACAAACGAAGCCTTAAACGGAGGAAAAAATCCAGCTTCTTATAAGCGTTTGGCAACTTCTGCAAACACGAATATCTTAGCTTTTGAAAGAGAAAAAGGTGGTGAAAAAGTTTTCTTCGTTGGAAATTTATCTAAAAAAGACCAAGAATTCACAGCTCCTATCGAAGGAACTTTTACCAATTATATGACAGGCGAAAAAGTAACTTTGGCCAAAGACCAAAAACACAATTTCAAGCCTTGGCAATATTATGTGCTCGTAAAATAAAACTATAGAATAATATTATTGCAGCTTGCTAAAAAGTCACATTAAAATACTAATTTAGTAATGTTTTAATAACGTTTTCTAACTTAGTATTTTAATCATGACTTTTAAATATATAGAAATCGAAAGAGTCGAAAAACTCACAAAAAAAGAATTCATAGAAAATTATTACAAACCTCAAAAACCTGTAGTAATTACCAATCAAATTGAAGACTGGCCTGCATTTACAAAATGGAATTTTGAATTTCTAAAAGAAGTTGCAGGCAACAAAACCGTTCCTTTATATGACAGCCGAAAGACTGATTACACAAAGAAAGTGAATGAACCTGACTTTACGATGACCATGGCAGAGTATATCAATATTCTTGAAAAAGGCCCAACCGATCTGCGTATCTTTTTATACAATTTGATGAAAGATGTTCCTTCGATGAAAGCTGATATGAGATGGCCAAAACTTGGATTGCGCTTGATAAAAAGCCTTCCGCTAGTATTTTTCGGAGGCCAAAATGCCAAAGTTTTCATGCATTATGACATCGATTTTCCTAATATTTTCCACATCCATTTCGAAGGAAAAAAACAATGTGTCTTAGTCGATCCAAAAGAAACAAAATACATGTATCGCCTTCCCTACTCTTGGATTTGCAACGAAGATATCGACTTTGACAACCCAGATTTTGAGAAATTTCCGGCGCTAAAACTAATAAAACCTTACATTACAAACCTCCAGCATGGCGAAATGCTCTACATGCCCGAAGGTTGGTGGCACTACATGAAATACCTGACGCCCGGATTCTCACTAAGTTTGAGATCATTAGCTGGAAGACCAAAAAATTTACTAAAAGGGTTCGCAAACGTAGCAATCATACGCTATTACGACAATTGGATGCGAAAAAGAAAAGGCCAAGCTTGGCTCGATTACAAAGATCAAGAAGCCATCAGAAGAACAAATGCGCTGCTAAAAAAATAAAACGTTTCAGCCTGCTGTTGTTTTTTGAAGCGAAAATTTAAGGCTTACATAAAGCAGGGCTATAAATAAACTTAGGAATAAAACATTGCTAAAAATGCCATAAAACCAAAATAACTCAACACCAAACGATAACCTCCTGCCGAATGACCGTCAGGTTTAAATTTTTCTATTATGACAAAAACACTATTTTTTTCCGCCCTGTTGCTGAATGTTGCTTTTGCAAAAGCACAACTTTCAGTTAGTCCTAACCCGTTCAACGTCAACTCTGGTATCGTCACGATTACCTATGGCGCTTCGGGAGATTACGCCATTTTTGACCCGCAATTTGACCCAAATCTTTACCTTTATTCCGGACTTGAAACTGACGGTGTCGCCTCGACTTGGGACTATCACGACGACTGGACAAATCTGTCCACTTTGACACCGCTGACTTGGAATCCGATAGCAAACGCCTATACGGCAACTTTTGACATCACAAACCGCAGTTATCTCCAAGAAGCATCGGGAACTTCCATGCAGATTCCATCAGGAACGACTGTCAACAACTGGTTTTTTATCATCAGAAATACCGCCGGAAATTCACAGTCGGCAACTTTGGAAGGCACTACTTATGGAATGACCGTTGCCACTTTATCCAACGAACAATTTGAAAATAGCAAGAATTACTTCTTCGTAAATAAAGGAACGCTGTCCACAAATATCTCTGGAAAAAGCACGGTAGAAATCTATTCTATCACTGGGCAAAAAGTCCAAACCATTGCCTTTGACAACAACAAAAACTCCTTTGAGCAAAAATTAAACCTTGCCGGAAGCGGGATTTTTATAGCTGTCCTAAAAAATGAAAACACTACAAAATCAGTAAAGTTTCTCAACTAAACTGTTAGATTTTTTAATTCCAAAAGCTTTTAGTTTCAAAACCTCTAATCTGGTCGAAAAACTAAAAGCTTATTTTTTTGAAGCGAAACTCTAGGCATTTTCAGAAACCCTTGTCCCGCTTTCATTCCAAGTTTTTGTCCGCTAAAGAAGCGGAACAAAAAGCTTTTCCCTTCAATCGGGGCTAGAAATCAAACTTCCAGGCATTTTTTAAACTTTTTGCCAATCTTTGTCGAAAGACGTACTTTTACAAAATAAATCCTTCCATTGAAAAAAATTCTAAACATCGGACATCGCGGCGCCAAAGGCCACGAACCTGAAAACACGCTTCCCTCCTTTCAAAAAGCATTGGACTTAAACGCCGACGGAATCGAGCTGGATGTTCACGTTTGCAAAACCGGAGAATTGATTGTCATCCACGATTCCACGGTTGATAGAACTACAAATGGTTCGGGTGCCATTTCAGAATTATCACTTTCTGACATAAAATCCTTGCGAATAAATGGTGAAATTGAAGTCCCGACTTTAGAAGAAGTATTAGATTTGGTAGGTAAAAAATGCTTCATCAACATCGAATTGAAAGGAAGGCATACGGCAAAACCCGTTTCCCATCTTATCGAAAAATACATCCTTGAAAAAGAATATTCTTATGACGATTTCATCGTTTCGAGTTTCCAAAGGGAAGAACTGGAAATGCTGTTTTCCATAAATCCAAAAATACATTTGGGCGTTTTATCGCAAGCCAGCGTCACCCAGGCTTTGGAATGGGCAAATGCTTTTTCGGCAAAAGCCATTCATCCGCATTTCAGCCTTTTGACCGAACACAATGTTCAAAAAGCACAAGAACAGGGTTTCAAAGTTTATACTTGGACGATTAATGAAACTGAAGACATAGAACGAATTAAATCCTATAACGTAAACGGAATCATCACCGATTTCCCAGAAAGAATATGAGCCAGAATTTTGACATCATCATCGTTGGCGGTGGAGCCGGAGGTTTTTTTACAGCAATCAATATCGCAGAAAAAAATCCGAAATTGAAAGTGGCAATTTTAGAACGCGGGAAGGAAGTCTTGACGAAAGTCAGAATTTCTGGAGGCGGAAGATGCAATGTCACGCACGCTTGCTTTGAGCCGAATGAATTGGTCAAATTTTATCCACGTGGCGAAAAAGAACTCCGTGGTCCGTTTCATCAATTCTGTTCTGGCGACACAATTGAATGGTTTGAAAAACACGGCGTGGAATTGAAAATCGAGGAAGACGGAAGAATGTTTCCTGTTTCAAATTCATCCCAAACGATAATCGACTGTTTTACGACAGCGACAAAAAAACTTGGAATTCAAGTCTTGACAGGACAAAGCGTTCAATCAATTTATAAATCCGAAACATCAGACGGAAATTTCTGGAAAATTGAAACCCAAAACGAACAATACCTTTGCGAAAAATTGGTTTTGGCCACAGGAAGCAATCCGAAAATGTGGGAAACGCTTCAAGATTTCGGACATTCGATTGTGAGTCCGGTTCCCTCTTTATTTACATTCAACATAAAAGATTCGAGGATAAAAGAATTACCAGGTGTTTCAGCACAAGTTTCTGTCAAAGTAAAAGACACAAAGTTAACTTCAACCGGACCTTTATTGGTAACCCATTGGGGAATGAGCGGACCGGCAATTTTGAAGTTATCGGCTTGGGGTGCGCGAATTTTATTTGAGAAAAACTATCAGTTTACGATTTTCGTAAATTGGCTGAACGATGTGGATTCGGAAGATGCGGAAGCAATTTTGAAAGAATTGAAACAAGAACATTCTAAAAAAACAGTTTCCAAAAAATCACCTTTTGAGTTTCCAAATCGTTTGTGGGAAAGTCTGGTTTTGGCTTCTGGAATTTCTGAAGAAACAAAATGGGCCGATTTGTCTAAAAATCAACTGCAAAATTTATCCAATCAATTGACAAACGGACAATTTCAAGTAAATGGAAAAAGTACCTTCAAAGAAGAATTTGTAACCGCTGGCGGCATCGATTTGAAGGAAATCAATTTCAAAACAATGGAAAGTAAATTACACCAGAATTTATTTTTTGCTGGAGAAATTGTAAATATTGATGCCATTACTGGAGGCTTTAATTTTCAGAATGCTTGGACAAGTGGCTTTATTGTCGCGAATTCCATCAATTCTATAGTGCTATAAAGCAACCTTTTGAGTATTTTTACATCTAAATCATAAACCTTATAATTATGAAAAATATTCTACTTTTAACAATTGCAATATTAATTTTAGGTTGTACTTCTGACGAGCAAAACACTAAAGCAACACAGAATAAAGTCATACTGCTAAAGGTTGATTTTACAACGAATATTTTTGAGGGCGGTAAAGAACTTACTTTTGATGAATTTCCAAGCTTTACCATTTCTTCTGTTTATCAATCGCCAGGAGATTTTGGAAAAATAAACTTAAAATATCAGGAACTAGATCAAAATATTTTTGAAGGAACGATCGTCTGGATGGGAATCGGAGAAAGAAGTCATCCAGAAAATATAAATTCTCCAGAATCATTTAATTTAAATTCGACTCCTTTAGAAATGCCAAATCTCAATTTTTTCCAGACAGTTGATTATTCTGAATTTCAACATTATCCTGAAACAATAAATTATGTAGCAATATGGAATGCCATTGACAATCTTGAAGTTGTTGACGAATATAGAAACAGCAATCCAAATTCTCAGATCAATTTATTTTTATATACGCCAAGCGTTGGCGGAGGAGATCCTGAAGAATGGGATTGGTATGTAATTCTAAAAAATTAATTGTTCAGCCACCAAATACTTGCATTCAAAACTGTAGCAAAACTTACCCAAAGTAAATATGGAACAAATAAATAGCCTGAAAATTTATTGATTTTAGCGAATTTAATATACGTTTCATAAATCATCAGCCAGAGCAAAACAATCTCTACTAAAGCTAATAATGGATTTTTCAATCCGAAGAACAAATACGACCACAAAGCATTTAGTCCTAGTTGAATTGCGAAAAACAGCATCGCTTTTTTGACTTCTTCTCGTCTTGTAGAATTGATTTCATGCCAAACCAAACCGCCTGCAATTCCCATCATCACATACAAAGTCGTCCAAACTGGCGCAAAAAGCCAATTTGGCGGATTGAAACTTGGCTTTTCAATTGTCGTGTACCAAGTTTCAACACTCGGACGCGTCACCAAACTTGAAAAATAAGCAACCGCAAGGCAAGTCACCACTAAAACCAATATTCTTGTGTATTTATTCATCTTCTTTTTATCTAAATTTCACTCTAAGTTCGAAAAAAATCCAACACAGATTTACTTCGTCAGTTGTACCTATGGTCTCGTGTCACAAATTTACACAAATTAATCTGTGTGAATCTGTGAAATCTGTGTTTTTAAAAACTTTTCAATCTGTGAATCTGCGGTAATTTTCAGCTAAAAAAAGTATCTTTGCAAAAATTATTTCTATGATTCTTGAAAAGGATTTTATTCCGGCAAAATATACAAATTCAGTTGAAAAAGGTTCTTTTAAATGGAGCGCTCCGAGTAATATTGCTTTAGTGAAATATTGGGGAAAAAAGGAAAACCAAATTCCTGCAAACCCGTCGATTAGTTTTACCTTAAACAATTGCAAGACAATCACTTCACTAAATTTCTCCAAAAAGGAAAATGCAGAAAATTTCTCTTTTGATTTATTATTTGAAGGAAAACCAAAGGAAGATTTCAAGCCAAAAATCCAGAAATTTTTCGAAAGAGTTGAAAAATATTTGCCTTTTTTAAAAGAGTATCATTTCACGATTGATACAGAAAACACGTTTCCGCATAGTTCAGGAATCGCTTCTTCCGCTTCGGGAATGTCAGCTTTGGCGATGAATTTAATGAGTTTGGAAAAAGAATTATCCCAAAACTTCGGGACTGAAATGACAGACGACTATTTCTTTAAAAAAGCTTCGTTTTTAGCTAGATTAGGTTCTGGAAGTGCTTGCAGAAGCGTAAAAGGAAGCGTTGTGGTTTGGGGAAATTCTGAAATTATTGGAAGTTCAGACTTATTTGGAGTAGAATTTCCAAATCAGATTCACGAAAATTTTAAGAATTATCAAGATACGATTTTGCTGGTTGACAAAGGAGAAAAACAAGTTTCAAGCACTGTTGGCCACGATTTGATGCACGATCATCCATATGCTGAAAGGCGTTTTGAGCAAGCACACGAAAATCTTTCGAAAATAAAAACGGTTTTAGAATCTGGAAATTTAGATGAATTTATCAAAATTGTGGAAAGCGAAGCCTTGACTTTGCACGCAATGATGATGACTTCGATGCCCTATTTTATTTTGATGAAACCGAATACTTTGGAAATCATCAATAGAATCTGGAAATTCAGAAACGAGACAAAAATTTCAGTTTGTTTTACGCTTGACGCTGGTGCAAATGTGCACGTTTTATATCCCGAAAACGTTAGCGTTAAAGTTTTAGAATTTATTAAGGATGAATTAGTTGGCTATTGTCAAAACTCGCAATATATTTGCGATGAAATTGGATTTGGTGCAAAAAAGTTGTAATTTTATTTAAACTCCAGTAAACAAGATATGAAAGGACCATTATTTTACTCAAAAATATTACTCTTCGGTGAGCACGCAATCAACAAAGGTTCTCGAGGTTTGTCCATTCCCTATAATTTTTTCAACGGCGGATTGAAGGTTGACGACAATCTTTCTGATGAAGCTAAAAAATCAAATGCAAGCTTGAAGCGTTTTGTTGCTTATTTGGAAACAATGCAACAAGAAAATCCGGAGCTTGTAAAATTCAATATTGAGTTGCTAAAACTGAATGTTGAAGCCGGAATGTATTTTGATTCCAGCATTCCGCAAGGCTATGGAATTGGTAGCAGTGGCGCTTTAGTCGCTGCAATCTATGACCAATATGCCGAAAACAAAATCACGGTTTTGGAAAACCTGACTCGTGAAAAACTATTGAAATTGAAACAGATTTTCTCAAAAATGGAATCTTTTTTCCACGGAACAAGTTCAGGTTTAGATCCTTTGAATAGCTACTTGAGCATTCCGATTTTGATTAATTCGCACGATAATATTGAAGCGACTGGAATTCCAACGCAGAGTTTGACTGGTAAAGGCGCTGTGTTTTTGTTGGATTCTGGTAAAGTAAAAGAAACAGCTCCAATGGTTTCTCTTTTTATGGAAAGCTTGAAAGACAAAGGCTTTAGAGCGATGGTAAAAAACCAATTCGTAAAATATACTGACGCAAGTATTGACGATTTCCTTCATGGAGACATCAAAGGCTTGTTGGCTAACACCAAAAAACTTTCAAAAGTGGTTTTAAATAATTTCAAACCGATGATTCCAGAGCAATTTCACGGAATTTGGCAGAAAGGTTTAGATTCAAATGACTATTATTTGAAACTTTGCGGTTCTGGCGGTGGCGGTTATATTCTTGGATTTACGCAAGATTATGAAAAAGCCAAAGAAGCTTTGAAAGATTATAAATTGGAAGTTGTTTACCAATTCTAGGCAATAGAAATTAGGCAAAAGCCAAAAGTTTTTCGAGATAAATTTTAGTTTTGGTCAAAACTTAGACCATTACCCAAAACCCTTTACCACAAAAAAATGCTAAGCAGAAAGAACAAACTTCTTGTAATGAAAATTATCAGTTTGTTTTCTGTGGTTCGCGGGTACAATATTCCTGTTATTGTTTTAGCGCAATATCTTTCGGCAATTTTTATTTTGTCGCCTGAAGATGTACGGGCTTTGGATGTAATTTTGGATATCAACCTGTTTATTTTAGTATTGGTTTCAAGCTTCTGCATTGCTTCGGGATATATCATCAATAACTTTTATGATGCACAGAAAGATTTAATTAATCGACCAAATAAGTCGATGTTGGATCGTTTAGTGAGCCAAAAAACGAAGCTTTACGTTTATTTCGGACTGAATTTTCTATCCGTATTTTTAGCCTATTTCGTTTCTTGGCGTGTCAGCTTATTTTATTCCGCTTATATTTTTCTAATTTGGTTTTACTCTCATAAGTTGAAAAAATATCCGATAATTGGGAATTTGACGGCTTCAGTTTTGGCGGTTTTTCCTTTCTTCGGAATTTTGCTTTATTATTTCAAAGGACAATATTTAGAATATGACTGGCAGAAAATCGGAATTATTTTTGGCCATGCGAGTTTCTTGTTTCTGCTGATTCTTATTCGGGAAATGATCAAGGATTTGGAAAACATGAAAGGTGATTTTGTCACTGATTACAAGACGGTTCCTGTGGTTTATGGAGAAAGAGTTTCTAAAATTGCGATCACGGTTTTAACAATTTTGACTGTGATTCCTGTTTATCTTTTAGTTGATATTTATGAAGTCGGTTATATGGTCATTTACTTTTATGTCTGTATGATTTTGATGATTTTTTTCTTGATACAGCTTTGGAAATCTCATCAGACAGCAGATTTTTTAAAGCTTCACAATCTCTTGAAATTCATAATTGTGGCTGGCGTTTTCTGCATTGTTTTAATTGACCCCACAGTTTTGTGGCATGGAAAAAAGGTTTTGTTAGCGTTAAACGGGCACTAGCCCTGATTGCAACGGAAAGCCCGGAATGAAAAAACTTTATGTTTCTTTTTTAAAAACAGCGACCAACGGAAGCTCGTTTTTAAAAATTAGAAACATTAGTTTTTTCATGAGGACTTGGAGTGAAAAGCAGGAAATAGCTTCCAAAAATTCTTCAAGATAAATCTAAAAAAATCGAATCGTCCAATAGACTAGGGATTTACCGTCGAAAAATGCTATCTTTGCACAAATTTAGAACAATGAACAAGAATGACGGAGGCAAAAAGGGAAGCGCCTCAAACAGATCTGGTGGAAAAAGCAGTTTTAGCAAGTCTAAACCAGCGTTGCCAAAGAGAGCTCAAGGGCCGAAAAAAGCGAAGCCAACTGTAGCAAAAGCGGCGGATGTGAATCCGGAAAAGCCTGCAAAGAAAGCGAACCAAGCTCCGAAAAGACAGAAAGCGGAAGGCGAAATGCGTCTGAACAAATACATCGCGAATTCGGGAGTTTGCTCTCGTCGCGAGGCTGATATTTACATCCAATCTGGGAATGTGAAAGTGAACGGAATTCCGGTTACTGAAATGGGATACCTTGTAAAAGCTACGGATATAGTGAATTTTGACGGAAGTGTTTTGACTCCGGAGAAAAAGGAATACTTGCTTTTAAACAAGCCAAAAAACTTTACGACTGCCTTGGACGAAGGTTTTGAACACAGAAATGTTTCAGAATTAGTTCGTGGTGCGACAAAAACGTTGCTTTCTCCTGTGGGAAGAATGGACAAAAACACGACTGGCTTGTTGTTGTTCACGAACGACACGGATATGTTGCGTAAATTCACGATTCCGAATCAGAAATCTTCTAAAATATACCAAGTTTCTTTAGACAAAAACTTGAAATTTGAGGATTTGGAGAAAATTCAAAAAGGAATGACAATCGAAGGTCACCGTGTTAGCGTTGAAGAAATTAGCTACATCGACGACCAACCCAAAAGTGAAATCGGACTTAAATTGCGTACTTCAAATGTGAAAGTGGTTCGCCATATTTTTGAGCATTTGAGCTATGATGTTTTGAGAATTGACCGTGTGGCTTTTGCTGGTTTGACGAAGAAAAATCTTCCGAGAGGAAATTATAGATT
The DNA here is from genome assembly GCA_029959295.1 of Flavobacteriaceae bacterium PS02334. Lineage (GTDB taxonomy): Bacteria > Bacteroidota > Bacteroidia > Flavobacteriales > Flavobacteriaceae > Flavobacterium. The sequence continues at coordinate 67,491 of JASCOH010000006.1, read as the reverse complement.
TTTGACGGAACAGGAAATTATCAATTTGAAAAACGTTTAGTCTGAACACAGATTTTACGATTAACAAAAAATAAAATTGACCGCAGATTCGCAGATTTTTTCTGTAATCTGCGGTTTTTACTTTACAAAATATATGAATCCAGAAACTTTACAATCTATTGCTTTTCGTTGGTTTGATGCTTTTAATAGTCATAATTTAGAGCAACTTTTGTCACTTTATGATGAGGAAGCGAAACATTTTAGTCCGAAATTAAAAATCAGAAAGCCCGAAACTAATGGGTTTGTGGAAGGAAAATCTGCAATGCGCGAATGGTGGAAAGATGCTTTTGAGCGTTTGCCTTCTTTGCATTATAAAGTGACTTCTTTGACAGCAAACAGCGACAGAGTTTTTATGGAATATGTGAGAAATGTTGATGGCGAGGAAGATATGCTTGTTGCCGAAGTTCTGGAAGTTAAAGACGGAAAGATTATTGCTTCGCGCGTTTATCACGGATAAATAAAAAAACCCTTGAGATTTCAAGGGCTTTTTTGCTTTGTAAAATTGAACACAGATTTACTTCGTCTGTTCGAACTACGTTCTCGGGTCTCAGATTTTTAAAGACTTATCCTTTGATTTTCTTTGTAGGAGTTTCTGGTTTTTTATCCAATCCTCTCTTTCTTAAAAGCGGTTCCACACTTGGTTCAGCGCCACGGAATCTTTTGTATAAAACCATCGGATCTTCGGTTCCTCCTTTTTCTAGGACATTTTTTCTGAATAATTTTGCTTTTTCCGGATTGAAAAGTGTTGTGGTTTTAAACGCTTCAAATGCGTCGGTATCTAAAACTCCTGACCAGATATAGCTGTAATATCCTGAAGAATAACCTCCTGAAAAAATATGCTGAAAATAAGTTGTTCTGTATCTTGGAATAATTGCATCAATCAATCCGATTTTTTTCATAGAATTTTTCTCAAAAGTATTGACGTCAAGCGTAATTGGAGCCGTTTGAGAATGGTAATCCATATCTAAAAATGACACGGCCAAATATTCTACGGTTGCAAAACCTTGATCAAAAGTTCCCGATTTTTGCAGTTTTTGGATTAACGCATCTGGAATCACTTCACCTGTTTTATAATGTTTAGCATACATTTTCAAAACTTCTGGCTCTGCAGCCCAATTTTCCATTACTTGCGATGGCAATTCTACGAAATCTCTCGGAACGCTTGTTCCTGCTAAGCTTTTGTAAGTTACATTAGATAATAATCCGTGCAAAGCGTGACCAAATTCGTGAAAAAATGTTGTTACCTCATCGAAAGTTAATAAAGCCGGCGTCTCGCCTGTTGGCTTTGTAAAGTTGCAGACAATTGAAATTACCGGCGCTTTTCTTTCTCCGTTGACTGTTTTTTGGCTTCGATAAGATGTCATCCAAGCACCGCCTCTTTTTGAAGCTCTCGGAAAAAAGTCCATATATAAAATCCCAACGTGGGTTCCGTCTGCTTCGGTAACTTCCCAAACGGTCACTTCTTCGTGGTATTTTGGAACATCATTCAACTGCTTGAATTTTAATCCGTATAATTTTTCAGTTACTTGAAAAACACCACCTCTTACATTTCCCAAACTGAAATAAGGCTTCAATTCTTGCTCGTCTAAATCAAAGCGTTGCTTCCTGATTTTTTCGGTGTAATATCTCCAATCATAAGGTTGCACTTTATCTTTGATTCCGTCTTTGTCCATCATTTTTTGAATGTCGGAAACTTCGGTTTTGGCCTTTTCCAAAGCTGGCTTCCACAAATCATTCAAAAGTTTGGCTACATTCTCTGGATTTTTCGCCATTGATTCTTCCAAAACATAATCAGAATGTGATTTGTAGCCTAACAATCTCGCTTTTTCACCACGAAGATTTGCTAGTTTTATAGCATTTTCTTTGTTGTCCAATCCATCATCATGATTGGCTTTTGTTTGATACGCATTCCAAATTTCTTGACGTAGTTTTCTATTGGAACTGTATTGCAGAAACGGCATTACACTAGAATTTGAAAGCGTGAAAACCCATTTCCCGTCTTTGCCTTTCGCTTTTGCATCTTCCGCGGCGGCGTTGATTAATTCTTGTGGCAAGCCTGACAATTCTTTTTTATCTGAAATTACCAGTTCGTATTTATTGGTTTCGGCTAAAATATTCTGTCCATATTTTAAAGCAGTTATCGAAAGTTCGGCATTGATTTTACGCAGTTTGTCTTTGTCTTCGTTTGATAAATTGGCGCCACTTCTGACAAAAGCTTTATGAAGATTTTCTAAGATCTTCGCTTGTTCCAAATTCAATTTCAAAGATTCTCTTTTGTCCCAAACAGCTTTAATTCTAGCAAATAATTTTTCGTTTAAGTAAATATTATCGTTATGAGCAGCTAAATTCGGAGAAACTTCTTTTGCGATTTTCTGCAGTTTGTCATTGGTATTTGCCCCGTTTAAATTGGAAAAAACCACATTTACATTTGACAATAATTCGCCTGCGTTTTCCATTGCCAGAACGGTATTTTCAAAATTTGGCGCTTCTGGATTATTTACAATTGCATCAACCTCAGCTTCTTTCTTTTTAATTCCTTCTAAAATCGCCGGCTTGAAATGTTCGTTTTTAATCTTGTCAAAAGGCGGTACTTCGAACGGTGTATTGTATGCTTGAAAAAATGGATTCATAGTCTGTTTATTTTCTTGAGCTTCCACTGCCAGCATATTTCCAATGGCCAGCAAGAGGAAAAAGGATTTTTTTCTCATTATTTATTGTGATTTGGAACGTAAATTTAAGGAAAATGAAGCAAACTAAACTACAATTTATGCTTCAAACGTTCTGCAAGTTCTCTTCGATACGTAATTCCGACTGGAATTTTTTCTTTGCTGATTGTAACCGTGTCGCGATCGCAATCTTCAATTTTCTCAAGCGCAATAATATAGGATTTATGCACTCGCAGAAAAGATTCATGAGGAAGATTTTGCTCCAATTCATTGGTTGTCATTGAAGCCAAATAGGTTTTCGTAGTTGTGAATATCTTGACATAATTGCCATAGCTTTGGGCAAAAAGTATCTTTCTTACATCCAAATCTAAAATAATTCCATCGGTTTTTATGGAAACAAAAAGACTTGTAGCTATAGTTTTTTTCTCTTCATATAAAGCCAGAAACCGTTCAATAGATTTCAAGAATCTCGGAAAATAAATAGGTTTTAAAAGATAATCGATGACGCCATAATCATAACTTTCCAAAGCAAATTCTGAGTAAGCAGTCGTCAAAATCGTCTTTGGCGGCAACGGAATAATTTTCAATAATTCCAGTCCTGTAATTTCGGGCATGTCAATATCTAAAAACATCAAATCGACTTGATTTTCCCGAAGATAATTCATTGCTTCGATTCCGTTATAACATTGAAAAACAAGCTCTAAACTAGGATTCTGGCGAATATAATTGACCAGCACATAATGTGCAGCCGGCTCATCATCAACGATTATACATTTCTTCTGTTCCATCTTAGACAATTTTCTTCAAAAGCAATGTCAAATCTACGATAAAAGTCTTGGAAACCGTTGTAATCTCTAGGTTGTAATCTTTCCCATAAATCAACTTGAGACGTTCAGTAGTATTTTTTATTCCGATTTTTGTAGAAACCACATTCGTCTTTTTATCTGGAATCGAATTTACAATATTCATCTGCAGCTTGCCGTTTTCAATATTGATTTTGATATGCACAAAACAGTTTTCAATGGCACAAGTTCCGTGTTTAAAGGCATTTTCTACAAAAGCAATCAGCAACATCGGCGAAATTTTATACGTATTTTCATTATCAATATTACATTCATACGTAATTTCACAGCGATAACCGACGCGCTCTTTTTCAAGCTGAATATAACTATTTATGAAAGACAATTCTTCCTCTAAGGTCACACATTGCTTGGCATTACTTTCCAATTGATAGCGCATTAACTGCGAAACTTTCATGATCAGATCTGGCGTTCGTTGCGGAAATTCTAAACTGATACCATAAAGCGTATTAAAAGTATTGAACAAAAAATGCGGATTTAATTGGCTTCGCAAAGAATTTAACTGTATTTGATTTACTAAAAGTTCTTCTTCGTTCTGCTTTTTCTGGTGGCTGTAATATTTCAAAAACATGATCGGACCGAGAATACAAACCAAAGTTCCAACAACAGAAGCAAGCTGATAAGTGTAACTTCTTTGGTGCGAAAATTTATAAAGCGTAGAAACATTCTCAATCCAAGCTCGCGACAATTCATAGAGAATTCCAGAAAAAAGCAATGCCAAAAGAGTCGTAAGAATCAAGTAAAGCGCGCCTTTATTTCTTTTCAATAATATTGGAAGCAGAAAAAAACGGTTCGCCTGCGCATGAGAATAAAGTATAAAATAATAAGCAATTCCAGAAAAAATTGTACTCACAGATTCTAGTAAAATCCAGTCATTTTTTATCGAAAACAACGAAAAAGAAAATAGCAAAACTGCGACTTCCTGCCACCATTTATTTTCAAGGACATTCTCGGGTTTCCATTTCATTTTTTTTCCAATTCAAGATTACAAAGTAACTACTTAAAATTAAATTTATTGCCGATTTAATGACCAATTCAATTCGTCATTTTACAAAAAGGATTTGTCACTTTAATCTGCATAATAAGTTTCTTGCACCCTAAATTTGCACTCTTAAAACTTAGAATTAAATGATGACGAAAAAAAAGCTCCCCCTTTTTCTTTTTTTGGTATTCTTCATCCAAGGCTTTTCACAAACGCTTTCTCTCAAGGAAGCCGTAGAAACCGGAATCGCCAATTATGGGACTATCAAGGCTAAAAGCTACTATGCCGACGCTTCAAAAGAAACAGTCAAGCAGGTTCGGCGCGATTATCTGCCCAATTTAAACCTTGCCGCACAACAAGATTATGGAACTGTAAACGGACAAAACGGACCGCTTTATGGTTTTGGAGGTCTTGGAGTTGCTTCTTCAGGATTGCCTTTGGCAGAACAAAACTGGAACGCCGCGTTTGGTGCTTTGTATTTAGTAAATGTCAACTGGGATTTTTTCACTTTTGGAAGAACTAGGCAAAGAATCAATTTGGCCAAAGCCGATGCGCAAAGATTTGAAAAAGATTTAGACCAAGAAAAGTTCCAGCAAAAGATTAAAATTTCTGCAGCTTACTTGAATCTTTTGGCCAGCCAGCGATTATTAATTTCCCAAGAAAAAAATCTCAGTCGTGCTATAGTTTTTCATAGAATTGCCGCAGCCAGAGTCAAAAATGGCTTGCTTGCCGGAGTCGATTCTACGCTCGCTGCCGCGGAAGTTTCTCGTGCTAAAATTCAATTAAACCAAAGCAAAGACCAGGTCAAAGATTTGAACAATAAATTAGTCGCTTTGATGGGAACTGATATTAAAGATTTTGTTTTGGATAGTTCTTTTGTAAAGCAAGTGCCGAAATCTATCTTAGGTTTTGAAACAGCAAATGACACTTTGAATCCAATTTTGCAATTTTATAAAAGCAGAATTGATTACAGCAAACAGCAGACAAAATTATTCAAAAGAGAATATCTTCCAACATTCAGTTTCTTCGGAGTTTACCAAACAAGGGCTTCCGGATTTAATTCAGATTATGCTTCAGATCAAAATTCATACAACCAAAATTATTTTGACGGTGTAAATCCAAATCGCCAAAACTATCTTTTAGGCGTAGGAGTTTCGTGGAATTTAACCACAATCGCAAGATCAAGCAAAAAAGTCAGTGCCCAAAAATTAATTTCTGAAGGGCTTCAAGAAGAATATAAAGTAATCGACCAGCAATTGAAAACACAGTCTGACGCAGCCGATGCCAAGATAAAATATGCGATGGAAAATTATGCGGAAGCGCCAAAACAAGTTCAAGCCGCACAGCAAGCATATTTGCAAAAAACAACTTTATATAAAAACGGATTGACTAATCTTGTTGACGTGACGCAAACGCTTTATACTTTGAACCGCGCCGAAATCGACCGAGATATTATCTACAACAATGTCTGGCAGTCGCTTTTGATGAAAGCGGCGGCGACAGGAGATTTCGACTTATTTATTAACGAATTTTAATTTTCCAACGATGAATTTAATACGATTTGCACTTCGCAAACCCATCTCCATATTGGTGCTCGTGGCCGGATTATTCTTTTTTGGAATCGGCGCCGTAAAAGATATCAAAGTCGATATTTTGCCAAAAATGAACCTTCCCGTGATTTACCTCGCGCATCCTTTTGGAGGTTATACTCCGAATCAGATGGAGTCTTATTTTGCAAAAAACTATGTGAACGTCATGCTTTTTGCCAATGGCGTAAAATCAATTGAGACTAAAAACATTCAAGGCTTGACTTTGATGAAAGTGACTTATTATGAAGACACGAACATGGCGCAGGCTGCTGCAGAATTAAGTGCGCTTTCCAACAGAATCCAAGCCGCTTTTCCTCCTGGTTCGCAACCTCCATTTATCATTCGGTTTGACGCTTCTTCATTGCCGGTCGGGCAGTTGGTTTTGAGCAGCAAAACACGTTCTAACAATGAATTGCAAGATTTGGCAAACGTTTATGTAAGAGCGTCATTCACTTCGATTCCTGGAATATTATCGCCTCCACCTTTTGGCGGAAGCCCGAGAACCATTGAGGTTAACGTGGATCCAGATTTGCTTCGTTCGCACAACATGACACCCGATCAAATCGTGGAAGCCATCCGAATCAACAATCAGACAGCTCCTTCAGGAAACGTGAGAATCGGTGATAAAAATTACATTACGCCGACAAATAATACTATTAAGGAAGTAGCTGATTTTGCTAAAATTCCTTTGTTTAAAGGTGGCGTACAGAATTTATATTTGGGCGATGTTGCTACCGTAAAAGACGGCGCCGATATTACTGCCGGATATGCTTTGGTCAACGGAAAACGCTCGGTTTATGTCAGCATCGCAAAAGCCGGAGATGCTTCGACTTGGGATGTGGTCCAAAATTTAAAAGCAGAATTGCCGAAAATTCAGAGCACGTTGCCAGAAGACGTGAAGCTTTCTTATGAATTTGACCAGTCGGTTTATGTGATTAATTCGGTAAAAAGTTTGGTTACCGAAGGAATTATCGGAGCCGTTTTGACGGGATTGATGGTTTTATTATTTCTGGGTGACCGAAGAGCGGCCTTGATCGTAATTCTTACTATTCCGATTTCAATTATTTCCGGAGTTTTGTTCTTGAAATTATTCGGACAGACCATCAACTTGATGTCGTTGAGCGGACTCGCTTTGGCGATCGGAATTCTGGTCGATGAAAGTACGGTGACTATAGAAAATATCCACCAGCATTTAGATATGGGAAAACCCAAGGCACTCGCTATTTGGGATGCCTGTAAGGAAATTGCCCTTCCAAAATTATTGATTCTTCTTTGTATTCTCGCCGTTTTTGCCCCAGCTTTTACGATGACAGGAATTCCGGGTGCGCTGTTTTTGCCTTTGGCGATGGCGATTGGTTTTTCGATGATCATTTCGTTTTTGCTATCTCAGACTTTCGTTCCGGTTATGGCGAACTGGCTGATGAAAGGACATTCAAAAGTAAATCACGGTCCAGAAATTACTGATGATGAAGCGGAATTTAATGCTTCGGGAATTGATCCAACTTCTGAAAAAGACACCTTTGCGCAAAAGAGGGTTTTGGCACAAAGAGACGATTTAGACAATGATAAAAAAATCGGCTTCTTCGAGAAATTCAGAATGCGCTTCATGCGCTTTTTAGACCGTATTTTCCCTTTCAGAAAATCGATTGCCTTGCTTTATTTGTTTGGGATTACAGCAATTGCCATAGGGCTTTTGAGCGTAATCGGTCAGGATGTTTTTCCAAAGGTAAATTCAAGCCAGTTCCAATTAAGGCTTCGCGCTCCAGACGGAACTCGTTTGGAAAGAACGGAAGAAAAAGCGATTCTAGCCTTGAAAGAATTAGAGAAAATGGTGGGGAAAGAGCACATCAGCATCAGCTCGATTTATGTCGGACAGCATCCTTCCCTATTTTCTGTTTCTCCGATTTACCTATTTATGTCGGGTCCTCATGAAGCTGTTTTTCAAGTGGCGCTGAAAGATTATCACGCTGACATGGACGTTTTCAAGGATGATTTTAGAGCAAGAATCAAGAAGATTTTGCCAGACGTAAAATTATCTTTTGAACCAATTGAGCTTACCGATAAGGTTTTAAGCCAAGGTTCCCCTACTCCGATTGAGATTAGAATTGCCGGGAAAAATAAAAAGATCAACGAAAAATATGCTAATAAATTAGTCGAAAAACTAAACCAGTTTGATTATTTCAGAGACGTTCAGATTGGCCAGCCGATCAAATATCCTTCGTTGGATATCAATATTGACCGAACACGCGCCGCACAATTGGGCGTTGATATGAACGAAGTTTCGCGCTCGCTAATTGCTTCAACGTCGTCTTCAAGATATACAGAGAAAAATACTTGGATCGATGAAAAAGCCGGATTGTCTTATAATGTGCAAGTTCAAGTGCCTTTGAATAAGATGATGTCAGAAAATGATTTGGGAGAAATTCCGTTGATGAAAAATTCGGCGCGCCCTGTTTTGAGTGATGTTGCCACAATTACGCCGTCTTTTACTTATGGGGAAAATGACAACTTGGGTGCTATGCCTTACATTACGGTTACGGCAAATATCGACCACACCGATTTAGGAACTGCCTCAAAAGACGTTCAAAAAACCATTTCTTCTTTGGGAGAATTGCCTCGCGGCGTTTTCATCGACACTATCGGTTTGAGCAAAGTTTTAGTCGAAACGATGAACAGTTTGCAATCCGGATTATTGGTTGCAGTTGTCGTGATTTTCTTGATGCTTTCTGCGAATTTCCAATCGTTTAAAGTTTCGCTGGTAATTTTGACTACGGTTCCTGCGGTTGTTTTGGGCGCTTTGTTATTGCTGTTGATTACAGGTTCTACGCTGAATTTGCAGTCGTATATGGGAATCATCATGTCTGTCGGAGTTTCCATTGCGAATGCCGTTTTGCTGGTCACGAATGCCGAGCAATTACGAAAAATTAATGGAAACGCCTTGCAATCTGCCAGAGAAGCGGCATCGCTGCGACTTCGACCGATTATCATGACGAGTGTGGCGATGATTGCGGGAATGTTGCCAATGGCAATCGGACACGGCGAAGGTGGCGACCAAGTTTCTCCACTGGGAAGAGCAGTTATCGGTGGCCTATTATTTTCTACTTTTACAGTATTAATTATCCTGCCTTTGATTTTTGCCTGGGCACAAGGAAAAAGCTCAACGCAGTCCGTATCTTTAGACCCTGAGGACAAAGAAAGCAAACATTATATCTCATCTTTACACGATCAAAATGAAAAATAATTTATTCAAAATATCCCTTTTATTTTTAGGAACAGGAGCTTTTTTAAGCAGTTGCGGTTCTTCAGAAAAGCAAGAAGTTGTAGCGGAAGACGTTGCTCCTCCGATGGAAATTATCACGGCAACAAAAGAGAAATTATCAACCGAATTAAGAATTCCTGCAGAATTGGCGGGCTTTCAACAGGTGGACATTTATGCCAAAGTGAGCAGTTTTGTAAAAGAACTGAAAGTCGATATTGGAACTCAGGTCAAAAAAGGACAACTTTTGATGGTTTTGGAAGCTCCAGAAATCAGCTCGCAATTGGCTGCAGCCGAATCAAGACTGCGCTCTCAGGAAGCAGTTTACATGACAAGCAACAGCACTTACAAAAGAATTTTAGAAACCAGCAAAGTCGAAGGAACGGTTTCAAAAAATGATTTGGAACAATCAGAAGGAAGAAAAAATTCTGATTACGCACAACTTCAGGCGGCGAAAGCTTCTTATAAAGAAATCCAAAATGTTCAAGGCTATTTGCAAATTCGTGCTCCATTTGATGGTGTAATTGCGGCTCGGAATGTGAATCTTGGCGCTTACGTCGGACCTTCTGGAAAAGGATCTGAACTGCCATTGTTTACGATTCAACAGCAAGAAAAATTGCGCCTTTCGGTTTATATTCCTGAGCTATATACCGGTTATTTGAAAAGCGGCGATGAGTTGAGCTTTAATGTAAAATCACTTCCAGGAAGAACTTTCAAAGCTAAAATTGCCCGTATGTCAGGTGCTTTGGACAGCAAATTTCGCTCAGAAAGAGTTGAAATGGATGTCATCAATGATACCAAAAAACTTTTACCAGGAATGGTTGCCGAAGTTTTATTGCCATTGAAAGCGCAGGACAGCAATTATGTAGTCCCAAAAACGGCAGTCGTGACTTCAAGCGAAGGCATTTATGTCTTAAAAGTGCAGGACAATAAAACGCTCAGGGTTCCAGTTCAGAAAGGACGCGAGATTGAAGACCGCGTGGAAATCTTTGGAGAAATTCCAGAAAATATGCAACTGGTAAAAAGTGCTTCCGAAGAAATCAAAGACGGAACTCCTGTGAAATAATTTTCTTCTTTATAATACAAATCCCGATACTTTTCAGTTATCGGGATTTTTTTTTTTGCGCTTTTTCCTTCTGTATAATCATATAAGAATTAAAACAAAAGGCATAAGCAAGAACTCCTTCTATTTTCAGAACTTTAATTATCTAAAATCATACGGATCAAAACCACATATTATGAATGCTAAAAATTTTCTTGCCGGACTTGGTGGCGCCATCGTGCTTAACCTTTTACATGAATCTTTGAAGAAGAGAGTTATTGTTGCGCCGCGAATTGACCTTGTGGGAGAAGAAGCGCTTCAGAAAACGCTGGGCTTTTTCGGAACTAAAATTGAAAACAAAGACACCTTATATAAAGCTACGCTTGCCGGCGATGTGATCAGCAATGCTACCTATTACAGCATGATCGGCAATAGTCCTGATAATATTTGGGGCAAAGCGATTTCACTGGGCTTAGTTGCCGGAATCGGTGCCGTTGTTATTCCAAAGGAAATTGGGCTTGATGAAAAGCCAGTAGCGAGAAATACGCAAGTAAAAGCTTTGACTGTCGGCTATTATTTAGTTGGCGCTTTGGCAACTGCGGCAATTTTGACAGCATTAAAATCTGAAAAACAATAAATTATTGGCCATTGTCTCTTGTAACGAAGATGACGGGCAGTCAGATTGCCGAGGAGGCTGTAATTGGTTCATGCACTTTCCGCCCGTTCGTGCATGATGAAACCAACGTCGGCGCGTTTTCGCGGAAACCGATCAGCAACACGGCAATAGGAGAGACAGTGGACAATTTTATATTTTTTTGGAATAAAAATCTTTTGAGTTTACTCCAAAAAAAAAAAGCTCCTCAGATTGAGAAGCTTTTTAGTGCGGATAATAGGACTCGAACCTACACACCTTGCGGCACCAGATCCTAAGTCTGGCGTGTCTACCAATTTCACCATATCCGCAGTAGACCTTTGAAAACAACTATTGCTGTTATCGAGGTGCAAATATAGTCATAGTTTTGAACTTTCAAATAAAAAATTAAAAAAAAATAAAATATTCTTTTTCGTATTTTTGGCAGACAACATTTTAAAAAGCCATTTATGGATACTATAAAAGACTACGTTCAAAAAAACAAAGAGCGTTTCCTTAACGAACTTATTGATTTACTGAAGATTCCGTCTGTGAGCGCTGATTCTGCTTATTCACAAGACGTGATTGATACTGCAAATGCCGTAAAATCTAGCCTTGAAAAAGCAGGCTGTGATTTTGTAGAAATTTGCGATACTCCAGGCTACCCGATTGTTTATGGAGAAAAAATTATTGATGCAAATCTTCCGACGGTTTTAGTTTATGGGCATTATGACGTGCAACCGCCAGATCCTTTAGAATTGTGGACTTCTCCTCCATTTGAACCTATTATAAAAAAGACAGATTTGCATCCAGAAGGAGCGATTTTTGCCCGCGGCGCTTGTGATGACAAAGGCCAGATGTATATGCACGTAAAAGCTTTGGAATATATGGTTCAGACAAACAATCTTCCTTGCAACGTGAAATTTATGATTGAAGGTGAAGAAGAAGTTGGTTCGGCAAGTTTGGGCTGGTTTGTGGAAAGAAACCAAGAAAAATTGAAAAACGACGTGATCTTGATTTCTGATACTGGAATGATTTCAAATACGCAACCTTCAATTACAACAGGCTTGCGCGGTTTAAGCTATGTAGAAGTTGAAGTTACAGGTCCGAATCGTGATTTGCATTCTGGTTTGTATGGAGGTGCCGTTGCCAATCCTATAAATATTTTGGCCAAGATGATTGCGTCGCTTCACGATGAAAACAATCACATCACCATTCCTGGATTTTATGACAAGGTCGAAGAACTTTCTGCTGAAGAAAGGGCGGAAATGGGGAAAGCTCCGTTTTCTTTAGATAACTATAAAAAAGCTTTAGACTTAAATGATATCTATGGTGAAAAAGGATACACCACAAACGAAAGAAATTCCATCCGTCCAACTTTAGACGTGAACGGAATTTGGGGCGGATATACTGGAGAAGGTGCAAAAACAGTTATTGCAAGCAAAGCTTTTGCAAAAATTTCTATGCGTCTGGTTCCGAATCAAGATTGGCATGAAATTACTGAATTGTTTACAAAACACTTCGAAAGCATTGCCCCGAGTGGCGTGACAGTAAAAGTAAAACCGCATCATGGCGGTCAAGGTTATGTGACTCCGATTGACAGTATTGGCTATCAAGCGGCGGCGAAAGCGTATAATGAAAGCTTTGGTGTTCAGCCGATTCCGGTTCGTTCTGGCGGAAGTATTCCGATTGTGGCTTTGTTTGAAAAAGAATTAAAAAGCAAAACGATTTTAATGGGATTTGGCTTGGACAGCGATGCAATTCACTCGCCAAACGAGCATTTCGGAGTTTTCAATTACTTAAAAGGTATTGAGACTATTCCTTTATTTTATAAATATTTTGTGGAGCTTTTCAAGTAATTTTTTTAGTCAAACTATATTAAATCCGTTCAGAAATGAGCGGATTTTTTTTGCCTGAAAATTAATTTTCAAAAAACTTTGCTCTACACTTGTAGAATTAAATTTTATTTCTACATTTGTAGAGTTAATTCTAATTACGTAGAACAAATTATTTAAAAATATAGCAAATGCAACTATCAAATTCAGAAGAACAATTAATGCAACACCTTTGGAAACTTGAAAAGGCATTCATGAAAGATTTATTGGAAGCTTATCCGGAGCCAAAACCAGCAACGACAACAGTTGCGACTTTATTAAAAAGAATGATTGACAAAAAATTTGTGGCTTATACTGAATTCGGGAATTCTCGCGAATATTATCCATTGGTAAAAAAAACGGATTATTTTTCTAAACACGTAAACGGATTGATTAAGAATTTTTTCAATAATTCAGCTTCGCAATTTGCTTCATTTTTTACGACGGAAACCGATTTGACCAAAAACGAATTGGAAGAACTTCAAAAGATTATCGATAAGGAAATTCAAAAAAAGAAAAAATGATTGGCTTTTTAATCAAATCCTCACTTTGCCTGATTTTGCTTTTGGGCATTTATAATTTCTTTCTAGAAAAAGAAAAAATGAGCATTTTCAATAGATTCTATCTCTTGGGAAGCTTGATAATTTCATTCGCAATTCCGTTTGTAAAATTTGAATTACACCAAGATTTCGTGCAGCATAATTTGCTTCCAGACGCGATTCAAACCATTCAAGGAAACACTATCATCATCGATCAAAAATCGAACAATTTTTCAATTATCCTTTGGACTTTTTACGGAATCATCACCACATTTTTTGTAATTCGATTTGGCAAAAATATTTATGAATTTATTGCTAAAATAAAAACCAATCCAAAGGAGAAATTTGAAAATTCTACTTTGGTTTTGGTAGCAGAAAAAATATTACCTCACACTTTTCTGAATTATATTTTTATAAACAGAAACGATTATGAAACTAGAAATATTGAAGAAGAATTATACACGCACGAATTGACGCACGTTCGCCAAAAACATACGGTTGACGTCTTATTTATTGAGATTTTGAAAACCATTTTTTGGTTCAATCCAATTCTGATTTTCTATAAAAAAGCAATCCAATTAAACCACGAATTTCTTGCAGATGAAAAAGTGGTTACATATTATAATAATGTTCCGTTTTACCAAAGTTTACTCCTGGAAAAAGCATCTTGGAACAGCAACTTTTACTTGGCCAGTAATTTAAATTTTTTAGTAACCAAAAAACGATTAATTATGATGACAAAAACCACATCAAAATCAAGAGCTTTGCTCAAAAAATTGGCAGTTTTGCCTGTATTGGCTGGACTGATATTTATTTCTTGTTCAGGAGAATCAACAGAAAAAAAGTCTGATGAAAAAATTGTTGTATCATCTTGGGAAACCGCAAAAACACTTTCTTCCTCAGAAAAGATTACAACAGATGCTTTTGAAGTTGCAGAAGTTGATCCAAAAGATGTACCGACATCACCGCATTTTCCGGGAGGAATGGACGCTTTTTACAAATTTGTAGCCAAAGAATTTAAAATTCCAAAAGGATTTTCGGGCAAAGACAAAATCATCCTCACGTTTGTCGTAAAACCTGACGGAGAACTTGAAGGAATAAAAGTAATCAAGGATGCTGGTTTTGGAACAGGAGAAGAAGCTGTCAGAATAATGAAAAAATCTCCAAAATGGAATCCTGGTTTAAAAAACGGAAAGCCTGTTAGAGTGCAATATCATTTGCCAATTCAATTGTATGTAAAATAGTAAAATCACCGCTCAGCAACGAGCGGATTTTTTTACCCAATAGTGAAAAATAAAAAAGCCCATTCTTTCGAATGGGCTTTTTAATATCAAAAATCTTGATTCTTATGCTTCGAATGGAAGGATAGAAACGAAAGATTTGTTATCTCCTTTTTTCTGGAACTTAACAACTCCATCAACCCTTGCATGTAAAGTATGATCTTTACCCATGTAAACGTTTTCACCTGGATTATGTTTAGAACCTCTTTGTCTAACGATGATGTTCCCAGCGATTGCAGCTTGACCACCATAAATCTTAACACCTAAACGTTTCGATTCTGATTCTCTACCATTCTTGGAACTACCGACACCTTTCTTGTGAGCCATGACGTATTAGTTTTAAATGTTAATTATTCTTGAGTTTCTTCTTTTTTAGCTTTTACAGCTTTTTTCTTTGGAGCTTCAGCTTCTTCAGTTACTGGAGCAGCTTCTTTTTTAGGAGCAGCTTTCTCTTTTTTAGCACCTGGGAAAGTGATTCCAGAAATTTGGATTTGAGTCAAATATTGACGGTGTCCATTTCTCTTTTTGTAACCTTTTCTTCTTTTCTTTTTGAAGATGATTACTTTGTCTCCTTTTAAGTGTTGTAACACTTTAGCTTCTACAGAAGCACCTTCTACAGCCGGGGCGCCTAAAGTGATTGTTCCGTTATCGTCTAACAAAAGAACTTTTGCAAATGAAATTGCATCTCCTTCTTTGTCAGCCAAACGGTGAACATAAACCTTTAAGTCTTTGCTTACTTTAAATTGTTGCCCTGCTATCTCTACGATTGCGTACATAACAATGATGTTTAGTTAATTTTTAAGGTTGCAAATATACAACTATTTCTCAAACCTGCAATCCATCCTAAAAATATTTTCACATCTTTCAAATTGACAGCACTTTAGCATAATTTATTCCTTAATATAAGAAATTAATTTTAAAAAAGCTAAATTTGGCGTAACAAAACACAATTTTGGTATACTTATATCAAAATCAATAACAAATTATTAATCGTTATGAAAAAATCATTAATGGCTTTGAGTTCTGTTCTCATGCTCGGAAGTGTTGCTTCAGCTCAAAAAGTAGCTTTTGAAGAATACACACTTGACAATGGTCTTCATGTTATTTTGCATCAAGACAAATCGGCTCCAGTTGTAATTACTTCTGTAATGTATCACGTTGGTGCAAAAGATGAAAACCCAGAAAGAACTGGTTTTGCTCACTTTTTTGAACACCTTTTATTTGAAGGAACAAAAAATATCGGCCGTGGAGAATGGTTTAAAATTGTTTCTGGAAACGGAGGAACTAACAATGCAAACACTTCTGACGACAGAACTTACTATTTTGAGGTTTTTCCTTCGAATAATTTAGAGTTAGGTTTGTGGATGGAATCTGAAAGATTAATGCATCCGGTAATCAACCAAATTGGCGTTGATACTCAAAATGAAGTAGTTAAAGAAGAAAAAAGACTTCGTGTTGACAATCAGCCTTATGGAAATCTTTTTACAGCGGTGAAACAAAATATGTTTAAAAAACACCCTTACCGTTGGGCTCCGATTGGTTCTATGGAACATTTAGATGCTGCAACTTTAGAAGAATTTCAGGCTTTCAACAAAAAATTCTATGTTCCGAACAACGCAGTTCTTGTGGTTGCGGGAGATATTGATTATGCAACTACAATTAAATGGGTAAAACAATATTTCGGATCAATTCCAAAAGGAACTACTGATCTTAAGAAAACTGTTTTCACTGAAGATCCTATTACGCAGCCAATCAAAGCTACTTATGAAGATCCAAACATTCAGCTTCCGATGTTGGTAACTGCTTACAGAACGCCTTCGATGAAAACTCGCGATGCTAAAGTTCTTGATATGATTTCTTCTATTTTAAGCGATGGAAAAAGCTCTAGATTGTACAAAAAAATCGTTGACCAAAAGAAAATGGCTTTAGAAATCGGTGCTTTCAACTATAGCCAAGAAGACTACGGTGTTTATTTCATCTATGGTTTGCCAATGGCGCCAACAACTTTAGAAGGACTTACAAAAGAAATCGACGAAGAAGTAACAAGACTTCAAACAGAATTGATTTCTGAAAAAGATTTCCAAAAATTACAAAACACATTCGAAAATCAATACGTAAACAGCAATGCAAGCGTTGAAGGTATCGCAGAAAACTTAGCTTCTTATTATTTGCTTTACGGAGATGTTAACTTGATTAACACTGAAAATGAAATCTACCAATCAATTACTCGCGAGGAAATCAGAGACGTTGCAAAAAAATACCTGAGCCCAAACCAAAGATTGATTTTAGATTATGTACCAGCAAAAGACAAAGCTCAAAACTAAGATATACATCATGAAAAAAACCATATTCATTTTATCAAGCTTGTTTTTAACAGTAATTATGCAAGCACAAGACAGGCCACAGCCAAAACCAGGACCAGCGCCGGTAATCAATATCGGAAAACCGCAAACTTTTGAATTGAAAAACGGACTGAAAGTAATGGTTGTTGAAAACCACAAGCTTCCAAGAGTTTCTTACAATTTGACTTTAGACAACGCTCCTTACGCTGAAGGCGAGAAAAAAGGTGTTGCCGACATTACAAGCGCATTGATTGGAAGCGGAACTAAAAAAATGTCAAAAGATGTTTTCAACGAAGAAATTGACTTCTTAGGAGCAAGCATCGGGTTCAGCTCAAACGGAGCAAATGCTTCTGGACTTTCAAAATATTCTGGAAGAATTCTTGAATTGATGGCTGACGGAGCTTTAAATTCTGTTTTCACGCAAGAAGAATTAGACAAAGAAAAAGCAAAATTAATCGAAAGCTTAAAAACGCAAGAGAAAAGCGTTGCTGCAGTTGCAGGAAGAGTTGAAAACGTTTTATTCTACGGAAAAAACCATCCAGGTGGAGAATATCTGACAGAAGAATCAATCAACAAAGTGACTTTGGCTGATGCAGTTCAAAACTACACGACTTATTTTGTTCCTTCAAATGCTTACCTAGTTATCATTGGTGACGTGAAGTTCAAAGATGTGAAAAAAGCAGTAGAACAATCTTTTGGTTCATGGAAATCAGCGACTGCTCCTGCAGTTTCTTATTCAGATCCAAAAGATGTTCAATACAGCCAAATCAACTTCGTAGACATGCCGAACGCAGTTCAGTCTGAGATTTCTTTGGTGAATGTTTCAAATTTGAAAATGACGGATAAAGATTATTTCGCAGCACTTTTGGCAAATCAGGTTATCGGTGGCGATTTCAACAGCTACCTTAACATGAACTTGAGAGAAGCGCACGGATGGACTTACGGAGCACGTTCAAGCATCCGCGGCGACAAATATGTTGGAAAATTCAAATCTTCTACACAAGTTAGAAATGCAGTAACTGATAGCGCTGTAGTTGAATTCTTCAAAGAATTGAAAAAAATCAGAACTGAAAGAGTAACTGACGAAATGTTGAAAAACGTAAAAGCGGGTTATGTTGGAAACTTCGTAATGCAAATCCAAAAACCTGGAACTGTAGCTCGTTATGCTTTATTAGCACAAACACAAGGCCTTCCAGCTGATTTCTACGAAAACTATATCAAAAATATCAACGCAGTTACAGCTGAAGATATCCAAAGAGTAGCTAACAAATATTTCCTTGCTGACAACACAAGAATCATGATCACAGGAAAAGGAAGCGAAGTTCTGCCTGGTCTTGAAAAACTTGGAATTCCAATGTTCTATTTTGACAAATTCGGAAATCCAGTTGAAAAACCAGTGGCTAAAAAAGCAATTCCTGCTGGCGTAACTACAAAAACAGTTCTTGATTCGTACATCAAAGCTGTTGGCGGAGAGAAAAATGCAAAAGCAGTAAAATCAGTTTTCGCAACAATGACCGGAAAAGTTCAAGGAATTGACGTTACTATGGTTAGAAAATCTACTTCTGCTGGTAAAAAATTAGACGAAGTTACCGGAATGGGACAAACTTTAAGCAAAGATGTTTTTGACGGAACTAAAGGATACGAGTCTGCTCAAGGACAAAAAACAGATTATGATGCTGCAAAAATCGCTGACGTGAAATTTTACGCAACTCCTTTCCCAGAATTAACTTTGGCTTCAAAACCAGGAGTTGTTTTAACTGGCATCGAGTCAATCGACGGCAAAGAAGCTTACGCAGTGAAAGACGGACAAAAAACGCTTTATTACGACACAACAACCGGCTTCAAAATTGCACAATCAGAAACGGAAGAAGTTCAAGGCAAACAAATGACGCAAGTGATTACTTTCTCTGACTACAAAGATGTGAAAGGCGTGAAAGTTCCTTACAAAACGGTACTTAACGTTGGAATCGAAATTGAATTGAACACGACAAGCGTGAAAATCAACGAAGGCGTTACTGACGCAGATTTCAAAATCTAAGAAATAAAGAATTCAAAATTAAAGACTGTCAGAAATGGCAGTCTTTTTTATTTACAGCAAACCTCAATTACAAGATTTTTCATTTTTTTTGAAGCGAAACATTTGTATTTTTTTAAACTTTTCTCCTGCTGCAGTGACTCGCTTTAAACCTGCTTGGCCGCAGGTTCAAGAGTTCAAACAATCACAGCATCAGGGCTAGCGACAGACTTCATTATTTTTAGAAACCTTTCAAATCGCAACCGAAAAGCCTTATGAATAAATTGTAGAAATCAATATAAAATATGCAAAAAAGAGTAAATTTGAAACCAATTATTAGCCATTCAAAATATGTACAAAACTAACTTCCTCGAGAATTCTTATAGTTTCAAATCTATTTTTCTTTTGATTTGTTTTTTTACAGCTTACTCCTTCTCCCAAACGAAATATGACGATTTTGCCAAACGCACAATTCTTGAAAAAGACAATCTAAAGAAAATCGACATGCTCTGCAAGCTCGGTTTTTATTACACTGACAGCACAAAAGCACTTTCTTATTTTGACCAAGCTGAAATTTTAGCAAAAAAAGAAAACAGCAACGATTTAACCGCTTTAATCTTAACCAAAAAAGCCTTCGCATCAGGAAAATTCGGGCTTTATAAAAAGCAAAAAACTTTAAATAACAAAGTTGCCCTCTTACTTCCAAAATTAAAGAGAACGGCAAATACAGCTGATATTTACTGCATTCTCGGCATCTCAGAAAACGGAAATGCCAAATCACTCGAATATTATTTCAAAGGACTTGAAATTGCAGAAGAAGTCAAAGATTATACAGAAGCCACAAAATTATGCTACAATATTGCTGGCGTTTATGGTGAATTGACCAAGTTTGATTTTATGAAAAAATATGCCGAAAAGTCAAAAATTTTTGCTAAAAAATCAAATACTTTTGATTCCAAAATCTTTTCAAATCTGATTTACGGTGGTTACTTCACCGGAATGTTTCAAAAAACAGAAAACAAAAAATACTTGGATAGCACAATTCAAATTTATAAAGAAACGAAAACCTATGTAGAAAAAAACAAGCCTGAAATTATTTTCATCAAACAGCTTTCTTACGTCTACATCAATCTGGCGAACGCCTACAGTATTGACAACATAAAAAAAAACAAAACAGAATTTCTGCAATCTTTAGAACTCGCAGAAAAATATGGTGAAGAACTAAACAGTTTTGCAGCCATGAATAACGCAATTGGCTTAAGAGGCGAATATTATTTCTCTGAAAATGAATTCAAAAAAGCAATCGAGAATTTCAAAAAAGGATTGCAACTTTCCGTTTCAAACAAAAGCTACAGGCTCGCTTCTGACTTCTGCATTTCACTCACCAATTGCTATTCTAAAACAAATGATTTTGCGAATTATAAAAAATATTCCGAACTAAAATCAGAGTATTTAAGCTTGCATTTCAACGAAGTAACCGCAAAAGAAGTTGTCGTCGCCGAAGAAAAATATGAAAGCGAAAAGAAAGAGATCAAAATCAAAACCTTAGAAGAAGAAAACAAGCTGAAAACGTATCTTTTCTGGATTATTCTAGGATTATTTATCACGGTTTCCGTACTGATTATTTTATTTTTTAGATTTTATAAAACCAAAGAAAATCTGATGAATGAAAAGCAATTGGCTTCTGAACTTTTGGCAAAATTGAGAGAAAAAGAAATCCAGAAAACATTGCTTGAAAAAAATATGATGGTTGAGCAAAAAAATAAATCTGATCAGCAATTGATGAACAGTTTATTGCAAATTGAAGAAAAAAATAACTTGCTTACAACCGTAAAAAATAGCACTGACAACAAATCAATTTCTAGAATCATCAACGAAAATCTTCAAGCTGATGAAAGTTTTGAACTTAATAAAAAACAAATTACAGAAGCTTATCCCACATTTTTTTATCAATTGCAATTAAAGTCGAACCACACTTTGACTTCTCTTGACTTAAAATATTGCGCTTATTTTTTGACTGGAATTGAAACCAAAGAAATTGCAAAAAAACTAAACATTGAACCCAAAAGCGTTCGCATGACACGCTATAGAATTAAGCAAAAACTACAACTTTCAGAGCAAGAAGACTTGTTAGAATTTATAAAAAGTTGTGCAGTTTAATTTATACACAAACAACAACAGCTCACAAAACACTAACAAACAGTGACTTTTAAACTTGTAGACACTTTGTAGACGCATGCTTTTAAAGTTAAAATCATTTAGAAAGTACATTTGCCCAATAAATATAAACTTAAAAACCATGGACAAAAAAACACTTTCTATCATTTCTTATGTAACAATCATCGGCTGGTTAATAGCTTACTTTTCTTCAAAAGACAAACGCGAATCATTGGTATCATATCATTTAAAACAAGGCTTAGGAATTTTTATCGTTGCATTAATTTTTAATATTGCTTTTACAGTAATTGCAAGCATCGTTCCTTCTCTTGCCTTTTTAGGATTAGTTGGCTATGCATTTTTGATTTTCATGATCTTGGGAATTATAAATGCATTGAATGAAAAAGAAACTCCGATTCCTGTAATTGGAAAAATGTTTGAAAACAAATTTGCCTTTTTAGATTAATTTCTATGATTTTCATTGCTCGAATTCCTTATTTATTGATAGGAATTCGGGTGATAATTTTACTTTTAAAATCAATTTTACATGAAACTTCCCTTCATAAAAATTATGGAAGCAATCACGCCAGATCTAAATTTGCTGATGTGGAAATTTGCTGAAGACAATTCAAGATGAGTTTTTTCCAATCAAAACAAAATTCCGAAACTCCAGATTGGATTTTTGAATGCAAAGAAATTCAAGAACGCTGGTTTCTGTTTTTAAGCAAACTCGAAGACAAAATGCAAGAACTCTGCGAAATGTCAATCCCAGAACTTGAAAATACTTTGGCAAATGATGAAGTTTTCAAAAGAACTTATCACAAATTATTGAGTGGCACACAAGGACAATTGACTCAAATCAAAAAAAGCAGGCGATGCTTATTCAAACTACTTAAAAATCCTGAATTGCTTCAGGATTTTTTTAAATTTATTTTCTAGCCGACAAATAAACGCCGACCAAAACAATCAAAGCTCCTAAAAACTGAAAAGGCGAAAGCATCTCCCCATCAAGCATCCCCCAGAAAAAAGCAACAACCGGCAACATATAATTTACAGAAGAAGCAAAAATCGGCGAAGAAATCTGGATTAATTTAAAGTATAAAATATTTGCAACGCAAGTTCCCATAATGGCCAGAATGCCAATAAAAAGCATCGAAGTTTTCACTTCAGGCAAATGCGCAACTTCAAAGAAATCAGTACAGCTCAAAATAACCAGCGCCGGAATTAACAAAACCGCAAAATTTCCTGTTGTAATACTCAACGGACTCAAATCGGAAAGATATTTTTTAATTAGATTTACATTTACTGCATAACACATTGCCGCAATAATCGATAAAATTGCATAATAATAATTCTGTCCCGGATGGTTTGCCGCACCATTTAAAATCAACAATGCGCTTCCGCAAAGACCGATTATTACGCCAAAAAACTGCCTTCTTTGAAAAGTCAATCCAAAAATTGTAGCTCCGATAATTAAAGTTCCCAATGGTGTCAAGGAATTCAGAATCGCATTAATCGAACTGTCAATGTGTTTTTGAGCAATTGAAAAAAGATACGCCGGAAAAAAAGTTCCCATGAAAGCAGTCAGCGCAATAAATTTCCATTGGTGCTGCTTTATTTTTGTCAAGCTTTTAAATCCTATGATCAAAAGAAAAGTCGCCGCAAAAATGATTCGCAACGAACCTAATTGAAACGGACTCAAGCCAACCAATCCTTTTTTGATAAGAATAAAAGAACTTCCCCAAATCAAGGAAAGAACAATCAAGAAAATCCATTTGGATTGTACTGCTTTCATAAATTATTTTTGAAGTCCAAAATTCTATTATTTAAATGAATTTTTGGTTTCTTTTTTCATTAATTTTGTAAACCTTTATAGCTCAAAGGAATTGTTAATTCAAATAAATTATAATACTATGAATTTTTCTAAATCATTATTAGTTCTTGCTCTTTCAGGCGTGATGTTCGTGAGTTGCAAAAATGAAACAAAAGCAACAGAAGCTGGAGAACCAACTGAAACTGCAAAAGATACAACAGCAGGAAAAGTAACTGCTGAAAATTTACAAACTGCAAGCTTCACAATCGACGGAATGTCTTGTGCTGTTGGATGTGCAAAAACTATCGAGAAAAAATTGGCCAGCCTTGACGGAGTTCAAGAAGCAAAAGTAGATTTCGAGAAAAAAACAGCTACTGTAGCTTACGATTCAGCAAAACAGACTCCAGAAACTTTGGTTGAAACTGTTGAAGCTGTTGCCGGCGGAGAGACTTATAAAGTTTCAAACGTAAAATCTTCTGCTGACAAAGCAATGCTTTACAAAGAAAAAGAGAAGGAAAAAGAAAAAGATAAAAAAGGCGACAAAAAAGCTTCTTGCCATGATGAAAAATCAAAAGATGCAAAACCGGGATGCTGCTCAGGTAAAAAATCTTGTTCAGCTGACGAGAAAAAATCTAAAAGCGCTTAATCCGTTTTACACTAAATAAAAAAGAGAACCAATTTGGTTCTCTTTTTTTATAACTTATTTTTTCCAGCGCAAGCTTTCCATAATCACTTGCATATCATTTTTGACATAATTGGAAGCAGGCATGATCGAATCAAAATTAGGCTTTGCATAAAAATAAGCAGAACCCGTGATAAAATGCCTTGTGCTGTCAGTCACATAAAATTGTGAATTCGTGGCAGCATTTCCTCCAACTTTATAAAACATGCCATATACTTTATCTTTTTGATTGACAAACGGCTGTTCTACAATATCATCAGCTTTAATCGTATGCTTATAAGTCAGCTTTTGCGCGTCACGAAGATGTGCCTCGATATCGTTTTTAACTGGCTTGTAAGTAAGATAAATCGTTGCCTTCATCTTTGGATAGGTAATCGTGAAACTGCAATTTCCTTTGTCAGAAATCACGGCTTCTTCATTCATATCAAAAGTAAAAGGACAGTTATTCTCAAAGCTGGCATATTCCGGCTTTGGATATTCAAGCCGCAACATTCCGGTCGGCTTTGGAATTGTTTCGTCCTTGCAACTTCCGATAGACGCAAAAATCAAACCGCATGCAAAAGCCGCAATGATTTTTCTGCTCATTTAATTAATATTGGAAATCGTCTTTTGAGCTGTCAGAAGAATTGCTGTCAAAATTTGCAGTTTTTGCATCTACTGAAGAACCGTGTTTTCCTGAATCAATATCTTTCTTAGTTGTAAGAAAAGTAAATTCAGTAACTTGAATCTCAGTTGTATATTTTGTAACACCTTCTTCAGTCTGCCATTGACGGGATTTTATTCTTCCTTCAACATAAATCTTATCGCCTTTTGACAAGTATTTTTCACAGATTTCAGCAGCCTTATTTCTTACAACAAGATTGTGCCATTCTGTAGACGCAATTTTCTCATTCGTCTGTTTGTTAATGTAAATTTCGTTGGTAGCCAAAGGAAATCTTCCGATGCAATTACCACCTTCAAAATAATGCATTTTGACTTCGTCGCCAAGATGCCCAATTAAAATCACTTTATTTAATGTACCGTTCATTTTTTCGTGGGGAGTTAGTAAACCTTCAAATATAGCAATTTCAATTAAATATGAAATATCAAAACATTTTTTTTTCAATAAAATTGTATATTACTATAGGGAAAGGATATGAAATCATTGATTCATAAGAGATTGCGCCTTCCAGAATACCTTTCACAACTACTTTAAAAAAGCGAATATGCAAATGCTGATGCGATAACTTATGAATAATCCTACTTTCATTTAAAGGTTTTATAGACAAAATTTCTATTTTTTCGCCATATTTATTGTGAATCAGATCAAAAACATTTAAAATATCAGTATCTGCTTCCGTTTCTAGCAAGGGAAATTCATACAAATTATGCCAAATTCCTTTCTCAATTCGCTTCCTTATAATAAGGTCTTGATTTTCATCTGAAAAAATAATATAATTAAAGTAACGATTTCTGACTTTGGTCTTTTTTAATTTCACCGGGAGTTCGCTCACTTTATTATATTTCAAGGCCAAACAACCCGAATTCAAAACACAGATTTCACAATTTGGATTTTTAGGAACACATTGCAAAGCGCCGAATTCCATAATCGCTTGGTTAAAAATCGCCGGTTTATCCTTTGGAATTAATTCTTTCGCTAATTCTGTAAATTCCTTTTTGGCTCCGCTAGAAGCAATATCTGTTTCTACATCAAAATATCTTGAAAGCACTCTAAAAACATTTCCGTCCACAACCGGAACGGCTTCATCATAAGAAAAAGAGGCAATTGCGGCGGCGGTATATTCCCCTACTCCTTTTAATTTCAGCAAGTCATTATAGTTGTCTGGGAAAATTCCGCCTAATTCAGAGGCAACATATTTTGCAGTTCCATGAAGATTTCTGGCGCGAGAATAATAGCCCAATCCCTGCCACAATTTCAAAACTTGCTCTTCGTCAGCATTGGCTAGGTCAAAAACTGTTGGAAATGAATCGGTAAAAGACAAAAAATAAGGCAATCCTTGGGCAACTCTGGTCTGCTGGAGCATGATTTCTGAGAGCCAAATATGATATGGATTTTGCGTATTTCGCCATGGCAGATTGCGCTTATTTTTTAAATACCATTGGATTAAGGAATTAGAGAAATTCATTGTTTAAATTTGGTTAGCAAAAGTAAAAGTTTATGTTATTAAATTTTAATCGTTTATGGTTGAAATATTGTTTTTTTAATTCATATATTTGCAACCTCAAAATTTTACACAATAAATTAAATACGAAAGAAAATGACGAAAGCAGATATCGTTGCGAAAATTTCAGAAAAATTAGGCCTTGAAAAAGGAGATGTTCAAGCAACAGTTGAGTCTTTTATGGACGAAGTTAAAAACTCTTTAGAAACAGGAGACAATGTTTACTTAAGAGGTTTTGGTAGTTTCATCATCAAAACTAGAGCTGAAAAAACAGGTAGAAATATCTCGAAAAACACTACAATAAAAATTCCTGCACACAATATTCCTGCATTCAAGCCTGCAAAGGTTTTTGTTGAAGGAGTTAAAACGAATACTGAAACAAAAGTAAACTAATTATTAATCACTAAAATTTTCACAACATGCCAAGTGGTAAAAAAAGAAAAAGACATAAGGTAGCAACTCACAAACGTAAAAAAAGAGCGAGAGCTAACCGTCACAAGAAGAAAAAGTAGTCTAACTACTTTTTTCTTTTTTTAAAGAATTGCAAAAGTTCATTGAAATTTGAAGAATAGATTAAAGAAAAAAGAACAAAGATAATAGGCTGTAAATCTTGAATCTTGGTTCTTTCTTCTTAAAATCTAGTTTTCTCCGGGTACAATACCTGTTAAATAATTGTTTAATCCATCTGTACTCTTTTGGTTCAGGGTTTTGGGTTTTGGGTTCATGGCTTTTGCCTTTCACCTTTTACCTTTCACCTTTTACCTAAATCGTATGGATAAAAATTTACAGTGTGAATAAAGAACTGATCATCAGATCTGGTTCGGAAGCCGTAGATTTTGCCTTATTGAAAGATGGAAAACTCGTTGAATTACACAAAGAAGAAGAAAAAAGCAACTTTCAGGTTGGTGACATTTTTGTTGCCAAAATCAGAAAACCAGTTGCGGGATTAAATGCTGCTTTTGTAAATGTGGGCTTTGAAAAAGATGCCTTTTTACATTATCACGATTTGGGTCCCAATTTAGCTTCCCAGTTGAAATTCATCAAACTTGTAAGCGCAGGTAAAATAAAAGATTTCACCCTAAAAAACTTTCCTTTCGAGAAAGAAATTGACAAAGACGGAATTATTACTGATGTAATCAATGCCAATCAGTCAATTTTAGTTCAAGTCGTCAAAGAACCTATATCTACAAAAGGCCCGAGAATCAGCTCAGAGCTTTCTCTTGCCGGTAGATTTATTGTTCTCGTTCCTTTTTCTGACAGAGTTTCTATTTCTCAAAAAATAGAATCCAAAGAAGAAAAAGATCGTCTTAAGCGACTTGTGCAGTCAATCAGACCAAAAGGATTTGGTGTTATTGTGAGAACAGTAGCAGAAGGCAAAAAAGTAGCCGAATTAGACAAAGATTTGCAGAATCTGCTCAGCAGATGGACTGCAATGTGTAAAAAATTACCAGCTGCTCATCATCCGTCGAAAGTGTTAGGAGAGCTCAACAGAGCTTCTTCAATATTAAGAGATGTTTTTAATGATACCTTTACAGGAATTCATATAGATGACGAAGAGCTGTACAACGAAACGAAGGATTATCTGCAAGAAATTGCACCTTCAAAACAATCAATAGTTAAGTTTTATCAATCAAACGACACGCCTATCTTCGAAAAATATAACATAGAAAGACAAATCAAAACTTCATTCGGTAAAACAGTATCGATGAGCAAAGGAGCTTACTTGATTATTGAACACACAGAAGCCTTGCACGTTATCGACGTGAACAGCGGAAACCGTTCAAACAAAGCTACAAATCAAGAAGACACCGCGCTGGAAGTTAATATGATCGCCGCTGCAGAAGTGGCAAGACAACTTCGTCTCCGCGATATGGGAGGCATCATAGTTGTCGATTTTATTGATATGTCAAATCCAGAAAATCGTAAAACACTTTACGAATTTTTGAGAGACGAAATGAGCGACGATAAAGCCAAACACAAGATCTTGCCTCCGAGTAAATTTGGATTAGTCCAAATCACAAGACAAAGAGTAAGACCAGAAGTGAATATCAAAACCAGAGAAGAAGATCCTAATAATGATAAAGAGGAAATTGAAGCTCCAATTTTGATTATCGACAGAATCACATCTGACATTGAAAGAATATTAAAAGTCCATAAAAAAATTGTGCTAAATGCACATCCTTTTGTGGCAGCATACCTTACTAAAGGTTTTCCATCATTACGCTCAAAATGGTTTTTTGAGCATAAGAAGTGGGTGAAAATCATACCTCGTGACGCTTACACGTTTTTAGAATATCATTTTTATGATAAAAATGGAAATGAAATTAAGGATTAATAAAAAACCGCCTTTCGTGAGATTGGCGGTTTTTTTATGGCTTTATTTATAGAGATTCACAGAATTTTAATCTAGCTTTATGTCCCGAAGCTTCAGATTCTGTAAAACTACTCCCTCACAATCTCAATCCTCCTACTAATTTCATTCCCACTTTCATCAGTAACTGTAATATAATATTTCCCAGTCTTCGCTTCCACCTGCATTTCGTGAAATGTCTGTGTTGTTCCTAAAAACTTTTCGTTCAAATACCAAAATAATTTGGCGCGCTGATCAGAATGCGCTACTTTCAAAACAAATGGCTGGATTTCACCATTGAAATTCTTTGTCAAATACACTTTCCCGTTTTCCTTCGGATATATAAAATCCATAGAATAAGAAGAAGCATTTCCTAAACAATCTGCTCGAAACGGAGGCAACGATTGATAATCAATATGTTTACTTTTATAATACAATTCCATTACCGGAGGCAAAACAAACCATGATTTCGTAACCATATTATCGACAGATTCACAATTGCTATTTACTTGAAATTGTTCTGATTTATCCAAATGAACCATTTTATGATAAGGACAAACCGTCGTCATTTTACTTTTCAACGGAATCCATTGTTTGATTTTCGGACAATTTTCTCCGGCGATATGACCACTTAATTGACAAACTTCTACTTCTTCCAAATCATCAAACGGCGTGGCAAACCATTTTTTTCGTGGCAATAAATTAAAAACATCAAACAAAATCGGAGCCGCACTTCCAACGCCAGTCAAAGACGGACGACCTTCTCCAGAAGCATTTCCTACCCAAACTCCCACAACATATTTTGAATTTGTTCCAATTGCCCAACCGTCACGATTTCCAAAACTGGTTCCTGTTTTCCAAGCGATTTCTAGTGAAGAATCGTAGAATTTCCAAGCTTCATCACCTTCCGGACGGTTTACTTCTTTCATTGCATTATACGTCAGCCAAATGGAACCAGCTCCAAGATTTTTTTTATCATATGATTCTTTACCAAAATCTATCTTTTTGTCTAATGACCAATTCAATTCAGTAAATTCACTAGTGCGATATTTTGCAGAGTGAGCTGTAAAATAATTTACCGTGGAACTCAAACCGGCATACGTTTTTGTCAAATCCCAAAGATTGCTTTCCGCACCTCCAAGAATCAGCGAAAGCCCATAATGATTTGGATGTTTGTTAATATCACGCAATTTAAACTGTCGCAATTGGTCGTAAAATCGGTACACTCCAAAATCTTTCAGCATCAAAACCGACGGAATATTCAAAGATCGCGACAACGCTCGATGCGCCGGAACAGCGCCGTCATAAGTCAAGTCAAAATTCTTTGGAGTATAACCAGCAATCTGCGTTGGAATATCTGCAACCAAAGTATTCGGCAGAATTTCTCCAGCATCCAACATCGACGCGTATAAAAAAGGTTTCAAAATACTTCCCGTGCTTCGTGGTGCCGTTATAATATCAACGTCTTTTTGGTGAGCCACATCTGTTGGAGAATTCCCGATATAACTGATGATATTTCTAGTTTCAACATCCACAATTATAATCGCAAGATTGTGAATTTCTGATTGACGGTATTGGTTGTAATATTGCGTTGCGATTTGATTTGCCCGATTTTGCAAGGCAAATTTAATCGTAGTTTTAATTCGTTCTCCTTCCTTTTTCTTAGCTATATTCTGCAATAAATGAGGCGCAATTTGTGGCAAATCATAAGGTTTTTGAGGCAAGTCTTCTAAAATTGCCAATTCATAAGTTGTCTTGTCAATTACGCTTTCGTCATATAATTTCTTTAGCAATCCGTTTCTTTTGTTCAATAATCGCTGCTGATTTTTTCCAGGATAAATCAAGCTTGGCGCATTCGGCAAAACCGCCAAAGTTGCCGTTTCTGCCCAAGACAATTGATGCGGTTGCACCCCGAAATAACGCCACGAAGCCATTTCCAAACCAACCACATTTCCGCCATAAGGTGCGTGTGCTGTATACAATTCGATGATTTTTTCTTTAGAATACCGAAATTCCAATCTTGTTGCCAAAACCAATTCAATGATTTTTTCGAAATAACTGCGGTTTTTTCCGTCACGTGAAAGTCGGATGACTTGCTGTGTCAAAGTACTTCCGCCACGAACTACTTTTCCTGCATCGTGATTTTGCTTTACAGCTTTGACCATTGCAACAGGATTGAAACCAGGATGTTTGTAGAAATGTTCATCTTCAAAATAAACGATGCACTTTTTAAATTTCTCCGGAATAGAATCTTGCGCCGGGAATCGCCATTGTCCGTCTCGGGCGATTTTTGCACCAAGAAGTTCTCCTTCTTCGCTTTCAATAACAGTAGAATAAGGTTGTTCAAAAAGGGTTCTCGGCAAACAGAAATAATAGGCAATTAAAAGCAATCCAAAAAAAATGGTTTTCTTCGGATTGCGTTTTATTTTATTTTGGATGCGTTTTAGAAACGCTATGATTTTTGCTTTCAACAATTATTCTCTAAATTTTTTGTCATTCCGACGAAGGAGGAATCTCAGCAATATAGAGCCACTCACGAAGATTCCTCCTTCGTCGGAATGACAAAATTGGGTATTGCTATTCTAAATATTTAGAATAATCACTTCACAACATTTATCCATTTACCTTGCGTTCTCGCAAAATAAGAATTGTCATACATCGCTTCGCATTGAACGCCCGGAAGGTAATATTTCCCGAGATAAGATGCGTTTAAAAGTATCTTGAAAGTCTTGGTTTCATTGGATTTTAGCGTGAAATAAAAGTTGGTTCTATCGTCCCGAATATCAGTGTAATCTACTTTATTTTCTGCAAAATTTCCGTAATCTGTGAAACGCGTGTTGACAATTTCCCAACCTGACGGAATGATTTGCGTCAAGGCGACATTTTCAACGGTTTCGCCTTTCATATTGGCAACGGTAACTTCAGCCACAAGCTCAGTTCCTTGTGAAAGCGAACCGACATTTATCGGGTTTCCTTTTCTGTCACGGAAAACAATATCAGTCGCCAAACCTCGCTGTTCTGTCTGTTCTTGACCAATTGGCAAAATTCCGCTGGAAATTACTTTTACATATAAAGTCGTGTTTTTGTTGTTTTTAATCGTTACCGAATTTCCGTTATTTGAAACCTGCAACGTTCTATCAGCAAATGTCTTGGCAGTTTTTATTACTTCAGATTTTCCTTTGCTCGTGAAACTTACATCGATGCCTTTTGTACCGTTTTGCAAGGCAAATTTCGACATGGAATACAAGCAATATGCGGTCGTTTGCGTTGACATCCATTGGTTTGACGACATGTTTTTTGCCAGTTTATTTGCCATCGTAAATGCTTCGCCTTTTCTTCCTAATAACAATAACGTTTCCAGAGCCATCGCGCGGTTTCTTTCGCTTGAACCATAATAATAGTAATAGCCATATTGCTGTTCTTCATCGATATTGCTTTGATTTAATAACGCCAAACCTACGTTTTTCTGTCCTGACAAAGCGTAAGTTGCCGCCAATCTCAACTTGGTTTCATTAGAAATTCCTGAAGTTTCTCGCAATCTGTTCATCGAAGATAAATCTGGAGAACCGGCCAACGCCAACGTATAAAGTCGGTAGGCTTGCGGAAAGTCATTGTGATAGGCTTCGTAATAACGCCATTGTTTTGCCATTTTCGATTGGTATGAAATCCATTGTTTTTTTACATTTGCAGGAAGCGCATAGCCTTTTCTT
This sequence comes from Flavobacteriaceae bacterium PS02334, assembly GCA_029959295.1. Classification (GTDB taxonomy): domain Bacteria; phylum Bacteroidota; class Bacteroidia; order Flavobacteriales; family Flavobacteriaceae; genus Flavobacterium. Next base: position 35,503 of record JASCOH010000006.1, on the reverse strand, counting down.
TCGGCTTCAATCAAGAAATGTCCGACGTAAGAAGTGCTCCAATCGTCTGGATTTTGCTGACCTTGCCAATACGCAAAACCGCCATTTGAGATTTGAAATTGCGATAATTTTTGGATTCCGGCAGTTACATTTTTTTGGATTTTTGCTTTTCGATTGGAATCAATATCAGCAATATCAGCCAAATACAATTGCGGAAAAACACTGGAAGTCGTTTGTTCCAAACATCCGTGCGGATATTGAATCAAATAATCAAGGCGTTTGTTGAAATCCATTGATGGAAATGCCGAAACTTCTAACTTGGCTTTATTTGTTCCGGCAACGCCAAAAGCATTCCAATCAATTGTTCCTGAACTGTTTGGTTCTAAAATCAATTCTTTGTAATCTTGCGTCACTGGATTTGGATTCATAATATCCAATTCCACATCGAAACTTGCTTTTTCTTTTCCAGAAGTAGCAACCACTGTTACTTTTCCGATTCCTGTAACTTCGCCGACTTCTAAATCAAAATAAGCAATTTTTTCATCAGGATTTGCAAACGACATCGCTTGTTTTGAACTTCCGATTACTCGGAAACCGTTGTTAGTTTTTAATTGCAAAGTCACATTTTTTACGTGTTTTTCCATTGCAAAAACGGTTACGGGCAAAGTCACTTTTTCACCCGGAGAAACTTTTCGAGGCAATGAAGCCAGAATCATCAATGGATTTCTGACTGGAGTTGCTTTTTCCACGCTTCCGTAAGCGCTTGTTTCTGCGTTTCCGGCGATAACCATTGTTCTCACTGAACCCACATATTTTGGAATCGTAATATTGTGGGCTTTTGTTTGACCTTTCGCTAAAGAAAATGGTCCGAGATAAATCACAACTGGCTTGAAACGATTGGCTTTTTTAGCAGCGCCTCCGCCTAAATCTTCGTCACCACCAATGCTGAAAATTTGATTTACTTTTCCACCATAAGCTCCGATTACATCGTCATAAATATCCCAAGTTTTCACGCCCAAAGCTTCTCTCGCATAAAAACTATTCCAAGCATTTGGCGTTTTAAATCTTGTTAAATCTAACAATCCTTCGTCCACAATGGCGATAGTGTAAGTCATTGCTTTTCCATTTTTTTCGCTGACTTTTATGGTTGTTTTTTGTTCTGGTTTCAACACTTCTGGCATTGCAATCTGTGGTTCCAAAACGGTATTTTTATCGATAACTTCAATCGGAATAATTCCGTACAAACGAATTGGCGAATCATTTTTCGTGGATGCGTGCGGTTGCAACAACGTGATGTGTATGTACACGTTCGGCGCCATTTTCTCGGTAATCGGTATTTCAACTTGCGTTTCTCCATTTTTGGTTTTTGCCCAAAGCGTTTGCACCACTTGAGAACCATTTTCCAAAGAAATCAAAGCACGGCTTCCTTCACTTGACGGAAACGAAATAATTGCTTTTTCACCAACATTATATTTTTCTTTGTTGGAAGAAAATACCAACATTTTTGCCTCAGCCCCGGTTGCGTTTCTAGTTTTTCCAGACCAACTTGGCCAGTCAATCATAACGGTTTCGCCTGCCGAATGGCCACCATTTGAATCGGTAACTCTGACCAGATATCTTCCCCATTCTTCTTCATCTGCTTTGAATTGAAAACGTGCTTTTCCTGAAGAATCTGTGTTTAAAGTTTGGGAATAAAACGGCGTATTTGTAGTCGAAGAACTATAATTCGACAAATCATCAGAAGCATCCCACCACCAGCGCCAATCGACTTTATATACGCGAACTTCCAGATTTCTGACCGCTTTTGGACGACCGTTTTCGTCTACCGTAATTACGTCAAAAGAATTACTTTTTCCTGTTTCCAGCATTCCATATTTATTCGGTTCTGGAACTTTTACACCTACGTAAGTTTGGAACGGAGAATAACTTGCAGTAATCACATCCGTACTAAAATCGCCTCCGTTTTCATAGACTTTTGTAATAAACGCTGCTTTCAACATTCCTGGTGCTTGCGATTGCAATCTTGGCTGGATGCTGACATTTGCCTTACCGGTTTCGTCAATTTTTCCGGAATAAATATTTACTTCTTCCGTAGAAAATTTACGTGACGGGTCATCGAAAATATATTTGCTGTAATTTTTAAACTCGGTTTTTTGCTGCGTAAATTTTGCCTGCATTTCCAATTTCAAATCTTTAGCGATAGCGCCATGAAGCCATGCAACATTGACTGTCGCATTATTTTGATGAAAAGCAGAAAGTGTTTTTCCTTCAAAACCATTTTTGATTCGAAGGCGATTTGGCTTGATCGTTTCAATTTTTATTGATTTATAAAAACGCGCGCCTCCGACAGAAATCACTGCTTCATAATTTCCCGTAGGCGAATTTTGTTGCGTATTGAACGCAAATCGGTAATGATTTAAATCCGAATATTGCTGTACTTTTTGATAAACTACCTTTCCATTCGGGTCAGTCAATTTCAATTTTATCGGATGCGTGTTTGGCAAACGGCTTGATTTGTCATTTAAAAGGAAGGATAAATAAATCGTGTCACCCGGACGCCAAACGCCTCTTTCGCCATAAATAAATCCTTTTAATCCTTTTTGCAAAGCTTCGCCATCGACATTAAAACTGCTGACAGACTGCGAACTTCCATCGTCTAATTTGACGTATGTCGTATTGTTGTCTTTTTTAATTACGGCAAAAAACGCCTTTTTATCTAAAGTTGTATGAACGACACCATCACCATCTGTTGTAAAAGTTCCAAGTTTTTGCTTTTGGAAATTATACAAATCAACTGTCGCTCCAGAAACTGGCTCTGTAGTCACAATATTATTTACGGCAAAGAAATAAGAATTATTTTCACCGCGTTTTGCAATCACGCCAAGATCGGTCGCCAAGATATTTGTGGCAATCTTTTTATTAGAATAAAAACTTCTGTCGCAAGGATTTTCTCTTTCGTTCCAATTGTAATCATAGTCATAATAATCGTAATCATACGAATCATATTCAGACATATCATCCTCATTTTCTTCCTCGACTTCTTCTGGTTCTTCTTCCGCGGAAGCGTCACATTTATACAACGAATAGGACTTTTTAATGGTCATTTCCACGCGATAAATTGCACCTGGTTCTGGCTTTACTAAAGTCGCCAAATCGATCGAATATGTATTCCATTTTTTATAATTGGCCAATTTATTCGTGGTCAATTCTAAAGTTTTCTTGGCAATGGGAAGCGCTACTTTTCTCAAATCATAATTGCCATTTAATTGATTGTCTTGCAAAAATTGAAGCACATTGTTTTCAAAAATGCGATAGACTTTTACATCAACTTTTTTCAAGTTTGCGGCTTCAAAGTTTACTTTTAAGTTATTGGAACTTGGCAAAATTGTGCCGCTTTTTACAAAACGAACTTCAGGTTTTATCTGCTCAAAAGTGATTTTTGCAGCATATCCTTTTTTCATTTTAAAACCATCTGTGTTTTCAATTCCTTGGAAAACTTCTAGCAGTAAATTTCCGTCTAGAGCTACATCTGAAAAGACTTTCAACACATTTCCATCCACTCCATATCGCAAATTATTGGCCGTCTCAAGAGCCACTAATCCGTTAAAATTTTGGTCTTTTTTTACCGGATCCGAAAAATTAATATGAACGGATTGGTTGTTTTCATCGCCGATTTTTACATCCACGATTTTGAAATTATCTTTTCCTGGAATCAGAAATTCTTTCTCCCCTTTTTGATCAATATCTTCGTCGCTTCCATCCCATTTTATCAAAACAGAACTGTCTTCATTTCCTCTCTGAATTTTATCAATCACGAAAGAAAACTCAGTTCCTGATTTTGTGGCTTCGTTAAATTTTATTTCGAGCCCTTTGCCGTTTTGTTCAGCTGAAACGAGTTTTTTTGCGGTAGCCAAATCCATATCGTCGGCCGTTTTCAAAATCATATTTAAAAACTGCGATTCTTTGTTATACGATTGCAAATCTTGGACTTCTACTCTAAAATCTTGGGCAATTGTCTTTACCGTAAACTTAAATTCTGACAATTCTTTTGGAACGTCAACCAGCTTATCAAGATACAGTGTCACTTGATATTGCTCGTTTTGTTTCAACTTTTTCTTTGGCTGAAAAGCGATAATATTGTTTGGCAAAATCACCACTTCGCCGTCCACGCTTGGTGAAATATCAAAAATATCTTTGTCTAATTTTTCATTCGGTTTCCACTCGGTTTTAGAAAACGCAAGTCCTACTTGAATTGGGGAATTTGCAGAAATAACTCCAGAGGAAAAACTCGTGACATAGTCTTTATACTTTGAAAAATCAGAGTCGAAATCTTCAGGAGATTTTTTACAGGCGTTTAAGAAAAAAAACACGGAAAGCAACAGTAGCACTTTTTGAGTTTTCATAAAAAGGATTGATTAAAAATTGAACGTAGAATTAGTTGAAAGTGTAAGCCGTAAAGCCAAAGCGAAATGCTCGCTTTTGACCATAACTAAATATGATCTTTCTTTATTGTATTAAATATAAGATTATTTTTTTAGATTTTTAGTAAGAAAATTTGCGAAAATAATTTCGCCAACAATTGCTAGATTATTTACGTTTTTCTAAAAAAAACCGTTTCATTAAACTGGAAGCTTCTTCCTCTAAAACTCCAAATTCCACAACCGTTTTTGGATGTAATTTTGTTCCTAAAGTCATAAAACCGCGTTGTTCGTCTCTAGCTCCGAAGACAATTTTTGAGATTTGGCTCCAATATAAAGCGCCAGCACACATCTGGCAAGGTTCTAAAGTAACATATAATGTGCAGTTTTTAAGGTATTTCCCGCCCAAGAAATTTGCCGCAGCAGTGATGGATTGCATTTCTGCGTGAGCAGTTACGTCGTTAAGCATTTCGGTTAAATTATGGCTTCTGGCAATTACTCTATTTTCTACGACGATTATAGCACCAACAGGAATTTCGCCTTTATCAAAAGCAAATTGAGCTTCCTGCAAAGCTTTTTTCATAAAATATTCGTCTGTAAAAATGTTTTCCATAATTTATCTAGGCCGTAAAAATACAATTTCAAATCGTACCTTTGTGATATGCCAGAAAATTTGCTTCAAAATATAAATTCTCCGAAAGATTTACGACAAATTCCCGAAAAGGATTTGCCTCAGCTTGCTAGAGAATTACGTGATTTTATCATCGATATTGTTTCAGTAAAAGAAGGCCATCTTGGCGCAAGCCTTGGCGTTATTGAATTGACAATTGCCTTACATTATGTTTTCAATACGCCGGAAGATTTGCTGGTTTGGGATGTGGGTCATCAAGCTTACGGACATAAAATCTTGACTGGAAGAAAGGATAATTTTGATACAAACCGCCAATTGGGAGGAATTTCTGGTTTCCCAAAAAGAAGTGAAAGTGAGTATGATACTTTTGGGGTAGGCCATTCTTCCACGGCAATTTCTGCGGCTTTGGGAATGGCGATTGCATCCAATTTGAAAGGCGATTTCGAGAAAAATCATATTGCCGTTGTGGGTGACGCTTCGATTGCTTCAGGAATGGCTTTTGAAGGCTTGAACCACGCAGGCGTTACAGATGCAAATTTATTGGTGATCTTAAATGACAATGCTATCGGGATTGATCCGAGTGTTGGCGCTTTGAAAAATTATCTGACTTCGGTAAAAGAAGGGAAAAATCCTCGCCAAAATAATATGATAAAATCTTTGAATTTTGATTATTCTGGACCGATTGACGGGCACGATATTTTTGCCGTAATCAAAGAATTAGAACGATTAAAAAAGACAAAAGGCCCGAAGTTTTTGCATATAATTACTACAAAGGGAAAAGGCTTACAACAAGCTGAAAAAGACCAAGTAAAATATCATGCTCCAGGAAAATTCGACAAATTCACTGGAGAAATTATTATAAAATCAGAAGAAAATCTGCCTCCAAAATTTCAAGATGTTTTTGGATTGACGCTTTTGGAATTGGCCGAAAAAAATGAAAAAATCATTGGAATCACGCCTGCAATGCCTTCCGGAAGTTCATTGAAGTTCATGATGGATGCTTTTCCAAAACGTGCATTTGATGTAGGAATTGCCGAACAGCATGCCGTGACTTTATCTGCAGGAATGGCGACTCAAGGAATGACTGTTTTTTGCAATATTTATTCTACGTTTTTGCAAAGAGCTTATGATCAAGTAATTCACGATGTCGCTTTGCAAAATTTGCCTGTAATTTTTTGTTTGGACAGAGCCGGTTTGGTTGGCGAAGATGGCGCGACACATCACGGCGTTTTCGATTTGGCATATTTGCGATGCATACCGAATATGATTATTTATTCTCCATTGAATGAAATTGAGTTGCGAAATATTTTATACACAGCACAATTGGGATTAAAAAATCCGATTGCGATTCGTTATCCGAGAGGCCGCGGCGTAATTGTAGACTGGAAAAAACCTTTCGAAAAAATTGAAATTGGCAAAGGGAAATTATTGAAAAAAGGAAACAAAATCGCGATACTTTCAAACGGTTTTATCGGCTATAATGTTACTGAAGCTTTAAACGAAATTTCCAACAAAAATGACTTTGCGCATTATGATTTTTCCTTTGTAAAACCTTTAGATGAAAAGCTACTTCATACTATATTCCAAAAATTCGAAACTATCATTACTTTAGAAAACGGCACAATAAAAGGCGGATTTGGCAGTTCTATTTTAGAGTTCGCTTCCAATAACAATTATCAGGTTCCGATAAAAATACTAGGAATTCCTGATGAATTTATTGAACATGGAACTGTTCAAGAACTACAACGATATAGCAAAATTGATGCAGAAAGTTTGAAAAATATTTTTGAAAGCTACTGAAAATGTCCATTTTTGCAAATCCAAATCAAAAACGTTTGCTATGAGATTTCTTTCCTTAACTTTCGGGTTATTGTTGCTTTTTTCGACGACTACTTTTGCACAATCTGTGGATACAATTCAATCTCCTAAACTTGACAGCACTGTAATCAAAGAAGTTTCGCACTGGGAAAAGAAAAATATAGTCGGTTTTGACTTGAACGAAATTGCATTTGTAAACTGGAGTGCCGGTGGAAACAGCGCCATTTCTGGATTAGTCAAAGGTACTTTTACCAGAAAATATGAAAATGGCAACTTGAAATGGCTCAATGAATTGATCGTTCGTTATGGAATCAGCAAGCAAGACGGAGTTGAATTAAGAAAAACAGACGACGCCCTACAGATAAATTCGACTTTCGGTTATAGAAAAGACACAACTTCAAATTGGTTCCACACGGCTAAATTTAATTTCAATACGCAGTTTACCAGCGGTTATGCTTATCCAAATACTTCTTTGGCAATTTCTAAACCTTTTGCGCCAGCGTACACTTTCCTTGGTATTGGTGCAGAATTCAACAATAAAAAGAAAAATTTACAGCTGTATATTTCGCCTGTGACGATGAAAAACACATTAGTTTTGGATGACAGACTCGCCAATCAAGGTGCTTTTGGGGTTGACAAAGCAATTTATGACCCTGTAACTGGAGAGTTGATTCGGGAAGGGAAAAAATCTAGAACGGAACTGGGTTTTCTTTTCACTAGCAATTATAAAACACAGCTGTTCAGCAATATAAACTTAGAAAACAAGCTAAGTCTTTATAGCGATTACATCAATAATTTTGGAAATATTGACGTCGACTGGCAATTGCAACTTGATTTTATCGTAAACAAATATGTTCGCGCCAACATCAACACGCATTTGATTTATGACGACGACATCAAAGCCAAAGAAGAAGTTGATGGCGTTCAGGTAACTCTTGGTCCAAAAATACAATTGAAACAAATGCTTGGCGTTGGATTGATTTATAGCTTTTAAGCTATAATTTCTTTCTTCCGTTTATTGTGTTGAACAATTCTAAAGCGTTTCCGTCAGTTAAAAGTGAGACATAATGGCAAATGTGAAGCAGTCTGTGGTACAAACTTTCTTTTTCATTTAAGAATTTTTCCGGAAGCATTTTCAGCAATAAATTGTCATAATTTGAAGCTTCTCCGTGGAATTTATTATTAAAAGCAGTTATGAATTTATCCAATAAAGTTTGGATGATTTGATAACCAACAACCTCTTTTTCAATCACTTCCCTGCTCTGGTAAATATTTTTTACGCTTAACGCAATGATGTCATTCATCTGCGCCGTGTATTTACTTTTTTCAGTCAAAGCATAAGGAAATTTTCCTTGTAAAATCAATTCTTCGTTTTCCACAAAAACTTTCACAGCATCACTAATTAAGCTTCCGATAGCAAGTGCTCGCAAGTAGCTGATTCGGTCTTCTTTCGTAGTCAAAGCATTGAATTTTGGCGTATCAATACTGTCTTTTACCAATTTTATAAGATATTCTAAAGCAAAATCTTCAGAAACCAAACCTAAATTTATTCCATCTTCAAAATCGATAATTGTGTAGCAAATATCATCGGCGGCTTCCACTAAATAAGCCAGCGGATGTCTTTCAAAACCAATATCGTTTCCGGTTTTATTCGGAATCATTCCTAATTCTTTGGCAACATCTTCAAAAAATGCTGTGTCCGTTTGGAAGAAACCATATTTTTTATCGGCGATATTCTTCGTAGGTTTTTTAGGAAGCGATTCCTTCGGATATTTCATAAATGCACCCAAAGTCGCATAGGAAAGTCGCAAACCGCCTTCAATTCCGGGACGGGTTGCTGTTAAAAGCGAAAAGCCGTTTGCATTTCCTTCAAAATCAATTAAGTCTTGCCATTCTTTTTCAGTAAGCTGGTCTTTGAATTGCTTACCGTTTCCAATTTTGAAATATTCTCCAATTGCTTTTTCTCCCGAATGCCCGAAAGGCGGATTTCCGATGTCGTGTGCCAAAGAAGCTGCAGCAACAATGGCTCCGAAATCATTCGGCTGATAACCGTGAACTTCCTTTAAATGCGGATATTTTTCGATGATTTTTTTTCCGACCAATCTTCCGATCGAGCGTCCAACTACTGAAACTTCCAAACTGTGCGTCAATCTCGTATGCACGAAATCAGTTTTTGAAAGCGGAATAACTTGGGTTTTATCTTGAAGGCTACGGAAAGGGGCCGAAAATATGATTCGGTCATAATCTACTTCAAAGCCAAGTCGCGTGTCGTCTTGTTCTTTTCGCAGTCTTTTGCCTTTGTCGCCTTGTCTTTTTAACGATAAAAGTTGTTCCCAGTTCATCATTGGATTTAAGATTTTTGATTTAGGATTTTTGATTATTCTGAAAATTAAATTGTCTTTTTCGGTCTTCTAAAACTTTTCTTTTTACAACATAAGTTTTAGAGATAGCGTCGTGCCAGCCTTTTCCGGGAAGACTTAAAAATGACAAAATTTCAAACGGAATCAGCCTGCAAATAGAGCGAACCAGGATTTCATCCGTCGTGGGTTTATCGCCGTTTCTATCAACAACGACTGTGTTTGTTATTAATTTTCCAATAGTTACGGAGAAAAATATTTCAAAAACGTTATAATAAATTAGTACAATTGCAGAAATAAAAGCATATTTGACCACATCACTTACCCCCTCAATTTCTGAAATTATACTTTTATTCTCGTTAGAAATTGCAACCATTACAATTATCATGAAAACGCCAAACATCATTATGACTTGACAGATGTAATCAATCAAATAATTTGCAAAACGCTGGCCGTGTGAAGCCAGAAGCTCATCATCTAATTCAAATTTTCTAGCATTTAACTGTTGCATTAAAACTATTCTTTTTTATTGGAAAGAAAGAAAAGCTTCGATTTCTTTGGATATTTCTCGTAAGTTTTATCACTCGGATTTTCAATAACTGTTTTCAAATTTACTTCATCGCCTAATTTAAAACTAGCTTCAACTTGTTGGTAATCTAACAAATACGGTCCGCAAAAATAATTTCCGTTTTCGTCTTTTTCGATAATTCCTGTGTAAACTCCTTTTTGATTTTCTTTTGCCATTTTGTTTTTATTTAATTTTTCGAAGCTGTTTCCAGTTTGCTTATTTCGTCGTTGATAATGTTATTTTTGATCTGTTTGAAGACAAAATCTTTTGCTTCTGAAAATGAAATTCCGAATTTCTTTTCAATATTCTGATACTTTTCAGGAAATCTTTCGAGCAATTTTTTATAGTAATCTTCCAATAAATTTTCATCGGGAGAATTGAATTCTAATTTCAGTTCAAATCTTCTCACCAAAGCTTCGTCAATCATCTGGATTTGGTTTGTAGCCGCAATCAAAATCGAATTCTTCGGAAAGTTGTCAATCAATTGTAAAATCGCATTGACAACGCGTTTCATTTCACTGCTGTCTTTATTGTCGTAATCCCTGATTTGTCCCAAAGAATCAAATTCATCAAAGAACAAAACTGAGTTTTCATAATTGGCTTCCTTAAAAATACTGTGGATATTTTTTGCAGTTTCGCCTAATTTTGAAGAAACAACCGTTGCCAGATTTACAATAAAAATTCTTTTGTCTAATTCCTTCGCGATTGCTTTTGCCGTCATGGTTTTGCCACAGCCCGTCTTTCCAAACAAAAGCATTTTATTGTCCACCGGAAGCTCGTATTGGTGCAAAATTTCCGAAAATTTATGTTCTTTCAAGAATTGGTCAATTTGCTCTGAAACCGAAGCTTCAAAAACCACATCCTTTAAATTAACCTCTTCCCGATCTCTGTAATATAATGCACTCAATTGTAAAAAATTTTATGCAAAGATAGTTACTAAATACGGTTGTTTATAAAAAAACAGCCCTCAAAATGAGAGCTGTTTTATTGCAAAACTAAGACAACTTATCAGGATTTTTGCCTATATTATTATTTTCTGAATTAACTCGTCTTTCAAGTTTTTTAATATCTTCTTCAGCAGGAAGATTTTCTGGAACAATTTTTCTTTCTAACAATAACTTTCTAACTCCTAAATTATTTCTAACATGTTCAGACGAAATACTAGATTCACTTGACAAACCTTTATCATTAGTATTGAAAACTGTAATCTCAGTAGCGAAATCTTTAGCTTTTATCACAATTGTTGATAAGAAATCTGCAAGCGGTCTAGATTCTGGAACTCCAAGCTTCTTTTTCATTTGAGAAGTATTTTTGCCTCCAAATAAAGCTTGATCACCTTTACTTCTAATTATTCCAAAATTTTTATCACTTCCTGTTTTTTCATAAATAAGTTCAGAAAGTTCTTTTTCAGATAATGTAAGTTTTTGTCTTGCATTTAGCCTTTCCCAATCATTTATACGCTGAGCTATGATTTCAAATTTTCTCGTTTGAATTGCAAAATAGTTTTGAGCAAAAGCTATTTGTTCTTTACGCGGATCTCCATTCTGAGCAATAAGATAGCATGCGTATCTTGTCAGCATAATATCGTCAATTTCTCTTTCAGTCCCAGAGCCAATAACGACCATTTTGTTGACGTCAACAAAATGGTCTGAAATTAGATTATCCGATACTTCGCAAGATGTTTTGGCTTTTGAAACAACCTTGTTAAAATTCCTCCATTCAGAATACCCTAAAAGATGTTGAACATCCCTAGCAAACCAAAACTCTATACCATTTTCTGTAGTTTGAGAATATCCTTCAAAATCTTCTGTCAAACTTTTTATAAGATCATTTTTCATTTGTTAAGATCCGCACATTTCACAATCATCAGGTTCTGAAGATTGCGCTCTTTGTAACATCGCTTTGAATTCATTAACATCAATAGGTTCTACATCTGCAGAAACATTTGGCGCTAATTTCTTAGCCGGAGCCGAAGAAGCAACTTCTGCTTCCACCAAGACTGGCTCTGCTTTTTTATCGTTGTTTAATGTGAATTTAATCGCATCAACCGCAGATTTTGTTCTCAAATAATACATTCCTGTTTTCAATCCTGATTGCCAAGCATAGAAGTGCATTGACGTCAGTTTTGCGAAGTTTGCATTTTCCATAAACAAGTTCAAAGACTGTGATTGGTCAATGAAATAACCTCTCTGGCGTGACATATCTAAGATATCTTTCATGCTCATTTCCCAAACTGTTTTGTACAATTCTTTGATATGCGCCGGAATTACGTCAATATTTTGAACCGATCCGTTGTGGCGCATGATTTCTTGTTTCAAGCTGTCATTCCAGATTCCAAGCTCAACTAAGTCTTCTAATAAATGTTTGTTTACAACGATGAATTCTCCTGAAAGCGTTCTTCTTGTATAAATATTTGAAGTGTAAGGCTCAAAAGCTTCATTGTTTCCAAGGATTTGAGAAGTTGAAGCTGTCGGCATTGGAGCCACCAAAAGTGAGTTTCTCACACCGTGTTTCACAACTTCCGTTCTTAATGAAGCCCAATCCCATCTTCCAGAAAGTTCTTCGTCTTTCAACCCCCAAAGGTTGTACTGGAATTCTCCTTGAGAAATCGGCGAACCTTGGAAAGTTGAATATGGGCCTTCAACTTTTGCCAATTCCATAGAAGCGGTAACCGCTGCGAAATAAAGCGTTTCGAAAATTTCTTGGTTCAATTTCTTAGCTTCATCACTTGTGAAAGGCATTCTCAACAAGATGAAAGCATCTGCCAAACCTTGCACACCAAGACCAACTGGTCTGTGGCGCGTATTTGAATTTTCAGCTTCAATTACAGGATAATAATTTCTGTCAATTACTTTATTCAAGTTCAATGTCACGCGTTTGGTAACATCAAATAATTTTTGGTGGTCAAATTTTCCGTTTTCAACAAACATCGGCAACGAGATCGAAGCCAAGTTACAAACTGCAACTTCATCCGGAGATGTAAATTCGATGATTTCTGTACATAAATTTGACGAACGGATTGTTCCTAAATTCTTTTGGTTCGATTTTCTGTTCGCCGCATCTTTGTACAACATATAAGGAAGACCCGTTTCTACTTGAGATTCTAAGATTTTTTCCCAAATTTCTCTTGCTTTAACTGTTTTTCTACCTTTTCCAGCAGCTTCGTATCCTAAGTATAATTTATCGAATTCTTCACTGTGAACGTCAGATAATCCTGGACATTCGTTCGGGCACATTAAAGTCCAAGTGGTATCTTCTTGAACACGTTTCATGAACAAATCCGGAATCCACATTCCTAAAAATAAGTCACGAGTTCTCATTTCTTCCTTACCGTGATTTTTTCTCAAATCAAGGAAATCAAAAATATCCGCGTGCCAAGGCTCGATGTACATTGCAAAACTACCTTTACGTTTTCCACCACCTTGATCCACATAACGAGCCGTCATATCATACACTCTCAACATCGGAACAATTCCGTTTGAAGTTCCGTTTGTACCGCTGATGTATGAACCTGTCGCTCTCACGTTGTGAATTGCAAGACCAATTCCTCCCGCAGATTGCGAGATTTTAGCCGTTTGTTTTAAGGTATCGTAAATTCCGTCAATACTGTCGTCCTTCATTGTCAATAAGAAACAAGACGACATCTGTGGTTTTGGAGTTCCTGCGTTGAAAAGTGTCGGCGTTGCGTGCGTGAAGAATTTTTTAGACATTAATTCATACGTTTCAATCGCAGAAGCAATATCTTCTTTGTGAATTCCCACAGAAACACGCATCAACATGTGTTGTGGTCTTTCAACGATTTTGCCATTGATTTTCAGCAAGTAAGAACGCTCTAAAGTTTTAAATCCGAAGTAATCGTAGTTAAAATCTCTGTTATAAATAATTACAGAATCCAATGCCTGAGCATTTTTTTGGATAATTTCGTGTACGTCATCCGCCAATAACGGCGCCGCAGTTCCGGTTCTTGGATTGATATAATGGTACATATCGTTCATCGTTTCTGAGAACGACTTTTTGGTATTCTTATGCAAATTAGAAACCGCAATTCTAGCCGCCAATTGTGCATAATCTGGGTGCGAAATCGTCATTGACGCCGCTGTTTCAGCCGCAAGGTTGTCTAATTCAGAAGTCGTAACTCCGTCATAAAGACCTTCAATAACACGCATTGCTACTTTTACTGGATCAACCAAATCGTTTAATCCGTAGCATAATTTACTTACTCTATCCGTAATTTTATCAAACATTACCGGCTCTCTATTGCCGTCTCTTTTTACTACATACATATTTTTCGAATTTTGAGTGTTTTCATTTACGCTTTCGCGCTTTCATTTTTTTTATTCTTCTCGCAAAGGCGCTAAGACGCAAAGCAAAACTTAGATTCCTTGCAACTTTTTAGAAATCAGCATCAAAGCTAATTTTCTGAGAATCGCTATCTCCTTGAGACCCGCTGTTCATCACACCTGCTTTTTGGTATTCAGAAACACGTTTTTCAAAGAAATTTGTCTTTCCTTGCAACGAAATCATATCCATAAAATCAAACGGATTTGAAGAATTATAAACTCTTTCGCATCCTAACTCTACTAATAATCTGTCGGTTACAAACTCTAAATATTGCGCCATCAAAGTCGCGTTCATTCCGATCAAACTTGCCGGCAAAGATTCTGTGATAAATTCTCTTTCAATATCAAGAGCATCCACCAAAATTTCTTTGATTCTTTCTTTTGAAACTTTATTGATCAAGTGATGGTTGTGCAAATGCACCGCAAAATCACAGTGAACACCTTCGTCACGAGAAATTAATTCATTTGAAAAAGTAAGTCCTGGCATCAAACCGCGTTTTTTCAACCAAAAAATAGAACAGAAAGCTCCAGAGAAAAAGATTCCTTCTACTGCAGCAAAAGCGATTAGTCTTTCTGCAAAAGAATCAGAATCAATCCATTTTAAAGCCCAGTCTGCTTTCTTTTTGATCGCTGGAAAAACTTCCAAAGCACGAAACAATTGGTCTTTTTCAGTTTCATCTTTAACATAGGTATCAATCAACAACGAATAAGTTTCACTGTGAATATTCTCCATCATAATTTGGAAACCATAAAAGAATTTCGCTTCCGCGTATTGCACTTCATTTACGAAATTTTCAGCTAAATTTTCATTTACAATTCCGTCAGAAGCGGCGAAAAAAGCAAGAATGTGCTTGATGAAATATTTTTCGTCACTATTTAATTTGTTATTCCAGTCATTTAAATCTTGGTGCAAGTCAATTTCTTCAGCTGTCCAAAAACTAGCTTCCATCTTCTTATACCAATCCCAGATATCGTGGTGTTTTATAGGAAAAATGACAAATCGGTTTTTGTTTTCTTGTAAAATTGGTTCTATTGCAGACATATTCGGTTGACTTTTATTGTGTTGCGAAAAAGGATTTTTCGTTATTTCAGAGATACAAAGATTGTCATTTCTTACGGTTTAAAAAAGCCAAACTTATCCACAATTGGGCATAGTTTTGAACAACGCAAAATTTTACTGTGATTTTTATTGCAAAATATAATATATTGAAAAACAAACAATTACAAAACATAAAACGTCGTAATCGCCTGTGAAATATAGGAATCTCTGTATGAAGAATTTCCTAAAAAGAATAAAGAAAATTTATTGGTTTTTTAACTCTTCGGCCACTTTCTCAAGTTCCATATACCAATCTTCACCAAAACGGCGAATTAATGCTTCTTTGACAAATTTGTAAACCGGAACTTCCAATTCTTTGCCTAATGAACAGGCATCGTCGCAAATATCCCACTTGTCGTAATTAACTGCAGCAAATTCTGAGAAATCCTTAATTCTGATAGGATACAAATGACACGAAACAGGTTTTTTCCAGTCGATTATTCCTTGATTATAAGCTTGCTCGATACCGCAAAGCGCCGTTTTTCCGTCGAAGATGACGTAAGCACAATCTTTATTATCAATTAAAGGCGTTTCTAAGTCGCCGTCGGTTCCCGTTACCCAGGTTCCTTGCGCTTCGATTGCGGCAATTCCCTCTTTGCGAAGAAATGGTTTTACTTTTGGATAAATGGCTTCCAAAATTTTGGTTTCCTCTTCATTTAATGGCGCTCCAGCATCGCCGTCAACGCAACAAGCGCCTTTGCAAGCTGAAAGATTGCACACAAATTCCTTTTCTAATATGTCTTCAGAGACAATGGTTTTTCCTAATTGAAACATTTTGCAAAGATAAAACTAAATTTAAGATTTATGATTTATGAATGCAGATTTTAACTTCGAAATATAAAAAATTGATTTTCAGTATTTTATCGTAATAAAAAATTAACGTATAGTTAGCTTATTTCTTATTTAAATAAAATAATTTTGCAGCTTCAAAAAAGCATTTGTCATGGGATTTGATTGGAGAGAAATTTTTACAATAAGTATGGTTTTGTTCGCAGTAATTGATATTGTCGGAAGCATTCCGATTATCGTTGATTTGCGTTCAAAAGTAGGCCATATTCAATCTGAAAAAGCTTCCATCGTGGCTTGTGTCATTATGATTGCTTTTCTTTTTGTAGGTGAAGAAATATTGAAATTGATCGGAATTAACGCGAGTTCTTTTGCCGTTGCAGGTTCTTTCGTGTTGTTTTTTCTTGCTTTGGAAATGATTCTCGGAATTCGTTTATACAAAGAAGACAATCCGAGCACGGCTTCCATTGTGCCAATTGCTTTTCCATTAATCGCTGGAGCCGGAACAATGACCACGATTCTTTCGCTTCGTGCCGAATATGAAAAAATAAATATAATTGTAGCGATTATCATAAATATAATTGTAGTTTTCGCAGTTCTAAAGTCTTCTGCCAAAATCGAGAAATTGCTCGGTGAAAACGGCCTTGGAGTCATCAGAAAAATATTTGGAGTCATATTGTTAGCGATTGCTGTTAAATTATTTGGCGCCAATGTTAAAGGGCTTTTCATCTAAAATAGATTTTATTAATTTCACAGTCTCATAAATAGACACCCATCTTATAATGAAGATTTTCACTTACATATTAATATTTTTAGCCTTAGCATTAATCGTTTTCAATATCACCATTTTAGACTTCGATCATCTTTTTGAAGGCGACAGCGTGGTAGGTTTAATCGGTATTGCCGCTTCTTTTTGCGCCATTTTCATTCTTTTGATTTTTAGAATGTCGAAAATGATCGAAGAGAAAACTAAAGACAGATAATTCCATGTTTGACGTTTTAATAATTGGCGGTGGCGTTTCAGGAATGTCGTGCGCCTTGGTTTTAGGTTCTGCCGGAAACAAAGCTTTTGCAGCCGACAAAAAAATCGGAATTTTTACACACCAAAAAGCATCAAATCTTCAAGATGCCTTATTCAATAATGCTTACGGAATCCCAGCTGGAAAATTAGGCTCGGAAATTATGTCGGAAAGCATCGAACAATTGACAAATCTTTATCCTCAAATTCAGCAGATTTCAAACGAAAAAGTTTTGCGTGTTGACGGACAATATCCAAATTTTACGGTTGTAACGAACAAAGCTTCTTATCAGACAAAAATGATTGTTGTGGCAATTAATGCTTCAAATACTTTTGCGATTGAAGGATTGATGCAATATGTAATTCCGCATAAAAAGGCGATTGTGGAAAAGAATAGAATTCAGCTCCAAAATGAAGATCATCTGGTTTCGGAAGGAATCTATGTCGTTGGAACTTTGGCGGGCTGGAGAAGCCAATTGTCAATTGCTGCAGGAAGTGGCGCATCTGTTGCCACCGATATTCTGACTTTATGGAACGAAGGAAAACATTCTCAGGTTCACGATAGCATTCGAAAATAAAATAACCACAGATTCGCAGATTTAAAATAAATTTTTCAACACAGATTTTACAAATTAACATGAATTCAATTTGTAAAATCTGTTTTATTATAATTGTAAAAAATCTGCGACCCGAGACCGAAGGTCGAATTGACGAAGTAATCTGCGGTAAACTTTTTATTTACTCTCCAAAACGGCTTTAATCATCGCATCTTCTTTCAATACGATTTCATAATATTTATCGTCTCCGAATAATTGTCTTGCAAATTCGGCCGTCAGGTAACGCTTGACAAGATTTTTAGTATGTTTCAAATCTAAAAGCACCGCATTTTTTACCAAATATTTCTGGAAAGCATTGAAGTAGGCATCCGTATTGTGCATTTTATCTTGGAATTGCTGAAAATTCAATCCTTTAAAGTCATTGCGGTTTTTGTCTAATTGTTCAAAAGCAAAATAACCCACCAAACCAGACTGCATCATATAAGCAATGCTTTCTTCGCCGTGTTCTACTTCTAAAGGCACGAAAATATCTGGAACGATACCGCCACCGCCATACACAATTCTGCCTTTTGGAGTTCGAAATTTCAAGGTATCAGCTACTTTTATGCTATCTGATTTGTATAATTCTCCTGAGTCGAAACGCTTTTCGAATTCCTTGAAATATTCTTCGCTTCCTTTTTCGTAAGACTTTTGGATCGATCTTCCGGTTGGCGTATAATATCTTGCCACCGTTAATCTTACGGCAGAACCATCGCCCAAAGGCATTTCTCTTTGCACCAAACCTTTTCCGAAAGAACGTCTCCCTACGATTAGACCTCGGTCGTTATCTTGAATGGCTCCTGCTAAAATTTCACTTGCGGAAGCACTGTTTTCATTGATTAAAATATAAAGTTTTCCATTCTCAAAGCTTCCGTCGTTTGTGGCGTAAGTCTTGTCTATTCTGCCTTTTTTGTTTTTTGTAAATACGATTAAAGCATCATCTTTCAAAAAATCATCGGCAATTTCAATGGCTTTTTCTAGATAACCTCCTCCGTTGTCACGAACATCGACAATCATTGATTTGGCTCCTTTTTTCTTTAAATCTAACAAGCCTTTTTCGAATTCATCGTAAGTTGTTTCTGCAAAGCGATTGACTTTAATATAGCCAACAGTCGGATTTACCATTACGGCAACATCGACGCTTTTGATTGGAACTATATCTCTTTTTACGGTTACTTTTAATTTCTTGTTGGTATTTTTTCTATAAATAGTAAGTTCTACTTCGGAACCGACAGTTCCTTTTAGCTTGGAAAACAAAGTGTCGTTTGTGATTTTTTTACCGAAGAGCTTGTAATTGTCAGCAAAGAGAATTCTATCGCCCGACTTGATTCCTGCTTTTTCAGAAGGACCGCCTTCGACTGGCTTTATGACTGCGACCGTATCGTTATACATGTAAAAATTGACTCCGATTCCCACAAAATCACCTTTCATGCTTTGGGAAACCTGCTCTAATTCGTTCTTGGCAATGTAAACCGAATGCGGATCAAGCTTGTCTAGAATTCCTGTAACCGTAAGATCTACAATGGAATCCGTATTGACATTATCGACATATTCACGGTCTATAAAATCGAGAAGCTTGTTTAGCTTATTTCTAGGATTGGCTTTAGAAAAAGCTACGCCCTGGGTCGGGAAATTGAGCATCCCTCCCAAAACCACTCCGAGTGCGAGAGCGGCAAAAATGACAAAAGGCAAATATATCTTACTGTTTTTCATTCATTTCGGTTTCTGAGATATGCACTACCTCAACGCCAGCATCTTTTAAAAATTGTATTCCTGATTCGTCTTTGTAGCCGTCTTGATAGACAACCCTTTTTATTCCGGATTGATGGATTAATTTGCTGCATTCTTTGCAAGGCGACAAAGTAATATAAAGTGTAGCCTTATCGCAAGACTGCGTTGAACCAGCTACTTTTAATATTGCATTTGCTTCTGCATGCAGCACATACCACAATGTCAATCCGTCTTCGCTTTCACAGCAATTCTCAAATCCGGAGGGCGTGCCGTTGTATCCGTCAGAAATGATCATCCTGTCTTTTACAATAATTGCGCCAACTTGCTTTCTTCTGCAATAGGACAGCCTGCTCCATTCTTTTGCGATGCGGAGGTAAGCTTTGTCGTATTTGTTGAGTTTGTTCGAGTTCATTCTTTGAGGTGCTAAGGTTCTAAGGCGCTAAGCCATTTTGGCGACTTTTGCCTTTTGCCTTTTTGCTAATTACTGATTATCGCTTTGAAACCATTCTGCAAAAGAGGTTTCTGTTTCTTGAAGCCTTAAGGAATGCAGCGCAATGTTTTCTGGCAACCTGCTTTTAATCTTGGCGGCGAAGTCGATAACCATGTTTTCGCTTGTTGGCTGATAATCTACCAATATCACGTGGTGGTCTCTGCTTTTCAATTCATTTGCCAATTCGATATGCGGCGTATTTTGGTTAAACACGGTAGCGTGGTCAAAGACATCCACGATTTCTTCGCGAACTATTTTCTTCAAGTCAGAGAAATCGATTACCATTCCGAATTTTACATTTGTGCTGTCTGTTATTGGAGTTCCGATAACGGTTACCGACAATTTATAGCTGTGCCCGTGGACGTTCTTGCATTTCCCGTCATAGCCGTAAAGGGCGTGTCCGGTTTCAAAGCTAAATTGCTTGGTAATTCTGATTTTACTCATTCTATTTTAATTAGTATGCAAATTTAGTTACTTTTTGAATTGGTTAAGGGCATTTTTGGTAAAATCTGACAAAACCAAT
Source organism: Flavobacteriaceae bacterium PS02334 (assembly GCA_029959295.1). Taxonomy (GTDB): domain Bacteria; phylum Bacteroidota; class Bacteroidia; order Flavobacteriales; family Flavobacteriaceae; genus Flavobacterium. Next base: position 15,149 of record JASCOH010000006.1, on the reverse strand, counting down.
CTTCCAGAAACAGATGCCCTTTCATAAAGCAGGGAATCCCAGTTTTGTGTGTTTTCCCAAAGCACTTTCTTCATCTCTGACAGCGCTTCTGGATTATAGGAACTCAACTTTGCAGTAAACGCTTGAAGTTCTTTGTCTAATTCTTCTGTGGTTTGGAAAACCTTGGCGTACAAGCCTTTTTCATTGGCCCAAGCCGCGCTTTTCCATTCGTGAGCGGCCAAGGTCATTTCTGCCAAAGCGCTTTTTCCTATTTTTCTGGATACGGCTGGTTCTATCACGAAAGGGCCGATTCCTATGGCTAATTCTGATAATTTCACTGAGCTTTCTGCTGTTGCAAAAGCATAATCACAGGCGGATGCCAGGCCTACCCCGCCTCCGACGGCTTTTCCGTGTATTCTTCCGATGATTAATTTAGAGCATTTTCGCATGGCGTTGATTACGTTTGCAAATCCGGAGAAGAATGCTGTGCCTTCGATTAAATCAGAAACTGCCAGCAGTTCATTAAAAGAAGCGCCTGCACAAAATGCGCCTTCGCCTTGGCTTTTCAATATAATCAAGCTAATCTGGCTGTTCTCGCTGAGCGTGTTCAACTCGTCTGTCAAGCGTTGCAATAACTCGCTCGGAAATGAATTGCTCGCCGGATGCCCGAATTCAACCGTGGCAATCTTATTTTGTATGGTAGTTTGCAAGCTACCTCTGTCTTGTGTCATTGGGCTAATTGTTTGCCCAAAGATAAGAATGAGTTGTGGATTTTTCGCCATGAATTTTGGGTTTTGCAAAGAATTTGAATTATTTGCTAGGTACCACGGGTACGCTTTAAGTATGCTTTACATGTGCCTTAAGCATGGAGTACATATGGCTTTGGTGCATTTTATTCAAATGTAAAATCTTGTTTTGGTAAAAATGAAGTCTAGTTGGAGTTTTGTTTAGTCTATAAGAAATTTAAGGTTATTTAAGAAGATTGCCTGCTTTGCAAATGAATTGGTTCTTTTTGTATCGAGATTTGGTTTTTGCAAATTAATTGACTTTATTTGCTATCGGTTTTTGGGGGATTAGCTCATTTGGCTAGAGCGCTTGCCTGGCAGGCAAGAGGTGGTCGGTTCGAATCCGATATTCTCCACATAGTGGGATAGTTTAGAAATTTCTAGGCTATCCCATTTTTTATGCAATGTTATCAGAAAAATCTTTAATTTAAATTAAGGCTGGATTTTTCTAGCGTCTGCAAATAATTTTTATATTGCCTACTTTTTTGCATCAAATTATAAAATTACCTTCTTTTTATATGCTTAAAATATTCAAACAGATTTCTTTACTACTGCTGCTTTCCTTTTTTTCAAATTCTTATTCTCAAGACCATGCAGACCATTTCGCTTTCTGTCCACAAAAAGGAAAAATTTCTGGTTTTGCCTGAAAACCTTTAATTTCTATTCTTTCTTAAAAACGAATTTAGTTTAGATTTCGACGAATTTCATCTTAAAACTGCTGTTTGTACATCGGTTAAAATTGTCATTTGCTTTTGACATATTTTTGAGTTGCAATTAAAGTTTTAAATAGAAGTTCAACAAAGATGAAAAGAATTACAACCTGCTCTTCAGCATGACATACAGATTTAGTTAAGCAATCTTTTATCAAATAGAATATTTTAACGAAGTAATACTAGACTTTATCCCTAAGAATTTCGAAAACACAAAAAAATTAACATTTGATAATCTAATAATTGTTTTCCAAATAGTTTATATTATCTATGTTTGTAAGCCTTAAGAAATTTCCTTAAAAATAAAACATAAATAGAATTAAAAATCTTTGCCAAAAAACCAAACCTAATACCTCATACTAATTATTAATAAAAATCTGAGACCCTCAAAAATCTCGGACAGCTTAAAAACACAAACATGAAAAAACAGTTACTTTTTATTGCAATTGCAGGTTTATTTGCAAACCTGGCTTCCGCCGCAGATTTGTATGTTAGAGAAAATGGTGCCAATGGTGCTTACTCAACAATTACAGCTGCTATTACAGCTTCCGCAAACGGGGATCGAATCATCATCAAGCCAAAAGCTGCAGGAGCCGCTTATATTGAAAACTTGACAATAAACAAATCATTGACTTTTGTTTCTGAAACCAATTTTGAAAGATATAAATTGCAAGGAAACATTGTAGTGTCACCTCTTGCAGGAAGAGTTGTGACAATACACAATGCAAATGTCGGCAGTGTTACTGTTTCTGGCGCAACAACTGGTGGAAGAACTACTTTAAACGTCTTTAACTCTCTAATAGTTTTTTTTGATGCCGCTAGAGCAAACACTACGGCCAATCTCTCAGGATGTACTGTAGAAAACGAAACTGGTATATCACATGGAAGATGCACAGGAAACATATTTAGTTCTTTGTTTATATCAAATGGAAATGACCCTGCAGATACAAGCTTAGCTACTGATGACATTGAAATCATTGCCAATATTGTTTCTTATGGTATTTCAAATAGCCAAAAAAATTACATCTTTAAATTCTTAAACAACTTCCTTACGCAAGGTTCATTCAATATTTGGGCTGTAAAAAATGGAAGCACTAATGAAATTACTAATAATGTAGCAGACACAAGCACTAACGGCGGTGGCCAGTTTGGTGAAGGAGTCTCAATCAACTTAGCATCAGGAAATACCGGAAATATTTCTATCTACAATAATGTATTGACTTCTGGAAATGATTATGTAATTTACAATTACAACGCTAACGCAACTGTATCTGCTTACTACAACATGTCTGGAGTTACTTTTCTTCTAAACAATGTGGCTAATCAAGGATCAAATACTATGGGAGATTTTACAGTTAACGCAAATAGCCACACTGTTTCTGGTGCCAATGTCAATGCGGGTTCTCCAGCAGTAGAATATACTGATTTAGATTTGACTAGAAATGACATCGGTAACTTAGGAGGTTCAAACAGCTGGAACAACTACTGGCCTGCAAACGTTGGCGTTAAGCCACAGATAAATTATTTAAGCACACCAAGAACAATCAATGTAGGTACCTCTACATTAAATGTTATCGGTTCTGGCTACTCTAAATAATTTATAATCACAAGATAAGATGAAAAAACAATTTTTAATTGTTCTGGCTCTTTTATCGATATTCTTTTGCCAAGCGCAGACGTCGATAAATCAAGCCGAATATTTTTGGGATACCGATCCAGGACAAGGAAACGGTACTGCAGTTTTAGCAGCCGATGGAAATTTTGCAAGCGCTTTCGAGCAATTGTCAAAAACAGGAATAGCCGCGCCTAGTGCGGGATTGCACAAATTCAACATCCGTGTAAAAGACAACACTGGTGCTTGGGGACCGGTTTTTACCAATGTAATTAATGTGACCCAACTCGTAACATCAACAGTAGTCAGCATATCACAAGCTGAATATTTTTGGGATACTGATCCAGGGCAAGGCAACGGTACCGCAGTTTTAGCAGCCGATGGAAATTTCGCAAGCGCTTTCGAGCAATTGTCAAAAACAGGAATCACTGCACCAGCCGCAGGATTGCACAAATTCAATATCCGAATTAAAGACAATACCGGAGTTTGGGGACCTGTTTTCACTAATGTAATTAACGTCAGCAGTCTTGTCACTTCAACGCCACTTGCCATTTCTCAAGCAGAATGCTTCTGGGACAATGATCCAGGACAAGGCAACGGAACAGTGCTTTTGGCATTCGATGGCAATTTTAACAGCGCCTTTGAAAAGATTTTCAATGCGGAAGTTGCTGTACCGCAAACAGCCGGATTGCATGTTTTCAACGTCCGCATAAAAGACAACACAAATGTTTGGGGTCCTGTTTTTAAAAATGTGATCAGCATTGCAGTACCGCCACCGGTAGCATGCGTTATAGCTGTTGCCGGAGGAGCTTCGAATAGCTTCGTAGTAAAATCAGACGGCACGCTTTGGGGTTCAGGACGCAATGACTTTGGTGAATTGGGCGACAATACTTTTGTTGACAGACTTACCCTGACACGAATTGGAACCACAAGCGATTTTCAAAGAGTATATGCAAGACAATCTAATACATTTGCAATAAAAACAAATGGAACACTATGGGCTTGGGGAACCAATGGCTATGGAGGACTGGGAGTAAACACAGTAAACAGCGTAAGAACGCCAACCCAGGTAGGAACTGACACCAACTGGAAAAGTGTAGCGCCAGGATCTGAGCACACTATCGCAGTAAAAACCAATGGAACACTTTGGGCCATGGGACGCAACGAATATGGCCAATTAGGCATAGGCTCTACAACCGATTTCAGATCGCCAGTACAAGTAGACGACGCAACAAACTGGACTAGCGTTGGTGCCGGCAATGTGCACTCCGTAGGCTTAAAATCTGATGGTACGATTTGGATTTGGGGATATAATGGAGGGCAATTCGGTAATGGAACTACAGCTAATAGCCGTGTTCCAATTCAAGTAGGCACTGCAACTAACTGGAAGGCTATTGCCGTAGGAGCTAATTCTACTTATGCCATAAAAACAGACGGAACACTATGGGCTTGGGGCAATAATTATGCCGGGAAATTGGGAGACGGCACTACGGTAGACAAAACTGTGCCTACTCAAATCGGAACTGCAACCAACTGGCTGACTATTTCTGCAGGAACCGAACACGCAATAGCTACAAAAACAGACGGCACAGTCTGGTCGTGGGGATATAACGGCGACGGGCGGGTCGGTGACGGAACTTTTGTAAATAAATTAGTACCGACAAAAATTGGAGTTGCCACAAATTGGCAGACCGCTGTTGGTGGCTTTGCACACAGCTTGGCTATAAAAAGCGACGGCAGCCTCTGGGTTTGGGGAAGGAATATTGACGGAACCTTAGGCGATGGCACTGCAAACACCGATAGAAATGCACCTTTCAATCTCACCTGTCCAGGAAATCCTCCTTTAGAAGTTGGCGAACAACAAGCAATTGCCGCTTTAAAAGCCTATCCAAACCCTGTAGATAATATCCTGACAATTTCTTTCAGCGATGAAATCACAGCTGTTTCGATTTATAACCTGCTAGGACAAGAAGTAATTGCAAAAACAATAAATGCCAACGAAGCAAAAGTAGATGTTTCAAAGCTAAGCGCAGGAACTTACCTCGTAAAAGTACAAGCAGACAATCAGGCTAAAACTTTAAAGATTATTAAAAGATAAAAGCACTTTTTAAACTTTAAATCCCAAACTCTTAATTGAGTTTGGGATTTTTTTATTTTATATATTTACAACTGCATTTCAAGAATGCACTGTTTTTAATTTCATAAATCTGTTTGCAAAATATAATCGGCTATCTCCATGTATCTAGAACACACTGTCCCGAAAACGAATGGAAAAGTATATTTCATCTACGGTGAAACGGGACTTGATGAGCGCTTGAGAAAAACTACTGAAAAAGAAGAGCTTCTGACCATAGTGTTTAATACTGCCGAAGAACAGGAAGTCACGATCAACGGCATCGCTTATCAATTTCCTGCCTGGAGCTTGTTGCCACTGGTTTCCAATGAAACTTTCTCCTTCGAGCATCCTGAAAAAATAGCCATCTGGCAATACAACAGAGATTTTTACTGCCTGATTGACAACAATCCCATTATCAGCTGCATTGGCTTTTTATTTTTCGGATTCACCGGCACTTTGTTTCTTTCTCTCGATGATTCCCACCGCGCAAAGCTTGAAAATTTGCAGGAAATGTTTATCGAGGAATTTGAAACGATAGACACGATAAAGACTGACATGCTGCAGATGCTCTTGAAAAGACTGATTATAATTACGACCCGACTCGCCAAATCACAAGTTACAGATAACTTGCCTCTGGCCGATGATAAATTCGACCTCATCAGAGAGTTCAATGCCTTGGTTTACCTTCACTACAAAACCAGCCATGCCGTACAATATTATGCCGACTTGCTAAACAAATCTCCAAAAACACTTTCCAATCTCTTCTTGCAGTACCGCTATAAATCGCCGTCGCAGATCATCCAAGAACGCATTATCAGCGAAGCAAAGAGGCTTTTTTTCTACACCGATAAAACTTCCAAAGAAATTGCTTTTGAACTGGGCTTTGAAGACGCTTCGCATTTCAGCCGCTTTTTCAAGAAACATACCCAGCTGAGCCCATCTGATTTTAGGAAGCAAGAGCTGATTTAAATATTGAATACCGTATTGTTTTATAAATAATTTAGAAATTTCACTTAAAAGTCGCATTCAGGAAAAATCGTCATGGATTCAGGAAATATGTCCATCGACTTTACTGGCCTTCTGTCGCAACTTTGCATCATAATAATGAAACTAAAATTATATCAACATGAAAACAATCAAATTTTTTACATTCGCAGCTTTGCTATTGCTTAGCTCTTTCACTTCTTTTTCTCAAAAGTCCACTGCTGAAAAACCAACCATCATTTTTGTCCACGGAATTTGGGCTGACGGTTCTTCCTGGTCAAACCAAATTACGGCATTGCAAGCAAAAGGATATCCTGTAATTTCTGTACAAAACCCGATTACATCGCTTGCCGATGATGTTGCCGCTACGCAAAGAGCCATTGACCAGGCTAAAGGAAATGTTATTTTAGTAGGTCATTCTTGGGGCGGTTTTGTAATTACCCAAGCAGGAAATGATCCAAAAGTTACAGGACTGGTTTATGTAGCTGCGTTAGTTCCAGATTCAGGAGAATCGCTTGCTTCTTTATCCGCAAAAGGTCCTGCGGTAACAATTGGCAACTATTTGCAGCCATCAGGCAACTTTCTTTACCTTACGCTAGAAGGCGTTAAAACCGTATTTGCCCAAGATTTAAAAGAAAAAGAGCAAAACCTGATCTTTGCTACCCAAACTCCTGGAGCACAAAATGTATTTGCTGAAAAAAGCGGTGTTCCGGCATGGAAGACAAAACCAAGCTGGTATGTTTTAGCCAAAAGCGACAAGTCGATACATCCTGATTTACAAAGATTCATGTCAAAAAGAGCCAATGCAAAAACTACAGAAATTGAAGCAAGCCACGTCGTGATGCTGTCTCACCCAGAAGAAGTACTGAAAGTTATTGAAGCAGCAGCAAATGCTAAGAAATAATATTCTTTTGCCTTATAAAAAAACCTACTCTATGAAGTAGGTTTTTTTATGTTCAGCAATCTCATAAAACTAAGAAAAGTATAACTGTCGATATAATCGCTACCAAAAGCAGGGTAATAACTGCAACTAAAAGCGTCAAGAAGAAAACCTTCGCTTTTGGCAATTTATTAAAAAACTGCATATAACACCAGAGCATCAAAACAAGATCAGGCAACAGCAACCACTGCATAAAAGCACCTGAGTCTTTTACCAGCAAAAATAAGGGGAGCGTAAAAATCCTTACCCAAAGTTTTTGGCAGCTGTAAAAAGAATTCAAGATCACATGTTCCGTAAAATTATATCCTTGCTTGCGAAATATCAAAAAAGAAGTCAAAGAGGCTATTGGCAGTATCAATAAAGTGATAATTGAAAAATGGTGTATGATCCATTCGTTGATTTCGCTGTAATCAAAAAGATGGTCTGTTTTTGCATTAAAAATATTGATTCCAAGGGCGTGGTAAAATAAGCCATAAAATGAAGCCAAAACAATCAGCATCGAAATCGGCTTGTAATGCTGGATTCTTTTGCCCTCAAGATAGTCACGAACGGCATGTCCTGGCCTGCTGAACAATTCCCTGGCCGAATAAAATATGCCTCCGTCAACATGAAACAGCCCATGCCTAAGATCGTGCGCTACAAAATGCATGTCTATAGCATGCGTTTCTGCAGGCTGACCGCAGTTGCTGCAATAATTTCCTTCGAATGTATTTCCGCAATTTTTACATATCATATTCCTTCTTTTAATTTGTTTTCTTAACCGCCTGCAACGGATCGTCTAAAAATTTGCCCACTTTATCAGGCCCCTTGAAACGGTAGCCCACATAAAACTCAAAAAAACGCTGCTGGTCCTGCACATGGATTCGAGGGTCGGCGTCATAGTAAAAAGCATCGAAGCTGGCAGTCGCTCCGGTGTAAAACCGATTGGAATTATAGCCCAAAGTAAGCCTCAACTGCGACTGGAAAGAAATTCCGTCCAGCTTTTCACTAGGCATGCCGTCTTTGTAGGTCGTCTTTGTATAATTGTAGCCAAGGCCACCATAAGCGCCTGCGGCAACTAAAAAATGTTCCTTTATTACCCAATTATAATAATAGGAAGGACCAATAGAAACATCAATGCTGTTGTCTTCGCTTGGATTATTGTCTCTTATCCGCGTAAAATAATAGCTGAAGGTCGGCACAAAACTCCCTGCGCTCTTCTTCTGCCATTCGCTCTGCAGAAAAATAGCCCGAAATGAAAAATTTGGATTAAAAATATAAGAAGTGCTTCCTCCTATCTTTCGCACTTTAAAATCAGGAAACAATATATTTTCGGTGATTCCCAAATCATCCTTATCTACATAAAAACCTTCTGTTTTGGCATACTGAATGTTCTGCATCCAATGTTTGAAATATAAGCGCGTCCCAAAGTTGATAAACTTGGTCTTGCCCCTGATTTCGTCGTCTTTGTTAAAACGGATGAACTCTGGCGTGTAGCCCAGGTCAATTTCAATAAACTTATACATAAAAGTCAGGGTAGAACGCAGGCGCTGGTTGGGCATCAGCGTAAAATCAAGATTGGCCGAACCGTCCTTGATCCTAAAAGAATTAAAGCTGTTGCTGAAGCCAAGGCGCACTTTGATGTCGTCATCATAAAGCTCGACAAATTCAGCAGACGCACGAGGTTTCTTAATGCTGTCAGCCACCTGCTGTGCAATGCAGGCCAACGGCAATATAAAAATAAAGAAAGCAATGTACCTTTTCAGCATAAACTATCCTTTTTCAGACCTAAATATAATTTATTTATTAAAACAACCAATCAATTTCAAAATAATTTATACAAAGAGCCTAAACGAAGATTCAAGAGTAGAAAGGTGCTTTTTGACCTTAAAAAAGACATGCTACAACCTGCAAAACCATTCAAAAATGAGTACTTTTTTTTTGAATTTTCTGAAAAACATGCACTTAATCGGTAAAATTAACTATTTCATCGACTTTTTTCTTGTTTTACACTTTCTTTAAGTAATGAGCCTAACTTTGTTGCTGTTAACCATAAACAAATCAAAACTGCCCATCATGGCGAAAAAGTATATTGCTTTTTTATACAGCCTTTTTCTTACATTGCTACTCTTGAGCAACGGTTTTTTGCACGCCTCAGAAACTGATTCACTCTTTCAGCAAAAGCCTGAAATTTTTGCCTCCCAAAACAATCTATATATTTCAAATACTGAGTTTTATATTTCAAAAAACACAGACATCATCTTGACTGGGGACCTAACTTTAGTAAATACTGACGTTATCGGACAAGGAAGCCTGATTTTAAAAAGCGACCAAAACCGAACGATCAAAAGCACCAACAGTTCTATCAGCCATCTTGAAATTAGAAACCCGAAGACGGTAGCTCTTATCGGCGAATTGAGTATTAAGCAATCACTTGTCGTAAACGGCGGTATTTTTGATATTTCCAAAGGAAATCTTCATGCCGATCCAGATAGTATCATTTTCTTGAACAAAGGAAGCCTTTTCACTGGTCATGGAGCACAGTTCAAAAGCGCTTCAGAAACCAACCTGACTGCAGAAGCCAATTCTTCAATGGGAAACAGCCAAAGCATTACCGCAATCGAAACAAAAGCCATCCTTGGCTATTCTGAAAAAACACCGCTCTTTTTTAAAGAATCACTGCACAGCAACACTATACAAAGCTTACTGCTACACCCCCCATCCTAGTGAACTAGACTAATAGTTCTTCTATATCCGTAGTAAGTTTTGTAGCTGTTGCTATTATTTCAGGAAACGCAAACGCCTTTGGCCTTTGTGACTGCAGGAGCTATTTGTCAATCTGCTTGCAGATAAAAAAATTACCGCATTTGGTGTTCGTCAACGCCTACGACCAAATTATGTTCAATTTCTAATACAGAAAAAATTAAAATTAATCCAAACAATTATTTATACCAACAAAATGAAAAAACAACTTTATACATTAGCAGCCATTTTAGTAATGGCAATTACAGCCAACGCACAAGTGGGCATCGGCACTACAACACCAGGTTCTACCCTGCAGATTTCAGGTTCATTGGCGCCAAATTACACCAGCATTACAGCCGCCGCTTACACCTTAACAGATACTGATTATTATGTGGTTTTTAACGGCACAGCTGACGGAACATTTACATTGCCTGTAAGCGTTGCCAACATGAAAGGGCGTATCTATACCATCAAAAACACAACTGCTGCAAAAGCATTGACACTAAAGCCAGCTGGTTCTGAAACTATTGATGCAAACACAAGCGTGTCTATACCTTCAGGCTCAAGTGCACAAGTAGTAAACACCGGTCTTACAGGCGCGGTCGCAACTTGGGAAGTCGTAAGTTTTAACAACGCATCAGGGAGTGGAACTCCTGAAAATGGTGGGGGATCTGGTACATTTACTTTAGAATCTGGTTGCGCAGCTGGCGGTACTTCTACTAATAATTTCATTATTACTACTGCCACTGCCACAGGAGCTGTATATATAGTCCCAGTTGCTTCTGTAAAATCAGCTATGGATGCTGGTTATAATCTGATAGGTATTAGGTGTAATTATAATACATCTATTAACCAACTTGCGGTTTCAATGCCTCCACCGTTAGCTTATGCAGGAAAAACTTTTGTTTTTTATATATATGATAATTATACGGTACCAACAGCAAATCCTAATGCTTGGGGAGTTTTCCAGTATCCCATATTTGCATCTGGAACCCGTTTTAGTTCGCTTTCATTGGGAGGAAGTGGTGCCATCCAAAATTATGCAAACGCACAAATTGTGGCAAATTATTCTACAGGTACTTGGGCTGGAAATACCTATAATTCGACGTGGAATTATTTTGGTACTCCTGGAACGGCAAACAGCTTTCCTTCAACAACTCCAAGAAGAGTATTTGCCCTTGTAATGACCTCTAATGGAGATATGTGGATTGATAAAAGCAACTCTTGCCCAACATTTGTTACTTATAAACAACCATAACTTTTACAAAGGATAATGAATTAGCGACTAGTGCAAGCATCGTGTTCTTGCCACTAGCAAGTTTATTTAAAAAGACACAATTAATTTAAAGTTAGTTATAAGCTATTATTTGCAACTGTGGTGGGCGCAAATAAGGCCATAAGGCCGGAGTGGTAAAACACTCCGGTTTTTAATAAAAGTGAATACCAACTAAAAACAGAAAACCAAAAAATTTAAAAAACAGGGCTTCAACTTCCGAAACAGGGCATGAAAAAACAGTGCCAACTTTAGAAAACTGATTGATTTCGCAATAGGTTTTCAGCAGAAATACAATCCCACCAACAAGACGGCCGCAGAAGTAAAAAATTACATCCTGTCAATATTTGGCGCCAACAGCCCAGAATACAAGCTTGTGATAGGGCTTGAATTCAAGACCATAAAATAAACCAAGAACTAAAAAAAGAAAACAAGCGACTGTAGAAAGAAAACAGCCAACTGCAACTAGAAAACAAGCAACTGTGAAAAGAATTGAAGCGACTGCAGAATGAAAACAGCAAACTGCTACTAGAAAACAAGCAACTGCAAAAAGAATTGAAGCGACTGCAGAAAGAAAACAAGCAACTGCAACCAGAAAACAAGCACACAGATGAGTGGCACATTTAAAAGCGGAAAGCCCTCAAATGTTGAATTATTTAAAAAGACACAATTAATTTAGAGTTGGTTGTAAGCTATTATTTGCAACTGTGGTGGACGCAAATAATGCCATAAGCCCGGAGTGGTAAAACACTCCGGTTTTTATGAAACAAGAAGATTAAATATCCCGAGTGTTGATCCTGCTAGCGTAAGCATAGTGATATTTCCATAGTCGCATATTTAAAAACCGAAAGTCAAACAATTAATTATTTTATACCATCTAATGAATAGTACTTCTCGATTCATTACCTGGGAAATTCCTCTTCAAATTGCCCTGCAAGTTTAGGCCTGCGGGGTTTTGAAGTTATCAAGCTAAAGATAGCAAAACCAAGAAAAGCTTGAGAGCATTAATTACCTTTAAAAAATTCTTATAAAATCCATACATTTGTTTAACAGCGACTTACACTTTACACAATGAACAAATTCCCCTTCCTCCTATTTCTTTTAGCACTTGCCTTTCAGGCAACAGCACAAAAGGACTCGCTGTCAAAATATAGTTTAGAACAGCTATTTGTGAAAGCAGAACGTGCAACTGAAAACATGGATCCTTCTATAAAAATTTATTCAGAAGAAATCCTAAGCAGGAACCCTCATGACACCATAAAAGCAATAGCACTTTATGATATAGGTGATTTATATTATGCATGCATTCATAATGATTTAGACAATGCTATAAAAACAATAGAGCAGTCAATAAAATATGCCCAAAAAAGCAATTATTATCATCTTTTAAAAAAAGATCTTCAGCTCATGGCCTACTTTTATATTGACCTCAATCAAAATGAGAAGGCATTAGAATATGTAGCAAAATTGAATAAAGTGCACGACCCTAATGAGAGTTATGTAAAATCATTATTACATCCAATAAACAGCGATAGAATCTATGGCATGATAGGAGATTTTAAGAGAGAAGCTAGTGGTTATCGAGCAATTATACGAACAATAGACAGCTATATTTCTTCACATCAGAACATCCCTAAAGAAACACTAATAGATCTGCAAGATACCAAAATTCATAATTGTGCTTGGCTGGCAATGAATTATAATTATCAAAAAAAACTTGATTCTGCCGCTTATTATATCCGTCATGTCAAGAAATTGAAAAGTGAAGGATTCTATACATCGCATGGTATTTGGGCCGAAGAGACATTTGATCTAATCCTGCGTGGGAGATATGACGATGCTATAAAAAACATCAACGCATCACAAAAATATATGGTAACAAATCGTGAAATCTATCTTTCTTTATATTATCTAGCTATATGTTCGCAGCAGAAAAAGGAATATAAAAAATCACTAGAGTACTGTGAAAAAGCGATAGCAATCAATATAAAAAAAGTCCAATTTATTAATCCCCAGCTAGAACTTTATAATATTGCATCCAAAAATGCTGAAAAACTAGGCGATACAAGGAAGTCCATTTTATATTCAAAAAAATATATGGAAGCCTCTCAAAAAATAAACTATGCAGAAAAGGCAGCATTTATTGCCAACCTGTATAAAACAGAGATTATATCTCCTTTAAATGAGCAACTCACAGAGAAGAAAAAAACAGCTAGTCTTTTCACCATTATCAGTATTGCAATAGGCGTTTTGGCAATAGCCTCCATAACCTTTGCAGTACTAAAAGCCAAGCGCGACAAAAAGAATTTTCTTGCCGTCATTGCTCAATTAGAACAAGAAGCCATGAGGCAAAAACTGGCAATAGAAGAAGATGAAGAAGAAGAAATAAAGGGAATAGAAAAAGAAAGCGGGCAAAACACCGAAATTAAAAAAAGTGCCCTTATCCCCATGAGCGACGAAGCGAGCCAAAAAATAGAAAAACAGTTCAGCACGTTTGAAAAAAAACAGCATTTTCTTTATACTGATATTTCCTTGAGCAGCATGGCAAGCGATTTTAACACCAATGCCGGCTACCTGACCGCTGCCATTAAAAAACACAAGGGCACTAACTTTAACGGCTATATTAACGATTTAAGAATAGACTATATTATTCACAAGTTAAAAAACGAACCTGACTATTCAAATTACAAAATTGCTTATCTAGCTGAGCAATGTGGCTTTGCCTCGCATGCTGTTTTTAACCGTGCCTTTGTGCAAAAAACAGGAATTTCACCTTCAAAATTCATCGATTTTTTAAAAAAACAAAGCGATAAAAAAACAGCCTAAATAAATGTCATAATCTCAATAAACACGGGGGATAAGGCTTAAAAAAAGACTTAACGAATATGATATTCGTTAAGTACTTTATTTTTTTAATTCAATATTACTCCCTAAACTTGCATCGGAATTCAATTCTATGCCGAACTAAATTAATTGCCAAATAAAATGAAACAATTTTCCAAATGCTGCACTTCGCTTTTACTCGTCCTCTTGGCCGTGGCAAGCAGCTATGGAAAAGAAATCAATACGCTGCCAATTACCATCTTTGGCGATTCTTTTTATATTGCAAAAGGGACTGAAACAAATCTTACTTCTCAAGACTCCACATTACAAAAAGATATTTCTCAGGCTTCTGAAATAAACGATGCCGTTTTATATATTTCAGAAGATGCTAAAGTCTTTATCGACAAAAACAATATTACCAATGCCCACACTGTTTATCTTAAAAAAGCGCAAAAAGCAATAGCAAAAAGCAAACCTTTAAAGGCAAAGGAAATGGCAAGCGCTTCAAAAAAGGATACTGCGCTTTTTCATGCCCTTCCAAAAAACAAAGAAAAAACCACAGCACAATTGGTGGTTTCTGTAGGGGCACCCTCGCCTACTAGCTTAAAAAATAATAAAACCAGCATCTTTATTCAGACAAATGCTGTGGCTATTTCGATCTTCAGAAAACGAAAAGCCTGCAGAAAATACGTTTGCAACAATGTGCCAAACGCATCTCAAAAGCTAAAAAATTACGCTTTATTTTCTCGTCCGCCGACATTTTTTGCTTAAACCGCAAACTTGTCATTCTACAACTTTACCGTTTAAAAAACCCACGCTTTTCAATAGTGCCGTTTCTCGATTTTGCCATTTTGACAAAAGAGGAATCACAAAGATGGAGTGAAGACAAATTGCATGAACAGCATACAATTTACCAGAACAGGCATTTCGCCACACAAAGTAAATCTCTCCTTTAGTGAGAACATCCTGCTCTTATAATAATAGCAGGCATATTTAAAAACCAAACACCTCAAAATGTTTCGGGTCTTTTAAATTAAAATATAATCCAAACAATTTATTAATTATTTATACCATTTAAAATGAAAAAACAATTTTACACCCTCGCAGCCCTTTTGTTTATGGGAATCGCAGCCAACGCACAAGTAGGTATCGGCACTACAACGCCTGCCACTTCATCAATGCTAGACGTTGCCAGCACGACAA
>JASCOH010000069.1 GCA_029959295.1 Flavobacteriaceae bacterium PS02334 | reverse complement strand
GAAGTTCTTAAGGTATTGGAGGCAGGGAAGGAGATAAAAAAAGATTCAAAATTTTTCATCAAAAAGCTTGCCAAGAATAAAAAAGAGTTTTACCTTTGCACCCCGCAAGACAGGGAGTTCATTGAGAGGCTGGCAGGCAGATTTGGAGAAAAAAGGAAATCAAGGTTTCTGAAAAAAACTTCACAAAAAGCTTGCAGGACTGGAAAAGGAATT
>JASCOH010000068.1 GCA_029959295.1 Flavobacteriaceae bacterium PS02334 | reverse complement strand
AAACAAATTGAACTTGTTAGTTTTGTTTGGAATGTTCGATTTCGCCAGTAACAGGCGAATTATCGCTCCAATAGTTGATACTTGCGGTGAAAATAAAACCGCCTTCACTTTTTTGTTTAAATAGTTTACTTCTTCACCATCACTTTCTTTGAAAAAAAACGCGACAAGATGAGGCCTGATCATTACCGGTACAACGTTCATTTAACTGGGGGAGTTAAGTTTATAATAATTTATTTATAGTTCGTTTTGGATGGC
>JASCOH010000067.1 GCA_029959295.1 Flavobacteriaceae bacterium PS02334 | reverse complement strand
GCCATCCAAAACGAACTATAAATAAATTATTATAAACTTAACTCCCCCAGTTAAATGAACGTTGTACCGGTAATGATCAGGCCTCATCTTGTCGCGTTTTTTTTCAAAGAAAGTGATGGTGAAGAAGCAAACTATTTAAACAAAAAAGTGAAGGCGGTTTTATTTTCACCGCAAGTATCAACTATTGGAGCGATAATTCGCCTGTTACTGGCGAAATCGAACATTCCAAACAAAACTAACAAGTTCAATTTGTTT
>JASCOH010000066.1 GCA_029959295.1 Flavobacteriaceae bacterium PS02334 | reverse complement strand
AAATTAATATTCCAACAGACGAAAAGAAGAAAAAAGAAAAAAAATATGATGATAGCTATTTAAGAGAAGAAGAAAAATATAATGATGATTTATTAAAAATCAGAAAGAAAAGCGAACAGGACCAACTGGAATTGATGCAGGAAGGTTTTGAAAAAGAAATGGCTCAGGAAAAATTGAACCATAAATATAAAATTGCAGAACTGCAGAACGAAAAAGTTACTGAAGCGCAATTAAAAAAAATGGATAAAGACATCG
>JASCOH010000065.1 GCA_029959295.1 Flavobacteriaceae bacterium PS02334 | reverse complement strand
AAATTTTATTTGAATTTTCCGGAGCAATAACTGGTCCTTTGGCAACTCAACCTATTATTACATTTAACATTGACGTTACTTTTGAAACGATATCTGATCTTGATGAAAATTTTATTACAATTGAAAGCAAGCAAGGTCCGTCGGTAGAGAAAATAATTTTTGAATTAGATATCAATCCGATCAGGTTGCACGATTCCTCCGGCGAGGCAATTCCAACAGTTATAAATCCAAACAAAGTTGATCTTACCAGAACCG
>JASCOH010000064.1 GCA_029959295.1 Flavobacteriaceae bacterium PS02334 | reverse complement strand
TTAAATTGGCGAGAAGATTTATCTATAACTCGCATTGCATTTGGATAATAAGCTAGTATTATATCTAGACCTCCATTAGTGGCATCTAAAATATCTTCGTCTTTTACAAAACTCATTATTCGTTTCCGTATTTAGGAGTTAATTCATTTTCAAACATATTTTTTGCACACGAAACACTTAATGAAATTGTTTCTTTTAAGTTTATTAAATCCTCTAATTCTTTTCGCAACGGGTTAGTTAAACGATCCATTTCTT
>JASCOH010000063.1 GCA_029959295.1 Flavobacteriaceae bacterium PS02334 | reverse complement strand
GTTTTACCTTTGCACCCCGCAAGACAGGGAGTTCATTGAGAGGCTGGCAGGCAGATTTGGAGAAAAAAGGAAATCAAGGTTTCTGAAAAAAACTTCACAAAAAGCTTGCAGGACTGGAAAAGGAATTGTACTTTTGCACCCGCTTCCTGAAACACGGATTCGGAAATAAAAAAGAATGACACGTTCATAGACATATTGGATTGACAGCAAAGTCCCTGATTCATCAGGGCAAAAAGAGAGAGCACGTCTTGATCC
>JASCOH010000062.1 GCA_029959295.1 Flavobacteriaceae bacterium PS02334 | reverse complement strand
AATCGGTAATAAATGTTCCTTCTTCAGGAACTGTCAATGATATCAAAATTAACGTAAATGCTACGCATTCCCGCATCGGAAATTTAAGGGTGACTCTTTTGCATCCTGACGGGACTTCGGTGATCTTGATGAACAGGGCTTGCAATGCTGCGGTTTATGCAAACATGGCTGTTTCTTTCCAAAACGGAGCTCCTGCAATAGTTTGTTCAAGCCCGCTGTCAGGAACTTACCGTGCTTCTGGTACATTGGCTAACT
>JASCOH010000061.1 GCA_029959295.1 Flavobacteriaceae bacterium PS02334 | reverse complement strand
AAATTTTATTTGAATTTTCCGGAGCAATAACTGGTCCTTTGGCAACTCAACCTATTATTACATTTAACATTGACGTTACTTTTGAAACGATATCTGATCTTGATGAAAATTTTATTACAATTGAAAGTAAGCAAGGTCCGTCGGTAGAGAAAATAATTTTTGAATTAGATATCAATCCGATCAGGTTGCACGATTCCTCCGGCGAGGCAATTCCAACAGTTATAAATCCAAACAAAGTTGATCTTACCAGAACCG
>JASCOH010000060.1 GCA_029959295.1 Flavobacteriaceae bacterium PS02334 | reverse complement strand
GGGGGGGGGGGGGGGGGGGGGGGGGGGGGGGGGGGGGGGGGGGGGGGGGGGGGGGGGGGGGGGGGGGGGGGGGGGGGGGGGGGGGGGGGGGGGGGGGGGGGGGGGGGGGGGGGGGGGGGGGGGGGGGTGGGGGGGGGGGGGGGGGGGGGGGGGGGGGGGGGGGGGGGGGGGGGGGGGGGGGGGGGGGGGGGGGGGGGGGGGGGGGGGGGGGGGGGGGGGGGGGGGGGGGGGGGGGGGGGGGGGGGGGGGGGGGGG
>JASCOH010000005.1 GCA_029959295.1 Flavobacteriaceae bacterium PS02334 | reverse complement strand
AGGAACTCTTAGAAATTCAAGATAAGATTTCGAAAATAAGAGAGCATTTGGCACAAGATTGCCACGATAAAATAAAATAATCAGTAATAATCATGCCTGCGAGAGTTAAGAATAATCCTTCTGCGATTATCCAAATCAAGATTATTTATTTCACTTATCAGACATCTAAATTCACTAGTATACACGATTATTTAATAATCGCTAAATAGTAACAGAGTACAATATTTTAAGAATCCCAAGTCAATAATCCAAAAGAAGAAATACCTCCTAAAACCATAATACTTAATAAAACCCATCTCAGATTCGTCATTGCGAGGAACGAAGCAATCACATTAGTAGCATTTCCAATACTAAGTCGATAAAAGAAATACTTAACAAACACAACATTCAAATCACTCCCGCAGTTCGTTAAGACAAAACAATCTAGGGACTAAAACTGAAAATAGTTAAGCAACAAAATCAATAGTCACCATCAAACGCTGTCACCCCCGAGCGCAGTCAAGGGGCCGCATCCAAATAATCTCTCTTCAACCTCAATAGCTTCCCATTCATCTTCGCTATACCTTAATCCTTATTCCCTCTCCCAAAAGCCTCAATCCCCCAACAATCCCCCTTCAACAATTCCCTCATGCAATTCCTCCATCAAATCCTATCAACAACCCTCATCTGCCAAACCTTTGCCTCATCAAGTCGAAAGTTTCGAATGCACCACGGTAATACCATCTACATAAGAAAACAAATCATTCTTCAGCAGTAAATTACAGTTGTACATTAATCCCTTAGACAAAGTTGTCGCTTTGTTTGAAGAGAAAGGGAAGGTTGATATTTGGAAAAGCTTTTAATAAATAGTACACCTGCCTTCTAAGTAGATGGCCTTAATTCGTGAAGTTTATTGTTTTGAATCCAGTCGAGGTCACTCATTATTTTCAATATCAAACCAGTTCAAAATATGTTTTCCTATTTTTTCATTTAAAGTCTTTTTATCTAAATTAAAAATAGAAATCTTTCCTAAACCGCATTTATGATGTCCTATATAATCGTCTAATACTTCTTTTTTATGCCGGTCTAAATCCTGAAATTTATCGAATACTAATTCTAGCTCACTGCTATTGCTTGGATATAAAAGCAGTGATTTCTTAGCATTCCAATATTCATTATAGACATACATCTGTCGTAAATCATGAGTTGATGGATTTGTATAATTTATATTTTTCCATTTTGTATCTATCACAAAAATTTCTTCGCCTTTCTTCAGTATAATATCTGGTCGGATAGTAGTACTATTCCAAAAAGTTTTCGCCTGTTGACCAAATACTTCAATTCCTTCGAGATTAACAGAAGCTTCTTTCAACCTCACTAAAATATACTCTTCCCACAATGAATTCATATCAAATAACACAGCCAACATACGTTCAGAACCGCTAGAAATATTAGGAGCGTAATTCAATATAATCAATCTTGCAATAGCAACAGCTGTTTCATAGGGTGCAGTTTTTCTAGATTTAGGAATCTTTAAAAAAGTAGCTTCGTTAGCTTGTATCGCTTTTACTTCAGGAAAATCCAACTGAACCGACTTACATTTACTATAAAGATAATTGCCTTTAGTAAATTGTTCTACTATGCTTAAAGCTTGTCCTAATATCTGATGCATCAAATGATCTTTATCGTAGATCTGATGCGTAGTATAAAATCGCTCTTTGTGAACTAAATTTTGCCTAATATGTCCAGAGAATTCAAGTTTCCCTTTGAGCGCTTTTACATTACCTGTTTCTTTATAATATTGTTTTATTAATCCTTGGTGTACAAGTAATTGAACCTCATTTAAAAACCACTCGAAGTAAATATTCAATAAGTGTATACTTTGCTTCTTAACATCGGCCTCACCAACTTTTTGTATTTTTAATTTCTTCGTCACGTGAAGCATATCAATTAAGACATTTTGCCAAATAGATTTATCTTCACTAGAATAGTCAATCTTTGGCAATATTTCAATAGTTAACCCATCAACTTGAATGACGCCTACATATTGTTTAAATTTTATTCCATTATGGCGTAAGTCGAAATAACAATCGTTATGAAGCGAATTAAGCTTAGACAATGCAATAAAATGCTTCTGCTCGAATTTACCCCCAATATTTAAAAATTGATGTTCAAAAACTTGTATGGTATTTAAACTAGACATTCTAAATTTCAGAATCGTTAAGCAATAATTTAACAGCATTTATTATATCAAAACTGTCATTTATTGTTTTCAATTTATAAGAAATTGTTATTTCAGGAATATTTCCAGAATAGAATTTTGCAAAAACATTTACTGCATTTTTAAAAGGCTCTTCAAAGAAGCCTTTCCCCAATACAAATCCAATTTTTTCATAATCTCCATAAAAATATTCTTGAAGCAATGGGATGATGCAATTTTTAAATACAGCTTTTAAATCATTGACTGAACGAACACTTAAAAAATAAGAATGCCCGATCGTATGATCCCTGTCTAGCAAAACTTCAATCCTGTTATTTATTTTCTGTAGTATTACAGAAAGATTAAAGCCCGTGCTTTTATAACTTTCAAAATAAGATAAGTTACTTCTCTGCTTTTCTTTCCTCATTTCGTCCCAAATATTTTTACGAGCATCAATCAGTTCTTGTGATACTCCTAAAAACGAAAACAAATTAGTTTCTTTATCCTTGTATGAATTTGTTTCCCAGCCTACTTTTTCATATTCCCACATTAACTGGCAAATTACTGCTGACGGTGTAAGTAATTCAGGTTTAGGCATTAATTCTTGAAATGCAAAACGTCTACGTAATGCTGTATCTAGAGCTTCTACACTTCTATCAGCTGTATTCATTGTTCCAACAATATGTAAATTTGGAGGTACTCCAAAACTATCTTTGCTATAGGGCAATGTTATTTTTAAGGCTTCATTTTTGCCTAAACGCTTTCCTTCCTCAATAAGCGTTATCAATTCCCCAAATATTTGAGAAACATTACCTCTATTAATTTCATCAATAATTAATACAAACTGTTTTTCTTTCTTTTTTACAGTTTTAGATTCTGGAGATGGTACGTAACTTTTTAATTTTTCTAATATGGAAGGATAATATATTTCAACCCCTGTTTGCCCCACATTTCTAATATTATAATAGTAATCTCTAAGTGTAGATTTGCTTAAAGTATGTCCAGTACCACCACTTGCTTTTCTAAATTGAATAGACGCATCAGTAAATCCCGTGATAGTAAAGTCTTTTCCTTCAGTTTTCATTGGAAATTTTAAATCTGGATCTTCAATCCATTCATCATATAAAATTTTGAAGGCATCATCAAAAGGTATTAGACCAATATCATTTTGAGAATCTATCCAATTATCATTTGCTAAAGAACACATATTTCTAAAAATACCATGCACAACATTGTATATAACATTTTGATTATCAACCACTAACGGCTTAATACCTTCAATAAAATCCTCATATGACATATTCTGATGGAATGTAACAAAGCCTATTTGACCTTTAGGATCCTTCCAATCTGTTATCAAATATTCATCAAATTTTCGTTTTAAGTCTGTTCTTGAAACGGCTTGCAACTCTTCATCACTTTTTCCTTCAATTATAGAAATAGCACTATTAATAGTTTTGTAGGTTTTTCCCGTTCCCGGAGGACCATATAAAATAGTATTTAACATTTTAGAAGTAATTTGAGGTTTATCACTTTTTTCGATCTCATCTTTTGGTACTGTTTCAGGTATATTAATTTTGTTTCTAATCTCATTTATGCGTTTCAAACTTTTTTGAAAATCACTTTCCTTAATTAAATATTTATCCTTCAAATCTAATTCTTCTAAAAGATCGACTGCATAATTTCTAAAATTTGTAATATAGTCTAATAAATTTCCCCAGATGTCCTCCTGACTAGAATAGCCTTTCGTCCCATGCTTACTATCATTTAATTTTAGGCCTGCATACTCGGCTAATCTTATATGAAATTCTTTTTCCTTTTCATCACTGATACCTGACTTGAATGAAATTTCAAGATAGTTCTCAAGTTGTCCATTTTTATCATATTTGAGAACAAATCCAACAGTCTTTAATTTTCTAGCATTGTCACCACGAATAAATAATGGAACATAAATATAACTTGAACCCTGAAACCACTGGCCTACTTCAAGCCGTTTTTCTTTAGATTGCGCACTATCTCTTTGTCGTAATGAAAAAGTAAAAGTAGGATTTGCATCTTTAAACTTTAAAAGATAGTCCAACACCTTGTCACTTAATTCTATAATTCTTTCTTTTTTCTTATCCATTTCGCTAATTGTATGAGATGATTATTCCGCCAAACTTAAACTAATCACAAGCACTTCTTTACGGAAAACCGTAAAACAATTAAAATCACCCAAACTCCTCCAACTTCTTCTTCCTCTTTTCCCAATCCGGACACATAATATCTTGCAAGTCAAAAAAAGCTTTAGTATGATTGTGGTGTACCAAGTGGCAAAGCTCGTGAATGATTACATATTCAATACACCTCTTTGGTGCTTTGATCAATTTCGGATTTAGAATAATTTTACCCTGAGGCGTACAGCTTCCCCAGCGGGTTGCCATTTCTTGAATGAAGATACCAATTGGTTCCACATCATATTTTTTAAATTTGGCAATCCAGGGAGTTGCAATTTCCGCAAATTTAGCTTTAGCTTTTTCTTTGTACCAATCATCAAGCAATGATTTAGCCTTATCTTTCTTTTTTGTGCTAATCTCAATAAAACGGCCTTTGTACGCAACTTCATTTTTTGGACTTTCGTTAACTTCAAGTCGAAACTGCCTTCCCATAAAGTAATGGGATTCTCCTGACACATACTTCTTTTTTACAGGATTGGGAAGAAAACGCAAAAAATAGCTTTGCTGCTTAATAATCCACAAAGCGCGTTTCTTTATTTTCTCTTCCACTTTTTCAATAGGCGTATCCAATGGCGCCTTGATTAAAATGCCAGTATCCGGATTTACAGTTATCCCTAAAGTTTTTCTCTTAGAAAACTGAAGTGTATAATCAATTTTCTTTGAGCCGAATTGAACAGAATGCTCCATCATCTATAATTGGCTATGGCAATTTTCAAACTCTCTTCTGCTACTTCTTCTGCTTTATCAATATCCATATTTAATTCATCAATTAAATATTCACCAATAAAAAAAGTCATCCTCCTTAAAATATCAGGCTTGGTGTGCCAGTCTACAATTTTATATTGGTTGATGATCCTGTCAACTGCCTGTGCGAAATTAACAGCATGCGTTTTTAATGGTTCTTCGCTAGATAAAGCCAACCGATAAATCGGAATCGCTCTGCTGCTAGATTCAAGTACAGCAGGAACATCATCTGTCTTTTTACTAATTGCCTGATTGCGATAAAGATTCAATTTCTTAAATGCTTCGGCCTCTGAAATACGATTAGCTCTTAAATCAGAAATGGTCTGCTGAATCAGCTCTGACAATTTCTTATAAAACACTGGGTCTTCATCCATGCGCTCCGTTATATGTTTTGAAGTCCTGCTCGCAATAGTTTCGGCTCGAGCTCTTGTTCCAACAATCTTTTCAAGTTCTTTTTCAAAAGCTTCAGTATCCATGATACTCACTTGCTCCGTTAGCCTGATGATTTCTTCAGTAGTTACATGCTGGTCAAGAAGTTTCTGCAACTGCTTTTCAAACTTTTTAAAGTCTATAGCATCTGAATAAGTGTTAACGATCGAATTACGCAAAGCGGTATAAAACTGCAAATGCTGTCTGTATAAATCTTTTGCGGCGTCTGGCGTTTGATTTTCAAAGTCAATAGACG
Organism: Flavobacteriaceae bacterium PS02334; assembly: GCA_029959295.1. Classification (GTDB taxonomy): domain Bacteria; phylum Bacteroidota; class Bacteroidia; order Flavobacteriales; family Flavobacteriaceae; genus Flavobacterium. The sequence continues at coordinate 368,667 of JASCOH010000005.1, read as the reverse complement.
AAAATGCCATCTTCAAAGTTTTGGCAAACTGAGAAAACTTAACATAAAATTCTGCACGTTTGTATTCATCAGCGAGCAAATTGCAATAGCTTACAATATCCAGCTTGTTTTTTACTTCTTTAAAAAGCGAGTTCAATTCAGAATGGTATTGCGGCAACTTGTCGATTTCTGTCTTGATATTAGTGAAGGTGCCTTCCAAGTCCTCGCCTTCAAATTCAGACAGATTAGAATAGGCATTCATCGCTTCATCCAGTTCCCCGATGATTCCTTCATAGTCAATGATAAAACCATAATCTTTTCCAGGCGCCACACGATTTACCCTGGCAATCGCCTGCAACAGCGTATGTTCACGCAGTTTTCGGCAAACGTACATCACAATGACTTGTGGCACGTCAAAACCAGTAAGCAACTTATCCACCACAATCAGCAGTTCTGGATAATTCGTTTTCTTGAATTGATTGATGATATTTTTGTCAAAGTCTTTGCCATATTTGGCTTCCATCTGTTTCCAGTAAAGTACCACTTCATTGGCAGGTTCTCCATGCGGATCATCATTTCCTTCTCTGGTATCAGGTGCAGAAATAATAACTTCTGAAGTTACTTTTCTGATTAACTCAAAAGCCTTTTTATATTTTATTGCCGTCACTTTATCGGGCGTGACAACCATTCCTTTAAAACCGCTACGTTGTCCTGTTCGGTCTTCGCCCCAGTTTTGGCTGAAATGATCTGATATATCTCTTGCAATTTCATCAATGCGCTGTTCTGTTTTTGAAATCAGATTCGCACGGCTGAACTTCTTCTTTAAATCTGCCTTTTCATAGTCAGACAATGGCTCTGATACGCTGTCAAAACCCCGATCCAATGCTTTTTGGTTCACATTCTGAATCGCATGTCGTCCTTCATATAAAATAGGCACAATGGCACCGTCTTCCACAGCTTGCAAGATCGTGTAGGCATCAATGATACCGCCAAATTTTTGTGAAGTGCTTTTTTCCTTTTTCATCAAAGGCGTTCCCGTAAAAGCCAAAAAGCAGGCATTCGGCAATACTTTTTGCATCTTCACATTAAAAGTTCCATATTGTGTGCGGTGGCCTTCATCAATAAGCACAAAAATATTGGGACTTTCCAATGGCGTAGTTCCCAACTTTTTTACCGCTGCTTCAAATTTATTAATGATGGTCGTAATAACTGCATCGCCATTGCTGGCTAACAAATCAACTAGCTGCTGTCCGGTTTTTGCGTTGTGCACCGGAACCTCAGCATTTTTAAACGTTTCTGTGATTTGGGTATCCAAATCGATACGGTCAGTAACCAAAACAATCTTTGGATTTCTGACGGTGCTGTATATTTTTTTAGCAAGCATCGCCATCGTCAGCGACTTGCCACTTCCTTGCGTATGCCAAACCACGCCTCCTTCTCTTTTTCCTCCATCAAGATTTTGGATGCGTTTTATAATTTTATTGATCGCAAAATACTGCTGGTATCTGGCAATTTTTTTAAATGTCCCGCCTTCAAACAAAACAAAATCCTGCACCAGTTGCAATAACCGTTCAGGACGGCAAGCCAATATAAATATTCGTCCTGCGTGCTGACTTCTAATTCTTCCTGCTCTCTCGCTTCAATAACTTTGCGTTCCCAATCGTTTCTGCAGACAAATAATTTTTGTTTTTGAGCACCGGTCAACGGCTGATTGACCAATTGTTGCACAACCGATTTATCATAACCCTCTGTTTCTTTCCACGAAGCCCAAAATTCTTCCTTAGTATCTGTTGTCGCATATTTGGCTTGAGAAACCGAAAGGCTTAAAAGCAACTGGCTGTAAACATACAAGTTTCTAATTCCGTCTTCTTGTTGGTTTCTAATGTGCTGTGAAATCGCTTCGCCAATCGGATTTTTAATATCAGGACGCTTGCATTCCATCACACAAAGCGGAATCCCGTTCACAAACAGCACAATATCGGGACGGTAGCAGTCAGAAGTCCCAAAACGCATTACGTTAAACTCTTCGGTAACGTGAAACACATTGTTTTCAAAGTTATTCCAGTCGATGTATTGCAGCGTAAAGCTTTTTTTATCGCCGTCAATGCTTTGCTCCAGTGCCTTGCCATAAGTCAGCAGTTCAAAGGCTTTTTTGCTTGTGGCAATAAATCCTTCGTTCATGGGCATGTCTTTCAAGGCCATGATACCGTTTTCAATATTGGCATCGCTGAAAATAGCAGTTTTAGAAGTGCTGACCTGAATGCTGTTGATGGCCTTGAGCTGTTTGCGCAAGATAGGCTCTAAAATCACATTACTGGTTCGGTCGCTTCTTAAAGTTAAAGCTTCTTCTGGTGCCAGGTAGGTATAGCCTAGCTTTTGCAATAATTGCAGGGCTGGAATTTGTGAGGAATGGTCTTCTTTGAAGGAGGGGATGTTCATTAGTTTGATTTCTTTTTCAATTCAAAAATTTCGTTATCTATTACACAATCTATCTGATTAACATATTCACTATGTTTTCTAACTATTCTTCTATTGACAAATATTAATGGTAATAGCCCAAAAATCAGCTCTACTGAACAACCGATAGAGTATTGAACAACATTATTTTCAATATCTAAAGCATACTTTAATGTCGAGTAAACCAATAAACCTACAAAAATTGGAATACCGAACATATAAAACCTGTTCCATCTAAGTGTTTTGTCATACTGATCCCTTAACTCGCCTTGACGCTTACTCTTTATAGAACTATAGGCAGCATCTCTCTCACGCTCAGCTTCTTCTCTTTTAGCTTTTGCTAAACTTTCATTAGTTAATGCCTCTTCTACATTTTTTATCATTCCCACAGTGTCGCCTTCCATTACGCGCCTTAAGTAAAGAGCTACATTTTCTTCTTCCTCTCCAATAATTCTCAGGCGTTTTACTTCTTTGGCAACTTCTATGACTCTTTCATTTGAAAGCTCATTTACTTTAATATTAGTTCTTAAAATAAACGCTAAGTCTTTTACTTCAAATGCTTTACTCTCTGGAACTAATGAATATTTTATTAAATTTTTAAATAATGGTGCAAAGTTTGAAGCATCAACACTTGTTCCACCACTATTCACAGCCATTAATCCAATTATAACATCCAATCCTACCGCAATTTCATTTTCATCACGTACGCAATGCTCAATAGCATATCTTTTTAGAGTACTGTCACTAGTTACAATCCAACATTTTTCGTTATGGCTTCGCATATATGTTGCACCACTTATTAATGCAGCATCGTGAATTATAGGATTCTCTCTTTTATCTCTGCCAGTTCTCTTTTTATACGTTTCGTTGATTTCTCCTTTTAATTGATCATTATTTTCCCCATCTTCAATTGCCTTATTTAATTCGTCATAATCATAAGATTTAATTTCAAGACATCGATTAAATTTATTAGGCATATCCATTAGGCTTTCGAACATTCTTTTAACGTCTTCACCGTTATTGCAACCTCTTCTTAAAGCAGTTTGGATAAACGGACAATCCGAAGACTTCAATACGCTTAAGGTAAAGTTTTCAAAAATTTTAATGGTTTCAGTTCGCCTCCAATCCATTGCTTTCAAATATTCCTTCCTAGTCGTGTATAGGTAAACAGGTTCAATATTTAATTGTACCAAAATATTTTCAAGTGCTTTTAAAGAATTAGATAATTCATGCTCTTCTAGATCCAGAATCATAAGGATATTTGTATCCAATACGAATTTGCTGTTTTCAAACATTCTAATTGTCATTCCATCAGCATAATTCCTTGCCGTAATTAACCTTGAAGAAAACATTGAAATCCCATAATACCAAAAAAGCAGATTGTCATCAGAATCTTCGCTATCGACAAATTTTATAAATTGCTTTTTTAACCATTCTTTATCCTTGTGGATTAAAGAAGTATGAACTGAAAGTGTATGCTCGATAATCTGATGAATATTAGGAACTGAATTAGATCCGTTTTTTCCCTTATATGCAATTTGTTGAAACCATTCGAAACTATATTTTTCAAAAAAATTGATTACCGTATCGTTAAACCAATCTTCTATATCGCCCATTTTGCTTTCCGCATTTGCAAAATATTTGGTAATTACCTTTGTAGAAAGATCTTTGTTAATCTCAATTTCTTTAGTTAATTGTTCTTGATAATCTCGATGTATATAACTTTTATTCGCTTTGACATTTAACTTTCGTTCCCTTACTAATACACGAATCGCTTCTTCTACATCCTTGTTTGCTATAGCTGAAGATAAAATAGTAGACAATTCACTTTCAATTTGTCTGGTAGATATGCCATTACCTTTCAAATAAACAATCTTTAAAATTAGCTGTGCGAGAGCAATCTTAGAAAGTGTTTTGAATTGTCCGTCATGCTTAATATATAGTGTGTGTAATTCTCTTTTCATGTTTGGTCATTAAATTAATACTTCAACCTCTTCTTCCCAGTCAACAAAATCTGCATCAACCCTTTTTTCTGCATTTTTAATTGCTCTAGCTTATTCTTTAATAATTGAATTTCTTTGTCTGCAGATTGTAATATATTAGCAATTGCTGTTTGCTCTTTTAATGATGGAAAAGACAGTATAATCTTTTCAAATGAGGATTTATTTATTATCGGCAATGCGCCAGCACCCGCAACTTCAACAAGTTTGTGTTTTGAAATTTCAAATTGATAGAAAATAAACTCTGAGTTGAATTTCTCGTTTGGCGTTATGCTATTAATTTGTTGATTAAATGCCATATCAACATTTGCTATAGCATTTTTACCTATCGATGCTATACAGGTTATCAAAACGGAACCTTTTGGAACAACTCTAGCAACTTTTAAACCTATTTCTGATAATTTAATTTTTGTATCTGATATGTAGATACTTTTAAAGTCAAAAGCAGTAGCCCAACAATGCTCATTTCCATAATATTCAGTAACTAACATACTTGGTGTATTTCCCGTGCTTATCTTTCCAATATCTCTAATTTTCTTTTCTTCCCACACTCCATCAAAACCTCTCAGCCTTTTCTTACCCGTCAACAACTCCTGCATCAAACCTTTTTTACGAAGTTCTTTTTGAGCAATAAGCTGATTCAATTTTTCAATCGCTTTATCCCAAGTGGAAAGACAATCTGCTATTGCTTTTTGTTCAGGAAAAGTTGGTAATACGACTGGTAATTTTCTTTGATTTGTAATACCTATATAAGCTCTTGTCCCTCCTCCTGATCTAACATCAAGTATTGATCTAAAACCCTCACTTTCAAAAAAGGATTTCAAATATTCAGCATCAATTTTACTAAAATCTTTAATCCTGTAATAGGTTACTTAAGGAGTCAACATTATATAGTCAGTAACAATATCCTTAACTATAGCTACATTTCCAACAGATCCTTTGTGCGTCAAAAGAATGTCCCCATTTTTAGAAAAACCTTTTTGTAGGTTATCAGCAATCTCTTTTGGTATAAAATGACATTTTTTTAAATCAACTATTCCATTCTTGATATTATTTGCCATCACAAATGGAATCCCCTTATCCACAAAATCTTCTGAAGTTGGATGTATATTACCATGATTACCATCCATGGGTTTATACAAAATATTATCAGCGACCAGATCCTCAATTAAATAATCTTTCCAATCAGTCGGAATATAACCTAATATTGAATTCTTAAAACTATATGAAATAACTTTTTTGTCTTCCATTAAATCTTCCATATTACTCCTCTTTTTTATAAAATCTTTTAAGGTCAATTAGCAACCAAGAAACAAGACTTTTTACTATAGACTTTATTTCACTTTCATCAATATTCTCCGAATATAATTTATTTAAAAAGTTCTCATTTTGATAATTTCTACCGTTATGACTTATAGAATATTTAAACTCATCGAAATGTACAAAGACTTTAGAATTTACGTTAAAAGTATTAAGCCCGTCATTTTTAAAACCAAAGAAATCTACACTCAACTCGAGAATATTCGGAGGCGACATTTTATTTCTCCCTTGTGCCAACTCATCATTTAAATCAATAAAATAGCTATCGAAATTATCCGTTCCTTCTGACAGTAAAGCCTCATTATCAATTTTGTTGTAAACACTTTTTTTAGAGAATAGTTCGTCAAATTGTGCTACTTTCTCTAAGTAGTAGGTAAAGAGGGGTTTAATCGACTCAGTATATTTATCTAAAACCGTATTGCCACTTTTTGATATAACTTGAGTATTGGTTTCCAACTGCTTTTTGAACAATGCTATCTCTTTATCCAAATCATCTTCCTCAGAAATATCTTTTCCATCAATGGCATCCAAAACCATTTCTTGGGACCGAATCAAAAGCTCGCCCATAAATTCATAAAACAAATCAGGATTACCGCCATAGCCTTGAATATCGGTCAGCAGGCTATAATAGCGTTCCTTGTTTTCTAAATTTAAAATCACTGGCGGGAAACCAAAACTAATCAAGAGCAGGTTCATCAACAGTCTTGCAGTTCGCCCGTTGCCGTCATAAAAAGGGTGAATCTTCACATACTCCAAATGAAAATAAAAAGCAATCACCGCTGGATGCCAGCTTTCTTTTTTAGCATGGTAAAAAGCATCAATCTGTGCATTGGTTTTATTCAGCAATTCATGCATCGCATCGGCGACCAATTCTGGAGCTAGAAAGTCAAAGCGTTCACCACGGTAATTTTGCATAAAATTGGCTCCTGTTTTCCATTCTCCAACTTGATGTGCTTTCTCCGGGTCTTCTTCAACAACAATCATTTTGTGCATTTCTTTAATCCGAGTTTCTGAAAGACGTGAGTTTCCTTTTCCAACTTCAAATATCTCAAGAACTGCTTTATCGTGACCTTCAACTTCCTTCACATCACGATAAGGCTTTCCGTTAATAGTGATTAAATTCATCATCACGCTTCGGGTTTCCTGCTTGGTCAGCGAATTGCCTTCCATCGCATTGGAATAATAGTTCCAGTCGAGCCTAAATTTATATTGGATGCGCTTTTTGACAGCTTCATCCAAGTTCCCATTAGCATCAATCTGATGTTGCAGGGAGTCTATTTTTAGTAATAAGTTTCCTAAGCTCATGTTTTAAAAGTTTAGTTCTTTTAAATACTTTTTCATTTCTTCTTGAACCACTGCCAATTCGGCTTCAAGCGTATCGATTTCTTGCTGTACAGCAGTAATATCTACGGAAGCTTCTTCCTCAAAAGTATCCACATAACGCGGGATGTTCAAGTTGTAGTCGTTTTCAATGATAGCTTCTTGTTTTGCCACAAAAGCATATTTGTCTTCGGCAACGCCTGCCTTCAATTTGCCTTCATTGAAATCACGGTAAACGCTGACAATCTTGTCAATATCGCTGTCACGCAGTTTGTTTTGGTTCTTTCCGTTTTCATAATGCTTGCTCGCGTCGATAAAAAGAACATCGGTATTTTTTTGCTTGCTTTTATTGAAAATCAATATTGCAGCCGGAATACCGGTTCCAAAGAAAAGATTGGCTGGCAATCCCACAACAGCTTCAAGCATATTTTCATCAATGAGCTGTTTTCTGATCTTGCCTTCACTGCTTCCTCTAAACAAAACGCCATGTGGTACAACAACACCTGCTTTTCCGGTACCATTTAAAGTTTCAATCATGTGGGAGATAAAAGCCCAGTCTCCTTTGCTTTTCGGAGGCAAGCCTCTCCAAAAACGACTGTGTGGGTCAGCTCCTGCTTCATCAGCACCCCATTTGTCTAAAGAAAAAGGCGGATTGGCAACAACGGTATCAAACTTCATCAACTGGTCCCCTTCCTTTAATTTTGGATTTCGCAAGGTATCACCCCAACGAATCGTGGCATTGTCAAAACCATGCAGAAACATATTCATGACCGCCAAAGCCCAAGTACTACCGTTTACTTCTTGTCCATATAAAGAGAAATCATTACTTCCCACTTCGCGTCCCGCCTTAATAAGCAGCGAACCTGACCCGCAAGTGGGATCACAGATTCTGGCACCCGGAAGCGACTTTGTCAATTTGGCAAGAAGCGTAGAAACTTCAGCTGGCGTAAAAAATTCGCCTGCTTTTTTTCCTGCGTCTCCCGCAAAGTTGGCAATCAGATATTCGTATGCGCTTCCAATGACATCTTCCCGCTCCAAATGTGAGGGACTCAAATCGAGCTTGCTGAAATCGCCAAGCAAATGTTTAAGCCTTGTGTTTTTATCTTTGGCATCACCTAGATTACTGCTGTTGAAATCAATATTTCTAAAAATACCGCTTCCGTCTTCACTGCTTAATTTTTCTCTGTTCGCTTCTTCTAGGTCAGTCAATGCAATATTGATAAGCTCTCCGATATTGGAATCATTTCTATGGTCATACAGATAGTCAAAACTGCAATGATCGGGGACCACAAAGCGTTCCATTCGCATCGCCCTTTCTGTTCTAGACGCGTCACCCTCATATTTTTCAAGATAGCTTCTTCTTTTTTCTTTATTGACATCGCTGACATATTTTAAAAACAGCATGGTCAATATATAATCTTTGTATTGTGACGGATCAATGATACCTCTGAAAGTATCACAGGCTTTCCACACGATTTGGTTGATATCTTTTTGGCTCAATTTAGTACTCATAGCTTAATTTAGTTCTTTTGTAAAATAGTATAGGTCAACTCATTAAAGCAATTGTCCTTAAGAGCTTGTATTTTTTGTTGCAAAGCTTCTTCTCGTTTTTTTAGTTTATCAATGGTAATGATTTTTTGCTGATCTTCCAAAGAAAGCAAGGGTATTTCAATTTCACCCAAAGCACTTTTTGAAAGCATGGGCAATGCTGATCCTGACGACAGCTGATTTAAAAGTGAGTTTGTTTTTGGGTGATTTAAAAACCATACTAAAAAGTCTGGCAAGATTCTTTCACTAACCTTCAGAACAAGAAACGCGCTTGAAGCGACAGCAGGCGAATACCTGCCATCATATTTTACGGCGAAAAATTCCCGCCCTTTAGACAAAAAAAGCACATCCTCTTTTTTAAGGATATGCTTTTTAAGACTTTCCGTTATTTCAAGAACCGGCTTTAGGTTACTTTTCCATTTTTTATGGCTATCAAAATCATTTCCCTGAACAAAATACAAAGAGGCATTTGTATCAGGTTTTGCAAAAACACCTGATTTTAAACAAGTAACATCTCTCAATGGTACAATCATCTTACTTTTTTTAGTAATTCAAAGATATGAAAAATTAAATTACTTAAACTTATTTTCTAAGTATAAAATGTACTAAATATAAGATATAGTTATTTAGCACTCCTTAAAAGTTATATTGCAGTCCAATATAAGGCTTAGGAGGCCAAGAAAAATTTTGCTTTAAATCTTTATCAATATCACTAGTTCCGCTAATTTGATCACCAACTTTCAAACTGTCAAGTTCTTTTATCCAAGTCATGGCAATTCCTCCAGAAATCGTGAGACGATTTGTCCCAAGAACTCCCCTTAATCCAAAACCTGTCAACAAAGTTGGAATTTCAGCATTCAGGCCTGCACCAATTTGCCAAAATGGGTGAACAGATGAATTTTGGACATAATAGACAAAGTTGACCATGGTCGATATATTTAAATTTTTAATTTCCTTTTCCGTTGGATCCGCTACAAATTGCTGTCCTGCCGCATCTGTAGTAGTACCATATTCATAGTACTTAAAAAAGGTATACGCAATACCAACAGAAACTTCTGGCACAAATCGCTGGAATCTTCTAAATTTGGAAGTGCTTTTCATTATCTCTTTTTGTGGAGTAGCAATAATTTCATTTGCATCAGACAAACTATAGCCACTTTCGAATACCTGCAAAGAATGAGATGCAATTTTACCATTTTTAGTAGGAACTTCCTCTAGCAAAACACACCATTGCAAACCTTTCTCTCCTCCACCGACAGATGCCTTAAAGATTTCCTTTTCAACAAGATCGAATGCAATTTGCAAGTTCTTAAGTCTTTTCAACTGCTCCTGGTAAGCTTTAGAATAATTTTGTACAAAAAGATTGAGTTGCATTTTTAAGGTTGAACCATTTATTTTTTCACAGTCAAATTTAGAAACCATGGTTCTTGCATCAGCTAGATTGGATTCGATAGATTCAAAATGCTCTTCAATAGATTCTTTAGTCTCTTCAATTTTTTTAAATGCAGTAGTGGTAGACAATTCTTCTTTAAAATCTAGCTCTTTTAGTTTTTTAAAGGCAGCATTGATTTTATCTTTTTGATCATTATTTAGATCATTTTCTATCGCCATAAACTTACGTTCAATATTATCCGAGATAGTACAAATTTCCACCGCAACTTCTATAGGTTTCTGCGCCACTGTCTTACCATTGACTTTTTTATTTGGCATAGCCATCAGCATTTTGCCAGAATTAGCAACAGGAATAGATCCTACAATAGAAGCGAAAGCTGTGGCTCCAGCTTCATTTATAAGATCAGGCAATAGCTCTGTAGCGCTTCCATAAGAATAATTCAATGGGTTTAATGGTCGGGTATAAATATTAATTGCATTTTTTCCGCATAAATAAAGCGAACCATCTTCAACTGTAGTAAAAATCACTGGCTGGGTTTCATCACCAAGACTTCTTGTAACTCCATATTTTAATATTTTCGCAGTTGGATCATATTTATAAATTATAATATTATCCACACCAATACGGGTACCATTTTCTAGTACGTCACTAGCTTTTTGAGCAAAGATTAAAGACACGCTAAACAAGCTGAGCAAAAGATTTAAAAATTTCTTCATGATTTCAAAAATTAGTTATTGTTTATCCCAAGTCAAATTGTAAAAAACTGCATTCGGACTAAATAATCGATACGGCTTTATGTCCTTAAATTCAAATTGATATGCAATGTTATTTACTGCAAACTCATAGCTTTCATCTTTTTTTATCTCAAAGACATCTACTTCTATAATTTCTTTTCCAACCAATTGATAAACTTTAAATATAGCAGACTCTTCTTTTTTGTTAATTTCTACAGGCATAATCCTGATGTCATTATACGGCTGATAGCGATTTTTTTTAAAAAATACATCAAGATCCTTACCTTTCCAAAGAGAATTTGTTTGATCATAATATTTTGACTGGCTCTCTTTAGGAACATAAGCTATCGCTTTTGTTGAAATACTGCTAAATCCAATCGGGTCAACTACATATGCTTCAGACAAAAAATCATCAATCATTGAATAAGATATCCAACCATATCCTTTATTGGCCCATGTCTTATCCCATGAATTAAAAACTTTAATAGCTTTAAGGGTATTATTATATCCGACACAGACCATAGCATGCGCCCCAGAATTATGTCCGTCGAACTTATCCCATATTTTACAGGTGTCTACTTTAGTTCCTCCTTCTAACAAAAATGAACGATCAATATCAACACCAATAATCACAGGATATCCCTTAGCTAAAAAATCCTTTATCTTTGACAGCTTAGCTCCTGATGAATAATATGTATCATGTCGTATAAACCACCCATAATTATTAATTTTATAATTTTTAGCCTCATCCATATGCTTTTTAGATCGAAATGGGTAGTCAGTGCAACTGCTGTAATCATATGGCAAAGGATCATATGAAATTTTTTTGCACGCTCCAAAATCTTTCATGAAATCAAGGTTGTCTTTAATATAAGATCCAGCGCTATCACAACTTTGATTGTCTAGCTTCACTATATTATAAACAAACATTGGGCTGAATACTTTGGACTCATCTAAAGTCTCATCTATTTTGTAAGAATAATTTTCCTTCTTCTTTTGCAAATAACTTCTAACTCCATAAACACAAGCCCAGCTTGCGCATGAACCCACAGCGCCCTGAGATCTTATAGGAGGAAAATCTTTAGACAAATCAATACTATTATTTTCTTTCCCTCCTCCTTTTGTTACTTTAGGAGGTAGGATATAGGGCACATCAGATAATTTTTCACTATCAGCATATTTTAAACCTTGTCCTTTTTTAATAGAATCTTGAGAATGTAAGGAAATCGATAGAAATACAAAAAACAATAAATAAGCTCTCATAAGTTTAAATTTAAAGTTGGGGGACTAATTTTTAAACCACGTCAAGTGCAGAGGATCAGATCTTTAACAAACACTTAACATTTGTTCGATATAAATCTAAAAAATATTTTAAAGATCAAAACACGTATAATTACCTGTTTTTCAACAACATAAGCAACAAAAAAAATCCCCACTTAAAAAGCAGGGATTCCAAATTAAAAACGCAAAAATCAATCAGCAACCTCCAATAAGTTCAAGACATTATAAATCCCGTTATTCAATGCATACTGCACGCCATTCACTTCTTGAAAAAACTCAATCAGGAAAAAATAAAACTTAAAACCATCTCCGCTTGGCACATCGTTCGGCCTCATGACAGGAGAACTTATCGCTATGTCCAGTTTTAAATTAACAGAATCGCTATACGTCATTTGATAAATTCCTGTCGCCAAGTCAAGGCACATAAAACCAGTTGCCAAGGTAACATGCGTAGAATTTGTAGGATGTTGCACCATGTCCACCGGCATAAAATCAGTAAGAGAAACACTTCCTGTGGCAGTATCTAAAACATAAGGACAGCGCAGCACAGCACCCAAAACCGATTTGCTGTTAAAATCATAGCCTTTCAAAAAGGCCTTCCCTTCAGCAGTAGCCAATCCGATAGCCACCTGTCGCGAACCGCGTATTGAAATAACATCCAGATTTTTCACTTTTGTCAGAATCTGAACCAATCGGTTATTAAGCGTTGGTTCCTTCGCCTTGTTGATCAGCACGCTCGATCCCAGTCGAATTAGTTTCCCAGAATGTGCAACGCTCCCAAACTCCGAGCCATTTTCGCGGGTTCGGGCAAACGCAGGATCTTTCTCGATTCGCTTTTTCGAAACCCCGCTTTTCGTCTTGGCCACATAGTCGCCATCTTTCCCCTTGTAGAAGGTTATATCGCCCAGCGTACCTTCAATTTTCAGAATACCTTTTAATTTTGCCATCGTTATTTATTTTAAAGATTAGGAGTCAAATGTATGACAGCAGGACACCCGTCTGACAAGCCACAGTCCTGAAGTACAGCAACTTTCCCTTCCTTTCCGAAATAGTCCGTTTTATTCCCTCGTAAAATAAACCACACTCAAATTGCTCAGATTTTTTTTATTAAAATCAGCAACTTCAACACAATATAAACGCAATACGTCAGTTATCATAAAAAAAGCCTGAAAGCGAAGCGCCAACTTATGTGACAGCTACTTCAAGTAAGGCTTAAGTATAGCTTAAGCGTAGTTAATGCGTGTTAGTGCGTGTTTTTATAAAGCAAAGCAGAACCTCCAGAAGCTGGAAAAGGAATAGCCAAAAGGAATTAAAAGTAAGAGCCATGAGAATAGCAGTGTATCCTTCAGATGTTGTCGAGCTGACCCACAGATGTGCAAAATATGCGCAGAAACTAATCAAGACCATCAAAGAGAAGAACAACATTCCCAAAGACGGGTTTGTTGGCATAAAGGTTTTCTGTGAGCACACTGGCTTTGACGCTCAGGAAGTAGAAAGGGTACTCAACAAAAGGAATCGTCAATAGCACGAGAAACTATTGCAAATAGAAAATCCCAGTCGAACTAACCACTGGAATTTTATAAAAATAATAAGTCAGTAAAGAATAGCAATTACTCCAATTCTTCAACACTTTCTGATTCCGAATCATAATCCAATTCCAAGGCACGCACGGTCTGAACAGCATTTCCTGCAATCCCGCGTATCGAGCCATACATCCCGATGGTGTTGCTGATTACCTTGTCAATCTGTTTTTCACGGGCAGTCCATATCTTTTTCATGGCATTTTTCTCTTTCAGCAAATCACTCTGCATCTGTGAAAAGCCTTCCACAATGCCTTCAATCTGCAGTCGGAACTCAGTGCTAGTCAGAAAATCATAAAGCATCGTCATCTTGTCGCCCTTGTTTTCCTGCGACTGCACCGCCTGGCTCACTTGAATAAGTGACTGTCGCAAAACAGCGCTCAATCCCTTGAATTCCTCATAAGTACAGATCCAGATGCCGTCTTTCATGCCCATTCGCTGCATGTCGCTGGGAAGTACTTCCGTAACCAGAACGCCCAGGCTGGCTTTCTTGTCCCTGATATCGTTCTTGAACTTTTCGATCCACAACGGCTGGAAAGTCTTCGTACGCTTGCTTTCATAATAAATCGTCCCGCAGTTCTGCGTCTCAAAAGTATTCACGGTCTGCAGGCAGTCGGCTCCGTTGGCGCCTTTTTTTACCTCATCGATAGTATCCAGCGGAAAGTTTGTTGCCAGCCATTCTTCCATCGCGAGTTCCAATACCTCGCCCTGCAATTGCATCGAACCCTGCTCCTGCTTGCGCTTCATCTCTTCGATCAGCTTTTTCTGGTCGTCGGCCTGCTTCTGGTATTCCTTGATTTTCAGTTCATTTTTCTCCTCTTCCTGCTTGCGGATTTTCTCTTTTTCCAAGGCAAGCGTTTCGTTCAGTTGTTGCTGTGCCTGCGCCTCGATCGAATCTTTCATCTCCAGTTTCTCCCTTTGAAGCTTCGCAATCTCGCCCTGCATTTTATTAAGCTCGCGCAGTTTCTCCGATTTCTCCGAAAGTTCTTTCTCCATCAAGAGTATGCGGTCTTTGTTTTCTTCCTCCAGTTTCAGCTTCAGGCTGGCAGAAAAATGCTTCTCGGCCTCCTTTTTCTCAAGCTCAAGGCGCTCCTGAAATTCCTGTTTTTCCTTCTTGCCCTTGGCTTCATACTCTTCCTTTGCCTTTTCCAGCCGCTCTTGAAACAGCTCGTTTTCCTTTTTCTTTTTGGCTTCAAATTCATCGCGGGCTTTCTCCAGAGCTTCATTTTTAGCCTGCCATTCTGCATTCTGTTCCGTCAGCTTTTGCTGGAATTCCTTGCGGAGCGCATCCTCAATCTGGTGCTTGAGAATATCGTTTACGTCAATTGAAGTCCCGCAGTTTGGGCATTGTATAGAAGATTGTTGTGCCATTTTTTATTTTGGGCTAATAAGTTTATAATGTAAAATGCAATCTCACAAATATATTGTTTATTTCTTCAATTTTAAATAAGGGCGGGCATCAAAAAACGCACGAATCACGACTCATAACTTATAATTCATAACTTATAATTCATAACTCCTGCTTATCTTTGCAAAACACAACTTTAGAAAAAAATGAATTACTTCTCTTCCGATTTCAAGCTCGGCATTTTAGGCGGAGGCCAGTTGGGCAAAATGCTTTTGGCGGACACCCGCAAATTCGACATCCAGACTTATGTTTTAGATCCGAGCGAAGAAGCGCCGAGCCGAATTGCCTGCAATAAATTCTTCCAAGGAAATTTAATGGATTTTGACACCGTTTATAATTTTGGAAGAAACGTAGATGTCCTGACTTTCGAAATTGAATTGGTCAACATCGAAGCTTTGGAAAAATTAGAAAGCGAAGGTGTAAAAGTATATCCGTCTCCTGCTACTTTGCGAGGCATCCAGAATAAAGGAAAACAGAAAGATTTCTACGTAGAAAATAATATCCCGACAGCGCCACATAAAAGATTTAATTCGATTGAAAATTTAAAATCGGATGTCAAATCGAGCGTAGTCGAGATGCCATTTGTATGGAAAAGCGCTGAATTTGGTTATGACGGAAACGGCGTTAAAGTCGTTCGTTCTGTCAATGATTTAGAAAATCTTCCCAATGTGGAATGTATTGCTGAAGAAATGGTTCCGTTTAAAAATGAATTGGCCGTAATTGTGGTCAGAAATCCAAAAGGCGAAATCAAGACCTATCCAGTCGTGGAAATGGAATTTCATCCCGAAGCCAACCAAGTCGAATATGTAATTTGCCCTGCGAGAATTGATGAAAAAGTAGCCGAAAAAGCGCGAGCAATTGCCTTGAATGTTTCAGAAAAATTCAATCATGTCGGACTTTTGGCTGTAGAAATGTTTCAAACCCAAGACGATGAAATTTTGGTAAACGAAGTCGCTCCAAGGCCGCACAATTCTGGACATTATTCTATCGAAGCCAGTTATACTTCGCAATTTGAAAACCATTTGAGAGCGATTTTAGATTTGCCTCTAGGAAATACCGACAGCAAAGTAGCCGGAATTATGGTTAATTTAGTCGGCGAAGAAGGTTTTTCTGGACAAGTGGTTTATGAAAATATCGAAGAAATTTTGGCAATTGATGGCGTGACGCCACATATTTATGGAAAACGTGAAACGCGACCGTTTAGAAAAATGGGACATGTGACGATTGTAAATGAAGATATTGACGAAGCGAGAAAAGTCGCGGAAGATGTGAAGAAATTAATTAGAGTGATTAGCAAATAAATTAAAAGATTTAATAATTTAAAATTGAAATGTTTCATTGCGAAATAATCATTAAATTTTTAAATCTTTCAATCATTAAATAAAAAAAATGAGCAAAGTAGCAATAATAATGGGTTCTATTTCAGACATGCCAGTCATGCAGGAAGCCATCGACATATTAAAAGACTTCAATATCGAAACAGAAGTGGATATCGTTTCGGCACACAGAACGCCTGAAAAATTATTTGACTTCAGTAAAAATGCGCACAAAAGAGGAATTTCTGTCATCATTGCCGGAGCTGGCGGTGCGGCGCATTTGCCAGGAATGGTGGCTTCGATGTCGCCTCTTCCAGTGATTGGAGTTCCGGTAAAATCAAGCAATTCTATTGATGGCTGGGATAGCGTTTTGTCGATTCTTCAAATGCCGGGCGGTGTTCCCGTAGCGACTGTAGCTTTGAATGGAGCAAAAAATGCTGGGATTTTAGCAACGCAAATTATTGGAAGTTCTGATGCTTCTGTTTTGGATCGAATTATTGCTTACAAAGAAAATCTGAAACAGGCTGTTATCAAAGCTTCGGAAGGATTGAAACAGTAGCTTTTTAAAGCAAAGTTTGCTAAGATTTAACTTAAGAAAGTAAGCATAAATAGCTTCTTAGACTTTGCGAAATCTTAGCGAACTTTGCATTTATTTTTTATTCTGCTTCCACTTCCTCAAAAACAGCTTCATATTCAGAAGCCACGATATCTTCCCTGCTGATCCAATATTCTGAAGTTGTCAGTTTGAAATTCACATTGTCTTCACTTTCCAAATACCATAAAATCGAATCTGCTTCCAGAAAAGGAACAGCTTGAGTCATTTGTGCGTCAAAAAGCCTCTTGATCAAATTGCTTCCTGAAAGTCCGTCGTTTAATAAAACAAGAGCCATTTCCTTGGTGATTATTGTATCTTCTTTGGCATCAATCGCTTCAAAAGAACAGTCAATTATTGAGGATTTTGCATTCGGAAAAGTCCCGTTATAGGCTTTGAATAATAATTGGTTGATGTGAAATAATTTAGCATGAAGTCCGATTTCTGGATATTCTTCACATACCTTGTCTAAAAGCATGTCATTCGAAATCTGATGCAATTGTCCTTCATTCAAATCTTCTGACAGCTTATATTCCAATAAAATCAAAGCCGCATCTTTTCCTTCAAAATCAGAAATTGCCATGAACAATAATTCTTTCAGGCTTTCTTTTTCCGCACTTGCCGCATCTGGATAATCGAATTTTTCTAGCAGTTTTATATAATCTTCATTCGTCCAATAATTTTCTATTTCGTCTACAATTTCTATATTCTTGATTTCAACTTTGTATTTCATAATTTTCTTTTTTTACAAGTTAGGGGAAATAAAAGCGGGAAGCGATTAAATAACATTTTTATAACAAGCCACAAGTTTTAAAGGAGCCTTTTCTTTTTTAATATTTGTGAAACTTTTGCGTATAATTTTTTTTAACGCAAAGTGCGCAAAGATTTTTCGCAAAGGTTGCAAAGCTAATTTTACTAATTAGTTTTTTCTCTAAACCTCAACATTTTCACAACACTCTTTTAAATCATTTCTCAATTTCATACTTTTGAAAAAAAGCCCCTCGACTGCGCTCGGGGTGACAAAACACTAATTTACTTTTAAAAATATATGTCAATACTCACACAAAAATTCGCAACACAGCACGATACCGCACCTTTTTCGCAAATTAAAAACGAAGATTTTCTTCCTGCTTTTAAAGATGCAATTGCAACAGCAAAACAAGAAATCGACGAAATAATAGCCAATCCGGAAGCGCCTACTTTTGAAAATACAATAGAAGCGATGGATTTCAGCGGTTCAACTTTAGACCGAATTTCAAGCATTTTCTTCAATTTGCATTCTGCGGAAACCAATGATGAAATACAAAAAATTGCTCAGGAAGTTTCTCCTTTATTATCAGAATTCGGGAATGACATTCGCTTGAATGCCGATTTATTTCAGAGAGTAAAAACGGTTTATGACAATAAATCAAACCTCAACTTGAATGCAGAGCAGACCACTTTATTAGACAAAAAATACAAAAGCTTTTCAAGAAACGGAGCCAATTTATCAGAAGAAAAGAAAAATCAGCTTCGTGAAATTGACAAGGAATTATCGAAATTAAGCTTGGAATTTGGCGAAAACGTCTTGTCAGAAACACAAAATTTCCAGCTGCATATTACCGATGAAAAAGACTTGTCTGGTTTGCCAGAAGGAACAATTGAAGCGGCAAAAGAATTAGCCAAAAGCCAAGAAAAAGAAGGTTGGATTTTCACTTTGGATTATCCAAGCTATGTTCCGTTTTTGACTTATGCTGATAATCGTGAACTGCGCAAAAAGATGGCGATTGCTTTTGGTTCAAAAGGTTTTCAGAAAAATGAATTTGACAATGAAGAAATTGTTCTGAAAATTGCAAGACTGCGTTTTGAAAGATCAAAACTTTTGGGTTATGCTTCACACGCACATTTTGTTTTGGAAGAAAGAATGGCGGAAAGCCCAGAAAAAGTAACTACTTTCTTAAATGAATTGTTGGAAAAAGCGAAACCTGCAGCCGAAAAAGAATTTGAGCAATTGAAGAAATTCGCGAAAGAGTTAGACGGAATTGAAGAGTTAGAAAAATGGGACGGCGCTTATTATTCAGAGAAATTAAAACAGCAATTATTCAATTTGGATGATGAAAAGCTGAAGCCTTATTTTAAATTAGAAAATGTTTTGGAAGGTGCTTTTACCGTTGCCAGCCGATTATACGGATTGACTTTTGTTGAGGTAAATACGATTGACAAATACCACCAAGATGTAAAAACTTATGAAGTAAGAAATATTTCAGGAGAATTGGTTTCTATATTTTACGCCGATTTCTTCCCGAGAAAAGGAAAGCGAAATGGTGCTTGGATGACTTCTTTCAAATCACAGTATGTTTTGGGAGGAATTAATGAAAGACCGCATATTTCAATTGTTTGCAACTTTACAAAACCTACGGAAACGAAACCTTCCTTATTGACTTTTAGCGAAGTAACGACTTTATTTCACGAATTTGGCCACGCCTTGCACGGAATGCTGGCAGACACCGTTTACCCAAGTTTATCAGGAACCAGCGTTTTCTGGGACTTCGTAGAATTGCCAAGCCAGATTTTTGAAAATTGGTGCTATGAGCCGGAAGCTTTGGCGTTGTTTGCGCACCATTACCAAACGGGAGAATTAATTCCCACAGAATATATCCAAAAAATTAAAGAAAGCGCAAGTTTTCAAGAAGGTTTGGCGACGATGCGCCAATTAAGTTTTGGATTATTAGACATGGGCTGGCACGGGCAAGATCCTACAGAAATTAAATCGGTTAAAGATTTTGAGACAGCGCAGTTTGAATCTACGAAATTATATCCCGATGTGAAGGAAAATGCAATGAGCACGTCATTTTCGCATATTTTTCAAGGCGGTTATTCGTCAGGATATTACAGTTATAAATGGGCAGAAGTTTTAGATGCCGATGCTTTTGAATTCTTCCAAGAAAAAGGAATTTTTGATCCGGAAGTTGCGAAGCGTTTCCAAGAAAATGTCCTTTCAAAAGGCGGAACTGAACATCCGATGATTTTGTACAAAAGATTTAGAGGAAGCGAGCCAAAACCTGATGCTTTGCTGAAAAGAGCGGGATTGCTATAAATGCAAAAGCCAGTACAAAATTGTACTGGCTTTTTTAATTGCAATTAAATTAGACGATTTCCATGTGGAAATTTACCTGCTGTTTTGCATTGCCTTTCAGCAAGCCTCCATTATTATTTTGTCCAAGCATATTTTCTCTTCCGTGGATTTCAATTTCGACGCTGTTTTCTAGCGGAACTGCCAATCCTTTTCTTGCCGTTTGCTCAGTAATTGGCAATTTAAAAAAGGCTTTAACCTCAAGATGGGTCTGGCAATTGGCACAATATTGAGAATTCCAGCGGCTCAAAACGGCTTCTGTTCCCAGATGCTCTTTTTTACCGTCAATAATTGCATACGCAGAAATCATGAATGAGCCTCTGATCGGTGCTTTATTGATTCTAGACACTTTGATAACTTTCGAAGACTCTTCTAACGCAGATGATTTAGAAGTAGGCAATTCTTCCAAAGAACCGACACTGTAAGTTTGTCCCAATTGTTTTTCGATATTGATACAATCTAAAGAATTATACGTTTTTCCGTCTTTTTTCTTGAAAGGATTCAGAGGTGTTTCTAAATCAAGCCATGAATTAGGTGGCATTCCTGGAGTCGGACCTTGATTGTCGACTGTATTTGTTCCTGGATATTCTGGAAAAATTTCAAGATGGTCAGTAAATCCATGTTTTTTCTGCCAAAGCCAAAATACGCGATCGACATTGCAGTGGTGGAAATAAAAAATCGGATCAAGTCCTGCAGTATCATTTTCACCCATATCTCCATTTGCGCCTTGAATTGGCGAACGGTCATAAGTCGGCAAATCGCAACCTCCTACTGCCAAGTGAATGCTGTTGTGAGGCGATTCGAGCGAAACCACCGGAACTTTACCTTCTTCAAGATTTGCATTCCATTCTGCGGCCGAAGTTGTGTTTGAAAAAACTGTAAAATTTGGAGCATTTAAGCAATCCTTATATTTTTGATTGACATTCGTCGGAATCACTTTGCCTTCCACGACAATTTGAGAATTCAGCCAGTTTAATACGTTGTCATTTAAAATTTCCACATTTTTAGCATAATTTGGAAACTGGGAATTATGGGCGAGAGTCGCCGCTTTGGCTTCATCGCTTCCTACAAGTCCAGACAAAGGATAACGGACTGTTTCATAACCTAGAGGCTTGCTGTAAAGATTGTCATCTCCCTGAACGTTGTCAACAATATTTTTAGGAAAAACAAAAGAACGCAGAGGATTTGGAATTTGCTTTCCGTCAAGTTCAAAAAACTCATCAGTCAGACAAGTCGGAATACCTTTTTTTAACGATTCTTCATCCGTTTCATCCCAATAAGGCAACATCACGTCCTCACAGCCTTTTATGCTCTGCAAAGCCTCTTCTAATTTCAAAAGATAAACGCGGTGCCAAGTTGGAAACAATACGTTTCCGTGGTTGCAATAACCTCCCCAATAAGCACTGCTTCCCCATCCTGCACCTCTAAAAGGTTCTCCGTGGAATCCTCCTAGCTTGAAAAATGAATTTTCATCTTCGGCAGGAAGTTCTTTGATGCCTTTCCAAGCGCGCATTAAGTTCTCTAATTCTTTTTTATTTCCGTTATCGTAATCTCTTTGTAATTCAATTACTGATTTTCTGATTTTTAATTTTTTAGACATAATTTTTTTATTAAATATTAATTTTGTTTAGATGTAAATAAGTGAATGCGGAGTGCTGGAAATTGCATCAGGAATGAGCCAGAAATCATGAAGAGCATGCCCGTTATCAAGATCCATTTCTCATTGCCAAAAGAAAATCTCCCAGTTAAAATAATCATCACTCCTGCAAGACTTAGCAGAAATGGCAAGTAATTGTTGCGCGTCGATTTTTTATAAATCATAAATAAATGGATTGCTAAAAAACCGATTAAAACTGGCAACAACCAGCCCATATAAGGCAATTGCGCCAAGCCGAGGCTTCCGAACATGCTCATGTAAACCGCCCAGCAAATGGGACATTTTGGAAAAAAAGCAATCAAAATACTCAGCAATACCGAAGGAACAGCTTTTAGTGTTTTGTTGCTTTTTGGTATCGGTTTTTCCAAGCTAGGCTTTTCTTCCACTTTGGCATTATTAGCACAGCAACAGCTTTTTGTGCCTGAATTAGAATTATTCATATGCTATAGTTTATAGTTAACTATTCTGATTGCAATACAGCATAAAAAGAACAAACAACTCCAGCCGGACTTGTGCCGCCACTTCCATCAGGATGAGGAATCGCTCTTGTCACAGTACCAACCAAAGCAGGCACTTGCTTAACACCATTTGGTATTTGTGGCACTACATAGCATAAATAATCATAAACCCAAAGCGAGCCACTGACTATTCCAGAACCTTGAAACCAAAGCGTTGCGGGATTTCCATATTGAAAAGATCCTTTCAGATCGAGTTCCCATCCTGTGTCATAAATTTTTCCGGATAAAGAACCGTCTAACGAGGTTTTAATTTCTAGATTCCCTCTTCCGAATTCGAGAGAGTCAAAAGTTGCAGATAAGTCTGGATTGTTGAGCAGACTTCGATAGGTCCATAAGCCAGAACCTAAGATTTGGGGGGAATTTGACATAATTTATTTATTTTGGGGTTATTAATTAAGCAGTTTTTCTACAGTTGCGGTAAGTGCTTTTGTATATCCAGCGCCCGCTGCTTCAAGTTCTTGAGTAACTGCAGTAGGTGCAACACTCGGATCACCTGAATCTATAGGCGGTTTGGGTTCATATTGTATAAAAAGTTGTGTTTTCTGGGCAATTTCCAATCCCTTAATTCTGAGTACTAATTCCAAAGCCAGATCTAGAGAAGAAGAAATTCCTCCGCCTGTAAAAATTTTATTTTCATCGTCAATCAAATATCGCGGATAACCTGAAGCGATTTTCAAGTTCATTTTTTCTGCCAACAAGCTAAGAGTCGGTATCTGTGACCAATAGGTCGTCGCGTCACAATTTTGGAGAACGCCTGCAGCGGCAAGTAAAAAAGCGCCTGTGCAAACTGAGCCTTTCCAGATAGCTGTTTCGGAAACTTTTTTGATGAATTCGAGATATGATTTATCATGCATCGTTTCAGGAACACCTTTTGGTCCTCCGCCCGGAACAAATAGGATATCAATAGGAGGATGATTTTCAAAATTATAGTTTGGAACAACACTCACATTTTCAGAAGTTTTGACTTTTTCACTGTTCGAAAGCCAAATAACTTCAAAACCAAATGGAGCCGAAAAAACTTGGGTTGCTCCTGCAAAATCCATTAAAGTACAGTCATCATATAATGGAATACCTACCCGTATTGCCTTATCATTACTCATAATTTGTATCTTTTTGCTTATTAAATTCTACTAACCTTTTTTTGAAATAATAAAGTAACAATAAATGCAAATATCCAAAACACGTACAAATACCTGATTTTCAGCGATATTTAAATTTTACATAAAAATAACTTTCAAATATTATTGAAAGTTCGAAAATATATACTACATTTGAACTATGGAATTCAAAGAAGCAAAAAATAAATTCATTCAAACTTGGGGCGCTTTAGGTTCTCAATGGGGAATCAACAAGACGATGGCACAAATCCATGCACTTTTGATGGTTTCACCCGAACCGCTTTCGATGGAAGATGTTATGGAAGAATTATTGATTTCAAGAGGCAATGCCAGCATGAATTTGCGCGCTTTGATGGATTGGGGAATTGTTTACAAAGAATACAAATCTGGCGAAAGAAAAGAGTTTTTTACTGCCGAAAAAGACTTAGACGAATTGGCCGTAAAAATTGCAAAAGAAAGAAGCAAAAGAGAAATAAAACCCGCTTTAAAAGTTTTAAAAGACGTTTCTTCAATCGACGCAAGCAAATCTGCTGAGACTAAACATTTTGTAGAACAAACCAATCAATTGTATGATTTTGTTTTAAAAGCTGACAATATGATTGACAAGGTTACTGAATTAAAAGACAATTGGATTGGCCGTTTGGTTATGAAAATCATGAAGTAAAAAAATTTGTTTAAAAGTTTCATTTTTTTCTGAAAGTTTAAAAATTTATAGATATGAAAATCGCAAATAAAATAAATTACATCCTCGTAATTCTCCCGATAACATTTCTGGTTTTAGGAATTTTTGACGAAAAATTCTTTTTTTATTTTTTGCTTTCGCTTATACCGTTGGGAATATTTCAAGTTGGCGTTGCAATTGCATATTCGTCAAAATTCGTGGATAATCTACACTACAGAATTTACACTTACGGAGTAATGCTGTTTTTTTCACTGGTGTTTACTGCACAATTCTGGTGGGATTATTTAGAACCTTATGGCGGAATTGCTTATGGATTACCTCCTCTTTTAGCTATTTATTTTTCAATTATTTTGTATAATAAAACGAAAAAATCATGAAAACACTTCAAAACCAAACATTACTTTTTGACGAAGATTGTCCGCTTTGCCAAGTTTACACAACCGGTTTTATTAAAGCTGGAATGTTAGATGAAAACGGAAAGAAACCGTTCTCAAGTTTGACATCTGAAGAACATAATTTTATTGATATAAAAAGAGCTTCTAACGAAATTGCTTTAGTGGATAATAAAAATAAAACCGTGATTTATGGCATTGACAGCCTATTAAAAGTTATCGGGAATTCATTTCCTTGGATGGAAAAAGTTGGGAATATTGCACCCATAAAATTCTTGCTTAAAAGACTATATTCTTTTATTTCTTACAATCGAAAAGTAATTATTCCGAATAAAAAAGCAAGCGATAAAGTTCTTCAATGTGTTCCAAGTTTTAATTATAAATACAGAGTTTTATACATCGGTTTTGCAATACTAATTACGGCTTTAACGCTTTTTAATTACTCAGAATTAATTGCTGATTTGCCAAAAGATTTTAATAGAGAATTGATTTTAGCTTTCGGACAAATTGTTTTTCAAAGCTTGTTTCTTATAAAATTCGACAGACAAATAATCTTGAATTACACTGGAAATTTGATGACGGTTTCTTTAATTGGCTCTTTGATTTTGACTCCGATTTTAATTCTAAATCAATTTATAAACTTACCAGAAATATTAATTTTAGTTTGGTTCGGAATCACCGTTTTTATAATGTTTATTGAGCATTTCAGAAGAATAAAACTTTTAGAATTACCGAATTATTTAGCTTTTACTTGGATATTTTATACAACATTCAATTTACTAATCATTTTAAATTTATAGTTATGACTATTCAAATTCCAAACTGGCTGATTATCCTCAGTGGCATCGGTCAAATTTTCACGGCAATGATATATCCTTATATCAGACACCAAGTTTTTGATTGGTACAACGATGTCAAAAAACTAAAACCGCTGAATCAAGAAATTGCAAAAACGTACGGAAGATATATCCAAGGCTTGAACTTTAGCTTCGGATTAATTGCAATTGTTTTTACGAATGAATTGCAGGAACAATCAGCATTGGCAGTCGCCTTGACAGGATTGATTGCTTTATATTGGGTTGGAAAAGTGGCAACACAAATTGCTTATTACCCGATGTATCAAATTCCGCAGAAATTGATTTTCAAAATCGGAAGCTATTGTATGAACACACTTTTTGTATTATTTGCCGCTGTAAATACATGGCTGTTTATTTATAATTTAATCGGATATTATAGACTATAATTAATAAAAAATCAGAAAATCAAACCAAATAAACCATCACCAGCCAAAACATCGGAATACTTTCTACCCAAAAAGAAGTATAATATTTCGAACGCTTTTCATTGGCAAAAAGCATAAAAAGCGAAGTGGCTATAATTAAAATTGCATTTACAAAAAGCTGATTCACATCAATTTCACTTTTTAAAAACTCCATGAAATAAAGCGGAATCAGTAAAAGTATTCCCAAAATTTTGGTCTTCTTCACTCCTATTCTTTGCGGAACGGTTTTCAACGCCAGGTCATCTGTTCTTAAATCAATTATTTCGAAAATTAAAATCAAGCTGATTACTAATAAAAATCGCTGGCAACATTTTAAAACTACATCCGAGAAAACTTCAGTTCCAGCATTCAGCAACGGAAGTAAAGTAGTCACGCCAGACCAGCAAATGGCTACAATATAAATCTTGACACCGCTCCAATTCCGGATATTTTTCTTCTTTGAAAAAACCGGGACCGTGTACAAAAATGTCAATCCAAAGAAAATTATAGCCGTAATCTGCGTAATTCTTTCCAAACAAAAAAAGAAATAAGCTGAAGCCAAAAAAGAAATCACGCTTAAAATTAAAATCGCTTTCAGTTCTAATCGCAATAATTTTTTATTCCGAAAAAAGTCTTCGTATTTGATAAAATTATAGCCAAAAACAGTTCCGAAAAAAGCAAATCCCACCATCGCCAAATCAAACGGATTTTTGAACATATGGTTGGTCATCAAAACCAGCGACAAAACCGCAACGGCAACATGAATGCTTCCGTTTATGTAAAAATTAAATAGTCGTCTGATAGCGTGCATACTGCAAAAATAACGAAAGTGTTAACAACATAGCATTTTCGTTGAAAAATTCCTAAAAAAAGCGTGTTAAAAAACGATTAATTTTTGAGATTAATAAGTACTTTTGTGCCACAAAAAACAACCCACTACACATATTATGAAAACAGATGCTTTTGCTTTAAGACATATTGGTCCGAGAGAAAACGATTTGCAGCACATGCTGAAAACTATTGGTGTTGAGTCAATAGACCAATTAATTTACGAAACGCTTCCGGATGATATTCGCCTAAAAGCGCCGTTAAACTTGGAACCAGCAATGACTGAATATGAATATTTGAACCACATTCAGAAATTAGGAAATAAAAATAAAGTATTCAAATCATATATCGGTTTGGGTTATCATCCGGCAATTGTGCCTGCGGTTGTTCAACGAAATGTGTTTGAAAACCCAGGATGGTACACGGCTTACACGCCTTATCAAGCAGAAATTGCGCAAGGTCGTTTGGAAGCGCTGTTGAATTACCAAACTACTGTTATCGAATTGACAGGAATGGAAATCGCAAATGCTTCGTTATTGGATGAAGGAACTTCTGCAGCAGAAGCAATGGCGTTGCTTTTCGACGTTAGAACACGCGACCAAAAGAAAAATAACGTAAACAAATTCTTCGTTTCTGAAGAAATTTTACCGCAGACTTTATCGGTTTTACAAACACGTTCGACTCCAATTGGCGTTGAATTAGTGATCGGAAACCACGAAGAATTTACTTTCGGAAATGATTTCTTCGGAGCAATCCTTCAATATCCTGGAAAATTTGGACAAGTTCACGATTATGCCCAATTTATATCAAAAGCAAAATCAAGCGATATTAAAGTGGCTGTTGCTGCCGATATTTTAAGCTTGGTAAAATTAACTTCTCCAGGAGAAATGGGAGCTGACGTGGTTGTTGGAACTACGCAACGTTTCGGAATTCCGATGGGTTATGGCGGACCACACGCTGCTTTCTTTGCTACAAAAGAAGAATATAAAAGAAGTATGCCAGGAAGAATCATCGGTGTAACTGTTGATACCAATGGAAACCGTGCGCTTCGTATGGCTTTGCAAACACGCGAGCAACATATCAAACGTGAAAAAGCGACTTCAAATATTTGTACGGCGCAAGTACTTTTGGCTGTTATGGCCGGAATGTATGCGGTTTATCACGGTCCAAAAGGATTGGAATATATTGCTGACAAAGTACACGCTTCAGCAGTAACGACGGCTGAAGCTTTGAATAAAATCGGAGTTTACCAGACGAATACTTCTTTCTTCGACACGATTGTCGTGAAAGCTGATGCTCAAAAAGTAAAAGCGATTGCTGAGAAAAACGAATTCAACTTCTATTATATTGACAACGAATCGGTTTCAATTTCTTTCAATGAAACGACAAGTTTGGCTGACATCAACACAATTGTAGCAATTTTTGCTGAAGCTGTTGGAAAAGAAACTGTGACAATTAGCGAATTAGCGAATGTGTCAATGATTTCGGAAAGTCTAAACAGAACTTCAACTTTCTTGACGCACGACGTTTTCAACAAACACCATTCAGAAACCGCTTTGATGCGTTACATCAAAATGTTGGAAAGAAAAGATTTGGCGTTGAATCACTCGATGATATCGTTAGGATCTTGTACTATGAAATTGAACGCTGCTGCAGAAATGCTTCCGTTAAGCATGGCAAATTGGAACAACATTCACCCGTTTGCTCCAGTGGAACAAGCGGAAGGTTACCAAATTATGCTTAAAAAATTAGAAGAGCAATTGAATGTTGTAACTGGTTTTGCCGGAACAACTTTACAGCCAAATTCTGGTGCTCAAGGCGAATATGCCGGTTTGATGGTTATTCGTGCCTACCACCAATCAAGAGGCGATTCTCATAGAAATATTGCATTGATTCCAGCTTCGGCACACGGAACAAATCCAGCAACGGCAACTATGGCAGGAATGCAGGTTGTGGTTACAAAAACATCTGAAAACGGAAACATTGACGTTGAAGATTTAAGAGCAAAAGCAATTCAATATAAAGATAACTTGGCGTGTTTGATGGTAACGTATCCGTCAACTCACGGAGTTTATGAAGCTTCAATTATCGAAGTAACAAAAATTATCCATGAAAATGGAGGTCAAGTTTATATGGACGGCGCCAATATGAATGCACAAGTTGGATTGACAAATCCAGCGACAATCGGCGCTGACGTTTGCCACTTGAATTTACACAAAACATTCGCAATTCCTCACGGTGGTGGCGGACCTGGTGTTGGACCAATTTGCGTTGCACAACATTTGGTGGAATTTTTACCAACAAATCCAGTAATCGCAACTGGTGGCGATAACGCAATCACGGCAATTTCTGCAGCACCTTGGGGTTCTGCTTTGGTTTGCTTGATTTCTTACGGATATATTACAATGCTTGGTGCGGAAGGTTTGACAAGTTCAACACACCACGCAATCTTAAATGCAAATTATATCAAAGAAAGATTAAACGGTCATTATGCGACTTTATATTCTGGAGAAATGGGACGTGCGGCTCACGAAATGATTATTGAATGCCGTCCATTTAAAGAAAAAGGAATTGAAGTTACCGATATTGCAAAACGTTTAATGGATTATGGTTTCCACGCACCGACAGTTTCTTTCCCAGTGGCTGGAACATTGATGATTGAACCTACAGAAAGTGAAAACTTGGAAGAATTAGACCGTTTCTGCGATGCGATGATTTCGATTAGAAAAGAAATTGAAAGAGCTTCTGCAGAAGATAAAAACAATGTTTTGAAAAATTCGCCGCACACTTTGGCAATGCTGACTGCTGATACTTGGGATTTCCCATATACCAGAGAAGACGCTGCTTTTCCATTAGAATATATTGCTGAAAATAAATTCTGGCCATCCGTTCGAAGAGTTGATGACGCTTATGGAGACAGAAACTTGGTTTGTTCTTGCGCTCCGATTGAAGCGTATATGGAAAGCTAAAAATTTCTGAAAAATTTTACAGAAAACCCGATGGATTATCTTCATCGGGTTTTTATTTACTATAAATAAGTGTACTTTTAAGATATAAATTACTGCAATGAATGACATTGAAAATAGACAAGATTTAGAGATTTTACTTTCTAAATTTTATTCCAAATTACTTTCCGACGAAACTATAAGTTATATTTTTACCAATATTGCCAAAATCGACCTCGAATTACATTTACCAAAAATCATTGATTTCTGGAATTTAAGCTTATTCGGAAATGGTGATTATTCAAACAACGTGATGAAAATTCATTTGGATTTAAATGCAGAAGAAAAATTAAACGAAAGTCACTTCAAAACTTGGCTAAATCACTTCTACATTGCCGTTGACGAGAACTTTTCTGGCAAAAATGCAGAAATTATAAAAACCAAAGCTTTGTCAATTGCTACGGTTATGCAAATTAAAATGTACAAAACAACCTAATTATCTCTTTATCAGCAACAGAAAATTAAAATATTGAATATTTCATAATTATATGCGTGCATAGCATTTTATTATGTAAGAATATATATTTTTAATACATTAGCATAATATAAAATTTCCAAAATGAATATTAAAATAATTGGTTCTGGCAGTTATATTCCAGAAATTACAGTAACTAATCAAGACTTTGACAAGCACGTTTTTTTAAATGAGGACGGAACGCCTCTTGCCCATTCTACTGAAGTAATTATTGGAAAATTCAAAAGCATTACCGGAATTGAAGAACGTCGTTATGTTGACGAAACACTATTGACTTCTGACATTGCGGCAATCGCTGCAGAAAATGCGATTATTGACGCAAATATTGACCGCGAATCCATCGATTACATTATTCTTGCGCACAACTTTGGAGATGTAAAATTCGGAAAAATTCAAGCTGATACCGTTCCGAGTTTGGCAACAAGAGTAAAAAACAAATTGCGAATCAAAAACCCTAAATGCGTTGCTTATGACATCCTTTTCGGCTGTCCGGGCTGGATTGAAGGAACTTTGCAGGCAAATGCCTTCATTAAATCAGGAATGGCAAAGCGCTGTCTGGTTATCGGTGCCGAAACGCTTTCGAGAGTTATCGATCCGCACGATCGCGATTCGATGATTTATGCTGACGGAGCTGGCGCAACAATTGTGGAAGAATCTCCTGATGACTCCGGACTTATATCTTATGAAAGTGCCACTTTTGCTTATGACGAGGCTGATTTTCTTTATTTCGGAAACTCGTACAATAAAGATTTAGATCCGGATGTTCGCTACATAAAAATGTATGGCAGAAAAATCTATGAATTTGCATTAAGCCAAGTGCCTTGCGCTATGAAAAGCTGTCTTGAAAAAAGCGGTATCGACATATCTGAAGTCAAAAAAATATTGATTCACCAAGCTAATGAAAAAATGGACGAAGCGATCATCAATCGTTTTTACAAGCTTTATGACCGCCCTGCCCCAGAAAACATTATGCCAATGAGCATTCACGAGCACGGAAACAGCAGTGTTGCCACAGTTCCGACGTTATATGATTTATTGATGAAAGGAAAAATCAAAAATCAAGAAATTCATAAAGGAGATGTTGTTATCTTTGCATCTGTTGGCGCTGGAATGAACATCAACGCCTTTACTTATAGATTATAAAAGTTTTTGATGTTTAAAGTTTAATGTTTTGACTTTAAAACATTAAACTTTAAACTGAAACTAAAATGTACGAAAAAACTTTTCCAAATAAACGATTCGGGCACACGCTTGAATTCCTTAAAAAACACATCAATACTTCTGAAACCATTATGGATTTGGGAGTAGAAAATCCTTTTTCAAAAATAATGAAACAGGAAGGATTTTCAGTTTCAAATACTAAAGGAGAGGATTTGGATCTTGACCAATCTACATTGCAAAACGAAAATTATTCGGTAACAACTGCTTTTGAAATCTTCGAACATTTACTGAATCCTTACGCCGTTTTGCAAAATATAAAATCAGATAAATTGTTTATTTCAATACCAATGCGCTTGTGGTTTTCACCAGCTTATCGAAGCAAAATCGATATGTGGGACAGGCATTACCATGAATTTGAAGATTGGCAATTGGATTGGCTTTTAGAAAAAACAGGCTGGAAAATAATCGACAGAAATAAATGGACGAATCCGGTAAAAAAATTTGGAATTCGTCCGCTTTTACGAAGATTTACAAATCGATATTATATAGTTTACGCAGAGAAAATTCATAATTCTTAGTTTGAAATTATGAAGTATTATATTGTAATTCCGGCTCACAACGAGGAAGCGTTTATATCTTTGACTTTGCAATCTTTAACAGACCAAACATTTCTTCCTTCTAAAATTGTTGCAGTCGATGATAATTCAACTGATAGAACTTCAGAAATTGTTCAAGAATTTGCAGTAAAATTTCCTTTTATCTCTCTCATAAAAAAAACTTCTGAAGCGATTCATCTTCCAGGAAGCAAAGTGATTCAAGCTTTCCATAAAGGTTTTGAAACTTTAGATGGGAATTATGATTTCATCGTAAAATTAGATGCCGATTTAATTCTTCCTCCAAATTATTTTGAAACCATAATAAATATTTTCAAGTCAGATCCTAAGATTGGAATGGCCGGAGGATTTGCCTACATCGAAAAAAACAATGATTGGATTTTAGAAAATCTTACCGACAAAGATCACATCCGAGGCGCTTTTAAAGCTTACAGAAAAGAATGTTTCTTGCAAATCGGAAACTTAAAACCTGCGATGGGTTGGGACACAGTTGACGAATTGCTTAGCAAATTTTATGGTTGGAAAGTAGTTACAGATGAATCATTAAAAGTAAAACACTTAAAACCAACTGGTGCAAATTACAACAAAACAGCACGTTACAAACAAGGCGAAGCTTTTTACACTCTAGGCTATGGGTTTTTAATCACTTCGATTGCTTCCGCAAAATTGGCGGTGCTGAAGAAAAAACCTTTATTGTTTTTTGATTACATAAAAGGATTTCTGAAAGCAAAATGGGCCAAAAAACCACTTTTGGTTACAGAAGAGCAAGCCAAATTCATTCGAAATTATCGGTTGCAGAAAATGAAGGAAAAGTTAATTTAATAGCTTGTTTCTACTTTGATTCTTATCTTTATTTGATTGCGCTTTAAGTTTATTAGCATTTCAAAAAAACGCACAATCATAACTTATTACTCATAACTAATTTCGTATTTTAGCCATTATTTAGAAAAATATAAATGATTCGATACTTAACCCAGATAGGCCGTTATTTTATAATGTTGAAGGAAATCTTCAACAAGCCAACAAAATGGTCATACATGAAACAGCTAATCTTAAAGGAAATTGACGATTTGATCATCGGATCACTCGGAATCGTCGCTTTTATTTCTTTTTTTATTGGAGGTGTTGTCGCCATTCAAACGGCATTGAACTTGACAAACCCATTGATTCCAAAAACTTTGATTGCATTTGCGACTAGGCAATCGGTAATTTTGGAATTCGCTCCTACATTTATTTCTATCATTATGGCGGGAAAAGTAGGGTCTTTTATTACGTCAAGCATTGGAACAATGAGAGTTACAGAGCAAATCGATGCCTTGGAAGTCATGGGAGTAAATTCCTTAAACTATTTGGTTTTTCCTAAAATTGCCGCACTAATGCTATATCCTTTTGTGATTGCATTGAGTATGTTTTTAGGTATTTTTGGCGGTTATATGGCTGCAGTTTTTGGAAACCTAACTTCAAGTTCTGATTTTATTACGGGATTGCAAACAGATTTTATTCCGTTTCATATTGTTTATGCCTTCATCAAAACTATGGTTTATGCCTTTATTTTGGCGACTATTCCATCATTTCACGGCTATTACATGAAAGGCGGCGCACTGGAAGTTGGTAAAGCCAGTACGGTTTCCTTCGTATGGACGAGCGTCGTGGTCATTTTGACGAACTTTATTTTAACACAATTACTTTTAAGCTCATGATTGAAGTAAAAGACATAAAAAAATCGTTTGGAGAATCTCAAATTTTAAAGGGAATTTCTACGACTTTCGAAACCGGAAAAACCAACTTGATTATCGGGCGAAGTGGTTCTGGTAAAACGGTGATGCTTAAAACTTTGCTTGGAATTCATACGCCTGACGAAGGAACTATTTCTTTTGATGGAAGAATTTATGCGGATTTATCCAAAGATGAAAAACGTGAACTGAGAACAGAAATTGGAATGGTTTTTCAAGGAAGTGCTCTTTTTGATTCTATGACCGTGGAAGAAAATGTAGCTTTTCCATTAAAAATGTTCTCCAATAAAAGAAGAGCGGAAATAAAAGAAAGAGTTGACCAAGTTTTAGAAAGAGTAAATTTGGTGGATGCCAATAAAAAAATGCCTTCTGAAATTTCTGGAGGAATGCAAAAACGTGTGGCGATTGCAAGAGCGATCGTGAATAATCCTAAATATTTATTTTGTGACGAGCCAAACTCTGGTCTTGATCCGGAAACATCGATTTTGATCGACGTTTTAATTCAAGAAATTACAAAAGAATACGGAATGACAACCGTAATTAATACGCACGACATGAACTCTGTGTTGCAAATTGGCGAAAAAATTGTCTTCCTAAAAAATGGATTGAAAGAATGGGAAGGCGATAATGAGCAGATTTTAGAAACAAAAAATAAATCAATCGTTGAATTCGTTTACTCTTCTGATTTATTCAAAAAAGTAAGAGAAAATCTTTTGGCGGAAGAAGAAGAAAACCACCATCATCACGACAAAAAATAGGGCTACAGTCCAAAATAAAAAAAAGCCTGCAAATTATAATTTTTGCAGGCTTTTTTTATCTTAATATTTTAAAGAGCGTCAATTTCTCCTTGCACTTTTTCCCATTCCTCTAAAAGATTATCTAGATCTTTTTTCTTTTTGTTGTAAGCCATAAAAAACGAAGCGTCTTCAATATGCTTGTCATAATTGGAAGCCAAAAGCTTATCATCTTTTTGGATATCAATTTCTAATTGCTTGATTTGGCTTTCTACTTTGCTCAATTTATTCTGTAGCGCTTTTCCTTTTTTCTGATCTTCGTAAGACTGCGATTTATCTTTCGGAGCCTCTTTTTTAGCAATATCTTTCTTTTCGACTTCACGCATATTCTCCAAATTGCGCTGTTCCAAGAAGAAATTAATATCGCCCAAATATTCTTTTATCTTTTGATCTTTGAATTCATAGACAATATTCGACATTCCTTGCAAGAAATCCCTGTCGTGTGAAACTAAAAGCAACGTTCCTTCATATTGTTTCAGAGCTTCTTTCAATACATTTTTAGACTTTATATCCAAGTGATTCGTCGGCTCATCCATCACAAGAACATTTATCGGCTGTAAAAGCAATTTACAAAGCGCCAGACGGTTTCTTTCCCCTCCAGAAAGCACTTTTACCTTTTTCTCCACATCGTCGCCTCTAAACAAGAAAGAACCTAGCATATCGCGAACTTTAGCACGATTTGTATCTGTTGCCGCATCTTGCATTGTTTGTAAAAGTGTAATTTCTCCGTCTAAATATTCCGCTTGATTTTGTGCAAAATATCCTAATTGAACATTATGACCTAATTTTATTACGCCAGTATAATCAATATCTTTTACGATAGCTTTGATAAATGTAGATTTTCCTTGACCATTCTGGCCAACAAAAGCAATCTTGCTACCGCGTTCCACCAATAAAGAAATATCTTTTAAAATGGTTTTGTCCCCATAACTTTTACTGACATCTTCAGCTTCCACAACTACTCTTCCAGGCGTAATTGAAACCGGAAACGAAATATTCATCACAGAATTATCATCTTCGTCAACTTCAATTCTTTCAACCTTGTCAAGCTTTTTAATAAGTGATTGCGCCATCGAAGCCTTTGAAGCTTTTGCCCTGAATTTTTCAATAAGCTTTTCG
The DNA here is from genome assembly GCA_029959295.1 of Flavobacteriaceae bacterium PS02334. Lineage (GTDB taxonomy): Bacteria > Bacteroidota > Bacteroidia > Flavobacteriales > Flavobacteriaceae > Flavobacterium. The sequence continues at coordinate 333,270 of JASCOH010000005.1, read as the reverse complement.
GTCTCTTCAATTTTCTTTGCTTGATTTTTTTGAGTCGCCAATTGCTTCTCGCGAATTTCACTTCTTAATTCTAAATATTGCGAATAAGGCTTATTGAAATCATAAGCTTTTCCAAGAGAGATTTCTATTGTTCTGTTTGTCACGTTATCTAAAAACATTTTATCATGCGAAACAATCACGACAACGCCAGGATAATTGCGAAGGAAACTTTCCAGCCAGATAATCGATTCAATATCCAAGTGATTTGTCGGCTCATCCAGAAGCAGAATGTCATTTGCCTGCAGAAGCAATTTTGCTAATTCGATACGCATTCTCCAACCCCCAGAAAAAGTTTCTGTCTGGTTATTAAAATCTTCCCTTTTGAAACCAAGACCTAACAAGATTTTTTCAGTATCGCCTACATAATTATAACCTCCCAACAAATCAAAACGATGTGTATAATCAGAAAGATCTTCTATAATCTGGCTATATTCTTCACTTTCATAATCCGTTCTTGTAACCAATTGATGATTGATTTCTTCCAGCTTTTTCTCTACGATTTTGATATCTGTAAAAGCTTCGTAGGCTTCTTCCAAAACAGTTCTTCCCTGTTCAAAATCAATATCTTGACGTAGAAAACCAATTCTAACTTCTTTTTCTGTAGCAATGCTTCCAGAATCAGGAGCAAAATCTTTGGCCAAAATCTTCAGCATTGTCGATTTTCCGGCACCATTTTTCCCGACAAGTCCAACTCGGTCACCGGCCCCCATTCTAAAGGTTACTTCTTCAAAAAGATAAGTTCCTCCGAAGGAAACAGATAAATTATGTATATTAAGCATTGTAGTGTTTTTGTGAAATTGTATTCGTAATTTTACGGTTGTATATCAACCAATAGAAAATTTTTGCAAATGTTAAAAAAAGGATCCAAATTATATAGCATTTTAACAGGAACTTGTCCTAAATGCCAGAATGAAAGCATGTACATGGACAAAAACCCTTATAATTTGTCGAAAGTTTTTGAAATGCACGAAAGATGCAGCCATTGCCACACAAAATATAAAATTGAACCTTCATTTTTCTTTGGCGCAATGTATGTGAGCTATGGCGTCGGAATTGCATTTGGCGTTGCCGCTTTTATCATTTCCTTTTTCTTTTTCGGCAGTTCGCTTAAGACTTCATTTGTTGCTATAATTGCTGCACTAGTTATTTTTATGCCTTATATCATGCGGATCTCCAGGAACATTTGGATTAACATGTTTATTAATTACGACAAAAACGCAGATAAAAAGCAATAATTACCATTGCACTTTTCGGAAACGTTTTATGTCAATCGTTTTATCAAGAGGTTTTTCAAACTCCAAGTTTTCAAATAAGGCCTTTGCCATTGCCGGCGCCAGCATAACACCTCGCGTTCCCAAACCATTCAAAAGATGAATTTTTTCATAATTTGGGTGTGTCCCGACCATTGGCCTTCTATCTTTAACCGTTGGGCGAACTCCAGCCAAATGCTCAATAATTTCAAAATCACAGTTCAGTATTTCTTTTAGATTTTCCAAAAGTTCCTGTTTTCCCTCTTCAGTTGGCAAGTTTGTTTTGTCTTTCCAATTATAAGTTGCACCGACTTTATACAGATCATTCCCCAAAGGAAGAATAAATACAGATGTTTTGATGACAACGTCTAAATTCAAATTAGGAACTTTTATAATAAGCAATTCTCCTTTTGTACCATCCAAAGGCAGTTTTGAAAAATAAGGATTTGCCATCATTCCAAAACCTTCTGCAAAAATTATATTTTTTGCTTTTATATTTTTGTATTGAACAGAATCAGAATTTACTTCCAATAAAGAATAATCAAATTCCTCTTTTAAAAGTAAATTTTCATTTTCTAGAAATTGATGGTAATTCATCAAAAGCTTTTCAGTGTCAACATAACCTGTTTGCAAAACTTCACCATAATTAAAGGGAGAATCGATTCCATTATACTTTTTGGCAATCAATTTAGAAGAAAGAAAAGGAGCCAAACCAATTTTATCTGTAGCAATAAACCAATTGTTTTGTTCTTCAACAGAAAATAATTTGCGATAGATTGGAATTTTGAAATCAAATTTAGCATCAAGTTTCTTTTCTAATTTGCCATAGAAAGAATTCAATAAATCGATCTGTTCTTGGGCTTCCCAAACCTCACTAAATCTTTTTAAGATCACAGGATTGTAAAGACCTCCGGCAACTTTAGAAGATTGCTGTGAATTATTATCAAAAACCAAAATTGATTTGTTGTTTTCTAAAGCCGTTTCAGCAAAAGCAATTCCTGCCAAACCAGAACCAACAATTAAATAATCTATCATAAGGCAAAAATAAAAAACTCTTGCCAATTAAGGCAAGAGTTTGATTTGTATTGGAGAAATTTTGATTAGTAGTTCCACATATCTTGTTCAAAGTTGCGGATCTTATCTTTTACTCTTTCTGATTCTAATAATTGCATCTGAGCATTGTCTTTCATATAATCTTCAATCTTTCTATCACCCATAACGTTTTCTTCTTCATAAATCACTGCATTGAAACGACGTGAATTTAAAAGGTGGTCAAACGTAATTGGCATTGCAGAGTTTCTGTCATTAAAAGCTTTTGCCTCATGAAGAATGTCACGAGCCGCTGGGAAATAAACCCAAAACAATTCAATTGCATCTTCCTCTTCGCCACCCATAGTATAAACATCAGGAACTACCGGACAAAGACCTAAAAGACGATATTTTAATTCACCTTGACGCTTGTCAAAATACCAATATCCTTTTATTTTATATCCCATAACGTTTGCTGGCTCGATATCAGTTTTAACAATATACTCTTCAGAGATTTTTTCTCCTGCGTTATATTGTTCTCTACCTGCATCAGCAGTATCAATTTTAGACAAAGAAGACTCAATATCTTTCAAAGTTTTTTTGGTAGTAAAATAACTATCATCATAAACTTCAGAGATTTTTCCTGACTTCATGTTTTCAATCAAAACAGCATACAAAGATTTTCTGTCTGATCCTAAGTTTCCTTCAACAGGAAAGTACATTGGAAAATTGATTCTTTCATCAAGATCAATAAACTCCCAAACAGTTTTCCCCATCAGAACGTCACGATCATGAACATAACCATAAGGAAGTGGCTTGTCGTTATCAGCTTTAAGCTGTGCTTCAGTTTTCTTCCCGATTTCAGCAGGAGTCTTCGCATTTAAAAGATTAGACTGTGCAAAAGTTACACTAGAAACTAAGCTTAATGTTACTATTAATGAAAAATTTCTCCAATTCATTTTTTGTAATTTATTAGTTTGTTAAGTTAAAAACTCAAACTTTAAATAATTATTGTATTTCGTAAGCAACTGGTGCCGTTTTAGGAAGCATAATTGCACTGCCTTCTAATTTAGTTTTGATTTCAGAAATCACAACTACATCACCTTTACCTGCTTTTTGGATTGCAGATTTAGCTCTTGCATCCATTTTGTTTCCAGAAACAACAATTGTTGGTTGTCCAGGAACTTTAATATTAAATCCTACTACGTTCAATTTAACATCGAAATCAAAATCTTCAAGAACAGCATTAACAGTTTGAACTTCTAGGTTAGATTTAGGACCTTTAACAGTTCCTGTTTCTTTTCCTCTTAAAGCCCCTGTTGGTCCAGGAATATTTTTAATCCTGAATACTTTTTTGTCGCTAGCCATTTTGCCATCAGACATTTTAGCAGAAACATTGATAACAACCTCACGTCCTGCACCAGGACTCATATTGTAAGTACCAGCTTTACCAGATTTTGTCAAACCAGGAGCAGAAGCTGTAACATTATTATCAGACACTCCAGCAAATGAAATTGTCATTGGGTTAACAACACCACGGTAAACAACATTCATCTTGTCAGCTGAAATTGTAGCAGAATTAGGTCTTGGAACTACAACGTAGTTTCCAGCAAATTTCAAAGGAATTGTTTTTCCATCTTCCAAGAAAGTAAACTCTCCGTTAATTGATTGCTCACCAACGCCTCCTGCAGTTAAAGAGATAACAGCTTGGCCATTTTCTAATTTACCAGGGCCTTTGAAAGAAGTTGGTTTAGTATTTTCATCATAACGACCTAAAACAACTTTCCCTTTTACATTTTCACCTTGGAAATAAGCATTTTTCTCTAAAACTACAATTGCTTGATAGTTACTATAAGAAGCAGCTTGAACTGCCGCTTTTCCTAGAGCTGCGCTGATTACATCAGATTCTGCTTTTTTAGCATCATTTTGCCAAGCAGAAATTTTAGCTACAGAAGCAATCTGAGGAAATCCTTTGAAGTGGTAATCCAAAAATTTAATTTTGATACCTTCTTTGTTTGCAACATCTGCAGTATTAAATGCAGCATTTACTTGATTCAAGATAGCACTGTATTTTTTCTCAGTACCTAAAGCAGCTTTCATTTCTGTCTTGTATGTTTCAATTGCAGCAATAACAGCATTTCCTCTTGGAGTATAACCTTCACCAACAAATAAACTGTTATCTAGGTTATCAGCCTTATCCATAGTTTCATAGTTGGTAGCTTCTTCAGGTTTTGTTCCTTTAGAAGCATCAGCTTTCAAACCTCCCATAAAATCATAAAACTTTTTTGTAGCAGCCTCTACTTTGTGTGCTGTTGCAGCAGCACCAGCAAATTCACCACCAGCTTCAGAAGCTTTAGCATCAAGTGCCTGCATCATTCCTTGGTTAGTTTCAGTTGCAGATTTGTTTGCTGTCTCAAATTTTTCATTCATCAATCCAAAAGCAGATAATACTTCTTTGGACATATTCATTGCCAACATTGCGATGAAAACCAGATACATCAGGTTAATCATCTTCTGTCTAGGGGTTAATTTTCCTCCTGCCATTTTTTCTAATTAGTTTAGTTTTATTTTGTTAATGAAAATATAGTGTTAAACTAATTATCCTTTGTTACTCATTGCAGAAAGCATACCACCATAAACATTGTTTAATGAAGCAATGTTTGCAGTCATAGATTGCATTTGTTCTTTTAGTTTAGTAGCGTTATCAGCGATTTCTTTGTTAGCTTCAGCATTTCTAGAAGCGCTTTCTAATTGTACTTTGTATAAGCTGTTCAATGTTTCAAGTGAAGTTGCTGCACTTGTCATTTCGTCAGCATATTTTCTTTGAGAAGCGATAGCATCAACAGTTGGTGCCATGTTTTTAGCAGCTCCTTCAAAGTTTTTGATTGAATTTCCTAAGCTTGCCATTAATTCTCCGTCAATTTTAGCATCTTTTAATAAGTTGTCTAATTTTTGAGATAATAAACCTTGAGCTTCAGTTGGGTTTTCTTTTTTAGCTTCTTTCTTTTTAGCTTCCCCACCTGCTAATTCTGGGTAAACAAGTGTCCAGTCAATTTCATTGTCAACTGGTTCGAAAGCAGATAATGCAAAGATAAGTGCTTCAGTAACCAAACCAATAGAAAGCATTAACGTTCCAGTCAATGGCCCTATTTCGAAGTGAGTAATTTTGAATAATGCTCCAATGATTACAACCGCTGCTCCCATACCGTAAGCGAAATTCATTGCTTTTTTGCTTAAAATTGCCATAATAATAAATAGTTTTTAGATAGTTAAGTAATATAAAATATATAAAGTTGGTTAATTTTTTATTTAGGAGTGTTTCCTGTATTTTGAACTCCCATGTAATCTTGAACTGTTCTGAAACCGATAAAGCTTCTTGCAGAATCTGCATATTCAAAATCCCTCGTACCTACTTGCAAGAAGTAAGATACATCTTTCCAAGAACCTCCACGGATTACCTTGCGCTCGTTTTTAGCATCTGGCACGTTTGGATTCATTGTAGAAACATATTCGTAAGAAGCTGCGTCATAAGAAGAATTTGTCCACTCAGCAACGTTTCCTGACATGTTATACAAATTATAATCATTTGGATCATAAGATTTTGCTTCAACAGTATACAAAGCACCATCAGCAGCATAATCTCCTCTGTTTGGCTTAAAGTTTGCCAAGAAACAACCTCTGTCATTTTTAGCATAAGGACCTCCCCATGGGTAAGTTCCTGATTCCAGACCGCCTCTTGCAGCATACTCCCATTCTGCTTCTGTAGGAAGACGGAAAGAGTTTACTTGATTTCTACCTTTTTTCTTTTTCAAGAAAGCATTTTTATAAAGAGTTCTCCAAGCACAGAATGCTTTAGCTTGTTTCCAGCTAACACCTACAACTGGATAATCATCATAAGCTTGGTGCCAGAAATAATCATTGTGCATTGGCTCATTATAAGAATATGCGAAATCTTTAATCCAAGTTGTCGTATCAGGATAGATTGCAACTGGCTCAGTTTTCTTGTAGAAATCTTTTCTTCCTTTTTTCTTAACAGCCTCATTAAGGTTTGCTTCAGAATAACGGAATTTCAATTTTGAAACATCAATAGTTCTCAATCCATTGTATGATTCAGCAGCAGGAAGATACATAGAATCCATTACCTCAACATAATATTCATCAGGATATTTCTGTGGATCAGTAATCAATTTTACTTTTTTATTTAATTTTCTTCCAGCATATGGATCATCATCTGTACCAAGACTGTAATAGTTTTCATACATATATTTGTCGTATGGAGACATTGTAGCTGGATCAGTATCATCGAACGCAAATTCACCGATACCGCCAGTTCCTTTTGCCTGACCAACGTCTTCAGCCAAAATAGCCAAACGCATTCTGATTGTCGAGTCTTTCACCCAATTCACAAACTGCTTGTATTCGCCGTTTGTAATTTCCGTTTCATCCATATAAAAAGAACGAACGGTAACTGTTTTGGTTGGAGCATCTTGGACATTAGCCAAATCATCATCTGATTTACCCATAATAAAAGCACCACCTGGAACCAGAGTCATACCGTATGGTTTTTCTGGATGCCATTTCTTGCCTTTAACACCTACTAATTCCCCTTTGTCGCTCGAACCGCAGCTAGATAAAACTGATACTAATGCTGCAAATGCAATGAACTTCTTCATATAAAATTGGGTTATGATATATTCTTATTTTTGAGGGCGTAAACCTATTTATTATTTTTTGAAAAAACAATTTTTTTATTAAAAAAACCCAAAACAAATATAAACTTTATTTAAGATTTTGTTAATAAATTCAGGCTTACTCTTTTTATACTACATTTTTTCTTTGTGCTTTCCACCACCTTTCAGGGATTTCACTGGCACAGGCACCTAAATAATCTTCATGGGTGCAAGGTAATAACGTATTTCTTTTTAATTTATTATTAACATTTGAAATAAATGGAATTTCTATCCACCAGCGCTCCGTTTTGTGGCTTTTAAAGAAAATGAGTTCTTCATCTTCTAGCGGAACAATGTATTTTAAGTAATTCTCTCTGCTTCCAAATGGATATTCATGGGATCTATAATGAAACCCTTCAATAAAATACCAAATGATTTGTGCAATCAAAACGGCTTCCTGCTTTGAATTATTATGATTAAAAATGCCAAATATCGAAACTTTATCGCTAATTCCGGCATATCTTGATAAAGAACATATCTCTTTACCGTTAAATCCGTTGGGCGTAAAAGTAATAAAATTACCGGAATCACAAGATTTTACAGATGTTAAATCTACGCTCACAATATCAGCATCTCTAAAAACAGGCTCCGCAATCGATATATTACTGGATACTTCCCCCAAACGATAGGCGTCAAAAAATAATTTTTCTACCAAATCTATCTCTTCTTGCGAATTATAATAGGTCTGATAGCCTAAATTACTATAATTAAAAAGATTATTTGGCTCCTCAATAATCATTTTTGTGAGATAAGAACCAGCCGAAAGCGGTTTGCTCGCATCCCCGAAATCAAACTTATTGTCAATCGAAACCAAATTTACCATCTGTTCTAATTCATCATAAGCGCGATACAGCGGATACGTCAAATCTTGAGAACCGCCAATCACGATCGGAATGATTTTCATTTTCAACAAAGAAGCCACAACCTTGCGCAAAGCAAAATAAGTATCGTCGATATCGTTTCCTGCTAAAATATTCCCTAAATCAGCTATAGAAGCTTCCCAGTTACCTGGAAATAATCCGTAAAGCTCTTTTCGGATGTGACTCAACTTTGTATTTTCTATTTCAACATGCGCGCCCCGATTTTCCTTTACGCCGATAATAGCGAGCTTGATTTTATTCAAATCCGGAAAATCTTCGTTCGTATGCAAAACAACCTTGCTTCCCAAATTTTGAGAAGAAAGGCCGTTTATAAATTCTAAGATTTCATCATCTAAGGGCGACAGGAAATCAAACTCCATATATTATTTCTTTTTTGCTACTGCTTTTTTTGCAGCTGGTTTTTTAGTTGCTGTAGTTTTTTTCGCCGCAGTCTTTTTAGCAGGCGATTTTTTCTCGATCATTTCTTGAACTTCAGCCAAGGTCAACTTCGTCGCATCAACATCTTTGCTCAATTCAATCTTGATTTTTCCTTTGGTAATCACCGAACGTCCCCAACGTGCTTTTTCCACCTTGATCCCTTCGTCTTCCCAATGGTGAAGCACTTTATCAATTTCTTTCTGGATTTTATCTTCAATCAATTCAACGATATCTGATTGTGAAAGGTTATCAAAATTATATTTCTTGCTTACATTGATAAAAATTCCGTTCCATTTTAGAAAAGGTCCAAAACGACCGACACCTTTTTGAACTGCCTCGTTTTTGTAAGTCGCAATCGGAGCATCAGCTTCCTCTTTTTCAGCAATCAATTCTTTCGCTCTTTCAAAAGTCACATCCAACGGATCTTCTCCTTTTGGAAGCGAAATAAACATTTTCCCAAAACGAACATACGGACCAAAACGGCCATTGTTTACTTCGACTTCTTCTTCTTTGTAAGTTCCAAGATTTTTAGGAAGCAAAAACAATTTCAAAGCTTCTTCCAAGGTAATATTCCCGATATTCTGATCGTTCATCAAACTTGCAAACTGCTTTTCTTCATCATCCGGCTCTCCAATCTGAGCCATCGGGCCAAATTTTCCTAAACGAACGCTAACCGGTTTACCCGTTTTTGGATCTTTTCCTAAAATTCTTTCTCCAGATTCTCTTTCGGCATTCGCTTCTACATCTTTTACATTTGGATGAAACTGATCGTAGAATTCCTGCATCATTTTTGCCCAATTCACATTTCCTTCGGCAATTTCATCAAAATCCTGTTCCACTTTTGCCGTGAAATTATAATCCAAGATTCTTTCGAAATTCTTTACTAAGAAATCCGTAACAATTGTTCCAATGTCTGTCGGAACCAATTTTCCTTTATCAGAACCTGTATTTTCTTTCAGCAATTTCTCTCCAAGCTTTCCAGATTGCAAAGTCAACTGCGTATAATTTCTTTCGTTTCCTTCTAAATTTCCTTTCTCAACATAATTTCTGTTGATAATAGTAGAAATCGTCGGAGCATAAGTCGACGGACGGCCGATTCCAAGTTCCTCTAATTTCTTTACCAGAGAAGCTTCAGTATATCTCGCAGGCGGTCTAGAATATCTTTCTGTCGCTGTGATGTAATTGTTTTGCAATTTTTCATTGACTTTCATCGCAGGCAACATTCCTTCTTGCTCTTCGTCTTCGTCATCATGACCTTCCAAATACACTTTCAAGAAACCTTCAAAAAGCAAAACTTCTCCAGTCGCAGCAAATAATTCGCTATGATTATTTGCCTCGATTTTTACGTTGGTTCGTTCCAATTGAGCGTCGCTCATTTGAGAAGCCAATGTTCTTTTCCAAATCAAATCATACAAACGCGCTTGATCTCTATCGATATTTACCGTGTGACGCGACATATCCGTCGGACGAATCGCTTCGTGAGCTTCTTGAGCTCCTTTGCTTTTCGTTGTGAAATTTCTAGGTTTTGAAAATTCCTTGCCATACGATTTGATAATTTCAGCTTCCGCCGCAGTCATCGCATCGTTCGAAAGATTCACGCTATCCGTTCTCATATAGGTAATCAAACCGGCTTCGTATAATCTTTGCGCCAACTGCATCGTGATTCCAACCGGAAGATACAATTTTCTCGCCGCTTCCTGTTGCAAAGTCGAAGTCGTAAATGGCGCTGCAGGTGTTTTTTTGGTAGGTTTTGTTTCCAAATCCGCTACCTTATATATAGACCCGATATTTTTATTTAAAAAATCTTCGGCTTCTTTTTTCGTAGTAAAATTCTTTGGCAATTTCGCCTTGAACGTTTTTCCAGCTTCGTTAGCAAATTCAGCAACAACCGAATAACTTGCAACCGCATTAAAATTCTGGATTTCTCTTTCTCTCTCCACAATCAATCGCACCGAAACAGATTGCACTCTTCCAGCCGATAAACCGCCTTTGATTTTTCTCCACAAAACCGGAGAAAGTTCATAACCAACCAATCTATCCAAAACTCTTCTCGCCTGCTGCGCGTTTACCAAGTCATAATTAATTCCTCTCGGATTATCAATCGCTTTTAAGATGGCCGTTTTTGTAATTTCGTGAAAAACAATTCTTTTTGTTTTTTCAGGTTTCAAATCTAATTCTTCCGCCAAGTGCCAAGAAATGGCTTCTCCCTCGCGGTCCTCATCACTCGCCAACCAAACCATTTCGGCTTTTTTCGCTAGTCCTTTTAGTTTCGTCACCAACGCTTTTTTATCAGGGGAAACCTCATATTTCGGCTTAAAACCATTCAGTACATCCACCCCAATTTCCTTGGAAGGCAAATCCGCAATGTGCCCATAACTGGACTCCACCTGGTAATCGCTTCCCAAAAATTTTTCTATGGTTTTTGCCTTCGCAGGCGACTCAACTATCACTAAATTCTTTGCCATAATGCTTTTATTTCTGTCGCAAAAGTATGTGAATTTTTTAAATATTGCGTTTTTAGATTTTTTTAAATTCAAATTAACTGATTTTCAGCGCATAAAATTTCTATTTTCAGAAGCGAAACAAAAGGCGTTTTTGCAATCCATTTTCCCGCTTTCCGGTACAATCTTTTTCATTTTTAAAGAAAAAATGAAAAAGGATTTCCCCTGCAATCGGGGCTATTTGAGAAACTATTTTCATTTTTGGAATCTTCTGGACCAATATTGTGGATAATTGGAACCTTTAAAATGAATTATATATATTAAGGTATAAAAAAACACGGCATTATTTAGAGATTAAATATTTTTGTCATTCCGACGAAGGAGGAATCTTCGCAACGAGAGCTTTCTTCCTTCGTCGGAATGACACGTTTGAGCAATCACCTTTTTAAAAAAATTACTTGTTCAGCGAGTTAGCAACTCTTAAAATTTTCCTGCCAACTTGTCATATTCCTTAAATTTATTCTATCTTTGCGAATCGAATAAATTCCGCTGAAGGAAGACGTATGGAAAAGATTATTGAAGAGAACAAACAAGGCGAAAGCTTGGTTTTAGAACATAAAACGGGAAATACCAAAAAACTTTTTATCGAGAGTTACGGCTGTGCGATGAATTTTTCAGACAGCGAAGTCGTGGCTTCCATCCTATCTGAAAATGGTTTCAACACCACCCAAATCCTTGAAGAAGCCGATTTGGTTTTGGTAAACACCTGTTCCATTAGAGACAAGGCCGAACAGACCATCAGAAAGCGTCTAGAAAAATACAATGCCGTAAAACGAATCAACCCAAAGATGAAGGTCGGGGTTCTGGGTTGTATGGCCGAACGCTTGAAAAGCCAATTCCTAGAAGAAGAAAAAATTGTAGATTTGGTTGTTGGTCCAGATGCCTACAAAGACTTGCCAAATCTACTTGCCGAAGTGGAATCAGGAAATGATGCCATCAACGTAATTTTATCAAAAGATGAAACCTATGGAGATATTTCACCTGTTCGCTTGAACAGCAACGGAATCACAGCATTGGTTTCCATCACAAGAGGTTGCGATAATATGTGTACGTTTTGCGTAGTTCCGTTCACTCGAGGTCGTGAAAGAAGCCGTGAACCGCAAAGTATTATGACCGAGATTACCAATCTTTGGAATCAAGGTTATAAGGAAATTACACTTTTAGGCCAAAATGTTGATAGCTATTTATGGTACGGTGGTGGTTTGAAAAAAGATTTCGAGAAAGCGTCGGATATGCAAAAGGCAACTGCCGTGAATTTTGACAATTTATTGGAAATGGTGGCGACAACATTCCCGAAAATGCGGGTTCGTTTTTCGACTTCAAATCCTCAAGACATGCACGAAAGCGTTTTACATATTATTGCAAAATATCCAAATATCTGCAAGCACATTCACCTTCCAGTTCAATCTGGAAGCGATAGAATCTTGAAGGAAATGAACCGTTTGCACACGCGTTCAGAATATTTTGACTTGATTACAAAAATCAGAACCATCATTCCAGAATGCAGTATTTCGCAAGATATGATTGCCGGTTTTCCAACAGAAACGGAACAAGACCACCAAGACACCTTGAGCTTGATGGAATTTGTAAAATATAATTTTGGTTATATGTATTCGTATTCTGAACGTCCGGGAACCTTGGCGGGAAGAAAAATGGAAGACGATGTTCCAGAAGAAACAAAAGCCCGAAGATTACAAGAAATTGTCGATTTACAGCAAAAACACAGCTGGTTTAGAAGCGAAGAATTTATCGGAAAAACCGTCGAAGTTCTAATCGAAAAGACTTCTAAAAAATCGGCAGCACAGTTTTCAGGAAGAAATTCACAAAGTATCACGGTGGTTTTCCCAAGAGAAAATTACCAAATTGGAGAATTTGTGAATGTAAAAATCAATACTTGCACGAGTGGCACTTTGATTGGAGAAGTTGTGGGATATAGTGAAATGAATTAAAAATAAATTTCAACACAGATTTCACAGATTAGCACAAATTAAATCTGTTAAAATTCGTGAAATCTGTGTTTAAAAAATAAATTATGGAATCAGTTCAGGCCATAAAACAGCGATTTGAAATCATCGGGAACGACCCGAAATTGAATCGTGCGATTGAAAAAGCAATCCAGGTTGCACCAACGGATATTTCGGTTTTGGTAGTGGGAGAAAGTGGTGTCGGAAAAGAAAGTATTCCGAAGATTATCCATTCGCTTTCACATAGAAAACACGGAAAATATATTGCCGTAAACTGTGGCGCCATTCCAGAAGGAACCATTGACAGTGAACTTTTTGGACACGAAAAAGGTGCTTTTACTGGGGCAACTTCCACACGTGAAGGTTATTTTGAAGTAGCCGATGGCGGGACAATATTCTTGGATGAAGTTGGAGAATTGCCTTTGACAACGCAAGTTCGCTTGCTTCGTGTTTTGGAAAATGGAGAATTTATCAAAGTAGGTTCTTCCCAAGTTCAAAAAACGGATGTTCGTATTGTGGCGGCAACAAACGTAAATATGTTTGATGCTATCGAAAAAGGAAAATTCCGTGAAGATTTGTACTATCGTTTGAGCACGGTTGACATTCCGCTTCCTCCGTTAAGAGATCGAAAAGATGATATTCACTTGCTTTTCAGAAAATTCGCTTCTGATTTTGCTCACAAATATAAAATGCCTCCGATAAAATTAGACGATAATGCGGTTCAATTTTTATTGCAATTTCGTTGGAGTGGCAATATCCGTCAATTGCGAAATGTGGCGGAACAAATTTCGGTTTTGGAAACTAACAGAGACATTTCTGTAGCAACGTTACAATCTTATTTGCCTGCTGAAGGAAGCAATTTGCCTTCTGTAATTAAGGATAAGAAAAGCGAAAGTGATTTCAGTACCGAAAGAGAAATTCTTTACAAAGTGCTTTTTGACATGAAAAGCGACTTGAACGATTTGAAAAAATTGACGATGGAATTGATGCAAAACGGAAGTTCCAAAGTGCAAGAAACCAATAAAAATCTGATTCAAAAAATCTACGGAAGCAATCCGCCGGACAGTGAAATTGATTTTGAAGAACAGCCGAGAGTTTCTTATATTTCAAACCAGAAAAAAGAAGAAGACGATTTTGAAGAACATGATGACAATTTTACTTTTGCAGAAACCGTTGAAGAAGAAGAAATTCTGAAATTAGAAGAAAAGGAAATTGAGCTGATCAAAAAATCCTTAGAAAAAAACAAAGGAAAAAGAAAAGCTGCTGCAGACGAATTAGGGATTTCTGAAAGAACTTTATATCGAAAAATCAAGCAGTTTGATCTGTAATAAATTATACAATATTTATATATGAATATTTTAAAAAAATTAGCCTTAGTATTTGTAATTATTGCAACTTTCAATAGTTGTTCTGTTTATAATTTTACTGGAACTGGAAAAATTGACGCAAAGACTTTTCAAGTAAATTATTTCCAAAACAGTGCAGAACTTATTGAACCAGGGATTGAGCGTACTTTCACGCAAGCTTTACAAAACTTAATCCAAAACCAGACAAATCTTAGCTTGACAAATTCTGGAGGCGATTTAATTTATGAAGGTGAAATTACAGATTATAGAATTTCTCCAATGGCGGCAACTGCCGACCAAAGAGCGGGACAAAACAGATTGACGATTTCTGTGAACGTAAGATTTGTAAACACGAAAAAAGAGGATGATAATTTTGAAAAAAGATATTCATTTTTTTATGATTTCCCAGGAACAGAGCAATTAGTTGGCGGAAGACTGACTACTGCGATAGAAGAAATTTATGCCCGAATTACGCAAGACGTTTTCAATGATTCTTTGGCAAAATGGTAATTAAAAGCTTTAAATTTTGAATTCAAATTTATATACATCCTTAATTAATCGCCCGAATGCTGTCAATGACAAGCATACGCTTTCTTTGGAAAAAATCATGGAAGAATTTCCGTATTTTCAAAGTGCTCGCGCCTTGTATTTAAAAGGGTTGTATAACCAAAACAGCTTTAAATACAATAGTGAACTGAAAGTAACGGCAGCTCACACAACAGACAGAAGCGTTTTATTTGAATTTATCACGTCTCAGAATTTCATGGCAATCCAAAAAGCTTTTTTCGATGAAAAAGAAGCTAAAATTAACGACATAAAAGTTCACGGAATGGAAATTATCCGTCCAGAACCGGAAGTTGTTGCTGAAAAGCCAAAAGTTGATTCGTTAGAACAATCGATTCTGACTTCTATTAAGGAAGCAACTCCTACGGAAGAAAAAATTACGCCAGAAATAAAAGAAGAAACCGCTTCAGAAACTGCAATCCAAAAATTAGAAATCGGAAAACCGCTAGATTTTTCTTCTGAAGAGAAACATTCCTTTCAAGAATGGTTGCAATTGGCAAGTTTTAAACCAATTACTAGAGATGAAAATCCTTCTGAGGAAATAAAAAGTGAAGAAATTTCAGAAAATGATTTAGAAAAAAAGAAAAAAATTGAGATCATTGATAAATTCATCGAGGCCAATCCAAAAATTTCTCCAGTCAAAAACACCCCGATTTCAGTGATTCCAGAGCGAAGTTCTTCTGATACTTCTTATTTAATGACAGAAACTTTAGCTAAAGTTTACTTGGAACAGAAAAAATATCATAAAGCAATTCAAGCTTATGAAATATTAATTTTGAAATATCCAGAAAAAAATCATTTCTTTGCAGACCGAATTTTAGATATAAAGATATTACAACAAAGTAACAATAATTAAGCAATGAGCACATTTACAATTTTTTTAGTTTTAATCACGATAGTTTGTTTTCTATTGGTAGTAGTTATTATGGTACAAAACCCTAAAGGAGGCGGTTTGTCATCTACACTTGGTGGTGGCGGTCAAATGGGTGGTGTTCAAAAAACTACTGACTTTCTTGATAAAAGCACTTGGACATTGGCTACATTATTAATCGTTTTGATTTTATTGTCTAGCTTAAGCTTCACAGGAACTTTTGGAGACAGCGGATCAAAAATCATTGATCGTACAGCTGCAGCTCCTGCGCCAAAAACAGAAACAGCAGCTCCTGCAGCACAAAAGCCAGCTCCTGCAGCTACAACTGCTCAGCCAACTGCAGCAGATACTACAAAATAGTCATTCCAACATATTTAAAAAAAATGCCAACACGTCAGATGTTGGCATTTTTTTTTGCCTAAAATGTCATAAATTTCAATTGGCATAATTTCTGACTAATTCAAGCAACAAATAAATATACATATAACCTAAATTTATAATTATGGCTTTAAACATTAAACCTCTTTCAGACCGCGTTTTGGTTGAACCGGTTGCTGCAGAAACAAAAACGGCATCTGGAATTTTCATTCCTGACACTGCCAAAGAAAAACCTCAAAAAGGAACCGTTGTAGCTGTAGGAAACGGAACAAAAGACCACGAAATGACCGTTAAAGTTGGAGATTCAGTACTTTATGGGAAATATGCTGGAACAGAATTAAAATT
Source organism: Flavobacteriaceae bacterium PS02334 (assembly GCA_029959295.1). GTDB lineage: Bacteria > Bacteroidota > Bacteroidia > Flavobacteriales > Flavobacteriaceae > Flavobacterium. Next base: position 316,955 of record JASCOH010000005.1, on the reverse strand, counting down.
GGAAGGAAAAGATTACTTGATCATGAGAGAAGACGATATTCTTGCGATTATCTAAAAGTTGAACTTTAAAATTCTTTCAAACAAAATAAATAAAATATAAAATGGCAAAAGAGATAAAATTTGATATTGAAGCACGTGACGGTTTAAAACGTGGTGTTGACGCATTGGCAAATGCAGTAAAAGTAACTTTAGGACCAAAAGGTCGTAACGTAATTATTGGGAAATCTTTCGGTGGACCAACAGTTACCAAAGATGGTGTTTCTGTTGCAAAAGAAATTGAATTGCAAGATACGCTTGAAAATATGGGTGCCCAAATGGTAAAAGAAGTAGCTTCAAAAACCAACGATTTGGCTGGTGACGGAACTACAACTGCTACAGTTTTGGCGCAAGCAATCGTAAAAGAAGGCTTGAAAAACGTTGCTGCAGGAGCAAATCCGATGGACTTGAAAAGAGGTATCGATAAAGCTGTTGAGGCGATTGTTGCTGACTTGGCAAGACAAGCTACAGAAGTTGGAACAAACATTGACAAAATCAAACAAGTTGCTTCTATTTCAGCAAACAATGATGATGTAATCGGTGAATTAATTGCTACAGCTTTTGGAAAAGTTGGAAAAGAAGGTGTGATTACCGTTGAAGAAGCAAAAGGAACTGACACTTATGTTGACGTTGTGGAAGGAATGCAATTTGACAGAGGATACCTTTCTCCTTATTTCGTTACCAATTCTGAGAAAATGGAGGCGGAATTAGAGAATCCTTATATCTTATTATATGACAAAAAAGTTTCTTCTTTGAAAGAATTGCTTCCAATCTTGGAACCAGTGGCTCAATCAGGAAAACCTTTATTGATCATCGCTGAAGATGTAGACGGAGAAGCTCTTTCAACTTTAGTAGTAAACAAATTAAGAGGAGCTTTAAAAATTGCTGCTGTAAAAGCGCCAGGTTTTGGAGACAGAAGAAAAGCTTTACTAGAAGATATCGCCATCTTGACTGGTGGAACTGTAATTGCTGAAGAGCAAGGATATACTTTAGAAAATGCAACTCTTGAAATGCTTGGAACAGCAAAAAGAGTAAACATCAATAAAGACACAACTACATTGGTTAGCGGTGCTGGAGATGCAGATTTGATCAAAAATCGCGTAAACCAAATCAAAGGCCAAATGGAAACTACTACTTCCGACTATGACAGAGAGAAATTGCAAGAGCGTTTAGCTAAATTAGCTGGAGGTGTTGCTGTTCTTTATGTAGGAGCTGCTTCTGAAGTAGAAATGAAAGAGAAAAAAGACAGAGTTGACGATGCTTTACACGCAACTCGCGCTGCTGTTGAAGAAGGAATTGTTGCTGGTGGCGGTGTTGCCTTGTTAAGAGCTAAAAATGCCTTGAAAGACATTAAAGCTGACAATGCTGATGAAGCTACAGGAATTCAAATCGTAGCTCGTGCTGTAGAATCTCCTTTGAGAACTATTGTTGAAAACGCAGGCCTTGAAGGTTCTGTAGTTGTGGCAAAAGTGGCTGAAGGTTCAGGTGATTTTGGCTACAATGCTAAAACTGACGAGTATGTTGACATGCTAAAAGCAGGAATCATCGATCCTAAGAAAGTAACTCGTGTAGCTCTTGAAAACGCGGCTTCAGTGGCAGGAATGATTTTGACTACAGAATGTGCTTTGGTTGAAATCAAAGAAGAAAATGGCGGTGGCAACCCAATGGGTGGCGGCATGCCAGGAATGATGTAATATTCATTTCAATTATATATATTAAAAAAGGGAGCAACTATTTGCTCCCTTTTTTTGTAAAGAAAAATCCGGAGCCTCACACTCCGGATCTTTCAATCATCAACCAATAAAAAAACCAAAAAAATCTAATTGAAGGAAACCTGATACTGTGCAACTATCGCACCTTTGTGGTCAGTTAAATCTCCTGCAGTATTGTATATCGGGCGGTTTTGGTAAGAAACCGTCAATTTTGAAGTTTGTCCTGCCAACAGCCAGTTGACACCCACATCATAAAAATTCATGTCTTCTTTCAATCTTTCATAATGCGCATGCTGAATCGCTGCATAAGGCATCAGGGTAGTTTTTCCAATCAAATTTTCCTTGAATTTATAGCCTATTTGAGCATACAAAACATTCCCTGTTCCATAAGCTGGATAACCATTTCCGCCTCCATTTAAAACCGTCGCGTCATTATTTCCATTCGCAGGATTCATCGGTGCCGTGTTTCTGATATAATTATGTCCGAAATCATAATGCGTGAAATTTCCATAGAAGCTTACCGCCTCGCCTTTTGTTCCGATTGGCGCATCATAGAAAACATCCGCAGCCAAGTGAAGCATGTCAGAAGTAATCGTGTCATTCGCCACATTTTTATGCCACATCGCATCTTTTTGGTAAATAATTCCAGCACCTACATTAAAAACTGTCTTTTTTCCCAAGTAAGTACCAGCCGCATATGGAATCAAGTTTGACTCTTGATCCTTGAATTGGTATTGGAAATAACCATTATATTGCGCTTCTGGAGGTCTTGTTGAAAAACTAGAATTGCTTCCAACCGCCAAAGTTGCCGTGCTTTTTTGAATCGCCATTGGCTGTGCGACTGCAATACGATAATCGAATTTGCCCAATTTTCCTTTGGCATAAACCGATAATTTTCTAACAAATTGATCTGAAACGTCATTTGTTGTTTCTAAAAACAGAGGCCCGTCGATTCCCATCAAAGATCCTACGCCAGAAGAAGAAAAACGGGACAATCCTGTCCAACCAGAAAGTCCTGCTCCAAGTGATAATTTTTCTTTGTCTAAAGCATATTCTCCAGTTGCATCGTGGATGAAAAACCCTTGTTTTCTATCGGAAATATTATTGTAATTGTTCTCCCCGATTTGGCTATAAATAAAAACCTCATTTGTCAATTGCCCATACATTTGGATTCTAAATCTGCGGATTCCAATGTCAGTACCACTGCTTTTGGGCGTATCAAAAATTGTCGTTCCCGGATTGTATTCTTGGTTTCTTACCCAAACTTGCGACAGCATTGTAAATTTCAGATAATTTGAACCATCTTCGTTTAAATATACTTTCCTATCTTTCCAAAATTCGTGTTTTGCTGGCGTTTGATCCGCAGGTTTTGCTGTTAAATCAGTCGCAGGTTTTTCTTGCGCTTGTGAATTTTGAGGCACAAGAAACAGTCCTAGCCCAAATAAGGCTACTATAAATTTTAATGATTTCATCGGATATTGTTTTAGATTGCAAGTACTACATCAAAAGCCGAACTCGCAACTTTTATATTTTTTTTATATTTATATGTAAATTATTCAGAGGATAATTATTAAAAAGGAATCAAATCATATAAGATAAACTGAAAAGATTCCTTTTTTTAAAATATTAAGCTCCCTGAACTGATTTTCTTCCTGCGAACTCGTGCCCTGAAAGCGGTTTATGTTTCTCAAGTCCGATGATTTTTACCGTTCCATTATCTACATTTTCATAATCGTGCTGAAAATGGTGCAAACTTTCCATCACTGAGTGATCAACCAATTTTGTCTTTTTTAAGTCAATTATAATATCAAAACCTGAAGGAATTTCCTCTAGCTTCCTCTTGATTCCAAGAAAATTTGTAAAAATTGCCGCCTTATTAATCTCTACTAAATATTGGTCTCCTTCAAAAGAAACTACTGTCGGCGCTTTAAAGAAAGAGCTGATCGGCGTTCCGTTAATTAAGTGGATGACCATTTTCAAGACGATTCCGGCAGCGATACCTACCAATAAATCTTCATACATAGTGAAGAAAATAGTAACGATGAAAATGGCCAACTGCTCTTTTCCGATTTTGAAAGTATGTACAAATTCTCTTGGATGCGCTAATTTTACGCCTACAGAAATCAACATTGCTGCCAATGCCGCATTCGGAATCAATTCGATCAAGTGAGAAGCCAACAGCACAAATCCTAAGATAAAAACACCGTGAAAAAAGTTGGCCCAGCGTGTTTTTGCACCATTATTTACGTTTGAAGAACTACGCGCTACTTCAGAAATCATTGGCAATCCGCCTAAAATTGCAGAAATTGTATTTCCAACTCCCACAGCAATCAAGTCTTTATTTGTGTTCGATTTTCTTTTAAAAGGATCTAACAAATCAATTGCTTTCACGGTCAAAAGTGATTCTAAAGTACCCACCAAAGCAAACATTACTACATATTTAATAAAAGTTCCGGTTTGTGAAATTCCGTCAAAGCTTACATTTACTTTGATGTTTTCCATCAAATTTCCGATGTGAACCAAGGCATAAGCAGGTTCCGTTTCTTGAAAATTCATCAACAATTCCGCAGGAACTGCAATCAACAAAACTACCAACGCTGCCGGAATTTTTTTGATATATTTATTCGTAATGTAAGGCCATCCTAACATAATTGCCAAACTCACAATTCCAATTGCAGTAGCCCTTGGATCAAGATTTGCGATAAAAGTTGGGATATGACCAAGCAAAGCAATCGGCCCTAAACCTTTTGCCAATGTAGGATCAACATCCAACAAAACTGGAATTTGCTTTGCAATAATAATTAAACCGATCGCAGCTAACATTCCGTGGATTGCAGAAAGCGGAAAGAAATCGGCAAGCTTACCCATCTTTAAAACTCCGAATAAAATCTGCACCAAACCGGCAACAACCATTGCTCCCAGAGCCAAATGCCATCCTTGTTCGCCACCGCCAAAATCTGCAACAGATCCGGCAACGATAACGATCAAACCTGCAGCAGGTCCCTTAATTGTCAAGTGTGAACCCATCATGAAGCTCACTACGATGCCGCCAATAATAGCTGCAACTAATCCCATCAAAGGCGGGAAATCTGATGCTTTTGCGATTCCTAAACTTAGCGGCAATGCCAATAAAAAAACGATAAATCCAGATACTGCATCTGAAGAAAAATTCTCTTTTAATCCTGCGAAGCCATCCTTTGGCAGTGGCAATTTTATATTTTGTTTCATTGTTATTCTATTTTAATATTTTGTTTTTTGATTTAATTTAAGCTGATTTATAAGGTATTTCGTGATAAGATTTCTGGTGAGGCCCAAGGAAAAGTCGAGCATACATTCGTACTACAGAAAGTCCCGAAAAGATGAAACTTGAAGCGGTGAAATAAGCCAAGATAAATTGGTCATGGTGAATGTGGCTGAAGATCAAATCCTCACCGATAAAGGTTGTCGTGATTGGAAATCCCATCAATGCCAAACTTACTAACAAGAAAAGCAAAGCCAGTTTTGGATGCTCGTATGACAATCCGTAGAAGCGGTTCAAACTTATATTTTTCTCATATTTTCGAAGTTTTGCAAGACAGAGAATACCAATAAAACCTGCAACTGACACGCCACTTAAGTAGAAAATGGCTTCCTGAAAAGAAAAATATTCATTGAAAGAAATCGCCAAGGCTACGCAGAAATGATTCGCAATCAAAAGCATCCAGCTCAACAGCGGACTTTTTCTTTCAGAGAAAGATTTCAAAACCAGCACGAAACCGATAATTGAAAACAATCCCGGAAGATATTGCGTCACAGAAGGCGCCGCATTTTTTACTATAAAAAGAAAATACAGTCCGATTAAATAGGTCGGGACAAATAACAAGTACAATCTTTTTACGGTCAAAAAGCTCAATCTTTTTCCAATGAATTTTGAAGGCCTGCGGATTAGATTATCCATGAATGACTCTAAATTCCATTCTTTCAAGCTCAATAAATAGATAGAATATTCCACTCTTTTTGGAAAAGAATCTTCAATCGTATGGTGCTTTGGAACAAAACTATAAAGCTGTTCACGAATTTTATAGCTTACTACAGAAGGCGAAACTAAAAGCTGATAGGTTCTCAAGAAAGCATTTCCGGCAAAGTGAATCAACGCCAAATCTTCCCAGCCTAAAGCGACTTCGATAAAGATAATCCCTATTTGCGCAACCGAAGAATAGGCAATCTGGCTTTTTATGGAAGACTGAACTCTGGCGATTAATGAAGCGATTATGCTTGTGGTCAGGCCTAAAATTCCGATCAAGATTCGAACCGCAACTTGGTGTTCCCAAAAAGGAAAAGTTCGCAATAAAAGGAAAACACCCAAATGCACAGAAAGCGAACCATAGAAAATAGCACTCGAAGGCGTTGGGCCTTCCATCGCTCTTGGCAACCAAGATGAAAATGGCAATTGCGCCGATTTTGCAGCTGCCGCAACTAGAATCATTATCGAAATAAAAAATCCGATGACACTGTGATCTAAAAGATGTTCGTGAACCAATTCATAGTTATGCAGTTTCATGAAAGAAATGTTTTCGTGCCACAAATGATGGCTCGCCCACATTGCCAAAATCAATCCGATGTCGCCGATTCTATAAACCGAAAACACTTTCAAAGCATTTTTTACAGGAAGATATCGGTCTCTATAAAAGGCAATTAAAAGGAAGGAAGAGATTCCTAAAATTTCCCAGCCCATAAACAAAGTTTCAAAATTTCCTGAAAGGACAGCAATATTATAACCTATATAAAAGAACAGAATCGTGTTGAAAAAACGCTTGTATCCTGATTCTCTGTGTAAATAATAACGGCTGTAAATGGTTACTAAAAAGGTCAAAAATGCTCCCACCAAAAGATAAACCGCAGTGATTTTGTCAAAATAAAAATCGATATAAAACTCATAACCAATAGTTTTGATAATCGGAATTTCTTTCAAATTCAAATACGGATGACCGTTTAGTAGCCAAAAAACCAAGAAAGCAACAAGTCCCAACATGTGGATTCCTACCGTAAAAAAGGCCGTCCAAGAAATGACAGTTTCCTTTTTTGAAGGAATAAACAGGCTTATAACAAACCCTATCAAAGGAATGATTATAAAAAATTGAAGTATAAAATCCATCGGTTAGTCTTGTTTAATTAAGTGAACATCAATATTTCCTAGGGTTTTCTCGATAATCGGACTGATATCGGAAGTCGTCTTCACTTTTGCCAGCGGATTGTATCTTTCAAAAGCGCCGTTTTTCATGACAAAAATCTCCTGAGTTTCAGGATTGACAACCGACAATCGAACCCATTCGTTTTCAAACCATTCAAAAGTCGCCGGATTCTTTTTCACCGCTTCTAAAACCACTTCTGGAAAATGCTCGACAATTCCCATCAATCGAATCGGATCGTGAACTTCAATCATCTGGCTTGGAAGTCCGGGTCTTAAATCACCGTCGATTCCGTTTGCCACGCCAAAAAGTCCCATGACATTGTGGGCCAATTTTGTTCCGGCTCCTAGTTTTTGATTGTCCACTCTTGAAAAGAAATATTCAAGATTTATACCGCCGCAAACTCCTGCAACTGCTGCTAAAATCCCGACTAGGTATTTCCCATCAGGATCTACTTTATAATCATAAGAATTTAAAAAAGCTCTTCTGTCAAGGTATAAATCCTTTGAAATATTTCGTCGTCCTACGAAACAAAGCGTTGTCGTAGCGTGGTTTAGCTCAGGACGAGGCTCAAATAATGAAACTGATCTTGTCTTGATTTTCTCATGGATTTTCTTAGCGCTTAAAGTCGTGTCAATCGATTCAAATCGTCTTGAGCGTTCTTTTGCGTTTAAATCCAAAGCCGTTTCAAAAGTAATTTTGTTCTTTTTATGCGCTAAAGCATTCGCTGCATTCATCAGCTTTTCATCATAAAAAGTAATGTCATCACGAGTCGTATCGTGCAAAGCGCCAAAGAATTGCGTGCCTTCTGGAATATGGATTCCGTTGGTTGCTAAAATTTCTCTTACCTTCGGATGATTCGCCATGTACGCCAAAACTCTAGCATTCACAGAACCTGGCCGTCCCGAACAAGCGCCGCAATCATAACCTGCATAATGCGTGTTGTTTACGCTAGTTGCTCCGTGCCCGACGATGTAAACTATTGGTGCAAAATTGTCCACAAGACCAATGCTTCGCAAAAGATTTTCTGCTCGCAAAGCCATTTCTGGAACTGTAAAACCAATCTGCAAGCCGTTTTCAATGTCTTCCGGATTTTTATTTTCAATCGTTAAATTGGAAAACTGATCCATGTGGCGGAAAGACGAAGCCGTCGTAGAACTCATCGTCGGCTTGAAAATATTCATCGCCAAACGAAGTCCGGAAAAGAAGCCAACCGTCTGCGACATCGCATAACCAGTGACTGGCGTGTGCGTGTGTTTTGCAAAATGAATGTTGGATTCTTGTTTTGCAGAACTGCCAATTTCTTTGATTAAATGCTTTGGAAAAACAGGTGCTGGGCAAACTTTTGTGTATGTTTTTCCATGTTCTGGTTGGTAATAAAACTCCACTCCGAAAAATCCTGCTGTTCCGTAAGTCTCGCTTTTTGGATCTGTTTTTTCTATGTAGCGACGAATGGAACATTCTCTGTCGTCGATGCAAAACATCGCTTGAAAGCTTTTTTCAGAAATGTTATTTTCTACTTTTCCAATGCTATTGACGCCTGACAAAACTTGATCATAAAAAGTCCATTCGTAAGCATCTTGCCAAATCATCATGATTTCATTCTGCTCAGTTTTCTTGATTTCGGCAAAAATATTCGACGGACGATTTTTTAAATTGATAGCTAATGGCGCCCAAGTTTCACCAAATCTTTGGTCTAAAGCATCGATTTCAAGAAGCAATTCGAAAATAATCAGTTCTTGCAACGTGATATTTCTGTGTTCTAAAAGCGTTCCTGGATTGTCTTCAACGGAAGAAACAATTCCTGACCAGCCTTGGTGCGAGAACTGCTGATCGTATAAATATTGCTTGTAAAGCGTTTCGTCGCCCACAATTATTTTTAGTAAATCGGCAATGTGGATGTCTTGCTTGAGCAGTAATTTCTTAGCTCTTTTTGACTTGAAAAAGCTGGTGAAAGTATTGCGTTCCATTTCTCTCATGGAAGAAAGAAAGCCTTTATTTTCTATCGGAAAACTCCAAATTGAGATGCCTTGGTCTAAATAACTGCAAAGAATTCTGAAGAGAATCGGGTGAACATCAAGATCTAAATCGATGTGGAATTGCTTTCTCCAGTTTTCTCTCAAAAGACCAATTCTTGGTAAAATTGAGGAATTATATTTTCCTTCAACTGCTTTTTCTTTCCATTCTAAAACAGAGAATACGCCTTTTCTTTCTGCGATTGTACGCTCAAGAATCTCTTCGCTGATTTTTCCGGAAGCATACAATTTTCTATATTCTTCTAGCGAAAGAGAAACTTTGTAGCCGAAAATCTTTGACGCTTTTTGAATAGCATCATAGAATTTCATATTCTGGAAAGCATGCAAAGTATTGTGATGCACAAAGTCTTTTAAAGGCGCTTGAGCTGGTAAAAAATGCTTTATTTCATGAAGCACTTCGTGTTCATCAAATAAAAAATGGTTTGGTTTCATTACTATTTCATGGCTGTTAAAACCTGAAATTTTGTTCAAAGAAGGGATGCCCTGCCCCCGATTATAGTGGAAAGCCTTTTTATTTTAAGAACATTTTTTCTTATGATGCCACAGCGACCAGCGGAAGCTAGTGGCGGAACTTAGAAAAAAGTTTTTAAAATAAAAAGCTTGGAACGGAAAGCGGGATTAGGCCCAAATAATTAGGAACAAAAAGCCAGATGTATTAATAATCGTTGTTGGCTTGCAGTCATAAAAAACCTGCAAAATGCTGATTATTAATTTACAGAAGATGAAATTTCCAATTACAAAACAAGTCGTAAAGGGGTAATTTTGAGACAGCTTGATAGGTTTCAAAGCTGAAGAAGTTATGATGCTGAAATAGCGCTATAAGATTTTTAAAAGAAAAATCTTCATTTAAAACAGCTTCGACATCATCTAGATCATTGTCTACTTTTTTATATTGCGCTGGTAAATTTTGTGAATCATCGTTGTCGTCAGACTGTGTAAATTCTGCAGCAAATGTCGCCGCAGATTTTTTGTAAGCGACTTCACTTTTTGTGCCTAAAGAAAGATTTATGACACTTGTTCTAAAAAGTCCAGCGTATAAAAAGAAAAATAAAAGCGTCACGGAAACGAGGCCGCGATTTGCTTGAATTATACTTTTTATGGTTTTCATGGCTGAAAAATTTTGGGCAAACATAAACCATTTTTTCAATTCATTGGAATTTTTTATATTATTTTTTTAACAAAAAAAATGCCTCAAATTTTAGTTTGAGGCACTATTACGTTTTAGTTGCGATCGTAAGAACAACACGAATGAAGATTCTTGTAAGCCTCGTCTGTGGCTTTGACTTCTTTTGTGTCGTGACCTGCTTTTGCAACTGCTTTTTGAACCTCTAAATCAGAAGTTTTTTCCTCATTTACAATCAGATGCAAGACTTTTTCATCAGGATTCCATGTTGCGGATTTCACTCCTGGAACTGAGAAAGCAGCTTTCTCGATTCGCTTTTTGCAGAGTTCGCAATTGCCGTTTACTTCGATATTGTGTTTTGCATTTTTGCTCTTTTTTTCTTGTGCGTTTGAGGAGAAACTTAAATGTGAGATGAAGAATATTAAGATCAATTTTTTCATTTTTTTTATATTTTAGATTGAATTTATTTTATTTTAAATCGCAGTCCAGCGTAATACATCTGGCCGAAAATTGGCGCATAAATCATAGAACTATCAAAATTTGGTCCAAACGGATTATCGGCGCCGACAATTGCTTTTTCTTGCTTGTAATTTCCGATGTTTTCACCGCCAACATACACTTCAAATGTAGAAGAAAATGTTCTGGTAATTTGTGCATTCATCAAAGAAAATGACGGCGAATATTCAGGAAGCCGGTCTGATGGCGGATTTGAAGCCGTATTTGGCAACTGCTGTTTGCCTAGCCAATTGTAAGTAAAATCAAATTTCCACTGTTTTCCTTTTTCTGCGATATGTGTTTCATAGGCTAAATTTCCGAAGAAACGATGTTTTGCCTGAAGCGGTCTTTGCTCGCTTCCGCCAAGGTAATCTGTTTGTATTTCATAGAATTTATAAGCCGTTCTCAAATTAAAATGTCTCATAATTTCGTAGTTGAAATCAACCTGAAGGCTGTTTGCAAAAGATTTCCCGTTCAAGTTGTAAAACAAGACTTGCTGTGGCGAAGCGTATAAATCTACAACGGCTTGATTTTGGAAATCAGTTCTGTAAAAATCTACGCTGACATCTGCCGAACGATTAAAAAGACTGAAACCTTGCATAAAACTTAAACCATAATTCCAAGCAATTTCTGCGTCTAATCCGTAGATTTTCCCTCCTGTGTTTAAAATATCAAAAGTTCTTGAACTTGCAAAAAGCTGTTGGTTTTCGGCAAAAATATTGGCCAAACGCTTTCCTCTTCCAGCAGAAGCTCTCAAAACGCCGCCCTCCCAAGGATTGTATCTGACGTGCAATCTTGGCGTGATAAAAGTTCCCAATCTGTTGTGATTGTCGATTCTTCCGCCTGCAACCAAGCTGAAATTCGTGGTATTGTCATATGTATATTCAAAAAATGCTCCCACAGAATTATCGATTCTGTCAAAATTTCTGTAGATATTCGGAACACCTACGAATTCATCATATTGATCATACGTAAAATTCAAACCCGTCGCAAATTTATTCAGCGTATTGTTGATTATCGAGTTGAAAATCAAGTTCGAATAAAAACTTTTTTGATTTATATCGTATTGATTTAGACCAAAATAGGATTCTTGATTGTGACCGTTGAAAGCGGTTTGCAAACCAATACTTTGGTAAGGCATGTCTGGAAAAACGTAACCTAATTTTCCGGAAATATCATAACGCTCGGTTTTGATTTCTGAGCCCCAATAATTGGTCGTCAGCTTATCACGGTCTTTGTCAAAATCCATTTCACCGGTTTGTTTCGCGTCATTCATGTATCTGAAATTCAGAAAACTTACCCAGCCTTTTTCCAAATCTGTATATTGCCAGCGATTCAAAACATTGATTTGCTTTGCCAGCGGATTATCTAAAAATCCGTCATCGTTCATGTCGTTTTTGGCAACGCGCGTATTTCCGTGGAGGAACAAACTTGTGCTCCATTTATCAGAAATTTTTTTATTGAAATGCGTGTTCAATTCAAAACGGCTGTCTGTTGAACCATAAAAATTCAAAAAGAACGGAATATCATTTACCGGCTTGATCAATTCTGTATTTATCTGGCCGGAAATACTTTCAAAACCGTTTACGACAGAACCTGCGCCTTTTGTAATTTGGATACTTTCGACCCAAGTTCCAGGCGTAAAGGACAAACCATAAGCTTGCGAAGCGCCACGAACAGAAGGAATATTTTCTTCGGTAATCATCAAATACGGACTCGTCAGGCCAAGCATTTTGATCTGTTTTGTCCCAGTCAAAGCATCTGAAAAATTGACATCGATGGAAGGATTTGTTTCAAAGCTTTCTGCCAAATTACAGCAGGCAGCTTTCAGCAATTCTTTGCTTGACATGGTTGAAATATTTGCGGTTTTTACGTAGGATTTTTGGAGGCTTTTCCTTTCAGAATCAATTGTAACGACTTCCAAATTATTGTTTTGGGAAAGCGAGTGATTGATAAAATCTGGAGAATTTACAGAAATTGTATCCGTAGAAAAACCTACATGGCTTATAACCAGCTTTGTATATTCTGGTTTATACGAAATTGAAAATTCACCGTTTTCATTAGATGTAGTTCCGATTTGAGTGTTGAGCCATTGAATATTGGCTCCGATTATGGGCTGGCTTGCATTGGAAGCTTCCGTTATTTTACCTTTTAATTCTTGCGAAAAAGAAGTGGTGGAAACTAAAAATAATACAAGCAGCAGTAATTGCTTTTGCATAAAAAAAGATTTAATAGATCATGAAAAATTTGGCCACAAAAAATGGCATTTGTTCAATGAAATATCAAATCAGGCGTAAAAAATGTATTGGGAATAGAGCTTGAACAGCGGTGGCGCATTGGCATCACAGCAATATTCAATTGTATTTTGTTTTGCAACAATTGGCTGGTTTTCGAATAGTATCGGGTTCCAATCATTGATTACAAACGGAAGTTCTGCATTGAAAGAAAAGGTTTTAACAACAACTGGGTCTGATTTTTTCTTCTGCTCTACTTTTTTGTCAGAACAGCATTTCTTGTTTTCTTTTGCTTTTTCAGCACAGCATTTCTTTATTGGATTTGCTTTTTTTGGCATTGCACAAGATGCGTCAACCTTATAATTTATAGAAATTGAAGAAATGGTACCGCTGCAGAAATGCACGTTGAAAGCCATTCCGATATTGGAAACCAACAGGAAGAAGGCAATAATCAAACTTGTGCTCTTTGTAAAACGCATTGAATGTGAAGTTATTCAATGCAAAAATATCGAATTTGAGGACAAAAACTCTTTAAGAATTGTTATTTTTTCTAGAAATCTGGTTTTGGTAATAAAACGCCGGAACAAATAACAGTACAAAAAGCGGCTGGATCAAGAATCTTCTTACGTAGAAAAGCAGAAAATTATTGCTTTTATCTGAAAGTCCGATAATCGAGAAAAAGGCAATAATCAGGATTACAAAGAGGAAAAGATATAAAACTGAAGCAAATTTGGTCAGCATAAAATCTTTGAATAAAATTTGGATTATAGCAAGAGAAATAATTGAATTCAGCAAGTATCTCAGGAACAAACTGAAAAATAATTTAATCGAATTGTATTCCGGAAACGGCAATCTCATGTAATCTCCTTTGAAATAAATCAAAAACGGATCATAGAAAAAAGACTCCAAAGCTCTTACCAATGCCAGCAAAAACACTAGAAAAATACAAAATGCGATTTGTCTTTTATGACTAAGAATCTTTTCCATATGTAGAAAATTTTTGAACCCAAATTACCCACAAACCAAAAACGACACCATAAATAAACAGCGGAAAAATTACGCCGTGCAAAATATGCTCGTATTCAGGATAATTATAAAGAGCTACGCCAAGTAGCGCAATTCGGATTACATTTAATATATGAATAATTACGATTCCTGCTAAAATGAATAAAAAAGTATGCTTGATTTTTCCTTTGAAAGCGATTACAAAAGCCATGAAAAGAATCATCACGCTCATCGCATTGCAACCTTCCACTACTCTGGCGATAAATTTTTGATTGTAATAAAGCTTCATCGAGGCCTCATGTTGATGTGGCAAAACATAAGCGTCTTGACCAAAAATTTTCAATACGCTTTCGACCTGGCCCGCTACAAATTTTGTAAATCCGTCGGGCTCAAAAGTTAGCACATCAAAACTGCCCAAATAATATTGGTAGCAGATCGATAATAAGCCATAAACGGCGAAGAATTTCAAGAGGAATATAAAAAAGGCGCGGTATTGTAAAAAATATTTTTTCAAACGGTATTTTTTTTAACAAAAATATACAATTTCGGCTTTGCGCAAATAAATACTTTTGTATAAAAATAATATCATGACTTTTGAAGAATTAAAACCTAAGGTTGAAGACATATTACAGCATAAAAATACATTGAGAGAAGACAAGTTATTACAGCTTTGCCATCTTTTAAAAGATAATATTGATTATTATGACTGGGTTGGATTTTACTTTCGCAATGGCGATAAGGAAGAATTATTGCTCGGGCCTTATGCTGGAGAACCGACAGATCATACTGTAATTCCGTTTGGAAAAGGAATCTGCGGACAGGTTGCGGTTTCAAATCAAAACTTTGTAGTTCCGGATGTTCAGGCTCAGGACAATTATATTGCTTGCAGTTTTACTGTAAAATCTGAAATCGTTGTTCCTTTATTTGTAGATGGAAAAAATATTGGGCAGATTGATATTGATTCAAATGTATTAGATCCTTTTTCTGACTTAGATGAAAGATTTTTAGAATTTGTAAATGCTGAAGTAGCGAAGTTGTTTTAATTTAAAGATTGGATGATTTAATAATTGACAAATTGCGGATTCACTTCAAACATTTTTTTCAATTTTTCATTCTTTAAATTTTTCAATCTAAAAATAAAAGCTACCTTTGCACTCGAATAGGAAAAACTTATTCATACATAAAAATCATTAAATAATATTTGCATGTACTTAACTAATGAAGTTAAAGCGGAAATTTTCGCTAAACACGGAGGAAAAGCTGAAAACACTGGTTCAGCAGAAGGTCAAATCGCATTGTTCACATTCAGAATCAGCCACTTGACAGAGCACTTGAAAAAAAATCGTCACGATTATAACACTGAGCGTTCGCTTGTACTTTTGGTAGGTAAAAGAAGAAGTTTGCTTGATTATCTTAAAAAGAAAGATATCAACAGATACCGTGAGATTATCAAAGAATTGAATATTAGAAAATAATTCAATAAAAAAGAGGTGCTGACGCGCCTCTTTTTGTTTTTACGCATATTAGAATAAAAAGTTTGGTTTTTCATTGGGTTTTAGAACAATAACTACACACAACAACTACAACACAACTAAAACCCATTGTTTAATCAATTAGAGAATTAATTTATGATTCCACAATTATTTGTAGAAAGCATCGATTTAGGTGATGGCAGAAGCATCACAATCGAGACAGGTCGTTTAGCAAAACAAGCTGACGGTTCTGTAGTAGTAAGAATTGGAAAAACTGTAATTTTAGGTACAGTTGTTTCCGCAAGAAAAGCAAGTCCAGGTATCGACTTTTTACCTTTAACGGTAGATTATCGTGAAAAATTTGCTGCAGCAGGTCGTTTTCCTGGTGGTTTCTTCAAAAGAGAAGCACGTCCAAGCGACAGCGAAGTATTAACAATGAGATTAGTTGACCGTGTTTTGCGTCCGCTTTTCCCATCAGATTACCATGCAGAAGTTCAAGTTATGATTCAATTAATGTCTCATGATGAAGAAGTTATGCCAGATGCTTTGGCAGGTTTGGCCGCTTCGGCAGCACTTGCATTGTCTGACATTCCTTTTGAAACATTGATTTCTGAAGCTAGAGTTGGAAGAATTGATGGAAAATTCATCATCAACCCATCTCGCGCACAATTAGAATTGTCTGATATTGACATGATGATTGGAGCTTCAACCGATTCTATCGCGATGGTAGAAGGTGAAATGAAAGAAATTTCAGAAGCAGAAATGGTGGAAGCCATTAAATTTGCGCACGAACATATTAAAGTACAAATCGCAGCTCAAGAAAGATTGGCTGCTGCTTTTGGAAAAAAAGAAGTTCGTACCTATGAAAAAGAAAAATCGGATGACGCTATTTACGCAAAAGTAAAAGAAGCGGCTTATGATAAAATTTACGCTATTGCAAGCAAAGGTTCTGCAAAACACGAACGTTCTGCTGCTTTTGATGCTGTAAAAGAAGAAGTAAAAGCATTATTTACAGACGAAGAATTGTTGGAAAACGGAGATTTAGTTTCTAAATATTTCTACAAAACAAACAAAGAAGCCGTTCGTAATGTAACTTTAGATTTAGGAACTCGTCTTGACGGAAGAAAAACTACTGAAATTCGTCCAATTTGGTCTGAAGTAGATTATTTGCCTTCAGTTCACGGTTCTGCATTGTTTACACGTGGAGAAACGCAAGCTTTGGCAACGGCAACTTTAGGAACTTCTAGAGAAGCCAACCAAATTGATTCACCATCTGAGCAAGGAGAAGAAAAATTCTATTTGCACTATAATTTCCCTCCATTTTCAACAGGAGAAGCTCGTCCGTTAAGAGGAACTTCAAGAAGAGAAGTGGGTCACGGAAACTTGGCACAAAGAGCCTTGAAAAACATGATTCCTGCTGAAAATCCATACACAATTAGAGTTGTTTCTGAAGTTTTAGAATCTAACGGTTCGTCTTCAATGGCAACAGTTTGTGCTGGAACATTGGCTTTGATGGATGCCGGTATTCAAATGATTCGCCCGGTTTCTGGAATCGCGATGGGATTGATTACTGACGGAGATCGTTTTGCAGTTTTATCTGATATCTTGGGTGATGAAGATCACTTGGGAGATATGGATTTCAAAGTAACTGGAACTTCTGAAGGAATTACGGCTTGCCAAATGGACATCAAAATCGACGGATTGAAATATGAAATCATGGAGCAGGCATTGGCTCAAGCTCGTGATGGACGTTTGCATATCTTAGGAAAATTGATGGAAACATTAGAACAGCCTAGAACTGACGTTAAAGTTCACGCTCCAAAAATCATCATGCGTACCATTCCTGGTGCTTTCATTGGTGCATTGATCGGACCTGGAGGAAAAGTAATTCAAGAATTGCAAAAAGCTACAGGAACAACAATCGTTATCAATGAAGTTGACGAGCAAGGTGTTGTTGAAATCCTTGGAACTGATCCTGACGGAATCGCAGCTGTATTGGCAAAAATCGATTCTATCATCTTCAAACCACAAATGGGAGAAGCTTATGAAGTGAAAGTAATCAAGATGTTGGATTTTGGCGCGGTTGTAGAATACACAGAAGCTCCCGGAAACGAGGTTTTATTGCACGTATCTGAATTGGCTTGGGAAAGAACTGAAAACGTAACTGATGTTGTAAATATGGGCGATGTTTTCCAAGTGAAATACCTTGGATTAGACCCAAAAACAAGAAAAGAAAAAGTTTCAAGAAAAGCTTTATTGCCAAGACCTCCAAGAGATGAAAATGCTCCAAGAGAAGAAAGAGCGCCTCGTCCAGAAAGACGCGACGACAGAAAATAATAATTATTCTTTTATAAGGTTAATTCAATTAAAACCCCATTTCATTTTTTGAAGTGGGGTTTTTAAGTTTTTATAGTTTTATAAGTATATTTTTTTATATTTGACAAGTATAATTATAAGCCATGAAAATAACTATTTTATCAGCCGTGATCCTTATTGGGTTCTATGCCCAAGCGCAAGAAGCTACCGTTTTACTTCAAGATTCCATATCTGATTCCTATAAAGAATCGATGGAAAATTACATTCAGGTCAGGTTTGACGCCAATACCGATATTACCGAATTTAAATTCAATAACCGTGCTCCTGTCAAAGATTTCAATGTCTTGCCCAATGAAAGTTATCAGGCACGTATTTCTTTGGGATATAAATGGCTCAATCTTGCCTACAGTTTTTCTCCAAAAATTGGCGGACTGAATGACGACGAAGCACTAAAAGGCAAGTCGACTGTTTTTGGCCTTGGCCTAAATTTAAGTTTCAACAAACTTCAGCAGCATATTTTTTACAAAAAAACCGAAGGCTATTACCTCTCGAATTCAAATGAATACCGAACGGAATTGTCTGAAAGTGGCATTTTTGGGAAATATGCGTTGCTGCCCGACTTCAAATCTGTTGAAGCCGGATTAGTAAGTTATTATTATTTCAACGGAGAGAAATTTTCATCGCAATTTGCACGCACTCAAAGCGAAATCCAATTGAAAAGTGCTGGATCAGTTGTTGCCGTTTTGGGATTATATTATTCAGATATTGACGGAAGCAAACAGCAATTTCCATTTCTGCAGTCAAATATCGACCAAAACTTGATTTATCCTTTTCGCAACCAGACCTATTATGCGGTTGCCGGCGCGGGATATGCCTACAATTATATTTTTCTGAAAAAATTCTATGCCACAGCCTTTGTTTATCCGACAATTGGCGCACAATCTACCCGATTGGAGTTTCCGGCAGGAAAATCTTCTGAAAAGAATACAGAAATGACCATTTCAGGATATGGCGAATTTTCTCTCGGATATAATTCCCGAAGCTGGTTTGGAGGCGCTTATGCCAGTGTTAACCGATATACAAGTCCGACCGCCGATATTAAGCCTTCTGGAGAACAAACTTATGTCATGGCTTTTATCGGCTACCGTTTTAAAGCTCCAAAGCCTATTGAAAGAAGCTTTGAATGGATGGGATCAAAAATAAAGAAGAAAAATTAGCACATCAATTCAGCAATATAATGACAGCCAGCGGAATAAATAAATTATCTGTCCCTTTTTTGCTAAATGCCTCAGCTAAAGTTGCAATTGTTGAGATAAAAAAACTCTTTAGAAATAATTCTGGAAAAATAATTCCGTTAAAGTAGAAAGTAGCAAATACTATTAAAAAACTCGCAACAAAAAAAACTGACGAGCCCATAATTGTTTTATAATCGTTCCCGTTTTTATATTTCCAAAAAGGATATTTTTTCCCGATTAACGAGGCTAAAGGATCGCAAATTGCTAAAATCAAAATAGGCAAATAGAAATAGATTTTTTCATCATTGTGATATTGGAAATTTAAAAAACAGCAATACACAGAAATTGGAAACAGCAAACTTCCATACGATTTTCTAGGTATGTTATTTATTGACTTTAACACTTTAAACTTTTGACTTCCAAACAACAGCAATAGAAATCCTGCACAAAGAGCCAAGACTATCCAATGATTATTTATGTAGAAAGGAAAAGACAGGCAAATAACTCCAGAGGTGAAATGCACGAATTTTCGACTTATTTCGGCCTTAAATTCTAAGGAATGATGGATTATTTCCGAAGTCAAGAAAAGCAGCAGAAACAGCAAAATGTAAATTGCAAAGATCAAAACTACAGGATTTGAAAAATCAATCTTCAGCAAAAAGGTAGCTCCAAATCCGGCAAAAATGAGGCTGTCGAAGCGATCTAGAAATCCGCCATGATTTGGAATTAATTGGCTGTAATCTTTTGCGTTGTTTATTCTTTTGTAAAATGAAGCTAAAAAATCACCAATTATAGCCAAAATTGCAATTGCCAAGCCAAAAACTAGACCTTTATAAATTTCAATTTTTAAAGAATTGCTTAAAATTATTGCAGTTATTATGACTGAAGTTATTCCACCTAACAATCCTTCTAAAGTTTTATTCGGGCTAATTTTTGGAAATAATTTCGTTTTCCCGAAAAGCTGTCCGAAAAGTTGCGAATATCCGTCGAATGAAATTACAATCACAAATAAAAACTGCTGCCAAATCAAAGCTTCAGAAGTAAAAAAAGAAAAGAAAAACCATCCGAAAAAGGAATAGAGAAGAAGGCTCAGAATTGCAGATTTCTTTATTTTTCCAATCTTAATTATTTCATAGAAACCAAACAGCAAAATCAATATCATAAACCAATTGTACCCTTTATTTTGGATTAAAAACAATTGTCCGAAAACCAAAAAAAGGTAAACTAAATACTTTTTCCATCGGTTTTTATTGGCCAAAACTGCCTTTGATTTTTTATTTATCAAAAAGATTCCGATTCCTCCAATCAGGAAGAAAATCGCTAAAATATTATAAAGTCCCATTTTGCTTTCTTTTTAAGACAGAGAAAATACTTTTGGCATTTGAAATGATTTTCGGCAATAAAAGAACCAATAAAAACACTTCAAAATCGCCCAAACAACTAGCAACAACCATGAAATAAAAGTAGAATTCATTGTATCCGAAGACGAAAAAAGTGAAGATAAAAATGCCTTGAATATAACCTACAATTTTATTTGAATACAGATGAAAACTAGTCGGTCGCTTAAATTTAAGCAACGAAACCAATTGCGGAATAGCATAAAAACTAAAAAGCGTGACGAAGGCAAATTGATGTTCTAGCACAAAGAGTTTCTCAAAAACCCAAAAGCCAGAAATTGACAATAAAAAAGTGCTAATATCTGCTAAGGAATCTAATCTTGCGCCAAATTCTGTACACAAATTGAAAGTTCTGGCGATTAATCCATCCAAAATATCGGTGATTAAATTAATACAAATCAAAGCGATAAAAAGCGTTTTGTTTTCTTCAAACAGACTCCAAACAATAAATGGAATCGCCAACAATCTATAGAATGACAAGAGATTAGGCACATTTAAAATATTTTCTTGAGTTTTCATAAGCTACTTTTTTAAGTTATTTTCTTCCAAATTTTTTATGCGCGCTTGTAAAATGTCCAGCAGAAATAGCGGCTGCAATTGATAGTTCTCCTGCCAATAAAACAGCTCCGATTATCTCAGCAAATTTTTTGGCTTTTCCTTCACCGTAGCAATCCATTATTTGCAAGCATTCTTTTTGAGTTGGCAATGAAGTTCCGCCACCGACGGTTCCTACAATTAAATTAGGCAACGTAATTGCGGCGTAAAGCGATCCGTTTTCTGTGATTTCCATCCGTGTAATTCCGACAGAAGCTTCAGAAACACAGGCAACGTCTTGACCCGTGGCGATAAAAATTGCAGCCAAACCATTGGCATAATGCCCTTGAGCGCCGATTGCGCCGCTTTGAATCACACCTATTGTGGAACTCAGCCAATAATTGAACATTGCCGCTGGAGTCGTTAGCAATGTTTTTTCTACGATTTCTTTTGGCAAGACTATTTCTGCAGTTACTTTTTTACCTCTGACCTGCGAAAATGAAAGCGAAGTTGCTTTTTTATCGCCTGAAAAATTTCCTTCGATAAACCATAATTTGGGTTGGATCGGAGCATTTTTTATAATATAATTGCAAATGTTTTCCGTACAAAAAGTTACCATATTTTGACCGGAAGCATCGGCTGTAGAATAATCAAAAGTTAAAGTCAGATGATTTCCTTCCACATTAACTTTCATTTCTTTTAATTGTGCGAATCGACTGCTGTCATTGATAATCTGCTTGAAAATAGTTTCCTGATTTAAGACCCAATTTAAAAATATACTTAAGTTATTAATATTTTCAAATTTAAAAACTGGACTTCTTTGAACGCCTTCTTCCAAGCAAATTGACGTAACGCCGCCAGCTTCATGGCAGGCTTTTGCGCCGCGATTGTAAGAAGCAACTAAAGCGCCTTCTGAAGTTGCTAACGGAACTATAAATTCTCCTTTCGCCGAATTGCCATTTACTTTTACAGGACCAATAATTCCTGTCGGGATCATTGACATTCCGATGTAATTCTCGATATTTCCTTTCAGGATTTCTGGAGAATCAAATATTTTTTCTTGGAATAAATAACTGCATTCGCCAGCAATTGCCTCTCTCCTATTTTTAATTCCATCTGTTGAATTGCTTGAATCTATTGAAAATCTTGTCTGTTTATTCTCTGATATTGTTTTCATGATAGTTTACTTTTTATAATATCTAATTAGATTTATGGCCACTTCTTTAATAATTTTCCATCTTGCCGTTTCGGGCTTGTCTCTTTCGATCGCTTTTTTATAGAGATAGAAATACATTTTTGCAATTATCATTTTCATTGCGATTGATTTATAATTACAAGCCAAACTTATTGTGATTAACACATATTGAATTGCTCTAAATAATAATTTAAAATCCTATATTTGTGATAATCGCAAAAATTATGGGCAACCAAACGATTTTACTAGGTAATATCAGGAAGCATTTAAGCAAGAATTCTTCTTTAATTGAAGAAATTGCTTCTGTTTTGCAGATAAGTTATGACGCTTCCCACCGGAGAGTTTCGTCAAAAAGCAAATTTTCAATTGAGGAAACTGTGAAACTTTGCCAGCATTTTTCTATTTCTATGGATAAAATGTTTGGCGGAAAAGAAAATCAAGTCATTGCAGAAAAGACCAAAGAAATTCATTCTTTAGGAGACTTGGCTACGTATTTCAGGCAATCTGCTTCGAATTTAAAACCTTATGGCATGAATTCGAAAATGTATTATTCTGCTAAAGACATTCCGCTTTTTTATACTATTGGAGGAACTCTGCTTTCCAAATTCAAATTATATGTCTGGCTGAATCTTTTGATTGGAAGCGAAAACCAGGAAAGTTTCGAAAAATTTACTTTAGACCAATCGCTTTTGGAATATAGTTCACAATTGCAAAGTGTTTATGATAATTCTGAAGTGCATGAAATCTGGAATGATACTACGATAAACAGTACTTTGCAACAGATTTTATATTTCTTTGAATCGGGTTTGTTGTCGCATCAAAATGCTACTTTGCTTTATGAAGATTTGAAAAAATTATTACTTAAAGCGGAAGAGAAGTCAAGCAAGAATTCTTCTAACTATCATTTATATTACAATGAGCTTTTGATTTTGAACAATAATGTTCTGATGTCTAATTCTGAAAAGAAATCGTTGTTTATACCTTATACTATGCTCGGATATTTTATTACAGAAGATATTTCTACTTGCAACAATGCTTCAGAGTATTTTATCCATCAAATCAAGAATTCTAAGTCATTAAACCTTTCTGGAACTAGAGATCGAAAATTATTTTTCAATAAAGGGCATCAAAAAATAGATTTTTACATACAGAAAATCAACAAGTTAGACTATGAATTGTAAATAATTTGAAACAAATGAAGATTTTTTCTAAACTTTTGTAACTTTTTTAGCGTTCATTACGTATAACAATCTGAATACTTAAAATTTAAGGAAAACCTAGATGAGACAACTCAAAATTACCAAGCAGGTAACGAATCGTGAAACTGCTTCTTTAGACAAATACCTACAAGAAATTGGAAAAGTTGACTTAATTACCGCTGATGAAGAGGTAGAATTGGCACAAAAGATTAAGGCTGGAGACCAGAGAGCGTTGGAGAAATTGACAAAAGCCAATCTTCGTTTCGTGGTTTCCGTAGCAAAACAATATCAAAATCAAGGACTTACACTTCCCGATTTAATTAATGAAGGAAATTTAGGTCTTATAAAAGCCGCACAACGTTTTGATGAAACGCGTGGTTTTAAATTCATCTCTTATGCCGTTTGGTGGATTCGTCAATCTATCTTGCAGGCTCTGGCTGAACAATCTCGTATTGTTCGTTTGCCATTGAACAAAATTGGTTCTATCAATAAAATCAACAAGATGTATGCTTTGCTTGAGCAATCAAACGAGCGTCCGCCATCTGCTGAAGAAATTGCAAAAGAACTTGACATGACTGTGAATGACGTAAAAGAATCTATGAAAAATTCTGGCCGTCACCTTTCAATGGATGCGCCTCTTGTAGAAGGAGAAGATTCAAATCTTTATGACGTGTTGCGTTCAGGAGAATCTCCAAACCCAGACAGAGAATTGATCCACGAGTCTTTGCGTACAGAAATTGAGCGTTCTTTGGAAACTTTGACGCCAAGAGAAGCTGACGTAGTTCGTTTGTATTTTGGCTTGGGCGACCAACATCCAATGACTTTGGAAGAAATCGGTGAAACTTTTGACTTGACTCGTGAACGTGTTCGCCAGATCAAAGAAAAAGCGATCCGCAGATTGAAACATACTTCAAGAAGCAAGATCTTAAAAACATATTTAGGATAATCATTTGTAATGTTTTCTGAAATCCATTTTGTTTGTAAAAATTTATTTGTAATTTGGCTTCAGAAACTAAACACATACACAATATTTAACGCAACAACAGTGTAAACTGTTCGTTTTTTGATTGATGATTGAAACTCCGGCTGATTACCGGAGTTTTGTTTTTTTGTATCAATCTTATTCTCTGGCTAATAATTTATTTTTTCTAAACGAAGTTCTTTTGATTTGCCACTACTTTCAAAAATCATAAGATATCCTTTTTTCGCATTATAAATATTTTTTGTATTGTCAGACTCTTTAAGTTCCAGCGTCTGTCTTTTAAATTTGCCATCTGAATAAGAAATTATTCCAAATAATGTCCTTTTATCTCCGTTAACAGAATTCTTCTCATTATCATTAACAAAGAAAAGGTATTCATCGTCACCAAGGCTTTGATAATCTATAAAATCAAATAGTCCAGATTTTTTTATCTGACTTGAATGTCCAATTGTCTTTGGGAATTTATTTCTAAATTTTTGAACTTCAAACAATTGCTCGATCTCAAATTTATCATTAAATTCTAGAAAGTACATATTATTTGTAGTAATTGGAGACTGAGTAAAGGCCTCTGCTGCAACTATCAATTTTCCAGTGCTGGTAAACAACATTTCATGAATAAATAAGTTACCTTCTTTTTTCACATAACCTTTTTTATTGATATCTAATTTAGGAAGAAGCGATTCCCAATTAAAATAAGTACTCTTGATTAATTCTCCAGTAGCTTTATTGAAAACAAAATTAAAAAGCCCTGTATTATCATCATCATCAATAAAACCTGTCTTATCAGACTTTGAGTAATTTCCAGCCAAATAAATTTTATCTGTAGTGATATTGCAATCTACAACTCTATAGCTAAATTTATCTAAATCTGGAAATGCAAATTCTTTACGCAAAGCTCCGCTCTTTGAATCTAAAAACAAAGCAGAAACTTCATTGACATTATCAACCATTGTTTTGTTTTTAAAAGCATGGTTAAAAAGCACAATAACATCTTTGTCAGATTTCAAATAATGGAGATCTTTTATTCTTTTATCAGAAATATCCCCATATTCAAATCGCCAAACTTCCTTCATATTCTCATCAAAATGCGCTAGATAGCTCTTTGTAAGATTCTCGCTTTTATCCAACATCGTTGAATTTACGACCAAACCTACTTCATCAAAAAAGAACATATCTTCAGAATGATTATCTGAAATATTCGAAAGCTTTCGATCAATAACAGGATCTAAAATCATTTTACCTTTGTTATAAATAAATGGCTCGCTAATTTTATTATCCTTAATTGACAAAAGTCTATAACGCTTGAAAAACTCTTCTCCTTCATAAGAATCAGCTAATCTAAGAAGCAAATTGTCTTTGTAAACTGAAACGTTAACCGAAATTTTCTCTGACTTCATTAACCATGATTCAAATTTCATCTCATTTATAAATCCATTTGTGACTTTTGTCAAATTTTCGTCAAGTACGACATATTCAAGCTGATAGGTTTCTTTAGCCATTTTGTCGCTTTCATACAAAACTAAATATCCTTTTATATTGTTATTTTCATCTTTAATCTGATCAGACCAATAAAATTTTCCTTTGGAGAATTTTTTTAAATCTACGATTTGCCCATGCATTATTGAACACAGAAAAAAAGAAATCAGCAATAAATAAGTGTTTTTCATATTAAGATTTAAAATTTGAAATTATAGTTTCGAAGTCTGAGATTTTTATATTGTTGAAATAACTGACAAACCTATTAAGGCTTGTAGAGTTATATAAATTATCATGGATGGGAACATAACGGGTAATCGTATAATTTAAACGAGATTCGTGTATTTTAACCAAATTCATATAAATTATATTTCTCAAAACTGAATCATCGGTATTCTTTTTATACAGTTTTAATGCCTCATAAAGTGAAAGTCCGTATTTTTCTGAAGAATAAAGATTATAAAGATTTTGATAGATGCAATTTTGCTTGGTTTCATTAAAAATTTTAGAATTTCTTATAAATTCATTATCGCTTTTAACCGATTGCTTTTCAATAATTCTAATTCGAGTTGCACAATCCGGATGCGACTTCAAAGAGTCTGAATTTATTCTTTTGTCTTTATCATATTTTGAGAATAAGCTTTTTTCTTCCTCAAAGTATTTCTGCTTTATAATAAATCCATTTCTTTCAAAAATAAATTTATAGTCAGCTACAGTAAGTGAGTCACTTTCAATATCAGAATTATCTAACCTTGCCAATATATCAGTAAATGATTTCGGATTTCTTAAAGTCTTTCTATAAAATGAAAATCCTATTGAATCTGCTTCGATTTCTTTTTTTCTTCTTTGTCCATAATTTTGATAGCGGATATTTCTTATCAAATCGTTCGCTTTTGTCGCTTTGCCAAATTTCTGGCGCTTAATTTCTTTTGTCTTGGCAAGAATTTCCTCAGATGTTGAAAGCTGCACAAAAGCATCTATTTGTTTTTTTACATGATTTAAAAACTGATGTCCAATTTCATGCGAAATAACAGAAACAAGTTCATTTTCATTTGCTACAATTAAAAACAAGCCATAATTTATCACAATCGTTCCATCACCAGTATTATAAGCATTAACTTCAGAATCTTTTGATAATAAAATTTTATAATCCTGACCTTTTATATTATTTTTTAATAAGATTTCATCCATCAATCCCCTTAAATAGTTAGCAAGATCATCATTACAGATAAAATCACTATTATTTATTTTTTCTAGAAAATTTTCTTGAATTTCACTATAAATCTCTTTAGTAGCTTTTCTCTCTTTAGAATTTTTATTCGAAATATCCTGATTTATATACTTAAATTTTTCTTCATATTCTTTAACCAGAACGATTTTGCAAGTGGAAGATGGTGCATCAATATTAATAAAATTCTGTTGCGCGAAACTTTTGCAATAACATCCTAAAAAGATTATTGCAGCTAAAAAACGAAACCTATTAACCATACTATGAATATTGATTTCAAATATACAATTAATATGAAATGATAAGATTATTTCTACATAAAATCTGTTAAAATAAAATATGCATCTTAATTTATTCTTATTACATAGAAATTTTTCTTATTAGAAAATAAATTTTGAAAATACTATCTTTGCAAAAAACAACTAAAAGTTTAAATTTTAAACTTTATACAACATAACTACAAAAATGAAAAACACACTAATTGCACCTTCAGTTCTTGCAGCTGATTTTGGAAATTTACAACGCGACCTTGAAATGATCAACAATAGCGAGGCCGATTGGTTTCACATTGACATCATGGACGGCGTTTTTGTTCCGAATATCTCTTATGGAATGCCCGTTTTAGAAACGATCCAAAAACATGCAAAAAAGACAATCGATGTACATTTAATGATTATCGATCCTGATCGTTATATCAAAACCTTTGCATCTTTAGGGGCTAATGTTTTGAGCGTACATTATGAAGCTTGCACGCATCTTCACAGAACGCTTCAAGCCATAAAAGCAGAAGGAATGAAAGCCGGTGTTGCGTTAAATCCGCATACAAGTGTGAATGTTTTGGAAGATATAATCAATGACATCGATGTAGTTTGCATAATGAGCGTCAATCCTGGCTTTGGAGGACAATCTTTCATCGAGAATACTTACAAAAAAGTGAGGCAATTAAAAGAAATTATCAGAAGAAACAAAGCTGAGACTCTGATTGAAGTAGATGGAGGCGTAACCAATTTAAATGCCAGACAACTAGCAGAAGCTGGGGCTGATGTTTTAGTGGCAGGAAGCTACGTTTTCAAAGCACAGAATCAAATTGAAACTATAGCTGATTTAAAGAATCTAACTAGCATTTAATTTCTCTTTTCATAAATTAAAAAGCCACAGTAGAAAATCTGCTGTGGCTTTTTGTCATTACTCAATTAAACTATTCTTTTACTATCTTTTTGACAGCTACTTTTTTTCCAGTTGCATCTAACAATTTGACAAAATAAGTTCCTGTAGTTAAACCAGAAACATTTACGGAAAAAGCTTCCTCTTTAGAAATATTCTGGCTCAAAACATTTGCTCCTTTCAGATCATAAATTTCAAATCTATCAACATTAAGCGCTTGGTTTTTTAATTCAAAATTCAAGGCACTCTTAACCGGATTAGGATAAACAGAAATGTTATTAAGATTATTTTCATCGACTCCTAAAGTTGCTGTATAAGTAACTCCGAAAGGCATATCAACGGCTACATCGGCTGCTGTTGCAGGATTTCCAGCATCAACTAAAGCTGCCCATGTTCCTATAAATTGAACAGCATTGTATCCCGCCTGTGTTCTTGCACCCGCAACAGTACTTGCTGGACAAAAATTTCCTGTAGCTGCTGTATCTCCAATTTGCCATTCAATCCAATAGGTTCCTGCTGGCAAGCTAAGAGTTACTGGCGTGCTGTCAATTTTCCATATTTTTCTTGTAATTCCTGGTGCGGAAGCCGTTGGATATAATGAATTACCAATTCTATAGATCAATGCATCACTTGAAACATCAAAAACATTGTCATCTAAGTTGCCAAACAAAACAGTTGTAGCGCCTAATGCCGGATTTGAACTATGAACGACAACTCTCAGATCATCAAAAGGTGATGGTGTTGCTGCAGATCCTGTTTTGTAAGCATAAAAGGAAAATTTAGAAATATTCCAAGTCTCGCCCGCCGGAACAGTAAAATCATCTGCAATGCTTATATCTGCAGAAATTGCTGCACCAAACCCCAAGTTGGTATTACTGGATGTTGTCACACCAGTATCATTCTGCAACTCGCTCCAAGTATAGCCTGTCGGCGCAGCAACACCGCTTTTTGAAGTGGCTCCTGTAGACAGATTTCCATTCATAAACTGAACTTGTGCTATCCCTGACAAGGAAAGCATCATCAAATTAAAGAAAACAAAAACTGATTTCTTCGTGTTAAAAGTAGTTTTTTGATTCATAATAATAATGTTTAAAATTTTCTTAAAATTAAACAATTATAAAACACAATAAACTAATTAACAGAAATAAATTCATTTATTTTCAAAATTAAAACAACATAATTTATTTTTGTATTTTAGCAAAAATCAAAATCAGATTTATAATTTAAAAGTTAATCTACTTTTTTATTTTAATTATAGTCCTTTTTCTTACATTCGCACTGACTTAATCGTATTAATTAATGCAATTCTTTTTTAAGGTTTGATTAGTTACCAACTTTATTTCCCCAAAAAATGCCCTTTCTTAATTGATGGGGCTTTTTTTATAAAAAAAAACGAGAAGATTATTAAAATCTTCTCGCTGCCATTTTGTGACCCCGGAGGGGTTCGAACCCCCAACCCTCAGAGCCGAAATCTGATATTCTATCCAGTTGAACTACGGAGTCATTTGCATATCTTCAAATATACAATAATATGTAAAATGTTTTAATTTAATTAAGACAATAACTTTTTAACGATTGTAGAAATTGTTTTCCCATCTGCTTTTCCAGCTAATTCTGCCGAAGCTTGCCCCATTACTTTTCCCATGGAAGCCATTCCTGAAGCACCCGAATCAGCGATGATTTTTGCAACTACTGCTTCTACTTCTGCTTCGCTTAACTGTGCTGGAAGGAATTTTTCGATTACCGCAGCCTGTAACAATTCTGGCTCTGCTAAATCTGGCCTTCCTTGTTCTTTATAGATGTTTGCGCTGTCTTTTCTTTGCTTTACCAATCTTTGCAAAAGCTTGATTTCATCTTCTTCAGAAATTTCTTCTTTTGATCCGGTTTCAGTCTGTGCAAGCAATAATGCTGATTTTACAGCTCTTAGAGATTCAAGACTCAAAGTGTCTTTGGCTCTCATTGCCGTTTTTATTTCTTCGTTGATTTGAATTTGTAAGCTCATGTTATTTCGTTTCTGTTTACGTTCTTGTTCTGTTGTTTAAAGAAAGCCAAATAGTTTTTCTAATAGCCCCGATTGCAGGGAAAATCCTTTTTTATTTTTAAGCAAAATTCCCTCGACTATGCTCGGGATGACAAAAAATAAAAAAGATTGTACCGGAAAGCGGGAATTGCCTTTCCTGAAAATGCCTGACGATTCGCTTCAAAAAACCACTATTATGCAATTCCTTCGTTCCTCGCAATGACTGCAATCAAGATGCGAAGATAAAAAAAATAACCCGAAAACTCAATGAATTTTCGGGTTATCGGATTATGGTTTGAGTTAGTTAATCTACATTGTCATGCAGGAAAGAATTGTTTGAACGCAATTGTAAATCGTCGTTGCTATCTGTTCCTAATGACATCCTAGACTTGCTATTGTCTGTCTGGGTATTCGAAATATCGATTCCCATTCTTTTGTATGCTGGTTCTTTTTCAAATTCATCAACACGAGAAGGATTATTATGGAATTTATAGTTAAATTCTTTCATTTTCATTCTTCTCTCATCGGCTCTTTTCTTCAAAGACTGCTCGATTGTCATTTCTAACGGAGAAATTTCTTCGTAAGACGGATTGTTGAATTTTGGCTTTTCAATTTCTTTAATCTTAAGGTCTAATTCTCTATCGATCGGCTCTTCTACTTTTGCAACCGGTTTTGACTGAAGCAGTTCGTTTTCCACTTCCATGTATTCTTCCAGCGAATATCTTACGATTCCTTTGTCATTCAATTCTGTCATCGGAACCACTTGAACCGGCTGATTTACTTTGATTTCTTTAGTTTCGTTTGACAATTCAAAAAGAATTCTGTCTTGTTTTGGAGCTTCGGCTTGTGGTTTTGGAATATCAAAAGAAAAAGTGATTTGCTCTTCTTCTTGATATGCTACGAATTCTGGCTGAAAAACTTCCATTTCTCTAACTTCAGGCGTCGTGATATAAAATTCATGCTCGCTGATCGGCGAAACAATTTGGAATTCCACATCAATATTTTTAATGAATTCCGTAGTTCTTACCAAGTCAGAAACTGGAGCAACTGGCACTGCAGGAATGATTGGCGCTACTGGAGCTACAAATTGTACTTGCTGTAATGGCTCTTCCACCATTCTTACGGGCTCTTCAATCTTTGCATCAAAAACGTCATAGTCTTCTAAAGAGAAAATTATTTTTTCATCAGAAACTACTGTTTTTTTTTCTTCTGGCGCAGTAAAATCAAAAGAAGAAACTACAGGTTTTGGAGACAAATCATGGCCCATTCTTTGATTTTCTTCAAGAGAGTGGATGATTTTTTTTGGCTCAGTATTTACGATATCATTTTGCTGTTCTACGTTGAAACCTGTAGCAATTATCGTCACTGCGATTGAATCTCCAAGCGTTTCATCTTCACCAACCCCCATGATAATATTTGCGTTGAAACCTGCTTCCACTTGAATGTGGTCGTTGATTTCACCGATTTCGTCAATCGTGATTTCGTTAGTTCCAGAAACGATAAGCAACAATACGTTTTTGGCACCTGTAATTTTGTTGTCGTTCAACAATGGAGAATCCAATGCAGAAACGATTGCTTCTTTTGCACGGTTTTCACCAATTGCCGTTGCAGAACCCATTATTGCAGTTCCACTGTTTGACAACACAGTTTTAGCGTCTTTTAAATCGATATTTTGAGTGTAGTGGTGCGTGATTACTTCAGCAATTCCTCTTGAGGCTGTTGCCAAAACTTCGTCTGCTTTTGAGAAACCAGCTTTAAAACCGAGGTTTCCGTATACTTCTCTCAATTTATTATTATTGATTACAATTAAGGAATCAACTTGTTTTCTTAATCTTTCAACACCTAATAAAGCTTGGTCTTGACGTACTTTTCCTTCAAATTGAAAAGGAATAGTTACAATACCAACCGTTAAAATATCTCTATCTTTTGCCAGTTGAGCGATTACCGGCGCAGCACCAGTTCCAGTTCCTCCACCCATTCCTGCGGTAATGAAAACCATTTTTGTGTTGCTGTCCAGCATTTTTTCGATGTCAGCAATACTTTCGATTGCAGATTGCTGTCCCACTTCTGGGTTGGCACCAGCACCAAGTCCTTCTGTTAAGTTTACACCTAATTGAATTTTATTTGGCACCGTACTGTTTTGCAAAGCCTGAGAATCAGTGTTGCAGACGATAAAATCTACACCTTTAATTCCCTGCTGAAACATGTGGTTAATTGCGTTGCTTCCGCCCCCGCCTACTCCAATAACTTTTATCACATTTGATTGGTTTTTAGGTAAATCAAATGAAATACTTCCAAAATCTGAGTTGCTTGTCATAATATTTGGTTTTAATTTCTTTTCTTTTTCTTTTTTATTTTTTCCGGCGAATAGTTTATCTGCCTTATTCTGCGTTATCTAAAAATTCTTTGATCTTGTCGATATATTTGTCAAAAAATGATTTTTTCATTCGTCCTTCGGTAGAAACTGATTTTTCAGATTCAATCTTTCTTGGCACTTCCTGAACAATTTCTTCTTCGTAATTATTTTCAACAACAACCTCTCTTTGCACCTGAATTGGAGCCGGAGCCACCACTTTTTCAACTTCCACCTGATTGAACGGAATAGCACTTTGCGTATTATTGCGAATGCTGTTCATCACCAATCCAACCGCTGTCGCATATAACGGACTAGAGATTTCTTCATCAGAATTTCCAGCCAAATGCTCGTTTGGATATCCGATTCTTGTGTCCATCCCAGTAATATATTCTACTAACTGTTTGATGTGCTGCAATTGCGCGCCACCACCAGTAAGAACGATTCCTGCAATCAATTTCTTGCGCGGATCTTCGTGTCCGTATTGCTTGATTTCAGTAAAAACCTGCTCGATAATTTCCACAACGCGTGCATGGATAATCTTAGACAAGTTTTTCAAAGAAATTTCTTTCGGCTCTCTTCCTCTCAAACCTGGAATTGACACAATTTCATTGTCTTTATTTTCTCCTGGCCAAGCAGACCCGAATTTTACTTTCAATAACTCTGCCTGTTTTTCAATGATCGAACATCCTTCTTTGATATCTTCTGTAATTACATTTCCTCCGAAAGGAATTACAGCCGTATGGCGAATGATTCCGTCTTTGAAAATAGCCAAATCTGTTGTACCGCCACCGATATCGATCAGCGCCACACCAGCTTCTTTCTCTTCTTGGCTCAAAACCGCATCAGCTGACGCCAAAGGCTCTAAAGTCAATCCTGACAAATCCAATCCTGAACTTTTGATACATCTTCCCACGTTTCTGATAGAAGAAGCTTGGCCAACGACAACGTGGAAGCTAGATTCTAGTCTTCCGCCATACATTCCGATTGGCTCTTTAATTTCGGCTTGGCCATCAATTTTAAATTCTTGTGGCAAAACGTGGATAATTTCTTCTCCCGGAAGCATCGCCAACTTATGTACTTGATTGACTAACAAGTCAATATCATTTTCACTAATTACTTCTTCAGGATTATTTCTGCTGATATAATCGCTGTGCTGAATACTGCGAATGTGCTGACCGGCAATGCCAACCACCACATCTTTAATTACATACCCAGAATTTACTTCCGCTTCATGAACTGCCTGCTGAATCGACTGAATGGTTTGCGTGATATTATTTACAACACCTCTCGCAACACCCAAGCTTTTGGACTTTCCTACACCGAGAATCTCCAATTTTCCATATTCATTTTTCTTGCCAATCATAGCGACAATCTTGGTTGTCCCAATGTCTAAACCTACTGCAATACTTTCTTTTTCCATATCCTAATTTTTGGTGCACACTACCTGTTGTGTAAACTTCAGATTTACTGTCTTGTATTTATTTATCAAACTATCCTGAACTGCCTTTTGAAAAAACGCTTTATAGTTCTTGAATTTCTTTTCAACATTTATAGTTTTTCCGAAATCAATCACATAATTGAAATTTCTGTTCCTCATTTTTACGCCACCGCTGGGCATAATTTCTATTCCAATGATATTTTTTCTCAAAAAATCATCTTCATGGATGTAGCAAAATAACTTCGTCAAATCCTTGTTATTTTTGGCGTTAATTTCCCCCGAAACTATCGGAACTCTTGCTGTATAATTGCTCGATAATGGCATTTCATGTCCCTCATTATCAATATAGAAAGAACTTTCACTGCCAAATATGCGGGCAACAGGCGTTTTCTGTTTCACAACAGCTTTTAAGACACCGTCAACACTCACGAATACCTCACACTTTTGTATCATGTTGTGAGAATCGAGCGTTTTTTCCAATTTATTCAAATCTAACTTATCTTTTCGAATGCTACTAGGTGCTGCATTATTTTCTATTAACAATTTATTAACCGCCTCTTCTGTAATAAACGGACTACTTTCATCTATAAATTCAACCATCGTTTTCTTCAATTTTCGTTCTTCATTTCGCTTGGAAGTGAAGGAAAAAAGAAAGACTACCAAGGCGAACATTAGTATCAATTTTACATTTATCCAGTTAAACTTTTTCATGTAATGCTTGTTTAATTGGTTTCACTAATTCCCCGATATCTCCTGCACCAATTGTAACGATTACTTTTGCGTCGCTATTTAAAATTACGGAAATTAATTCGTTTTTTGCAACTAATTTCTTGTTATTATTTGTTATTTTTTCTAATAACCAATTAGAATTTACGCCTTCAATCGGCAATTCTCTAGCCGGATAAATATCCAATAAAATTACTTCGTCAAATTTTGACAAACTTTCTGCAAATCCGTCGATGAAATCTTTCGTTCTGCTAAAAAGATGCGGCTGAAAAATAGCCAAAACCTTTTCATCTGGATATAGTTCTTTAACCGCCTGACTTACTGCA
Organism: Flavobacteriaceae bacterium PS02334; assembly: GCA_029959295.1. Classification (GTDB taxonomy): domain Bacteria; phylum Bacteroidota; class Bacteroidia; order Flavobacteriales; family Flavobacteriaceae; genus Flavobacterium. Next base: position 282,082 of record JASCOH010000005.1, on the reverse strand, counting down.
TTTATTTCCGTCGGATGATGTGCATAATCGTCGATATAAACTAAATTATCTTCTTTAATTTGGTATGAAAATCTACGCTTCACACCTTTGAAAGAAAATAAAGCTTTCGCAATTTTATCGGTTTCGACTCCGTAAGTATTTGCCATGGCAAAAGCTAGCAGCGCATTGGTCAGATTGTGCTTTCCTGGCAGGTTGAATCTTAAATCTTTTACGATTCCGGTTGGCGTTTCTATGTCAAAAACATAAGCGCTATTTTCAATTCTGACATTGAACGCTTTATAATCCGCATCTTCATTTATGGCAACCGAAATTCCCTCCAAAGGCAAATCTTTTACGATAAATAAATTACTTTTATCTTCTACTTTATCAGCAAATTCCACGAACGAAGCTTCAATCGAAGCCGTGTCGCCATAAATATCCAAATGGTCGGCGTCCATAGAAGTAATGCAGGCGATATTTGGATTCAAATGCAAAAACGAACGGTCAAATTCATCCGCTTCAACAACCGTTACCGTTTTTCCGCTTCCGATTAAATTCGAATTATAATTTTCTACAATTCCGCCTAAAAAAGCCGTAACATCAACACCGCTTTCATACAAAATATGTCCAAGAATACTGGAAGTTGTCGTTTTTCCGTGTGTTCCAGCGACTGCAAAACAGAACGTATCTTTGGTAATAATTCCCAGAACTTCTGCTCTTTTTTTAATCTGGTATTCTCTTTCCAAAAAGTAATTCCATTCAGAATGAGTTTTTGGAACAGCGGGCGTAATAATTACCAGCGTATTTTCTACGAAATAATCCTTTGGAATTAATCCTATACTATCTTCAAAATGAATGTCAATTCCGATGGAAGCCAATTCTTGCGTCAGCTCGGTTTCGGTCTTGTCATAACCAGATACATTTTTTCCGATTGCCTTGAAATAACGCGCCAAAGCACTCATTCCGATGCCTCCGATTCCGATGAAATAAACGTTATGTATCTGATTTAAATTCATTTTTTAAGTTTCTAAGTTGCAGAGTTTAATTCAACTCTTGACTATTTTGTTTTGGCTATTGCCCTATTTTATCAATTTTATAATTTCGTCAACAATATCTTTTGTCGCATTTGGCGTAGCCAGTTTTTTTATGTTTTGGCTTAAGCTATTTTGCAACTCTTGGTCATTTAAAAGATTATTAAACGTTTCTGTAAATTTTGTATCCAATTCGCTTTCTTTAACCATTAAAGCGCCTTCTTTATCGACGATTGCTTTTGCATTTTTTGTCTGATGATCTTCGGCTACATTTGGCGACGGAATGAAAATCACTGGTTTTCCGACCAAGCATAATTCTGAAACCGATGACGCGCCAGCTCTCGAAATAATAAAATCTGCCGAAGCATAAACCAAATCCATTCTGTCAATAAACGAAACAACTTGAACATTTTCTTTCTCGTTGAAATGTTGGTATTCGTCAATGTAGAATTTTCCGCATTGCCAGATAATCTGTACGTTTTGAGAAGTAAAATTCACCAATTCTTTTGCAATTAATTGGTTGATTCTTCTCGAACCTAAGCTTCCGCCGAGAATCAACAATACTTTTTTATTAGCGTCTAATTTGAAATAGTCTCTTGCTTCTGCATTTTTTCCGTGGATGTCAATCAAATCTTGACGTACCGGATTTCCTGTAAAAACTATTTTATTCTTAGGAAAAAATCGATCCAGATTTTCATACGCTACGCAGATTTTGCTTGCTTTGGCGCTCAACCATTTATTTGTAATTCCTGGATAAGAGTTTTGTTCTTGGATTACCGTTGGAATTCCAGCAAAACCGGCAACTCTCAACAAAGGTCCGCTTGCAAAACCTCCTGTTCCGATGACTACATTTGGCTTGAAATATTTGATGATCGTTCTTGATTTCAACAAACTGTCAAAAAGCTTGAAGGGAAAAAGGGAGTTATCAAAAGTCAATCTTCTTTGTATACCTGAAATCCAAAGTCCTTTTATTTGGTAACCGGCTTGCGGCACTTTCTGCATTTCCATTTTGTCTTTTGCTCCAACGAACAAAATTTCACAATCTGGAAAACGTTCTTTTAATTCATTTGCAATAGCGATTGCTGGGTAGATATGTCCACCAGTCCCGCCACCGCTTAATATGAATTTTAATTTTTGCATTTTATGTTTATTGAAATCTTTTATTTTTTTGCCACTGATTACACAGATTAAAAGGATTTTTTCAGAAACGTTCCCTCGACTGCGCTCGGGATGACAACGTGCTTAAATCTGCAATCTTAATTCTTAAATTATTTCCCCATGACTGCTTTCATTGGATTGTCGCTTAAATCCTCGATCGCGTATCTTTGTTCTACTTTTTCGTTTGTGTATTCGCTTTCTTCCTCTTCATTTTTTTCTTCTTCCTCTTCTAATTCGCCGTTCATTTCTCTTTCGATTAACCTTTGAAGCGCTTCTTCGCGTTTTGCTTTTTCTAGAATTTCTTGAGCAATTTCTTCGTCTTTTTTGGTTACGCTTAAAATAATTCCGAGCGAAACGCAGGTCATCCAGATAGAACTTCCTCCGCTACTTATCAACGGCAAAGTTTGTCCGGTTACTGGCAATAATTCTACGGCGACAGCCATATTAATCAAAGCCTGGAATACGATTGGAAATCCTAATCCGACGACTAATAATTTTCCGAATAGCGTATTTGCTTTGTGCGAGGCGATCAAAAATCGGATGAAAAGCATGATGTATAAAAACATAATTACGACTGCTCCAATCAAGCCGTTTTCTTCTACGATAATGGCATAGATAAAATCGGAAGACGATTGTGGCAAGAAGTTTTTCTGAACGCTTTTTCCTGGTCCGACTCCGTAAAATCCGCCTGTTGCGATGGCAATTTTTGCTTTTTCAATTTGGTAATTATCTTCGTCTGGCTTGTCACTCGTGAAATTTTCAATACGGCTTACCCAAGTATCCACACGGTTTGGGAACGCATCTGGAAACGCTTTCGCAATTAATATGAAAAATGTCAAAGCGATTATTCCTGTTCCTATAATAATTCCTAAATACTTCAGCGGATATTTTCCAACGAAAACCAACATCGAAACCATTGCAAAAATCAAGGCGGCTGTTGAGAAGTTAGCGGGAAGAATCAACATCAAAATTGCAAAAACCGGAAGCCAAAGTTCTAAAATTGACTTTTGGAACGAATCTTCCACTTCTCTTTTCTTGGCCAAATATCTTGCCACGTAAACCATCAAAACCATAGATGCTAAAGTGGAAGTCTGAAAGCCAATTCCGATAAAAGGTATCTGAATCCAACGGCTGGCATTAGCTCCGCCAATTGTTTTCCCTTGCCATAAAGTGTAAAGGAGTAACAACCAAACGACCGGCAAAGCGATCATTGAAATTGCCTTGAAATAATGATATGGAACTTTATGAACCAAATAAACAATCAAAAATCCGATTCCGACGTGGGCGAAATGTTTGATCAAAAAGCTCACAGTATTTCCAGAACCGTTTGCGCCGTACGCCAAATTACTACTCGCGCTGTAAACAGGCATAAAGGAAATCAGCGCCAAAAGGGCGATAAATGCCCAAATGACCTTGTCTCCTTTAAGATTGTTTATAAACTCTTTCATAATCTCTTACATTTTTGTTTTTTGGCTTTTATTGACTTTGACAATGTGATTGCTTCGTTCCTCGCAATGACTTATAAATTCTGAACGGCTTGCTTAAATTGTCTTCCTCTGTCTTCGTAGCTTTCGAATAAATCAAAACTTGCGCAAGCTGGGGAAAGCAAAACAGTATCGCCTTTTTCAGACATTCTTTGTGCCAATTTCACAGCATCCACCATATTATTTGCCTCAATCATTTCATCAACTACATCACCAAAAGCGTCAATTATTTTTTTATTGTCTATTCCAAGACAGATGATTGCTTTTACTTTTTCGCGAACTAGTGGCATCAATTCTGCGTAGTCGTTCCCTTTATCAACACCTCCGACAATCCAAACTGTTGGCGTGTTCATGCTATCTAAAGCATAAAATGCAGCGTTCACATTGGTCGCTTTTGAATCATTTACATACTGAACGTTTTGAATTTTCAGCACTTTTTCCAAACGATGTTCCACACCCTGAAAATCAGAAAGGCTCTCACGGATTGTAGATTTTCTGATGCGCAATAATTGGGCAACCGTAGTCGCAGCCATTGCATTTTTCACGTTGTGTTTTCCTTCTAAAGCTAGTTTGTCTTGTGGCATAACAAATTCTTCGTTATTGATGTTTATATTGATTGTATCTTCTGTTGCAAATGCGCCGTTTTCAAAGGTTTTTGTCATTGAAAAAGGTAATAATTGCGCTTTTGTTTTATTCATCTTAAGCCAGTTTGCGATGGCTTCGTCGTCAGCATCATAAATCAGGAAATCTTCTTCCGTCTGGTTTTCTGTAATCCTAAATTTTGCTGCGATGTATTTTCCGTAATCGTAATCATATCGGTCTAAATGATCTGGACTGATGTTCGTGATTATGGCGATATGCGGTTTGTAATCTATAATTCCGTCCAACTGGAAACTGCTCAGTTCCAAAACATAAACATCGTGTTTGTCATCAGCAACCTGCCAAGCGAAACTTTTTCCGATGTTTCCGGCTAAACCGACGTTGATTCCACCTTGTTTCAGCAAATGATACGTCAGCATAGTGGTTGTCGTTTTTCCGTTGCTTCCTGTTATTCCGACGGTTATTGCTTTGGTATATTGAATCGCAAATTCTATTTCAGAAATTATTTTGACTCCTTTCTCCAAAAGCTTCTTCACCATTGGCGACTTATCAGGAATTCCAGGGCTTTTCATTACCACATCTGCATTTAGAATCAAATCTTCCGTATGCTTTTCCTCTTCCCATTTGATGCCGTGAAGGCCAAGAACTTCTTTGTAATTATTTTTAATTTTTCCGAAATCAGAAACGAACACGTCGTATCCTTTTTTCTTCCCGAGAATGGCAGTTCCAACACCGCTTTCTCCGCCGCCTAAAATGACTAACCTTTGTTCCATCTATCTCAATTTTAAGGTTACTATTGACAGAATTGCCAACAAAATTCCCACGATCCAGAAGCGGGTCACGATTTTACTTTCGTGATAACCCTTCTTCTGGTAATGGTGATGCAATGGCGACATCAAAAATATTCTTCGGCCTTCGCCGAAACGTTTCTTTGTATATTTAAAGTACGAAACCTGCAAAATCACTGAGAAATTCTCTGCCAAGAAAATTCCGCACAATACCGGAATCATCATTTCTTTTCTAACTGCAATTGCCAAAACGGCGATGATTCCACCGATGGTCAGACTTCCGGTATCGCCCATAAAAACCGTTGCCGGATACGTATTGTACCAGAGAAATCCGACGAGTGCTCCGACAAATGCGGCAATGTAGACCGTCATTTCCCCAGCATTTGGAATGTACATTATGTTCAAATAATTCGAGAAAATAATGTTACCGGAAACGAAAGTGAAAATTCCTAAAGCGACTACTGAAATTGCGGAAGTTCCTGCGGCTAAACCATCGATTCCATCCGTAAGGTTGGCTCCGTTTGAAACCGCCGTGATGATAAAAATTACGACTGGAATAAAAATCAGCCAAGCAAAATCTCTGTAATTGTCTCCTAAAAAGGAAAGAACTTCTGCGTAATCAAATTCATTATCTTTAAAGAAAGGAATCGTCGTTGCCGTAGATTTTTCTTCCAAAGGCGCTGCAGAAACCGTTGTTTGGTTTGTTGCGAAAATATTCGTGCTTCCTGTATCTGTTCGAACCGTAACTTGCGGGTGGAAATACAAAACCGTTCCTACGATCAATCCCAAACCAACCTGTCCGATAACTTTAAATTTTCCTTTTAAGCCTTCTTTATCTTTTTTGAAAATTTTGATATAATCATCTAAAAAACCGATACTTCCCATCCAAAGCGTGGTTACGATTAGCAAAACGATATAAATGTTGTTCAATTTTGCCAACAACAAAACAGGAATCAAAGTCGCAATAATAATGATGAGTCCGCCCATTGTTGGGGTTCCTGCTTTTTCATTTTGTCCGGCCAAGCCAAGTTCACGAACGGTTTCCCCAACTTGCTGTTTTCTCAAAAAGTTGATAATTTTCTTTCCAAAAACGGTCGAAATCAATAGCGAAAGTATGATTGCCAACCCAGAACGGAACGTGATGTATTGAAACACTCCTGAGCCAGGAACGTCCATTCGGTGTAAATAATCAAATAGATAGTATAGCATAGTTTCCCTATTTATTCAGTTGTTCTAAAAGTTCTTTTACAATTTTCATATCGTCAAAATCGTGGCGAACGCCGTTGATTTCTTGGTATGTTTCGTGTCCTTTTCCTGCAATCAGGATGATATCGTTTGGCTGTGCCAATTGGCAAGCCGTTTTTATCGCTTGTTTTCTGTCTAAAATGGCAAGCGTTTTTTTATAATTTTGAGGCTCCACGCCTTTTTCCATATCTTCGATAATCGCTTCCGGGTTCTCGGTTCTTGGATTATCCGAAGTCAAAATCGCTTTGTCGCTCAATGTTGAAGCGATGTTTGCCATAATCGGGCGTTTTGTTTTATCTCTATCGCCACCGCAACCCACAACCGTAATCAATTGCTCGTTTTTTGTACGAATATCTTCGATAGTTTTCAATACATTTTCTAAAGCATCAGGTGTATGCGCATAATCCACAACCGCTGTGATGTTATCTTTTGAAACTATGAATTGAAATCTTCCGGAAACACTTTCTAATTCAGAAAGCAATCTCAAAACTTCTAAATTATCCAAACCTAATTCTATTGCTGTTCCATAAATCGCAAGCAAATTATACGCATTGAAAGTTCCGATCAATCGAACCCAAACTTCTTGTTCATTTATTTTCAAAAGCAATCCTGACAATTGGTTTTCCAAAATTTGCGCTCTGTAATCTGCGTAAGATTTTAAAGCGTAAGTCAGTTTTTTTGCTACTGTATTCTGCAACATTACCTGACCATTTTTATCATCAGAATTCACTAAAGCGAAAGCTGATTTTGGCAATTGGTCGAAAAATATTTTTTTCACATCGCGGTATTCCGCAAATGTTTTGTGATAATCTAAATGGTCGTGCGAAAGGTTGGTAAAAACGCCTCCTGCAAACTGCAGACCTTCGGTTCTTTTTTGCGCGATTCCGTGTGAACTTACTTCCATAAAGCAATATTCTACGCCAGCATCGTTCATTTGTTTCAAGAACTTATTAATCGTAATTGAATCTGAAGTTGTCAGCATTGACTTGTATTCCACATCATCCACTACGTTTTTAACCGTAGAAAGCAAGCCGACTTTATAACCCGCTTTTTTGAATAATTGGAACAATAATGACGCAATTGTCGTTTTTCCGTTTGTTCCTGTGATTCCAACTAATTTCAAATTTGACGACGGATTTCCGTAGAAATTTGAAGCCATAAAAGCCAAAGCTCTATTCGTATCTTTTACTTGGACGTAAGTCACTCCAGCAACAATATTTTCTGGAAACGTGTCACAGATAATCGCTGTTGCGCCTTTGTTAATAGTAGTTTCAATAAATTCGTGACCGTCAGCAACAGTACCACGGATTGCGATGAAAACGTCATTTTCTTCAATCTTTCTGGAGTCGAAGTCAATGTTGTTTACAGCAATTTCCGTTGAGCCTTTCACTGCTTCAATCGCCACTTTATATAATATGTCTTTTAGAATACTCACGACAATTCTAATGTTATAGTGTTGTTTTTAATAATTGGTTGCCCTGCTTGGATCGACTGTTTTTTCACTTTTCCAACTCCGATTACTTTGACTTTCATTTTCAAGTTTTCGAAAAGCGCCACCGCATCCATTCCTGGCATTCCTTGAACATTTGGAACTTTTTCTGAAGAAACTAAGTTGGAATACTTTCCAAAATTTGCTTCTTGCATTTTGCTCTTTCTGTCTAAATTTTTTATTTCATTCGTAGAAGGAACATCGGTAAAAATCTTTTGGGCAATTCTTTTGAACACCGGCCCGGAAACATCTCCTCCATAAAAACCTTTGCTCTTGCTTGGCTTATGAATAATTACGATGCAAGAATATTTTGGATTATCTGCTGGGAAATAGCCTGCAAAAGACGACGCATAATACATCGCATCCGAATGTTTTCCTTTGGCATAATCCACTTGCGCGGTTCCTGTTTTTCCTGCCATTGAAAAATCTTTGGAATACAATTTAGACCCCGTTCCTTTTTTTACCGTATTTTCTAAAATCTTTCTTACTTTTTTAACCGTTTCATCAGAGCAAATTCTTGGATTAATCACTTCTTTATCGAACTTTTTAATCGTTTTATTCCACTCTTTAATTTCCTTCACGAAGATTGGCTTTACCATTTCTCCATTATTTGCGATGGCGTTGTAAACAGTCAAAGTTTGCAATGGCGTCATCGAGACTCCATATCCAAAAGCCATCCACGGAAGCGAAGTTCCATTCCATCTTTTTGTTTTCGGCTGTGGAATAAACGGAATTCCTTCTCCTTTAAATGGCAATCCTAAAGATTTGTTTAATCCCATCGCATTAATTCTGTCAACAAACTGCTTTGGATTGTCTTTATAATTTTCATAAACCGCCTGAACCATGATTGTATTGGAAGACAATTCAAAACCTCGCGCAAGCGACACTTTTCCGTAACCCCCTTTTTTTGAATCCCTTACATGGCGATTATGATACATTATATCACCACCGCGACTGTCATATACTTTGCTTGTATCTACTTTATTATCATCAATCAAAGCAATCAAATCGATTAATTTGAATGTAGATCCTGGCTCGTGAGATTCCGCTACTGCATAATTTATTGTCTCGTAATAATTTCCGTCATCTCCAATTCCAAGGTTTGAAATCGCCTTTACTTCGCCAGTTTTTGTTTCCATTACAACAACGCAACCATGTTCTGCTTCATAATATTCCAACTGTTTCAGCAAAGCGTGGTGGGCAATATCTTGAATGTAAACGTCAATCGTCGAAATCACGTCATAGCCGTCTTGCGGTTCCACTTGATTGTTGTCGCTGATTGGCTTCCATTGTCCTTTTGCGATTTTTTGCTTGAGAACTTTTCCGTCTTTTCCGTTTAGATATTCTTCGAAAGCACCTTCAATTCCGATTCTAGTTGGATTTCCGTTTTCATCAAATCTTTCATAACCGATAGTTCTTTCAGCAATTTTTCCGATCGGATGTTCGCGAACTGTTTTTTGGTCTGAAATCAAACCGCCTTTATTCGTTCCTAAATTGAACAATGGAAAGGTTTTCATTCGCATATATTCCGTGTAGCTCAAACCTCTTGCAAGCAATAAATACCTGTTTTTGTTGGCTCTCGCTTTTCTGAATTCATTATAATAATGAGTGCTCGGCTTGTCTAATAAAATTGCCAGCGAATCTGCCAAAGCTTTTATGTTTTTATCAAAATCTTCCTTTTTTGGAGCCACAGCATCGAAACGAACCGTGTAATTTGGAATTGATGTTGCCAATAAACTTCCATCTGCTGAATACACATTTCCTTTATTTGCAGGAATCACAAAGTTTTTAACCGTTCTGTCTTGGGCTAATTTTCTGTAATAATCGCCTTCAACCCACTGAATATTAGTCAGTTTTACTAAAATACCGACAGCCATTATCACGATCACAAAAGCGACCAGATAAATTCTATAAGAAATATTTTTTTCTTCTACTGCCATAATTTTTCAAAAAATCCTTTTTCTCTTTCTTTTAAAACCTTGATTTTCTTTGGCGGAACTGACGATGGAAAAATCATTTTTTCTTCCATTTTTGTTGCAATTGTCGATTCCATTTTCAATTTCATTAATTCTGAACGTCTGTCGACAAATTCAGATCGAAGCTCTTTCACTTCTTTATCTAATTCTGTAATTCTGTATGTTTTTTGCTCGTAATTATGTGAATTCGCAATCATCACCAAAGCCAAAACAATCAAGAAAATGATGAACTGCCAGTTTTTTGCCGCGTCATCATTAATCAGAAACTTTGCTTTTAATATGCTGTAAACTCCACCTTTCATTTTTCAGATTTATGATTTTTGATTGAAGATTTGATGTCTGCCGACTGAAATCTGCAACCTTAAAACTATACTTTTTCTGCGATTCTTAATTTTGCGCTTCTTGCTCGGTTGTTGATTCTGATTTCAGCATCATTTGGAACAATTAATTTTCCGATAGTTTTGAACGGAACAGAGAAATTTCCGAAGAAATCACGCTCTGGTTCGCCTTCAAACATTCCGTTTTTGATGTATCTTTTTACCAATCTGTCTTCTAAAGAATGGTAAGAAATCACGCTTAATCTTCCGCCTGGCTTTAAAATTTCTAGAGATTGTTCTAAAAATTCTTTCAAAACATCCATTTCTTGATTGACTTCAATTCGAATAGCTTGGTACATTTGAGCTAAAATCTTGTGGCTTTTGTGAGCCGGAAGAAATCTTCCCAAAACCGTTTTTAATTGCTCTGTATTTTTGATTACTTCAAGATCTCTTGCTTCCAAAATCACTCTTGCAATTGCCGGCGCATTTTTCAATTCTCCGTAGTCATAAAACACACGGCGCAAATTCGCTTCGTCGTATTCATTGACCACTTTAAAAGCGCTCAAATCATTTTTCTGGCTCATTCTCATGTCCAATTCTGCATCAAAGCGAGTAGAAAAACCTCTTTCAGCCACATCAAATTGGTGTGAAGAAACGCCCAAATCAGCCAAAATTCCATCAACGCTTTTCACATTGTGGAATCTCAAAAACCTTTTGATGAATCTGAAATTTTCATTGATTAATGTAAATCGTTCATCTTCTAAAGCATTTGCCAAAGCGTCTTCGTCCTGGTCAAAACCAAATAATCTTCCGTCTGGACCCAATCTTTTTAAAATTTCTTTTGAATGACCGCCACCGCCGAAAGTCACATCCACATAAACTCCGTCTGGCTTGATATCCAAACCATCCACAGTTTCCATTAACAAAACCGGATTATGATATTCCATTGTCATCGTCATTTATATTTCCCATTACGTCTTCCGCCAAATCTGCAAAATCCATATCATCTCCAGAAATTGATTTTTCATACAAATCTTTATCCCAGATTTCAACGATATTTACTGCCGAAGACAACACTAAATCTTTCGAAATGTTTCCGAAAGTCACTAAATCCTTCGGAATTAAAAGTCGTCCCAAATTGTCAATTTCAACCACTTTTACACCAGCCGTAAATCTTCTGATGAAATCGTTATTTTTCTTTACAAATCGGTTTAACTTATTGATTTTCTGCATCATTAAATTCCATTCAGACATTGGATACAACTCCAAGCAAGGCTGAAAAACCGAACGTTTCAATACAAAACCATCGTTCAATGAATCCGTCAATTGCTTCTTCAGCGGCGCTGGCAAAAGCACTCTCCCTTTAGCATCGACCTTACATTCATATGTTCCAATGATGGTATTCAATTAGTTACGTTTTTTAATGATTTATAGCAAATGTAGAAAAATATTTACCACAATTTACCACAAATTACCACTTTGTTGATAAGTTTTACCACTTTAGACTTAAAATAGATAATCTGTAGTTTATCAGAACGTTATAGATTATTATGAATATTTTAAGAAAAAATAACTTTATCCAAAAATTCAGCAAGAGATTTATGAAAAATGCTAAATATTTTAAATATTTCAGAAAACAATTGGCTTAGAATTTTATTTAAACGAATTGATTTATAGTATTTTACAAATTCAAAAAACATAAAACAGATTTTCTGAAGAATCGTCTTACACATTCAAGATTTATTCTTAAAATTTAAAAGTAATTTATCTATCCAAAAATTCATTTTTATTGATAAAATCATATATTTGTGTTCCCTACATTTCGGGATTGAAAATGCCTAACACAACCAATGGAAGATTTAAAAAAAGAAGGAAAATATAAATATTTTGAAGCAGGAGAAGGCACGCCAATCATTATTCTGCATGGATTAATGGGTGGTTTGAGCAATTTTGGAGGCGTTGCCGAATATTTTCCAAAACATGGATATAAAGTCGTAATTCCTGAATTGCCGATTTACACACAAAATATCTTAAAAACCAACGTAAAAGCATTTGCAAAATACGTTAAGGATTTTATTACGTACAAAGGTTTTGACCGCGTCATTTTATTAGGAAATTCTCTTGGAGGACACATCGCTTTGTACCACACAAAGATGTATCCTGAGAAAATGCTTGGGCTGATAATTACAGGAAGCTCAGGACTTTATGAAAGCGCCATGGGCGACAGCTACCCAAGAAGAGGCGATTATGACTACATTCAGAAAAAAGCGGAAGACGTTTTTTATGATCCAAAAATCGCTACCAAAGAAATTGTCGATGAAGTTTATGCGATGGCAAATGACCGAATCAAATTGATCAAAACTTTGACTATTGCCAAAAGCGCTATCCGACATAATATGGCGAAAGATTTGCCAAAAATGCATGTTCCGACTTGTATTATTTGGGGGAAAAACGACAAAGTTACGCCACCAGAAGTTGCTGAAGAATTTGACCAATTATTACCGAATTCGTCGTTATATTGGATTGACAATTGCGGTCACGCGGCAATGATGGAACATCCAGATGAGTTTAATAAATTGATGCATGAGTGGCTTGAGAAGACTCATTTATAGAAATAAATAAAATAATTTTAACCGCTGATTTAAAGAGTAATTCTGAAATTAGCGGTTATTTTTTTTGACTACCTTTGCAGAAATCGAATATCCGTTATGAAAATCAATACCGCCGAATTTATAATAAGTAATTCAGAAGTAGCCAAATGCCCGACTGAACGCTTGCCAGAATATGCTTTTATTGGACGCTCAAATGTTGGAAAATCATCTTTGATCAATATGCTGACCAATCACAAGAGTTTGGCAAAAACTTCGGGAAGACCTGGAAAAACACAACTTATCAATCACTTTAAGATTAACAACAATTGGTTTTTGGTCGATTTGCCAGGATATGGGTATGCAAGAGTTTCTAAGAAAACCAAGGAAGTTTTTCAGAAATTTATTACTGATTATTTCGAGAAAAGAGAGCAGTTGGTTTGCGCGTTTGTGTTGATTGACATCCGTTTGGAAGCTCAGGCAATTGATTTGGAATTCATTACCTATTTAGGAGAATACGAAGTTCCGTTTTGTATTATTTTTACAAAAGCAGACAAGATTAGCAAAACTAAAATTGATTCTCACGTTGCGGCTTACAAGAAAAAATTGCTTGCCAATAACTGGGAAGAAATGCCTCCATACTTTGTAACTTCATCTACTGAAGGAACTGGAAAAGATGCAGTTCTAGGATATATTGATGAAATAAATGAAGAAGTTTTTAAGGACTTGAATAGTTTTTAATTTTTTGCCACAGATTAAATGATTTCCACGGATTTTAAATCCTTTTAATCTGTGTAATCTGTGGCAAAAAACCATAAAAAAAATCCCGAACTCAAAATTGAATTCGGGATTTTTTAGTTTTATTTGAGAAATTATTCACCTTTTTTCAACTCCATTTTTTCTGCAAAATAATCACAGAAATCTTTCATTGTTTCAGCCATTTTCTCGTCATCTGTTGCTCTTTGAAAGGTGTCGGCCATAGCCACTAAACTTTGGTGGAAGAATTTTTTCATCTCATCAACCGGCATATCTTTAGTCCAAAGGTCGATTCTCATTGTTTCTTGAACGTTGCTGTCCCAAAAAGAAAGCATCATCGCTTTTGACTCTTCTTGAACAACGCCGCCGTCTTGTGCTGCCCAAAATAATTTTTCTGGAACGCGGTTATCATCCAATTCAACTGTGATTTTTATCTCGGAAGTTATTTTTTTTGACATTACTTTTTAGGTTTGTATTTACTATTATCGAAAATTTCTTTTGCATCCGCTTGCAATAATTGCTGCAAAGATACATCATTGTTTTTCATATAAGAACGAACAATCTGCCATCCGATCCACATTCCGATTTTGCCTGGAGATTCGTTATCGATTTCCAGATAAAATTTTGAAAATGGCGCCGGATTGATAAATCTTCCTGGTAGTTTAGGATCAGAATCATATAATAAATTCTCATCTATAAAATACCTCCAGACATAGCCTTCATTTTCTTGGCTCCAAGTGATCTGTTCGGGCGTATATCCTATTTTATCAGCATCAGAAACCTGCGGTATCAACACGTCTTTCAGATATAATTCCTTGCCAAAATAAATCATCTGAGACAAAAGCGTCCTGTCTCTCGGAGGCGGAATTTTGCGCAAGGCAAAATCAGAAACTACATCAGGAAGCAATTGCGATTTTTCAAAACTTGTACGCTGATATTCTGGAAAGCCTTCATAAAAACGATGATCCTTGCCTAAATAAACATCCAAAGAAATCAGCAATAAACTGTCTGCATAAATTACTTTGCTGTCAGTATCTACTTCGGAAATAAGCGTGATAACTTTTGGCAATTTCGTCTGCGGAAAATAATATTTTATATGACGGAAAAGTTCTTCCAATTCTGTTCTTTCAGACTGAAAATCGCCAAATTGTTTTTGAACTTCCGCGTGCAATTCTCTCAGAAGAGGATTTTTCATTTTATTCGTCCAAACGCTGTCTTCATTTCCAGCTGGAAAAAGATAAGGATATTCTTTCTTAATCTTGGAAAGGTCTTGCACAGGGGTTTCATAGAATATTTTGTCAAAGCGCTCAACTTCAAGCACTACCGGAACTTCTTCAATAGCTTCTTCTACCTTATCTTTTTTATTGCAAGAAATAAAAAATACCAAAGCTATCAGGGCAAATGCGATTTTCTTCATCTAAATTTTGTGTTTTTTTTATACCAACAGATATTCTTATATTAAAAAATGTTTTTTTAACTTTATAGGTTTAAATTAAAGTGCAAATATACACTTCAAGTTTCTTAAATTTTACAAAAATAAAATGCAAAATAACAATACTTTTCAAGCGGAAGAAATCAAGAATCACATTGTTGGCTGGTTAAAAAACTATGCTGATAACGCAAAAGTAAATGGTTTTGTTGTAGGAATTTCTGGCGGAGTTGATTCTGCCGTCACTTCGACTTTGTGTGCCTCGACCGGACTTCCAACAATTTGTGTTGAAATGCCAATCCATCAAGCCGAAAGTCACGTATCTAGAGGGCGAGAACATATTGAGCAATTGAAGAAAAGATTTGCTAATGTGACTAATGTTGAAACCAACCTGACTTCAGTATTTGAAATGTTTAAAAGCCTGGTTCCTGCTAGTAAAGACGAAGCGAAATACAACCTTTCACTTGCCAACACCAGAGCGCGTTTGCGCATGACAACGTTATATTATCATGCAGGAATTAACAGCTGTATTGTGGCCGGAACAGGAAATAAAGTAGAAGATTTTGGCGTAGGTTTTTATACGAAATATGGCGATGGCGGTGTAGACATCAGTCCGATTGCAGATTTGATGAAATCAGAAGTCTATAAATTAGCTGAACATCTCGACGTCCCAAATTCCATATTAAAAGCGGCGCCGACCGATGGCTTATTTGGCGATGACAGAACAGATGAAGACCAGCTTGGCGCAAGTTATGATGAATTAGAATGGGCGATGCGCGCTTCGGAAGAGAAAAAAACGATAGAAAATTTCACAGGAAGAGAGGCAGAAATTTTTGCTATTTACCAAAAACTAAATAAAAACAATAAACACAAAATGGATCCTATACCCGTTTGCGAGATCCCAAAACGGATTTAAATAAAATTTATTATAATAAAAAATACATTATTTCAAAATTTTAACTAAATTTACTATAGATTCGTCAGTTTAAAAATTAAAATCAACGCTATGATAAAAGTTTGTTTAGCCGATAATCATCCAGTAGTACATTATGGAATAAAAGCATATCTTAAAGATAATTCCGAAATAAGTATAGTTGGACAGGCAGAAAATTATAATGATTTAGAAGAAATTCTTTCTAAAAAAACCGTGGACGTAATGGTTCTTGATTTAGATTTAGAAGGTCTTTCGAGCATTAATATTGTAAAAAATCTTGTAAAAGAGTATCCTTCGTCGAAAATTGTAATTTTCACTAATCTTTCTGAACAAATTTATGCTCCAAATGCCTTAAAAGCAGGAGTTTCTGCCTATGTTCACAAAACTGCAAAATTAGAAGCTCTTTCTTCTGCCATTGTAAAAGTTCATGGAGGCGCTATTGTTTTCAGTGACATAGTAAAAAGAAACCTAGCTTTAATTGGCAAGAGAAATAAATCAGAAAGGCTTTATAGAAAACTTTCTACAAGAGAAATCGAAGTGTTGCGCTATTTGAGCGACGGAAAGAAGAATAAGGAAATTGCACAAATTCTCAACTTAAATGAAAAGACAGTGAGCACTTACAAACTAAGACTGCTTACAAAATTGAATGTGACCAACTTAGTTGATTTAGTGAACAAGGCAAAAACATTGGATATTGTTTAGTTGCTGTAACGCGACATAACTCTTCCTAATTTTGAAGAAAAAGAATTGATTAATTTATAATAATCCATGGCCATCGACAATGTTTCACTATTGTCGGCGTCTGGAGAAATGCTTCCTTTTAATTCTTCTATAATTTTATCCACTAAAAACCATCTTAAAGTCAATATGGTTTCAGACACATATTGACTTATAGTTTGGTCTTTTTGTTTTACAATTATATTCTGTCCCTCCCAATTGTGGAGCAAATCTCTTTCTTCCCGCATCAAGATATCGGTAACTTCTTGGCTTAATTCTGGAGCAAGGTGCATTAAATAATGCTCAATATTGAAGATGTCGTTTTGGAGAAAATAATTCACCAAATCATTATAAATATCTCTAAATAAAGGATTTGCCAATTCAACCTCATCTTCTTGAAGGCTTAAATAAATTCGCTGAAAAACTTTATACTCCTTTTTTTCAGAAGACTCATAGATTTCACCTTCTTCATTTGTTTTTAGCAGAATATCTTCAAACTCTTCATCTTTGTGACCATAAAGCAGAAGAATTTCGATAATTTTTCTTTCTAATTCATATAAAACATCGACTCTTGGACTCTCAGAAGGATTTTCATTTTTTACAACTTCAAAAGCTTTTTGCTCTTGTTTGATTTTTTTTCCAGATTCTGTAATATCTTTTTGAACAAGCTGTGCCAAAGTATTGACCAAAACTTGTTCAGAAATATCCATGATTCTGGCAGTTTCCTGTATATAAATTTCTCTTTGGATGCGATCTGGAATTTTTGAAATACTAGTTACCATATCGCGAATCAATCCTGCTTTTTTTACTGGATCATTTTTCGCTTCATCCATTAAAAGAGAGGCTTTGAACTGTATAAAATCTTTTGAATTTGAATCTAAGTAACGAACTAAATCGTCATGAGAATTCTTTCTGGCAAAGCTATCCGGATCTTCTCCATCAGGAAAAGTACATACTTTGACGTTCATTCCTTCTTCCAAAATCAAATCGATTCCTCGTATGGAAGCTCGCAAGCCCGCAGCATCTCCATCAAAAAGTACCGTAATATTTTTTGTAAGTCGATTTACCAAACGTATTTGATCTGGAGTCAATGCGGTTCCTGAAGAAGAAACAGTATTCTCGATTCCGGCTTGATGAAATTGGATTACATCAGTGTAGCCTTCGACCAAATAACAGACATCTTGCTTGGCGATGGCTTGCTTGGCATGAAAAATTCCGTAGAGAACTTTACTTTTATGGTAAATATCGCTTTCAGGAGAATTCAGGTATTTCGCCGCTTTTTTATCATTGGTTAAAATTCTGCCGCCAAAACCTAAAGTTCGTCCTGACATGCTTTGAATGGGAAACATAACCCGACCTTTAAAACGATCAAATTGCTTGTCTTCCTTTACAATTGTTAATCCGGTTTTGTCAAGATATTCTAATTTATAGCCTTTTCCAAGCGCTTCTTTTGTTAGTGCATCCCAAGATTCTGGAGAATAGCCAAGCTCAAATTTTTTAATTGTTTCACTGGTAAAACCTCTTTCCTTAAAATAAGAATAACCAATTGCTTGGCCTTCTTCATTATTCAAAAGAATATCATGGAAATATCTTTTAGCGAATTCAGAAACCAAATACATGCTTTCTTTTTCGTTTGCTTCTGCTTTTTCTTCATCAGAACGCTCGGTTTCTTCTATCTCGATATTGTATTTCTTGGCTAGATATCGAATCGCTTCCGGATACGTAAAATGTTCATGCTCCATCAAGAAAGCCACGGAGTTTCCGCCTTTACCGGAGCTAAAATCCTTCCAAATCTGTTTTACCGGAGAAACCATGAAAGATGGGGAACGCTCATCTGAAAAAGGACTCAAGCCTTTAAAATTACTTCCTGCTCTTTTTAATTGCACAAAATCACCGATCACCTCCTCTACTCTGGCGGTTTCGAAAACAGTGTCAATGGTGGCTTTTGATATCAATTTTTAGGAATTCTGAAGTTATATGTTTGGGCAAAGATACGAAGATTAATATGTTCGATTTTAAAGTAAAGAGCTGAAAATTTAAACGCAAAAATTGAACGGTTTAGCAAAGTTTTAAAAGATCATGTCAATAAATAAAAATGCCCGCTGCAATTAACACAACGGACATTTAACGTATTTAACTAACTCTAATACATAAATTTATAAATCGAAACGCAATCCTAATGATATATTATTTTGATCCACTGCATTGTTTTTGAAAAGCGGATTCAGGTCATATTTTAAGTACAAACTCGCAGATTTGTAGCCGAAATAAGTGCTAAGCCCATAGATAAAATCGTTCACATTAAAGTCGCCTTTTGTTACTTCTCTTCTTTTATAATTGTCAATATCGAACTTCAAAATCTGCTTTGTTTTCACATTAACTCCTGCATAGCCTCCCATTCCTAGACGGAAACCTTGGTGTCTGTTTTTTCCGAAATCCAATTCAAAATGAACCGGAACTACCAAATTAACATTTCTGAATCTGGAATCTTTCATATGAACAGTATTTGTTTCTAGATTGGTTTCTTTTCCGTTATCTACAAAAAAGCGATTGTCTGTAGGCTTTAAATCGTTGTACATCAATGAAAGTCCATATTGCAAATGCAAAAGGTTGCTATTTTTTCCTAATTTTCTGTTGAAGGCAAGTCCCCATTCATAGGAACGAGATCCGGTATATTTGAAATCTGAATGCGCAACAGCTCCGTTAGTGACTAGATTATTTGCTCCGCCGATTGCAAAAACCAAATACGAATAAGTGCGACGGTTCTGTCTTTCTTTTGTGCCAACGGTGTCTTTATTTTTGTAACCATTTGAATTAAATTCGAAGATATTTCCGAATTTGATTCTGCTTCCTGAATTATCGCCGTCATATTCTTCAATTGACGCATAGTTTTTATTTCTTTCTAACAATGAAATCTGACTATCTGCAATTGCTGTCTTGTCTTCAATGTTTTGCGCTCTTTTCAACGCCGCTTCTTCTTTTTGCTTTTGCGCCTCGTCTTTTGTAATTTCGTTTTTTGCCAAGCGGTTTTCAATTTTAATAATATCCTTCTGCAATTCCTCACGTTCTGAGCTTTCAATTTGGACTTTTCTTTCCTGCAGGTTCTTAATTTCTGCTTGGTAATCAAATGTTTGTGCTGTTAAATTTTGGACACAAAAGACCACTACCACTATTGTGATATAAAAAATAATTCTGTTCATGATGTTGATTTTTAATTGATGATTTAATTGTTTCTTTCGGCTACAAAAGTTTTAGTTTCTTTGTAGCCTTCCTTCAACAAGTCGAAAACCTTTTGTTTAAAAGAATTGTCGAGCCCGCGTTCTGCGTCCAGAAGAAGTGCTGTGGCGTCGACTTTTTTAGTCGTCTTATTAAACAAGCGCTGTGCTGCGATGTCTTTTTTTGCTTTGCTGAGCAAGTCATTAATTTCCTGATCAGTTACACCTCTTTCAGACTTGCTGAGTTCCATGATTTTTTGGGCCACTTCTTCAGCTTTAACATCTTCAATTGCAACTTCTTGTTTTGTAGTTGTTTCAAGAATTTGATTCTTAACTTGTTCTTTTTTGATTGATGATTTTTGAGCTTGATGAGACTCAGATTGATGATTTTCGTTGCTTGCAATTACTTCTTCTTTTACTGCAAAAGGCGTTTCTTTTATTTCTTGTGGCTTATTTTCTTTTTTATTTTCCAATACGATAGCATTTTTACTATCTATCTGCTCCGTTTTTGATTGATTGAGATAAATCGTTCCAACCAATAGAAATCCTAAAAAACTTGCCGCAATATACAGCCATGTTCTTTTCGGCTTTTTCTTTTCAGCAACCGAAAGCATTGCATCCAGCCTGTCCCATGCTTTTTCAGAAGGCTGAATCTCCCTTTGATTCAGCTGGTCTCTAAAATTTTGCTCTAATTTATTATTCGGTTCCATTTTGAAAATTCTTTAATTTGTTAATTTGTGCCTGCAGTATTTTGCGGGCGTGTGACAATTGCGATTTCGATGTTCCTTCATTTATTCCAAGCATTTTCGCAATTTCTTGGTGTTTAAATCCTTCGATAGCATATAAATTGAAAACCATTTTGTAGCCATCTGGCAAACCGTCAATTAAAAACTGAATATCTTCTACATTAAATTGACTGTCGGTATTGTTGTGTGTTTCTTCGAAGAAATTTTCATCTTCAATATATTTCACTTTTTTCTGAACTCTGATAAAAGAAATACATTCGTTCACCATTATTCTTCTGATCCAACCTTCGAAACTTCCTTTGTGCTCAAAATTTTTCAGGTTTGTAAAAACTTTCATGAAAGCCGTAATCATAATATCTTCCGCCTGGTGCAAATCTTTGATATACTGACGGCAAACGCTCAACATTTTCGGAGAGTGCGCCGAGTAGATTTTTTGCTGCGCATGTCGGTTATTCTCGACAGCGAGTGCGATGATATCCTTTTCTTCTTGATGTAAGTTTATTACTTTCATTTAAATGTCAATTTCAAATTTCAATCACAATTCCAAATTTTGACTTTGCCATTGAAATTGATTTTTGCAATTAATTACAGTCTTCTATTAGCATAGACGAGATTGGTTCAAAAAAGGTTGCATGGAGTGGAAAAAAAATTAGATTTTTTTTTAAATTTAACAATTAGCGCATTCGCTAATCAGCATTACTTCTTTCTTTCAATAACGTAATTTACCATCAAGATAAGTGCCTCTTTGTAAGCAGAATCAGGAAAATCTTGGATAAGCATTAATGCTTCCTGCTGGAATTCAACCATTTTTTCTTCGGCATAAGTAAGTCCGTGGTTGTTTTTTACAAAAACGATAACTTCTTTGACACGCTTTTTGTCTTTGTTGTGATTTTTTATAGAATTAATCACCCAGCTTTTTTCTTTTGGAGTACAATTATTGAGAACATGAATTAATGGAAGTGTCATTTTCTGTTCTTTAATATCAATTCCGGTTGGTTTTCCTATGGCGTCATCAGTGTAATCAAAAAGATCATCCTTGATTTGAAAAGCCATCCCGATCAATTCACCAAACTTTCGCATTTTTTCTACGACTTCAGCATTGCCCGGAATTACAGAACAAGCGCCAAGCGAACAACAAGCCGCGATTAATGTTGCCGTTTTCTGACGGATGATTTCATAGTAAACCTCTTCAGTAATATCAAGCCTTCTCGCTTTCTCAATCTGCAATAATTCTCCTTCGCTCATTTCTCTTACGGCTACGGAAATAATTTTCAGCAAGTCAAAATCGCCGTTATCGATAGAAAGCAAAAGTCCTTTTGAGAGCAAATAATCTCCAACAAGAACTGCAATTTTATTTTTCCATAAGGCATTTATTGAGAAAAATCCGCGACGTCTGTTGCTATCGTCTACAACATCATCGTGAACTAAAGTCGCTGTGTGAATCAGCTCAATTACGGAAGCGCCACGATACGTTCTTTCGTTTACATTGCCGCCAGAAACCATTTTTGCAGTAAGAAACACGAACATCGGTCGCATCTGCTTGCCTTTTCGGTTGACGATGTAATAAGTGATTCTGTTGAGCAAAGCCACTTTTGAAGACATTGCTTCGTGAAACTTTTTCTCGAAAAGTTCCATTTCGGCAAGGATGGGCTGTTTTATTTGCTCTGTGATTTTCATTGGATGCAAATTTAAGAAAATTACGTGGAGATTCGCAGATAAGCCTACGAGATTCGCAAAGATTTTTTTAAAACAAAAAACCTGACACTTTTATAGTTATCAGGTTTTGAAAAAATTATGTGTAAATAACTTAAGCTTCTTTGTTGGCAAGCTGTCCGCAAGCGGCGTCAATGTCTTTTCCCCTGCTTCTTCTAACTTTCACTACGATTCCCGAAGCTTCTAAAGCCTTGATGTAAGCATTTATAGATTCATCAGAAGCCTGCTGAAATTCGCCATCATCAATTGGATTGTATTCTATCAAATTCACTTTGCAAGGAACATATTTGCAAAATTTCACCAAAGCATCGATGGAAGCCTTATTGTCATTGATATCTTTCCAAACGACATATTCATACGAAACTTTGCTCTTTGTTTTTCTGTACCAATATTCCAAAGCTTCTCGCAAATCAGCCAACGGAAAATTCTTGCTGAAAGGCATAATTCGAGCACGGATTTCGTCAATCGCAGAATGCAAAGAAACAGCAAGCTTGAATTTCACTTCGTCGTCGGCTAATTTCTTAATCATTTTTGGAACTCCAGAAGTGGAAACCATGATTCTTTTTGGCGACATTCCCAAACCTTCCGTCGAAGTTATCATTTCAATGGCTTTCAAAACATTGTTATAATTCATCAAAGGCTCGCCCATTCCCATGAACACAATATTTGAAAGCGGACGATTATGGTATAATTTACTCTCGTTATCAATGGCCACAACTTGGTCATAAATCTCATCAGGACCAAGATTTCGCATTCTTTTCAACCTTGCGGTAGCACAAAAATTACAATCTAAACTGCAACCAACTTGACTTGAAACACAGGCTGTTGTTCTTGTATCCGTAGGAATTAAAACCGATTCTACTACCAAACCATCGTGCAGACGAACTGCATTTTTCACGGTTCCGTCTTCACTTCTTTGCATCTGATCGACCTTGATATGATTGATCACAAAATTTTCCTCTAACATTTGGCGCGTCGGTTTTGCGACATTGGTCATGTCGTCAAATTTGTGCGCCCCTTTGCTCCAAAGCCATTCATAAACTTGATTGCCACGAAAAGCTTTGTCTCCATTGGAAACAAAAAAATCGCGCAACTGGTCTTTTGTCAAAGCTCGGATGTCTTTTTTCTCGATTTGCATGCCGCAAAGTTAATAACTATTTATGAGATTGGTAACTCTAGCCGTTTATTTCAATTATTGTGCCTTATAACCATAAGCTTTATAAAAAAATTCAGGCAAAAAAAATCGCTATTCTTTTGAGGGAATAGCGATTCATTTTTAAGATTTACTATGATTAAT
This sequence comes from Flavobacteriaceae bacterium PS02334, assembly GCA_029959295.1. Taxonomy (GTDB): domain Bacteria; phylum Bacteroidota; class Bacteroidia; order Flavobacteriales; family Flavobacteriaceae; genus Flavobacterium. The sequence goes on along the minus strand of JASCOH010000005.1, from coordinate 258,620 downwards.
CAATCACAACTTTCTTCTGAATTGATTCTGATCCATTATTTAATGTCACAAAATAAATACCTTTTGGCAAGTTGCTTAAATCAACTTTTGCTTGGTTTTTCAAATCATTAAGCTGATAAACATTTCTTCCCATTGAAGTGTAGATTGAAACTGAAAGATTTTCAAAACCAGTCGCATCAATAGTGAAATTACCATTGCTCGGATTTGGATAAATTTTTACTTGTTTTAATTGAATCGGGTCAAACGGATCAATTGGATCAATCGGCCCTATTATAACTCTTCTTGAGATAGCAACATCAGCTTTAGCTTGATATACATTTCCTCTGCAATCTGTTAATTGATAAAGGAAAGTATAATTGCCTGTGGCTACTCCAGCAGGAATTGTGATTATACCAGCCTGATCAATTGTCGCTCCTGCAATTGGGCTAAAAGCTAATGATACTGAAATACCAGAATAATAGCTATCGTTTGTCAATACGCTTGGAGTTTGTCCTCCCGTAAAGCCGCTTATTGGAGTAGAAAGGAAATTGTCATTAAATGCTGCTACAAAAATACTATCAACAAAAATACTCACATTGGCAGTATCACAAATTAAGCTACTATTTGAACATAAGCTGTAAGTAAGCGTATAACCACCTGGAGCTGTTCCTGGAGGAATCGTGATTACACCATTTGCATCAATTGTCGCCCCTGGAATTGAAAGAGGTAAAACAAGCGAAACATTTACTGCTGATGGTAAAAATGAGAAGCCGTTTACCGTATCATTTGAAAATACGCTAGGTGTTGTTCCGCCACAAATAGAAATAGGCGTTCTTCTAAAATCATCATCAACTGCGTCAACTCTATCCAAAGGAACAAAAACCCTGATGATTACTGTTGAAGTATTATTTGTCAAATCAGGATCAGTTTGGTCTCCTGTGATTGTTGCCGTATTTGCATAACCTCCTCTTGGTCTAACTGTTGCAACGATTGTCAGCGTTTCCGAAGCTCCTACTGCTAGGTTATTGATCGTCCAAGTTGGTGCAGACCAAGTTCCAACGGATGGCGTTGCGCTCACAAAAGTATATCCAACCGGAAGAACATCAGTAACGGTTACTCCGGTTGCAGGGCTTGTCCCGTTATTAGTTGCTGTAATTGTAAAAGTTACATTTGATCCTATAGAAGCGGTTCTCACATCTGCAGTTTTTGTAACTTGCAAGTCAGCAACACATTCTGTTATAGTAACAAGTATTGGCGTAGTTGGACTATAGCAGTTTCCAACGGCATCATAAAACGCTCCATAATAGGTTCCAGGACCAACAGCCGACGGATTGCTAACTGTATTTGCGTTTGTAGCAGGCGTACCTGTATGCCAAGTAAACGTTGTGCCAAAAGGCTGGCTCGCTACTGGCAATGTAGTTAGATTTGCAGTCGTTGCCGGACATCTGTTTGATAAAGTTCTGGTTCTGAATACTGGTGCAGTATTTCCCGCTAGACATCTTCCAAATGTAAAATTACAAGGATTTCCGCCAACAAAACCGCTATTTCCTCCTGTGTTTACAAGCGTAATTGTTGTAAATGGCAACGTTGAAGATACTGTTACTGCAATATCTCCAAAATCTGTCGGAGTTGGAAAATTACAAGTCACAACATTTCCGGCTACATTGATACCACAAGGACTCGAAAGCGAAATAGCGCCACCGCCGTTTACATTTATTGTACCAATATCCACCAGACCGTTTACAGCCGAATAGCTAACTCGCACATTGTTAACTGGAGAGCTGAAAGTATAAGTTACAAATCCTGTAGTGCCAGATCCTGTCCAAGGAGAAGTACCAGTAAAACCATCAGCCAAAGGAAAGCAAGTTACCGGTGCTGTTGGAGTTGAATACGCAAAAGCCGTTGTACCTGAAGTAGTAATTGAAATTCCATTTACTGTGCAATCGGGTATGAGAAATGCGTTTGTCGAAAAACTTTGATTGCTTGGTGGCAGTACCGCACCAGGCTGAATAACAGAAGTTGGACCATAAGAACCATTCCCGCTTTGGGAATTTTCTACTGAATTCCTGTTGCTTTGGGCTGACAACATGAATCCGTAGAACAACATAAGCATTGTAATTACTTTTTTCATAATTTGTAGGTTTTAAATTATATTACAATGTAAGGATTTTTTTATCACAATTTACCTGACAATCAATGACTAAGGGAAAAATAGGCTTTTTTATTAGCTAAACTTAATAAGAATTTTCAACTTAAGCCAATAAATTCAAGCAGTCGCATAATGTGAATTATTTTAATTTATTTTTCAAAAAAAATAAAAATAGCGATTTTATAACACGAATATTCTTTACAAATAGAGAAATAAATGTGTATTTAGCAATCAAATTAATCGCTTATATGGCTTTTTGCGGATTCTTTTTTGAAATAAGTACAATTCGGAATTAAAACACTTTGAAATAATTAAATAAAATTTTATTCCTTAATTTTGAAACGCGACAGCTTGGTTAGCTATTTAGTTATTATAAAACAAAAATCAATGCATTTCATTTCTCCCGAATTAGAACTTTATGTAGAAAAGCATTCTCAAAATGAGCCTGAACTTTTAGCAGCTTTGCACAGAGAGACTTTTCAAAAGATCATGCAACCTCGAATGTTGAGTGGCCATTTTCAAGGCAGAGTTTTAAGCCTGCTTTCTAAATTAATTCGCCCGTTGAATATCTTAGAAATCGGAACTTATACCGGCTATGCCACCTTGTGCCTTGCTGAAGGAATGCAAGAAAATGGGTCGATTGACACTATTGATATCAACGAAGAATTGTTTGACATCCAAAAAAAATATTTTGATTTGTCAATTTGGAAAAATCAAATTTCACAGCATTTAGGAGATGCCTTGGACATAATTCCTGGCTTGAATAAAAAATATGATTTGGTTTTTATTGATGCGGACAAAGACAATTACCTGAAATATTTTGATTTGATCGTTCCTCTGGTAAACAAAGGAGGCATCATTCTTTCTGACAATGTTTTGTGGAGCGGAAAAGTTTTGGAAACTCCCGACCCAAAAGATTTGAGCACGAATGTATTGGTAGAATATAATAAAAAAGTAAACGAAGATTCTAGGGTTGAAACGGTTTTATTGCCGATTCGCGACGGATTAACTGTTTCAAGAATACTATAAAAAAAGCTGTCTTTTCAGACAGCTTACTCAAAATATATATAAAACATAAAACCCAATATTACAGAAGACTCACTTCTTTCCAAGCCGTTCCATTATGAAAATATAGCTTGCCATCAGTGTTTACATACAAATCACCTAATGATCCAGAAGCCGGTGCTGCAGCTTGAGGCTGAAGGCGCATTGCTTCACTGACATGAAGTTTTCTAAGGGGCGTTGCAATTCCGATTCCTACATTACCTGTTCTATCTACTTTTACGACAGTTGTTTTGTCATAATCTAGATTCAAGATATCATAAGTTTTAGTTCCGTTAGTAACCCTTAATGCTGCTTTAGGCGAAGTTGGATAAGTTACCCCAAAAAGCGTACTAGCAGAATACCCGATTCCAGCTTCGCCAGTAGGCATAAAAACCATTCTCGTTTCTTTTATATCTCCAAAAGGGCCGTCAATAAATTGCTGGATCGTGAAACTTTTAGTTTGTGGTCCATAACCAATAAAAGGCTCATTAGAGGGCTGAAATCCATTTAAAGGATTTGGAAGCGTTGGCATCAAAGCAAAACCATTCCAAGAGTCAAACTTATTCGGATTATTAGATTGCCAATGCGTCTCAATACCTACCATTGCCCTCCTCGCATCGGCTTCAGCTTTTGTTGCAGAAGCGTGAAACTTCGCATCATTAACCGTTGTTCCGATACTCATGAGCCCTTTTGGAAAATAAATACTATCTGAAGATGCAGTTGCTGCTAAACTTGTGGTTCCGTCAAACCATGGTTCTGAAGCATTTTTAGCATCTTCAACCCACTGGCTTCCATCATAATACCAAAAAGTTTTTGTTGTAGTGTCATACACTCGCATTCCTGCAGAAGTTGCATCAGCTGTTGGAAAAATTGCAGTGCGCTGTGCCGTTGACATTCTTGGCATCAGAAAGCCTTTTTCAGAAGAGACAATTTCTAAAGCCGATTTGTCATGTGGCGTCACGGTTCCAATTCCAACTTGTGCAAAAAATGGCGCAGATACGAAAAACGCCCCTAGAAGAAGTAATTTTTTCATTTTATTGTATGGTTTTTAATTATCTGAATGGTTTTTCAACGCAGGCATCGACTTAATATTCAGGCTTATAAATTAATTTGAATTAAGAGTAAAACTCAAATTCTAGGCTAATATAGATTAAAGTAACATACAAAAATAAAAAAAGCGGCAAACTACCAATAAATCCGATTAAAGGTAAAATATTGTTATAAAAATAGAATTTTGAAAAGAAAAACACAAAATGAATTACAGAAAAATAAATTTAGTCTGTCAAAGGAGCACTATTTGTCGGATGATCTATATTCTCCTTTTGAGTTGGAAAAAATCTATCTCTCAAATAAACGTATAATTTAAGCATGATCAAAGACATTAAAATTCCCCACACATAGCCGCATAAGATATCTCCAGGATAATGAAGCCCCAAATAAATTCTGCTGTAAGCGAAAATTAAAGGCCATAAGAAAATGAAGCCCATGTATTTAAGATAAGGCTTTAATACTTTATAGAGAAAAAAAGCGGCTGCCATTGAATTGGAAGCGTGGCCAGAAATAAAGCTGAATGATTTTCGGGTTTGAACAGCTCTGATTAAAGCTGCCAAATCTGGATTGCTTCCGGGACGAAGACGTTGAAATCCGTTTTTAAATAAGTTTGTAGTTTGGTCAGTCACTAAAATTAAAAGCGACATGACTAGAATAATTAGCACAGCATGACGCCAGCCAAGATGCTTGAAAACCAAGTATAAAATAATGGCAAAAATAGGAATCCAATTGATCTGTTTTGTGATGAAAAGCCAGAAGCCATCGAAAGTTTCTGAGCCAAGTCCGTTCAAAAATATAAATAGATTTTTATCTAATTCCAGTAACGTTTCAAGCATTTATTTTTGTCTTTTTATTGGTCCTTCTAATGATTCGATGTCTTCTTTAATTGGTGAAAGTTCTGAAGTGATATCAGCTTTGATTTTATCAAGCCCGAAACTTCTGTCATTTGAATTTTCCATAATTTGGGCAAAATTCTCCTTCACTTTAATTACTTCTTCAGAAAGTCCGCCAGTTAATGATTCCTTATCAAATCCATTCTCAGCTGCTGTTTTGTGAATTTCAGATTTAATATCATCCGTAGCACTTTTCAGCTGTTGCATTCCTTTTGCCAATCCACGAGCGACTTCAGGAATTTTATCCGCACCAAAAAGCATGATTGCGATGAAAATTATAAATATGAATTCTGATCCTCCAATTCCAAACATAATATGCAATTTTATACAAAGATACGGTAAAAAAATAGTTGCAGTTTTACCTTAACTTTTTTGAATTCGATTTTAATATGATTTTAACTTAACCGCCAAATTGATCAAACTTAGATCTTATCACTTCTTTTGGCCAAGAATTGTTAGTCAAATCAATATCTGCTGTTTTTTCTTTTGGATCAAGCTTGATCTTTAAAACCTTTTTAGTAGTTGCAAAAGTTCTGTAAGCCAGCTGGTTTTCCTTTCTCCAAATTTGAACCGGAAAATTATAGTCTTCGGTAGTTCCATCCTCAAAAGTAAGCTGTACCAAAATCGGCATCAGCATTTGCCCAGGCTTGTCGAAAGTAACTTCATAGAAATATTTAGGCGATTTCAACTGCGCTTTTTCAGATGCTGAATATTTTTCTTGAATAAAATCTTTCAAAATTTTCACATCTTCCGTGTTTAAAGATTTTTTTAATTTAGAATCTAAATCCTTCGAATCTTCGGGAAGTAAATAAACAAACGGACCTTCTTCTTCATTAAAACGGCCTCTTCGAAGCGAAACATCTTTGGTTTCTTTGGGCGCTTCCGTCGAAACATAATATTGCTTCACTTCTTTTATGCCAATATCAACATATTCTGTAGAATAAAACCAGCCTCTCCAAAACCAGTCCAAGTCAACAGCAGAAGCATCTTCCATAGTTCTGAAAAAATCATCTGGAGTCGGATGCTTAAATTTCCAACGATTTGCATATGTTTTAAAAGCGTAGTCAAAAAGTTCGCGCCCCATAATGGTTTCGCGTAAAATATTCAAGCCAGTCGCAGGTTTCGCGTAAGCATTTGCTCCAAATTGATGAATCACTTCTGAGTTTGACATAATCGGTTCCAAGAAACGCTGCGGACCGCTCATGTAAGGAACTATTTTATTGGCCGGGCCTCTTTGCGAAGGATAATTCGGATCTAATTCTTGTTCCGCTAAATATTCCAAAAAAGTATTCAGGCCTTCATCCATCCAAGTCCATTGCCTTTCATCAGAATTCACAATCATCGGAAAAAAATTATGCCCAACTTCATGAATAATCACACTTTGCATTCCGTGTCGCAATCTGTCGCTCACAAATCCTTTTTCATCAGGACGGCCGTAATTCCAACAAATCATTGGATATTCCATCCCTTGATCTTCCGCAGAAATCGAAATCGCCTTTGGATAAGGATAATCAAAAGTGTGCGAAGAATAGCTTTTCAGCGTATGCGCGACAGTTTTAGTAGACAATTCTCCCCAAAGCGGATTCGATTCTGGCGGATACAGCGAGATTGCCATCACCGATTTCTCAGAAAGTTTCACCGCCATAGCATCATAAATGAATTTTCTGGAAGAAGAAATTCCGAAATCACGCACGTTTGTAGCTTTAAATTTCCACGTTTTCTTTTTATCTGAAAAGCCTTTTGACGCTGCTTCCGCTTCTGCCTGAGTGACTACAACTACTGGCTTATCGTATGTCTTTTCGGCTAATTGATATCTTTTAAATTGTTCGGAAGTAAAAACTTCTTTTCGGTTCAGCAAATCTCCTGTCGCTTCTAAAATATGGTCTGCAGGAACTGTAATATTTACTTCAAAATTCCCAAAAGGAAGCGCAAATTCTCCGCCTCCCCAAAATTGCATATTCTGCCAGCCTTCCACATCATTGTAAACTGCCATTCTTGGGTAAAACTGGGCAATTACATATAAATTATTTCCATCTTTATCAAAGTGTTCGTATCCAGAACGATAGCCGTCAATTCGATAATTATTGATATTGTACCACCATTTAATCGAAATCGAGATCTTTTCTTTTGACTTTAGAGGCTTGTCCAAATCAATTCGCATCATCGTTTGGTTGATGGTATATTTCATCGGCTTTCCGCTGGCATCATTTACATATTCAATAGTAAAACCGCCGTCAAAATCTTCCTGCAAATATTTCTTTGAAAAACCTGGAAGCGTCATTTTTTGACTAAGTTTTTCGCTCTCTGTCAAAGGTGATTTTGAATTTCTAGCTTGCTGGTTTTGATCCAGTTGAATCCAAAGATATTCTAGGCTTTCAGGAGAATTATTATGGTAAGTAATAGTTTCTTTTCCGTAGATTTTTGTGTTTTTATCATCCAATTCAATGTCCATTTTATAATCGGCTTGTTGCTGATAATAAGCAGGTCCTGGCGCTCCGGAAGCTGTTCTGAACATATTTGGAGTCGCCAAAAGATCATACATCTGGCTGAATTTATTGGTATCGTATCTTCCTGGCTCGCGTTTTTTGTCGTCAGTTTTGGTTTCCTGTGCCAAAATTGCCAGCGGAAACAATACGATTAGTAGGATTTTTTTCATGAAGTGAAATGTAAAATTCTTTTGAATCTTGAAAAATAGTCAATTTGCGATACATGTGAAAAAATTGTTAGTAATTTAACAATCCTTGTGTGTTTCCTGTCGTTAAAAGCAAGCTTTTTTTATCGCCTAAAATCGTAGTATGAAAGATATGCTGCTGGTCATAAATCTCCATTAAAACCGTATCTTTTATTTCCAGCGAAGTCACTTTTTCAATTTCTTTTACAGTAAAATAGCAAATCAAAACGTTGTCTTCGACTTCTTTTCCTAGAAGAATAATTTCTTTCTGCTGGCCGTTTACTTTTATAGAAAATTTCTCTTTGAAATATTTTTTTAGGAAATCTAAGCTTTCAGGAGATTCTTTGGAAGTTCCGAGATATAGTTTTTTGCCATATTTTTTTTCTAATGCAAAATCTATATCATCAATAAAAATTCGGGAAGTTATTTCCAAAGCTTTCTTTTTTGGAACAAATTCAACTTGGTTTACCGAGACATAAAATTTATGCAAAGCCATCGAACTCAAAGTTGCGAAAAGCATCAGGAGAAAAAGTATTCTTATTTTTTTCATTTTTCAAAGATACTTATTTCTCAAAAATAGTTGTTTTTTGGAGTAGGTTGTATTGAATCGCCAAATCATTGATCCAAAAAGTCGCTAAAGTTTTATTTTGGCTTTTAACCGCTTTCATAAACCGCGCGTCTTCCACACAATAATATTGAAAAGCTTTCACTTTTTCAGGATCAATTTTCAAGACTTCTGTAAAATAGCTGGCCTCAAAATAATCATCTGCAAATTTATCGATTACCAATTCTTTGCCTTCAATCTCCACTCCTTTTTTCAAGCTGGCAGTCGTTCCATTTATGCTATTAATCAAACCCGTAATAATTCCTGATCTCGCAGAATTTAATCTTCTTTCTGCTGGCGTCGGCTCTTTTATATGCTTTTTTATAATTCCCAAATCCACTGCATTTATATTCACATATTTGGTGATTACAACTTCTTCCAACTGATTTGGCTTTGGCTCTAACGAAATTACCAAAAGTGACGAACGCATGTCTTCCGGCACAATTATTCTGCGTTTGTATTCAAAAGTCATGGCCGAAAAAATCAGCATGTCATCTGGCTTTGCAAGAATATGGAATTCTCCTCTTGCATCAGAAATTGCCGATTTTTCATTGACAAGATTTACAATATTAATTCCTTCGACACTATTTCCCATTCCGAAAATTTGTCCGTGAATCATTTTTTCTTGGGAAAAAGCATTCTGAAAAATCAGCAATAGAAAAAGAAGATTATTTTTTTTCATCGCCCAATATTTTAAGGTAATCTGTGGCTAGTTTATTTATCAAAATTTCCTGTGCAATTTTATCTTTAGACTTCAGAACTTGCCTGAATTTTTCATCTTCAACTACAAAATACTGGAATCCCTTGACGTAATCTGAAGGAATTTTTAATTTTTCAGTAAAATATTCTTCGTCAAAAATCGACAAAAGCCTTTCTCTTGCAATTTCTTTTCTTTCAACTTCCAGTTCTTTTTTCAGCATTGCCGTTCTTCCAGAAATTGAATTTATGATGGCGTCTAAACTGACTGAAGTATAAGTCCCGACGGTTAAATCATAGGAAGAAGCGGTTTTCAATCTTCTTTCCGCCGGCGTATATTCTTTAGCTGGTTTTGATAAAATTCCCAAATCTACCGCATTTATATTTCTGTATTTTGTAATCACAACTTCGTCTAATTGTCCGGGTTTCGGAGTCATTTGTATTGTAATTACTTTAGACTTCAAATCATCTTCGCTGATAATTTTTCGCTTGTATTCAAATCTTTCTGAAGATAAAACTAACAAGTCATCTGCCTTTGCCAAAATCTGAAATTCGCCTTTAGCATCTGATTTTGCAGACTTTTCATTGACAAGATTTACGACATTGATTCCTTCTGCGTCATTTCCGTTAGCGGTAATTTTGACGTGAATCATCTTTTCTTGGGAAAAAGTAATTCCGTAAAAAAGCAAGAAAAAAAAAACTAATTTATTCCCTTTCATCAGCAATTATTTTTAGATAATCTTCTGCTGACTTGACCACATGCATTTCAATCGAAGGTTTGTTTTTTGCAAGCAATAAAGTTGCAAAATCCTCGTCTTCCGTTAAAAAATATTTGAAACCCATGATATATTCTGTTGGTATTTTTAAAGTCTGAACATAGAAATTATTGTCATATAAATCTTCTATTTCTTGCAACCTAAATTCTCTTTTCTCAATGCTTATTTCTTTTTTCAGCCTTTTTGTCCTTCCATTAATTGCATTCAAAATTGGATCAATCGGTAAGCTTCCGCCTAAAATTCCTAAAAGATGAATCGGCTTAAAATCGCCAGCAGTTTTCAGTCTTCTTTCTGCAGGCGTATATTCTTTGGCTGGTTTTGAAAGAATTCCTAAATCTACGGCATTAAAATTTTGGTATTTTGTAATTACCACTTCCTCCAATTGCCCTAGTTTTGGAATCATTTCAATCGTAACAATTTTCGCACCAAAATCTTCTTCTTGGATCAATTTTCTCTTATATTCAAAATTTTCAGAAGATAAAATAAGAAGATCGTCCACTTTTGCTAAAATATAAAATTCGCCGTTAGCATCCGTCAATGCTGACTTTTCGTTGACAAGATTCATTACGTTAATTCCGGAAGTGTTATTTATCGGCGCAATAATTTTGCCGTGAATCATTTTTTCTTTTGACTGCGAGAAAATGATAGTGCTAAAAGAAATGAAGAAAATGAGAAAGTAGTTATTTCTCATTGGCTAAAAGCTGTTTGTATTCCTGTGCCAATTCCAAAAGCGTGGCATCCATTGCAATTTTATTTCTAGTTTCAAGCGTTTTTATAAATGCCGCATCTTCTACAATAAAATACTTAAAACCAGCGACATAATCTTTTTCGATTCCTAAGCTTTTTGTGTAATAGTCATCAGCATAAGTATCTTCGATTTGCTCCATATACGATTCTTTTTTCTCGATGGCCAGCTCTTTACGAAGCCTTTTTGATTTTCCTGAAATTGCGTTGATAATGGCATCATTGCTGATTTCTAAGCCTTGATTTAACCGTGTAGCTCTTGCGCCGGTTTGCAATCTTCTTTCTGCAACCGTATATTCTTTTGCATTGTCGAAAAGCTCTGAATGCACTAATTTTTCATCTTTTTGAACTACAACTTCTTCTAATTCGGTCACTTTTGGAATCATGGAAACCGCAAATGTTCCCGCAGAAAATTCACTTGAAGTAATTGTTTTCTTCGCATATTCAAAATTAGGACTAGAAAAAACGATAACGTCTCCAGTTTTTGCATAAAGCGAAAATTTTCCCAAAGCATTAGATTTTGTAGTTTTTTTAGTTGTCATATTAATGACTTCTACGCCATCAGGAGCCACTTGCAAAGTATTAATTTTTCCAGTCATCAGCTTGTCTTTCGCCTGAGAGAAAGACAATTGAGAAATAAGCAGCAATAATAAAAAGAGATTATTTTTCATTTTCTATAGTTTTGAGGTATTTTTCGGCCAATTGCACCAAGAGAAAATTATTTGCAGTTTTATCTTTAGCGCTCAATGTTTTAACGAAATGTTCATTTTCTACAATATAGAACAAAAATCCTTTAATATATGCTGCAGGAATCTTAAGTTTTTCTGTCAAGTATTTTTCGTCGTATAAATTTTCTAATTTATCAATCCAATTTTCTTTCTTTTCAACCTCCAATTCCTTTTTAAGCATTGCAGTCCTTCCTGAAAATAAATTCAACAACGGATCAACTCCAAAAGAAGAATTCAAGCCAATCTTTGGATCAACGCCAGTCGCAGTCAGCAATTTTCTTTCCGCAGGCGTATATGATTTTGCTTTTTTAGTCAGAATTCCTAATGAATAGGCATTGATATCTTTGTATTGAATCACCATTACTTCGTCAAGCTGGTTCACCATGGTTTCCAATTTTGTAATAAGCATTTCTTGGCCAAAATGTGTCGAATCTACAGCAACCGTTTTCCCTTTGAATTCGATGGAAGCAAACATTAAGGAATCGCCAGGTTTTGCCATAATCGTATAATAACCGCCTTCTTTGGTCACGGTTTCTTTCTCGGCAGTTTTGTTGATGACATAAATCCCTTCCAGATCAGAAGTGCGCGCAGTCACTTTTCCTTTCAGAAATTTTCTTTCAGGAGTCTGCGCTTGCGATGAAGTTATCGCCATGACGAAAATAAAAAACGGTACAATTTTTTGCATTTACACTGGGGGAGTTTGCTTGCGGTAAAAATATTCGATGATCTTCCAAATTTATTGCCAATGAGGTACTAAAATTCTGTTAATTGTAAATTGCTGATTTATATGAATTAAAATTTGAAAGCTTCGTAACTTTACCTTTCCAAAAATCAAGAAATGAAAAACCTAATTATTGCAAGTACTTCCACGCTTCACAACGGAGCTTATCTGGACTATCTTTTGCCTGAACTTTCCAATCATTTTAAGGATGCAAAAACCATACTTTTTATTCCGTATGCAAGGCCAAGCGGAATTTCACATGAAGATTATACTAAAAAAGTAAGCGACGCTTTTGCCAAAATAAATATCGAAGTCAAAGGAATTCATGAATTTGAAAATCCGACAGAAGCGATTAATTCTGCTGAAGGAATTTTTACGGGAGGCGGAAATACTTTTCTTTTAGTTTTCCAATTGTATAAAAATAAAGTCATGCAGGTTTTGGCTGACGCCGTAAAAAACGGAATTCCTTATTTAGGAACCAGCGCGGGAAGCAATATTACAGGCTTGACGATGCAAACCACGAACGACATGCCGATTATTTATCCGCCGAGCTTTCAGACTTTGGGATTGATTCCGTTTAATTTGAATCCGCATTATTTAGATCCAGATTTGAATTCAAAACACATGGGCGAAACGCGCGAAACGCGAATCAAAGAATTTCATTCGTTTAACAGCCTGCCTGTTTTGGGACTTCGCGAAGGAAGCTGGCTTGATGTAAAAGGTGATAAAATTATTTTAAAAGGAGATTTGCCAGCAAGACTTTTTAAGCAAAACCAGACTCCTGAAGAATTAGAAACTGGAAGTGATTTGAGTAATTTGAAATAAATAGAAATTGCCACAGATTAAAGGATTAAAAATGATTTTTATACTTGAAAAATCCGTGAAATTCTTTTTAATCTGTGGCAAAACTAATTTCTTGCTATTATTTCTTTTAAGTCATCCGTAGAAATAAAAACCAATATAAAAAAAAACCTCAGCTTTTCAACTGAGGTTTTTGCTCTAAGAGCAGAAGACGAGGCTCGAACTCGCGACAACCAGCTTGGAAGGCTGGAGCTCTACCAACTGAGCTACTTCTGCGTTTCAACGGTGCAAATATACGTCAAAAGATTTCTTTGTTGCAAGTTTTTTTTAAAAAAATTTGCAACTTTTTTTTGCCGATCTTTGCAAAATAAGACAATTTCAGGCATAATCTTTTTATTATGAAATTGTTATCTTAAAAAATTAAAGAAGAAAAATTTAAAAAAAATCATGCATTCGATTAAAGAGATTACGACTTTGGAGACATTTTCGGTTAGACAGCCTGTTTTAAGACCCGGAAAAAATATTGAAACTTGTCATTTTGATGGCGATAATTTAGAAACCACAAAACACTTTGGTTATTTTGAAGATGAAAATCTAGCAGGAATCGCTTCTTTATTCCAATCAAATTCAGATTTATTCGAAGAAAAAGAACAATTTCAATTGCGAGGCATGGCAGTTTTGTCCAATTTTCAGAAAAAAGGAATTGGAGAAAAGCTGGTAAATTATGCTGAAAGCAATGCAAAAAACAGAAATGGTGATTTAGTTTGGTTTAATGCGCGCGAAATTGCGGTTCCGTTTTATCAAAAATTAGGATATGAAATCATCGGGCAACCATTTGACATCGGCGATATCGGAAAACATTTTGTCATGTTCAAGAGATTTTAAAATACAAAAAGTTCTCTAAATGAGAATCATTTATACTCAAATTTTACTACCTTCATATAAGAATTCACGCCTTTACTATGTATAAATATTACTCTTCTATTATTCTGGTCCTTCTATTTTCTGCTTGCGCGGAGAAAAAATTTATTGTATCGCAGACAAACAAATCATTTTTAAATCAAGAATTCAAGACCGAAACACCAACTGGCTCAATGGATTCTGTTGCTTTATTAAAAAACAAACCGCTTTATTCTTTTTATAAGCTCAACGGATTTTGCAGTGTTTGGAATACGGCAGAAAAAAGAAAAACCGCCGCTGAAGCCATTGCAAATGCAGAAAAAGAAGGCTTAAATCCGGAAGATTATCAGCTTTCAAAAATCTTGGCAAACGAGAAAAGAATCGATTCGCTTTCTGAAAAAGAAATCACAGATTATGACTTATTGCTGACCACTTCTCTTGAAAAATATATTTCAGATTTGTCTTTCGGAAAATTAAATCCGAAGAAATTATATGATGATTGGGATTTAAAAATAGCAAAATCAGATAGTCACAAAAATATTTCTGATGCTTTGCAAAAAGATTCGCTGTCAACAATTATAGAAAAGGCAAAACCGAATCATCCTGTTTATAAAAGACTGGAAAATGCCTTGGTTTTGATCAATCAATTTCCAGAAGACACTTTGAAAAACATTGAGTTTCTTCGAAATTTAAAGCCAAATGACACCAGCAAAACTTTTATTTCAATCAAAAAAAGACTTGCGTATTGGAACGACTTGAAAAATCCGCAGGCATTTACAAATTTATATGATGCCGAAACTCAAAATGCGGTCAAGAAATTTCAGCTTCGCCACGGTTTAGAACCCGATGGAATTATTGGAAAAGGAACTTTAGCACAATTAAACGTTTCAAAAGACATCCGAAAAAAACAAATTATCGCCAATATGGAGCGCTGGAGATGGTTTCCAAAAGAAATGGGCGAGCATTATATTATCGTAAATATTCCAGAATATAAGTTGCGAACCGTTTTTAAAAGCGACACGACGAGAACGCACAATGTGATTGTGGGGACGGCTGCTAGAAAAACGCCGATTCTTTCTTCGAAGTTATCTTACGCCGTTTTCAACCCAACTTGGACGGTTCCCCCTACTATATTAAAGGAAGATATTATTCCGTCGATGATGAAAAATCGAAATTACCTGAAAGGAAAAAACATTACGATTTACAACCAGCAAGGCAAAGAAGTGAATCCGTGGAGCTGGAATCCGGCGAATGCCAAAAAATACCGTTATGTTCAAAGTCCGGGAACTTACAATTCTTTGGGAATGGTTAAAATCATCTTTCCTAATAATTTCTCCGTATATCTTCACGACACCAATCACAAGGAATATTTCGAAAAAACCGACCGTTCTTTAAGTTCAGGTTGCGTCAGAGTTCAAGATCCGCTAGAATTGACCGAATATCTTTTAGACGACAAAAAGAATTGGAATGTGGAGAAAATCACGGAAACCTTGAAGACTGAAAAAACAAAAAATGCCACCTTCAAAAGTGACATTTTTATTCATCAGTTATATTGGACCGCTTGGAGCGATAAGGGTTTGCTTTATTTCACACCAGATATTTATGATCTCGATGCTTCGCTTTATGCCAAATTAAGACAATAATTTAGTCTGTGCTTGGTAGTTCATTGAAGGATGATAGATGAAAAGGCAAGATTTGTCTTTAATCAAGTTGATGATTTCTTTAGTAATTCCAACTGGAAGTGCCGGACAGCCTTGGCTTCTGCCTAATCTTCCTTGGCTTTTGATAAATGATTCTGACACATAATCAGCTCCGTGAATTACAACGGCTCTGCTTCTTGCATTGTCATTTATTCCTCTTTCCAATCCGTCAAGACGAAGCGAAAGTCCGTGTTTTCCTTGGTAAACTTCACCTGTTGCATAAAAGCCTAAACTGCTTTTAAAAGAGGAACCTGCATTTGAAAATGCATTTGCAAATTCTTCGCCCGTATTTCTTCCGTGCGCTACAAGTGAATTGTAAAGTACTGTGTTTGTTGACATATCAATGATCCACAAACGCTTTGTGTTTGAAGAAAGGCTAAAATCAACCAACGTTAAAATATTTTTTGTAACAATTCCTTTTTCCTTCAAATTGTAAAAACCTTGAAGTGCTTTTGCAAAACTCTCCATCTTTGGAAGAGTGAGATTATTAGAATGTAAGCTGCTGTAAATTGATTCTGCTTTCATCTCGAATGCAGATTTTGAAGTTGCCGCTATTAATTTTTTTGGAGTTTCCGTTTTGCTTCCATTTGTGGTAAATGTTGAGCAAAAAAACATCAATACAGGTAAAATCTTATAAATCATTGAAAATGTTTGGGTTAAAATTTTGACACCGGGGGAAAGCCAAAAGTATTAAAAAATATTAACTATCAAAATTTCAGTATCTTAAAATTGCATTTTTTAACAAAAAACGATTTCGGTAAATTTTTGAGATACACATTTAATAACGCAAATAAGGCAATAATATTGCCAAACTATTGAATATCTATATATTATATTCTTTTCTTACATCTAAATTGATTCTTTGTAAGAATTTTAAAAACACCTTATCATTACTGTTTTCAATCCTTCACCTGCTTTATTCTTACAGAGAAATAAAAACGATTTAAACAAAAATAAATTTCAGAAAATATTAGCGGTTGAAGGAAAATTAAATGATTAAATTTGCAAAACAGGTTCTTTTATGCCTACAAAAATCCAATAATTGGATGGTTTATTGAAAGAACAGAATGATTTATCGAAATATTTTAGCATCATGAATAAAAAAGTTATCCTAATGATTTTGGACGGATGGGGAAAATCTCCAGATCCAAAAGTTTCCGCAATTGACAATGCAAACATTCCTTTCATCAATAGTTTATATACAAAATATGCAAATGCTTCGCTTCGAACGGATGGCTTAAATGTTGGACTTCCTGAAGGCCAGATGGGAAATTCTGAAGTGGGGCACATGAATCTTGGTGCCGGAAGAATTATTTATCAAGATTTGGTTAAGATCAATTTGGCGGTAGAAAACAAAACTTTAAGTAAGGAAAAAGCACTTGCCGATGCTTTTGCTTATGCCAAAGAAAACAATAAAAGCGTTCACTTTTTAGGATTAGTTTCTGACGGAGGCGTTCATTCTCACATCGAACATTTGAAAGGCTTGATCGATGCCTCACAAGAGGCAGGATTGCAAAAAGTTTTTGTTCACGCATTTACTGACGGACGCGATGTAGATCCGAGATCTGGAGTTCGTTTTATTTCGGAAATAGAAAATCACATGGAAAACACGACTGCAAAATTGGCTTCTGTAATAGGACGCTATTTTGCAATGGATCGCGACAAGCGCTGGGAAAGAGTAAAAAAAGCATACGATTTATTGGTAAACGGAACTGGAACACCTTCTCAAAATGCGGTAAGTTCGATTCAAGACTGCTATAAAAATGATGTGACAGATGAATTTATCGAACCGATCGTGATGGTTGACAACGATAATAATGCGATTGCGACGCTTAAAAATGATGACGTTGTAGTTTTCTTCAATTTCAGAACTGACCGCGGCAGACAATTAACAGAAGTGCTTACCCAGAATGATTGCCACGAGCAAAATATGCACAAATTGAATTTGTATTATGTGACAATGACTAATTATGATGACAGTTTTGTGGGAATGCACGTAATTTATGACAAAGACAATATTACCGAAACTCTAGGCGAAGTTTTAGAGAAAAACGGAAAGAAACAGATCCGAATTGCAGAAACCGAGAAATATCCGCACGTGACATTTTTCTTTTCTGGCGGAAGAGAAGCGCCGTTTGTGGGCGAATCTCGAATCTTAAAAAATTCTCCAAAGGTTGCAACTTATGATTTACAGCCCGAAATGAGCGCTTTTGAATTGGCTGATGCTTTGGTTCCTGAATTGGAAAAAGAAGAAGTTGATTTTGTATGCTTGAATTTTGCAAACGGCGACATGGTCGGACATACAGGCGTCATGGAAGCTGCGATAAAAGCTTGTGAAGCAGTTGATAAGTGTGCTGAAAAAGTAATTACGACAGCTTTGGCACACGGTTATACTACTATCGTAATCGCCGATCATGGAAACTGCGAAACAATGATAAATCCTGACGGAAGCCCAAATACAGCACACACAACGAATCCTGTGCCGATTATTTTAGTTGATAAAGATTTGAAACATATTAACGATGGCGTTTTGGGCGATATCGCTCCTACGATTTTAGCTTTACTAGGTGTTGAAAAACCAGAAGCGATGACTAGACATTCTTTATTATAGATTTTAAGTAAAGATATTTTGCCTGTTGGGATTTTTTTCTGACAGGCATTTTTATTTGAAATAATTTTAATGCAAGCAGAATTTAGCTATTTATATTTAATTCTGCCAAAAATTCTTAAGAAAGGCTCCAGAAAAAAATTTATAAAAAATGTGTACTTTTGCATTTCAAATTTTGAATTATGATTATCCAAAAAACCAGAGAAGAAATTGAGCTGATGCGCGAAAGTGCTCTGATCGTTTCGAAGACTTTAGGAATGATTGCAGGCGAAATCAAGCCTGGCGTGACGACTTTATATTTAGACAAATTAGCAGAAGAATTCATCAGAGATCATGGCGCAGTTCCGAGTTTTTTGGGACTTTATGATTTCCCTAATTCACTTTGCATGAGTCCGAATGCGCAGGTTGTACACGGAATTCCGAATGACAAACCTTTGGAAAGTGGCGACGTAATTTCTGTAGATTGCGGTGCTTTTAAAAATGGCTATCATGGCGACCACGCCTATTCTTTTGAAATAGGAGAAGTGGCTCCGGAAGTTAAAAAATTATTGCAGGTTACAAAAGAATCTTTGTATGTCGGAATCCGTGAATTCAAAGCAGGAAACCGCGTGGAAGATGTTGGAAATGCAATTCAAAAATATACAGAAGCGCACGGATATGGCGTGGTTCGTGAGTTGGTAGGACACGGTTTGGGACAAAAAATGCACGAAGATCCTGAAATGCCAAATTATGGAAAACGCGGTCGCGGAAAAATGTTTATAGAAGGAATGGTTGTCGCAATTGAGCCGATGATTAATATGGGAACTAGAAATATACGACAGTTAAAAGACGGCTGGACAATTTTAACGGCCGACGGAAAACCGAGTGCCCATTTTGAACATGACGTGGCTTTAATCGACGGAAAACCTGAATTGCTTTCAACTTTTGCTTATATTTATAAGGCTTTGGGGATTGAGAGTAATGAAGAAGATGAGTTTAGGAGAATACCTTTGGTAATTTCATAATGAAGAAACTTTTTAAATTCATCCTCAATACAATTCCTCGCCCAATATTAATTCGGCTGAGTTATGTGATTCGTCCAGTTTTGGCTTTTGCCTTGAAGGGAAAAAAATATACTGATCCGATTGATGGGAGAAGTTTTAAGAATTTCTTGCCTTACGGATATGGAACACAGCGCAATAATGTTTTGTCGCCGAGTACTTTATCATTGGAAAGACACCGTTTGCTTTGGCTATATTTAAATAAGGAGACTGATTTTTTTACAGCTCCGAAAAAAGTCTTGCACTTTGCTCCAGAACAGGCTTTTTATAAATTGTTTAGAAAACAGAAAAATCTAGAGTATACGACTACAGATTTATTTTCGCCGTTGGCGGATGTGAAAGCTGATATTTGCGATTTGCCTTTTGAAGACAATTCCTATGACGTGATTTTGTGCAACCATGTTTTAGAGCATATTCCGGATGACACAAAGGCAATGCAAGAATTATATCGCGTCTTGAAACCTGGCGGAATGGGGATTTTTCAGATTCCGCAAGATTTGAATCGCGAGAGAACTTTTGAAGACAATACAATTACGGATCAAAAAGAAAGAGCAAGGATTTTTGGACAATACGACCACGTTCGTGTTTATGGGAGAGACTATTTTGAGAAATTAAGAAGTATCGGATTTTCCGTAATTGAAGAAGATTATACGAAGAAATTAGACTACGAATTAGTAGAAAGATATTGTTTGGCGAAGGGAGAAATCATTCCAGTTTGCTATAAAAACTAAGAAATTAAGCCTGATTTTCATCAGGTTTTTTTATGCACGAAATTTACTCTTATTGATGATTTTAGTAATAATCTAATGAAAACATGAATTTGGCATAATTCTCGCACAATTAAAATAGCTTATATTTGTTATATAAAAAATAATTTCCTTCACATGAACAAGAACTATCTATTCGTCTTTTTCAGCTTTCTTATATATAATTTTTCCAGTGCACAAGCGTTGACAGAAGTGGCGCCTCCGTTTAATATCAAGACGGTAACTTTCATTCAAAATGGACAAAATGCCGTTCCTGTTTTTAATTTGAATGACTCTTTTCAGCTTCAATTTGATGATTTATATGGAAATGAAGCCAATTATTATTATGAAATAAGCCATTGTGATTACAACTGGACGCCGTCGCAATTGGTTAAAAGCGAATACATCCAAGGATTTGACAATCAAAGAATTCAGGATTATGAAAACTCTTTTAATACTTTGCAATTGTACTCTCATTACAGACTTTCTTTTCCCAATAAATTCACGCAGTTTAGAGTCACAGGAAATTATATGCTGAAAATTTTGAATGAAGACAGAGAAGTTGTTTTTTCCAGAAAATTTATCTTGTTTGAAGATATGGTTAGCGTGCCGCTTCAGATAAAAAGATCTCGTGATATCAAGACTATTAATTTCATGCACAACCTTGATTTTGCTGTAAAATCTAGCAACATTACCTTCATAAATCCGTTGCAAAGCGTGAAAGTGACATTAATGCAAAATGGCCAGATGAACAATGTAATCAATAACATCAAGCCCCAATATACCCTTGGAAATGACCTGATTTACAAATATGACAAGGAAACCCAATTTTGGGGAGGAAATGAGTTTTTATATTTCGAGAATAAAGACATCCGAGGAAATGCCAATAACGTAAATTATGTGGAATCAAAAGAGCTTTACCATTCGCATTTGTATATAAATCAGGCGCGTGGAAATCAAGTCTATACTTATAACCCAGATATTAACGGAAATTTTTTGGTTAACAATTTCAACGTCCAGAATAATGAAGTGGAAGCTGATTATGCTTGGGTATTTTTCATTTTAGACGCTCCGGCTTATTTCGGAAAAGACAATATTTACATCAACGGAATGTTCAATAATTATGCTTTGGGAGAGGAAAACAAGATGGATTTCAACACCAAAACCGGAAAATATGAAAAGGCGTTGGTCATCAAGCAAGGATTTACAAACTATCAATATGTAATCGCAAATAAAGCTGGAAAAATCGATCATGAAAATGCAGTTGACGGCAATTTTTACCAAACTTTAAATGATTACCAGGTAATTGTATATTATCGAGGAATGAATGAAAGATATGACAGAGTCGTGGGAAGAGGAATTGCAACTTCAGAAAACATTATAAACTAAATTGTTAGTCTAAAAAACTGTTTTTAAAACCTTTAAGTAAATTTTATACAGTAAAAACCCAAAGGGACAGCAAAAATTTGTACTTTTGGAACATTAAAGTAATTATGGTTACACAAATAACAAGGGGCATTAAGATTTCAGTCTTGACTAGTTTTGAAGGTACTTACTTCAAGAACTACAAGATTCATTTTGCCTTCAGTTATGAGATTACCATTGAGAATCACTCCAAAGATTCAGTGCAATTAATGTCGCGCCACTGGGAAATTTTTGATTCTTTAAACGACAAAGAAATCGTTGACGGCGAAGGCGTTATAGGCAAAAAACCCGTTTTAAAACCTGGAGAATCACACACTTACAGTTCTGGCTGTTTGCTTTCTTCTCCTTTCGGAGCTATGAAAGGTTATTTCAATATGATCAATTTTACCTCAACAAGAAGCTTCAGAGTTATTGTTCCGAATTTTAAATTGAGCGCTCCTTTTGCCCTAAATTAAAATTTTCAATATCAACTTCAATGTCAAAATTCAAAGCATTGAAATTGACTTTTGAAATTGTCATTGACGTTTCCCCACCAAAATAACTTCCTCTTTTGTTATTGCATAAACCAAATCATTTTCTTCAGGAAGCATGATATACTTTCCCGTAAATTCTCCAAAAGCCGGCAAAATCATCTGATTTTGTTTCTGAAAAAAACAAGGCAGTTTAATGTGATGTCCGCCAAAACCTCTCAGTTCAACTCCGGGATGAATGTGTCCTGAAAAATTAAAAAAATCTTCCTTTTCTGTCGGATGATGCGTCAAAAGAAAACCGTCGATTTCTAATTCCTTGAACACTTTCACATCAATTTTATCATAATTTTCTTTGGCGATAATATCGTGGTTTCCTGCAATCAGGATGATTTCTGCCACACAACAGTCCGACCATTCTACAAATAAATTCCATTCGCTGTTTTTTGAACTATGAAATAAATCGCCAAGAAAAACGACACTTTCTGGGTCAAAATAATCTACAACATCCGTCAATCTTTGAAAATTTTTAGAAACTGCATTATTCGGAATCGCCACACCATGTTTCCTGAAATGCGAAACCTTCCCAAGATGAACATCCGAAATTAAAAGCGCTTTTCTATCTTCCCAAAACAAAGCCCCGCTTGGATGCAGGATGAAAGTTTGGGATTTTATTTTTATGGTAATTGTCATTTATAAATTCTAAATTACTTCATATACGAAGCTGTCATTTTTTTAATACGTTCTGCCAAAGTTTCGCTTGATAATTTTTCACGAAGCCTATCAGTAATTATTGGAAAACTGAAAGGTGTTGGCTTTTCGCATTTTTTCCAAGCTATTTCTTGATTCGCAATTCGTTCCAAAGCCAATAACAATCGGCCTTCTTCCAATTGATGTTCAAAAGTTTCGCGATACGCTTGCTGAAACAATAAATTCTCGGGTTCATAATCCCTGAAAACTTCAAACAGCAATTGCGAACCGCTCTGTAAATGTTTCGTCTTGATCATCTTTCCTGGAAAACCTGTAAAAACCAAACCTGCAATTACTGCAATATCTCGGAATTTTCTTCGGGCCATTTCAGTCGCGTTCAAACTTTTCTGCAAATCAGAATGTACATAATCTGTCGAGAAAAGATTGTTGTCTAATACTTCCTGCATGTTAATTTCTTGGTCAGAAAGCAGTTCGAAACCATAATCGTTATAGGCCAACGAAAAACTTATCGGCGAAAGCAAACTGATTCGATAGGCCAACAAACTGGCCAAAGCTTCATGAACAAATCGTCCTTCAAACGGATAAAAAATGGCGTGAAAACCTTCTCTTGTTTTAAAAGTTTCAATTAGAAACTCATCCGAATTTGGGACAATAGATTCTTTTCGCTGTCTTTTAAACATCGGCTGCAAAGCCTTTAATTCTGGAGATAAATCAGTTGTATTTGCACGATATAACTCTTGACGCAACAGTTCGCTCATTTGTGCCGAAAGTGCCGTCCTTCCTCCCATCCAACTTACTAATCTTGATTTCTTCGTCGGATCGGCTTTTTTAACCAAGACTTGCATATTTTTGATACGGTACAATTCTAATTTTTTTCCACCGAAAGTAAAAGTATCGCCCGGATTTAATTTGGATATAAACCATTCTTCAATCGTCCCGATGAAACCGCCCCCCATGAATTTCACATTCAGAGTCGCATCACTCACAATCGTTCCAATCTGCATTCGGTGATGCATGGCAATCATTCGGCTGTTGATTTTAAAACGCCCATCTTCCTCAATTTCTACTTTTTTATATTCGTCGTAGGCTTGCAAACTTTGGCTTCCGTTGACAATAAAATTCAAAATCCATTTCCAGTTTTCCTTTGTCATCGCTTGATAACAAAACGTTCCTTTTACTTCTTCGTAAATTTCATCAGGAAAAAATCCGTCGGAAACTGCTAATGTATTTAGGTATTGCACCAAGACATCCCAACTGTTCAAATAGGGCACTCGGTCTTCAACAACCGTATTTTCAACTGCTTTTTTCAAGGCGGAAGCTTCAATCAATTCAATGGAATGTGTGGCCAGAAAATAAATAGTACTTTCTTTTCCGGGTTGGTGACCACTTCTTCCTGCACGTTGTAAAAACCGAGCAACGCCTTTCGGACCACCAACTTGAATGATGGTTTCCACTGGCGCAAAATCGACACCCAGATCCAAACTTGAGGTACACACCACCACTTTCAATTCTTCATCACGAATCGCCTGTTCTACCCAAAGTCGGGTTTCGCGGTTGATGCTTCCGTGGTGCATGGCCATTTCGCCAGCAAATTCTGGATATTTTTCCAATAACCGTTGAAACCAGATTTCACAAGCCGAACGGACATTCGTAAAAAGCAACGTCGTTCGGCTTTGTTTGATGATTTTTGCTACCTCATCAATCAAATGCAAACCCATGTGGCCTCGCCACGGATAGGTTTCCATCTTGTCTGGAATTATCGAAATAACGTTTATTTTTTTATTAATAATTGCTTTAATTAAGACCGAATTCTGATACGCTTCAGAATCAATTCCGAGTAGAACTTCTTGTGCTTGTTGCAAATTTCCAATGGTTGCTGAAATTCCCCAAATTCGCATATTCGGAGCGATTTTTTTTAATCTGGATAAAGCCAATTCGGTTTGAACGCCACGTTTTGTTCCCAATAATTCGTGCCATTCATCAATGACAATTGCTGAACAATCCTTGAACGTTTTCTCATAACCTTTGGAAGCCAAAAGCAATTGCAAACTTTCGGGAGTCGTAACCAACAAATCGGGCATCTTGCCTTTTTGC
Source organism: Flavobacteriaceae bacterium PS02334 (assembly GCA_029959295.1). GTDB lineage: Bacteria > Bacteroidota > Bacteroidia > Flavobacteriales > Flavobacteriaceae > Flavobacterium. Next base: position 234,073 of record JASCOH010000005.1, on the reverse strand, counting down.
TTGGCTCGTTCACTTGCCGATGTATCGCCTGAGCGAATCCCGACAGTCATTTGTGTTCCTAAATCATTCACGACACGTTCTGCAGATTGCTTGATTTCTACCGAAAGTGCCCGTAAAGGTGTGATCCAGATTGCCTTTAATCCGGGTTTGTGCTTTTCTTTATAATCCGGATTTTTTTTGATATAATCGAGAACAATCGGCAACCATAAGGCGTAGGTTTTTCCACTTCCTGTTGGAGCATTTAGCAGGCCGTTTTTACCTTGCAAGAATGCCGTCCAAGTTTGAGTTTGGAAAGGAAATGGCTTCCATCCTTGTTGGTGGAACCAGTCGCTTGCTAGGTTAAAAAGTTGTTCTCTGTTCATAATTTATTTAAACGCAAAGTGCGCTAAGTTTTTCGCAAAGGTCGCTAAGCTTTGGTGCTAAAAATCTGTGTTAATTTGTGAAATCTATGTTTTGTTTTCTCGCAAAGTTGCAAAAGCTATTGCCTTTTGGCTAATTACTCTTTCCTCACTCAAACAATCATACTTTTCAAATCTTCGATAGAATTCGCCTCCTCAATTTTCTTATCTATTCGCCATCTTAAGATTCTTGGAAAACGTGTAGCGATTCCGCTTTTATGTCTGTTGGAAAGTGCGATTCCTTCAAAGCCGATTTCAAAAACCAATTTTGGCGTCACACTTCTAACCGGACCAAAACGTTCGAGCGTATTTTTCTTTATAAAATCATCAACCATTCTAAATTCTGAATCTGTTAATCCGGAATACGCTTTTGCGAAAGTCACTAATTCGCGCTCGCCGTTTTCGTTATCTTGCCATAAGGCAAAAGTGTAATCAGTAAATAAATTTGATCGTCTTCCGTGACCTCGCATGGCATATGTCAGAACAGCATCGATAGTTAAAGGTTCTATTTTCCATTTCCACCAATCGCCTTTTTTTCTTCCGACTAAATAAGGAGAATCTTTTCTTTTCAGCATCAACCCTTCGCTTTTCATTTCTCTAGAACGGATTCTTTCTTCTGCAACTTCTTCCCAAGTGGAAAACGTGACCCGTTCTGAAAGTTGAAGCGGAATATTCTTATCTTTAATTTCTTCGTATAAATTTTCTAATAAAATACGTCTTTCTTCGAATGGTTTGTTCCGAATATCTTCGCCTTTCCATTCCAACAAATCATAAGCCCGAATAACAACTGGAGAGTTTTTCAAGATGGCTTGTGAGACTGTTTTCCTGCCAATTCGGGTTTGTAAATCATTGAAGGTTCCTATTTCTCCGTTTAGAAAAGGAAGGATTTCTCCATCGATTACCGTTCCGTCTGGAACAACTCCGATGAAGGAAGCAAACTCTGGATATTTGTCTGTGACTAATTCCTCTCCTCGACTCCATACATAAATTTCATTGTCACGGATGATGGTTTGCGAACGAATTCCGTCCCATTTGTGTTCGGCACTCCAGTCTTCGGGGTTTCCTAGGTTGGATACCTCGCCTTCAATAGGATAGGCCAAATAAAAGGGATACGGTTTCGAGAGATAATCACTGCTTTTTTCATCCAAAATCAATTCTTGAAAACTGATGGTATTCGGATTCCAATCACCCATTAACTTATACGCCAAAGCATCTTCTTCGATATTTTCAGCTTTTGAAAGTGCTCTTGTCATCAACTTTTGGCTGACACCAATTCTGAAACTTCCGGTGATTAATTTGGTGAATACAAAGCGCTCGTAATAATTTAATGCTAACCAATTTTCATGAAGATAGTCTCTTTTTTCTTCGTCGGTTTTCTTTTTTAAGGCGATGATTTCTTGCAGATATTCTGTCAAGCTTTTTTCGGAATGTTCTTTTGTAGTCGGAATTACGAGTGCTATTGTTTCGGCCAAATCGCCAACGATATGATAGCTTTCTTCGAACAACCAAAGCGGAATATTAGCCAATTCATTTGCCCATAATCGTAACAAAGTGGTATTAACAGGTCGTGGCGGACGACGATGCGAAAGAATGGCGATTGTCCAGACTTTATCTTCATCGCTGGCATTTTTAAAGTAATTGGTAAGCGCGTCAACTTTGACCGACGTCTTGTTGGAACTGTCTAGAGCTTTTATAAGTTCGGCAAAGTTTTTCATATTTATCTTTTTGAACCATTAAGTGATTAAGAAAAATTAAGTTTTTTAAACGCGAAGAACACAAAGGTTCTCGCAAAGTTTTAAAAGTATTTTACGCTATGCTTTAATGAAACTTAATATCTTAATGGTTTAAATTTTATTGTTCTCTTCTTGATTTTTATCACTTTCTTCTTCCTCCATCTTGGCATTCATTTCGCCAGATTCGCCTTCATATTGGGTGTTGGCGGTTCTGGCATCGTATCCCAACTCGATCAAATACTTTGAGAAAATATCAGAATATCCATGCGTGCAAATTATTTTTTCGGCTCCTGTGGCTTTGATACTTTCTAACAAACCTGTCCAATCGCAATGGTCGCTTAATACAAAACCTCTGTCAACGGCACGTCTTCTTCTTGCGCCACGAAAAGCCATCCAGCCACTTGCAGAACCTGTTACATACGGTGTCATTTTCCGTATCCACGTGCTTCCGTGGGCACTAGGCGGTGCGAGAACGATGCTTCCTAATAAATCTTCTTTTTTGGTTTCCCTAGTGATTCTTGTGGTTGGCGGAAAATGGACCATCGGCCGTAGGACTTCAGTCATATTTTCGATGGCTCCGTGAGTGTATATTTTTCCGATACCGGTGTCTAAATATTTTAAAAGTCGTTGTGCTTTTCCCAGTGAATAACCAAATAATACAGACGTTTTTCCGTCGGCTCGGTTTTCTGCCCACCAATTGTTGATGTCGGTCATTACTTCGGCTTGCGGTGTCCATTTGAAAGCGGGTAATCCAAAAGTACATTCTGTGATAAAAGCGTGGCATTTTACTACTTCGTATGGTGTTGAAATTCCGTCGTCTTCGGTTTTGTAATCGCCCGTAAAAACCCAGACTTCACCTTTGTATTCTACTCTTATTTGGGCTGAACCGATAATGTGGCCTGCTGGATGAAGGGAGAATTTCACACCATTGATTGTGAAGGTTTCGTTCCAATCTTTTCCGGTTACGTTTATTGGTCCAAGTCGGTGTTTTATAATCGGCACATTTGTATGGTGCGTGATGTAATTTTTATGCCCCCAACGGGAATGGTCAGCGTGGCCGTGGGTTATAATAGCGTTCGTGACAGGTCGCCACGGGTCGAGATAGACGTCGGCTTGCTGGCAATAAATTCCTTTGTCGTTGAATGCTAAAAGTGGTTCTTTCATTTTTATAGTCTTGTATATAAATTTAAGATTTGATTTTTTTGTTTGGAAAGGAATTGTGGGAAGTTTAACTTTTGTTTATTTAACTCAAAGGGCGCTAAGATTTTCGCAAAGTTTTGGAAGACTTTCAAATGTTTGCTCACAAAGCTACAAAGGTGCAAAGTTTTTTTGACAGCGGTTATCGACAATATTGGTTCAAAAGCTTAAAGAAGGAAATGACCTTTGGAAATAGCCCCGATTGGTGGCAGTAGCCTTTTCTTCCGTTTTCGGAGAAAAGCTACTGCAGAAAGCGGGACCCCGATTAAAAAATGTATTTTGCGTTTTTGCTTCGGGAAAAGAAAAATTCGAGAATTGTTATTGAAATGGTAAATCGTTTATTAATCTAATTGGTTTTGTATCTTTGCTGTGCAAAAATTTGATAATTCTTAAATTAAAAAAGTATGCCAAAAGGAATTTTTCACGTACCGAATGCGGTTAATGAGCCGGTAAAATCGTACGCACCAAATACTCCAGAACGAAAAGCGGTTCTGGATGCTTATAAAACAATGTGGAATTCGAAAATTGATGTTCCGTTGTACATTGGAAGCGAGGAAATCAAGACGGGAAACACAAAAAATATTACAGCACCGCACGACCATAAACACGTGGTGGGAACGTATCACTTGGCTGAAAAAGCACACGTTGAAAAAGCGATTGCAAATGCTTTGGAAGCTAGAAAAGCTTGGTCTGCAACGCCTTGGGAACAAAGAGCGGCGATATTTTTAAAAGCGGCTGAATTGGTTGCCGGACCATATAGAGCTAGAATAAATGCGGCAACAATGGTGGGACAATCTAAAAATGTACACCAAGCTGAAATCGATGCAGCCTGCGAATTCATTGACTTCTTGCGTTTTAACGTGGAATATATGACGCAGATTTATGACGATCAGCCAAATTCTGATTCAACAATGTGGAATCGCGTGGAATACCGTCCGTTGGAAGGTTTTGTGTATGCGATTACGCCGTTCAACTTTACTGCAATTGCCGGAAATCTTCCTGCAAGCGCGGCGATGATGGGGAACGTTGTGGTTTGGAAACCAAGCGACAGCCAAGTTTTTTCTGCAAAAATTATTATTGATATTTTTAAGGAAGCTGGTGTTCCGGATGGAGTTATCAACGTGGTTTTTGGTGATGCTCAAATGATTACGGATACTGTTTTAGACAGCCGTGATTTTGCTGGAATTCACTTTACAGGTTCGACTCACGTATTTAAAGATATTTGGGGAAAAATCGGAACAAAAATCAGCCATTATAAAACATATCCAAGAATCGTTGGAGAAACTGGCGGTAAAGATTTTATCATCGCGCATCCGAGTGCGAATGCGAAACAGGTTTCGACAGGAATTGTTCGTGGTGCTTTTGAATTTCAAGGGCAGAAATGTTCTGCGGCTTCAAGAGCTTACATTCCGCAAAGCCTTTGGGGCGACGTGAAGCAACAAATTATCACGGATGTGAAATCTATGAAAATGGGTTCTCCGGAAGATTTAGGAAACTTTGTCACGGCGGTTATTCACGAAGGTTCTTTTGATAAATTGGCAAGTTATATTGACCAAGCGAAAAATGACGCTGACGCGGAAATTATCGTGGGTGGAAATTATGACAAGTATGTTGGATATTTCATTGAGCCAACGGTAATCGTAACTACGAATCCAAAGTACAAAACGATGGAAACGGAATTGTTCGGACCGGTGATGACAATTTATGTTTATGAAGATTCAAAATGGTCTGAAACATTGAAATTGGTTGACGAAACTTCTGAATATGCGTTGACTGGAGCGATTTTCAGCAAAGACAGATATGCTGTTGCAGAAGCGACAAAAGCATTGGAAAACTGTGCCGGAAACTTCTACATCAATGACAAGCCAACTGGCGCTGTTGTTGGGATGCAACCATTTGGTGGCGCAAGGGCTTCGGGAACCAATGACAAAGCGGGTTCTGCATTGAACTTGTTGCGTTGGGTTTCTCCGAGAACTATCAAAGAGACTTTTATTACTCCGGTGGATTATAGATATCCTTTTCTTGGAGAGTAAATTTATGATTTTAGATCTGTGATTTATGAATCATTGAGAATAGAAAAGCCGAATCTAAATTTAGATTCGGCTTTTTATTTGAACACAGATTTAACAGATTGGCAAAGATTCTTTGTGATTTTAATCTGTGGAAATTTGTGAAATCTGTGTTATACTTTAAACTTCAAAGGCAAATGAACAACCTTTTTAGTTTCAAAGAATTCATTGTCGAAAAATTCTGAAATATTATATTCTGTAGCTTTTGGGAAGTCTTTTAATTCTTCTGTCAAATCGCCTCCTTTTAAATATAAAATTCCGTTTTTAAGTTCGTGCTTGTTTTGTTTTTTGATTTTATCTTTAACCCAAGAAACGAAATCTGGCATATTGGTTACGGCGCGGCTTACAATGAAATCGAAATCGCCTTTTATGTTTTCTGCTCTGATTTGTTCTGCTTTTACGTTTTTCAATTCTAATGCTTCTGCAACAGCTTGAACCACTTTTATCTTTTTTGCAATCACATCAATAAGATAAAATCTAGTTTCTGGGAATAATATTGCTAACGGAATTCCTGGGAAACCACCGCCAGTTCCTACGTCTAAAACATAAGTTCCGGGTTCAAATTCTTGAATTTTTGCAATTGCAAGCGAATGAAGCACGTGCTTTGTATATAATTCATCGATATCTTTGCGCGAAATAACGTTGATTTTAGCGTTCCAATCTTGGTATAATTCCTCTAATATTTCAAACTGTTGCTTCTGAATATCAGTTAGATTAGGGAAATATTTTAGGATTTCTTCCATTTTAAATTTTTTAACAAAAGTAATGATTTTCGAATTGAAATTTTTAACCTTTTCCTGCGTTTTCATTATACAATAATATTTATCTTTGAAATATCTATTTTGAATAATTATAAATTACCTATGAATACCACAATACCAACATTTTCTAAGCAAGACAGCCTAAAGTTTTTCAGGACGCTGAATTCTCGCGTGAACAATTACTTTAAGGAAAATAATATCAAAAAAACTGGAAACTGGAAACTGCACTTAAAAGCAGTAATCATGTTTGTGCTTTTCTTGACGCCTTACTTTTTAATTCTAACTTTAGAAATGCCTTTCTGGGTAATGCTTCTACTTTCAATTGTTATCGGAATTGGGATGGCAGGCGTTGGTATGAACGTAATGCACGATGGAAATCACGGTTCATACTCTAATAAAACTTGGCTGAACAAATTTATGGGCGGCAGCATTTATATCTTAGCCGGAAATGTTCACAATTGGCAAGTACAGCACAATGTTTTGCATCATACTTATACCAACATTCACGGTCACGACGAAGATTTAGATGCGGGAAGAATCATCCGTTTTACACAGGAAGCAGAATGGCACCGTTTCCATAAATTCCAACATTATTATTCTGTTTTTCTTTATGGATTACTGACTTTCAACTGGGCGTTGACTACTGATTTTAAGCAAATGAAAGCGTATTTGAAAAGAAAATTATCATATGGAGAACCACAAAGTCCTACCAAATTATGGACGGTTTTGGTAATTACAAAAATCATTTATGTTTCGGTTTGGTTAGTACTTCCGATGATTATTGGAATTACTTGGTGGAAAGTTTTGATCGGTTTTTTTGTAATGCATTATACTGCTGGTTTAATTTTAAGTATCGTTTTCCAATTGGCGCATGTTGTGGATGAAACTACAAATCCGGTTCCGAATGAAGAAGGCGAAATTGAAAATACTTGGGCCATTCACCAATTATATACCACTGCGAATTTTGCTCCGAAAAACAAAATCGTAAACTGGTTTACCGGCGGATTGAACCACCAAATTGAGCACCATATTTTCCCGCACATCAGCCACGTTCATTATGGCAAGATTGCTGAAATTGTGAAAGAAACAGCTAAAGAATGCAACCTTCCATATCACGAATTTAAAACGATGCGAGGTGCCGTTATTGCTCACTTCAAACACTTGAGAGATTTAGGACAAAATCCTGCAATGGCATAATTAACTACAAAACCCATAAACAACAAACCCTTATTCAATGAACCATTTATCGGATAGAATTAACAGCTTATCAACTTCACAAACCTTGGCAATGGCAGCATTGGCAAGAGAATTAAAAGCACAAGGAAAAGACATTATCAGCTTAAGTTTAGGCGAGCCAGATTTCAACACGCCAGATTTCATCAAAGAAGCGGCAAAGAAAGCCATCGACGAAAACTACAGCACTTATTCTCCAGTTGACGGATACGCTGAATTAAAAGAGGCTATTTGCAGAAAATTTAAAAGAGATAATAATTTAGAGTACAAACCAGCAAACGTAGTGGTTTCAACTGGTGCAAAACAATCTTTATACAATATCGCCCAAGTAATGCTAAATGACGGCGACGAAGTAATTCTTCCGGCGCCTTACTGGGTTAGCTATTTTGAAATCGTAAAAATGTCTGGCGGTGTTCCGGTAGAAGTGCCTACTTCTGTGGAAAGTGATTTTAAAATTACGCCAGAACAATTGGAAGCTGCGATTACGCCAAAGACAAAAATGATCTGGTACAGTTCTCCTTGTAATCCAAGTGGTTCTGTTTACAGCCGTGAAGAATTGACTGCTTTGTCAAAAGTTTTGGAGAAATATCCAAACATCTTTGTCGTAGCCGATGAAATCTACGAACACATCAATTTCTCAGGTACTTTCTGCAGTATCGCTTCGATTCCAGGAATGTTTGACAGAACAATTACCGTAAACGGAGTGGCAAAAGCTTTCGCAATGACAGGTTGGAGAATCGGTTATATCGGAGCGCCAGAATTTATTGCAAAAGCGTGTACAAAAATGCAAGGACAAGTAACGAGCGGTGCAAATTCTATCGCGCAAAGAGCTACGATTACTGCTGTTGACGCTGACCCAAGTGTTTTGAATGATATGGTTGCTGCTTTCAAAGGCCGCAGAGATTTGGTTGTTCGTTTGATTAACGATATTCCGGGATTAAAATTGAATGTTCCTGAAGGTGCTTTTTATGTTTTCCCAGACGTTTCTTCTTACTTCGGAAAAACGTTGCGAGGAACCGAAATCAAAAATGCTGATGATTTTTCCATGTATCTTTTGGCAGAAGCAAATGTGGCGACTGTAACCGGAGACGCTTTTGGAAATCCAAACTGCATTCGTTTTTCTTACGCAACAAGCGAAGAAATTTTAACGGAAGCCTTGAAGAGAATCAAAGAAGCTTTAGCTTAAATATAAAGATGAGCCTCAAGGAAACTTGGGGCTTTTTTGATTTAAAATATAAAAGTTAAACCATTGAGGAATTACGTTCAATTCCTTAATTTTTCTTAATTCCTTAATGGTTCAAAAATTAAAGAAAATGTCAAAAATACTATTACTCGGTTCGGGAGAATTAGGAAAAGAATTTGTAATCGCTGCACAGCGCATCGGGCAGACCGTGATTGCTGTTGACAGTTATGAAAACGCACCGGCAATGCAAGTGGCACACGGTTTTGAAGTCATCAATATGCTTGACGGCGAAGCTTTGGATAAAATCGTAGCGAAGCATAAACCAGATTTCATCGTTCCTGAGATTGAAGCGATTCGTACCGAGCGTTTTTATGATTATGAAAAAAAGGGAATCACGGTAGTTCCTTCCGCGAAGGCGGCGAATTTTACGATGAACAGAAAAGCGATTCGTGATTTGGCTTCTAAGGAATTAGGCTTAAAAACCGCCAATTACCGATACGCGACCTCATCTGAAGAACTTCAAAATGCCGTGAAAGAAGTCGGGATTCCGTGCGTAGTGAAACCTTTAATGTCTTCTTCAGGAAAAGGACAATCGACTATCAAAACGCCAGACGATATCGAAAGAGCTTGGAATTATGCCGTGGAAGGTTCTCGTGGCGATGTTGTGGAAGTAATTGTAGAAGCTTTCGTGAAATTTAATTCCGAAATCACGCTTTTGACGGTTACCCAAAACAATAATCCGACGTTGTTTTGCGCTCCGATTGGACACAGACAAGAACGCGGCGATTACCAAGAAAGCTGGCAACCGGCTAGAATTTCAGACAAAGATTTGTTCGAAGCGCAAGATATGGCGGAGAAAGTAACTGAAGCTCTTGGTGGCGCGGGACTTTTTGGCGTTGAATTTTTCCTGGCAGATGATGGCGTTTATTTCTCTGAATTGTCTCCAAGACCGCACGATACCGGAATGGTGACTTTAGCAGGAACGCAAAACTTTAACGAATTCGAATTGCACCTTCGTGCGATTTTGAGCCTTCCGATTTTTGAAATTACGTTGGAAAAATTCGGAGCTAGTGCTGTAGTTTTGGCTTCCGAGAATTCTACAAATCCGAGTTATGAGGGTTTGGAAAAAATTGCAGGACTAGCAAAAACTGATTTCAGAATTTTTGGAAAACCTACGACGAGACCTTATCGAAGAATGGCTGTTGCCTTGGCTTCTGATACTTTGGAAACGCCGATTGAAGAAATTGTGGAGCGTGCAAAAGAGGCCGCCAAATTGATAACTGTAAACTATTAAATCATGAAAAAAATACTTGCAATCGCATTTTTGTTTCTAGCTTTTGGAGCAAATGCACAGGATAAAAAAATCACGAAACCTGAAGTTGTCGAAGCTTCTTGCGGACAGTGCAACTTCGGCATGAAGGGCAAAGGCTGTTCTTTGGCAGTGAAAATTGACGGAAAGCCTTACTTCGTTGACGGTACTAAAATTGACGACCACGGCGATTCTCACGGCGCAGACGGTTTCTGTTCTAAAGTACGCCAGGCAGAAGTTACTGGCGAAATCAAAAATGATCGATTTGTGGCTAGTTCTTTTAAGTTATTGCCTGAGAAAAAAGGGAAGAAAAAATAATTTTGAGCGTCTAGAAATAGGCGCTTTTTTAATTTAGAAGTGGAAAATTTGTAATTCTTAAGAAAAAATTATTCTTATAAAATTTCTATTTATTGGTAAAGAAAAATAAAAAAATGACTCACTTCAAACCCTTACAAACTTCAGATATCGAAACAATCGTTTCAATGATGCAGGAATTTTATGCCATTGACAATTACCCGATTGATGTTGCGATTTCAAAAGATTTGTTTCTAGAATTTTTAAAAAATCCACATTTCGGAAGATGCTGGCTGATTTACGCTGATGGAGAAATTGCGGGTTATGTGATCCTGACTTTTGTTTTCAGTTTTGAATATAAAGGAACGATTGCGTTTTTGGATGAATTGTATATTTCTTCGAAAGCTCGCGGAAAAGGAATTGGAAAATTAGCTTTGGATTTTATTCACAAAGAAGCGGTTTCTCTTTCCTTAAAAATTATTTATTTGGAAGTTGAAGGTCACAACGAAATTGCTCAAAAACTTTATTTATCTAAAGATTTTGTGATCCACAATCGGAAATTAATGAAATTGAAAGTTTGATTTTGAATGGCGATTTTCTAACAGACGCTTCTCTTGTTAGTTTTTTTTTGAACGCGGATCTTGGCGGATAAAAAGGATTGGCGCGGATTTCCTTCCTAATACCTAACAGGTTTTTGAAAACCAGTTAGGATTGACAACGTTTATCGACAAAGATTGGGACTGGCGTTTCCAACAATTCAATACACTTTCTCAAATAGCCCCGATGATGTGATTGTCTGAGCTCTTGTGCCAGCCATAAAAGCTGGTACAAAGCGAGTCACTTCAGCGGGAATTGCAATGGCTGAAAATACCTGAAGTTTCGCTTCAAAAAAAACTCTAAAATTAGCGATTCGTTAAATAATTGAGGGTTTTGGCCAAAAATTGTAACTTGCGGGCACTATAAACTTCAATACTATTATATGAAATTTTTAAGACTTCTTGTCCTTTTATTGGTTCTGCCTGCTTATGCACAGCAAGGTGGCATGTGGATTCCTTCGCTTTTGAAAGGGATGAACGAGACGGAGATGAAAAATCTGGGGATGAAAATGAAAGCGTCTGACATTTATGACGTGAATAAATCAAGTTTGAAAGACGCGGTACCGCAGTTTAACGGCGGTTGCACGTCTGAAGTGATTTCTGACCAAGGACTTTTGCTGACGAATCACCATTGTGGTTTTGGCCAGATTCAAAACCATTCTTCTGTGGAACATGATTATTTGACAGATGGTTTTTGGGCAAAATCTTTGGAAGAAGAATTGCCAAATGAAGACCTGGAAGTGACTTTTATCGTAAAAATTGAAGATGTAACGACGCAAGTTTTAAACGGGGTTTCAGGAATTTCTTCGGAAGCGGACAAGCAGAAAAAGATTCAGGAGAATATTTCTTCGTTGACAAAATCGCTTCCAAAAGAAACTTGGCAAGAGAATAGAATCCGTACTTTTTATGAGGGAAATCAATACATTTTGTTCGTAATTGAAAGTTATAAAGACGTTCGTTTGGTAGGCGCTCCGCCTTCTTCTATCGGAAAATTTGGCTCGGATACTGACAACTGGGTTTGGCCAAGACACACCGGAGACTTTTCGTTATTCAGAATTTATGCTGATAAAAATAACCGTCCGGCGGCGTATTCAAAAGACAATGTTCCTTACAAACCGAAGCACTTTTTGCCAGTTTCTATAAAAGGTGTGGAAGAAAATGACTTCACGCTAGTTTTTGGCTATCCTGGAAGAACGACTGAATATTTGCCTTCTGTTGCGGTGGAGCAAATCGTGAACAGCTTGAATCCTGCGAAAATAGAAATTCGCGACAAAGCTTTAAAAGTAGCCGACGGATTTATGAGAAAAGACAATGCGATCAAGATTCAATACGCTTCAAAATATGCTGGAATTGCAAATTATTGGAAGAAATGGATTGGCGAAACAAAAGGTTTGAAAAAATCTAATGCGGTTGAAATCAAGAAAAACTTTGAAAAAGATTTTTTAGCAAAAGTTTCAAAAGCTGGAAAACAAGCAGAATACGGAAATCTTTTTGTAGATTTTCAAAAGAATTATAATGAAATTGCTCCGTATGCTTTGAGCAGAGATTATTTTATGGAAGTGGTTATGCGTAATACTGAATTACTTGCAACTGCTTATAAGTTATACCAATTAGAGCAAATTTACAATTTGAGAGGCGAGCAATCTTTCACCGACAGAAAGAATAATTTGTCTTCAGGAATGGGTGAATTCTACAAAGATTTCAATGCTTCTGTAGATGAAAAAGTGTTTGAGCAGTTAATTGAATTGTATGCGACAAAATCACCTCAGCAATTTTTGCCTGCGAATTTGAAAAATGCAGATTTCAAGAAATTGACTGCTGAAATTTATAGCCAGTCGAAATTGACAAGCTATGAAAAATTCAAAGAATTACTTTCTGGCGATACCAAAACAGTTTTGGCTAAAATCAATGCTGACAAAGGTTTTCAATTGGTAAAATCAATGGCAGATGTTTATTTAAAAGAAGTAGCTCCAAAATATGATGAAATCAACTTAAGAATTGTTGCGTTGCAAAGAACGTATATGAAAGGAATTTTGGAATTGAGTCCGAAAGAAGCTCGAATCTTCCCTGATGCAAACAGTACTTTGAGAGTAACTTATGGAAAAGTAAAAGGTTACAATCCGAATGATGCCGTGAGTTATGACCACACGACATATTTGGAAGGCGTGATGGAAAAATACATTCCTGGTGATTATGAATTTGATGTTCCTGCGAAGTTAATCGATCTATATAATAAGAAAGATTATGGCCAATATGGAAAAGACGGTAAATTACCAGTGAATTTCATAGGCACAAATCACACAACTGGAGGTAACTCTGGAAGTCCGGCAATTGATGCAAAAGGAAACTTAATTGGGTTGAATTTTGACCGCGTTTGGGAAGGAACGATGAGCGATATTTTTTATGATCCGGCGATTTGCAGAAATATCATGGTCGACATGCGCTATGTTTTGTTTATTATCGATAAATATGCGGGAGCAAAACGATTAATTGACGAAATGAAGATCGTTGGCGGAAAGAAATAATTGACATTTTTCACATTAAAAATTTCAGAATTAGCGAAAACTTAGCGCCTTATTTTTAGAAATTAATAAAGTAAGACTTGATCAGACATTCAAAGTTGGTTTTATCAAAGAACAAAACCCGCTAAAACACTTGATTTCATTGAATTGTTGCATGCAAAAAAACTTTAAAAAAAATTCCTTTAAATATTTTAAGATATTAAAAAATTTATATCTTTGCTCCGAATTAATAATTAACCTTTATAATTTAGTAAGATGAAAAAAATCGTATTAAGCTTAGCTCTTGTTGCTACATTGGCTTTCGTTTCTTGTAAAGAAACTGCAAAAGAAGAAACTACAACTGAAACTACAACTACTGAAACTCCAGTTGAAGAAGTTGCTCCAGTTGAAGAAGCTGCTCCAGTTGCTGACACAGTTAAAACTGAAGAAGTTAAAACTGAAGAAGTTAAAACTGAAACTCCAGCTAAACAATAATTAGCAAAAGAGTAAAAAAATAACCTCGCTTTTAGCGGGGTTTTTTTATGCCTAAAATTCAAAAATTGAAAGTCTATAAATCTGCGAAAATATCTGCACCGGTAAAATCAAGAGTTTCTGCTTTTGGGACATAAAGTCGCACTTCAGCAACTCCTTTTTCAAGACGCAAAACCGTATTGAATTTTCTGCTTGTCGCATATACTTTGTCATTAATGATAAGCCTGTAAAAAAACTTCCCGCTTGAGGTTTTAAACTTCATACAGAAAGCCGTTTCTGCATTTTTTTTAATTAGCTCAATATCTTCTTCAATATCCATTTTTAATTCATAAGACGAGCTCGAAAACACGATCTTGCCTTTTCTAGATGTATAAACGAACTTATAATGATCTTCATCTTTTTTAGTAATAACAAATGCACCCATAAAGTTTTGTAATTTTTTATTCTAGAAATTATTGCAAATAAAAAAAGCCCGTAATTTTCATTACGAGCTTTTGTACTCAGAGCGGGACTTGAACCCGCACGAACATTGCTGTTCACTGGATTTTAAGTCCAGCGTGTCTACCAATTTCACCATCCGAGCATTCTACTTAAAAGTAGTAAAAGATGTTGAGCGAAAAACGGGGCTCGAACCCGCGACCTCGACCTTGGCAAGGTCGCGCTCTACCAACTGAGCTATTTTCGCATTTTCTATTTGTAAGAACGACAACACTTGAACCGTATTGCGGATGCAAATTTAATACATTAATTCAATTACACAAGTACTTTCGAGAAAAAAATTGAATAAAAAATATAACTTTCTGATAACGTATTCTTTAAAACCAAATTACTTCTTCGTCAGCATTCTTTTGATTTCATTCAGCTTCATCAAAGCTTCCACTGGGGTCAAAGTATTGATATCTAAACTTAAAATTTCCTCTTTTATCTCTTCCAAAAGCGGATCATCAAGATTGAAAAAGCTCATTTGCATATCGTCTTTTTCAGATTTGATTCCGTTCAAAGCTTCACCTGAATGATCTTTTTCTAGTTTCTTCAGAAGTTTTTGTGCTTTCTGAATTACCGTTTGTGGCATTCCCGCCATTTTTGCTACGTGAATTCCGAAACTGTGAGCACTTCCGCCTTTTACCAATTTTCGGATAAACAAAACGTTGTCTTTTAATTCTTTTACCGAAACATTATAATTCTGGATTCGTTCCAAAATATCGCTCATTTCGTTCAATTCATGATAATGCGTCGCAAACAATGTTTTCGGCCTTCCCGGATGTTCGTGCAAATATTCGGCAATTGCCCACGCTATGGAAATTCCGTCATACGTACTTGTTCCTCGACCAATTTCATCCAATAAAACCAAACTTCTATCCGATAAATTATTCAAGATGGAAGCCGTTTCGTTCATTTCCACCATAAAAGTAGATTCACCCATCGAAATATTATCGGAAGCTCCTACTCTGGTAAAAATCTTGTCAATGATTCCCATTCGAACGCTTTCCGCAGGAACAAAACTTCCCATCTGTGCCAATAAAACAATCAAAGCCGTTTGTCGCAAGATTGCCGATTTACCTGACATATTCGGCCCTGTAATCATAATCAATTGCTGGGTTTCTCTGTCTAAATAAACGTCATTCGCAATATATGGAACTCCAACAGGTAATTGTTTTTCAATCACCGGATGGCGTCCGTTTTTGATTTCCAATTCAAAAGTATCGTCTAAAATCGGGCAGACATAGTTATTTTCATTCGCCAGTTGCGTGAACGAAGTCAGGCAATCCAACTGCGCCACCAAATTTGCATTCAGCTGAACTGGCTTGATATACGTAGAAATCCAAACCACCAATTGCTCAAAAAGCTGACTTTCCAACTGATGGATTTTCTCTTCTGCTCCTAAAATTTTTGATTCGTATTCTTTTAATTCTTCCGTAATGTAACGTTCGGCATTGACCAAAGTCTGCTTTCTGATCCATTCTGCCGGAACTTTATCTTTGTGCGTATTTCGAACTTCGATGTAATATCCGAAGACATTATTAAACGAAATTTTCAACGAAGAAATTCCTGTTTTCTCAGATTCACGCTTTTCAATTCCTTCCAAATATTCTTTTCCAGTGTTAGAAATATCGCGCAATTCGTCCAATTCAGGATGAACGCCACGAGCAATCGCATTTCCTTTGTTGATAGAAACAGGCGAATCTGGATTCAATGTCGTCTTGATTTTTTCTCGTAATAAATCACAACTGTGCAGACTATCTCCGATGATTTTTACCGCTTCGTTTTTACTTTCCAAAGCCAACGATTTTATCGGAATTATGGCATCCAAGGAATCTTTCAAATACACAACTTCCCTTGGAGAAACTTTTCCGGTAGCAATTTTAGAAATCAAACGTTCCAAATCAGAAATCTGTTTTATCTGATATTGAATACTTTTTAAGACATCCGGATTTTCTTTCAAGTACGAAACTACGTTGTGACGCCCTTGAATTTTATGCAAATCTTTCAACGGCAAAGCCAGCCAGCGTTTCAAAAGTCTTCCTCCCATTGGCGAAAGCGTTCTGTCAATCACGTCCAAAAGCGTCACCGCATTCGGATTATAACTGTGATACAATTCTAAATTTCGAATCGTAAATCGGTCCATCCAAACGTATGCGTCTTCCGCAATTCTCTGAATTGCAGTAATATGTTGTACTTTATTATGTTGCGTTTCTCCCAAATAATACAAAATCGCTCCCGAAGCAATGATTCCTTCTTGCAATTCTTCAATTCCAAAACCTTTTAATGAGTTGGTTTGGAAATGATTAGTAAGCGTTTCAAAAGCATAATCTTCCTTGTAAATCCAATCTTCTAAGTAAAAACTGTGGTAATCTTCACCAAAAGCTTCCTTAAAATCGCCCTTGTTTTGCTTTGGAACCAAAACTTCACTCGGACTGAAATTTTGGAGCAACTTATCGATATATTCTTCATTTCCTTGTGCGGTCAAAAATTCTCCGGTGGAAACATCCAAAAACGAAATTCCGATGATTCTTTTTCCGAAGTAAATCGACGCCAAGAAATTATTTGATTTGGATTGCAAAACCTCATCATTCATAGAAACTCCTGGAGTCACCAATTCGGTTACGCCACGTTTCACGATGGTTTTGGTCATTTTTGGATCTTCAAGTTGGTCGCAAATCGCAACACGAAGTCCGGCTTTTACCAATTTTGGCAAATAGGTATTAATAGAATGATGTGGAAAACCAGCCAAAGCCGTCTCGGTTTCAGAACCCGCGCCTCTTTTTGTCAACGTAATTCCGAGGATTTTCGACGCGCGAACGGCATCTTCACCAAAGGTTTCGTAAAAATCTCCGACTCTAAACAACAGGCAAGCATCAGGATATTTCCTTTTGATTTCGTTGTATTGCTTCATTAAAGGCGTTTCTTTGGGAGTTTTATCTTTCGAGGCCAAGGGATTTCGGAATTTTAAATTATTTTTGCTAAAGTAAAAAAACTAAAATTATTGCATCCGCATTTATGAGAAAACTTGCCAACAGTGAACTTGAAAGAAAAACCGTCGAAGATTTTAAGCAAGCCGACAAAACGCCAATCATCATTATCTTGGACGATATCAGAAGTTTGCACAACATCGGTTCGGTTTTCAGAACGGCAGATGCGTTTTTAATCGAGAAGATTTATTTGTGCGGAATTACTGCAGTTCCTCCGAATAAGGAAATTCACAAAACTGCTTTGGGCGCGACAGAAACTGTTTCTTGGGAATATGCCAAAGATGTTTTGGAAGTTATCCAAAATTTAAAGCAGGAAAACATTTCAGTTTTGGCTATTGAGCAAGTGGAAAATTCGATTTTTCTCCAAAATTTTTCTCCGGAAGAAAATAAAAAATACGCGTTGGTTTTTGGAAACGAAGTCAAAGGTGTTTCTCAGGAAGCCGTTGCGATTTGCGATGGCGTGATTGAAATTCCGCAGTTAGGAACAAAACATTCACTAAATATTTCGGTAAGTGCTGGAATCGTAGTTTGGGATTTATTCCAAAAGCTTCGTTTTTAAGGAATTCGCATTGGAATTATTCAGAAATTTAAATACTTTTAGCGAATGAATAATTTGTGTTTCCCTTATAAAATTTCACTACTGTTTTTTGTTATTTTTTCTCATATTGTATTAAATGCAAATCCAATAGACAGAAATCCGCTACCTTTTATTTTAAGTAAAAATTTCAATTCTATTTTGGCTACAGCGCCAATTCTTTCTGCAACAGGAAATCAAATGTATTGTGCAGGAAGCGCTGTAAATATTGTGACTTCGATGTCAATTACACATGATCCGACAGAAATCGGAACCAATGCAATTTACATCCAAATTTCTTCTGGATATGTCAACGGGCAAGATTTACTTACATTGACGGGGACACACCCAAATATTACTGGCTCGTGGAATCAAAGTAACGGAAAACTTACTTTGCAAAATCCGACTGGCGGAATTGTTCCCTATGACGATTTTGTAAATGCGATTGAAGATGTAGTTTATTCGAATAATAATGCAAATCCTTCGGGAACACGAACATTTTCGATTACGGTTGGCCAGGCAAATTATCTTCCTTCAAATGGTCATTATTACCAATACATTCCCTCGCTGGGTATTTCTTGGACCAACGCTAAAACTGCTGCAGAAACCAGTACATATTATGGATTACAAGGGTATTTGGCAACAATAACAGCAATGGATGAAGCAATTTTAATTGGAGAACAAGCCTCTGGAACCGGATGGATTGCTGGAACGGACGAAGAAACAGAAGGCGTTTGGAAATGGGCTTCAGGTCCTGAAAACGGACAAGTTTTCTGGAATGGCGGTCCAAACGGTTCGTCCCCAAGTTTTGCTTTTTGGAATAACGGTGAACCAAATAACACTGGCAACGACGAAGATTATGCACACATTACAGCACCTGGAGTTGGAATTCCCGGCTCTTGGAATGATCTTAAACTTGGCGGTGATTCCAATGGAGACTACCAACCAAAAGGCTATATCGTGGAATATGGCGGAACGCTTGGCGACCCCGTTTTACAGATTTCAACAAGCACGACAATTTTTATTCCTCAAATCACAAACACCACAGGAAATTCAGCTTGCGGTTCAGGAAGCATGACTTTGACAGCAACAGCTTCTGGCGGTACAATAACTTGGTATGATGTTGCGACTGGCGGAATTCCTCTGGCAACCGGAACGACTTTTACAACTCCGACAATTTCCACGACTACTCCTTATTATGTTGACGCTTACAACAATTTGTGTCCAACATCGACAAGAACTTTGGTCACGGCAACAATAAATGAAATTCCGAGTATAGTTTCTTCAATTTCTGGAACAATTTGCGATTCGGGAACTGTGACTTTGGAAGCAACGGCATCTGTTGGAAACATTCAGTGGTTTGCTAATTTGACTGGCGGTACTGCAATCAGTTCAGGAAGTACTTTTAATACGCCCTCTTTAAATTCAACCACGACTTTTTATGCGGAAGCCATAAATAACGGCTGTGTTTCTCCAACTAGAACTGCGGTTACGGCAACAGTTTTTCCTGTTCCAAATGTGAGTGATGAAATTAATTCGATATGCGAAAACAGTACAATTCGTTTACATGCAGGAATTACCGGAGTTGCATATGATTGGCCTGACGGAGAAATTACAGAATATTTAGATATTGATTCTGCTGGAATTTATACCGTTACGATGACAACAACCGACAATTGTTCGTTTGCAAAAACTTTTACAGTCAATGAAATTTCCATTCCAGAAATCAGCACTATTAAAGTTAAAGAAAGAACAATTACGATAAACACAATTAATCAAGGCGATTTTTTATATTCAATTGACGGCGTAAATTATCAAGTTTCAAATATTTTTACGGAAGTTTCAAGCGGTCTGCATATGGCTTATGTAAAAAATAATTGCGGCATCGACAAAGAAAAATTCATTGTGATTATTGCTCCAAAATTCTTTTCTCCAAACAATGATTCTTACAATGATTTCTGGAATGTGGAAGGAATGTTATCTTATCCGCAAGCAAAAGTTTCGATTTTTGACCGATATGGAAAACTGATTACGCAATTGAGTCGCTCAAATCCAATTTGGAATGGAACTTTAAACGGAAAAACCTTGCCGGCAACTGATTATTGGTATGTCTTGAAAATCGACGAAACGCTTCCTGAAGTGAAAGGCCATTTTTCGTTAGTGCGATAAAAAAGCGTTGCTTTGAATTTCTTCCAAAATCGCTAAATAATCTTCTTGATTTTTTACGAAATCTTTCTCCGAAACATCGATTATTAATACGTTTAAATCCGTTTGGGATTTTATATAATCTAAATAGCCTCGGTTGATTTTATCTAAATATTCTGCTGGAATTTCTTGTTCGTAAGATCTTCCCCTGCGTTTTATATTTTCTAAAAGTCGCTCTGTATTTTGATATAAATAAACATACAAATCTGGCTTTTTCATTTCCTTGTAAATTATATCAAAAAGCGTTTTATACAAGCGATATTCGTCTTCGCCAAGCGTTACTTTTGCAAAAATCAATGATTTAAAGATATGATAATCGGCTACGATAAAATCTTTAAACAAGTCAAATTGTGCCAAATCATGCGATAATTGCTGATATCGATCGGCCAAAAAAGACATTTCTAACGGAAAGGCATATCGCGCCTGATCTTTGTAAAATTTCGGCAAAAACGGATTATCTGCAAAACCTTCCAAAACTGTTTTGGCATTAAAATCTTCGGCAATTTTGTGCGTCAAAGTTGTTTTTCCTGCGCCAATATTTCCTTCAATGGCGATGTAATTAAATCGGTCAAAAGTATATTTTGCAATTGGAGATTTTAAATCTGAAACAATTTTACACTCCGAATCATCTTGGCAATGGTTGATCAATTCAGAAATATTCTTGTTCAAAATTGGATGTACAAAATCTGTTTTCAAATCTTTCATTGGCAGAAGCACAAACTTGCGATCTTGCATCCGCGGATGCGGGACAATTAGATTTTCAGTTTCAATAATTTCTTCATCAAAAGAAATTATGTCTACATCAATGGTTCGCGCTTGATAACCTTCACCCGAATTTCGAATTCTTCCAAGCTTTTCTTCTACCTTAAAAATGCCTTGCAAAACCTCTTCTGCAGCTTTACAAGTATGAACCAAAAGCGCACAATTATAAAATGCATCGCTTTCAAAACCCCAAGACGGCGTTTCATAAAGCTTGGAAACACGAATCACGGTGCCGATTTCTTGATGAACCATTTTAATGGAATTCTCAATGTTTTCAAGCCTTTCGCCCTGATTGCTTCCGATAGAAATTATAACTTGGTGCTGTATTTTCATAGTAAATGCAAATTAAGGAAAAGAATTTCAGAAATTAATGTCAGAATGCAACTTGGAAAAAAAGGTTATCCACAATTTTAGTTTACCGCAGATTTTTATTTATTTAAAACTTTGACAAAAAAGAAAATCTGCGACCCGAGACCAAAGGGCGAATAGACGAAGTAATCTGCGGTGAAACAAAATTCTAACCCGTTAATATTATCTAAAACTGTAACAATTCCCTAATTTTGCGGACTTATAAAATAAAAAGAATACTATGAATTTTTTAAAGAACATACTTTCGACAGTAATTGGGCTTTTCGTTTTTTTAATCATAATTTTTGTTGGATTTATTTTTATCGCCCTGATTTTCGGAAGTGGCGATGATTCGAAGCAAGTTTCTGTAAAAAGCAACTCTGTCATTGAACTTAATTTGGAAGAAGTAACAAATGATTATGCTGGAAAATTTTTATATGAAGATTTCAGCTTCCTGAATGAAGAAAAAACAAACGGACTTTCAGATATTATCAATGCCATCGACGCTGCAAAAACGGACGATAAAATCAAAGGAATTTCTATCTTAAACAATACTTCCTTAATCGGAATGGCACAAAGCAAAGCACTTCGCGACAAATTGGAAGATTTCAAAAAATCAGGAAAGTTTGTGGTTGCGTATGCCAATTCTTTTACGCAGAAAGAATATTATCTGAATTCTGTGGCTGACACAATTTACTTAAATCCGGTTGGAGAAATGGATTTCAAAGGACTTTCTTCGGAAGTGATGTTCTACAAAGATTTCCAAGAAAAAACTGGTGTGAAGATGGAAGTTATTCGTCACGGAAAATATAAAAGTGCCGTAGAACCTTATCTTGCCAATGAAATGAGCGAGGCAAACCGCGAGCAGACAACCGCTTTATTGAACTCAATTTGGAATTCAGTAGCGAAAGATATTTCAAAAAGCAGAAAAATTTCTGTAGAAAGACTGAATGAAATTGCCAATGGATTATTAGCTAGAACTCCAGAAATGGCAAAAGCAGAGAAATTGGTGGACAAAGTAGCTTATGAAGACGAATACCACAACGGAATTCGAAAAGCGCTGAAAGTGAAAAAAGAGGAAGATTATAATACAGTCGATATTATTGATTATGCGCACAATGTGGCGACTTCTTCAAAATCTTCTGGTGACGGAACAATTGCAATTATCTACGCTCAAGGTATGATTTTGACTGGCGAAGGCGATGTAAATATCGTTGGTGAAGGCTCAATGCGACGTTCACTTCAAGAAGCCAGAAAAGACAAAAATGTGAAAGCAATTGTTTTGAGAATCGACAGTCCGGGCGGAAGCGCATTGACTTCTGACCTGATTTGGAGAGAAATTGAATTGACTAAAAAAGTGAAGCCAGTTGTAGTTTCTATGGGAAATCTTGCGGCTTCGGGAGGTTATTATATTGCCTGCAATGCTAGTAAAATTTATGCTGAAGAAACTACGATTACAGGTTCTATCGGAGTTTTTGGAACGCTTCCTAATATTACAAAACTTACCAATAATATAGGAATTCATACCGAACAAGTTAAAACGCACCAAAATGCGGCGGGTTACAGCATTTTTACTCCTTTAGATGATAATACAAAAAATACGATTCAAGAAAGTGTAGAAAACATCTACAATGTCTTTGTAACTCGTGTCGCGACTGGAAGAAAAATGAAATTTGAGCAAGTTGATGCCATTGCGCAAGGAAGAGTTTGGACTGGAGCGGATGCATTAAAAATTGGTCTTGTAGATAAAATTGGAGGAATGGATGATGCCATAAAAGCGGCTGCCGAAATGGTGAAATTAAAAAAATACAAGACTAAAAATTATCCAGAATATGAAAAAGATTTTGCCTCACTTTTCGGAGGAATGCCTTTCATGCAGTCAAAAGAATCCTTTATTAAGGAAGAAGTTGGCGAAGAAAATTACCAAATGATTGAACAAATTCGAAGAATGAGCGCTCAAAAAGGAATGCAAGCGCTGATGCCTTTTGAAATAAACATCAAATAAATCACAGAAAATCGGAGCACAAGTACTCCAATTTTTTTTATTTCTTATCTGAATCATTTTATCTCTTAAAAACTGACTAATTAACTTTTTATGTTTTAATTAAGTAAATCGGTTTGATTTTTGTTATAATTTCGCCAAACAAATAATTATCATCATGTTAAAGAAAATTTTAAAAGCCGTAGGTATTTTTTTGCTAGTTTTAATCGTTGCCTTGTTTGCGGCGCCATTCCTTTTTAAGGATAAAATCAAAGAACTCGTAGTAAAATCCATTAATGAAAATGTAGATGCAAAAGTTGCATTTGAAGATGTAGACTTGAGTTTGTTCAAGAGTTTCCCGAAAGCTAATGTGACAATTGATAAATTAAGCATTATCAATAAAGCGCCATTTGCAGGCGATACTTTGTTTTATTCTGGGGAAGTTAATTTAAAAATGTCAATCAAAGAATTATTTAAAGGAGACGGCGAACCAATGAACTTGGAATCATTTTCTTCTAAAAATGCTGTCGTAAATATTCTTTTCGACAAGAATGGATTGGGCAATTTTGATATTGCAATCAAGGACGATAAAGAAAAAAAGGATGATTCAAAAAGCAAGCCTTTTGCTATGAATATTCAGAATTATGAAATTGAAAACCTTCGTTTCACCTATTTTGACGAGCGCTCTAAAGTAAAAATGGTTATCGATAGTTTAAATCATACAGGAAAAGGAAACTTCGCCGCTTCGAAATTAGATTTGGATACAAAAACTACTGCAAAAGTTTCTTTGGATATGGACAAAACGAATTACATGAAAAATGTAAAATTAGATTTGACCGCAGTTTTAGGAATTGATTTAGAAAACAGCAAATATACTTTTAAAGACAACAAAGCATTGATTAATCAATTGCCTTTAGAATTCAACGGATTTATCCAAATGAAGGAAGAAGGCCAAGAATATGACCTGACTTTTAAGACGCCGACTTCTTCTTTCAAAAACTTTTTGGGTGTGATTCCAGAAGCTTATGCTGGAAATTTGGCCAATGTAAAAACGACGGGAGACTTTAAAGTTTCCGGTTTTGCGAAAGGAACTTTGACTGAAACTACGATTCCAAAATTCAACTTAGAAATTGCTTCAAACAATGCCTCGTTCAAATATCCAGATCTTCCAAAATCAGTTGACAATATCATTATTGATACTAAAATCATCAATGAAACTGGAAATATGAAGGACACTTATGTCAATTTAGACAAATTATCTTTCAGGATTGACCAAGATGTTTTTAATGCAAAAGCGAATGTGAGAAATATTATGGATAATCCGTTGGTAGATGCAAAATTAAACGGAACCATTAATTTATCGAATGTTTCAAAAGCGTATCCTGTGAAATTAGACACGCCACTTTCTGGTATTTTAAAAGCGGATGTTGCTACGAAATTTGACATGAAATCGGTGGAAACTAACAATTATCAAAACATTCAAGCTTCTGGAAACGCTAGCATTACTGGTTTCAAATATGTTGATGCCGATAAAAAAGCGTATGCCATCAATACGGCCATTGCCCAATTTTCAAACCAAAAAATTGACTTGAAACAATTGGATGTGACAACAGGAAAAACAGATTTGAAAGTTAATGGAACTTTGGAAAATTTCTTAGGCTATGCTTTCAAAAACCAAGAATTGCGAGGAAACTTTACGATGAAATCAAACCAGTTTTTGGTATCTGATTTTATGACGAAAACTGAAACTACGGTAAATAATAAAACGACTACGACGGAAGCTGTGAAAATTCCGAAGTTGATTAATGTGACTTTGAACGCTTCAGCAAATACTGTGGTTTATGACAATTTGAATTTGAAAGATGTGTCAGGAAAAATCATCGTGAAAGACGAAGCGGTAACTTTGCAAAATATCAAAACTTCAATTTTCAACGGATTGATTACCGCAAACGGAAATGTTTCTACAAAGACTGCAAAACCGACTTTCACCATGGATTTAGGGCTTTCAACTGTGGATATCAACCAAACGTTTACGCAATTGGACATGTTGAAAAAAATCGCCCCGATTGCTGATGCGATTAACGGAAAATTGAACTCAAAAATTAATCTTTCAGGATTTTTAGATCCTAAAGAAATGACGCCTGATTTGAATACTTTGTCAGGAGATTTATTTGGCCAATTGCTTTCAACTACGATCAATTCTAAGAATTCGACGGTTTTGAATAAATTAGACGAAAGTGTAAAATTCATTGATCTTTCAAAATTAAACCTGAATGATTTGAAAGCGAATCTTACTTTTAAAGATGGAAAAGTAAATGTTAAGCCTTTTGATATAAAATACCAGGATATTAAAGTAAATGTTGGTGGCCAGCATGGTTTTGACCAAACGATGAATTACAATATCAAATTTGATGTTCCTGCGAAATATTTAGGAACTGATGCTAACAAATTGATTGCAAAATTGACTCCTGCAGAAGCTAGCAAATTGGAAAACATTCCGGTAACGGCGATTCTTACCGGAAATTTTAAAAATCCAAAAGTTTCTACGGATATGCAGCAAGCGATTACAAAACTGGCAACGGAATTGGTTAAATCTCAAAAAGACAAATTAATCAATCAAGGAACCAGCGCTTTAGGAAATCTTTTAGGCGGAAATAAGCCAAAAGACACGACAAAAACCACAACCACAACTCCAAAGGAAGATGTAAAAAATAAAGTGACTGAAGGAATTAAAGGTCTGTTCAATAAAAAGAAAAAAGAGTAATTACTCCAAAAAACAAAGCCTGCAATTTAAATTTGCAGGCTTTGTTTTTTATATGATATTCATTCCGACGACATAGCCTTCAAAGCTTCTCACGTTAAAAACAGTTCCGTCTTCAAAGATTAAATATTGGCCTTTTATTCCGACTAATTTCCCGGCGAAGTTTGGTGTTTTGTCTAAATTCAATCCCGTGACTTTCTTCGGATGTTGCAAAACCGGATAATTCATCACAAAATGTTCATCCAAATCAGCATTAAAATATTGCTTCACTTCTTCGGGCAGAAAGTCGAAAACACGTGCTTTTTCATTCAACATATCCATATCTAAAACTTCGTTCTGAAGCATTTTTCGCCAGTTGGTTTTATCTACAAAATGATTTTTTAAAGCGACTTCGGTAATTCCCGCCAAGTAGCGATTTGGTACTTCCACGACAGAAACTGCTTCGCAAGCACCTTGGTCAATCCATCTTGTGGGAACCTGTGTTTTGCGCGTCACTCCTACTTTTACGTCGCTTGACAACGCCAGATAAACCACGTGTGGCGTCAATTGAACGCGCGTTTCATAATCTAAATCGCGGTCAGCAATTCCCAAATGTGCCGTGCTTAATTCTGGACGCATAATCCAATCACCAACCGCCGGACTGCTATAAAAACAATCGTAGCAAAATCCTTGACGGAAAATCTTTTTCTTCTTGGAACAATTTAAGCATTGATAGCCTTGAAAGCTGATTTCGATATATTTGTTCAAAGCCTGATTTACGTTCAAAAAACTATTTTCAAAAGTCAGATAATATTGAATCGGAGATCCGAATTCTGTTTCCATTTTTGAAAGAACACCTTCGTATTGCATTGTGAATTAATTTATGATTTTGGATTTCAGATTTATGACAAGTGCTTTATGATATTTGTCATAAAACTTTCGATAATTTTTTCCTATTTTTGGTAAAGTTAGAAATTCATAACTCAAAAAACATAACTCAAACCTAAAAAATGGCGTTACCAATAATCAATTCGGTGGCAACGTGGTTCTTAAAAAAGAGAATCCACCAGATTGAATTGTTCCTCAAATACCCAAATGAGGTTCAGGAAGAATTGCTTTTAAACTTGATTCGAACGGCAGAACATACTGTCATTGGCAAGCAATACGATTATTCTTCTATAAAATCCTACAAAGAATTTATTGAAAGAGTTCCTGTTTCCACTTATGAAGACATTGAACCTTTGATCGAAAGAACGCGAACTGGCGAGCAGAATGTTTTTTGGAACACGCCGATAAAATGGTTTGCAAAATCAAGCGGAACAACTAATTCCAAGAGCAAATTTATTCCCGTGAGCAATGAATCTTTGCAAAATTGCCATTATAATGCAAGCAAGGATTTGTTGAGTTTGTACCTAAATAATAATGAAGAATCGCAATTGTTTACTGGAAAAAGCCTTCGATTAGGCGGAAGTAAACAATTGTATGAAGACAATAATACTTTCTTCGGCGATTTGTCAGCGATTTTGATTGACAATATGCCAATTTGGGCCGAATTCAGCAGTACGCCAAGCAATAAAGTGTCGTTGATGAGCGAATGGGAAACCAAAATTCCGGCGATTATCAACGAAACAATTCATGAAAATGTGACGAGTTTTGCTGGAGTTCCGTCGTGGATGCTGGTTTTGATGAACAAAACTTTAGAAGCAACAGGCAAAGGAAATCTTTTGGAAATCTGGCCAAATCTGGAAGTTTATTTCCACGGTGGCGTGAGTTTTGAACCGTATCGCGACCAATATAAAAAGATACTTCCTGGTTCTGGCTTTCAATATTATGAAATTTACAATGCTTCCGAAGGATTTTTTGCCATCCAGGACCTCAACAATTCAAGCGATTTATTGCTGATGTTAGACTACGGAATTTTCTATGAATTTATTCCGATGGATACTTTTGGAACTCCAAATCAAAAAGTTGTTCGTTTATCGGAAGTGGAATTGAACAAAAATTATGCAATCGTTATTACCACAAATGCCGGTTTGTGGCGTTATATGATTGGCGACACCGTTCGATTCACCTCTTTAAATCCGTATAGAATTCGCGTGAGCGGCAGAACAAAACACCACATTAATGTCTTTGGTGAAGAATTAATTGTCGAGAATACGGACAAGGCAATTGCCAAAGCTTGCAAATTGACCAATTCTGAAGTCATCGATTATACTGTTGCTCCTGTTTTTATGGAAGGAAGAGAAAAAGGCGCGCACGAATGGATGATCGAATTTAAAAGTCCTCCTGAAAATGTTGCAGATTTTAGGCAAATTTTAGACGATACATTGCAATCCTTAAATTCTGATTACGAAGCAAAACGTTACAATAACATGACTTTAAATCCCTTGATTTTGAATGTCGCGAGAGCTAATTTATTTTATGATTGGCTGAAAGAACAAGATAAATTGGGCGGTCAACATAAGATTCCTAGATTATCTAATCAAAGGAATTATTTGGAAGAATTATTAGAAATGAATTTAGAAATTTCTGAATTTTAAAAACACTTACTTTTCAATCCTGCTTTCTGAGCAGGATTTTTCTTTTTAAATTTTTTGTAAATTCTTTGTAACAAAATTTCATTTTAACAGTCTGATAGATATCATCAATCAAATCAATCAAAATGAAATCACTATTAATTGCAGTTGCTTTCACTTTAAGCAGTTTTGCATTTGCCCAACAATCGCCGACTTACATAGAATTAAACAGCACTTTAAATGCTGTAGCTTGCGAAAATGATGTGGCTGAAAGAGAAATTCTATTAGAAAAAATCGAAGACGGCAAAAAGACAAAAATCGGTACTTACCAAAGCGTTGGCTGTAAATTTACACTGACAAAAAATCTTGCTTTGGGAAAATATTCCTTTACAATTTCAGGCTTGAATATTAAAGGAACAAAATTAGATTTTGAAATTACGCCAGAAAACAAAACGAAAATTATCCAATCTGTCACTTTATCTGACAAAACGAATGACTTGAGCGAAGTTACCGTTTATGGAAACCAGCGCCAATACATGAAAGTTGAATCTGACAAAACGACGATCAGCATCAAAGAAAATGGTTTGTTGAACAGCGGCACAACTTATGAAGCGGTAAAAAAACTTCCCGGCGTAGTGACTTCTCCGGCTGGCGGACTTACTTTGAACGGAAAAGGCGTTGTGGTTTACATCGACGGCGCGCCAAGCAATTTATCTGGAACAGATTTGCAAAATTATTTGAACAGTCTTCCTGCGAATTCTATTGAAAAAATCGAACTTATTTATGATCCGGGTGCTTCTTATGATGCCAATGCCAGCGGTTCGATCATCAATATTATTACGAATGGCAAGAAAATGAAAGGTATCAATGCGAGTTTTAATATGAATTACAACTTCAACAAATACCAAAAACCGAGTCCGCAGATTCTTTTAAACGGAAAAGAAAATAATTTGAGCTGGCAGACGATGGTTGGCGTAAATTATATTGAAGGAGAAAATAGAAACAAAAACGGACAGGAATTTACTTTTTTCAATCCTCCAATTCAACTTAATCAGGAAAGTTTTGACCATCAGACTTTTAGAAATGTATATTGGAGAACGGGTTTGAATTATAAATTATCTGAGAAATCGAACGTCCTTTTTAATTACAACATGAGTCTTTCCAGCGATAGAAATGATAATGAAAGTTCTACGCTTAACAACACCATTAATTTCGAAAATAAGGGAATTTCTAAATCAAAGGCAAACAATCATGAGTTAAGTTTGCAGTATAAAACGAAGCTGGACACTTTGGGAAGAACATTTGATATCACTGCTTACACCAATGTTTTTGACAGAACGCCTTTGAGCGAATCAACTTCTTTTGAGAACAACAATTATACTTTCAATAATTCAGATATTGATTTTGGACTGACTAATTATTACTTGAAATATGATTTTGCAATTCCTTTTGAGAAGCTTGGATTTTCTATCAATACAGGAGGAAAATACAATACAACTGATGTAAAAAACTTAGGGAAATATAATTTTGAGGCCGATAATGATGCTATTTTTGGATCAGGATTGTATGAATCAGAAATAGATTTTGATTACACAGAACATAATTTAGCGTTTTATGCAGAAGCTAGGCAAAAATATAAAAAGTTCAATTTCACAGCTGGAATTCGTTTTGAAAATTTTGACGTGAAGCGAGAAGCAAGCACTGTTGCCGATAAGATTGAATTCAATAATTCTAGATTTTATCCAAACGCTAGTATTTTGTATCAAGCTACGGAACAAATAAACATCAGCACTTCGTATTCTAAAAAAGTGTCACAGCCCGGTTACTACAGAATTGACCCTAACAACAATTCCAACTTCAACAGATATAATACTTCTGTAGGAAACATTGCCTTGCAACCCATTTATTTTGACAATTATGCTTTCAAGATTTCTGCGTTTCAATATGTGAATTTAGGGGCAAATTACACGGTTGCAAAAGATGACACGCAATTTCTTTTTAGTGCCGAAGATGGTGAATTGGTAAGCAATAGAACTTTTGCATCGTTTGATAAAATCAAGACTTTCAGCGCTTATTTGTCTTTCCCGATTCCGTTGGATTATTTCTTTAAAAGCAAAGAAGAATTTGGAAAACGCATGAATGAGATTGAAAAAATGAATTATATCTATATGAATATCGGCTACGTAAAAACGGATATCGAAGGTTATGATTTCACTTTTGAAAATAAAGGAATGGTAAATTTCAGCATGCAGTCGCAAATTAATCTTCCGTGGGGAATTGTGAATAATATGAACTATTTCTTCCTACCAAAAGGAAATTGGGAAATTTATAGAATTGAAAAGCCGATTCAGCAATTTGACATTTCTTTCAACAAAGATTTCATGGATAAAAAGCTAAAATTAGGCGTTCACTGCTTTGATATTTTTAACGTAAATGAAGTAAATGCTTCTATTGAAGGTAAAAATTTGAGAACAAACTTTTACGAAAAACAAGATTCTAGAACTTTCAGAATTTCGTTGACATATAACTTTGGAAACTTAAAACTGAAAACTGAAAATACTAATATTGATGTTGAGAAAGTTAAAGAAGGTGGTAAAGGACTTTAAAATTTTGCCACGAATTGTGCTCGAATTCACACAAATCAATTCGTGAATTTATGGCTAAATAGTTTGCCACAGATTAAAGGATTTTCACAGATTCTAAAATCAATCCATTTAATTCTTTTAATTTTAATCTGTGGCAAAAAGAAACAAAAAATCCCGATGAGAATCGGGATTTTTTGTTTTTATAATTTCAATTAAGACGCCGCTTTCAAACGCTGCAATAGATTTTTATCTAAAGCATTTTTAGCATAATCTTCATCAATTGTCAATTCTTTGTGGTCTGAACTTGGCAAGTCATACATAGCGTCAGTCAAGATTGCTTCGCATAACGAACGAAGTCCACGAGCTCCTAGTTTGTATTCTAAAGCTTTATCGACAACATAATCCAAAGCTTCGTTTGAAATGGTGAAATCAACTTCGTCCATCGCAAAAAGCTTTTGGTATTGTTTGATTAAAGCATTTTTAGGCTCTGTCAAAATGGCTCTCAATGTTTCTCTATCCAGAGGATCCATGTGCGTCAACACTGGAAGACGACCAATAATTTCTGGAATCAATCCGAAATCTTTGATGTCTTTTGGAATGATATATTGCAACAAATTGTCTTTGTCAATATTATCTACATTTTTTGAAGACGAATATCCGACAGCTTGACGGTTCAGACGTTTTGAAATAATTCTTTCAATTCCGTCAAAAGCACCACCTGCGATGAACAAAATGTTTTGCGTGTTTACTTCCACGAATTTTTGGTCTGGATGCTTTCTTCCGCCTTTTGGCGGTACATTTACAACCGTTCCTTCCAATAATTTCAGTAAAGCTTGCTGTACGCCTTCTCCAGAAACGTCTCTTGTTATCGACGGATTATCGCTTTTTCTAGCAATTTTATCAATCTCATCGATGAAAACGATTCCTCTTTCGGCTTTTGCCACGTCATAATCTGCTGCTTGAAGCAATCTTGTCAGAATGCTTTCCACATCTTCTCCAACGTAGCCCGCTTCTGTCAAAACAGTCGCATCAACGATTGCCAAAGGAACGTCTAACATTTTTGCGATGGTTTTTGCCACCAATGTTTTTCCTGTTCCAGTTTGTCCAACCATGATGATATTGCTTTTCTCGATTTCCACTTCATCGTCTAATTGCTGTTGCATTAAACGTTTGTAGTGATTGTAAACAGCAACTGACATTACTTTTTTAGTCTGGTCTTGCCCAATTACGTACTTATCAAGAAAGGCTCTGATTTCTTTTGGCTTTTGCAAAACTAAATCAGAAGACATGTTGCCTTTTTTGTTTTGTTTTAATTCTTCAATAACAATTCCGTGCGCCTGTTCGATGCATTTGTCGCAAATGTGCGCGTCAATTCCTGCAATCAACAGATTTGTTTCTGGCTTTTTCCTTCCACAAAAAGAACACTCTAATACTTCTTTAGCCATATTTATTTAGTTGCAAAGTTGCAAAGGTACTAAGTTGCAAAGTTTCTGATCGTAATTTACTTTCAAATTTGACTTTGCAACTTAGCGACTTAGTAACTCTTTTTTTAACTTCTTCTCAATACTTCATCAATCATTCCGTATTCTTTCGCTTCATCAGCTTTCATCCAGTAATCTCTTTCTGAATCTTTGTGAACTCTTTCAAAAGATTGTCCTGAATGCTTCGAGATGATTTCGTATAATTCTTCTTTCAACTTCAACATTTCGCGTAAGTTGATTTCCATATCTGTTGCAACGCCTTGCGCGCCACCAGATGGTTGGTGAATCATTACTCTTGAATGTGGCAAAGCCGAACGTTTTCCTTCCGCTCCAGCGCAAAGCAAAACAGCTCCCATCGACGCCGCCATTCCTGTACAGATTGTTGCTACGTCTGGTTTGATGTATTGCATTGTGTCATAAATACCTAATCCTGCGTAAACGCTTCCGCCTGGAGAATTGATATAAATCTGAACATCTTTTGCAGAGTCAACGCTTTCTAAAAATAATAGTTGTGCTTGGATGATATTGGCGATATGATCGTCAACTCCTGTTCCAAGGAAAATGATTCTGTCCATCATCAAACGTGAAAAAACGTCTAATTGCGATACATTTAATTGTCTTTCTTCGATGATATATGGTGTCATGCTGCTTACGATTTTATCGTAATACATACTATTTACACCGTGGTGCTTTGTAGCAAATTTTTTAAATTCTTTACCGTAGTCCATAGTTAAATTATGAGTTATAAGTTATGAGTTATGAATTTCAGTTGGCAGTTTCTAGTTTCAGTATTCAGTTTAATCACAATCTTGTCATCCTGACGAAGGAAGGATCTCTATAATTCTTGAAACAAGTCCTCACAACTTTATTTTTCAATTCTATTTTTAAAGATAACAAAGTTCGTGCAAATTGTGAAACGAATTCTTATTATTCTTAAATATGTCAATTCGATTTTTAGCCCGGATTGCAGTGAAAAGCTTTTTTTAAGGGAGGCCTATTTTTTGCTGAAGAAAAAAAGCGACCAGCGGAAGCTCTTTTTTATTCTTGCAAAAAAAGGTTTTCATAAAAAAACTTGAAACGAAAAGCCGGAAAAGCTTCAAATAAAAGAGCGCCAAAACTATTAATTTTGACGCCTTAAGTATAATGAATTTTCAATACAAAATTATTCTCCGTACATTTCTTTGATAAATTCTTCGTAAGAAACTTCTTTTGTTTTTGCGTTGATTTTCTCTTTGAACAAGTTTAGCATTTTTTCGCTCATTACTTGTTGCGAAAGTCTTTTTACTTCTTCTTGGTTTGAAAGCACTCTTGCCACGATTCCTTCCACGTCAGCTTCTGTTGGGTTCATTTGACCAAACTGTGCCATTTGTTTTTTGATTACGTCAGAAGTGTATGCTTTTAAGTCTTCAAAAGTGATTTGAAGATTGTTTTGAGCCAAAACTTTTCCTTCGATTAATTGGTAACGCAAACCGTTTTCAGAACGTGCGTATTCTTCTTCTGCCTGCCCTGGAGTCAACGGAGTTTCACCCACAGTTTGAATCCATTTTTTCAAGAATGAAGCCGGAAGGTCGAATTTTGTAGTTTCTAATAAGGAAGCCGTAACGTCATTCAAGAATTTTTGGTCTGCTTGAGAAGCGAATTGCGTTTCAGCATCTTCTTTGATTTTTTCTTTCAATTGCTCCACAGAAGTTACGTTTCCTTCTCCGAACAATTTGTCGAATAATTCTTGATTCAATTCTGCCAATTCTGTAGCGTTGATTTCTTCGATTGTAAAGTCTACATCGATATCTAAACCATGAACGTCATCGTGGTCTACTTTTAAGTAATCCATTAATTTGTGGTCGTCGTCAAACAACCCTTTTGTGTTCAAAGTCACCACATCGCCAACTTTTTTACCGATGAATTTCTTTGCAGTTTTTTTGTCTTTGAAAATATCCAAAGCAAAAGTTGCCGGGCTTTCGATTCCTTTTTCTTCGTTTCTGAAAGTTCCAGTTACGTCAAAACTTTCTTCCACTGTGTCTTGCGAAATCAGTTTTCCGTATTGTTTTTGAATACGTTCCACTTGGTCGTTCAACATTTTATCGTCAGCCGTGATTTTGTAAAGAACCACGTCGTTTTTAGCCTCTAAATTTACTTCAAATTCTGGAGCAATTCCTAGTTCAAAATCAAAAGAAAAATCTTCTTGGTCCCAATCGATTTCTTTTTGCACAGGAACTGGATTTCCTAACAAATCTAATTTTTGTGAAGCTATATATTTTCCTAAGTTGTCTTGTAATACTTTGTTTACTTCTTCTAGTAAAACCGCTTTTCCATATTGTTTTTGGATAAGACTCATTGGAACCGCACCTTTTCTAAATCCAGGAATGCTAGCGTTTTTCAAGTGATTTTTTAAAACTTTATCAACTTGTGGAGCATAATCTGCTTTAGAGATCTCAACTGTTACAACCGCATTTAAAGCGTCAACATTATTTCTTGTAATATTCATTTTTTTACATACTAAAATTGGGTTGCAAAATTATAACATTTTTACAACCCAACCAAGTTTTACGTTAATGTATTAATATAGGATTAACAAAACCAATATGTTATTGCTATCAAATTTGCTGAATTACTTATCACCGCCAGTTAGAGAGAAAACAATTGACTGCGAAATAGACAGAATCAAGCTGAATAAAAGCGCAGTTAAAAAGTTTTCAACCGCAAAGCCGTCAACTAGTCTAGCACACAACATAATAATCAGCGCATTAATAACCAGAAGGAATAATCCGAAAGTAAAAAACGTAACTGGAAGCGTTAATAACACTAATATCGGCTTAATAAATAAGTTCAAAAGGCCTAGAACAATTGCCACATAAATTGCGGTCATAAAATTGCCCGAAGAAACACCATGACTGCCTTGAAGTGCTATTCCTGGCAAAAAATGCGCAATGATCATTACTAGTACCGCCGTCAAAAAAATTCTGATTATTATATTCATTATCCCTACTTATTATTTTTACAAGCTATAAATGTAATAAATATTTCAATCAATGTTAAATTATACAAAAAATAAAAATAGAAATAGAATATTATAAATCTTTTTTTATCTTTGAAATTCATTACTAAAACTAAAAAAAATATAATCATGAAAAAAACATTACTTCTTTCAGCATTTTTAGCCGTTTCTGGCGTGATGAATGCGCAATGGACAAAGCAAAACACAAATTTCATAAGTGAATCTGAAGGCGTTAAAGACTTTCAAGTGATTGACGCAAGCACTGTCTGGGCTTTAGGATATGACGGTTCAGTAAACGATTTAAATTTACAAGATTTTACAAGAACTACTGATGGCGGAACAAACTGGATTCCAGGTACTGTTTCTTTAGGGAATTCAACTCTTGAAATGACAAATATCTCAGCTGTAAATGCCACAACTGCTTGGGTTGGAGCGGTATCACCTACAGCAGGTAAAGGTGGGGTTTGGAAAACATCAGATGGCGGAACTGTTTGGGTACGTCAAAATTCTACAGCATATAATGGTGCCGCGTCATTTTTCAACGTAGTTCACTTTTTTAATGCAAATGTTGGTATAACCGAAGGAGATCCAATAAATGGTTCTTTTGAAGTATATAGAACAACAGACGGAGGAACAACATGGACTCCAGTAGCAACGCCTGCACCAGAAAATTCTGACGAATACGGATACAATGGCGGAAATGTTGGCGCTGGAAATTCTTTTTGGTTTGTAACAAATCAAGGTAGGCTTTACAGAACAACAGACCAAGGTGCAACTTGGACAAAATTAGCTACCCCAATTACGGATTTTGGCTCAACAGCTGCTTCTGGAAGAATTTATTTTAGCGATAGCAACAATGGTATTCTTATCGGGACAGTTGGAACAACAAATACTTTGTACAAAACCACAAATGGCGGAACTACATGGACGTCAGGAGTTAGCTATACAGCACCATATACAACTATGGCATATGTACCTGGAACAACAACTTTAGTAGGCACAGGCAGAACTGGAGCTGGAACAGCAGCTAGCCCTTATGTTTTCTATTCTGGATTTAGTACTGATAACGCAACTACTTGGACGGTAATTGAAACTACAACCCAAGGAAATGCTAATGTTCAACAAAAAACTGGAGTTGCTTTTGCAAACATATCTACAGGTTGGGCTGGAGGATTTGTTGATGCTAACTTAGAAGGTGGAATTTACAAATTTACTGGTACGTTAGGCGTAAATGACGTAAAAAACAACCAAACTAAAATTGTTGCTTACCCAAACCCTGCTAACAACATTTTAAACTTAAAAGGAGCTAGCATCAGCAAAGTTGTTGCATTTGACATCTTAGGAAAACAAGTATTAAACCAAGATTTCTCTGCACAAACTGAAGTTGCTATCAATGTTTCTTCTTTAAAAACAGGAATGTATGTTTTACAAGTTACTAACGATTTAGGAGCTACTGAAACAATCAAATTCGCTAAAAAATAATTAGCAATTTTTATAAATGCAAAAATCCCTTTCTTTTCAGAAAGGGATTTTTTTTATTTCAATTTTTATTTTAATAAATAAGAAATCGATTCTTGGTAAAAATCTTTTGGGTTTTCAGCATGAAGCCAGTGCCCCGCATTTGGAATTGTTTTAATCTCAGAATTTGGAAAATGATGTCTTATCAGTTCAAAATCCTCTTCTTTTATATAATTTGAATTCCCTCCTTTTAAAAACAGCGTTGGTTTTTCAAAAATTGCATTTTCAGGAAGCACTTGTCCAATATTATCAATTTTCTCATTAAAAACTGGCAAATTAAATCTGAAGCCAAGCTGACCCGGCTCGACCCAATACAAACTTTTCATCAAAAATTGTCGAGTTCCAAAATCAGGAATGTACTGTTTTAAGATTTCTTCAACTTGGGAGCGGTCTGGTTTTTGGGAAAAATCAACTGCGTTTAATCCCGCCATGATATCCTGATGATGTGGCCTGTAATATTTCGGACCTATATCTGCCACAATCAATTTATCTACCATTTCTGGATATTTTGTTGCAAAAAACATCGCAACCTTCCCTCCCATTGAATGGCCTATAATCGAAACTTTTTCTAGATTATTTTCTTTGCAATAATCCAAAATATCTTGAACCATGGCATCATAAGTAAATTCATCGGAATGAAAACTTCTTCCGTGATTTCTTAAATCTAAAGCGTGCGTTTGAAATCCTTCTGAAACAAATTGACCCGCTAAAGTTTTCCAGTTATCAGACATTCCTAAATATCCGTGGAGAATTAAAAGCGGTTTTCCTTCCCCTTCTATTTTTGAATACAGCATAATTTTAATTATGAGTTATGAATTATAATTTATAAATTACTTCAACTTCTGAAGATACATATTCACCACGTTTTCTAATCCTAAATATATAGATTCTGAAATCAAAGCATGCCCAATTGAAACCTCCAGCAATCCTGGAATATTCTGCTGAAAAAATTGAATATTATCTAAACTCAAATCATGGCCTGCGTTAATTCCTAAACCTAATTCATTTGCTAATTTTGCAGCTTCTACATACGAATCAATTCCAGATTTATTTCCCAAACCATATTCATGCGCGAAAGCTTCCGTATATAGTTCAATTCTTTCTGTTCCAGTTTTTTTAGCACCTTCAATCATTTCCAGAACCGGATCTACAAAAATGGAAGTCCTAATTCCGTTTCTTTGAAATTCCTGAATAATTTCCTTTAAATAATCTTGATTTTTTATTGTGTTCCAACCTGCATTTGAAGTAATTGCGTCGTCTGCATCTGGAACCAAAGTCACTTGGGCCGGCTTTACTTCCAGAACTAAATCAATAAATTTTCTTTCCGGATTTCCTTCGATATTAAATTCTGTTGTGACAATTGATTTCAAATCACGAGCATCTTGATAGCGAATATGGCGCTCGTCCGGCCTTGGATGAATCGTAATTCCTTGTCCGCCGAAACGCTCGATATCTTTTGCAACCTGCAATAAATCAGGAACATTTCCACCTCTTGCGTTTCTTAAAGTGGCAATTTTATTTATGTTTACGCTTAATTTTGTCATTGGAATACTTTTTGAGAATATTATTTACCACAAAAATACAAAGTAAAACAAGGCATTTTGTGCTATTTTTTGATTATTTTGCATCGATTATTGACTTTAGGCTATGACAGAAATTACGGAATACATCAACAACGACATCAAGGCCATTTCCCTTGAAGAATCAATTGAGGCAGTGCAAGATTTTTTTGCCGAGCTGTCATTTTCACATTTTCCGGTTTTAGATGAGGGAGTTTATATTGGAAGTATTGCGCTTGACGATGTAGAAACTTTTGATACCGACAAAAAAGTTTCTGATTACCGCTATACTTTAGAAGGATTTTATGCCAGAACAAACATGATCTGGCTGGATGTTTTGGAAGTTTTTGCAAGAAATCACACCAGCGTCGTTCCTGTTTTAGACGATACCAATAAATATATAGGCTACTATGACATCACCGATATTGTAAAATTCTTTCACGAAACTCCGTTTTTAAAGGAAATGGGAGGCATTATTATTATAGAAAAAGACATTAATGATTATTCGATGAGCCAAATTACGCAGATTGTAGAAAGCAATAACGGCAAAATTTTGGGTCTTTTCATTTCTAATGTAGAATCAGATAAAGTTCAAATTACTGTAAAAATAACTTTGGGAGCGATGAACGAAATCATCCAAACTTTCAGAAGATATAATTACGAAATAATCTCAGAACACCAAGAAGACAACTATTTGAACGCGCTAAAAGAACGTTCAGATTATTTAGACAAATACCTTAATATATAGCAATTAGAAAATTAGCGAATTAGATAATTAGGTGATTATCTTTGAGCGACGAATTACTAAATCCAACTCATCAACGAATTATCTGATTGCCAAATTATCTAATTAGAAAAAATGAAAGTAGCCATTTACGGTCAATATTACCAAAACAGCACAGAGCCAATAATTCGGGATATTTTTGTCTTTTTCAATAAAAACAATGTAGAACTGGTTATTCAAGATGATTTTTTAGCGATGCTTTATGAAAAAAAAATCATCACTAAAGAATATATTACTTTCCATGACTTTAATGATCTGCCAACTGATGTAGATATTTTAGTCAGCATAGGTGGTGACGGAACGATTTTGCGTGCAGCAACTTTAGTCAGGAATTCAGGAATTCCGATTTTAGGAATCAATGCCGGGAGGCTTGGTTTTTTAGCAACAGTTCAAAAAGAAAATATTGACGAATTGATGCAATTTGTAATTGACAGAAATTATACTTTGTCTCCAAGAACTTTGATTAGTTTGGAAAGTTCGCCCAGCATTCCAGAGCTTGAAAGCTTGAATTTTGCCATGAATGAAATTTCTGTCAGCCGAAAAGACACGACTTCGATGATTACGATCGAGACGTATTTGAATGACGAATATTTAAATTCTTATTGGGCAGACGGATTAATCATTTCTACACCTACAGGTTCTACTGGATATTCTTTAAGTTGTGGCGGGCCAATTTTGACTCCTGAAGCTCAAAGTTTAGTAATTACGCCAATCGCACCGCATAATTTAACAGCAAGGCCTTTGGTAATTCCTGATAATGTAGAAATAAAATTAAAGGTTTCCGGAAGAGAAGAACAATATCTTGTTTCGCTGGATTCTAGAATCGCATCAATCGACAATGACACGGTTTTAACCATCAAAAAAACGCCTTTCCACATAAATATGATTGAAATTCCGGGCAAAAGCTTCTTGAAAACTTTACGAAGCAAGCTACTTTGGGGGGAAGACAGAAGAAATTAAATAAGGGCTTCTCATACTATCAGCGCTTAACTTCCGTTTATTTTAAACGAATTGAGACTCTATTTGCCTAAAATTAAGCATATTTAATATTTAGGTAAAATAAAGTGCTCATAATTATTATATTTGCACCCTTATTTTTTCCAATAATGAATCGGATAATAGCAACTTTTTTCTGTTTTTTCTGTTTTGCATTTTCAAACGCACAAATCCACGAGATCGGTCTCTTTCTTGGAGGAAATAATTACATTGGAGATATAGGTCCAACGAACTACATTGCCCCAAATAAAGGCGCTTTCGGTTTATTATACAAATGGAATAAAAGTCCTAGGCACTCTTGGAGAGTTTCCTATACGCAAGGAAAAATCACTTCAGATGACGCCGATTCTGACATGCCAAGCAGAAAACAAAGAGGCTTAAACTTTGAAAATAGCGTAAAAGAATTATCTTTAGGCCTTGAATTCAATTTTTTTGACTTTAATTTGCATGAATCTGGTTTTTTATTAACGCCATATGTCTATTCTGGTTTGAGTTATTTTGCTTATACTGAGAACTATTTTCAAGGAAAAGAGTTAAAAGAAGACTATGATACGGGCGCATTGGCGATTCCGATGACCGTGGGCGTTAAGACGAGGATTGCAGAAAAATTAATTCTTGGATTTGAAGTCGGTGCAAGATATACGTTTACGGACAATCTTGACGGTAGCAACCCTAAGAATGATAATTTTGAAGAATTAAGATTTGGAAATATAAATAGCAATGATTGGTATGTTTTTACAGGTTTTACCTTGACATATACTTTTGGAAACAAGCCTTGCTACTGTGCAGAATAAAATGAACTTACTAGAAACTATAAACAAAGACAACCTCCCTAAACATCTGGCCATCATCATGGACGGAAATGGTCGTTGGGCAAAACAAAAAGGTTTATTGAGAGCTTTTGGCCATGAAAATGGCACAAAATCTGTTAGGGAAACTGTTGAAACCTGCGCAAAATTAGGGATTGAAAATCTTACTCTTTACGCCTTTTCTACTGAAAACTGGAACCGTCCGAAGCTTGAAGTTGACACTTTAATGAAATTGCTTATTTCATCTCTAAAAAACGAGCTTAAAACACTAAAGGACAACAACATAAAACTAAATACTATTGGAAATTTTGAAAAGCTTCCAAAATCTGCACAAAAGGAACTTTCTGCCGTAATTTCAGAAACAAATAACAACACCAGAATGACCTTAACCCTTGCGCTAAGCTATGGCTCACGGGAAGAAATTGTGTCTGCAATCAAGAATATAAGCACTAAAGTTAAAAATAATATAATTTCAATAGACGCTATTGACGAATCAATTATTAATCAGCATCTTTACACGCAAAATTTACCTGACGTAGATTTATTAATAAGAACCAGTGGCGAACACAGAATCAGTAATTTCCTACTTTGGCAGATAGCTTATGCGGAATTATACTTTACAGATGTATTGTGGCCTGACTTTAGAGAAAAAGATTTATATGAGGCTATCATTAGTTATCAAAAAAGAGAACGAAGATTTGGAAAAACAAGTGAACAAATTAAATAAAATTTTAATGTTAGACAAAAGCATTAAACTATTCTTAACCGTATTAGTTTTAGGAAACATTTTTCAAGCAAAAGCCCAAGAAAGATTACCATTCAATGAAGGAAGACAATATATTTTAGCTGATGTTAAAGTAATTGGAAAAATAAGCTATAACGAACAAACCGTTGTCACTTTTGCTGGACTTCAAAAAGGCCAAAAAATTACTGTTCCTGGTGAAGAAATTAGTGCTGCCATTAAAAAATTGTGGAAACTTGGTTTATTCAGTGAAATTGATACTTATGTAAATCGAATCAATGGAGACAGCATCTATATTGACATGCAAATTAGCGAGCTTCCAAAGCTGAGCGAAGTTAAAATTCAAGGTGTCAAAAAATCAAAAGTAGAAGGTTTAATTAAAGACAACGGACTTACAAAAGGCAAGATTGTCAATGAAAACTTAATTACAACTACAAAAAATTACATCGAAAACAAATACAAAAAAGACGGTTTCTTTAATACGAAAGTTGCTATAAACACCATTCCTGACACAACTGCCGGGAACGAAGTGAAAATGGTCGTAAATATTGACAAAGGAAGCAAAGTAAAAGTCAGCAGTATTGTTTTTGAAGGAAACGAGAAGTTCTCAGATGCCAAGCTACGTGGCGCAATGAAAAATACCAAGAGAAAATTTCCGCTTCGTTTTTGGAAAGGCTCTAAATATATTAAGGAGAAATATACTGAAGATTTAACCGGAATCATCAACAAATACAAAGAAAAAGGATACAGAGACGCTCGAATAGTTTCGGATTCAATTGCCTACAAAGAAAAAAACAACACTATTGCCATCAAAATCAAGGTAGAAGAAGGAAACAAATATTATTTTGGTAATATCAAATTCTTAGGAAACACGATCTATTCTGACCAAGGCTTGAACAGCATGCTCGGAATCAAGAAAGGTGATGTTTACAACGGTGTTTTACTAGAAAAAAGAATTGCAGACAAGACAAAACCTGACGGCGACGACATTACGAATTTATACCAAAAT
Organism: Flavobacteriaceae bacterium PS02334; assembly: GCA_029959295.1. Taxonomy (GTDB): domain Bacteria; phylum Bacteroidota; class Bacteroidia; order Flavobacteriales; family Flavobacteriaceae; genus Flavobacterium. The sequence goes on along the minus strand of JASCOH010000005.1, from coordinate 191,233 downwards.
AACGGTTATTTATTTTCGACAATCAATGCTGTTGAAGTAAGAACCGCCAATGATACCATTGATTTTGAAATCAGAATTATGGAAGGTCCGATGGCTTATTTCAACAAAATTTCTGTTGTTGGAAATGACAAGACAAATGATAAAGTAATTTATCGCGAGCTAAGAACAAAACCAGGACAAAAATACAGCAAAGAACAATTGGTAAGAACAGTCCGTGAGATCGGACAGCTTGGATTCTTTGATCCGGAAGCAATTGAGCCAAAATTCTTGAATGTAGACCCGGCTGCAGGAACAGTTGATATCGAATACCATTTAGTAGAAAAAGGATCTAGCCAAATCGAACTTCAAGGAGGTTATGGCGGTGGCGGTTTCATCGGAACATTAGGTCTTTCGTTCAACAACTTTTCGATCAAGAATATATTCAATAAAGATGCTTACAAACCGCTTCCGATGGGAGACGGACAAAAATTAGCATTGAGATTGCAAGGAAGCTCTTATTTCCAAACGTATAGCCTATCGTTCACAGAACCATGGTTAGGCGGTAGAAAACCAATTCAGTTCTCTACTTCATTGTCACACAGTAAGCAATTTTTATACTCAGGAAACAATGACGTTGACAGAAGCAAGAGTTTTAATATCACATCGCTTTCTGTTGGATATGCAAAACGTTTGAATGTGCCAGATGATTATTTCACATTATCGCAAGCAGTTAGCTTTCAATACTATGACTTGAATAATTATAACACAAATTTATTTACCTTTGGAGACGGAAGTTCTAGAAACTTAGCCTATACGATTGGAATAAGCAGAAATAACAAAGGTTTGAACCCGATTTTCCCGATGTATGGATCTGAATTCAGCCTTACCGGAAAATTCACACTGCCTTATTCGCTTTTCAATGGTGTTGACTATGAGAACTTGAAAAATAGAGAAGAATACCAAAAAGAGACTAATACAAATGGAGTAATTACTCGTACACCAGATGCATCAAAAATCGACCAAGAGCGATTCAAATGGTTAGAATATTATAAAATTAAATTCAAAGCTGATAATTATACAAAAGTTTATGGTAAATTAGTCCTTCGTTCTTTAGCTGAATTCGGTTTCTTAGGAGCTTATAATTCAGAAAGAGGTTTAGTTCCGTTTGAAAGATTCTTCCTTGGAGGAGATGGATTGGCGAATTATTCTTTGGATGGACGTGAAGTTATCCAGTTAAGAGGTTATCCAAACCAGTCATTATCTTCGCAAGATGGTTCGACGGTTTACAACAAATTCTCTTTAGAATTGAGATATCCGATTACATTGGCGAACACTGCTTCTATTTATGCACTAACATTTTTAGAAGGCGGAGCGGCTTACAACAATTTTAAAGAATATAATCCGTTTCAATTGCAACGTTCTGCAGGATTTGGATTGAGAGTTTTCATGCCGGCCTTTGGATTATTAGGAATCGATTTCGGTCACGGATTCGACCCAGTTCCAGGCGGTACGCAGAAAAACGGATGGGAAACGCATTTCATTATTGGACAGCAGTTTTAATCAAAAATTTGGCACGATATTTTCTAATACAACAAACGATATGAGAAAACATTTTTTAATACTATTTTTACTAGCCGCACTTCCAGGAGCTTTACAAGCACAAACACGCGGTATTAGAATTGGATACATCGATATGGAATACATCTTGGAAAAAGTTCCAGATTATGCCGAAGCTAAAAACCAATTAGAGCTAAAAGCCCAAAAATGGAAGCAGGAAATAGAGCTTAAAAAAAATGAAATAACAAAACTTAAGGAGAATTTAAAAACCGAAAGAGTTTTGCTTACAAAAGAGCTTATTGAAGAAAAAGAAGAGGAAATTACCTATCTTGAAACAATGCTTTTAGATTACCAGCAAAAAAGATTTGGTTCAACTGGAGATCTTATTACGCAAAAAGCAGTTTTGGTTAAGCCAATCCAAGATCAAGTTTTCACAGCTGTCCAAGATATTGCAGAGCAAGGAAAATATGATTTTATATTTGACAAATCTTCTGATTTGACGATGCTTTTTGGAGCGCAGAAACACAATATCAGCGACAAAGTTGTTAGAGCCTTGACAAGATCTGAAAAACGCGAGCAGTTAAACAAAAAGCAACTCAAGGATGAACTTTCTAAGGAAGCTAAAGAAGACATGATTGATGACAATCCTGAACTTGCTGAAAGAGCGAAAGCTTTAGAAGACAAAAAAGAAGCTAGGGCAAAAATGCTGGAAGACAGAAAAACTGCAGCTGCAGAAAAGAGAAAAGAATTCGAAGCAAAAAGAGCACAGCTTTTAGCAGAGCGCGAAGCTAAGAAAAACGGCACAAAAGCTCCAAAAACTGAAGAAGCAGATAAAGGCAAAGATGGCGCAACTACTTCTGAAAAAGGCAAAGAAGTAGAAAAAGAAAGCACTAAAAAAGAAGAACCTGCAACAACCAGCAACGCTTCAAGTGCAGAAGAGAAAAAAGCAGCCGCAGAACAAGCAAGAGCTGATGTTGCTGCTGAAAGACAAAGAAAATTAGAGGAGCGCAAGGCTGCTTTAGAAGAAAAAAGAAAAAAGATATTAGAAGAAAGAGAAGCCGCTAAAAAAGAAAAAGAAGAGAAAAAAGGCGCTCCAACAGAACCAAAAGCAGAATAAAAACAAAACGAGAAACTAAAAACTAAATTAATTATTAATACTTTTAAAATGATGAAACAATTGAAATCTCTATTAATCGCCGCAATGCTATTTATCGGTGCAAGCCAAACTATGAACGCGCAAGCTAAAATGGCTCACGTGAATGTAATGGATGTAATGTCAAAGATGCCTGCGATGATTGAAGGACAAAAACAGCTTGAAAAAAAACAACAAGGTTACAACGCTGACTACAAAACAATGGTTGACGAATATCAAGCAAAAATCAAAAAATATGATGCTGAAGCTGAAACTGCTGGTGAGAAAGTAAACCAAGAGCGTCAAGCTGAAGTTCAAGACATGCAAAAGAGACTTCGTGACTATGGCGAAAATGCTCAAAAAGAATTAGCAAAAACAGAAGAAGATCTTTTGAAACCTATTCAAGAAAAAGTTAAAGCTTCTATCGCTAAAGTTGGAAAAGCAAAAGGATATCAATATGTAGTTGACGGTTCATCTCTTCTTTTAGCTGATGGTCCAGATTTGACTGCTGACGTGAAAAAAGATTTAGGTTTCTAAGAAAAAACTTAAGAATATTTTTAAAAAACTGCTCGGGCAATCTGAGCAGTTTTTTTTATATTTGTTTTTATGATAAAATCACAACCAATCGGACTTTTTGATTCGGGAATAGGCGGTACTTCCATATGGAAAGAAATCCACCAGCTATTGCCTAATGAAAATACTATTTATCTTGCAGATACAAAAAATGCTCCTTATGGCCAGAGATCAAAAGAGGAAATCATTGAATTAAGCATAAAAAATACCGAATTTCTTTTAGAGCAAAATTCAAAAATAATTGTTGTAGCCTGCAATACAGCCACTACAAATGCAATAAAAGAATTAAGAGCAAAGTTTGACGTTCCTTTTATAGGAATTGAGCCGGCAATAAAACCTGCCGCAAACAATTCAAAAACGCAAACCATAGGCATTCTTGCCACGAAAGGAACCCTAAACAGCGAACTTTTCAATAAAGCGACAGAGAGATTCCAAGACACAAAGATCATTGAACAAGTCGGCTACAATCTAGTTAAATTGATTGAGGACGGACAGATGCACTCTGAAGAGATGACTTCTTTGCTGCATAAATATTTAGAACCAATGATTGAAGCTAATATTGATTATTTAGTTTTAGGTTGCAGCCACTATCCCTATCTAATTCCTCAGATAAAAGAAATACTTCCAAAACACATCCAGATAATTGATTCAGGAGAAGCTGTTGCCAAACAAACACAGAAATTACTTGAACAGAAAAATGTCTTAAATGACAGCAATATGCCGAGTACTTCTGTATTTTACACAAATGCAAATACAGAAGTTTTGGATGATATTTTAGAACATAAATATTCTGTTATACAAAAAGATTTTTAGTCATATTTTCTTTTAACGAACCAAATTCCTTCCAGACTAAGATTAAGCGACAAAAGATGATAGTTTTCTTTTATCAATGTTTCGCTGACCTTACCTCGCTGTCCATAAGAATAAGTCACATTTAAAAAAGAATGAAAATTTTCTAGCGGAAATCCGAGTCCAATGTGCACGCCAGCATTTTGAACTTTTTCATCATCAATAACTAGATACCCCGTATCGTAGCTTATTCCTGCATTATATTGAATCATGTCTAAATAAGATATCTCCCTCCCTTTTCTCATATAGGAAGCACCAAAAGAAAACTTATTCTGGTCTGAAAAATCTCCAAATTCATCTGACTGATTTGTGCTTCCCCAAAATTTTCTTTCATAATCCAATGTAAGATTCAAATCCTTAAAAGTTTTTGAGACACCAAAAGCTATTTCTGTGGGAAGGCGAAAATTATCAACGTCATAATCTTCTTCATCTTCAACGACAATCGTACCCGAATTATTAATCGTACTAATAGAACGCACTTGAGAACCTCCTAGAGTTGTTGGCAATTTGACCGTGGCTCCAATCGTAAGAGTGCTGTCAATAGAAAATTGGACACCTAATGTTGGTCGAAAACCATGATAATTATTCTCTTCTTGAATCGTAGTTATAGATTCGGCAATAGCCATAGTACGTTTTTCATCTATCGAACCAAAAAACACCGAGCCAGTAAAACCAACAGAAAGTTTATCAGAAAGCAAATAGCCATAGGAAAAATCAAAGGCATTCAACCCTCCTGTTCCAACTATACTAGCAAGATAAGATTCTGTCGTTCCTTGAATTGGAATTTCAAGATTTGTTATTTCATACGTTGAATTCGTAAAAGGCTTCAGTGCAAAACTAAAACCAGATTTAGACGTTATTGGTGAAGCAAAAGCAATATGAGAAAAATAGAAATTATCTTTCTTTTCATTCGTATCTTGATTTTTATAGGAAGTACTCGAAGCCTTTCCGCCCAAATCAAATAAGAAGCTATTTCTGTCAATAAAGGCTAGGGAAGCCGGATTTAAATTGTTTATAAATCGCTTTGTAGGCAAGGCTACTCCAGAACCTCCAAGAGAAGGAATACTACCATAATTTGACTCATAAAGACTTCCGAGACCAAATAAAGAATAAGGAGAATTAGACTCATTTTGAGAAAAAAGCATCCCGACATTCAGAAATATCAAGCTAGCAGCTAAAATGATTTTGTTCATTAATAAGAGAGGTAATAGATTTTTAACTTGATTTTATTTTCTGAATTATTCTGGTCACCAATAACCAATCTGTCTACCGACTTCGATGCACTTGGAAGAGAAAAAAGCAGCGTCGATCTGGTATTGCTTTGTTTGGTCAATTCGGTATTCAAAAAGCCTGCAATAGAAATCGAATAACCAATATTTTCATGAAATTCATCAATTTCCTGATTGAGCAATGCGTAGGCCTGGGTGCCATTATAATCATACAAAACATTTGAAATCCTATTGTATTGATCCGCAACATAAACACTCAAAGAATCTTTTAATGGATAGACATTTGAATTACTATTCTTCACAGGCCTAAGAAGCAATTGAGCATCTACTATGGTTCCGTTTTCAGAAAGATCATACAATCGTTTTATACTTGGAAAATCTAATCTGCAAACAATTCCGCTTCCAGCTTGAATAAAAGATTGGTTTCCAGTTAAACCACTCGGCTGAAAACTAGAACCCGATTGAAGATTTTGGATTATCGTTCCGTTTCTATCGAGGCTGACACTATTAAATTGTCGAGCTGGATCTGAAATGTAAAAATCTTTATATAATGATTCTTCGTTAGTTTCTTCATTATCCGAATAATACAATCTCAAGACGCTGCTTTTAGAAGCTGAAAACCCAATAACGCTGGAACTATTTTCACCTATAGACTTAATCATTAATCCGTTAAATTTATTTATAAATTCATCTTTCGTAGAAATTTCTTGCGTTTTTAGCTTTTGAAACAATTCTTGACCATAAGCATCACTTATCGGAATATAAATCGAGTCTTTTCTATTTGGTTCAGGTTTGTATGTAATCGTACCCAAACTTCCTGATTCATAATCTAAAGTAGAAGTATTATAAAAACTCGTTGCTTCGTCATCATACAATACTTTTTCTGAAAGCCTATGAACGCTTAATATCTGGTTTTGCAATGTGTCGCCATAATAATAATTGTCATGTCTAAGAATAACTGCAATAGAATCATAAACAAAATTGGTATAATCAGTATCTGAAGTTGAAGTCTTGAGCCTATAATTATTTGCCGTTAGCTCAAAATAGCTTTCCGATTTTAATTTACCAAATATAGGATCGGTATAATTTCCAACTAAAATTCTTTCTTGGCTTGAAGTAATCAGAGAATCCAAGCTTACTGTAGAAACTTCAACGGTTAAAGTATCTACCAAAATAACACCATCCATGTTCTCGATATAATCCTCCCCAACCACATATTTCTCATTATTGAAATCACTTGTGCAAGATGCCATGAGAGCCACAAATGCCGATATGATAATCGCTTTATACATATTATTCTTTTTGGACAAATATATAATTGAAGCATCAAGCCTCGATTATAACATATACCAACAGCTTTATTCCAACGACCAAAAGGATATTTACATCTATAAATAGCAAATTATCAGGTTTTTGCAGTCAAATTGATTTCAGATGCAAAAAATCAGGTTTGGTCTACACATTTGGGGTGTTCATCTATAATATTTTTAATAGTTAACCTTAACAGATACTTTTGGCTCAATATTAAAAACATGAAAATCCGCATTAATTCAATTATGGTTTTATTTTTTATTTCGTCTTATACTTTTTCACAAGAGAACGGCTTTGCAGAAATAAATCTAAAAACACAGCACTCAGAAAATATATCCATAAATCAAACAGAACTGAATTTTGGTTTTAGGATTATGAAAGACAAAAAAAATCAACTAAATAGCAAATTTGGCTATACCAATTCATCCATCTCCTATTCTGATACTGAATATGGAAATGATGATTATCTGGATCAATTCAACAGCCTAAACTATGCTTTAGAATATAACTATGTTTTTTCAGATAAGAATTCGTTTACAATTATTGCGAATCCTGTAGCGAATTTTGAGACTAAAATCCATGCTTCAGACATTAGCCTTTTTGGCGGAATTGAGTTCACAAACAAGCTTGCAGAAAACGCACAAATAGCAATTGGAGTTCAAAGAAATACAATTTTTGGAAAACCTGAAATTCTGCCAACATTCCATTTTAAGTATAGTTTTAAAAACAAAATGGAACTAGACTTAGGATTTCCAAGTGCGAAGATTTCCTATTCAAATAATGAACGAAATACTTTCAGTATTACTAATGATTTCAATGGCTATTTCTATAATACGAATGAGAAAATAACTATACAAAATACTAAAATCGAAAGAGTCTCTTGGTCTCAAATGACTACTGGATTTCAATATAAAAGAAAATTCGACGAAAATTTCACGTTAGAACTCAAAGGAGGTTATGATTTTAATAAAAAAATTCATCTCAACGACAGCGACGACAACATTAGATATGATTTAAACATAAATGACGGATACACATTCAAGCTAGGCATTAAATATCAACTATAAATAATTTTTACTATGATTAAGTTCAAAAAAAGACATGCAACTATTATTTGCATTTTAATCTCAATAGCATTTACAAGTTGTAATGCCGATGATGGTGATTCAACAAACGGAAACTGGATTAATCGTTCTGCTTTCGACGGACCTGCCAGGTCAAGTACCGTTAGTTTTGTAATTGACAACCTTGCCTACATCGCAACTGGATATACAGGAGAAAACAACGGTTATTTAAATGATTTGTGGGTATATAATCCAAATGGGGATTTTTGGGAGCAAAAAGCAAATTTTATCGGAATTGGAAGAAGTTCTGCTTCTGGCTTTGAACTTAACGGAAAAGGATATCTTGGTTTAGGATATGATGGAACTAACCGATTGAAAGATTTTTACCAATATGATCCTTCAACAAACACATGGTCTCAAAAAGCAGATTATGCAGGTACTGCCAGATATGGAGCAATTGGATTTCAAGTGGGAGACAAAGCCTATATTGGAACTGGTTATGATGGAAATTACCAAAAAGATATCTATCAATATATCCCAGGTACCACAGACACTGAACTTGGAACTTGGGTAACAAATAACGGATATGGGGGAAACAAGAGACGAGATGCCGCAGTTTTCATCATCAACAATAAAGCTTATTTGGGAACTGGCTCAAACAACGGACTTTATGAAACTGATTTTTGGGAATTTGATCCTACAACAGAAGTTTGGACTAGAAAACGCAACTTAGACTATGAGGATTCTTATAATATTGCCAGATCAAATGCCAGCGGTTTCGCAATAAACGGTTATGGCTATATCGCTTGTGGAGTAAATACAGGAGCCATAAGTTCCGTTTGGGAATACAATCCAAATAATGATACTTGGGATGAAAAAACATCCTATGAAGGAACTGTTCGTTATGATGCAACAGCATTTTCTATACAAAATTCAAGAGGCTACGTCGTATTAGGGAGAACCGGAAGTAGCTTCTTCGATGACTTATGGGAATTTATGCCGTTTGAAGAATATGACGACGAGGATTAGTTGGTTGTTGATTTTTTTACATTTTTCTCCCGTGGAATTTCTGCGGGAGTTTTTAATTTTTAAGTATGATGAAAAACCTTATTGTTAAAACACTTGCCTTTATTATTTTTTCTGCTTTTATTTATTCGTGCAATAACAATGCTGAGTGGAAAGCAAATGCTTTTAGAACTAAAAATGGCTGGGGATATTCAATTTCAAAGTCAGGAAAAATCTATATAAAACAGAGCTCCATTCCTGCTGTTAGTGAAATAAAAAGCTTTAAAAGTGAAGAAGACGCTTTAAAAGTTGCACATTTAGTTGCAGAAAAAATAGCAAAGAATGTTCCTCCTACTATAACCGAAAACGAATTAAAATTGCTTAACATTAACATTAGATGAAAACAGCCTACTTAAAAAGCAGTTTGATTAGAAGCATTTTCATCCATAGCCTGATATGGTGCTTTTTTATTTTGGCATCCTTATTACAATTTTACCAAAGTCCCTTTATTCTTGGAATCGATTTTTATATTCAATGGGTAACTACAATTCTACTATTTTATATCAATTATATTTATCTAGTTCCGAAGTTATTATTGCAAAAAAATTATCTGACCTACTTTTTATTTCTGTTGGGCATTATTGTACTATTTGTTAGTATAAGAAGTTATTACTTCCCTCCAGAATTCAAAAATCTACACATCAAAACTGATACGGCTTCGGCAATAAAGAGAGAAGTTATCATTGACTTTAATAAAAGACCAATGCCTTTCCTTCCAAAATTAATACCGGTTTTTTTTTATCTCTTGATTACAGCAATAAGCATTACGATTAAGACATTGTCCGAATATTATAAAAATCAAAAAAATAGATTAATTGGAGAAACTCAGAAAAAAACAACGGAACTAATCTATTTAAGAAAGCAGACGAATCCACATTTTCTCTTCAATTCCCTGAATAGTCTTTATTCGTTGGCTTATAAAAAATCAGATTTGCTTCCAGATGCCATTGTTACGCTTTCTGAATTAATGCGTTATATGCTATATGAAACAGACCATGATGTAGTTTCTTTAGAAAAAGAACTTAAGTATATCAGCAATTATATAGAACTCCAAAAACTGAGGCTCAATGACATTGAAAACATAAAAATTAATATTCATGGAGACACAAAAGATAAATTTATTGAACCGCTTCTTCTTATTGTTTTTGTTGAGAATGCCTTCAAATACGGAACAGATTATAAGGGAAGCACTTGGGTTAAAATCTTAATTGAAATTAGAGATAACCAGCTTGATTTTTGCATTGAAAATAAAATTGGTAATCATCCTAAAGACGAAGAAAATTCAGGAATAGGAATTAAGAATATTGAAAGCAGGCTTGAACTTCTTTATCCAAATTCACATGAATTAAACATTACAACGGAAGATGAAAAATACAAACTTCATCTGATTTTGAAACTTGACGGAATAAAAATTTAAAAAGTAAAAGTATGAAATGTGTAATAATTGATGACGAACCATTAGCTGTTGATGTTTTAAAAGAATTTACTTCCAGAATAGAAATACTTGAACTTGTAGCCACTTTTAACAATGCAATTGATGCTATTTCATTTATGAATCAATCCAATGTTGACTTGATTTTTTTAGATATAGAAATGCCCCAATTTAACGGAATTGAATTTCTAAAATCGCTTGATAAAATACCAATGGTAATATTCACTACTGCTTATTCAGAATATGCTGTTGATGGTTTTAATATTGGAGCTGTAGATTATTTAATGAAACCCATCCCTTTTCATCGTTTTTTTAAAGCTGTTCTGAGAGCACAACAAATGGCTAGCACTCAAACTGCACAGCCTATCATAGCAACTATTCTACCTCAAAAAAGCGTTCAAGAATACATTTTTGTCAAAGCTGAATATGAAAATATAAAACTAAATCTCAATGACATACTCTATATTGAGGGCCTAAAAGATTATGTAAAAATCCACACATCAAATGGAAAATATATACTTACATTAAATAGCTTGAAGAAATTTGAAGTTTCGTTAGAAAACAGTGATTTCTTTCGCATACACCGATCTTATATTGTAAATTTAAAACATGTAAAATCCATACAAAAAAACAAAGTAGTAATCATGGATAAAAGAATTCCAGTAGGCGAAAATTATAAAACGCTACTTTACCAGCAAATCCAATTTTAGATTATTTTTCGTCTTTTAGCCAACCAGAATACATTACATAATTATTGGAAATCCTTTCAATCTCCCCAGCAAAGTCAGACTTGTTGATATCTTTTACCTTTTTTGCAGGAACACCCGCGTAAATCGATCCAGATTCAACGGTTGTGTTTTGAGTAATTACAGCGCCTGCCGCAATGATTGAATTGCTTTCAATTACGCAATTATCCATCACGATTGCTCCCATCCCTATTAAGACGTTATCATGAACCTTACAGCCATGTACAATAGCATTATGTCCAATTGAAACATTATTTCCAATTACCGTCGGATGTTTTTGATACGTACAATGAATTACGGCTCCGTCTTGAATATTGACTTTATTGCCGATCGTAATAAAATTTACATCACCGCGAATTACAGCATTGAACCAAACACTGCAAGATTCACCGAAAGTCACATCACCAATAATCGTAGCATTTTCGGCTACATAACAATCTTCCGGAATTGATGGGCTTTTGCCATTTACAGATTTTATAAGCATAGGATCGAATTTAAAAAAAGAATCCCGATAAAATAAATTACCGGGACTGAATTAATATCAACTTTAAATTTAATTAACAGCAGGACAATTACAATCCCATTTTTCTCTTTTGCAGAAAAGGTTGATTCCAAGAGTAATCTGGTGGAAACCGCCATTGTCAAACTTCACATCTCCAAAAAGATGAGAATAGGTGTAAGCAAACATGAAATTTTTATAATTCACACCAATAATTGGCGTTAGATATTGCAATTTTTGATCAGAAACACTGTTTCCGTCTACAAATTGAGCTCCGTCAAAACTTCTTCTGTATGACAAACCGCCCCAAAGTTTTCCGAACTCAAGATCTTTATAAGCTTTCAAGTTCAAATCGATTGTTTTCTCTTTAGTCTGATCTACATATTGAAACAAGAAAGAAGGCTCTAATTGAATTCTTTCAGAATCTCCAAAAACATACCCAGCGCTGAACAAATACTTTCTCAAGTTATCAGTTTCAATGCCAGTATATAATTTTCTTTCACTTGAAACTGCATTTTTTACAGTAAAGTGAGCATAAAAATCTAAATAGTTATAAGAAGAACCAAAATCAACATTGAAGTAAGATGATTTTTGAGTGATAGTACCGTCAACAATTGGATCAAAATCTCCAGATTCTAAAAATTCTGTTTCATCCAAATTACTTTGAACTAATCCGGCACTCATACCAAAAGACAATTGATTCAAATCATCTTGCCCTCTTGAAAAAAGAATGTGGTGAGCATAAGTAATTTTTGCACCAGTTTGTGTATGATATCCATTTCGGTCATTAAAAGCAATAATACCCACACCTGACTGCTCGCCTACTCTTCCGTTAAAACTTAAAGTTTGGAGAGCTGGCGCATCGTCTTGACCAAACCATTGCTGACGTGCTGTCAATCTAACTTTAGCACAATTTGCAGCACCGGCCATAGAAGGATGTATTAAGTAGTAGTTATCAGAAAGATAATCTGAATAAACTGCGATTCCTTCTTGTGAAAACGATATTTGCGAGACCAACAACAACAATAATGCTAAATACCTCTTTTTAAAATTCATTGGGTTTACCTTTTTAATGAAATGCATTGTAAATACTTCACTGACAGTTCGCTAACTAAAAAATAAAATCATTTATAAAACTTTTTATTTTATAAATGAGGTAGGTAATTTTCAGCAGCGGTCAAATATATAAATTTTTGTCATAGGTTGGTCTTGAAATATCATAAAATCTAGCACTTTTAGGCTAAAACTTTATAATAATTATGATATCATTCTCTTAATGATATATTAAATCAAACCAAACCTACTGTTAATTTAATGTTTAAAAAACCAAATATAATATTTCGCTGAAAATTTCTTTGTTAAATTTGCAGAAAATAAATACTCATGACTAAAATCACCATACGAGAAACTCAAAACCCTGCGATTTTGAAATTCGAATTCCCTGAATTTATTACGCAGAACGAAAGTTTCGAATACAAAAATATTGACGAAGCAAAAGATTCTCCTTTAGCACAACAGCTTTTTTATCTTCCTTTCGTAAAATCGGTTTACATTTCTGGAAATTTCATCGCAATCGAAAGATATAATATCGTTGAATGGGACGATGTGAAAGATGCTGTAGCTGAACAAATCGATAGTTTTGTAAACAAAGGAGGCACGATTATCACTATTTCTGAAAAGAAAACACAAAAATCGCCAATGTCAGTTTATGCTGAAAGTACGCCAAATCCTGCTGTTCAAAAATTTGTCGGAAGCAGAATGATGACCAAAACTGCCGTTGAATTTAAAAATATCGACGAAGCAACTTCTTCTCCGCTGGCGATGGAATTATTCAAATTTCCTTATGTAAAAGAAGTTTTCATCGATGAAAATTACATCTCAATTACGAAATATGCTGTTCAAGAATGGCAAGACATTACGATGGAATTAAGAACTTTCATCAAAGGATTTATTGAAAACGGCGGCACAGTTTTAGACGAAACAATTGCGGCTGCAAATCCAAAAATCGAAAAGCAGAAAATCGAGAACTTCGACAATTTAGATACGACTTCACAGCAGATCATCAATATTTTAGAAGAATATGTAAAGCCAGCAGTTCAGGCTGACGGCGGAAACATTCTTTTTGATTCTTATGATGAAACTGAAAAACGCGTGAAAGTGGTGCTTCAGGGAGCTTGCAGCGGCTGCCCTTCTTCGACTTTTACATTGAAAAGCGGTATCGAAAATATGCTGAAAGACATGCTGAATGACGAAAACATTAAAGTGGAAGCGGTAAACGCATAACATTCTTCTCTCAAAAATCACTAAATTTAAGCGTTCCAATTTCAGGAGCGCTTTTATTTTTTGAAGCTATTTCCAGCTGACACTGCAAGTCCTCATTAAAAAACTAATGTTTCTAATTTTCAAAAAGAGCTTCCTCTGGTCGCTTTTTTAAAAAAGAAACAAAAAGTTTTTTCAATTCCGGGCTTTCCGTTCACATCTGGGCTAAAAAACCTCACGACATGAAATCACAAAACGAATTACATAAAGAAACAAGTCCTTATTTATTACAGCACGCAGAAAATCCTGTGCATTGGAAAGCCTGGAATCCGGAAGCTTTGGCTTTGGCAAAAAAAGAAAACAAGCTGATTATTGTCAGCGTTGGCTATTCCGCATGCCATTGGTGCCACGTCATGGAGCATGAAACTTTTGAAGATTCAGAAGCTGCCGAAGTAATGAACCAGAATTTTATCAGCATAAAAGTCGATCGCGAAGAACGCCCAGATATTGATGCAGTTTACATGAAAGCGGTACAAATCATGACGGGACGTGGCGGTTGGCCGATGAATGTAGTTTGCTTGCCTGATGGACGTCCGGTTTGGGGCGGTACTTATTTCAGAAAAGCGGAATGGATGGAAACTTTGGACCAATTGCAAGAATTATACGTTTCAAATTCCGAAAAAATGATTGACTACGCCGAAAAACTTCATCAAGGAATTGAATCCATCAGATTATTTCCAAAAACGGAAAGCCAGGATAATTTTGATTTCGGTTTAATCGAAGGCTTCCTTGAAAAGTGGAAAAAAAGTTTTGATTGGGAATTTGGAGGTTATGCAAGAGCTCCGAAATTTATGATGCCGAACAACTATGCATTTCTTCTTAGATATGGCTACCAAAAAAACGATCGAGAATTATTAGATTTCGTAAATCTCACGTTAACCAAAATGGCTTATGGCGGACTTTTCGATACTTTGGGCGGAGGCTTTTCTAGATATTCTGTAGATATGAAATGGCATGTGCCGCACTTTGAAAAAATGCTTTATGACAACGGCCAATTGATTTCTTTGTATGCTGATGCTTATAAATTGACTAAAAAACCTTTATATAAGGAAGTGATTGAAAAAACTTTAGATTTTGTAGAAACTGAATTGACAAATTCTGTTGGCGGATTTTATTCTGCTTATGACGCTGACAGCTTGAACGAGAAAAATCATCTGGAAGAAGGTGCATTTTACGTTTGGAAAAAAGAAGAATTGCAAGATTTACTGAAAGACGATTTCGGATTATTCAGCAAAGTTTTCAATATCAATGATTTTGGTTTCTGGGAAGAAGAAAATTACGTTTTGATCCAAAATAAATCTTTGGAAAAAATTGCAAAAGAAGAAAACTTACAGCTTTTTGAATTACACGAAAAGAAAAAATCTTGGGAAATAACATTATACATAGCACGAGAAAAGCGAAGCAAGCCAAGACTTGACGACAAATGCCTGACTTCTTGGAATGCCCTGATGCTAAAAGGGTTTGCTGATGCTTTTAAAGCTTTAGGAAACAATAAATATTTAGAAATTGCACTAAAAAATGCTGATTTCATTCTACAAAATCTTTGGAAACCAGAAGGCAATTTACTCCACAATTATAAAGATGGAAAAACGACAATTAATGGCTATTTAGAAGATTATTGCTTTGTAATCGAAGCTTTTATTTCGCTCTATGAAATTACGCTTGACGAAAAATGGCTAAATTATTCAAAGCAACTGGCCGATTACTGTTTTGATAATTTCTATGATAAAAACAATCACTTTTTTGCTTTTACTTCCAATAAAGACGAACCTTTAATTACAAAACATTATGAAATTGAGGACAATGTAATTTCTGCTTCAAATTCTGTCATGGCTGGAAATTTATTCAAATTGCATATTTATTTTGAAAATTCGTATTATGAAAAAATTGCTCAAAAAATGCTATCACAGGTTTTGCCAAATATTGATTATCCGTCAGCGTTTGCGAATTGGCTCAATGTATTTTTGAATTTTTCAGACCAAAATAGAGAATTGGCAATTTGTGGCGAAAATGCTCTTGAAAACAGTCTTGAAATTCAAAAACATTATTTGCCTAACATACTATTTGCCGGAAGCAGAAAAGATTCATTTTTGCCATTTTTAAAAGACAGATACATTCCTGGAAAAGATTTATTTTATATCTGCCAAAACAAAACTTGTGACTTGCCTGATACTAAATTAAGTAGTGTTTTAGAAAAATTAAAATTCTGAAAAAAATCTAAAATATGTCAAATAAGCAATTACTAATTTTCTCTTCGCCTAAATGCTTAAAACTTTTAAAATTATTAGTTAATTATAAAAAACTCTGTTTTAAAATTATTAGTTTTGGCGAATTCTGAAAAAAGAATTTTGAATTGAACCATGACTGTTGACACTGACAAAATATCGTTTTATACTGACCGGCTCATTACCGGAATAGTTGATTATTCTCCAAAATTAATTTCCGCGTTTGTAATTCTTTTTGTGGGATTATGGCTGATCGGATTGCTGAATAGAGTGGCTCAAAGAATTATGGTGAAGAGAAATCTTGAACCGACTTTGACTACTTTTTTAGCTAATATCTTAATATGGGTTTTGAGAGTATTGCTTTTTGTGATTTTCATATCGCAATTAGGTGTGGAAACTTCTTCGTTTGTAGCCATTTTAGGAGCTGCAGGTTTGGCTATCGGACTTTCGCTTCAAGGTTCTCTGTCTAATTTTGCCGGAGGTGTTTTGATTATACTTTTTAAGCCTTTTAAGGTTGGCGATACGATCGAAGCGCAAGGTGAAACAGCAAAAGTTCTTGAGATTCAAATTTTCACAACTAAATTATTGACTGCTTCAAATCAGACAGTTTACATACCAAATGGAATATTATCGAATAATAAGATAAAAAATTTCTCGCAAAATAATACTAGAAGAGCTGATATCGTCGTTAAGATTAATTACGACACTGACATCAAGACCGTGAAAGAAAAGCTTATGGAAATCATGAAAAGCCATCCGCAAGTGTTAAGAAATCCGGCTCCGGCAATAATAATTAACGAATTAACCGATACTGGCATAAATTTGGTAGTAAGACCTTGGTCAAAAAACGAGAACTTTGGCAGCATGAGTTCTGATATTTTAGAATTCAGCCTCAGAGAATTAGAAAAACTAGAAAAAAACCCTTTTGCGAGGGTGAATACATAATTATTAACAAAAACTATAAACTAAAACAATGAAAAAAATTTTCTTTTCTGCCCTATGCAGTTTTATGATTTTTTCCGCTTCAGGACAAAACACGATTGACATGTTTAGCAGAACAAATGTTGACTTGATTAGAAACAATCGTTTAGAAAACAAGTACGAGAAAGCAACAGGAAGTCCTTATATAAATGATAAATTTGCAATGGCTTCAATCGCAGGAGTTCAAAATCCTGTTTTGGTGAGATATAATGCAGAAGCTGATGAAATTGAAGTAGATAATAACGAAGGCAATAATAAACATTATACTTTACCAAAAAATACACAATACAGCACAATTGATCTTAAAAATGGAGGCCATAAATTCAGACTAGTGGATTATAAAGATACTAAGGGAGCTGAAGTTCATGGCTATTTAATTGAAAAATTCAGCAAAAATGAAGTTAGTCTTTTCAAAAAAGAAAAAGTAAACTTTGTAAAAGGGAAAGAAGCTGAAAACAGTTATACAATGAGTTCTCCTGCTAAATTGGTAAGAGCAAAAGATGAATTTTATCTTCAGTTAAAAAATAAGCAGATTGTTGAATTCCCAAAAAACAAAAAGAAATTTATTGCATTATTTGAAGACAAAAAAGAAGCCATTACTACTTATTTAAAAGATAATGATATTTCTTTCAGTGACGAAAATGACATCATAAAAGCAACTGAATTTATTTCAACTTTGTAACTTTTCATTTAGAATCATAAAATCTTTCAAATAAAAAGGTTCAAAATAAGCGACATCAACAGTGTCGCTTTTTTTGTGCTTTTCAAATGAAAGCTTGCTCATTTCTTTTGCCGAAGGATATACAATTTCTGAATGAAATATGAATTTATCCGAAGTCAAAATATCTTTAAATTTCATTGCTCCGTCGCCAATCAGATTTATTTTTTGGTCAATGTCCTGAAAAGAATATTCATTAATGATTTGCGCTTCAGTATTTCTTGTTTTTTGACCTTTTGAATCAAAAATAGCACTATAAACTTCCATCCTTCTAGCATCAATCATTGGAATAGCTATGCCTTCTGAAATACTTAATTTTGAAGCTAAAACTTCTAAAGTATCCACAGCAATCAACGGAATATCTAATGCGTAGCATAATCCTTTGGCAGCTGAAACTCCAATTCTCAATCCAGTATAAGAACCTGGGCCTTGGCTTACAGCAATCGCATCTAAATTAGAAAAATTTAAATTTAAGTCTTTTAACGCTTCTTCTATAAAAAGATGTAGTTTTTCAGCATGAGAATAACCCTGCTCAGCAATTTCTTTGCAAAAGAGAGTTTCCCCCTCTTTTGCAATGCTTACCGAACAGTTTTTAGTTGCCGTTTCAATATTAAGAATATATGCCATTATTTTTTAGGCTTTGCATTTTTAGCTTGCTCATCTGATTTAACCGTAACTAAATCGCCTGAATTCAAATCTTTTGTAACAACCGAATACGGCCCGACAATAACAACATCGTCAGGTTTTAATCCAGAAACAGCTTCAATATTTGTGTCGTCTTGGATTCCGGTTTTGATGACTCTGATTTTTGCCTTGTCGCCTACTTTTACATAAACGCATTCGAATTTCTTATCCGATTTTGGAGCTTGATTCCCTTGTCCTTCAGCAACAGCAACCGCTGGTTTGGCGGTTGAAGAAGTATCTGATTTTACAACAACGGCACTGATTGGCACCGCTAAAACATTTTCTTTTCTCTTCGTAATTATATCAACTGTAGCCGTCATTCCCGGACGGAATGGAGAATAGCTTTCTGGTTTTTCTTCTAATAAATCTGCGTAAGATTCTTTTAAAATTCTAACTTTTACTTTAAAATTTGTTACTTGATCAGCCGTCAAATCTGCACTTGCTGAATTTGAAATACTAGTTACAATTCCCTTAAATTCTTTTTTCAAATAAGCATCAACTTCTACTTTTGCAGAATCTCCAACGCTGATTTTAACGATATCATTTTCATTTACATCAACTTCAACTTCCATATTATTAAGATTAGCAACACGAAGCAATTCTGTTCCTGTCATTTGCTGCGTTCCCAAAACTCTCTCTCCAAGCTCTACTCCTAATGAAGAAATCGTGCCGTCAGCTGGCGCATAAATCGTAGTTCTTCCTAAGTTATCTTGTGCTTCATTAACTGTTGCTGCTGCAGATTGTACGTTGTAATAAGCCGATTGTTTTGTTGCCTGCGCTACCGCATAAGTTGACACCGCTTTATCCCAATCTGATTTTGAAATAATTCCCTTGTCAAACAAAGTTTTGTTTCTGTCATAATTTGCTTTTGCTTCTTTAAATTGAGCATCCGCTTGACTCAAACCTGCTTTAGATCCAGATAAACTTGCTACAGATCTATTCAATCCCGATGTATATAAATCTGGATTTATACGAACAAGCAAATCTCCTTTTTTCACAACTTGTCCTTCTTTTACAGGCAATTCAATAATTTCTCCAGAAACTTCCGAAGATATTTTTACTTCAATTTCTGGCTGAATTTTTCCAGTCGCAGAAACCGTTTCGATAATTGTCGTTTGTGCCACCTTGGCAATTTCTACTTCTTTTCCTTTATTATTATTTCCAATTGCCCCAGATTTTGAAAGCACTAAAAGAAGTACAATAATTACAACCACGCAACCTAATAAAATATAAACTGTTTTCTTTTTCATGTAAATTATTTTTGGGTAATTGGAATTCCGAAGTAAAATTCTAGCACTTTTACTCTAAAAATATAATCAAATTTTGTTCTTAAAACCTCTGACTGTGCGTTTACAAAAAGTGTTTGTGCCTGATTCAAATCAAAAGCATTCATTAAGCCAACATCAAATTTTTCTTTAGCATAATTATAAGCTTCAGTTCTTGCTTCAACAGCCACCAAAGCAGACTCATACGATTTCAAAGCGCCTTTTGCATCTGTAAAAGCAGTATAAACATTTCTTTCCAAGTCTAATTCTTGCTGACTAAAAGCAATCTTTGAACGCTCTAAAGCAACTTTTGAACGCTCTACATTATTTCTCGCAGAAAATCCGTTTAGTATTGGAATGCTCAATTGAACACCAAAAGAATGTCCTTTATTATCGCTAAATTGATCAAAAATCGGAGCTGGACCACCTAAAACTGGAGAATAATTTTGCTGTACGACAACCTGATTTGTTCCTTGTACAAAACCAATTGGCGAAGTTGGATTTGTAGTATTTTCAACCGCGCCAACGACTCTATCAGAATATGCAGCTCTACTGCTAAAGCTATAAAATCCTTGTAAAGTTGGCTGATATGCACCTCTAGAAATAGCTACATCTTTTTCTGCAATATCAAGATTCGCTTTGGCCAGCTTCAATTCTACCCTAGTCTCTTTGGCTTTTTCAAATATTTGATAAGGAGTTTGAAGCATTGTTTCACTTTCTTTAACTTCATAATCATTATCTGCAATATCAAAGTTCTGAAAATCTTCAAATTGCAAGAGTTGAGTCAGGCTCAATTTTGAAATAAGCAATGTGTTTTCAGCTATAATAACCGCTTGCTGACTGCTCGCAACAGTTGCTTTCATATCTAGCAAATCACCGCGCGGCAAAGAACCCGCATTTACAAGTTCTGTAGTTCGCTCAATTTGTTTTTCATTATTTTTTAATTGCTCTTTTTGAACTTTTAGATTTTCTTTATTGAAAAGTATTTGCAAAAAGGCGTTGGCTACATTCAGCGAAACATCGTCTTTCATCTTCGTTAGCTGATATTGTGAAGCTATCATTGAAAGTCTCGACCTTTTTAATCGATTTACATTTTGAAGTCCTTTGTAAATATCAATTCCCGCATTCAGTCCGACAGAAGTAAATTGCACTGTCTGATTTTCAAGCAAACCGGTAGTAATATTCTGATTTAAACCAATATTCCACGAATGCGAAGCACTTCCATTTATAGAAGGCAAAAAGTTTCCAAAAGCGTCTTTCTTATCAATTTCTGAAATCTGATTATCTAAATCAGACTGTTTGATCGAAATATTATTTTGAAGTGCGTATTCAACACATTCTTGCAACGTCCATCTTCTTATTTGAGCATTTGCCACTATACTCACGAAGAATACGAAAATAAAGAATGCTCTACTTACTATTTTTTTTTTCATATATAATTACGTACAAAAAAGTGCAATTAACGATATTACAAATTTAGTTTTTTTAGTGAGTTAATAAAAGATTAGACGCACAAAACTGCAAATCGTTACAACAGATTTTTTTCTAAAGATATTAAAAATAAAATTACATTTACTCCGAAATTAAATCGTCAAATCTCATGAATAAACTTGCTGTTTTCATCTCTTCAATTTTCTTGCTTTTGCTGGCTGGCTGTTCTACTACAAATCAGATTGCCGCTTTGAAACCTGAACCAGATGATGCCTCGCCATTGGTTTATGAAAACACAACTTCTTTTATCAGTCTTCCGATAAAGATAAAGCTTCAGGATATTGAAAATCAAACCAATAAATATCTAAATGGAGTGATTTATGAAGATAAAGATATCGAAGATGATGATATCCAGATGAAGGTTTGGAAATTGGCTCCGATAAAAATATCCGAAGAAAACGGCAAAATAAAGACAGTTCTTCCGCTAAAAATCACGGTAAATTATAGATATGGAATCAATAAATTAGGCATAAAACTTTATGACACGCGTGAAATAAATATGAATGGCGTACTGACTTTATTGAGTGATGTCGGACTTACGAATTGGAAAATGAAAACCAACACCGCCATAAAATCATTAGAATGGAACGAAAGCCCTACGATTAAAATTGCCGGAAAAGAAGTCATGATTACTTATTTGATAAATCCAGCTGTCCGTCTTTTCAAATCGAAAATCGAAAATACTTTGGATGAATCTATTAAAAAATCGATGGATTTCAAGCCAAATGTTTTAGATGCTTTGGATAAAATCTGCACGCCTTTTCAAATGAGCGAAACTTATGATTCTTGGTTGCGAATTGTTCCTATTGAGCTTTATTCTACAGAAGCAAAACTTCAAAAAAACCAAATCAGCCTTGAAATGGGACTGAAATGCAACATGGAAACCGTTGTCGGGCACCAACCGCAGAACAAATTCGACAAAGATAAAATTGCCTTGAAACCTGTCAATAAAATGCCTGAAAAAGTGACTGCAAATATCGCCGCTGTTTCCACGTATCAAGACGCTTCAAAAATTATGACTAAGAATTTCCAAGGACAAGAATTTGGTTCAGGAAGCAAAAAAGTAAAGGTTCAAAATGTAGCTATTTGGCAGAAAAACAACAAGATGATTATTGCCCTCGACTTATTAGGAAGCCTTAACGGAACGATTTATCTTTCTGGATTTCCTCAATATAATGAAGCTACGAAAGAAATCTATTTCGATCAATTAGATTATGTCTTAGATACAAAAAGCAGACTCATTAAAACCGCAAACTGGCTCGCTTCGGGATTGGTTTTAAGAAAAATGCAGGAAGCCTGCCGTTATTCCATCCAGCCAAATTTAGATGAAGGAAAGAAAAACATGATGACTTACATGAAGAATTTTTCTCCGATGCCAGGTGTTTTTGTAAATGGAACAATTGAAGATATTCAGTTCAAGAAAATACAATTGACCAACAAAGCCATTATCGCTTTTATCGGAATAAACGGAAAAGTTGACGTCAGCATCGACGGACTGAAATAATTATTGCGCCTTCTTTTTCTTGAAATACATTCTGTAAATCGCAAAGCCTAAAATTCCAACTAAAAGATAAGGAATCACCATCAGGTAAAGGATTCCGTCATTGACAGCTTCGCCTTTTACACCGCCTTCTTCTGTTTCTAAAGCCGCACGGCACATTGCGCATTGTGCATTAAGAGAGGCAAGAGGCAAGAGGCAAGAGGCAAAAAGCATAAATATCTTGTTTCTTGCTTCTTGCTTCTTGCTTCTTTTCTCCAAGCTCTTGCCTCTTGCCTCTTGCCTATTTTCTTTTCTAATGTACATAATAAGGAGAGATCATTAGGTAAACAATTACGCCAGTTACAGCAACATAAAGCCACATCGGATAAGTGATTCTGGCCAATTTTCTGTGCTTGTCAAAACGTTCTGCCAAAGCTCTGACATACGTTATCAAAACAAAAGGAATGATAATAATCGACAACAAAATATGGGTCAGCAAAATAAAGAAATACACATATTTAATGATTCCTTCACCGCCAAAAGGCGTGCTGTCTGCCGTCATGTGATAAGCAACGTACATTACCAAAAAAGCAACTGAACATCCAATCGCACATTTCATTAAATTTTCGTGAACCTTTAACTTTCCGTTTTTCACAGCCCAAACTGCAGTAACCAAAAGTACCGCTGTAATTCCGTTTATTGTGGCATAAATTGGAGGAAGAAATGACAAAGGTTTTACATCATAGCCAAAATCTTTCAGCTTGACACCAAAAAGAATTGCCACAGCAACCGGAATTACTATTGACAAAACAATAATCCACTTTCTATATTTTAGCTCAACAGCGTTTAAATTATTTTCCATTCTGATTATTCTTCTAATAAAATTGAAATATCCTCTTTGATTGCAAAAATTCCAGGCTTGTACTTGCCTTCCAAATTGTCTTTAAAACCTTCTTTATCGTCATAATTCAAGCCTGTATAAAAGATAATTGGGTTTCCTGATTTGTCTTTTCTGCTTCTAATATTTCCTTTTTTATCCACCAAAGCAAAATATCCTGAATGCTCAAAACCAGCATCGCCGTCTTTTTTACTTTCTCCTGCATAAATATTAAAACCTTTGTTTGCAAGCTCATAAATATACTTTTGATCTCCAGTCAAAAAATGCCAATTCGGAGAAGTTACTCCTAATTGCTTGGCATGATTTTTCAAAACTTCTGGCGTATCATATTCTGGATTGATAGTAAAAGAAGCAATTCCAAAGTTTTTATGCGTTCCGAATTCCTTTTCGATTAACAACATATTTTCATTCATGATCGGACAGATTGAAGGACAAGTAGAAAAGAAAAATTCCACCACATATACTTTTCCGGCATAATCTTCATTCGTGACTGTTTTTCCGTTTTGATCCGTAAGGCTAAATTTTGGAGCTTTACCGATTGTCGTCAAATTGACGTGGGGTTCTTTTTCTGAAGTGATTCCAGAATTCAAACGATCTTGTTTTACGACATCACCATTTTGGAATCTATCTATTATTTTTGGAATAGCATAGATTCCGAAAACTAGAATTATAAAAGAAATTCCGATGTAAGATTTGTTTTTCATCTTATGAAGAAATTATATTTCTCTTTTGTATTTGTTATTCTTTTTAAGCGCCGCGCGATATTCATAAAGTATGATTTTCACGTCGTCACCCATTTCATTGTGAAGGTCGGCTGCAGAAATAGTATTGTAACCTTCTTTATATTCGTCTTCTCCTTTTATGTTTTTACCTTTTCTTCCGCGTAAATTCAAATCTTTATCGACAATAAAAACATTTGGAGTTCCGAAATTTTTATCCAATTGACCAACAAGATTGAGCTTCGAATAATAATTAGCTATTTCTTCTGAAGGAGCAAAAACAAAATTCCACTTTTTCATGTCTTGGTCATTTGCCAAAGGTTTCAATTTTTCAAGCAATTCTTTAACTTGAACTTCTGAGCCTTTCGGAGCAATCATTATGAATTGAAAATCTTTAAAGTCTTTATATTTATTGTAAATCTTTTGATTGAGATTAAAGTAGTTTCCTTCGTTGGAAATAATCTCATTTCCTGTAAAACCTAAAATTGTGATCTTATTTTTAAGTGAAACAGGTTTTCCTTCTGAATTCGTCCATTGAGATATTTCAGGAATTTTTGGTGTAATCGTTGGAAGTTTGGCAAAACTATTGACGCCGGAAGCAAAGAAAAGATAAGCAACAATCGGCAATATAAACAGCGAAAAGAGAACAAGATATTTTTTCATTTTGATGCGGAATTAATCCAGTGCAAAAATAAAAAAAGACGGTGTAATACCGTCTTTTTTTGTGATTTAATATGCTGTTAAAAATTCCATTTTATCTGAGAACTCTTGAACACATCAAAAATATAATTACCTTCAACTAGTAAGATGAACACTAAATAGATAATTAGAAAAACTACCGGAGCAACAATGCTCCATCTAAGATTGCTTTTTTCGCCTTCAAGGTGCATAAATGCCCAAACGATATAGTATGCTTTATAAATTGTCAAACCGATAAACAACCAGTTCAAAAGGTTCATTTGAAACAATAAAGTGTCGTGCAACATTGCCGGCTTGAAAATACCGAAAATTACCTCAATAATGGTTACTACGGATAAAATTCCGAAAACCATCCAAATTCTTTTTGTATTAGAAACGTGCTCGTGTGCCATAATATAATGATTTCTAAAATTAAACTAAATAGAAGAATGTAAATACAAATACCCAAACTAAATCGACAAAGTGCCAGTAAAGACCAACTTTCTCAACCATTTCATAATTTTTTCTTTTTTCGTAAGTTCCAAGAACTACGTTGAGAAAAATTAGGATATTGATAAGAACTCCTGAAAATACGTGGAAACCGTGGAAACCTGTAATGAAGAAAAAGAAATTAGCGAATAATTTTTGGCCATATTCATTTCTTACCAAGTTGGCACCTTCCACAACATAATGTACTTCTTTAAGTCTTTCTAGAGAAGCTTCTCTTGTCAAAACTGTTTTATGCTTATTTTTATTTAATGCTTTGTCTAATTTTGCATCTTTTTTCGTAATCTCATTATCGTGAAAGATAGTTTCTGTTCTCACTAAAAGATCAGGATTTGCTTTAAAACCTTCAACAATTTGTTCAACAGAATAAGTCGGCAAAGAACTTTCGCTCATGAACCAAGTCGCTTTGCTTCTTTCCAACTGCTCTCTTTCCACAGGAACATTAGCTGCGAAGTCAGCAAGCGCTACTCTTTCACCTTTTGTATTCACAAATTGAAGAATGCTTCCTCCTTTTGTTTCAACAGCACCATATTCCCCTTTGATAAAATTTTTCCATTCCCAAGCTTGAGAACCTAAGAAAATTCCACCACCAATGATGGTAAGGAACATATAAACTGCTACTTTTTGTTTTTTCATGTGATGACCAGCATCTACAGCCAAAACCATTGTTACTGATGAAAAGATCAAAATAAATGTCATCAAGGCAACATAATACATCGGCGCTTCAACACCGTGCATAAATGGAAAATGGTTGAAAACTTCATCTGCCAAAGGCCAAGTTTCAACAAATTTATATCTTGAAAAACCGTAAGCTGCTAGAAATCCCGAGAAGGTTAAGGCATCAGACATGATAAAAAACCACATCATCAATTTACCATAATTAGCACCCATCGGCTCATTGCCGCCTCCCCAAGTTTTAGCTTCACTATTTGCAGTAGTAACAGTCGCTCCCATAAAAGTTATTAGTTAAAAAGTTTTCAAATTTACGTTTTTTTCTTATTTAAAGAAATATAAAAACAAAAACAAATACAGCCAGAGAAAATCCAAAAAGTGCCAGTACATCGCACCAAGCTCTATACCAAGGGTTTGACCTGAATTGTATTTTTGTTTAAAATGATTATAAATTATGATTAAAAGCGAAATAATCCCTCCCGCAAGGTGCGCAAGGTGCGCAAGCACTATAATATAAAGAAAAGAAATCGTAATCGAGCCTGCTCCTCCAACCGGAAATGCGCCACTTTCAGCCAGCGAATGAAATCCGTCGAGCTGAAAATAAACAAATCCTGCGCCAGCCACTAAAGTAGTAAAAAGCATCAGGGTTGTAGTATTTCTATCGTCTTTTTTAATTGCTTTTTTAGCCAATAAGAATGTAAGACTGCAAACAAGAATCAAAGCCGTGCTTATAAAAAAAGCAACAGGCATTTGAAAATCTTTCATCCAGTCGGTTCTTGATTTACTAACCACATAAGCACTTGTAAGTCCTGCAAACATCATCGTCATGCTGATCATCGCAAACCACAAAAGCAATTTATATGATCTTGCACTTCTTTCCTTATGTTCTTGAATTGTCATTGCCATAATTATCTTAAAAATTTATCTGCTATGTAAATAATTTGAAGCAAGGTAATATAAGAAACACTGACAAGCATCAATGTTCTGGCCGCCTTTGCTTCTCTTGAATTGTATAATTTAAATGCGTAAACAAGCATCCAGATTCCTAATAAAAATACGGCAACTGCAGCATAAGGCGTAATAAACAGTCTTCCTGTGTAACCTAAAGACGGAAGCAACGAAGCTACAATCAACCAAATTGTATACAAAATAATTTGTGTTGCCGTTGATTTGTCTTTTTTTCCAGTAGGAAGCATGAAGAATCCTGCTTTTTTATAATCGTCAAATAAAAACCATCCGATTGCCCAAAAGTGCGGAAATTGCCAGAAAAACTGAATCAAGAACAAAGTTCCTGCTTCAATTCCGAATTCATTTGTTGCCGCAACCCATCCAAGCATAAAAGGAATTGCTCCTGGAAATGCTCCGACAAAAACCGACAAAGGCGTTTTTGTTTTTAAAGGCGTATAAATACTAGTATATAAAAAGATGGAAATCGCACCAAACATTGCTGTTTTTGGATTGATGCTATAAAGTATGGCTAAACCAACAGCTGTCAACAAACATGCAATAACAAATGCCGTATTTACTGACATTCTTCCTGCCGGAACTGGACGATTTTTAGTTCTGTCCATTAAAACGTCAAGGTCTTTTTCAATGATTTGATTGAAAGCATTCGAAGCTCCAACCATACAATAACCTCCGATAAAAAGCATGATTAAAACGTTCCAAGAAAATGGATTGCTGTCATCAAAACCAAGCAAATAGCCAGCAACTGAAGAAAAAACAACGCTTATCGCTAGTCTTGCCTTTGTGATTTCTCTGAAATCTACGTAGATTGATTTTAAGGAAAAGTTGTTTGCTGTAGTGCTCAATGCTGCTTTCATTTGGATTTTGAAATCTTGCGCAAAGATACTCCTTACTCATTAAAATCACAAAAAAGTACTCACAAAAAACCATGAAAAGCAAAAAATGACAAAATTTAGAACGATTATTTCTACATCCAAGTCATTTCTTGCTTTTCAGGAGATTTCAATTTACTAATAATCGAAATACCAATTTGAAATATCAGCTCTAATTCCGACAGAAAACCAGGTTGTATTTTCTTTAAAATCAACAGCATTGTTCATCGTCGGATCAAAATTTCT
This sequence comes from Flavobacteriaceae bacterium PS02334, assembly GCA_029959295.1. Taxonomy (GTDB): domain Bacteria; phylum Bacteroidota; class Bacteroidia; order Flavobacteriales; family Flavobacteriaceae; genus Flavobacterium. The sequence goes on along the minus strand of JASCOH010000005.1, from coordinate 163,076 downwards.
ATAAATCAAACTTCCGAAAAGTTTCAAATTTGTCGCCGGATTTATTAAATAACCGCCTTGCAAATCAGCAATCATTATCGTTGTTTTATTTCCTTGACCAACAGTTACGCCTTTATCGAAAGGCCTGTTGTCGTAATCTTTGTAGATATTCGAACCATAATTATTAAGAATATCATCATTATCGAAATCCAACCCGCGCTTTCCGTAAGTTAATTTGGCATCTGCGAACCATCTTCCTTTGAAATATCTTGCAATTGCAATAAATTCTTGGAAATTTCCGCCCCATTGGTGCCCCATGCTTTGGTTATTATGTCCATAATTCGTCAAAGGATCGCTGTGCGCATACACATAAGGGCGCACGTGATTGTATTCCAATTGCAATAAAAGATTGTCGATTTTGAAAGCATCAAAATATTTAGCTCCGATTTGATATCCGAATTTATTTTTCCAGCTTTTTTCTCCGGCTTTCATGTCTCCCAATGAAAATTCATCAAGCAAAAACTGTCCGTAAAACTGAACTTGATTGCTCCATTTGTATTTTGAAGTAAGTCCCAAAAGTGCATTTCCGCTTTTTGAAGACGATCCGAATTCTACTGAACGATAAAAAATAATCGGATTTATAAAACTTGCATCAAAACCTCTATCATTCGAATCTGACCAAACTACTGATTCAAAAAAACCAATATTCAATCGATTTGTAGCATTCCAGCTCAAATAATGATTTGCCATAAATTTCTTAGAATAGGTATTGTCAAGTGTCGCAGCTTCCCGAACATCTTTCAGCCACATATAAGTATTCGTATATTTTATCTTCCAAAAAGTCGTGTTGATTTTAAAATAAGGATAAGGGCTCGTGCCATCGCCTTGAAGAAGCGAACGGTAACCTTCTCCTAGAAAATTCTTTCCATAACCTAATTGCAAGTTGAAAAATCGGCTTGGCGTGTAGGTCAAATTTGCTTCCGCCAGAGGAAAATCGAACGAGTCATCGCCAAATTTCTTAGCAATTCCGATTCCTGGAATTATTGCAGGATTTCCTCCCGAAGGCTTTATTGATCTTGCATAATCATTAAAATAGTCAGCAAAACGTCCTTGGCTTTCATAAATTGTAGTGGTAAAACTAAGCTGTTCGCCGATTGCGCCTTGAATCTGCAAACCTCTTGTATTTTGATAAGTATAGCTTGATTTGCTCGGATCACTTTTTCCAATTCGCAAATCCAATATCGGATTCATAGTAAACCAATAGCCTTCGCCTTGAATCTGAACCAAGCTTTCATTCCATAATTTTCTTCCCCACCAACCTTGCTTATTTTTCATAATTCTTCGGTTGGCTTCGTTCAGGTCATAATATTTATTGACTTCTGCGTAAGTAAAAGGTTTTGAAGCCGTATGATTATTTGCCCCAACTTGATTCATTGCGCGGTCAAATTGCGCATAATAACTATGCGAAAGCGGAATATTCAGTGTGCTTGTCAATTGCGGATTATCGAATTTCTTGTAAACAATACTATCCAATTCTGTCAATTCTTTGCTTTTGTCTCTGTCTAAAGAATTTATTTTTTCTTCTTTTTTCTCTAGCGTAATTTCAGCTGGTTTTTGCAACGGAATTGCTATTCTAATCGTATATTTTGCATACGACGGATTTCCATTGTAAGTCGCCGGTTTCACTTTAGGAAGTTTTGCAAATACATTTTTCGCTTCTTCTTTCAAGGCATTATCTGCGGCGTCAACATATAGAATTTTAAAATTCCCAACGGTATCTACTTCAAAAAGCACGATAATATTTCCGGCAAAATTTTTAGCTTCTGTTTCTTGAGGAACTTTAAAATTTGTATAAACAAAATCTTGAAGCTGGTTATAAAAACAAGTCTCCAAAGCTTTTGACTGCTGGCCTTCACAATTTGGAAAAACAGGAAATTGCTCTCTTTCTTGAGCATTTTGTGCCTGCAAATAAGCGCTGCTCAACAGCAATAATAAAATAGTAATTCCTTTTTTCATCTATTTTTGGAAATTGTTTTTGTTTAATAATTGCTATCCGAAGATTTTCCAGATGCGATTGCTTTTGCCGAAGAAGTTCCGATTCTTTTCACCCCTAAACGAATCATTTCTTCCGCTTCTTCCAAAGTTCTCACGCCACCTGCAGCTTTGATTGGCAATGGCGAAGCATTTTCAAGCATCATTATAATATTCTCAATTGTAGCGCCATTCGGAAGATTATTTTCTGTTTTATAAAATCCTGTAGATGATTTCACAAAAACGGAATTGAAATTCTCTTCAGAGAAATTTGTGATGATGCAATTTTTAATCAAACACGAAAGTTGCATGATTTGCTGGTTATTTAAAGCTGCAGCTTCAATAATCCATTTTACCGTTTTATGAAAAGAAAGTCCGAGTTGTGTTCCTTTCAAAACTTCTTCTTTGACCAAATCAATTTCTCCGTTTTTAAAAGCTTCGTAATTGCATACGAAATCTAAATCATCAGCGCCATCTGCAATTGCAATTTTAGCTTCTTCTAATTTACTTTCTAAGGAATGTGTTCCTTCTGGAAATCCAATTACGGTTCCGATCAAAACTTTTGAATTTGATTTGTCGATCATTTCTCTAGCGATTTTCACCCTATTCGGACAAATCATGATGAGCTTGAAATTCTCTTCAATCGCTTCTTTTATAAAACTTTTGACAATCGTTTCATTTTCTGCATCGCTGATTCCTGCCTGTTCTGGCGTCTTGAGATAAGTCGAATCTAAGTATTGTTTGATATCCATGGGATAAAAATAAAAAAATCCCGCTGATGCGGGATAATTTTCCGATTATTTTTTAAATCTATTATTGTAAAACTTCAACAGCAGCAACCCCAAAAGAGTTCCCAAAGTATTTGCAACTGCATCGACAACGTCGGCCTGCCTGGTTTCAGTAAATAGTGACTGGCAGATTTCTATGATAATTCCGAATGAAACTGACAAACTAAAAACCAAGATATAAAGCTTCTTGTGATTCGTTACATACATTTTCAAATAAGAAAACCAAAGCACCGCAAAAACCGCATAAAAAGTAAAATGCACCAATTTGTCTGCATTTTCTACTCCAAGATCTACATCTGGGACATCAGAAATACTCGCTAGGCACGCTACAGTTACAACAGCTGTCCAAAACAGCGCCAGTGCCAAATACTTATTTGTTTTTTTAAGCTCCAATCAGATTTTTATATGCTTCGCTATCCAATAAATTTTCGAATTCAGAAACGTCTGAAACTTTTACTTTTACCATCCAACCTTCTCCGTAAGGATCAGAATTCACTTTTTCAGGAGCTGTTTCAAGCGACTCATTGAATTCAATAATTTCTCCGGCAAGTGGCAAAAACAAATCAGAAACCGTTTTTACAGCTTCTACTGTTCCAAAAACTTCATCTTTGTCTAAAGTTTGGTCAAGCGTTTCTACTTCTACATAAACGATATCGCCTAATTCTTTTTGCGCGAAATCAGTAATTCCCACCGTTGCAACATCGCCTTCAAGGCTAATCCATTCGTGGTCTTTTGTGTACTTTAAATTTGCTGGTATGTTCATTTGTTTAGTTGTTTTCGGCAAATGTATTATTAACTTATATATTTATAAAATGTTTCGCTGATTAATTTCCAAAGTTATATCGCAACGTGAATCCTGAACGGATATTTGTCAACGGGAAAGCAGTCGAAATCAATGCTTTTGAGAACGAATGGTCATAATAGAAAATCGCTGTCAAGTTTTTGCTGAAAGCATAATCTGCAGTCAATTTCACAGACCAGATGCTTTGTCCGCCCGCAAGCTGATTGTTGTCATAATCTAAATATCTTACAATCGTGCTTGAATTTCTCAACGACAAATCTGCTTTAATATTGATATCGCTTCGAATTGTATTTGTCGGATTGTCTGCCAATCTTGACGTGATCACCACATCTTTGAAACGGTATCCAAGACCAACGATATACTCCAGCCCTTTTACTTCAGTCAGCAAATTGTTGTCAAAACTCATCGATAAAGTTCTGTCTTTTTTCATCTCTGCCAAAACTTTGAAAGAATTTTTCATCTCAAAATCGACACGAATCAACGGATTGAACTGCTCAACAAGGTTGATATTTGAAATAATTGTCTCGCTCAAGAAGTTGCCGCTAGCATCTTTTGCATCTGAATTTTTATCATATTCAAAATTCGAACGGAAAGAATTTACAGTATAAGAAGCTCTATATCCATGTTGCAAAGAGAAACGCTTGAATCTGTCTTTGAAATATTTGTAGCGCATCAATCCGTTATATTTGATAGTCCAGTTTGGAATCGGAATGTTTCTGAAAGCTCCCAAAGAAATTCCTCCGGCGTCGCCACCCGTATATGCCGCCAAGAACGAAGGCAATAATACTGACTGACTGCTTTTTCCAAAACCAACAGGATAACCGTCAGCACTTCTTGGGAAATCACTATTCCCATAATACCCTTTTGCCAATCTTTCAGCTACAACCAATCTGTTTTCTCTGAAATCATCAAATGCGGCAGAAGAAATCTCATCGCTTTTGCTAAATGCAGTTCCGATCATTACGGTTGAGATAGAGAAATTTCCATAGTTATAAGGCGATCTTGAATTGTATTGCCCGTTTATAACATCATATTGTTCAGAGAAATTTTCAGTATAAGAGCGGTCAGCCGTCAAGTCAATTTTAAAATCTGGGAACAAATCGACATTTGCCGTCATGTTCAACGTTTTAGTCGTAACCTGCGTAAAGTTCTGGTTGAATTCTTCATAATTTGTCAACCAACCGTTTTTCGCGGCTTCATATCTTATGTCAGACTGACTTCCTAAAACGAATCCAAGAGACGGTTTAGTCGTACCCAAGAAACCTACGCCTGGCGTAAAACCTGGCAATACTGTTCCTTCATTCTGAGTATAATTTATCTGGATATTTTTAACGCTTGTCAAAACTCCGATCAGTCCATCCAAGAATATATTGCTTTCTTTAGCTTGCGCTTTATTTTGGCTTGTAATTTTCTCTCCTGGTTTTGGAGGCGCTTGGTTAGCCGGTTTTTTCGGTGCTTTTGGCTTTTTAGTCAATCCGATATACTTATAGAAAACATCCATGTTCAACGCAGTATTCAAACGATGCGAACCTGCATTTTGGATTGTATTTCCAAGACTAAAAACACCTTCGTCAGTTTGAATTTCAGACAAAGCATCTGTCGAACGCTGCCAGCTATAATCTCCTGTATAAGAATAAGTTGATTTCACAAATGCTAAAGCTGGAATTTTATTCAACGGAAGGTCATAATTCACAACCAATTGCTGAATGTGCTGATTCGCTTCACCAATATTCCAATAGTCATCCCAAATTGAGAAATCTTCCAACGGAACGCCGTTTTCATCTAAATAATTTCTAACGATATTATTTGTAGAAGCGGTATAATTTATTTTCAGCGCGCGAGTCAAATTATAATTGAAACCATACTGATAATTGAACATATAATTTCTTCTATACAAAGGTGTCAGTCCAATTCCTTGAATATCCACATCTCTGTAAGACTGCCTGTTGTATTGTCTCACAATGTTAGAACTGAAAGAGATTGTCGTTGGCAAATAGTTGAAGTTAAAATCACTCAACAATTTCCAATATTGGCTTTTCTTCATGAATTTCGTTTTCTTAAACGGCTCTACCGATTTTGGCTGGAAAGAGTAATTATAGTCTACAGAAGTTCTTTGTTGCTGGTCTAAAAGGCTTTCGATTTCATAATCGTGGTGCTTCATTTCATTGTAAGAGTAAGAAAGCGTCAAGTTTTCTGGATCATAAACATGTGATTTTTGATCTGGCCCTCTTTCTTTTTTCACACCAATAAAGTTGATGCTTTTTCGCTTCGTATAATCAATCGCTCTGTTTTTAATATTGTCTTTTTCAGCAGCGTCTTGAGTCACGTCAAGCAACTGGTCTAATTTAATATCTTGATTGAACGGATCATATTCTGGCGTAATCGTTTCTTCTCCGATTCCGTAATTGAAAGGAAGATTTACGCCCCATTTTTTAGGCAGCAATTTCCCTAAATTCATATTTGTAACAATATCATACTGCTGGATATCTTCTCTGCTTCTCTCATTCGGACCTTGCTCTAAAGAACCAAATCCTTGCGTGCTCATTCTTCCTGTTGCAGAAATCGTAGCGAAATCAGCCAGCTGTGCGTCAAAACTTGCCACCGCAGCCATTCCGCCTTTATTGTCCATTTCAGCAAGACGAAGTTCATTGAACCAAACTTCACCTCGAACAGGAGCACCGCTTCCGTTTTTAATTCCTAACATCAATGTTCTTACCAATCCAAAATTTGGATTTCCTTTAATACCTATTCTTACTGCATTTGCTCTTCCTGCTAAAGAACCATCCAGTTCAAAATCATTTGCATATCTAATTCCCAATTCATCCTCAACTAAAGAATTTCCAGGACTCATCGCAAGAATTTTAAGCTGTGTCAATAAAGCTAGCGGCAAGTCAATTTCATTTGCTTCTGGCCAAACTTCTTCAGGAGTAGCTCTTGGGTTCATCAAAGATGTTGGCTTCAAAGGAATTTCCACTTGGTAGAAATTCTGCGTAAAGTCATTACCAAAACGTATAAACGCAACCATTTCATCGTTTCCTAAATTATCATTTGGCAAAGCCTCAGCATGCAAAAACATTTTAATTTTTTTGAACTGGCGCATGTCAACACTAACATTTTTGAAAACTGCTCTCGAATCTCTTACTTCCAAACCTCCAGTTCCTACGCTTGAAGGATTTTTTGATCTTACGCGCAATGAAAGTGACTGCTCATTTTGATTGATAATCGTATTGCTGTTATACAGTTGCTCTCTAGTTACTCCAGGAGGCGTAACATAATTAATTGGCGTTCTGTTTCCATTTTCTTGGATATTTACAGCCAAGACATCTAAAGCAGTATCGTCATTATTATTATCTGCGTCATTTTGCTCGATCGGATCTAATGATTTTTCATATCTTCTCCATTCTCCTCTTACTAAATCTAAAGCTCCAAAACGCAGCGTAATATCTTCAGAGAAACCTGTCAAGAACATTCTCATGAAACGAATCGATCTGAAATCTGAAATCGTTCCGATAGTATTTTCAGGATTTGCAACTGGTATTTTGAACTGGATCCATTTTGCAGATGTTGTACCTCCGCCAGAAACTTCAGCGTCATTTGTTCTTCTAACATCTGTAATATAAGGATGCGAGCCTACTTCCATATTTGGCTTCATTTCAATGCTATATTCATAATAAGCATTGATTTCATTCATCGTATTATCTCTGTTGATATCTTCTGTATCAGGCAAAGTTGTAGAACCGCGATTTGTATTGCTTACTTCAACAGGCGAGTTCCCTTGAAGACCGTTGTAGTTTTTATAACGCTGTACTACATTTCCTGTTGCTGATAAAAAGTACTGATAATTATCTGCTGCAGGATCGGGCTGTGAAGCAAAAGCTGGAAATTTAGCTGCTTCTTCTGCATCATTCAATCCATCAAAACCAACATCTTGAAAAGATCTATTGGCAGTTTCAACATCAAAAGCGTAAATTAAAGATTGAGAAATTGGAATTTTACCCCAGATAGTTTCCAAAGTTGGCTGTGTCGAACCTGCACCCGGAAGTCCGTTCTCATATTGCTTTCTACCGTCTTTCAAGACATCTTCAGAAATCTCTCCTAAGTTGAAATATATCTTACCCGTATTTGTAGCATTTACATAACCATCTTGTTCTTGAATATAAGGATCTAGAACCCAAAACTGGATATATTCAACATTCGCTTGTTCAAAATTAGTAGAATTTATAGGCCTCATGATACCTCCAAAATTCTCACGTGCTTGTGCTGGCGTAAAAGTATTCGTGCTAGCCGCAAGCGGATTAAAGTTATAAGGTCCTCTTTCTTGCGGAAAATAAGACAAATCTAAAGTATTAATGATAGTTTGTTGTCCAGCCGCGATATCCGTTACAGGATAAAGCTCTCGGCTGTAAACTCTTCTGGCGCTATATAGCTTAAGATCATCTCTCGTTATTCCTGTAGGCCTGTCTGCAAAGAAAGTCTGGTCAATAGAATACCAAGCTAATTTTGACCTTTTGTAACCATATTCTATCGTATTTGAAAGCGCTCCAAACGGCTGGTAATCACTTTCTGCATCATTTGCCGGAACACTCGAAAGGCTCCAAGCATATGGCGAACGCATGTCAATAGTTGTTTGAGAACCTTCAAAGTCATCCACATAAATAGTAGATTCTCCCTCAAACTGGTCTGCTTTTGGGGTATCTGGTTTTAAATAAGCAATTTCTCCTCTGAAGGAAATATTAGAAGGAACGTCAGTATCAATATTTGGAAGCTTGTTTACCAAACGCGTCAAGAAAGGAACTTCTGTCGCAAAATTAGTGTTCAATCCAAAAATAGAGTTGTTCACTGATTCTTGTCCATAATTTGACTTTTGAGTAAACGGTCTTTCTGTCATCTTCAAGAAAGTAGCACCTACAAGAAACTTATCGCTGAATTTGTGCTCCACATTTACACCAAAGAATCTTCTCGTCTGCTGTCCGAATACAGCATTATTTTCAAGAGAAATTTCAATCGGAGTTCCAGAAGCTTTAAGCGAAGGATCTAAAATTTGGACTCTTCCTAATTGATAATTCACCGTATAATCGCTTCCTTCTTGCAATAATCTTCCACCAGCGGTTACTGTCACAGAGCCCTGAGGAACATTGAAAGCACCAATTGCGATTCCGTCACCACCTGTCGATTTGAATTTACCTTTTAATTGAAATTTATTTTTATCACTGTCTTGAAGTGCTTTTGCTTGGGTATCGCGGTACATGCTTCTGTAAACATATTTCGCTTGATTTCCGTTATAAGTTGTCGCAACATCATAATCAGCTCCAGAACCAGTGGTATTTAATTTATCGAAAAGATACTCTCCAAATGGCTCAACTGTTGTAAAAATAATTCGTCCGTTTTGCTGGTCAACAGTAAGTCCCGGAATAAAATCGAAGAAACCGTCTCCGTTTGGCTGCGGGTCATTCGTATAATTTAGCCTGTCTACATTGAAAACTCTCAAAAGAGGCGTCAGTTCAACATTTGCAGGCAACGGATTTGATGCCGCCGGTGAAGCTGCCGTGATATAATTCAAAGGCGAAGGATCAGTATACATGATATTCATCTTGAAATCAGCCTGCTCTAACTGCGAACCGCCAGGAATAGAATAGATGTTTTTCATCATCAAGTTCCAAACTGGTTTTTGAACGTTTGTCAGGTTACTTTTCAGCATCTTTAAGATCAAACTCTGTGTCGTCGGAATTCCTGAATTTACTTGTGTTGCATCAACTCCATCCGTACCGAATTCTCCTACTTGAAAAACTTCTCCACCGATTGTATATTGATAAGCTACCGCTAAAACCTCATCATTCGAAAGTTTTTGCGACAAGGAAATATATCCTAATTGCGGATGAAAAGTATATTCGCTTGAAGATAATTTTCTGGCATTTTCAAGTTTTGAATAATCTGTTCCTTCATTGATTGGCGCAGATCCGATGTTTGAAAATCCTGAATTTGAAGTAGCAATTTCTCTAATCGCAGGATTCAAAATATATCCAGCAGACCCTATTTTTCCTGGATCAAATTTGTTATTCGAGTTTTTTGGAGGCGTATTAGGCTGAGCGACGAAGAAACCTGCAGGCACAGGATTAATAGACACCAATTCAGTATCTGTCAAATTCGTCAATCGTGCCTCACCTAAATCTTGCAGCGCAATAATATTTCTCATATTATTGTCAGTATTGCTCACGCGGTTCTGGCGATTTGTTACCCAAACCTCAATTCTCGTAATCTGAACGCGGCTATCAATCAAAGGATAATTTCTAAGCGAATTGTTGTATTCGTTTCTAAAATATTGCGACAAGAAAAAGTGTCTGTCAGTATCATAATCCAATGCGTACAATTCATATTCTTGAACCGTGCCGCCACCTTCAGCAGTTACTGTTTTTGATTGTGATTTTTGCTCAGAGAAAACTCCAGTAATTGTTGTTTTTCCAAATTGAAACTGCGCTTTTACACCAAAAAGGCTTTGCGCACCCCGAATTAACGAGCTATTCAAAGGCAAGCTTACGTTTCCGACTTCAATTTTTTGGATGATGTCGTCTTCCGTTGGAGCGTATTCTAATTTAATAAGATTCTGGAAATCAAAGGTAGATTCCGTATCATAATTTGCATTCACATTCAGCCTCGTACCTACTTTTCCCATAAGACTCATGCTTATTCTTTGGTCAAAATCAAAGGTTGTCGTAGTCCTATTTTGCGGTGATAATGAAGGATTGTCTTGTTTTGTATGCCTTACCCCCAAGTCCATTTCAACAGAACCTGTAGGCTTTACATCAATTGTATTTCCTCCAAAAATAGTTTCGAAAAAGCTTGAATTCACATAATATCTTGGCAGCAAGTTTTTCTTGTCAGCTTCGCTTCCTGCTTTTTTACCTTCGATTGCATCAGATTTTTTCTTGAAATATTCTCTCATCGATTCTCTCAAAATCAATTCGTCATATTCTTCTCTAGTAAGAATAATTGGGTAATTGATATTGAATCCGCCAACCGTATTTGTGTAAATATAACGATCAGTAACCGAATCATAAGTGTAGGCTTCAAGGATGCTTGGAGGATTATTAAGTTCAACTTTTCCGACAGAATAACCGTCAGGAATGCTGTCTTTAACTTCGTCATCTTCTTGGGCTTGTAGTGTTACACTAAAAAATAACAAAATCAGCGAGAAGCTAATCTTAATGTTATTTGCGATGTCTTTAGTATAGTTTGTTTTCAAGTATTATAAGTTTTTTAAGGCTTGTTTGATAATGGTTTCAATGCTTGCTTCTGGATTTTCTTTAACGATTTTTTCTACGGATTTTTCCGCCAACTTTCTGTTAAATCCCAGAACTTCCAAAGCAGATAACGCTTCGTCTTTATTTGTATTGTCTTGTAAAATGGAAACTTCGTCTAAATCATACACTTTTAACACTTTATCCTTCAAATCAAGGATTACTCGCTGTGCTGTTTTGGTTCCAATTCCTTTTATAGATTGAATCGTAACAACGTCGCCAACAGCAATTGCTTGGATAATTTGCTTTGGTTCAATTGAAGAAAGCATTGTTCGAGCAATGCTGGCACCGATGCCCGAAACGGAAATTAGCATTTTAAAAATTTCCCTTTCGGATTTCTCGGCAAAACCAAATAATGTATGTGAATCTTCCTTAATTTGCAGATAAGTAAAAAGCTTAATGCTTTCCTTATCAGGAATTAAAGAATAAGTATTTAGAGAAATATTGACTTGATATCCCACGCCATTGCAGTCGATGACTACTTCGGTCGGATTTTTTTCCACCAATTTTCCTTGTATATGTGCTATCATCAATCGTTAAATAATTCCCAAATGTAACGAAAAAGTTTTATTGAAAACCGACTAATCGACGAACAACAAAAAAATCGGTTAAAAATTAACTTTTATAGATTTCTGCTTTTTTTCTTTTTCTTGAGCGTCAACAACCGCGACTGCTGCCATATTGACCATTTCTTCTACACTCGCACCCAACTGAAAAATGTGAACTGGCTTGTCCATTCCCATCATAATTGGTCCGATAGAAACTGATTTATCCAATTCTTTCAGCATTTTATAATTGATATTTGCAGATTCTAAATTTGGGAAAATCATAGTGTTTACTTTTTTTCCTGCTAATTTTGAAAAAGGAAATTTCTTCTGAAGCATATCCGGATTCAAAGCAAAATCGGCCTGGATTTCTCCATCAACCACCAAATCAGGATAATATTTATGCAGATAAGCTACCGCTTCTGACACTTTTTGAGCGCTTTTATCTTGTGAAGATCCAAAGTTTGAAAATGAAACCATTGCAATTACAGGTTCCATTCCGAACAGACGAACAGTTTTAGCTGTCATCAAAGCAATTTTAGCCAAATCATCTGCCGAAGGGTTTGGATTTATAGCCGTATCAGACAAGAAAATCGGACCTCTTTTGGTCATCATCATATTTGTGGTAGCGATCCTACTAACGCCCGGCGCCATGTCAATCAATTGCATCATCGGCTTCACAACTGAAGGATAACTTCTTGAATAACCAGTAACTAAAGCATCTGCTTCGCCTTCATTAACCATCATGGCTGCGAAATAATTTCTCTCGCGCATCCATTTTTGGGCATCAAGCAAACTGGTTCCTTTTCGTCGTCTTCCTTCCCAAAAAGCATTTGCATAACGCAATCTTCTTTCGTCTTCTTCTGAAGTTTTTGGATCGATAATTACAACATCCGCATCAAAACCAAGCTCTTCTTTCAACTCTTGGATGATTTCTTTATTTCCTAATAAAATTGGAATTCCGATTTTTTCTTCCAGAACAATTTGAGCCGCTTTAAGTACATCCAAATGATCAGCTTCTGCAAAAACAACGCGTTTTGGGTCAGTTTTAGCTCTGTTCGCCAAAAGTCTAACCATCTTATTATCAGAACCTAATCGCTCTAACAATTCCTCTTCATATTTTGCCCAATCATGAATTGGATGCAAAGCTACGCCCGATTCCATTGCCGCTTTTGCAACTGCCGGAGCTACAACCGCAATCAATCTTGGATCAAAAGGTTTTGGAATAATGTAATCTCTTCCGAAAATTAATTTTGTTTCTCCATAAGCAATATTTACCTGTTCAGGAACAGACGCTTTTGCCAATGCCGCCAAAGCTCTTACCGCCGCCATTTTCATCGCTTCGTTGATTTTTGTAGCGCGAACATCTAGCGCTCCGCGGAAAATATAAGGAAAACCAAGAACGTTATTCACTTGGTTAGGATGGTCAGAACGGCCAGTCGCCATAATGATATCTTTTCTTGTTTCAATAGCAACATTATAATCAATCTCTGGAATTGGATTTGCCATGGCAAAAACAATCGGATCGTTTGCCATTCCCAAAAGCATTTCTGAAGTAAGAATATTTCCTGCAGAAAGTCCGAGGAAAACATCGGCTCCAACCAACGTTTCCCCTAAAGTAATATTTTTAAAGCCTTTTGAGTATTTTCTTTGTAAGTCAGACAAATCAGTTCTATCTGCAGAAAGAACTCCGTCTTTGTCAAACATGATGATATTGTCAACATTTACGCCTAACAAAACATATAAATTCGCACAAGCCAAAGCTGCAGAACCAGCTCCAGAAACTACGATTTTTACATCTTCAATCTTCTTTCCTGCTAATTCCAAAGCATTCAATAAAGCCGCAGATGAAATAATCGCAGTTCCGTGCTGATCATCGTGCATTACCGGAATATTCAATTCCTCGACCAATCTTCTTTCTATTTCAAAAGATTCTGGCGCTTTGATATCTTCTAAATTGATTCCTCCAAAAGTTGGCGAAATATTTTTTACCGTCTCAATGAATTTTTCAATGTCTTTTGTGTCTACTTCTATATCAAAAACATCAATATCTGCAAAGATTTTGAACAATAAAGCTTTCCCTTCCATGACTGGTTTTGAAGCTTCGGGACCAATATCGCCCAAGCCTAAAACCGCAGTTCCATTTGAAATAACAGCTACCAGATTTCCTTTAGCCGTATATTTATAAACATTATTGACATCTTTTACAATTTCAAGGCAAGGCTCTGCAACCCCCGGAGAATAAGCCAAAGACAAATCTCTTTGCGTAGCGTAAGCCTTTGTAGGCACGACTTCAATTTTTCCTGGAGATGGTTTTGCATGGTATAAAAGTGCTTCCCTTCTTTTGCTGTACTTGTTCATTTTTGTAGAATTTATTCTGACTTGCAAAGGTAAAGCTATGTGCGAAATAGAGAAACTTTTACACGATTTAATTCACAAACATTTCGTCAGGATCTGTCAGCAGATTTAATTTTTCTCGATAATCGCTATTCAGCAAGCTCAATCCATATTGATAAGCGGCGTTCATCCAGCCAAAACCTTCTTCGGTGATGTAGTCGAATTCCGTTCCTACATTTCCATATTCGGCGAAAATTTTATGCGAGCTGATCTCTAAGTCAAATTTCTCGGGAATGGTTCCGTTATAATCGACGGCATTTCTAGTAATCAGCCACAGCCATCTGTAAATCATTTCCTGCACTTCATCATTATAACCATAATTCAATAATCCTTGCCAAAGCAAAATTTGGTGCGGCGCCCAGCCAAACGGATAATCCCACTGTCTCACCGGCGCATTTGGAAGAATTGTTTCTATCATTTCTTTTGTGCTTCCTGCGATTCCGCCTTTCATTTTAAATTTCGGCAACGTTTCTTTTACTAATTTTTCAGCTTGTTCTTTAGAGGAAATTTTAGCCCAAAGCGGAAAAAAAGTTGGCGCAGCTTCGAATTCGTGCTGTTCTTTTTTCAAGAAATTATAATCGAAATAAATACTTTTTGTTTCATTCCAGCAAAGCGAATTGATTCTTTCTTTCCTTAAATCAGATTGTTTTTGCCAATAATCGGCGTGATGCACTGTGTTAGAATTGGCTTCGAATTTTCCGTTAAAATATTTTTTAATCAAAAAAGCAATGTCAGTTTCATATTTATAAAGAAAGCAATTTACGGCAACCGTATTCAAATCGGCGCAAACATTTACCAAGCGATTTGTCGTGTCGTGGCCGCTTTCGCGCATGCTTCTGTCTTGAATAAAATAAGCATCGAGTTCAGCATCGACAATTTCTCTTTTCAAATATTTATGTTCAAATTCACGCAATGGAATTTTATGCTTCAAGGCATATTCTTCTAAAATATCATCAAAATGTCCGGTTTCCACTTCAAAAGGAATTCCGATTCCTTCTGCTTTATAACGGTTCAATCCAGAAGAAGTCAAGCGTTTTCCTTCTTGCATCCAAACCGTTTCATATTCTTTAATTGCCGTTTTCAAATGCCTTTCGATCCAATTTACATCTTGTTCTTTTTCAGCAATATCCATAATAAGCGACGTATATAAAGGTGGCTGTGTTCTGGTCAAATAATAACTTCTATTGGCATTTAAAATTTTTCCGTAATGGTCAATTTGGTATTTAAAATTCTCGGCAATGTCTTTTGCCTCCTGAATTTTTCCATCTGTAATTAATCCCAAAGCGATGAAATAACTATCCCAGCCATACATTTCATTAAATCTTCCGCCAGGAACCACGAAAGGAACACCTTGAATTTCATCTCCAGCTCTTTGCAAAGCCAAAGCTAAAATTCCCGGATTTTCATTTAGTGACAAAACATATTCTGGCGTAATATTCTCATCCAAAATTCGAACTTCAAAATGATTATTTTTCTTTTGCAATTCAGAGAAATAATCAATCGCCATCTGATCCGTCGAAGGAACATATAAAATAGAAATGTGATGATTTGTCTTTTCATCGCCTACAATTTTTTTCAAGCCTTTTTCATCAATCGTGCGCTTGAGTCCGTCCCAATATAAATCTCTTATTTTTCGAGAAATTCGATCTACAGGATTTTCAATTATCGCGTTTAATTTGATTTCTGCAAATTCAGTATTTTCTCTTTTTGAAAGCGCCAATTCCTGAAGCAAATTCGAGAGATGGTAAGTTCCTCCAATTAAAACTGACTTTCCTTCGACATTTTCTAAAAGAAAACTCTTCGGGCCTTGGTCGTCAATCGTTATTTTTTTATCGCCGTCCGTGTCTTCTTGGGCAAGCAATTTTTCAATAGTATTTTGTATGTGTAATTTAAATTTCATTTTTCGCAGTTAATTTTTTTAATATAAAAAAGGAAATCAGCAACAAAATCATCGGAATTAATGTGAAATAAAAGGCATTTTCAGGACCTTCATTTTTGAATAAATAGCCAATAGTTCTAGATCCTAAAGTTCCTCCCAAGGCAGAAAAAACTACAATCAATCCAGTCATCGGGCTGTGCAGTTTTTTTGGCAAAGCACTCAAAACCACAGAATTCAAAAGCGGATAAATCGGCGCAATGAAAAGTCCTACCAATGGAAATGCAAATCCGATCAACGGAATATCTGAAAGCGAATTGATATCTTTAACTTCTAAACCGACTGTTTTTGGAAGCACGAAAATTACGATCAGCATCGCACTTGCAATACATCCGGTTAAAACCCAAATCCAATTTATTTTCTTCGTAATAATTCCGGCAGTGATTCTTCCAATTGCTAACGAAATAGCTAGGATGCTTGCCATCATTATGCTTACATTTTCTGGCAAATGCAACACTTTTGTATTAAATGTAGGCAACCAGCTCATGATTCCCTGTTCAATCATTACGAATAAAAAAGCGCTGATTACAAAGACTATTATTAACATTCTTGCCATCAACTTGAACATTTGAGAAAAATCGTCAGCAATATTTGCTCCTGGAATTTCTTCTTGCTTTTCGAATTTTGTAAACAATAAAAAGGCAAAAGAAAGCATCGAAAGTAAGGCTAAAAACCAATAGACATTCAGCCAAGAATCAGGATTATTCTCGTTATTGAAGGCCGGAAAAAGGAAATAAGCCAAAGCAATCCCTATCATAAAAACGCCTTCAATACTGCTCATTAAAGCATTGTGCTGTTTTTGATTTTCAGTAACTGTTCCGATCAATGAATACACTGAAACTTTTATCAGGGCAAACGAAACGCCGACAGTTGCAAAAAGTAATTTTGCCGTGTCGAAAGAATTTCCGAAATACATGGCGATACAAGCAAAAGACACCAAAGCCAAACCTGCCAGCATTGCTTTTTTATAGCCAATCCTTGGCAAAAAGGAAGCTATAAAAAAGGAAACTATAGCAATTGGCATATCTTTAAAAGCTTCTAAAATACTCGCCTGAATTTCATCAACTCCGTAGTTTTTCTGCGATTTTAAAATGACAATCCCAACGCTGTTCAGCAAAATAGCGAATACAAAATAGTTGATATAAAGTGATATTTTTATTCCTAGATTTTTCATTGAGAGTTTATTTTTTATAAATATAATAAAAACCAAATGCTGTCGGATAACAGCATTTGGCAATAACAACCTAACTCAAAAACCCTAAAAGTTTACCGCTACTGAAAATCTGAAAGCACGCCCTAAAATCGGTCTTGCCATGATTATGTCGGTAGAAGCTGAAGCAATCTGTCTTGGATCTCCTTCTGTCAAGCCTATAGCGTTGAAAAGGTTTGATCCATCAACTGCAAATCTGAACATGTCCACTTTGTAACTGATTCCTGCTCCAATTTCTTTAAAAGCTGGCAAAGTCTGCTTGTTGTCTTGATTTGTATATTTTTTATCGAAATAAGTCATTTGTCCATAAACCGAAAGCTGTTTTGTGATATCAACTTCAGGCCTTAATGTACAGAAGAATTTCGGGATTCTTCTAGCCTCGTTTCCGTTGTAATTGAATTCTGTTCCGTCAGCATTTTTTCCTGAAAAGTTTCTGTATTCTGGCATCTGGTAAGTAAAATTAAAACCAAGCTTAAAAACATTATAATTTGCATTTGCTTCTACTTCTAAACCATGATTTACAATGTCAGCAAATTTATTCTCTGATTGCCCGTTGCTCAATATGTCTGCAAATGGCACATTTTTAAGATCCATCCTGAAAAGGTTGGCGTTCACATTCAAAAAAGAATTTGAATATTTATAGCCTAATTCTATCTGGTTCACAAATGTGTTTTTTAGCTCACCCAAATCCCCATCACCTGCAGCTTCATAAAAAGTCTCTTCGATTGGCGATCTGAAACCATGGCTATATCGTGCATAAGCCGCCATGTTGCCATTTATTACATAGTTTGCGGCACCTGTATAAGAAACTTCTTCAACATCATAAGTCCAATAAGTATATGGAGTTCCCGTGATTGTTGTCACTTCGTCATCAGCCGTATTATTTGCCAAAACTCCTAAATTTTGTGAGCTGAAATTAGCATGATCTCTATAGCCCGAATATTTATTGCTGTCATATCTCAAACCTGCATTGAAGGTAAGTTTTTCTGTGGCCTTAAATTCAGCATCTGCATAAAAGTCATTTAGCTTTCCTTTAGTCATCGCATCTCTTTCTAACCAAGTGATTCTTTCGATTCCATTATAAGTATGTGAAATTCCGGTCGCTGTATTTACAACATTTAAAAGTCTTGGATTATCTGTCACGTCAACTAAATAAGTATTCCAGTTCCAATATTGTTTTGATTCCCAGTTAGAATGATAATATCCTAGAGTCAATTTCACTGGATCTAAATCTACGTTTACAGAAAAATTATTTGCTAAATTTTTCATGTCTTTGTGGATATACCAATGATCCGCCCTCATTATCAATGAGTTTTCATTTAAAGTGGCGCCATTGTCAACATACGTAAAGCTTAAATCTGAAGCATCAGTAAGTCCTCGAACATCATCGGCATAAGAATCTTGGGTATAAGGACCTCCATTAGGAAAAATAGCATTATAGTTTAAATCAATATCTGTATATTTTACAGCATTCTTAATCGTAATTCTATTTGTAATTTTCTTGCTGAATTCGCCACCATAAGCATTGATCACCGGATGAACTCCATCTTCAAGATTGGCATCAAAAGTGCCACCACCCAGTTTCGGCACAGAAAGATGAGAGAAATTTGAAGAAGCCAGCGTTCCATAATTTGCGTCAAATCCAGGAAATTCTTTTATCTTTCCATTTTCATTCCTTAAAGGAATCGGAAGATAAAACATGTTTCTGTCATCTAATCTTTTGTAGTTGATTCTTACATAATCATCTTCGTTATTTTTATTGAATTTGTAAGTAATATTTGCTTTTCCTTGACCTCCTCTATTGGCTTTGAAACCTGGATCTCTGATTCCGTCGTCAACGCGGTAAAAACCTCCTACGTTAAAAAACAATCTGTCTTTCACGATTGCACCGCTTAAATTCACATCTTCTCTGAACAAACCATAATCACTTGTAGACAATTTTGCTCTTCCTTGAAATTCATTTTGTCCAGTTTTAGAAATAAAGTTGATGATTCCACCAGGTGCATTTGAAGCAAAAATTGACGCTGAACCTCCACGAACCGCTTCCATTTTCTTAACCGTTTCGTCTAGTCTGTAAAAAACATCGGCATTGGCAAACTGCAAAGCTCCGTCTTCAAAAACTGGCAAACCGTCTTCTTGAATTTGAACATATTCATAAGCTCCCGCTGATGGAATTCCTCTTGCAAACAAGTTGTTTCCAACTTCACCGCCTGAAGATTCTACTACGAAACCAGGAACCGTCTGTAGAATTGCCGCTGTGCTTATCGGCGCCCTTTCTTCAATCGCTTTTGCTCCCATAGAAGTAATTGCGACGCTGGTTTCTAATTTTGTTCTCGGTGCAGAAGTTCCAGTAATTACGACTTCGCTTAAACTTTCAGATTCGCTTTCTAAAGAAAAAGTCTCTTTTAAATTTTCTCCATCTTTAAGAACGATTTTCTTTTCTGTTTTTTTATAACCAATACTTGAAACTACAATTGTGTAATTTCCTCCGGCAAGATTTGAAAATCGATATTCTCCATTTGCATCTGTGCCGGTGCTTTTTCCTGCGCCTTTAATTGAGACGGTTGCTCCTTGAAGCGCTTGCCCGGTTTCATCTAATATTATTCCCGAAATCGAGCCTTTTCCTTGTGCAAAAATCGCAGTCGGAATAAAAATCAAAAACAGCATTAAAAGCAGTTTTCTGCCATAAGCGTCTAGTTGTTTCATAATTATTTTTATTTGGTTAGTATTTATTTGTAATATTTATTGTAAACTTAACAACAAATTAACGCAGGAATAAGAATTTCACACCGAAAACGTTTTCGAAAAGACCGAAAAC
This sequence comes from Flavobacteriaceae bacterium PS02334, assembly GCA_029959295.1. Lineage (GTDB taxonomy): Bacteria > Bacteroidota > Bacteroidia > Flavobacteriales > Flavobacteriaceae > Flavobacterium. The sequence continues at coordinate 143,275 of JASCOH010000005.1, read as the reverse complement.
GTTTTCGAAAATTTTATTTCGCTCAGCAAACACATATTTTATTACTTTTAGTCATTATGAACGATACAAAACTTATAGACATTGCGGCCGCTCTTGGAATTTCAGTAACGACTGTTTCAAAAGCGCTGAAAGGATATTCAGATATCAGCAAAACAACACGTTCTAAAGTCTTGGAAATGGCTGAAGAAATGAATTACAGGCCAAATTCAAATGCTGTAAATCTTCGCACCAATGAAACTAAAACCATTGGCGTTATTATTCCGGCGACGGTTCACCATTTCTTTTCCAGCGTTTTAAACGGAATATTAGAAGAAGCAGAAAAACGAGGCTATTTAGTTATTATACTCCAATCAAACGAAAAATATGAATTGGAAAAAAAACAGATCGCATTGCTTCTGCAAAAAAGAGTCGACGGAATTTTGATTTCCCTTTCTAACGAAACTGATGATTTTACACATATAAATACGGCAATTAAAAAAAACACGCCAGTAGTTTTATTTGACAAGATCGCCAAAATAATAGAATGTTCTAAAGTGGTGATCAATGACAAAAAAGCAGCTTATGACGCTGTCAATTACCTTATTAAAAAAGGTTACAGACGAATTGCACATTTTAGAGGATCTTTGGTGCCGCAGAATTCTATCGACCGTTTTCTAGGCTATAAAAAAGCTTTGGAAGACAATAATATTCCTTACGATTCTTCCTTAATATATATGTGCGACCACAATTCTGATTTTGAAGACGGTTATGCAAATGCAAAATTGATGGTCGAACAGCACAAAGACATTGACGCAATTTTCGCTATTACGGATTTAGTGGCTATCGGAATTATAAAGTATTTAAACGAAGCGCAGATAAAAATTCCGGAACAAATTGCCGTTTTCGGCTTCAGCAATTGGTTTATGTCAACGGTAATTTCTCCAAAACTGACTACGATTGACCAGCCCGGCTATGATATCGGACAAAGAGCGGCCTCGATTTTAATTGATGAAATTACGCAGACGAAAGAACATCTTCCGATAAAACATCAAATAGTTGAACTGCCAACAACAATCATCGAGAGGGAATCTACCCTAAGAAATTAATACGTTTAAAAATTAACTAAAAATGAAAAAACTGATTTTACTTATTTGTTTTATTTCCTTCAGCTTGCAATCGTGCAAACAACAAAGCGCTAAAAAAGAAAATGCTGAATTGAAAACATTTTTAGAAAATTATTATCAAGAAAGGCTGAAGCTTTTTCCGATGGAAGCGACTTTAGCAGGCGATGACCGCTATAATAACCTGCTTCCAAATAATTTAGATGATAAATATATTGCCCAAGTCAAAGCTTTCTTTACAAAGTATAAAAATGAATTGGCAAAATTTGACGACAGTGATTTATCTGAAAATGACAAATTGAGCAAGGCTATTTTGACTTGGGAATGTGACATTAATCTGGATGCACTTGGCTTCAATGAAAATTTGATTCCGATGAACCAGTTTTATGGAATGCACTTAACGATCGGGCAATTTGCTGGCGGTTCAAGCGTGCAACCTTTCAAAACGGTGAAAGATTATGAAAATTGGCTAGAAAGATTGACTGCTTTTAACGACTGGGTAATTGCCGCAGAAGCTAAAATGAAAGAAGGTGTTTCAAAAGGGTATGTTCTGCCAAAAGCATTGACTTTAAAAATAATTCCTCAATTGAAAGATCTGGCAAAAGAAGACAAATCGCATCTTTTTTATTCGCCATTGAATAACTTTCCGAAGACATTTACATCTGAAGAAAAAAAGAAACTTACCGAAGATTATGCCAAATTAATCAGTGAGAAATTAGTTCCGTCATTAAAGAATTTATACAATTATGTAAGCACAGATTATCTTGCAAAAAGCAGAGAAACAACTGGAATTTCAGCAATACCACAAGGTGAAGCTTATTACAAACATTTAATCAAGCGATACACCACTACAGATATGACTGCTAATGAAATCCACGAATTAGGATTAAAAGAAGTAGCCAGAATTGCTTCAGAGATGGAAAAAGTAAAAACGCAGGTAGGCTTCAAAGGCGATTTGAAAGAATTTTTCAATTATGTTCGTGAGAAAAAAGAACTGATGCCTTTTACTGAACCGCAGCAAGTGATTGACAATTTCAATGCGATTCATGATAAGATGAAACCGAATTTGGACAAGCTTTTCGACCTGAAACCAAAAACGCCTTTTGTTGTAAAAAGAACGGAAGCTTTCAGAGAAAATTCCGCAAGCGCAGAATACAATCAAGGTTCTGTGGACGGAACAAGGCCTGGTGTTTTTTATGTTCCGATTCCGGATGTGAAGAAATACAATTATTATGCTGACGAAGATTTGTTTTTGCACGAAGCGATTCCGGGCCATCATTACCAGATTTCCTTACAGCAAGAAAATACAGCTTTACCAGAATTCAGAAAGACGATTTGGTTGAACGCTTATGGCGAAGGCTGGGCTTTGTACACCGAATCGCTTGGAAAAGAATTGGGCTTATACCAAGATCCATATCAGTATTTCGGAATGTTGAGCGCTGAAATGCATCGTGCGATTCGTCTTGTCGTAGATACTGGAATGCACACAAAAGGTTGGACGCGCGAACAAGCCATAAAATATTCAATGGAAAATGAAGCTGAACCAGAAGCGAGTATTGTTGCAGAAATCGAGAGATATATGGCGATTCCGGGGCAGGCACTTTCTTACAAAATCGGCCAGTTAAAAATTAGAGAATTGCGAACTAAAGCTGAAAAAGAATTAGGAAATAAATTTTCTATAAAAGAATTCCACAATCAAGTTTTGGATGCGGGATGTTTGCCTATAAAAATCTTGGAAGACAAGATCAATACTTGGATTGCAAGTAAACATAAAAAATAGCGCATTAGCAATTTAACCACAAACTTGTCATTCCGAAGAATGAGGAATCTCCGTTAGTAGCTGACTATTGTTGAGATTCCTCATTCTTCGGAATGACAAGTTTACGATAACCTCTAAATAATTAATTGGATTTTTTTTAGGAGAATTTATTTCAAAAAATCAATATTCCTTTTCAATCCGTCGAATTTTGTTCGCTTGACAGCGGAATTTTTAAAAACAGCTCGAAAAGTATCTTCTGTGATTTCTTCCCAATCTTTTTTGGTCATGGAAAGCAATTCGGGATTCGGATTAAAAAGAGGTTCACGATGCGGTTTTGAAAAACGATTCCACGGACAAACATCTTGGCAAACATCGCACCCGAAAGCCCAATCGTCAAATTTTCCTTTCATTTCTGACGGAATATTTTCTTTTAATTCGATGGTAAAATACGAAATACATTTGCTTCCGTCCACAACATAAGGTGCAACAATCGCTTCGGTCGGGCAAGCATCGATACATTTGGTACACGAACCGCAATGATCTGTCACGGCGTTGTCATATTCCAAATCTAAATCGACAATTAATTCGGCAATAAAGAAAAACGAACCGACTTGCTTGCTCAACAAATTGCTATTTTTTCCAATCCACCCCAAACCGCTTTTCGATGCCCAAGCTTTGTCTAAAACCGGAGCAGAATCCACAAAAGCACGACCTGAAACTTCGCCGATATTCTCTTGGATGGAAAAAAGCAGTTCTTTCAATTTCTCTTTGATGACAAAATGATAATCTTGTCCGTAGGCGTATTTTGATATTTTATAGGTGTCTTCGCCTGCGATTTGTGTTTGCGTTTCTTCTGGATAATAATTTAAAAGTAAAGAAATCACGCTTTTCGAATCATCAACCAATAATGTCGGGTCAAGCCTTTTGTCAAAATGATTTTCCATGTAAGACATTTGGCCGTGCGCGTTATTTTTCAGCCAAGCTTCTAAACGGGGCGCTTCTTGTTCTAAAAATCCGGCTTGGGATATGCCACAAGACAAAAATCCGAGGCGAGTGGCTTCGGATTTGATGAATTGCGTGTATTTTGATTTATGATTTATGATTTCGATAATTTGACAATTAATCAACGAATGTTTCACGTAAAATTTCTTTTACTTTTAAAATTTCCTTTTCTGTCAGATTGCCTAAAATTTTGATTATCCTCTGCCTATCGACAGTTCTAATCTGATCCAAAACAATCCAACCTTTTTTGTTGTCATGATTTATTTCTAATCTTGTTGGATAATTTTTCGAACTGCTTGTCATAGGCGCAATAACAATCGTGTTCAGATATTTATTCATTTCGTTGGGAGAAATTATTACGCATGGACGCGTTTTTTTCATTTCACTTCCCATCGTCGGGTCTAAATTGACAAGAATGACCTGATATTGTTTTAAATCCATTCTTCAAAATTTTCATCTTCAAAAACATCATTTACCAGTAATTTATCCTCACCGTTTTTATGCATTTCTTTAAATGCCTTTTCCCACCCATTTCTCGGTTCTGATTTGGGCTTTAAAACAATATAGCCTTTCTCCAGAATAAGTTCGACCTTGTCAGTAATATTATACTTTTCAAGTAAAGTTTTTGACAAACGAATTCCTTTAGAGTTTCCTATTGAAATAACAGAAATATCCATAATACATTTTTTAGTAATTACAAAGTTATTACTTTTTTTATTAAATATTCACTTTATTAGATTTTTTATAGAATAAATTCTAGAACAATCCGCCTTGAATATTTGTTCGAACTTTCCCCAAGTGTTTATATGCTTTCTCTGTCACTTCTCTTCCTCTCGGCGTTCGCATGATAAAACCTTCTTGGATTAAAAAAGGCTCGTAAACTTCTTCAATAGTTTCGCCACTTTCAGAAACTGCGGTTGCCAAAGTGGACAATCCAACTGGCCCGCCTTTAAATTTATCTATAATTGTGGTCAAGATTTTATTATCCATTTCGTCTAAACCATGTGCGTCTACGTGTAAAGCCTTCAATGAAAATCGGGCAATTTCAATATCAATTTTTCCGTTGCCTTTTATTTGGGCGAAATCTCTAACTCTTCTCAACAAAGCATTAGCGATCCTTGGCGTTCCGCGACTTCTTCCTGCAATTTCAATTGCGGCTTCCATGGTGATTGGCATTTTTAAAATCGCCGAACTTCTTTCTACAATTGCCGTCAAAAGTTCTGTCGTATAATATTGCAGTCGGCTTTGGATTCCGAAACGCGCTCGCATCGGGGCTGTCAATAATCCCGAACGAGTTGTGGCTCCAACCAATGTAAACGGATTCAAATTTAACTGCACCGTTCTTGCATTGGGTCCCGATTCAATCATAATATCAATCTTGAAATCTTCCATGGCAGAGTACAGATATTCTTCCACAATCGGACTCAAACGGTGAATTTCGTCAATAAAAAGAACATCACGTTCTTCAAGATTGGTCAGCAAACCCGCCAAATCTCCAGGTTTGTCTAAAACCGGACCTGAAGTAATTTTAATTCCAACACCCAATTCATTGGCTAAAATATTGGCTAGCGTCGTTTTCCCCAGACCTGGAGGTCCGTGGAAAAGCGTGTGGTCCAAAGCTTCATTTCTTTGGTTGGCGGCTAGTACAAATACTTGCAGATTTTCCAAAACTTGGTCCTGTCCTGTGAAATCATCAAAGGAAAGCGGCCTTAATTTTTTTTCTAAATCAAGTTCTTCCGGATTATAGCCTTGGTTTGTTGGGTCTAAATTTTCATTCATGTGGCAAAGATAGAGAAATCGCTTAAATCATACTCATTAGGTTGAACATCTGTAAAACTTATATGCCCTTATATGCCTTATATTGTAAAAAAATTAATTTATTTAAGGAATATAAGGGCATTTAAGGAAACTTTGAAACTTTTTAATCTACATTATAACCTTTCGCCAAAAGCATTTTCCATTCTGGATGCTTTCTTACATACGAAGCTACAAAAGGGCAAAGAGGCGCTAAAGTATGTCCATTTTCCTTTATATAATTCAAAGCTTTTGAAACAATACTGCCACCAATTCCCTTGCCTTCTAAAGCAGTGGGAACTTCGGTATGCGTCAAAAACATCACATTGTCTTTTGTCAAAATATATTCGATGAAAGCCGTGTGGTTTTCCACTTCCATTTCAAATTTTTTTTCATCCTCGTTTTTAACCAGTTCAAGGTCAGTATATTTATCGCTCATAGTTTTTTTTATTAGAATTGGAAAGATACTCAAAAATCAAGTTCCATCAAAATTCAGATTTTTTGAATAAAATACAATATCCATTATTCTACTATTAAACACCACACACACAAAACGCCCTTTGTTAGGGCGTTTAAAAAATAAGTGTAAATCTCTAGATTAATTATTCTCATACCTAAACCAATAACCAACTCCAGGAGCAGATGCTTGAAAGGTAACTTTAGCACCATAAGTACCTTGTGCTGCTAGTGTTGTGGTACTAGCCGTATAAACACCCGCTATAGACCCTATCTCGTCACCAGCAGCAGCAGCAATAGTAATCACGCCAGTGCTATTACCATACCTCACAATAGTCATCAGTCTTTGAGTTGAAGTTGCAACCGCAGGTAACGTTATAGTAACATTTGATGCACCATTATTTACATAAACGATACGGTCTGTAGCAGATAGCGTGGTAGTGCCTGTAACAAATCTATAATTTGCCGCAATAGCACCATTTATTTCTAAACCAGATTTTGGTGTCGTAGTACCAATGCCTACATTACCCGAAGTACCCTGGGCATATAAGACCGGAGTAGAAATTCCTGCAATAGAAAGACCCACACCTTTGCCTGCCGTGTTTCCGTTAATCATAAAATCACCCGCCTGCAGTGCGCTAAAATTGTTTGCAGCACCAGCAACAGCAAGCCTCCCTTGCCCTGCTGTGTTTTGGATACGAAGGTCGTTAGATGTTGCCGCAGTATTAGCAAGAATTAATGGCTCTGTAGCAGTGCCTGTAACGGTGATAGAATTTCCAAGATTGTTAATCGTGCGGGCACCTGTGAGGGTTCCGTCTCCGGTATAAATATTAGCAGGTACCGCCGTCGTTGCGGCCGTAAAACTCACCACCTCCCAAGTGGCACCAGTGGTAAGACCCGTGCTCACTACCTGCACTGTAGTACCTGCCGACACGGCAATACTTGCACTGCCATCAATGGTTTGGCTACCGTTTGGAACTAATGATAGCGTTTGTGCGGCAGTAGCATTCTTCACGTTATAAAGACGCCCTTTCATTGCCGCTGTGCTGGCTGGCAGGTTAAAAGTGCCGGCACCAGCACCAGTGTATACTACATAAAAATCGGTAGCAAGTATAGTGTATGGCGTTGCAGACTGAGTTTTATAGTTGGCTGCAAATGAACCTGCCACCTGCAAGGTAGATCCTGGTGTTGCAGCTCCGATGCCCACATTACCACCTGTAAAGTTAATAGTGTTGCTTCCCATAGTGACTAGTCGTGCGCCACCCAAGGTACCATTCGTGTTATAAATATTCACGCCCGTGCCACCTAGTGGCTGCCAGTTGGGCGAGCCAGGCGTTCCGGTGTTCACTTCCATTCTTTGGGTGGTCGTGTTGTATATAGTAAGACCTGTAGCTGGGCTAACCATTGCCCCTCTATTGCCAGTAGACAATCTGGGTGCTAGCAAACCCTTTGAAGTACTCGTGAGATCCAGCATTGCAGAAACATCTGGTGATGAGTTGCCAATACTTACTTGGGCATTAGCCATAAGGCTAAAGGTCAAAAGGATAGCCAATGTAAAAAATTGCCTTTTATTTCCTTTTTTATGATTTGATTGTATGTGTGATTTCATTGTAGTGGATTTTAAATTTATTATATAATAAACGCGTGCAAAATTTTGTATTGTCTTAAACCAGAAAGAATTAATTTGTTATTGATTTCTGATTTATACAATCAAAATGATTAATTTATTCTTGCCCAAACCCCAGTACTTGTTGCCTGTAGGGTAATAGAAGAACCATAGGTACCTTGTGCGGGTAAGGTTATTGAAGCAGCTGTTGTACCGGTTGCGGTTTCTATTAAGTCTCCTGATGCGGCTGTGATGGTAACTGCATTGCTATAGTTAAAATATCGCGATATAGTTATTATTCTTTTATTGACGCTAGAAAGCGCAGGCAAGATCATCGTAACTGCAGGATTTCCATTACTGCCTACATATAACATAGAGTCTATAGGTAAAATAGTATAGGTTCCGCTTGCGAATGAATAATTAAGTCCAAAAGAACCATTGACGTCCAACGGGTATTGTGGTGTTGTGGTGCCAATACCTACATTACCATTGGTTGCTGCATATAAAAGTGGCGTTGCAATCCCAGAGACAGAAAGCCCCATTCCTTTGCCTGCGTTAGTCCCATTAATCATTAAGTCGCCTGCTTGCGGTGCGGCAAAATCGCCTGCGGTGCCGGCAATACCCACCCGAGCTTGGTAATTGCTGTTCTGGATTCGTAGATCGGTAGCTGTTGCCGTTGTGTTGTTAAGTATCAACCCTTCGGTAGCTGTTCCTGATATAGTGATGGAGTTTCCACCATTGGCAATGGTTCGTGGACCATTAAGATTTCCATCGGCAGTATAAATAGTTCCTGGTGCCGCAGTTGTTGCTGTAGCAAAACTTACTACTTCCCATGTAGCACCAGTTGTAGCACCAGTGTTCACAACCTGTACGCTATTTCCTGCTCCTATAGAGATTGTAGCGTTACCGTCAATGGTTTCGGCACCGTTTGGGGTAAGCGTGAGTGTTTGGGCTGCGGTGGTATTCTTTACCGTATAAAGGCGCCCTTTCATGGTTGCAACACTTGCAGGCAGGTTAAAAATACCTGCAGTGGCACCGCTGTATACTGTATAAAAATCGGTAGCAGCTATCGTGTAGGGCGTGGTTGAAATATTAGTATAATTGGGAGCAAAAGAACCCGCTACCTGCAAGGTAGATCCCGGAGTAGTGCCAATGCCTACATTGCCTCCTGTAAAATTCAAAGAGTTGCCAGCCATAGTAACAGTGCGGGTGCCAGCCAATGTGCCATCGCCGTTATAGATGTTGGTGTTGCCACTGCCAGCGGGTTGCCAGTTGGGCACGGCAGGTGTGCCGTTGTTCACTTCCATCCGTTGATTATTTGTATTGTATATAGTAAGTCCGGTGGCAGGAGTGACTATTGCTGTTCTGTCTGCCAACGACATTCTAGGAACTAATAATCCCTTGGAAGTGCTCGTGATATCTAGCAAGGAAGTCGCATCTGGAGCAGTATTACCAATACCTACTTGCGCATTTGCTGAAAGTCCAAAAGCCAAAAAAATTGAAAGTGCGAGAAATTGTCTTTTACTCACTGCTTTATGATTGGGTTTTATGTATGATTTCATTGTAATAGTTTTAAATTTTATATAATAAGTAGATGCAAATTTTCATTCTTTTAGAAAGCAAATTTTAAAAAGGTTTTCTAAATCATGCCAATGGTTTTTAGCCATTTCCAGTTCTTGCCCAACCAGCACTAGTTGCTTGCAACGTAACTTTGCAACCCAGTGTTCCTTGTGCGACTAATGTGGTGGTGTTGGCCGTTGTGCCATTTTGAGCCTCTATTAATTCGCCCGATGCGGCTTGTATGGTTACCGTTCCGGTACTGTTTTTATGCCTTGCTATTTTTATCATTCTTCTATCTATACCCGCAAGTGCAGGCAGCGTGATAGTTACATTAGTTGAGCCGTTATTTACAAGCACTACATAATCTGTAGCGCTAACAGCATAATTGCCGGTAACAACTGTATAATTAGCTCCGAAAGACCCGCCTAAATCTAGCGTAGATTGTGGGTTGGTCATACCCATTCCCACATTGCCACTAGTTTCTACATATACTGCAGGTGCCGAAACTCCTGCAACCGAGATACCCACGCCTTTGCCGGCGGTGTTTCCATTAATCATTACATCGCCTGCTTGCAGGGCACCAAAATCCCCTGCTGTTGCGGCAATACCAATTCTTCCTTGGCCCGCTGTGTTTTGTACACGTAGATCCGTAGCTGTGCTGGCAGTGTTGTTTAGTATTAATCCTTCTGCCGCAGTTCCAGAAATGGTAAGGGAATTTCCTGCATTGGCAATGTTACGCGCACCATTGAGCGTGCCATTTACAGTATAAATAGTTCCCGGCGCAGCAGGTGCTGCAGCACCAAAGCTCACTATCTCCCAAGTAGCGCCAGTTGTTGTGCCGGTGCTTACTAGCTGCACGCCATAACCAGGTGTTACAGATAGGGTTGCACTACCATTAATGGTTTGAGCTCCATTTGGTGTGAGTGTTAGAGTTTGTGTGGCGGTGGTATTTTTTATAGTGTAGAGACGTCCTTTCATAGCTGCAGTACTGGCCGGCAAGTTAAAAACCCCTGCTGATGCTCCGTTGTAAACTACATAATAATCAGTAGCAGCGATTGTATATGGTGTGGTTGCCACTGTATTGTAATTGGGAGCAAAAGAGCCAGCTAATTGCAAGGTAGAACCTGGACTAGCTGCACCAATACCTACGTTGGCACCATTAAAATTTAGTGTGTTGCCGGCCATAGTAACGGTGCGGTTGTTTGTCAGTGTGCCATCATTGAGATAGATATTGGCAGTTCCGCTGGTTGGAGTTTGCCAGTTTGGGGTGCCCGGCGTACCAATGTTTACTTCAATCCTTTGATTGTCTGTATTATAGATGGTAAGTCCGGAGGCCGGAGATGTAATTGATGTTCTATTGGCTGTGGTCATTCTTGGCATCAAGAAACCTTTGGTTGTGCTGGTTACATCCAGCATAGCTGATGCATCAGGCGTGTTAGTGCCGATTCCCACTTGTGCGTTTGAAAAAGCTCCTGTCATCAGAAGCCCAATCATTAATAATTTTTGTTTCATAATAATATTTTTAGGGTATGCAGTTTTTATAATATATATTTTTCCGATAGCCAGCAAAAGTTTCGAATGATCGTTAGAAAATTAAAATAGTAACCTTCTATTTCAAAATGAGAGAATAGAAATTAAGTTCTGAAATCAAGAAGATTTTGAACGGTAAATAATTGCTGCTAAAATTTTAAAAAAAGGAATTGAAACGATTAAGCTTCTATCGGAGGCTTAAAAAAGGGAATAATTGTAGTATTTCGATATCTCATTTCTTCAAAAGAAAAGGGAGCTTTTTTATAAAAAAAATTCCAAGAACAAACTGTTGTTAAAGCGTCTGCTAAATTACCGCTTAAAATAAGCGGTTGGCTTATTAATGAAGACACAGGATAACCAGTGCTCCATTCAAGCTGCTTGCCTTTAAAAAGCGAAGCACCTTCCAAAAGATGAAGATTTTCAGGATTGAGTATCAAAGTTCCTGCTGAGATGTCAAATATCCCTTTTTTTACGGTCAAATTTTCTAGTATGGCTAAGTTACCAATAAGTGCGACTGAATTTGGATTATCAATTTCAAGATTGCTGATAGCACTTAAAGTGCTGTGTATAATTTGCTTTTCGTTGCTTTTTAAAAGAACTTTCCCGCTCCCAAAAACCATGCTATTTTCAAGAATAAGATTTCCCGAAAGGCTTACTGTAGCTGCTTTAGAAATATAAATTGTGGTATTAGAAACATATAATTCTCCCGTATTAACAGGCTTAGCTTGATTTTTTTTTGAAATAGTGTCGTTAGTCCCAGCCCACAGTTGTCCAATGCTTGTCATAAGCAACAGGAAAATAATTTTCGGAAAAAAGAGAAAAGCCTTTTTTGCCATTATCGGGGCTGTAATTATATAATATTGATAGTTCAAAGTTATTTTTTAAAAAACAATTAACACCATTTTAACAGCTATTAATAACACAAATAAGCAATTATCCGACGAACAACACATTTCATCGATAAAATACATGTTTTTTGTTTTTTTTGTAAAAATATTTAATATCTATTACTTCAAAATGCTATTTTACTTGATATTTATTACAAGTCAATTACTACAGATTAAACTAATTTTAAATATTAGCCCACTCTTTTATACAATAACATTGATGAATCTTTTTTAAGCGGTACATTAACATGGTATTTATTTTGTTTTAGCATGACAAAATTGATGGCATAACTTTTAAAAAAATGTGCGTCATCAGTATTTTTCAATTCAAATACAATTACTTACTTTTTTCAGACACTTATAAGGTTACTCAAAAATCGAGTTGTATCAAAATTCAGATTTTTTAATATCTTTAACAGAAATTAACATCAATTCAACCCAAACTAAACAATATGGAAAACAACGACGAAGACAATAATTTAAAAAGAGAACTCGGCTTATTAGACGGAACAATGCTAGTCGTTGGCTCCATGATCGGTTCGGGAATTTTTATCGTAAGCGCCGATATCGCAAGGCAAGTCGGTTCTGCGGGATGGCTGACTTTGATTTGGATAATTTCTGGATTGATAACGGTGATTGCTGCAGTGAGTTATGGCGAATTAAGCGCAATGTTCCCAAAAGCAGGCGGTCAATATGTTTACTTGAAGGAGGCTTACAATAAACTGATTGCCTTTTTATATGGATGGAGCTTCTTTGCCGTAATCCAAACCGGAACTATTGCCGCAGTCGGTGTTGCTTTTTCAAAATTTGCCGCTTATTTATATGAACCTTTTAGTGATGAAAATATTCTTTTTGATTTGGGTTATTTCAAATTGAACGCCGCTCAAATCGTTTCGATAATTACGATTATTCTTCTTACTTACCTAAATAGCCGCGGTGTCAAAAACAGCAAGATGCTTCAAACCGTCATGACTATTATTAAAATCATGTCGCTTTTAGGATTGATAGTTTTCGGATTTATTTTGGGCGCAAAAGCAGAAATTTGGGATGCAAATTGGGCTGACGCTTGGAGCACGAAATCTTTTGACACAAATTCAGGCTCTTGGCTGCCAATCAGCGGTTCGGCTTTGATTACCGGAATTTCTGCCGCAATGGTCGGTTCTTTATTTTCAAGCGATGCCTGGAATGGCGTAACTTTTATTGCCGGAGAAATTAAAAATCCGAAGAGAAATGTAGGCTTGAGTTTATTTTTAGGAACTTTTATCGTGACCGTAATTTATATTTTGGCGAATTTGATGTACTTGGCGGTTGTTCCTTTTGAAGAAATTGCTACCGCTAAATCAGACCGAGTTGCTGTTGTCGCAGCGAATTATATCTTCGGAAATATCGGAACTTTAATCATCGCCATCATGATTATGATTTCCACTTTTGCCTGCAATAACGGATTGATCATGGCTGGTGCAAGAGTTTATTATACGATGGCAAAAGACGGATTGTTCTTTAAAAAAGCGGCAGTTTTAAATTCGGCGAGCGTTCCGGCTTGGGCATTGTGGGCACAATGCATTTGGGCTTCTGCTTTGTGCCTGACCGGAAAATATGGCGCTTTATTAGATTTCGTAATGATTATCGTAATCATTTTTTACATCCTGACTATTTACGGAATCTTCATCTTACGAAGAAAAATGCCACACGCTGAAAGACCTTACAAAGCTTTTGGCTATCCATTTTTGCCTTTGCTTTATATTCTTTCTGCTTCTGCTTTGTGCGTTGCTTTATTAGTTACAAGGTTTGAAACTTGCGGTTGGGGCGTTTTGATTATGCTGGCTGGAATTCCGGTGTATTATTTGACAAAACCTAAAGAATTAAAATAAAAAGCCAATGTCTGAAAACAAAAAAATTATAGAAAAATACATGGAAGGCTTTAGGGAAAGCGACCACCCAAAAATTCTTTCCTGCCTGGCCGATGATGTTATTTGGGAAATGCCCGGCGTTTACAAACATATCGGGAAGGAAGAATTTGATAAAGAGATAGAAAATGAAAATTTTGTGGGAAAGCCAAAAATCCAAATTAAAAGATTGGTAGAAGAAGGTAATGTGATCATTGCAGAAGGTTCAGTACAGGGCGAAATGATAAATGGAAACAAACTTGACGCAGTTTTCTGCGATGTATTTCTTATGGAAAATGAAAAGATAAAACAATTAACTTCCTATTTAATGACGCTAAACACGTCAATGACTTTTCAATAATATTCGCCAAGAATTATGATTAAAAAGATTTTAGAACAAAGTGCGCATCGTCCTTGGGAAATTCCGAAAGATCGCTGGAAATATTACCAAGAATGGAACGATGCAATTTTCCTTCATTGGGAAGTTGATCTGGAAGAATTGAAAAAGCATGTCCCAAAAGAATTGGAAATTGATTTGCATGAAGGAAAGCCTTGGGTTTCTGTCGTAGCTTTTGCCATGGAAGAAATTCGTCCGAGGTTTTTGCCTGCCTTTTCTCCAATATCAAATTTCTTTGAGATAAACATACGGACTTACGTGAAAACGAAAAGCAAAACCGGCGTTTATTTTTTGAGCATGGAAGGCGGAAAAGATTTGTCGTGCAAAGTAGCTAAACTGATTTCTGAATTGCCTTATCGTTTTTCAAGCATCAAAAGAGAAATGGAATATTACCGTTCTTCCAATGCAGAATTCGGAGATAGATTAGACATCAAATTTAAAATCGGGGAAGCAGTTCAAAAAACAGAACTTGACCGTTGGTTAACTGAAAGATATGCCTTGTTTCAAGACACCAAAAACTTCATCAATGAGTACGAAATCCATCATCAAGAATGGCCAATTCGAGAAGCAATCATTGAAAATATCGAATTGCATTATCCGAGATTCGAAAAATTAATAGGCAGAAAACCAGATTTGGTCAATTATTCTGAAGGGGTGAAAGTCATTGCTTGGGGAAAGAAAAAGGTTAGAAAAAGTGACTGGAATAATATCTAAGAGAACCATGTTCTAAAAGTATCAATTATTTGCCACTGTCTATCTTTTCTTTTTAAAACTAGTGCCCAACCGCCACCGTCTCCTCCAAAATAATGGTTTCCTTCCACATAGGCAGTATTTCCATCCTTTGAGAAAATAGGAATTGACAGTGTATAATAAGGGGTCGAACCATATTTGTCTGCTTGAGATTCTTCAAAAGATATCGTTTTCAATTTTTTAGAAAAAGTTAAATCTATGTTTAATGATTTGTGAACTTCATTCTGATACAAAAGATAAGTAGAATCGCTTTTGGAAAAAAAAGCCGGAGATTTTTTACTTGAATAAAGTAAATGTTGCACATAAACATAATTGCCAGGAGGTTCTACTGCTGCAATTAATTCACCCTCTTTTTCTGAAGGCTTTATTTTTACAGCTATTTTATTTAACCGAATACAAATAGCTGTATTGCTTGTATCATTTTTAAAAACAGGCAAACTGTCTCTATAAATGATTGTTTTAATAATTTCATTGATATCGGCAATATTTGGAGTTTGAAAGGTTTCTTTTTTTTTCTGACAGCTGAACAAAAAAAGCGATAAGCAAAGAGAAAAGATGATTTTCATTGTGATTATTTTTAGTATAAATGTAGTTAAATTGCATTACAAAAAAAGCAGTCGAGCTATATTACAAATTCTTTTTCAATTTTAAATAATTATATAACCTTATAAACCTCCATCACAATTCTATAAAGTTATACCGCTAATTATTTCCGAAATTTATAATTAGTAAAAACAAAAAAAATTGCACCATGGAAAATCAAAAAAACATTGACGCTTTAAACAAATTGATTGAAATCAATAACGACCGTATCGAAGGATATGAAACAGCCTCAAAAGAAGCAAAAGACACTGATTTAAAAAGTCTATTTGGAGAGCTGGCATCGACAAGTCAAAAAAATGTATCAGAGCTTCGTTCAGAAGTAACACGCCTGGGCGGAACACCAGAAGAAGGAACAAGAGTTACCGGAAAATTCTTTAGAGCCTGGATGGACGTGAAAGCCGCATTCACAGGAAATGACCGCCACACGATTTTAGATTCTTGCGAATTTGGAGAAGACAAAGCTTTGGAAACTTATGAATCAGTACTTGAAAAAGCCACTACAGATTTAACAGCAGAGCAAACACAATTAGTTTCGCAACAGAAGACAGCTTTGAGAGCCGATCACGACAGAGTGAAAGCATTAAGAGATGCTACAGCATAATATAAAAAAAGAGCTTCTTAATTGAAGCTCTTTTTTTTGTAAATTACTATCAAAAAGATGAAAACCAGTGCTGGCATTTTAGTTTATAAAAAAGAAAACGATGAGATTCTGTTTTTCATAGCGCATCCCGGCGGACCTTTTTGGAAAAATAAAGATATTGGGGCATGGTCAATTCCAAAAGGAGAATTTAATCAAGATGAAAATGCTTTTGATGCCGCGATAAGAGAATTTAAGGAAGAAACCGGAATTACGCCAAAAGGAAATTTCATCGAGCTCGCTCCTGTAAAATTAAAATCAGGAAAGATGATTTATGCTTGGGCTGTGGAAGATGATATTGATGCTGATAAAATTATTAGTAATGAATTTCCGTTGGAGTGGCCTCCAAAATCGGGAAAGTTTATTGATGTTCCGGAGATTGATAAATGCGGGTGGTTTGGTGAAAAAGAAGCTTTAGAGAAGTTGAATCCTGCACAAAACACGTTTGTAATTGAACTGCTCTCTATTCTTAAAAAAAAATAACTGCTTTTGAATTTATTTAACTTACTAATTGCTGTCAAAATGCAAACTTCGAACTTTTCCTCTTGAACCTCTTACCTTAAACCCTAAACAAAAAAACCGCTTCTCTCGAAACGGTTTTTTTTTATATATAATCTTAATGATGAAGCTCTTCTTCGCCCTCTTTAAAAGGAACATTCTGTGGAATAAAATCTTCTTCAAAGCCTGGCTTGCTGTAATCATAAGGCCATCTGTGTACTTCTGGAAGTTCTCCTGGCCAGTTTCCGTGGATGTGTTCCACTGGAGCTGTCCATTCCAAAGTTGTAGATCTCCATGGATTTTGCACTGATCTTTTTCCGTAGAAAATACTGTGGAAGAAGTTCCATAAGAATACAATTTGGAAAACACCACCAACTAAAGCGAAAACAGTGATCAAAACGTTTACGTTCTGCAAGTCATCGAATAATGGGAAAGCTGTGTTTGTATAATAACGTCTTGGAAGGCCTGCCATACCAATAAAGTGCATCGGGAAGAAAACACCATAAGCACAGATTGAAGTTACCCAAAAGTGTACATATCCAAGATTTTTGTTAAGCATTCTTCCAAACATTCTTGGGAACCAGTGATAGATTCCGGCAAACATTCCGTAAAGAGCAGAAATACCCATTACTAAGTGGAAGTGCGCCACAACGAAATAAGTATCGTGAACGTTGATGTCAAGCGTGCTATCTCCAAGGATGATCCCTGTCAAACCTCCAGTAATGAAAGTCGAAACGAATCCTATAGAAAACAACATACCTGTATTTAATTGCAAGTTACCTTTCCATAAAGTAGTAATCCAGTTGAAGGCTTTTACTGCAGAAGGAATTGCGATCAATAAAGTTGTAAAAGTAAACACAGATCCTAAGAATGGATTCATTCCTGAGATAAACATGTGGTGACCCCAAACGATTGTTGACAAGAAAGCAATTGCAAGAATTGAAGCAATCATCGCTCTGTAACCAAAGATTGGCTTGCGAGCATTCGTTGCCATAATTTCAGATACAAGACCCATTGCTGGCAAGATTACAATGTAAACCTCAGGGTGACCCAAGAACCAGAATAAGTGCTCGAACAATACCGGAGAACCACCTTGATAGTGCAATACTTCTCCAGCAATATAAATATCAGAAAGGAAGAATGAAGTTCCGAAGCTTCTGTCCATGATCAACAATAATGCTGCTGATAAAAGGACAGGGAAAGATACGATACCAATTACTGCCGTGATAAAGAAAGCCCAAATTGTAAGAGGCAATCTTGTCATTGACATTCCTTTTGTTCTTAAGTTGATAACTGTTACTACATAATTCAAAGATCCCATTAAAGAAGATGCGATGAAAATTGCCATGGATACTAACCATAAAGTCATACCTGTTCCAGAACCTGGGATTGCTTGTGGCAATGCTGATAATGGAGGATAAATTGTCCAACCTGCAGATGCTGGTCCTGATTCCACAAAAAGTGAAGAAATCATGATTACACTTGAAAGAAAGAACAACCAATAAGAAACCATATTCATGAAACCAGAAGCCATATCTCGGGCCCCGATTTGCAATGGAATCAAAAGGTTACTGAAGGTTCCACTTAATCCGGCAGTCAAAACGAAGAATACCATGATGGTTCCGTGAATGGTTACCAAAGCAAGATAAGCATCATTTTTCATTACTCCTCCTGGTGCGAATTTCTCGCCTAGGAAAAATTTGAAAACTCCGAATGATTCTTCTGGCCAAGCCAACTGCATTCTGAAAAGCAAAGACATTCCAACACCGATAATTCCCATGATGATACCAGTAATAAGATACTGTTTCGCAATCATCTTGTGGTCAATACTAAAGATATACTTCGTGATGAAGGTATCTTTGTGGTGATGTTCGTGTTCGTGATCGTGTCCGTGATCGATATCGTGAGCTACTGCTGACATATATTATAATTTAAATTTTTATTTAAAAGATATACTTTATTAATTATTTAGCTGCAACAACTTTTGTAGTATCAGCAGGTGCTTTTGCAGTAGTATCTTGTGGAGCTGTTGGCCCGACAGTTTCTGCTTTAGGCTCTTTTTCTGCTTTTACAGCTGAAACCAATGTTGGCTTATCGCTTAACCATTTTTTGTAATCTGCTTCACTTTCTACTACAATTTTCATTTGCATGTTATAGTGAGAAGGGCCACAAATTTTGTTGCAAAGCAAAAGGAAATCAAAAGTATAAGGATCAAGTGCAGTTTGTCCGTTTTTAGTCAATTCAACACTTTTCTTAGCGCGCAATTCATTGATTCGAGAAACTTTCTCAACAATCTCTGGAGTTTGGCGCATCTCTTCAGTTGTTTTGTTAGGCGTGAAAGCAAACTGAGTTACCATTCCTGGAACACAGTTCATCTGTGCTCTGAAGTGCGGCATGTAAGCAGAGTGCAAAACGTCTTGCGAACGCATTTTGAACAGAACTTTTTTACCTTTTGGCAAGTGCAATTCATTCACAACTTTATCATCTTGTGCATTTGGATCAGAAATATCAACACCTAAAGTATTGATTCCTTCAATGTATCTTACATTAGCTTTTCCTAAGACATTATCATCTCCAGAATATCTAGCTTCCCAAGAGAACTGCTTAGCATATAATTCAACAACGATTACATCTTCATCTTCGTCAACAAACATGATGTTTGTCCAAGCGTATAATCCGTAAAGGATCAAACCTGCCAAAACGATTACCGGAATAATTGTCCAGATGAATTCTAATTTGTCATTATCAGCAAAATATAATGCTTTTTGTCCTTCTTTACCTCTGTATTTGTAAGCGAAGTAATGCAAAAGAGCTTGAGTCAAGATTTGAACAACAAAGATCAATATCATTGAAATCCACATCAAATTATCTACATCTTGACCGTGTTCAGAAGCAGAGTTGCTCATCAAAGGCAAATCTCCAAATTTCACAACACAAATAATCATCGTCAGATAGATGAATACCAAAAAGGCAAACATCAAGTATCCATTCACATTATTATCTTTATCGCTAGCAATCTGTGAATTATCACTGTGAGCGCCAACTTGAGTCAAATCGAAAATTTTAGTCAACTGCCAAATAGCGACAGCCAATAAAACTAAAACTATAATTACCAACAAACTTGTCATCTGTTTTTTCTTTAAATATTAATAATGAAAATGTTTACTTTCTTCAATAAATGGATTTCTTTTTGCCAATAATGGAGATTTAGTAAGAGCAGTGAAAACCACTAAAATAAATAATCCAAGGAAGAAAAGTACCGCACCAATTTCTGCAAATCCGATGAACCAACGGTCACCAACTGTTGCCGGCATAATCATGTTATAGAAATCAATATAGTGTCCAGCTAAAATCACAACCCCAGCCATAACAATAATCCAAGTAAGACGTTTGAAGTCAGTGTTAATCAAAATCAAGATTGGGAAAACAAAGTTCATAACGACCATTCCGAAGAAAGGTAAGTTATACTGCTCAATTCTTGTAATGAAATAAGTAATCTCTTCAGGAATATCTGCATACCAGATCAACATGAATTGTGAGAACCATAAGTAGGTCCAGAATACGCTGAATCCAAACATGAATTTAGCTAAATCATGAATATGACTTGTATTTACATATTCTAAATATCCTCTTGATTTCAAGTATAAAGTGGTCAATGCGATAACAGTTACACCGCTCACTAAGAAACTCATTAATACATACCATCCGAAAAGAGTACTGAACCAGTGTGGGTCAACAGACATAATCCAATCCCAAGACATGATTGATTCAGTAACTAAGAAGAATACTAAAAATCCTGCAGACATTTTGAAATTCTTTTTGTAGAAAGAATTATCAGAAGCTTCATCTTGAGCCAAACAATTTTTTCTAGAAAAGTATCTGTAAAGATTCCATCCGATAATGAAAATAGCCGCTCTGATCAACCAGAAATATTCGTTTAAATATCCTGATTTATTAGAAATTAATTTGTCGAATTTTGGGCTTTTAGGATCAAGCAATTCTGCATCCATCCAAACAAATAAATGGTGGTAGTGAAAAGCGCCTAAAGCTAAAAGAATAAATACAATTACAGAACCAACCGGCACATAAGCTGTAATTCCTTGCATTACTCTAAATAATACTGGAGACCAACCTGCTTGAGCTACTTGCTGTAAAGCATAAAATGCTAAAACACCAAGTGAAATCAAGAAGAAGAACAATGCCGCTACATAAACAGCTGCCCAAGGTTTGTTTGTCAATTGGTGATAAACGTGCTCTACATGTTTTGCATGTTCAGCGTGAGCATCATGTTCACCTTTACCTTTATCATGACCATGTACTACTACTGCAGCATGATCATCATGGTGTTCTTCAGCAGAAGCAACTGCATGAGCTGTATCTTTTACAGTTGAAAGGGAATCAACGTGAACGGAGTCAGCTGGTTTAGCCACAGCAACTGCTCCATGATTTTCATGAACTTCAGCAGCGTGAGCTTCAACTGCAGGATGTGCTTCATGAGCATCATGTCCAGCCGCAGCTTCGTGATGTCCGCCGTGAGCACTTTCCTCATCCTTTAAAATTTTCTCTACGTCAGCAGTATTTTTTGGTGCAGTTAAAAAACCATATCCTATCCCAAGGATACCTACAACCATAAGGATGATAGAGAGAGTTTTTAATTTGCTTGAAAATGTGTACATATCTATTAAGATCAGTTTGTTCTACAATTATAATTCACTTTTTAGCTTCATCACATGAGCTGCAACCATCCAACGTTCTTCTTTTGTCAATTGATTTGCATGAGAACCCATTGCATTCAATCCATAAGTTTCTACGTGAAATACGCTTCCTTCAGTGATAACTCTATCTGCATAACTTGGAACACCAAGGAATTTTTCTCTTTTCACTAAGTTTCCTTTTCCATCACCTTTTTCACCATGGCAAATTGCACAGTAGATTCCGAAAAGCTGTGCCCCTTTTTCAGAAGTTTTAGCAACAGAATCTAGTGGTGATTTCAAATTAGCTTTTGCCAATTCATAACCAGCAGTTGAATTTTCATATTCATAAGGCTCAAATCCTCTTGGGATAGAACCTTTTGCAGGAAGCTGTCCTTCTTTTCCATTTGCAAAAGCATCAGATTCAGAATAGGTTTCATAGCCTACTGACTGATACATATTAGGAAAGTACTGATAGTTTGGCTGTTTCTTGTTGTGACAAGAAACGGCTGTTATCGCAATTCCTACCAAAAGTGTTACTTTATATAAACTTTTCATATCTCTCTTAATGCTTTTCTATTACTTTAACTTCTACTGCTCCAGTATTTTGAAAAAATGAAACCAATTCATTTTCATCTCCATGTACTGCAACTTCCATTAAAAAATGGTCATCAGTAGTTCTTACATCTGGATTTTCAGCTTTTTTGAATGGCCATAATCTGCTTCTCATATAAAAAGTGATTACCATTAAGTGAGCTGCAAAAAATACTGTCAACTCAAACATTACCGGAACGAAAGCCGGCATATTTTGAATGTAGCTGAAACTTGGCTTACCACCAATGTCTTGTGGCCAGTCAGAAATCATGATATAATTCATCATTGTTGTGGCTACAGTCAATCCTATCAATCCGTAAATAAATGCGCAGATTGCTAATCTTGTTGGGGCAATTCCCATCGCTTTGTCCAATCCGTGAACTGGAAATGGAGTGAAAACTTCTTCAATATGGTGATGAGCAGCACGTGTTTTCTTAACGGCATCCATAAGCACATCATCATCATTATAAATAGCGTATATAACTTTATTACTCATGGTGTGAATGTTTATTTTCTTCTCTATGTTTTTTATAATTATCTCCAGAAGATTTCAAGATTGTCTTAACCTCTGCTTGAGCAATCACAGGGAATGATCTAGCATACAATAAGAATAATACAAAGAAGAAACCGATTGTTCCGATATAAATTCCGATATCAACGAATGTTGGTGAGAACATTGTCCATGAAGATGGAAGGTAATCTCTGTGAAGTGAAGTTACGATAATTACGAAACGCTCAAACCACATACCGATATTTACCACGATTGAGATAATGAATGAGAACATAATACTTGTTCTTAATTTTTTGAACCACATAAATTGTGGAGAGAAAACGTTGCAAGTCATCATCGCCCAGTAAGCCCAAGCGTAAGGACCAGTTGCTCTGTTCAAGAACGCATATTGTTCGTATTCAACACCTGAATACCAAGCTACGAATAATTCTGTGATATAAGCAACACCTACGATAGAACCTGTAATCATGATTACGATGTTCATCAATTCGATATGCTGCAATGTAATGTAAGCTTCAAGGTTTGAAACTTTTCTCATGATGATAAGCAAGGTATTTACCATCGCGAATCCTGAGAAAACCGCTCCAGCAACGAAGTATGGAGGGAAGATTGTTGTATGCCATCCTGGAATTACAGAAGTAGCAAAGTCAAAAGATACGATTGTGTGTACAGAAAGTACAAGTGGCGTTGCCAAACCTGCAAGAACCAAAGATACTTCTTCGAAACGTTGCCAGTCTTTTGCTCTACCGCTCCAACCGAAGCTCAAGATCGAATAAACTCTTTTTGTGAAAGGCGTTACCGCTCTATCTCTAAGCATTGCGAAATCTGGAAGCAAACCTGTCCACCAGAAAACCAATGATACAGAAAGATACGTAGAGATCGCAAATACGTCCCAAAGCAACGGTGAGTTAAAGTTAACCCATAAAGATCCGAATTGATTTGGAATTGGAAGTACCCAGTAAGCCAACCATGGACGTCCCATGTGGATAATTGGAAACAAACCTGCTTGAACTACAGAGAAAATAGTCATTGCTTCTGCAGAACGGTTAATGGCCATTCTCCATTTTTGACGGAATAATAAAAGTACCGCTGAAATCAATGTCCCGGCGTGACCGATACCAACCCACCAAACGAAGTTTGTGATATCCCAAGCCCAGCCAACTGTTTTATTTAATCCCCATGTACCGATACCAGTAGAGACGGTGTATATAATGCATCCTATTCCCCAAAGGAAAGCGGTTAATGCGATTGAAAATACAATCCACCATTGTTTGTTAGCTCTTCCTTCAACAGGCGCAGCAACATCTACTGTTACGTCGTGATAAGATTTATCACCTATAACTAAAGGTTTTCTAATGGGTGCTTCGTAGTGAGACGACATAATCCTTTATCTTATTTCTTAATTAATATTAATGACTAGGTATTTCTAACTTTTACGTGATAGAATACATTTGGTTTTGTCCCAACGTGTTCTAATAAATGATACATTCTTTCGTCATGCTCTAATTTAGCAATCGGACTTTCTTTATCATTCACATCACCAAACACCATAGATCCTGAAGTACAAGCTGCAGAACATGCTGTATCAAAAGCATCTGTATCAACTGCTTTTCCTTCTCGTTTTGCTTTCAAAATAACCGCTTGTGTCATTTGAATACACATTGAGCATTTTTCCATAACTCCTCTTGAACGAACAACAACGTCTGGATTCAATACCATACGACCTAAATCATCATTCATGTGGTAATCAAATTCTGAGTTTTTATTGTACAAGAACCAGTTGAAACGACGCACTTTATAAGGACAGTTGTTTGCACAGTAACGAGTTCCAACACATCTGTTATAAGCCATGTGGTTTTGACCTTGGCGACCGTGTGATGTTGCAGCAACCGGACAAACCGTCTCACATGGAGCATGGTTACAGTGCTGGCACATTACTGGCTGGAATGCCACTTGCGGGTTATCCGCAGGATGCTCTAATTCTCCAAAACCTCCTAAAGAGCCTTTGTCTCCGAACAATCCATCGAAATTTTCTTTTTTCTCGTCGTCTTTTGCGAAAGTCTCTTCAGAAGAATAATATCTGTCAATACGCAACCAGTGCATATCACGGCTTCTTCTTACCTCAGATTTTCCGACAACAGGAACGTTATTTTCAGCATGACAAGCAATAACGCAAGCGCCACAACCCGTACATGAATTTAAGTCGATTGATAATTTGAAATGGTGCCCAACTGAACGATCAAATGATTCCCATAAATCAACAGTATTTGCTTTTACAGGATTGTGATCCAAAGAAACCATTGGAGAAGGATTCCAAACTTCAGATTCTTCTTTATTGAATACATCTAAAGTAGTTTCCTTAATAATATCTCCTCTTCCCATCAAAGTTCTTTGCAACTGAACGCAAGCGAATTCGTGTTCTCCGCCAGCTTTAGTTACTTTAGCAACTTGATTAGAATTAGAATTTGCATATAAAACATAAGCATTTACACCTACTTGCATTTCTTCTTTCATCGATTCCTTACGGCCGTAACCTAAAGCAACCCCGATTGTTCCAACAGCTTGACCAGGCTGGATGATTACTGGAACATTTTCCAATTTCACACCGCCAACTTCAATAGTAACATAGCTACCATTCAAGCCACCGTTTGCTACGTTATAATTTTCAAGGTCTAATTTCGCCGCATCTGCTTTAGAAACAGTTACGTAGTTATCCCAAGAAACACGAGTGATTGGATCTGGAAACTCTTGCAACCAAGGGTTATTTGCCTGCTGACCGTCTCCCATTCCTGTTTTAGTATACAATACTAATTCGAAATCGCCTTGTTTTTTAGCTTGCGCCAAAGTTGAAGCCGCAGTTGCATAATCAGCAGAACCAGAAGCAGTAGAAGTTACTGGCGTAGCATAAACTCCGTCGTGAACTAATTTGTTCCAAGTTGTTCCTGTAGCAATTGAAGAACCAACAGCTCTTAAGTAATCGTAGTATGAAGTTGAATTATCAGACCAAAGCAATAAAGCTTCCTGAAATTGTCTTGTATCAAATAATGGACGAATCGTCGGCTGCGTGATGCTGTAATTTCCTTTAGAAATCGTAACGTCACCCCAAGATTCTAAGTAATGTGGCGCTGGAGCCGCAATTGAAGAAAGAACAGCCGTTTCATCTTCTTTCAAAGAAAATGCAACAGACAATTTTACTTTTTTCAATCCTTCAGCGAAATCTTTTGAAGCTGCCAAAGTATAAACCGGATTAACACCGCTCATAATTAAAGTATGAACTGAACCCGCTTTCATATCAGCTACTAATTGAGCAACTGCTTTTGCATCACCTTTTCTTGTAAGCCTAGCTGAAGAAGGATTGAAAGCTTGAGATTGCAATGCATTGTTAATGGCAAAAACCAACAACTGCGCATTTACATCATCCAAACCAGAAACCAAAACTCCTTTTGAACCAGCTGCTTTTAATTGCTGTGCCGCTTTCACTACGTCATTCTCCTGAGAGATTTTTTGAGTAGAAACAGAAGCTCCAGTAATTAAGTTATAAATTTTAACCAAAGCTTGCTTTTGGTCCGTAACTGTCAACGGAATACGCTTGTCAGCATTTGCCCCTGACAAAGACATATTTGATTCTAACTGAATATGTTTAGACATTACTCCATTTTTCGGAACACGTCCTTTAGCATATCCTCCATCAAAGCCTCCACCTTGCCAGTCTCCTAAGAAATCAGCACCAACAGAAACGATTACGTTAGCTTTTGAAAAATCATAATCAGCCAAAGCTCTTTCACCATATGCCATTTGGAAAGCATCCAAAGCATTTGATTCAGAAACAGCGTCATATACTATATGTTTTGCAACAGGATTTTTAGCAATAAATTCTGCAATTAATTTATCTGTAGAAGGGCTCGCCATTGTATTGGTAAGCAAAACAACTTGTTGACCAGAAGCTTTTGCTTGAGCAAGACTTGCTTTAACTTTTGCATCTACATCAGACCAAGAAGCACCTTTTTTATCAATTTTTGGCGCTTTTAAACGCGTGCTGTCATATAAAGAAAGAACTGAAGCATGAACTCTTGCGTTAGCGCTAAGTTTTACTCCGTCAAGTGTGTTATTCTCAACTTTAATCGGACGACCTTCACGAGTTTTAATTAATATATTAGCAAAATCAAAACCGTCAGCAATTGTAGTAGCATAATAATCTGCCACACCAGGAATAATTTCTTCTGGTTGCACTACATAAGGAATCGATTTAATTACCGGACCTTCACAAGCAGCCAAAGAAGCAGCAGCAGTACTAAATCCTACATATTTTAAGAAATCACGACGTGAAGTTGATGATGCTGATAATGATTCTTTATCTCCTAAAAACTCTTCCACAGGGATCGGTTCTGCGAATTCGTTATTTCTGAGCGTCTCAACAATAGAACTATTATCGTTTAGTTCTTCAACACTTTTCCAGTATTTTTTGTTTGATGACATCGTATATTATATATAAATTATCTTAATAAATTTGATTAATAGTGGCATTTTCCACATTCTAAACCACCCATTTCTGCAGCAGTAAGCTTGTCTTTACCATATTTTTTAGCTAATTCAGCATGGATCTTGTCATAGTAAGCATTACCTTCCATTTTAACATCCGTCTTGCGGTGGCAGTCAACACACCATCCCATTGTCAGAGGAGAAAATTGCTCCATGATTTCCAATGTTTCCACCGGTCCGTGACAAGTCTGGCATTCAACACCAGCAACGATTACGTGCTGAGAGTGGTTGAAGTAAACAAAATCAGGCAAGTTGTGAATTCTAACCCATTTCACCGGCTTAGTAACTCCTGTATATTTTTGACCTGCTTTATCCCAACCAACAGCATCATATAATTTTTGGATTTCCCCATCATAGAATGCCTTGCTGTGCTCTGGAGTTCCAGTTTCTTCAGCAACTTCTGAAATATTTTTGTGGCAGTTCATACAAACATTCAACGAAGGAATACCTGCATTTTTACTAACTCTAGCAGAAGAGTGACAGTATTTACAATCAATACCATTGTCACCTGCGTGAATTTTATGAGAATAATGGATTGGCTGAATTGGCTGATAGCCTTGATCAACACCCACCTGCATTAAGAATCCGTAAACAAAATAACCGCTTGCAAGCAATAATAAGATTGAAGTTACCAATACTAAAAACTGATTTCTAGCGAAAGCAACCCAAATCGGCACAGTTGGCTCTTTATGAGCAGCTTCAATTCCGTTAGCTTTTGCAATTTTCCCTAAAACATTGTTTACAAGGAAAAGCATCACAACCAACATTGCCATCACTAATGCCAAAGCACCAAGAATGATATTGTTTGAAACACCGCTTCCAGATTCAGAAGAAGCATCAACAGTCGCACCTTCTTTCGCTGCACCACCACCTTTTACTGGCGCCGGCTGAGAAGTATATGCTAAAATATTATCAATATCCGCATCTGACAACTGAGGAAAAGCAGTCATTACTGACTTGTTATTTTCTTCAAAAACTTTTACTGCCGCAGCATCGCCAGATTTTATTAATTTCTGACTATCCTTGATCCAAGCATGCAACCATTTAGTGTCGTGTCTTTCTGTAACTCCCCTTAATGCAGGACCTGTCATCTTTGCGTCTAATTTGTGACACGCAGCACAGTTTGCATTAAACAAGGCTTTGCCCGCACCAGCATCGCCCGCTCCTGCAGCAGGAGCAACAGCCTCGGCAGCCGGAGCAGCCGCGTCTTGAGCATAAGATGTAGCGGAAAATGATAGCAGAAGCGCTAAACTAAACAGTAATATTCTTGAAATCGAATTATGGTTACCCACCTTTTTCATATTTAAAATGATTATCGACTAATTTGTGGTACGGTTTTTTCTATCAGAATTAATAGAAAACACAATACGTTGTTTTAAACTTTGCACAAAAATACGACTTAAGAACTATTCTCAAAACCCTAAAGAACTCTTAATAATCAATTTATATTAATTCTAAATAATTTTTTTAATTTTGATTCAAAAGTTAAATATTACATTTGCATAAAACTAACTTCATTATGAGAATTTTAAGTCCAAAATCAATCTTTCTAAATGCCACATGTCTAGCATTTTTAACAGTTTCAGGCTATTCGCAAGACAAAGGAATTAACGTTTCACAAGACCCTAAATTTGAGCAATTGCTTAACGAAAAGAGAAAAATCAACTCCTCTTTAACAGTTAATGAGCGCTATAAAATTCAGATTTATTATGGAGAAAGCGAGACGGCGAAGAAAACACTGAACGAATTCAGGAAAGAATTTAAAAATTTAGACGGCACTATTGTTTTCAATACGCCTACTTACAAAGTCTGGATCGGCAATTTCAAGACAAAAATTGAGGCTGAAAGAAATTTAAATGACCTCAAGAAAAAGTATCCGAATGCACTCGTGATAAAGCCTACGAAATAAAAAAATGCCTTCTGATTTAGAAGGCATTTTTTTTATTTTAAAGTCAGTTTGTAATATTTTTCAAGAATATTTTTAATTTCCTGATTGGTTTTCTTCCCGTCTTTATACTCTTTATAAAGTTCAGGCTGCGGTTTCAGCATCGTTTTAATTTCTGAATTTGACAGAAAAATAGGCTGGCCGGAATAACAGTCAATCAGCATCGGAACTCCTCCATTACCAGCAGAAGAAGCCACTAAAACCCCAATCAGACCAAACATAGCTCCTGCCGCAACAACACTATTTTGATCATAAGCTATATCTTCAATAAAATATTTATTTCCGACAACCTCCGTTTTTGCATAAAATTTACTGCTCGCATACTTGGAAACATTGATGTAAAAATTCACTCCGTCACTAAATCCAAAATAATTTGATTTGTCTTTGCCTGAAGCATCCAATATATAATATTGCTCCTTTTTATTACTGAAATTAAAATCTTCGGCAAAAGGCTTGTTATTTAAAACATCGGCATACGTTAGGTAAATTCCTTTCTTTGGCGTTTCAACTAAATTCCTGTTTAAAATTATCTGATTTGGATCAAAAACAATTTGAGTTTTCTTCTCTTGAGACGTATTTTTATACTCTGTCATAATTTGCACCAGAGCTTCTTTTAAACGATCGTCATGCTTATTTGTGACATCCATTCCATTTCCTTCAGCCGTGTAAGAATAAGTTCCGACAATATAATCTACTCCTTCTTTTTGCTCAATTACATCTAAAACAATCGTAGCAAAACCTGTTTCTGAAAAAGCTTTTGTGTATTCTGAGATATAAAGATCATTAATTCGTATGTCAATTTTTTTATTTGCAGAAGGAAGAATTACGGATAAATAATTTAAAATTTCTTCTTCCAAAGGTTTTTCAAAATTTGCTAATACTTTTTTATTGAAGGCTCCTTTTTGAACCGTTCCGATATTTTCTTTGAATTGCCTCCCGTCGTAAACTTTAGAAATTGAAAAATTGAGACCGATTGGCGTATCATTTTTATTTTCAAGAGAGATCTTATGATACTTAATTTCTGTCTGAGAAAATCCAGAAACCGCACAAACAAACAGGAAGAGTGTAATTACTTTTTTCATCTTTTCATTTAAATTTAAGTAAAAAAAAATCCCAATTAGTAATTGGGATTTTTTATAAATATAGAAAATTATTTCAATTTTTTCTTCACTGCAACTTCTTGGAATGATTCGATAACATCATATTCTTGAATATCATTGTATCCTTTGATTTGCATACCGCAGTCATATCCTTTTGAAACTTCCTTAACATCGTCTTTGAAACGTTTCAAGGCAATCAATTCTCCAGTATGGATTACAACACCCTCACGGATTAGTCGTATTCTTGAAGAACGGATAATTTTTCCATCCATTACCATACAACCCGCAATTGAACCTACTTTAGAAATTTTGAAAATCTCACGGATTTCAGCAGTTCCTGAAATTTCTTCCTTCATTTCTGGAGAAAGCATTCCTTCCATCGCATCTTTCAAGTCGTCAATAGCATCATAGATGATTGAGTAGTTGCGAATATCGATTTCTTCTTTATCTGCCAAAGCTTTCGCATTTCCTGCAGGTCTCACGTTAAATCCGATGATGATCGCATCAGAAGCAGACGCCAAGTTGACATCCGTTTCTGTAATGGCTCCAACACCTTTGTGGATAATCTTGATTTCGATTTCCTCAGTAGATAATTTAGAGAATGAATCTGCCAATGCTTCAACCGAACCATCCACGTCACCTTTGATGATGATGTTCAATTCTTTAAACTGTCCAAGAGCAATTCTACGTCCAAGTTCAGCAAGAGTAGTATGTTTCTTAGTTCTTGCAGATTGCTCACGGATCAACTGCGTACGTTTTGCAGCAATTTGTTTCGCTTCTCTTTCGTCTTCAAAAACGTTGAATTTGTCACCGGCAGTTGGCGCTCCGTCCAATCCAAGGATTGAAATTGGAGTTGAAGGTCCTGCTTCTTTAACCGCATTTCCTCTTTCGTCATACATGGCTTTGATTTTACCATGGTTTTTTCCTGCTAATACATAATCTCCCACTTTTAAGGTACCGGCTTGAACTAATATTGTAGTCACATAACCTCTACCTTTATCTAATTGCGCTTCTACTACAGTTCCAACAGCTGGTTTTGTAGGATTCGCTTTTAAGTCAAGTAATTCAGCTTCTAGTAAAACTTTTTCAAGAAGATCTTTCACACCAGTTCCTACTTTTGCAGAAATATCGTGTGATTGGTATTTTCCACCCCAATCTTCAACAAGTAAATTCATACCTGCCAATTGTTCTTTAATTTTCTCAGGATTCGCAGCTGGCTTATCCACTTTGTTGATTGCGAAAATCATTGGAACATTCGCCGCTTGTGCATGAGAAATTGCTTCTTTTGTTTGAGGCATGATATCATCATCCGCCGCAGCAACAATAATTGCGATATCGGTTACTTGAGCTCCACGCGCACGCATCGCGGTAAACGCTTCGTGACCAGGAGTATCCAAGAAAGTAATTTTTTGACCGTTATCTAAAGTCACCGCATAAGCACCAATGTGTTGCGTGATTCCTCCTGATTCACCAGCAATAACATTCTCTTTACGGATATAATCCAAAAGCGATGTTTTACCGTGATCGACGTGACCCATTACAGTAACGATTGGAGCTCTAGACACTAAATCTTCTTCCCTATCTTCGATGATTTCTTGATTTTCTTCAATGTCTGTAGTAATAAATTCTACTTCATATCCAAATTCATCAGCAACGATAGACAAGGTTTCAGCATCAAGACGTTGGTTCATGGTAACCATGATTCCAAGTGACATACACGTTCCGATAACTTTAGTAATCGGCACATCCATCATGGTTGCAACTTCACCAACAGTAACGAATTCTGTTACTTTGATCGTTTTACTTCCTTCTTCGATCGCTCTTTGCTCATCATCCGATTTCTGACGGTGCGTGTCTCTTTTGTCTCTTCTATATTTAGCAGCTTTAGATTTGCTTCCTTTTCCTTGAAGTTTCTCTAAAGTCTCTCTAATTTGATTTTTAACTTCTTCTTCCGTAGGCTCCACTTTTGCAACAATTGCTGGTCTGTTTCCTTTTACGAAACCAGGTCTAGCACTTCTGTTTGCATTGTTTCCACCCGCTCCTGGAGCGTTTGGACGAATGATATTTCCTGGAGTTGCAGTACCGCCACCTTGACCCGGTGCGCCTGGTTTTCCTGGAATTCTTTTCCTCTTGTTTTTATTATTGTTATTGTTCGCATTTGCAGCACCAGGTGCGCCTGGTTTGTTTGGAACAATTTTAGGCTCTTCTTTTTTCTTTTTAGGCTTATTGAATTGTGACAAGTCAATAGTCTGTCCGGTAAAAGTAGTTCCTGACAATTTTTGATATTGTGTTGTAATTGCTTCTTCGGCTGGCTGTTCGCCTTCTGGAGTTGTTGTAGCATTTGCAACCGGAGCAGGAGTTTCTTTTTTGTCTTCTTTTTTAGCAACTGGTTCCACAACAGGTTTTACTTCCGGTTTTGGCGTTTCCGCTTTTGGAGTTTCTGTTTTTGGCGCTTCTGCTTTTACCGCAGGAGCTTCAGTTGTTTTTGGTTCTTCCACTTTTGGAGTTTCCGCTTTTTCAACTGGAACTTCTTTCACTGGTTCAACAACTGGTTTTTCTTCAGTTTTTTCTGGAGTCGGAGTTGGTTCAACAGCTTTAGGTGTTGGTGTAACCGCAGGAGATTTTTGATCTAAATCGATTTTTCCAACTTGCTTTGGCCCTGTTAAGGTAGCCTTCGCTTTGATTACTTCTTGACGTTGACGCTCTTCGTCTTGCTTGCGTTTTTCTTCAATTTCTTTTTCTCTTTCTAAACGCAGTGCTTCTTTTTCTTTTCTTTTTTCTTCCCCAACCTCTTTGGAAGCTTCTTTTTTACCCTTATCGCCAGCAAATTGACTTTGCAAGATATCGAATTCTTTCTCAGATATTTTCGCGTTTGGGTTTGCATCAATAGCAATTCCCTTATCTTTTAGATAATCAACGGCTCTATCTAACGAAATATTCAATTCCCTTAAAACCTTGTTTATTCTTATTACTCTCTCTTCAGACATATAACCTTTTTATTATTACCTTTTTTGTTGTGTTGTTGCGAGTTTAGTCTTCGAACTCGTTCTTCAGAATGCGGATCACATCAAGGATCGTTTCTTCTTCAAGATCTGTTCTTCTAACCAAATCGTTCACATCTTGCTTCAAGATGCTTCTTGCGGTATCTAAACCAATTTTTGCAAATTCTTCGATTACCCAAGCTTCTATTTCATCAGAAAATTCAGTCAACTCAACATCATCCTCTTCTTCTGCAATATTGCCTTCACGGATAACATCTAATTCGTATCCTGTTAAAAGTCCCGCTAATTTGATATTGTGGCCACCTCTACCAATAGCTTTAGACACTTCTTCTAATTTCAAGTACACATCTGCTCTTTTTGTTTCTTCATTGATTTTAATCGAAGAAACTTTTGCAGGGCTTAATGCTCTTGTAATAAACAGCTGCGTGTTTGTCGTATAATTAATTACGTCGATATTTTCGTTGCCTAATTCACGAACAATTCCGTGGATTCTTGAACCTTTCATACCAACACAAGCTCCAACTGGGTCAATTCTGTCATCATAAGAATCAACTGCCACTTTCGCTTTTTCGCCTGGAATTCGAACCACTCCTTTAATAGTGATCAATCCGTCGAAAACCTCAGGAATTTCTTGTTCAAATAATTTTTCTAAAAACTTCTCAGAAGTTCTAGACATTATAATTTGAGGTTTATTTCCTTTTAATTCCACATTTTCGATGATACCGCGAACGTTGTCCCCTTTTCTGAAAAAGTCAGAAGGAATTTGTTTTTCCTTTGGAAGCACAATTTCATTTCCTTCATCATCCACCAAAATTACGGCTCTTGGACGCACGTGGTGCACTTCTGCCGTGTAAATATCGCCAATTAAATCTTTAAATTGCTTGTAAAGATTTGTATTATCATGCTCATGAATCTTTGAGATCAAGTTTTGGCGCAGTGCTAAGATAGCTCTTCTTCCTAAATCTATCAACTTTACTTCTTCTGAAACTTCTTCCCCTATTTCAAAATCTGGCTCAATTCTTCTTGCTTCTGTTAATGTAATCTCTTCGTTTTCGAAATCCAGATCCTCATCTGCAACAATAACTCTTCTTCTCCAAATCTCCATATCGCCCTTATCAGGATTGATAATGATATCGAAATTATCATCAGAACCATATTTCTTTTTCAATGCATTTCTAAACACATCTTCCAAAATCGCCATAAGCGTTACACGATCAATTAACTTGTCGTCTTTAAACTCTGAAAATGACTCGATTAATGCAATATTCTCCATGCCTATTCTTTAAATTAAAATGTTATTGTAACAATTGCTTCTTTTATATCAGCATAAGGAAGTTCCAATCTTTTTTCCACTGTTACCTTTCCTTTACCAACTTCTTTTGGTTCTCTTGCAGTCCAAGTCAATGTGATAAAATCATCATTTGCATCCACTAGTTCTGCCGTTATATTTTCTGTAGCAGTCTTAACTTGCAAGGTTCTGCCAATATTTTTTTTGTACTGTCTTACTAATTTCAACGGAGCAGAAACTCCTCCAGAAGCTACTTCCAATGAAAAATCAACTTCTTCACGGTCAAGATTCTGTTCAATGGCACGGCTAATGTCAATGCAGTCTTGCAAAGTTACGCCATTATCTCCATCTAAGGTAACAATAATCTTAAAAGCATCAGTAATCGTTAGATCAATCAAGAAAATATCGGACTTTTCCTTAAGGCCTGCATTTAATAACTCGCTAACTTTTTCTTTAAATGTCATATTTTTATAAAAAGAGGGGACAATTAGTCCCCTCATTATTTAGTTTTTTAATAAATAACGGTGCAAATATAGTGATTTTTTTATATATTGAAAATCATTACTGTATATTGTGAGATGTTAATTTTAATTCTTACCTTTATTGTAAGAAAAACTAACCCAATATTTTTATAAAATATTCTTACACTTATCACTATGAAAAAAATTTTAGTGCCAACCGATTTTTCAGATCATGCTGAATATGCCTTAAAAGTTGCCGCGCAAATTGCTCGCGAAAACGATGGCGAAATTATCTTGCTCCACATGCTTGAACTTCCAGGACAAGGAAGCGACGCTGTGGGTACCGGAAGCGATATTCCAGAAATTATGTTTTTTAAAAACAAGGCCATTGAAAAGCTAGAAAGCCTTATGGACGTCAGCTATCTTGAAGGAATTCAAGTTTCTGAAGTGATTCAATTTGAAAAAGCCTTTGAAGGAATTATAAACATTGGCCACAAAAATAATGTGGATTTGATTGTAATGGGTTCTCACGGAGCCAGCGGTTTTCAAGAAATGTTCATCGGCTCAAATACTGAAAAGGTAGTTCGCTCTTCTGACGTTCCTGTTTTGGTCATCAAAAAAGAAGATGCTGATTTCAGCGTTCAGAAATTTGTTTTCGCCTCTGATTTTACCGACGAAATTAAATCTTCATTTGCCAAAGTAGTTGATTTTGCAAGTAAATTTAAAGCACACCTAAATTTAGTAATGATCAACACGCCAAATAATTTCAAATCTACCGAAGTTGCTAAAAAAATCATGGCAGATTTCATAGGTTCTTTCAATGTGAGCGATTACACAACCCACATTTACAACGATACGAACGTTGAAAAAGGAATTTTAAACTTTGCAAAAAGCATTAATGCAGATTTGATCGGAATGAGTACTCACGGAAGAAAAGGCCTCTCCCACTTTTTCAACGGAAGCATCAGCGAAGATTTGGTGAATCATGCACAGCGTCCGGTTGTCACTTTTAAGATCTAAAAATCACTTCATTGCATAAAAAAACCTCTCAATTTCTTGAGAGGTTTTTTGTTGGCCCACAAGGATTCGAACCTTGAATGACTGCACCAAAAACAGTAGTGTTACCGTTACACCATAGGCCAATAGCGTTTGAATGCGGGTGCAAATTTAGTACAAAAAACATATTGTGCAAATTTTTTTTCAATTTTTCTTGAATTTTTTTTTTTTGGCTTTCCGTTAAGCAAAAAAGGTTTTTCTTTGCAGGTATAAACATTATTCGTTTTCTATGACATCTTTCAGCTTCAAAAAATGGAATACAATTTTAGGATGGACAACTTTCGCAATAGCGTTAGTGACTTATTCCCTGACTGTTGAGCCCACTTTAAGTTTTTGGGATTGCGGTGAGTATATCTCAACCGCAGCAAAATTAGAGGTCGGACATCCGCCAGGCGCGCCACTTTACCAAATGATGGGAGCCTTTTTCGCGATGTTTGCCACAGATGCTTCAAAAGTTGCCTTGATGGTGAATATGATGTCTGTTTTTTCAAGCGCATTCACAATTTTGTTTATGTATTGGTCGCTGACAATGCTTTTGAAGAAGTTAGTTTCTAGATTTTCAGAAATCGACAACAGCAATTCAATTGCTATCTTAGGAAGCGCATTCGTAGGTTCTTTAGCTTACACTTTTTCAGACAGTTTTTGGTTTAACGCCGTGGAAGCTGAAGTTTATGCCATGGCAAGCTTATTAATCGCCGTTTTATTCTGGCTTGGCCTTCGCTGGGAAGAAGATATGGAAACGCCTAGAGGAAATCGCTGGTTGCTGATCATTTCTTTGGTTGTAGGACTTTCTTTCGGAGTGCACTTTATGGCTCTGCTTACCATTCCTTCTATTGGGTTTTTATACTATTTCAAGCATTACAAAACCGTTACGATAAAGAATTTCATCATTGCAAATATCGTAGTGGTTTCGATTCTTCTTTTCATATTCAAATTGCTTTTGCCACTAACGATGGGATTCTTCGGGAAAACAGAAGTTTTCATGGTAAATTCGCTTGGTCTGCCTTTTGATTCAGGAACTCTTTTTGTCGCCATTTTATTCATAGCCCTTTTTTACTTCGGATTAAAATATACGAAACAAAAAGGCTACGTAAAATACAACACTTTAATATTGTGCATCTTATTCATATTGATTGGTTTCTCCACTTGGATGATGTTGCCGATTCGTGCGAATGCAAATACGGTTATTAATGAAAACAAGCCTTCTGATGCAAGAGAGGTTTTGGCTTATTACAACAGAGAGCAATATGGTGTAAATCCATTGTTTTATGGTCCGCAATTTTCGGATACTTATGCTGGCTTGGACAAGGAAAATCCTTATTTGGATAAAGCGCCTAACTATGAAAGAGATTACAAAACTGGCAAATACGTAATTGTAAATAATTACAAAAAAGCAGAACAAAACACAGATGACAACCACAAAGCATTTCTTCCGAGAATGTGGAGTACCGATCATGCTGCGAATTATATGACTTTTACGGATGTTCTTGACTTTAGAATGGATCCGAATTATCCATACGAAGAAGAATTGCCACGCTACGGAATTAATCCAAATGATCTTTCTGAAGAAGAATTAGCACATTACACAGCACAGATTCGCGGAGAGATGGAAAAAAATGTGGCTGAATTCAGAACTGCTTACCACAAAGGCGATATTGATACTGAAGGTTACCATAAATTCTTAAAAACGTACGGAGATTACTTAATTATTGACAAACCTACAACAGCAAACAACCTAAA
Organism: Flavobacteriaceae bacterium PS02334; assembly: GCA_029959295.1. Taxonomy (GTDB): domain Bacteria; phylum Bacteroidota; class Bacteroidia; order Flavobacteriales; family Flavobacteriaceae; genus Flavobacterium. The sequence goes on along the minus strand of JASCOH010000005.1, from coordinate 105,883 downwards.
ATTCATGGTTGAATACCAATTCGGATACATGTATTGGAGGTATTTGATGTGGAATTTTGCCGGAAGACAGAACGACATTCAAGGAAAATACGATAATCTTGACGGAAACTGGTTGAGCGGCGTGAATTTCATCGATGAAGCCCGTTTAGGATCTCAAGAAAATCTTCCTACAGATGTTTTAAACAATAAAGGCAGAAATTTATATTATTTGCTTCCTTTCTTGCTAGGGATTATTGGTTTGGTTTATCATGCCAATAAAGATTTAAAAGGATTTTATGTCTTGCTTGTCCTTTTCTTATTTACCGGATTGGCATTGAAAATCTATTTGAATGAAAGACCTTTTGAACCAAGAGAAAGAGATTATGCCTTGGTCGGATCTTTCTATGTTTTCGCCATTTGGATAGGATTTGGAGTTTACGCTATCTATGATTCTATCAGAAAGTTTATCAGTCCGAAAATCGCCGGACCAATTGTAATTGTTGCAACTTTATTAGCTGCGCCAGTTTTAATGGCTTCTCAAAACTGGGATGACCACGACCGTTCTGATAAATATACTGCAATCGCAATGGCAAAAGCTTATCTAGAATCATGCGAACCGAACGCCATTTTATTTACAATTGGCGACAATGATACTTTCCCATTGTGGTATGCTCAAGAAATTGAAAAAATCAGGACGGATATCAGAATCGTAAACACGAGCTTGTTCATGACCGATTGGTATATTGACCAAATGAAAGCGGCGGCTTATGAATCAAAACCGCTTCCGATAAGCTTCACGCACGAGCAATATGTGGGTGACAAGCGCGATTATTCAATTTACAGACAAAAAACAGATGCAAGATGGAATATTAAAGATTTCATCAGTTTCCTTGCAAGTGATGATCCGAGAACGCTTTTTGAAATTCCGAACGGACAGAAAATTCATTTCTTCCCGACGAATAAAATCAGAATTCCTGTAGATAAAAATCAAATTATCAAGAATAAAGTAGTTGCTGCAAAATACCAAGATTCAATCGTTCCTTACATCGATATTGATATCAAAGATGGTGCTTTATACAAAAACAGACTGATGATGCTTGATATCGTAGCAAACAACAACTGGGAGCGCCCGATTTATTTCACAGGCGGAAGTTTTGGCGATGACGATTATCTTTGGATGAAGGATTACCTTCAATTAGACGGAATGGTTTACAAACTTGTTCCAATAAAAACATCTTTAGAGAAAGCGCCAAGCCCAATGGATATGGGTCAGATTGACTCTGATAAAATGTATGATATTGTAATGAAATGGGATTGGGGAAATAGTGGCAGTACAAAAATCTACCATGATCCTGAAACTAGAAAAAACAGTATTACGTACAGAACGAATCTTGCGAGATTGATGGAATTGCTTATCAACGAAGGAAAACCTAAAAAAGCAAAAGACATCATTGATCTTGCGATGAAGCAAATGCCAATCGACCAATTCGGATTTTATACTTTCGTAGAGCCTTTCGCTGGAGGTTATTATGAAGTTGGCGAAAAAGCAAAAGCTAGAAAAATATTGACCAAATTGAGCAAGAAATATCAAGAAAGCTTGAAGTATTACAAAAACTTCAATGCAACAGAACAAAATGATATGTACATTGATATTGTTACCGATATTGAGCGTTACAGAAGCTTAATTCAAGTGATGAAAGATCGTGGCGATGTTGAGTTCTATGAAAAAAACAAAAAAGTTTTCAATGATTACAACACGATGTTCAAACGTTTTGGACGCGATAACGAATAATTTTTAAAATACTCAGATAAAAATGTGCCAAGATTTCAAATTGGCACATTTTTCATTTTAATACGATTGGTTATGGACTTAATGTGGGTAAAAACAAATGCTTTCATCAAATGGGTTTTCCGAAAATACATCTGGGATATTCCAAATAATGAGAAAAAAATCTACTTGACTTTTGACGACGGTCCGATTCCCGAAGTCACAGAATGGGTTTTGGATCTTTTAAAAAAGGAAGAAATTAAAGCTACGTTTTTTTGTATTGGAGATAATATAAAAAAGAATCCTGAAGTTTTCAAAAAGGTAATTAATGACGGACATTCCATTGGAAACCATACTTTCAATCATTTAAAAGGCTGGAATTTTTCTACGGAAGAATACTTTCAAAATACGATTCTCTGCGAAGAAGCTATTCATTCAACTTCTGAAATCAAAAATCAAAAATCAAAAATCTTCCGCCCGCCTTATGGAAAAATAAAACCTTCACAATCAAGAAAACTGCGAAAGCTAGGTTATAAAATAATCATGTGGGATGTTTTAAGCGTGGATTATGACAAGGAAATTTCTCCCGAACAATGTTTTGAAAACATAATCAAAAACACCGTTTCAGGAAGCATAATAGTTTGCCACGACAGCATCAAGGCTTTTAAAAACCTAGAATATGCCTTGCCGAAAGCAATTGAATATTTAAAAAATAAGGGATTTGTTTTTGAGAGAATCGATTAGATTTGTTCTTGAACAAGCCCAATGATCGTGTTGGCGTCCATTTCTCCAGATTGTCTCCAGATCATCTGTCCTTCCTTATAAATCATTAACGTCGGAAGCCCTTTTATACGAAGCGCGTCAGCCAGTTCTTGATTTTTGTCCACATCAATCTTGATCACTTTTGCCTTATCTCCCAAAGCCGCCGCAACATCTCTGATCACAGGATGCATTGATACAGATTGTTCATTCCAATCTGTGTAGAAGTCAATTAATACGGGCACTGAGGCGTTTATAAGTTCTCCAAATTTTGACATAATTGAAAATTTACTTGGTCTTGAATCCTAATTTACACAATTTTTCAATACAAATGTAGCATTTTTACGGAATTATGCTACTTTTTAGCTTTTTTTTAGTTCAATAACTGTGATTTCTGGCCATATTCCGACCCTTCCCGGATAAGCATGGAAGCCAAATCCGCGGTTTACATAAATATAACGGCCTAGGTTTTCATATAAACCAGCCCACTGTTTGTAAACATACTGAACCGGACTCCATTTAAAAACACCTGGAATTTCAATCCCAAACTGCAATCCGTGCGTGTGGCCGCTTAAAGTCAGATGGTATTTTGTCTGGTGATTTTTGATTTCATATTCCCAATGCGATGGATCATGGCTCATCAAAATCTTGAAATCGTCGTTTGTCAATCCTTCAGAAGCTTTTGTCAAATCGCCAGCTTTTTTAAAATTGTGGCCCCAATTCTCTACTCCAACCAAAGCAATTTCTTCTTTTCCGTTGTTGATTTTAATATTTTCATTCAGCAATAATTTAAAATCAATCTGGCGGTGCAAATCTTTTATAGCTTCAAAATTATCGTTTTTCGCTTTTTCAGATGGCCACTCTACATATTCGCCATAATCATGATTCCCTAAAACGGAATATTTGCCAAGCTTGGGATTATGGATTTTCTTGAAAGTTTCAATCCACGGATGCATTTCTGTAGCATGGGTATTTACGATATCGCCCGTAAAAAGAACGATGTCAGAATTCTGTTCATTAATTAAATCAATCGCATATTGAATCTTTTCAGGATTGTCAAAACTTCCTGAATGCACATCAGAAATCTGTGTAATCGTCATGCCGTCAAAACTTTCCGGAAGATCAGGAAAATGCAAAGTCTGCTTGAGCACTTTAAAATTATATTTCCCTTTTGTCATTCCATAAATTAAGGAAACGAAAGGAACAGCGGCAATTCCGAGTGCTAATTGGCTGACAAATTTCCTTCTATCTGGAAGAAAATCACCTTGAGGAGTGTCTCCTAAAAAATGAGTTATTGCTCCTGAAAATACTCTATAAATATCTTCTCCGAGCATAAAAAGTGTAACTATCATTTTTGGAATAAATACCAATAAAACAAGTCCCATCGTAATGAGAGACTGCTTATTCTGCCCAACTGTTCTGTCAAATTGCGTAAAAGAATAAATTACGAAGACGATAACCGCAAGCGAAATTAATTGATAAGGAATTAAAACCCACTTTGCTTTTGTGATGGTTTTGAAAGCTTGAAAAGCATATAACTCAACTAAAAGCACAAAAGCAATAAAAAATATCCAGCGAAGCATAAGTAGTATTTGAATTAGGCAAAGTAAGTGAATTATAAAAGTTGTATTTTCTAATTTGGATAAATTTTAACTATTTCTACATTTAGATTTTTAAAGCAAGAAAGACTTTACAAATCACACCCCTTATTTATCCTTAAAATTTTACTTCACAATAACAATCTGTTAATTTATTTGTAATCCCTAAAAATTGCAGGTAAAAAATAGAAAATGTAGTAAAAATCATTATTTTTTATTTTTATTTAATCTAAATAAATAACTTTGCCTCTGATAAAATTCAAAATCATGAGAAAAAAATATCTTTACCTTTTATTTTTTATAGGCATTTCAGGCGTAAAAGCGCAAAACTGTTCAGATCCAGGAACTGCACCAGGAGATTTGGGATGTGTCCAATTCACTTACAAAGGAGAACAGGTCACTTATACGACAGTTCGTGGCGGTGACGGAAATATCTGGCTACAGCAAAATCTAGGAAGTTCAAAAGTTGCTGAAGCCATTGCAGACGAAGCAAGTTATGGCGATTCTTTTCAATGGGGAAGATGGGATGACGGCCACCAGAACAGAACTTCAGCGCTTGCCGCGGTTCCGACACCCAATAATCCGTTAGGAATTACCTTAGGATCAGAAACTTATTACACAGGAACTTGGTGGTCGCCAAACAGTCTTACAGACAAATGGGAAGCTGCCACTTCAGCAGAAGCAAATGATGTGAACGGTTGTGATCCCTGCAAAGCTCTTGGTTCTGGATGGAAAATTCCAACAGAAGCAGAATGGACTGAAATCGTTAATTCTGAAAATATGGCAAATCCTGCGACAGCGCTTGCCAGCCGTTTAAAACTTCCAGGAAACGGATACAGAAGCAACACAAATGGTAATTTTACTTTTGCAGGCCAAAGAGGTTATTATTGGAGCTCAACAACAAGTTCTTCAGGCGGAAAATATTTATACATAGGAACAACTTTGGCAAATCCTTCTTCAGGAGCAAATCGCGGACAAGGAGCCGGAATCAGGTGCATGAAATACAATCCTGCTTATTGCAATGTTTCTGTGGAAAATGACGTAGAACCAATCACTTCGGTAAGTTTTGCTGATATCAACAATGTAACTTCAGCAATTGTAAACGGAACTCCGGCTTATGAAGATTTTACAGCGATTGTTGCAAATGTAAATAGAGGAACTTCATATGAATTAAATGTAAAAGGAAATACCGCAGGTTTTGAGCACGATATCCGAGTATTTTTTGACTGGAATAAAGATGGTGTTTTTGACATGAATGCGGAATATTATCCATTGGTTTTGCCAATCTCAACAGGAACAGACGCAGTCACAGCAACAGAAACAATTGCAATTCCTGAAAATGCAGCATTGGGAAGCATCAGAATGAGAATTATAAAAGACCAATGGAATATCTATGAGCCAGGAGAATTTGACGCTTGCCTAGATGCTTATTATGGACAAATTGAAGATTATACTATTAATATTCAAGAAAGACTTGACACAGGAGATTTTATCAAAAATGATTTCCAGATTTATCCAAATCCAACATCAGACATCATCAATATTCAAACCGATTTAGGAATAGAAAACATAAATATTTACAATCAATTAGGACAATTAATTTCAAATCAAAAAGCAACTCGGTTAGATTTATCAAACGTTGCTTCTGGAATTTACATGATCCAAATCAATTTTGAAAATGGCCAAAAAGCCACTAAAAAAATCATCAAAAAGTAAAACCATAATCCGTTATATTTTCTTTTAGTTAGTTTTTTGTTTTTTTTGAAGAACCGGTACTATTTATTTAGCATCGGTTTTTCTTTTTTACTGCGTAAGTTTTGTATTTTTGAAAGCTATACAAATAAAAATTTATGTCACAAAAACGCCTTTTTCTTCTCGATGCTTATGCCTTAATTTTTCGCGGTTATTTTGCATTTATAAAAAATCCAAGAGTCAACTCAAAAGGAATGGATACTTCAGCAATCATGGGATTTATGAATTCACTTTTAGACGTAATTAAAAGAGAAAAACCTGATCATTTGGCCGTTGCTTTTGACAAGGAAGGAAGCCACGTTAGAACTGAAATGTATTCTGACTATAAAGCAAATCGCGATGCCACTCCAGATGCAATTCAAATTGCTATTCCTTATATTCATGATCTTTTGCGCGCGATGCACATTCCGATTATTGAAATTGCAGGCTGTGAAGCCGATGATTTGATTGGAACTGTGGCAAAACAAGCTGAAAAACAAGGCTACCAAGTTTTTATGGTAACTCCCGATAAGGATTTTGCGCAATTGGTTTCTGAAAACATTTTTATGTACAAGCCTGCAAGAATGGGCAACGGAATCGAAATCTGGGGAATTCCAGAAGTTTTGGAGAAATTTGAAATTGAAAGACCAGAACAGGTGATTGATTTCCTTGGAATGATGGGCGACGCCGTTGATAATATTCCAGGATTGCCAGGCGTTGGAGAAAAAACGGCGAAGAAATTCTTGAAAGAATATGGTTCGATGGAAAACCTTTTGGCAAACACGCACGAACTGAAAGGAAAGATGAAGGAAAACATCGAAGCCAATAAAGACAAAGGAATACTTTCGAAGAAATTGGCAACGATTATTACTGATTGCAACGTGACTTTCCACGAAACTGATTATGAATTGACGCGACCTGATATTGAAAAAACCGAAGCTATTTTTCAAGAATTAGAATTCAGGAGAATGGCCGAACAATTTGACAATTTATTTAGAGTGGATCACAATGCATCAGTTGCAAACAATCCGGCGGAAGCGAGATTGTATAAAAAACCACAGCCGAAAAAAGACGACCAATTTGACCTTTTTGCACTTCCATCTGAAGGAGAAAATGGCGAAGAAGTCAGAACGAGTTTTTACAAAACATTGGCCGATACCGAACATTTCTATCAAACTGTGGAAGGCGATATGGCGATAAAATTCTTGTTGCAAAATCTCTTGAAACAAACAAGCGTAAGTTTTGACACTGAAACTACGGGAATCGATCCGTTGACGGCAGAATTGGTCGGACTCTCCTTTTCCTGGGAAAAAGGAAAAGGATTTTACGTTCCAGTTCCAGAAAATCAGGCGGAGGCACAAGCTGTTGTTGACAAATTCATTCCGTTTTTTCATTCCGAAGAAATTGTAAAAATAGGTCAAAATTTAAAATACGATCTAAAAATTCTAGCCAATTATAATATTGAAGTCAAAGGTAAAATCTTTGACACGATGATTGCACATTATCTGATTAATCCCGATATGCGCCACAATATGGATATTTTATCGGAAACATACCTGCAATATTCTCCAAAACCAATTGAAGATTTGATTGGTAAAAAAGGCAAGAATCAAAAAACGATGCGCGATGTTACTATCGAAGAAGTCAAAGAATATGCGGTGGAAGATGCCGATGTGACTTTGCAATTAAAAGAATTTTTCGACAAAGAACTGGACGGAACAAATACGAAGAAATTATTCGAAGAAATTGAAGTGCCTTTGGTTCCTGTTTTGGCTGCAATGGAACGCGAAGGAATAAATCTTGACGTGCCGTTTTTGCATTCGCTTTCAGGAGAATTAGATGGTGATATTCAAAAATTAGAAAATCAGATTTATGAAAATGCGGGTGAAAAATTCAATCTAGCTTCGCCGAAACAATTAGGAGAAATTCTTTTTGACAAATTAAAAATCGGCGGTGCAAAACAGAAGAAAACCAAAACCGGACAATATGCGACTGGCGAAGAAGTCCTCTCCTATTTGGCTTTGACAAGCCCGTTTGTGCAAGATATTTTAGATTGGCGCCAATTGGTGAAATTAAAAAATACGTATGTTGACGCTTTGCCGTTGCAAGTTTGCGGAAAAACAGGAAGAGTTCACACCGATTATATGCAAACTGTTGCCGCAACGGGACGTTTAAGTTCCAACAATCCAAACTTGCAGAATATTCCGATTCGTACCGAAAGAGGCCGCCAAATCAGAAAAGCTTTTATCGCAAGAGATGAAAATTACACGTTAGTTTCTGCCGATTATTCTCAAATTGAGCTTCGAATTATCGCGGCTTTGAGTGGCGAAGAAAACATGATCAAATCCTTCCAAAACGGAGAAGACATTCACGCTTCCACGGCGGCCCAAGTTTTTAATGTAGCTTTAGAAGAAGTGACTCGCGAACAAAGAAGCCACGCAAAAACAGTAAACTTCGGGATTGTTTATGGTGTTTCCGCTTTTGGATTGAGCAACCAGACTTCGCTTTCTAGAGCCGAGTCTAAAGATTTGATCGATGCTTATTATGTGACTTATCCAAGATTGAAAGCGTATATTCAAGAACAGGTGGAATTTGCCAGAGAAAATGGTTATGTGCAAACAATCTTAGGAAGAAGACGCTATTTGAAAGACATCAATTCTCAAAATGCAATGGTCAGAGGTGGCGCGGAACGGAATGCGGTAAACGCTCCGATTCAAGGAAGTGCTGCAGATATCATTAAAATTGCAATGATCAACATCCATAAAAGATTAATTGCCGAAAACTGGAAAAGCAAAATGCTGCTTCAAGTACACGATGAGCTTGTTTTTGACGTTCATAATACTGAGCTTGAACGAATTCAACCAATGATTAAAGAAGAAATGGAAGGCGCATTTAAGTTAGATGTTCCTTTGATTGTGGATTTGGGAGTTGGACAAAATTGGCTGGAAGCACATTAAATTTTTGATTTGAGACTTAAGACTTATGACAAATACTAAATATACGATTGATGATTTATCAACCCATCTTTTTTGGGATGTAGATAAAAGCGCCCTCGATTTCGAAAAATCTAAGGAGCAGATTGTTTACAAAGTTTTAGAATATGGATTGATGAAAGATTGGAATCTTCTGAAAGAAATTTATGGAATGGAAACTATAAAAAATATTTCTTTAGAATTAAGAAATTTAGATGTAGTTACACTTTCATTTTTAGCAACAACTTTTAATATTGACAAATCAAATTTCAGATGTTACAAACTCAAACAATCAGGCCCGAACTTCTGGAATTATTAGAAAAAATAATGAATTCTGATCTTTTCAACGGTTTCAATCTTGTGGGAGGAACTTCTTTGGCATTGCAAATAGGACATCGATTTTCGATTGATATTGACATGTTTGGCAACGCCGAAATTAACGAGTTTGAATTTATCGAGAAACTCTCAGCTTTTGGAAATGTTATTGTTTTAAAAAAGAGCAAAAATATAATCATACTTTCCGTCGATGGAATAAAAGTTGATTTCGTCAATTATAAATATCCATTGCTTGAAGGAATCAGCACTATAAAAAACATCAGATTGGTTTCTGACAAAGATATTGGGGCGATGAAATTAAATGCAATTGCAGGAAGAGGAAGCCGAAAAGATTTTATCGACTTATACTTTTTACTTAAAAAATATTCTCTAAAAGAACTGCTCGAATTTTATAAGAAAAAATATCTAGATGGATCTGAATTTATGGTTTTGAAAAGCCTTACTTATTTCGAAGATGCAGAAACTGAAGAAATGCCAGTAATGTTTGAGCCAATTAATTGGAATGAAATCAAGCAAACTATAATTAAAGAAGAACAAAAATTGATCCAATGAAAAAAATATTTTTATTCCTATTAATTGCCCTTTCTATAAATTCATTTGGGCAAAATAAAATAGCGAAAACAATCACGATTCCGTTTGAATTATTAGGAAGCGGACACATTTTAATTAAGGCAAAAGTCAATAACATCGAAGGAAGTTTTATTTTCGATACTGGTGCCGGACTTAATTTAATGACTAAAAAGTTTGCTGACAAGGTTACAAATCTTAAGAAAACTGACAATTTTTACACCGGCCATCGCGCCACTGGCGAAGCAATTGTTTGTGATTTATGGGACACTGAAACGCTTGAAATTGGAAGTTTTATTTCAAAAGGGCAAAAATTCACGACCATTGACATGGAATTTCCTGTTGATGGTTTGATTTCGTTACTGCCTTTTAGAGGAACTCCGATTACTATTGATTATAAAAATAAAGTTTTGGTTTTGGAAACTGAAAAATCTTTGAAAGAATTGGCTAAAACGGGGACTTCTTTTCCGATTCAAATTTCTGAAGAAGGCGAAAAAACTTTAGGAATTTCAACTTACATCAAAGTCAATGACAAGCTTACTCTTCAGATGAATTTGGACAGTGGTGCAGGTTTTAATGTTTTCAGATTCAGCTCAAGATATATGGAAAAACTTGGCGTTGATCCTGCAAAAGTGGAGAAAAAACAAATAGCGAGCGACTTTAAACCTACGGAAGGAAACAACTACTATTTTACCAGTTTAGATAAAATCAGCATTCCGTCAGCTGACAAAATTAAAGCTATAGATTTCAAGGCGACATTTATTGAAGGCTTAATTTATGAAGCGATTGGAAGCATCAACTGGCTTGGCGACAAGATCACGATTGATATCCAGAAAAAAAATATGATTATCAATAATTAGAGTTCTAATTTTCAGCAAAACAATCTTATGAAAAAAATAATCGCATTTGCATTCTTCGCAATCACTCTAAATTCATTTGGACAAAGCGAGACAAAATTTGGTAAAATCGACAGCCTTTTGAATTATTTGGCTTCGAATAATAAATTTATGGGATCGGTTGCTATTCAAGAAAGCGACAATATTGTTTTTGAAAAATCGTATGGTTTTGCGGACGTAAAAAACAAAATCAAGGCAAATTCTGAGACCAGATATAAGATTGGATCAATCACTAAAATGTTTACATCTGTGGTCATTTTTCAATTGGCAGAAGAGAAAAAATTGACGCTTGACACAAAACTTTCGAAGTTTTTTCCTTCTATAAAAAATTCCGAAAACATTTCGATTGCCAATTTACTGGAACATTCCAGCGGCATTTACAGTTTTACGAATGATGCAGATTATCACGAATATGCAAAACTTCCGAAGACTAGAGCCGAATTGATGAAAAAAATAAAAGCGGGACAGCCAGCTTTTCAGCCTAAAGAAAAAGCAGAATACAGCAATTCTAATTTCGTTCTTTTAGGCTGGATAATTGAAGATTTGACTAAGAAAAGCTATGAAGAAAACATCAATTCGAGAATCATACAAAAAATAGGATTGAAAAATACTGGTTTTTCTTCTGGAGCAAAAAACGAAGCGATTTCTTACCATCTTAATGGAAAAAATTGGGAAGCTGCTGACAAAGAAGACATGTCGATTCCAGGCGGAGCGGGCGCAATTTTATCTTCTGCTTCTGATTTGACTAAATTTATCGATGCTTTATTTGCAGGAAAATTATTGACACAGCCTTCCCTGCTTACCATGACAACCATTGAAAAAGGTTTTGGAAAAGGTATTTTCATGATGCCTTTTGGAGAAAGAAAGTTTTTTGGACATACGGGCGGGATTGAAAATTTCTCTTCTACTTTAGGATTTTATCCAAAGGAAAAATTATCCATTTCTTTGCTTGATAACGGACAAGGAGGTTATGGAATGAACGACATCATGATTGGAATTTTGAGTATTTACTATAAAATGCCTTACCGTTTTCCAAATGTAAAAACTGTCGATGTTGCCGTTTCTACCTTAAAAAAATATGAAGGAACTTATGCTGCGGCAAATTTCCCGATGAAGATTTCGATTAAGGAACAAAATGCCGTCTTGATCTGCCAGGCTACCGGACAGGAATCTTTTCCGTTGAATTCTTTGAGCGAGACTAAATTTAGTTTTGATCCGGCTGGATTAGAATTGGTTTTTTCTGAAAATGCGATGACGATTTTACAAGGCGGACAGGAATTTAAACTTACGAAGGAAAAATAAAAAAACCGCAGATTCACAGATTTTATATTACTAGTCTGTGAATCTGCGGTTTTTTTATTTATTGTTTTATAGCTTTTTTGTAGAATCTCTTTGGCGCAGTTCTGTTTTGATAACTGTTGTCGTATAAGTATATTCTTCTTCTTTACTTTCTAATTTTTCGATCAGCAATTTTGCGGCAGCTTCTCCGATTTCAACTCCGTGCTGGCTGATTGTGGAAAGGCTTGGCGTCATTCTTCTTGACCAAACTCCGTCGGCAAAACCAATTACTGATAATTCTTCTGGAATTTTTATACCTTTTTTAATTGCCAATTTCATCGCCATTGTTGAAGTATGTTCGTCCAAAGCAAAAACAGCGTCAATTTCATGCTTGTCTAAGAGTTCCTGCATCCTGAAATCAAACTCATCTGGATTGTCAGTTCTTATGATTAAATCTTTATTAATCGGGATATCGTTATCATTCAAAGCCTTTATATAACCTTGGGCACGCAATTTTCCTACACTTAAATTGTCAATAGAAGACACTAAAGCAATTTTTTTGCAATCTAATTTTATCAGATGGTTTACGGCACTCACGGAAGAATCAAAATCATCAACCACAACTTTATCGCAGTTTACTTCGTCTGAAATTCTGTCAAACATCACAATTGGAATTCCTTCAGAAATAATATCCTTGAAATGCTTGAACTCTTGCTTTTTCTGGGTTTCTTCTGAAATTGAAAGAATAAAACCGTCGATAGTTCCATTGCTTAGCATATCCATAGTATGAATTTCTTTTTCTAAAGATTCGTTGGAAATACAAGTAATTACATTATATCCTTTTTCATTTGCCTTGCTTTCAATACCGCTGAAAACCTTTGCAAAAAACGGATTTAAAATATTTGGAATAATTACTCCAATCGTTTTTGTGCTACGGTTTTTCAGGTTTATGGCAACATTGTTAGGCTTGTAATTTTTCAGCTTTGCAAATTCCTGAATTTTGATTTTTGTAGGTTCGCTGATTTCAGGACTGTTACTCAATGCTTTAGAAACTGTTGAAACAGAAACATTTAATTCTTTTGCTATTTGCTTTAAGGTCGCTTTTGGTTTCATCGTTGAATTTATAAAGGAAATGTAAAGTAAGTAAAAAAATGCAAAATAACCTCAATTTTTATTCGAGATAAATTAACATTTATAGCAATACCTTTTATTTACTGTGGCTCACAATGAATATTTTTCAATAAATTCTGTTTGTAATTTATAATTTGACAATAATATCTGGTTTTTATTGCTTAAACAATACACAATTGCAAGTTAACATTGAAATTATATAAACTTTTCTTAAAACCGCTAACCTAATTTTATCGTAACTACTCCTACAATCATTTCCAAAACGGAGAGGAAATATTAATCAAACCAATTTAAGTATTAACCTTTAAATGTTTAATTATGAAAAACGCAGTAACTGTAAAAGAACAGCTTACCTCGGGAACCAACCGAAGAAGTTTTTTAAAAATCAGCGGGCTTACGATGGCTGCCACAGGATTAATCCTCACAGGCTGTAGTAATGATGACGATGTCAGCGCACCTGTTGACAATCAATTGCCTGGAATCAGAAATGGAAAATTTGATTTAGGAGCAGGTGATTTTGGAGTTTTGACTTATGCTTATGCCTTAGAACAGCTTGAAGCTGATTTCTACACAAGAGTTGTAAATGGCAACAATTTCGGAACCGTTTTCAATGCAGAAGAAAGACAAGTATTGACTGATTTGTATCATCATGAAGTAATTCACAGAGAATTTTTCAAGACGGCACTTACCGGAGCTTTGCCAAATCCTGCATCGCAATTGCTTCCTAACTTAGAATTTAATTATGGTGCTTTAAATTTCTCAAACAGACTTGAGGTTTTAAATACAGCACAAGCTTTAGAAGACACGGGAGTCGGCGCTTATAATGGTGCTGGATATTTAATTACTACTCCAGATTATCTTTTACTTGCTGGAAAAATTGTTTCTGTAGAAGCTAGACACGCATCTGCTATTCGAAGCTTGCTGAATCCGAATTCTAATGATTTTGCAGGAGACAATATTGTTACTGCTTCAAACGGACTTGATAGCGCGAAAAAACCATCAGAAGTACTTCCTGTTGCTGGCGGATTTATTACGACTCCATTTACAGCTACTTTTCTTCCTTAAATACTAACCAGCAAAAATTAGAAATTATGAATATTTTAAAATTTATAGAGTCTTTCACTGATGAAAATTTCATGAAAAGTCAAGGCTCAAGAAGAGATAGTTTTGGACAATTTGGGAAATTAGGAAAAAATCTTGCTTTGGCGTCAGTTCCCTTCGGATTGGCTTCTTTGGCAAATAAAACTTATGCCGCCGATATTGCTCCAACCCCAAATACACCAGTCGGAGCATTGCAATTGGCTTTAACATTAGAATATCTGGAAGATGAATTCTATCGTTTAGGTTTAGAATCAGGCGTAATTCCAACTGGCGGACGCGATGAAAAAGTGTTTATGCAAATTGCGAAACATGAAAAAAGCCACGTTGAATTTTTGAAAGCAGGCTTAGGAGCAAATGTCGTTGCAAAACCAACATTTGATTTCACTGTTGGAGGCGCTTTCGATCCATTTAATGCTACAGGAATTGGAAATACCGCTGCGTACCAACAATTTTTAGTTTTAGCGCAAGCCTTTGAAGACACAGGAGTCAGAGCTTATAAAGGACAAGCCGCCAATTTAATTTCTACTCCAGATTTATTGACTGCCGCTTTGCAAATTCATTCTGTTGAAGCAAGGCATGCTTCTGAAGTAAGAAGATTGCGCGGCTTGAAAGGCTGGATTACAGGAAATGTTAGAGGAAACGGAATGCCCGAAGCTACGCAAGCCGTTTATAACGGAGAAGAAGCGACAAACCAAGCAGGCTACAACACTTCAACCTTGTTTGGAGTTGACGCTGGAACGGAAGCTTATGACGAACCTTTGACTACAGCCCAGTCCGTTGCAATTGCCAATATATTTATCGTATAAATTTCAAGTATTTCCCGAACTAAAAACCATCTAAAACAGATGGTTTTTCTTTTTTATAATTGCCACAGAAGACAAAATACAAATAATCAAATAAATTATGCTTAAATTCGCACACTTCTTTTTCAGAAAACCGTTCTGATAATCAACACTTAAAATAATCTTTTATAGGTGTTTGCATTTAAAATAATTTATTGTACTTTTGCACTCCCTTTATTGGGAATGGAATGTTTAATTAAAAATTTATTATGGACGCATTAAGCTACAAGACACAATCAGCAAGCAAAGCCACTGTAACGAAAGAGTGGATCGTTGTTGACGCTGAAGGTCATAACTTAGGACGTCTTGCTTCAAAAGTCGCAATGATTTTAAGAGGTAAGTACAAACCAAGTTACACACCACACGTGGACTGCGGAGATAACGTAATTGTTATCAACTCAGAAAAAATCAACCTTACAGGTACTAAAATGGACGACAAGATTTACATGCGTCACACAGGTTACCCAGGAGGACAAAGAACTTTGACTGCTAAAGTATTACAGGCGAAAAACCCTGCTACATTGGTAGAAAAAGCTGTAAAAGGAATGTTGCCTAAAAACAAATTAGGAGCACAACTTTTCAGAAATTTAAATGTTGTTGTAGGTACTGAGCACAAGCAAGACGCTCAAAAACCTAGAACTGTTAACCTTAACGATCTTAAGTAATGGCTACAATTCACAAAATCGGTAGAAGAAAAACTGCTGTTGCTCGTGTTTATGTTACAGAAGGAACTGGAAACATCACAGTAAACAAAAAAGAATTTACAACTTACTTCCCGACTGCTACTTTACAGTACAAAGTTTTACAACCTCTTACAATGACAGAGAACGTATCAAACTATGACGTAAAAGTAAACGTTTATGGTGGTGGTTCAACTGGTCAAGCAGAAGCTGTGAGAATGGCACTTGCAAGAGTAATGTGCGAAGTTGGCGAAGGAAACAGAGCTATCTTAAAACCAGAAGGTTTATTAACAAGAGATCCAAGAATGGTTGAACGTAAGAAATTCGGTCAGAAAAAAGCTCGTAAGAGATTCCAATTCTCTAAACGTTAATATTACCGTCTTGCTCAACGCGGGCAAGACATCGTTCATTTATTATTTAAAAACAATGTTGTTGTTCCTGTCGAGGCAGGAAATTAGTTTAGCATCTAAATGAAACCGGGATTGAAAGATTAAAAAATTGAATAATCTAAAGATTACATACTGAAATTTTTAAATCATTACATCCAAAACGGGACATTGCTAATTCAACAGAACGTAAACTATTACATTAAAATGGCAAACAAAGTAGAAGTTAAAGAATTACTAGAAGCAGGTGTTCACTTCGGACACATGACTAGAAAATGGGATCCAAACATGGCTCCTTACATCTATATGGAGCGTAATGGAATTCACATTATCAATCTATATAAAACTGCAGCCAAGATCGAAGAAGCTAACGAAGCTATGAAAAAGATCGCTGCATCAGGTAGAAAAATTTTATTCGTTGCTACCAAAAAACAAGCAAAAGATATCGTAGCTGAAAAAGCAGCTGCAGCAAACATGCCTTACATCACTGAAAGATGGCCTGGCGGAATGTTGACTAACTTCGTAACTATCAGAAAAGCGGTTAAAAAAATGGCTTCTATTGATAGAATGAAGAAAGACGGTACTTTCATGACTTTATCTAAAAAAGAACGTTTACAAGTTGATCGTCTTCGTGCAAAATTAGAGAAGAACTTAGGTTCTATCGCTGATATGTCAAGACTTCCTGCTGCATTGTTCGTAGTAGATATTAAAGCAGAACACATCGCAATTAAAGAAGCTCAAAAATTAAACATTCCAGTTTTCGCAATGGTGGATACAAACTCTGACCCAAGAGAGGTTGATTATGTAATCCCTGCAAACGATGATGCTTCAAAATCAATCGATAAAATCTTGTCTTTAGTAACTGCTGCTGTTATCGAAGGTCTTTCTGATAGAAATTCTTCTGATAACAAAGATGAACAACCAGCTGGTGAAGTTGCTGCCGCTCCAAGTGAGACTGTAGAAACTGCAACTGAAGAATAATAAATAAATTTAAAGATTGAGAGATTTAATGATTAGGTAATTATTGATTTTAGAATTAATATTACTTTTAATCCTTAAATTTTTCAATCTTTTAATCTTTTAATCAAAAATATATTATGGCAACAATTACTGCTGCAGACGTTAATAAATTAAGACAAACTACAGGTGCCGGAATGATGGACTGTAAAAAAGCTTTAGTTGAAGCGGAAGGAGATTTCGATAAAGCTATACAAATCCTTAGAGAAAAAGGACAAAAAGTTGCTGCTAACCGTTCTGACCGTGAGTCTTCTGAAGGAGCTGCCGTTTCTTTTATCAATGCAGACAACACTAAAGGAGCTATCATCACTTTAAACTGCGAAACTGACTTCGTAGGTAAAAATGAAGCTTTCGTAACTCTAGCTAAGGAATTGGTTGAAAAAGCAATCAACTTCTCTTCTAAAGAAGAATTTTTAGCTTCAGATTTCAACGGACTTACTGTTGCTGAAAAATTAATCGAGCAAACTGGTGTTATCGGTGAGAAAATCGAAATCGGTGGTTTCGAAATTTTAGAAGGAGCTTTCGTTGGATCTTATGTTCACGTGAATAAAATTGCTGCTTTAACTGCTATTTCTGCAAAAATCGACAACGCTGAAACACTAACTAAAGATGTTTCTATGCAAGTTGCTTCTATGGGTGCTGATACTTTATCTTACAAAGATTTTGATCCTGCTTTCGTAGAATCTGAACTTGCCGCTCGTATTGCTGTAATTGAAAAAGACAATGAAGAAGCAAAACGTTTAGGAAAAACATTAAAAAATGTTCCTAAATATATTTCTTATTCTCAATTAACTCCAGAAGTTTTAAAACAAGCAGAAGAGGATGCTAAAGCTGAATTGAAAGCAGAAGGCAAACCAGAACAAATTTGGGATAAAATTGTTCCAGGAAAAGTACTGCGTTTTATCTCTGACAACACTACTTTAGATCAAGAAAAAGCTTTGTTAGATCAAAACTTTATCAAAGATGACAGTAAAAAAGTGGGTGATTATGTTAAAGGTTACAATGTTGAAATCACAGGTTTCAAAAGAGTTGCTTTAGGATAATCTATTCTAGACTATATTGAAAGCGCCATTTTTATGGCGCTTTTTTTTGTGGAAAAAAATTAAAAAATATAATTATAACATTTTTTACAAAAAACGAATGATTGTAACGCTTTTGCAAATAATTAATGTATGTTTGCTGAATAATTTAAAAACCAAACAAAATGAAAAAATTTAGCATAATGTTAGTGGCATTTGTCACTTTAGGATTAAGCTCTTGCAGCAGCGATGATGACAGCAGCAGTGACACTGCATCAATTGTAGGCAAATGGGAGTATTTACAAGAAGGCGAAATTGTAAATGGGACAGAAACCTTACACGAATACAGCCACACGACAGGATGTAGCAAAGATTATATCGAATTCAAGTCAAATGGAACTTTTGATGACGTATGGTATGAAAATACGGCAACTGGATGTATCAGCGAAAATGATCAGGGCGCATGGACACAGAACGGGACAGCAATAACATCAACCTACCCAGGGCAAACTCCTCAAGCAGGACAAATTTTAATCGTGAACGAAACAACTCTGAAAGTAAAATTTGTTGATAATTCAGAAGGCGTAACGGAAACATACGTTACCGTTTTCAAAAGAATATAATCAAATTTAAATAATTTAAAACCCTCAATCTTCAAAACAGATTGAGGGTTTTTACTTTTATGAAAATTATTTCTTTATTCCTTCGTAAACAATTTCTCCCTTGACAATATTCAGTCCCTTTCTTAAATCTTTGTTTACTTCACAGGCTTTTTCCCATCCCAAATTCGCAATTTTCAAAACATAAGGCAACGTAACATTCGTCAAAGCCAAAGTCGAAGTATAAGGAACCGCGCCAGGCATATTTGCCACGCAATAATGAACAACATCATCAATTATATAAGTCGGATCTTCGTGAGTCGTCGCTCTTGTAGTTTCAAAACAACCGCCTTGATCTACCGCAACATCAACCAAAACAGTTCCCGGACGCATGTCTTTTAGCATGTCTCTCGTAATTAACTTCGGCGCTTTTGCACCCGGAATCAAAACACCGCCAACAATCAAATCATGATTTTTTATATGTCTTCTAATTGTATATTCTGTAGACAACTCAGTAACAACGTGGCTTGGCATGACATCGTTTACATAACGAAGGCGTTTCATATTGATATCCAAAATTGTAACATGAGCTCCAAGTCCGGCCGCCATTTTTGCCGCTTGAATTCCAACGACTCCAGCGCCAAGAATTAAAACTTTGCCCGGAGGAACTCCCGGAACGCCGCCTAAAAGAATGCCTCTTCCCTTGATTGGTTTTTCAAGATATTTTGCACCTTGCTGGATTGCCATTCTTCCTGCAACTTCCGACATCGGCGTTAATAATGGCAACGATCCGTCTTCATCTTCAACGGTTTCATAAGCGATGCAGACCGATTTTGAGGCAATCATCGCATCTGTCAATTCTTTGCTCGAAGCGAAATGAAAATAAGTAAAAACAATCTGGTTCTCTTTAATCAGCGGATATTCTTCAGCAATAGGTTCTTTAACTTTTACGATCATGTCGCTTAAGGCATAAACCTGATGCATCGTTTCTAAAACAATAGCGCCCGCATCTTTATAATCTCGGTCAAAAAAACCGCTTCCTTCGCCGGCCGTTGTTTGAACATAAACTGTGTGTTTGTTCTTTACAAGTTCAAAAACACCCGCAGGAGTTAAACCAACCCTGCTTTCATTATTCTTTATTTCTTTTGTAACCCCTATTTTCATAATGTATAATTCAATTTTTATTCAAATATACATAATTAACCCCTAAAATAATTAGGGTAAAAATTAAATATTTTATTTTATTTCCAAAATATTCATAAAATTCTCTCTTGTAATTTCTCTTGCCCCTAAACTTTCAAGGTGGTCATTATGAACTTGGCAGTCTAAAAGTTTATAACTTTCAGATTTCAACTTATTAACCAAAGAAATAAAAGCGACTTTTGAAGCATTGGAAACTTTTGAAAACATGCTTTCGCCACAGAAAACGGTGCCAACTCCCAAATCAATTCCATATAGACCGCCGACAAGAATATCATTCTGCCAGACTTCAACAGATTTTGCCAAACCTAAGTCATTTAATTTGCAATACGCTTCAATCATTTCATTGGTAATCCAAGTTCCGTTTTGTCCGTCTCTTTTAATAGCACTGCAATTTGAAATTACTTCTCTGAAATTCTGATTGAAAGTAACTTTGAAAATATTCCGATTTAAAATATTCCGCATGCTTTTCGAAACTACAAATTCCTCAGGGAAAACAACCATTCTATATTCTGGTGACCACCATAAAATCGGTTCATCATCTTCAAACCAAGGAAAAATCCCGCTTCGGTAAGCAAGTATCAATCTTTCTGGAGACAAATCGCCACCGACGGCCAAAATCCCATCATCATTAGCTTCTTCCACTGGCGGAAAATATAATTCTTTTCTAATAAAATACATTTCAATAACAATTTCAAAATTCAACTTCAAACTCCTCCTTTGCGCTCCTTTGCGAAAAAACTTTGTGCTTCTTTGCGTTAAACCAACAAAACTAAACACAAAAAAACCGCAAGAAAATTTCTGCGGTTTAAAATATCTTACATAAAAGATTAGAAAGGCAAATCGTCGTGCTCTTCTTCTTTGTAGTTTGCAGCTGGTTCAAAAGCTTCTTTCGCCGGCATTGGAGGAACTTGTCCTTGTGGTGCTTCAGCTTGCAATTTCTCGATTCTCCAGCCTTGGATACTGTTGAAATATTTAGTCTCGCCTTGTGGATTTGTCCATTCTCTACCTCTTAAATTGATAGAAACTTTCACTGCTTCACCTGGTCTGTAATTATTCAATAAATCACATTTATCTTGAGTAAATTCAATCATGATATGTTGTGGATACTGCTCTTCAGTTGTAACCACCAATTCTCTTTTTTTGAACGCCGCGCTAACCTGCTGTTCTGCGTTAATCACTTTAACTTTTCCTGAAATTTCCATAATTCTCTAATTTATTATTGTTATTTACATGGCTTGTAATCCTACAGCCCTTTCATTAAATTCTTTCTGACAGCAGCATTTTCCATGCTGAAATCACATCATTATTGTCAAGATATTCCTTTGCCTTCAAATGCACTTTTTCTTGGTCGTCAGAACTCAGAACGCCTTTGACCGCAAAATTTGCTTTTACAAATATATCAATTTCCTCGAAAGTAGGCAACGCTTCCACATTTCCTAATTTTCCTAAATCGTTCCCATCAAAAACAGCACTTTGCTTTACAAAATCTGGAATATTATCTACGCCAATACCCAATGTTGTCAGCGGTTTTTCTACTTCAAAGAGTCCTGCGTTTGATCTTGAGTACCAATTTCCTCCTAATCTTGACACCAGATCAATTTTATGCTGGTCGATTCCTCCATTTTCATCTAAAATTCTTTCGTCGATGTGCATTTTTATGACTTCGCAGATAATCAGATTTCCCGCTCCGCCTTCCGTTCCAAGACTGATAATTTCTTGGATCTTGCATTCAAATTGAACCGGAGATTCCTTCACGCGAAATGGTTTTACCAAATCAGAAGGAATTGCCGTAAATCCTGCTTTCAAAAACTCATTCACACCGTCGCCATATTCTGTACTTGAAAGCGACGTTTGCTGAACCATGTCAAAACTTACGACATTAATCACCACTTCACGAGTCGCTTCAGCATTTATCAGCGTATGTTTTATCGTATTATCGCGAACACGTCTTGAAGGCGAAAAAACCAAAATCGGCGGATTAGCGCTAAAAAGATTAAAAAAACTGAATGGCGAAAGGTTCGGATTTCCGTCTTTGTCAACGGTGCTAGCAAAAGCAATCGGGCGCGGACCAACAGAACCTTGCAAATAACCTTGCAATTTCGCCGTAGGAATTTCTTTTGGATCTATACTAATCATAAAATTTTACGTTTAAACAAAAGTAGCAAATTGAATCAAGATGCAACAGCGAAGCTTTTAAGACTTATAAACAGTTTCCGATTTTTGACTTCTTTCTTTTTCCTATATTTATACCTCAAAATAAAATGTATGCAGTTTTCTGAAAAAAGAAATGTCACTAGATGGATTATCATCTTTATTTCCTTCATAATTATTACACTCATCCTTTGGAATACATATACTTTTTTCCAAATTTTTAAGAATGAGGAAAGGCTAAAGATGGAGGTTTGGGCTTCTTCATTAAATACAATAAACAAAGCCGACCTTGAAAATGACGATGTTTCGCTTCCTTTAAAAATTGTGGATTTAAACAGAACCATTCCGATTGTACTTACCGATCAAAACGGAAAAATCATGGGAATGCGAAACATTTCTGACGAGATTGTGAACGATTCTATCAAATCAAAAGCTTTTTTCAAGAATTTTAAAAACGAAAATCCTCCAATTACTATTGAATATTTGCCAGGAGAATTGCAGTATATTTATTATGGAAATTCCTCGCTTTTAAACAATTTGAAATATTATCCGATTGCTTTATTCTTGATTTTATTTCTCTTCGGGCTATTAATTTTCAATTTCTACAGAGCTAGCAGAATGGCGACCCAAAACAAGCTTTGGGCAGGAATGGCGAAGGAAACTGCACACCAAATCGGCACACCGCTTTCTTCTTTATTAGGCTGGATTGAGATTATGAAAGCTGACGACGTAGACGAAACTACGGTTACGGAAATTGAAAAAGATATCGTCAGATTGCAGACAATTGCAGATCGTTTTTCAAAAATCGGGTCAGAACCTGTCTTGGAAGAAAAAGACCTTATCAGCGAAACCGAGCAGTCTTATGATTATTTAAAATCTAGGTTTTCTAAGCAAATTGATTTCAGTTTCAAAGCTCCAGATTATCCGATAATGGTTTCTATCAATCCGATTTTACACAGCTGGACGATTGAAAATCTGATGAAAAATGCGATTGATGCCATGAAAGGCCGAGGAAAATTGGCAATTGAAATTACGGAAGATGCTAAATTTGTAAAAATAAAAGTAAAAGATTCTGGAAAAGGAATTCCGAAAAATCAGTTCAAGCGAATTTTCGAACCCGGATTTACGACTAAAAAACGCGGCTGGGGATTAGGACTTTCCCTTACGAAAAGAATTGTCGAAGAATATCACAACGGAAAAATCAAGGTTTTTTCTTCTGAAAACATGAAAGGAACTTGCATGTTGATTAGCTTGAGAAAGCTATAAAAAACACAGATTTTACAGATTTTAATTTGTGAGAATCCGTGAAATCTGTGTTGTAGATATTTATAAATTAGCCTTAATACTTTCAGCTAATTCTTCAAATTCTTCTTTTGTCAATTTCACTTTATTCTGGAAACGCATTTCATCCATTTCATTTAACGGAATTAAATGTACATGTGCATGCGGGACTTCCAAACCGATTACAGCCATTCCGATTCTCTTGCATGAAACTGTCTTTTCTAAAGCTTTTGAAACTTTTCTGGAAAATTTTAACAATCCTAAATACTGCTCTTCTTCCATATCAAAAATCTTGTCGATTTCTTGCTTCGGAATACAAAGAGTATGTCCTTTCGCATTCGGATTTACATCCAAAAAAGCCAAATAATTTTCGTCTTCTGTAATTTTATACGCAGGAATTTCCCCGTTGATTATTTTTGTGAATATTGAACTCATTGCTTATTTGTTGAATTGTGGATTTGTTTAATCGTTTGCTCTGTAGCGATTAAACAGTTAAACGAATTAACTATTTCCCTTTAATCTCTTGAAATTTCTAAAACTTCAAATTTCAAAACACCATTTGGAACTGTGATTTCAGCTACTTCGCCTACAGATTTTCCAAGCAAGCCTTTCCCGATAGGAGAAGTTACAGAGATTTTTCCTGTTTTTAAATCTGCTTCACTTTCTGCAACCAAAGTATAGGTCATTTCCATACCATTTGTTTGGTTTTTGATCTTCACTTTTGACAAAACCAAGGCTTTTGACAAATCTAATTGCGATTCGTCAATCAGTCGGGCATTTGCATAAACTTCCTCTAATTTAGAAATTCTCATCTCTAATAATCCTTGCGCTTCTTTTGCCGCGTCATATTCTGCATTTTCAGACAAATCGCCTTTATCTCTTGCATCAGCAATATCTTGTGAAGCCTTTGGTCGATCAATACTTTTCAAATGATCTAGCTCTTCTTTTAATTTTTTTAATCCTTCCGCGGTATAGTAAGATACGTTACTCATAATTTTATCGTTTATATAAATAGAAAAAATCCCATCACGACGGGATTTCTTTCCACAAAGATACTATTTTTTAGTTCAGTTTAAATTTATACGCTGCTCGTATACAAACCAAAGTTAATTAAATTAAATTTGCTAATGCAAATTACACATGAAATTTTTACAAATGAAAAAGTTATTCGCTCTTTTTGTTGCAGTTATCGCAATTTCCGGATGTTCTAAAGAAGAACGCAGGAGAAACACAAATCCTTACATTCCTAGTTATTCTTTCAGCGTTGAATTAAACTTAAATCTGCCGCTTTATAGCGATTTGCGTTATGTAAGTGGGACAAAATACGTTAATTTAAGCGGTGCGGGATTAAACGGAATAATTGTTTATAATACTGACGGCAATAATTATACTGCTTTTGAGGCCACTTGCCCAAATCAAATTCCAACGACTTGTTCGCGTTTAGAAATCGAAGGGCTTTATGCCGTTTGCCCATGCGATAATGTAAAATACAGCCTTATCGACGGATATGGACCTGCAGAATGGCCAATGTTAGCCTACCGCGTTGAAAAAAGAGGCGATATTTTGAGGATTTACAATTAATTATAACCTAAAAGCCTGACAAAAAATCTTGCCAGGCTTTAGGGAAATTAAAAAAAAACTAACTCTAAAATTTCAAGGTCAATCCTGCTAAGAAATTGATTCCGGCTTGTGGGAAATACACTAGATATCCACCGCCATAATCAGCTCCGTTAGAAACATATTCATAATCAAAAACATTGTTTACCAAACCAGTAAGAATGATTGATTTGAAGATGCTTTTTGTTTTTATTTCATAAACCAAGTTGATATCGTTCACAAAATAACTTTCTAATCTTGCCGCTTTATCATCCACATTGCTCATATATTGTTCTCCAACTAATTTTGTCAATAAAGACACTTGGAAATTTTGAAATGGCAAGTATGTAAAAGCATTGCTTGCAATAAAATTAGGAGAAAAAGCAATATCAGTATCTCCTAAATTCTTCAATTCGCCATCAACTTCTGAATAAAAATCGATATTTTTATTTGTACTCAAAGCTAAATTCGGGCGAAAAAGAACTTTGTCATTTACAGAAACTGTTGCGTCAATTTCCAAACCTAGTCTGTAACTGTCACCAGAATTCGTGTAAACTGGCGCTCCAACATCGTTAAGCGCTCCTGTCAAAACCAATTGGTCTTTGTAGCGCATGTAAAATCCGTTGACATTAAGCTTTACTTTTGGCGAAGCATATCTCCATCCTAATTCAAAATCATTCAGCCTTTCTGACTTGAAACTTCCGTTTTCATAATCGTCTCTTCTTGGCTCTCTGTTTGCAACAGCATATGAAAAATAAATACTATTCTTGTCATTAACCGTGAAAGTCAAACCCGCTTTTGGATTAAAAAATTCGAAAGTATCATCAACAAGCCCTGTGTCTTCACCGTTTGCTTTGTAATTCACCGTTCTATATTGCAAATCTCCGAACAAACTCAATTTATCTAAAATTTGATAATTTGCCTTTGCAAAAACATTCAAATCTGTTTTTGTAGAAGCGTCATCATAATATTTATCGCCTAATTCTGAATCGCCAGCATTTCTTGCCCAGATTACTTTTCCGAAATGATCGCCTTCGTATTTATTCCAGCCACCGCCAACAATTACATTCCATTTGTCTTTTTTGTAAGTTGATGAGAAAGTAGCTCCATAAAAATCATTTACTAACCATTTTTGTCTGATCAAATCAGTCAGCGTCAAGTTTCCATCTTCATCTAGTTCCGTCGGATTAATCCCTAAATAATCGCTTGCAGTGTCGTTTTCTTTATAATTTTCATAAAAACCTTCTCCTTTTGTATAATGAAAAGCCAAGTTGGTATTCCAGTTTTCGCTCCATTTTTCACTCCAGTGCAATTGATAATGATCTTGCTTATAATTGTCAGTTTCATTGTCATAGAAACGAGTATTTCCGTCAGCATCCGTGAACATTCCAGAAGGATTAAAACGGCGATCTTTATCTAGC
The DNA here is from genome assembly GCA_029959295.1 of Flavobacteriaceae bacterium PS02334. Lineage (GTDB taxonomy): Bacteria > Bacteroidota > Bacteroidia > Flavobacteriales > Flavobacteriaceae > Flavobacterium. The sequence goes on along the minus strand of JASCOH010000005.1, from coordinate 79,572 downwards.
ATTTCTTTGTCGATACCATTCCAAGCTTGATATGTCTTTTGATCTCCACCAAAAACCAGTGCTTTGATCAGCGTATTTTTATTGATATACGTTCCTTGCAAAAAGTAAGATTTCATATCTGAAAAAGCACGGTCGATATAACCGTCAGACTTGATATTAGAAAGTCTTCCTGCCAGTTCAAAATGGTCGTTCATCAAGCCAGTGCTGAATTTTACCGTATGTTTTCTAGAATTAAAACTTCCGAAGGAATTTGAAATTTCAGCATTTGCTTTGTTTGCATACGCATCTGTAAGCAAATTTAAGCTGGCACCAAAAGCCGCAGCACCATTTGTGGAAGTCCCGACACCGCGCTGCAATTGAATATTTTCAAGCGATGAAGCAAAATCAGGCATGTTAACCCAAAAAGTTCCTTGTGATTCAGAATCATTGTAAGGAATTCCGTTTACCGTCACGTTCACGCGCGTCGCATCGGCACCTCTCACTCGAATGCTGCTGTAACCGATTCCGTTTCCAGCGTCTGTAGTTGTCACAACCGAAGGCAGATAATTTAAAAGCGAAGGAATATCTTGACCTAAATTTCTAGACTGCAATTCTTTTTTGCTGACATTGCTGAAAGTCACCGGCGTTTGGGCTGTAACACGAACTGCAGCAACCAAAACCTCATCAAGATTTGTTGTTTTTGTAGTGTCAACGGTTTGATCTTGGGCAAAAAGCGAAACTGATGAAAAAATTGCTAAAGCTAGAGTAGATTTTGCATAGCGAAATCCTAGCTTCTCAGGAAGAATCTCTTTGGCAGAGCATTGTTTTTTGAATAAAGTTTTCATTCGTAAAATGTTTACGAATAAAAGGGGTAATTATTCTGTTTGTTAAAAATTAAAATGATGGTTGTATGGCAAATTTCAAAGCGTGCACACTTTTAATTTGTCATTTTTTCCCTTGGCAGCATTACCCGCCCAGGTTCTTTGGGTATAATCTCAGCTCGTTATTTGAGCACCCCTTTGAGACAGCGCAAAACTAATTATAAATTATGAATTATAAATTATAAATTTTTAAAAATCAGGTTTTCTTCGATTTTGTTTCTTTTCAGAAAGATTTCGCTTGTTTTGAATCCTCTTCTTTATAACTGACTTTGGAACTTTTGTAGCTTTTCTTTCCTTCGGAATAATTAGATTTTGCCTGATTATTTGCAGAAATCTTTTGACAACAATTTCTTTGTTTTTTAATTGGCTTCGGTCTTCATCACAATTTAAAATCAAGATTTTGTCATTAGTCAATCGTGGTTCTAAATTTTGTTCCAGCAATAATTTTTCCTCTTCAGACAACGCTTTAGAATTCATCAAGTCAAAAGACAAAACTACTTTTGAAGAAACTTTGTTTACGTTTTGACCTCCTGCTCCACTGCTTCTGACAGCTTTGAAACTTAATTCTGATAAAATTTTTTCTGCTTCCAAAATTATTGTGGCTGGTGCGCCGGTTTTAATAAATCATTTACCGTTTTCACCGGATTGAAGGTAATTAATGGAACTTCGACAAAAATCGTAATCCAATTTGCCATCGCGCCATTCCATAATCCAGGCAATTCGTAAGCAATCAATTCTTTTCCATTTTTATTTTTCTCTACTAAAAACCCGCTATTTTGATCAATAAATTGTGACAGATCAAACTTTTGGTTCTGGTAATTTTTCGTACCGCAAACCAAATCAACCGGATTAAAATGTGTAGATTTTGATAATATTTTCGCCTGTTCTGCATTTGAAAGATCAACTTGCGACGATTCTACAATCTGCAGCGAAAGATTTCCTTTGCAATCTCTTACCCAAAACGGTCCTCCGCCAGGTTCTCCTTCATTTTTCACCATCCCGCAGACACGAATCGGACGATTTAGCAATTCTTGCAAATATTCAATCTTGCTTTCCTTCGTATATTTTTGAAAATCAGAACTAATATTCGTCTGAAGTCTCGTTTTTATAAAATCTACAACTTCGTCGACTATTTCTTTTTTGACATTTTCTTGAGACAGATTTTTTAGGAAGTTGAAAATCTTTTCTTGGTATTCTAATAAAATTCCGGCCAATGCTTTTTTATACAAAGCAATCGCTTGGATATGATTCTGGATAACGTTATCGATGTTTTTTATAAAGATAATATCTGCATTCAAATCATTCAAATTCTCAATCAAAGCGCCATGCCCGCCCGGACGGAAAAACAATTTTCCATTGTCATCTCGAAAAGCATTATTATCTAAAGTCGCCGATAAAGTATCAGTCGATTTGTGCTGATAAGAATAATTGACATTGATTTTTGTCCCCGATTTTGTCTCGACTTTTTCTTTTACATCACTAATTATCTTTTCAAAAGAAGTTCTGTGTTCTTCGGAAATAGTGAAGTGAAGATGCGAAATTCCGTTGGAAGAAGCATAAAAAGCACTTTCGTTCAAATGCTCTTCAATTGGTGTTGCCGTGTGATCTGCATACAAATGAAAGGGCAAAATTCCCTTTGGCTTGCAGGCATAATTAAAATGGTGCGAAGACAGCAGGGCCTTTACGAATAAATAAATCTTGCCGCTTTTTGTCTGCGCTTCATAATCATCAAAATGCGTTTTTACATACCCTAAAACTTCTTCATAGAAAGGAAATTTTTCAAGGCCGATTTGAAAAACAGTCATTGCGTTCGCATTTTTTCTGTTTATGTAGGCGTTTAGACTTTCTTCCGTCACTTTAAAATCATGCAGAAATTCATTTAAAAATTTGAACATTCTGCTCGCTGCGCCAGAAGCCGGAACAAATTTTTGAAGTTTTAAATTGTCTTTTTTAGAGTCAAATAAATTGGAATAATAAGTCGCTTCATCCTCTGAAAGAGGCAAAATTCCGTTTTGAATGGAAGCTGGTTTTTCCAAAATTGTTTTTGGAATGCCACGTTTGAAAATGTCCAAATGTTTTTCTACAGAATCAACAGAAACGTTATGTTCCACCATTTGTACAAAATCATACGAAGTGAAACCTAAGCTTTTTGCCTTAACCAAATCTTCAGTAAATTGAATTGCTTTTTCCAGTCTTTCTTCCTGGTTTCCTGAAAGTTTTATGTACGGTTTGTTATTTTCAATCAGTGCTTTTTCAAATTTTTGAATCAGCATTTCTCTTTCTTCCGGCTTGTCGCGAAGGTCATCTTTTTCAAAAGGAACATCGATATCCGTCAGGAAAAACAAATCATACTTATGTTTTCTAGCCGCTTTGTCCAAGCTAGAATCACAAAAACCGTAATAGATTTCAGAAAAAACTTTGGTACACATTAAATTTGTGTCGCAAAAAAGAAACTTATTTGCAGATTTTAGTGCTTTATTTTCAAGTTTCACTTGCCCGATTGCAATAGGAAGCAAATCTTCAGGAGCACAAATAGCTTGGGAATCATCCCATTTTTTTTGCAAATAATCACGGGCAAATTCTTCAATCCAATTGGTTTGAAAATGTTGCGCTAATTGTTTTGCTAAAGTTGTTTTTCCAGTAGATTCTGGACCATACAACGTTATTTTAATTATATCTGTTGGTTGTTGCTTAAGATTTTCCTCCATTCCAAGTAGGCTAATATTGCTAAAATTGTAAAAAACACATACTGCAACGATAGCATTCCCAGTCCTCGATCAGCATACAAGGGAACGGCGATAATGTCTCCGACGATCCAAAGTGTCCAGTTTTCGATTTTCTTCAGCGCCATGTACCACATTCCTGTAAAGAAAATACCTGTCAAGCCGATATCAATATAATTTCGAGGAAGTATTTCTTTCCCAAATAAATGATAAATGCAATATGTTACTACAATAGTAAGAAAAAATAGCAAGATTCCAATGATTTTCTGCTTATCATTCGTTCTAGAAATCTTAAAAACGTGCTCATTTTCTTTTACCCGCGACCAATTTATCCATCCATAAATGCTCATGATTGAAAAATAAATATTCAAGGTCATTTCTGCCAAAAACCCTGCTTTAAAAAGAATGTAAACCGTGATTATTGTTGCGACTATACCCGTTGGATACACTAAAATATTTTCTTTTTTGGCATAATAAACGCTTATGATTCCGAAGAAAAACACAATCGCTTCCATGACGATATCAAAGGTCGTGGCATTTTTATAGGCATCTAAAAAAAAATCAATCATTTGGGGAAAGGTTTGGATTTGTAAAGAAATTTAGGTCGTTTTCAAAGGCTGTTCCTATGACGACCAAATCAGCTCCGGCGATGTAGGCATCTTGGATTTCTTGGATGGATTTTATGCCGCCTCCGACAATCAGCGGAATTTCGAGATTTTTTGAAACTAAGGAAATTGTTTCTAATGGAACTGGGAGTTTTGCACCGCTTCCAGCTTCTAGATAAATTAATTTATTTCCTAAAAATTCTCCGGCGATTGCTGTATCAACTGCAATTTCAGCATTATGCCTTGGCAATGGATTTGTTTTGCTTACAGAAGCAACCGCAGTCGGATTGCCGCTTTCAATCAAAATATAGCCTGTGGAAATAATTTCTAAGTTTGATTTTTTTAAAATTGGCGCTGCTTTTACTTGATGCTCGATTAAAAAATCGGGGTTTCTTCCTGATATTAAGGAAAGAAATAAAATTCCATCTGCATAAACTGAAATTTGGGATGGATTTCCTGGAAAAAGCACAATTGGAAGCTTTATTTCCTTTTTGAGATTAAGGATTATTTCGTCAATGGTATTGTTTAAAACCAAACTTCCGCCAATAAAAATGTGCGTTGCTGGCGATTCGCTTATTTTAGAAATTAAACTGTTTATATTTTGCAAATCTACCTTATCTGGATCGAGAAGAATGGCCAGAAGTTTCTCTTTTCTTGATTTTGATTGGAGTATTTTTTGGTAGATGTTTTGCATTTTTATTACTGCGTTTGCTAAGTTTTCACAAAGCTACGTAAGAAAATTAGATAATGTTGTAATTAGATAATGTGATAATGATTGAAGCTTATGCAGAAATTATTTCTCAAAGGCATAAACTAGCGTGTAATCTTCAATTTCTTCGAAGCAGACATTAAAGACTATATTTAGGTTTTCGAAAGTCAATAAAGCTTCTGTCTTTGTGTCTTTGATTTCAAATGGAGCTACGAAAATATGGTCTTTAAAGCTGATTCCTTTTTCGTTTCTGATTTTGAATATGGCTTCTTTTATGCCCCAGATTACGGTTAATTTTGAGATATAATCTTGTAGGTTTTCTTTATTTAGGAATTCAAATTCACTTTTATCTACGAATTTATCGGCGATTCTGATAATTTTTTCTCGTCGCTGTTCGATATCGATTCCTACGTTTTTATCACTTAAGATTATGGCGGAAAAATCGAAAGAATGCGTTATTGAAATGTGGTTTTCATTGTCAAGATGCGGTTTTCCGAATTCGTCATAATGAAGCTGCACATCATTGTGTCCTGTTTCTTGGAGTAGTTTTCTAACGCTTAAAAAAGCTCTTTGATGCGTTTCTGATTTCATCGTTTGAAGCCTTTCGAGTGTTTTTTCTTTTAAGATTACTTGGGAGAAAAGCTCGTCGAAAGTTTCTGTGATTTTCCAGATTAAGATTTTGGTTGTTGGGCTATATTGGATGATTTTATGTAAGGGCATTTTTAACTGGAATTATTTAAACGCAAAGATTGGAAGTTTTTCGCAAAGTTTATTAAGCTTATAATTGTTTATTTTTTGGAATGCGGATGATACAGATTTGCGCTGATTTTATTTCTGTGTCAATTTTCACTCTTGCCTTTTGCCTATTTGCAATTGCCTACTATTAAACAATCCTTAAATAAAAAATACAGATTATTTTAATACAAACTAATTCCGTAAATTTGCAAAAAATTTGATAATACAAATATATACAAATACATGAGTACAACGACATTACCTTTTGTGGCTTACAAAGTGAAAGATATTTCTCTTGCAGCTTGGGGAAGAAAAGAAATTGAATTGGCGGAAGCTGAAATGCCAGGTTTAATGGCACTTCGTGCAGAATATAAAGACGAGCAGCCGTTAAAAGGTGCTAGAATTGCAGGTTGTCTTCACATGACAATTCAAACTGCGGTTTTGATCGAGACTTTAATCGCTCTTGGAGCTGAAGTTACTTGGTCTTCTTGCAACATTTTCTCTACGCAAGATCAGGCTGCTGCTGCAATTGCTGCTGCTGGAATCCAGGTTTATGCTTGGAAAGGTCTTGATGAAGAATCTTTTGACTGGTGTATCGAGCAAACTTTGTTCTTTGGCGAAGATCGTCAGCCGTTAAACATGATTTTGGATGATGGTGGTGATTTGACAAATATGGTTATCGACCGTTACCCTGAATTAGTTGCTGGAATCAAAGGTCTTTCTGAAGAAACGACTACTGGCGTTCACAGACTTTATGAAAGAGTAAAAGCAGGAACGTTGCCAATGCCTGCAATTAACGTAAATGACTCGGTTACTAAATCGAAATTTGATAACAAATATGGTTGTAAAGAATCTGCAGTTGATGCGGTTCGTCGCGCAACTGACTTGATGTTGGCTGGAAAAAGAGTAATCGTTTGTGGCTATGGTGACGTTGGAAAAGGAACTGCAGCTTCTTTCAGAGGTGCTGGTTCTATTGTAACTGTGACTGAAATTGATCCGATTTGTGCGCTTCAGGCTGCAATGGACGGATTTGAAGTGAAAAGATTAGACACAGTTATTGCTACCGCGGATATCATCATCACGACTACTGGAAACAAAGATATTGTTCTTGGCTCTCACTTCGAGAAAATGAAAGACAAAACTGTTGTTTGCAACATCGGTCACTTTGACAATGAAATAGACATGGCTTGGTTGAACAAAAACCACGGTGCTTCAAAAATCGAAATCAAACCTCAGGTTGATAAATATACAATCAACGGAAATGACATTATCATTTTGGCTGAAGGTCGTTTGGTAAACTTAGGTTGTGCAACTGGTCACCCAAGTTTTGTAATGAGTAACTCGTTTACAAACCAAACTTTGGCTCAAATTGAATTGTGGAAAAACAGCGCGGCTTACAATAACGACGTTTATATGTTGCCAAAACATTTGGATGAAAAAGTAGCTGCTTTGCACTTGGCTAAATTGGGAGTTGAGTTGGAAACATTAAGAGATGACCAAGCAGCTTACATCGGTGTTGAAGTTCAAGGTCCATTTAAACCTGAATATTACAGATACTAAATTTCAGAATTTATATTTATAAAAAAACCTCGCTTTTCGGCGAGGTTTTTTTTTATTTAGTCTTTTAGTCTTGCATGTGCATTTTATAAGCTTCGGCTTCTTTTTCGCTAGAATCCACAATTGCTTTCAAATTCGGAATATTGTAATAATTATTTTTCTTTATAATTGAAATAATTTCTGGTTGGGAAGCAGCAATATTATAAATTACTGAAGCTTCATTATTCCAAACTGCTGCATTTCCTGTTTTGTATTTTTCTGTCGCCGGACTTTCAACGCTGGCAATATAAGCTATGATTTTTGCCTTATCTGCTTTTGTAAATTTCTTCGACGGATCTTGGCCTTCATTGAAAACCTCATCAATATCTCCGTCAAATAAAACCGAAGCATAATTTGCTAGCGCATAAATAAATCGATTGTCAGATCCTGTCGTATTATTTTGGACAAAATCAAGCAATCCTTTTCTAACTTTCAAATTTCCGTCGCAGTCTTTTGCAAAGAAAAGTTCTCCGATTTTTTGGGTCTGCTTTGGAGTTGAGTTGTCATATTTATTGTAAAAATCAGTCAAAACAAGCTTGTTTATTTTCTCGTTCGTATCATATCCATAAGCAAAAACAAGCATTTTCAAGAAATCTTTGTCACTGCTGAGCAACCATTCCAAATCAGCTTTGCTATCATTAAACAAAAATTTATTTCTAGCCAAAACCGTTCTTAAATTTTGTGTTCTTGTTCGAGACAAATCGGTTTTAGAGTTCCATTTATAGATTTTAATACCGTCTTTTTCTTCTTGCAGGTCATTTTCAAAAGTGGCGATTTCCGGAAACATTTTTTGATAATCTAGAATTTCTGGAATAAAAAACAATTCTGAAAGAAAATTTCCGTCCTTGCTGATGTAATTCACATAATCTAAATCTGTATTTTTTAGAAACTTCAATTCCTTTTCGCAAGGCGAAGTAAAACTTACAAAAACCGTTTTTTTATCAGAACTGAAATCCAGCTTTCTTCCAAAAATACCTTCTATCCTTTTTCCGAATTCTTCATTTGGCGGAGATTTATAACCATTGCTTAACAAATAACTTTTTAAAATTTCGTTGGAAGCATTCAAATCATTTTCTGCCAAATCATAATTTTGATAATCTGTTTCAGATCTTTCAGCAGCATATCCGGCTTCGATCTGCTTTTTCAATAACGGCTCAATTTCTTTATTTTCCATTATAATTTCATTGTTTGATTGTTCGGTTTGGTCATTATCTTTTTTCTGGCAGGAAGAAAATCCGACCAAGAACAAAGAGAAAATAAGCATGTTTAATTTCATAAGAATTGACTGTTTAGGTTCTTGTAGTTGATGCTTTGTCAACATCAGCCTCACTTTTCATGATTTTAAGTTTATATTCATCTGCGACAGGCGTGTAATTTGGCGGAATCACAAACCAGTCGATATCGCTCTTGCTATATTTCGAAATTTTAACTGTTCTGGCACCTTTTGAACCTCCTTGATTGCCACCGACACAGTAATAATGATTACCGTCTTCACTAATTCCGATTACAAAAGTGATATGCCCATCGCCTCCTACTGCTTGATCTTTTCCGTTTGGTTTTGCCGTTTGATTGTCATTCCAATCAATCACTGCGGCAGAGCCATAAATCGGCTTGTCTTGTTTCCAAAATTGCCACATTGCAGCCCTGCAAGAAAGTGGCGGTGGCGAGTAACCCGCTTGTGCGAAACACCAGCTGACAAATGCACCGCACCAATTTGTTTCTTCAGTAAGCCCTTTTCCATTAGAAGAACTGTTGAAATATTCAGAAATTCTCGGATTGTTTTTTTCTTTACCAAGAATTGCTTTCTGACCGATTTCTTTATGCGCAAATGGCATCCAAGGTGCTTTTCCTTCGATAGGTTCTGCTTTTCCATACACGCAACTGTCTACTTCAAATACTTTTGATGTAGAATCTTTAAATGCTTTTTGCTTTTTAGCATAGCTTCCGTCAACTTCCTTTCCTACTTTTATGGAAATCGGCTTGGTATCCATTTTTCCATTTGTTAAAGCATTGATGTTCTTCCATTTAAAGAAAGCCATCGATGACAATACTGCAACTCCTACGTCAGTTAAAACCAAATCTGGATTATTTACAATATTTGATCCTTCTTTTAAAGTGTAAGTATTTGCATATTCGTAAGCCGTTCGCCCAGTTAGCTGAACCAATCCCTTGCCTCGAAAATTCCATCCATCATTTGCCTGGGTATTTCCAATTTCTTTTCCTTTGTCAGACGTTGGCGAATAAGCCCAATTTGCAATATTTTTTTGATTTTCTGCAGAAACGCCCGGAGTTGAAGGCTTAAGAACTGGTCTTCCCCACAAAGCTGCTTTTTTTCGTCCTTCTACTGTTTTAAAGGCACCAAATGTTGTTATAAGTCCTTCATAATACCAGTTGAAATTTTCACCGCTTTTTACATGCAATTTCAATCCTGATTCTACGACAGCTTGTGCAAAAAAGTGAGCTTTATTCCAGCAAGTGTCCATGCCAAGCTCTTTCATGTATTTGGTATAATATTCAGCTGCTTTGGTCAAAGTTGCATTGTCTGCTTCTGTAAATATTTGCTTTAATTCAGCAACAGTTACTGGTTTTTGGCAATTCGGACAGCCTCCTTTTTTTACGGCAGGACTTGTTCCAACGACAACCGCGCTTTTATTTTCTACCAATTTAACAGCCGTTGGCGTAAATAACAAGCTAACAGTGGCTTCTTTCACATCACCATCAGCGTCATAAAGCGTTTTTCCGTCTTTATCTTTTACTTGGATATAGACAACTCTTGTTTTTTTTACCTTCGGTATCTTGCTCCATTTTATTTCGCATTTTAAAACTCCCGATTCATCGACTTTGACTTTTGCTTTATATTTTAAGTCATTATCAAAGCCCAAAACTGATTCCCAAACCTCAACGGTCAGTTCTTCTTTTGCAGGAATTCCGGTGGTGTGGGCATAAAACCAGCTTACTTTATCATAATCGACCGACAGGTGTTTTTTTGAAGCGTTTTCTTCGCCAAGCAAGGCTTCGAATACTCTTCTTTGGTCGGTAATTGTAAAACTTCCCGCTTTCGGAAATTTCTGCTCTTCATTTTTTACGATAAGGTCAGGCGCGTCAATCTTAATGTGAAACTTCGTATGATTCGCCGCATTTGCCTTAAATTTTCCGTCAAAAGAAACCGGAATCAATGCACCATCAAATTTTTTGACCGCACTTTCAAAAACAGCCTTCCCGCTGGAATCATCAATAATTTGAACTTTAAAATCTTCGCCCAAAAGTTCTTTGTGCGTTATATAAATGCTCGCTTTATGTCCCCAGCTTGCCTTTTGCATCTTGACGCCGTTTTTATCTGTAAACACTACATCCACAAGTTCGGCTTGCTTCACGTCTACGATTTGCTTCACGCCAGGCTGACGGTTGATTTTACAAATTACGGTATGTTTTCCAGCAGTGACAAGCTTGACATCGATAGCATTTGCAACAAGCTGTTTTCCAGAAACTTCCCAAACCACTTTTTCATCTTCATTTGGCGGCATTACAAATTTATCAACTCGCAGCGTAAATTTCTTTCCGACTTTTGGCTGTGCCGATTGCGTAAAACTTACGACGTCATTGTTTTTTACCGAAAAGCGCCAATCGTCTGCTTCATCTTTTGATCCTGAGCCAAAGGCATTGCTCGAGCTAACATAAGCTTCCACCACATAATTTCCGTGCTTTAAAAAATTTGAGCCAGGCAAATTAATCGAAGAGCCAGTTCCGACAGGCTTTCCATTAAGATTCCATTTTATCAGTTTTCCTTCGTCGGAAGTAATGTTATTGGCTGTATTGTATTGCGTCGTTCCAACCGAAAATTTCATTGCGGTTTCTGGACGAATTACCTCGGCAGCATTTGTTATGCTTAAAACAGACAAACTCTCGGTTTTCCCGGAAAATGACTGGCTTTGGATTTCGCCCTCTTCAGTTGTATATTCTGCAATTACGGTATATTGCGAAGCTGTATTCGTTGGCGTAAACGTATAAGAATTTCCCGATTGAACGCCGTCAGTCAATATATTTCCGCTTTCATCTTTAGCAAAAATTTTAATTTTTTCCGTTTCTTCCGCATTTGGAGGCAAAAGGAATTTGGCTTCAAAAACAGCCGGAAAATTTTGACGCAAGCGATTTGCTTTAGCTTTGTCTTTTCTGGTAAATGTGTCGCCGCCTTTGGTTCCCAATGCAGTTCCATCAAGCTTATTGACCACGACTTCCACATCAATAGAACAGTCAGGATAATTTTTATCATGCAGTCCGTCGCTAAAATCTGATCTTTTTGGTTTTCCATACCCTTCAACGCGGTAAGTTCCTAGCGCTAAAAAAGCATTCTGGAATTGTGTTCCGGTTTGCTCTCTTACGAATGATTTTTTATCTCCTTCGTAAATTATCCAAGATGTAAGATCGCTGTTTCCTGACTTTAATTTGGCCTCAAAAATACACTCTTCATTTTTTCGGATAGTGATTTTTTCAACCGCTTTTGTCTTGGCAGAACTGATTTCGACAAAGCCAATTCTGCCCGTAATGCTCTTTAAGGTAATATTTTGCACGACTGGAAAAGCTTGGTCTACTGCAGGTTTTGGAACCGCCGGATTGATCAGCATTTGCTCAGCCGGATCTGTATTTTCAGCATGTTCTTTTACCACGCTGTTAGTTTGTCCGTGTTTTTTGATTGTCACGACACCGCCAACCATACATTGCAACGTGGAAATTTCAGTTAGAACTGTTTTTCCAGAAACTACTTTTTTATCATACGTTTTGTCCCATTTTGGTCCGAATGCTGGCGCGCAGGGCATGTTTCCTGAAGAAGATGGCTTCAGCGTACATTTGCCATAAGTCGCCACTGGCGGATCCATGGTTTTATCGTCTTCGGTGACAGCAAATTTTCCGTCGCTGTCATTGATAACCAGTTTTTTGTGCGAAGTAACTTGAATTTTTGCTTCTTTGGTCGGATCTTCTGCTTTGTTGCAGACACAGGTCGCCCCGTGAACTACATAATATTTATCATCATGCTCACTTTTTTCCGCTTCTTTCTGCTCTTGCTCTTCAGCTTGCTTTTTTTGTTCTTGATCATATTTGTCTTGAACTTTTGCTTCGTTCTCATCAATGGTTTCTGTTTCCATAATGCAAGTTTTAGGCGTTATTAGATCATTGATTTTAAAGTAATTGTTTCTTCATAATCGAAATAATTCTCAATTTTTATGCTGACTTCTGTTTTTGATTCTGAAAAAAAAAAGCTGTCGTTTGCATAATTTATTTCGTGTTTTAAATTTGACCTGACCGAAACATTTTCTTTAATTTCCTCTAATTTATTTTCAACTCGGTATTGATTAAAAAATTCCAGCAATTTATCGTGGCTGTTATTTTCATAATAATAATTTCCTGCTAAATTTTGATTGCTCAAATCATTTGGCGTTCTCCAAAATGTTTTTCCGATTATTGGCACCGTCCATTCTAAAAAAATTGTTTTTTCAGGCGAATATCTTTGCAACGAACTATTAATAATTTTTACTATTCCAAGCGACAGAATCAATTGCTGTAATTTTTCTGGCGTATTTGTGTTTTCTAAAAATTGGCTTCGAATATAAGCCAATCCTTCTCCTTCCATGTTATTTCGCAGCTGTTCGTCTTTTTCGGCTATTCGCTTATTTATTTCTGCATAATTTACCAACTGCAACTGATTTTCTACAATTTCAAACTTTATCGGAAAAATACATTTGAAATAATCGTCAGAAACTTTTGAAAATTTATTCTCAATTTCTGCTCCATTGACTCTGAACTTCAACCTGTCAATCAATAAATCATAATTTTCATCTTGTGTTTTTTTCATAAAAATATCATAGGTCGAAAACGCTTGAAAATCATTTTCCCCCATTTTTATGCTGACCTCGTTTCTGACCTCAAAATAATTTGAAGCCAATTGGCTCTTTAAAAAAACAGTGTTGCTCATTCGGTGCATTGTCTTTCTTAATTTTTTTTCTTCATGAAAATAGAATCCGACACATAAGTCTTCTCTCTTTTTGAATCATTATCCAGCTTGAAATATTTTATATAATTTATTTTTTCAGATTGGTATTCTTCCTTGTGCAATAAAAAATCTACATCTGCTAAAGGCAAAGAATGATAGTTTCCTGTCGGAAATTCTTCCTTCGGAATATCGATTATGCCATTTTTATCAGAAGTTTTTTCAATTTTATTTTCACTTGTCGTTTCTAATTTTACATTCTGTAAAGGCTTTTTTGATTCAGAATCATAGACTTTGACTACAATATGAGGCCGAATTATTGCCTTATTTGAAAAACAAGAAATAAGCATCATCGAAAATGAGAGCAAGGCTATTTTTAAATAATTGGCTTTCATAATTATCTTGTTTTTAATTTTGAGCACCACAATAATCCTTGAACGTCTTTTTCGTGAGCGACATTTCGGTTATAAAAATCAATGCTATCTCTATAGAAAAATGGATCGTCTGAATAATATTTCATCAGGTCAATTTCACCTGTCGGAGGCAATGTGCTTTCAGGTTTTACGCTTTGGGTAAAAAGCGTGGAAGAATCTTTATGGACATAAGAATATTCATATTTACCTCCATATTCTTGCAAAATCTCATGGCCAATTTCATGCGCGGCTGTGTGCTTGAATTCTTTCTCGTCTTCTAAAGCGGGACTTCCGGCCGGCGGCGATGCCATTTGTGCATACATTGAAGCGTGATAACCGTCGTTAAAGAAAAGTTTTCTCGACGCCCACCAATTTCGCGATCTTCCATAATTTTCAGTTTTGGAATATACATTTAAGGCTGGCATTGATTTTTCAGCAGTATTTATAGGATTGACCATGATTTCATAATCTGCCCCATTAATTTGGACAGAACTTCCCACAGATCTTGTTTTATTTCGACCCCAATATAATTTTAAACCATCGATACTCAAGGCAACCAGTTGTTCGAATGTTTTGCTAGACGTTGGTGAAATCTCTGCTTCTTTTAAATTGACTCTTAAAGTGACTTCTGCTTTCTTTTCATTATCATCAATTTTAAGATCAACCCAATCGACTTCTTTATATTTAAATTCTATTTTTTCAGATGCCTGCGCTTCTCCGTTTGAAACTTCTGCCGTCAAGCTTCCGTCTACAAAAAAAGTGCTGTCATATATTCTAGCATCAGAAAAACCATCCCATTCTACAATTGTCTTTGCCCCGGAAGCTAGTGTTTCCTCAATATTTTTTGAGAAAATGACTCTTCCTTCACGCTTTACAGAAAAAACAAGTCCGCTGGCTTCTCCTTTTTTGCATTTTATTTCGAATTGGATTTTGCTGTTTTCCTTTTCTCCTTTGAAGCTAAAAATTCCGAGAGGAAGAAAAACCGTGTCTATAACTTTTATGGCAACTTCTGGTTTTTCTGTATTTTGATAAGTCTGCGGTTCGCCAAAATTCACGCCTTTTTCAACGCCAGTTTCGGTAATTGTAGTCGCAGCAAAGTATACGATATTCTCTTTCGCATAAATATTGAAATCACCGCCTGTGGTTTCAATAATTTTTCCGCCGACAATCGTGGTCTTACTCATCTTAATGGGCTTGAGATTTTTCTACACTATTATTCTGAATTTCCTTTTGGGAATGCTTGTTTATATTGCCATTGCTTGAAGATTCATATCCTTTTTCTGTACTGATTGTCCTTCCTTTTTCAGTATGCGATATTAAATCTCCAAGAATTTTTTCGGTCATTTCTCCTCCAACATTTACAAAATGATTGCCTCCGATTGCTGTAGAATTATCAACTCCAACAGTCGTATTTTGATTGGCTCCGGCGCTTACATTAATATTGTTGGTCGCATTTATATTGATGTCTGTTGCGTTTAAATTTATAGTTTGGGGCGCAGAAATAGTGATATTGCTTCCAACGGTATCGAATAGAATTTCATTGCCACTTTTGTCTGTAATTATGATACTTTCGTCTTCCGTAAATTTGATGATATGGCCACTACGCGTATGAATTGCCTTTACCATATTATCTGACGCCGCATAACCGCTTGAAGCGCTTCCGTTATACATAGATCCAAGCACAAATGGCTTTTCTGCATTTCCTCCTTCAAAAGCAACCAAGACTTCTTCACCAACTTCTGGAATAAAATAAAATCCTTTTCCACCTCCAGAATGCGGATTGATCATCCTGATCCAAGGCGTATTTGCTTCTGCATCTTTCTGCCACGCAAAAGCCACCTGGACTCTTCCCAAACCTGCCGGATCATCGTTTGAGATAACCGTCGCTGGCTGTGATTCTGCAACTGGAAAACTGTGCACATTTCCATAGGGAGGAGAAGCCACAGTATCTGGAACGGCATCAAAAGAATTGTGGTAATTGCCCGATTCATCACAAATGTGAATAATATCTGTAATGATATAATTCCCGAAATTTTGTTCTTGAAGGCCATCTAATAAATTTCCTGTCAAAGAAAAAGCAGGTTCTTTTATTTCAATCACGTCTCCGATTCGCAAACCGGTTTCATCAGAATCGCCTTTTGCAGTAACCATGTCAGCAGTTCTCGACTGAAGCTGTGTTGTCACCCTGTCGATAAGATGCGTTCTTGAATTTCCTTCTTCCAGAGCATGCGAATAAAGCATTGTAGAATTGTTTGGAAATAATTTTTTCGAAGATTCAAAAATAGTTTTTGAGTAGCCTTCTGGCTGGTAATTCACTTCGGTAGAGTTTGCTTTCTGGGTTTCTCCGTTGGAAGGATCATAGCCCAAATATTCAAATCCGAGTGATTTGGCGCGCATTTCTATGTTGAAAGAATGCAGTGTTCTGCCATATTCTAATGTGAAATTTTTAGATTTCGGATTTCCGAACTGGAGTTCTTCTCCGTTATAAAAAAACCATTGCCCTTTTTTTTGGGCAAGCCTGCAGAGAAAGGCAAAATCGCTTTCGCTATATTGAACCGTATAAGGCAAAGTAGCGTCTTTTTGGACAGCAACTGCTGGTTTTAAACTTTCTTCAGAATAATTTTTAAGAACCTCTTTTACAATATCAGCAATCGTTTTGTCTGTAAAAGAGCGAATATTCGGCGTGCCTTCCATTAAAATTGTCGGGCTGTAGCCGTTGATGATAATTCCTCCGGAAGCACCGGAAGTTCTCACCATTTGCGCTTCAGTAATAATTCCGTTAAAAACCAGTGGCGACGCAGTCATCATATTTGACGGATTGATACTGATTTTAATAGACTGTCCCACATAATTTTGCGCCCTGTCAATAGCCTCGCTCACGAATTCTTTTGGCAAAGGTTGCAAAAGTGAAAAACGGTGATGTGTCTGCACCTTTTGGTTGATGACAAGCTTGGAAAAACGCGTCAATGTTTCTCCTCCGATCTGAATCTGAATTTGCGTACTTATTGGCATGGCAGTAGATTTTAGTTAATAATAGATCTTGGGGGAAGATGCTGAAAATGGGTCTATGAATTTACTATTTTCTTGTAATTTTATATTTTATCAACTTTCATTAAAAACGTAACTTACTCATATACAAAAAATAAATATTTAATTTTCAGAAACGACTGTTTTTGAAACTGCATTTAATTTTTCTTTTGCTGGAGAATAATCAGGCTGTATTTGCAATGCTTTTTTATAATCGGAAATAGCGTCAGATTCAAGGTGTAATTTGAGCAGCAAATCAGCTCTATTTGTAAAAATCTGTGCGCTTTTTGGTGTGGCATTTATAGCCAAGTCATAAGCTTTTAAAGCTTGGTCGTCTTTTTTCAGACTGTGAAGCAAACCGGCTTTAAAATTATGGCCAATGCTCCAATTTGGATATAAATTATTTAATTTTTCAATTGTTTTTAAGGCTTCTTGAAGTTGGTTTTCTTCTCCTTGAACCGAAGCTTTGTTGATGTAAAACCACTTATTTTTTGGATTGATTTTGATTGCTTCATCAAAATATTTTAAAGCTGTTTTGTAGTCTAAAGCCTTTGCAGCCCTTTTGCCTATAAAATTTTTAATATCTGCATTGTTTGGATATAATTTATCCATTTCATGGGCAATCTGCAATGCTTTCGAATCATCATTATCCCGAATTGCCTGACTTACTTGTTTGTTTAAATCTTGAATATTTTGAGGAAAAGTTTTAATTCTGGAAGACAATTCGCTGTTTTCAATTTTCATCTCATTTAAGTAAGCGCCGTCAAAATCAGAAATTGCGTATTTCTCTTCTTGGCAAAACATTTGAATTGTCAAGAGCAGAAAAACAGCTATATAAAATTTTTTGATCATCATATCTGCTTAAATTTTTCTTCAACAAAAACTACCAGCCAGGAACTAAATTTTCCAATTGTGATTTATCCAAAGGAATAAATTTGTAAGTCGCTTTGTAATAATCAGTAAAATATTTGTCCTCAAACTTGCCTTTTCCGTCGATTGTTTCTTTTACAAGTATCAGCTTGTCGTCTTCGAGATAGCCATAATTGTAAGTAAAAAGATTTCGAGGGACCGTCACGCGCTGCATGACAATTTTATTTCCTTCTAATTTGTAATATCCTTCAAAATGCGTCTTAAAATCTTCTTGATTGGTTTTAGAAATATGGTTTTTTATACTTTCAATATAATCTTGATTCGACTTTATTTCATGGTCTAAATCAACCGTAAGATTTACTTGTCCGCCTTTATAAAATTTATAGAATTGATGTTCTGTTGCCTTTCGTTGCGATTCTTTTGTCCAGATATTTTCTAAAACATACACTCCGTCAGTGCGAAGATTTGAAAATTTAGAAAGCTGGAAATTTTCGTCATATAAAGTATAATCGTCTTTGACATATACTTTTTTAGAACAGGAAAAAAGAGCAAATACTAACATAATCATCCCTAAATTTTTCATCAAAATCCGAAATTAATATTTGGCGTTGTCTGCACTTCCCAATAATTTGGGCGTTGCGACGGAATCAGGTGAAAATTTATACCGCGGTGAATTAAATCTTGCGTATACATATGTCCTGCGCCAACTCCATTGACTCCAAAACTTCCCTGAGGGGTTCTCATGTGAAAAGAAGTCTGGCCTTGATTCAAGTCAAAAGAGTGCATGTCTTTGCTCCATTCAACACCGCCTCTTTTGGCACTTAAAAATTCAGGACCAACTTCAGAAGCCAATGCCGGAGTATAATTAAACGCTTTGTTTGCTGTTCTTTCAAACCAGTTTCCAGTATTCGTTTTGCTAAATTCCTCAAGACTTCTTTTTGCTGTTTCTTCATCAGTAACACTTTCAGAATCAGTATCAGCCGTAAAAACATCACTGCCAATAATCATCTGGTAATCACTTTGATTGTTTCCCAAAATCACTTTTCCGCCACCAGTCCACCAGCGATCGTGTCCATCGGCAATTCCAATTTTTTTGAAGCCTCCAAAATCATTATAAAACTGGAAACCAAAATTACTAGATCGCAATTGCACAAAACCAACCTGCTGATTTCTATTGTGATTGTTCAAAATCATGCTGGTTCCAATTGTTGCAGAATGCGTGTAAGTATCTTCCAAACCAGTTCCGCTACCCATGTGAAGCGGATAAACTGACATCGGATTTGACTGACCGGTTCCTGCGGTAAGTTTTGCTGTCAAGACAGTATCAAAATTCCAATCACTGCTGTTTGTTCTGCCTCCAATTCCTCCATTGGAAAAATTTAGGGCAAGATTCACGCCCGGATCGACAGCGCCAAAACGCTTGCTGACGCCAACACCAGCCGTACCGCTGAAATAAGATTTTTGACCGCCTCCAAAATGCCAACTCAACCCTACAAAAAATTTAGTATTAAGTTCGTCCATAAAAAATTATATTAAAATTTCAATGGCCAGTTTCTGGCAAATTGTGAACCATTCATGTTTATTTCTTTGGCAGAAACTACGATTTCTATTTTCATAGACATCGTGTTGTATGCAACGAAAAGTTCATCATATCGGATGCAGTATGCTTCTTTGAATTGGAGCTCGCGCATTTTTGAAATGGCATCTCTTCTATAAAAAGTGAGTTTTCCATTTTTTGTTTGCGAATTGCTGACCATCCAGTCAAATAACATGGTGCTTTTTGTAGATTCTACAACTATTCGGATTTTTCCTCCAGCCGGATCAGCTGACGGTTTTCCGCTTTTATCGGTATCTTGACCAAGAGTGCACTGAAATTCTAAAACATTCAAAACCTCTCCGTCAATTTCAAGCTTTGCTAAAAATGACATATTTGATGGGATTTAATTATTAAAAAAACTGAAATAATAAGATATAATGACAAAGGGAATGTATTCACAAACCCTTCATCATTAAGACTTTAAAGTAATTCTAATTGAATTATACCCACTCGTTAACGTGCTCTCCACCTCCCATTGAGAGTTCTTTTGCAGAAATTGTGAAGGTTTCAGTTAATGGGCTTCCATCAGAAGCGTCGAAAGATTCTCTGTATTTTACAAGATATCCTTCTTTGAAGTTCATTTCTTTTAGTTTAGCGTCAGTATCACGCTTCACATACTGGATTGATCCGTCTTTTCTTTCGAAATTGTTGGTCATCCATTCAAAAAAGAATGAATCTCCAGTTGATTCCACAGTTAAATTGATTGTTCCCCCACGAGTGACAGATGATGGGCGACCACTAGCATCTACTTCTTGATGCAAATCATACGAAGCGTTCAAGATATTCAACTCTTTTCCGCCAACTTTTAGTTTAGATTTGAATGACATAATAAAAAAATTTAAAGGTTAAAATTTATTAATTGTGATAGAAGTTGGGGGAAAATTCTATTTTCTGTTTTCTAGTATTTTGATATTCTAAATTATTAAAAATTTATCAAATTTGCAATAGTCTTTATATTAAATTAATGCAAAAATTTCATTTAATTAATTAACTATAAGATAATTACGAATAAAATTATTAATTTATCAGATTATTTTGACTCTGCATATTCAGTGTCCCAATCATTTCCGTCATCGCCTTTTTGGCCATCCATTTTAATAAGGAAATTTTTAGCTGGGAAATAGGGTTTCAATCGAATATCCAAAAATATTCTGTCTTTCTGATTCGGATCTTGCTCAAATCTTTTGATCTCAAAATCTTCAATCAGTTTATCTGGTCCGGCAACGTTGTCCAAGAATTTCACGATTTGGTTCAAGATTTCTTTTCTGGTTTTTGCATTGAAATTTTCAAAGGCTCTTCTGTTCAAGAAATCCATCAAAACTTTGGTCACGTAGTCAAAAACACGAACTACAGAGTAGGTTTGAAGTCCGAGATTGTCTCCGTTAAAAAGTGTTTTTCCTGAAAAAGCCATTACTTTCCCATATTCATTTACCATCGGAATCAATCCTAAATTCTCCAAATTTGCAATCTCACTTTTCTTTAAGTCAAATTTCACTCCGTCGACTTCGTTGATTCCTCCATATTTCTTACCAGCCGTAACTTGCGACATTAAAGTATTGTAAACTTTTCCTGCCAAAGCCGTCGATGGCGGAATATATAAGTGATCTAACTCATCGATTTCATCATGCTTTCCACGACCTACAAGCCAGTTGCACGCCATCATTACATTTGAACGATAAGTATCTCCGCCTGTCAAATTCGCAGATTCGAACATTTCCATCACATCATCTGGTTCATCTAAATGTTGGAAATCGGTAATCAGCATCACTTTATTTTCATAAGCGATTTTTGCCCATTTCTCTATTACTTTGTTAGAGCCCAAATAACCTGGAATTACCAAAAGCGAGTAATTTTGACGCAAGTCTAAACGGTCAAAACCATTTACTAATTCTTCCTCAATATTATCAATGAAACGAGAATTGTCAAGATCTTTCAACTGATCTAATTCTGCATTCATGATAGAAATATTTTTGACTTTGCTTTCTTCAGTATTTTTGTAGAAAAGTGCAAGCGTTCTATAATTTTCTTCTAATTCTTTAGATTCTTCAACAGCAGTCGCTAGATTTTTCTTCAAAGCTTTTGCGGCTTCTTCTGATTTTTTCGAACTTTCATTTACCAATTCTAAAAGGTCATCAGTAGTTTTTAAAGATTCAGCCCAAAGTTTTAAAACGGTTTTCAAAGCTTGTCTTTCTGCTTTTTTACTGCTTTCGCTCAAAAATATATTTTTACGCGCTTTTCTCTCCGGATTTAAATTCTGAACGCCTTCAATTGCGCCTTCCAAAAGATCAAAACCTCCATATTGTATGAATGATTCTACGTTTTGCTCCAATGATCTTCCAGAAGATTCCTTGGCTGCAAAAGTGCTGTTTGTTGCTTTAGTGTTTTCTTGATTTGCCATGGCTCGATTATTTTTCTGTTTTTTCGATTTCTTGGATTAATGTTTCGATGGTTTCAATGATTGATTTTCTAGCTTCTGGATCTTGAAGCGCCAGTTTCAAAACTTTATTGGTTTTTAACTGCTTGATCATTTTTTGGTATTGTTCATTTTTAGTCTTCAAGTCTGCTAAAAACGGACTCTGCGCAATTAATCCGTTGATTGAAAAATCGCCAACATTTTTGAAACCAAGTTCTTCTCTTGTAATCTTGCCTTCATCATCTTCAAAAGCCACATTGATTTTTGGATCAAAATGTTCGAAAACTTCATCCATATTTTTTAGTCCGGTTACAATTTCTGGTCGAACCGGCGTATTTGGAGTTAATTTTTGAGCGATTAAAGTTTTATTTTGAGGGATTTCTAAAATAGCTTCCTGCCCTTCCTGTCTCACTTCGTTTCCCCCAATTCCATAACTGTTTGAAAAATTATTTGCCATGCTGTTTTGTGTTAGATTAATATTATTATAGAGATAGAGCTTTAAAAAATTGATTTATATCGGTAATTTAAGTTGATTAAAGTGATGCAACCGTCTTGATCGCGTTGCAATTCAATCTTTTTGACATTTATATTTCGGTTTCTGATTTCGTCATCCAGCTGTTTCAGCGAGATGGTTTTTCCGGTTCTTAGTTTTACCAAAGGCAGATCGTCTTCACAGAAATATCTCTTTACATGTTCAAAAGAAAGCTTGTCGCTGCAGATTCCTAAAAGAACTCCTTTGAAAGTTTCTTCATTTAAGTTTCCAAGTTCAGCGCTTCTTTTTGGACTTTCAGGCAATTGGTTAAAGAAATCCTGAACGGCATCGCCCCTTGCACTGGTTCTTCTTGCCAATCTTTCTGAAACGATATCACGCTCTTCTTTTTTAGCTGGCAAAACCATCACTTCTAAATTTTGTACATATTTTATATCTCCATTGACAACCAGAGAAACCAATTTTTTACCCGGAATTCTATAAACATGCGTAGGATTTTGATCAATTGCATCTACTTTCATTCCGTCGCCGAAACGCCATTCCCAAGATTTTGCATGTGCCGTAGAATCTTTGAATTGAACAGGATCGCCTTGGTAAACCACTTTCGGACCAGAAATTTTTGGCAGCAATGCTTCGTTGATCACATCCTTTTTCGGAACAATGGTTATTGTTTTTTCAATCGTGCAATTATTGTCAACTCTGAGTTTTATAGTATATTTTCCTGGTTTTGCGAAAGAATGCACCACTTTTGAACGATAGGAAATATTTGTTCCGTCGCCAAAATACCAACGCCATTCATACGAATTTGGAGTGTTGTCTGAAAATGTAATTAATTCCCCAGCTTTGTAAGAAGGCGCGTCAATTTTAAATTCTTTAATATTGCACGCTTTTTTTGCATTGACCTTAAAGGCCAGCAACCCGCATGAGACGATGAAAACTATAGTGAATAACAATATAACTTTTCCATCAAAGTGGGTCTTTATTTGATTACTCTTATTCATTTTTATAATGGTGGTTAATTATAAATTGCTGGGGGCGATAAATAAGCGAAATTTGTCTTATTCCAAATTTATAAAAATTTCCTTTGCTTTTTCAATTTAATTCCAGTAGTAGTCAAATTTATTGCTAATAGACCAATTATTTAACATATAATTAATGTGTCAAACCTTGATTTTCCTGCCATCCTCCTTAATGATAATTTTTTGTTAAATTCACTTTATGCGAATGTTAATAATGTTTTTTATAAAGTAAAAGTATTAATTTAACATCATGAAAACGGATATTAAATCGTAATTGCATAATTTAGTTCCCAATATTTTTAGATTTAAATAATAGCTTTCCCCCTTCAAAAGCTAAAACAGATTAGTTTGAATTAGTAGGAATTTCCGAACTAAACCACCATACAATATGTTTAAAAAGATACTTTTTTTATGTCTTTTGCCATCGTGTTTTGCTTCTTGTGTGCCCCAAAAAGATTTCATGATCACGAATGAATTTGTGGAATCAAAAATTACAAAAAGAAAAAATATTGGTAAGACATACACTTACGATACCGTTTTGAGCGAAGAGGACAAAAAATACTTCGCTAAGAAACTTGATGTCAGTCAAGACGAAATTCTTAATGAAAAACTTTATAACTTTATTAAAAGTTGGGAAGGGACAAAATATGTTTATGGTGGCGAAACGCGAAGCGGAATCGACTGTTCTGCACTTATGCAATATCTTTATAGCTATGTCTATGACAAAGAATTGCCAAGAACGGCAGTAGAAATGAGCCTTGACAGCCGAATAGAATTATTCAAGCCACACGGTAAACTGCGCGAAGGCGACTTGGTTTTTTTTAGAATTACTGAAGAAAAGATTATTTCACATGTCGGCATTTACTTAAAAAACAACAAGTTTTTCGCCGCAAACCAATATGGAGGCGTAGAAATCGTAAGCTTGAAAAAAGGATACTGGAAAAAAAATTTCATGGCCGCTGGAAGATTTAAACAATAAAATATATGGCAAGCACTCGTTTTTTTGCGGAAAATTATAGAAATCTTACCCCTTTTGACTTAAGGGCAGAGCTTTTATTTGAGGCGCTTTTAAAAAATAAAATTGACGATTTAGACATTCTTTTTAAGCCAAATGGTGTTTTCTATAGAAAATTCAGCAAAGACACGATGAACATTTCTACTGATGCCAACGATTCTGACATCTTGAATATCGACATCAGCCGTGATGGATTTTATGATATTCTGCCAGAAAGCATTACGCACAATTATAGAAATCGGGATCAAAGAAATGATGCTTCGCAAGAGTTTAAAATCAGAAAAAAAGAAGAAAAAGAAGCGCGCCACTTTTACAATCCATTGGAGAATGAGATGTTTCGTTTTCGCCACCAGATTGAGAAGTATGAGTCGGATTTTTTTTCAAAGCTGAGCACAAACGGAATTGCCGATATCATCAGAATGATTCTGGGCGTTGAAAATAATATTCCAGATGTTCTGACCGTAAAAATGTTCTATGCCTTGATGAAACAAAAAGGAAATGCAGGTCAGAATATTGCTGATATTGCTATCATTCTTGAAAAAATATTAGGCGAAAAAGTGTCTTTTACTTCCAGAAATATTCAATTGGAACACGGGCACGACGTAGTAGAAAATTCTGGCGAAATGATAATGGGAATTACCACAACGCTGGAAAGCAATGAGGAAATTTTCCTTAAAAAATATAATTTTAATATCGGCCCGCTGAAAAATCCGGACAATCTTCCTGATTATTTCAACGAGCATATTTTAGAGAACTTTTTGAACACGTTCTTCAATCTTTTTCTTCCTTTTCAGGTGCAGTTTTCTTTTGAAATCCACTTAAACCCGGAAGATGAACTTTTTGCAATGGATGAAACAATTTACAAATCAAGACTAGGAATATCAACAGTAATATGAGAAAATATTTAAACCAAATTGGCGGGGGTGAAACCTTAATCTACATTTTTTTAGCCATTGCGATTGCAATGATCATCAGCATGTTTATTGGCATGAAAATTCCGAAATTCAGACAAGATAAAAAAAGGTTTTTTATTTATATTCTTTGTCAGGGATTGGTTTTGCTGATTTTCGGCGCCATTTTATATAATTTGAAAGACACCAGCCTAAACACCAGATTTATTTCTATTCAAGTCTATATGTTGCTTGCAGGATCGGTTCATCTGACGTTTTTTCATCTGTATTTCAAAAAATTTGAAGCCAATGAAATCTATAAAGAAATATTTATTGCCATCGTTTCGGGAGTTTTCCTTACTGCCTTTTTAATCATGATTTTAGGTCATTTTCGCGAGCTGAATTACATGCTTTATTTTATCGGAACCGTTCTGTTTTTCCTGATTCCGACATTTTGCTTTACGCTTTTCCAAACCGCGATTTCCATTCCTGCAAAACTTCACAAAAGATGGTTTTATCCGGTAAATTCAAAATATCCGACACCGCAAATCTCTGAAATGAGAAATATAATTATCGTAAATTTAGTATTTACCAAAAAGGCAAATGATGCGACAATAATTAATTTTAAGGTAAAAGCGCCTCGTGCATTTGACTTTGGAAAACTGTTTTATTATTTCATAAATGATTACAACGAGAAGAATCCGAACAGTCAAGTTCACTATTTAGACGATAAAAATCAGCCGTTTGGATGGTATTTTTATACGAAGCCAAAATGGTTCAGTTCCTCAGATTACATCGATCCCGATTTGGCGATTGACACGAATAACATCAAAGACGGAGAAACAATAATATGTCAACGAATATAATTTTTTAATTATGGCTGAAAATATAAAACACTTTCCAGTAAACTGGATTGATGGAATGAAAATCAACAAAAATCATTTTATCACCTTGCAGGATAACATTGAAGATTTGGTTCGTGATGCTAGAAATCTAGGCGTGAACGAACTGAATTATGGCTTGATGTCGACTAATTTGACACGCCCTTTTCAATATTCAATTTCCATCGATGCGCACAATGAATTGAGCGTCAGCATCAAGATGATAAAAGCGGTAACTCCGGGTGGAGGAAGAATTGAAATCACTGATTATACTGGCGAATTCAATGAAAAAATCGAACTGAAAGACTTTGATTTCAAAGAGAATAATTACTATTTGCTATTGAATGTCGATCCGTTTCAAAGAATTCCGACAGGCGAGCAGAACATGGAGGAAATTCCGCCACGTTTTCCAAATGCGATGTCGCGTTATTTCTTGACCAGCGTGATTGAAAGCGAAGTCAACCAAAACAATATCGGTGCGCTTCAGTTTCCTTTGGCGAAATTCAAGACTTCGGCTGACAGCTATGAAATCTTGACTGAATATATTCCGCCAAGCCTTACTGTCAATAGCCATCCGACATTAATTACGCTTTTTGAAAATTATGAATCTTTCTTCAAGCAATTGGAATTTAATGCGGTTCAGATTTCACAAAAAATCAGATTTAGAAATAATACGGAAGACGAAAACTTGATTGCAAACATGGTTTTTGAAGCTTGCGAGAAAATCTTGAGCTATGTCGCACAAAATATTACCAGAAACAAATGGGTGAATTTTGGCATGAAACCGATTGAAGTTTTGGAAAATGTCGTGAGTTTGGCTCGAATCATCAAAAACAGTTTTGACTCATTTTCTGGAGACGGGAAAGAAATGCTTTTTAACTATTTTTCAGAATGGACCGAAGTTTCAAGCGGTGATTATGAAAGATTATTTTCAGAAACGATTAATTCAAAATACAAAGCTTTTGATGTAGAACCGACCGTAAATCAAGTCAATAATTTCATCGCAAAAATGGATTATCTTTTCAATATTTTGAATCAATTGGATTACATCGGCAAGAAACGAGATACCGGAATTTTTGTCAATGAAAATATTGTCAGAAACGAAAGATCCAGCTTCTTCGGAAATGATGACCGAGACAATAATCCCCCATCTTCACCATCATTTTTAGCTGAATAAAACCAACTTAAACCTACACCAAAAATGGACATTTTAAATAAAAAAGAGCGAACTTCCGCATTCCTGCTATTCCTTTTGATGTTTATCATCACAACCGGAATATTATTTTTTGCCGTCTTTTTCAACTACAGGCTTCCTTTGAAAGAAAATGAAGTGCTGAAAAATGAAAACGATAAAATCTTGGCAGAATTTAATTTCCAGAAAAAATTCTCTGAAAAAATCGAGCACATCGGCGTTTTGATTGATTCTTTGGATAAATCTCCAGAGAGTTTTCAATTCATTGAACAAAATATCAGCTTTGAATTGGTAGAATTAAAGGAAAAAATTCCTGCCGATTCTGACCAGAGCTTGAAATTGTATGACAATGTAATCTTGACAATTACAGATTTGGTAAACGCCAAAAAATTATTGCTTCAGGTTAACGATTCTAAAAAGGAAATCGACATGTTGAACACGCAAATTAAAGCGTATGAAGAGGAAAATAAAGATCTGATAAGAGAATTGCGATTGGCACAACAACTAAGCAGAAGAGCTAACTAAAATTTAAAATTATGGTTACAGAAGATATTTTGCAGGCAATTCACATTGCAAAGCAGTACGCGAAAGATAATTTCAACCAAAAATATTCGCCGGCACACTTGATGAAAGCGCTCTTGAATCCCCAATTTACCTTCATGCGGGAGTTGGATTCTAAAGGAATTGACGTTTTTTATCTGGAAGAATGGGCCGAAATCAGAATCAGTGAATATCCAAAAGCTTCGAAACCAAATGACGATCCGGCTCCAGACAGTGCGGTAAATACTGTACTTTCTGAAGCGGAAGAAATTGCAAGAAAATCTGGTGATGAAGTTGATTTTATTCCGATTTTGAAAGCGTTGGTTACGCCTGGGGTTGGGTTTTCTCACGACCAGTTGAAGTCGCTTCCGTTGAGTCCAAACGATTTGTCTGAGCAATTTGATACTAGAAAATCACAAAATAATTCTGAAAAACCGAAAGCAAATCCAACTGGAAATTCTTCTACTTTGGATAAATATTGCACCGATAAAGTCAAACAATATAAGTCAAAAGAATCGATTCCGATGATTGGGCGCGATGATGAATTGAAAACTATTACTGAGATTTTAAATCGCAAATTGAAACCGCACGTTATTGTAATCGGGGAATCTGGCGTAGGAAAATCCACTTTAATTGAAGGTTTCTGCGGAAAAATTGCTGACAAATCGACTTTGACTGCTTTCAATAATGCGAATGTTTTTGAAATAAATATCGGTCCGTTATTTGCCGGCGCTTCTTACAAAGGCGAAGTGGAAGATAGACTTCAGAAGATTTTCAATGAAGTAAAAAACTATGAAAAACCGATTTTATTCATAGACGATATTCACGAATTATTTGATTCCAACCAAGGAAACGGTATTGGAAGTATCATAAAATCAGAACTTTCGAAAGGAGACATTACTTTTATTGGAGCCACGACTACAGAGAAATTCAGAAAATCTTTAGGCAAAGACGATGCGCTTTCGCGTAGATTTGAAACTTTGGAAGTTACAGAACCAACACAAGAATTGGCTTTGAGAATGATCAAAAACGTGATTTCTCATTACCAAACGCACCACGATTTCAGCATTGACGAAGAAGGTTTGAAAGAATCGATTCGTCTTTCAAAAAGATATTTAAAGGAAAAATCACTTCCAGATTCGGCTTTAGACTTGATTGACAGAACTATGTCTTCCTTAAAAGTAGCAAAAGAAAATATCAAAAAAGATCTTCCAGAATTGAAAAAACAATTGGAAGAAATTCGAGATATTATTGAAGATTTAGAGAAAGAAGAAAAAATCCATTGGCTTCATTCTGACATTCAAAACAAGACTGGAAAACTTTTCAGCGATGACGACGACAAATTTGCTTCGATTGAAAAAGAGTACAAAATTTCGCATTTGGAATCACTTTTAGAAAATTTAGAAAAGCTGAATGACGAAGAAAATATAGTTCTAAATACGCATCTTTCCCACGTGGTTTCTGGCATTACCGGAATTCCTGCTGGAAAAGTAAAATCGGATGAACGTGAGCGACTTTTAGACATTGAAAATACTTTAAAACAAAGAGTTATCGGGCAAGATCACGCCGTAAAAGTTGTGGCAGACGCCATTTTAGAATCGCGTTCTGGCTTGACAAAACCAGGCCAGCCAATCGGGTCGTTTTTCTTTCTAGGACCAACAGGAACTGGAAAAACAGAGTTGGCAAAATCATTGGCAGATTTTCTTTTTGGTGATGAAAATGCAATCATTCGTTTGGACATGTCAGAGTTTAAGGAAGAACATTCCGCTGCACTTTTATACGGAGCGCCTCCAGGATATGTGGGTTATGAAGAAGGTGGTTTGTTGGTAAACAAAATCCGTCAAAAGCCTTATTCCATCGTTCTTTTTGATGAAATTGAAAAAGCGCATAAATCAGTTTTTGATGTGTTTCTTCAGATTTTGGACGAAGGAAAATTACATGACAGACTTGGAAAAGAAGGAGATTTCTCCAATGCTGTAATTTTATTTACCTCAAATATTGGTTCGGATTATATCGTAAAATCTTTTGAAAAAGACGTAATTCCGAAATCAAATGACTTGATTCAATTGATGATAGGATTTTTCCGTCCAGAGTTTTTAGGCCGTTTGACCGAAATTATTCCGTTTGCGCCAATCAGCAAGAAAAGCGTTTCGAGAATCTTTGACATCCATTTGAAAAAAGAACTTTTACAGCTTTTGGAGAAATTAGACATCACTTTGAATATCGACGAAAAAGACAAAGAACAGATTGCTTTGATGGGTTTTACACCAGAATATGGAGCGAGACCTATTAAAGGAACGATTCGAAATCAGCTGAAAAGACCGCTTTCGCGTATGATTATTTCCGACGAAATCCAGAAAGGAGATTCGTTGAAAGTGACTTTGAATGAAGACGGAGAAATTAAATTTACGATAGAAAATGAAAGACCTATTCTACAAAATTCCAATTGATTTCAAGCGGTTGTCAAGTGGCGAAGATTTAAGAAAAGTCACTATCGAAGAATCTTTGGCACAATATATTTCGCTGATTATCACCACGATTTTCGGCGAATACAAATATGACGATGAGTTTGGAACCGTGATTTGGGAAACCGATTTTAATCTTTTGGCCAATGCAAACCAGCTGAAAGACATGATCAAGGAATCGGTTCATGAAAAGGTAAAAAAATACGAAAAACGCTTGATTGTCACTGATGTAACTTTAGGCGTAAGCGAAGATACCGTGAGTTATGAAGCGAATATCCGTGTAAAAAAGCGCCTGGATATCGTAGTTTATGGCGTGATCAAAAAGACAAACCAACCTTATTATTACAAAAGCTCTTACTTTCTAGCGCCATTTTCATTTAAATAAAAATCGATGAACCAATTATCAAAAGACCAAATTAAAGACCGATTACTCAAGCGCGCCGCCAAACAATGGGGCTATTCTGACGTGGAATTGGAGAACGTCTTTGACCCAATCGTCAATTTGCTTTTTGATGTTTGTGCCAAAGAATTAGAAAAAATTTCCAACGAAGTTTTCTCCAGCCGAAGAAGAATTACCGAAAGATTAGTGGATATTCTAACGCCCACAGCTTCGGCAAAAGCAACTCCGGCGAGAGCGATTTTGAGAGCTTATCCTGTGGAAAATGAAGTGACTTTAAATGATTACCACCAATTTTATTTCCAAAGAAAAGAGGCAAATCCTTACAATCCGACAGAAAACGTAATCAAGAATTATTTCTTCGGACCTACAAAACCTGTAAAATTAAACCGAAATAAGCTCAATTATGTCATCTTGCCGAATGGCGTTCAAGAAATTGTGAAAGAGCAATTTAGAGAAACTGTCAGTAGCAATAATTACATAAAACCCGCTCCTCACGGCACAATTTGGCTTGGATTAAAGCATCAAGGCGACGGAATTATCAAAGATTTGATGTTTTATTTCTATCTGAAAAATATTCATAACAGAAATACTTTTTTCCACTTTCTGCCAAGGTCAAAATGGTTTTTGAATGACCATCAATTGACTACGGTTCAAGGCTATAACAATGATGACAAGCATGAAAATGATTATGGAGAATTAATTCAGGAGGATTTTTACCATATCGAAAGGACTCAGGAACATACAAATGATTTTTACAAGCAGAATTTTATTACGGTAAAAGATGTTATCAATATTAGCGACAGCGATTATTCGATTCCCGCAGAATTAAGCAGTTTTATTCCAGCAGAAGATTTAAAAAAACTGTCAGAAGAAAAGTTGCTTTGGATTCGCATTGAGTTTCCAAATGTAATCGGAACAAGCATTTTATCAGAAGTTTTTTGTGCGAATAATTGCTTTCCGGTAATCAATAAAAAGCTAAATGAAGTTCAGGGAAATATCAAAAATCTGCTGAATATTTATCCTTTAAATTTGAACGAAGAATTTTTCTTGGAATTATTTTCTGTTGCCGACGACAAAAACAACGAATTTGATGTCATTAAAAATGATGATGAAAAAGGCGACAGCGATTATGCTTATCTGAGATTTGGCGGCGTTGCGAGATTTGACGAAAGAAATGCGACTGAAGAAATTAATTACCTGATTGATTTGATTCGAGATGAAGCTGCCGCTTTTTCAAGACTCGGCCATGATTTTACGGATAACAATCTGAAAGAAATCAACCAGATTATTTCGCGTTTCAGAAACAAAATGTCGCAAGTCGGAATGCAAAATATCAATAATCCTTATTTGATTCTAAACACGACAACCAATACCAATAAAGGTACTTTATTTGCAAAATATTGGACTACAAATGGCGAATCAGCCAATAAAATAAATACGTTTTCAAGATTGGTTTCTCACAAAGGTTCTGATTTTGAAAGAGACAATATTATGTTTTTATCTACAACGCAAGGCGGAAAAGATGAACTTTCAAACTCAGAAAAAATTTATGCCTATCGTGAAAATCTAGTTTCCAACCAAAGAGTTGTGACGCGCCAAGATATTATTATTTTGTGCAAGAACCACTTTGGAGATGCAATTACAAAAGTCGAAGTGAAAAACGGAATCCAGACGAGCTTAGACAGCAATGTGGGTTACACGCCGACAATCGATATCTATCTGACACGACAAGACAAAGACTATTATAATGAGGAAGAATGGTATTTCTTGAGCGAAGATTTGAAATTGATGATTGAAAATCGCGCGATAAATATTGTTCCGTTTCGTATAATTTATTCTTAAAATTTAATTTTATTGGATACTTTTTTTGTTACATTTATATCAAACAAAAATAGATTCATGAAAAAAACAATTTTTACCGTAGCGATATGCGGGATGCTATTCGCCACATCATGCAAGAAAGAAGAAACTGTAGTCACAACAGCAGAAGATGGAGTTGTAACTACAACTACAACAACTAGCAAGACTAATGTTGATTTAGAATTAAGCGAAAATGCGAAAGCAAAATTAGACAGCGCTGAAGTAAAGCTTGCCGAAGCAAAAGCAAAAGGCGATAAAGAAGCTGAACGTTTGGCACAAATCACGGTTGACAAAGCAAAAAGTGCTTGGGAAGCTACAAAAGACGGCGTAAAAAACACTTCTGAAAAAATAAAAGAAGAAGCGAAAGAAGCCAATGAAAAAATGAAAGAGTCGTCTAAAAATGCAAAAGAAGATGCTAAAGAAGGCTATAATAATGCCTTAGAAAAAGCAAAAATTAAATAATTAATGACTAATCCCGCCATAAAAAGCGGGATTTTTTCTTTCTAAATCAAAACATACCAACACGTTGCAACATAATTGAGGTTTTGGCGTTACCTTTGTAACATCATCAATCAAATCATCATTATGTTAAAACAATTCTTCCTTGTCTGCTCCGGCACTGACAAAAACATCATCGAAAGCTGTTCCAACGGCGAACAAAACAAATATGCCGGAATCGGCGCCACCGTATTTTTTACTGCAGTAATGGCTTTCATCGCTGGCAGTTATGCACTTTACACGGTTTTTGACAATATTTACACCGCTATTTTCTTCGGATTTATTTGGGGTTTATTAATCTTTAATTTGGATAGATTCATAGTTTCAACCATAAGAAAAAGAGACGGCTTCGGAAGCGAATTTATTCAGGCAACACCAAGAATTGCTTTAGCGATAATCATTGCAATTGTAATCTCAAAACCTCTAGAAATCAAAATTTTTGAAAAGGAAATCA
Source organism: Flavobacteriaceae bacterium PS02334 (assembly GCA_029959295.1). GTDB lineage: Bacteria > Bacteroidota > Bacteroidia > Flavobacteriales > Flavobacteriaceae > Flavobacterium. Next base: position 46,337 of record JASCOH010000005.1, on the reverse strand, counting down.
ACACGGTTTTATTGAAAGAAAAAAATGCAATGGCCTTGAGCAATAAAAAGGAAGTTGCCAATTATTTCAAGACGGATTTAGACAAGAACAAAGCTCAGATTGAAAGCTTAAAATCTGAAATTACGAAGAAGGAAAAAGAAGTCAATACGTTATATCAAACTTATATCACAGAAGCAGAAGGAACTGCAGGAACAAAAAAATTAGGAAAAGGCCCCGTTTTTAAAGAGAAAATTGCAAAGCACGATTTGGCAAAAACGGAATTAGATACTTTGCGAAAAACCAATCTCGCAAAAATCGCCGAAGCAGAAAAACTATCAAAAACATTGCAAGCTGATTTAGACAAAAAAGTAACTGAAACCCAGCCAATCATCGATGGTTTTGACGGCTTGATGGCAAGAATCAATGCTTTGGATAAATTGCCTTGGTTGCCTTCATTTTTCATTATGCTGTTATTTTTAGCAATAGAAACTTCGCCAATCATTGCCAAATTATTATCTCAAAAAGGAGAATATGATTTCAAGATCGAAGACTTGGAAACAGCCATGAAAGCAACTTTGGCACAAGACAAATATCAGCGTGATTTATTAGTAAAAACTAGCGCTTTAATGCACGACAAAGTTTATGAAGACATTGCTTCTGACAAAGATTTGTATAACCTGCAAAGAAAAAAAGCTACGGAGTTGCTGGAATTACAAGCTCATAACTTTGTAGAAAAACAAAAGAAGACTTTTTAGTTATGAGCAATTTTAAAAACTAGACAAATGATTATGATTTTATTACGATTATTGCTTCTTTTTTTACCATATATATTGCTTCCGTTGCTCTTAGCGTTTTTATACAAAAGATGGAATTTGATTCCACAATGGGTTACGTACGCACTATGTTCTATCATTATACTTCTATTTCCATTTTTATTATTTTGGATTGAACGCATGAAAAGCAATACCCCGATAAAATGCTTAAATCCAGAATTTGCAGTTTTTATGGGTAACCTAATCATAATGATTCCTATCTGTTTAATTCTTCAAGTAATTTTTAATAGAATTGTAAAAGCAAGAAATACAAGCGTCACATAACACATACAAGCGATTATTGAAAGTCGGGCACGAAACGATTAGTCCAAATTATTAGGCAATAGGAAAAAGCTACAACTAAATTTAATAAAAAAGCGGAAGTTGAATCATCAACTTCCGCTTTTTACTTTTGCCTATTGGCTAATGACTTTTGCCTAAATCACATATGACTCAAAATCTCTTTCTTCAAAGTATCATATTCCCCTTGCATGATCAATCCGTTATCCAATAACTTCTTGTAATTCTGAAGCTTGTCAAACAATTCGTCTTGCGAAAGGTCTTTCAAAGATTTCTCTTTTGACTCTGGTTTTTCATCTGGAAATTGCTTTTCGTCACGATAACCCGACTGCGAAACCGGAATAATTTCTGCATAATCAGTCACTTCTTCCGTTTCAATTTCTTCTATTTCTTCCACTTCTGGCTCTTCAATTGTTGCAAAAGCTTCTGGAATAACTTCCTCTTCTTCTGGAATAATTTCAACCTTTTCTTCTTCAACAACTGGTGCTGGTTCAGTAAACGAAACTCCGTTTTTCAAAATATCCAATTGCTCTTTTGCAAAAGTATAAATCTTTCTTGCCTGCGTTTTAGGAATATAATCGATTGAAATTGTCAAGTCGGTTTTTGTCGTAAAAGAAAATTCTGAACCCAGAATATTTTCCTTTACAAAAGTGCCTACAATATCGTCCCAAGTATAATCTGTAAAATCCATTGAAAGTCCAAGATTCTTTGGCTTGCAGATAATTATTCTCTTATTTGTCAAAACAATGCTATCTGGAAAAACCGTGATTGCTGGCTTTTTTTGAACGCCAATATACCCGATTTCTTCATTTTTCATTAGCAAATCCGTCAATTTTGAAGTGATTTTATCCACTGCTTTCGGATCTTGCTCTTCGTTTAAAAACTTTTTGATGTGTTCGTTCATGTTGTAAAGTTGCTAAGTCACAAAAGTAACTGAGTTGCTAATTTTTATACACAAATGTAATGCCTAATTGTCTAATTTTCAAATTAACTATTCGCCTAAATCAATTTCTGCCTGCAATTTCTTCGTAAGGCTTTTGAAAACTAAATCATAAGAATGCTCAATCAATTCCCGCAAAAATTTATCAGAAACATCGCCATTTATGGCAATCGTATTCCAATGAATTTTGCTCATATGAAAACCTGGCTTGATGTCGTTGTAATTTGCCCGAAGCTCTTCTGCACGCTCTGGATCACATTTTAAATTGACAGCTGGCATGCCTTTTTCCCAATTGCTCAACGAAGAAAGCGCAAACATTTTACCTCCGACTTTAAACACCAAAGTATCTTCATCAAACGGAAAATGTTCAGTAACGCCTTTTTTAGAAAGGCAGAATTCGAAAAATTGCTGGATGTTCATTTTTTTTTATTGAAATATTTAAGGATTAAAAAATTCAAAGATTTCAACTTTTGAAATTACAAAATTTTATACAAAACCGGCTTGCTCGGCGAGGCATCATTTTCAAAGGAAGCAATTTGCAGATTCAGCAGATAACTTCCGTCTAAAATTTCGTCTACTACATAAATCAATTCTGTGATTGTTGCGTCTAATCTTGCATCTTCATTCAAAACTTCTACGTTTTTTACATTCCAGAAAGCTTTGTGGGCCAATAATTTTCCTTCGTCTTTTTCTTTGTCGACGCTTGGCAAATCAATCAGCAAATGTTTAACGCCACTTTCGCGTAAAAAAATTGCAGCATTTTCATCCAGATAAGGCGGATTTGTATTCGAATATTTCTTGGAAAGTTTCTCGTTTAAATTGGGTAGCGTTCTGATTACAACAGCTTCCGGAGATTTTCCTTCCAAAGCTTTTTCAATTTGATCTTTAGTAATAACTAAATCTTCGCCTTGAATTTCTGGCGTCACCGAGATCAATTCCGCAGTAAAGAAAAAGGTCTTTAAAGTATCATTGATGCTGTAAAATTCTTTGGTAATGTGTCCCAAACATTCCGTGTGCGTTCCGTGTCCATGCGGGTTGAAGAAGATATTATTGAAATTGGTAGAAGAACTTCCTTCCGAAACTTTTCCAATCCAGTCGCCGAAACGAACAGGCTCAATCTCAGGCTTATCAATGTACCAGGCAATCGGATTTTCATCGGTATTGGTCAATGTGATGGAAATGTCGATTGGTTTTGAAAAATCAACTTCGAAAGTTTGGTTGTTGGAAGTAATGGATGCTTTCACGTTAGAAAAATTTAAATATTTCAAAGCTAACATTTTTCAGTCAAAGCCTTTCTTTCTTTGCGAAAATCTTTGCGCTCTTAGCGTTTAAATTTTAACGCAAAGTGAAAGAAGGTTTCGCAAAGTTGCGCAAAGCCGTGTGTCAATCTTCGCCCAGCATAAACAAATCACTCGCAATTCCATCCGCTAAAAACTTTCCTTTTCTGGTAGTTTTTAAAGTATTTTCAATTATCGAAAGCAAATCATCTGAAAGAAATTTCTCTGCTTGTTTCAAAAGATATTTTAAGAATTTCTCTCCAAATTCATTTTCGATTCTATCTAAAGAAATTCCCCAGATAGTTCGCAATCCGGTCATGATATATTCGTTGTACCGATCTTCCTGCGATAAAATTTCCACTTCACTCGGAAGCTTTTCTTCCTGAATTCCCTTTAAATAAATTGAATTGTTTGCAATATTCCAGCTTCTTGAAACGCCGTCATAACTGTGTGCCGAAGGTCCGATTCCCAAATATTTCTTCCCCAGCCAATAGGCAGAATTATTTTTTGAGAAGTAATTTTCCTTTCCAAAGTTGGACAGTTCATAATGTATGAATCCGTTTTCTTGCAGAGTATCGACCAAAATCTGGAAATGTGCTGAAGCCACCTCATCTTTTGGCTCCGAGATTTTCCCAGTTTGGATGAGTTTTTTTAAAGCTGTTTTCGGTTCCACGGTCAAAGCATAACTTGAAATATGAGGAATTCCGAAGCTTAAAGCGGTTTCAATATTTTGTTTCCACATTTCATTGGTCAGGCCCGGAATTCCGTAGATCAAATCAATCGAAATGTTATCAAAATATTTTGTGGCTTCTGTCAAAGATTTCTTCGCTTCCTCAGCATTATGCGCACGGTTCATCATCTTTAAATCTTCCTCGAAAAAAGATTGGATTCCGATGGAAAGACGATTTATTGGCGAATTAGCTAATTCAAAAATTCGCTCATTTGACAAGTCATCTGGGTTGGCTTCTAGCGTAATTTCAGGATTTTCTGCTACTCTAAAGTTGCTGTAAACTTCTTGTATCAGAAAATTTATTTCTTCCGAAGTCAGCACAGAAGGCGTTCCTCCGCCGAAATAAATCGTTTCTACGACATCATTGATTTCACTTTTTCGCAGTTGCATTTCTTTGGCTAAAGCCAAAATCATTTCGTCTTTCTTTTTCATGGAAGTCGAAAAATGAAAGTCGCAATAATGGCACGCCTGCTTGCAAAACGGGATGTGGATGTAAATTCCTGACATGGTGCAAAGCTACAACCTTAAAAGGAATATTTTATACTCTGGAAATCGTTACTTTTTCAGCTCTTCGATAGAAAAATCGGCAAACAAAAGTGCTTCGTCACGAAGCTGTTCTTTGCTCAGCAAACTTCTGTAAATCCCCCATTTCGGTCGGATTCCTTCAGCTTTATCACGCCACATTCTCAGCTTTTGGTTTTTATAATCGATCAAGACTTTTCCGTCGTCGATTCTTTTTAAAGTGATGCTGTATTTGCCGCTTTCGCCATAAGTTATGGTTTCTGTAGCTTCCACCCAGCGTCCTTTGAAAAGTGCTAAATCTGCTGACGCCATTTCTTGCGAATCTGTACTGTCGGCGTGCATGACCTGCAGTTTTTCGTTTTTTCCTCCACGCGTAATTAAGGAAACTACGGGCATACTTTCGTGCGGACCGCCGTATGCTTTGATTTGGTGAATGTGCGTGAATTTGTTTGACGGCTGAAAATCTGAATCAAGCTTAAATTTCCATTTGTAAACTACGGTTTCTCCTGCTGTTCCAATCAAATTATCTGGAGATTGGTTGTAGGTTTTGATTTCGTTTCTTTGGCGGTCGAATTTCTTGCAACGGTCATTGTCTGGGGAAACGTGGATGTGGAATTTGAAGACATATTTCTTTAATTCTGCGTCATAAACTTCCTCGATGTGGCGACCGAATTTATCATGGATGCAATCCGGCGTTTCAACTGCTTCATAGCCTGGCGCCAATACGCTGTTTATTAATTCGTAAGTATTTCCTCGGCCGTCTGCCGTTAGCATTGTAGCTTGCGCCAAAGATAATTGGGCAACAAAAAGCAGTGCGATTTTTAATAGTAATTTCATAACGTAAGATTGTTTTTCTCTTGTGCAAAAACGTTGCCATGAGAGCTGAATTTTGTGCTAATTATTTTGTTTTATGATCTTCTCCGTAATTTCTTCTTCGCCTTTATAGTTGAAATTTATGCTGTAGATTCCTTCTGGCAAAAAAGAAAGATTGATGTTTTTAGGTTCTAAATTATTTTTTTGGAAGCGTATCTTTCCTTGTATATCTGTGATTTTTAATTGTTCTATGATATCTTTTCTGTAGAAATTTAAGTTGTCAATTACCGGATTTGGATATAAAAAGGATTTGTTTTCAATAAATTTTCCGATGGAAAGGCTATTTACCTGTTCAATATAAAAGTCTGCGAAAAGTACTTCTTCGTCGCGAATTTGTTCGGGACTTAAAATGCTTCTGTAGATTCCCCATTTTGGGCGGATGCCTTCGGCGTTGTCGCGCCACATTCTGATATTGTTGTTGGTGTAGGTCAAAAGCGTCGCATTGGTAGCCACATTTTTTAAGGTGATTTGGTATTTTCCGCCTTCTTCGTAGGTAATTGTTTCGGTGGCTTCTACCCAGACTCCTTTGAAGAGGGAAAGATTGGCGGTGGCTATTTGCACAGAAACTAGGCTGTCGGAATGCATGATTTCTAGTCTCGGCGAGCTTCCGCCTCTGGCGATAATTGAAACTACGGGAATATCTTCGTGAGGTCCGCCATAAGCTTTTATTTGGTGGATGTGGGTAAATCTGTTGGAACCTTGGAAATTTTGGTCTAGTTTGAATTTCCATTTAAAAACAAACTTTTCTCCGTAAGTGCCGATGAGATGTTCTGGAGATTGGTTGTAGGTTTTGATTTCGTTGCGCTGTCTGTCAAAGTTGATACAGCGGTCATTGTCTTGTGTAGCGTGGATGTGGAACTTAAAGACGTATTTGTTTAATTGTGCGTCAAAAACTTCTTCGATGTGGCGGCCAAAATTTGTGTGAACGCAGTCTGGAACTTCGATGACGTTGTAGCCTGGGGCAAGAACGTTATTAATTAATTCGTAGGTATTTCCCGGACCATCGGCGGTTAAGGTTGTTATTTGGGCAAAAGAAATCTGGCTTAGTAAAAGCAGTAAGAATTTTAGTATTTTCATATGCTCTGAGTTTTATTTTTTCTTTGCGAAACCTTAGTTTTTTTCTTTGCGTTTAAATTTTTAACGCAAAGCCACGCAAAGATTTTTCGCAAAGTTTCGCAAAGCTAGATGTTAACTTTGTCCTATTTCTTATACTTCTTGAATGATGCAACTGCCTGTTTTGTAGTTTCCTTAATAGCTTCGTAATCAAAATTACCTTCGTTGTTTTTTACAAAGAGCTGCGATCCCAAACCAACACAGTGTGCCCCTGAAGACAGCCATTCTTTTAGGTTTTCATCTGTGGGTTGTACGCCACCTGTTGGCATTATGTTTGACCATGGGCAAGGTGCTTTTACGGCTTTGATGAATTCCGAACCGCCTACTTGCTGGGCTGGGAAGATTTTTACGATGTCTGCGCCAAGGCTTTCTGCGTAATTGATTTCTGTCAATGAGCCGCATCCGGGCATCCACGGAATTTTTCTTCTATTACAGGTCGCAGCCATTTCTGGATTAATAATCGGCGCTACTACGAAGTTGGCTCCCAATTGAATGTAAAGCGACGTAGTTCCCGCATCGACCACAGACCCGATTCCCAAGATTAATTCAGGAAGCGTTTCTTTGGCGTAGGCAACTAATTCATCAAACACTTTGTGGGCGCCTTCGCCTCTGTTTGTAAATTCAAAAATCCTTACGCCGCCGCCATAAACCGCTTTTAGAATCTCTTTGCAGATAGCAACATCTTCATGGTAGAAAACCGGAACGATTCCGATTTCATTGATCGTATTTAAAACCTGCAATTTTGAAAATCTTGCCATTGTATTATCGTATTAATCTTCCGGAAGTGTTACCTTCCGCAATTTGGTTTATTTCATTAAAGTCGGCCAAGTTTGCATCGCCTTCAATCGTGTGCTTTATGGCGCAAGCCGCATTGGCAAAAGCCAAAGTATCTTTTTCTGCGTAATTGTTTAATTCTCCAAAAATGATTCCGGCGGCGAAAGCATCTCCTGTTCCGATTCTATCGACAATGTGCGTGATTTCAATCGGTTCGCAGGTGAATATATCTTTGCCGTTCCACATTCTGGCTTCGATTTGGTGCCAAGACGCATTTTTGCCTGTTCTTGTCTTGTCGTAAATATTTTTCAGCTTTGGAAAGGCTTCTTTTAAAGCAATGCTTCCTTTTTGAAAATCATCATCCGATAAGGAAAAATCTGTACCTAAAAGTTCGTTGAATTGCTCGGCTCCTCCGATAAAAACATCTGACAAAGCTACTAATCCTTTCAAGACATCGGCGGCATTTCTGCCATATTTCCAAAGACCGTTTCGATAGGCTGGATCGCAGGAAACGGTAACGCCCATTTCTTTTGCCACCATTAAGCCTTCTTTCAAAGCTAGGAAATTATTTTCAGAATGTGCAGGCGTAATTCCGGTCCAGTGAAACCAATCGGCATCTTTGAAGATGGCGGCCCAAGGGATTGAATTTGGTTCCATAGCACGGAAGGCAGAATGATTTCTGTTGTAAGAAATGACTCCGGAGCGCACTACAGCACCTGGTTCTACAAAATATAATCCTAATGGTTCTTCTCCTTTTTGGACAAAAGAAGTATCGACACCATTGCTTTTTAGGTTGGAAATGGCGGCGTTTCCTAAGAAATCATTGGAGACGCGGCTGACGTGAACGGACTGGCAACCCAAAAGGGAAAGAGAAACCGAAACATTTGTCTCGGTTCCTCCATAATAAATTTCAAGCTGGTTTGTCTGGGCCATTTTTTTAAAACCCGGAGGTGTCAGCCTGGCTAGTATTTCACCATAAGTGACTACTTTTTTCATTGTTTTGTATTTCTTATTTTAACGAATTTGATTAACTGAAAGCCAAACCACCGTTGATATCAATATTGTTTCCTGTTAAGAAAGAAGACTCGTCAGAAGCTAAATAAGCTACTAGATCAGCTACTTCAGTTGCTTTTCCTTCTCTTCTTAGAGGCGTTCCGTTTGCTACATTTGTGCGAACTTCTGGCTTTGTAAAAGTATCATGGAAAGCTGTTGCAATCATCCCTGGGCAAAGTGCGTTCACACGGATTCCTTGAGGACCGAATTCTTTAGCCAAACCTCTTGTGTAAGTCATTACCGCACCTTTTGCAGAAGCGTAAAGCGCAGCACCTGGGCCACCACCGTCACGACCTGCCTGAGAAGCGAAGTTCACGATTGAAGCACCTGATTTCATCAACGGCTTGAATGCTTTGGTTACAAGGAAAACAGATTTGAAGTTTACGTCGATCATGGTGTCGAAGAAATCTACGTCCATTTCTTCGATGGTTTTTCTTGCGATAAGACCACCAGCAACGTTTACTAAAACGTGTACTTCTTCGCCGAAAGCTTTTTTAGATTCGCTTACCAAAGTATCGATATCTGCTTGTTTGGTCATATCACCTTGCACGATGATTGCTTTGCCACCCGCTTCTTCGATTAATTTTAAAGTCGTGTCACCGTCTTCTTGGCTCAGATAATAATTTACCACAACATTAGCTCCTTCTTTTGCCAATTTAATAGCAACTTCTCTTCCTATGTCTCTTGCTCCTCCTGTTACTACGGCTGTTTTTCCTTTTAATTTCATTTTAATTGTATTTAATATTTATTTAATTCTGATTATTTAACTGGTTGTATTTTTTTAATCAATGCGAATACTGAAAACACGCCCAGCGGTACGAACGCGGCGATGATAATGAATGCTGGCGTATAAGATGTTTTGGTAATTATTGGGATTAAAAAGTTCATGACGATTACAGAGATAACTCCGATTGAACCTCCTAAACCGGCTAAAGTTCCTACTGATTTTTTATCCATCAAATCACTTGGCAAAGTCTGGATGTTTCCGATGGCGAATTGGAATCCGAATAATACGAAAGACACGATTACTACGAATTTCAAAGGCGTATCTCCGAAGAAAATTGTGGCCATCAAACCTAAGAACATGATGACACCGCCGATGGCGATTGCCTGTTTTCTTCCTTTGTCAACCGATTGCGATTTGGCGATAACCATTCCGGAATACCAGCCACCTGCAAGACTTCCTAAAGCCGCTCCTACGTAAGGAACCCAAGCGAAAAGACCGATTTGTTTTACATCAAAACCGTATGTTTTTTGAAGGTATAAAGGCATCCAGCCCACAAAAAGCCACCAGATTGGTTCCATAAAAAAACGACAAGCGATAACGCCCCAGCTTTCTTTGAAAGACAAAATCTCTGAAACTGACCTTCCTTTTAGTGCTTCTTCTTCAACAGTTGGCGCTGCTTTTCCGTCTAAAATCAATCTTCTTTCTTCTTCTGTAATCCACGGATGGTCTTTTGGTAATTTTTTGTATACAATCAACCATGGAATAATCCATACTAATCCTAAAGCTCCGATGATTATAAACGTGGTCTGCCAGCCGAAACCTGCAAACATGTAAGCGATAAAAAGCGGTGCGATTACTGAACCGATTGAAGCCCCGGCATTGAAAATTCCTTGGGCGATAGCTCTTTCTTTAAGGGGAAACCATTCCGAATTGCTTTTTACGGCTCCCGGCCAGTTTCCTGCTTCAGAAATTCCGAGTGTAATTCTTACGAAAGCTAAAGACAAAACGCCTTTTACAGCAAAGTGAAATAAGGACGACAGCGACCAGACGCCGATGGCAATGACAAACCCAAGTCGCGTTCCGATTTTGTCAAAAAGCTTTCCTGAGATTGATTGTCCGACGGCATAAGCAATCATAAAAAGGTTTAAAATCAATGCATAATCGGCATCGTCCATTCCTAAATCCTTGCTCATTGCCGGCCACATGATTGATAATGCAGAACGGTCGATGTAGTTGATGATTGTTGCAATACCGATCAAGGTAATGATCCACCATCTTAATCCTTTAATTTTCATAATTTATTGTAAAAGGCTTTTGCAAGCCAGATTATTATTTGACTACCTTGATAGTCTTCACATTATTGTTGGAAAGAACATTCACGATGTAAGTTCCTGTTGCAAAAGACGACATGTCAACTGCCGTTTCAGTTGCATTAATCGTCTTGTTTACTAAATTTTGCCCTGATAAGTTGTAAATGCTAACTGAGTCGATATTTTCAACAGCCGTAAGATTTAAAACGTCTTTCACTGGATTTGGATAGGCAGCAATTTGTTTCGCATTAAAATCTTCTGTACCCAGTGGCAAGCTATATGTTAATGAAATATCATCAACAGCTCCCCAGCCTACAGTTCCTTCAGTAGACAGATTGGTAGATCTGAAACTGAATGTTAAATATTTTACAGCACCCGCAGTAGCTTCAGGAATTGTAATTGGGAATGTAAATTCAGTAAAATTTGCCAAACCTGCCGCTGATGGAATTTTTCCTGAGAAATTTGGCGAAGCCGTCACTCCATTTTGCGGTGCCGCATCCAATAGCGAAACATATAAATAATCATTTGGTCCCGTTGTTGGATCAATAACCACTATTTCTTGCTTGTATTTAAATTTCACTTGCACATTTGTGGCATCTGCTGGAATTGTTATAGCGCGGTAAAAATGAACTGTTCTTCCTCCTGCTGCCGTCCCAACAACCGTCGGACTATTTCCAATAAATGCACCTCTTGCGCCAGTAAATCCTGGCTGTGCCGTACCAACTTGCCATTTTCTTGAACCGTATGTATGATTCAAAAGCGTCCAACCATTTCCTTCAAAAGTGTCAGCTGTTTCAAAACCACCGTCGCCAGTCGGGCTGATAGCTGTTACAGTTGTTTGCGCATTGCTTTCCAATGCAAATGCAAGCACGAATGCCGCGAGTAAAGTAATTTTTTTCATAAATAAATAAGTTTAAGAATTAAAAATCTGTAGATTAAGTATTGATTTAATTACCTACTTCAACGTCTTGCAGCAGGCAGGGGATTATTTTAAAAAATCTTCGCGAATCGGACTAAAAACGTCGATAAGCATACCCGCTTCCAAGCAAATTGCTCCGTGAAGAATGTTTGGCTCGATGTAAAAAGCGTCGCCTGTTTGAAGAATTTTCTTTTCTCCATCAATGGAAACTTCAAATTTTCCGGAAACTACGTAAGACGTCTGCGAGTGGTAATGCTGGTGAATCGGACCGATGCCGCCCGTTTCAAAAGCCACTTTTACCATCATGATGCTTACGTCATAACCTGTGATTTGCCTTTTTACTCCTTCGGCTACGGTTTCCCAAGGATTTTCGCTTTCTACATAAAATGCGGGTGTGTTGATTTTCATTGTATTCTAATTTGTAATTAATTTATAGCTGCCTTTCCACTCATATGTTTTTCCGTTTGCTGACAGCTTGTGTTTTGCATCAGCTTTGGATTTTTTATTTGCGAAAAGCAACGTGTAGGTTTTTTTATTTTTCATGCTTACTGAAACTGCCGTGTAGTTTTCGTCTTGTTTCAATATTTGAATGTTTTCTACTTTTGAATGCGGATCCTGTACTGATTCTAACTTTGGATCAAAACTTCCGTGGGGTTCGATGACGCTTACGAAAGTGTAGTCTTTTTTGCCAGTATTCCTGATTAAATAACCTGATTCGTTTCTTAGGTTGAAATTGGGGTCATTCGCTCCAAGTCTTGTAAAAAACAATTTGCTGTTTTCATCGGTGATTGTTGAAATCGTATAAAAACGGCTGTCGTTTAGCCAGGTGAATTTTGAGATCCCGTTATTTCCTTTTGATTCGGCTAAATTCCATAAATGCTGGTAGCCGTTGTCTTTTCCTAACGGAGAAAGCGCTGTCAACGAAGGTTCATATTTAAAATTAGTTTCCATAATGTGGCCGTTGAACATAAAATTCAAGTCATATTGATGGCTCTCTTTTGATTTCAACATGTAAACATCTAAAATAAAAGGCGTTTCTTCGGCAATCAAAGCAACCGTTCTTTGCATTTCAACTCCGGCGTAAGCATTTTTTTCAACGGCACTAGAAATCTGGATTACTTCCGGATTTGAAATATCTCCGAAAATTGGTTCTGGAGCTGTTTCTTCTGCTACTTTCCAATCGGCGTTGAAGCCTGATTTTTCGTCAACAATTACCGTATTGTGCGCAATGGTTTGCTGTGCCCAAGATTTATTTTCGTCTAAATACCTGCCACCGCTTTTTGATTCTACATTTAAGAAACGTGCTGCGCCATAATCTTGCAGAATTTCGTTTCCGTTGTTGTAAAGCAAGATTCCTAAACGGTCGAAATGTCCGTGGCCCATTCCTTGCGAAGCATATTTGAAAATAGCCGTCAATTGCTCGTCTTTTTTCTTCGTATGCATTCTGAAGATAGATAATCCGCCAGAAGAAGCCTCAGGTCCGTCAGCAATCAGCATCGGATTTTTGACGAATTCTTGCTTTTTCATTCCTTGCAAGGCTTCCGCAGCTTTTAATCCAGCGCCTGTTACCGACACTTCGTTTTGTTGCATTACCACAGGAAGAATTGCAGTTTCATTATAATTTTCAAAGACAATATTTGTGGCGAAAACCAATTCTTCGGTCATGAAATCCTTGTCTTTCATAGCATCATTTATCGGGAAGAAATAACCGTTTCCGTCGGTCAATTGCAAAACGGTGTTTGTTGCTTTCTTCAAAACCTGATTTCTGTAGTCAAAAATTTTGATTTCAGGCTGGTTTCTATTGATGGCTTCGGCAAAAACCATGAACGGCTGTAACGCATATCTTTGGTAATACGGCCCTTCAGAATAATATCCGTCAGGAGAAAAAAGCAGGTCGATCTGCTTCATGAAACCTGATTTTTTGTCTTTGGCAGAACCGTAAAGTGCGCGTTCTACCATGTCTTTATCATTTAAAACATAACCCGTCATTCCGACTGCGGCAACAGCCCAAGTTCCGTGATTGTGGATTTTATTGAACGTGTCTTTTCCGCCTTCGCTTTCGCTTAAAAAGGAAGCCATGCTTCTGAAAACATCTTTTTCAATGATTTCACGATTTTTATCAGAAATGCTTTCTTTCACTAAATCATAAGCTTGGATTCCGTGCATCAGCCAAACGCAGTCGTTCAAGCCTTGCCAGAATAATTTGCCCGAATTCTGCTCTGCTTTTCTCTTCGGATGCAAAGGCAAGCCTGGATAAATTTTGGCGTAGCCTAAAAGCATTTCTTCCACGAATTGTGCATATTTTTTCTCTCCCGTAATTTGGAAAGTCAAACCAGCGTAATACATATCGCGGTAATTTTTCTTGTGTTTTTCGTGCGTGTAACCGCCTCCATTATCCACAGGAATCGGCACTTCGATTGGTTTTTCCAATGCTTTGTCAGCGCCTTTTTTTACTTTGGAATATGACTTTTCTAAAATCTTATAATCGCCTAAATGCTGGCTGATACCTTTTGCTTCTGATTTTGACAAAAGCAATAACGGCTCATAGTTTTGGGCAAAAGCAGTATCTGACAGCACCATGAAAAGTGCCGTCAAACCTATTGCTTTTATTGTTTTAAATTTCATGCTATTCTTTTATTAATTAAATGAATTGGTCAAATCTATGGCACCAACTCCTGTTAAAACCTCATCAGTGATGATGAACCAATCTGCGTTCATTTCTAAAGGAACATTCGCTTGGTTATCTGTCAAATAGTTCATTCTGAAGTAATTTCCACTCACAAAATCAGAAGCTGTAACTGTTGGAAATACATCTCTCAAACGAACTGCAACCAATTTCCATTCACCATTTGTGTTGTAATGAACTAATTTTTTGCTAACAGTTGAAGTCGCATATAATTTTAAAGTTGGCGTCGTATTATTAGTATTCAACCAAAAATGCAATACCGGATTATTGTTGAAAGCGCCGTTGTCAAAAACTGTTTTCCAAGTAGTATTTGTCGCAAAAGAGAATCTCATGTAAGCAATACTGCTTCCATTTGCAGTTGGAGAAAGCATTTTTAGGTGATGATAATTTGTGCTATTTGGAAATGGAGGCTGCGCCACTGTTCCGTTTAATTGGTTTGCAGTAATTTGTGCCGCTAAACCAGCCGTAATTACTTCCATTCCTTGGGCTTCGAAGTTGAAATACGTTTGAACATCTCTGTTGATGTATGCTACTGGATCACTTACTACTTGCATTCCGTCACCGTAAACTAAAGTGATTGGGTAAAAACCTGTTGGTAAAGAAGCTGGCGCGTCAAAAGTTACGCTTGTCGGCGTTACTGTTGGCGCTGTGATTGGCGTTGTTCCAAAAAGTACGCTTGTGACTAGATTCATATCTGTACCGCCGATTACAACCGGACTTCCTTTAATTACTGCTTTTGGGAAACCTGTAACTTCTGGCGTTGGAATGTCGATTGTGAAATTTTCAGAAAGCGTTTCGAAAACTTCGCCTGCCAAAGTATTATATCCAAATCTTACTGTCAAAGGACTTGGCCCTGTGTTTGGCGTTTTCACGATGATTGTTCTGTCGTCTTGCGATTCGATGATTCCGTCAACGGTTCCAAAAGCAATTCTGGTCACAACGCCAAGATTTGTTCCGGTAATTGTGATATTTTCATTCACGATTTTAGTTTCTGGAAAATCGGAAGTGATTACCGGAACTGGATAAGTGATTGTCAAATTTTCTGTAGAAACGGCTACTTTGCCAGAATCTGTTGTCAATTTTAAAATTCCCGCAACAGCATTTGCCGGAACTTTAATAATCATGATTTTAGCATTTTCACGAGAATAAATTTCAGCCTGAACGTCACCGATATAAGCTTTTGTGACGAAATTCAAGTTCGTTCCTGTGATCGTTACCAAACCTTGAATTGGCGCAGAACCTGGTGAAAATGATTCAATTGTTGGCTGTGCCGCAAGAATTTCTTCGAAAGTTTTGTCAACTTCAGTTTCCGCATCGCACGCCAAAACTGTCACTGCCAAAATCAGGCAAAGGAATCTGTACAACTTTTTATGTATAATAGTTTTCATATTTTTTCTTTTAAGTAGATTATTTTATTGCTAAAATTCCGATGTCTTTTTTGTCAGTTCCTGCGTTTTTCAAAGGCGATTTGTCTTTTGGAAGAAAAGTTTCCAGACTTTGGAACGAAGGATTTTTATCGCTTATATTTTCAGAAACTACGCCCGAATCCATTTTTAATTCTCCAGAATTGTAAACCACAGAATTTTTAATCGAGTTGTTTTTTCCTGTCAAGCGAATTGGCGTTTTTACTTTTGAATTGTCATAGAAAACTGTGTTGGTGATTTTCACGTTCACGACTCCTTTGTTTTGGAAGACATAATCTTTCTCTTGCGATCCGATTTTTGTGAAAACACAATGGTCGATTACCAGATTGCCACCACGAGTCGATTCGTCGTTGCCGCCTCTGTAATAATGCAAAACCCATTGGGAAAAATCCGAAAAAACAGTATTTTCAAGGATTACATTTTCAGCATTGTATTTTCCGTTATCGTCTTTTTCAGAAGAAAGATTCAGACCACGAAGGTTATTTTTCAAAACAGAATTGCTGATTTTGATGGTATCAGCGAAAGTGCCTTTTGAAGCTTTTAAAATCCCACCGCCTTCTGCATTTGTGAAATCTGAGATTACTGATTTATTTATAAAAATGCTGTACGATCCTGGCGTGTCTTCCTTTGGAGAAACAATTGCATATTTTAAAGCAGGCGTTGTTTTTGCAGAAAGCACTACGTTTTCAAGCGATAATCTTGCTCCAGATTCCATTCTGATCAGATAATTTGACATTTTTTCTGCCTCTGGATTAAAGCTGATTACGGGTTTTGAAGCTGTATTTTCTCCTTCAATCGTAATATTATCAGCAATTACCAAAGAGCGATCTAGAATGTAATTTCCTGAAGCCAATACTAATTTTGTCTTGCCTTTTGACTTTTTAAGCGCTTTTTCAAGCGTTCCAGTTCCTGGTTCTACTTTTATAGTTTCTTCTTGAATTACAACTTTTGGCGCTTTTGGATTCCAAGAAACGCCTGTTTTGTTAGCGATTACTTTTTCAAAAACGTTGAAGTCAATTCCGAAATTTCCTTTTGGAATATTAATTTCTCCTTCTTTTTTCCAAGACAATTTTTTAGCTGCAAAGCCGTCTAATTTTTTAGGATTTTGAGAATCGATGGTGTTGTTTTTGAAAGCAATTCCTTTTAAATCATCGAAAGCAACTAAAGCTTCAGAATTGTTTTCTGAATAAATAATATTGTTTGAAATCTCAGAAGTTATCGGTGCCAAAGATCTTTCTTCATCTTTTCCAGCTCCTAATTGAAACGCACTGCAATTGTAAAAAACGTTGTTCAAGACTTTTGCATTTTTCACTTGGTTGTAACGATTCAACGGGCTGTTTGGAACGCCGTTCATAATTACCAAGGAACCGCGGAAATCTTGTCCGGTCAATCCTGAGAAATAATTATTTTTAACCGTATGTCCTTCGTTGATGATTCTCACACCGCCGGTGTAAGGCTGGTTATTTCCTAGAAAAACGTTATTTTCTACCAAACAATTATTGCCGTGGCGAAAAACCATCGAGCCTTGAGATTCTAAGAATAAATTGTTTCTGAACGTATTTTTGCACGACTTGTTTGAAATAATTTCAACTTCGCCGTTGCATTTTTCGAATTTGTTCCATTCCACAATGGTATTTGAATCAAACATAGAATTGTGGCTTGTTCCGATTCTTATCGTTTCGCCACCGTTTGATCCCAAAGGCGGACGCTCTCCGAAATAATTGTGGTCAATTCTATGGTTGTTCTTGTGATTTTCTTCGCCTTTCAGCCAAACTACCAACGTACAGCCGTCATTATTTTTTCCGGCTACGTAATTATTGTCAAAACGATTATTTTTTCCCCACAATTCGACCCAGTGATTGGATTCTGTTTTTGTTGCCGGATTGTAATCTGTGATCGCACAATTTGTAACTCTTGAATTGGTAGCGACTTTGCTTTTGTCTATGAAAGAAATCACGAATTTGCTGTAACCGTCTTTGAACCAAAGTCCTTTTGCAACCAAATATTCTCCTGATAATTTCAAAGAAGAATTTCCGGAAAGGATAACTTTTCCAGGCGTTTCAGCTTCTAAAAAAATTGAATCTTTTGAAGCTCCGACAGCGTTGAAATTGATTTCTGTATCTTTCCAGATTCCGTTTGACATGATGATTCTGTCGCCTGGTTTTACTGAAGCTACGGCCGATTTCAATTCTGAAGGATTCGTGACTTTTATTTCTGCCGCATTTGCATATCCTGAAAAGATACAAATCGCTGTCAATAATAAATATTTTAAAATTTTCATACCTTATAAAATATTAATAGCCAGTATTTTGAGCTATGTTTGGATTAAGGTCAATTTCATATTGCGGAATCGGCAGCAAAATTTGATAATGCTGTAAAGCGCCAGTGTTCAAAGAAGGATGCGCCGGATCGTTATATTGGAATTCTGTAGCAAAATGCTGTGACATAACTGCTTCTGCCCTGCCCGTTCTTACCAAGTCAAACCAACGGTGATTTTCGAAACCGAACTCTAATCTTCTTTCTTTTTCCAAAGCAACTTTGAAGTCGAAATAAGTAGCAACCTGACTCATCGTCAAAGCTGCAGAAGCTCCTAAAGAACGCGTTCTTACTTCATTCAAATACCCCAAAGCTTCTGGAGTCGGACCGCTTTTTTGATTAATCGCTTCGGCTAAAAGCAATAAAGCATCAGCATAACGAAGCACAATCCAGTCGCTTCCACCGTCATCAACTGCATTAAAAGGCGAATTGTATTTTGTAACATGTCTGTCAGCACGAACTGCATTATTGAAGCCAAGCCAAGTGTCAGCCATCGAAGGCGCTTTTCTCGGATCAGAAACTCCGTAAGCATTTGACATGCTTTCTGTTGGAACGTTCAAGCCGTCACCGTTGCCAAAAACTACGTAATTGTCACTTTGAAGCGGTGCAAAAAAGTTTGGATGCGGCGAACCTAATCCAACGCTGCCTGATTGGTAACGAACCGCAAATAAAATTTCATTGTTGTATTCATTTGAAAGGCTGAAAACAGAAGCATAAGTTGGTTGCAATCCGAAATTTCCAGATACAACTTCTTCTAAAACTGTTTTTGCTTCCTCTAAATTATCGTCTCCGCCAGCTGTCAAAAGTGCTTTTCCTAATAATGTTTTTGCCGCATCTGCAGCAACTCTTCCAAGACTTGCGCCACCTTGAGTCGGAGGCAGCATTTCTGAAGCCATTCTCAAGTCATTGATAATAAATGCATAAACTTCAGACTGCGGACTTCTGTCCATAGTTTTTGCTTCTAATCCAGAAACCGGTTCTGTCACGATGAAAACGCCACCCCAAAGCCTTACCAAATTAAAGTAAGCGTGCGCTCTTAAAAAACGGGCTTCTCCTTCAAATTTATTGCGAAGCGCCGGATCACTTACAACATCTAAATTTTTCAATACTACGTTTGAAAGATTGATGGTTCTGTAGCAAGCCTGCCAATATTCTTTAAGATACACATTTTGTGAACTTTGTACAAAACGGTCAATTTCTCTTACCGCCAAATCCTTTGTTTCTGTAGAATTTGGGTTCATATAAGTATTGTCAGAACGAACTTCCGTAAGCATCCATTCTCTGTTTTGTATTCCGTGAAGACTGCTGTAAATACCGATTACGGCAAGATTTACTTCGTCAGCATTTTTGTAAAATCCGTCAGCACCAATTTCTGAAACCGGTTGCAGATCGAGTGTCTCGTTACAACTTGCAAAAAACAAAGCCGTACTCAAGCATATAATTTTAATAAAAGAAGATTTATATAGTTTCATAACTTATGTTTTTTAGAAATTAATATCGATACCAAAAGAAATTGTACGTTGTACCGGGAAAGCCCCTCTTTGATAACCAGACATCAATGGCGAAGCGTAAATACCGCTAGCTGTGATTCCTTCTGGATTTAATCCCCAGAAATCAGATGCTTTTATGTAAAGAAGATTTTCTCCTGAGAAATAAAATCTTGCTTTTTTAAGACCAATTTTTTTAATGAAATCTTCAGGAACTGTGTAGCCCAAAGTCACTGTTCTCAATGACATGTAAGAAGCGTCTTGAATCAAATAATCTGTGTTTTGCCAAGCCCTACCGTTGTTTTCACGTGGTTTTGTTGCAGGAACTCCTTCGCTGAACCATCTTCCTTGCGTGAAATCTTTGTATAAATACCTCATCTCGTTGTAATATCCGTCTCCGAAGAAAACTTCACCTCCGACAGAACCTTGTACCAAGAAATTCAAGTCGATATTTTTATATGTAAATGAGTTATAAAATCCCCAAGTAAAATCTGGAAACGGGCTTCCTAAAGTGGTTCTGTCTGAAGCATTGATAACTCCGTCACCGTTGATATCTGCGACTCTGATTCCTCCAACAGCATCGTCTGGAGAATGCGGATTATTTGCCAATTCGTCAGCGCTTTGCCAAACTCCGATCATTTTATATCCGTAGAATTGGATTGCTTTGTCACCAACTTTTGCGATATATTCTTCGTTTCTTTCACCCTGGCTGATGAATTGCGCTTCGCCACCAAGAGAAATCAATTTATTTTGGTTTGCAGAAATGTTGAAACTTGGTTTCCAAGAGAAATTCTTAGTTCTTAAATTCCCTGAAACTTCGATCTCATAACCTCTATTCTGGATTTTTCCGATGTTGTTAAAAAACTGGTCGTGACCTGTGATGTAAGAAACATTTTGCTGCAAAAGCAATTTGTCAGTTACCGAATAATAATAGTCAAAAGTCAAATTCAATTTGTTTCCGAAAAAGCTGATGTCAGCACCAGAATCATACTCTAAAGTCTGTTCCCAGCCGATTTCTGGATTGCCTAAAACGCTTCCGTTTTCAGCAAGACCAGAGGTCACGCTTCCTGTTCCTGTTCCTAAAGAATAGTTTGAAGTGTAAAGCAAATTGGTGAAAGAATAATTCGTGATATCGTTATTTCCGGTCACACCAAAGCTTGTTCTTAACTTAAATCTATTGATAAAATCTACGTTTTCTTTCCAGAAATTTTCCTCGCTCACATTCCATCCGATAGAAGCAGAAGGGAAAAGTCCGTATTTATTTTCAGGTCCGAAAAGTGAAGAACCGTCAGCACGTGCTGCAATTGACAAAAGATATTTGTCTTTGTAAGCATAATTCACTCTCGCCAAATAAGATACCAAACCGATGTTTTCTTTTCTTGTAAAAGTTTCGTTTGCGTCAATTACGTTGGCCGCATTAATTGTTTCGATATAATCAGACGGAAATTGCGTTCCGTAGATTCCAGTTCCTTTAATATTTGTTTTTTGGTAAGTAAAACCACCAAGAATATCAAAACTGTGGTTGTCATTTTTATATTTGTAAGTCAGCGTATTTTCAGTCAGCAAGTTCACATTCAAGTTGCTGTCATCTTCTCCGATTACTTGTGCGGTTTGATCTGCTTTTGAATTACGGAAACGCTCATAATTTGAATAATCTACATTTGCTCCTCCAGAAGTTCTGAAAGTCAGATCTTTGGTAATTTTCCAATCTAAAGCGAAATTGGTCAGCATTCTGTAATCATGGTAAAATCTTTTTTCATTTTCCATTCTAGAAATCGGCGTGTTATTGTTGGTTCCCCAAAGTGACGTCGTGTAATTTTGAGGCACTCCGTTTTCATCTGTATAGTTGAAATTCACGTTGTTGAAATGTCTTCCCTGCGCATAAGAACCTTCAGGGTAACCTGTGAGCGCTGCCGTGTAAGCATTGTGGTAAACCGGCATGAAACTCAAAGATCTTGTCAAATCAGAATAAGCGATTGTTGATCTTCTTTTGACGCTGTAAGAAGGTCTTACGTTCACGTCAAGTGTTAATTTTGGGCTTAGTTTTGCACGAATGCGGCTTTGGAAATTCACACGTTTCAAGAAGTTATCTGACATGATTCCTTCGTCTTCGATGTATTGTCCAGAAACGTAATAGTTTGAAGTTTTTCCGCCACCAGAAACATTTAATTGGTAGTTTTTGATAGTCGCAAAATTGCGCGTTCCTTCATCTTGCCAATCGGTGTTTCCGCCATTGTCAGCTACTTGACGCATTCCTTTTTCACGAGACGTGTAAGCAATTGTTCCTGGTGTTGCTCCTGTTAAGCCTGCTCTGTAATTTTCATCAAGCTGTCTTTCATTGCGAAGCATGTCAGTATATTCATAGGTATCAAGAAGGTCGATTTTTTCGTAAACTGATTTTACTCCAAAATAAGACTTGAATTCATATAAAGTTTTAGTATCAGAACCTGATTTGGTAGTAATTAGGATAACTCCGTTGGCACCGCGAGAACCATAAATTGCTGTAGAACTTGCATCTTTCAAGACTTCAACAGACTCAATCGTACTCGGATTTATAAATTCCAAAGCATTTTGAACCGGGAAACCATCGACAACGACAAGCGGATCGCTGCTCGCGCTGATTGAACCAAGACCGCGAATTCTGATTTGTGGCGCTTCACCGACTTCTGTAGAAATATTCTGGATTTGAAGACCTGCAATTCTTCCTTGCAAAGCCTTGTCAACTCTGGAAACTGCGTTTTCGTCAAGATTTGTATTCTCTAATTTGGAAACTGATCCCGTTATAGACGATTTTTTCTGCGTACCATAACCTACTACGACAACTTCATCAAGTTTCGTTTTTTCATCGCTCAATTCTATCGAGATTTCTGTGGTTCCATCCAATAAAATGACTCTGCTTTGTTTTCCTATAAAAGCAACCTGAATAGAACTTCCAGTATTTACTTTGATAGAAAAAGCTCCGTCAATATCAGTAATCACTGATTTTTTTGTTCCAAGAATTGTTACTGAAGCGCCTGGAAGCGTGGAACTATCTTCAGCCGAAACGACTTTTCCGGTCAAAGTATAAGAATCTTGTGCGAAGATAAAACTCGTCAGCAGTAAAGCCGAGAGCAGAAAAAATGTTTTTAATTTCATAAAATTTATTGCTTACATTCTATAATAGTAAGGTTAAAAAACAATGGTGGTAGCCTCGTTTTTTCCTTATAAATAAACCCGATTACTCAGATTTTCACTCTTGACACTAATGTTTAGTAAGTAATCCACTTCCCCAAGCGATGCAACTTTACACAATGGCCATAACCGTCAATTTCCTCTCAAAAGGATACAAATGCTATGATTTGTATATATTTTATTGTTTTACAACTTTATAATTTTGTGTTTTTCCGCTTGAATTTATTCTTACGATATACATTCCTGCAGGTTGATTTTCAAGGCTCAAGGCGATTTTTCCAGAAACAACTTGATGTGTTCCATTTAAAATTAATTGCCCGTGAATATTGTATACTTCGACATTTAATTCACTTTCAGAATTTGGAAGAGCTAATTCAAAATTTCCCTTCGTAGGATTTGGATAAAGCACAATCGCAGGCACTTTTGAAGTGATCACAGAAAGCGGCATTTCTTCTGGAGATCCCGGACCAACATCAGAGATTCCCACCGGAAAATAAGTAACCAACTCAGTACTGAAATGATCAGCGCCGGCGTTGCTTAATGCCGGCCTAGATTGCCCATCGATGTCTTCAGTCAATGTCAAAGCTGGAATTCCGTTGGCAATTACTGGCGAAGTTGCTGTTGATTTCCAAATTGTGCCGCTTAAAGCCAAATTCGGATTCTGAACTAAAACTTCACTTGCTGTAAAAGCTGGACCTCCCGTAACAATTTGGGCAGAACCAGTCGCATACATTATATTATTTGACCAAGTCACCGCGCCTTGTTGGTTGGCATAAATCTTAACCAGATTATTTTGTGAACCGACTACTATATTATTTGCAATCTTAATATCTGCTAATCTTTTATTGTAAGAACCATCTGCTTTTGGATACCCGATTTCAATTCCGTAGGCATTATTTACCAAAGTATTGTAAGCAATCGTGATTCTTTCTCCTCTATAATGAAGGCTCGTATTTGTGCTTTGCCCAGTGATAACCTCGCCTTGCGTTAAAGTTATCGGCGCATCCCAAACTGTTCCTTGCAGGCCTTCCATATAATTATTTACAATCACGTGATCGGTTCCATAAGCTCTGATGCCGCCCGTGTAAATTGGCTGTGTTTCCATCATTCCGTTTGGTTTTCCACCTCCGAAGAAATAATTACCTTCGACTCTGCTTCTGTTTCCTTGGCGAAGCGTCAGTGTTCCATGATTTCTGTTGAACGTATTGTGTCTGATCAGGTTATCGTTTGATTTTACCGAAACAATCTCCGGATCTCCGTCGCATTCTTCAAATAAATTAAATTCTACCGTTGTGAAACCGCTTGAATTGCACAATTGGCTGTTTCCAATTCGGATAGATTCTTTTTCATTAACAGCTCTCGGCGAGTTATTGTAAAAATAATTGTGGTCGATTCTGTCATATTGTGATTGATGGCCGATAGTTCTGTCTTGGCTGTAAGTTCCGTCAATCGTGATAAAATTTCCTCCAGTAAACTTATTTTTGAATGTATTGTGGTCGATTCTGTTGTGGTGGCTTAGAAATTGAAATGTATAATCATCAAAAGTTCCAACAACTACAATCCATTTTATGGCAACTGGCGTATCCAATTCAAACACATTTCTTGTGATTCTGATGTTATTGCACGCTTCTAACTTGATCAAAGTATTGCTGCCCGTACAGTCAAAAACAAATCCTTCAAATTTTATATTTTCAGATTTTTTCATAGTAAATCTAGAATCTCCTGTCAAAGTCACGCCTCCGACAGTTTCTGCTTTAATCGTAATCGGATTTGCAGCCGTTCCTGATTTTGTGGTAACACTTGCATAAAAATCATTATAAGTTCCGTTTCTAACAATAATTGTCGAACCAGGAACTGCAGCATTTATTGCTGTCTGCAATGTTTGTCTTGTGTTGACAAAAGTCTGCGAATGCATATTTCTGCCAAAAAGAACTACTGCTATTATTGTAAAAAAGTATTTAACACCCATAATACTACTATTTTAGGATTAACTTGTTACTCAATTATATCATCCACTTCCCCAAGCGATGCAACTTTACACAATGGTAATAACCGTCTATTTTCCTTTTAAAGGACTAAAAAATACTCTCGTTTATATTGGCAAGAGTTTCTGTTTTATTGCAGTATTCATACAACGTCTTGAAATGAAACTGCAATTCTCTTTTTGCTTTCTCTGGATTTTTCTCTTTTATGGCGTCAAAAATCTGCTGGTGCTCGATAAGATTATCTCCTGTCATCGATTTTTTACAGACGTGGTATTTTTCAAAATTGGCAATAATTTCTGGCGTAATAATTAACATCAGCGTATTCAAAACCGGATTGCCGCTGGCTTCAGAAATTTTCAAATGAAACATCAAATCTTCTTCGACGGCATCTTCATTGTTTTCTACTTTTAGGCGATAAGCTTCAAGTGCTTCTTTGATATTTTCAAGATGCGTTTCAGTTCTTCTTTCTGCCGCCAAAGCCACCACTTGCATTTCAAGCATAATTCTGCTTTCTACCAAAGATTTAAAATCTGGCTTTTTCAATTGCAAAATATCTGTAATCATGCCACTTAATGCCGGAACGCCCATGTTTGCAACTACAGTTCCGCTTTGTGGAAGCGTTTTTAGCAATCCATAAAACTCTAACTTTTGGATCACTTCTCTGACATTTCCACGGCTTACTCCGAATTCTTCTGAAAGTTTTCGTTCTGACGGAAGCCTGTCTCCAGGTTTCAACTTATTTGAAGTAATTAAATCTCTTATTTTCTTGATGATTTCTTCTTCTTCCGAAGATTTAAATCCATTTAAACCAAACTCTTGCATTTTCTATTAAATTGGTTGACCAAATATACGCTTTTTTTTATATCAACAAATAATTCGATATTTTTTTCATATAATTAAATTTTATGCTAAAATATCTAATTATTATTTAATTAATTGGCTATTTATTGCATTTGATTTTTCAAAACACAAGCTTTTAACAATTTTGCTATAACGTTTTCGCTTCTATTATTTTATTTTTTATGCAAAAAAGTATCAATCCTGATTTTATTATTAACTCGCTCTTTACATATTGTTTCATTTAATTCCTTAATTTTGTTCTAAGGACAGATTTATGCTACATTCTATAACGTAAAAAAGCTCAACCACTTCCCAAAAGCGATGCAACTTTGCATAATGGATGTAAAAAATAGGCCTTAAAGGAGTTTTTCACAACGTGAGAACTCCTTTTTTTATGCCTTTTCCCAAAATCTACCAAAAAATTATCTTCAAAAGCAATCTGTTAATTACTAATTATTACATTTATTACAGAAACCTATATTAATTGCACATCTGGCAATTATTTTTAGTTAAAATTACAAATATCTTAAAACTATTTTTGGTCAACCAATTTTAATTACATAGTTTAGCCTTAGTTTTCAAAACTCAACTTCCTATGAAAAAAATAATTCCAATACTTTTTCTGCTGTTTACGGGCTTTTCTTTCGCAAAAGTCACGCTTCCTAAATTTTTCTCTGATCATATGGTTTTACAGCGTGATGCCGTGATTACAGTTTATGGCTGGAGCGAATCTGGAAAAACTGTAAAAGTCAATTTTAATAATCTAAATAAGGAAGCCAAAACCAATGCAAACGGCGAATGGAGTGTGGATTTTCCTGCAATGAAAGCTGGTGGCCCTTATGAAATGAAAATTTCTGAAGACAATACAATTGCGCTTAAAGATATTTATGTTGGCGACGTTTGGTTCTGTTCAGGCCAGTCAAACATGGGCTGGAAATTAGAAGATGCTAGAAACGGAAAAGAAGAATTGGCAAAAGCGAGCTATGAAAAAATAAAATTGCTTCAAGTTTCAAGAACAATGGCCGGAACGCCACAAAAAGATATTGAAAAAGGAACTTGGCTGACGTGTTCTCCTGAAAGTGGCGAAGGTTTTTCTGCCGTTGCTTATTTCTTCGGAAGAGAATTATTCCAAAAATACAATGTGCCGATCGGATTGATAAATTCTTCTTGGGGAGGGACAAATATTGAAGCTTGGATGAGCGAAGATTTAATGGGAAAACACGCTTCTGCAAAGAAAGTAGTTGATGAAATGAAATCTATGGATTTTGGAAATATTATGAATGTCTATAAAAAAGACTTCAAAGCTTGGGAGAAAAAAGCAGATGATCTTGACATGGGAAATAAGGAAAAATGGTTTGAAAAAGACTATAATACTTCTTCTTGGAAACCGATCAATCTTCCTGTTTATTGGAGCAAGGCAAAAGTAACTCCGAATGACGGCGTGATTTGGGTAACGAGATCTTTCAATCTTACGCAAAAAGATTTGGTAAAAGACGGACTTTCTCTAGCAATTGGTCGTGTTGACAATGAAGATGTAACTTACATCAATGGAAATAAAGTCGGTGAAAGCGATCAAAAAGATTTGGACAGAGTTTATAAAGTAGATAAAAAAAACTTTGTCGTTGGCAAAAATATCATCACAATTCGCGTAAAAAACACAGGTGATATTGGAGGTTTCAGAGGTGATGAGAATTCATTATATCTAGAAACTGCTTCACAAAAATTATCGCTTGCCGGAGAATGGAAATATGAAGCAGGAACAAAAGATATCGAGGAAGTGCCGGTTCGCCAGCATCCGACGAAATATCCGACTTCGCTTTATAACGGAATGGTGACGCCTTTCTTCGGAATAAAGATCAAGGGAATTATCTGGTATCAAGCCGAAGCGAATTCTAAAAATGCCAAAGAATACGCTGACTTATTTAAAGGAATGATCAATGATTGGAGAAAAAACTGGAAAGCTGACGTGCCTTTTATCTTTGCGCAACTTCCGAATTATGACAACCAAAATAACCGATGGATTACACTTCGTGAATCTCAAAACAAAGCCTTGGAGTTGAAAAATACAGGAATGGCGGTTTTGATTGACGTTGGAGAAAATGACAATATCCATCCAATTCACAAGCAAATTGTTGGAAAAAGAATGGCTTTAATTGCTGAAAATGTCGCTTATGGAGAAAAAAATCCTGTAACTGCACCGACTTACGCCAACATGAAAGTAGACGGAAATTCTCTAACAGTAAATTTCTCAAACGGAACTTTCGCAAAAGAAACTCCAAAATCCAGCATTTCAGGATTTATGGTTGCCGGAAGCGACAAGAAATTTTATCCAGCAAATGCAACTTTGCAAAGCGATATGAAAACAATAAAAGTCAGCAGTCCTGAAGTTACAAATCCAATTGCTGTCCGTTATTTGTGGGCAGACGCACCAGGAGAAGTGATGCTTTACAACCAAGATGGTTTGGCAACACCTCCATTCAGAAGCGATGATTGGCAAAAATAAAAGTAGTTTGATTTAAGTTTAGTTATAGTTATTTGCACCGAACCCGTGAAGAAATTTGCGGGTTTATTTTTTCACGCGATCTTCATTTTGCTTCACGAAAGCATCCCAGCCCGAATAACTTTTTGTCCCAGTCACTTTTCCTGAGTTGAAGAAATGGCAAACTGCGGCAGCCAAGCCATCCGTACTATCTAAATTCTTAGGAAGTTCTTTTAATCCAAGTAATTGCTGGAGCATTTTCGCAACTTGTTCTTTTGTAGCATTTCCGTTTCCGGTAATCGCCATTTTTATTTTTTTGGGCTCATATTCTGTAATCGGAATTTGTCGTGAAAGTCCGGCCGCCATTGCAACGCCTTGCGCTCTTCCGAGTTTCAGCATCGACTGCACGTTTTTTCCAAAGAAAGGCGCTTCAATTGCAATTTCATCGGGATGATGTGTTTCAATCAGCTCAATCGTACGCTCAAAAATGACTTTCAGCTTCATATAATGGTCATCATATTTGTTCAGGATCAGCTCATTTAGCTGAATAAATTCCATTTTTTTATTGACGACTTTAATCAGCCCAAAACCCATAATTGTTGTCCCTGGATCAATCCCTAAAATGATGCGCTCGTTTGACATATCTTGACGCGAACAAATCGCTTTTTGCAGTTAAAATTTTGGCGAAGCCACTACGGCAAATATATTACAATTTAAAAGATGGATTTAAAATTATTCCATCAGGCAAATCGTGAAATGCGTTTTGTCATCTTCAGAAACATAATTTAAATAACCGCCGTGGGCTTCAATTATATTTTTTGAAAGCGTCAATCCGATTCCCGCGCCATCTTTTCTTGTAGTAAAAAAAGGAAGAAAAATTTTGTCTTCAATGGCTACATCAATTCCGTTTCCTGAATCAGAAATAGTGATGTAGATTCGCTTATTTTTTACTTCCGAAGAAATTTCAATGCGCTTTTCTGCCTTGCCTTCCACAGCATACATACTGTTTGTCAAGAGATTAATCAGCACTTGTTCCATCTGATTTTTATCCACAGAAAGCCAGCGATTGAAGGAAATTATATTATTTACAGTAATATTTTGCTGCTTGAAAAGCGGGTTCATAATCTTCAAAGCATCCTCCAAAAGTGTTTCTAAAGAAGTTTTTTCTTTATTTGGAGACGGAAGCATTGCCAATTTTCGATAGCTTTCAACGAATTCCTTAAGATGGTCACTTCGATGGATAATTGCCGAAACGCTGTCGCGGATATCTTCGACATCTTCTTTCGAAAGGCTTTCCTGCTGCATCATTTCGTTCAGATTTTGCGTCAGCGAACGAATCGGCGTGATCGAATTCATCAGCTCGTGCGAAATCACTTTCATCAAATTAATCCACGCTTCTTTTTCTTTTTTCTCAATTACCTTTTGAATTGAATCCAGCAAAATTATGTAATATTCTTTATCGTAAGCCTTTGTATTTGAAGCTTGTAAAATAAAAGTCTGCAAATCTTGTTTTTCGATCCGAATTTGGATGGAAGTCTTTATTTCTTCAAAATTTCTTTCTTCGACAATGGCACAAAGTGAAGGCAATTGGTTCTTCAAATAGCTCCATTTTGATACTTTCGGGACTAGAAAATGCTCTGAAAAATAATTATTCATCAAGAAAATATTCCAGTCATCCTGCCCTTTTTCTAAAATCAGAACGCCGGTTTCTATATTATTCAAAATAGATCTGTAAATCAAATCTTTTGAAACCTGCTCGTTTTGCTTCTCTTTTAAATTATCATAAAGCTTGAAAAGTGTCTTGTAATTTTCAAAGGAAGAATGTTTTGAAAAATCAGCCGTAAAATCATTATTCAGGATCGCTTTTATCGTTCTGTCATAAAAAAGAAAAATGTTTTTGATATAAAAATAAATTTCGGCGATTAAGAAAATCGTGATCAAACTGCAGAAAAAAGCACTATAAATCAGATTATTCTGAATCAAAAAGACACAGCACGATATTCCTGTCAAGATGAAAAGAATTCTAAAAAATATGGTATTGTAATGTTTTTTTGTCATCCTATTTAGTTAAACACAGATTTCACAAATTCTCACAGATTAATATCAAAAATAAAATCTGCGAATCAGCGGTAAACTTATCCTTTCAAGTCAAATTTTTCCATTCTTCGATATAAGGAAGCGCGTGAAAGTCCAAGTTCATCAGCCGATTTGCTGATATTGAAATTATTTTTCTGCAAGACTTTTTCAATCGTAGATTTTTCAATTTCTGCCAACTGCAAATCGTCATTTCCATCGAAATTCGAAATTATATCTAAATCCAGATCAGAAATTGTAATCTGGTTATTTTCACATAAAATCACGGCGCGTTCAATTCTGTTTTCCATTTCGCGGATGTTTCCGTTCCACGAATGTTTTTCGATTTGGTCTAAAGCTTCTTCTTCAAAAACAATTTCTGATCGGTCGTATTTATCAATAATTTTTTCCAGTAAAAACTTCGCCAATGGCACAATATCTTCTTTTCTTTCTTTTAATGAAGGAAGGAGAATTTCCATCGTATTGATTCTATAATATAAATCTTCCCTGAAATTTTTACTCGAAACTTCGTGTTTTAAGTCAATATTTGTTGCCGTAATAATTCGCACATCAAGTTGTCTTGGTTTTGCTTCGCCCAATCTTGTAACCGACTTATTTTGAATTACCTGCAATAATTTTGACTGCAAATGTAATGGCACATTTCCGATTTCATCTAGAAAAATAGTTCCGTTGTTTGCCAATTCAAATCTTCCTGGCGTATCATTTTTGGCATCGGTAAAAGCGCCTTTCGCATATCCGAAAAGTTCGCTTTCAAAAATATTATCGTTTAAAGAACCCAAATCCACATGAACAAAAGGTTGCTTATTTCGGTTAGAATTTTCGTGGATGTAATTCGCTAAAACAAATTTTCCGGTTCCGTTTTCTCCTAAAATCAAAACGTTGGCATCCGTTTTTGCTACTTTTTCAGCCAAAGAATAAGCTCTTTTTATGCTTGAAGAATTTCCTATAAAAACAGAAGCCTGCTTTGGAATTTTCAAAACTTTCTTCTTCTCTTTCCTGCTTTCGTCAACCGCAGATCTTACGACAGAGAGCAGTTTTTCATTGTCCCAAGGTTTTAAAATATAATCAAAAGCACCTGCTTTCAAGCCTTCAACAGCCGTTTCAACTTTGCCAAAAGCAGTCATTAAAATCACGATAGTTTCTGGCGAAAAAGTTTTTATTTCCTTCAAGAGATAAATTCCTTCTCGTCCGTCTTCAAATCCAATTCTGTAATTCATATCTAAAAGAACTACGTCAATTTGGTTTTCAGACAGCAGTTTTAGTATGTTTTTCGGATTATTCAGCGTGTAAATGGTCTCGAAATGTTTCTTCAAAAACATTTTAGAAGCAAACAGAATGTCTTCTTGGTCATCAATAATTAAAATATGGGCGTTTGTTTTTTTCATCAACTGTTCATTATCGGACAAAAAGTGTTCATTATCGGACACTTATGGATTTTATAAAAGTTTAAATATACTGAATTACAGCTTTTTATGGATTTTAAAATTGTGGCACAAAATTGATATATATCCTTACAAACAAATTAATATGGACACTGTCGTTGCTCGTAAAAATAAAAAAAATAAATACCTGTTGGTTGCTTTGCCACTTTTTTTATTGGTTGGCTATTTTGTATTTTCCTCACTGACCAAAAAGAGAAGTTTGGATGTAAAGAAAGGTGAAATCACGGTCAAAACCGTAGAAAATAATTATTTCGAAGATTTTATTGTTTTTCAAGCAAAAGTAGAACCTTTAAATTCGATGTTGCTGAACGTAATTGAAGGCGGTTCTATTCAAGAAATTTTTATTGAAAACGGTGATTTTGTACAAAAAGGACAGCCTTTGGCAAGATTGTATAATCCAAATTCTGAATTGGGATATATGACTCAGGAAACGGCAATGATTGAGCAGATCAACAATCTGAACAAAGCAAAATTGGATTTGAGGACTCAAGAATTGAATCTGGCGAAAGATTTGGTAGCAATTGAGCATGATTATTTAGATTCAAAAAGTCTTTATGATTTAAGCGAAAAATTATATAAAGAAGAGATTATTTCGAAAAATGAATGGGAAAAAACGCAGGAGAATTTCAGGTTTCAAAAAGAGCGTAAAAATATAATCCAGCAGAGCATCCAAAAAGAAAAACAGGCGAATCAGATTCAGATTTCTCAAATCAACCAATCGCAGGCAATTATGCAGAAAAGTTTGGAGATTTTGAGATCTAACAAAAAGAATTTTTTGGTAACGGCGCCTTTATCTGGAAGGATTTCTTCTTTTGAACCCGTTCTTGGAAAAAATTATATTGCTGGCGAAAGCATCGGGAAAATCGATGTCATGAAAGGCTATAAATTAATGGCCGACGTCGATGAATTTTACTTGGAAAAAGTATCTGAAGGACAAAAAGGAGAAGTAGAATATAAAGGACAAACTGTAAAAGTTGAAGTCACAAAGGTAATTCCTGAAGTAAAAAATGGTAGATTTCAAGTAGAATTGAATTTCTCGGAAGGCAAAGAATTAGATTTGAGACAAGGCTTGAGTTTTGGAGTACGGCTCTTACTTTCTGAAAAAACAAAAACAACGGTGCTTTCAAAGGGATCTTTCAACCAAGATACCGCTGGCGAATGGATTTTTGTAGTTGAAGGCGATAAAGCTGTAAGAAGAAATATTAAATTAGGCCGAGAAAATCCTTTATATTATGAAATTCTCGAAGGCTTAAAAGAAGGCGAAAAAGTCATTACCTCATCCTATAAAGATTATAAAAATATAGAAGTTTTAAATTTAAAATAAGCGGTTTCAATCATCAATCAAATCAAAATCATCAATCAAAAAATTAAATAATTTCAAAATCAAAGAACCATGATCAAAATTCAAAATCTTTCAAAAGTTTTCAGAACAGAAGAAGTAGAAACTAAAGCATTGAACGAAATTTCTCTTGAAATCAAACAAGGCGAATTTGTAACTATAATGGGCGCTTCTGGTTGCGGAAAATCAACTTTATTAAATATCGTTGGCCTTTTAGACAGCGCTTCATCAGGAAGCTATAAACTTTTAAATCAAGAAATCAACAATTTAAAAGAAGCAGAAAAATCTAAAATCAGAAAGCAAAATATCGGATTTGTTTTCCAAAATTTCAACCTTATCGACGAACTTTCTGTGTATGACAATATCGAATTGCCTTTGATTTATAACAATGTGGGCGCATCTGAAAGAAAAAATAAAGTAGAAGCAATTGCAGAACGCTTGCAAATTTCACATCGCCTAAAACATTTTCCGCAACAACTTTCAGGCGGTCAGCAACAGAGGGTTGCCGTGGCGAGAGCTTTAATTAATGATCCGAAAATCATTCTTGCCGATGAGCCGACAGGAAATTTGGACAGTAAAAACGGTAACGAAGTAATGGAGCTTTTAACTGATTTGCATGCCAATGGAGCTACGATTTTAATGGTAACGCACTCTGATTATGACGCTTCTTTCTCGCAGAAAACAATTTTCATGAAAGACGGAATGGTGCTTTCTGAAAAAGCGAATAGCCGAAATGTGGATGCTTTTATCCAATAATTCAAAAAAAAAACTAATCTAAATAACAACTTAAAACTTAATAATATGGTACGAATAGTTTCCCTTTTAGCCTTTTTATTGCTTTCAGTAATGGCAAGCGCACAAATTTCTGAAAACAGAACAGTTGGCGAATTTTCAAAATTGAGAGTAGCTTCCGGAATTGAACTGATTTTCACGCAAGGCCCAGCCGGACCAATAAAAGTTGAAGCCGATGACAATGAAAAACTGCAAGACCTCATCACAAAAGTTTCAGGAAATACTTTGGAAGTCTATGTAGATTCAAAAACGTACAGCAAACGAGATAAAAAAGACAAGAAAAGATATAACCATAAAGTTATGAAAGTTTGGGTTTCAAGTCCGTATGTCAATGAATTCAAGGCTAGTTCTTCAAGCTCTCTTACTTTTAAAAACGGCATTGACGTGAAAGAAGCCACGATTGATGTTTCTTCAAGCGCAAGCGTTTACGGAAACGTGAAAGCTGAGAATATTTACATAGAAACTTCTTCCAGCAGCAAAATTGAAAGCACCGTTACCGCTAAAAAATTAGCTGTAAAATCAAGCAGCTCAAGTGAGGCCATTTTAGCTGGAGAAGCAGAAAATGTTGACATCAGAACAAGCAGTTCTTCCTATGTAAACGCAAAAAAATTAACCTGCAAAACAGCTACAATTGAATCTAGTTCTTCATCAGGCGCTAGCATAAATGTTACGGAAGCATTATACGCAAAAGCATCATCAAGCGCTTCGATTTCTTATTCTGGAAATCCTGCAAAAGTAGAATCTGAGAAAAGTTCTTCAGGTTCAGTAAGCAAAAAATAGGTCTCATCAGCCTTTCAATCATCATCAAAAAACGAACATGCTACACAACTGGTTAAAAATATATCTTCATCAAATCAAGAAGAACAAGTTCTTTACTGCCCTGAATATCTTGGGGTTGAGTATTGGAATTGCGGGTTTGATATTTTCCATCTTATATTGGAATGACGAACATTCTTATAACGAATGGAATCCTGAAAAAGACAGCGTTTTTCAGGTTGTGAACGACCAGCCAAGATCAGGTTTCTTGGCTTATAACGTAATGCCTCTTGGCGCGCAATTAAAACAAATTTCACCCGAAGTAGAAGATTACTGCAACTTTAATCCTGGCTATAACGGAGCGCTCATCGAATATAAAGGCAAGAGGGAATTAGTCAAAAAGATTTTAAAATCTGAAGAAAATTTTTTCTCTTTTTTCCATTTCCAATTCACAAAAGGAAGTGCAAAAACTGCTCTGAAAGAAAAAAACAATGTTGCCATTTCAGAAGAAACCGCACAGCTTTTATTTGGAAATAATGAAGCAGTCGGACAAGCGCTGAAAATCGGCGAAATGAATTGTGTTGTCGGCGGGGTTTATAAAATTACCGGGAAATCATCTGTTGCGCCTGCAGTCGTAATCAGAGAAGAATTCGAAGAAAATATCAAAAAAAATGCAGACAACTGGGGAAGCCACACCGTTTTTTTGATAGTAAAATTAAAAAATCCAGAGGCGAAAGGAATTGTTGAAAAGCAAATCAACCAGATTTATATCGAAAAACAAGCCAAAAGAATCGCAAAAGAAAAAGGAATTTCCACAGAATCTTACATCAAAAATTTCGGTCTGGATGTTCCTTACCTTGAGTCTTTGAAAACGGCAAGATTACATTCAAAAGTGCAAAATGGTTATCCCGAAGGAAGCGGAAATTATGAATTATTGCTGATTATGCTCGGTTTATCCGTTCTGATATTGGTACTTTCTATTGTAAATTATATAAATCTGGCTACGGCAAATGCTATAAAACGTGCCAAGGAAGTGGGCGTCCGCAAAATTATCGGAGCATCAAAACCTCAAATTGTCTGGCAATTTATTTTTGAAACGGTGATTACTACTGCTTTTTCAGTTCTTTTTGCTTTGGTCATTGTAGAACTGCTTTTGCCATATTACAATAATTTCTTGGGCAAGGAATTGATCATGAACGGCGGCCAGTTTTACATCCAATTAATTCTCGTTTTTATAATTACGGTTGTTTTTGCCGGAATTTTTCCCTCCATTTACATCTCTAATTTCGAAGCTTTGAAAGTTTTGAAAGGAAATTTTGGCAGAAGCAAAAACGGCGTGTGGCTCAGAAACGGAATGCTTATTCTGCAATTCGCAATTGCTTCATTTTTCATCACCGGATCATATATTGTCTTCCAGCAAGTAGACCACATGACCAGCAAAGACTTAGGTTTCAAAGGAAATCAAGTCTTAGATATCAGTTTTAATGAAGTCAAAAAGCCAAGCGATTTTGAAATGATCCGCAATGAATTATTAAAAATAAAAGGCGTTCAGGAAGTTTCTGCTGGTAATTTTTCTTTTGGATACGGAGGCTATTTCACAACGGTTTTCGATTATCAAGACAAAGACGTCGAAGTTGAAAACATGTCCATGGAATTTGGCTTGCTAGATTTGATGAACATCAAAATGGCAGAAGGAAGAAAATTGTCAAAAAATTATGCTTCAGACACGATCAATTCTGTCCTGATCAACAAAGCGGCGGCCAAAATGATGGACGAAAAAAATCCGATTGGGAAAGAATTTAATTTTAAGGACGACGGCGAAAACCCAGGAATCAGAAGATTGAAAATCGTTGGAGTTGTTGAAGACTTTAATGTTTATGGTCCGCAGAAAGAAATTCCGCCGATGATTTTTTATCATTTGAAAACGATTTCTGAAAGCAGTTTCTTGAGCAGATTATATATCAAAATTTCTCCTGATAATATGGAAGAAACCATCGCTTTAATTGAAAATTTCTGGATAACTAAAATTGATACAAAATATCCTTTCGCCTATGATTTTGTAGACAAAAATTTTGCGCGAACCTATGAAAGCTATGTCTACCAAAGAAACTTGTTTTCCTTGCTGAATATCGTGGTCATCTTAATCGCCCTTTTCGGATTATTCGCCCTTGCCTCCTATTCTATCCAGACAAGAATGAAGGAAATCGCCATCAGAAAAACTTTGGGAGCAGAAACAAAAAAACTGCTTTCAACGCTCACAAAACAATATGTGATGTATTGCATAATTGGATTTCTGCTTGCGCTCTTTCCTGTGTATTTGCTGTTGGAAAAATGGCTGGAAAATTTTGCTTATCGAATCGAAATTTCGCTTTTGCCTTTTGTAATTGGATTTTTCAGCCTCATGATTCTTACGTTGCTGATTGTTCTTTCAAAGGCATATCAGGCGACAAAAGTAGACGTTTTGCAGTACTTGAAATATGAATAATCAATGACAATTTTTAATTTCAAAAAACTATTATCATGCTAAAAAACTGGCTAAAAATATATTTACACCAAATAAAAAACAACAAATTCTTTACGGCTTTAAACATTTTAGGGCTGAGTATTGGAATTTCTGGTTTGATTTTCTCCATATTATATTGGAATGATGAGCAGTCGTACAACCAGTGGAATCCTGAGAAAGAGAAAGTTCACCAAGTCTTGACAAAAATTGCTGACGGTGTCATTTGGAACACCAGCGTGGCTCCTTTAGAATACAAATTAAAAACTTTTGATGAACTTGAAAGCATCTGCTATTTCAAAAATTTTTATCAAAAAGACATCATCGAATACAACGGAAAAAAAGAAATGGTAGACGGCATTATCAACAGCCAAAGAACATTTTTTTCCTTCTTTCCTTTTGAATTTGTAAAAGGAAGCAAGGAAAATGCTTTGCCTGACGAAAACTCCATCGCTATTTCAGAAAAAACCGCAAAGCAATTATTCGACAACAAAGAGCCAATTGGAGAACAAGTCAATTATTTAGGAAAAATTTTAGTGGTCAGAGGCGTTTACAAAATATCCGGAAGATCTTCCGTCGAACCTCAAGCCGTCGTGAATTTCATTGACAAAGACCTTTTAGGGAACAAAGACCAATGGGGGAATTTCAGTTATGGATTACTTATAAAGCTTAAAAATCCGAAAGATTCAACTTCTGTCAGAAAAAAAATAGACAAAGTTTTTTATGACGAAGGAGTTGCAAAATGGGCCAAGGAAGAAGGGATTTCACCGGAAGAATTTATCAAAAAAAGAGGCGAAAACAAAACGATTTTAAGCCAATTAGCTACATCAAGATTACATTCACCAAGCGCAGGATATCCTGAAGGCGCAGGAAACTATCAATTCTTGTTGATCATGATCGGATTATCAATCTTGATTTTAATTCTTTCGATTGTGAATTATGTCAATTTGGCTACTGCAAACGCTATTAAAAGGGCAAAAGAAGTGGGCGTAAGAAAAATTCTTGGCGCTTCAAAAAGCAATATTGTAAAACAATTTTTATTTGAAACCATTATCACGACTTGCTTCGCCGTTCTAATTTCTTTGGTAATCGTGGAATTGTCGCTTCCTTATTACAACGAATTTCTAAATAAGGAATTGATTCTTTATGGCAATCAATTTTACATTCAATTAATCCTAATTTTCTTCATAGTAATTTCAGTTGCAGGAATTTTTCCAGCGATTTATGTTTCGAATTTTGAAACTTTAAAAGTCTTAAAAGGAAATTTTGGAAGAAGCAAAAGCGGTGTCTGGCTCAGAAACGGAATGCTGATTCTGCAATTTGCAATCGCTTCATTTTTCATCATAGGCTCTTACATTGTATATGAACAAGTGAAATACATGAGTACAAAAGATTTGGGTTTTGTGGGCGATCAAATCATTGATGTTTATTACAGAAGAAGCGATAATGAAGACGACACTAACATTATTTTCAACAAATATTTGACTATAAAAGACGAATTGAAAAAGATAAAAGGTGTTGAAAATGTAACGACTGGCGCTTTTTCCTTCGGAGGAAGTTCAAGCTCTTCTTCAAATTTTACATATAAAAATGCGAATGTCCAAAGCCAAAACATGGCGATTGATTTTGGCATGATGGAAATGATGAAAATTCGGATGGCACAAGGACGAAATCTTTCTGCAAACTTATCTTCTGACACGATAAACTCTGTAATGCTTAATGAAACGGCTTTGCGAATGATCAATGAAAAAAATCCGATTGGAAAAGAAATCAACTGGAACGACAAAAAATTCAAGATTGTGGGAATCGTTAAAGACTTCCATTTATATGGTCCGCAAGCGGAAATTCCGCCGATGACTTTCTTCCATTTTAAAACTGTGGATTGGATGTCCTACAATTTAGATAGAATTCACATCAAGATTTCTCCAGATAATATGGAAGAAACTTTGGCGAATATTGAGCAATTCTGGACGAAAAAAGTAGATACAAAATATCCGTTTGAGTATGGATTTGTAGATAAAAACTTTGCCCGAACCTATAAATCTTTTGTCAACCAAAGAAATTTATTTGGCCTTTTAAACGGAATCGTAATATTAATCGCCCTTTTCGGATTATTCGCCCTTGCTTCTTATTCCATCCAAAGAAGAATGAAGGAAATTGCGATCAGAAAAACTTTAGGCGCCGAGACCAAAACACTGCTTAAAGAATTATCAAAGCAATATATTATTTTCTGCATCATCGGATTTTTTATTGCGCTTTTCCCAGCCTATTATTTATTGAACAAATGGCTTGAAAATTTCGCTTTCAGAATAGACATTACGATTCTTCCATTTATCATCGGATTTTTTGCATTGCTGATTTTAACGCTTGTGGTTGTGCTCTCAAGAGCTTATCAGGCGACAAGGGCAAATGTTTTAAAATATCTGAAATACGAATAATTAGAAAAAAATAGTATCTAAAAAATTGAACAATGCTAAAAAACTGGCTAAAAATATATTTCTATCAAATCAAGAACAACAAATTCTTTACTTTTCTCAATGTTTTGGGGCTGAGTATTGGGATTGCGGGTTTGGTTTTCTCCATATTATATTGGAACGAAGAACATTCATACAACGACTGGAATCCTGATAAAGAAAAGATTTTTCTTTCTATAACTGACATTGGCGAAGGACAATTTTGGGCTTCCAATGTCGTGACTTTCGAGCCTTATTTCAAAACTGATTTTCCAGAATTAGAAAGCTATTGCTATTTGA
Organism: Flavobacteriaceae bacterium PS02334; assembly: GCA_029959295.1. Taxonomy (GTDB): domain Bacteria; phylum Bacteroidota; class Bacteroidia; order Flavobacteriales; family Flavobacteriaceae; genus Flavobacterium. The sequence goes on along the minus strand of JASCOH010000005.1, from coordinate 6,944 downwards.
ATAATTTTTATACAGAGGAAATACTCCAATACAAAAACAAAAAGGAAATTCTTTCAAAAGTCACCGATTCGCAGAAAAATTTCTTTGATTTTTTTCCTTTCGAATTTATAAAAGGAAGTGCAAAAAATGCTTTGGCTGATAACGGAAGCATTGCGCTTTCTGAAGAAACGGCTAAGCGATTGTTTGGAAGTGAAAATCCGTTGGGAAAACAAATTGATTATGGCAAATTAAAACTGATTGTCAGAGGCGTTTACAGAATTCCAGGCAAGTCATCATTGGCTCCAGAAGTGGTTGTAAATCTGCTTGAATCAAGAATGGAAAGTGATAAAGATCAATGGGGAAATTTTAATTATGGCTTAATGCTGAAGCTGAAAAATCCTTCAGCCGCTGAAAAAGTCAAGAAAAAATTAGAGAAATTGCTTTTTGAAAATCGAGATTTAAAATGGGCAAAAGAAGAAGGAATTACCCTTGAACAATGGCGAAAAAAAGGCGGCCGTCCTACAAAAATTATACTAGAATCACTAAAAGAATCACGACTGCATTCGATAGTTCATGGTTTTGCAGAAGGAAAAGGAAACTACCAATTTTTGATGATCATGATGGGATTATCGGTTTTGATTCTACTCCTTTCTATTGTAAATTATGTAAATCTTGCCACGGCAAATGCCATAAAACGGGCTAAAGAAGTTGGCGTTCGCAAGGTTTTAGGCGCTTCAAAAAGCAATATTACCAAACAGTTTATTTTTGAAACAGCAATCTCTTCCATCATTGCAATTTTAATTTCATTGGTCATTGTAGAACTTTCGCTTCCTTATTACAATGAGTTTTTGGGGAAAAATTTAGTCATTCACAGCAGTCAGTTTTATCTGCAGATTGTTTTTATTTTCATAAGCGTGATTGTTTTTGGAGGAATTTTTCCGGCAATTTATGTTTCCAATTTTGAAACCTTAAAAGTATTGAGAGGAAATTTTTCTCGTAGCAAAAACGGAATCTGGCTTCGCAACGGAATGCTGGTTTTGCAATTTGCAATTGCGTCTTTTTTTATCATCGGATCTTACATTGTTTATGAGCAAATTTCGTTTATGAATTCAAAGGATTTGGGCTTTAATGGCGATCAGGTTATTCAGATAAATTATAGAAATCCTTATGATTATCGTGAAGAAGGTTACTTGAAAAAAGTTGTCCAACGTTACGAAACCATCAATCAAGAACTTTCAAAAATCAATGGTGTAAAAGGTGTTGGAATCGGGTCATTTTCGTTTGGAAATCAAATCGGGTCTTCTTCTGGATTCAGTTATAAAGACAAAAGCATTCAAGGAAAAAATGTGCTGATTGATTTTGGAATGCTGGATATGCTGCAATTAAAACTGGTTTCTGGACGCGATATTTCTCCCAAATTTTCTTCAGATACTGCAACTGCAATTTTGCTGAATGAAACCGCCGCACGAATGCTGGGCGAGAAAAATCCGGTTGGCAAAGAAATCGAATGGAATAATAAAAAGCTAACTATTATTGGCATTGTTAAAGATTTTCATGTTAACGGTCCGCAAGAAGAAATTCCGCCCATGACCATTTTTCATTATAAAACCATCGACTGGATGATTCAAAATGCACACAGTATTTATTTAAAACTGGACGCTTCAACGATGGAAAAATCAATTGCAGACATTGAAAAATTTTGGACCACAAAAGTTGACACCGAATATCCGTTTAAATATGATTTCTTGGATAAAAGTTTCAAGCGCTCTTATGAAAATTATGTCAATCAGAAAAATCTGTTTTCACTGTTAAATGTTATTGTAATCATGATCGCCCTTTTCGGATTATTTGCGCTGGCCTCTTATTCCATCCAAAGAAGAATGAAAGAAATAGCTATCAGAAAAACTTTAGGGGCAGAAACAAAAACATTATTAAAAGAACTTTCAAAGCAATATGTAGTTTTCTGTGTTATTGGTTTTGCAATAGCCTTATTTCCAGTTTATTATTTATTAGGGAAATGGCTTGAAAATTTTGCATATAGAATTGATATTTCTCCAATTCCATTCTTTGTTGGATTTATAGTCTTGATGACTTTGACTTTGATCGTAGTCTTGTCAAGAGCTTATCAAGCCACAAGAGTTAACATTTTAAAATATTTAAAATATGAATAAGATAATTTTGATTTTTCTCTTAATTACTTCGAGCATTTTTGTTTATGGCCAGGAAAATTCTTGGTCATTGCAAAAATGTGTTTCGGTCGCTTTAGAGAATAATATCGACGTAAAAATAAAGCAACTTCAAATTGCAAAAGCACAGAAAACATATACGCATCCGCTTTTAGACATTCTTCCGTCTGTTGGTTTGTCTGGAAACCATACTTACAATTTTGGATCTACAATTGATCCAAGCACGAATAACAGGGTAAGTTCTGACATTCAATATGATAATTTCAATTTGAATGCCAATATGAATATTTTAGACTTTAATAATTTAGCCAATTCCCAGAAAAATAAAATTGGAATCGACCTAGCAAAAGCAGACAAAAAAGTCATTGAATATGAATATAAATTGCAATTATTAGAAAAATATTTTGATGCTTTATTTTCACAGGAATTGGTTAAAATCCAAAAAGAGCAATTGCAAAACACGACTTTTAATCTCAACAGAATTCAAAAAGAAGTCGAAATCGGAAACAAGCCTCAAAGCGATTTATATGACATCCAGCTAAGCTTTTCACAAGACGAAAAACGTTTGATGGAAGCCGAGCAATTGTTTGAGACTCAAAAATTACAGCTTTTTCAGCTGATGAATTTCAAGATAGAAAACTTAAGCGAAATTGTTTTGGAAATTTATTTAGCTAAAGAAATTGAGACTGAAAATAGTGAAGCTTTCCAGAATCCGAAAATTGAATATGCCGATTTAGCCTATAAAAGTTCAAAGAAAGATGTTGCCATTTTAAGATCTGCGAATCTTCCGTCGCTTTCGGGATTTTACAATTGGTCGACGTTTTATTCAACTCCTATAAACCAGCCAAAAAACAATATTGCAAGCTTTGAAAATCAATTCAATGACAATAAAAATCAGCAAGTTGGTTTGCAAATGAACATTCCAGTCTTCAACGGATTCCGAAGAAATAGACAAATTATCGCTTCTAAAATTGAATCAGAAAAAGTAAAATTGGTTTCCGAACAAGAAAAAATCAAGATCGAACAGCAAGTTGAATTAGAAACTACGCGCAAAAAACAATATCTGCAGTTAACCACGAATCTAGAAAACACCCTAAAATATGCCAAAGAATCTTTCAAAACTACGCAGTCAAAATTCACGAATGGAAAGATTGATGCAGTAATTTATACTTCTGTAAAAAATCAATTATTGACTTCTGAATATGACTTTCTGAAGAATAATTTGCAGTTGCAATATGCTTCATTGAAAATTAATTTAATCAAGACAAATGAATTGTGATTTGTAAGTTTAGATTCTCTATCCAACCATAAACTTTTTCAATCTATTAACTTTACATTACGAAGTTTTCATGCTATCTTTGCAATTTAAAATCAGTCTAATTTAAAGACCTGAAAAAGAGAGATATATCAAAATGAAAATAGATAGAAAAGAAGTTCTTAAAGCATTGGAAACCATTACCATTGCTGGAGAAGGAAAAAATATGGTTGAAAGTGGAGCAATCCAAAACGTATTAACTTTCGGAGACGAAGTGGTTGTTGAGGTAACACTTGCAACACCAGCGCTTCACATTAAAAAACGTGCTGAAGCTGACATCATCAAAACAATTCAGGAAAAAATTTCTGCAGATACAAAAGTAAAAGTCAACATTAAAGTTGAAGCTCCTGAAAAACCAGAGATTAAAGGAAAACAAATTCCTGGAATTAAAAATATTATTGCAGTCGCTTCTGGAAAAGGAGGCGTTGGAAAATCAACAACTACTGCAAATCTAGCCGTTACTTTAGCAAAAATGGGTTTCAGCGTCGGAATTTTAGATGCTGATATTTACGGACCTTCAATGCCGATTATGTTTGACGTTGAATCTGAAAAACCAATTTCTGTTGTAGTTGACGGAAAATCCAAGATGAAGCCTATCGAAAGCTACGAAGTAAAAATTCTTTCTATCGGATTTTTCACGGCTCCAAGCCAAGCTGTAATCTGGAGAGGCCCGATGGCTTCAAAAGCATTAAACCAAATGATTTTTGACGCAGATTGGGGCGAATTAGACTTCATGTTAATCGATTTGCCGCCAGGAACTGGCGATATCCATTTATCAATCGTTCAATCTTTGCCAATCACCGGAGCCGTTATCGTGAGCACGCCACAAGCTGTGGCTCTTGCCGATGCGAAAAAAGGTGTGGCGATGTTCCAATCTGATAGCATCAACGTTCCAGTTCTTGGAATTATAGAAAATATGGCTTATTTCACGCCGGAAGAATTACCAGAAAACAAATATTATATCTTCGGAAAAGAAGGCGCAAAAAATCTTGCAGAAGATTTAGAAGTTCCCTTCTTGGGAGAAATTCCAATCGTGCAATCCATTCGTGAAGCGGGAGATTACGGTCGTCCAGCGGCGTTGCAAACAGCATCTCCGTTAGAAAAAGTTTTCGAAGAAATCGCAAGAAACGTAGTGCAAGAAACAGTAAGCAGAAACGAGAATCTTCCACCATCAGAAGCTGTGAAAATCACAACAATGGCGGGATGTTCGGCAGTTAAAAAATAATTAGATAATAGGCGAATTAGCTAATTAGCTAATTTTCTAATTGACACATTGAAATTATGACAACAGAAGAAATTAAAACAAGCGTTGAAAGAGCATTGGATGAAATTCGTCCTTTTCTTGAGTCTGACGGAGGCAACATTTCGCTTATCTCCATCGAGGATGACAGACACGTGAAAGTGCGTCTTGAGGGCGCTTGCGTGGGTTGCAGCGTGAACCAGATGACGCTGAAAGCCGGAGTTGAAACTACCATAAAAAAATATGCCCCGCAAATCGAAACCGTGGTAAACGTAGCCTAAAATTACACGGAGTTTTTGGGCGTGACCCTGAAAAAAAGCCTGTCGGCATTTTTCCACGGTCGTGCTTTTCGCTCCCAATATTTTATTTTTTTAAAGAAAAAAAAATAAAAGGATTTCCGCTGCAATCACTCACGCGAAGACTTCCGTTTAAACAGAAAATTTTCGGAGCAAATGACATTTGTCATAAAAAAGCTTTGCGGTTTCCCAGACCTTTGTGCCTTAGAAACTCAGAACCTTTGAACCTTTAAAAAATGATTGAAACAGATATACTAATAATCGGTGCGGGTCCGACTGGGCTTTTTACCGTTTTTGAAGCAGGACTTTTAAAATTAAAATGCCACATCATCGACGCTTTGCCTCAGCCCGGAGGACAATTATCAGAATTATATCCAAAGAAACCAATTTTTGATATTCCAGGATATCCATCCGTTTTGGCAGGAGATTTAGTCGATAATTTAATGGAGCAAATCAAACAATTCCAACCTGGATTTACCTTAAACGAAAAAGCAGAAACCATTGAAAAATTGGAAGACGGAAGCTTTATAGTTACCACAGACAGAGGCACAAAACATGCTTGCAAAGCGGTTGCAATAGCTGGAGGTTTAGGAAGTTTTGAGCCAAGAAAACCTTTGATTGAAGACATTGAATTCTACGAAGAAAAAGGCGTGGAATATTTTGTAAAAGACCCTGAATTGTTTCGTGACAAGAAAATTGTGATTGCGGGCGGAGGAGATTCTGCTTTAGATTGGAGTATTTTCCTTTCAAATGTAGCTTCTGAAGTGACTTTGATCCACAGAAGAAATGAATTCCGTGGCGCGTTAGATTCTGTTGAAAAAGTACAAGAATTGAAACACGCTGGAAAAATCAATTTGGTTACCCCAGCGGAAGTCGTTGGATTAAATGGCGCTGAACATTTGGAGTCAATCGATATTGATGAAAATGGAGCGCATAGAACTATCAAAACTGATTATTTTATTCCGCTTTTTGGATTATCTCCAAAATTAGGAGCCATCGCAAATTGGGGATTGGAAATCGAAAAAAATGCAATCAAAGTAAACAATGCTTTAGATTACCAAACAAACATTGAAGGAATCTATGCGATTGGTGATGTAAACACTTATCCAGGGAAATTAAAATTGATTCTTTGTGGTTTCCACGAAGCAACTTTAATGTGCCAGAGTGTTTACAATAAATTGAATCCAGGCAAAAAATATGTGTTGAAATATACGACAGTTTCAGGGGTTGACGGATTTGACGGAACCAGAAAAGAAGCTGAAAAAGCAGTTGTAAAATCAATTGACTAATTTATGCCTCAAGACGTTAACATAAAAATTATTGACCGCGAAGGAGTTTATCACGAAGTCCAAGCGCCAACTGACATGAATATGAACATCATGGAATTAGTTCGTGCCTATGAATTAGCTCCAGAAGGAACTATCGGTGTTTGTGGCGGCATGGCAATGTGCGCTTCCTGCCAATGTTATATTTTAAACGAAGTTGCTTTGCCAGAAATGGGTGATGATGAAGAAGCAATGTTGTCAGAAGCTTTCTTTGTAAAAGACAATAGCCGCTTAGGTTGCCAAATTCAAATTACCCAAGAATTGGAAGGATTGGAATTAGAATTAGCTCCAGAATATTAAAAAAATATTGAAATAAAAAAAGGGAGCTAAATTAGCTCCCTTTTTTTATTATTTATGATTGAAATTATTCAACTACAATTTTCTTAACTTCTCTTCTGTCACCATCTTGAACAGTTACAAGATAGATTCCAGATTGAAGGTTGTCTAATTTTAAGTTTTCAGAAAACAATCCTGTATTTTGGTATGAACGGTTGAAGATTTGTCTTCCGCTGATGTCATTTACACCAACCTTGATTTCATTTCCTGATTTTGAATCAAACTGAACGGTAAAGCTTCCTTTGTTTGGATTTGGATAAATTTTGA
>JASCOH010000059.1 GCA_029959295.1 Flavobacteriaceae bacterium PS02334 | reverse complement strand
ATTGGAGCGAACAGTATAGCTTTATTGGTGATTATATAATGTACCCGTATGGTAGCAACAATGACCTTCCTGATGTGATAAAGAATGTGATCCAAGAGAACTATATCGCTCCTGGTATTATCAAGAAAAAAACTCAATTGCTTTGGGGATCAGGACCAATGCTCTATGCTGAAAGCTTCAATGAAAAGAATAAGCCGGTAAGGCTATGGCAGGAAAATGAGACTATAAAGAAGTGGCTTGAGAGTTGGGATTATGAGGACTACC
>JASCOH010000058.1 GCA_029959295.1 Flavobacteriaceae bacterium PS02334 | reverse complement strand
AAGGTTTTGAAAAAGAAATGGCTCAGGAAAAATTGAACCATAAATATAAAATTGCAGAACTGCAGAACGAAAAAGTTACTGAAGCGCAATTAAAAAAAATGGATAAAGACATCGATCAAGCTGAAAATGCTAATGATGCTCCAAAAATCAAAGCTTTGCAGAACATCAAAAGAATGATGCTCGAAAAAAACGCAGAATTAAATCAGCAAATTTTACTTGAAAATGGCCTGCACTTAAAAAGGATCAGTACGCTAGAAGAAAAAGCCT
>JASCOH010000057.1 GCA_029959295.1 Flavobacteriaceae bacterium PS02334 | reverse complement strand
CATAGCCGAGTAGTACTAATAACCCGTAAGCTTATGCGCACTTTCCCCCCGCCCCGGCGGGGGAGGAAACTTTCTTTCTGTCTTTTTATTAATTTTTTATCCCAGTATGCCAAGATATTGCCGAGCAAATCGTAAAGGATAACTCGGACATGTCGCCCGACGCGACAAGAATAGCCTAAGGTGGTTATTGCGGCGGGGCTCACCTCTTCCCATCCCGAACAGAGAAGTTAAGCCCGCCTGCGCAGATGGTACTGCAATCCTGTGGGA
>JASCOH010000056.1 GCA_029959295.1 Flavobacteriaceae bacterium PS02334 | reverse complement strand
TCCTTCGATCCCGCGTAGGCCGGGTTGATGACGTTCATGTTGTACATGTACTGCGTATAGTGGGGATCCTGCTGGGCATGCGCGCCAGAGATGCCTGCCATGGCAATCAGTGCGGTGAAAAATATTTTCTTCATTTTTTGATTTTTTGAATCCGGGGAAGGGCCGGCCCTTATCGGCTCGGCCCTGCCGGACTATTTTGGTTTAGTTTCTCTGTCTGTTGATCTGTACCCAGCCCGTAGCCGTCTTGATTCCCTCGCGCTCTATCACGTAGTAGTA
>JASCOH010000055.1 GCA_029959295.1 Flavobacteriaceae bacterium PS02334 | reverse complement strand
TTCTTACTCAAATCGAAAAACTGAAAAAAATAATTTCTGGAGGCGAAATTCCGGGATTTGATTTTTCACTTTTAACCGATGAGCAAAAAGAAAAAATTAAAGCTGATATCGCCGTGCTTGAAAATGCAATTTCAAAATTGCAAGAGGCAAAAACAGGTAAAAAAAATGATGCTAGCAAAGAATTAGATTTAGGTTTAGGTAGTGATAATGCAGATATTTTAGGCTTTACACAAGACCAGTGGGATAATTTTTTGCAGAATATCCAAAACGGTACTAT
>JASCOH010000054.1 GCA_029959295.1 Flavobacteriaceae bacterium PS02334 | reverse complement strand
AGAAAGGGCAACTTCCTCCGAACGGGTTGGCGGTTCATCATCACGTTTCCAAAGCGTCAGTATCAAAGTCTTGATACTTTCCCGCTTTTCAATATCGAACATGCCATCATCGGTGTAGAAAGGATTAAAGGCAATCGGATTGTCTTCGGTGTAAGTGAAATAAACACCGTCTTCGCCTTTGGTCTTGCCTTTTATGAGTGCACACAATCCCTGATAAGAATTACCCGTCTCCACGCGCAAAACGGGGGCGCCCTGCGCGTAATACTGCCGTACCATCTGG
>JASCOH010000053.1 GCA_029959295.1 Flavobacteriaceae bacterium PS02334 | reverse complement strand
GCCATAAGCAACGATGATGTGGTACAATTTAAAGCCGATTGTATTTTCTCTTAATTCAGGGTTGTTTTCCGCAAGTATTGCAAAACGCTTTACTGAACCTACAGCTTTTGCAGTCGAACCTGAATGGAAAACTACTGAAGACGTACGGCCAACTGTTGCACTTCCAAATGGCAATTTTACCAAGGTTGTATCATTGTATTGCGGAGTAGTTGAATCTTCGTAAAGAACGAATCCGTAATAGTTTTTAGCTAATGCACCTTCCGTATGGTTATGGTACTGGGT
>JASCOH010000052.1 GCA_029959295.1 Flavobacteriaceae bacterium PS02334 | reverse complement strand
GGACAAAGCCTTGGCTTTTGCTCAAATGACAATGAAAGATGCATGCGATTCTAAAAAAATTGTTGATATGGCCAAAGTTGCCGCTGAAACTCGTGGAGCATTTGAAGCTGAAATAGAAGAAATTCCTGAAGAATTCATGAGAACGCCTTTCATTGTTTACACTTGCGACGCTGAAATGCTCGGACTTCCAAAGGTAGACCGTAATATTTTATCAGCGCAAATCGATGCGTATCCGGAATTATCAGAGAAAGAAAAAATACATATCAAACGTGAAGCGCAAATT
>JASCOH010000051.1 GCA_029959295.1 Flavobacteriaceae bacterium PS02334 | reverse complement strand
TCGCAGAAACGGTCTAATTCTTCCAAGTTTTCACTTTCTGTAGGTTCAATCATCAATGTTCCAGCCACTGCGAAAGAAACTGTCGGTGCGTGGAAACCATAATCCATTAAACGTTTTGCAATATCGGTAACTTCAATTCCTTTTTCTTTAAATGGACGTCATTCAATAATCATTTCGTGAGCCGCACGTCCCATTTCTCCAGAATATAAAGTCGCATAATGACCGTTTAATCTTTCTTTGATATAATTTGCATTTAAGATTGCGTGGTGTGTTGAACTTGTCAAA
>JASCOH010000050.1 GCA_029959295.1 Flavobacteriaceae bacterium PS02334 | reverse complement strand
ATAGGCTATAGGTGTAAAGGCAGTAATGCCATAGCCGAGTAGTACTAATAACCCGTAAGCTTATGCGCACTTTCCCCCCGCCCCGGCGGGGGAGGAAACTTTCTTTCTGTCTTTTTATTAATTTTTTTTATCCCAGTATGCCAAGATATTGCCGAGCACATCGTAAAAGAGAACTCGGACATGTCGCCCGACGCGACAAGAATAGCCTAAGGTGGTTATTGCGGCGGGGCTCACCTCTTCCCATCCCGAACAGAGAAGTTAAGCCCGCCTGCGCAGATGGTACTGCAATC
>JASCOH010000004.1 GCA_029959295.1 Flavobacteriaceae bacterium PS02334 | reverse complement strand
ATCCGGGGAAGGGCCGGCCCTTATCGGCTCGGCCCTGCCGGACTATTTTGGTTTAGTTTCTCTGTCTGTTGATCTGTACCCAGCCCGTAGCCGTCTTGATTCCCTCGCGCTCTATCACGTAGTAGTAGGTGCCGTCCGGAAGCTCGTTGCCGTTGTCCGACTGCCCGTGCCACTCTTTAGTGTAGTTCGTGAAGCTGTTCACCTTCGTCCCGTAGCGGTTGAAGATCTCAAGCTTTCTCACGTTGAACCCAGTAAGGTCGAACTCGTCGTTGTCGCCGTCGCCGTTAGGCGAAACGCCTTTAGGGATGTTGCAAGAGATGTTCGGAACTGTAAAAGGTTCGGTATCAAGACATCCGTTGTTGTCAACAGTTACTGTAAAGACCATCGGATAGATAGCGCTACTGCCTAATGTTGAAGCATATTGCGTAACATTGAATGCAGCATCAGTTCCAACTGTTAAACCTGAAGCATTTTTCCAAGTGTAGTCATAAGATGAGTCAAATGGAGATGCTGTAAGAATATAGTTATTATCCTGACAATCATTATCAATTGTTATATCAATTTCAGGTTCAATTGTAATTGTATCTTCAGTAGAAGATCTAACCCTACAAGTTGCAGCATTTGCATCAATAGTATAAGTAATCACATAAGTTCCTGGAGTACTTCCAACAGTATTGATGGCTCCAGTTATTGTATTAATACTTAGACCCGTATTTGGACTAACCGTAAATTGTCCACCTGCATCAAAAGTTGGTGTCGGTGTTATCAAACCAGAATTCAAACAATATGATGGATCATAACCAAATGTTGTCACTGGATTTATTCCTGCGTTAACTGTGATCGTGAATGGAGTTAAGAAAGTATTCCCTCCGTCGATACAATTAGGAAGATCTGGATTTACTGAATATACTATATTATAAGTACCTGGAACTGTAGCACTGTCAATTGTAATTGCTCCAGTAGCAGCATTCAATGTAAGTCCAGTTGTTCCTGGCACTGCAAAGTCAAATGTACCTCCAGAAGTAAATCCAGTTGCAGTGACTAAAGTTGGTGTAACAGTACCGTTAGCACAAACTGTTGCATTGTTATAAGTAAAACCTACAATTGCTGGTGCAAGCGGTGCAATTACAAGCGGTGCATCAAATGTAACCTCAGGATTACAAAGTGTTCCCGGGATAGTGTATCTAACACTATAGCTTCCCACAGGAGTCGTTGCTAAATCAACCTCACCCGTTGTAGTATTCACAAACGTAACAGTTGGACTTCCTGGCGATGTGCTGAATGAACCTCCAGGAGTCATTGTCGCTCCAGGAATAGCAATAGGATTTGTTGTACTTGCAATACAAACTGGCGTAGTATATGTAAAATCAGCAACAGGCATTGAATCTGGAGTAATTGTCAATGTAAATTGAGAAACAGTTTCACATCCATTATTTACTTTCACAGTATAAGTTCCTGCTTGAGCATCTGCTGGTGAGATTATCAAATCTGGACCTGTTTGAGAAGAAACACTTCCGTCAGGCAAGATCCATTCATAAGTTGCTCCAGTTGTTGGAGGCGTTACACTAATAGTTGTGGATTCACGAGTACAGATAGTCGTATTTCCTGTTAACGTATAAACTGGAGCATTGGTATTAACTTTTACAAAGAAAGATCTTATTTCAACACATCCATTTACCGTATTTTTAATTCTTACGAAAATTTCAGTATCAGTATTTGTAGTGTAACTACCGTTAAGATTTCCTGTTGTTCCGCTTTCAGCTTCAGGCTCAGTTAAATAATAGCTGATTTCATAATTTCCTCTATCAGCTACAGGAACTGTTGCTAATATAATTGGATTATTTAATGTAAGATCAAAAATATTTGTTGCAGCACTAGCACATTGAACAATTGGATTTGGATCAGTAACCGGCATATCATAAAGCTTGATGTTTATCTCTGCTTTTCTGACGATTGGATTAGGAAGGCCACATCTTGTATAAGTAGCGACAGCTTCCATCTTAGCTACTCCTGTTGCATCAATTGCATCAGATATTACAGAAACAGGAACATCAATTATCAAGTTATTACTGTAAGGAACGCCATTCAGTTGCCATTCAAATTGTGGTACAGCCAAAGGACCGTCTGGAGTAAATCTCCAAGCTTCATTAGTTGTAGACCAAGAACCTGTATTTCTTCGTGGAGTTGTTGGAAAAATACCGATAGTACCTGTAGCATTTTGAACTCCAATAAGTCCACTACCACTATTGTGGCCAGAACAAGCAGTTCTATTTTCAACATACACATCAATCATGTTGCTTCCTTCATAAAGCACAATTTGGCTAGTTTGTGGAACATTACAGTTAAAAGAAGCAACTTTATAAATATTCATGACAAACGCACGACAAGGTGCAGTACCTAAAACCTCATAATTAAATGAATAATCTGCTGGAGATGTTCTTGGATTTAAATCTTGTAATACTCCAAAAATAGCATTCGTGTAAGGTGGCGTAGCTACTCCCGCTGGGAAGGTAGGAATAGGGGTATTAAACAAATAACCACAATAGGCAAGTGGAGTATATCTTCCTCCATTCCCTGTTGGTCCAGCTACACTAAATGAAATTGCCCCATTATCTGAAACAAGCAATTTATTATAGCTTGTGCCAAAAAAACAAAAATTAAAATCTAAATTAACAAGATCAGACCAATAATCATCTGTTGTCAATGAAACACTATTTTCTCCCCCTGTGAAAGGGAAAGGAGGGCTGTAAGGAATTGCATCAACTTTATAAGTTGATGTTTCTTTTACTTGGAAATAACTTGCTTCTAAGTGAACAAAATCGTCACTTGGACAAACATATTTTTCAGCTCCAGTAGGAATCGGTACCCCATCAATATCTACACCTAGACATCCAGGTGAGTTATAAACTGTGAATGGATATGGTCCAGCCCAATAACTGATGTTATTTGGCCCACAGATAGCTTTTACATAAAATTCATATTTTACTGCTTGTGTCAAAGGTCCAATATTTGCAACTGGATTCAGAGGAACACGTGTTCCTGAGTTAGAACCAGGGTAATTTCCTCCTGCCAATTGATAAATATATTCCCATGTATCTTCTGATCCACCAGGTGTCCATGTTAATTGAGCAGTATTTGGAGAAGTTTGCGAAACTGATAAGTTTGTTGGGAACGGACATGCTAAAACAGCACAGAAAGGCATTCCTCTATACAAGCTTGAGTTTGGAACTCCCGCCCCTGGGGCTTTTGTATAAATAACAGTTCCGCTAGCATTTGCTGTGATTGAAACTCCAACTTGTGCTGCTTGGAGATTAGTAATTGTAGTGCTCGGATTCCAACGAAGTTCAAATTGAATTCCTGGACAGAAATTGACATCAACAAAAGAAGTCAAGTTTCCTGATGTTGGCCCATTTAAAACTGCAACAACTACGTTATTTTGAATAACATTCATAGAAGTACCCCATCCGTCTGAAGCCGTATCAGTCATTGTAAATCTGTAAGTACATATATCAGCAGTATTACAAAGCAATGTTTTGAAAGTATATGGTCCTGACCAAGAACTTTGCTGAGTGTCAGAACAATAAGCTCTTACATAAAACTCATATGGATTTGCTGGATTTAAATCTCCTGCAGTATTTGCTGGATAAGTAAGATTATTTGTTGTTACTGGTCCAGTATAGTTTGATGCAGGAATTCCTGTCCCAGCTAGCTGTACAACAACTTGCCATTGTGTTTCATTATGACCCGCTGACCAACTTAAGTCAGCTGTAGTAGATTGAATATTTGTAGCATTCAAATCCTGTGGTGCAGGACATGGCGGAATTGGCTCAAACACAACATTATCAATATAAATTCTAGTAGCACTAGCTGTTCCAACAATTTGGAAAGCCACATTTACTTGACCTGGAGCAATGTTATCTAAATTGATAGCACGCTCTTCATAAGCTGTATTTGTGAATCTTGTACTCAACAATTCCGTTGTAAAGCTTGCCGGAGCAACTCCTGTAGTAGAAAGCAATACTTTAACTGTATTATTTGCTCCTGCACTTTCCACTTTATATCTAAATCTAACTCTGTAGTTAGCAAGCAAGTTAAGTGTTGGAGAAATAAGGTAGTTGTTATTATTTGTAGTAGTCGGCATAACTGAAGCTGCTTGATCGCCTTCAAAAGGGTTTGCAGAATTTAAGTCCCAGTTAGTCGTACCAGTTACATTCAGTGCAGTCCAGCATATTTCATTTTGAGACCCTGTATTGAATCCTTCAGTATAAGGAACATTTATAGGACCGCATAATGTTTTGAATAAATATGGTCCAGCCCATCTACTTTTATCAGTACCTGAACAAACTGCTCTAACATAATACTCATATTGTCTAGCTGCCATTAAAGGCGTAGTTCCCGCTGCAACCCCATAATTTATAGATGACCCGCCATTAACAGGAACACTTGTAGCATTATATGCAGGGATACCTGTAGCAGGATCTTGCACAATGATTTCCCATTGCGTAGCAGTTCCTCCTGCAGGAGATACTGGCTGTGTCCAAGATAATACAGCACTAGTAGTACTTTGTCCAGTAGCTAAAAGAGTTGTAGGCACGCCACAAGAAGCTAATGTTCTGAAAGTAATCGGGCCAACCCAGTCACTTCCTCTTACGCCGTCACAAACTGTTCTTACGTAATAGACATACTCTGTATCAGAACGAAGTCCTGAAGCAAGATAACCGCTAACTACTGTTGCACCGTTATAATAACCTGGATCTGTGCTTCCTACAGGTGCTGTATTTAACGGAGCAGTTGCTTCTGCAGAAGGCATAATATATACTTCCCATGCAGATGCAGAGATATTTGTTGCCGCTGTCCATGTCAATACTGCTGAAGATGCAGTTACAGAGTTAAAATTTTGATTGATTGGAGGTATACATCTTGGAAAGTCACAAATAACATTACCTGAATATAAAGGTGTAGTAGATGGAGCACCTATCCCCGCCACTTTTTGGTATAATAACTGGCTGTAAGAGTTTTGCACTCTTATACCTACAACAGCTGGTGTAGCGCCTCCTGTTACCCAGACTAATTCTACGGGTATATTCTTACAAAGTTTAACAGTTACTGCCTGCTGTGCTCCAGAAGTAAACCCTGGTCCTAAGATTTTTACAACAACGCCGTTTTGTCTTACATGCATAACAGCACCATTCCATCCAGCAGTCCCCGTGCTTCTTGTTAGCGTGAAAACATGGTCACATTGATCTACTGGATCACAAACAGGTGTAAAAAATTCGAATGGTCCAGCCCATGGGCTATATGTTGATCCACCGATTGCACACTCTCCTCTTACCCAATATTGGTAAGCTGTTGAAGGAGCAAGAAGAGTGCCGTCAAAGGTTGTAGTGACAGGAACAGCACTCGTATAGCTTGTAGCAGGCAATCCACCAGGAGTACTAACTGAAACTCCAGGCGCTTGGGGAATACCAGCACCAACAGGTTGCACAACATATTGCCAAGTCGTTGCTGGAATAGGATTATTCCATGAAAGAATAGCTGAAGTTTGTGATGGTGTAGTTGCTCCTAAATTTGTAGGTTCAGCACAAGTCACATATTGAATCTCTAAATAGTACCCAACTGTTTGCGTTGGCAACGCTGAAGAAACTACTACTATATAAGTATTTCCCGCAACCACAGAAAGATTAGGAATAACTCTTACTCCTGAATTAGCATTTGCAACCCCTGCTAAACAGGCTTGTCCAGCAGTTGGACAACTGTTATATACAAAAATTGCAGCATTTGGTCCGGCTGGAGATAATTCAATTCTTACCTCGCCAGTTGTAGGGGCAACGAAAGAATAAAACACTTCATTACCTGCCATATAGTTTGTAGTCCCTCCGCCACAACTTCCTGCTTGGATAACATCTGTTCTATCATTAGAATCAGCCGTATTTGCATTTGTTGAGTAAGGAATATTTGGAATAGCAATTGGAGCGGCACATGTTTCACCGAATCCTGCTGTCTTAAAAAAGTAAGGATCCGACCAGTCACTTTTATTAGTAGCTGAACAGACCGCTCTTATATAATATTTATATTCAGTTCTTTGCTGTAAGGTGCCAACAGGAATTGTATAATTATTTGATGGCCCTCCAGGTACGTTAGCCGCACCAGGCAATGTTTGCCCTGCTGCCAATGCTTGTTCAAAAGTTTGTACTGATGTAGCATAAACAATTTCCCATTGTGTTCCTGCAGAATTATTTGGATTAGTCCATGACAAAGTTGCATTTGTCATGTTAATAGTTGGAGCCAACAATGCTATTGGTGTCAAGCATTTTGAATCAACACGCACATCATCAATAAAAATACCAGCATCTGGAGTTGTTCCAGCAATTTGAGTAAATTCTCTTACAAAAGCAATATAGAGCGTTGACCCTGGTGCATAGCCTGACAATGAAACTGTTTTTTGTTCAAATCCAACAGTAAAGTTTTGTCCATTATTTATCTCTTGTTCTCCCCATTGAGCCAATTGTGTAAAGCCAGAAGTGTCAGTGTCAAAATTGCCAGTATTTGTAAAAGATGTGGCTACTTTTACCTGAAGAACAGAAAGCTGGTTACCCGTTGTAAATTGTCCAACGCTAAACTGCAATTGTCCATTCTGAGGGACAGTATAAGCTGTTGTTACCAGCCAATCTCTGGTGGTTAATCCAACAGCTCCAGGAGAATAACCCTGTGAACGCACCGAATTCGGCGCCGTTACAGAAGCAACATTTGAAATTTGCCATTTCCTAATTGAAGCCTGAGCTCCCAAATTATTATTGAAAGCAACCCAGCCGGTGGGCAGTGTCGTCCCTCCGTCAAAGTTCTCTGTCTGCCCGAAGGAGCTGACAAAGCTCAAGAGAAAGGTTAAAATTAATAAAGTAATTTTTTTCATAAAATGAAAAGTTTTTAGGTTGTTTAATATGCTCGAAAATGAGTTTAGAACTTCAAATTTAATTATTTTTAAGAATATCATAACATAAATTTCACTTTTAACTAAAAACATTTTGTGTAATCCACTTCTTTTGTTCACAAAAACACTGTCATTCTTCACAATTTGTTAGCTTTGTAATATAATTTAAATCATGCTAGAAAAAGAAACTATAAAATTTGAAAGAACGGTTATTGTGGGGATTGTCACACAAAACCAAAATGAAGAAAAGCTTGCGGAGTATCTTGATGAGCTTGAATTTCTGACATTTACTGCCGGAGGGGAAGTTGTAAAGAGGTTTTCCCAGAAAATGGAGCGCCCAAATCCGAAGACCTTTTTAGGGACTGGAAAAATGGACGAGATTAGTCTTTATGTAAAAGAAAACGACATTACGACCGTAATTTTTGATGATGAGCTTTCACCTTCACAGCAAAAAAATATTTCCAAGATTTTAGTGGAGTGCAAAGTTTTAGACAGAACCAACCTCATCCTTGATATTTTTGCCCAAAGAGCAGAAACTTCTTATGCAAGAACGCAAGTCGAATTGGCACAATGCATTTATCTGCTTCCGAGACTTTCTGGAATGTGGACGCACTTGGAACGCCAAAAAGGTGGTATCGGAATGCGTGGTCCTGGTGAAACCGAGATTGAAACCGACAGACGTATTGTTCGCGACAGAATTGCTTTATTGAAAGATAAAATCAAAGTCATCGACAAGCAAATGTCAGTTCAAAGAGGAAATCGCGGCGCCATGGTTCGCGTGGCTTTAGTCGGATATACAAACGTCGGGAAATCAACTTTGATGAATGTGATCAGCAAAAGCGAAGTGTTTGTAGAAAATAAATTGTTCGCAACTTTAGACACGACGGTTCGAAAAGTGGTCATCAAAAACCTGCCTTTTTTATTGTCTGACACCGTTGGATTTATCAGAAAACTGCCTACGCAACTGGTCGATTCTTTCAAAAGTACGCTTGACGAAGTCCGTGAAGCCGATTTGCTTTTGCACGTAGTTGATATTTCACATCCTGATTTTGAGGAACATATTGCTTCGGTAAACCAAATTTTGGACGACATCAAAAGCGGCGACAAGCCGACAATCATGGTTTTCAATAAAATCGACGCTTACAAACATCTGACAATTGACCACGATGATTTGATTACAGAAAAAACGACCAAGCATTACACTTTGGAAGAATGGAAATCAACTTGGATGTCAAAAATGGGCGAAGACAAAGCATTATTTATTTCTGCTGTAAACAAAGAAAATTTCGAAGAATTCAGAGAAAAAGTTTATGAAGCCGTAAGAGAAATTCACATCACGCGTTTTCCTTATAACAAATTCTTATATCCAGATTATCACGAAGCGCCTGAAGACAAAGAGACTTCTGAAGAATAATTTCTGAATATTTTACAAATAAAAAAACCTTCCTTTGTTAATAGAGGAAGGTTTTTTTATAAACAAATATGCCTATGATTTTCTAAAAACCATAATTCGCTGCTACGCCAAAAACCTGGCGCACCTGAAATCCTCTAAAAGCGTTGTCATCATAAATCGTTTGGAAAGACAAATTCGTAGAAAGATATTTATTAATCTTCATCACAATATTCAGCTGATAATCAATATCCACGTTCTGCGGATCTTCAAGATAATTAGAATATAAATTCAGAATATTTTCAAACGTCACATTCGCAATTACGTCTAATTTATAATATACCGAAGCATTGAAACCAAGCTCATATCGAATATATTCTCCTTCTTTTACGCCAAAATAAGCCTCATCTGGAAGCGTAAAATTTTTGTCTACAAAAGTTAATTTCGAAGTCGCCGGAGAAAGATTTATTTTTAAATTATCATCTTTTTTCCAAAGCATACCCGGTCCAAAATATAAATAAGCCGGAGATAAGAAGTTGGTA
Source organism: Flavobacteriaceae bacterium PS02334 (assembly GCA_029959295.1). Classification (GTDB taxonomy): domain Bacteria; phylum Bacteroidota; class Bacteroidia; order Flavobacteriales; family Flavobacteriaceae; genus Flavobacterium. Next base: position 434,719 of record JASCOH010000004.1, on the reverse strand, counting down.
TATTCATCACGAATTTCTGCTCCGTCTTCATTTTTAGAATACACATATCCTTTAGAAAACTGAGTCTTAAAATTCATGAAAGCCGAATAAGACCAATTGCTGTTTTCTCGTACTTTTTTACCCAAAAGGGAATTCAGTTCTAATCGGTCATCAGTTTTTTTCGCAAAAGAACTCGTTCTGGTTTTCACCAAACCATAGGATGCAATTACTTTATTATCCCAAGTCCAATCGTCTTTTTTATAGTTGAAATCATAATTCGTACCGACGATTCCCGAAATGTTATTTTCTCCACCGGCAAGCCAGTTTTCAAAAGTAGATTGGTTGAAAAGCAAGGAAGCATTTCCTTTGGTTTCCCATCTTTTTATGGTATCAGTTGCAGTTGCAACAGAATCTTGTTGTGCGTTTGAAGCAAAGATTCCGAAAAGACAAAGCGAAAGTGTGGTAAGTTTTTTCATATTCACTGTTTTAACAAATATAATAAAATCGAATTTTTTATTTGTTAAAACAAGGCAGAAACTTAGAAAGGAGAACAAAAGAAAACAGCAGATTCAAAGATTTTTTTATTTAATCTGTAAATCTGCGGTCATATTTTCTATAAATTATTTACTCTTTTTGTACAATGGCACTGCGGAACAGGCTTCGCCATACATAATACTTCTGGCAAAAGGCTGTAATTTCTGCGCTGCCAAAACATAAGCGCTGTTCGGAACCGGTTTTTTAGAACATCCTTTTATAATAACTGGCTTCCCTTCAAATTTAGAATAATCCAAACTTGGAAGAACTTCTTCATATAAAGAAGTTTCTAAATCTTCTAAAGTACCGCTCACTATTTTTTTGGCAAAAGGCGACAAATGAATCGTCACCAAAATCGAAGCCCAAGCCGGAACAATCGCATCTGTACTGCAAAAAACGGCAACATAAGCATCTTGATATTGGCTCCAATCATGACTTTTCAAATGCTCACGAAAATCTTTTTCACGCAATAAAAATCCTTCCAAAAGCCATTGCGAAATGTCAAGTTCCACGCGATTTCCTTTTGGATAATAATCTTCAAGATCAAATATTTCAAGAACGCTGTTTGCGACTTTATTTATAATTTCTCCCTCCATAATAGTAGACTTTATGACTTTTGACTTTGCAACTTAAAGCATTCCTAGTTCTAATTTTGCTTCTTCGCTCATCAAGTCTTTGCTCCACGGCGGATCGAATGTAATTTCTACTTCAGTAGCTTTCACATTGTCTAATTTATTGACTTTCTCTTCTACTTCCCTTGGCAGAGTTTCTGCAACTGGGCAGTTTGGAGAAGTCAATGTCATCAAGATTTTCACTTCGTAATCAGTATTTACCATCACGTCATAAATCAATCCTAATTCATAAATATCAACTGGAATTTCTGGATCATAAATCGTTTTTAAAACTTTTACGATGTCTTCTCCGAGTTGGTTTGTGTCTATTTCTTGTTCCATTTTTGTTTAGTTTTTAGCATTAAAAGCCAGCGCATACATTTTAATCTGTTTAATCATCGAAACCAATCCATTCGCGCGAGTCGGAGACAAATGTTCTTTCAACCCGATATCGTCGATGAATTTAGTATCTGCTTCTAAAATATCTGAAGCCTTTTGGTTTGAGAAAGTACGAATCAAAATCGCAATAATTCCCTTGGTCAAAATCGCATCGCTGTCAGCCGTGAAAACAATTTTTCCGTCGTTTTGCTCGCCGTGAAGCCACACTTTTGACTGGCAACCTTTTATGATATTGTCTTCGGTTTTATATTGCTCATTAATCAAGGGAAGTGTTTTCCCCAAATCAATTACATATTGATAGCGCTCGTCCCAATTGTCATCGTCAAACATTGAGAATTCGTCTTTTATTTCTTCTTGTATTTCCTTAATTGTCATCTGAAATTATTTCTCTGAATCTGAAACTTCTAGAATTTTATTGACCAAATCTTTGATTTCCGCAGGCGGATTTCCGTGGTCAAAACTAGAACTTTCATACGTCTTGTCTTTATAAATCACTTTTAAATCGGCAATCATCGCTCCGTCATAAAATCTTTTTTCTGATGGTGCTTTCAAGTCTTTTATTTTTTCAGCATCTACTTTTGAAAGCAAATCTAGCAATGAATTCCAGTCGCTTTTTGAAAGTTGCTTTTGAACTGCTTCGCCACCGCGGCTTTTAATGGTGTAAACGGTATCTTGCTTGGCTATCACTTTTTTATAGCCTCCTCTCGTTTGCGCTTCGTATTCAAAAGAAATGTTTTCGCTTTCTTTCTTCAATTCAGAATTCGTACAGCCTTTTGCCATAAATAGCACTAAAATAAATGTCGATAAGATTTTCATGTTTGTTTGGATTTAAAATTTGTTAGTAACTATTATTAAGATAACATGGTCTGCGCTTTTTTCACAGCTTCGACCAAAGCATCTATTTCTTCCTTTGTATTATAAAACGAAAACGAAGCGCGAATCGTTCCGGGAATATTGAAAAAATTCATAATCGGTTGTGCACAATGATGTCCGGTTCTGACCGCTATTCCCATCTTGTCAACAATCGTTCCAATGTCATAAGGATGAATATTTTCTACGTTGAAAGAAATCACAGACGTTTTATTGTCTAAAGATTTTGGTCCGTATATTTTCAAGCCTTCAATTTCTGACAAGCGTTTTGTACCATATTCTAAAAGTTCGTGTTCGTATTTGGCAATGTTTTCAAAACCAACTCCATTCAAATAATCAATGGCAGTTCCCAGAACAATTCCGCCGGCGATATTTGGCGTTCCGGCTTCAAATTTATGAGGCAATTCGGCATAAGTGGTTTTCTCAAAAGTCACTTCCTTGATCATTTCGCCGCCACCTTGATAGGGAGGCAATTTGTTGAGCCATTCTTCTTTTCCGTATAAAATCCCCGTTCCCGTTGGTCCGCAGATTTTATGTCCAGAAAACACATAGAAATCACAGTCTAATTCTTGAACATCTGGCTTCACATGTGGCGTAGCTTGCGCGCCGTCGATCAAAACCGCAGTTCCAAATTGATGCGCTTTTTCAATGATTTTCTTGATCGGATTTATGGTTCCTAAAGCATTTGAAATATGATTTACAGCAACAATTTTTGTCTTTTCAGAAAGTAATCTTTCAAATTCAGAGAAAATCAGTTCGCCATTCTCATCCATCGGAATCACGGTCAATTTCGCACCCGTTCGCTCGCAAAGCATCTGCCATGGAACAATATTCGAATGGTGCTCTAAAGCCGTAACCATTACCTCATCGCCTTCTTTCAAAAACGAAGCGAATCCGTTGGAAACCAAATTGATTCCGTGTGTGGTTCCTGAAGTAAAAAGCACTTCATAGTTATGTTTGGCATTAATATGATTCTGAATTTTGGTACGCGAAATTTCATAAGCGTCAGTTGCCAACTGGCTCAATTTGTGAACGCCACGGTGAATATTGGCATTGATTTCTTCGTAATAAGAAGCAATCGCGTCAATAACAACTCTTGGTTTCTGCGAAGTCGCCGCATTATCAAAATACACCAAAGGCTTTCCGTTTACTTTTTGCGTAAGTATCGGAAATTCGGCACGAATGGATTGAATATCTAACATTTTATAATAGAAAATTGATGCAAATTTACGGTATGTTTCTTTAATAGAAGAAGAATTAAGATAGAATTAAAACTTCTCAAAATTTATCATTTTTTATTTTTAATACTTCTAAATAAGTTTTAGTTTTGCGGTTATTTAGATTTAATTAAAATAATAAACCAATATCACAATGAAAAAAATAAGTATTTTATTAGTTGCAATCGTTTCATTAGCAATGTTTTCTTGTAAAAAAGAGGAAACTAAAGTAGAAGAAACAACTGTTGAAACAAAAACCGAAGCGCACAAAATCGTTTCTTTAAACGGAGCTGTAACAGAGATCGTTGCCGCTTTAGGTCACGAAAAAGAAATTATCGGTGTGGATGTCACATCAACTTTCCCAGAAACTATCAAAACTACAGCGAAAGACTTAGGCCACGTTCGTACCATTTCCATCGAGTCAATTATTGCTTTAAAACCAACAGTAATATTGGCTACAGAAAAAGACATGAGTCCAGAATTAGCTGAAAAAATAAAAGGTGCCGGAATCGAAGCGCATATTTTCAAGCAAGATTTTACGCCTGAAGGTTCTAAAAAATTAATTGCTGACGTTGCAGGTGTCTTGAAACATGCTGATTTCAAGGCTTTGACTGATAAAATCGATGCTGATTTGGCAAAAGTACAGCCAATTGCAAAAGCGCCAAAAGTATTGTTCATCTACGCTCGTGGCGCAGGAACATTGATGGTTGCCGGAACAAAAACGCCAATCGAAAAAACAATTGCTTTGGCTGGCGGTCAAAACGCAATTACAGAATTTGAAGATTACAAACCCTTAACTCCAGAATCATTAATCAAAGGAAATCCAGACGTAATCTTGTTGTTTACTTCAGGATTGGAAAGCCTTGGCGGTGTTGACGGATTGCTTAAAATTCAAGGTGTTTCGCAAACAAATGCTGGTAAAAATAAAAAAGTTATCGCTTTAGACGGCGCTTTAATTTCAGGTTTCGGACCAAGAGTTGGCGAAGGTGCTGCAGCTTTAAATGCAGAATTAATTAAAGCTGCAAAATAATACAAGTTCTCACAAATCCTGCAAGGTTTTGAAAACCTTGTAGGTTTGATTTTAAATAGCCATAAGACTTTTAAAATGGGAGCTGATTTTAACACCTACAAGGTTTTCAAAAACTTGCAGGAGAAATAAACAAAATGCAAAATAAATTACCGTTATACATTTTCACAAGCATCATTTTATTGATTTTACTTGCCGTAACATCTTTATATATGGGAGTTTATGAATTTGAAAAACATTCTTTCTTTGAAATTTTTATGGCTTTGTGGAATGATGATAACAGCATTCCGGCTAGCGATAAATTTGTTTTGATGAATTTGAGATTGCCACGAATTGTGATGGCGATTTTAGTCGGAAGTGCTTTGGCGGTTTCCGGAACGTGCCTTCAAGGAATGTTCAAGAATCCCCTCGCCTCGCCTGACTTGATCGGAATTACGATGGGAGCCTCGCTTTTTGCAGCAATTTCTATTGTTTTAGGAAGTTATATTAAGCCTTATATTCCAGAGGTTTTTCACTTTTCAATGTTGAGTGTTGCCGCATTTTTAGGCGCTTTATTGACCATGACAATGGTATATCGAATTTCCACAACCAATGGAAAGACAAACGTCATCGTGATGTTGCTTTCCGGAGTTGCCATTACCGCGATGGCTGGCGCAACGACTGGTTTTTTAATTTATATTTCTAAGGAAGAACAACTTAGAGATTTGACCTTTTGGAATTTAGGAAGCCTCGGTGGTGCAACTTGGACAAAAAACGCAATTTTGGCAGTTGTAATAGTAATCGCTTTTTTCTTTTTAATTACAAAAGGGAAAGCGTTAAATGCCATGATGCTGGGTGAAAGAGATGCACAGCATTTGGGAATTCCGGTAGAGAAAATTAAGAAAAGAATCGTGGTTTTGACGGCTTTGATGGTGGGAACTTGCGTTGCCTTTTCAGGAACCATAGGTTTTGTCGGCTTGATTGTTCCTTATATTTTGAGATTGCTATTCAAATCGAATTATCACATAATTCTGCCCATGTCGGCTATTTTCGGAAGCATTTTATTGCTTTCAGCAGACACCATCAGCAGAACGATTGCTGCTCCTTCTGAAATTCCGATTGGAATTTTGACTGCTTTTATGGGAGCGCCCATCTTTATTGCCATATTAATTAGAAGCAAAAAAATGATGTAATATGCTAGAAGCCTGTAAAATCTCGTATTCGCACAAGAAAGTTTCCATCTTGGAAAATATCGACGTGACCGTAAATTATGGCGAACTGCTGGTAATTGTCGGTCCGAATGGTGCCGGAAAATCGACACTTTTGAGCATGTTAGCCAATGAAATGAAGCACAACGACGAACCGATTATCTTCAAGAAAAAGACTTTTGAAGCTTGGGACCAAAAGGAATTGCCACTTCACAAAGCCAAGTTTTCACAACAAAACAGCTCTGATATTCCATTGACTGTCATGGATGTTGTGATGATGGGACGCTATCCTTATTTCAATTCCATACCGCATCAATCTGACATCGACGCTGTTTTAAAATCAATGGCTGAAACGGATGTTGTGGCTTTTAAAGACAGGGATTACAACACGCTTTCGGGCGGAGAAAGACAGCGCGTTCACTTGGCCAGAGTCTTGACCCAGCTGGAAAACGATGTCGCTCACAAGCTTGTTTTTATGGACGAGCCCTTGAACAACTTAGACGTTTTGCACCAGCACAGAATCTTGCATACGGTAAAAAACTTTACAGAAAGAGGAAACACGGCGATTGTCGTTTTGCACGATTTAAATTTGGCGGCACAATTTGCTGACTCCGTATTGCTTATGCAAAAAGGAAAAATCGTGAGCCACGACAAGCCTGAAAAAGTTTTTACAAAAGAAATCATCAGCAAGGTCTATAATTTTCCTTGCACGATTTGCCTTAATCCGGTGAATCAAAACCCTTTAATCATTTTTGGAACATAATATTTTATATAAATACAAATGGATACAATCACAAACAACCTGAAATCACAGTGGGAAAAGCTGAAAGCGGAGAGCCCAAATTTGAGAATCCGTAATGCAGCAGAGAAACTTGGCGTTAGCGAAGCCGAATTGGTAGCGACACAAGTGGGTGAAACAGTAACGAGACTTCGTCCTGAGTTTTCGGCACTACTTTCTGAAATTGAAAAATTAGAGAAAGTAATGGCCTTGACCAGAAACGAAGAGTGCGTTCACGAAAGAAAAGGAATTTACTTGAATCCCGATTTCAGTTCGCCGCATGCGGGCTTGTTTGTAGGTGAAGACATCGATTTGCGCATCTTTTTAGGCCACTGGGCGAAAGTTTTTGCGGTTGCTGAGAAATCAGAACACGGAGACAGAAAAAGCCTTCAATTCTTCGGAAAAGACGGTTTGGCGATCCACAAAATTTATTTGACAAAAGACAGCAACGATGCGGCTTTTGACGAATTGGTGGCAAAATACAAATCAGAAGACCAATCAATCGATGAAACTACGGTTGAAGTTCCGTTGAATATTGACGAGAAAGCAGATGCAGATATTGACGTTGCTGGTTTTCAAGCGGCTTGGGAAACGTTGAAAGACACCCACGAATTCTTCGGAATGCTTCGCAAATTTGGTGTAACAAGAACGCAGGCTTTGCGTTTGGCTCCCAATGAAAACTATGCTAAAAAAGTAGAGAAAGAAGTTATAGTAAAAATGCTTGAAGGCGCAGCAGAAAGCAAATTGCCAATCATGGTTTTTGTTGGAAACAGAGGAAACATCCAGATTCACACCGGAAGAGTGAGAAAAACGATGTGGCACGGGGAATGGTTCAACATCATGGATCCAGATTTCAACATGCACCTTGACATGTCAAAAATCGCCCAAACTTGGATCGTAAGAAAACCTACGGAAGACGGTGAAGTAACAGCAATTGAAGTTTTTAACGAAATGGGCGAAATCATCGTTCAGTTCTTCGGAAAAAGAAAACCAGGCATTCCTGAATTAAAAGAATGGAAAGAACTGGTTGCTAGTTTGTAGTTTAGTTAGTTTTTAATATTTTTCTTAGTAAATCCTGCAGTGTCATTGACATTGCAGGATTTTTTTATTGTGCTTTTTTGGAGGAGCTGAAGCTATCTTTAATTTCCCTAAGAATTTTAGATTGGTTGCCTAATGACTGCTTATTTGGTAAAATATCTCATCTCTAGAACCTTTTGTCTCATCTCTAGAACAAGTTATGCATTCTCTAGAACCTTATATCTTATCTCTAGAAGCTTAGTTGCTATCTGTAGAAGTCTTTATATCATCTCTAGAGCCTTCTATATCATCTGTAGAACAATTATTCTTATCTGTAGAACCTTTTATACATTCTGTAGACATTTTCAGTATATAAACATAAAAAAACCGAGCATTACTGCTCGGTTCTTAACTAATAAAACCTATTTAAAATTATTGCAATAATGCGTATTGGAAAACAGGGAAACCTCTTTCTCCAGTAGCACTTAATGCGCTTGTGAATTTTAATTTATAAATATTTCCGGCAGCGTCTTTAACTACGAAGAAACGATCTAATCTTACAACAAACTGTGAAACTGGATTTCCATCAGGCCCAACAACACTAGTTGCTCTCCAGTTAGAACCGATATTTCTTTGGTCTGCCGTAAATTTAGTTTCATTTACATTGGCACGAGTGAAAGAATCATAAGTGAATCCTTCAGAGTTTAAAACTTGGTAGGAAGACGCTCCTCCTTTAGTATTTGTTACTACAAAATCAGGGTAGTTGTAAGGAACTGGAGGTCCGCCAAGGCTTACCACATTCACAAAACTTGTAAAGTTAAGATCCCATTGATTTTTTTGAGGTTCAACCGGCACTACATTGTTTGAAACTAAGCTAAAGAATGTAAAGTTGAAAGCTGCATTTTTTGAAATTGTTTTTTCTTGGTGCGTTGTTGCTCCTAAGTCAGCATATTGAATTTTATAGTCGTTGCCGCTTTTCAAGATTCTTACTTTTTTCCATCCTCTGTGCGGACCAGAAGCAGTAGCTTCAGAACCAACAGCTGGTGTAGTTCCAGGATTATTTCCCATGTTGATGATATATACTTTGTTGTCATCATTGTTATCAGAAACTGCAGTCATCGCTGTTTCATTGATGTTTCCGGCTGGAGCATCTACTTGGTTTACATTTCCTTGGCCTGTGTTGATGATCATCGATGGATCTTCAACTTGAACCTCATCAATGTTTGCAGTTTCTAATTTCTTCACAGACATTTTTACTGAACTGTTTAAGGCAACTCTAAATTCTGAACCAGAATAAAATCCTAAATCCCAAGAAACTCTAGGAACTGAAGTTTTATTACCGCTGCTCAAATCAACGTAAACTTGGTTTGGCTGTGATGCGCCTCCCACTTCTGCAGCAATAGAAGATCCTAAAGAAGCTGTTTCATTGAAGTTTACTTGAATTGTAGTATTTCCGGCAATAGAAGAATTTGCTAAAGAAACATTTGAAATTGTAAAAACAACATTTTTTACCTGACCTTCAATAGCATTTATAATTTTATTGAAAGAAAAGCTTGCTGAAGAAACATTTGATGCAAAAGGAACAACAATTGTATTTTGAGTTGCAGCTGGCAAAGTAGAAAAATCAGTACCATAAGCAACGCTATTGGCTGCATATGTAATTGTCAAATTACCTGATTCAGTTGTTGGAGAAGAGAATAAAATTTGAATTGGCGTTGTATTTTCAGTCAAATTAATTGATGGAACTGAAAATGCAACCGACACTTGATTTGTCGTGCTGTTATCATCATCACTACAAGCTCCGATGGCAAGCAAGACGAAGGAAAGAATAAAAATTAGATTTTTTTTCATGATTATATGTATTAATTAAAATTAAGGTTATACGTAAGTTTTAGGTAATAAGAACGGCCATATCCTAACAGCAAATCAGATCCTGCGGCGTGAGCGGCATTAGGGTTTCCTTGAGAAAGCTGTACTGATGTAACGTCAAGAAGATTTCTGACACCGCCGGTCACTTCAAATTTATTTTTGAAAAATGACTTTCTGACAGATGCGTCCATCCATCCATAAGATTCTAATTCAGATAGAAAAAAATTAGTATTGCCATCAGCATCTGAAGAAGTAACGAATTGTTGCTGTTTCCCGTTGTATTTGTAAAGTACTGAGAAAAGAGTATTCCATTTTGGAACATTATAAGACACATTTGCATTCATCTGCAACGTGTATAAAAATTTGTCGTCAGAAGTAATGTTTTCTGCCGCAAGGTCAATTTTTTGAGAAATTCCAACAAGGCCAATTCCTCCTTTGACATTCCAATTATGATAAGCAAATTGATGCGTCGAAGAAATATTCCACATCTTATATTTGTCGATATTCATATATCTATATTCTTGAAAAGGAACTACTGATTCTAAAACCAAGCTGATTCGATCATCAACATCTAAATAACTCACGGCAATATTGTTTGAAAGTTGCGCTCCTGAAGAAAAACTGGTGATTTTTTTAGCACTGATTTCATATGAAGTACTGGCTTCCGGAATTAGGTTTTCATTTCCTTGAATATTGTGGTTTGTATCTACGAAATAAGAATAAAGCTCATCAAAATTTGGAGTCCTGTATGATTTTCCTAAAGATCCTCTGACTTCAATTCCTTTGTCAAACAAATAACGAAGACCTAAAGAAGAAGCATATTGATTTTGGAACATAGACTGCGAAGAAAACCTGATTCCTGGACGAACAGAAAATCGATCTGTAAATTTTATTTCTGCAACCGTAAAAACATCATAGTTTTCGACACGCCTTCTGACATTTTTTTCAAGCTGGTTTTCGTCTTTGAAACTTCCAGATGCTGCATTTGCAAATCCGTTTTCATTCACTATTTCATATCCAAGCTGTAAATCAACTGGTCCTTTATTCGCAAAGAAATTATTAAATGTTCCTGTTGAATAAATTACTTCTGTTGACTGATAAGTCTGCTTGTCGTTTTGCGATTCTGCACCAGTTTCAAGCTGATATCTGAATCTTTCAATGTCTCTTTGCTGCTTTTGGTGCGAAGCCGAAATATTGTACCCAACTTGTGAAAATAATTTGCCCGAAGAATTTAAATGATGGTAAAATCTTTCCGTTTCATACCTTCTGTCATTCGCATAAAAAGTCTCTGGAAACGGATAATTGTTGATTGGGTTGATGATCGTATTGTAAAAATCAACGTTTTCTCTATAATAATCAAATTTGTAAAAAATTCTGAAATCCTTTTTGGTATACGCCAGCAAACCATTGCCCACAACCTGTTCTTTCGGAAGCCATCTATACCCTCTCGGACCGTTTCCTGCGGTATAATCTTTGCCCTGACCGCCATCAAAAAAACCAGCGAAATCATTTCTGTTGCCCCCAATTGAAGCGAATAAATTGTCATTAATATTATGAGAAATTTTTAACGACTGAATATGCCTTCCTTCGTCAAAAAAAGCAAACTCATCAGAAACCGTTTCTTCTTGTACAGAAGTTGCTATTTCCCATTTATAAAGTGATTTTTTCTTTGTAATGATATTCAGAACACCTGTGACAGCATTTGCACCGTGTGTTACGCCCATCGATCCTTCAATGATTTCAATCTGTTCAACGTCGTCAAGATTCACTTGGGTCAAGTCAATATTATTTCCTAATCCGGTATCGCTTACTAAAGGAATATTATCAACCAGAATTTTGAAATATTGAGAATCTAATCCAAACATGGAAACCGTTGAACGCCCGTCGCCACCATTTGTTCTGATGGAAATGTTCAAATATTGATTTAAAACATCTCCAAGATTATTAGCCGCAAGACCTTTAATATCTTCTTTTGAAATTACTCTTACGTTATGAACCGATTTCTTTAATGATTGTGCTTCGATTTGCCCTGTAACCACCACTTCTTCCAATTTTGTTGTAGTGGTATCTTTAACCTGCTCTTGAGAAAAAGCATTTGTCACGAAAAGAACAGATAAGGAAATGAAAGCCTTGGTATAAATTTGCATCTTACTTTAGATTAATTCTAAATTGCAAATCTAGGAAGCGTAATTGATTTGTGCAAATTATTTTTATTAATTCTAAATAAAAAAAAGCGACATCTTTCGATATCGCTTCCACTATTTTAAAAAAACGTTTTAATTACAAATCAAAACCAATATTAACGCCAAGTTTCATGGCAATAATTTTAGTGATTCGAGCTTTTAAAGCCGGAATTTTTACGCTTTCGATGACTTCATTCGTAAAAGCATACATCAGTAAAGCTTTCGCTTCTTTTTCAGGAATTCCGCGAGATTGCATATAAAACATTGCCTTTTCGTCTAACTGACCAATTGTGCAACCGTGCGAACATTTCACGTCATCAGCAAAGATTTCCAATTGCGGTTTTGCATTTACCGAAGCTTTATCGCTCAACAAAATATTATTATTCTGCTGGAAAGCATTGGTTTTTTGCGCTTCTTTTTCTACATAAATCTTACCGTTGAAAACGCCAGTTGCTTTTTCATCCAAAATCGTTTTGTAATTCTGGTGGCTTTCACAATTTGGCGTCGCATGCTGTACCAAAGTATAATGGTCAACGTGCTGTTTTCCTTCAATAATCGTGATTCCCTTCAAAGTAGAATCGATATGTTCGCCTTGGTGGTAAAAATTTAAGTTGTTTCTAGTCAAGTTGCCTCCAAAAGAAAAAGTATGCACAGAAGCATGGCTTTGTTCTTTTTGGGCGATATAAGTGTTATCAATCAAGGAAGCTTCCAGATTGTCATTTTGAATTTTATAATAATCTACAATCGCTCTTTTTTGAGCAAAAATCTCGGTAACTGAATTTGTCAATACCGGATTTTCATTCAAAGATTGGTGTCTTTCAATGATTTGAACGTGCGCATTTTCTCCAACAATAATCAAATTTCTTGGCTGTATCAAAAGCGCGGCTTCTGATCCTGTAGAAAAATTTATGATTTCAATCGGCTTGTCCGCTACTTTATTTCTTGGAATATTAATGTAGGCGCCTTCGTATGCAAAAGCCGTATTTAAAGAAGTCAAGCTTTCCTCTTTATTGGCAATTTTGTTGAAATATTCATCAATTACCATTTTGTATTTTGGCTTTGTCAATGCCGATGACATCAAGCAAACATCCAAACCGTCGTGTGTTGTCGAAGATAAAAACGAACTGAAAACGCCGTCCACAAAAACTACTTTATACGTATCAATTTCGTGAATGAAATATTTTTTTACTTCTGAAAATTCTACAGCATTTTCCTTTTTTGGGAATACGCTAAAGTCGTTTTTCAAAATGGCATTCAGCGAAGTATATTTCCAAGCTTCGTCTTTTTTTGTCGGGAAGCCTTTTTCTTCAAAATTCTTAAATGCTTCTGTACGAACATCGTGCAAGTCAGAATCGACATCCACTTGTTCTTCAAAAGCCATAAAAGACGATATAAGTTTTTCTTTTAATTCCATTGTGTTTAGTTATGAGTTATAAGTTATGAGTTATGAGTTTTCGCAAACTGCTAACTGTTAACTGCTAACTAATTTTCGGCTTTGATCCAGTCGTAACCTTTTTCTTCCAATTCGTAAGCCAATTCTTTTCCGCCTGATTTTACGATTTTTCCATTGTATAAAACGTGAACAAAATCAGGAACGATATAGTCTAAAAGTCTTTGGTAGTGGGTGATTACGATGATGGCGTTGTTTTCGCTTTTCAGTTTATTCACACCGTTTGCCACAATTCTCAAAGCATCGATATCAAGACCAGAATCGGTTTCATCCAAAATTGCAAGCTTAGGCTCAAGCATCGCCATTTGGAAGATTTCGTTTCTCTTTTTTTCTCCTCCCGAAAAACCTTCGTTTAAGGAACGAGACAAGAATTTACGGTCGATTTCCAACAATTCAGATTTCTCACGAATCAATTTCAGCATTTCATTGGCTGGCATTTCTTCCTGACCTTTTGCTTTTCTAGATTCATTGATAGCTGTTTTCATGAAGTTCGTTACCGAAACCCCAGGAATCTCAACCGGATATTGAAAAGATAGGAAAACACCTTTATGCGCTCTTTCTTCCGGAGCCAAATCAGCCAAATCTTCTCCATCCAACTCAACAGAACCTTCTGTCACTTCATAATGTTCATTTCCTGCGATAACTGCAGAAAGCGTACTTTTTCCAGAACCATTTGGCCCCATAATTGCGTGAACTTCGCCAGCTTTCACTTCAAGATTGATTCCTTTCAAGATATCTTTATCTTCAATTCCAGCGTGTAAATTTTTTATACTTAACATTCTTTGTTTTTATTTGTTGCTGCTTGAAATATCAGCAAATGCAATTACTATTTCTTTAAAATAAGGGTTATCTTTTAGTATAACCATTGAAATTGGATATCGATTTTGGTTAGAATCAACCAAAACTTCATCTAATTTCATAAAAGAATCTGTTTGATATTTGTAAAACCAATCGTCAAATTTTCTTCTTCTAATTTCTTGTCTTCCATCTGATGAATCACAAATGTAAATACAGATATTGTATGTGTTTTTAGTAAAAAAATCTTTAAAAATGCTTGCAACTGTTTCACTTACAGCAACATCTAAAGTTGGTTTTTTACCAGAATTATTAATCGCGACATCAATCACAAACTCATAAATCAAATCTGAATATTCAGCATTTTCATTTAATAAATAAGGCGAATGCTTAAATTTTATTTCGTAAACGATTCCATTTGATGTTTCAAATACATAACTGTTATTTGCTCCACCAATGAAAGCAAAATTATACATTCTTTTGTTGTTTTTTTGCTCTTAATTTTTGCAAAGCTTCCTGAAATTCTTTGGTATGAACATCTTTCTTAATTTCATCCTGCATTTCTTTTTTGCTCTTTAATAAATAAGCAACTACCTCATCTGTTGTTCTTTTTTCTTTAGTTCCCATAATTAATATCTCTTTTAATTATTTAACCAACACTTCCTTCCAAAGAAATCTCCAATAGCTTTTGTGCTTCAACCGCAAACTCCATTGGTAACTTATTCAAAACTTCTTTACTGAAACCGTTCACAATCAAGGCAATGGCTTTTTCAGTCGGGATTCCTCTTTGGTTGCAATAGAAAACTTGGTCTTCACCAATTTTACTTGTCGTCGCTTCGTGTTCTATTTTTGCGGAAGGATTTTTTGATTCAATGTACGGAAAAGTATGTGCTCCACAATTATTTCCCATCAAAAGCGAATCACACTGCGAAAAGTTTCTCGCATTGTCGGCTCTTGAACTGATTTGCACCAATCCACGGTAGCTGTTTTGCGACTTTCCGGCAGAAATTCCTTTTGATATAATCGTTGATTTTGTATTTTTTCCTAAGTGAATCATCTTAGTTCCGGTATCCGCTTGCTGATAATTATTGGTTACGGCGATCGAATAAAATTCTCCAACCGAATTATCTCCTTTCAAGATACAAGAAGGATATTTCCACGTTACTGCAGAACCAGTCTCTACTTGTGTCCAAGAAATTTTTGCGTTTTTCTCGCACAAACCTCTCTTTGTCACAAAGTTATAAACCCCACCTTTTCCTTCTTTATTTCCTGGAAACCAGTTTTGAACCGTTGAATATTTGATTTCAGCATCGTCCATTGCGATTAATTCTACAACTGCAGCATGCAATTGGTTCTCATCACGGGATGGTGCTGTACAACCTTCCAAATACGAAACATAACTTCCTTCGTCAGCAATGACAAGTGTTCTTTCAAATTGACCAGTTCCTGCTTGATTAATTCGGAAATACGTTGAAAGTTCCATCGGACAACGAACACCTTTTGGAATATAACAGAAACTTCCATCAGAGAAAACAGCCGAATTCAACGCTGCATAGAAATTATCTTTCTGTGGAACAACTGAACCTAGATATTTTTTCACCAATTCTGGATGTTCTTTGATTGCTTCTGAAATCGGACAAAAAATAATTCCTTTTTCAGCCAAAGTCTTCTTGAAAGTGGTTGCCACAGAAACTGAATCGACCACAATATCCATTGCGACATTGTTCATCATTTTCTGCTCGTCAATGGAGATTCCCAGTTTTTTATACATTTCCAACAAGTCTGGGTCAACATCATCAAGTGTCTTGTTTGGGTCAACCGATTTTGGTGCCGAATAATAAGCAATAGCCTGAAAATCAGGTTTCACATAGTGAACATTTGCCCATTCTGGTTCAATCATTTCTTTCCATGCTCGGAAAGCTTCGATTCTCCAGTCGGTCATCCATTGTGGTTCTTCTTTTTTCAAAGAAATAGCACGAACAATATCTTCGTTTAAACCAATAGGAAACGTCTCCGATTCAATATCAGTATAAAATCCGTATTCGTATTCTTTATTTTCGAGCTCGATTTTTAAATCGTCTTCGGTATATTTACTCATTTTTAAGTCTTAAAGTTTGAAAGTCTAAAGTCTTAAAGCCAATGCGAGTCTTTCGACTTGATGACTTTTGACATTCGACTAAAGAGAGAAACTCTCCCCACATCCACAAGTTCTGCTTGCGTTTGGATTATTGAAAACAAATCCTTTTCCGTTTAAACCTCCTGAAAATTCCAAGATTGTTCCTGCTAAATACAAGAATGATTTTTTTTCAACGGCAATTTTTACATTATTATCTTCAAAAACTTTGTCATTTTCTCCAAGTTCTTTGTCAAATTTCAATTCATAAGACAATCCAGAACATCCACCGCTTTTTACGCCTACTCGAACGTAATCTTTGGCTGCGTCAAAACCGTCTTCTTCCATCATATTGACGATTTTTTTACTTGCTGAATCAGATACCTTTATCATAGTGTATTTAAATTTAGTCTAATTAATTTGCAAAGATACGTCATATTTAGTTTTTTCCATAATTAGTAACATTTTTATAACGGATGACTGCATAGAAATTTCTTATTGCCGATTTTTACAAAGGATTTCATAAATTGCGACGTATAAAATTGAGAATTCTCAATTCAGAAATCAGTAAGTTTAAATCAATTATTTATGAAATTATACCCAATTGAAGCAGGCAATTTTAAGCTGGACGGTGGCGCAATGTTTGGCGTAGTTCCGAAAACTATTTGGAACAAGACAAATCCGGCCGATGAAAACAACCTCATTGATATTGCGGCAAGATGCCTTTTGATTGAAGACGGAAATCGCTTGATCTTAATCGATACCGGAATGGGCGACAAACAATCTGAAAAGTTTTTCGGCTATTATTCGCTTTGGGGAAATCATTCAATTGATAAATCTTTAGAAAAATATGGTTTTCACAGAGACCAAATTACTGATGTTTTCATGACACATTTGCATTTCGACCATTGTGGCGGAAGTGTTCAGTGGAATGCAACCAAAACTGGATATGAAGTCGCTTTTAAAAACGCGAAATTTTGGACCAACGACAATCATTGGAATTGGGCCACAAAACCAAATCCGAGAGAGAAAGCTTCCTTTTTGACTGAAAACATTCTTCCTATACAAGAAAGCGGTCAATTGGAATTTATAAAAAGGCCTGAAAATGATCTGCTTAAAAATTCAGAATTGGGTTTTGATATTTTCTTCGCAGATGGCCATACTGAAAAAATGATGATTCCGAAGATTCAATATCAAGACAAAACTATCTGTTTTATGGCAGATTTATTGCCAACTGCGGGACATTTGCCGTTGCCTTATGTAATGGGATATGACACGCGTCCGTTATTGACTTTGCCAGAAAAAGCAAAATTTTTGACTGAAGCTGCTGAAAATAATTACTACTTATTCTTAGAACATGATGCTCACAATCAAATAATCACAGTTGAAAACACAGAAAAGGGCGTTCGGTTGAAAGAAGTTTTTACTTGCGAGGAAATTCTTTCATAAGCAAACTTTCCTAAAAAATAAAGTTAATTATTGCCAAGTTTGTAACAAAGACATACTATTTTTGACCTATCCTAAGTTGAAACTAAAAAAGTTAAAATGAAAATACTTAAATTATCTTCCCTCACGCTTCTATCTGCATTGGTTTTAGCAAGTTGTGGCGCTACCAAAAGCACTCTTGCTCCAGTTACGAGCATTGAAAACATTGCATTAAAAAATGCTGAAATTAAGGAAACCGACCTAAAAAGATGGAGCCATTTAGATATCCTGAAAGATACAATTCCTGGAATGAGCGTAGATAAAGCTTATTCTGAATTATTAAAAAACAAAAAAGGAACAAAAGTAATCGTTGGAGTTGTTGATTCTGGAGTTGACATTGAACACCCAGATTTACAAGGTGTTATATGGAAAAACACTAAAGAAATCGCTGGAAACGGAATTGACGATGACAACAATGGTTACATTGACGACGTTCACGGTTGGAATTTTCTTGGCGATATCAGCGGCGAAAATCTTGAATTGACAAGAATCGTAAAAAAAGGCGATGACGGTTCAGAAACTTACAAAAAAGCTAAAGCTGAATTTGATAAAGAATTTAAGGAAGCTAAAGCACAAAAGCAACAATTCGATTTTATTTTTACTGCCGATAAAGCAATCAGAGCTGAGTTGAAAAAAGACAATTATACTGTTGAAGATTTAAAAACTTTGAACTCTACAAATGCTTTGGTAAATCAAGTAAAACCTAGATTTATTCAAATTTTATCAAATATTCCGAAGGCTGAATTCGATGAGCAAATCATGGAAGCCAAAGAGCATTTTGACAGTCAAGTAGACTATAACTTAAACTTAGAATTCAACGGAAGAAAAGTTTTAGGCGATAATATCGATGACTTGAAAGACACAAAATATGGCAACAATAACGTGATCGGGCCAGAGAAAAAAGGTGCGCTTCACGGAACGCACGTTGCGGGAATCATTGCTCAAGTAAGAAACAATGGTTTGGGCGGCGACGGAGTTGCAAATAATGTGGAAATCATGGCAGTTAGAGCTGTTCCTGACGGAGATGAATATGACAAAGATATCGCTCTTGGAATTCGCTATGCAGTTGACAACGGTGCAAAAGTGATCAACGGAAGTTTCGGAAAAAGCTATTCTCCACACAAAGAATGGGTTTATGATGCTTTAAAATATGCAGGCGAAAAAGACGTTTTGGTTGTTCTGGCAGCTGGAAATGAAGGAACAGATTTAGATACTGCAGACCGTTTTCCAAATGACAGAAACGCTTCTGGGGAAATTACGAACAACGTAATCAAAATCGGTGCTTTGAACACAAAATACGGTTCTGATTTAGTTGCAGATTTCTCAAATTACGGAACGCAAGACGTAGACGTTTTTGCTCCTGGAGTTCAAATTTATGCTACGATTCCTGATAACCAGTACAAATATTTACAAGGAACTTCAATGGCTTCACCAAACGTTGCCGGAGTTGCAGCCTTGATCCGTTCTTATTATCCAACTTTGACAGCGCCTCAAGTAAAACAAATCTTGATGGATTCTGGAATTCCTACGAATATTGAAGTAGTTTTATCAGGAGAAAAAGCAAACAAGCGTTCTTTTGCTAAAGTTTCAAAATCTGGAAAGATGGTAAATGCTTACAACGCCTTGCTTATGGCAGAGAAAATGGCGAAAAAATAATCCTAGAATTTATTTGAATGGAAGGAGAAATCCTTCCATTTTTTATTTTATACAATTATGAAAAATCAATTTCTTTCCCTTTTATTTCTATTTTTTATTGGAAGTGCTTTTGGTCAAAAAACCTATTGGCAACAGCACGTTGACTATAAAATGGATGTAAATCTTGACGTAAAAACATACCAATACAAAGGAAATCAAGAACTGGTTTACACCAATAATTCTCCCGATACTTTGAAAAAAGTATTTTTCCATTTATATAACAATGCGTTCCAGCCCGGAAGCGAAATGGACGCAAGATTGCAGTCCATCAACGATCCGGATAAAAGGATGGTAAAAACATTCAAATCGGGTGCTACGGAGAAAAAAGAAAGCAGAATCAGCACTTTAAAACCAGCCCAGATTGGCTATTTGAAAATTACTAATTTCAAGCAAGACGGAGTTGCTGCAAAAGCAAATTCTGTCGGAACAATTTTGGAAGTGGAACTGGCAAAACCAATTTTGCCTGGCGGAAAAACAACTTTCACGTTAGATTTTGACGGCCAGGTTCCAGAACAGATTCGCCGTTCAGGAAGAAACAGTTCAGAAGGCGTGGCGCTTTCCATGACGCAATGGTATCCAAAAATGGCGGAATATGATTTTGAAGGATGGCACGCTGATCCTTATATCGGAAGAGAATTTCACGGCGTTTGGGGTGATTTTGATGTAAAAATTACGATCGACAAAAATTACGTTTTAGGCGGTACCGGATATCTTCAAAACAAAAATGAAATCGGTTTTGGCTACGAAGATAAAGGAACGCAGGTCGTAATTCCGAAGAAAGCAAAAACCTTGACTTGGCATTTTAAAGCGCCGATGGTTCACGATTTTGCTTGGGCTGCAGATAAAGATTTTATCCACGATGTATATCCTGGCCCGAATGGCGTGGAGTTGCATTTCTTGTATAAAAACGATCCGAAAATCATTGAAAACTGGAAAAAATTACAGCCAAAAACTGCTGAACTGATGGATTTCTACAATAAAAACGTAGGCCAATATCCTTACAAACAATATTCTGTACTTCAAGGTGGCGACGGCGGCATGGAATATGCAATGTGTACGCTAATTACTGGCGACAGAACGGCAAACAGCCTGATTGGAGTGACGGCTCATGAAATGGCACATTCTTGGTTTCAGCACATTTTAGCTACGAATGAATCAAAACACGGTTGGATGGACGAAGGATTTACTTCGTATATTTCTGACTTGGCGATGTCAAAATTAGTTCCAGGAAAACATGCTGAAAAACCTTTCGAAGGCGCTTATTCCAACTATTTTTATATGGTGGAAACCGGAAGAGAACAGCCTCAAACTACGCACGGCGACCGTTTTGAAGAAAATATGATTTACAGCATTTCTTCTTACAGCAAGGGCGAATTGTTCTTGACGCAATTGGCTTATATTATCGGTCAAGAGAATTTAGACAAAACTTTGAAGAAATTCTATGCCGATTTTAAATTCACGCATCCAACACCAAACGACATCAAAAGAACGGCTGAAAAAGTGTCAGGAATGAACTTGGATTGGTATTTAATTGATTGGACGCAAACTACAAACACTATTGATTTTGCTATAAAAGAAGCAAAAGAAGTTTCAGGAAAAACAGAAGTTTCTGTGCAAAGAATCGGCAAAATGCCAATGCCTTTGGATATTTTAGTAACTTATTCTGACGGAACAAAAGAATATTTCTATGCACCGCTTCAGATGATGCACGGCGAAAAACCGAATCCTTTTGGGAATGTGAAAAGAACGGTTTTGACTGGTTTTGACTGGGCTTACCCAAATTACAAATTCACAATCAATAAAGGATTAAGCCAGATTTCAAAAATCGAAATTGATCCTGAACATCAAATGGCTGACGTGAAACAGGAGAACAATGTTTATCCAGCGACAGCAAAAAAATAAAAATCACTGCAGATTCACTGATTAAAATCTGGAAACCTGCAGTAAAAATTATATTGAAATTTAAGGCGGACAATTGTCCGCCTTTTTTATTAGTGCATTGCGTTAATTCTGATGCTTGCTTTTACAAGCGCCAGCGCCTTTATTTTTGACAACTCGACGTCTTTGTCTTGATGGTGCTTATTCTGGCTTACGAGCTTTACAAAGCCTTCCTTTTCTGATTTCTGGATATATTTTACCGTAATATATTCTTCGCCGCTCATGTCGATGCTCAAAAGATACATTTCTCCCCAAAAAATCTCGTTTCTTATATCGTTGATTTCTTTGTATAAAACAATGTCGCCACTTTTCAGCAACGGATACATGCTGTCTCCTGTCACATAAACCGCACCGTCGCATTTTGGCAGATGCGGAATCGAAATATGGTCAATCGGTTCTTGCGATTTGCTGTCTTGAAAAAGCGGTACCAATCCGGCAACGGCTTCAATGTCATACAGCGGAATTTGTTGGATTTCCAAAGAAGAATCTGTTTTCAGTCTGAAAGTTTCCATTTTATTATTCCTAGGAATCAATTCATTTTCCACAAAAATATTCCCTTGTCCGGTCAAAAGCCAAGTCGGATTCAAATCTGTATATATTGAAAGAATATTTTCTAAAACTTGAGAACCAATGCTTTTTCCTTCTTTTACAGCTTTTGAAATACTTCCCCTGCTGGCGCCAATGCTGTTTTCAAATGCATAATAGCTTATGCCTTTTTTGGCCATATATTCTCCTACTCTTTCTGAAACCATGAGATTGTCTTATAAAATTTCTACAAAAATAGGAAAAAAATCTTTATAAAAACTAAAATCATAGTGTTTTCTATTAATTAGAAGAAAATAAGCTTTTATTATATATATTTATTTTCCATTACTTCTATTGAAAATGAATTAGATAGGATACATAAGTTATAATATAATTCATATAAAATACCATTAAAAACTCATTCATAGCTATTTATAAAATAATAGAAAAAAATCTTAATTAAAATTAGATTTATAAGATTATTATCTTCTATATTTGCATCGAAGTTAAGTCAAAAATTCAATTAAAGCTTAAAATTAGGTATTCCGGAACTCCTAGACTATAGTGATTGAAAAAAATATATGATTTATTTCAAACAATTTATTTAAACATATTAAAAATTTATTTTATGAGTACAGAAATTAAAAACACGCTCTTCAGGTTTGTTACGATGAGAGCCCCTGGATTGTCAGATGAGAATTTAAAAGAAAAAAGATTTGTCTTTAGAAATGCAACAAATCGAGCTTCAGTATTTGATCTGAGCGTTGAAACAAAAAGCAGCAAAGTTAGCAATTGGCAGGCAATGCAGGTTGCCGCAACGACTTTTATTCCCTTATCAGAAGAAATTCTAAAATCAAAAATCAAATCCGATTTTATGGAATTTGCAATTTGGGTTGCACGAAATAAGCACACTTTCAACACAAATGAATTGATAGAAAAAATAAATAATCTTTCTACAAATCTTTCCTCTGATACATTGAAATTATTGTGGGACAATCTTTTTTATCAAGTAATAACGCAAAAAGATTTTTATGTAAAAGAAGCTATAATGCAATTATTGATTGCAAATCACATTTCCAATAATATTGATACAATTAATAAGGAATACGATAGAGCACGGTTGGATAATGTTGGCATTTTTGAAACTGAATTGATCAAAAATATTGTAAATGCCAAAGTAGTACTTCCTAAAGAGCTATTTGACAAAAAAGAACCTGTTGTTAACACTATTCAAGCCAATTTAAAAGCCAAAAGCACTGATCCTGTTGATTCACTTCCAAGTGAAGAAATGAAAAAATTTTGGTCTAATTCTGAATCAAAAAGAACAATTGATAAGCATTTAAAACTTCAGAAAGAGCTACAAAAATTAGAAAAAAACTATCGCAAAGAATATCAACAATCTTATGATGAAGCCGTTGAAGAGCACCAGGAAATTATTGATTCTATTATAAAAAAGCATCAGCAACAACTTGAAGATAGTAAAAGGGATTGGTGCAACAACAAAAAACCTGAAGGACAATATGATGCTAATGATCCTTGCAATCAGCCTCCAAGTATACCGCAACCTAAGCTGCCTAAATTCAAATTTCAATTCAGAAGCGAATTAGATTTCGACTATTTGAATGAGTTTCTAACAAAAGAAAGCTTTGATACTTTATTAGAAATTTTAGAAATCAGGAGAGATGATGAACAAGAAACAAAACACGGCGACGGCATTCAAAAAACCAGATCTTACTCTCAGTTGTCTGTCCTAGAAACGATGGAATTCACTGACATATATTCATTGATTCAAGATGGATTGCGTAATAATTCACAAAAAATTATCGACAATACAGCAAGTCAAAACACAAGTTCTGTAAGCATCGGAGGCGTAATTGTTCCCGTTGTCACATCAAAAGGAGCATCTCCATTCAGTTATCAAATTTGCTCAAAAGTATATAAAAATTCCATTTTTGAAACAACCAAAAAATATGTAGATTTTGACATGACCCTAGAGTTACCCGACAACTCATGGCAAATTACTCATGTTAAAACAGATGTCACACAAAGCAACGGCACAACGACTTCGACAGCATTTGATATGGGAAGAGTATTAAACTCGGTTACGATAAGTAGCTTGTTCCATGATAAAAAATTATTGCAAACTGCATTTTTGAACGGATTAGCCAATTTAACAATAACGATTAGCTTTTCAAACGGAGCCGTTAAGTCATTTTCTATTCAAAATTGGAAAACTATTTCTTGCCTATCAGGATTTTTAGTAACCCTTGTTGATGGTCCAGATTTACCTGAAAACCCTGAACCTGGAAATCCTGGAAATGAAAACCCTGAGAATCCTGGAAATGGCACAACAAACCCTCCTGTTATTCAAAACAATTTCATCCCGTCTGGATTTGGAGTTAAACAATTGGGTATTGCCGATTATAAAAAGGTTGAACAAACGGTTCAGGGCTATATCGAAGGAGATGTAGCGCACATCGAAAACATAATGGCTCGTGAATACAAAGAAAAAGCCACTCGAAAATTACGCCGAAGCGAAAACACGACATCAATCTCTAGTGAATCTGAAAGAGAGCAGCTTTCAGACACGACCAGCACAAACCGTTTTGAAATGCAAAGCGAAGTTGCGAAAATATTGCAAGAAGACAAAGATTTCTCAGCCACTGCCTCTTTTGGAGCAAATTGGGGAGCGCAAGGATCAGCGCAATTTACGCTAGGAACAAATGTTGGCACAGCAACGCATTCTACAAAAGAAGAAAGCAACCGACAAGCAATTACACAAGCCAAAGAAGTCACAGAACGTGCCATGGAGCGCATTGTGACAAAAGTAAAAGAAGAGCGAGTTACCAAAATCATCGAAGAGTTTGAAGAAAACAACAAGCATGGTTTTGACAATACCAAAGGCGACAAACATGTAGTTGGTGTTTATCGATGGGTTGATAAAATCTATAAAAACCAAGTTTTCAACTATGGAAAACGCTTGATGTTTGAATTTATGGTTCCAGAACCTGCCAAACTGCATTTGTTAGGCATGACTGAAAACAAATCATTGGGAACAACATTAGTAAAGCCAATTGACCCTAGAAAATTTGAAGATGAAAAAACAGCAACCATCCCTTTAAATTTAAAAGATTATAGTCTGGTAAACGAAAATACAGCAAAATATTGGGCAGGAATTTTTAATGCTGATGTCAAACCAATGCCCGATGAAAAAATCTATATCTCTCACTCTTTCAAAGATGACAAACTAGGACAAGAGGCTGATGGTGGTATTGGAAGATGGACAGGAGTCTTCAACCATAACGACTTTAAAATATCAGAAAATTATCAAGCAACCAACGTTAAAGGTACTGTAAATGTTGGAGAAGGCAAATACGGAGACGCAATTATGGCTAGTTCGTATATCTATATCTGTGGTAATATAGTAACTGAAATGGTAGATCTTCCATTGAACAAGATCAAAGACAAGATTACAGTATCAGCAAAATTCTGGGATGTCAGAGCAATTTCAGGCTCCTTAGTTGCTACATGCGAATTAACACCCGAAGCCAAAATACAATGGCAGCAAGAAACTTTCAAAGCCATCATGGATGCTTATGAAAAAGCCTTGCAAGAATACGACCAAAAATTGGCAGAAGAAAATGCAATCGGAGTAAAAATAAAAGATGAAAATCCAGGTTTCTACCGTCAAATTGAAAACATCATCTTGCGCAAAAACTGTATTTCATACATTATTGAACAAAATGAAGAGGCAAAAAGAACTTACGGAAAAAACATGTTCAAGCCTTTAGATTCAAAGGTAGAAAGAAATTTCAGCAATCACGAAATAAACGTGAGTGCAGAACTGGATGATTATGCCGCTTTTTCAAAATTTATCGAGCAGGCATTTGAGTGGGATATTATGTCTTACAACTTCTACCCTTATTATTGGGGAACAAAAAAAGACTGGGCAAGCTTATATCAATATGACAATAACGATCCGCTTTTCCGCAGTTTCATGCAAGCCGGGATGGCTCGCGTAATTGTAACTGTCAGACCAGGTTTTGAAGAAGCCGTCAATTACTACATGCAAACCGGACAGATTTGGAATGGCGGTGAAGTTCCAGTAATTGAAGACCAATTATTCATGTCTATTGCCGATGAATTGCGTCAAACGCTTGGCCAGAAAGAAGGAAAAGCTTGGGCAACAAGACTCCCGACAGCTTTGACTATTCTTCAGGCAAAATCAATCGGATTAAATGTCACAAAAGCTTTGCCTTTTGACAAAGATGTATCTGATTTTGAAGATCCAGATAGCGTACCGCAGTCTACTGAATTAGAAATGATTGAAGCGCAATTAGGCGCAAGCCAAAAAGCAAGAATTGTAGGTAAAATAAAAGACAACTATAATATCGAATCAAAAATTGTCTTAAAGAACCTTGACGGAACCATTCGCGATCTCACCTATTGCGACAGCAATGGAAACTGGGAATTGAATGATATCCCTGTTGGAAAATACCAATTATTGTTAGATGCAAATAATGACTTTCCTGTAGCAGAATTTGAAGTAACTGAAGGAAGCAAAGAACAAACAGTGGAGCTTTCGGCAGATCAAACGCTGGAAATCAACATGACGCTGAAAAAGCTTTAAGCAATTGTTTAACCTCAACCACGTTGGAAGAAATTCTGGCGTGGTTTTTTAAAGAAAAAATAATGAACACAAATATATTAGGCGACTTCGATCCAGAAAGTCAAGGACTGTTGCAAGGAATGCAGCTTTTAGATTTGAGTCAAATTGGGTTGGAAGCAAACCAAAACGAACGCCAAGATCCTCTCGTTTCAGTTCGTGCAAAAAGAAGTTTTGAAGAAATTTCAAATGAATCTGCTATGAACAGACCGTTTGGAAAAGACAGTTTATTTTATACTGCGAAAACAGGAGATTTTTTTGAAGGAAATGTTGATTTTAAAAAAGTCCTTCAAAAAATTGGAGCTGTAATATCTGATTACGACAACGAGGAAATCCCAACTGGAAATCAGCTAAAAGAAGTTGTTATTGAAGTAGAAGTTGTTAAAAAACCATTTAATTATTTAGAATATTCAAATAGCGATTCGACAGTTTCAAATTATTGGCAACATCAAAAAAATAATTTCTCTGGACAGGCAATTTTAAATAAAAAAGTTGGGTATCTAGACGCCGAAAAAATCTTTTTAGCAAACAACGGCTCTGGAGCGCAAAGATATTTATTGTACATACCTTATGCAAATGACGGAAATGTATCTTTGAATAATCCAAATATTGACTACTTAGAAAAAAATGCAGGTGTTAAATTAAAATATTTAGGCATTGACGGACTTATAACCATCTTTTCCTTTTTTGCAGAATCTAAAAGAAAAACTTATCTCGAAAAAATATATAAAGATATAGCCAGAGAAATTGAAAGATCTATATTAACTGACCCTTTTGCGCTGTCAATCATTTCAGAATTTCCTTTAGATCTATTAAAATACTTTAAAAGTACAACAGTTGAAACAATACTATTTACAATACTCAAAGACATTGTAAATAATGACAAGGAAAAAGTGCTGTTGAAATTATTCAAAGTTTTATATCTCAATAATGATTTTAATCCCGACTTATTTTTAAATAAGCTTTTGACTATAAAAATTGGCAAACAAAGCGCTTTCATTACGCTATATGAAAAAATGAATGATTGGGGTGGTGAAAACAACTTCAGCAAAGTAATAATTGAATTGACCAAAATCTGGCTATTGAGCAGTTATTCAGACAGCAATAATAAAATCTATAAAAATTATGCCCCTGCACCAAACTTGATTTATGACCAAAAAATAATTTTAGGCTTCAGAAAAGATGATTTCAGTTTTAAGTTCGAGGAAAACAACGATATTTTGATTGTTGAAAGCGAATTTTGGGGATTAGAAATACCTGGATTAAGCACATATAATCGCCATCATCCATTGCAGCCAATGACGGTTATTGACCTTAATGAAAAGAACAATGAAGACTTGGTGCTTGAAGAAGGCGTGCCAATACCTTTGTTTTATCTCAAAGCATTTGATGACAAAGGAGCTTGGGAAAATTTTGAAAAGGCCACCTGGCTTATTTTAGACATCGTTTCGATATTTACCGGAATAGCAAACTTAACCAAGTTAAAATATCTAGTCAAAGGGTCAAAATTATTTTATCTGAAAACTGTTTTTGGAATCATTCAAATCTTATCATCAGTCGCATCAATTGGATTAGCATTGATTGAAAACAGCAAAAACAAAGAATTGGTAAACAAAATCAGAAGTTATCTTTTTTGGGTCGAAATTTGTACTTTAGGAGCCGATGTTTTATCAACCAAAATATTAACCCAAAAAGCCAGCGAAGCCAGAACCGTTTTAGCAGAATACAGGCAAACTGTAAAAAACAAAAAAAAGCTTGAGGAGATTGATGAATTTGCAGAGCATTTGGATGAGATTATTGAAGGAGGAGCTTCAAATAAGAAAGTTTTTAGCATTTGGAAAATCAATTTACAAGAAGGAAAAATGAATTGTGCAAATTGTGCAATTGCAGTTGACAAAACATTGGCCGGTTTTCCAACTACAGCTTTACCAAAATCCCCTTTTAAAATTGGAGAAAAATCTATGTATTTAAACCTTCCAAACCCACCTCTGCTTTTAGAAATTGAATTTGGAAAAAAATTTATCAAAAATATTACAATTAATGAAATTAAAATTTTATTGAAACCAAACCAGAGAGGAATTATATTTGCAAACAATACAAAAAGCAAAGTTGGTCATTTTTTCAATGTCATTAACGAAAACGGCACTGTAAAATTTTTAGATGGCCAAACTGGAAAATCAGCTGTATTGAAGTACGACACTTACGAATTGTTACCTACAAACTTTTAAATTAAAAAACAGATGTATACATTACAAGAAGCAAGAAATAAATTAGAAGAATATATCATTTTTTTAAATCAAATATATTCTCAAAATTATCCTGAATTAGGCGTTAATATAGTTATTTATAATTCATTAACCGAAAAACATGATTTTGGATGGATCTTTTATTACCAATCAGATGATAGTAATTCGTTAATAGGTGGTAACGGCCCTGTGATCATCGAAAATACAACTTTAAATATCTACCAATTAGGCACAGCTTTAACGACAGACGAGTACTTAAAAATGTACAATGAAAACAAAGACAAACTCCCAATTCTTAAAAAAGATAATGATGGGATTTGGAATGTCTTATAAATGGAAAAGCTACTCTAACCAGTAGCTTTTTTATTTACACTAATTTGTACTTTAGGAGCCGATGTTTTATCAACCAAAATCTTAACCAAGAAAGCCAACGAAGCCAGAACCGTTTTAGCAGAATACAGGCAGACCATAAAAAACAAAAAAAAAGCTTGAGGAAATTGATGAGTTTGCAGAGCATTTGGATAATATTGCAAGAAATGGTGATGAAATTGGATTATATGGCGGAAGAATATTGTCGAAGAGTGAAATTGAAGATTGGGCAAAAATGATATTCAAAAAGTACGGCACCAAACTTGAGTTAGTTGAAGATTTTGGACATCCAAGTATTCTAGCACAATTTGATGCTACAACAAATACGATAAGACATAAAAAAGATGTAACAAAATATTTTCTTTTTCATGAAACAATGCATGCTGATGAATGTTTTTCGATAGGAAAGCTTAAATATTTAGAAGATGTACACATTAAAGGAACACCAATTACTGATGCTAACCTTTTAAGAACATATAAAAGAGAAAAATATGTGCATGATAAAATTGTTGAACAGGCAAAAGAACAAGGATTTAATAGAGAAGAATTACTACATAATTGGAGATATTTTGATACACATTTATATAATTTAGAAATGAACAATATTTCAATACCAAAAAAATAAAATCATGAGTAAACAAGAAATTTTAAAAAAAGTTCAAAAAACGATAGACAATAAAAAAATCAATTATATTGAAAACAGCCTTAAATATCTTAAATACGAAGAAGATGGATTAATTCGTGATGGCACAAAAAAGGATTTACATTTAGTTTCGTATTACCTAGATATTGAAAGTGACAATTTAATTCTTCATACTGTTTTTGTGGATGCAAAAACTAATGATTTGTTGTATATAATTACTCCACATGGTTACATAGAAATTGAAGACTGATTTATTAAAGCTACTCTAACCAGTAGCTTTTTCATTTCCAATAATTTGTACTTTAGGAGCCGATGTTTTATCAACCAAAATATTAACCCAGAAAGCCGGAGAAGCTAGAACTGTTTTAGCAGAATACAGGCAGACCGTAAAAACAAAAAAAAGCTTGAGGAGATTGATGAGTTTGCAGAGCATTTGGATGAGGTTTTAGAATATATACCAAATCGATTAATTAAAAAAGAAATAAAATTGCATAATGGCATAAGTTATGAAATTTCAATTTATACAAAAAAAATCGAATGGAAATTTATAGATTTTCCTGAAAGCAAACTTAATCGAATGGATCTTGATGACTATAATTTCATAAGTTGTGATTTTAGGATTCCCGATAATTTACTCGGTAAAGGATTCGGAAAACATTTTGTGGACGAATCCTTCAATATTTTTAAAAATAAAAGGCGCCACCGCAAGTTGGAATGAATCACCTCTTTATCCCGGAGGTTCAGCCAATGGATACAAGCAATTTTGGAAAGTATTTAACCAAAATGGAGATAAAATAAAGGCTCTAAAATCTACTAGTTTTTATAGCCTAATGGAAGCTAAAGGGATTTCAAAAATTGATAATAACGCAAGTGTCTTTATAGACGAATTTACAAATATTAATATTATAATTTACAAATAAAATGAAAGATTTAAGTATTTATAAAAACAACATTTTTATATTAAGTGAAACATTTTTAGAAGATTACGAGACCTTTTACAAAAAAACAGGTCATTACGCCATTAATGCTTTTTTAATAATTCTATTAGGAAAAGAAAATCCACTTTCAATAAAAATAATGAAAGCCCAAAACTTTATCCTTACTAAATTAGAAAAAGATCTTCTTAGCTCAGTTTTAGAGAAACATATCGATTCCGAATCACCTAGCTTTAGAAATGCCTCTGACAAAGATATATATGTAGAAATTACATATAAAGAAAAAAAATATCTCGCTAATTCAAAACATCCTGAATTTAAGAAAGAAAAAAATCTAGTTCGAGCCATGTCTTTATACAATAAGTTTTACGATCCTAAAGATGAAAATGTTATAGAAATTAGATTCACTTAAATAGAAAAGCTACTCTAACCAGTAGCTTTTTCATTTCCATTAATTTGTACTTTAGGAGCCAATGTTTTATCAACCAAAATATTAACCCAAAAAGCTAGTGAAGCCAGAACCGTTTTAGCAGAATATAGGAAAACTGTAAAAAACAAAAAAAAGCTTGAGGAAATTGATGAGTTTGCAGAGCAATTGGATAATATTGCAAGAAATGGTGATGAAATTGGATTATATGGCGGAAGAATATTGTCGAAAAGTGAAATTGAAGATTGGGCAAAAATGATATTCAAAAAGTACGGCACCAAACTTGAGTTAGTTGAAGATTTTGGACATCCAAGTATTCTAGCACAATTTGATGCTACAACAAATACGATAAGACATAAAAAAGATGTAACAAAATATTTTCTTTTTCATGAAACAATGCATGCTGATGAATGCTTTTCTCTAGGTAAATCTAAATATTTAGAAGATGCACAAGTAGTTGGCACTTTGCAAACAGATGCAAATGCTATTAGATCATACAAACGAGAAAAATATGTATATGAAAAAATTAAAAAACATGCAAAAGAACAGAAATTCAATAGTAAAGAATTATTTCATAATGAAATTCATTTTGATATATATACAATCGAATTAGAAAAAAGAAAAATCAAAATACCACAATAAAAATTATGAATAAAAAAGATGAAATATTAGAGAAAGTAAGGCATTATTTAGATAAAAAAGATACTCAATACATTAAGAAAACTTTAGATTATCTAACTTATAAAGAGCAAGGTCTTGTGAGAGACGGAACTCGAAGAGCAATGCATTTAGTCACTTACGATTTGGATTTTTTAAGTGATTTTCCAATAAAACATACTGTTTTTATTGATGCCAAAGAATTGAAATTAATGTACATTATAACACCACATGGTTATATAGAAATTGAAGACTGATTTATTAAAGCTACTCTAAAACAGTAGCTTTTGCATTTCCATTAATTTGTACTTTAGGAGCCGATGTTTTATCAACCAAAATCTTAACCCAAAAAGCCAGCGAAGCCAGAACCGTTTTAGCAGAATATAGGAAAACTGTAAAAAACAAAAAAAAGCTGGAGGAGATTGATGAGTTTGCAGAGCATTTAGATGAGATTATTGATGATACATATAAATATTTTGATAAAATTGGAGCTTCAAAAAGATTATTTAAAGAACTAAGACAACTTGAAAATATTTATAAAAAAGGTTCTAAGGTAACATTCGAAAAAAATGTTGCATACCTTAATGATTCGGAAAGAGCCCCATACGAGATTTTCATACAGCATGATAAAATTGTGAATAACAAAGGAAAGCTTTTTGAAACTACAGGAAGTGTTGAAATTAATATTGATGGTGAAGCTATTATATCCAATAAAGCTATTTATGTAATGTCTGAAAAGGGAGAAATTTACATTTCGATGTCTAGTGAATATGGTAAGTTCCATCATTCAAGTTTCTTATCTGGCGAAAATGTTGCTGCAGCAGGAGATATTATAATTGAGAAAGGAATAATTAAAGAAATTTCTAATAGTAGTGGACATTACAGACCGAATTTTGAGAGTGTTAAGAAAAATATGCTTGATGAAATTAGCAATCGAGGTTATTTTTCAATAGGGACAAATAATAAAGAAGATATAATATTTAATAGAGGATTTTAGTCATGGAAGAAAAAAGATTAATAGAAGCAATACATGGGGCTATATTTAACAAAGATGTAAAGGGTATTAAAGAAGTAAAGGATTTCTATAAACATGCTACTAATGATATTGATATATCTAAGTTAAAATTAGACATAATAAAAGAGCAGAAAGAAGTATTTGAATGGATTCTACAACATCCAGAATATAATTTTAATGCCTTATTTGAGGGATATTACATTCCGTTTTATTCAAACAAAGAATTATTTAATTATTTTAATGTATACTATCAAAAAATAGTTTTCACTCTTGATAAATATAATAAAAAAGAGTTTGTCATTAAACTAAAGGATTTATAATAGAATTTAAAGCTACTCTAACCAGTAGCTTTTTCATTTCCAATAATTTGTACTTCAAAAAATTTACATACATTTATCACTTACAATCGCCACCACTTTAATTGTATCGAAAAGCAGAAGTTAAACTTAAATATACGCAATATGAACAACCGCCGTTACACCGTTAAAGACATCGAGATGATCATCGCATCGAGCGTCATCCTTAAAAATGCAGTCCTCAAAAAAGAATTTTTGCAAACAAAACGCTCCAACTGGACCGATGTCTTTTTTCAGCAACTAGAAGAAGAAATCAACCAAACCGTCCAAACCTATCTTGGCCTTGACAGCGCAAAAGACCTTCGCCAAGCCACAGCAATAGTATATTCCATCCAAAAAAAGGCCCTGAAAAACCTCTCCGAATTAAAAATCCAAATCAGCGAAGACTTTAAGAAAGCCCCCGCCAGAAGAGCCGAACTCTTAAGCCTTTTAGGATTCACGACTTATTACACCGCCGCAAACTCAAACCATGACCAAGAAGCACTCATCGATCTGCTTTTCGAGTTTAAAACAAACATTACCCCTGAAATCAAAGCCGAAATCATAGAAAAAGGAACATCCGAAGCCACTTTAAACGAGATCGAAGCCTGCGCAGATACCTTAAAAGAATCTGACATCATCCAAGAATTCCACAAAGGAGCAAAAAAATTAGTAACCCGCGAAGCCATTGACGCCTTCAATGAAATCTATGACAAAATAATCAGCATCTGCAAGCTTTCTCGCAGTTTTTATAGAGGAAACCCAGTCCATCAAAATCTTTTCAGCTTTAATA
This sequence comes from Flavobacteriaceae bacterium PS02334, assembly GCA_029959295.1. Classification (GTDB taxonomy): domain Bacteria; phylum Bacteroidota; class Bacteroidia; order Flavobacteriales; family Flavobacteriaceae; genus Flavobacterium. Next base: position 400,961 of record JASCOH010000004.1, on the reverse strand, counting down.
AAATCACAAAAGCCATTAACGGAAATTGATTTACACAAACAGCGAAACTAAAACTTAAATCTAAAAAGTCCCAGCACCACTGGGATTTTTTCTTTTCCCTAAAATCAAGAACTATATAAAGAGCCAACAAGTCACTTGCATCAAAAAGGAAATTATTTCTCGCTTTCAGAAAAAATCTTCGCCTTCAAAGTCGCGCATTTCGCTTCATTAATCAACAGTTTCGCCTTTACAATGATTGACTTCGCACATCCAGTTGTTGTTTTCTCGCCTTAAGAAATTGATTTCTTTCTTACAGCAAAACACTTCTCACTCCCAGTTATTAATTTCGTGCCAAAAGTTATAGATTTCTTTCCTACAGTTAAAAATTTCGCACTTACAGCAATTGATTTCGCACTTACAGATGGTTGAAAATAGGGCAACACAGCGCTTATTTATAATTTCAATTACAATCAAAATAAAAACCCTTACAAAACACAAAAAATAGTACATTTAATAAATTAACAAGACTAGCCCTTCTACAATAAAAAATAAAACATTAATAGAAAATAATCTTATTTATATTTGTTTAAAAGATTATTTTCTTCTATATTTGTATTGTAATTAAAAAATAATACTATGGACAAACCTACTAAACAAAGAATCGCCCTGCTTCATCCGAGTATTCGAGACGAAGTAACTCAAATCATCGAAGAATGCGATCTTGCCCTGACCGGAAAAGCAAAAGTAAGAATCACGCAAGGCCTTAGAACCATTGAAGAACAGAATGATATGTACGCCCAAGGAAGAACTAAGCCTGGCAAAAAAATCACCAATGCAAAAGGTGGGCAATCCATCCACAATTATGGTTTTGCAGTCGATATCTGCCTCATGATCGACGATAAAGTCGCTTCTTGGGATAATAAAAAAGATTGGGACAATGATAAAGTGGCCGATTGGTATGAATGTGTGAAAATTTTCGCAAAGCACGGCTATGAATGGGGAGGAAATTGGAAAACCTTCAAAGACATGCCTCACTTTGAAAAGAGAAACCTGACTTGGCAAAAGTTATCCGAATTAAAAAAAGACAAACAAGGCTACGTAATTTTAAATCCTGCATAAAATGAAGAAGTTAAAAAACAAAATAGCATTAATGCTTGTATTTGCTTTCGCAACAATTTCTTGCGAGTCAACGAGAACAGCAGTTTTTGATCAATATTCTTATCAAAAAACTACAGAATTGAAAGTCGAAACATCAAAATTGATGGACAAAGCAACAACGTCGTATTCTAAAAACAAAGCGGAAATTGAAGCTTTATTCCTCAATATTGAAAAATTGGCCGAATATGAAAAGAACAAACCCGATAATCAAATCACTTTTGCCATGTGGACAATTTTGACTGACCAAGAAAAAAATCTTCTAGGCGGTTTTTTCAAAAGATGGAAAGATAAAGAAACTTTGACGCCAGTTTTCCTGGAAGAATCTAAAAAACAAGTACTTGAAGCTATGGATTTACTGATTCAATATGAAATCAAAAAAGACAAGCAGTCAAAAGACAGCCTTCTGGATTTAATCTCTAAAAATTAAGAATCATGGACATTGAAAAATTATTAGAAGAATTGCGCAAAAACCTCATCACAGTTTTGGGCGAAAAATACACAGAATTCAAGCCAGAAATTCAAAAAGACGTAAAAGATTTCTTAGAAAAATCAAGAGAAAAATTAGAACGCTGGTCGATTCTTTTTGCAGCTGGTTCCTTAACGGAAGACGAATTTGCTTGGCTGTTGAAAAGCCAGCAAGATTTGGTGACACTAAAAGCCTTGCAAGGCGCAGGCTTATCAAAAATTAAACTGAATACTATTAAAAACAGCATCTTTAAAACGGTGCTTCAAACCGTAATTTTAAGTCTTTAACACACATCTAAAATTAGAATTCGAGACCCCAAATCTTAAATCATAAACTTTAGATCCTAAAACCTAATAGCCATGGCAAAAAAAATTAGAATTTTAAGCCTCGATGGCGGAGGAATCCGCGGGATAATTACTTGTGTAATCCTAAAATATATCGAGGAACAGCTTCAAAAGCTGGATAATCCGACGGCAAAAATCGGGGATTATTTTGACCTGATTGCAGGAACAAGCACTGGCGGCATCCTTGCTTCCATCCTGCTTTTTCCCGACAATGACAACAAAGCCAAATATTCTGTAGAAACGGCTTTAGATTTATATGCCAAACGCGGCGAGACGATTTTCAATGTTTCTTTCTGGCAGCATATCATCAATCCGTTTGGGCTTTTCAGCGAGAAGATTTCACAGCGCGGATTAGAAAAACAACTGGAAGAAGTCTTCGGAAGTTTGCAAATCAAAAGCTTCATAAAACCAAGCCTGATTACTTCGTATGATATTTTCCATCGAAAAGCCAAGTTTTTCACAAGCCACGAAGCAGAATCAAATCTGGAAAATTTCTATGTAAAAGATGTCTGCCGAGCCACTGCAGCCGCGCCTACTTACTTTGAGCCTGCAAAGATAAAATCGTTTTACGGACAAGAATTTACGCTGATCGACGGAGGCGTTTATGCCAACAATCCCGCATTATGCGCTTACGCGGAAGCGAGAAAAATTGAATTTTCTAAAATATTGAATGATTTGTCTAAGCCTGATTTTCCTAAAATAAGCGATATGATTATTGTTTCTGTAGGAACCGGAGAAGTCTTAAAACCTTACACTTTCAGGCAATTTGAAAATGCCGGAAAAGTAAAATGGATTCAGCCTTTGATTGACATCTTGCTTTCTGCAAACGTGGAAACTACTGATTATCACATTAGAAAAATGTATGAAACTTTAGGCGCAAGAAATGCGAAAAACTATTACAGATTAATGCCTTCCTTAAAAAATGCTTCTTCTGAAATGGACGATGTTTCTGCCAAAAACATTTATGAATTGATTCAATCCGGACTTTCTTTTGTAGATCAAAACCGAAAAGAACTGAACGAAATTGCAAAGAAACTTATCAAGAACAAATAATTATAAAAATTAAAAACCTCTAAATCGCTTTAGAGGTTTTTTAATAATGGTTTGGTTGGTTAAGGAAAAAAACTATTGTTTTTTCGTGGTAGTTGTAGTTGTTGCTGGTGCAGCTGGTTGTGCAGGCGTAGCCGTTTTTGTAGACGTTGTCGTTTCTACTTGTTTATCGCCGTTGGCATCTTGGTTCACTTCAGTTGTTTTAGTAACTTCGGCTGCATTATCCGCTTTTACTGTAGTTGTTGTAGTTTGTTTCGCTTTTTTATCAGCTTTCTTTGGTGTTTCTTGAGCAAATGTTACAACTCCTGTTAACATTAATGCGCTTAATAGTAAATTTTTCATATTTGATTTTTTATAATTCATAATTTCCTTGAGTTAAGGCAAGTTCAGTGCCACGAGTTCCTATTTATATAATATTGACTTTAAAATAAATATACGTTTTTTGAGTTTTCCTATATAAATCAATAGCTTAGACACAAAATTATTACTATAATAAATAAATTTGGAACAATAAATGCAAGTGAAATTAATTTTAATTGTTGTAGAATGTGTGGATAAATTGGGGAACTTAATCTCTAATTTTGTAGAAATTCACGAAACGCTGCAGCAAATTACGTCCCGTGAAATATATTTGTAACTTTACCCCTTTAGAAATTTCAAATGAAAGTATTAAAAAATTTAGTGTTGCTCGCTTTTATCATCTTGGGAACACAGCAAGCTTTTGCACAAAAATACCGATTCAAAACCTCCAGCTACAGCGTCATGGAACAAGATGCAAAAGGAAAATGGGGAAAATGGTCTGATTTTAAAGACACCAATATCATCATTACGCTTGACGGTGATAAAAACAGAATCGTTGTGAATTCGCAACAAACGCAGCTTTACAATATTGAAGTTTATGGAACGACAATAGAAAATGAGACTGACAAAACCATGACTTTTAATTGCATAGACAACAGCGGAAACCGTTGTGTGATTGAAGTAATTACCAGAAAAACACAAGGAAATCGTATTCAATTTTATATCAATTATCCTGATTTAAAAATTGTCTATAATATTTATCCATAAATGCCGACTTATCCAAAATCTGAGAAACTAAAAAGCAGAAACACAATTGACCTGATGTTCAAGTCAGGGAAATCGGTTTCTAAATATCCTTTGCGGCTCGTTTTCATTAAAGGAAATGTTGACGAAGGCCAGCAATTGAAAATGGGCGTTTCTGTTTCAAAGAAATATTTCAAAAAAGCCGTAGACCGCAATTATTTCAAGAGAGTTTTAAGAGAAACTTACCGCTTGAACAAACATCTTTTGATTGAAAATCTGCAAGAGCCTCATGCATTCATGCTTTTATATCAATCAAAAGACCGATTGACTTATGAAGAAATAAACAAAAAGACGATTCAGGTTTTTGAGAAGTTTCATTTGCAGATAAGACCAAACGAGGAACAAAAGTCATTGTAAACAAATCTGTTATACTAAAATTGAAAGAATTTTCGTTAACAGATTATAAACAAACTTAATATGAAAAATCTCCTCTCCTTCTTATTTGTATTTTTTCTATTTTCCTGTAAAGAAGTTGCTAACGAAGAAACTTATAACGCTGTTGCTTTGGCGCCAATGAAGACCGCTGAAGTTTCAGTAGAAGAATCAATGTATGCTCCAGAAAGTCCAAGATATGATGGAGATGGAACGAATGATCCACTGCCAGAAAAATCGCTGGAACAGAAAATAGTTAAAAGCGCAACTTTAAAATTTGAGACTTCAGATTTAGAAAAGACTAGGGCACAGATTCAAAAAGCGATTGGCGAAAACAAAGCAAGCATTCAGCGCGAAAGCGAAGGAAAAGAAGGCTTTTCAGTTTATAAGAAAATGACTGTTCGGGTTCCTAATCAAAATTTTGAAAAACTCGTAGCGTCGATAGGAACTGGAGTTTCATTTTTTGATGAGAAAGAAATTTCTGCAGAAGACGTTACAGCAGAATTTATTGATACAGAAGCCCGTTTAAAAACAAAAAGAACCTTAGAGGCCCGTTACCTTGAGTTGCTGAATAAAGCCGGAAAGGTTTCTGAAATGCTAGAAATAGAGCAAAAACTTTCTGCAATAAGAGAAGAAATCGAGTCAAAAGAAGGTCAGTTGAAGTATATGCAACGCCAAGTTTCGATGAGTTCAGTTTATATTGAATTTTACAAAATTAATCCTTCTGAAAGCGGTGTGACTAAATCTTATGGAAGCAAAATGGGAAATTCCTTGGAAAGAGGATTTCTAGGACTTTCAAGTTTATTCTTGTGGTTCTTAGAAGTTTGGCCATTTATTCTTATTTTAGTGGCCTTGTTTTTCCTCATCCGTAGAAGATTCAAAAGAAAAAAACCTTAAAACATGTACACATTTTTAAAAAAGAGATATATAATTCCGGTTGTCGCTGGAGGTTTGCTGTATGTCGGCGCCAGTTTCAGAAACGATTTTTTTGAAATTGCAAAACAGATAGAAATCTTCACGATGATGTTCAAAACCGTGAACATGAACTATGTCGATGAGACCAATCCTGGTGATTTGATGGACAAGGCGATTAAGAACATGCTTCAAGAATTAGATCCTTACACAGTTTATTTCAATGAGCAAGATGTCGTGAAATTCAAGATCAACAATACAGGCGAATACACAGGAATTGGCGCGATGATTACCAGAAAAGAAGGAAAACTGATCATCAAAGAACCTTATAAAAATTATCCCGCAGACAAAGCTGGTTTAAAGGCCGGAGACGAAATAATTCAGATTGGCGACGTAAGTCTTGCCGATTTCAAAGATGACGCGTCACAGCTTTTAAAAGGAAGCAAAAACGCCAAGATTGAAATCAAATATGTGCGCCAGGGAAAAACAAATACTACAAATTTGATTTTGGAGGAAGTTGATGTAAAAGCGGTTCCTTTCTTTTCAAAAATTGATGATAAAACAGGTTATATTGTGCTTTCGCAATTCAACGCCAAGGCTTCTGCGGAAACCAAAGACGCTCTAGAAAAGCTGAAAAAAGACGGAGCTGAAAGAATCATTTTAGATTTAAGAGGAAATCCGGGCGGCCTTTTGGGCGAAGCCGTGAATATCTGCAATCTTTTTGTAGCAAGCGGTGAAACAATTGTGACGACAAAATCGCATATTGAAAAACATAATAATACTTATAAAACTTCGAAATCGCCTGTAGATACTGAAATTCCATTGGTAGTTTTAGTTGACGGAAGAAGCGCTTCTGCGTCAGAAATTGTTGCCGGAGCGCTGCAAGATTTAGACAGAGCGGTTGTTGTTGGCGCGAGAAGTTTTGGAAAAGGTTTGGTTCAAAGACCAATCGATTTGACTTATGGAACACAAGTGAAAGTTACCATTTCTAGATATTACACGCCTTCCGGAAGATGTATTCAAGCCTTGGATTATTGGCACAAAGACAAAGATGGAAAAGCAGTGAGGACCGAAGCTAAAAATTACAACGCCTTCAAAACCAGAAAAGGAAGAACGGTTTATGACGGAGGAGGAATTCAGCCAGATGTAGAATTGGCAGAAGCAAAAATGAGCGCCATCACTGAATCTCTAGTTAAAAATGACGGAATTTTTAATTACGTAACCAACTATTACTACAAAAATCCAAACTTGGGAGACAAGATTCCAACTGTTTCAGATACCGATTTCGCAGATTTCAAAAAGTATCTGAAAAATGAAAAATTTGCTTTTGATACGGAAACAGAATTGGCTCTGAAAAAAACTTTGGAAGCGGCCAAAAAAGAAAAAATTGACGAAGAAACTAAAGCAGAATTTCAGCAATTGCTGACTGCGTTGCAAAAAAGCGATGAAACACAATTGAATAAAAACCAAGCTGAAATCAAGGAATTAATTCTAGACGAAATCATCCGAAGATATCAGTACAAAGAAGGTTTGTATCAATATTATACCAAAAACAATTCTGAGATTAAAAAAGCGACTTCCTTGCTTGCAAATTCGGCAGAATACAATAAAATCTTGTTGAAATAATGTTGCGCTTTTTAAAATTACTGCCGTTATTTATTTTTGGATTTGCAAATGCCCAAGAAGAAATCGTGCATTCGGTTTATTTCGACGTAAATAAATACAATTTAGATGACAGCCGGGTTGAAAATCTGGTAAAATTTATCAAAGAATCAGATTCAGCCCGCGTGGAATCCATCAGCATTTATGGCTATTGCGACGATCGTGGCAAGGAAGAATACAATTTTAAATTATCAACTAATCGTGCCAATGCCATTCGAAATAAGTTGGTTGAGGAAGGCGTAAAAAATAAAATTATCGTAACGATTGAAGGCCGTGGACGTGTTTTGATTGAAGATGATATTGACAATATTTCTGAAGTACGTTCTAAAAATCGCCGTGTAGATGTGGTGATGAATTTTAAGGAAATTCCGATTGAGAAGCTTAATATTCCTGGGGTTTTCAGTGAAATTCACAAAACGCATATTGTCGGCGACAGAATTTATTTGGATAAATTATTGTTTGCAAAAGGAAGCAGTAAACTTACGGCAAAATCAAAAAGCGAGCTTGATGTCATTGTCAGAAGGCTTTTAAAATACACTAACTTACAGATTGAAATTCAAGGACATGTTTGCTGTACGCCGCCTTTTTACAAAGAAGCCATCGACAAGGAAACCAAAAAGAGAAAGCTTTCGACAAATCGCGCCGAAGCCGTTTACAAATACTTAGTTTTCAAGAAAGTTCCAAAAACCAGAATGACTTTCAAAGGTTATGGAAACACGCAACCGCTTGGAAAAGGTCCTGATTTAGATCGAAGAGTAGAATTGGTAATTACAAAAATCTAAGCTTTTTTCATCTCAATGTGCGGAATTCCGTCTTCTAGATATTCTTCGCTAGTTTGGATAAAAGCATGGCTTTCGTAGAATTTCTTCAGGTATAATTGTGCCGAAATAGTAATTTCACTCGTGCCGAAATTCTTTTCAATTGCAACAATTGCTTCCTTGATGAGGTCGTGTCCCCATTTTCGATCACGGAAATTCTCTTTTACGACAACTCTTCCGATAGAAGCTTGGTCAAAATAATCACCTGCTTTAAAAATGCGACTGTAAGCCACGATTTCTCCTTCAAATTCACCAATAATGTGAATCGCTTTCGGATCTTTTCCGTCAATATCCTGATAAACGCAGTTTTGTTCGACTACAAAGACTTCGCTTCGCAATTGCAGTAATTGATATAGTTCGTCTGCAGAAAGTTCCTTAAAAGGCTTTATTTTAAAAATTAGTGACATTTGGTTTATTTAATTGTTTTGGCTGTTTTGATAATTGCTTCCAATTCATGAACGAGATCGCGTTTTGGCGTTGACGGTGCGTAGCAAAATCCTTCAATCACGAGAATTCTGTTGTTTTCTTTATCTAAAATGGCATAATTGGTAAATGGGCCAGACATAAAATCATTCTTCATTTCCCAGGTTCCCTTGGTTTCATATACTTTTTTTCCGTCGATCATGCTGTTTATCAGATAAGGCGCATACGATTCTTCTGTAATCATTTTAGAATTTTCCATAGTTCCGTGGATGTAAAGTGCTCCGACAGAATCGCGCATTTTCACAATATTGCTCACAATATCACTATGGTTTTGAATACTGCTGATTGGAACTTCATAAACCAAAATGCTAGAATTCCCGCTTTGGATTTCTTTTTTCAGCCAGACGAATCTATCCTTGCGCAGAACACATTTGAAATCTTTTGGAATTTTAATGGAAACTTTGAAATTGTCCTGCATCTTTTTACCATCGCGAAGTGACTTTTCCATCAGTTTTTGAGTTTCAGAAATTTCTGTTTGCTGGAAAAGTGAAATCATTGTCGGCCCATTTCTTTCAATATGCCCTAAAATCATTGCTGTGGAACTTCCTGAAATGCGAATTACGTTTTGAGGTACGGCAAATTCATTTTCAGTAATTGTAAATAGATTTGTTTTCTCCTTTTTGACGACAATTACGTTTCGATTTCTCAAAAAATTGCTGTCAAAAGCGCGAAGCGGATATTGGTTTATTGTGAAAAGCGGTTCTTCCTGTGGCAATCCGTCAACTGGTGCCGCAAATTTTTTGCGAAGCGTGTCCCCTATTTCGCCAACCCAAAGCTTGTCATCGATAAAAATGGAAAGTGAATTTGCTTTTCCAACAGCTTGTTTTGGAGAATTTTCATCTTCTTTTTTGCTACAGGAAAATAGAATAATTGCCAATAAGAAGAGCAATATCTTTTTCATTTTTTGCTTTTGCTAAACGGAAAAGCTAAAATCCAAAGATGATTATCCTTGGATTTTAAGCCTCATTCCTGGTTTGATATTTTCGTTGCTAATATCATTCCATTTTTTGATATTTTCAACAGTAACGCCAGATTTTTTAGCAATGCTGAAAAGAGAATCTCCCTTTTTTACAAGATATTGTTGTTGTTCTTTAACTGAAGAAGCGATTTGTTGTTCTGTTTTTTCAGCTTTAGTTTCAGCAATCGGAGCATTTTCAGCTTTGATCAATTTTAACTGGCTTCCTAAAAGAACATTGGTATCTTCCATGTTGTTCCACTCTCTGATTTGAGCTGTGGTAACGCCATATTTCTTAGCGATTGAATTTAAGTTATCGCCTTTTTGAACTGTATAAAATTCTGATTCGTCAGCGATTTCTTTTTTAGAAGTGTCTTCAAGAACAATCTCTTTCGTCGCTTTCTTTTCTACCGAAGCAATCGCAGTATTTGTAGTGTCTTTCGCCGGTTTTGGAGTCTTTCTTACAATTGTAGTCGAAACTTTTTCCATTGAAACAATCTTCAGCCTGCTTCCAAGCATCACATTATTTCCTTTCAAGCGGTTCCATTTTTTAATTTCAGCTACAGAAACGCCATATTTTTGAGAAATTTCTCCAATATTATCGCCTCTTCTAACCGTATGAAATTTGGTTTTAGAAACCATTTTCGTTCCTTTAATAACCTGAGGCTCTTCTGAATAATCAATGTAAGGCTTTCTATCTGAAGAAGCAACTGCTGTTTGAACTGGCGCAGTTACAGGATTTGACCTTCTTGATAAGAACGGTTTTTCTCTTTTGTCAGCTTCAATTTGTGCATAAGCATAAATCTTGTCTTCGTTTGAAGTATAAATCGCCACTTTGTTCATCGGCAATCTCAAGTAATGATTTTCGCCTTTGATATTCGGAACTACGTCTAATTTATAACCCGGATTTAAAAGCTTGATCTGAGATTCAGGAATATCTAACAAATCAGAAATCTGCTTGAATGACATTTCTCTTTTTACCATCACAGTATCGGTTGCCACATAGCTGATTGCTGCTCTTTTTGGTTCGATTCCGTGTTCTTTATGATATTCGTAAATGTACATCGTTGCCAAGAAAGCCGGCACATATCCTGCGGTTTCTTTCGGAAGAAATTTCCTGATATTCCAGTAATTTTGAAGTCCTCCAGAACGTCTGATTGCTTTTGAAACATTCCCTGGTCCTGAATTGTAAGAAGCCAAAACCAAATCCCAGTCGCCAAAAATCTTGTACATGTTTGACAGATATTGGCAAGCCGCTTCAGTTGCTTTCAACGGATCGCTTCTTTCATCAACATAAGAAGAAACATCTAATTTATATTGTTTCCCGGTAGCAAACATAAATTGCCAAAGTCCTGTCGCTCCGACTCTTGACTTCGCATGCGGATTCAAAGCAGATTCCACAACGGCCAAATATTTAATCTCTAAAGGAACATCATATTTTGCAAGCGCCGCTTCAAACATTGGGAAATAATACTCTGAAATCGCCATCAATCTTTCATAAGACCGCTTTCTGTTTTTCAGGTACGATTTGATAATGTTTTCAAGGCCTTCGTTATATTCGATGTTGAAAGGCGACTTTGCATCCATTTCTTTCAACCTTGCTTTCAATAAATCTGTTGATAAATCATAGTCCACTTTCACATCTGGATTGACATTTGCGATGTCGAATTCCATTTCCTTAAACAACTCCGGATTCGAAAGCTCTTTCATCCATTCTTGATCTACGCATGAAGCAATATCGTGATCCACGAAAGTGCTTTTGATAGAATCTAAAACCGACATTTTTGGAGTAACTTCTTGGGTTGCGACTGCTTGTGGAAGGGTATCCTGAGCAATCATATTTAAGGTAAAAAAAGGTGCTAAAAGAAAGGTAATTTTTGTTTTATTCATAACTGAAAATTAATAACTTATTATATTTCAAATAATTATGCGTATTGCAAACTTAACTTTTTATAACTGATTTAAAAAAGGTTTAGTATAAAAATTGTGTTTTTTAACTTAATATAGCGTCAATTCCTGGCAAAGATTTTCCTTCTAGCATTTCAAGCATTGCCCCGCCACCAGTAGAAACATAGCTCATTTTATCTTCTAATCCGAACTGTTTTACCGCCGCAACAGAATCGCCTCCTCCAACAAGTGAAAAAGCGCCTTTTTCGGTAGCTTCTGCAATAAATTCGCCCAAAGCAATCGTTCCTTTAGCAAATTTTTCCATCTCAAAAACACCAAGCGGACCATTCCACAAAATCGTTTTTGATTCTAAAATTACTTTCTTGAAACGCTCCAAAGATTCTGGACCCGCATCAAGACCTTGCCATCCGTCAGGAATTTCGTTTACGTTAACCACTTGTGTTTCTGCATCATTTGAAAAAGCATTCGCCGCAATAACGTCAACCGGAATATGAATTTGTACATTTTTAGCTTTCGCTTTTTCTAGAATTTCTAACGCCAAATCCATTTTATCGTCTTCACAAATTGAATCTCCAATCTTGCCGCCTTGCGCTTTGATGAACGTAAAAGTCATCCCGCCGCCGATAATCAGGTGATCCACTTTGTCTAAAATATTTTCAATAACCGTGATTTTTGAAGAAACTTTTGAACCTCCCAAAACTGCCGTTACCGGTTTCTCAGAATCTTTCAACACTTTATTCAAGCTTTCTATTTCCTTAGCCAAAAGCGTACCAAAACATTTATCATTTGGAAAAAACTGAGCAATAATGGTAGTTGAAGCGTGGGCTCTGTGCGCAGTTCCAAAAGCGTCGTTCACATAAATATCGCCAAGTGACGCTAATTTTTTCGCAAAATCAACATCGCCAGCTTCTTCTTCTGAATAAAAACGAAGGTTTTCTAAAAGCAAGATTTCTCCTGGTTTCAAGTTTTTCGCTGCTTTTTCAGCAACTTCGCCAACGCAGTCTTCAGCAAATTTTACTTCCTGACCAAGAACTTCAGATGTCTTGTCAAGAATATGTTTCAATGAATATTTCTCTTCTTTACCTTTTGGTCTTCCAAGGTGTGACATCAAGATGACGCTCCCGCCGTCAGCAAGAATTTTATCAATCGTAGGCTTTGCCGCTTCAATTCGAGTCGCATCTGTTACCTTAAAATTCTCGTCCAACGGAACGTTAAAATCTACTCTAATCAGTGCTTTTTTATTATTGAAATTGAAGTCGTTCAAAGTTTTCATTTGTGATAATTTTTTAATAAATTAATTTGTAAGGATGACAAATATAGTTTTTTTCCTTTAAATTAAATCGCTTAAAACTCGCAAATCCATCTCCTCAGAGTTACGAAAACGTTTGAGTAATGCAAATTTAATATAAGTTTAATGCAAGAATCATTACAAAACGCCTTTAAAATTATGGGATATGTAATTTTATAGAAATTGCATCTTTGAGATATTCTAGTATTTTACAAAAAAATATCCGTTCTAAATCCCAACCAAATGATATTTATCAATTAGGAAATTTAAAAAAACGGCGAACTTCAAATTTTCATTTTATATTTGCCTCATGCAATTTTCAGAAATACTCGGACAAGAACATATAAAAAGCCACCTCACTAAAAGCGCTGACGCCGGAAGAATTCCGCATGCCCAATTGTTTGTAGGCCCCGAAGGTTCGGGAACTTTGCCGATGGCTTTGGCGTATGCACAATATGTTTTATGCAAAAATTTCAACGGAGAAAACAACGGAGAAAACAACGGAGAAAATGAAGCCTGCAACGTGAAATTCAACAACATTTCACACCCAGATTTGCACTTTATTTACCCAACAGTTTCCACAGAAGGCGTAAAAACCAAACCTAAAAGCCTTGATTTCATTGCAGATTGGAGAACTTTTTTACTAGAAAATCCTTACGGAGGTTTGTTCGATTGGTATAAATATTTGGGAGTTCAGAATAAGCAAGGATTAATCAGAGTCGAAGATGCCCAAGAAGTTTTAAAATCATTGGCACTGAAATCTTACGAAGGCGGTTATAAAATCATGATCGTTTGGATGGCTGACAAAATGAACATCGAAGCGTCAAACAAGCTCTTGAAAATCTTGGAAGAACCGCCAGAAAGAACGCTTTTCATCTTAATTTCTGACGACGAAGAATCTATTATTCAAACGATTCGTTCCCGCTGCCAAGTCTTGCATTTCAATGGAGTTCCAGAAAATATAATTGCGGAAACCTTAGTTTCACGTGAAAAAATAGATCCTCGCGAAGCAAAGAAAATTGCACACCAAGCTCAGGGAAACTTCAGCAAAGCCTTGCATTTATTGCATGAAGACAGCGAAGAACAGCCTTTTGAACAATGGTTTGTCTTGTGGGTTCGCGCCGCTTTTCGTGCGAAAGGAAATGCTGCTGCCATAAACGACTTGATTGCCTGGAGCGAACAGATTGCAGGTTTGGGACGTGAAACACAAAAGAAATTTTTGCATTTTTGCATCGAAATGTTCCGTCAGGCGCTGTTGCTTAATTATCAATCGTCTAGCCTGGTTTATATGGAACCGAAAGTCGAGAAATTCAAGCTTGAAAATTTTGCGCCTTTCGTAAACGGAAACAATATCAATGACATTTTCAAGAAACTTTCAGACGCCGTTTACCACATCGAAAGAAACGGAAACGCAAAGATTATCCTTACTGATTTATCTATAAAATTGACAAGATTAATCCATAAAAAATAATAAAATGAACAACGCAGCTTCTATTTTAATCCTCCTTTTTTTGGCCGTAACTTTTTTACAATCAGGATATGACAAAGTAACCGACTGGCAAGGAAACGTCGGCTGGCTGAAAGGACATTTTGAGAAAACATTTATCAAAAATCACGTGCCGCATTCGCTGATGCTGATTTTGGTTTTAGAAATAATCGCAGGAATTTTATGCGTAGCGGGAATCTTCCAATTGCTATTGAATGATACAAGAACATATGGTTTCTATGGAGCCGTTTTCTCTTGCATCACCTTGATTTTCTTACTATTCGGACAAAGAATTGCCAAAGATTATGACGGTGCAAGAACGATTGCAATTTATTTTGTCCCGGCAGTTTTGGGAGTTTATTTATTGCAGTAAAGCCAAGCTCGCTTTGTAAAATTTCAATTCGTCCCAAGTAAATTTTTCTCCATATTTTTCTTTCAAAGGCGTCAGCGATTCTTCTTTGTACCCTTTGAAAATCACAGCAATTTCGCGAATTCTTTCGTCAGGCAAAACATCTGAAATATTGATTTTTTCAGCCTCGATAAGTTTGGCGATGTGACCGGCAATGGTTTGTCCCGTCAATTTTCGAATTCCGGCGATTTCTTTGATGGTATTTTTTTGAACCCAAAGCTCATAGGTTTCTTCAACCGTTGATTTCTTTGGTTCTTTCTTCTCTTTTTTCTTCGGAAGATAGCGTTCTGTCTCGTAATTTTCTTCTACTAAAGTGGCATGCGTGCGCTTGAATTCTTCTTTGATAAATTCTAGTTTTTTGAATTTGTACAGCTTAATTTCTGGCGAATCTAGATTTTCCTTGCAGATTTCTTTGTTAGTTGCTACGATTTCAATCAGCTGTTTGGCTTTCATCAGGCGAAGAATTGCCTTGGTCTGCATTTCTTCCAAAGCATATAATTCCTGGAAAAACTGCTTTGCTTTTTTGACACGCTTTACTTCTTCCAATTTCCAAAGAATTTCAAATTCAAGCGAATCCATTGTCTTGAAAAAATAGTCGTAGGCAGCGTTGATTCGTTCCAAAATAAATTGAACATCGACAGTTTCATCGCGGAATAATTTATCAATTTGACGCATGAATTTTGACGCCGGTTCCACGATTTCATCAATAATTTGCGCTTGGCGTTTCGCCCAGTTCATGTGCTTTGATTTCTCAGACTTTTCAGCGTCTTCGTTGTAACTGTATTGGTGATTGCGCCATTCCTGCGACAAAGCTGCCCAGTCAAAGCTGTTTCTCAAATAGTTATGCACAAAACGCATCGTTTCTTTCTGCAAAGACTGTGAGAGCAAGTCTTCCGAAGCTTTGTTGTTGGAATACGACATCACATCCTGATCGTTCGAAATGCCATTCATTTGCAACGGAGAAAGCAAAATAAGGCCTTCTAACGAACGAAGTCGCGAAAGCGCAACATAAGCCTGTCCGGGCATGAAAACCTGCGAAACATCGATTGCTGCTTTGTCAAAAGTCAGTCCTTGGCTTTTGTGAACCGTAATAGCCCATGCCAATTTCAGCGGATAATGCGTGAAAGTGCCTAAAACTTCCTCTTCAACTTCCTTTGTATTTGGGTCTATAAAATACCTAATGTTCTTCCATTCATAGCGTTCCACTTCGATAGTTTTCCTTTCTTCGGGAAAATGCACTAAAATTTCACGTTCTGAAAGCGATTTTATAATTCCCATCTTTCCGTTAAAATAATTCTTTTCTTGGGAAAGATCATTTTTCACAAACATGACCTGTGCTCCTATTTTCAACTGAAGCGATTGTTCCACAGGGAAAATCTTTTCTGGAAAATCGCCAATAATTTCGGGTTGAAATGTGACTAATTTTCCTTCCAAATCTTGCAAAGACTGCGCGTTCATCGAATCTGCTTTGTGATTGTGCGTCGTCAAAGTGATGTAGCCTTTGTTTTCTTTAAGATCGAAATTTGGTTTTACAAATTGATTCAAGCTTTTGATATCTTCAGCGTCGATTTTATTGTTGCGCAGATTGTTCAAGATATTGATAAACTTGTCATCCGTCTGGCGGAAAATCTTGGAAAGTTCAATATACAGTGGCGGATATTGCTGCATGACGTGCGAATGGAAAAAGAATTTTCCGTTGTAATATTTTCGCAACGTTTCCCATTCTTCATTGCGGATTACAGGTGGCAATTGCAATAAATCTCCGATGAACAAAACTTGAACGCCGCCAAAAGGCTGGTCGTTTTTTCTTCGTATGCTTCTCATTGTGAAATCAATAGCATCTAGAAGATCGGCGCGAAGCATGCTGACTTCGTCGATAATCAGCAATTCCATGTTTTGGATTACTGCTTTTTTGATTCCGTTCATTCTGAAATGTCGGACCAAGGTACTTTTGGTTTCAAAATTTACACCGCCTGAAAATTGTTCTGGAGTATTGAAATCTGGGATAAATCCGGCGAAAGGAAGCTGGAACATAGAGTGGATTGTGACACCGCCAGCGTTTAAAGCTGCGATTCCGGTTGGCGCGACAACGACAGTATTTTTGTGTGTGGATTGGATGATTTCACGAAGCAAAGTCGTCTTTCCGGTTCCTGCTTTTCCGGTTAAGAAAATGGAGCGCTGGGTTTGGTTAATGAACTTTAAGGTGTAAGATGCTGCTTGTGAAATTTCTTGCATTGGCTTTTATTTCTTGCAATTTATAAATTTTTGAACCATCAAGGAACTAAGGTTCATTAAGTTTTCCACAATTTTGGTTTAGATAAACTGTCAATAGCCCTGATTGTAGTGGAAAGCCCGGAGTTTTTAAATCTATTTTTTGCTGACTCAAAACAGCGACCGGAGGAAGCTCGTTTTGTGGCTTGCAAAAAAGATTTAAAAATGAGGACTTGTAACGGAAAGCAGGAAATAGCTACTAAAAAAAATGCCCTCGCTAGGAAGGCATTTAATTTTTATTATTTTTTAGCTTCTTCTGGTTTAGCTTCCACCTTTTCTTCTGTTTTTGCAGGAGCTTTGTAGTTGTCATTTAATTCTTTAACTACTTTTGCAGTGATATCAAATTCGTCTTTTGCATAAAGCACGCTAGCTGCGTCGCCTGTTCCATAGATATAAGAATAACCGTTTTTCTTGCCGTATTCTTTAATATATTTTCTTACTTTTTGAACTAAAGAATCTCTTTCCACACCACCTTCTTGTTGCAATTGTTGTCCCATTGCTTGTTGAGCATATTGCAATTGTTGTTCTTTCTTTTGCAATTCAGCCCCTTTCTTTTGCGCCCATTCTTGTCCGTTTGCTTGTGCATTTCTACGGAAATTATCTGCTTCGTCTTGGAATTTTTTGATCTCAAGTTCCAATTCTTTGCCCATTACTTCAGACTTTTCTTTGAATTTAGCTTGCAAATCTTTTGACTCGGTATATTCTTCCATTAATTTAACGGTATCGATATAAGCTGTTTTTTCTGAAGTTACTGTTGATTCCGATTTATTGCAAGAAAAAAGCATTGCTGCAATGGCGATAACTACTATTGATTTTTTCATTCTAAGATTCTATTGATTTTTAAATTTGTTCAAAAATAGGAAAAATAATTTATAAATGACCAAACTGAGAAATTTGACGAAATTTTAAGTCATTTTTACTAAATAAATTTTATTGATTGCTTTGAAAAAGGCTATCATTTTTAACTATAAAATCTGGATTCAAATAAAGCGATTTAAGAAACGTTCTCAAAACAGCAATATATTCGGACATTTTAGTGTAAAATAATTCAATTGCCGTTTTTATATTAATTTTTAGTAATTTTTATGACATAAATGTGTGAAGAATATTCAAAATTCTTCTTTGCTTTTAAATTTGACTTCAATCCGACAGAAAATGCTTTGAAGTAATTCATTTTTCCAGTTTTGTATTTTTCGGAAAGCAAGCTTACATAAAACGAATCAAATTTCATGGGAAGGATTTTTACTAATTCTAATTCTTCCTTTGCAAATAATTTTTTTATGGCTGTTTTTGAAAAATGCCAAAGATGTCTTGGAACATCATAAGCTGCCCAAAATTCTTTATAATAATTTGCATCATAAGATTTGAAATTCGGAACTGCGATCAAAATACTTCCGTTGGGTTTCAATAATCTTTTTAATTCTTTAATCTGCTCTTCCAAATTCGGAACATGTTCTAAGACATGCCACATTGTAATTATGTCAAAAGAATTATTTTCAAAGCCTGAAAGATTTGATTTCAGATCTACTCCTTTTGCTTTTGCGATATTTCTAGCTTTTTCGCTTGGTTCAATTCCGACAGCTTTCCAGCTATCGTCTTTTGCAAATAAGAGAAAATCTCCTGTTCCAGCTCCTATATCTAAAAGATTTCCTTTTGACTTATTCAAGTCATTTATTAAAGAAAGCTTATTTTTTAAAGCAATATTTTTTATAAAATGATAGGCTTTTTCAAAAAGCGAACGCTTTCCGTCTGTATGAGAAATATAATCTTCGCTTTCGTAATATCTTCCTAAATTATTTTCGTCAGGCTGTGGCGAAGTGACCAACATGTCTAAATTTTCATCATATAACAATTCGAAAGTTTCTTTTGAAACAGAATTATCCTTAACCGTAAGAAAGTGTTTTTGTGCGTTCATGAATTTATTTAATGCTGATGTATTCGTCTTTTAGTTTTTTAAGATAATTAATCGCCATGTTTTGAAAAATTGATTTATCAGAAAGACAATCTTCGTTAGAATCAGTGATCATGGAAATTGCGATAAACTTTGGCTGGCCTCCTACTATGTTGGCAATATTTTCCTGATTTACGGCCGCGAAATTTGCTGTTCCAAAATATTTATCAAATTCCGCAAAATCATATACCAAAATCTTATATCTATTTTTATCAATAGTTACCCAAAAATCTCTGGTCAAATAACTATCTAATTTATATTTTACCGCTAGAAATTGTTCAAAGGGCAGATTCTTCAAATTATTCTCAAAAATGAAAGCATTTAAAGGTTTTGTTCCTAAGATTTCTTTGCCGTTTTCAGAAACATAATAATCATCGATTTGATATCCTGCTTTGGCCCCTATGCAACTTTGCAATACTAAAAAAATCATCAAAAAGAAGAAAATCCTTTTGATGACAGGTGTTTTTGTAATTTGTTCCACGTGAAACTTCATATTATGATTCTTTATATTCTTGCTTTAAACTTTTTAGATATTTCAAAACTATATTCTGATAAAGTGAATTATTCTTTAGGCAATCTTCTCCATTGGGAGTTTTGACAGTAATCGCAACGTATGATTTTTCATCACCAGTTTTTACCAATCCTGGTTTTGCAGACTTTATAAAAACATCTGTCAAATCAATATAGGTTTCAAGCTCGCGTTGATCCAAAACAGAAATTATAAATTTTGTTCCTTCAATATTAGCTTTAAAATCTCTATTTTCTTTTTGATTCGTAGGACTTAGCTTCTGAACCAAGAAAGATTGGAAAGAACTTGACATGCGATGATTTTCGAAAATAAAAATCCCGTCCCTGCTCTTTTCATTCAATTTATTCGGAATCGGATTCAAAATATGATAATCCGAAATCGTCGGATTTGTCTTCACAGTGATACAACTAAAAACGAAAAAGGGAATGCAAATTAATGCAAGCCCTTTAATAATGCGTTTTTTTATATTTGGTTCCACGTGAAACATTACCTTCCCATGTGGATTAACAACACTGAAATGTCACTTGGAGAAACACCACTGATTCTTGAAGCCTGAGACAAAGTCACCGGACGAATCTTTTTAAACTTCTCACGCGCTTCATGCGACAATGATTTTATTTTATCGTAGTCAAATGAATCTGGAATTTTTACATCTTCCAAACGAGTCAATTTATCTGCGTTGTTTCTTTCCTTTTCTATATAGCCTGAATATTTTACTTGAATTTCAGCCTGCTCTAAAACTTCTCTGTCGAAATTATTTTCTTCAACGTATTTCGCCACTTTATCAAATTTCAACATATCGTCTAATTCGATTTGCGGACGAGAAAATACCTTGAACATTTTATCAGACTGGTTAATCAAAGCAGAACCTTTTTCTTCTAGAATCGGATTTGTTTCAGCAACGGTAACGCTCGTTTCTTTAAAGAAAGTTACCAACGATTCAGAATCTTTTAGCTTCTTCTCCATTCTTCTTAAACGTACTTCAGATGCCAAACCAATTTCATGCGACATAGGCGTAAGTCTGAAATCTGCATTATCTTGCCTTAAAAGCGTTCTATATTCGGCACGGGACGTAAACATTCTGTATGGCTCTTCTGTACCTTTTGTAATCAAATCATCAATTAAAACCCCGATATAAGCTTCGTCTCTTTTCAATATCAACGGCGCTTTCTCGTGTACTTTCAAATGCGCGTTGATTCCAGCCATTAAACCTTGTGAAGCGGCTTCTTCATAACCTGTGGTTCCGTTGATTTGTCCAGCGAAATACAAACCTTCTACAAGTTTTGTTTCAAGCGTATGTTTCAACTGCGTCGGTGGAAAATAATCATATTCAATGGCATAACCTGGACGGAAGAATTTTACTTTTTCAAAACCAACAACAGAACGCAAGGCTTTAAACTGAACTTCTTCAGGAAGCGATGTTGAGAATCCGTTTACATAAACTTCACAAGTATTCCAGCCTTCAGGCTCAACAAACAACTGATGTCTGTCTTTGTCTGCAAAACGGTTGATTTTATCTTCAATTGACGGACAATATCTTGGCCCAAGAGATTGAATTCTTCCGTTAAACATTGGTGAACGATCAAAACCTTCACGCAACAAATCGTGCACTTGCAACGACGTGTATGTCATGTGACACGACTTTTGAACCGATAAAGGTTTCGTAATATCTGAATATGAAAACTTATCTGGATTTACATCTCCAGGTTGTTCTTCCATTTTTGAATAATCCAACGAACGGCCATCAACACGCGGAGGCGTTCCTGTTTTCATTCTTCCAGACGTAAATCCGGCACGAACTAAATCTTCTGTGATTCCGTATGCCGCGCTTTCTCCTGCTCTACCTCCGCCGAATTGTTTTTCTCCAATATGAATCAATCCGTTCAGGAAAGTTCCATTAGTTAAAACAACAGATTTTGATCTGATTTCAACTCCAAGAGAAGTTCTGATTCCAGCAATTTTTCCGTTCTCGATAATCAATCCTTTGACCATTTCTTGGTAGAAATCAAGATTAGGAGTTCCCTCCAACATCATTCTCCATTCTTCCGCAAAACGCATTCTGTCGCTTTGAACTCTCGGCGACCACATTGCCGGGCCTTTTGATTTGTTCAACATTTTGAATTGGATGGCGGTCTTGTCAGAAACAATTCCAGAGTAGCCTCCCAAAGCATCAATCTCTCTCACGATTTGTCCTTTTGCAATTCCTCCCATCGCAGGATTGCACGACATCTGCGCGATGTTCTGCAAACTCATTGTTACCAATAAAGTTTTCGAACCCAAATTCGCCGCTGCCGCGGCGGCTTCTGAACCAGCGTGACCGGCTCCAACAACAATTACATCGTATGTGTCTTGAAACATTTTTCTTTTCCTTTCGACTCCTACTTTCGCAGAAATCTTGTTTTGTTCCACGTGGAACGTTAATCGTAAATTCTAATTTTGAAGAAGACATTTAAGCTATTGTTTCACGTGGAACATAGCGATTTTCTCTTCTTCTTTTTGACGCATTTTAAGTTCGTCTTCTTCTGATTTATCTTTATAGCCTGCATAATGAAGAATGCCATGAACAAGAACTCTTTTCAACTCTTCATCGAAACTCGCTTCATAATCCTTAGCATTGTCAGCCACTCTTTCCACAGAAATAAATATATCGCCATGCAATTCGTTACCTACACTATAATCAAAACTGATAATATCGGTTAATGTGTCGTGGTCAAGATATTCTATATTAATCTTGTGAAGATATTCGTCATCACAAAAAATATAATTGATATCGCCTTCCTTCTTTGACTCGGATGAAATCACTTGCGAAAGCCAATCTGAAATGGCAGTTTCGTCTGATAATTCAAAGTCTGTTTCGTAATTAAAACTAATCATCTTTTCTAAAATATTCTTGAACCTTCTGGTTATAATTTGGCCGCAAAGGTAGTGTTTGTCTGTTTAATATTTCAATGCTGTTTAAATATTGCTTTAACGCAGGCGAAACAGCATTCGTTTGATTATTGAAATCCTTTTTATTGGTTTCAGATTGGCGCTTGTTTTCTTCGCCTTGCTGTTGGATTGCGTTGTCTAATTTCAAAAGTTCATGCTTTAAATTCAGCATCTTTTGAAGCGTTTCATTCTTGAAACCCTTGTTCAACAAATCCTTTTCAATCTGCTTCATTTGGTTCAACGCATTCTGTCCGTTGCCTCCCATTCCTTCTTTTTCCAAAGCCTTTTGCAAAGCTTCGCGAAGGCGTTGTTGTTCTTTATAAATCTCTAAAACTTTTCCAGCATCGCCTTCGCCGTCTTCTCCACCTTCACCTTCTTTTCCCCCGCCTTTTCCGTCTTTGCCCTTGCCTTCTTTTCCATCTTTTCCATCTTTTCCAGACTTACCGTCTTTTCCTTCGCCTTCTTTCTCTCCTGGCTTATCGCCTTTCTTCATTCCGTCTTTCATCTTTTCCCCAAGACCTTGTTGCTTTTGGATAATATCTGGAAGTTGCATTCCCTGTCCTTGGCCAGGTTTTGGTTTTCCACCTTTTCCAGAACCGGACATCTGTAATTGGTTTTGCATTCCGTTTAAGATTTCGCTTAAAAAATCCGCTAATTTATTCGAAGCAGAAACTGCATACTGCTGGTGCGAAACTCCTTTTGGGATTTGGGCTTCTGCCAAAACTTCTAAAGCTTTGTCAACATTGTAATGTACGTTTCCGATTTCAGTGGTAATGTTTTCTCCTAACTTTGGATTGCGCAAAGACATCGCAAACAAACTGTCGTCAACATGCTTGAACTGCTGTTTCAAATCTTGCTGGAATTTCAAGTTTTTATTATACGAAAGTGATGCCTTTTTCATGCCTTTAAAACTATTCATCAAGTCTTCCTGCGAGAAAGAATAGGCCAAAAGATTGTCAAGAATTTGGCGAAGCATTTTCACATCTTCTTCCAATTGTTCCATCTCGCCACCTTCCATTCCTTCTTTCATGGCACCACTCATTTTCTTCATTTTTTGAGAAGCGCTTTTCTGTTTAGGCTTTGCCTTATCCTTCTTATCTTTCTGTAATTCTTCTGAAGCTTTCTTTAAATCTTCATTGATGCTTTTCTCGGTTTGTTCGTCATTCGGAATATCCATTGGAGCTTTTAACTCTTTATTGTCTTTCTCCAGTTGGTCTAATTCTTCTTGGATTTTATCAAATTCTTTATTGATTTCATTTTGCTTTTCTGTAGAATTTTGCTTTTCATCGTTAGCTAATTTATCTTGCTTTTCAGAAAGCTTGTCTAACTTTTCAGCCAATTGCTCTGCTTTCTTTTCTACGTAATATTTCTTCGTAAGTTCCACCAATTGTTCCAAATTCTTAGTTTGGTTTTTAGAACTTTGTTTGAACTTGTCTATTTTTTCAAAAAGTTCTTCTTCTTTTAATTTCTCTGAAAGCTTTTTCAATTCATCCAAAAGCTTTTCGTTCTTTTCGATTTCTTTGTTTGCTTTTTCCAGACGGTCTTTCAATTCTTCCTTAAATTCGTCTTTTTTATCGGTCTTGAATTTATCCAAATTGTCTTCCATCTTTTTAGAAAATTCCTTCATCATTTGCTCCTGCTGTTTTTGACGTTGGATAAAATCATTGACTTTTTGCTGGTCTTTAAATTCCAGATTTGTCTTTTCTTTTCCTAATTTTTGAAGCTTGTCAATCTCGGTTAATTGCTTGTCTTTATTTTTTATGGAATTTTCTAAGCTCTTGATATTGTCATTTTGCTGTTGCAAATTCTGTTCCTCTTTTTCTTCCACCGTTGCAATTCTATCTGCAAAAACAGAAGATTTCGTTGACTTAAAATTATGCAAATCATCGTTGTCAAAAACTTCAAAATAATATTCATACGAAACACCTTCTTCCACCGGAAGATTTCCAGGAAACGAAAATATAAATTGGTCAAAGACATCTTTCTTCACAGGCAAAGCCATTTTCTTAGCTTCGTTATTTTTGCTCTTCGGATAAAAAACAATTTGCAATTTTGATAATCCGTTGTCATCAGAAACTTGTCCGACAACTACATTTTGGTTCAACTTTAAACTATCCGGAGCGTTATTCACAGCAATCGTTGGAAACTGGTCTTTGATGATTGAAATCTGGTAATTCAGTTTTTCATAATGCTTCACTTTGGTATTTGACGTCAAAATTTGGTATTCTGTGTTCTGATTGATGCTTTTTGTGATTTGAAACGTATTTTCATTGGAAGAAAATGGCGTAATTGTTTTTAAATCAGACCATTCCACAGATTTCGTGGCTAATGTTGCCACTTTCCAAGTCACTTTTGTGCCTTCAGGAACAATTGCGTTTCCAGAACCTTGAATCACTTCTATTTTTTTATTCAAATACGAAGGAAAGTTCAAGACCATTTCAAAATTGGCAATCGTTGGAACAGCCACAACAGCCAATTCAAAATCTTTGGTCGTCACTTCATTTGATTCGATATGGAAATTTACATTTTTGGTCGGCTTCGTAAATTTGTATTCAAAAATTCCCGGTTTGGTGCTTTCCATAAAATAACTTTCGCCATCGATAAAAATCATCGCATTTTCCGGAACCACTTTTCCCTGCGATTTGACTTGCAATACAAAATCATTTCCTTGTTCGGTTTGCAACGACGGATTTGTCACCACAAAAGCAAACGGCGCCGGCGGCGAAAATCGTTCGTTGTATCGCACCACTCGATTGAAACTTTGCGTAATCACATCGCTGTTTCCAGAAATCATAAAAAAGGCAAAAAACAAAATCGGGATAATTGCCCAAGGGAGATATTTTACGTTTCCTTTAAAATTTACGGCATTGCCAAAAGGAATCGGATTTAAAGTTTGTGCTTTCTGGTCAATCGAAGCTAGCAATAATTCAGATTGGTTGGAATCATTTGACAATTGCAGGAAATTCTTCAGCTTGTCATTGACTTCAGAAAAATGATTTCCGATAATATTCGAAGCTTCTTCGTAATTGATTCCTTTTTGAAGCTTGAACAATTTGAATATCGGAAACAAGATAAATCGGAACAAAAGAAAAAGTTCCACGACGATAAATGTCCAAAACAAAATGGTTCTTCCCACTGGTTTCAGCCATAGAAAATATTCCACGAACAACGTAAAAAGCAAATACAGCAATCCTAAACCTACGAAGAAAATTAATCCTTTGAGGAGTTCATTGGTGTAAAACTTCTTGATGAAAGCTTCTAATTTGTCGTATATCAATGCTTTATTTTCCAAAATCGTGTATGGTTTCTTTATAACCGATAAAAGTAGTCATTTTTAGTTTACTAGAAAATAGGCAAATGGCAAGAGTTTTTTCTGCTCAAAGTTTTGAACTTTTGCCTTTTGGCTAACGCCTTTTGCCTAAAATCGTATCTTTGCCTAAAAATTTATTCAAAATGTCAAAACCGATTCGTGTTCGTTTTGCCCCAAGTCCGACTGGACCTTTGCATATTGGTGGCGTGAGAACTGCCCTTTTCAATTATTTATTTGCTAAAAAACACGGTGGCGTTTTCTATCTTCGTGTGGAAGACACTGACCAAAACCGTTTTGTTCCTGGAGCTGAACAATATATCTTGGAAGCCCTTGAATGGCTCGGAATTGCTCCTGATGAAACCGTTGGGAAAAACGAAAAGTTTGGTCCTTACCGTCAGAGCGAAAGAAAAAATTTGTACAAAGAATATGCTGATCAGTTGATTAATTCAGGTTGGGCTTATTATGCTTTTGACTCAGCAGAAGACTTGGATAAATTACGTAAAATGGATGAAGAAAACGGAAAAACATTTATCTACAATCACAGCAATCGCGAACAATTAGACAATTCTTTGACGAATGATGTAGCAACAACAGCCAAAAGGATTTTGGCTGGAGAAGACTATGTAATTCGTTTTAAAACTCCGGTTGGCGAGATTTTGCAATTGAAAGATATGATTCGTGGCGATGTGAAATTTGACACCAATCTTTTAGACGATAAAGTTTTGTTTAAAAGCGACGGGATGCCGACGTATCATTTGGCCAATATTGTTGACGACCATTTGATGGAAACTTCGCACGTAATTCGTGGTGAAGAATGGCTTCCTTCCATGCCTTTGCACGTTTTATTATACAGAGCTTTTAATTGGGAAGCTCCGGAATTCGCACATTTGCCATTGATTTTAAAACCTGTTGGAAACGGAAAACTGTCTAAGAGAGACGGAGACAAACTCGGATTTCCTGTATTTCCTTTGGAATGGAAAGATCCAAAATCTGGTGAAACTTCTTCAGGATATAGAGAAAAAGGATTTATGCCAGAAGCGGTTATCAACTTCTTGGCGTTATTAGGTTGGAGTTCAGGAACAGATCAAGAATTGTTTACACTTGACGAATTAGTGACTATTTTCGATTTGGGAAGAGTTCATAAAGCTGGAGCTAAATTTGACCCGGAGAAAAACAAATGGTTTAACCATCACTATTTCCAAAGAGCAGATAACGAAGTTTTGGCGCAACAGCTTTCACATATGTTGCTAGAAAAAGGAATTAACAGACCAATTGAAACTGTGACAGAGATTGTTCGTTTGGTTAAGGAACGCGCTACATTTGCTTCTGAGCTTTGGGATTTATCAGATTTCTTTTTTGTGGCGCCGACTTCTTATGATGAAAAAGCGGCAAAAAACTGGAAAGAAGACACTTCTGAATTAATGAAAAGGTTAATTGAAGTCTTAAAAAACACTTTAGATTTTTCTACAGAAAATGTGGAAAACACGGTGAAAGCTTGGATGACAGAAAACGAAATCGGAATGGGGAAAATCATGCAACCTTTGCGATTAAGTTTGGTTGGATCTTTGAAGGGCCCTCACCTATTCGATATTATCAGCATTATTGGAAAAGAAGAAACGATTACCAGAATTAATAAAGCAATTGAAACTTTGAAATAATTTCATTTTTGTCATTCCGACGAAGGAGCAATCTCAGTAAAACAAAAACCTACAAAGATTCCTCCTTCGTCGGAATGACAAGATTACATAAATAAATTACTAAGCCTTTCTTAATGAGAGGCTTTTTTTATATCTTAACCGAATTAACTTTTAAACACACTGTATTATGGACAACATTCCTTTGTATGTAATTTTATTCTTCGCCTTATTTATCTTCTTATCGTCTTTCTTTACGGTAAAACAGCAGACTTCTGCCATCGTGGAACGTTTTGGGAAATTTCAAAGCATCCGCCAATCCGGATTGCAATTGAAAATTCCGGTTATGGATAAAATCGCAGGAAAAATAAATTTGAAAATTCAACAGCTTGACGTTATCATTGAAACAAAAACCAAGGAAAATGTGTTTGTGAAAATGAAGGTTTCGGTTCAGTTTAAAGTGATTCAAGATAAAGTTTATGAAGCTTTTTACAAACTAGAATATCCTCACGACCAAATCACTTCTTATGTTTTTGACGTAGTTCGTGCCGAAGTTCCGAAGCTGAAATTAGACGATGTTTTTGAAAGAAAAGATGATATTGCCATTGCGGTAAAACGAGAATTAAACGAAGCGATGACTACTTATGGATACGATATCATCAATACTTTGATCACAGATATTGATCCAGATATTCAAGTTAAAAATGCGATGAACCGAATTAATGCTGCTGATAGAGAAAAATCTGCTGCCGAATACGAAGCAGAAGCTGGACGAATCAGAATTGTAGCAAAAGCAAAAGCCGAAGCTGAAAGTAAAAGATTGCAAGGTCAAGGTATTGCCGATCAAAGACGTGAAATTGCAAGAGGTTTGGTAGAAAGTGTTGATATTCTGAATAAAGTCGGAATTAATTCTCAAGAAGCTTCTGCTTTGATTGTGGTTACTCAACATTATGATACACTTCAAGCTATTGGTGCTGACGCGAATTCTAATCTAATTCTTTTGCCTAATTCTCCCCAAGCCGGAAGTGATATGCTAAATAACATGGTTGCCTCGTTCACGGCTTCTAATCAAGTGGGCGAATCAATGAAACGCTATCAAAAGAAGAAAGATTCTGGACAAGACGTGAAACGAAGCATGACTGACTTTAACCAATCAGAGCAATCAAAAGCACGAGATAAAGAAAATCCAGAAGATACTGACTTAGTGTAACAAATAAAAAAAAGAGGCCTTAAAAGCCTCTTTTTTGTTTCTATAAACGAAAAATCTTTTTCGTCAGATAAGCTATTCCCACATTCTTTAAAGGTCCGGACAAAGCGCCGATAATATTCAGGGCAATTCCAGGAACCGTTCCAACAATGTTTTTGGCGGTAAAACTGTCTTTGGTTTCAGTGAAACTCAAATGCATTTTTTCATAAGCCAAATCTTTTTCAACTTTAAGAATCTGCAGTTCTCTATTGATCTCTTCATACGAAGAATACGTTTTTGTAATTTCCATAACTGTATTTTTAATATTTTTTGAAAAGCATCTTAGAGAAAGTTCTCAAAATCGGACCTTCAACAATCTTATCTTGAACATAATAGACTAAAATCGCCAGAACGAAATAAATTCCTCCCACAATTAAAAATCCATATGCAAAATTGTCAAGACCATATCCAATCGCCAGCGCCAAAGCAATCGAAAAAAATAGGGTTACAATCACCAGCATAATGCCCAATAAAAATAATTTAAGCATCAATGTTGTTGATTTCATTGCAATCTTGAAACCATAAAGTTTATAATATGCAATATTTGCATCTAAAAACTCTTTGGCTCTGTCTTGCAATTCGTCGGTGTTTTCTTTTATTTTTTCAAATGCCATAAAGCCTGGTTTTTATTTTTTGTCAGTTGCAGCTTGCGCCTGAGCTTTCAAGTCAGTAAGTTTTTTCTCTAAAGCCGCAATCACATCCTCTTTCGTGTCTTGTGCATTTGCTACTAAATCATCAAAACCAGTCTCTAAATCAACTTTAGCTTTTGAAAATTTGCTTTTCACCTGCTCTGACAATTTATCAAATTTGTTTTGAAGCTCGTCTTTTTGAGTATCAAAACCATCTTTTATTTTTTTTCTAGTTTTCTCACCTTTGTCCGGTGCGAATAAAACTCCTACTGCTGCTCCAATTGCTGCTCCAGCTAAAATTCCGATAATTGCATTTCCTTTTGACATAACTATATTGTTTTTTGGTTAATAATTTAAAGTTACATTTAAATTTAACATTTACGTGTTAATGACCAGTTAAAGTATTTTTAAGTTTATGAACCAAACTTCCGAATTTTTTAAATCATGTTCCTGCTGCATGAATTATCTTTTTTGAAAATAAAAAAGGATAATTTCAAGCATCAGGGTTAGAATTTCAATCTTTAAGGCTTCTTTTAAACACTTATCTACTTTGTCAAGCAAAAAACGCAAATAAAGCGATTTAAGAAAACATAAGTATTTAGACCATAAATTACCATTAAAGAATCTTGAAATTGCCTTAAAAACAAATTATGAAAGCTGATTTTAATTACAAAAAACTATATAAAAATAAATTCCAATAGAAATTAACAATAATAGAAAAAGCTTCCATAACCAGAAGCTTTTCATATATAAAATCTATCAAATGTTTTGTCATTCCGACGAAGGAGGAATCTTCACTAGAAATCAGTTTTGATGAGATTCCTCCTTCGTCGGAATGACAAGTTTACGCAGATGAACTTTTTTATTACATCCGCTGAAAAACTTTGCTGAAAAACTTTGTGCTCTTTGCGTTTAAATTTTACAAATCCTTCAAAACTTCCAAAACCAATTCACTTTTCTCTGAATTTTTCAAATCTGAAAGTTGAACAGAAAATTCTCCAAAACTAATTTCATCTTTCTTCAAATTCTGAATCACTTCAAAACGCACAAACGGCGATTCGCTTTTCAACGACATTGAATATAATTTATGCAATGTTTCTGTCTCAATATCCGAAGTTTTCAAATTTGAATATTTCAAAAGGAAATTTGAAAACAACAACGAACTCTTATTATTGTTGATATTCTTCTTCAAAGTGTTTTGCAACAAGCTGAAATTAGAAACGTTTTTAAGCTCCTCGCCTATTGATTTTTCAACTGCGTTTCGCTCTTCATCTGTTCCAACTTTGAAATATTTATTGATTTCCTTCAAAGAATTATTAATAATGTTTTCCTCTTTTTTGCCTTTTTCTTCCCAAGTATCTTTTAAAGCAACCGTTCTGTTGATAACTAATTTTTCTGCCGTAGAATCCTTATCTACAGTAAAATAACCCAATCTTTGAAACTGGAATTTATCTTCAACTTTAGCGTCTTTCAAGCTCGGTTCCAAATATCCAGTAATCACCTGCAATGAATTCGGATTCACAAATTCCAAGAAATCTTTTCCTTTGTGCGTGTCAGGCGATTCATCGTTGAAAAGGCGGTCATACAAACGAATTTCAGCTTCAATTGCGTGTGAAATCGAAACCCAGTGCAATGTCCCAGATACTTTTCTTTGGCTTGCTTCCGTCCCGCTGCCGCTTAAACTATCGGTGTCATAAGTTACATGAATTTGAGTAATATTTCCTTCCGTATCTTTTATAACACTTTCTCCTTTAATGATATACGCATTTTTTAAGCGCACTTCTTTGCCTAAAGTCAATCGGAAAAACTTACCCGTTGCTTCTTCTAAAAAGTCTTCTCTTTCAATATAAATTTCTCTAGAAAAAGGTACTTTTCTGAAACCAGCATTTTCATCTTCTTGATTGTTTTCAGCGTCAAGCCACTCCTCTTTTCCTTCAGAATAATTGGTAATCACGACTTTCACCGGGTCTAAAACAGCCATAACTCTTGGCGCCGTTTTGTTCAAATCTTCCCGAATGCAGAATTCCAAAACCGAAACATCAATCAAGTTATCACGTTTTGCAATCCCGATGGTATTGGCAAAATTACGCAAAGAATTCGCCGTATAACCGCGTCTCCTCAATCCAGAAATGGTTGACATTCTTGGATCATCCCAACCTGTAACGTGCTTTTCCTTAACCAATTGCTGTAATTTTCTCTTGCTTACAACCGTGTGCGAAAGATTACGTCTTGCAAATTCTCTTTGCTTCGGACGAATCTTTTTATCATCATAAATTTGGTCTAAAAACCAATCGTATAATTCTCTATGAGGCAAAAATTCAAGCGTACAAAAGGAGTGTGAAATGCCTTCCAGATAATCGCTTTCACCGTGAGCCCAGTCATACATTGGATAAATTTTCCAATCGCTTCCGGTTCTGTGATGATCTTTGTGCAAAATTCGGTACATAATTGGATCACGCATCAACATATTAGTCGATTTCATATCAATTTTAGCGCGCAAAATATGTGTTCCTTCTGGGAATTCGCCATTTTTCATTCTTTCGAATAAATCTAGGTTTTCTTCCACAGAACGATTTCTGTAAGGTGAATCGGTTCCTGGCGTTGTTGGCGTTCCTTTTTGCTCGGCCATTGCTTCAGAAGTTTGGCTGTCAACATACGCTTTATCTTTTTTGATAAATTCAACCGCCCAATCATACAATTGCTGGAAATAATCAGAAGCATAACATTCGCTTTCCCACTGATATCCAAGCCATTCCACGTCACGTTTGATCGCGTCCACAAATTCCTGCTCTTCTTTTTCAGGATTCGTATCGTCAAAACGTAAATTTACAGGAGCTTGATAATCAATACCCAAACCAAAATTTAATGCAATCGAACTGGCGTGCCCGATGTGCAAATAACCGTTTGGTTCTGGTGGAAAACGAAAACGTAATTTCTGTTGAGACAAGCCATTTTTGATGTCTTCTTCAATGATCTGCTCAATAAAATTCAGTGCTTTTTCTTCTGATGCCATACTTTTTCTTAATTTTAGCAAATATAAAAAAAAGGTTCAAGGTTTAAGGTTTAAAGTTAGCAACTATCAATAATCTTTAAACGTTGGAATTTAAAGTTTTACGCAAAATGGGAATCATAAAATTAAAAAACATCAGAACTTTTTCTTATCACGGCTGTCTAGTCGAAGAAGGAAAAATTGGTTCTGATTATTCTGTAGACTTAGAAATCAAAGCAGATATGCGAAAATCTATGGAAACTGACGAATTGGAAGACACTGTGGATTAT
Source organism: Flavobacteriaceae bacterium PS02334 (assembly GCA_029959295.1). GTDB lineage: Bacteria > Bacteroidota > Bacteroidia > Flavobacteriales > Flavobacteriaceae > Flavobacterium. The sequence goes on along the minus strand of JASCOH010000004.1, from coordinate 368,790 downwards.
GTTCATTTGAATAAAATTGTGGAAGAAGAAATGGCCATCCGTTCAAAATTATTGGAACATGTGGCGCATCGAATTGTGCAAAGAGTTTTCAGGGAAATAGCTTCAGTTTCAAGAATTATAGTTGCCGTATCAAAAATAAATCCTCCAATTGGAGGCGACGTTGAGGCAGTCACCATCCAAATAGAGGAATATAGATCTTAATTTTATAGGCTGAAAATTATTTGGTTTTCAGCTTATATTTTGATTGTTTGTATAAATTTCCGGCAGCAATAACATGAGCCAAAGCATCTTTTGCTAACTCTTCGTCTAATTTTACCGGCGTTAAAACTGAATCATTTTCAATTTTAAACTGTAGTGGTTTCAATTTTGGTTGCATAATAACAACTTGATTATCAACCCTGAAAGCATTAATTTCATTAAATTGCATAATCGATCTTCCTTTTGTGCCTGATTTGATATCCTTGATATTTCTTCCAGGCATTGGCGTCTCCACTTTCATTCCGATCATGCTCAATAATGTTGGCGGAATATCAATCTGACTGCTTAATTTATCATACTTCTCCCCTTTTGGAACATTCGGACCAATTATCAAAGCCGGAATCCTGAACTTTTTTATCGGAACTAAATGTTTTCCGTAAGTTCTTGTATTGTGATCGGCAATTACGATGAAAATCGTGTTCTTGAAATAGTCTTCTTTTTTCGCCATTTCGAAGAATTTACCAATAGAAAAATCAGCATATTTCATCGCATTATTTACAGTATTTTTCTTTTTATCATGCAACTTGATTCTTCCATCAGGAAATTCAAATGGCTCGTGATTTGACGTAGAAAACATCAGTGAAAAGAAAGGCTTTCCTTTTTGTGACTTAAAATATTCATTGGCTTTTACGACTAAATCTTCATCTGAATAACCCCAAGTTCCTTTGAAAGCATATTTTTTTCCGTCGTTATCAAATTCTTCTTCATCGATAATGTTTTCAAAACCATTTCCGTTGAAAAAAGAACCCATATTATCGAAATTGGCACTTCCTCCGTAGATAAAACTGGTGTCATATCCTTGATTTTTAAGCAATTCTGCCAATGTAAAAAATCCGGTTTGGGAGTTGCTCATTTTCACTACGCTTTCTGATGGCGAAGGCAAAAATCCGGTTACTACGGCTTCAATACCGCGAACGCTTCGGGTTCCTGTTGAATATAAATTGGTAAATAATAAGCCATCGTTTGTCAATTGGTCGAAATTTGGAGTCAGTGGTTTTCCGCCTAAGCTTCCGACATATTCAGCGCCTAAACTTTCTTGCAAAAAGATTACAAGATTCAAAGGTTTTTCTCTTAAAGAATCTGGATTTTGAGTGTGCAAAGTCGGCAAATTCGAATCAGTAAAATCTTCTGGAGAAGCTGTCATGTATTTTTTTACTCTTTCAAAAGCTTCCTTCTCTTCCATATTTCCATACATTTCTGAAGCACTGTGCTCATTTTTCAAAGAATAAGCTGCATACAAAACGGTGTAAGTGGAATTAAGACCTAAATTATTAGTAAGCTGATCAGTAGAAAAAACCGCATTGCTTGAGTTTATAGGGCGTTTTGAAGTCAAACTTGATCTTGCTCCGAAAAACAAGAAAAAAGCCACCAGAGGGAATAAAATAAGCTTTGTGCTGTATTTTTCTTCTGTTGGATAAAATAATTTCTTTCCCTTTTTATATCCGAAGTAAAGTCCGGCTCCTAACAAAATGACTGTTATTATCATTGAAGTAAGATAGCTTTTCAATAAAGTTCCCATGACTTCCTTTGGATAAATAAGATAATCTAAAAATAATCTATTTGGTCGCGTATCATATTGCCTGACGAAATCTGGCGTTGCTAATTCCATCAAAAGAATGATGAAAAGGAAGAACAAAAAGTAAACGTGAAGAAATTTTTTAATATTAAAGAGGAATTTGTTGGGCAAAACACAGATTAAAAATGCCGGAAGAAAAGATAAATAGCATAGAATTATTAAGTCAAATCGAATTCCGATTGGAAAAATGTACCAGAAATTCTCCGTTTCAACTATTCTTTCCCTATAAATAAAAAATAGAATGAGCCGACTTAACGACATGATTAGTAAACCAATAGCTATAAAATTAGCCAAAGGCTTGAGAAAATAAATTTTTTTCATTCAATGATTGTTTGTTTTGTTCGGAGCCAAATTTAAGTTTTAATATTTTCTTAACATTGTCTTAATAATTAATATTTGCTTAATTTTTTCTTGCGTTACTGCAAATAATATGTAAATTTGCCATCCGAACATTATGGCGTCGTGGCCGAGTGGCTAGGCTGGGCTCTGCAAAAGCTCCTACTCCGGTTCGAATCCGGACGATGCCTCTAAAACCTTCAAGGAAACTTGGAGGTTTTTTTATGCCTAATTTTTAGAAAAAATTAATTAAAGATTGTAAAATCTGTTTGATATTTTAAAACCTTCCGAAGAAATTTGTAGTTTATTTATATTCAAAACTTTTCCATACAAAGCAAAAAAATCCCAATCTTATCGATTGGGATTTTTTTATTTTCTGTGTTCTATCTTTTCTATAACTTCTTTCACAAGCTTTTGATCACTTGGAAACCAGCCTTGCAACATAATTGTAAATCCGAAGATTATTAAAAGCAGGCTTGTTATTTTTTTGATTTTCAAGATATTATTTGGTGTCATTTTATTTTTTAGCTTCTTGGCCAAAAACATTTTAGCAATATCAACTAGAAGATAAGTTCCTATAACTGAAGAGAAAAATACAATTAATCTGGAAGTTTTCAAATCAAGCTGAGGTCCGAAAGTGATGATGATCAAAAGCCAAAATCCTAGAACTCCTACATTGATAAAATTTAGCAGAAATCCTTTGATGAAAAGGCTTCCGTAATTCTTTTTTATTAATTCAATTTCGGTATCATCTTCAGGATTCTTGTTGACTTTTTTTAATCTCAAGAAAGAAATTAGCCCGTAAGTAAGCATAATCAATCCTCCAAAAATAAAAAGTGCTGGTTCATCTTTTAGGCTGTTGATCAATCGGTAGCTACTGAAATAAGCAATGCAGATGAAAAGAACATCAGCAATTACAACTCCGGCATCAAAGACTAAAGCGGCTCTAATTCCTTTAACTGCAGCAGTTTCTAATAAAATAAAGAAAACTGGCCCGATCATAAAGCAAAGAAAAATTCCGAGTGGAATGCCTGTGAGAATATCTTGAATCATTAAAAAGGATTGTAAATTTTAGTTGTAAATTCCAATTACATGCCAAATTAGCAATTTAAGCGGAATAATAAAGCATAATGCAAAGATAATGCAAAATTTACAATCCTTTTTTTATGTATTTACTTGATGACGATATTGCCACCAATCACATTTTTCTTGTTCACTTGCGCTGGATTTCCATAAACTGTGATATTTCCTCCTGCTCTAGTTTTTGCATCTACTAAATCAGAAGCATTTACATCAGCTTCACCTCCAGCATTTACTGCAACTGTAGTTTGAGAAGTTTCAAGATCTTTCGCTTTCACGATTCCTCCAGAATTAATCACAATGTCTTGGTTTGTTGCTTTTCCTTTTACGTTTACGATTCCACCGCTTGAAGCCTTAACTTTCAGTTTTTTAGTATCTAAATTCAATTTAATTTCTGCACCTTCTTTAGAATTTACGCTGAAATCAATTGCTTTAAAAGTCGCTTCGCTTGAAACGTAAGAACCTTCGCTGGCTTCCACAGTATTAATGTCGTTTTTAAAGTAAATTATAGTTGTAATATCGTCTCCTTTAAGAAGTTTCCCGAGTTTCATTCTTACTTTTAATTCTCCATTTTTGTTTACAATTTCGACATCGTCTTTTCTGCTTCCAGAAATTTCGATTTTGTTTTCATTGCCTGCAACTAACTGCGCTGAAATTCTGTCAAATACTTTTACCTGATCGAAATCTCCTAAATTCTTTGTTGTTTTTTGTGCAAAATTGATTTGCGAAAGCATTAAAAATGCTACTAAAGCTATTTTTTTCATTGTTTTTATTTTATTGGTTTGACATTATTAAAATGACGACAGATTCGCAGATTTCTTTATAATTTTTAATCTGTGAATTTGCGGTTAACTTTTTTATTCATTCTTGCGTAGGAAAGTAAAATCTAATTGTTTTTTTACTAAATCTGCGCTTTTTACTTTAACGTAAACTTCATCTCCTAATTGCAGAATATTCTTTGAAACTTCTCCAACCAAAGCATATTGCTTGTCATCAAAGGTGTAATAATCATCTTTAATTTCACGGATTCTGCACATTCCTTCGCATTTATTGGAAACAATTTCTACGTAAATTCCCCATTCGGTTACGCCGGAAATTACGCCCAAAAACTCTTCATCTTTGTGGTCTTGCATATATTTTACCTGCATATATTTGATGCTATCGCGTTCTGCATTCGTGGCCAAAACCTCCATATTTGAGGAATGCTGGCACATTTCTTCGTATGTTTCTTCATCTGCCGTTTTTCCTCCGTCAAGATAATGCTGTAGCAAACGATGTGCCATCACGTCAGGATAACGACGAATTGGCGAGGTAAAATGCGAATAATAATCAAAAGCCAAACCATAATGACCTATATTTTCTGTCGAATATTTCGCTTTACTCATAGTTCTGATGGTCAAAGTATCCACCAAATTCTGCTCTTTTTTTCCGTTAACGTCTAACAATAATTGGTTCAGCGATTGCGAAACTTCTTTCTTAGATTTCAGGTTTAAAGTATATCCGAATTTTGAAATAACAGTTTGTAAATTAAACAGTTTTGTTTCATCTGGTTCGTCGTGAATTCTATAAACAAAGGTTTTTTTCGGTTTTTGTTTTCCTATAAATTCTGCTACTTTTCTATTCGCCAAAAGCATAAATTCTTCAATCAGGTGATTCGCATCTTTCGAAACTTTGAAATAAACGCCAACCGGTTCGGCTTGTTCGTTCAAATTAAATTTTACTTCCACTTTATCAAACGAAATCGCTCCGTCTTTCATTCTTCTCTTGCGAAGAATTTTAGCCAAATCATCTAATTTAAGCGTCGCATTTTGAATTGCGGCCGGAACTTGATATTCACTTCCAGTCAAGGAAATTTCTGCCGGAATAACGTCTCCTTTGGTTTCAATGATATGCTGCGCTTCTTCGTAAGAAAATCTTTGGTCGGAATAAATCACAGTTCTTCCAAACCAAGAATTTACCAATTGTGCATTTTCGGTTAGTTCAAAAACAGCTGAAAACGTATATTTTTCTTCGTGCGGACGTAAGGAACAAGCGAAATTTGATAACACTTCTGGCAACATAGGAACTACTCTATCAACCAAATACACGGAAGTTGCTCGTTGATACGCTTCTTTATCCAAGATTGTTCCTTCTTCTAAATAATAGGAAACATCGGCAATATGAACGCCAATTTCATAGTTTCCATTTTCTAATTTTTGGAACGAAAGCGCATCATCAAAATCTTTTGCATCTCTCGGGTCTATCGTAAAAGTCAGCACATCACGCATATCTCGACGATTTGCAATTTCACTTTCTTGAATCGAAGTATCAATTTTTTGTGCAAAAGTTTCTACTTCAATCGGGAAATCATACGGCAAACCATATTCTGCCAAAATCGCGTGAATTTCTGTATTGTGTTCTCCAGGTTTTCCTAAAACTTTGATCACAGCTCCAAACGGACTGTCTGCTTTTTTAGGCCAATCTTCAATGTGAACTAAAACTACATCTCCATTTTCAGCTTCGCCAATTTTATCCTTTGGAATAAAAATATCGGTGTACATTTTTGGATTTGCTGTCGAAACAAAGGCGAAATTCTTCTGGATATCAATAACTCCAACAAAATCAGTCTTGTTTCTTTCGACAATCTCCACCACTTCACCTTCCGGTTTTTTGCCTCTTCTTCGGTTGTAAACATAGACTTTCACTTTGTCTTTGTCTAACGCTTTGTTCAAGTTATTTGTTGGGATAAAAACGTCATCTTCAAACTCATCGGATACAAAATAAGCCGTTTTTCTGCTCGTCATATCGATGGTTCCTTCATAATAATCTTGACTTGTAGCAACAACCAGATATTTTCCTGGTTCAATTTCAACAATCTTCTTTTGTGAAGCCAATAATTTTAAATCCCTGATGATTTCATTTCTGCTTTTAGTATCGTCAAGTTCTAACTTTGCTCCTATTTGCTTATAATTGAATGCTTTATTAGCATCTTGTGATAAAATTTTTAAAATCTGTGCTGTAAAATCTTTTACTTTATTTACAGGCTTGCGAGGTTTCTTACTCATAATTCTTTTCTAATAATGCTGAAAATTACGAATAACATTTCAAATTCTTTTCAAATGTTAAAATTTTTAATCTAAATATAACTTTTTGGAACTATTCTTGAGAATGTGATTTCTTACGTATCTTTATGAAAATCAAATCATCCATGGAAAAATTCGTTACCATCGCCATCTTCAATTATCCGCACGAAATCACAATTTTAAAACATCGGTTGGAACAAGAGGAAATTCAATTCTTTTTTGAGAACGAATCTATCATGAACATCGTTCCAATGTATTCGCAGGCTTTGGGTGGAATCAAATTGAAAGTCCATCCGGAAGATGAAGGATTGGCAAAAGAAATCTTGACCGAATTCAACGGTAATCAAAATTTGAAAATCGTTTGAAGTTTTCAAAGTTGTCAACATTTATTAAAAACAACAAAAAGAAAAAGAAATTTAAATTTAATTTTTAATGGTTATTATAGCTTGTTAATAGTCGCTATAACTTTAAATTTTTTTGTGAGGAATTGTAGTTACCGATTTTTATACCGAGTTATCAACATAGATTAAAAGAATTAAGTGGCTCATTTTAAGGTAATTTTAAGAGCTTGTTAACAACGGTTGATAATCGTTTTTGTTTTTAAATTGTAGATAAGTTCACTTGTTAATTCCTGTTAACAAAATTGATTTGGATGCTCATAACTTTTCCAAAAATTCATCAAACTAAACTTGCATTTTAAATCTAGGTTTTGGATTACTGTTTTTAATCGAACAAACAAGAAATACTTCTAAAATTCTATCCGAACTTATCAACAATCTATGTTAATTTATAATTAACTCAAAGTCAACGGATTGTAAATTGCTGTTAACAATGTAAAGATTTAACAATTTCATTACAATTTAGATACTAATAACCAGCATTTTACGAATTGGTAAAAACCTAATGATTTGATTATCAAACGGTGCAACTTCTCTCCTATTTATTTTGGTAAATGATAAAGGTTACGGTAAATTTGCAACACACAACTTAATAACTACAAATATGAAAATTTCCATCGGAAACGACCACGCAGGACCAGAATATAAAAAAGCAATCGTTGAAATGCTGAAAGCAAAAGGCCACGAAGTTACCAATTATGGAACAGACTCAAGCGACAGCGTTGATTATCCAGATTTTGGGCATCCTGTAGCAACCGATGTTGAAACTGGAAAAGCTGAACTTGGAATCGTAATCTGCGGCAGCGGCAACGGAATCAATATGACTGTTAACAAACACCAGGGAATTCGCGCTGCACTGTGCTGGACAAAAGAAATCGCAGCTTTGGCAAGACAACATAATGACGCCAATATTATCAGCATTCCTGCAAGATTTACTGCAATTCACCAAGCTGTTGAAATCGTGGAAACTTTTTTAACTACTGATTTTGAAGGAGGAAGACATCAAAATCGTGTGGATAAGATTGCTTGTCAATAAGTAATTTTTGAATATTATTAACCGCAGATTCGCAGATTTTTATGTGGATGCTGCGGTTTTTTGTTTCACAGAGATACACGAAAGCTTTGTTTGTCTTTGCGAAACTTTGCGTTAAAATTTAAAGTAGAAAAATAGAAACAAAACCTGCAAAACCACAATTAAAAAAAACTTCAAAAGATAACTTCTCTTCGAAGTTTTATGTCGAAAAAGTAACATCGCAATAGAAGAACCAATAGTGCCGCCAATTAAAACCCAGAACAACAAAGTTTTTTCAGAAATTCTTCTTTTACTTTTCACTGCAAGCCGTTTATCATAACCAATTATTGTGAAAGCGATAAAATTTACCAATAAAAAAAGCAATAATAAAATATCCATTTGGCGAAGATTTGACCGCAAAGATATTATTTTAGCAGAAATATTTTAGAAAAAATGACCAACCTCGAATACATCTCAAAACAAGTCACAACGCCAACAAAAAACATCGAAAACACACTGCAACTTTTAAACGAAGACTGCACGATTCCGTTTATTTCTCGCTATCGAAAAGACAAAACGGGCAATTTAGATGAGGTTGTCATTGAACAAATCGCCAAACTCGATAAAGAATTTGATACAATTTCCAAACGAAAAGAATCAATTTTAAAATCAATTCAAGAACAAAATTCACTAACGGCAGAATTGGAGAAAAAAATCCAGCAAAGCTATGATTTGAATGAATTGGAAGATTTTTACCTTCCTTATAAAAAGAAGAAAAAAACAAGAGCGGATGTTGCGCGGGAAAACGGTTTAGAGCCTTTGGCCAAAATAATTATGGAGCAAAACAATGACGATGTTGACTTCGTAGCTTCAAAATATCTGAATAAAAATGTCGCCAATGAAGACGAAGCTTTACAAGGAGCCAGAGACATCATCGCCGAATGGATTAATGAAAATATTTACATCCGAAAAAATTTACGCAGAACTTTCCAAAGAAAAGCTTCCATTACAACAAAGGTTGTAAAAGCCAAAAAAGACGACGAAAAAGCTAAAAAATTCGAGCAATATTTTGAATGGGAAGAAAATCTGCAACGCGCGCCTTCGCATAGATTATTAGCAATGCTTCGTGCGGAAAATGAAGGTTTTATCAAATTTAAAATAGAAATTGATTCAGAAGAAGCCATTGAAATGATGGAGGAATCAATCATTAAAAATAAAAAAGAAACCGCTGTTCATCTTAAAAAAGCGATTGAAGACAGTTACAAAAGATTGCTCGCACCAGCGATTTCAAACGAAACTTTGCAGGAAGCAAAAGCGAAAGCAGATGCAACTGCGATTCAAGTTTTCGCAGGAAATCTTGGGCAACTTTTGTTAGAACCACCTTTGGGAGAAAAACGAATTCTAGCGATCGATCCGGGTTTCAGAAGCGGTTGCAAAATCGTCTGTCTAGATGAAAACGGAAACCTGCTTTACAACGAAACTATTTTCCCTCACGCGCCACAAAACGAAACCGCGATTGCGATGAAAAAAATCCGATCGATGGTGAATGCTTATAAAATTGACGCAATTTCCATCGGAAACGGAACAGCTTCTCGCGAAACAGAATTTTTTATCAAGAAAATAGCGTTCGATAAGCCTTTGCAAGTATTTGTGGTAAGTGAAGCCGGGGCTTCGATTTATTCCGCTTCAAAGATTGCGAGAGATGAATTTCCTAATTATGACGTGACGGTTCGTGGCGCGGTTTCCATCGGAAGAAGATTGTCTGATCCCCTAGCAGAATTGGTGAAAATTGATGCAAAATCTATCGGAGTGGGGCAATACCAGCACGATGTTGATCAAACGAAACTGAAGGAAGAATTAGATTCAGTAGTTGTTCGTTGCGTAAATTCTGTTGGAATTAATATCAACACAGCAAGTAAATCTTTGCTGAGTTATGTTTCCGGAATCGGGGAGAAGATGGCTGAAAATATCGTGGCTTATCGTTCTGAAAACGGTGCTTTTGAGGAAAGAAAGCAGTTGAAAAAAGTCCCAAGATTAGGAGAAAAAGCCTATCAGCAAGCCGCCGCTTTTATTAGGATAGCAAATGGAAAAAATCCGCTGGATAATTCTGCCGTACATCCAGAAGCGTATAAAATTGTGGAAAAAATGGCTAAAGATTTGAAAATTTCTGTCAATGATTTGATTGCCAATAAAGAAAAAATAGCGCAGATTCCCGTCGGCAACTATGTTACTGAAGACATTGGATTGCTTGGTTTGAAAGACATCGTTAAAGAATTGGAAAAACCAGGATTAGATCCAAGGAAAGCGGCTAAAGTTTTTGAATTTGATCCAAATGTAAAAACCATAAACGACTTGAGAACCGGAATGGTCTTGCCAGGAATTGTGAATAACATCACCAATTTCGGCTGTTTTGTTGACATAGGAATCAAAGAAAGCGGACTCGTTCATATTTCGCAGTTAAAAGAAGGCTTTGTTTCTGACGTAAACGAAGTTGTTAAAATGCACCAGCAAGTTCAGGTGAAAGTTGTGGAAGTGGATGAAAGTAGAAAGCGCGTGCAGTTGACTATGATAATATAAATTTCCAAAACTTAAAAATAAAAGCCTCGTAGATAAAATTATCTATGAGGCTTTTTTAAAAAACTTTAATGAAAAAGTTTTATTAGATCTTTGTTTCTTCTTCTTTTTTAACCGGTGCAGTTTGGTCGTCTTTCGAAGCATTTTTGAATTCTTTTATACCAGAACCCAATCCTTTCATTAATTCCGGAATCTTTTTACCACCAAAAAGTAATAAAACAATAAGTAATCCAGGAAGTATCAACTCGCTGAAACCAATGGCTCCTAAAAATATGTTTAATGCAGTCATAATACAATTATTTATTTTGCAAATGTAAAAATAAAAATGCTAACGAAGATTCACTATAACAATTATTTATCGTAAAAGTACGTTTTGCCTATTGAAATCATTTACGAGAACTTTTTCTATTTGGTTTTAAAAGAATAAGATTTTAATATTTTCAGAATAGTAATGGTTTAAAAACACAGTAAAAACGCCCAAATTATTATATTTGTAGAATTACAACATCACAATGTCAGCGAAAAGGTTAAAAAGACAGATTTTAAAGAAAAAGCTTTTGACAAAAAACCGATTGGTTATTTTGAATGAAGACACTTTTGAAGAGATTTTCTCGTTGAAACTAAATTTGATGAATGTTTTCGTCGTGCTTACCGGTGGCGCGATTCTGCTTATCGCGATCACGACTTACATTATTGCTTTTACGCCTTTGCGCGAGTATATTCCAGGATATGCTTCTTCCAAATTAAAAAGGGAAGCTACAGAATTGGCCTTAAAATCTGACTCTTTAGAAAAATCCATAAAAATCAACAACGCTTATATCGAGTCTATAAAAAAAGTGCTTGCCGGCGATGTTGAGGTAGCAAAACTGAATAAAGATTCTATTAAAGCCGTTGAACTTTTAAATGAAGATGAAGTTGATTTTTCTCCTTCAAAGGAAGATAAAAAACTTCGGGAAGAAGTGGAACATGAAGACAAGTATAATGTATTTGAAAAAGCGCAGACAAAAGTAGATTTGGTTCTTTTTCCACCAGTGAAAGGACATATAACAGATAAATACAGTCCTAAGAATAAGCATTTTGCTGTAGACATTGCTTTGGCCAAAAACACGCCGATAAAATCAGTCGCCAACGGAACCGTGATTTTTGCAGATTGGACGCCTTCCACCGGACATGTAATGATCATCAGGCACGGCGACGGCATTATCAGCGTTTACAAACACGCTTCTGCATTGACAAAATCTCAAGGTGATGTCGTGCGAAGTGGCGAAGTGATTGCCTTGGCGGGTTCCACGGGCGAAGAATCTACAGGCGTGCACCTGCATTTTGAATTATGGAAAGACGGTTTTCCAATTGATCCGACTAATTTTATAGATTTTGAATAATTATGGAATGGATAGATAAATTGAACCAATTGCCGATAATTACAGGTGCCATTTTAATCATTGCCGGAGCGATCATGTATCGATTTCCTCCTAAAAAAATCAATATTTTATATGGTTATAGAACCATGAATTCGATGAAATCGCAAGAACGCTGGGATTTTTCCCAAAAATATTCTTCTAAAGAATTGATGAAATTCGGACTCTTTCTATTCGCATTGTCTTTGTTAGTATTGTTTAATATTTCTGAAGGAATCGTTAACGGAATTGTAGTTCTTTTCATTTTTTTGCCAATTATCAGTACGGAAATTGCGCTACGAAAAAAATTCGCAAGTGCTAAATAATATAGATTTGAATAAAATCTTAAATCAAATTTTAAATTAAAAATGTCAATAAAATCATTTTTTGCCAAACAGTTTGCCAAGAAAGTATATGAAAAGACTCAAAAATGGGCCAAGAATCCTGTTGAAACCCAAGAAAAGGTTTTCAAGAATTTGATTTTGGAAGCAAAGGAAACTAAGTTTGGGAAAGACCATAATTTTAGCCAGATCAAATCATTTTCTGATTTTGCAAAACAAGTTCCGGTTCGTGATTATGAAGCGCTGAAACCTTATGTAGATAAGGTTGTTAAAGGCGAAGAAAATATCTTATGGAAAGGAAAACCGTTGTATTTTGCCAAAACTTCAGGTACGACTTCAGGCGCAAAATATATTCCGCTGACCAAAGAATCGATGCCTTTTCATATTGAAGCCGCGCGAAACGCCATTCTTCATTATATTCATGAAACTGGAAACGCCGATTTTGTTTCCGGAAAGATGATTTTCCTGCAAGGAAGTCCGATTTTAGAAGAAAAGAACGGAATCAAGCTTGGAAGATTATCTGGAATCGTGGCACATTTTGTTCCAAAATACCTCCAAAAAAATAGAATGCCGAGCTGGGAAACCAACTGCATTGATGATTGGGAAACTAAAGTTGACGCCATTGTCGAAGAGACTTTTGACAAAGACATGACCATCATTTCCGGAATTCCTTCGTGGGTTCAGATGTATTTTGAAAAGCTGAAGCAAAAAGGAGGGAAGCCTGTCGGAGAAATTTTCAAAAACTTCAATCTGTTCATTTACGGAGGCGTAAATTTCGAGCCCTATCGGGCAAAATTTGAAAATCTTATCGGAAGAAAAGTAGATTCGATTGAACTTTTTCCGGCTTCGGAAGGATTTTTTGCTTACCAAGATTCCCAGAAAGACAAAGGAATGCTGTTGCTTTTGAATGCCGGAATTTTCTATGAATTCATAAAAGCGGAGGAGTTTTACAATGAAAACGCAAGAAGATATACCATTGGCGAAGTAAAATTGGGCGTAAATTATGTCTTGATTATTTCAACGAATGCCGGACTTTGGGGTTATAACATCGGCGACACGATTCAATTTACGTCCTTGAAACCTTACCGCGTAATCGTTTCGGGCAGAATTAAGCATTATATTTCTGCTTTTGGCGAACACGTGATCGGGAAGGAAGTCGAAGAAGCTTTGAAGGAAGCGATGGGAAATTCTAATGTTCGCGTGAACGAATTTACCGTCGCGCCACAAATTACGCCAAAAGACGGATTGCCTTATCACGAATGGTTTATCGAATTTGAAAATGAGCCAGAAAACATGGACGATTTTATCCTGAAAATCGATAACGCAATGCGAAAGCAAAATGTTTATTATGATGATTTGATCGTAGGAAATGTGCTGAAAAAGCTTGTGATTACTAAAGTTTCAAAAAATGGTTTTCAAGAATATATGAAATCGATAGGAAAATTGGGCGGACAAAATAAGATTCCGAGATTGAGCAACGATCGAAATATTGCAGATAAATTAAAATAATTAGCGATTAGCGAATGAGAAAATTTTTAGGGATTGCGCTTTTGATAACGGTAAATTTAGTGTCACAAACTAAAGGTGTTGTGAAAGACAGCCTGACGGGAAATGCGATTTCGTATGTCAGCGTTTGGGTGGAAAACGAAAATATCGGGACGACTTCTGAAGAAAACGGCGAATTCAGTATTAATGTGAATGACAAGAATAAGAATTTGATTTTTTCAGTTCTAGGCTATCAAAGAAAAGTGCTTAAAGTTTCAGAAGCAGGAGTCGTTTTGATGGCGCCAGCTTCTCTTGAATTGAACGAAGTTTTTATCGTAAATAAAAAGGAAAGCAGACAGCTTGAAATTGGAAAAATAAAAAAACTGGCCGAAGCTTTTGACAAAGGCCCAAGATTGGACGCGAAGTTTTTTCCTTATTCAGAAGCCTATAAAAAAACAAAATGGATTCAGAAAGTGACTATTCTGACCGACAGCAGAATTGATAATTCCACGATTAAGCTTCACTTGTATGAAGTCGGAGAAAATGGCTATCCGGGAAAAGAATTGCTGGCGAAAGATTTTATTATCTCAATAGAAAGAGGAATTCATGAGAATAAAATCGATCTTTCGGATTTGAATTTAGAAATGCCTCAAAACGGAATTTTCGTGGCTTTTGAAAGGCTGATAATAGAGAAAAATAAATTAGAAAAAAAGATTACCGATTACAATTCAAATACCACAAAAACAGTAATTACATATGCGCCATTGGTGCTTTACAATCCGGTGGAAAGGGATTTTACATTTAGTTTTTCAGGCGGAAGATGGATCAAGCATACGAAAGAAGAATTGCAAAAAACGGCGACCACAACGACGGTTTATGAGCCTTCAGTCACTTTGATTCTTAGCAATTAAAAGCTATAAATCGCCTGATTTTTTAACCTAAAGAATAAAACAGAAATTGTCAATAAAGCATACTTTAGTCAACTAAAAAATAAAAAACCTACATTTGCGGGTTAGAAATTAGATTTAAATGAAAGAAACTAAAAATATATCAAGATCAAGAGCCCAGGAATCATCGGCGGCAATTGAAAAATTATACATCACGATGCGCCATTTGTTCAATAGAGGATTCTATAAGCCGATGGGAGTTTCGGGTGACACATTAAGAGAAGCGTTGTTGCAATTGCGACCAGAAATTTATGGAACGATTGCCGACGAAAAAGTTGAATTAAGCGGTTTGTTATATGTAATTGAAAGGCTTCCGGTGGGAATCGAAGAATGCCGTTTCATCAATCTGACTTCCGACGAAGGCTACTCAAAATCGCACTTCACAGCGATTGTTCCTCCAAAGAGAAAGAGAAATTGCTACAGAATCGATACGGAACAGATGAACGTGGAAATCACGCGCGGGCGTTCTGATATTTATGATATTTTGACGCATTTGACTTTTATATTTATTGAATCTCACAAAATCAAGGACAGGGTTTTATTGGATGAAAATACCAAAGAATTCACTCGCGATTGGGAAAAATTAGAACAAATTGTCGCTCAAAACAAGAAGCTTACCTTAATTGAAAAGGAAATAGCGATTTCACATACTTCAAATATCTTAGGAAGATCTTTTGAAGAAATTTTAGACATCTATCAGGCTTTTGGAACGGCTGAAAAGCCAGACCGTTTTCTCCACGTAATTTATTGGCTGGGGAAATTGGCGATTGAAGAAGTAATTTTCAATAACAAGAGAACAATCACATTCAGCCCGATTTTAAGAGAAAGACTTGGACATCACATTCACGGAGAAATTTGGGCGAATAACATCAAGCAGGTTTTATTAGAAAACGAATTATTAGACCGTCCGATTCACATTATCAGCGCAAATATGCACAGTGTGATGAATTCGATTTTTGCAACGCATACTTTAAAAACAAAATTTAAAGACAAGTCTGATTTCTTTATTTTTGAGGAATTGAGCAAGCCAGGGGCAAATGACGTCAGAGACAAAGTGGAAGAATTTGCTTTGAAATATGGCATGATTTCGCTTCCGGATGCAAATTCTGGAACTAATATCGACGTGCAGATTTTTGATACAGCAAAAATTGATTGGTCAAAATCAGCATTTTCAAAGGCTAAAATTGGAGAACATCCGCCGGTAATTATCGTAATGGATTATGCTTTTGGAGAACAAGCTTATGAAACGATCGACGAGCTTTTGAAACCTTACAAAGACGGAAAAAACAAATATTTCTTAAACGTGGAATCAGTTTCCATTATGGGAAAAGCCGGAATTTTGGAAGGCGGAAAAGGCGATATCATGATTCCGTCAGCGCACATCAATGAAGGAACTGGAGATAATTATCCGTTTGAAAATGAATTGACTTTAGAAATGTTCGAAGGCAATGGGATTCCGGTTTTTGCGGGTCCGATGGTTTCTGTTTTAGGAACTTCGCTTCAAAATAGAGATCTGTTGAAGTTTTTCCATGAATCGACTTGGGGCGTGATCGGCCTTGAAATGGAAGGCGCTTATTACCAAAAAGCAATCCAGTCGGCTTCAAAAATCAGAAAAAGCATCAACCCAGATGTAAAAGTAAGATATGCTTATTATGCTTCTGATAATCCATTGGAAACAGGAAGCACATTGGCTTCTGGAGGACTTGGAACTACTGGAGTTAAACCGACTTATTTAATTACAATAAAAATATTAGAACAAATTTTCAACGTAAAAAACTAAACATTTATGAGCTCAAACCCGCAGACAAATCCGGATAATCAAGAAATTGACCTTTCGCAAGTATCAAAAAGAATAGGAAAGGCTTTTGAGGATTTTTCAACTTGGATTTTCAGAGGATTTTTATTTATCAAGAGAAACATAATCATCCTGGCTGTTTTATTTATAATTGGCGCCGGACTTGGATATTATCTAGATAAAAGCACAAAAGTATATGATCATCAGATTATTGTTTCTCCAAACTTTGGAAGTACTGAGTATTTATATTCTAAAGTAAATCTTATTGCAGCAAAAATTAAGGAAAGAGATACTGCTTTTCTTAAAAAAATCGGAATTAAGGATACTAAGAAGCTTGCTGATATTAAAATCAAGCCAATTGTTGACGTTTATAAGTTTATAGACAACAAGCCAGAAAATTTTGAATTGATCAAACTTATGGCTGAAGATGGTGATATAAACAAAATTGTTGTTGATGAGGTAACGAGTAAAAATTATCCCTATCATGCTATTTCATTTACAACTGCTTCATTAACTGATGATAGCAAAACGGTAAATCCTCTTATGGATTTTTTTAACGATAGCGATCATTTTAAACAAATTCAAAAAGTATATTTAAAAAATTTAGCAAATAGACAGATTTCGAATGATTCAATTATTCATCAAATAGACGGGGTACTTAATGAGTTTTCAGTTAATAACTCAAGTATAGGCTCAAAAAGTGACAAACTAGTTTATTATAATGAAAACACACAGCTTAATGATGTCATTAAAACCAAGACCGAATTAGTTCAAGACAAAGCAAATATTCAATTGGAACTGGTGAATATAAATGATATAATCAAGAAAAATAGTTCTGTAATAAATATTAAAAATACTGAATCTATAAATGGAAAAATGAAATTCGTACTTCCGTTTATTTTTATAGGATTATTTATATGTTTTGGACTTGTGAGAGCATTCTACAAACATCAAATGAGCAAATCAAACATTTAACAATAAATAAATTAACACCATGAAAGGAATAATATTAGCCGGAGGATCTGGAACAAGACTCCATCCATTGACACTTGCAGTGAGCAAACAATTAATGCCAATTTATGACAAACCGATGATTTATTATCCGTTGTCAACACTCATGTGGTCTGGAATCAGAGAAATTTTGATAATCTCGACACCTCACGATTTGCCACTTTTTCGTCAGCTTTTGGGCGACGGAACAAGTTTAGGATGCCGTTTTGAATATGCCGTTCAAGAGAATCCGAATGGTTTGGCAGAAGCTTTTATTATTGGAAAAGATTTCATTGGTGACGACAAAGTCGCATTAGTTTTAGGTGATAATATTTTCTACGGAACGGGTTTGTCTGAATTGCTTTTGGCGAATAACAATCCAGATGGAGGAATTATTTATGCTTATCACGTTCACGACCCAGAAAGATATGGTGTTGTAGATTTTGATGAAAGCGGCAATGTACTTTCGATTGAAGAAAAACCAGAAGTTCCAAAATCAAATTATGCCGTTCCAGGAATTTATTTCTATGATAACGACGTAGTGGAAATTGCAAAAAACATCAAGCCAAGTCATAGAGGTGAGCTTGAAATTACAGATATAAATAAAGAATATTTAAAAAGAGGAAAGCTAAAAGTAAGCATTCTTGACAGAGGAACGGCTTGGCTTGACACCGGAACTTTTCAGTCGCTAATGCAAGCTTCACAGTTTGTCCAGGTAATTGAAGAACGCCAAGGATTAAAAATTGGAGCGATTGAAGAAGCTGCTTACAAAATGGGCTTTATCGACGCATCGCAATTGCAAAAAATTGCACAACCGTTATTGAAAAGCGGTTATGGAAAGCATTTATTAAGCATTATATAAGACATGAATTTTATATCTACAGAACTAGAAGGTTGTTATATTATTGAGCCAAAAATTATTGGTGACGAAAGAGGATATTTCATGGAAAGTTTTAATGAAAGAACTTTTCAGGAAGCCATTGGAAAAGAAACGCATTTTGTTCAAGACAATCAGTCTTTTTCTAAAAAAGGCGTTTTAAGAGGTTTGCATTACCAGACTGGTGAAAATGCACAGGCAAAGCTTGTTCGCGTGCTTCACGGCGAGGTTTTAGACGTTGCGGTTGATATTCGCCCAGAATCTAAGACATATGGAAAACATGTTGCAGTGCTTCTCTCGGCAGAAAATCAAACCCAATTTTTTGTTCCAAGAGGTTTTGCACATGGCTTTATAGTTTTGAGCGAAACGGCTACTTTCTTTTACAAATGCGATAATTTTTATAATAAAGAATCTGAAGGCGGTGTTTTGTACAATGACAAAACATTAAATATCGATTGGAAACTTCCGGAAAGCGAATTAATCATTTCTGAAAAAGACCAGATTCTTCCAACCCTTGAAAACGCAAAAAAAGCATGGTAGTTTTAGTTGCAGGAGGTTCAGGGCAATTGGGGCAATCTTTGCAGTTTATTGCGCCTAAATATCCTGAAATTCAGTTTCATTTTCTTTCTTCTTCAGAATTAAATATTGCCGACAAAGCAAATTGTATTGCCATATTTTCTGACTTGAAACCAGATTATTGCATAAACGCCGCGGCTTATACGGCTGTTGATAAAGCGGAAAGCGAAACAGAAAAAGCACATCTGATTAACGTTGAAGGAGCAAAAAACTTAGCAGAAACTTGCAAGGAATTTGACACAACATTGATTCACATTTCTACGGATTTTGTTTTTGACGGGAATAAAATTACGCCTTATACAGAAGAAGATCTGACTAATCCGACAAGTGTGTATGGACAGACAAAATTAGACGGAGAGAAAGAAATTCAGGTAATTTTGGAGAAGTATTTTATCATTAGAACTTCATGGCTTTATTCTCAATTTGTAAATAATTTTATGAAAACGATGATTCGTTTGGGGAGAGAAAAAGATTCTTTAAGCGTAGTTAGTGATCAAATCGGAACACCAACAAACGCAGTCGATTTAGCAGAAGTAGTTGTAAAAATTATAGAAAAAACTGAAAGTCTGAAAGGACAAACTTCAGATTTGGAATCACTTTATGGTGTTTATCATTTCAGTAATGAAGGCCAGTGCAGTTGGTATGATTTCGCAAAGAAAATATTTGAGATTAATGGAATAGAGATTGATTTAAAACCAATTCCTACTTCAAGCTATCCAACTCCGGCAAAGAGGCCGGGTTATAGCGTTTTAGATAAAAATAAAATTAAGAAGAACTTTATAATCGAAATAAATAGTTGGGAAAATAGCATTGCAAGATTCTAAGATGCAATAAATTAAATATTTTAAAAAATTTACATGAACCCGTATTTTTACATTGCTGGCACATTATTTTTTACTGTTTATGGGCAGATTATTTTAAAATGGAGACTTTCCAGCTTAAAAGTTATTTTACCAAACGAAACATTTGAAAAAATCTTGTTTCTTATTAAACTTGTTTTCGATCCGTTTATATTTTCTGGATTTTTATCTGCTTTTATTGCTTCCTTATTTTGGATTGGTGCAATGACAAAGTTTGAAATAACAACAGCTTATCCATTTATGAGTTTAGCTCCAGCAATTGTTTTTTGCATTGGAATTTTATTTTTGGGCGAAGCATTTAGTATTGGAAAATTAATCGGTTTATTATTAGTAGTTTTGGGAACCATCATAACAGTAAAATTTTAAAACTATGGAAAAACCTCTTATTTCAATTGTTAGTCCGGTTTATAAAGCTGAATTAATACTTGAGAAATTAGTTTTTGAAATAAAGAAGACTATGAATGCTATGCAAGTTTCTTATGAAATTATCTTAGTAGACGATCGAAGTCCTGACAATTCATGGGAAAAAATGAAGATGCTTTCTTTTAAATATAAAGATGTAAAAAGTATTAGGTTGAGTAAAAATTTTGGGCAGCATCCTGCAATAATTGCCGGTTTAAGTCAAGCAAAGGGTGAATGGATTGTTATCATGGACTGTGACTTACAAGATCAACCAAAAGAAATTATAAAATTATTTGACAAAACTAAAGAAGGATTCGATGTAGTTTTGGCGAGCAGAAAAAACCGACGAGATGGTTTTTTTAAAAAAGCATCATCTAAATTTTTTTCTGTTATATATAGCTATTTGACAGAAACAAAATTTGATAATACTATTGCAAATTTTGGCATCTATAATATAAAAGTAATCACCGAAGTAATTGGAATGAATGATTATATCAAATCATTTCCATTATTTGTGAATTGGGTTGGGTTCAAAACCATTTCAATTGAAGTTGAACATGCACATAGAGATTCAGGAAGCTCATCTTATAGTTTTGCTAAACTTATGAGCCTTGCATTTAATACTATTATTTCATTTTCGAATAAACCTTTAAAATTATTTGTGAAATTTGGAATGACAATGTCCTTATTGTCTTTTATTATTGGAATCGCAACTATAGTAAAATATTTTGAGGGACAAATACTCATACTTGGATATAGTTCAATCATGGTTTCAATTTGGTTTTTATCAGGTATAATAATAACAACAATAGGAATTGTGGGAATTTACATAGGAAAAATATTTGACCAAACAAAAGGCAGAAAATCTTTTATAATAGACCAAATCTTAAATTAATCAATAAATAAAATGGAAAGTACAATAGTAAAATCTGAAAAAGAAAGCGTTAGATTCAAGATGAATGTGCAACGGGCTTTTATGGAATCTCTTAATATTAAAGAACTTAGCCAGTCTATTGTCAATAACGATATTGACCTAACAATTTTAAGAATTCCATCTGAAAGTCTTTCTCAAATTTCGAAATTGAATACTTTGGGATTTTCCTATTATCAAACGGATACTTTAGTTTATTACTATGTAAATTTTGATGATTATGAACCGAAAGAATTAAGAAATAATGATTTAAATTTTGTTGTCGCTACAAAATCTGATGAAATTTTGATGGGCACACTAGTAGATGCTATTTTTCCGGGTTATACAAATCATTACAATTCTAATCCTTATATTGATAAAAAAAATATACTTGAAGGTTATAAAGAATGGGTGATTGACTTTATTGAAAAAGAAAATAAGCATGTTTTTTTAGTTAATAGAGGAAATACAACTATTGGTTTTGCAACCTGTTCTATTGAAAATGGTGAAGCTGAAGGTGTTTTGTATGGCGTTTTGCCTGAAGCATCTGGCGGTGGTGTATATTCTGATATCATAAGATATACTCAAAGTTTCATGAAGGATTTAGGTTTAAAAAAAATGAAAGTTTCTACACAAGTTCAGAATTATGCTGTTCAAAAAGTATGGAGTAGAGAAGGTTTTTTTATGTTAAAATCATTTGCTACGATTCACATCAATAGTCTTTTGAATTATTCAATATTTCCAAAAATAAATTTTGAAATTTTTATCACAGATGATGATATTAAAAATTATGGAGTGCTGAGTGGAGATATGAATCCTGTACATTTTGATAATTCATTTGCGCAAAATCTTGGTTTTTCTCAAAGAATAGCTCATGGCTTGATTGCAAATGCAGAAATGTCTAAATATTTTGGAACTGAATTTCCTGGTAATGGGACATTATTTATGGCTTATTACTATAAGTTTCTAAAACCATTATATCCTAATGAAAATTATAAAGTGACAATATCGGTTCCTTACTTTGATGATGAAAAAAAGATTTATATTTGTCTAGTAAAAATTTATGACAAGGAAGATAGTTTATGTCTATTGTCTTATAATGACCTCATTAAAAGATAGTTATAAATTATTTTTAAAATATAGATATGATAATCCCATTCAATAAACCTTATTTAACTGGTAAAGAGACAGAATATATTGAAGATGCTGTAAAATCAGGAAAAATTTCAGGTAATGGAAAGTATACCAAACTTTGCCAAACTTTTTTTGAGCAAAACTTTGGATTTAAAAAATGCTTGTTGACAACTTCATGTACTGATGCACTTGAAATGGCAGCCATTTTAATTAATATAAAAGATGGAGATGAAGTAATCATGCCATCTTATACTTTTGTATCAACTTCAAATGCATTTGTGCTTCGGGGCGCAAAAATTGTATTTGCAGATTCTCGGAAAGATCATCCTAATATGGATGAAAATTTAATTGAGGCTCTAATAACGCCCAAAACAAAAGCAATTGTAATTGTTCATTATGCGGGAGTCGCCTGTAACATGGATGTTATCATGGACATTGCAAAAAAATATAATTTGTTTGTTGTGGAAGATGCTGCTCAAGCGATTGACAGTTATTTTACAGGAAAGGATGGTATTAAAAAAGCACTGGGCTCTATTGGGCACCTAGCTGCGTTTTCTTTTCATGAAACTAAAAATATTATTTCTGGCGAAGGAGGAATGCTGGTGATTAATGACGAGCAATTTATTGACAGAGCTGAAATAATCTGGGAAAAGGGAACAAATAGATCCTCTTTTTTTAGAGGTGAGGTTGATAAATATGGCTGGGTTGACATCGGAAGCTCATTTTTGCCCTCAGAAATCATTGCAGCTTTTTTATGGGCGCAACTTGAAAATATTGAAAAAATTCAAAGCAAAAGAAAACAGCATTGGGAGAATTATTTTAACACCCTTTCTGGTTGGGCAGTTAAAAATAATATCAAATTGCCGATACTTCCAGAGTACTCGTCAAATAACGGACACATGTTTTATTTGATTTGTGAAAGCCTTGATCAAAGAAATGAAATTATAGAAAAATTGAAGCGCAATGATATTATGGCTGTTTTCCATTATCTGAGTCTTCATAAAAGTCCTTTTTATACTGACAAGCATGACGGAAGACATTTGCTAGAAACTGATTTTTTCACAGATAAATTGTTGCGTTTGCCACTTTATTTTGAATTGGATACGAACATAGTAATAGATAAACTTATTAATGAATGAATATAGAATTGTTTACTTCAGAATTAATTTTAAAAGATGGAATATATTTTTCAAAGAAAAAAACTTCTATTTCATATCCAGAGAAAGGAAATGATGACTTTTTCAAAATAGAAGAAAATAGTTTTTGGTTTAATCATAGAAATAAATGCATAATTGAAGCTTTTAAAAAATATTCAAAAGAAAATCTTTTTTTTGATATTGGAGGTGGTAATGGCTACCAAGCAAAATCTTTGCAAAATGTTGGAATTGAAACTGTTCTCGTGGAACCTGGGGTCAATGGTTGCTTAAACGCAAAAAGAAGAGGGCTTAAAAATGTGGTTTGTTCCACATTGCAAGAAGCCTACTTTAAAGAAAATTCTATACCAAACATTGGCCTTTTCGATGTTGTGGAACATATTGAAAATGATGTAGAATTCTTAAAAATGATTCATAGTTATCTTAGTATGAACGGCCTGATATTTATCACTGTTCCTGCATATCAAGGATTATGGTCAAATGAAGATGTCGATGCTGGTCATTACAGAAGATACAAGGTGAAAGACATGGAAAAAATTTTGAAATGTTTAGGTTTTGAAATTGAATATTCTAGCTATTTGTTTTCACTTTTGCCTTTTGCAATATTTCTTTCTAGGACTTTGCCAAGCAAATTAGGATTTAACAAGAATTCAAGTGATTTTAGTAAGCATAAGAACGAACATACGGTAAAAAGCGGAATGCTAGATAAGATTTTAAATTATTTTTGGAATAAAGAAATTGATAAAGTTAAAAAAGGAAACAAAATTTCTTTTGGAAGTAGCTGTTTTATAATTGCAAAGAAAAAATAGTTCAAAAAAATCTCTTCTATTATGCAAAATCAATGG
This sequence comes from Flavobacteriaceae bacterium PS02334, assembly GCA_029959295.1. Lineage (GTDB taxonomy): Bacteria > Bacteroidota > Bacteroidia > Flavobacteriales > Flavobacteriaceae > Flavobacterium. The sequence goes on along the minus strand of JASCOH010000004.1, from coordinate 344,781 downwards.
AATAATTTTTTCAAAAAGTATTTGCTTAAATCGAATAAAGGTTCTTTAGATTACAAATTATCACAATTGAAATTTATTAAATAAATATGAAATACATAAATATTTTAAAAGAGAATAAGCTACTGGTTTTAATATTAATAATTGCAAGCGCATTGCGATTATATCGTTTAGATTTTCAAAGCATTTGGCTTGATGAAATTTATACAATGAAAATAACAAATCCAAGTTGGAGTCTGTCTGAATTAATTCTCGAAGTTGACAAAAAAGAAGGCTTTCCTTATATATATTTTATAACTCTGAATATCATGCATTCTGTTTTTGGATATACTCCAATTGTTGCCAGATCATTTTCGGCAATTTTCGGCATATTAAGTGTCTTAATGATCTATAAGTTTGGTAAATTATTGTTCAATAAAAATGTTGGACTTGTAGTCGCCATATTAACTACTTTTAGTGAATTTTGCATATTTACTTCTCAGGATGCAAGACCATATTCTTTTTATTTTTTTAGTATTATCTTATCTTTTTATTTTTTAGTAAAATTTTTAAGATTTGTAAATTTAAGAAATGCATTGTTTTATGGATTAAGTTGCGCAGTATTATTAAATTCAAATTTTTTCAGCTTAGTCAACATATTTTCGCAGTATCTAATATTGCTTTTATTTTTATTTTTGCAAGAAAAACCAGAACGAAAAATATTTTTTAAGTATTCACTCTATTCAGGTATTTTAGCTTTCCTTCTTTATATTCCTAATTATAGACTAATAAAAAAGGTTTTAGAATTTAAATCTGGCTGGATACCAGCACCAACTAGCGATTCTCTAACGCTTATATTTAAAGAGCTAATTGGTGGTTCAGAGGCAACCATTTTTATTATTATGCCAATATTTTTCTACTATTTAATTGATTTGTTTAAATCAAAAGATACAGAAATAAAATACGAACAAATAATCGAAAATAAAAAAGTTTTTGGTTTTCTCATTTTAGGAATTTGGACACTTGTTCTTGTAGGCGTGAATTATTTAAAATCACATGCAGATACTTCAATTATGATCTCAAGATATTTTGTCAGCGTATTACCTGTGTTTTTGTTAGTAACTGCAATTGGAATAAATTTAATAAACAACAAAATCGTAAAAATTTTTGTACTGACTTCACTTTGCTTTTTTATGTTTTCAAATTTAGTATTTGCAAAAAAATATTATAAAGATCCGATAAAGACTCAATTTAGAGAAGCTTCAAATTTTGTAAAAGAAAATAATAATAGCGGAGAAAATGTTTACACGAGTTTAAAATATTTTTTTGACTACTTTTTGGAATCAGAGACTAAGTTTAAATTGGAAGAAAAACCTTCTTTGGAATCACTTTTGAACGAAATGCAATCAGACACAACAAAAATTAAATCATTCTGGTATGTAGATGCTCACAATAATCCATTTAAATTGTCTGAGGGAGCGACAGCTTTTTCCGAAAAAGTTTTTTTTGTTGATAAAAGCTTTGAAGGTTTAGATTCTTGGTCAAAACATTATGTGATAAAAAGCGATAAACTTGATGTAATTGATTTTCCTGAAAGTAACAAAGGAGATAAAATTAAAGGCTGGATAGAAGAATTTGGATATAATGGAAATGAAATAAACATGAAAGGATGGGCTTTTATTGAAGGTATAGATGCCAACGATTCACAAATCGAAATAGTTTTAATAAAGGATAAAAAAGCAATAGTAATACCTAGTACTACATATAGTCGAAATGATATAACCAAAGCTGAAAAACAAGGTTTTAACCTTGATAATTCGGGATTTAGCCTAAAATCAGATTTAAAAAACATACCGAAAGGAAGCTATTCAATTGCGATAAAAATAGAGAATCTTAAAAACAAGAAAAAAGGAGTTTTTAATAGCGATAAAAAAATAGATATTATCAAGTAAATTATTTGTTTGATTACAAAAAAAAAATATCTTTGTCACAAAATAAAAAATTAAATGAAAACAAAAAGATTAATTCTAGCATTTATAACATTACTTTCGGTTGTTTCTTGTAAAAATGAAGAAAAATTAGAAAAAGTAGAAAAAATTGAAGAACCTAAAGTAGATAATTTATTTAATATCACTTTAAATGCAACAGTGTTGAAAGATGATAGTTTTCAGGTTTATTATAGAGAGCAAGGCGATAGTACTTATGATGAAAAAAAATCTCTATTCGTTGAATTCAAAGGTAGTAAATCTCCACAAAACATAATTTTTAAATTACCAGAAAATGTAATTCCTGAATTTATTAGATTAGATTTCGGAACAAATAAAGAGCAATCTCCTATTAAAGTTAATTCGTTCAAATTAAGTTACTTTGGTAAAGAATTTTCAGTAAATGGAAGTGATTTTTTCAATTACATGCTCGTTGAACAAGCTACTATGAAACTAGACAAAGCTACTTCCACAGTAACTCCAATTTTAAGCAATGGATCATATGATCCTATAACTTCATCAGAATTGGCTCTAAAAACTGAAATAGAAAAGATTACGCATTAATCAAATGTAGCTGTTCTAAAGAAATTTTTATAATTTGTTAAAGAATAAAAATAGTATAATAAACATATAATAATTATATATAAAAAGAGGTATATTTATAGTATACCTCTTTTTATATATAAGTTTAACGCTGAAAATTTTGTTTAAATCAATAAATTTTTCCCTCCCATTTTACGGTTTCAGCCAAGCTATAAATTTGGTGGCTCCTCTAATTGTGACTCCATATCTTATTGGAGTTAGTGGCTATGAGAACTTTGGGAAGATTACTTTTGCTTTGACTATTGCCTTTTTGCTTAATGTTATCGTAGATTATGGCGCCGATATAATTCTTGTAAAAGAAGTTTCAATTAACAGGAATGACAAAAAAAAATTATCCAAGATTTTTTCAATCGCATATTTAGGCAGACTTCCTTTAATCTTGTGTCTTTTATCAATTTTATTGTTATTGATTTTTATATCTCCAATTGCTCAAAATGACAAAACGCTATATCTTTTTACTCTTTTAATTTTTATAGGACAATATCTGAATCCAATATGGTTTTTGCAAGGTATAAATAAGTTTAAAACTATTTCATTTTTAAATATTTTAAATAAACTTCTATATGTATTGCTTGTTTTTTTATTTGTAAAGACTAAATCTGATTTTGTTTTTGTCAATCTTTTTTGGGGATTGAGTTTGATTACATCTTCAATTATAGGATTATACTACTGCATTTATGTTGAAAATACGATTTTAGAAAGTGTGAGCATTTTACAAATAAAAAATTACCTTAAAGAGGATTTCCAATTTTTTACTTCACAGGTTTTTTTGGCTTTGAAAAATTATTCGCCAATAGTAATTCTGAGCTTTTTAGGAGGGTTTTCAATTGTAGGCATGTACAGGGTTGTCGAGCAGATTATAGCGCCAATCAGGACTTATATGCAGGTTTTTTTTAGGTTTTTTTACCCGAAGTTGTGCTATGACTTTAGCGAAAGCGCAAAGGACGGTATGAGTTACTGGAAAAAAATTAATTCAATAAATATTATTTTTGTAATTGCTATACTAACAGGAATATACATATTCTCAAATGAAATCATCCATTATTTTAATATAGAGCCTGAACTTTCAGGAGGGCTCGTGAGCTTACTCCGATTGGCACTATTAATTCCTTTTTTATATTCCTTAAATGCGAGTTTAGAGCAATTAGTTTTTATTTTAAAATCTAAGGCAATCTATTTTAAGGTCATTTTATTTATGTTTGCCTTTGGAAGCATTTTATCGATAATACTATTTATGTCATTTAACTTGAAAGGATTAATTTTGTCCCTGATAATTGTTGAATTGCTAACTTTGATACTGTATTCACTTTTAGTAAAAAATAAAAACAGGTAATGGAAAATACTAGTCAAAAAAAATCTTTATATGCCTACTTATTATGTTTTGCAATAATAGTATCGACATTCAATAATTTTGAATTAACATTCATTTCATGGCTTTTTATATTTCTTATTAGTTTCAGATTCAAATATTCGTCACAATTTTTATGGCTTTGCCTATCAGTATTTTCGATTTTAATGATCGGAATTATCTCATCATTGTTTAATACAAATCAGTTGTATGCAACGATTAGAGACATCACCTATCTGTCTAAACCACTGATTGGGCTTCTTTTAGGATATCAAATTATTAAAAAGAAAAACATTGATGTTTTAAAAGCATTTGTTTATGCCGGACTAATACTTGCATTAATTCATTTCGCAAAATTATTTTATGGAGTTTTATTTTTAAAAATTTATAATATCCATGGACTTCGGCATGTCGGAGGGTACTTTAATGATTTTGAAATATACTCACTTGTACTTTTAATCTTCTCAAAAAAATTACACATTGATATATCCAAGAGAACAAAATTCATATTTTTAGTATTATTAGCAATTTCCAGTTTGCTTTATTTTGCACGGATAAATATTATACAATTTTTCATACTTTGTGTTGCCTTGGCCGGATATCTCAAATTGACCAAGAAATCATTTCTTGTATTGACTTCTATTTCGATATTGGTACTTTTGTCATATTCAGCAATTTACATCAGTAATCCAAATAGAAACAGTAAAGGTTTTGAGGCTTTTTTATATAAAGTGAAAATTGCCCCAATAGAACCATTTAAGACAAAAATTAATAAGGAAGATTGGAAGGATTTTAATGACAACTATAGGTCTTTTGAAAATATTTTAACCGTTAAGCAAGTTACCAGTGATGGGATTGTGACTATATTATTTGGAAAAGGCTGTGGATCAACTATAAAGTTGGGAAGACAGGTTTTTACTAATGACGGAGAATTTATTTCGAAAGTTCCAATATTGCATAATTCTTATATGACAATATTCTTAAAATCAGGAATTTTTGGAGTTATATTGCTGATTATTTTTATTATAATACTTATCAAACATAAACCAAAAACAAGTAATCAGGACATTAATAATATTCACTATATATTAGTAGGGACAGCTTTCTTTTTAATTTTGTCTAACTGGGTTTTTATGGGAATTTATTTTAAAGTTGACAACAAATCTATTCTAATAGGAGCCTTATATGCCTACAGAGAAAACCTGATTCAATCTTATAGGTCATTATTAACTAAAGAATCATAAGCTGTTTTAAACTTTTCTACAAAAGTTGAGGTACTGAAGTTTTTAACAACTCTGTCATATCCATTTTTTGCCAATCTAGTTCTTAGTTCGCTATTTTGAATTAACAAGTTGATTTTGTTTTTAAGATCAATTTTGTCATTTGCAATAAAAAGCAATCCACTTTCACCATCAATAATAATTTCTTCTAAAGCCCCAATTTTTGATACAATTACAGGTTTATTTGAAAGCATGCCTTCAATTGCGACTAAGCCAAAAGATTCCGGTTCTGTTGAAGGAATAATAATTATATCTGATGCATCGTAAAATGGCCAAATATTCTCTTTAAAATCAACAATAGTAACATTGTTTTTTAAATTATAAGCATCGATATCAGCAATTAAACTGTCATAATATTCGCTTTTCCCCAAAACATAAGATCCGATGAAAACCAAATGGATATTGTTATTTGTTCTTATACATTCTGAAAAAGACTGTAATAAAAGTCTCTGGCCTTTAATAGCGCTAATTCTGCCAATTAAGGTTATGACAATATTTGCATCATGAGTCTGGAAAATTTCTGATCTGATTTTGTTCTTATCAAGAATAGAAATCTCACTAATTTTCCTTTCCATTCCATTATAAATCACTACTGATTTTAGTTTTATTTTGGGATAAATTGTGACAAAATGCTTTTCAGTAGCATGTGAATTAAAGACAACTAACGAGGAAAAAAAATTAATTATTCGAGGATATGCGTATGCAATTTTTTTTGGTTTTTCAATAATTTCATGAACATGCCACAAATGTTTTATTCTAAAAGTTGAAGCATAAAAGGCACCAATAAAAACAGAAGTGGCATTAGAATGTATTAAGTCAATCTTTCTGCCATTGAGCTGTTTTCGGATAAGTCTGAAAGATTTAAATACTTCAAAAGGTAATTTTAAGAAAAATCCAGGCTTTAAAATCCCTCTTTTTACTTTTATTACTGAGCATTTTATTACTTCAATACCTTTTCTTTCAAGTAGTTCCTTTAACGGACCTTCTTCATGCAATACAACAATAGGATTATAACCAGCAGGATAATTTTCGATTAATTCTAAAATTGCCTTATCCGCCCCGTACAATTCTGCCGATTGGTTTACAATCAAAACATTTTTCATGTAAGCTTTCCTAAAATATTATTGATTTTTAGCAGTACCGCTACCGAAAAATTTATTTTTTGTTTTTACTAAAAAGTTGTAATTTTTGGCTAATTGCTTTTTCATGAATGAAGCATCTTTGTTTGGGAACCAGTCTGTTGTTCTTGGAGTTTCAATGAAGTGTTCATGAACTTGATATGCATAAGTCGCTATTGATGTTCTAAATCTCCCTTCAGGAAAATTAGTCATGTCATAGCCATGAAGAGTATAAGGAGCACATTGTTGAATGATTAAGCGGTTGAATGGAACATCAAGCTCTGCTTCATCATTAGTTCTCAAGTCTTTTATTCTCAATCCACCTTTATATTCAGGTTTCCAGTCTTTGTTTAAATAAAGCAACAGGTTTAATTCACGATACCAGTTTTTATTGATTGGATGGTAATTGAAATCTAGGTGCATATCAAGAAAACTGTTCTTTTTTCCTTGATGCAATCCGCCACCATGATTTTTTGGATCAACAAAGACCTTCTTTGCTGTGATATAGCACAGAATTTTATTGAAACGCTCAGAAGCCAAATCATTATAAAGTTCTAATAATTCTGGAGAAAGCTCACGATAATTCGATTTTTCAAATTTATTATTTGCAAAAGCATAATCCCTGCTTTTATTATTAAGCTCAGGAATACTCTGGTAAGCTTTTTCCAATTTTTCTGTTTCACAAAAATCATCAACTATAAGATGAGGAAATGGAGCAGCTGCTAAATATTGAATTCTTAATGTATCTAGGTTATTTTCTAAATATTCGAAATTAATCATGATTTTCGCTTTTTGTATTTTACAAAATTAATGATAATTATTCTAAATAATCATACTAGCGCAAAGTAAATAAAATAAAGCCAGTATAATATAATCACATCATAATTTCATGTGTTAAATTTATTATTTAGAATTATATTCCATCAATTAACATTCAAACGAAGATAATATTTTTCCTAAAAGTAAGTTAAAAATCATTATTTTTACGCACTAAAAACGAATTGCACTAAATGAAAATAGCCATATTAGGAACTCGGGGTGTTCCAAATCATTATGGAGGTTTTGAACAGTTTGCAGAATTTTTTTCAGTTTATCTTGCCGAAAAAGGACATGACGTTTATGTCTATAATTCACATAATCATCCTTATCAAGAGAAAACTTTCAAGGGCGTAAATATATTGCACCAAAATGATCCTGAACATAAAATGGGGACTTTTGGACAGTTTATTTATGATTACAATTGCATATTAGATTCCAGAAAGAAAAATTTTGATATCATTCTTCAGCTTGGATACACCAGCAACTCAGTGTGGTATTTCTTGCTTCCAAAAAAATCTATCATCATCACAAACATGGATGGGATGGAGTGGAAGCGCACGAAATATTCTACTAAAACTCAAAAAATGCTAATGTATGCTGAGAAGCTTGCTGTGAAAAGCAGTGATTTTTTAGTGTCAGATTCTATCGGAATTCAAAACTATATTCAAGAAAAATACCAAAAGAACTCTGCTTATATTGCTTATGGAGCCACGGTTTTTGAAAATCCGGATGAAGAAATTTTAAAAATCTACAATGTTGAAAAATACAATTTCAATATGATTTTGGCAAGATTAGAGCCAGAAAACAGTATTGAAATGATTTTAGATGGCGTTGTTTTAAGTAAGAATGAAACGCCAATGCTGATTATAGGCGACCACAAAAAGAAATTTGGGGAATATCTGAAAGAAAAATTCAAGAATTATCCAAATATCAAGTTTATAGGAGCGCTCTATAATTTGGAACATTTAAATAACCTGCGCTGTTTTTCTAACCTTTATTTTCATGGCCACACTGTCGGGGGAACAAATCCTTCGCTTTTAGAGGCAATGGCTTCGCAGGCGATGATTTTGGCTCACAACAATGAATTTAACAAGGGGATCTTAAAAGAGAATGCTTATTATTTCTCAAATGAAGAAGAAGTTAAAGATTTAATACTTCGAACAAAAAAAATTGATAACTTGCAATTAATTCAAAACAATTTAGAAGCAATCAACAAAGAATTTAATTGGGATAAAATAAATGGCGAATATTTACAACTCTTTGAAGAATGTTTTTCAAGATCTGAAAAAAGAAAATAGCACTAATACAGCCTTTGTTCCAATAATTTTAGTGCTGCTTTCCATTCCGATGGCCTATGTTTTGAACAGCATTGCCTTAGGAATTTTGTTTCTGTCAATACTTATTTCTTTTAAAAAGGAAAACTTTTCCCTACAAAGAAATCTGATTTTTCCCATTGCGCTTTACCTCTTGATGGCCTTGTCTTTTATTTGGTCAATTGACAAAGACAGCACGTTGAAAGCACTTTCAAAAGAAGTTGCTTTGCTGGTTATTCCGCTTGCGTTTTTAGCAATGAAGAATTTTACGGAAGAGCAAAAGCAGAAAATAATAAAATACTACAGCTACGGAATTTTCTTATTCGTAATTTTTTACTACCTAAAAGCCGTCATACGTTTTTGCTTGACCCAAAACACAGATGTTTTTTTCTACCACGAGCTGGTTACAAAAGATGTAAATGCGATCCATGTTTCGGTGTATGTTTCTATTGCATTTTTCTATTTTATAAAAAAGAACAGTAAAATTTGGCTAGATTATGTAGCACTGGTGGCACTTTTGGCCATGATATTTCTATTGTCTTCAAAAAATATTATTGTAACTTTTGCAATACTTTTAGTCTTGTATTTTATTTTTTATATAAAAATTTCCAAAAGGATGCGGGTAAGAAACTTAATAGTTTTTATAGCAATTCTGATTTCAGTAGGATTTTTAGGAAAAATAAGAGAAAGATTCATGATTGAATATGAATCAAATATGTCTGACAGCACTGTTAATGATGTAATAAGTAAAGGCGATGCAAAAGTTTACAACGTAAGCATAAGACAGGCTTGGACGAATGAAAAATTCAGAAAGAATGATTTTTTCCCCGGAACGGCATTTCGAGTATATCAATTCAGAATATTTAAAGAGCTGGTTACAGAAGAGAACGTCTTCTTTACAGGCTTCGGACTTAATGCTTCTTATCCAAAAATTGCAGAGAAAGCTGTCCAGTATGATATTTATACAGGCGATCAATCAAACAATTACGAAGGATACCAATCTAAGAATTTCCACAACCAATATGTACAGAATTTTGCAGAATTGGGCATCTTCGGATTTTTATTATTAATGGCAATGCTGTTAATTAATTTGAGAAACGCATTTAAATCAAAAGATTTTGTGCATTTTGCTTTCGCAATTCTAATGATAAGTTTATTTTTGACAGAATCATTTTTATGGAGACAGCGCGGAGTCGTGTTTTTTACACTTTTTTATTGTCTTTTTAATTCAAAAAATTTAATTAAAGCCAACAATACCAATCTTTAATCGCTATGAAAAGAATACTGATAACGGGAGCCGCAGGGTTTTTAGGGTCACATTTGTGCGATCGTTTTATCAAAGAAGGTTACTATGTAATTGGAATGGATAATCTTATAACAGGCGATTTAAAAAATATAGAGCATCTTTTTAAACTAGAAAATTTCGAGTTTTATCATCATGATATCACCAAATTTGTACATGTTCCTGGTAAAATAGATTATATTCTGCATTTTGCTTCACCGGCGAGTCCGATAGACTATTTGAAAATTCCGATCCAGACTTTAAAAGTAGGATCTTTAGGAACGCACAATCTTCTGGGTCTTGCGAGAATAAAAAAATCACGAATTCTTATTGCGTCAACTTCTGAAGTTTATGGAGATCCGCTGGTTCATCCGCAAACTGAAGAATATTACGGAAACGTAAATACCATAGGTCCAAGAGGCGTTTATGATGAAGCAAAGCGCTTTCAAGAATCCATCACGATGGCTTACAACACATTTCACGGAGTAGAAACTAGAATCGTAAGAATATTTAATACTTACGGACCAAGAATGCGACTCAACGACGGGCGTGTAATTCCCGCATTTATCGGTCAGGCTTTGCGTGGCGAAGATTTGACAATTTTTGGAGACGGCATGCAGACGCGTTCTTTTTGCTATGTAGACGACCAAGTGGAAGGTATTTTCAGATTGCTGCATTCAGATTACTCGCTTCCTGTAAACATCGGAAATCCTGATGAAATCACGATTAAAGATTTTGCCGAAGAAATTATAAAATTAACAGGAACTGACCAAAAAGTGGTTTATCATCCGTTGCCTATCAACGATCCGCTGCAGCGACAGCCAGATACTACAAAAGCAAAAGAGATATTGGGCTGGGAAGCAAAAGTTTCCAGAGCTGAAGGAATGAAAATAACTTATGATTATTTCAAATCATTGTCTTCTGAGGAATTACTCAAGGAAGAGCATAAGGACTTTTCAAAATATATTTTTTAATGCGAAATAGGACAGGAAGATATTCAGGTTACATCAGGCCATTTTCATATGCACTAGATTTGATAATTATCAATCTTCTAGCCTATTTTCTATTGCCCGAAACCTTGAATCAAATCGGATATCACCTGTTTGTCTCTATTTCTTGGATTATAATTGCTTGGAATATAGGTTTTTATGAAGTATACAGATATACAAAAGTTATTGAAATCTTAGGAAATACGTTAAAGCAATATCTGTTTTTTCTTATTGTCAATTTTGCATTCATTGGCTTCTATCTTAAGTTTTCTGAGCCTTCAAAAATGATTCAGTTTGTGTCGCTATCGATCCTGCTGATTGCGCTTGCAAAATTCTTCGTTTATTACGCCCTAAGACGTTTCAGGGTAGTTTTTGGAGGAAATTTTAGAAGAGTAGTTATTGTTGGAAACGGAAAAAGCGTAGAACAGCTGGAAGATTTTTTCAATGAAAATCCAGATTATGGATACAAGCTTGAGAAGGTTTTTAATCTGGCTACAAACAAGAAGGAACGCATCGACGAATGTTTCAATTTTGTAATGGAAAACAAGATCGACGAGATATATTGTTCGCTTTCAGACCTTGCCAATACTGATGTCAATAAATTTATCGACTTCACAGATAACAATCTGAAAATCTTGAAATTTCTTCCTGACAATAAAGAAATTCTGGCCAGAAATTTAGTTTTTGACTATTATGATTACATTCCGATAATTTCATTGCGAAATATTCCTCTAGACCAAATTTCGAACAAAATTATCAAGAGATCCTTTGACATTATATTTTCGCTTCTAGTCATAATCGGCTTGCTTTCGTGGCTGACTCCAATTTTGGCAATTCTGATTAAATTAGAGTCTAAGGGAAATATATTTTTCAAGCAGAAAAGAAACGGACTCAACTACAAAGAATTTTACTGCTATAAATTCCGTTCAATGGAATTGAATGAGATTGCTGATTTATACCAAGTTTCTAAAAACGATCCGCGAATTACAAGAGTTGGAAAGTTTATCAGAAAAACCAGTATTGACGAGCTGCCGCAGTTCTTCAATGTGCTTTTAGGCGACATGTCAGTTGTGGGTCCAAGGCCTCACATGGTCAGCCATACCGAAATGTATGCGCGAAGAATCGACAAATTCATGGTTCGCCATTTTATCAAACCTGGAATTACTGGATTGGCCCAAACTAAAGGTTTCCGTGGAGAAGTGGAAACCGATAAAGACATTATTTATCGAGTAAAATTTGACATTTTCTATCTTGAAAACTGGTCATTGCTTTTAGATATCAAGATTATTTTCTTGACTGTTTATAATGCTATAAAAGGCGAAGAAAAAGCTTACTAATCATGGAAAATTACTTAGTTTCCATTGTAACGCCTTCTTTTAATTCAGAGAAATTTATCGCTGAAACAATTGCTTCAGTTCAAAATCAGACTCACAAAAACTGGGAAATGATTATTGTTGACGATTGTTCAAAAGATAAGACGGTAGAAATTGTTGAAGAAATAATAAAATCAGACAGCAGAATCAAGCTTATCAAGCTCCAAAAAAATTCTGGTCCGGCAATTGCTCGAAATAGCGGAATTCAAGCTGTTTCAGGCAAGTTTATGACCTTTCTGGACGCTGATGATATTTGGTTTCCAGATTTTATCGAAAACAGCATAAAAACAATCCAACAACAGGGAATTCACTTTGTGTTTTCTTCCTACAGGCGTTCGGATGAAGCTTTGAATTTTATTTATTCAGATTTCATAGTTCCTGAAAAAGCGACTTATCATGATATTTTAAAGACTAATTCCATCAGCTGTCTTACGGCTTTTATTGACATTGAGGTTTTGGGCAAAAAATTCATGCCCGAAGTTTTCAAAAGGCAAGACATGGGATTGTGGCTAAAATATTTGAAGGAAATTCCGTTTGCTTATGGAATCAAAGAACCCAAAGCAATTTACAGAATCCGTAAAAATTCTCTTTCCAGAAAAAAATCGGATCTGCTGAAATACCAATGGCAATTTTACAGAAATGTTGAAAATCTAAATGTTTTCCAATCCTGCTACTACATGGCACATTGGATGTATCGCGGATTTTTAAAATACAGAAACTAAAGCATTGATTTAAATTGCTTTAGCTTGCCTCTATTTGTTCTTTCCAATGAAGTTTTTCTATTAAAAATAAATTTAAGATTTGGTTCTAAATATAGAGAAATTGCCTCTTCAATTTGACGGATCTGATCACTTGAAAGCAAATTTTCGCTGACATAATCCACTTCAAAACTATCGATTTTTGTCTGCTTGACAATGAATTCCTTTACATTTCCGTCGTCTTCAATTATGCTTTTTGTGACGTAATAAAAAGTCAAACCAGGTGATTTTTTACCGCTCGGAAGCATCGCAATGTCATTGGTTCGCCCAATTAATTTTTTAAGAATTGGCTTTTTGAAAGTGCTTTTTTCATCTAAAATTCCAATGTCGCCAATGTCATATCGAATAAATGGATGCGCTTTGTTGTATAAAGAAGTGATGACGATTCGGCCTTCAGTTCCATTGGGAACATGCTGATTGTTTTCGTCTAAAATTTCTACAAAAAGTGTTTCAGCATTGACCTGCCATTCACCGTCTGTGTTTTCAAAAGCAATCAAATCTAACTCTGAAGCACCATATTCATTGACAATCGGAACTCCGAATTGGGTTTCCATCAATAATTTGTCTTCTTCAAAAAGCATTTCAGAAGTCACAACGCAGACTTTCATCGACGGACAAATATCTTTTAAAACCAGATTCTTTTTCTGAAGAAATTTTGCAAATAAGACGATAGAACTTGTGTAACCATTGATGTAATCGAATTTCTTAGTTTTAAAATCCTTTAAAAATCCTTCCAAAACTTCATCTGACAAATCGAAAATCGTAAAGCGATATCTTTGGCTCAAAAAATCTTTCAGCCTTTCTTTTTTATTTCCTATAAAATCCAACGGAATTCCATAAAAACGCGCTTGATAAGAAGAATTAAAATCAATACCAAACCATCCAAAACGATAAATTATCGAAGCCCAAGTCAGCGCATGGCAAGGTTTGTCTTTTGCAAAAATAAAGGGATCTCCGCTGGAACCCGAAGTTTTATTGACGAAAACTTTTTTAGCATCAAAACCTTCGGAAAGCCTTTCTGATAAAGGCTTCTGCAGGTTTTTCTTAGTCAAAACTGGAAGATGATTCCAGTTTTCAGTATCAATTTTTGAGGTCAGTTCTTTATAAAAAGAATTGTTTTTTAAATGAAAATCTACAATTTCTTTTCTTTTTTTCAAGGTATAGTTCTCATAATCTGCTTCCGGAATTGAAAGTATTTTATCGAATTGTTTTTTGCTTTCCTCAATCGGAAAACCAGATAATTTTAGGGAAAGGTCGAAAAGTTTAAACATAGATAAATTAAGGAGCTGGAAAAATAGTTTTAAGATCTGCGCCCGTTAACAGAGAGTAGGCAATAACACCTACAATGCCAATAATAATCAAAAATATATATAATACAACTAAGATTGCCATTAATAAAAATAATCTCAGAATAACATCTCCAGCACTTTTGTTATTATAAAAGTCAATATAAAACCATATAAAACAACAAATCATAAGTAAAAAAGTTATCCCTGAGGAGATTGGCATGAATAATTCAGGATTATCTTTCAAGAAGTACTGTACTGGTACAACAATTAGAATGCTTAATACTTGCAAATAGATTAATGAATAAGCGGTAATAACAACATTTTCACAATAATTATAACCCCATTTTTTGAAAGCCAGCCAAGTAAAAAATGCCATAAACGGAACCGATGCTAGCATTAGTATCGCTTGATATTTATAAACAAAGCTATTATAGCTTTTCATATCAAAAGCAGTTTTTACATTGTGACTTTCAAAGTATTGTGTAATAATTGCATCTGGATGAATCAATGTGTTGGTCAAAAATGCACTTATACCGGCAACCACAAAAACTAAAAGAATAGGCTTGTAATGATTGACACGATTTCCTTCCAAAAATTCTCTGGCAGTTTTACCAGGAGCTCTTAATATTTTTTTGACACTATACAAAAAACCTTTATTCATGTGAAAAACAGTATATTGAATCTCGTCTTTGATATAAGTTCGATCAATACGCTTGGCTTTTTTTTGGCCACAATTCCCACAAAAATTCAATAGTATTTCAGCACTGCAGTTTTTACAGATCTCGCTCATCGTGTAGGTGTTAAAATATTCTTAACAAATATATTTATTTCTTTTTTAAAAATTAAAGCCTGAGCAATTTTAAAGTTAGTTAATATTCAAAAAATTATTATTTCAGACCAAAACCAACTATTTTTGCCACACAACAATAACTACACAACAAATGACAATTTTACTACTTGGATCAGGCGGAAGAGAACATGCTTTGGCTTGGAAAATGCTTCAAAGCGACAAATGCTCAAAACTTTTTGTAGCGCCAGGAAATGCTGGAACTGAATCGATTGCACAAAACGTAAACATCAGCCCGATGGATTTTGAGGCAGTTAAAAACTTTTCCATTCAAGAAAAAATAGAAATGGTTGTCGTTGGTCCGGAAGATCCTTTGGTAGCCGGAATTTTTGATTTTTTCAAGAATGACGAAACTTTGAAACATATTCCCGTAATTGGTCCGTCAAAAGTTGGCGCACAGTTGGAAGGAAGCAAGGAATTTGCCAAAGAATTTTTGGTAAAGCACAACATTCCGACAGCGGCTTACGGAAGCTTTACAAAAGAAACGCTTGAAAAAGGACAGCAGTTTTTGGAAACTTTGAGTCCGCCTTATGTTTTAAAAGCAGACGGTTTGGCAGCAGGAAAAGGCGTTTTGATCATTCAAGATTTGGAAGAAGCAAAAACAGAATTGAAAAATATGCTTGTCGATGAAAAATTCGGTCAGGCAAGTTCAAAAGTCGTAATCGAAGAATTTTTGGACGGAATCGAATTGAGCTGCTTCGTTTTAACGGATGGAAAAAGCTACAAAATTCTTCCAACGGCAAAAGATTACAAAAGGATTGGCGAAGGTGATACTGGCTTGAATACAGGCGGCATGGGTGCCGTTTCTCCAGTTCCATTTGCGGATGCTGTTTTATTGGAAAAAATAGAAACCAGAATCGTAAAACCAACAATCGAAGGTTTGCAAAAAGACGGAATCGAATACAAAGGTTTTGTTTTCATCGGATTAATCAACGTGAAAAACGAGCCAATCGTGATTGAATACAACGTAAGAATGGGCGATCCTGAAACAGAAGTCGTGATTCCTAGAATTAAATCTGATTTGGTAGAATTATTCCAAGCGGTTGCTACGCAAAAATTAGATGAAAAAACTCTGGAAATCGACGAAAGAAGTGCAACGACAATCATGGTTGTTTCTGGCGGCTATCCAGAAGATTATGAAAAAGGAAAAGCAATTTCTGGAATTGAAAATGTATCAGATTCTATAGTTTTCCACGCAGGAACAAAAACCGAAAACGGACAAGTAGTTTCCAACGGTGGCCGAGTTCTGGCGGTAACTTCTTATGGAGAAAATTTTAAAGAAGCCATCCAGCAGTCTTATAAAAACATAGAAAAACTGAAATTTGAAAATATGTATTTCAGAAAAGACATCGGATTTGACTTATAGCAACAAAAAAATCCTAGAAATGAATGAATCGTTTCTAGGATTTTTTATATGTTTTAATGTGAATTATTTCAAGAAAGAATGCGCAGTCGTATCTTGATATTCGTCATTGTTTTCTTTGTGTAATTTCAATTGTTTAACCCAATACACGATTGCTGCAGCGCAAATAATCATAAAAATCCAGTTTAGCGTGTTAGCTCCCCACCAATTTGTAAGTTCTAATGATCTTAAAAAATCAAGAGGCTTGAATAAAATGTCTACGAATAAATATTGTATTCCTTCAAAAAATGATTTCATATCTTTTTTATATTTAATTTGCCCGAAGAATTTAAACTTCATCGGCACAAGTATTATCTTTACACTTGCAAAAGTATAAAATATCCTTATGATTACAAGCGTTTTTAGCAAATCTCGACCAATAAATTATATTGCCGTTACCACGCTCTTGGTTGTGTGCTATTTTTTATACCTTCAAAAGTTTCCGGAATGGATGAATTCTACTGAAGAAATTCTCTCGAAAGTAGGATTATTGCTGGTTTTAGCAGGTTCTTTGTTCATTGCAAATTTCGTCACAAAGAAAAACGGATTAAGCAAAGACAACAGTTATTTGTTCTTATTTCTGTTCTCATTTTTGATATTATTTCCAACAACTTTAGGAAATTCAAACCTGATTATTTCAAATTTTTTCATTCTGCTGGCCTTGCGGAGGCTGATTTCATTGCAGTCGCTGCTTACGCCAAAAGAAAAAATCTTCGATGCTTCGCTATGGATTTTCGTTGCCGCTATTTTTCACTTCTGGAGTATTCTCTTTATTATAATCGTATTTGTGTCGATACTTTTCCACGTTTCAAGAGATTATAGAAACTGGGTTTTGCCGTTTATCGCATTTTTCTCTGTAGGAGTTATTACTTTAATGTATGCCCTGATTTTCGATAAAAGTCTAATAAATACTGTAATTGACAGCGCTGCGATTGATTTCAATTTCAATTATTTTACGAATAATTATCAAAATTTTGCACTTTCATTGTATGTAATTATTGCGCTTTTTTTCTTCGTCACGCAAAGTTTGTCTTTGCCAAATAAGCCTTTAAACATGCAATCTTCTTATAAAAAAATCATCGTTTCCTTCATTATCGGAGCCGTAGTTTTCTTTATTTCTGCAGATAAAAATAACAGCTTGCTAATTTTTACTTTTGCGCCAGTCGCGATCATGGCCACAAACCACGTTGAAGCTACGCAGGTAAATTGGCTGAAAGAAACTTTCGTGTATGTAATTTTTGGATGCGGTTTATTGACGTTTTTCTCTCAATTATAATTTATTGCCGTAGGCCAAATCGCCAGCGTCGCCAAGTCCTGGAACGATATAATTTTTCTCGTTGAGCTTTTCGTCCAAAGTCGCAACCCAAAGATGGCAATGGTCAGGAAGATTTTTTTCAAGATAAGCAATTCCTTCTGGAACCGCTATTACGACAGCAATATGGACTTCTTTTGGAGTTCCTTTTTCCATTAATTTATTGAAAACCGCCACCATCGATTGTCCCGTCGCCAACATCGGATCAATCAAAAGCAGATTTTTATTCTCAATGCTTGGAACCGCTTGGTATTCGACCTTAATTTCAAAAGCTTCGTCATTGTTATAATGATGGCGGTAGGCAGAAACAAAGCCGTTTTCAGCCGCATCAAAATAATTTAAAAAACCCAAATGCAAAGGCAATCCGGCTCTTAAAATCGAACACAAAACCAAATCATCTTCAATTTCGGTAGTCTTTTTTATGCCAATCGGTGTCTGGATTTCAATATTTCTATAATGCAGATTTTTACTTAATTCATAAGACATCACTTCCCCAATTCGCTCAATATTTCTACGAAAACGCATGCTGTCTTTTTGGACATTCACATTTCTGATTTGTCCCAAAAAGTGGTTTAGGATGCTATTTTCTTCGGATAAATAATGGATTTGCATAATTTAGGGTCTAAGGTGAAGGGTTTTGGGTTCAAGGTTCTGAAATCTGAAATCTGAAATCTGAAATCTGAAATCTGAAATCTGAAATCTGAAATCTGAAATCTGAAATCTTTTTTTCCAGCCATAAAGGTATAAAAAGTATATTTGTATTTTAAATATAAAGATATGTTTTCAAAGTTAGCCTATTCTGTTTTTGAGCAGAGTATCCAAGATTATCACAAGTTTGACAATGTTGATCAGCCGATTAGCAATCCTTATTCGAATGACACTTTCGAGCATTTATTGTATCTGAAAAATTGGATTGATACCGTTCAGTGGCATTTTGAGGACATTATCCGCGATCCAAATATTGACCCAGTTGATGCTTTGAAATTGAAGAGAAGAATTGATGCGTCAAATCAGGAGAGAACTGATATGGTGGAATTTATCGACAGCTTTTTCTTGAAAAAATATAGCGGCGTAAATGTAAAGCCTGGCGCGAAAATCAATTCTGAAAGTCCGGCTTGGGCTTTTGACAGATTATCTATTTTAGCTTTGAAAATTTACCACATGAATGAAGAAGCAACTCGAAAAGATGCTTCAAAAGAACATATCAGCAACTGTCAAGTGAAGCTAAATGTTTTGTTAGAGCAAAGAACTGATCTGACGACGGCAATCGATGATTTGCTGACAGATATCGAAAACGGCGACAAATACATGAAAGTCTACAAGCAGATGAAAATGTATAATGACGACGATTTGAATCCGATTTTGTATCAGAATAAAAAATAAAATACATTAGGTAATTCATTTATTAAACCTAACAGGTTTCCAAAACCTGTTAGGTTTTTATAATTTAAATCACTTTTAATTGTCCAAAAAAATCAAACACATATTAGTTTTCAGGCTTTCCGCAATGGGTGATGTTGCCATGACGGTTCCGGTTTTGCGCGCTTTTGTTTCGCAACATCCTGAAGTGAAAATTACTGTCGTTTCCCGACCCTTTTTTAAGCCTTTTTTTGATGGAATTCAAAATGTGAATTTCTTTGGAATTGATTTAAAAGAACGACACAAAGGTTTCTTCGGACTGCTTCGATTGTACAAAGATTTAAAACAATTGAAAATTGACGCTGTTGCTGATTTGCATAATGTTTTGCGTTCAAAAATCATCAGAAATCTTTTCGCTTTAAGCGGAAAAAAAACAGCATTTGTCGACAAGGGAAGAGCCGAAAAGAAAGCTTTGACAAGAGCGGAAAACAAAATTTTCAAACCTGTAAGTTCCATGTTTGAAAGACATAAAAAGGTTTTTCAGGAATTAGGTTTTGATATAAGTTTAAATAATCCAGAATTTCCACCAAAGGCAAATCTTACTTTAGAAATTTTAAAAATCACGGGAGAAAAAACTCAAAACTGGATTGGAATCGCACCTTTCGCGCAATATGATTGCAAAGTTTATCCGCAAGATTTGATGCAGGAAGTGATTGATAAATTAGCGGAGAATACAAACAATAAAATCTTCCTTTTTGGCGGCGGAAATAAAGAAATTGAGATTTTGAATCAATTTGCTTCGGGGAAAGAAAATGTTCTCACAATCGCCGGAAAATTAAAATTTGAAGAAGAATTAAGGCTGATTTCCAACTTAGATGTAATGCTTTCTATGGATTCTGGGAATTCTCATATTGCAGCCATGTTGGGAATTAAAGTTGTAACGCTTTGGGGCGCGACGCATCCTTACGCAGGATTTTTAGCTTTTAATCAGACCATGGACGCTGCTTTGGTTTCCGATAGAGAAAAATATCCATTGCTTCCGACATCCGTTTACGGAAATAAAAAAGTGGAAGGTTATGAAGACGCGATGCGAAGTATTTCTGTGGAAAGTGTTGTTGAAAAAGTGATGCAATATTTATAAAACAACCACAGATTCGCAGATTTTTAAATTTTTAATCTGTGAATCTGCGGTAAAAATATTAAGTGTTTTTGTTTTTTCTAGTTTTTTTATAAATAAACCATCCTAAAAATCCGATCAAAATAAACGCCCAAAGGTGAACGATGAAAACGATGATCTCTTCTAAAATATGCCATCCGGTTTTCAATCCGTCTACTAATCTCACGCCAATACTTGTTCTGAATTCTTCACTTTCTGAATTGGCAATAGTTTCTCTTTTTATCGCTTCTTTTTGATAAAGCGACAAACTTACGGTGCTGAAATTGACTTGATCTTTTAAGGAAAGATTGTTAATTCTTGCTTCGTCTGCTTGCGTTTGGCTGTTATAAACGCGATCTTCTGCGTCAACGGTTTCTCCTAATTTCTTGCCTCGATTTTGAATTGCTTCTTCCACACGAGCCTGATTTTGCTGGTTTCTTTTTTGCGAAAGATCATTAGATAAAAGCGTCAAAGAAACGTCATCGGCTTTTATAATTCTATAATCTAAATAGTCAATCTGTCTTGCAATTGTCTTTAAAGTTGTATCTAATAAAGTATTTGGAACACGAATCACCATATTGTTTTCAACAATGAAACGAGTCGTTTCTACAATAGAATCACTGCTTTTCTTAGCTTGGGAAGTATTGACAACATTGCTCCTCAATTCTGTGGAAGTCACAAAACCGCCAAATTTAGCAACGGTATTTTCAATGGAATAAGTGGATTGTGCTACGTTTTTTACCTTGAACCTTAAGTCGGCAGTTCTGATAAATTTTCGATTTGAGTTTTTATCGACAACTGCGGCCGATGACGAAACTGTTTTGGCATCTTGAGAAGAAACTTCCGCAGATTCTGACATTGCTTCTTCACTTCTTTCGCTTTGCTTGCACGAAAAGATACTGGCTAATAATAGAATTACATAAAATATTTTTTGCAATTTCATAAAGGTAAGGATTTAAGAGTTTGAATCAAAAATATATAAAAATTCTATTGCTTTTCAATAAATAATATTTAAAAAAGAATAATTTTTTAACGCAAAGAGCACAAAGTTTTTCGCAAAGATTTGAAAGAGCTTGTCTTCTTTTCTTTTACGGAAAACTTTGTGCTATTTACGTTTAATAATCTTAAATCCAGATTTTATTTATCCTACAAATTTCTTGAATATAACGCTTCAAGTTTGAAACAGTTTCCTGATAATCTGGAGCTTCAAAACCAAAACGCTCGTGTTCCATCTGTTCTTTTTCAAGCGCATTGCACCCTTTCATTACTTCTTTGATCATATCGAGCAAAATCAATTGCTTGTTGTCGTTTTTCTCGAATTTTAAATCTACCAATTCCTCTTCGAGGCTTTCGCAATATTCTAAAAGCGCTTCTACCTCTGGTTCATCCAAAAGCGAAGGCTTGTTTTTGAAGAAATCGCGAGGCTTTTTCATTTATAGAAAATTCAATAAAAGCAATTAAACATCATCAAAATCAATATAAATCTCCGCAGAAGTTGGATGTGCTTGGCAAGTCAAAGTCAATCCTTCAGCGATTTCTCGGTCTGTCAAGATGGAATTTTTCTTCATTTCGGCAGTTCCAGAAACGATTCTCGCAATACAGCTGCTGCAGATTCCACCTTGGCAAGAATATGGAGCGTCGATTCCTTGTTTCAAAGCGGCATCAAGAAGCGTCATCTTTTGCGACATGTCAAAAGTCGTTTCCTCATCATCAACCATCACGGTCACTTTTGTGTGTCCTTCTAATGACTGGTCGATTTTATTTTCTTTGGCAGAAGTTGAAAACAGCTCAAATTTGATATGCTTCTCGTTGATGTTATTTTCTTTCAGGACGCCATTTACGGTATTGATCATTTCTTCTGGACCGCACAAATAAAACTTGTCAAATTCAAGGGAAGCGTGTTTGTTTTTCAATACGAAATTCACTGCGGATTTTTCGATTCTTCCAAAGATTGCATTTTCTGCTCTTGCCTGGCTGAATACAAAATGGACAAAAAAGCGTCCGGTATATTTCAATTGCAAATCGTGAATTTCTTGGTAGAAAATCGTTTCTTCCGGAGATTTATTTCCATAAACCAATACAAAAGAGCTTTGAGGTTCTTTCTCTAAAACCGTTTTTATGATTGCCATGACTGGTGTAATCCCGCTTCCGGCAACAAAAGCTGAATAATTTTTGCTTCTTTCCAGGTTTGGCTCAAAAGTGAATTTTCCTTCTGGAGTTCCCACTTCAATTACGTCTCCGGCTTTTAAGCTTTTGTTTGAAAAAGTAGAAAAAGCTCCGTTAGAAACTGCTTTTATGGCAATTCTCAGTTCGCCACTTTCTGGTGAAGAACAGATAGAATATGCGCGTCGGATTTCATTTCCGTCTAAAGTCAATTTCAAATTGATGTATTGTCCGGCGATGAAATTATAGTTGGGCTGTAATGCTTCTGGAACATTGAAAAGTACTGAAACAGCATCTTTTGTTTCGCGACGTACTTCTTTTATTGATAGTTTATAAAATGTTGACATGCTTAATATTTTATGCAAAAGTAAGCATTCCGAAAACTTTTTGCATAAAAAAAGAGGCTGTCTTTTCAGAAGCCTCTCTTTTTTAAGAAATTTTAATAGTTTTAGTTTTTCAAGAACTTAATTGAATTCACAGTTTCGCCTGAATTTTTGATAACTAAAATATAAAGACCGCTTTTGATGCCTTCGGCGCTGATTGTTTTTGTGTCTAATCGGCCTGATTTCAAAATATCTCCTTCATAATTTAGAATTTCATAAGTCATTCCTTTTTCAATTTTAATGTCTGAAAGATTCATTTGTGCATCTACTGGATTTGGATAAACACCAGCTTTTGTGTTTTGATTAGCCATTCTTCCGTTGTAAGAACCGCAAGGAACATCGCCATAACCAAACAAGAAGCAATGCACGTCTGACCACGGACCAAAATTAGCTTCTTCACAATTGCAAAGCGCTCTTACTCTGTAAGAAATATACTTTCCATTATTGTTTCCGAACCAGTTGTGGATAAAAAGGTCAATTGTCAACGTGTTTTGAGAACCTGGAACGAAATAAGAATTTATGATATCAGAATTTCCATAAAGCCCGATTGAATTTATTTCAACCTGATACATAATTGCAGAAGGAACGGGCGCCCATTTTATGAGACCTTCATTCCAGAGAAGTCCCACAGAATTTCCATCATAACCAATCAAGCCCTCAATTTCACATTGTGGAGCCGTTGTAAAATTTGCTTGTGCAAACGGAGCGACAAGCAAAAGCAGTAGTAGGTAAGCTTTTTTCATAAAAAAATAATTTAGGGTGAATTGTAAAATTAACAAAACATGTTTTTATAGATTTACGGTTTTGCCTTTTTTTTAATTATGTAGTTTAATTTTAACTGTTTTAATGAATATTTACGATTTTATGCTTAAGTTTCCATCATTTTAAGAATCATACTTTTCTTCTCAAACTTTTAAAATAATCTGTAACATTTTCAATATTTTTCCTACTTATCAATAAACCTAACCAAAATCATATGTTTAAAAAATTCCTCTCTCTCGAATGGAAAGCTTTCACAAGATCAGCTTCCTTCCGAACCAATCTGGCCCTGAAAATCTTGATGATCTTTGGAGCAATTTATTTTATAGTTATGTTTTTGCTTTTGGGAGTCAGCGTCTTTTACATCATCAAAAAGCAGCTGCATCTTGAGCCATTGGCCGTTGTAAACCGATTTTTAATTTATTATTTTATTTTTGATCTGCTTCTCCGTCTTTTTCTGCAGAAAATTCCGGTTATGAATATCAGGCCTTTGCTGACGTTGCCGATTAAAAAATCAACCATTGTCAATTTCTCTTTAGGAAAAACAGTTTTGTCATTTTTCAACTTTCTGCATTGCTTTTTCTTCGTTCCGTTTTCAATCGTTTTGATTATTGAAGGTTATGATATTGTGAGCATAATTTTGTGGCACATTGCTGTAATGTCTTTAGTTTACGCCAATAATTTCCTGAATATTTTATTGAATAATAAAGATTATCTCTTTTATATTTTCATCGGACTCGTGGCTGTTTGCGCATTCTCGCAATATTATGAAGTCTTCAATATAACAGATTATACGGTTGTTTTTTTCCAAGGATTATTTGATACAAAGTATTTATTCTTGCTTCCGGTTTTGTTTTTAATCGGATTGTATGTGACTACTTTTAATTATTTCAAGAAAAATCTTCACCTCGATACCGGACTTTCTTCCAAGCATGATATTGCAAAAACCGAACAATTTGCATGGCTCGACCAATTCGGAAATATCGGAACTTTCCTTAAAAATGACATCCGATTGATCAAGAGAAACAAGCGATCAAAAACTACAATTTTCATGAGCGTTCTATTTCTTTTCTACGGATTATTATTCTTTTCTGGAGGAATTGAAGCCTATGACAATCCGATGATGAAAATGTTTGCCGGAATTTTTGTCTCAGGAGGATTTCTTTTTACGTTCGGCCAATTTGTTCCAAGCTGGGATAGCGCTTATTATCCGCTGATGATGACGCAAAATATTCCTTATAAAGGCTATTTGAATTCAAAATGGTGGCTGATTGTTATTGCAACTGCAATTTCAACGATTCTGGCATCTTTCTATTTGTATTTTGGATGGGAAATCTATGTGATTATTATTGTCGGAGCCATTTACAACATCGGCGTGAATTCTCATTTAGTCTTGCT
This sequence comes from Flavobacteriaceae bacterium PS02334, assembly GCA_029959295.1. Lineage (GTDB taxonomy): Bacteria > Bacteroidota > Bacteroidia > Flavobacteriales > Flavobacteriaceae > Flavobacterium. The sequence continues at coordinate 319,869 of JASCOH010000004.1, read as the reverse complement.
TGGCGGGGCTTTCACAAAAACGCCGGTAGATTTAAATTCTAGCAAAGGTGCGTTTGGCGACAAAAAAGCATTTAACGTGAAAACGATGCTGATCACGCTTCCAAAATTATTGCTGCCGATGCTGATTTATATTTTAGGATACAAATTAATAAGTCCAGAAGCAGGTTTGTTGTTTGTCGCCGCGACCGGAATTATCGGATTTGCTTTTAGAAATACAGTTTTTTCTATGATTGAAAAGATCTACAAATCTGAAAAATATTCAACATTGCAGGCTTACAAACAAAAAGCATAGTCCAACTAACACTATAAAAATAAAATCATGATACAAATAAATCAACTATCAAAATCATATAACGGAACAACCGTACTAAAAATAGATAATTTAGAAATTCAAAAAGGCGAAAGTTTTGGCTTGGTCGGAAACAACGGTGCAGGAAAAACGACTTTTTTCAGCCTTCTTCTAGACTTAATCCAGCCAACAACTGGTTATATTAAAAATAGTGGTTTTCAAGTAAACCAAACAGAAAGCTGGAAACCACTAACGGCTTCATTTTTAGATGAAAGTTTTTTGATCGGATATCTTACGCCAGAAGAATATTTTTATTTTATAGGAGATTTGCGCGGTCAAAATAAAGCCGATGTTGATGCCTTGTTGTCAAAATATGGCGAATTTTTCAACGGAGAAATCTTAAACAGCAAAAAATATATCCGAGATTTTTCAAAAGGAAACCAGAAGAAAGTAGGAATCATAGCCACATTGATCGGCAAGCCAGAAGTGATTATTTTGGATGAGCCGTTTGCCAATCTAGATCCGACGACACAATTTAGATTAAAGAAAATTATCAAGGAATTAGCTGATGATCCAAATGTAACGGTCTTGGTTTCAAGCCACGATTTGCAGCATACTGTTGAAGTTTCCAACCGAATCGTTGCGCTTCACAAAGGCGAAGTTGTAAAAGACATTCAGACTTCGGCAGAAACATTGCATGAATTGGAAGAATTCTTCGCTGTTTAAAAATTTAAATTCTAAGCCGCAGATTTGCAGATTTGATTTTAATCTGCAAATCTGCGGTTTTCTTATTTCTGGAAAATGACAGAATCATCAAAAAAGTATGTATTTTTTTCGCCATATCAAAAAGAAGCGTATTTTTACCAGTCAATATACTAAAATCGACTTTTAAAAGTTAAAGAATAAAAACGTTATACATTGAAAACCAATACACTTAAATACGCCATTTTCTGCGGATTCTTCGCCCTTCTGATCGCTTGTTCTACCAAGAAAGACACTTTCATTAGTAGAAACATGCATGCCGTGAGCACAGAATACAACATTCTTTACAACGGAGATATTGCCCTGAATAAAGGCATTGAAGAGCTAAAGACACAATATAAAGACAATTTCTGGGAAATTCTTCCGGTAGAAAGAATGCAGGAAAAAGCAGAAGAAATGATGCCGGGCGACAAGAAAAATCCAAATTTCGAGCGCGCTGAAACCAAGGCAAACAAGGCAATCCAAAAACATTCGATGTATATCGAGGGAGGAGAAAAAAATCCCCAGATGGATGAAGCCCACTTGCTTTTAGGAAAAGCAAGATATTATGACCAGCGTTTTGTTCCGGCACTTGAGGCTTTTAACTACATCCTTTATAAATATCCAAACAGCGATAAAATTTATGAGGCGAAAGTGTGGCGCGAGAAAACTAACATCCGCATGGAAAACGATGTTTTAGCGATTAAAAACCTTAGCAAATTGCTGAAAGAAATCAAATTCAAGAATCAAATTTTTGCTGACGCCAATGCGATTCTTGCGCAAGCTTTCTTAAATGTAGAAGAAAAAGACAGCGCCGTTTCAAGATTAAAGCTTGCTGCGGAATTTACTAGAGAAAATGAAGAAAAAGCGAGATATCATTTCATCTTAGGACAATTATATGATATCAAAAAAGAGAAAGACAGCGCTAATTTAGAATACCAAACGGTGATTGACATGAACAGAAAATCGCCAAGACGCTATGTTATCCAAGCGCATGCAAAGCAAGCTCAGTATTTTGACTATAAAAATGGCGACACTTTGGCCTTTATGGAAAAATACAACGACCTTTTGGAAGATCGTGAAAACCGTCCTTTTTTAGATGTGCTTAACCACCAAATTGCTCTTTTTTATGACAATCAAGGGTTGAAGGATAATGCTAAAAAATATTACAACAAATCATTAAGAGCTACTTCTCAAGATAATTATCTGGTTGCTTCTAACTATAGAAATCTGGCAGAAATCAATTTCAATGATGCAAAATATGTAGTTGCAGGCCAATATTTTGACAGCACTTTGGTTAAAATGGACAATAAAACCCGTGAGTACAAAGCAATCAAAAAGAAGAGAGAAAATTTAGTTGATGTTATTAAATATGAGCAAATTGCGCAAGTCAATGACAGCATCTTAAATATCATGGCGATGTCTCCAGAAGGCAGAAACGGATTTTTTGAGAAAATCATTGAAAAGCTGAAAAAAGAAGACGAAATAAAAGCTGCAAAAGCAGCGAGAGATTTAGAAATAAGCCAGCAAAATGGTGCAGTTGGCGGACCTCCTGAAGTTATGGATGACGACCAAGCCATGAATGCAAAAATGGAAGCTAGAAAAGAAAAGCTTGCAGCAATGGCTGACAATCAAGCTCTAGATGTTAATGCCGCTAAATCGGCTGGTTCAAAACCGACTCCTCCGGCAGGTGGCGGAAATGCTACTTTTTCAGGTTCTTCTAATTTTTATTTTTACAATGCAGCAACAGTTGCTTATGGTAGAAATGAATTTAAAAAGAAATGGGGAAACAGGCAGGCAAAAGGAAACTGGAGACTTTCTCAAGCAAAAACAAATATCGGTTTTGGCGATGAGCCGGTTGAAGAAGTTTCTTCGGCGGACGGAAATGCTCCGGAAGAAAGCGTTGAGAAAAAAATCGACGTGCGCTATACGTTAGATTATTATCTGAAAAAACTGCCGCAAACACAAAAAGAAACAGACAGCATTGCCAAAGATAGAAATTTCGCTTACTATCAACTAGGTTTGATTTATAAAGAAAAATTCAAGAAATATGAATTGGCTACGGACAGACTAGAGAAACTTTTGACTTTTAATCCTGAGGAAAGATTGATTTTGCCTTCAATGTATAATCTGTACAAAATTTATGAAATTACAGATAAGAATAAGGCGATTGCAATGAAGGAAAGAATTATTTCTCAATATCCAGATTCTCGTTATGCGGTGATTTTGAGAAGTTCTCCAGAAGATTTAGCGAAAGCAAATGATACGCCCGAAGCTGCTTACAGCAAGTTGTTTAAAAAGTATGAAGCCGGACAATATCAAACGGTTTTGACAGAAACAGATATCATGATTGATTTGTATTCTGGCGAAGATATCATACCAAAAATTGAATTGCTGAAAGCCAATACGCAAGGAAAATTAAAAGGCTTGGAAGAATACAAAGGTGCCTTAAATTATGTAGCCTTGAATTATCCAAACAGCAAGGAAGGAAAAGAAGCTGAAGCTTTATTGACTACAAATATTCCGCAGCTGGAAGCGATTGCTTTTGACAAAGAAACGCCGTCAAGCTGGAAAGTTTTATACAAAATCAGCACTGATCCTGCTGATAAAAAGACAAAAGCGCTTCAGGATAAAATCAAGAAATACATTGCAGAATCTCAGTCAATGAAAATGAGCACTTCAATCGATGCTTACACAATGACAGAAAGCTTCTTGGTTATCCATGGTCCAAAATCTGAGGAAAGTGCGCGAAATATTGCCGCAATTCTTAAGGATTATAAAGACTATAAAATTGCTGATCCATCGATTATTATTTCGAATGAAAATTATAAAGTAGTTCAGATCAAGAAAAATCTTGCAGATTATCTGACGGCAAAAAAACCATAAAGATGTTTGAGAAAAATCCGAAATCATATACAGATCTTTTAGGAAAAACCAATAGAATCGTTGAAGGAACGGTTATTAAAGGCGATATTATTTCCCAAGCCGATTTTAGATTGGATGGAGAATTGATTGGAAATTTCCACTCTAAAGGAAAAATTGTAATCGGTCCGGCCGGAAAAGTCATCGGCGATATTGTCTGCAGAAATGCCGATATCGAAGGAAAATTTGACGGACGAATTGAGGTTTTCGAAATTTTAAATGTAAAGGCTAAAGCCAAAATCAACGGCGAAGTTATAGTCGGGAAATTATCTGTAGAACCCGGAGCCGAATTCAGCGCAAGTTGTGTGATGAAAGCGAATGTGAAAAATATAAATTTGAATGATGGAAAACGACCAGAAGAAAAAACAGCCTAGCAAATGGATTGCGATGATGAATATTCCTGTGCAGATGGGAATCATCATTTTTGCGTTCACTTATCTCGGAATCTGGCTGGATGAAAAATATACTGGCACGTCAGTTTTTACAATAGTATTATCGCTTTTGTCTGTTTTTATTGCGCTTTACAACGTGATCAGGCAGGTCAAGAACTTAAACAAAGAATAATGTCTCCATTTTTAAATTTTTTAAAATACCTCGTTCCTTATTCTTTATTGCTTTTTGCAGCGCAGTATTTCATTACTGTAAATCTTTTCGAAGACACACCCTTTTTCTATTCCACTTGGAGCATCTATGTTTTTCATATAATTATAACCGTGCTTTCTTATCTTTTCTTGCTTTTCGTAAATAAGACATTTCCTGATAAAACCGGATTTGCATTTATGGGAATTAGCTTGATTAAGATGATGGCATCTGTAGTTTTTTTAATTCCATTGATCAAATCAGACACAATTGACCGCATTCCTGACGTCGCAATGTTTTTTATACCGTACTTTTTGTTTTTGCTTTTCGAAACAATTTTTGCGGTTCGTTTAATAAACAAGGCTTAAAAGAGTGCTTTATTAAGGAATTGTTCTAATATGAGCTTATTTCCTAAAAATTAATTGATATATTTTCAATTGTGAATTAAATATGTACCTTTGCAAAAAATTTTGAAACGTAAAATTAGATACACAATTTAATAATGGTAATTTCAAATAAACCACTTCAGTTCTTATTAGCTGCTTTTGTAGCATGTATTCCGTTCGTTGGATTTGCAAATCCTGCTGTTGACAGTACTCATGTTGCCACTGAAGCTGTTGCTGAACACCACGGCGAGGCGGCTGCTCATGAAAAGAAAGAATTCAATGCTACAGAATTAATTAATTCTCACATTGGTGATTCTCATGAATTTCACATTGCAGATTGGGGTGGGCATCCTGTTTCTTTTTACCTTCCTGTAATTTTATGGACAAACAACGGTTTGGAAGTTTTCTCTGCCGAGCAATTTCACCATGACAACACAGGTCACCACGTTGTAAATGCAAACGGTCAAGAATTAGTTCGTTATAAAGAAGTGATTTTTTACAAAGATAAATTTGAAACATTAACAGCAGACCAAAAAGATAACGGAGCTTTTGCCTTTGACGCAAGGCCTTTGGATTTCTCAATAACAAAGAATGTTTTTTCTATGTTTTTGTCGGCAATCGTTTTATTCTTCTTGTTTTTAGCTGTAGCAAGATCTTACAAGAAAAACCCAAAAGCACCGAAAGGAATCGCTGGATTCTTAGAACCATTGGTAACTTTTGTTAGAGATGACATTGCCAGACCAAATATCGGAGAGAAAAAATATGCGAAATATATGCCGTATCTTTTGACTATCTTTTTCTTTATCTGGATCAATAACCTTATCGGATTGATTCCTTTCTTCCCATTCAGTTCTAACTTGACAGGAAATATCTACTTTACATTTGTAATGGCATTTATTACTTTCATCGTGACAACTTTAAGCGGTAACAAAGATTATTGGGGTCATATCTTCAATACGCCAGGGGTTCCGGTTTGGTTAGCGCCAATCATGATTCCGGTAGAACTTATCGGAATGTTGACAAAACCTTTCGCTTTGATGATTCGTTTGTTTGCAAATATCACTGCGGGACACATCATCATCTTGAGTTTAGTTTCATTAATCTTTATATTCGAAACAGTTGCGGTTTCTCCAATTTCAGGAGCATTCGTATTGTTCATGAGTGTATTGGAAATGCTAGTTGCTGCGTTGCAAGCTTATGTTTTCACGCTGTTGTCAGCATTGTTTATCGGTCAGGCTGTAGCAGAGCACGACCACCATTAATTTGTGTTTTATTAATTATTAACTATATAAATTTATTATTATGGTATTAGCTGGAATCGGAGCTGGATTAGCTGTAATTGGTGCAGGTCTTGGTATTGGAAAAATTGGTGGTTCTGCAATGGACGCTATCGCTCGTCAGCCAGAAGCTGCTGGAAAAATCCAGACTGCTATGATTATTGCTGCTGCACTTATTGAAGGTGTTGCACTTTTCGCAGTAGTTGTTGCGTTGATCGCAAAATAATTAAAATCTAAAACTTCCTGCAACGGTTGGTTGCAGGAAGTTTTTAAACAAAGACAAACAAATTTTAAATATATAATCGTATGCAATTAACTTCACCAGAGAGTTTAATTTTTTGGACAACAATTATCTTTATTGTTTTCTTCGTTCTTTTGGCAAAATTTGCTTGGAAACCTATTTTGGGAGCTGTAAAAAGCCGTGAGGAATCTATCAACAATGCTTTGGCATCAGCAGAAGCAGCGCGCAGAGAAATGCAAAATTTAACTGCAGACAACGAGCGCATCTTGCAAGAAGCTAGAATGGAACGTGATGCTTTATTAAAAGAAGCGCGTGACATGAAAGATAAAATGATTGCTGATTCAAAACACGAAGCGCAAGTTCAAGGAGAAAGAATGATCGAGCAAGCGAAAGCAGCTATCGAAGCTGAGAAAAATTCGGCTATGGCTGAATTGAAATCTCAAGTTTCATCATTGTCTCTTGAAATCGCTGAAAAATTATTGAAAGAAGAATTATCTAACAAAGAAGCTCAGGCAAAATTGGTTGAGAGAATGTTGGGTGACGTAAAATTAAACTAAGATCATGTCAGGAACCAGAGCAGCAATTCGTTATGCAAAAGCAATTTTAGACTTGGCCATCTCACAAGGTGTAGCTAATGAAGTCTTTAATGATATGGTTTTGATTTCTTCAACGATTAAAGAAAACGAGGAATTGAGTACTTTTATTCAAAACCCGACCATTTCTGTAAGTGTTAAAGAAAGTGCCTTGACAGAAGTTTTTGCCTCAACAAATGGATTGACAAAAGGTCTTTTCCACTTGTTGTTCGAAAACAAAAGATTCGAGATTTTAGAAGGAGTTGCTTCACAATATGTTTTGCAATCTAATGTAATGAACGGTTTTGAAGTTGCTACCGTAACTACAGCTATTCCTTTAGATGCAGACTTAGAAGCAAAAGTTTCTGAAAAAATCAGAGAGTTTTCAAACAAAAAGATTACGATTGAAAATATTGTAGATCCATCGATTATTGGAGGATTTATCATAAGAATTGGCGACAAGCAATACAACGCTTCTATCGCTAACAGATTACAAGTTTTAAAAAGAGAGTTTAGTAATTAGTTTTACCACACGATAAAGTGTATAAATTATAAAACAAAATGGCGGAAATTAAACCTGCTGAAATTTCAGCAATATTAAAAAAGCAATTATCAGGTTTTGAATCTGGTGCAACGCTGGAAGAAGTTGGAACAGTATTGAATGTTGGAGATGGTATTGCTCGTATTTACGGGTTATCAAATGTTCAATATGGAGAGTTAGTAGAATTCGATAATGGTCTAGAAGCTATCGTTTTGAACCTTGAAGAAGATAACGTGGGTGTGGTACTTTTAGGACCATCAACTGGTATCAAAGAAGGTTCAACTGCCAAAAGAACACAAAGAATTGCTTCTCTTAAAGTTGGTGAAGAAATGGTTGGACGTGTGGTTAACACGCTTGGTTTTCCAATCGACGGTAAAGGTCCAATTGGCGGAACTTTATACGAAATGCCATTAGAAAGAAAAGCTCCTGGAGTTATCTTCCGTCAGCCAGTAACTGAGCCGTTGCAAACAGGTGTAAAAGCTGTTGATGCAATGATTCCAGTTGGTCGTGGACAAAGAGAGCTTGTGATTGGTGACCGTCAAACTGGTAAATCAACAGTTTGTTTGGATACGATCCTTAATCAAAAAGAATTTTATGATGCAGGTCAGCCTGTATTCTGTATATATGTTGCAATTGGGCAAAAAGCTTCAACTGTAGCAGGAATCGCTAAAACATTAGAAGAAAAAGGTGCAATGGCTTACACAGTTATTGTTGCTGCAAATGCTTCTGATCCAGCTCCAATGCAAGTTTATGCTCCTTTCGCAGGTGCTGCAATTGGTGAATACTTTAGAGATTCAGGTCGTCCAGCATTGATTGTTTATGATGATTTGTCTAAACAAGCTGTTGCTTACCGTGAGGTTTCTCTTTTGTTGAGAAGACCACCGGGCCGTGAGGCTTATCCTGGAGACGTTTTCTACCTTCACTCAAGATTGTTAGAAAGAGCTTGTAAAGTTATCGCTAATGATGACATTGCTAAAAACATGAATGACTTGCCAGATTCTATCAAAGGAATTGTTAAAGGCGGTGGTTCGTTGACTGCTTTGCCAATTATCGAAACGCAAGCAGGTGACGTTTCTGCTTATATCCCAACAAACGTAATTTCGATTACTGACGGACAGATTTTCCTTGATGGAGATTTGTTTAACTCTGGAGTTCGTCCGGCAATTAACGTTGGTATTTCTGTATCTCGTGTTGGAGGTAATGCTCAGATTAAATCAATGAAAAAAGTAGCAGGTACTTTGAAATTGGATCAGGCACAATTCCGTGAATTGGAAGCGTTTGCAAAATTCGGTTCTGACTTGGATGCTGTAACTTTGAACGTAATTGAAAAAGGAAAAAGAAACGTTGAAATCTTGAAACAAGGTTTGAATGATCCTTATACTGTTGAAGATCAGGTTGCAATTATCTATGCAGGTTCTAAAAACTTGTTGCGTAATGTTCCTGTAAACAAAGTAAGAGAATTTGAGAAAGACTTCTTGGAATTCTTGAACGCAAAACACAGAGATACTCTTGATGCTTTGAAAGCTGGTAAATTAGATGACAAAATTACTGATGTTATCGAAAACGTAGCGAAAGAAGTTTCAGCGAAATATAACTAATATAAGGCACAAGGTTAAAGGTTTAGGGTTCAAGTTTGGGCCCTGAATCTAAAACCCAAAACCCTGAACCCATAAGAAAATGGCAAATTTAAAGGAAATCCGTAATAGAATTACTTCCGTTTCATCAACGATGCAAATCACATCAGCGATGAAAATGGTTTCTGCTGCAAAGCTGAAGAAAGCACAAGATGCAATCACTGCAATGCGCCCTTATGCCGAAAAACTAACGGAATTATTGCAAAATGTTAGCGCTTCTCTTGACGGAGACAGCGGTAGCAAATATTCTGACCAAAGACCAGTAAACAAAATTCTTGTGGTGGCGATTACTTCAAACAGAGGATTGAGCGGCGCTTTCAATACAAACGTTGTAAAACAAACAAGAAACCTTGTGGAACTTTACGCTGGAAAGCAGGTTGATTTCGTTACCATTGGAAAAAAAGGAAATGACATTATCAGAAAAGCAAACACGGTAATCAACAACAATAATACTGTTTTTGACGATTTGACTTTTCATAATGTAGCCGCAATCGCTGAAGAATTGATGCAACTTTTCGTGGAAGGACAGTATGACAAAATTGAATTGGTTTACAACCAGTTTAAAAATGCTGCAACGCAAATCATCATTACAGAGCAATTCTTGCCAATCGTTCCAATCAAAACGGATAGCAAAAACCAAGTTGATTATATTTTTGAACCTTCAAAAGAACAAATCATCGAGGAATTGATTCCGCTTTCTTTGAAAACGCAATTGTACAAAGCCATCAGAGATTCATTCGCTTCAGAACACGGAGCGCGTATGACGGCAATGCACAAAGCGACTGACAATGCAACAGAATTGAGAAACCAATTGAAATTGACTTACAACAAAGCACGTCAAGCTGCAATTACCAATGAAATCCTTGAGATTGTGGGTGGAGCTGAAGCTTTGAAAGCATAAAGAAAATTCAAAATAGAAAAAAGAGCCAGCAATTTGTTGGCTCTTTTTTTATTTCTATTTTTCAGATGTTAAAACCCAAAGAAATAGTTATTTTTGTTACGATTATAATTGAAACCGAACTTTGAGCTTATATAAAAATCTTTTCAAGCAAACCGCTATTTACGGACTCGCAACTGTGATTCCTAGAATGTTCAGCTTTTTCTTGGTGCCGCTTTATACCGAATTGCTTCCAAAAGAAGAGTACGGCCAAGTCAACGTGATTTTTGCCTATCTGATTTTCTTCAACGTAATTCTGGCTTACGGAATGGAAACTTCCTTTTTCAGATTTTATAACAGCGAAGACAACAAAAAAACAGTAGTCGAAACATCAATGGTTTCAATCTTTTGGACCACGCTTTTTTTCCTAGCCGTAGCCTTGCTTTTTAGGATTTCTGTTGCTGAATTTTTGGAAATTGACGTCCAATATATTACGTATGTGATTTGGATTTTGACTTTTGATGCTTTGGTAATTATTCCTTTTTCAAAATTAAGAGCCAATCAAAGACCATTATTTTATGCAATAATCAAAATTGGAAATGTAGCCGTAAATCTAGGTTTTAACTTGTTTTTCCTGATTTATTTGCCAAAATTAGCCCAAGCCAATCCAGATAGTTTTATCAGTTCTATTTACTTCGAAGATTTTCAAGTCGGATATATTTTTGTGTCAAATATCATTGCGAGCTTATTGACGCTTGTCGTTTTGCTTCCGAATTATTTCCACGTAAAATGGCACTTTGACTTCAGCCTTTGGAAAAGAATGACCAAATATGGTTTTCCAATAATGATTGCCGGAATCGCTTTTGCAATCAACGACCAGTTTGATAAAATTTTATTACAGCATCTTTTGCCTCCAGATACGGCCGAAGCGCAAGTAGGAATTTATTCTGCCTGCTACAAACTCGGACTTTTCATGGTTTTGTTCAGGACGGCTTATACTTTAGGAATCGAACCATTCTTTTTCAGCCATGCTTCCAATGAAAATGCGAAGCAGACTTATGCGACGATTACCAAATATTTCGTCATTTTTGGATCGCTGATGACTTTGGGAGTTATTGTTTTTGCAGATGTTTTGAAACTGATTATGATCCGTGATTCTTCTTATTGGAACGCTATGGGCGTTGTGCCGCTTATTATTTTGGCCAATTTCTTCCTCGGAATTTATACCAATTTATCCGTTTGGTATAAACTTACGAATCAAACCCACATCGGTGCTTACATTTCGATTATTGGAGCGATAATTACACTGGCGCTGAATTATTTCCTGATTCCAACGATGAGTTATTATGGTTCAGCAATTGCCACAATTGCAGCTTACGGAAGCATGATGCTGATTTCTTATACGCTTGGAAATAAATATTACCCGATTCCGTATGACATGAAAAAAATCGGTGCTTACTTAGGAATTTCAATTGTATTTTCAGGAGTTTATTTCTATGAATTTAGGGAGAATTATTTTGTTGGAATTCCAATGTTGCTTGCCTTTACCTACTTTATATATTACAACGAAAAAGAAACTATAACCAGAATTTTAAAAAGGAAAGCCTAAGCTTTTACAGAAAATATTTTACAGCAATGGAAATTAAAATCATAAACAAATCACAGCACCAACTTCCAAACTATGAAACTTTGGCCTCAGCCGGAATGGATTTGCGTGCGAATTTATCAGAACCAATTACCTTAAATCCGTTAGAAAGAGCTATCGTAAAAACAGGACTTTTTATAGAATTGCCAATTGGATATGAAGCGCAAGTTCGCCCAAGAAGTGGTTTGGCAGCCAAAAAAGGAATCACAGTCTTGAATTCTCCAGGAACAGTCGATGCAGATTATCGAGGAGAAATCGGAGTGATTTTAGTAAATTTATCGAATGAGCCTTTTGTGGTTGAAAACGGAGAAAGAATTGCACAATTAATCATTGCAAAACACGAAAGAGCCGTTTGGATTGAAGCAGATGAATTGACTGCAACTTCTAGGGGAGAAGGCGGTTTTGGAAGCACGGGCGTGAAATAAGCGCAATCTGAAGCATTTCAATATTCAAAATTCCAAGTTGAGCATTCAAAATTCAAAAAGGTTGAACATCCAACTTGGAATTTTGAATATTCAAGTCTAGAATTACAAACTTTTAATAAGTACAAGCCATGAAAAAATTTGATTTACACGAAAGACTAATAGATTTTGCTGTCCAAATTATTGGAATAACAGATAATTTAAAGTATCAAAAGCCGGAAATCATTTATCTGGACAAATCGTTCGATCCGGAACTTCGCCATCATTAAATTATAGCGAAGCACAAAGCGCAGAATCTAGAAATGATTTCATCCATAAAATGTCAGTTGTTTTAAAAGAACTTCGGGAAACACATTCTTGCCTAAAAATTATTTTGAGAGCACAATTATATTTGAAAGAAGAGCTAGATTTAGCAATTGCAATTAAAGAAAATGACGAATTGATTTCGATATTCGTAAAAAGTTTAGAAACATCTAGAAATAGAAATAAATAATAAGATTGAACATCCAACTTGGAATATTCAATTTTGAAATTAAGATTACCTAAAACAAGAGAAAAAATGAAAATAATAGTACCAATGGCAGGACGCGGATCACGCCTTCGCCCACACACTTTAACAGTTCCAAAACCTTTAATTCCAATCGCTGGAAAGCCAATCGTTCACCGTTTGGTAGAAGATATTGCTGGCGTAATCAACCAAGAAATTGAAGAAATCGCCTTCATCATCCATAAAGATTTTGGAAAACAAGTAGAAAAAGATTTGATTGCAATCGCTGAAAAATTAGGGGCAAAAGGCGTAATCTGTTATCAAAACGAAGCTTTAGGAACTGCTCACGCTATCATGTGCGCCAAAGAATCACTTTCTGGACCTGTAGTTGTGGCTTATGCTGACACGCTTTTCCGTGCTGATTTTACTTTAGATCAAGACGCTGACAGCGTGATTTGGGTAAAGCAAGTTGAAGATCCGAGCGCTTTTGGGGTAGTGCAGTTGAATGATAAAAATGAGATTGTTGACTTCGTAGAAAAACCAGCAACATTTGTTTCTGACTTGGCGATTATCGGAATTTACTATTTCAAATCTGGGGAAACTTTAAGAAATGAATTGCAATATTTGCTTGATAATGATGTTGTAAAAGGAGGCGAATATCAATTGACCGATGCGCTTGAAAATATGAAGCAGAACGGTTTGCGTTTTGTTCCAGGAAAAGTGGACGAATGGATGGACTGCGGAAACAAAAATGTAACCGTTGACACGAATTCAAGAATGCTAGGATTTTTGCACAATGACGGTGAACATTTAGTAGATTATGATGTGAAATTAGAAAATTCTACAATCATTCCTCCATGTTTTATTGGCAAAGACGTGATTTTGATTAACTCGACTGTCGGACCAAATGTGTCACTTGGAAACGGGACGCATGTTCAAAATGCAACGATAAAAAATAGCTTGGTTCAAAACCATTCTAAAATAAAAAACGCTAACTTAGACAATGCCATGATCGGAAGCCACGCTTCTTTTGATGGAAATTTCACAAGCATCAGCATTGGAGATTACTCTGTTTTGGAATAACTTTTGCAGTAAGGCAAGTGCTTTTAGTATGAAAATATCATGAAAAAATATCTTTACATATCGTTTTCTCTTGTAATGTTCTGCGTTTCAGCGCCAGCTTTTGCCCAAAAAGAACCAGACGATATTGCTTTGGCGGAAGATGCTTTTCAAGATAATTTTTATGAATCGCTAAAGCAAAAAGGAATTGAGAATTATGACAAGGCGATTCTTTCCCTAGAAAAATGTCTCAAAACCCAGCCTGAAAATGCAGCAGTTTATTCAGAATTGGGCAAAAATTATCTCCAATTAAAAGATTACAAAAAAGCGTATGATTCTTTTGAGAAAGCCTCAAAAATTGATCCTTTAAATAAGTGGTTTTTTGTCGGAATGTATGATGTCTGCTATCAAACACGCGATTATAATCATGCTATCGTCATTGTCACAAAGTTGATTGAGTTTGATGCAAATTACAAAGAAGATCTGACGTCGCTTTACATGTATACCGACCAATTTGACAAGGCTTTGGCTTTAATCAATGAACTGGATGAAACCGCTGGAAAAAATCCGCAGCGCGAAATTTACAAGCTGCAGATCATGAAAGATGCAAAATATCAGTTGGCTGAAAAGGACCAGCTTTTAAATGCAATCAAGAAAAATCCGAAGGATGAATCTAAATATACGGCCTTGATTTATCTTTATTCAGAAAGCAATCAGGAAGAAAAAGCCTTTGAAATTGCCAAGAAATTAGAAAAGGAAATTCCGGATTCTGACTTTGCACAAATCGGACTTTTTAAATTTCATTTGAATAATAATGACGGAGAGAAAGCGGTTGCTTCCATGAATAAGGTTTTTGAAAGCAAGCAGATTACGCCAAAAGTGAAAGCTAAAATTTTGCAGGAATTCTTGATTTTCTTGAAAACGAATCCGAAATACAGCACTGAATTAGACAAATCGATAAGTTTATTGCCAAACGAAGACCAAGTTGGCTTGACAAAAGAAATCGGAAGGGTTTTCTACGGACAAAAAAACTGGGAAAGAGCGATTTATTATCTAGAAATTTACTGTAAAAATAATCCGCAAGATGTGGAAGCTAGTATCTTGCTGATGCAGGCTTATACAGAAAATAAGCAGTTTGACGTTTTAAATAAGAAAGCAAATACAATGATTGACTTTTTTCCGATGCAGCCTGAGTTTTATTATTATTCTGGATTGGCTGGCAATCAGCTGAAAAATTATAAAAAAGCCAAAGAAATGCTTGAAATGGGCATGGATTATCTAGTTGAAAACCGAGATTTAGAGATAAATTTTAATATCCAATTAGGAGAAGCTTACAACGGATTAGGCGATTCTAAGAAAAAAGAACAGTATTTTGCAAAAGCAGAACAGCTTTTAAAACAAAAAAAATAAATGAAAAAGTTTATCATCATCGCCTTGGGAATTACCCTGTTTGCGTGCGGTTCAAAAAAAGTAGTGGCTGAAGAAGGCGCTAGTGAAGCGGTTGCATCGAGCAAGGTAATTGACAGCCACTATAAATTGAAAAGAGATTTCACGACGCTTTATATCAAGTCAAGTGCAAAATATAAGGATGACAAGCAATCTCACAATGTTTCTGCTGAAATCAGAATTAAAAAAGATGAGCAGATTTTGGTGAGCATCAGGTTCCTTGGAATTACAATGGCCAAAGCATTGATCACGCCTTCAGAAGTAAAATACTATGAAAAGTTAGGAGGAAAGTTCTTCGAAGGAAATTATACGACTTTAAGCAAATGGCTCGGAACTGATTTAGATTTCCAAAAAGTGCAAAACATGCTTGTCGGTGAAGCAATGGACGACTTGAAAAAAGGAAAATACAAGACGACAATTGAGCAAGAATTATACAAATTAGAAGATATTTCGAATAAAAATACTGCAAAATCTTTCTTCTTCGAAGCGGCGAATTTCTTAATTAAAAAACAAGAAATCGCTCAAGAAAAGCAAGATAGAATGCTGCAGGTAAATTATCCGAGCCACAAAGAATATCCAGAAGCAATTCTTCCGTCCCAAATTAATATTGAAGCGGTTCAAGGAGGAAAAAAGACGAATATCAACATCGAATACAACAACATTTCGTTTAATGAGAATTTAACTTTTCCATATAGCGTGCCAGATGGCTACGAAAGAATATATATTGATTAGATTTGTAGAAATATTTCCCTATGCCAAAATTTATCTTCAGCCTCTTTTTTCTATTCGCAGTTTCCCTCTCGTTTGGGCAGACAGACGCGCAACGAAAACTCGAAGAACGAAAAGAACAGCTCCAGAAAGAAATCCGTGAAGCCGAAAATGCTTTGCAGAACGAGAAGCAAAAGCAGAAATCGGTGACGGTTCAAATTGCACAGCAGGCACAAAAAATCAAGCTTCGCGAGAAATTGATTAATACGACTGAAAAACAGGCCAAGCTTTTAAGTGATGATATCTATTTGAATCAGCTAAAAATAAACGCGCTGAAAAAAGAACTAGAAGAGCTTAAAAAAGATTATGCGGCAATGATTGTCAAGTCTTACAAAAGCCGTTCTGAGCAAAGCCGCGCCATGTTTTTACTGTCTTCTGAAAACTTTCTTCAGGCCTACAAGAGAGCGCAATACATGAAGCAATATTCTAATTATAGAAAAAACCAAGGCGAAGAAATTACTGTAAAATCCAAAGAATTAATTGCGTATAACGAAAAGCTCGGCGTTCAAAAAACAGAGAAGCAAAAGCTGATCGTAGAAAATGTAAAGGAAAGAGCAGAACTAGAAAAAGAAAGGCAAGAGCAAGAAAAACTGATGCTTTCTATTAAAAAAGACGTTAAGAAACTAACGGCTGACATCAAAAAGAAACAGCAAGAGACAAAACAGATTGATAGAAAAATCAACGCTTTGATCAAGCAAGCGATTGCTGAGGCGAATAAAAAAGCCGCTGCAGCGAATAAAAAAGCAAATCCAAAAGCAACAGTGGCGGAGACAAAAGCAATCGAGAATTCGACTAAAATCGTACTTACGCCAGAAGGAAAAATCGTATCCAATAATTTCAAAGCAAATAAAGGAAGACTGCCTTGGCCGGTTTCAAAAGGATTTGTTTCCTTGAAATTTGGTGACCAGCCGCATCCGCTTCAAAAATCATTGACGATTCACAGCAGCGGTGTTGAAATTAGCACCGATTCTGGTACTTCAGTTCGTGCCGTTTTTGCTGGAGAAGTAACCCGCGTACAGCTTTTATCGCCAAATAACATGGTGGTTTTTGTACAGCACGGAGATTTCTACACCGTTTACCAAAACTTAAGTTCAGTAAGCGTTTCAAAAGGAGACAAAGTTTCGGCCTTGCAAAACATAGGAAAAATAACCACAAACGCTGCCGGAAAAACAGCTGTGAAATTCATCATCATGCAGAATACCACGACGCTCAATCCGCAGTCATGGTTGGCAAACATGTAAAGAAAAAGGGAATCATTTGATTCCCTTTTTTTTATTAAATAAACAAAGCTTTCAGCTCAGTCGCATCATGCGGATTCATTTTTCCTGCCAGAACAAGGCTCAATTGCTTTCTTCTCAAAGCGGCGTCAAAACGCTGTTTCTCCAATTCAGTTTCAGGGATAATTGCAGGAACTTCTACCGGACGTCCAGTTTCATCTACGGCAACAAAAGTATAAATCGCTTCGTTGGCCTTATTTTTTATTCCAGATTCGCGGTCTTCAATCCAAACATCGATGTAAATTTCCATGGAAGATTTGAACGATCTTGAAACTTTCGCCTCAATGGTCACAACGCTTCCCAATGGAATGGCACGGTTAAAAGCCACGTGGTTTACAGAAGCAGTTACTGTAATTCTGCGCGAATGCCTTCTTGCCGCAATACTTGCTGCGCGGTCCATTCTTGCTAATAATTCGCCCCCAAAAAGGTTGTTCAACGGATTTGTTTCGCCTGGTAAAACCAAGTCAGTTAAAACGGCTACTGATTCAGAAGGTGTTTTTGGTTGCATAGTTTTTTTTGCAAAGGTAAGAGATAACAATCAGTTTCGTGCCAGACCTAAGAAGGTTTTTAAAACGGGTTAAATCTTTTTGTAAGCAAAATGTCGAAAGATTGTCGGGCGTTGGTTTTGCGCAATGACAAAAAAAATCCCGAATGAATCGGGATTTAAATTTTTATAGGTCTTGAATCAAAAGCCAGGCTTCTGGATTCTCTGTTTTCTGGATTTTTGTCATCGCATGCTGTGCTTCGGCATAAGTAGCAAAACTTCCGTAAAGAACAGGATGTAGGCCGTGTCTTGTCATTGAAATGCGTTTGGCTTTGAAACCTTTTTCGCTTAATTTTTTATAAACTTTAGCCGCATTTGCTTCGTTTCTGAAAGCGCCAGCAACTACATGATAAGAGAATTTGTCTTCTTTGATGTTCAGCTTTACAGCCGGAAGCGGGCTTTCAATAAAGAAAGTTGCTTCTTGAATTTTATCTTCTACTTTTTTCTGAACCGATTTTTCAACCATCATGGTTTCGGCAGCAATTTGCTCTTGGTAATTGTTGTAATAATTGTTTGTGAAGAAACCTGCAGCTCCTAATCCTAAGACAAAAACGGCAGCATATTTCAAGTAAACTTGACGACTTCTTCTTTCCGGCGTGAAGATAATCGGAGCTTTTTCTTCTAAAGCTTCAACTTCTTGCTGGTAAATTTCACGCTGGATTTTTGGAGAAACAAAATTGCTCAATCCAAAGGAGTCGGTCAAGTAATTCACGGCATCTGCTGGCTTGAAAACTAAATTGTTTTCAGAATTCAATGCCAATTCGCCAATGTTTTTCAAAATTATCGGTTGGAATAACTGCAGTGAAGTTCTCCAGTTTGAAACATTTTCTTCAATCTTGTGAACGGCTTGCTCATAAGTGATTTTTTCAGAAAGCGCAATGTGGCTTGCCAGCAAACCGTCATTGTTTTTCAAGTGAAAATTAAAGGAAACCTGCTTTTTTGGAGGATAAAACGCATCTTCAAGCAACTGCGCTGGCTGGATTTCAGTCAGGAAAGCGCCAAATCCGGGAACGGAAACGCATTGGTATCTGTATAAAAGCTGGGCTATGTAATGTTCAATCTTCATATTGACAAAGTTACTTATTCAATAGCCGCAGCAAAATTTTATCCACAAATTTTATTAACAATTTCAATAAAAAGCCTTTAATTTGACTTTCAATTATTTGCCATGAACGAAGAAGAATTATTTTATCTGTTAGCCTTGCAAAAAGTGGAATTGGTGGGCGATATTGTCGCTAAAAAATTGCTCACCCACTATGGTTCTGCCAAAGAAGTCTTTCAATCTAAAGCAGGAAAACTCGAAAGTATCGACGGAATCGGAAGCATTTTGATCCGAAATCTGAAAGACAAGAGCGTTTTTCAAAAAGCCGAAACCGAGTTAAAATTCATCAAAGAAAATCACATCGACACGCTTTATTTTAAGGATGAAAATTATCCAGAGAAATTAAAACATTGCATCGACGGACCTGTTTTACTTTTTGCTTCAGGGAATTTTGATTTTGAGAACCGCAAGATAATCAGCATCGTTGGAACGCGCCAAATCACTTCTTATGGCATGGAATGCTGTCGCAAATTGATTTCAGATTTGGCTCCGTTGAATCCGATAATTGTGAGCGGTTTTGCTTATGGCGTCGATATTGTCGCGCATCAGGCAGCGATGGAAAATAATCTTCAAACCATCGGAATTGTTGCCCACGGATTAAACCAGATCTATCCAAAAGTGCATAAAAAATACGCAGCCAAGATGGAGGAAAACGGTGGCTTTATGTCAGAATTTTGGAGTTCTTCCAATCCGGATAAGGAGAATTTTGTGAAGCGAAACCGCATTGTTGCTGGAATGTCTGAAGCCACAATCGTGATTGAATCTGCTGATAAAGGCGGTTCGTTAATTACGGCAACGATGGCTGGCGATTACAACCGAGATGTTTTTGCCTTTGCCGGAAGGGCGACTGACAAATACAGCCAAGGCTGCAATAATTTGATCAAAAGCCAAAAAGCAAACCTGATTACTTCTGCGGCTGACGTAATTTACATGCTCAATTGGGATTTAGGCAATGAAAAATCAAAGCCGGTTCAAAAACAGCTTTTTGTGGAATTAGAACCTGAAGAACAGAAAATTTATGATTATTTGCAAAAACAAGGCAAAGAAGTACTCGATATCATTGCTTTAGACTGCGAACTTCCGACGTATAAAATTTCTTCGATACTTTTAAATATGGAATTGAAAGGCGTGATCCGGCCTTTGCCCGGGAAATTATTTGAGGCGATTTAATTATTTGTCAAGCAATTCGTAAGTCACATTGAGATCATAATGAACTTCATATTCTGGATTCTTGTCGATTTTCTGGGAATAACTGGCTGATGATCCAAAAACTGATGATTTGTTTATAGTATTGTCATCGATGATAAGCAGTTTTCCGATTTTCTTTCCTGCTTTTGTTGCTAGAAATTCTGCCTTTGACTTCGCTTTTTCTAAAGCTTTCTGAGATAAAAATTGTTGGTAATCATCGCTGAATTCATAAATATATCTTAAGTGTAATTCGGCCAGCTTTCCTATTTTTTCGTTTAGCAATATTTTATTTGCTTTGTCAAAATCAGTAATTGTTAAAGTGTAATTTGCGCCTCTTCTCCCAAAATTTGGACTCTGTGCCGATTTGAAAATCAATTCAGAACTTGAAAGTTGTTCCGTTTTTAAAAGATCTTGAACTTCTTTTTTAGCTTCTTCAAAAGTTTTTAAAACTTTACTTTGGCTTTCAGTCACAGTAGTTGTTTCTTTTATGAAAAAGTTGACCTCGAAGATTTTTGCCTTTAAAGTTTCTTTATAGGAACCAACAACCCTGATTTGGTTTTCTTTTAATTGTCCAAATGCAGTTAGGTTTAAAAACAAAAAGGATATAAAAATAAAAATCGTTTTCATAAGTAAGAATTTTACTTAAAATAACGATTTTTAGTTAATTTTAGTATCCCAATTTCTCCCTGACTCTTTTTAAAACTCCATCAGCAACAACTTTTGCTTTCTCAGCACCTTCAAATAGCGCTTTGTCAAGTTCTTCGAGGTTGTTCATATAATAGCTATACTTTTCTCTTTCTATTTTGAATTTTTCAATGATCAATTCAAACAGCGCCTGTTTTGCGTGTCCCCAGCCAAAATCACGGTTTACGTTTTTATATTTTTCTGTAATTTCAGCTAGTTGCGTTTCATTAGCAAGCAATTTATAAATGGCAAAAATCTTGCAAGTTTCTGTGTCTTTCGGGTCTTCCAAAGGCGTGCTGTCGGTTTCAATTGACATCACTTGTTTGCGCAAAGCCTTGTCATCCAAAAAAATATTGATGATGTTGTTGGCTGACTTGCTCATTTTTCCGCCATTTGTTCCAGGAACATATTTTGTGTCTTCGTGGGTGTAAGATTCTGGCAAGACGAAAGTTTCTCCCATCTGGTTGTTGAATCTTGAAGCGACGTCGCGCGTGATTTCAATATGCTGCAGCTGGTCTTTCCCGACAGGAACAAATTCGGCATCATACAGAAGAATATCAGCCGCCATCAGCATCGGGTAAGTGAATAATCCAGCGTTTACATCAGAAAGCCTGTCTGCTTTGTCTTTAAAAGAATGCGCCAGAGTCAATCGCTGAAACGGAAAAAAACAGCTCAAATACCAAGAAAGTTCCGTCGTTTGAGGAACATCAGATTGTCTGTAAAAAACTACTCGGCTCATGTCAAGTCCGCACGCAAGCCACGTTGCAGCAGTGCTGTAAGTGTTTTGACGCAAAGTTTCTCCGTCTTTGATCTGCGTGATAGAATGCAAATCGGCGATGAAAAGAAAAGATTGGTTTTCCGGCTTGTTCGATAATTCGATGGCAGGGAAAATTGCGCCTAGAAGATTTCCTAAATGTGGCGTTCCGGTGCTTTGAATTCCTGTTAAGATTTTTGACATTTTAAAGTAATTAAGTTGTTATGTATTTTAGATACACGGTTTGGCAAAGTTTGTAAAGTTTATTTTGATTGCAAAGTTTTTTTGGGTTTTATTTAAAAGGCAACTTAAAAGGAATTCAAGTTTTTTGAGGCTCATGGGTTTTAACGCAAAGGAGGGAAGGTTTTCGCAAAGTTTCGCAAAGGTGTTTTTTATAGGAGGAAGTTTTAAAAACCTTTTAAAACTTCTTTCCATACTTAAAATTTGAATTCTTACATTTGGAAAACAATTTTCATTCTCCGGAAGTTATAACAAACAATCTTGATGCGTATTTTAAAAGTTATTTTTTGGGTTCTTTGGCGAATTTGGTTTTATGTCCTGCTCGGACTGCCAATTATTATTATGCTGCCGTTTCTGCTGATTTCAATTTTGAAGGAAAAATGGTATCCTTATTTCTTTGTAATGGCAAGAATTTGGGCCAAGGTGATTTTATTAGGAATGGGCTTTTATTACAAAGTCGAGCGCGAAGAAGAATTAGAACCAGGAAAAAGCTACATGCTCGTTTCCAACCACACTTCGATGACTGACATCATGCTGATGCTGGCTTTGGTTAGAAATCCATTTGTATTCGTAGGAAAAAAAGAACTTTCAAAGATTCCGCTTTTCGGATTTTTCTATAAAAGAACCTGCATTTTGGTGGACAGAAATAGTTCAAAAAGCAGAATGGAAGTTTTTCAGCGCGCCCAAAAACGACTAAGCCAAGGCCTAAGCATCTGTATTTTTCCAGAAGGAGGCGTTCCCGACGACGAATCAATTTTGCTGGACGAATTTAAAGACGGCGCTTTTCGATTGGCTTTGGAACACCAAATTCCGATTGTGCCGATAACTTTTGCCGATAACAAAGAAAGATTTTCATACACGTTTTTAAGCGGAAGTCCAGGTTTGATGCGTGCCAAGATTCATGATTTCATAGAAACTAAAGGCAAGAATGCAAGCGATAAAAAAGAAATCAGAGAAGTAAGAGACCAAGTAAAAGCAATTATTTTTAAGCAATTGCAAAAGTTTCAAAACGAAAAAAGCGCCTAACCAAAGCGCTTTTCCTGTCATAATGTGTGCAATGACGACTTAACTAAATAAAATTTTTATAAAACCAACTATTAAAAATTAAAATTAATTCCTGAATATAATCCGATGAAATAAGGCTTGAAACCGCCGGCATCATTGGTAAAAGTATTGAGCTGGTATTTAAATTTAGGTTCAATATTCGCTTCAAAAGATTTCCAGAATTTGTACTTAAATCCGAGTCCGATATTTGAAGTAAATGACACGTCATTAAGATTGGAAGCCTTGCCCAAAGTCGCCTCCATTCCGTTAGAAACCACAGAAAGATTGTTTTCATTTAAAAACATCGTGCTCATGCCGCCGATAAGCTCAATGGCGAATTTTTGGTTCAGCAATTTATAAGAAACCTCCAAAGGCACTTCGATGTAGCCCATAGTTTGGTTAATGTGGCCCGGCGTTTTTTCTTGAATATTATCAAACGACACCACGTTCATTGCCGTGTTATTTTCTACAATAATTGTTGAACCCTCGGCGTGATAACCGCTTTTTGTCGTTCCTCGCGCACTTGTAGAAAGACTCGGATAATAGACAATGTTGTTAGTGTTATAACCTAGCGTAAGCTTATTCACGCCACCGCGAACGCTCCATTTTTCATTCAAGGCATAATTTACGCCAATTCCATAACTCAGATTTTTTTCATAGGTCTTTTGATTGTCAGCAAATTGCGCATCAATCGGCGAGCCATTGGAAGCAGAGCTAAAATAAATAGGAGCTACGTTTGACGTAATCTGCCACCTATTTAATTTAGCTTCTGTGACCGTTTGTTGTTTTTCTTTTTCTTTTAGCAACTCTTCCAACGCATTGGGTTCAACGGCAGCAATAACCGCTGAATCCTTTTTTTGCTTCTCAAAAGCGCTTGTGTCAAAAGCGATTTGAGAAGAATATATATTTTTTGTTTCTTTTTCAGAAGCTGTTTTTTGAGCAATTTGGCCTTCAGAATTAGTTCCTGCTTCTGTAGTTTTATTGGAATTGTAAGCAGAAGCAACACTTTCATCCGGAATTATAATTTCAGAAGCTTGTTTTGCATTATTCGGTTTTCTAGTCTTATTTTTTACTTTAGAATGACTTGCAATTGCATTAGTATTCGAGCTTTTTGAATGTGAAGCACTATTGTTTATTCTAGAATTTGTATTTCCGTAATTCGAGTTTTTAGTTTTTGAATTAGAACTTGCTTCTTGAATGGCAACTGCATTATTTTTTCCAGAAGAATTTACTGTTGAAGTTTTTTCGGAATTCAATTGACCTTCTTCAGAACTATTTTTTTCAGAATCAGCTACACTTTCTTCTTTATTTATAGGAAGGATATTCTTTTCGCCATAAGAATTATTTTTCCCAGAATTGTTCTCATTCACGATTTCAATAGTTTCTTTTGAAGGATTATTGATCATTCCGTCGCCAACCATAAAGCCAATAAGCAGAATTGCGGCCACGCCGGAAAGTCGCCACCACAAAGGAATTACCCTGCGCTTTTTCTTCTTTTTCAGGGCATCTTCAATATTGTCCCAGACTTTTGGTTCTGGAATCGCCTCGAAATCCTTGAATTTCTCTTGAAACAGCCTTTCTATGTTTTTTTTCTCACTCATTTTGCCACCGTAAAATTTCCTGATCCTGATTGAGCTTCTATTTTTTCTTTTAAAATCATTTTTGCTCGGGCTAAATTTGATTTTGTTGTTCCTGTTGTGATTTCTAGCATTTCGGCGATTTCCTTGTGAGAGTAGCCATCCATTACATATAAATTAAAAACGAGCCTGTATCTGTCTGGCAATTCTTGAATAATTTTCAATAAAAAATCAAGCGTCACATTTTCGTCGTCAATCTCAATTTCTTCCTCTTCGGCAATATTATCGTTTATGATTTCAAAAACCGTCGTGCCACGATATTTTTGCAGCACATTGTTGACCATGATCCGTTTTGCCCAGCCTTCAAAAGAGCCTTTAAAAGTAAACTGGCTGATTTTTGCAAAAATAATTAAAAAGCCGTCTTGGAGATTGTCTTCCGCTTCGGCATAATTGCGCGAATACTTCAAGCATACACTGAACAATTTAGGCGAAAAGAGCTTGTATAATTGTTCTTGAGCTTTGGTATCATTATTTCTACAATCGTATATGAGTTGTTCTAGACTCAAGTTTACTTACAAATTAGAAAATTAATTATTCTGGAACTACTGGTATGTTAAATTCTAAAAACGTATTATTTCCGTCTTCGTCTTCGCCATTATAAAATTTAAATTTATAGGTTCCGTTGTTGATTACAGAGAAATTGAATTTAGTTTCTAAAAGTACACCATCAATGATAGGTTCGCAATCGCCTTGATCTAAAACTTTTGACTGCAAAGCAAAGGTTCTTGTATTTAAATCTTTTTCATAATAAAATCCTTCAGTAAAATGACACGTCGTAGGCCTTTTATAATAAGCCTTGATTTCATAAGTTTTGCCCATTACAAAACTTTCAGGAACGGCAACACTGTCTACAGGAATCAGTTCAAAGTGAAAATTTGGCGAATCATCTTCTAAATCGCAAGAAGAAAATGTAAACAGCGCCACAACAGTTAAAATTAAAACGGAAAATAACTTTTTCATTTTGTAATAAATTATATTTTAAGCTTTTTCTTTTAAGATGGAATTGCTATAAAAAGGTTGCGTAGGAGCATAAAAAAACCCGAAAATTTTCGGGTTTTAAATTTATGCGTTGTTCTCTTTAATGAGCGCTTTGATTTTTTGTTCTAGCTCGTCGGCCATTTCCGGATTGTCTTTGATTAAAGATTTTACCGCATCGCGACCTTGCCCAAGTTTTGTCTCACCATAGCTGAACCAAGAACCTGATTTTTTTACCACTTCAAATTCTACAGCCAAATCTAAGATTTCTCCTGTTTTTGAAACTCCTTCACCATACATGATGTCGAATTCTGCAGTTTTAAAAGGCGGCGCCACTTTATTTTTGACAACTTTTACTTTCGTTCTGTTACCAATCACGTTTTCACCGTCCTTGATTTGAGTGGATCTTCTGATATCCAAACGAACTGAAGCATAAAACTTCAAGGCGTTACCACCTGTTGTTGTTTCTGGATTCCCGAACATTACTCCAATTTTCTCTCTCAACTGGTTGATAAAGAAAACAGTACAGTGGGTTTTGCTGATAGCTCCTGTCAATTTTCTCAAAGCTTGAGACATCAATCTTGCGTGAAGACCCATTTTTGAATCTCCCATTTCGCCTTCGATCTCACTTTTTGGAGTCAAAGCCGCAACAGAGTCAATGACAACAATATCAATCGCGCCTGAACGAATCAGATTTTCAGCAATTTCTAATGCCTGTTCTCCATTATCTGGCTGTGAAATAATTAAATTTTCTACATCTACGCCTAATTTTTCAGCATAACCTCTGTCAAAAGCGTGTTCTGCATCGATAAAAGCCGCGATTCCGCCTGCTTTTTGAGCCTCTGCAATTGCATGTAATGTAAGAGTAGTTTTACCTGAAGATTCTGGTCCGTAGATTTCGATGATTCTTCCCTTTGGATATCCATTAACTCCAAGAGCCAAATCTAATCCTAATGAGCCTGAAGAAATAGTTTCTACTTCCTCCACAGCTCTGTCTCCAAGCTTCATTACGGTGCCTTTTCCGTAAGTTTTGTCTAATTTGTCAAGCGTTAATTGCAACGCTTTCAATTTGGCTTCTTTCTCTGAACTCATTTTTTCTTTCATTATAATTTGGCACTTATTTTTTGTAAAAATAGTTCTTTTTTTTCATCTTCCAATAGCTATTTTTTGTGGATAAAAAATCGTATTTTACTTTTAAAATTAACAAAAATATAATTCTTACTTTTGCACAGAATTTTATGATTATGGAAAAGCTTATTTCATACCCAATTTCGGCAGTATATTATCTGGTTTTCGGATTATTTCTAGTGATTTTTCATCCAATACAATGGATCTGTTTTAACGTTTTTGGCTATCAGGCACATAAAAAAAGTGTAGATTATCTGAATTTTTTCTTGCTTAGAACAACCCATCTGCTTGGAACTACCTATAAAATTGAAGGAAGAGAACTCATTCCAAAAGATGTTCCGGTGATTTTTGTAGCCAACCACCAAAGCATGTATGATATTGTGGCAATAATCTGGTTTTTCAGAAAAGCGCATCCCAAATTTGTCAGCAAAAAAGAATTGGGAAGCGGGATTCCAAGCGTATCTTACAATTTAAGGCACGGAGGTTCCGTTTTAATAGATAGAAAAGACCCAAAACAAGCCGTTCCTACTATTAAAGGTTTGGCAAAATATATTGAAAAAAATAAACGCGCAGCTGTAATTTTCCCCGAAGGAACAAGAAGCAAAAATGGTTTTCCGAAAGAATTTGCCCAAACCGGACTGAAGATTTTGTGCAAAAATGCGCCGTCAGCCATGGTTGTTCCGGTTAGCATAAACAACTCTTGGAAAATTGTTAAATATGGTTTTTTCCCTGCAGGTTTGGGAAATCGTCTTACCTTTACGGTTCACAACCCCATTTCTGTTGCTCATGTTCCTTTTGACGAATTAATGAAAGAAACCGAAAAAGCTGTAGTTGAAGGAATAAAAAATTAAAATTATATGTCTATAAAAAACATGCGTCTAGAAGTCATGCAGTTTCTAGAGAAAAACATTGATTCGTTCGTTGACCAATATTTGATTCCGGTGGAAAAAATTTGGCAGCCGACTGATCTTTTGCCTGATTCTCAAAAAGAAACATTCTTTGAAGACGTAAAAGAATTAAGAGAAATCGCTAAAGAATTGCCTTATGATTTCTGGGTAACCTTAGTGGGAGATACAATTACCGAAGAAGCTTTGCCCACCTATGAATCTTGGCTGATGGACGTTGAAGGCGTAAATCAAGTCGATAACGGAGGCAACGGCTGGTCAAAATGGATCAGAACTTGGACGGGTGAAGAAAACCGCCACGGAGATGTTTTGAACAAATATCTTTATCTTTCTGGACGTGTGAACATGCGTGAAGTGGAAATGACGACGCAGCATTTAATCAATGACGGTTTTGACATCGGGACAGGAAGAGACCCTTATAAAAATTTCGTGTACACAAGTTTCCAAGAATTGGCGACATATGTTTCACACAACCGTGTAGCCCAGATGGCAAAGAAATTTGGCGACAACAAATTGTCAAAAATGTGCAAGCTGATTGCAGGCGACGAAATGCGACACCATCATGCTTATTCTGAATTCGTGAATAGAATTTTTCAAGTAGATCCAAGCGAAATGATGCTTGCTTTTCAATATATGATGAAGCAAAAAATCGTGATGCCAGCTCATTTTTTAAGAGAATCTGGAGAAAAAATAAGTACGGCGTTTGAGCAGTTTTCAGATTCAGCACAAAGAATCGGAGTTTACACAGCAAACGATTATGTTGACATTATGCAGAAATTAATCGACAAATGGGAAATTTCAAAAATCACTGGATTGACCGATGAAGCTGAGAAAGCCAGAGATTATCTGATGAAATTGCCGGCTAGAATGGCCAGGATTTCTGAAAGAATCGTAATTCCGGCAGAATCGCATATTTTTAAATGGGTCGAGCCAGCTACTTTAAAATCATAAATAATCTAAATCCTTTCAACTTGAGAGGATTTTTTTTCTTCTATATAAATGAAAAATACAATTTTAATTGAAAATACGATTTCTTTCGTAAAAGAGAAACTTCAAAATGCCGAAGGAGGACACGATTGGTTTCACATCGAACGAGTTTATAAAAATGCTTTGAATATCTCCAAAGAAGAAGATTGCGATGAAACGATTGTCGCACTCGGCGCTTTATTGCACGATATTGCCGACAGCAAATTTCACAACGGAGATGAAACTGTTGGTCCAAAAGTTGCTCGCGAATTTTTAGAAAGCCAAAACGCATCTGAAGAAATTATCGTTCACGTAATCAATATCATTGAAAATATTTCTTTCAAAGGAGGTAATTTTGAACGTAAATTTTCTTCGATAGAATTAGATATTGTTCAAGATGCCGATCGTTTGGATGCCATCGGTGCCATTGGTATTGCTAGATGTTTCAATTATGGAGGATTTAAGAATCGACCTTTATACAATCCAGAAATTGCTCCGAATTTAAATATGAGCAAAGAAGAATATAAAAATTCGGTTTCCCCGACGATCAATCATTTCTATGAAAAATTATTGTTGCTGAAGGATAAAATGAATACCAAATCAGGAAAGAAAATCGCTGAAGAACGACATAATTATATGGAGGATTTCTTAGAGCAGTTTTTCGCGGAATGTGAGGGAAGACTTTAATAAAAAAGCCAGAAGTTAAATTCTGGCTTTTTTGTTTTTATTATTTCCCTGTAAAAACCGGCTTTCTTTTTTCTAAAAACGCTCCAGTTCCTTCTTTAAAATCTTCTGTTCCAAAAGCTTCTCCAAAGTTTTTAATCTCAACCGCATAACCATCAACACCATCTTTAAAGTTAGCGTTAATCGCTTCAATTGCTTTGCCAATGGCCACAGGAGAATTTTTCATTATTTTTTGAGCGATGCTGTTTGCCAATTCCAATAATTCAGCTTGCGGTACCACGTGATTTACCAACCCAGCAACTTTTGCCTCTTCGGCAGTCAGCATTCCCGCAGTCATAATCAATTCCATCGCTTTTCCTTTTCCGACCAATTGTGGCAATCTTTGCGTGCCGCCATAACCTGGAATTACGCCGAGCGAAACTTCTGGCAAGCCCATTTTTGCATTGTCAGAAGCAATTCTGAAATGACACGCCATGGCCAATTCCAAACCGCCGCCTAAAGCAAAACCATTCACAGCCGCAATGACCGGAGTTTTTAAATTTTCTACAAAATCAAATAGCGAAGATTGTCCTTTTGCCGCCAATTCTGCGCCTTCAGAAATGGAGAAATTTGCAAATTCAGAAATATCCGCTCCTGCCACAAAAGCTTTGTTTTCACTTCCTGTCAAGATAATTACTCTGACTTTTTCATCCTTTTCTAAAGCTTCAAAAGCATCGTGCAATTCTTGAATTGTCGCTTTGTTCAATGCATTTAATTTCGTCGGCCTGTTAATTGTTACCGTTGCGATTCCGTTTTCAGAAGTCGCTAAAATATTTTCGTAGTTCATATTTGTATGTTTATTTGTTTTGTTTTTAACCGCAGATTCGCAGATTTTTTTCTGAACAAGATCTGTGATAATTTGTGAAATCTGTGCTTTAAATTATGCGTAAGCTATTTTACTTTAGATAGAATTTAAAAAAAATCTGCGAATCTGCGGTTAAAACTTACATACGAATAATAGGAAGAAAAACACAGAAAACCGTCCCTTTTCCGGGCGCTGTTTCAAAAGTAATCGTTCCGTTATAATTTTCAATAATATTCTTGATGATTCCCAAACCTAATCCCATTCCTGAGTTTTTAGTAGTGAATTTCGGTTCAAAAATGCGACTGCTGTCGTCGCCTTCAATTCCGGTTCCATTATCCTGAACGCTAATCTGCACTTGATTTTTTTCCTCTTTGACAGAAACAATAATTGATTTTTCCTCTTGATTTTCCGGAATCGCCTGAATAGCATTTTTGACCAAATTCGTGACCACGCGAATCAATTGCGTTCGATCCATAATCGTGATAATTTCCTTCGAATCGCTTTTAAATTGGATGTAATCTTCATTGAAAATGTCCAAAGTCAATTGCACAACGTCCACTACATTCAATGTTTCATTTTGCTGTGCCGGCATCGAAGCGAAGTTCGAAAACGCAGAAGCGACTGAACTCATCGTGTCAATCTGCTGGATCAAAGTGTTCGAATAATCGGTCATTTTTTGCTTCACTTCAGGATCATTCGGGTCAAATTTTCGCTGAAAACTCTGCACTGTCAAACGCATCGGCGTTAACGGATTTTTAATTTCGTGCGCCACTTGTTTTGCCATTTCGCGCCAAGCCTGTTCTCGTTCGCTTTGCGCTAATTTTGAGGCGCTTTCCTCCAATTCTTCCACCATCGAATTATAAGCGTGGACAAGCAAG
Source organism: Flavobacteriaceae bacterium PS02334 (assembly GCA_029959295.1). Taxonomy (GTDB): domain Bacteria; phylum Bacteroidota; class Bacteroidia; order Flavobacteriales; family Flavobacteriaceae; genus Flavobacterium. The sequence continues at coordinate 289,133 of JASCOH010000004.1, read as the reverse complement.
GCAATTTCTTTACTGCTGTCTTCCAATTCAATTTTTTCGTTCTTTTGATTGAAGCGCGTTTCGGTAATTTTATCGGTAATGGATTTCAAAAACTGCGTAATATAACTTGATAAAAAGTAAGCCAAAATAAAAGCCACAATCAGCATTATCGAATAAACCTGGCCCAAGCGAATCAAGAAATTCCGCAATTCTTTTTCATAAAACCCATCATCTGGAATGTAAGGAAGATTTAAAATCCCTAGCGGTTTGAACTTCGTATCCTTGATTTGGGCATACGAAGAACGAAATTTTATGCCGTCAGCCGTTTTTACATCAACATATCTTTTGTCCATCGAAGATTGCACTAATTTCAAGATATAATTCGGAATCGGAGGCAAAATCGTATCAACAGTGAACGAAGCTTTTGAAGATTTCAGCAGTTTTCCGTCTAAGCCATAAATGTTGATCGCCAAACTGTGGATGTCGGCCAGACGATAAATTTCATCCTTAAAAATCAAAGGCAGATTTTCAGTCGTCAGCGGATAAGTCGTCGTATTTAAAATATAATTGATATGTTCTTTTACTGCAGTTTCACGGCGTTCCAAACGTTCTTCGTGGTATTCTTTGGCTTCCCTTTTAAATTGATAAATCGACAGCGAAGCCATCAAAATTGAGGATATCAAGGTCAAGAAAATCATCGAAAGGAAGATTCTGACGCGAAGTGAAAGTCGTTTTATTTTTATAGGTTGCAGCATTAATTCTGGTTTCTTTCCCGAATTCTTTTATAAAATTTAAAGCCCAACATAATGATTACAGAGAAAAGAATGATTCCGATGACTCCAAAAATCCAGTTGACGGCGTTTTTCAAAATTACCAAAAAAACTACAGCAAAAAGAATAATTGTGGCACCTTCGTTCCAAAGACGCATAAAATTTGAAGTGTGTTTCACTTCGTCGTTTTGCAATTGCTTAAAAATCTGATGGCATTTTAAGTGGTACAAATACAAAGCAAATACGAAGCCAAGCTTGACGTGCATCCAAGATTGCTGTAGCCAAAAATTGCCTTGCGGCGTAAAAAACAGCATCCAAAAAGCAAAAATACTCGCCAAAACTGCTGACGGCCAAGTGATGATGTACCAAAGTCGGTACGTCATAATTTTATATTGCGCTTGCAAAATTTCCTTTTCAGGTGATGGTTTTTGCGAAGCTTCAATTTGATAGACAAACAATCTTACGATGTAGAATAAACCTGCAAACCAAGTGATTATGAAAATCAAATGGAGCGATTTTAAATATTCATAGTAATTTTCCATCCGTATTTTCAATTAGATTTTCGTTCATTTCTTTCTTCAAATAAATTGCCGTGATTATTGTAGATAAAACATCAGCAATCGGAAAAGCGACCCAAACTCCGAAGATTCCGAAGAATTTTGGCAAAATCAAAACTAGCGGAATTAGGAAGAATCCTTGTTTGGTCAACGTCAATAATAACGCCTTTTTTGCTTTTCCAGCGGCTTGAAAATAAGCAGCGCCAATCAACTGAATCGCGATAATCGGCGAAGCGGCAAAAACCCAGCGCAACGCATTTGGTGTTTCATCAATTACAAGTTGGTCAGTCGTAAAAACAGCAACTATCGGTTTGGCAAAAAATAAAATTACGACAAAAATCAAAGTGGCCAAAAGTGCCGAGTATTTGATAGAAACTGAAATCGTTTCTTTCACGCGATGGTAATTTTCTGCTCCGTAATTATAGCCAGCAATCGGTAAAAAAGCCTGCGTAATTCCCAAAACGGGAAACAAAGCAAACATCAACATGCGGCTGATAATTCCGTAAACCGTTACCGAATGTTCGCCACCGTAAGTATATAAAGTGTGATTCAAAATAATCGCTAGAATGCTCACAACGCCTTGTCTTGAAAAGGTTACAAAACTCAACGAAGTGATTTCTTTGACAATTTTTTTATGGAATTTAAAATGGTGAAGCTGCAGTTTTAGTTCAGTCCTATAAATGAAAAACCACAATACAAAAAGGAAACAGCAGGTGTAAGAAATCATTGTTGCCAGAGCCGCGCCGAAGATTCCTAAATCCATGATATTGATAAATACGATGTCTAAAAGTATATTTACAATTGCTGGAATTATCATTGAAATCATGGCAAAAGAAGGTTTCCCTTCCGCCCGAATCACGTTATTTCCCATCATGCAAAGCGCCAAAAACGGAACGCCGAGCAAAACCGGAAAGAAAAATTCTTTGGCTGGAGCCATAATATTTCCGTTGGCTCCAAAGATTAGCAACATTTCATCACTGAAAAATAAGCCTAGAATCACAAAAATGGAAGCTAGTCCAAAAGTCATCATAATTTGGTTGGCAAAAACCATATCGGCTTTTTCTTTATCGCACGAACCCAAAGCCCGCGACAAAACAGAACCGCCGCCAACGCCAATTGCCATTCCCAAAGAAGAAATTAAAAACGTGATCGGCAAGACGACAGAAACCGCCGCAATGGCTAGCGAACCAACCCATTGCCCAACGAAAATAGTATCTACCAAAATATTGACCGACATAAACAAAATCCCGACTGAGGACGGAATCGCTTGTTTTATCAGTAATTTTTTGATGTCTTTTGTTCCTAATTCTTCCGATGAAACTGCCATTTTATTTTGCTAGAGTTTCGGCGAAAGCCCATTCTTCAATCCAATTGGTTACGGTTTGAATCCAAGCATCATCATCATTTAAACATGGAATTGTCAAAAATTCTTGGCCTCCGTTTGATTCAAAATCTTCTTTCGCACGCATTGCAATTTCTTCCAAAGTTTCCAAACAATCGGTTACAAAAGCTGGTGTTACAACAGCAATTTTTTTGATTCCTCTTGACGGCATTTTGTCAATTTCAATATCGGTGTAAGGATCAAGCCACTTGTCGCCGGCCAATCTCGATTGAAAAGTCTGGCAATATTTATCTTTCGGAATTTGCAATTGTTCCACAACCAAACGCGTTGTTTCATAACATTGATGGCGATAGCAAAAAGCGTGTGCAGCAGAAGGCGTTGAACAGCAAGAGCCGTCGATTTTGCAGTGCGATTTGGTCACATCTGTTTTTCTGATATGACGCTCTGGAATTCCGTGATACGAAAAAACCAATTGATCATAATCATAACCTTCCAAATGTTTTCGCATTAAATCAGCCAAGTTTTTAATGTAATCTGGCTTGTTGTAAAACGCGGGAACATCGGTAAATTTCATGTGCGGAAATTTCTTCTTTCTGATTTCTTCGGCCAAAACCAAAATCGTCAGCGTTGAAGCCATCGCATATTGCGGATATAAAGGAAAAAGCAAAACTTCATTTACACCTTGTTCGTGCAATTCTTGAAGTGCTTTTTCAATCGTCATTTCGCCATAACGCATCGCCAACGAAACCGGAATTTCAGTTTTTGCCTTCACTTTTTTGTGCATTCTTTGAGAAAGTACAATCAGCGGTGAACCCTCGTCCCACCAGATTTTTTTGTAAGCATGCGCCGATTCTTCAGGACGTTTTCTCAAAATAATGCCACGAACTAATAATGCTCTCAACAAATACGGTACGTCAATCACGTATTTATCCATTAAAAATTCGTCTAAATAAGGTTTAACGTCCTTGGGTTCAGGACTTTTTGGAGAACCAAGATTTACTAATAATACGCCTTTCATTGTCTGTTTTGTTTGTTATATTTTTTTTATATTGCTGTTTACTTCCAAAACTATTGGAGTAAATATTCTAGGATATTTTATAATGTCTTTCAAATGACGGTTGATTATTCTGTAAAAATTCCGTTCTAAAATAAAACGAAGCTTTAATTCATTTGAGAGATTATTTAAGGTATAATAATAATTTGATTCGCCTTCTTTTCCTCTATATTCAACATAAGTATTTCCAATTTTAGTTTTATTTTCTCTTTCAAAATTTGCAACAAATTCTTCACGTTTTGGAGAATTTTCCCATTGTAAATCTTTTGGGCAACATCTAGAACCAAATCCTTCTGTAAAATAAATTAATGTCTGATTGGCTTTTATTTTTGGAGGAGAAACGATTTTCATTTCTGGGAAACTTCCCATTAAAACCAGACTGTCTTTCAATACTTTTCCATTTTGTCTTTTAAATTCATAAATCACCGAACTTGCCATTGGTTCTGCGCAAATAACTCCTTCTGGTAATTTTTGTTTAGAATTTTCATCGTAATAATTCCAATTTGGAGAAATCACAATAATTCTTGTTAATTCTGGATAAATTCCTGAAAGTAATTTCTGTGAAACTTTTGCGGAAACAAATACAATTGGCGTTTTTGAATCGACAGGAATTGCAACATCAAAGAGAAAATCACTTCTGTTTGTCACGACATTTTTATCCGTAATTTCTATTACATTCTCGAAATATTTATCTGAAATCTTCTGCGAATAACAAATGCTACTAGTTAATATAAAAATGAATAATAGAATTATTTTGTTTTTCATTTACACTAATTTCTGAATTATAAATCTGTGCTAATTTGTGTTTATATTAAGCATTCACCGTTATCGACATCAGATATTTTTTCGGAGTTGTCCCGAATTTCTTCTTAAACGCGGCAATAAAATGGCTCGCCGTGCTGTATCCTATTTTCAGTCCGACTTCATTCACATTATAAGAACCGCTGTCCAAAAGTTTTCGCGCAAACTCCATCTTGTAATCAAATAAAAAGCTGTAAACGCTGTCGCCGTAAATTTGCTTGAAACCCATTTTTAATTTCTTCAAATTGATTCCGACTTGATCGGCCAATTCTTGCAAACCAGGCGGTTCTGCCATATTGGCGATGACGATTTCCTTTGCTTTTTTGATTTTCAAGACATTATCTTCATCTACCAAAAACGGACATTGTTCTATATTTGCGTCTTCACTTCTATTAAAATAAAGGCTCAATAATTCGTAGGCTTTTCCTTTAAAATAAAGATTTTTTATCGAAGGATGAAGGTTGAAATTGAATAATTGGTTCAAGACAATTGACATCGACGGACTAATCGGTTCGTCTTTATAATATTTTTTGTCTTTGTTCTCTTCGCTCAAAAACGGAATATAATCTGCTTCAGAAGAAAATAATCCGTGGAATTTTTTGATGGAAATCAATACCGAAATCGCCCAAGAATGAGGTGCAATTTCCAAGTGAACCGGAAGCTCTTTCTGCGGGTTATACAAGAACAGTGAAAGGTCTTCTTTCAAGTCCAGCGCGTATCTTCCTTGGTTGAAGATAAACTTGGCTCGGCCTTTAATTCCAAAGTGAAACTGAATGAGATCTACATTTACTTCACGCTCAAAATGCGAAGTTTCATCACTATCATTTTGAAATCGAAGAATAATAAAATCATCCTCAATTTTGATTTCTTCGGGTGAACTCATAGCGGTATTTTTTTTCTTGAAATTTTCAAAATTTGAAATCTTTTTATTTAGAATGGTTCTAAACTAAAAACGTGCTAGATGCTGATATGACTGCAAAAATAGGACTTTTCTAATTTATAATAGCCAAAATTATCAAAATATCTCATAGCGACATAAATAGTACTTTGAGCGTTACTTTTATAAAAGCTATAAGTATAATTTTGTAGTGTTCGAATGAAATTCTGTTTTGTACGAATTTTATTTGCGAACAATTGATACTTAAAGTAGGATTATGAACAACAATAACTTGTCAAAGCATCAAACCTTCTATGCCGTTGGATTGAGTTACAAAAAGGCTGATGCGGAGACCAGAGGGAAATTTAGTTTAGGCAATGAAGCCAAATCTACCGTTTTGCAACAAGCAAAATCGGAAGGAACAGGCAGTCTAATCCTCACTTCCACATGCAACAGAACCGAAATCTATGGTTTTGCTGAACATCCATTTCAATTGATAAAATTACTTTGCGACAACAGTTTGGGAAGCGTTGAAGAATTCCAAAAGGTTGGATTTATCCATAAAAATCAGGAAGCAATCAAGCACATTTTTAGAGTAGGTTGTGGCTTAGACAGTCAGATTTTGGGTGATTTTGAAATTATCGGACAGATAAAATCAAGTTTTTATGAAGCGAAATCACACGATTTAGCCAACGCTTTCATGGAAAGATTGGTAAATTCTGTGATTCAAGCGAGCAAGAGAATCAAAAATGAAACAGAAATCAGTTCAGGCGCAACTTCGGTTTCGTTTGCGTCGGTTCAATATATAATGAATAACGTTCCAGATATCAGCAACAAGAATATTTTGCTTTTCGGAACTGGAAAAATTGGAAGAAATACGTGCGAAAATTTAGTAAAACATACTAAAAATGACCATATTGTATTGATTAACAGAACAAAAGATAAAGCGGAGAAAGTAGCTGGAAAGTTCAATTTGGTTGTAAAAGATTATGATGTTCTGCCTCTGGAAATTCCCAAAGCAGATGTTTTGGTTGTGGCAACTGGAGCACAATTTCCAACAATTGACGAGGATATTTTGCAATTGAACAAACCGCTTCTGATTCTTGATTTGTCAATGCCGAAAAATGTGCACGACAACGTAAAAAATATTCCTGGCGTGACGGTTGTCCACTTGGATGATTTATCTAAAATTACAGATGTGACTTTAGAAAACAGAAAGAAACACATTCCGCAAGCGGAGCTTATCATTGAAGAAATCATGGAAGAATTTTCTACGTGGTTAAACGGAAGAAAATTTGCTCCGACGATTCACGCTCTGAAAGCAAAATTGAACTCGATTAAAGACGGAGAATTAAATTTCCAACGTAAAAAATTGAGCAATTTTGATGAGGAACAAGCCGAATTAATCAGCAAAAGAATCATCCAGAAAATTACGAATCATTTTGCCAATCACTTGAAAGACAGCGATACAATGGTGGATGAAAGTATCGAATGGATTGAAAAAGTGTTTCAAATCGAAGCAAACAAAGTAGCAAAATAAAAAAAGTTTTACCGCAGATTCACAGATTTTTTATTCACTGAATTTTGTCCGAAAACTTACTATACCTTAATATCTTAATGGTTCAAACCACCAAAACGTTTGAAATTATTACCTTTAAGAAATAAATAAAATTGTGGTAAACAAAGTCATAAAAATAGGAACCCGCGACAGCCAATTAGCACTTTGGCAAGCGCATACGGTTGAAAAAAAACTCAATGATTTAGGTTATAAAACAGAAATTGTTGCCGTGAAATCCACTGGCGATGTTATTTTGGATATTCCTTTATATGATTTTGGAATTACCGGAATTTTCACCAAAACCCTTGATATCGCTATGATCAAAGGCGAAGTGGATATTGCAGTTCACTCGTTGAAAGACGTTCCGACTTCTTTGCCGAAAGGAATTGTGCAAACCGCGGTTTTAAAAAGAGCCAATCACGAAGATATTCTGGTCCACAAAGGAAATTTGGATTTTTTACATTCCAACGGAACGATTGCCACAGGAAGTTTGCGTCGTCAAGCCCAATGGCTGAACCGTTTCCCGAATCATAAAGTGGAAGATTTGCGTGGAAACGTGAATACGAGATTGCAAAAATTAAAAGATAACGATTGGAACGGAGCCGTTTTTGCAAAAGCAGGTTTGGAAAGAATCGAAATTTTACCAGAAAACCACATCGTTTTAGATTGGATGATTCCGGCGCCAGCACAAGGTGCGATGGTAATTGTAGCAATGGATAATGATGATTTTTGTAAAGAAGCGACTTCGAAACTGAATCATTTTGAAAGCGAAATCTGTACGACAATCGAACGTCAGTTTTTAAAAACTTTAGAAGGCGGGTGTACAGCGCCAATCGGAGCTTTTGCAGAAATAATCGACGAAAATATTAGATTTCAAGGTGTTTTATTTTCGCTTGATGGAAAAGAAAAAATTGAGATTGAAAAAGTGGTGGAAATTACGCATTATAAGAATTTTGGGCAAGAATCGGCTCTTGAAATCCTTGAAAATGGCGGTCGAGAATTGATGGAAATCATAAAAAGAGATTTGAAAAAATAATCTCAAAAATCAGGCAAAATGCAGGAATCCATCCGAATTTTATCTACCAAAAAGCTATTGCCAAATCAAAAGCAGTTTTTGCTGAATGCCAATTTTGCGGTCATCGAAGCTGATTTTATTGAAATAAAGAATAAAGAATTCCAGATAAATAAAAATTCATCGAGCCTATTATTTACAAGCCAAAATGCCGTAAAAAGTTTCCTTGGAAATAAAAAAGCGAACGATTTTAAAGACAATAAAATTTTCTGCGTGGGTTTAAAAACCAAAGCATTATTAGAAAAAAACGGATTTAAAGTTGTTGCTTCAAAAGAATATGCTTCTGAATTGGCGGAAGTAATTGTGAATGATTTTTCCAAAGAAAATTTCACCTTTTTCAGCGGAAATTTAAGAAGAGAAACGTTGCCAGAAGCTTTTAGAAAAGCCAATATTCCCTTCGAAGAAATTGAAATTTATGAAACGATTTTGGCTCCGAAAAAGATAAATTCTGAAGTAAATGCAGTTTTATTTTTTAGTCCGTCTGGCGTTGAAAGTTATTTGAAAGAGAATACAATTGAAGATAAAAAATGTTTTTGCATCGGCACAACAACCGCAGAAACATTGAAAGAAATTACAGAAAATATAATAATTGCTAATCAGCAAACTGTTGAAAATGTGATTATTCAAGCGATAAATTATTACACAAAGTCATACTAAAAAAACAAAGAGGCACAAAAAAATTGTGAAACTCTGCGAAAATTCTCCGTCAAACTTTGTGAAACAAACAAAAAAACAATGATAAAAAACGACCTTTTCTTAAGAGCTTTAAACAAAGAAACCGTTGAACGTCCACCAGTTTGGATGATGCGTCAAGCCGGAAGATACCTTCCAGAATTCATCGCTTTGCGCGACAAATATGACTTTTTCACACGTTGTCAAACGCCAGAATTGGCTGCTGAAATTACTGTTCAACCGATTAGAAGAATTGCTCCGGATGCGGCGATTTTATTCTCTGATATTTTGGTCGTTCCGCAAGCAATGGGAATCGAAGTTTTGATGAAAGAAAGTGTTGGTCCGTTTTTGCCGAATCCTATCAGAACGGTTCAAGACGTTGAAAGAGTGATTGTTCCAGATATTCATGAGACTTTAGGTTATGTGATGGATGCGATTAAATTGACCAAAGAAATGCTGAATGATGAGGTTCCGTTGATCGGATTTGCAGGTTCGCCTTGGACAATTTTCTGTTATGCAGTGGAAGGAAAAGGCTCAAAAAGTTTTGACATGGCCAAAGGATTTTGCTTTACGCATCCAGAAGCCGCGCACGTTTTATTGCAAAAAATCACCGACACAACGATTGCTTATTTGAAAGAAAAAGTAAAAGCAGGCGTGAACGCTGTTCAGATTTTTGACTCTTGGGGCGGCATGCTTTCGCCAGTCGATTATCAAGAATTCTCTTGGAAATACATCAATCAAATCGTGGAAGCTTTGGCTCCAGAAACACACGTAATCGTTTTTGGAAAAGGCTGTTGGTTTGCTTTGGGAGAAATGGGAAAAAGCAAGGCTTCGGCTTTGGGAGTTGACTGGACTTGTTCGCCAACAAACGCAAGATATTTGTCAGGTGGCGATATTACTTTGCAAGGAAATTTCGACCCCTCAAGATTGCTTTCGCCAATTCCTGTTATTAAAAAGATGGTCAACGAAATGATTAATGAATTTGGAAAAGACAAATTTATCGCAAATTTAGGTCACGGAATTTTACCAAATATTCCTGTGGATCACGCAAAAGCTTTTGTTGATGCGGTAAAAGAATATAAACAATAGTTGAAAGTTCAGGTTGAGAAATCATAAATCCAAAATCATAAATCAAGATGCTCACAAAAGGTTTGCGCGACGAAGAAAACGAAAGAATCAACAATGTCTTGAAACAATTGATTTCATTGACTTATATTCCAGAAGATTGGAATTTGAATGATTTGGATGATCAGTTGAAATATCTGGCTTTGACAATGGAAGATGTTTTAAAATTTTCTTCAGAAGAAATGATTCAGCATTTAGAAAAATTGCATTTTGATTGGGCTAATGCCGAATTATTTGCTGATTTTTTGATTCAGATTTCAAATAATTACGAAGAAGAAAAGGCACAATTACGATTAAAAGCGATTGCGGTTTATGAATATGTGCAAAGAGAAAGCAAAACATTTTCGTTTGATATTTTCAATAAGATTTCAAGTGCAAAAGTATAAATAGAATGAAAGATAAATTTTACGCATACATACAAAATCTCCAAGATCAAATCGTTGCCGGACTTGAAAAAGTAGATGGTCAAGCCAAATTCAAAGAAGATATTTGGGAACGACCTGAAGGCGGTGGCGGCAGAACTCGAGTTATTGAAAACGGACAAGTTTTTGAAAAAGGTGGTGTCAATATTTCTGGCGTTCATGGATCATTGCCAAAAGCGATGCAAGCTTATTTTAATGTGGGAGATGTTGATTTTTTTGCATGCGGATTGAGCTTGGTTTTGCATCCGAAAAATCCGATGGTTCCAACAGTTCATGCAAATTGGCGCTATTTTGAAATGTATGATAAAGAAGGAAATGTAGTGAATCAGTGGTTTGGCGGAGGCCAAGATCTAACACCTTATTATTTGTTTGAAGAAGATGCGAAACACTTTCACCAGACTTGCAAAACGGCTTGTGATAAACACAATCCTGAATTTTATCCGAAGTTTAAAAAACAATGTGATGAATATTTCTGGAATGCTCACAGGGAAGAAGCTCGTGGAATTGGCGGTTTGTTCTTTGATCATTGCATGGCTTCCGAAGATTTTTCGTTGCAAAACTGGTATGATTTTGTAAGTGAAGTTGGAGATAGTTTTTTGGAAGCTTATGTTCCGATTGTGGAGAAGAGAAAAGATTTGGAATATTCTCCAGAAAATAGAAATTGGCAGGAAATTCGTCGTGGTCGTTATGTGGAATTTAATTTGGTTCATGACAAAGGAACGCTCTTCGGATTAAAAACCAACGGTAGAATCGAAAGCATTTTGATGAGTCTTCCACCGCATGTTCAGTGGGTTTATGACCATCATCCAGAAGCTGGAAGTGTAGAAGAAAAATTAATTAAAGTATTAGAAAATCCTGTTGATTGGATTTAGAAATAATTTAAACCATTAAGAGATTAAGAAAAATTAAGGTTGGAGATAATTCTTTAATGAAACTTAATTTCTTAATGGTTCAAAAACAAAAAATAATTATGTTCCCATTACAAAGAGATCGCCGTTTAAGAACCAATGAATCTATCAGAAGCTTGGTTCGTGAAACGCATTTGACACCAAACGATTTTATGTTTCCGATGTTTATTGCAGAGGGAAAAAACTTTCAAGTTGAAATCCCATCAATGCCGGGAATTTACCGTCGTTCTTTAGATTTGACAGTGAAAGAAGTGAAAGAATTGTGGAATTTGGGAATCAAAGCGGTCAATATTTATGTAAAAGTTGACGACAAATTAAAAGACAATACGGGCAAAGAAGCTTGGAACAAAAACGGACTGATGCAAGACGCAATTCGCGCTATCAAAGATGCTATTCCGGGTATGATTGTGATGCCCGACGTTGCTCTCGATCCATATTCGATTTACGGCCATGACGGAATTATTGAAAAAGGGCAGATTATTAATGACGCAACTGTTGACGCTTTGACTTTAATGAGTTTGAGCCATGCAGAAGCAGGTGCCGATTTCGTAGCGCCAAGTGATATGATGGACGGAAGAGTTTTGGCAATCCGAAAAGCTTTGGAACAAAATGGGCACCATAATGTGGGAATCATGAGCTACAGCGCAAAATATGCGTCTTCATTTTACGGCCCGTTTCGTGAGGCTTTGGATAGCGCTCCGGTGGATTTGAACGAAGTTCCGAAGGATAAAAAAACATATCAGATGGATTATGCGAATAGAATCGAAGCCATTCGCGAAGCACTTCACGACGTGGAAGAAGGCGCAGATATTGTGATGGTAAAACCAGGAATTGCTTATTTGGATATTGTTCGCGAGGTTAAAAATGCAGTGAATGTTCCTGTTTCTGTGTACCAAGTTTCTGGCGAATATGCTATGGTAAAAGCTGCAGCTGAACGTGGTTGGTTAGACCATGACAAAATTATGATTGAGCAATTACATTGTATCAAAAGAGCTGGCGCTGATATCATTTCTACATATTTTGCGAAGGAAGCGGCGGTAATTTTGAATAGATAATTTTAGTTTAAATTTGCCGAAATTATTATATATAGAAATGAAAAAGATATTTTTTACACTTTCAGTTTTGTCTTTGATTTCTTGTAAGAAAGGAGCGGAGAAAAAAGAATCGCTATATCCTGAAAAGGAAATTTCTTCGGAAGAAAAGCAATTGCAGTTAGGCCAAGAAATTTTTGATGGAAAAGGAATGTGCTATTCTTGTCATAAACCAGAACAGAAAGTAATTGGTCCGAGCGTCAAAGAAATTGCTTCTATTTATAAACAGAAAAATGGTGACATAAAATTATTTCTCCAAGAGAAAAGCGAGCCGATTTTGGATCCTAAACAGTACCCGGTGATGAAGACGAATTTTGCGATTACGAAGACTTTCTCTGAGGAGGAATTAAAAGCTGTTGAGGCTTATTTTTATAGTCATTTGAAATAAATTTCAATTGTTTTATAATAAAAAAGGCTGAAGATTATTTCTTCAGCCTTTTTTGCTATTAGTGTTTTACAGATTATTCAATTGTAAAATTGTCTAAATATAAATCATATGGCTGAGCGCTCCCTACTTTCAAAGCGAAGAAGTTACCGCCAAAGTTTGTACGATTCAAATCTGTGATTCCTGTTAAATCTAAAGTAATTAATGCCCAGTTACCATTTGTATTTATTGTTCCAGTGTATTGATTGCTTGTAGATACTGAAATAATTTTACTAGCACTAACGTCTCCTAAGTTGAAAGTATAATAAGTACCATCGTTTTTATAGACATTAATCGAAAGGCTTTTTGAAGAAGTTCCTTTTACGTAAAATTGAATTTTTGAATAATTTGCTGGTAAACCTGAGTAAGCGTAAGTTGTGAACACATAGTCATTTGCAGTAGCTGCAGGAGTGAAAATGCGAAGTGCAGCACTTGCGTCTCTTCCTGTTCCAGCGCTTTGAGTTGCATAAGGTTTCAATCCAAAACTAGTAACACCTGTTGTAAATGTAGTGAAGTTTTCAAAATTTCCACCTGGAAAAGCAAATGCTGCTGTTGGACTAGGTTGCCCCGGTTCTTCTGGTTCTTGTTGCGTCAGTCTTGGTTGTGTTAATTTGATATCAGTTTCAAATCTACCAACAAATTGAAAATCACTTCCAAATTTTGTCATAATACCTCTTACTGTTCCACTATTTGCAGGGATTACATTACCTGAGAAATTAGCAAAACTGCTTGTTCTAAAGATAACTTCTTTTCCAAATTTATCAACAAGGATTCTATTTGTTGCTCCACCAAGATCTGATGCTGCATCATAATAAGTTTTTCCAACTACGTCGTCTTTAAATTGAACATCTTTGATTTCAATCAAAGTATTGATGTTTGCATTATTTTTTGCTTGAGTAACTGTAAGTTCTCTTACTAGTTCGTCTTCGCTAACTTCTGTACATGAAGGAACAACAAATTTTGCATATTCAGATTGTGCAATTCTTCCGACTGCACCTTGATATAGAGCGCCGATTAGTAAACCATCATTTTTCTTTGTAAAATAAAGATCTTTCATCTTTATAAATACTTTTTTACCAGGATAATATTGTTTTCCAAATAACGAAGTATCGTCAATAGAAACGCTAAAACCTAGCGGAGCAGATCCGTCTGTAGGCAAAGTCTGGAAAGAAACTGTTTTGAAAAAGCTTCCTCTTTCGTCACTTGAAGTAACATACGCTTCAATTACATCATCAGCTGTATATTGTACAACGGTTGCTGTTGCTGCAGTATTGATTTGCTGAACTGTCTTATTTGCAGTTAAACCTGACTCCACACAGATTGATTCTGGTGTTCCATAATTATCATCATTTGCACAGCTCGATAAAGCTCCAGCAAAAAGAGTGATAATTGCAATTGGTTTTAAAAAATTTATTTTCATGTTTTTTCTTTTAGCAATTTAATTAATAAACTCTAACATTATCAATTTGGTATGCACCATCAAGACTTGCATCTGTTCCTGATCCAGTAACTTTAAATGCGATATTTACATTGCCACTGAATCCTGAAAGGTCGATTGATCCTGACGAAGTGAATGCAAAATTAGTTGAAGGAAAAGTAATATTTAATGGTATTGTTTTCCAGGTTGCAGTTGCAAAGTTTGTGCCATCAAAATCAGTAGAAGCTAAAACTTCTAGTTTGTTAGCTGCTGAGGTTACAAAGCTTTGCGAAGTTTGAAATGTTAATTTGTTTGAGTTGTTTTCTGTCAAAGAAATTGTTGGGGTAATTAGCCATCCAATGCTTACAGCGTCGGTTGATCCAAAAGGGTTGAATTCTGCATAACCATTGTTGTCAAATCGTTGAATTTTCCAAACAGTGCTTCCTTGTGAGCTGATGTTTTTCCACCCGTCAATTGCAAGAACAGTATTGTCGTCAGCATCTTCAAATTTTTGACTCAAAATGGTTCCTTGAAAGAAAGGGACTTCAAAATCATCATCTTTTACACAACTTGTAAATATTCCAGCTGTTAAAGCTAAAAATAATAAAGATTTTATCTTATTCATTTTCATAGTGTTTTAATTAAAAGTTGATGTAAAGATTCACGAAATAAGTTCTTCCGTAGCCATAAAAATATTTAGGACCAAAAGAAGGAGTTCCACTAGAAACATCTCTGTCTAATTGTAAGTAATTAGCATTTCTAGATTGTTCGAAACCACCAGTTTTATAACTTTGGTCGAAGACATTGTTGATAGAAGCAAAGAATCCAAAAGTTTTTCCATCAATTCTCCAAGATTTCCCTCCAGTTAAATTAATTAAGTAAAAATCTTTAAAACGTTCCTGCTTAAGTAATTTTCTTGCATTTGCTTCGTCAATATTTTCAAAGGAAAGTCCGTTTGTTGTTGGATCTTCAAAGAAATTATTTGTTCTAAGCAAAGCTGAAACATCCATATAATTGTCAGCAAGATAATTTGCATTTGCACCAATCCACCAGAAATGAGGATCTCTATATTCTAAACCTACAGAGTAAGCTTGTTGAGGTGTTCCTGCAACTCTGTAATCTTTTAAGCTAGATTTTCCAAAATCAACAACAGGATTTGTATTTGTAAGTGTCGCAGCTGCATCATTATTAATGCTTACATTAGGATTGTTTGAATAAGTATATTGTCCATAATTTCCTGTAGCTGTAGCTTTAATTGTAGGAGTAATTTGGTATTCAATACCTAACTCTACACCGATGTTTCTTTTGCTGATATTTGTTACAGTTTCTGCAACAAAAGCATCTGTGTCGCTTGAAGAATCGCCTTCGAAGATTCCTTCTCCATAGAAGAATGATGTTTCTGTAGCATTTTCAATGGATGAGTAGAAACCTGTAAGTCTAGCTTTCAATTTTGGTGTTCTAATTACGTAACTAGCATCAACACTTGAAATGTTTTCACTTTGCAAATCAGTTACAACATTGTCATTTAAACGTGCATTAGGAAAAGTATTTCTTAACGAAGGCGCTTTCGTCATATGAGCAGCATTGAAGCTGAATAAATGTCTTCCTGTAAGTTTGTAAGTAAGTCCTCCTTTGAATCCGAAGTTTTCGAAATCATATTTAGTACTTTTTCCGTATGAATTGTTAGCATAGAGACCATTTCTATAAAGACCATCTCTTTGGTATTCAGAACGAGAGAAAGATTGTGCTACATAGAAGTCAAATTTCTCGTAAGTAAATTTGAACTGAGTGAAAGCATCAATTGTATTAGCTAATAATTTATAGTTATAGCCATAAGTATCACCAACTACAACACGTCTGTCGGGATTGTTTAAATCTGCTTGTCCACGGCTTCCAGGGTAAAAATTGTCAACATCTTCAAAAAACTGGCCACCTAAAAGGTCAAGAAGATTTTGGAAATTATGAGATTCTAATCTTCTATAAGTAGCACCAGCATTAAGGATAATGTTGTCAGAAAGTTGTGATCCTAAGATAGTATTAGCTGTCCAAGTTTTATCATCAGATCTATCTTCGTATAGTACATATGCACTTCTTCCGTTGCTTGTGCCTTTATTTGCATCATACATTGCATTCCAGTCAATTTGTCTTTGAGTAAGGAATTCTGCGGTTTTTGCTGATGCAATGTTTCCAGGAGTGTTTCCAGTGAAAATATCGCCGTCATACATTGATGTAAAAAAGCTTGGAAGGTTTCTATAATAAGTCGGATCTGGATTGTCAGCATTTTGATAGTCAATTCTGCTATTTCCAATTTCTCCAAATTGATAAGAGACATTCGTATTTAGATTTGTCTTATCACTTATTTTCCAATAGTGGCTTAACATGAAAATTGGCTCTTCAACATCTTTGTCTCTTGAGTTTCTTTTCTTTCCGTCTTGCCATCCCCAGTAAGAATTGTATTTTTCTCCAGCAATTGAAGTTACTTCAGCAGTATTTGGAGAGTTTTTACCTCTACTGTTTTGTGCATAGATTGCTGTGAAATTTAAACTATGTTTGTCATTGAATTTTTTCTCAACGCTTGCGAAAAATGAATTTGCGCTATAGTCTGTTCCGTCAAAGTATCCTTCTTCAGCCCATCTTCTTGAAGCTGAAATTACATAAGCAATTCCGTCTTTGTTCATTCCTGAAGCATGAGTAGCCATTGTTCTCCAGCTATAGTTTGTATTTGTACCTGAGAATGAGATTCTTGTTCCTGGTCTATAATATGAAGCTCTTGTATTGATTTCTTGAGTTCCTAAAATTCCACCAAATGTATAATCAGATGGAGCAGAACCCATTGTGAATTCTTGATTTCTGGTTGCGTCATTCAAACCTCCCCAGTTACTCCATTGTGGGCGGCCATCATAAAGTTTGTTCATTACAATACCATTAATCATAGTTGTACCATATTCATTGTCCAAGCCTCTGATTCTAAAACGAGCTTGCCCCCAATTAAATGCTGCAGCTTGTTGAAAAGCATCTCTTGAAGCTTGAAGTAATCCAGCCGTGCTTTCTGAACCGCTATTATCATCACCTAAATCATTTTCAGTGATAGTAATAAGGCTTAATTGTTGTTCTTGAGTCTGATCTTCCTCTAAAACAACCAAGCCAACGTCTAATGGCTGACCCTCAGTAACCTCAATCGACAAAATTTGACGAGCATACCCCGTGCTATTAATTTCTAAAAGATGGCTTCCCGCAGGAGCACTCTGAAAGACAAAAATACCATCCGAATTTGTCAATGCCGTCTGTGTAGTGTTTTGCAATGTTGCAACAACATTCTGCATCGCTTTTTGTGTTTTTGCATCAACGACTTTACCTTTAACTAAAGTGCCTTGCTGTGCAAAAGCAAAAACGACTTGCATCACAAATAAAATACTAATTACAAGTTTTTTCATAAATAAAATTAGATTAATTCACTTTCCCTATTAAGTTAATTATTTCTTAACAGCCTGCAAAGGTATATTATTTAATTAAATTATTTACTTTTGCTCCTAAGTTTATGTTAAACTTGACATTAAATTAATATATGATTTATGAGAATTAAAAATTTTATTGCCCTTTTCGTTGTATTATCTTCAATGAATATTGCGAAAGCGCAGGATAAAAAATTCAAAGTGCAAACCATCGCATTTTACAATTTAGAAAACTTATTTGACACGATCAACAACCCAGATGTGATCGATGAGGAATACACGCCAACGGGTACTCAAAACTGGACGTCAGAGAAATACAAGAAAAAACTCCAAAATTTAAGCAGGGTAATTAATGAGTTAGGAACAAGCGATCAGCAAAAAGAAGGACCTGTAGTTATGGGTGCTTCTGAGATTGAAAATCGTGGTGTGCTGGAAGACTTGATCAAGCAACCGCTTATAATTAATAAAGATTATGGAATCGTACATTTTGATTCTCCTGATAAAAGAGGAATTGACGTAGCACTGCTTTATCAAAAGAAACATTTCAAGCCGACAAGCTATATTAATGTACCTTTAATTATTTACGACCAAAGTGATAAAACCAAAAGAATCTACACTCGTGATCAATTATTAGTTACTGGAATGTTAGATGGAGAAGAAATGCACTTCATCGTTAACCACTGGCCATCACGTTCAGGAGGCGAGAAAAAATCAAGTCCAAACCGTGAAGCTGCGGGACGATTGAACAGAAGAATCATCGACTCTTTATATAAAATCAATCCAAACGCAAAAATCATCACAATGGGAGATTTGAACGACGGACCTTTAAATAATAGCGTAAAAGTTGAACTTCAAGCAAAAGCCAAAAAAGAAGACACAAAACAATTCGGAATGTACAATCCAATGGAAGAAATGTCTAACAAAGGCATCGGAACGTTGGCTTACCGCGACGCTTGGGACTTGTTCGACCAAATGATCCTTTCTGAACCATTAATCAGAAAAGATTACACATCATATCGTTTTTGGAAAGCAGGCGTTTACAACAAGCCTTTCCTCACGCAGACAACGGGACAATATAAAGGATATCCGCTCAGAAATTCAAATGGACAAGTCGGATTCAGTGACCACTTTCCAGTTTATCTCTATCTGATCAAAGAAGTAAAATAAATTTTAAAGGCTAGTTTTCGCTAGCCTTTTTTATTTTTAGTAATTTTATAGGAAATTTCAAATTATGGCTACTTCAAAACCCTTCAATCTAAACAAATGGATTGATGAAAACCGACACCTTTTAAAACCGCCTGTCGGAAACAAAAATATATATGTAAATTCTGAAGATTATATCGTGATGATCGTTGCAGGCCCAAACGCCCGAAAAGACTATCATTACAACGAAACCGAAGAACTTTTTTACCAGCTCGAAGGCTCCATAAAAGTAATTATCCAAGAAGATGGAGAACGAAAAGAAATGGAACTTCACGCCGGAGATATGTATCTTCATCCCGCAAAAACACCGCATTCGCCAGTTCGTTCCGCAGGTTCAATCGGATTGGTAATCGAAAGAAAACGCGCCGGAAAAGGCTACACCGACGGACTTTTATGGTTCTGCGACAACTGCAACCACAAATTACACGAAGTCTATTTTGAGCTAAACGACATCGAAAAAGATTTTCTCCCGCATTTTCAGCACTTTTACAATTCAAAAGCCTTGCGTCAATGCAACAAATGCGGCACAATAATGGAAACTGACAAGCGATATTCACTAAAACGATAGACCCCGTCATTGCCACGAACGGGGCGCCATCACATAATCACATAAAATTATTTTTTTGATAGAAGCTATTTCCCGCTTTTCTCTCCAACTCCTCAACAAAAAAGCCGTGTTTTTAAATTTTAAAAAGAGCTTCCTCCGGTCGCTTTTTTAAAATAAAGTTTTAGATAAAATACATCAAAGATAGAAAACAGGTAAAACAGTTGCAAATAAAGAATTTGCAACTGTTTTTCACTTTTTGGTATTGCAGTTAAAAGCAAGAAAACGCAAGGAATTACAAAAGTTCGGTTACCAAATCGTTACTTTTAAAAAACCTTTGAATATTTGTATTTGATTGTTTTTCAGTTTATTGCATTGTATTTCATATTGTTTCCCAGCTCGACAAATTTTAATTTAACATTAAGAAATTTGAGTTATGGAAACGACAAAAAGATCAACATTTAAGGTATTATTCTACCTAAAAAAGAATGCACCAAAGAAAAACGGAATGGTGCCTGTTATGTGCAGGATAACCGTTAATGGCAAGCAATCCACATTCAGTGCCAAGCTGGATATTTCTGCTTCTACTTGGGATTTGAAATATGGCAGGGTTTCGGGCAAAAGCAAGGAAGCACAGAACCTCAACACCAAACTTGACAGCATTCGTATGGGTATTGAAAAGTGCCACTCAAAAATTATGGAGAGTGATGGAAGTGTAAATAGCGATAAACTGAAAGATGTTTTCCTCGGTATGGAAAGCGGAGAACTGACATTTTTCAAATTCTACGATAGATTTATACTGGATTTTGAGAAAAAGGTCGATAGCGGACTTCGGGCATACGGAACACTTGGAAAATACAGAAGCCTTTTGATCCACCTTAAAAGTTTTGTCCGTTCGAAATATAAAAGTTCGGATATTGCATTCAATACTATTGATTGTGAATTTATTCAGGAATTCGATTACTATCTTCGTAATGACCAAAGTCTAGAACACAATACAATATGGGTCTATATGATCGGGCTTACTACCGTTTGCCGATTGGCTATAAGCAGAAAACATCTTTCCAGCAACCCGTTCAGTGAATACAAGAACACCAAGAAGGACAGAGATCGTGGCTATCTACTACGAAGCGAATTGGAACAGCTTGTTACTTTTGAGTGTATTAAAAAGAAATATGAATTGGTAAAAGACCTTTTTATTTTCAGCTGTTTTACGGGACTTTCTTATTCTGATATGAAGGGACTGAAGAAAAGCAATATTCAAGAGTTTTTTGATGGCAGGGAATGGATTATAATTCGCAGGAGAAAAACAGCAACCTCATCGAATGTGATGTTATTGGATATCCCTAAAATGATTATCAGCAAGTATGAAGGTCTTTCACAAAATGGACTTGTATTTCCAGTACCTTCCAATACTGTCTGCAATGAAAGCCTTAATAAGATATCACAACTTATTACCTGCCTTGAAAACAAAAAGGTAACGTTCCATTTGGCACGTCACACCTTTGCTACGCTTTTTCTAAGCGAAGGCGTTCCACTTGAAAGTCTGAGCAAGATGATGGGACACAAGAATATCGCAACTACACAAATCTATGCGAAGATATTGAATGAGAAAGTAGGGAAAGATATGGAGAAGGTAGCCGAAAATTTCAAAGGAATGGAAAGTTCCTTTGTTTCACAATTATAGGAATTAAAACATACACATAATAAAAGGCTCAACTTATCAGTTGAGCCTTTTATTAATTAAGAATAATGCTTAAAGTTACTTTTTCTTTTTAGGAAAGAAAAATTCTGTAAAACCTTTTCTTCCAGAGCCACTACTTTTCCAATAATCTCCAGATTTACCTCTCCACAGCCTTAATCCACTGTTTTTCGTTTGTCCCTTTAACATAAAATCTAGTAAACCCATTATGATTTAGTTAAGTTGATAAAAATAGATTACTGATATTTTTACTTGTTTGAAACCAATTTTTCCAAAACCTTAATCTGTTCATCTTTGGCCTTCAAAAGTTCCAAATTCAAGCGCTTAATTTCTTCTAATGCTTCAATCCATTTTTCTACTGGATTGACATTAAAAGTTGGGTAATAATTGTATCCATTGGATTGGTCGTTAAAAGTATTGGATATGATATTTACCGCTTGTTCTTCATCAAAGTTTTGAAACGCTTCCACAGGAATCCTTAAAGCTCCTGAGATTTGTTTAAGAAGATTATCTTCAATTACATCTTTCTGCTCCAGCATAGAAATTTTCTTCTGATTCCAGTCTTCACCCAAATCATAAGCCAATGCTTCTTGTTTAATTCCGAGCATTTCCCTGAAGCGTTTTACATTTCTTCCCTGATGTATTTTCTGTTCCATAGCGAGTGTCATTTTTCTAAAGGCTCAAAGATAAAGCCATTTGGATTAAAAAATCTGAATCTCAAAGGTAAAAAAATATACTGTAAAATATCCATTTTGTCAGATATTATATCCGCATCCCGAATAGATTATCCTTTACAAAGAATAGAACTTCGCTACTCAATATTAAAATTTCCAATTATGAAAAAGAATAAAATATCTTTTGAAACGAATTTTTGGTATGCCTATGAGATAGAAAACCCTTTTGAGGTAATTGATGCTTTTTTTGATTATGCGGATCTTGATCATTATAAGCAGAGATTAGCAGAAGCAGTTCTTTATATCAGTAAGCAGGAAGTTTACAAAAAAGAATATCCAGGACAGGTATTTGTTTTTTACACTACGCTTCGATCTTTTCTTAAGGCTTGTTTTTACCTGCAAAACAAAGGAAAAAAATGGAAAGTCAAGCAGGCATCTGACTGTAAATCGATTCTCCACCGAGCTTCATTGACAAAGGAAGAATTTGCCAATCCGTTTACAGTATTTCAAATTGCATTTATAGAGAAATCACTAGATGAATTTGACTTTTTTCTTTGTGAAATCATACACATATCGTTATCTCCTAATGTCGAAGAATTTGATTATGACCTGATCACGCCCTATATCCATTTGGTCAAAATGCTTGATGCAAGTCAGATTATGCGTGAAAGTGGTCTTGAAAAGATAAAAAAGAATATCCTTCCATTAGAATAATACATCCAGTAATGGATTAGAATATCCTTTTGCACATTCCCAACTTTAACAAAGCTAAATTTTTATGATATGGAAAATAATGAAAACTTTAAGAAAGGAAAAAGGCTTATAAAATCGGCACAGCAGGCGAAGACAGCATTGAATATGTTACTGCAGGATTCACAAAAGTTCAATATCGAAAAGGGGATTTCGGAGCTTTTGAAAAAATTAGAAAATCCAAAACTCGAATTGTTGCTGGACAGGTATCCCGAACTTTTGCAGGAATACGGACTGGGACAGCTACTTTCTGGCGAACTTGAAATTCCTGATAATGAAATAATCGATGTGAAAACAGCAGGGCTTTTCTCCTGTCTCCAGTTACTGATACATTTTTGTTATGAGCTTAAGGAAAATCCAAACCCCAGCGATTATAGTTATGACAGTCTCAGGTATATTTTACGTTCAATAAGTTCCGACAAGTTTGTACACGACCTGCTGATTATAATTGTATCGGTTGTAGGGTTAGACTATTACGAAAAGTTCCAGCATAAAATTCAGGATTTAGATTTAAGCTTAGAAAGCGCAAGAGGTTTGGAAAATGATCCTGAATTGCAGGAACACACTGAGCTTATGGCTTGGTTTGCATTAGTCCGTCTGTTTTTAGAATCGGTCTACACTTATTTCAATGTACCAGATAATAATCCTAATAAAACTGTATTATGAAAACTTCAAAAAAAATCACATTTCCCAA
The DNA here is from genome assembly GCA_029959295.1 of Flavobacteriaceae bacterium PS02334. Classification (GTDB taxonomy): domain Bacteria; phylum Bacteroidota; class Bacteroidia; order Flavobacteriales; family Flavobacteriaceae; genus Flavobacterium. The sequence continues at coordinate 266,045 of JASCOH010000004.1, read as the reverse complement.
ACTTGAAAACGAGTTTTTGGAAAATATCCTGAGACAATTGGTCAATCAGCATAATATCATTCAGTTGTTTTTGGTAAAAAATACCTCATCCCTATTTTCGCATCTGATTATTCATACTGAAAAAAATAGCGATGCACAGGAGCTACAGCAAAGCAAATGGGTACAGAAAGTTAGAAATCAATATAAGATAGATGTCCAATTCATCTACTCCGTAAAATTTTATCATAAATTTTCTCTAGGGCATCCCTTTATTGAATTCTGCTGTCAGCCTTCGACACTTATCTACCAAAATGAAGAGTTCGGAGATTCGCTAATCATTGCAAGGGAGTGGAAAAAATACAAGAAAAAATTCAATGTCTTTCAAGAAGGATTTTACCACGATCACGATCTTTATAGGTCTCAAGTCCAAAATCTTATTTCAGAAGGTTCTTCAAACAGTGTTTTTACATCCTATGCAAGATTGATAGAGTACGATCTTGAATATTTGGAAGAACTTTATTCAGGAAATAATCATAATTCGCTGGGTTTGGACGAAAGGATCAACAATCTAATCGAATATATTCCTGAAATCCAAAAATACTTTGTAAAAAATAGCCATAGCAAATATTATCTTACTGAACTCTTTGAAAAAGCAAAAGAAGCAACTGCCGATGATGATGTAATATATAAAAGTGAGATGTACGAAGCGGTTAGCATTGCAGAACAAAGTCTTTACCATCTTATTGAAAATCGTCTTGATGAATTAAAGAAAAGGATAAGAAAACAATCTTTTAAAGTGCAAAAAGTATCTAATATGATTGGTAAAGAACCGAAAGATGCAATTCTTGAAACTGCTATTGAAACCATACTAAATTTTGTAGAAGCCGAACAGATTTATCTCTATCATCAAATTACATATGGAGAGAAAACAACGTATTATCTAATGCTGATATCTGAAGGGGCAGGCAACGAAAAATTAAGTTTGATAAGCCAATCACTCAAAAGCAGAATGAACGGGAAATATGCTTTTGTTTTGATAAGCCATAGCCGTTGCTGGATTCAAAAAAATCTCTATCATACTCAGAGTTTCTTTACTAGCATTATTCAAGAGAAATACCTCATATATTCATCCAGCCCATACCACCCAGAATTTCATTGGGAAGTTCCTCACGATCCTTACCACCCTGATTTGTACTTTCATTATATATCAACCAAGAACAGTGCTTTCCAGTTCTTTGAGATAGCCAATAATCCTAAAGGAAACTACCAAGGTTTAGAATATCTATTTTCATTGTTTTTCCTGTCTTTTTGCAGGACATACATTTTTGTGAAAACGTATTACCTGCCTAATTACCTATCCAGTCAATCATTGTGGCAGTTATGCCTGTATGCAGATTCTGATATTCGAAAATATGAATATTTGATTGAGCAGTTCTGGACGAATTTCTTTCCTTATTTGGATAGACATATGACCCTTCATCATAAGTTATCAAAACTGGATAAGGAAGAAGTTGGGCAGATGAATATAATTGTTGAGAAACTGATGTCTGAATTGCATAATTTGGTTATTGAAGGTGAAATACTAAACTTTGAAGAAGATTAAACAAGTGAGTAAACATTGACAAGAAATAATCACTATTTGGAAAAGTGAAATAAATAAATCAAATGAAAAAGTCAATGTCTTGTACATTGGCTTTTTTCTGTATTTTAGCTAATGATAAAACATATTTTTCAAAGTTTATGCTTTGGAAAAGTGGACAATTTCAAAAATCACGAAACTACAACAGTGCTATAAAAGTAAAATCAAAACGAGATATTTTGATTGATTAACTTTTTATCATTACCAAAAAATAAACTATTTGATAATTATGCAAGAAAACCAAATTAAGACATTAAGTATTACCGAACTCTTGGGGGATAATTTTTATATTCCCGAATATCAAAGAGGTTACAGATGGACAAAAACTAACGTTTTACAATTACTCAATGACATTTGGGAATACAGACAAGAACCTAATAACAGAAATACATTTTATTGTTTACAACCCGTGGTTGTAAGAAAAGCTGAGTGGCAAGACATTGAAGGAAAAACAATACAAGGTTATGAACTCATTGACGGGCAACAACGCTTAACAACCCTTCATCGTATTATTACTTACTTAACATTGGAGTATCTTCAAAACAATTTGAAATCCGAAGGTTATCAAAACGATTTATATTCCATTTATTATAAGACTCGACTTGAATCTAAAGCATTTTTGGAAACAAATACATCTAATAACACAAAACCAGACTTATACTATATGAGTGAGGCTTATAATTGTATAAAAGAATGGTTTGAAGACGGAAAAAAAGGAATTCCGAGACAGGTAAAAGATGAAATACTGAAAATCATCTTACCAAGCATCCTGATAAACGACAAAGTAGAAAAACAACTGCCAGAATGGAGCGTACAAGTAATTTGGTATGAAATAAAAGATACAACACAAAAAAGCGAAGAGTTGTTTACTCGTTTAAATCGAGGTAAAATACCACTTACAAGTGCTGAATTGATTAAAGCAAAATTTGTAAATGCTGACAGTTTTAAAGGAATGTCGGAAGATGACAAAATTAAACGCAGAACACAATTAGTACAAATTTGGGATGAAATTGAAAATCAACTCAACAATCCAAAATTTTGGGCGTTTGTTTCAAACGAAAAATTAGACAGATACAGTAATAAGATTGAATATTTATTTGACATCATTTCTAACAAAATATCAAGCGAAAAAGACCCCTTATATAGTTTTATTCACTTTTTCGATGAAAAAGAAACCGCCGATTCACTTTGGAGAAAATGGATTGAGGTAGAAGAAATATATCGCTCATTAGCCTACTGGTATTCAAACAAAAATCTATATCACAAAATTGGCTATCTTATTACTACAGGTACGCCTATTGCCAATTTAATAAAAATCAAGAAAAACTATACCAAACAAAATTTTGAAAAAGAAATCGACGAGTTAATTGCTAACAACATTGATGATGACTGGGAAGATTTGAGATACGACAAAAGAAGTGACCACGATAAAATTATCAGAGTACTGCTTTTAACCAATATTGAATTAATAAGAGGAAATAAAAATAGTAATGAGTTTTTCCCTTTTGAAATGTATAAAAACATTACAAAAAGTTTAGAACATATTCACTCACAAAACATTGAAGGAATCAACGAGAATAAAAGAGAAGAATGGTTCAGTTGGCTTTGCTCTCACTCTAATATATTATTGAATGTTGCTATTGATAAAGAGAAAGCAAAAAGAATTATCGCAGAAGTCAATTCAATTGACCAGAAAACTTACAGATACGAGGACTTCAAAACATTAAGCGAACGAATTTTAAAGCTCATTCCGTCTGAAAACACCAATGAAAACGAATATTTACATAAAATTCAAAATATGGCATTGCTGGGACTTACAGAAAATATTTCCTTAAGCAATTCAGTTTTTGAAGTAAAACGCAGAAAAATTATTGAACTAGACAGAACGGGAGCATTTATTCCATTAGCTACCAAGAGGATTTTTCTGAAATATTACGCATCCGATAATGGACAACATTATTCTGTATGGACAAAAGAAGAAAGGGATACGTATTCAAATGAAATCCGAAAATGCGTAGAATTGTATAATCCTGAAATAGTTGAAGAAAATGAGAAATAATTATATCGAAATATTGAATAACAAGGTTGAAATACCCATCATTCAAAGGGATTATGCACAAGGAAGAACAGATAATAAAACTAATAAAATCCGAAAAGATTTTTTAGATGTTTTATTTGACTTCATTTCCAAAAAGGAATTATATCCAGAGATTGAAATTGAACTTGATTTTATTTACGGATTCAATGAAGAAGAGTCCAATAATCAAATTACTTTTGTTCCGATTGATGGACAACAAAGGTTAACAACACTTTGGCTGTTGTATTGGTTTGTTTCTGTCAAGGAAGGTATTTCAGATGGTGAAGTCACTTTTCTTGCCAACTTTATGTATGAAACAAGACACAGTACCACTGAGTTCTACAGAAATTTAATTCAATTTAAACCCGAATTTTCACACGAACATATTAACGAAGAAATTACAAACCAACCTTGGTATTTTGAAACGTGGGATTTCGACCCCAGTATTCAGGCAATGCTTGTTGTTCTTAAGGATATTGAACTAAGATACAAAGGCTTAAATGTAAAATCTGTTTGGAACGTTATTGAAAATTCGCCATTCTATTTTTATAAATTAGATATGGAGAAAGTTGGCTTAACAGACGATTTGTATATCAAAATGAACTCTCGCGGAAAGCCTTTAACAGAGTTTGAATATTTTAAGGCTGGATTTTCTGAAATTATTTCAGAACCCGAACAAAGGAAACGATTTGAATTATCAATAGATGGAACTTGGACAGATGCTATTTGGCATATCATTATTGAATCAGGTTCTTTAACAGAAGATGACGACATTGCTCTAATCGTTGATAATTCTTTCCTTAACTTTTTCAATTTCATTACTTCAGTTATATCATTCAAAAAAGATTTGAAAGATAAAAGCGATTTCCGTTATTCAAATACTATTGAATCAGCCGAATTACTTAAAACAATCTACAAAAACACTGAAAATCAAAACTTTTTGTTTGATGCACTAGATGCAATATGTAGGCAAGAACGAGAAAATCCAGCATTTTGGAATGAATTGTTCTATTTTAGGAAAGATGATTTCACAACCACTAAGACAAGGTTATTTTTCCCCGGAGAAGAGACTAACCTTTTAAAACGATGTTTACGTTTCGCAGATAATAGGGTTTTGTCGTTTCCTGAGCAAATTTTACTTTTAGCCTGCTTAACACATCTTAAGAATCCAAATGATTTATTCAATGACCAAATACGAACTTTAAGAAATTTGGTCGTAAATTCTGAAAACGAATTGCGTGAATCTAATTTAGGGAACAGCTTCGAAGAAGCGGAACATTTCATTAAAAATAATGATTTAGAGATTTTTAAAACGTTTAAAACGGATCAGATCCAAGAAGAAAAATCAAAAAAAGAGTACATCTATCACGTTACAACAAGCAAAAAAAATCTTCAGAAACTTGAAGACAGTGATATTCTTAGAGGAAGTATCTCGTTGTTTCCTTTGGCTGGTGACTTTAAAAATCGAGCAAATAAATTTTTAGAAATATTTGATGAGAATGATATTATTTCAGATTTCAATACGAAGAGTAATCTTTTGTTGAGCTTCGGAGATTATTCACAAAGCGATGGGACATTAACTAATTTAATGTCAAATAAAGGGCGTGTTGTCAGAAATTTTCTAACAACCCCAGGCTATAACAAATCAGATTTTCAGGAAAAAACCCGAACAGTTATTCTACAGTGTTTAGATTTCTTTATTGCCAATCAATCAGCTTCAATTCAGCAAAAAACTGATGAAGTCCTTTTTGATTATTCAAAAAGTCCAAAGGATTGGAAATATTACTTTATGAAATATTCTTCGTTTAGAGAAAACTGCAACCAAGGATATTATTCTTTTTTGAAAGGTACTGATTATTGCATTTGGAAAATGAAAGAAAGACAATTTAATGGGTGGCATTGGGATCCGTTTTTAAGAGAAGTCAAAAACTCAAAAAGAATTAAAAATGTTAGTCTTGACAACTATGGAGCTAAACTTGGCTTCTCACATAACCGAAAAAAGATTTTGATTTTTTCAGTACCAAACGGTTTTTTGTTTGAAAATGGAATGAGCGATAGGTCAGCAAATACTTTATTAGACGACCTTCAGCTAAATGGTACAATAAACAAAGATGGTCTTTATTTTATACCACAAACCAATGACGGAAATGACCTGGAAGACAGAATAAAATTACTCGAACAAACATTGAGTGAAATTGGACAAAAATAATTATTGATACTTGCATAATTTATTCGAAAATAGCATAACAAAAATTCAGCTCATTGTTTTTAAGCAATGAGCTGAATTTTAATTGACTGATAAAGCTATAATTTTTTAGTATTCATTTTGATTTAATCGGCTAAAGTTGATAGTTATCTTCTAACACTTTGATAATATCACTTTCTCGGAAAAGTATTTTCCGTTCGAGTTTGATAAACGGTATCAGTCCTTCATCCCTGTACTGTTGCAATGTCCGTTTGCTGATGTGAAGCATCTTGCAAACCTGTTCACCTGACAGGTAGATTTCTCCTTTTAAGAGCGGGTGGAAATATTCCCTGATGTACAACAGTTCATTTTTGATGCGTACCACAGCTTCGAGCAAGGCAAGCATATCCTCGTTTGAATCCCCAATCTGTTTCATTTCTTTCGCTTTTTTAATGGTTGCTCTGTCTGCATCAGCAATTCCACATCAGTCAGTTTGAAATAATTCTTACGATTGATTTGGGTTGCCCCGAGAACACCTTTTGTTCTGTACGTTTGCAACGTTCGCTTGCTGATATTGAGCAATTGGCAGGCTTCCTGCCCGTCAAGCCATTTCGTTGCCTGTTGAAGTGCTTTGTAGGGTGCAGTAATTTCCGCAATCAAATTGGAAACTTCCTTTACTTCCCTATACAGTGCTTTTAAAATCTGAATATCTAAAACTGCTACGTCCATATTTTTGCAATTTAAACTTCAAAAATATAGGTTACTTATATCAGTCATTATAATCTTGCATCCAGAGGTAGTATTTGGCGTGCAATTACCAGATAAGAGTATTATAACCAGATTTTTATCCTCAAAACACTTTAATTTACCGACGCTTCCTCCTCGGCAAATTAAAAAGTTTTGTACGGATATTGTAGAAAGCAAAACAAAAAATACCCCATCCACATACCCAAAAGTATTTTCCGTTATCCTTTCTGTGGCTTTTAAAGCCAGATCATTTATAAATGAAATCTATTCCGCTTTTCATAAGCGGAACTGTTAGTAAAGATAGGTTTCCAAATAAACAGATAAAAAGACAGCTAAGTTGGGAAGGGCATCCCACACAACGGCCAGCCAAAAGCTTACGGCATAATGAAAAAGAAAAAAGCTTCGCCAAATATTTTTTTCTTTTTCACCCTTCGGGACTTATTCCGTTTCCTTTTGGCTCTGCATTGCCCTTCCCGTTTATCTGCTTTCTTTTTTTCTTGTTTTTTTCTTTTGGAAACATTTTTTTGAGAATTTTACGGCTATATGCAATCTTTAGAGGGATAGGGTATTTTGTTTGCCCTTTATCGGTTAGCCGTGACTTCTTTTTCTTGGAGAATTTGCGGAGCAAGAAAAAGAAGCAAAAAGAACACCGCTTTTAGTATTGGATTTTTATATCCAATGATAGGGCTTGCCCTTACGGTTCAGGTAACAGTACATTTCTTCCTTTTTAAGTTCGGAAAAGAATTTCAGCGCTTTGTCAATAGCATAATTGGGCAGGAAGTAGATTTCGTCACGGATAGCCGTGACTACTTTGCTATACCCATAAAAACGGATAATTTCATCAATCTCTTCCTGACCGCCACGTTCGATAATTCGGGCAATAATGGTCTTATGGGCTTTCATAAAGTCCATTGCATCAATATCGAAATCCCAAAAAAAGACAGGGTCAAGATTTGGAATGTTTTTATTTTGTCCTCTTAATTCCATACAATAAAGATACGATTTTTTTAGCTGTTACTCATTATATCAGCGCTTAAAACCTCTGCCTTTATTAGGCGGATCTGGTCTTTCTCCGAATTTGAGCGTTGGATTATAGACAGCTTTTGTCAATCGCTCAGCAACCTTTTTCATATCAACTTCTTTTCCTTTCAACATATTAACTTTTACTTCCTTATCTATATTTTTATGATGCAATAAAGCGTATGAAGCCATAGCAGGATTGCCACCATACTTGTTCCGATAAGATTCCAGATAGATCGTAAGCGGATGATGTTCTAGGAGAAAGTACATATCAATGAAATCCTTTATCCGTGTACCATTTTGAAAGATCGCGTGAAGTTTCATTGCCCCTATGTCCTCTAGAGAAGCTAACCGTACCCCTTCTATTGTTTCAATGGGCTTTTGCCAAGGATATTGGTGGGCGAGAATATCTACTTTTACCTTATCTATATCTAGCAGGATTGTATTATCAAACATATCCCTTATCCTTATCGGATACTTATTGGCTAAATCTTTCAACAGGGCTTGTTCGTCAAAGCCTTTTGTAGTGAACAGATCTATATCGATGCTTAATCGGTGGCCGATCTGAAGACTTAGCGAAGTTCCGCCAACGAGATTAAAATCTTTCAGTATTTCATCTTTCATCAGCCTTTGGAGAAGTTCCCACATTTCTTTGCTGACCGTTTCTTTGTGTAGCATAATTTTTCGCTTTTCGGGAAATTAATCCTGATAGCGAAGCATTTGTCCAAAGTAGCTGTCAGCGGTACTGTTTGGCGTTCAATGGCTTTTCAGCAGAATATCCAAAATATTCTGCTATTCTTTTTGCAGACACAAGTAATTGTCAAAACAAGGGTTTGTGCTTTTCGTTATAGATTTCTTTAATCAATTCCCCGAACTCCCGAAAATGGTATTCGATAATATTATCCAAATATGCATAAATGGTGAGTTTGTCAATGCCCATAATATTGGTAAGTCTGTTGAACGTTTCGTGGTGTTCCTGCCGTACATAGACCGATTTGCCCCTGCTTGCCGTTGTTGTAGGGATTTTAAAGAACTGTCCACAGTAATCTTCTTGGGTCAGCTTCTTTGGCTGTGAATTACTTTTTTTAGTATTGTTAACGGACGGTCTTTTGCGTTCCGTTTCAGTTTCCGCAGGTTCTTCACCTGCCATTACACGCATGATCGCTTCCTCATCCACTTGGGGTTTGGCAAAGTCTTCCCGATGCTTTAACGCCTGTTGTCCTGTGGAAGGTTCCTTCTTCTTATCAGTTAGGAAATTTTCTATAAAACCCTCTGTTTCGGGTTGCTGATTTTTGTTTTCTTCGTGTATCATATCTGTTGTTATTAATGTTATCACAAATTAGCTGACTGGTTAGCTGAACAGCCAGTTATATATACTATTGTAACTATGTAACTACCTATCTATTTACTTATGCAACTGCATACCCATAATTAGCTGTTTCATTAACTGAAAAATTTGCAATTCGCTTGCAATCAATTATGATGATTTACTGTCGGACTTTATGCTAATTAGTTAACTAACTAAGGATATAACCAATCAGCCAGCTAGCCATATACAAAGGAAATTAAAGCAGTCCCAATATGCATTGTGGTGGCATTCAGAGGAACTATTTGTCGTTCATTGACGTGACTATAAATGACTGTTATTCAAACAGTCTTACCGAAATTTGTAATAGAATCGATGGGATTTCCCGGCTAACTCCAATCCGTTTTCAAAACGGATTTTCTGAACTCCTGTTCAGAGCAAGTTATCTTTTGAGGTACTCGAAATGAATTTCGGCACCTCAAAAGCACTTGCCCTTGCAGGGGGCTGGAAACGGCTCCGAAGTCGCCCGTTTGTTTAAAAATTAAAATGGATTATTATGGAAGAGAATGACAGAAAACAGATTAGGAAAACAGGGAGAAAACCAAAGATTGACCCTGCGGTACATCGGTATTCCTTTAACCTGAATGACGAGGACAATGCCAAATTCCTTGCCCTTTTTGACCAGTCGGGAATGAAAGTAACGGCACATTTCATTACGGCTTGCATCTTTCAGAAGACATTAAAGACCGTCAAAATTAATATGGATGCAGTAGAATACCACGAAGGGCTGACCCGATTTTTTAGCCAATTCAGAGGGATAGCAACCAATTACAATCAGATTGTAAAGCTGTTGAACACAAACTTTTCGGATAAGAAAGCATCTGCATACTTCTATAAATTGGAAAAACAGACAATAGAAATGAAAGAATTGTTGCTGAAAGTTGTTGCCCTAAGCTCAGAATTTGAAAAGAAATACCTGAAAAAAGAGTAGAAAAATGATTGCAAAAATTGGAAAAGGAAGCAATATGTACGGGGCAATTCTGTACAATCAGCAGAAAGTGGAAAAGGAAAACGGAGCGGTTCTGTTGCTAAATAAGATACCTGATACGGTGGACGGCAGGTATTCTTCCCAATATTTCAACAAATGTTTTGAGCCGTATCTGTCTGCCAATATCAAAACAGAAAAGACGGTAAGGCATATATCGCTGAACCCAGATCCTGCGGATAAGGTCAGCGACCAGCAGTTTGCGGATATGGCACAGGAATATATGGAACGTATGAGGTACGGCAATCAGCCCTATATTGTTTTCAAGCATACCGATATAGACCGCACGCATATCCATATCGTTTCGACCTGCGTGGAAATTGACGGAAAGAAAATCCCCGATGATTACGACCACCCACGTTCAATGGCAATCTGTCGGGATTTGGAAACGAAATATAACCTGAACAAAGCCATCGAGCAGGAACAGAAACAAACTAATAAAGTTTTTAAGCCTGTAAATCATAAAAATGGCGACATCAAAAGTCAGATTGCTTCGGTAGTACGGCATCTACCAAAGTATTATAGCTATTCTACTATAGGTAGTTACAATGCGTTACTTTTCCTTTTCAGTATCACAGCGGAAGAAGTCAAAGGAGAGCGGAACGGTCAGACCGTAAACGGATTGGTGTATGTAGCGTTGGACGAAAAAAGGAACAAAGTAAGTAATCCGTTCAAGGCATCGCTTTTCGGAAAAGATGCAGGTGTGGTACAGCTTCAAAAACATTTTGAACAATCCAAAGAGAAAATGAAAACCAACCCTGCAAGGTCTGTCCTAAAGAATACAATTGAATTGGCTATACATACCACAAAGAACGAAACGGAATTTAAAAAGCAACTTGCAGAACAGGGCATCAATACGGTTGTAAGACGTAATAATGAAGGACGAATTTACGGAATGACCTTTATTGACCACGAAAGCCGTAGTGTTTGGAACGGTTCAGCTTTGGATAGAAACCTGTCAGCAAATGTCTTTAACGAATGGTGGGACAATGGAAATAAGCCCGAGTTAAAAATGCAGAATAGCCCTTCTAGTACGAATACGATAGACAATCTGCCGACAAAAGACCTATTTGAAATTATTTCAATTGAGCATTCAGATAGTTCTGATTTAGGATTATTCAGTTTGCTACCTGATGCACAGGGAGAAGATTACGAGGAAGAAGTGTTTGCTAATCAGATTAAGAAGAAAAAATATTACCCTAGATAACAAAGTTAAGAGTCAGTCTTATTGTTGTAGCTAAAATCCTCAGCAGGGTTGTGCAATCGAAACTTCGAGCTTTGATTTCATATCCTATCCAAAGGAGAAACGACTTTAGCAATCGATGTGTCCGAAGCCCTGGCATAAATTTGTGTGGTACGGATATCGTTATGCCCCAAAAGCTTTTGGATAAAACTAATGTCTGTGCCAAATTCCAAAAGATGTGTTGCATAGCTGTGCCTCAATCCGTGAATGCCTATGTTTTTGTTTATTTTTGCCTTTTTCATTGCCTTTTTGAAAACAAGCTGTGAACTTCGTACGGTATATTGTCCACCATACTGTCCCTCAAAAAGGAAGTCTTTCGGAAGATATTCTTTATAATAATTCCGTAAATCTTCCAATACTGAATGTGGCAGGTTGACATATCTGTCCTTTTTGCCTTTGCCCCTGTGAATGAGTACTTTCATATTCCGACTGTCGATGTCTTCAATTTTCAGGTTCACGATTTCGCTTACACGCAAGCCCATTCCGTAACAGAGTTGCAGAATAAGCCGGTGTTTGATATTTTCGGTTACTGAAAAAAGCTTTTTTACATCTTCAATGTTCAGTGATTTGGGCAAAAGCAAAGGTTTTTTGGGGCGTGGAATGTCAAGAAACATTTTTTTACGATGCAAAACTTTTTCGTAGTAGAACTTTATTGCATTTATCCTGCTGTGGATTTGGTTTTCGGAAAGTTTCAGTTCTTTGAAACAGTATAAGAAATAGCTTTGCAGTCTTTCGGGTGAAAGTTCCTGTACAGGAAAATCTTTAAGCAAATATAATAATTGGGCAAACTCAATGGAATAGGTGCGGATGGTATTCGGCGATAAGCTTTTGAGAGTAAGTATGTTTTGGTATTTTTGAAACTCGGGCAAGTTGGATGCAGATATTTTGCACAGCATATCTTTTCCCACAATATCGGGCTGAATACCGCAAAGATTTCTGTTATGCAGATTATCAACCACGTACCAAGTTTTTTCCAATTGCGACCAATGTGCTTTGGTGTGCTGTCGCAATATTTCAATTAAGAGTTTATCATAATTAAATTTTAACCAAATCACTTTCTTTCCCCGATGTGTTCCTAAAGTAATTTTAAAAAGAGAAGGATTAAATTCGGGGTTCGTATTTTGAGTATCCATATAGCTTCGCATTTTGAATATCTGCAAATATATAAAATCATAAGTTACTGACGTATTGATAGATGTTTAATTTGTGTGTTTATTAAAACTTTCGGATATTTGTGCGTTATGCGTCACCCTATGAGCGACACTACTAATCATCAACATTAGACTAAATGACAAACAAAATAACTTCATATATTGACAAGTTTGTAAAACTGACAGAAGAAGAAAAGAAGCTTTTTAGTTCTTGTTTCAAAGAAGAAAAAATTAAAAAACGACAATTCATAGTTCAACCAAACTTTATAGCCAAGCACAGACACTATGTTTTGCAAGGAGCATTTAGGGCTTATTTTGTGGCTGATGAAGGGCAAGAACACACAATTACTTTTGCCATTGATGACTGGTGGATTACAGATTATAACAGCTATATTTTTCAACAACCTGCGACAATGTTTGTGGTTGCATTAGAAGACAGCATAATTTTACAACTTGACTATGAAAAAGAACAAGAACTAAAATTACAAAATCACAAATTTGAAACTTTTTTTAGGATAATGGCAGAACGAGGACTTGCTGCTCAACAGAGAAGAATAATTTCAAACCTAACCCAAACAGCCGAAGAACGCTACGAAACTTTTTCAAATAAATATCCTCAAATCGTGCAAAGAGTTCCTCAATATGCTTTAGCTTCTTATTTAGGAATGACGAATGAATTTTTATCCAGAATAAGAAATAAAAGGGTTTCAAAGAAAAGTTGAACTACATCAACCAAATTTCCTAAACTACATCATTTTTATCTATTGTAAGTCATCGCACCTTTGTATCGTCAATAAAGACAAACAATATTTAAAAAATAATAAAATGACAACATCAGAAAAAAGAACTTACACGGTTCCAACAAGAGAAGAAGTATCTGCAAACAATCAAGGTATGTTTGACAACCTCCAAAAAGGTTTAGGTTTTGTTCCTAATTTGTATGCCTATTTCGCTAAAAATGAAACAGCATTAGGCGACTATTTAACGCTTCAAAATCGAAAAAGCACATTAAGAGCCAAAGAAAGAGAAGTGATAAACTTGGTAACAAGTCAAATTAATGGTTGTCGTTATTGCCAATCGGCTCACACAGCATTAGGAAAAATGAATGGTTTTTCAGACGAACAAATTTTAGAAATTCGTAAAGGAACAGCAAGTTTCGACAGTAAGTTAGACGCTTTAGCGAAATTCACAGCATCAGCAGTTGAAAATCGTGGACGTGCAACCGAAGAAAGCAAAGAAGCATTTTTTGGAGCAGGTTACAGCGAAGCCAATATGATAGATGTAATAATAGTTGTTGGCGATAAAATTATTAGCAATTATTTACACAACTTGACAGAGTTTGAAATTGACTTTCCTGTTGCAGAAAAATTATAATTGGTTGAAGCGTAAAAATAAAACGTATTTTTCTCTAAGCAATCACCCCAATTTTTTCAATTACAATTCTTTTAAAAATAAATAAAATGAGTAAAATAAATAAGTTAGGCTATAAAATAGCCGTTTCAGGTGTCGTCGTTGTATTACTTTGGATTGGTTTTTTTAAATTCACACCATCGGAAGCTGTATTCATAAAACCTTACGTTGAAAACCACTTTTTGATGTCGTGGATGTACAAAGTGTTGAGCGTTCAAGTCGTTTCAAATATCATTGGGCTTTTCGAAATCATTGTAGGTATTGGTTTAATTTGGAGTTTATTTAAACCCCAAGTTGGAAAAATATTTGGCTGGGCAGCAGTCGTTATTTTTGGCACAACTCTAAGTTTTTTATTGACAACGCCAGGTATTAATAAAATAATTGATGGTGTACCCACTACAGACTTTTTTGTTTTGAAAGATATTATGGCATTGGGTATTTCGTTGATGGTGGTTTATAATGAAGCAGGTTTGGAAGAAAAGTAGTCTTTTATCCCCTCAGTATAAACGCTCTGGTTTATATTTTTACATCAAAAAAGGCGTTTTTACCGAGGGGGCAATTGTAATATTACCGAAACAATTATTCTTTTAAAAATAGAAAAATTACTGCAATAAAAACCGTGGACGTGCAAACGAAGAAAGCAGAGAAGCATTTTTTGGAGCAGGTTACAACGAAGCCAATATGATAGATGTAATAATAGTTGTTGGCGATAAAATTATCAGCAACTATTTACACAACTTGACAGAGTTTGAAATTGACTTTCCCATTGCTGAAAAAATCTAACCTAAATAGACAAATTTCATTACTTTTTAAGCGGATTTTGAAGATGTTATTTATCTTTGAAGTCTGCTTTTTGTATTTAATATTACCTAAAAAAGACATCAATATTGGATACTAAAACTATTACAGGAAAAGAAGGGCGAACGCATAACAGCGGTTTGGCAAAAGTGGCGGTTCAGTGCTCCGCAGACACATTTGTGGTTAATCAAAGTTTGGTTCTCCGCATCAACATTTGTGGTAAAAATCGCCACCTTCGCCAAGCCGCAAAACGTTATGCCCAATTTTAAGACGACACGTATGACAACAAACTTTTGGATAGAAAAAGGTTGGGGCGACTCTGTTGAGAACGCAACATTTGAAGACATAAAAAACGCAATAGAAGAAACAATCCGAATGGACGAAGAACACGGAGCATTTTGGGTTGGACATATGGAAAACGAATTTGTTCTTGAAGTTCACAAAAACCTCGACCTATTTTTTGTTTATGGAGAAAATCAAGACGAGCAAATTCAAACTAAACTTGACAACTGGGAAAATGTAAAACACTTCTTTAAATTATATTTTGACAACGAATTTGAAAAACTAAAAGCTGAAATTGAGTTGCGAGCATTCACCCATAAAAAACTGACAAATGGATAGCAACTATTTACCAAGGACAGAAAGTGAACTTGAAAAATGGATGAAAGAAAATTGCTTAAATTTCAACAGTTATTCGATAAACGGAAACAGTATTTATGAAGGTTATGGAATTGACAATTCGGGCGGACTTTTTATTTGGTATTATACTGAACGTGGACAAAAAAACAATTTGAAATACTTCAAGTCTGAACCTGAAATAATTGAGTATGCTTTTAATCAAATTAAATCTGACAAATGGGCAAAAACTCATTGCATAGGTTTTTCGACAGACCTAAATAAAATCAATGACCTGAAAAGTGAATTACAGAAAATAAAAACAGAATTTTTTGAAGACAAAATACCCTATTACGGACCAGACAGACCAGTTTACAGAGTATTTGTATTAGGTTGCGACATTCAAAAAACAGAATATTTAAAAGAAAAATATTGGACAGAAAAATAAAAACTGGGCATAACAGGCGTTTGGCAAAAGTGGCGGTTCAGTGCTCCGCAGACAGTTTTGTGGTTAATCAAAGTTTGGTTCTCCGCATCAACATTTGTGGTGAAAATCGCCACCTTCGCCAAGCGCCAAAACGTCAGGCTGTGAAAAAACTCCCTTTTTCACATTTTTAACTCACAAAGAGCTTTCTGATGCTTGCATAAATCTCTTGTAAGGAAGGCTGTTTTTTAAGCAACAAAATAGAATTGGATTTCAAAATGACTTGGAAAGAGCTTTAAAAGGATCGTCTTAAAAAGAAGACACGCCTTTGTTTTGTAAGGCGATTTCCAATTCTTAAATCGGGCCATCAGATCGGGTATGCCCAAAATATTTATCGTACGCTTGATGTTGTACACCAGCATAATCAGGCTGTGTTCTCCGTTTACTTTTTCGAGCCCTGTTAAGTTGGTGTGGTTGTAGCCCCATTGGCGCTTGATAGTGCCAAAGATATGCTCGTTGATTTCTTGGCGTTTGCGGTACAGCTGCTGGTTTTCTTGGTAGCGCCTGTTGTTTTCTTCTACGGCATCGGCATACTGGCTCCGGTCAATTTCCCGACCGCCTTTTCTGCTGGTACAGTGCGATTTTGCTGGACATTCCTTGCAGGCTGGCGTTCGGTATTTTTTAAAGTCATAGCTGTCCTTGTCTCTGGTTTTCTTGTGCCAGGTTCCGGTGGTTTTTAGGGTTTGGTTCATCGGACAGGTGTAGGTATCGGATGCTTTGTCGTACAGAAATTGAGCTACCAAATAGGCTTTTGTAGTACCGTTTTCATTACTTATTCCCTGATCGGGATGCGCCACAATCGTGGTAATGTTATGGTTTTTACATTGGCTGATTTCGCGTCCGTTGTGGTAGCCTTTATCGACCAAAACAGTAAAAGTTTCTACTTGTAAGTTTTCTTTGGTCTCCAAGGCAATCGCCGTCAGGGCATTTCGGTCGTTTCGGTTGATGGTGTGCGTGGCTACAACCAGATTGTGCTTGCTGTCCACCGCTGCCTGAATGTTATAGCTCACTTCCACCACCTGGCCTTGAACCAGCAAGGCTCGCGCATCTTGATCGGTCGTGCTGATTTGGGGTTCACCGCTGGCTTGGCGTTTTTCTTCCAAGAGTTCGTATCGGATTTTATTGGTCTTGAGTCGCTCTATTTTTTCTTGGATTTTGCTGATGCTAATGCCTGAATCGTTTTGATCGTTTTGGGCCAATTCCTCTAAGTAGTGCTGTGTTTTTTCTTCGATGTAAGCCAGATGCTTATCGATTTTCTTTTGGTTGAAATTGGCTTTCTTACTGTTGTGGGCTCGGGATTTGGTACCGTCGATGGCGATGGTTTCGCCTGCAACGAGATCGGCATCTTTCAAAAATGAGACAAAAAGTTTAAATAGCTTTTTTAATCCCAAAGGGTTGTTTTTCCTAAAGTCAGATATGCTGTGGTAGTTGGGAACCAGCCCGCACAAGAGCCATTGCATTTCTATATTTCGGACAAATTCTTTCTCTAATTTTCGCGAACTTCGAAGCCCATTGAGATAACCATAAAGATAAAGCTTGAGAAAAATTTTGGTATCAAAACTCGGACGGCCTTCTGTTTTTAGAGTCTGCACTTCAAAACCTAATGATTTTAAATCAATATGCTCTACAAAAGCATCGATAAACCGGGTGGGATTAGCAGTAGCAATGTGCTCATCTAAACTAGAGAAGGTCATTTGGTTACGGGAAATTCCGGTGATGTGTTGCATCTTTAAAAATACGAATATTCCTGTTTTTATGCAAATAGTTTTTTATATTTGGAGGTACTAAAACGGCGGTTTTTTCACAGACTGACGTTGGTGGTAATTGTAGCCGAAATTGCGCAAATAGACAAAATAGAGAGAAATTATGACAATGCAAGCGAGTGAAATAATTGAATATAGAGGAGAAAATTATTCTATGAGTAATTTGCCTTTAAATTCGTTTATTGAAAAAAATAATTTAAAATTTGAAGCACATACAACTGCGCATTGGCGAGGTTATCAAGGTTATTGGAAATTGACAGATGACAAATTATTCATAACAAATTTAGAAACTTCAAATCAAAATTACTACGACGTTTTTAAAACAAATGAACCTGTTTTTGCTGATTGGTTTTCGGGAATAATTCAAATTGGGTTAGGAAATGCTATTTATGATGATTTTTCAAATTATTATGAAAATTACTTGTGGCTTAAATTTGAATACGGAAAGGCTGTTGAAAAAAGAATTTCTAGTTTCATTAGTAGTGAAGAAAAAATCAACTTTGGAAAATATAAAAGTAAATCAATTCTTGAAGTTTTAAAAGGAAAAATAAATATTACATATAATCGGGTAAATTTAATACAAGATTATGTAAATGAAATTATTGATTTTTGTAAAAACAAAGAATTTAATAATAAAATTATAGTTCCTTATTTTGAAATAACAGACGAAATTAGAAATACTATCGACGATGTTAGAAATAGTCCATTTAATTCATTACTTACAAAAAATTTCTTTGCAATAGAAAAACACTTCTACGTGAATCAAGCTGAAAATGAATTAGAAAAAACAGAATCTTTTTCTAATCTAATAGAAAAAATTCTAAAATGTGATTTCCGCAACACAAGAACATTAAACCGCAAAGATTGCCTTAATTGTGAAGTTTCAGAAAAAACCAATCTAATTAATCCAGACATTAATTATTTAGATTGGGCAATAAAAAATGTGGAGAAATTTATTATACCTCCACATTTATTAAGAATTGAAAAATTAAAATTTTTATCCAAAATTACAGTTAATAGATTGAATTCAACAATATTTGAATTTGCTCCAAACTTAATCGATTATAAATTAAATTTCAGTAATGAAACTTTAGCATTAAACAATATCAAATTCGAGAAAAAATATGGTGTAAGTTATGATGAAAACCTCAATAATTATTTTTTTGATTTAGATATAAAGTCAAATTTTGAAAAATTTGGTTATTATCTTGATGAAAATTTTGAAGAAGTATATGAAGATTATGATGATGGAGATTATGAATACGATAGACGAAGTTATTCAGAATATAATGGAGCATATGGTTTCGATGATGACACAATAAATTCAGCTTTTGAAGGTGATCCTGAAAACTATTGGAATATTGACTGATTAATTTAATCAAGACAAGATAATGACAACTTACTCAATACAAAAAGCTCTTGAATATTTTAGAACAAATACTTTATTTCCAATTTCAGAATTACATAATTGGTTGAAACAAAATGAAAATATTTATAACTATTGCTCACGCAATAGTTATAATATTTCTTTTGAAAATGAAGATGATAATTTACTGAAATTATGCAATAAATATAGAATTGAAGATAATATCATATTTTGTGATTTTTATGAAAAAATAAAGGAGTTACTAGAACTTCATAAATATGAAAGTTTAACTCAAGTCGAATTAGAAAAATTTAAAAAAATCAAATCAAATGATTTTGAAATTCGCAATTGGCTAATTCACAATGAAAAAGTTGGTTGTGAAGATTTATGCGTATTCGCCTGGGAGTATTTTGAAGACGATGAACAAACAAGGGAAAATAAGAATATAAAACTTTTTCAAAATTCATATAAAGAGATTGAAATAAATATTGAAAAAAATGATTTTGAAAGTATTATAAAATTTTGTGAAATCTTTAATGAAATGTATTATCATAAAAAACTCTATCCAGAAGGAATACAAAAAATTGAAGAAGGAATTTCTAAATTACCAATTGCTGAAAAATAATAACTACCACCAATCGAGTAGACTGCCCCGCTAGAAACTAGCAGGGAGAGCCTCTCACACCACCGAGCGTACGGGTCACGTACTCGGCGGTTCGCAAAGAGATGGATGGAGTTGGATGTAAAGTTCGGTTAAGGATAAGTATCCTCTTTTCTTCAAGCGTTGTAAGGTTATTGTTGTGCCTAAAATGGGACTTTGAGCTATTGCCCAACCGCCTTTTCGAGTTCTGCTCCAAGCATAAGCGTGGTCTTGGTCGATTCCCAATCGTATGAGGTTTTTCCTCTTTCTTTCAGGTTTTTTCCAGTCGTGCCAAATGCAATAACGCAGTCGATTTCTAAGCCAGCCGTCTAAATCTCGCAATTTCCCCATGATGTTGGTACCCCGAAAATAGGTTAACCATCCTCGTTGCACTTCTTTTATCTTGGTTAGTCGCTCGTCAAATTTTGCTGGTGTGGTTTTTCGGGTAATGCTTTTCAGCCGTTCCTTTAGGCGTTTCCATGCCTTTTCGCCTACTACAAGTTGGTATTGGTTTTTACTTCCTTTTTTGTAAACAGGCACAAAACTAAAGCCTAATATCGTGAAGTTAACGGGTTTTCGAACACCGCTCTTTTCTTGATTGACGGTTAGTTTGAGCTTGTTCTTTAGGAACTTTTCAATAACAACTTTAGTCGCTTTCGCTTGATTGTGGCTTTTGCAATAAATACTAAAGTCATCGGCATAACGCACAAATTTGTGTCCTCTTCTGGTCAATTCTTTGTCCAATTGATGGAGCAGAATATTGGATAAGAGCGGACTTAATGGGCTTCCTTGCGGCACGCCTTTTCTTCGTTTTTGTAGTTTTCCGTTGATTTTAATGGGTGCTTTGAGCCATTTCCGAAGGAGTTGCATCGTGGTTTTGCACTTTACTTTTTGGTACACTAAATTCAGCAACAAACAATGGTCCACTTCGTCAAAGAAATTCTTCAAGTCGGTATCTACAATGTGGTTTAACCCTTGGTGGATGTATTCCCGTGCTTGTCCAACGGCTTGTCGGGCATTTTTATTGGGTCTAAATCCATAACTATTGGGCTTGAATTCGGGTTCAAATAGTGGTGCAAGATTTTGTGCCACACTTTGTTGCCATACTCTTTCGGTGGTGGTAGGAATGCCCAATAATCGGGTTTTTCCGTTTCCTTTTGGAATTTCAATCCCTAAAATGGGTTGCACTTGATAGTTTCCTGTTTTAATTTGCTGGATAAATTGCTGTTTCTTTTCGGTGAATATCTTGCAAATTTCACGTACCGAAACGCCATCAACCCCCGCACTGCCTTTGTTGGCAATAACGTGGCTTAATGCTTTTTCAAGCTGATAAGGATGTACTACGCGTTCAATCATCTTAGTTTTGTTTCAATCTGTTTTCGTTAGCTAAAGCTATTCGCCGTGGCGAATTCTTTTAGCCATTGAAAACCTCTTTGCGTTCGGTCCTTCCTTGCTAGTGAGTCCTGTGCAATTTCTATTTGCACCTCGTTGGCCACAAGTACTATGACTTCTGCTGACTTCTTGACGTAACCAACTCGTAGTTGTCAAGACCTCCCCTGGTAACCGCTTTTTCTTTCCTCCAATTCCTGCGTCATCTACAAATTAAAACTTTGGTAATCTTGGGACGTTACGTTGCTGTGGACGCTGATCCGTTTTAACTTGCCTCATATGACATTTCTGTTCGTCAGTACCGGATTTTGCCGTTTATTCACGAAGTATTTATTTTCTCTTTATCGGAGTTCATGAATGCTTCGCATTTCGCTTCCTTCAGTGCATACCTCACGATAAACCACCTTGCGACGTGCTAATGGTTCGAATTGTTAATCCGCCCATAAAGGACTTACACCTTCTAGAAAAATAACACTCCATATGTTTGATTCTTAATTCGAAATTTGTATTTTCGAATTTTTCTTCGACACTACAGAGTGTGTCCTGCGGATGCAGGGCAAACACATCTGTTTCTCGCAATTGCGAGTTTTGTTGTAAATTCACGTTCACGTTTCGCAAGAATTTTTATCTTTAACGGAAAATAATTCGTTCCGAACTTCACAACTGACGAGAAGCAGCGGAACGTTACTAAATTTTTACCAACTTCAATCATTTTGGTATGTAATATATTCTTTTGTATATTTGTTTTGAGCGAACGGAAACACGTTGAAAAGCAAAGTAATAAGCACCGTTACCAAATCGTTACCTGACTTCTTTGATTATTCCTATAAAAGCTTAGTATTCAACCGATACGGCTTTTTCCTGAAAACTTTAAAATAAAAACACTGGCTTTTTTTGTTTCCGGGGTTTCCGCTGCAATCGGGGCTACTGACGCAGTTTGTCTCCACTGTCATTGCAACGAAGGAAGCACATAATCTATTTTCAACATATTAATTGTAACAAAATAGAATCTGCGAAAATCAGCGTCATCCGCCCAAATCAGCGTTCAAAAAGTTTTTTGGTTATTCAGATTATGCGATCGCTTCCTTCGTCGCAATGACATCTGATTGCCAAAATCGCATTTTAATTCGCAAATTCCACCTATAAATCATAACTTCGCAAAAAATATTACAATTTACAATCAAAAAGTTATAAATGGCAACAACAGCAAATCAATTCGGAATGCAGGAAGCCTTGCAACAACTAGGCATCAAAGAAATTAACGAAGGAACTTCAACAGGAAATTCTTGGTTTTCAAACGGAGAAATCCTGGAAAGCTACTCCCCAGTTGACGGTCAATTAATCGGAAAAGTAAAAACTACAACAAAAGAAGATTACGAAAAAGTAATGCAAAGCGCAACCGAAGCTTTCAAAACTTTCCGTATGATGCCGGCACCGCAACGTGGAGAAATCGTTCGTCAATTCGGACAAAAATTGCGCGAGAAAAAAGACGCTCTTGGAAAATTGGTTTCTTATGAAATGGGAAAATCATTGCAAGAAGGTCTTGGCGAAGTGCAAGAAATGATAGACATCTGTGACTTTGCAGTAGGTCTATCGCGTCAATTACACGGTTTCACAATGCACTCTGAACGTCCTGGACACAGAATGTACGACCAATATCACGCTCTTGGAATCGTAGGAATCATTTCTGCGTTCAACTTCCCGGTAGCAGTTTGGTCTTGGAACACCGCTTTAGCTTGGATTGCCGGAGACGTTTGCGTTTGGAAACCATCTGAAAAAACACCTTTGTGCGGTGTTGCTTGTCAAAATATTATTGCCGAAGTTTTAAAAGAAAACAATCTTCCTGAAGGAATTTCTTGCTTAATCAATGGAGATTACAAGGTAGGAGAATGGATGACTTCTGACGTTCGTGTGCCGTTGGTTTCTGCAACTGGTTCAACAAGAATGGGTAAAATCGTGGCGCAAACTGTTGCGGGCCGTTTGGGCCGTTCGTTATTAGAATTAGGTGGAAACAATGCAATCATCGTGACGCCAGATGCTGACGTGAAAATGACGGTTATCGGTGCTGTTTTTGGCGCTGTGGGAACTGCCGGACAACGTTGTACGTCAACACGCCGTTTGATTATCCACGAAAGTATTTATGACAAAGTAAGAGACGCAATTGTTTCGGCTTACGGTCAATTGAAAATCGGAAATCCTTTGGATCAAAACAACCACGTTGGACCGCTAATCGATACGCACGCTGTAGAAATGTATAACAAAGCCTTAACGAAAGTTGTTGCTGAAGGAGGAAAAATTATTGTTGAAGGTGGCGTTCTTTCTGGCGAAGGTTATGAAAGCGGATGCTACGTAAAACCTGCAATTGCTGAAGCAGAAGGTCATTATGAAATTGTGCAGCACGAAACTTTCGCTCCAGTTTTATATCTTTTGAAATATGACGGAGACATTGACAATGCCATCGCCATCCAAAACGGAGTGGCGCAAGGATTGTCTTCTGCAATTATGACAAATAATTTGCGTGAAGCAGAAAGATTTCTTTCTGTTGCTGGTTCTGACTGCGGAATTGCCAATGTAAACATCGGAACTTCTGGTGCTGAAATCGGTGGTGCTTTTGGTGGAGAAAAAGAAACTGGTGGCGGACGCGAATCAGGTTCTGACGCTTGGAAAGTGTATATGAGAAGACAAACAAATACAATTAATTACACAACAAATTTACCTCTGGCTCAAGGAATTAAGTTTGATTTATAAGATTTAGATAGAATTTTTTAAAATCCCGCTGGTGAAAACTGGCGGGATTTTTTTATTTCTCCCACAAACTATCCGTAAAATAATATTTAGAATCCAAGAAATTCTCTACCACTTTAAAATCCAACCTGGTCGCTAATTCTTCAATTTCAGTAAAACTATATTTTTTAGAAAGTTCAGTCCAAATCGTTTCTCCTTTTTCAAAATGGAATGATTTATCAAGAATTTTAGAGTAAAAGTTCTGCTTGATCAAACTAAACAAATAACTATTCACTTCACCATTTTCTGGATTATAATGGCAATAAAAATCAAATTGATCCAAGTCAATATCCGCTTCCAATTCACGATTAATTCTTTTCAATAAATTCATATTGAACGCCTTCGTGATTCCGTGTGGATCGTCGTATGCTTTTTGAATCGTTCTCGGACTTTTTTGCAGATCAATTCCCATCAGCAATTTGTCTCCTTTTTTCATTCCCGAAGCAAATTTTTGAAGCAAATCAATTGCGTCCTCCTTTTTGTAATTTCCGATGTTTCCTCCTAAAAACAGGAATAGATTCGGAGTTTCTTCCTTCGATATATCCTTTAAAATATCAAAGTAGTCTCCAATTTTTGAATTCATCTTAATTTCGGGAAGTGATGCTCTTATATTTTCCTCCAAAATCAAAATCGCTTCTTCAGAAATATCAATCGGAACATACGTAAAATCAGCCTTTTTGTCCAAAAAAGTTTTCAGCAATTGCTTTGTTTTTGTGCCGTCGCCCGAACCAAATTCAACAATATTAAAGTTTTCTTTGAAATTTAATTTCTCTAAAATTCTTTCCGATTGTTGCGACAGAATCTCAAACTCGCAATTCGTTGGATAATATTCAGGCATTTTCATGATCTGCTGAAAAATATGGCTTCCTTCGTCGTCATAAAAATAACGGGACGAAAGATGCTTTTTCTTGTCGGTCAGGCCTTTCAAAACGTCTTCCGCAAAAGCTTGATTGTATGTTGGGATTGTGATTTTCATAAGTGATTATTTTGCCAAACGAATGCTGTTGAATTGCCAGCGCTCGTCTGCGTGAAAAAAGTTTCTGTATGTTTTTCGGCTGTGATTTGGCGATGTCGCGCAACTTGAACCGCGCAAGACCATTTGGTTTACCATAAATTTTCCGTTGTATTCGCCAATGGCGCCTTCTGGTTTTTTGAAATTTGGATAAGGCAAATAAGCAGAATTGGTCCATTCCCAGCGTTTTCCCCAGTTGAATTTATCAGAAGCAATTTCCCATTCAAATTCTGTTGGAAGACGCATCTTTTTCCATTCGGCAAATGCGGAAGCTTCGTAAAAACTGATGTGAGTTACAACAGCTTCCGGATTCACTTTTTGCAATCCGTTCATGGTGTAATGATACCATTCGCCGTCGATTTTGTGCCAATATAATGGCGCTTCAATTTTATTTTCAGTTACCCAAGACCAACCTTCGTCGAGCCAATATTTGAAATTTTTGTAACCGTCAGAGTTTATAAATTCTAAATATTCTGAATTAGTCACCAAGGTTTTTGAAATTTCAAATTCATGCAGATACACTTTGTGTCTTCCGTGCTCATTGTCAAAGGAAAATTCTTCAGAATTGTGTCCGATTCCATAAATTCCTTCTTCAATTTTTGCAAAACCAGTTTCAGAATTGGTATCATTTTCCCAAACTAAATCTTCGTTGTAAACTGGAAAAATTGGGTTGTTTCCTAAAATATATTTGATGTCTGTCAATAATAATTCCTGATGTTGCTGTTCGTGATTTAATCCGAGTTCAAGCAAATCTTTCAACTCTTCAGATTTTAACTGCAATAAAATTTGCATGTGCATATCGACATAAGCGCGGTATTCAAAAACTTCCTGAACTCCGGGACGCGTGATGTTTCCTCGGTCAGCTCTGAAAACGCGTTTGCCGACAAAGTTGTAATAACTATTAAAAAGGAAGCTGAAATCGTCATCAAAAACTTTGTAATCGGGCAAATGTTCTTTCAAGACAAATTGCTCGAAAAACCAAGTAGTGTGCGCCAAATGCCATTTCGGCGGACTCACAAAGTTCACGGGTTGTGGCACGAAATCTTCTGTTTTCAAGGGTTGGCAGATGATTTCGGTATGTTTTCTAACGGAATTGTAGTGTTCTGAAAGCGTCATTCGTTCGTTTGTTGTCACATAAATTTACGAAGAATGTTTTTCAGGAGCTTTGTGATGGCTTGATTTTAACCTATTTATAACAGAACAAAAAAAATCCGATTCGTTTGAACCGGATTTTAATATCGAGTTTTTTCTTTATTTATAAGTTGAAAGAAGCTCCGAAACTAAACGTAAATTGGTTGTTTAAGTGTTCGTAGCCATACACATCGCTATCATATTTGGCAATTGGCACGGCAAATTCAGTGAAAACGCCGAAGCCGTTTGTGAAAAAATAACGGCCGCCAAGATGCGCTCCGAAATTTCTCAAGCCTAAGTTCAAACCTGGATAAACGTCAATGTTTTCAGGCAATCCCATTACATTTCCGATGTTTGCGTTAAAACGAGCTTTTACGTCAAATTCATCCTTGAACTCTGAACCGTCGCCGTCAACACCCAATAAATAAGTAGTGTAGAAACCGATTGACATGTTTTCGCCGATTCCATAATCATAAGTGGCCATAATTCCTGTGGCGTTATCTTGGAAATTCGCTCCGACTTGGAACTTGTTATCTCCTTTTCCGTTAAATGCCTGTGCATTTCCTAAAAATGCTGTCAAAAGCAATCCTGATGTTATAATTTTCTTCATGGTATAAAATTTTCGGCAAATATACTATTTATTGTGACTTTACGGTGGTTAATTCCTGCCATTTTCTTCTGGATATAATTCTGGAAGCGGATCACTTTGCCAATATTCTTTTGTGTCTATATTTAAAATTGTCAGCGGACCTTTAAAAGCGGCGCCGGTATCGACATTCCAAATATTCGCTATATTAATAGGAGTAGTTTTTCCGACGCGCGTCACGGGCGTGTGTCCGATGAAAATTTCTTTGTAAAGCGTGAATCTTTTTGGATAATAAGGACTGTCTTTTTCAATCGTCGGATCTAAAGAAAGCGCATTCTCCCAAAGTGTTCTTTCCCAATAAAACATCTTTGGGAAATATTCATATTCGACGCCGTTCAGATTTGTGAAACCAGCGTGGATGAACAATCTGTTTTCTTCGTCGAGGTAATAATTTTCTAAAAGTTTCAGAAAATCGATGTGCGGTTGTTTGTCTTCATCACTTAGAAGACTGTATTTTTCCATCGTAATTTTTCCGCCGTGATTGAACCATTGCGGATTATCTTTTTTGTGTTCTAGCCAAGATAAAAGCAAATCGTCATGATTGCCTCGCAAGAAAATGCAGTTGTGCGTTTCTTTGATTTGTATTAAAAAATCAATGATTTCAGGCGATTCGCTCCAACCGTCGACATAATCTCCAAGAAAAATAAGGGTATCGTTTGTGGTGACATTTGCTCTTTCAAAAATCTGTTTTAAGGCGCGAAGGCCACCGTGAATGTCGCCGATTACAAAAGTTCTGTTCATAAATTCAAATATCCTAAAAACATTTGTGATAATCAAATATTAAAAAAATTGACACAAATTACTCGACGCTTTTATCATATTTCATTTTTCTCAAAATCCGCAAAGCCTCCTTGAAACTGATATAAACGGTCGGATTTTCAAAAGCTTTCAGCAAATGTTTTGCATCGATTAATTTCTGTTTTGCATCATCAAATCCGTTAAGGTAACAAATCATAAAAGTAGATGGAAGATTCAACAAATCCTTCTTCTCTCTATCTGATAAGTGCAATGATTTTTCTAATTAGAAAGCAAGGAAAGATTAGAATTATAAATATGAAAAAGCATTTTCCGATTGTATTCTGGCGGTTCGAAGAGAAATTCGGTTTCGATTTTATAATAGCCGTTGTCATAAAAAGAAATCGTCTGTTTTTCCAGCGGATAATAGCTCGTTTTGTCGTTTAAGCCTAAAGCAAGATATTCGGTAATCGAAAAAGTATTGTGGTCAAATTCAATCGAAACTTCATCCAAAGCCGAATAAAAAAGCTTGACCTGTTCGTTTACCAACTCAATATCCACGCGAGATAAATACGTTTTGTCTTTGACTTTTTTGGAATGTCCGGCCCAGCAAACCACAAATAATTCCTTAAAAACTTTATACTTCGGAGACATGTCCTTGTGGCGGTTGTTCATAAAATCAATCACGCCTTCTAAAGTGTATTCAATGCTGTTTCTCGAATTATTTTCAATGCTGATAACGGTTTCCGTGTTCTGGTAATTCCGCTCGACTTCCGATTCTTCGACCGGAATTGAATTGCTTCCTCTTCGAATAAAAGCTTGTTTTGCAATAATCGTATGGATTCCTTTTTTGAAATAAGAAACGCGTTTTTTGGGTTTGATTGTAACTAAGCCGACGACTTTATCCTTAGACAAATTAGGAAACGGAACATTTTCATATTGAATCTTCGGAGGGTTTTCCAAAAAGGCATTTACCAGATTTTGGATTCGGCTGTCGTCAAAAAAATCATCGCCCACAATTTCATTATCGTGATCTTCAACACCCACAACAATATAAGAATTATTCGCAGGATTTGAATTAGACAAAGCACAAATGTGTTTCAAGAATTTCCCTTTTCCTTCCCGCGTATGCAAGTTCAATTGGCGCTTTTTGTCATAAAAACTGCTCTCGTCATTGTGAGCGAGAAGATTTTTGATGAGCAGGCGCTTGTTGATCATTTATTAAGATATTTCGATTGTTAGACTTTTCGATGTTTCGAAAGTCGGACAATCGAAACATCGAAAAATCCTTTCTTAAATTATTCTATTTACTATTGTCGACGAAGCCTGAGCGGTTGACATTACGACCAAATCAGCAATATTTACATGATAAGGCCTTGTGATCACAAATTTTATAATGTCGGCAATATCTTCTGGTTTTAAAGGCTCAAAACCTTTATAAACGTTCGCGGCTCTTTCGGCATCGCCTTTAAAACGGACTTGTGAAAATTCGGTCTCCACCATTCCGGGATGAATGCCGCCGACGCGAATTCCGTATTGGTTCAAATCCATTCGCATGCCTTGGTTTATGGCGTCAACGGCGTGTTTTGTTGCGCAATAGACATTTCCATTTGGATAAACTTCTTTTGCAGCCGTCGAACCGATGTTGATGATATGACCGCTTCGCTGTTCCACCATTTTCGGAATTATGGCGTGAGAAACATACAACAAACCTTTTACATTAATATCAATCATCGCATCCCAATCGTCTAAATCTCCAGTTTGAATTGGGTCTAAACCGTGCGCATTTCCAGCATTATTAACCAAAACATCAATTTTTGAAAAATCTGGAGGCAAAGAATCAATTGCTTCTTGAACCGCCTTTTTCTTTCTTACGTCGAAATTCAAAGTATGTACTTTTGTGCGGTGTTCTAATTCAATCTGCAATTCTGCCAAACGATCTTCGCGTCTGCCACAAAGAATTAATTTGAAATTATTTTTGGCTAGTTCGATTGCCGTTGCTCTTCCGATGCCACTTGTTGCACCTGTTATTAAGACTGTTTTCATTTTTTATTTCTTTGCTGGAAATTTAATCTTGGCGTTTGATATTTTCAATTTCAAATTTTTCAGTGACTTTGTTAAAAATTTCTAATTTGCCAATTTCATACAGGGTTGAAATAAGGTTTTCTGCTTCTTCTGGCGGAAACATTGTTTCAATTTCTTTTCTTTTTCCGTCTTGATAAATAATCATCGTTTTTAGAGGCGCATCGCAACAGTTTTGGCTATCAAATTTCAGGTCTTTAGTTTTAACTAATTCAGAAATCAATTGATTATAAAGTTTATCACTTAATGTTCCTTTGAAATAGTCAAATTCGTTATAATTTATATCAGCAACAATTTTTGACATTGTTTCGTTTTTCGTTCTTGAAAGCAAAATTGACTTGTCTTTGTTGACTTGCAAATTGATTATAGGACAACTTCCAAAGCATCTAGAGCTATGAAAAATAATTTTCTCGAAATTATATGTGTCTTTTTTTGGTGCACAACTGATTAAAATCAGAAACGCAAAAGAGCATAAAAATAGTTTTTTCATTTTTGAAGATGTAATTAAAATGGGAAATAGTTTTTAGTAAATCTAGCAAACTCATAACTTTTTAAGGAACCTGATTCCCCATACTTTCCGTCCAAATAGAAAACCATTCTTCTCTTTCCAATTTAAACTCCGTCGCTTTAAAAAGCTGTTGCAATCTTGAAACATTCACCGTTCCCGCAATAGGAATAATTTTTGCCGGATGCTGTAAAATCCAAGACAATAAAATCGTGTCAGAACCCACATGGTATTTTGAAACCAAATCGGCCAGAAGCGTTTTCAATCTTTTCGTCTGGTCCGTATTTTCTCTAAAAACCGTTCCAAGCGGATTCCAAGCCATCGGACGAATGTTGTTCACTTGCATGTGATCTAAACTTCCGTTCAACATCGCTTCAAAATCGGTTGCCGAAAATTGAACTTGGTTGTATGAAACTTCCGTTTTGGAACGAATTAAATCGGTTTGCGAAGGCGTAAAATTGGATAGTCCAAAATCCAAAATCTTTCCGTCAGCTTTCAATTTTTCTACAGCTTCGGCAATTTCGTCCGAATTCATCAACGGACTCGGGCGATGCAACAAAAGCACATCCAAATAATCAGAATGAAGATTTTTCAGAGAATTTTCTACAGACCAAATAATATAGTCTTTCGAATAATCATAATGCTTGACTTTATTTTCTCGATTTTCAGAAATATGCTGGATACCGCACTTTGAAATAAGCTGGATTTTTTCCCGACCTATTTTGCTTTCCGTCAAGGCTTTGCCAAAGGAAGCTTCGGTCGTGTAACCGCCATAAATATCGGCATGGTCAAAGGTTGTGATTTTATTTTCGAAGCAAACATGGATCAAGTTTGCCATTTCAGAAGTATTGAGATTTTTATCCCAAACTCCCCAATTCATAGTTCCCGCAATGATGGGAGATAAGGCTGTTTTCACGCTATTAAATTTGAGTTTCTAAATTTATGAAAAGAAAATCATAAATCATCCTTAAAACCAAGGGATTCAAATAATTTTTAACACATTGTTAACGTCTTGCCAGTAAATAAATTTTCAATTTGCACCATTAAAATTAAATACTAACTTCACGGCTTTAAATATTAGATTATGGAAGAAAATGCTACTGCATTAGACATTAGAGCAATCAATGAAAAAATAGAAAGAGAAAGCGCCTTTATTGACCTTTTGGTGATGGAAATGAACAAAGTGATTGTCGGTCAGAAGCATATGATTGAAAGATTGTTGATCGGACTTTTAGGTCAAGGACATATTTTACTGGAAGGTGTTCCCGGATTGGCAAAAACTTTAGCGATTAACACGCTTTCACAAGCAATTCACGGTTCTTTCAGCCGTATTCAATTTACTCCAGATTTGCTTCCTGCAGACGTTGTGGGAACAATGATTTACAACATTAAAGACAATGCGTTCTCTATTAAAAAAGGTCCGATTTTCGCAAATTTCGTTCTAGCGGATGAGATCAACCGTGCTCCGGCAAAGGTTCAGTCGGCACTTTTGGAAGCGATGCAGGAAAAACAAGTGACTATCGGAGATACAACTTTTAAATTAGACAGACCATTTTTGGTTCTGGCTACTCAAAATCCAGTAGAACAAGAAGGAACTTATCCTTTGCCAGAAGCGCAAGTCGATCGTTTTATGTTGAAAACAGTAATCGATTATCCAAAAATGGAAGAAGAGCGAATGGTCGTTCGCCAAAGCTTGAAAGGTGCTTATGAAAAAGTAAACCAAGTGGTTTCTGTCGAGCAGATTTTAAGAGCGCAAGAAGCTGTTCGTGAGGTTTATATGGATGAGAAAATCGAGAAATATATCTTGGATATTGTTTTTGCGACGCGTTATCCAGAGAAATATAAATTAGAAAGCTTAAAACCTTTGATCAGTTTCGGATCGTCTCCGCGTGGAAGCATCAACTTGGCAACTGCCGCAAAATGTTATGCTTTTATCAAACGCAGAGGTTATGTAATTCCGGAAGATGTTCGCGCCGTTGTTCACGACGTTTTGCGCCACAGAATCGGAATTACGTATGAAGCGGAAGCTGAAAACGTGACTTCTGTTGACATCATCAATAAAATCGTAAACGAAGTTGAAGTACCTTAATAATTTTTGATTTTAGATTTATGATGTAAGAAACGCTCTGAAATCATAAATCATAAACCATAAATCAAAAATCTAAAAGATGGATACAAAGGAATTACTCAAAAAAGTTCGAAAAATAGAAATCAAAACCCGAAGATTGAGCGATCACATCTTTTCGGGGGAATATCATACGTCTTTCAAAGGACGCGGTATGACGTTCAGCGAAGTGCGCCAATATCAATTCGGCGACGACATTCGTGCCATCGATTGGAATGTAACGGCAAGATATAACGAGCCTTATGTCAAAGTTTTTGAGGAAGAAAGAGAACTCACGATGATGCTGATGGTGGACATCAGTGGATCAGAAAGTTTTGGAACCCAGAATGCTTTCAAAAAAGATGTCGTGACAGAAATCGCTGCAACAATGGCTTTTTCAGCTACGCAAAACAACGATAAAATCGGATTAATTTTGTTTTCGGATCAAATCGAATTGTTTATTCCGCCAAAAAAAGGAAGATCGCACGTTTTGAGAATCATCCGTGAATTGATTGAATTTCATCCGAAAAGCAACAAGACGAATATTTCGCAGGCGCTGCGTTTTTTCTCCGGAGTCATTAAAAAGAAAGCAATCGTTTTTATGATTTCTGATTTCATGGCGGATGACGACTATGAAAAAACCTTGAAAATTGCTGGAAAAAAGCACGACTTGACCGGAATTCGAGTGTATGATACGAGAGAAGAAAAAATGCCAAACATCGGGATGGTGAATATGCTGGACGCAGAAACGGGAGAAACGCTTTTGGTCGATACGGGCTCAAAATCGGTTCGCATGGAATATGAAAAACACTATCAGGATAAAATAAAATATTTCAAGGAAACTTTTAGCAAAAGCGGTTCTGGTACTGTAAATACTAGAGTTGACGAAAGTTATGTAACCAAATTATTAGGCTATTTTAAATCGAGAGGTTAATCTTTATTCCCCCTTTTATGAATAAGATTAGGACTAGAAAAATGAAAAAAAACACTTTTTACATAGTACTATTTTTGCTTGTTGGAACTTTAGGTTTTGCACAGCAAAAACGAGTAACCACCGCGGTCGATTCTACCAAAATAAAAATTGGCGCGCAAATCAATCTTACCTTAAAAACGTCTGTTGATACTTTGTCAAGCGTGGTTTTTCCGGAAGGGAAAAATTTTGGTGCTTTGGAAGTTTTAGAATCTTATCCGATAGATACTGTCAAAGAAAAAGACCGTTATTTATTGACCAAAAGATATGGCTTGACGCAATTTGACTCGGGACGATTTTTGATTCCGAGCCTTCCTGTTTTGATCAACAAAAAGCCTTTTCTGACCGATTCAATTGCTGTTGAAGTTATGGCTGTAAAAGTCGATACTTTAAAACAGAAAATGTTTGATATCAAAGGCATTTCCGAAGTAAAATCTCCAGCTGGAAATTGGTGGAAATGGGTTTTGGGAATTTTACTTTTAGCCGGAATCGGAGTTTTGGTTTTCTTCCTGGCTAAAAAATACAAGCGTAAAAAAGACGAAGAAATTGTGTATGCGACGCCAATCGAAAAGGCTTCCAGCATGCTGAAAAATCTAGAAAAGAAAGAACTTTTAGAAAAAGGCGAAGTCAAAAACTATTATTCTGAACTGACCGACATTGCCCGAACGTATATTGAAGAAGAAATTCAAGTTCCAGCGATGGAAAGCACAACTTCGGAAGTAATTGTTGGCTTGAGAAATGCCGTTTTGAGAAAGAAAATGAAGCTTTCACAAGAAACGGTGGAAAACCTAGAAAAGGTGCTCCGCCAAGCGGATTTAGTGAAATTTGCGAAATCAAAACCTTTGGATTTTGAAATTGTGGAAGATAGAAAACGTATCGAGAGAACAATTTTCACGTTGCACAAAGCTATTCCGAAAGAGGAAGAAATCGAAGACGAAGTTGATTTTGATGCTGAAAGAAGAGAAAAACTAGCCAAAAAGAAACGTCAGCAACGCAACTCCATCATCGCATTTGTTGCTTCTTTCGTATTTTTTGCTGGTTTGAGTTTTTATTTGGTGAGCCAGGGAATTATTTTCGGCAATTCTTCGAAACAAATGCTGGAAGGCGAATGGGTAAAAAGCGAATATGGAAATCCGGGAATTTTAATCGAAACGCCAAAAGTTTTGATGCGCCAAAAAGAAGAAAAACTGCCAAAAGAAACGATGGCGCTGATCAAAGAAATGCAAATGTTCTCTTATGGTGACATTTGGGATAATTTCTACGTAATGGTTTCGACCAATAAATTCAAGCAGGAAACGCAGATCGATTTGTCAAAAGCATTGGAAGGAAGCTTGCAATTGCTAGAGAAAAATGGCGCAGCAAACATGATTGTAAAACAGGAAGATTACCAAACGAGAGAAGGAATTTCGGGTAAAAAAGGCTACGGAACTTTCGACCAGATTGATCCAGAAAGCAAGAAAAGCATAAAAGTGTATTATGAAGTTTTGTTTTTCAGCCAAGACGGCGGTTTGCAGCAAATCATGATTTTCCACAAGGAAGGCGACGAATATGCGAACCAAATTGCAGAAAGAATTTTAGAATCCGTTGAACTTAAAAAAGTAAACTAATGATGAATAATGTTACCTTTTTAAATCCCGGTTTTTTCTGGCTATTCTTGCTGATTCCAGTCGCAATCGCTTGGCATATCTGGAAAAGAAATAAAATTTCAGCTTCCTTGAAAGTGAGTTCGCTTAACGGATTTAAGGTCAAAAGTTCGTTTTTGCCAAAATTATATCCGTTGCTTTTTGCCTTCAGAATTATAGCGCTTTGTTTCATAATCGTTGCTTTGGCGCGACCTCAAAGCGTTGATATCAGCAATAAAACGAAAACTACAAACGGTATAGATATTGTACTTTCCATCGACGTTTCAGGAAGTATGCTGACGCGAGATCTGAAGCCGAACCGTTTGGAAGCTTTGAAAAGAGTCGCTTCAGAATTTGTGGAAGGAAGGCCTAATGACAGAATCGGTTTGGTGGTTTATGCGGCAGAAAGTTATACGAAAACGCCCGTGACAAGTGATAAAGCGGTTGTTTTGGAAGCTTTGAAAGGCGTGAAATACGACAATTTATTGCAAGACGGAACAGGAATCGGGATGGGATTGGCCACGGCCGTAAACCGTTTGAAAGACAGCCAGGCAAAAAGCAAAGTCATTATTTTATTGACTGACGGTGTGAATAATTCCGGTTTTATTGATCCGAGAATGGCTTCTGATATCGCAAAAGAATACGGAATAAAAGTTTATACGATTGGTCTTGGAACAAAAGGAATGGCCGAATCTCCTTATGCAATCGGTGCAAACGGAGAATTTTTATACCAAATGATGCAAGTGGAAATTGACGAACAGCTGATGAAAGAAATTGCCAGAAATACTGATGGAAAATATTTCCGCGCGACGAACAACCAAAAGCTTAGAGAAATTTACGAAGAAATAAACAAGCTGGAAACCTCTGAAATTGAAGAGCAGAAATTTTATAATTATGATGAGCATTTCCGTCCGTTTATTTATATCGCCGGATTGCTATTATTGCTTGAAGTATTATTGAAAAACACCATTTTCAGAAGCTTTATCTAAAAAATTATGTACGAATTAGACGAAAAAAAATATTTATACATCCTTATAGTTATCCCGATTTTGGTGTTGCTATTCTTATTCAATTTGTATTGGAAAAAGAAAAAACAGCGTGAATTTGGAGATTACAAACTGATCAAAAGATTAACGCCAGAACGATCGATTTTTAAGTCAAGCTTGAAAATCACCGTATTTCTTTTGGCTTTGGCCTTCTTGATTGTCGGTTTGGTCAATCCAAAAATCGGAACCAGAATGGAAACCGTAAAACGCGAAGGAATCGACATCGTTTTTGCCATCGACGTATCAAAATCAATGCTTGCCGAAGATATTGCGCCAAGCCGATTAGACAAGACAAAACAACTGGTTTCGCAAATTATCAACAAATTAGGAAGCGACAGGATTGGAATCGTGGCTTACGCCGGAAGCGCTTTCCCAGTTTTGCCCATCACGACAGATTACAGCGTTGCGAAAATGTTCTTGCAGAGCATGAACCCGGGAATGGTTTCTTCACAGGGAACTTCTTTGGACGAAGCGATTCAAATGTCGGCTTCTTATTTTGACGAAAAAAGCAAAACCAGCAAATTGGTGATTTTGATTTCTGACGGAGAAGACCATTCTGAAGGCGTAGAAAGCGTTGTGGAAGAAGCAGAGAAAAACGGCTTGAAAATTATTACGATCGGAGTCGGGACTGAAAAAGGAGGCACAATTCCGTTGAAAAGAAATGGCAAAATCGAAGGTTACCAGCGCGATAGAAATGATGAGGTTGTGGTGACAAAATTGAATGAAGCGACTTTGAAAGCCATTGCAAAAGGCACGAAAGGCGGTTATATCAACGGAAGCAATACCAAGCAAGTTTTAGATTATGTGAAAAATGCTTTGGATAATATTGAAAAAACAGAGTTTGAGGCGACGCAATTTGCCAATTATCAATCGCAGTTCCAATGGTTCATCGGCGCAGCTTTCCTATTCTTGTTTTTGGATATTTTCTTGATGGAGAAAAAGACAAAATGGGTCAAAAAACTGAACTTGTTTAATGAAAAGGAATAAAATGAAAAACGTATTTATATATAGTCTGCTGTTTTTTTCCTTTGCCGTATTGGCGCAACAAAAGGACAAAAATCTGCCAAAAGGAAACGAAGAATTTAAGGAGAAAAAATATGCCGAAGCCGAAGCTGATTACCGAATTTCACTTTCAAAATCACCGACTCAGGCTATTTCTTCGTATAATTTAGGAAATACAATTTACAAGCAAAATCAAGCTAGCGAAGCAAAATTGGCGTATCTGAAAACGATTGAAAATGCGAAAACAAAACTGCAGAAACACAAAGCTTTTCATAATCTTGGAAACATTTTTATGAAGGAAAAAAAGTATTCTGAAGCCGTGGAAGCCTATAAAAATGCCTTGAGAAATAATCCGAAAGATGAGGAAACGCGCTACAATTACGCTTTAGCGAAAGAATATCTGAAAAATAATCCCCCTCCAAAAGACGATAAAAAGAAGGACGATAAAAAAGATAAAGACAAGGATAAAGACAAAGACAAAAAGGACAAGGAAGACGGCGACAATAAAAAAGATAATAAAGATAAAGGCGACGAAAAAGACAAAAAAGACGAAGGTAAAGACGACGGCGATAAAAAAGGAAAAGGCGACGACAAAGACGGACAGCCAAAACCGCAACCCGGAAATCCGTCAAAGCAAAGAATCGAGAATCTTTTAGATGCCGTAAATAACGAAGAAAAGAAAATTCAAGATAAGGTCAATGCCAAAAAAGCAAAAGGCAAGCCTGTTCAAACAGAAAAAGACTGGTAAACAAGGTGATTGTAATGAAAAAGTATTTAGCAGTATTATTTTTGATCTTTTTTCAGGGACTTTCGGCTCAAGTTCAATTTGAGGCGAGGGTCAGCAAGCAGAGTATGGGAATCAACGAAAGGCTTCGTATTGATTTCACGATGAATGACGACGGCGATAATTTCACGCCACCGTCTTTTGAAGGCTTTCGCGTTGTCGGCGGCCCAAGCCAGCAGGTGAGCCAGACTTGGGTCAACGGTCGCGGGACTTTCAACAAATCTTATATTTATTTTCTGCTTCCGTTGCAAAAGGGGACGATTGTTATCAAATCGGCTTCCATTGAAATCAAGGGAGAAATCTACAAAACGGCTCCTATAAAAATTACTGTCGGAAATGCGGTTCAAGAACAGCGTGATCCAAGCGACCCGAATTATGTGCCTTCCGGTGAAGTTGGCGTTCATTTGGTGGCTGAGGTTTCAAAAGCAAATCCGTATTTAAACGAAGGAATTACGGTGGTTTACAAATTATATGTAAGCCATAATGTGAGCGTTCGAAATTGGAGGGAAACCAGCAGTCCTAAATTTAATGATTTTTGGAGCCAGAATATTGAAATCAAAGATCTTGTCGTTGAAAACGGAAAATATAAAGGCGAAGATTACCGATATGTCGTTTTGCGCAAGGCTGTTTTATATCCTCAAAAAGCTGGAAAATTAAAAATTGAACCCCTTTCGCTGGATATGGTGATGGAAGTTCCGACAAATCGAAGAGACATTTTTGGAAGACCGCAATTGGTTGGCATGAATAAAACTATTGTAGCCGAAACTAAATTTATTAACGTAAAAGCATTGCCTGAAGCAGGAAAACCAGACGATTTCACTGGCGCTGTTGGGAAATTTACTTTTACTGCAAAACCTACCAAAACGGAATTAAAACACGGCGAATCTTTAGATTTGGAAGTAAGCGTTTCTGGAAACGGAAACTTGAAATTGTTCACGCTTCCAAAACCGATTGTTCCGAGCGCTTTAGAAATGTATGATCCGGTTCATACGGAAAACGTGACCACGCCATTGTCAGGAATGCAAGGAAAAATTACGGATAAATACACGCTGATTCCGCAATACAAAGGAAATTATCCAATCAAAGGATTGTCTTTTTCATATTTTGATCCAAGCGTGGGACGTTACAAAACGGTTACTTCGCCAGAAATTATGGTGAAAGTTTTAGACGGTCCGACTGGTCCAGAACCTGTCGCTTCTAATGAGGAAGGAATAGGAAAACATACGGAGAAAAAGAATGTGGAATTCGCCAACATCAAGCTGAAAACGAATTTGGTTTCTACTAAAAAAGCGACTTTCTTCGGAACTAATTTGTATTATGGATTATTGGCTTTGCCGTTTATCTTGATTCCAATTATTGTTTTCATACGAAGAAGAAAAGAAGCTCGAGATGGCGATATTGCTGGAAACAAACGCAGAATGTCAAACCGTTTGGCGAAGAAATATTTGTCACAAGCGAAGAAACAAATCAATAACAAAGAACCGTTTTATATTGCTTTGGAAAGAGCGTTGCATAATTTCTTGAAAGCGAAACTGCACATTGAAACTTCAGAAATGAGCAAGGAAATAATCACTGAAATATTGCTAGAAAGAGGAGCGAAACCAGAAACGGTAAAAGATTTTATCGACTTGACTGAAAACTGCGAATTTGCAAGATATGCGCCATTTTCAAGCGTCGCCATCAAGCAAGATTATGAAAAAGCAGTAACCGTAATTTCTGAATTGGAAAAACAAATTTAGTTATCCTAACCCGTTTTAAAAACCTGTTAGGTATTTTTCTAAAACATACTAAAAATGAAAAACATACTTTATATATTTTTACTTTTCACGCAGGTTTTCTGGGCTCAAAATGCTTTTCAGGAAGGCAATAAATTCTACCAAGAAGAAAAATTTGAAGATGCCGTAAATTCGTATGAAAGTATTTTGAAATCGAAAAAGGAATCGGTAGAATTGTATTATAATTTGGGAAATGCTTATTATAAATTGAATAAAGTTGCGCCAGCCATTTACAATTATGAGAAAGCTTTGTTGCTAAATCCGAATGATGTGGCTTCGAAAAACAACCTTCGTTTTGCGCAAAATATGACTATTGACGAAATAAAACCAGTCATTGAAGTCGGTTTTAGAAAGACGGTGGATGACTTTACGTTGAAATATACGGCCGATGAATGGGCGAAAATTTCTATCGGAATTTCTTTTGCATTTCTGCTGTTTTTTATAGCCTATTATTTTTCAGAAAACACCATTTTAAAAAGAGTTTTCTTCGTAGGATTGTGCTTGGCGTTAATCGCTTTGATTGCAACAGTTTCTTTGGCGATTAAGTCTAAAAATTTAACGGAAGCGAATCGTCCTGCGATTGTTTTTGCAGAAATAACTTCGGTGAAATTAGAGCCAAAAAACAGTGCGAAAGATGTTTTTACCTTGCACGAAGGAACAAAAATTCATGTTTTAGAAGACAGCGATAATTGGAAGAAAATTCAATTGGCAGATGAAAGAACTGGTTGGATTTCTAAGGATGCGATTAAGGAATTGAAGTAATTTTAGATTTTTAGATTTTTGAAAATCTATTAAAGTTATGATAAAAATCTGCGAAAATCAGTTAAATCCGTGTCATCAGTGTTCGAATAATTTGCGTCATTTTAGCTTCCAACAACTTTGTGAATCTCTGAAACTTATCGAATTTTCGTGGAATTATTACTTCTTCAACTCCGCAAACCATTCCTCAAAAACAGGAAACACATACTCAGAAATTTTCAAAATTGGATTATAGAATTTAGAATCATCCAAAGTTTTCTTCTCTGCAAAAGTATTGTTGAAATTTATTTTTTGGAACAAAGCCAAAGCAAAACTCAGGATAAGGCACATTTTTATTACGCCAAAAATTCCTCCAGCGATTTTATTAAATAATCCCAAACTCGCAAAATTGGCAATTGTGGTAAAGAATTTTGCTAATAAAGAAACGCCCAAAACCACTACAATAAAAGTCAAGATAAACGCCCAAATCGCAATTGTTTTTGGATTCCAAGAAAATAAATCAGACAGAAATTCAGCAGTCAAAAATGAAAATTTTATGGCGACGTAAATTCCGAGCAAAAGTGAAATCAAGGAAGCAAATTCTACAAAAAAGCCGTTCCAGATGCCACGAATCAATCCATACGCCAAGAAAATGCCTAAAATAATATCTAAAATTCCCATCTAAAAAATAATAAGTGACGAAGATACAGCCTTTCGTAGAAAAACAAAATCCAAGAGTGTATCTTTGCAAACTAAATTTTACATTTAAGACCAATTTCATAAATCTTAAATCACAAATCAAAATTTCAATGTCTAGAGATATACAACTAAAAGAGCGCTGGGAAAAGCTCGTCAACATACTTTCAGATCAATTTTCGCAAGGCGAAGATTTAGATTTGGACGCCATTATTTACCTAATCGGAATCCAAGAATTGGGCAAAGTCCACCAAAAATTTAAGAAAGACGAAAAGTTAAACCTGATGCACATTGCCATTTGCAGACTGTTAGAGCCTTATGGATTCTATGAATTCGACTATTTTGACAGTGAAGGCTGGCCACATTATAAAGTAAAAGAAGAATTGCCTCCGTTAAAAGCTGGCGAGCAATCGGTGTTGATGAAAGAAGCGATCGTGAATTATTTTTTGGAACGGAATGTGATTGAGTAATTCCGCAAATACGCACGAAGTTAGTACGGAGATTCACCAAATTTCAGACTTGGCTTTGCGAAATTTCTCTGTGAAACTTTGCGTTAAAACTCCAAAAATTCCACACAAAAAACTTAAATTTGCACCTTTACAAAAAGACGATGATAGACAAGATTAAAGAATATATTGGCGAAGCGCAAGCCTTCCAAACTCAATCAAAAGAAGAACTTGAGGTTTTCAGAATTAAATTTCTGGGGAGCAAAGGACTTT
This sequence comes from Flavobacteriaceae bacterium PS02334, assembly GCA_029959295.1. Taxonomy (GTDB): domain Bacteria; phylum Bacteroidota; class Bacteroidia; order Flavobacteriales; family Flavobacteriaceae; genus Flavobacterium. The sequence goes on along the minus strand of JASCOH010000004.1, from coordinate 224,837 downwards.
TAAAAGACTTTTTCGCAGAATTCAAGAACGTTCCAAACGAAATGAAAAAAGAATTCGGTCAAGTAATCAACGAGTTGAAAAACACGGCTGAAGAAAAAGTAAAATCGATTCAAGAATCATTGGAAAGCAAAGAAGAAACTATAGGAATCTATGGCGATTTGACGCGTCCGGCAGAGCCTTTGAAAATCGGTTCGCGCCATCCAATTTCTTTAGTGAAAAACCAAATCATCGACATTTTCTCAAACATTGGATTCAATGTTTCTGAAGGTCCGGAAATTGAAGACGATTGGCATAATTTCACGGCATTGAATCTTCCGGAATACCATCCGGCAAGAGATATGCAGGATACATTTTTCATCCAAACCAATCCAGACGTGCTTTTGAGAACCCACACATCGTCAGTTCAAGTGCGTTATATGGAAGAAAATAAACCGCCAATCAGAACGATTTCGCCAGGAAGAGTTTTCAGAAATGAAGCGGTTTCGTCGCGTTCTCACTGTATTTTTCACCAAGTGGAAGGTTTGTATATTGACAAAGATGTTTCGTTTGCCGACTTAAAGCAGACACTTTTATATTTTACCAAAGAAATGTTCGGGAAGTCAAAAATCCGTCTTCGTCCGTCGTACTTTCCGTTTACGGAACCAAGCGCGGAAATCGATATTTATTGGGGCTTGAAAACCGAAACAGATTACAGAATTACCAAAGGAACTGGCTGGTTGGAAATCGGCGGTTGCGGTATGGTAGATCCAAATGTTTTGAAAAATTGCGGTATTAATCCAGATGAATTTACTGGTTTTGCTTTCGGAATGGGAGTGGAGAGAATCGCAATGCTGTTGCACCAAATTGGCGACATCAGAATGTTTTATGAAAACGATATTCGTTTCTTGGAACAATTCAAATCTAGCATATAATATTAGTCAAAAGTTGTAAAGTCGAAAGTCTCAAAGTTAAAGGCTTTCGACTTTATGACTTTCCAACTTTAAGGCTTACTTATGAAAAAAGATATTATCATTCCAACAGTAGAAAATATTTTCGTTGCCGCAATCCAAGAATGGAATGACGATTTTATGCAGAAAACTTGGTATGCGCATTTAATAAACGACAGCGATTTTCAGTTGGACGGCGTTATGGTCGTTTCAAAAGCTTCTGGAATGATTGATGGCGAAATGAAGAAAACGTCTTTGCTTCGTCATGCTTTTGTGGAAATTCCGCCTGTTTCAACTGTGAAAATCGAATTGATTCAAGACGATGTTTTGACTTTGAACAATGAATTTATGGTTACTTTCTTCATAGGAAATACGCTTTACGATAAGAATTTTATCTTCAAGGCAAATTCTATCGATGAAAATAATGTGGAAGAAGTGCCGATTATTTTTCAGGATGGAGTGATTGTGAGATAGGTCGTCATTGCTTTCGTGACAGTCATTGCGAGGCACGAAGCAATCGCATAATCAGATCGACAAATATTATGCGATTGCTTCGTGCCTCGCAATGACAAGTTATCCCTTTAAAATTTTACTTTTTTCTTCATCAAACTCTTCCTTCGAAAGAATTCCGGCGTCTAATAATTCCTTTAAATCTAACAAAGCCTGTTTTTTTGAAGCCATATCATTTTTTGGAATTTCTGGAGAAGCTACACTTTCTTTAGGTTCAAATTTAGCAGTATTCGACGGGCTAGATTTCAAGAGGAGTTCTGTGATTTCATTAAAACCTTTGATGTTTGAATAATCAATTGCTTTCTGCTCTTTTGCGTTCACAATCGAAGCATCAGCTTGGTTTTCCAATAAAAATTTGACTATATCTTTCTTTCCGTTTGCAGCAGCATAATGCAGAGCCGTATTGCCACTTTCATCTTGAATGTTTACATTCCCGCCTTTTTCTAGCAACAATTTTACCATACTCAAATGGCCATTTTTAGAAGCTACATGAAGCATACTTTCGCCACCATAATCATAGCTTAAAGTAAAATTGTTATTTGAAGCTAGATTGTTTGCAGTTTCCACCCAATCCAAATAGGAATACATCGAATCTTCATTACCAGAAACGGGTTTTGAATAATTTACATCCACGCCATTTTCTAGAAACAAGCTTACTATTTCCTTTTGATTATTGGCACAAGCATACCAAACTGGCGACAAACCATTTTTGGAAGATGCAAAAACATCGGCACCTTTTTCGACAAGCAGTTTTGTCAGCATCCGGTTTGTTTCATAGCATGCTATCAAAAGCGCCGATTCTCCAGCTTGATTGACATGATTGATATTGGCTCCATTTTCCAGAAGCAGTTCGACCATTGGTGCATTTTTGGATTTTACGGCAAATAAAAGAGCAGTATTTCCGTGTTTGTTTGTCGCATTTATATTGGCTCCATTTTCTAAAAGCTTATGGACGATTTCTTTATTTCTACAGCTTGAAGCGAGTAATAAAGGTGTTTCTGCTTCATTATTTTCAGAATCTGCATTTAGGCCTAGCTCTAATAATTTTTCCAGAATTTCTATTTGAGCTGTTTGCGCCGTCAAATGCAAAAGGCTGTTTCCCTTATTGTCATTGACGTCGATTCTTGCACCTTTTTCTAACAAATATAAAGCCGTCTGTTTCTGTTTTTGGAGGCAGGCAAAATAAAACGGAGTTTCACCATCATGATCTTCGTAGTCTAATTTTGCGCCTTTTTCAATCAATATTTTCACCAAATCAAGATAGCCTTGGTGCGCGGCATAGTGCAAAGCAGTTCGGCCTTTTTCATCAGTGTACGTGACATCGACTTCGTTATTTTCTAATAAAATTTCAGCTATTTTTCTTTTTCCGCTTTCACAGGCAATTATAAATGACATTGACATATGTTCTATCTATTAAGGTTGTTTCATTAAAAGTTCAACAGTTTTTATTTTGTAATTATCGTCTGAGGCAAGCATCAATGCCGTTTGGTCCTTGTCATTTTTGATTTTAGGATCAGCGCCTTTTTCTAGTAAAAGCTTTACCTTTCTATAGGTTTCTTTTGCTTTTTCGTGGTCTTCATTTACGTTGTAAGCACAAACTTTATGCAAAATTGTATTTCCATTGTCATCTTGGCGATTCAGGTCTACACCTCCGGTTTCAATTATTGTGTTTAAGATTTCAGCTGATTTTCCAGCGGCACATTCTAATGGTGTTTTGCTCTCGCCATAATAGTTACAAGGAACATACAAATCGGCTCCATCATTCAGCAGCTGTTTTATTATTTCCAAGTTTGTTTCTATGCTGTCAAAGTTGATTTCTTTCAGATAATTAAACAAAACCGTTTCTCCCAAATTATTTGTTTCATTCAATTCGGGTGATTGGTATTCGCAAAGTTTTCGATAAGCATCAATACTTCTGTCCCAAATGATGGCATAATAAAAGGCATTATTCCCTTCGCTATCTGTATGATTGGGATCGGCTCCATGTTCTAATAAAACGGGCAGAAAATAATCTTTTCGAAATCGCAACGCGCTAATCAATGGCGTTTCCTTCTTTGTGTTGGCATCATCTACTTCGGCACCATTGCTGATCAATAGTTTGATATATTCGTTAAGCAATTCTTCATACTCATTTCTTGCTAAATTTGGTCTGCCAAAATCAGCTTTAATCAGCTGATGGATGATGTTTTCCTCTTGATTATTTTTAAAATTGGCATTACATCCAAATTCGAGCAAAGTTTTGAGATTTCTTAAACTTGCGTTTCTGGTAAAAGCATAGCTTAACAAAGTTTCGCCGTTTATTTCATCGTTTATGTTTGTGAAATGCTCTAGAAAATGCTCAAAAAAAGCTTCGTTTTGTTCGTCTGACAATTTGAAATTCAATAAACTGTCAAAAATGCTATAATCGAAATTTTCATATTCATAAATATCTGTTTCAATGATTTTATGGACTGCGAAAAGAGTAAGAATATCAAATTTCTTTTCGTTTACCAAAATATCAAAAATCAATTTTCTAGTATATTTATCAAGTGTAGAAGGAAGTTTTTCGCCTTTATTTATTGCTTCGACAACACTTTGGAAATCGCGAGATCTTATTGCTTCTTCTAACATAAATACTGATTTTATGATTTTTGTTTCATCAACAATTCGACCGTTTTTATCTTTAAATTATCGTCAGAAGCCAACATCAGAGCTGTCTTGTCTTCGTCATTTGTAATAGCAGCATCGGCTCCGTTTTCTAATAATAATTTTACTTTCCGGTAGGTTTCTTTGGCTTGGTTCGCATCATAATTCACATTAAAAGCGCAAACTTTATGAAGAAGCGTGTTGCCTTTGTCGTCTTGACGGTTGATTTCTACTTTTCCTGTTTCTAAAACCGCTTCCAAGATTTCTGCAGGTTTTTCTGCAATTTGGTCCAAAGGTGTTTTATCTTTTGAATAATATTGGCTTGGATGGTATAAATCGCCTCCGTCTTCAATCATTTGAATCAAAAGTTTAATTTCCTTTTCGGATCTTCCGTTTAGCATTCTTACATATTCAAACAATGGCGAAACTTGATCTGAGTTTAAAACATCTAGGTCAGGCGAAGCAAATTCGCTTAATTGCTTATACAAATCAAAGTCTAATTTATGTGCAACGGCATAGAAAAAAGCCGAATTTCCATCTTTGTCAACGTCATTCGGATTGGCTCCGTTTTGTAAAAGCAAGTCAATATATTCTTTTCTGTTGAAATCAATTGCAGCAATCAAAGGTGTTTTTTTGACAATATTCGGCTGATTTACGTCCAAGCCTTCATTGATTAAAAATTCTAAGTAAGAAAGTGAAAGTTCGGGTTTCATCAAGTTGGTTTTGATGACTTGGTGCAGGAAATTTTCTTCCGCATTATTTTTGAAATTGACGTCACAGCCAGCTTCGACTAACGTTTTTATGTTTTCAAGAGAAGCTCCTTTTTCTAGGAAGTAACCCAGCAAAGTTTTCGAAGCAACTTCATCATTTAAGTTATCAAATTTTGAAATAAATTCTTCAAAAAATTGGTTTGATTCTTCGTCTTTTGGAAGATAGCGAATGACGCTTTGGAAGACGCTTTTGTCAAAATTATCCAATTCATAAATATCGCTTTCGATGGTTTTATCTTTTATGAAATGCAGTAAAATTTGAAATTGTTTTTCTCGGATTAATTTGTCGAAGATTTGATCTTTCTTAAAATCATCAAGCGTTTTTGGAAGTTTTTCGCCGTTGTTTAGCAATTCTAAAGCTTGGTCGAATTGATTTGAATTTAAAGTTTGTTCTAGCATTTTGGTCGTATATGGTTTTGTTATTCATAGTTACAAAAAATAACAATATCAAGTAAGACTTTTAGCTATAATTTAGCTTTTCCTTAAAGATTAAATACAGAAAATTCTTTCGAATTACTTTCTTCCTTCTTTTCTTATTTTTGATTTCCAGCTAGAATATCCCAAAACAAAAACGCCAACAATTAAAAAGCAAGCCATTTGGAAATAGAAAAATCTAGATTGAATTTGTTCCATAAAAGGCTTGTTGCTTACGCCAAAGAAAACCATGACAATTGACATGAAAATTCCCCAAGGTAATCCGACTTTAAGCTGATATTTCCATCTTTCGCTCATAAATTTAGTTTTTATCTTCTTTCACAGGAAATGCCAAAGAAGCGATTACAGATAAGACCAAAATGCTTCCCACAACTGTCAAAGATGCAGGAGAAGAAATATGATAAAACGGACTGATAAGCATTTTTACACCAATGAAAGCTAAGATTATTGCCAATCCAAATTTCAATCGGCTGAACATATACATGAAATTTGCAAGCAAGAAATACAAAGCTCTCAAGCCTAAAATCGCAAAAATATTTGAAGTATAAAGTATAAAAGGATCGTTTGGCGCAATGGCAAAAATTGCCGGAATGGAATCTACGGCAAAGATCAAATCGGTCATTTCAATTACGCCGACAACTACCAATAAAGGCGTCGCCATTTTCACGCCATTTTTAACCGTGAAGAATTTGTCTCCGTCATAATTATCGCTGACTTTGAAAAATTTATGAACGATTTTCGCTCCAGGACTTTTTGTAAAATCTTTATTTTCATCATCATCTTCCGAAGAAAACCACGATTTTATTCCAGCATAAATCAAGAAAAATCCGAAAACTGATAAGATGACATTGATTCTCACCAAATGCCCAAAAACTTCCATTTCTGGCAAATAAGTCATATTGATAAGTTCCACTCCGGTAAAAATAAAGATAGCTCTAAAGACTAAAGCTCCGATAATTCCCCAAAATAAAACCTTGTGATGAAGGTGCTTAGGAACATTAAAAAATCCGAAAACTAATATGAATACAAATAAATTATCGACAGAAAGCGCTTTTTCAATCCAATAAGCAGACTGAAACTGAGTAAATTGTTCGATTCCCATCAAATAATAAATCACGCCACTGAATCCCATTGCCAATGAAATCCAAACAATTGACCAGATTGCTGCTTCTTTGTTGGAAACTACGTGGCTGTTTTTATTGAAAACACCCAAATCCAAAAGCAACATAATGATAATTAAAATTGAAAATCCCCCCAGAATTCCAGGATGATTGATTAAATGGTCAACATGGTCGTTTTGCATAGTGTAATTAATTAAGTTTTTCGGTCAATTTTTTGAACACTTTTTTCGGCTCTTTTCCTTCGTATAAAATGCTGTAAACTGCGTTGATAATCGGAGTTTTTGCACCCAAATCTTCATTCAGTTTGTGAGCGCTGTTCGTGGCATAATACCCTTCGGCAACCATGCTCATTTCCATCATGGCAGACTTTACGGTGTAGCCTTTTCCGATCATATTCCCAAACATTCTATTTCTAGAAAAAACAGAATATCCAGTAACCAACAAATCGCCCAAATAAGCAGAATCATTAATATTGCGCTTCATTTTATGCACTTTTCTGATGAATTTTTTCATCTCACGAATGGCGTTGCTCATCAGCAAAGCCTGAAAATTATCGCCATAACCCAGTCCGTGCGCCATTCCTGCAGCAATTGCATAAATATTTTTCAGCATCGCCGCATATTCCGTTCCGATGATATCGTCAGAAATTTTTGCTTTGATATAATTGCCACTTAAATTTGTAGCCACAATCGTCGCTTTATCGGCATCGCCACAAGCAATTGTCAAATACGAAAGTCGTTCCATCGCAACTTCTTCTGCGTGGCAAGGACCCGTAATTACGCCAATATTATCATATGGAATATCATATTTCTGATGGAAATGTTCGCCTACAATCAAGCTGGTTTCCGGAACAATTCCTTTTATTGCAGAAAAAATAATCTTTCCCTCAAGGCTTTCCGTAAGATTTTTCAATTCAGCGCTCAAAAAAGCAGACGGAATCGCAAAAATTATATAATCAGCATAAGCAACCGCTTCGTTGATATTGCTGGTTAATTTTAGTTTTTTAGTGTCAAATTCGACAGAACTTAAATAATTCGGATTGTGTTTTAACTCCTGTATATGGGCGATCGCGCTTTCATTTCTCATATACCAGGCAATTTCTGTAAGGTTGACGCAAAGCATTTTTGCAATCGCTGTTGCCCAGCTTCCTCCGCCAATCACAGCAAATTTTGGTTGGTGACTCATTTCGTTTTTGTTCTTTGTTCGCCCAAAAATACTCAAAATAGGTGTAAAAGAAAATTAAAAACCAATATGAATTTTCTTTTTAGCAAGAAACTTTTGACAATACTAAAATGCTTTTTTATTTTTAACTTAAAATTATGATTTTCAATACAATGCAAAATAATATCTGCCGTTAATATTTATGAGTTGGTTAGATTACGTTATACAATTACCCATTGATAATAAAGTTAGATAGTATTATCAAGTTAGTTAAAATTTGTTTTTGGTGTTTTGAAAAAGGCACTCTTGAAATTTCTTCAGGAGTGCCTTTTGATTTTGGTATAACCGCAGATTCACAGATTTATATTTGTTGCTTAAATAATAAATTCAAATCCAAATTGAAAAATCTGCGAATCTGCGGTTGATTTAATAACTCATTTCCACAATTTCCTTAACTCTTTCCAAAGTAATATTTTGTTTTTCGCCTAAAGCTTTCCAGCCTCTTTCTTCAAAACGTTTTACAACAAAATCAGCTGTGTTTTCAAAGTCTTGCGTATATTCAGAAAGTTTCGTCTGCATCCCCATTGTGTGGAAAAATTCAACCGTTTTTTCAATCGCTTGGTTTGCCATATCGTCGATGCTTCCGTCGGCAATATTCCAAACACGTTTTCCATATTGCGCCAATTTTTCTTTCTTGGTTTCAAACATCACGCGATATAAATTCGGACCAATAATCGCCAAAGTTCTTGCGTGGTCAATTTCAAACAAAGCTGTCAATTCGTGCCCAATCATGTGCGTCGCCCAATCACTCGGAACTCCTTTTTGAATCAAGCCGTTCAGCGCCATCGTACAGCTCCACATATAATTGGAAGCCAGTTTATAATCCGTAGGATTTTCAACCACTTTCGGGCCAACTTCAATCAAAGTCTGTAAAATTCCTTCGGAGATTCTGTCCTGCAGTAAAGCGTCATGCGGATACGTCAGATATTGCTCAAAAACGTGCGTGAAAGCATCCACAATTCCGTTCTGGATTTGTCTTTTTGGCAATGAAGAAACCACTTGCGGATCACAAATTGAAAACTGTGGGAAAACTGCAGGACCTCCAAAAGATAATTTTTCTTGTGTTTCATTAATCGTAATCACGCCGCCAGAATTCATTTCGCTCGCCGTTGCTGGCAAAGTCAAAACCGTTCCAAACGGAATCGCATTATTTTCAACACGAATTCTCTTGTGCAAAATATCCATCGGATTTCCGTCAAAATTCACGGCTGCCGAAATAAATTTTGTCCCGTCAATCACAGAACCGCCACCCACGGCAAGAATAAAATCTAGTTTCTTTTCGCGGATGATTTTCACCGCTTTCATCAAAGTTTCATAACGCGGATTTGGCTCGATTCCACCGAATTCAGTGACGTCAAAACCGTGAAGGGCTTTGATAACTTGGTCATAAACGCCATTTTTGAAGATGCTTCCGCCACCGAAAGTGATTAAAACTTTAGCGTCTTTGGGAATTAATGAGGAAATTTTTGCAATTTGTCCTTTACCAAAAACTAAGTTGGTAGGATTGTATAATTCGAAGTTTAGCATAGTAAATTTATTTATTGCTTCAAAATGTTTCGAAGCCATGCAAATTTACAAATAGGAATAAGAGGTGGGTGGTAAAAACTTGTTAAGAAATCTGAAACAGTTATTTTATGATTTTTTGTGTATTATAATTTGCATAGAATCAAAATTGAAGAAGGCACTGACTGTTTTGGTCCAGCCACAGGTTCTTTCGAATTAGACAATGATTATTTTGATTTGGGCAGAGGCTGTTTTGGCCGAGCCGGAGGTTATTTCGATTTGTCCAATGCTTGTTTTGATTTGTCTGATGCTTGTTTTGATCAAGACAAAGCCTTGTTTTCTTAGGACAAGGCATTGTTTGATGAAGATATAAATGTTTTAGCTATCTTTTTTTGAATTTGATTTTTGCAATCGCTTTGTATTGTGCAGTATCTGTGTCAAGAATACTAAAAATGTAATCTTTTGCTCTGTTGGCAATGTCTACTAGATTATCTTCTGCATTGTATACTGTTGCATTTCTTAAACTTCTAGCAGTATTTAACGGTATATAAGCATTTGCTACTGCTTGTGTTGAGGCTAGCATCTGTGCTTTTTTGTTTTTATAGGTTTCTTTGTATTCTTCTTCATTTGGATCAAAAGACGGTATGTTTTTAAGAAAAGTAATTAAAAGTTCTAGATTATCTGTACGCTGGTCGAAGCTCAATTGTGATGTGGAGTGATTGGCTTGTTCTTCTTCTGGATTTGTGGATGGCCTATTGTTGGTTTTCTTTACTCCTTTTAATTTTCTGAAAATAGACATAAAGTCTTCGAGTTGGGCTAGTGTTACTCCTTCTGTTGCTTTGAAAGCTTTGCGCAATTTTGTCAGTTCTCTGTTTAAAGGTTTGAAAATTAATTCTCGATTGTCGACTGCTAATGTGTAAGGGGCGAGCAAGTTGTTGACAGCTGTTTGTTGTTGTGATGCGGTTGTATAAACAGTTTTTGACAGGGCAAGTTTGCGGTTTGAAGGATTATAAATGCTGCCTAAGTCAATGATGTGGGTGTTTAATAAATTTAGGTTTGCAATTGTTTTTGCATTTCCTACTTCTGATGTTGATGCCATGGATTTGAATTATGTAGTTGAGATTATGAAAATTTATTTTCTTAATCCAAAGGCGATTATGTTTGCTATAAAGCCAAATGTGATTAAAATGCCAGCAATGGATTGCAATCTTCCAGCGTTTTGATATTCTATTGATAGAAATATAGCTACTGCAATGAGCAGAAGACTTAGAATATATAATTGGGTAGTTTTTTTCATTGTGAAATTAATTGACCAACAAGCTGTTGGATTGCAACTCTAAAATTTCACAAATGACCGACAGTCGGGAACTTTCGAGTTTGTATTTGCCGCTTTCAAGCCGAGAGTATTGGCTTTGGGTTATTTTTAGCTCGCGGGCTAAATAATCTTGGGAATATCCTTTGATGATTCTTGCGATTCTGATTTTTTCTAATGCCTCTTTTTTCATACCACTGCTTATAAAAATATTATTATTCAACATAAAATTTATGTTGAATTTTTTTTTAGCCTCAGTGGTATCTTTTGGCTGGTTGCAATTTGATAAAAATAATAACACGAAGCAAATTTATTTTTAAAAATAGTGCGCATAATTTATGCGCTGGAGTTTTCAATTTTTTGAAGAATTGTTTTTACTATTGTGGCTTAAACTTTAAACTTTTATTATTATGAAAAAAATGGAATTAGTTCAGATGGAAGGCGTAAATGGGGGATGGGGTTCAAGAGAATGGTGTTTAGTAGGATCTATTTTTGCCGTTGCAGGTGCAGTAGTTGCAGGGGGGCCTGCTGCTCCAGCACTTGTTGCAAGTGCTGCTGCTTGGGCATTAAGTTGTTAATTTAATTTAGCGGGGGAAGGTCTTCTTCCCCCGTTATTATTATAAAATGTTTATATGAAAAAGGTAGATTATATAATTAGAAAAGGTCGATTTCCAATTTTGTTTTTTGATGTTTATTTATTATTTATTATTTTATTTTGTTTTATTTCAATTTTTTTTGTAGTTATATTAAAAGTTGAGTCAGACTTGATTAGATTTTTGTCTCTAATAAGCTCATTTTTTATTTTTTCTTTCTTTTTTCTTTTTTATTCGAAATTAATACTTAAAAGAATTTCATTTGAAACTTTTATAAATAAATCTGCTAGAGATGCTGAAAGCATAGTTGCCGAAATTTCTCTAGAAAATTCTTTAAAGCTGTATAAACAGGATGTAAATGTTTTTAAAATGTCTTATACTGCAAATACTTTAATTTCATATTTTCGATATAAAAGAGAAATTACAATAGTAGTTATTGACAATGCGATACTTATTAATTTTCGAAATTTTGATAAAACCATTATGTATAATTTAAAGGACAAGATGGAATTAAAAATAAAAGAAGCGTTAGAGTTAAAAACAGAAAATAAGTTGGAATTATTTGAATATAATATATTTGAACCCTATAATCATTTAAGTAAGAATTAATTTTGCATTGTAACACTTTATTGCTTCAATATTTTGAGCTAAATCTTGATTCAACTCTAAGAAAAATAAACTCTAATGTTTAAAAGTATTTTCAGCAAGTTTTTTTTGCTTACTATCTCTTTAATTTTAATTTCAGAATTATTAAAAAGTTTTCTGCACTTTGATACACTTTTTTACAATTCTTTATCGGAACAACTTACTTCAGAAGAAATTGAAAATTTTATTGGACTTCAAAAAAAATGGGGATGGATTGGTCATTTTACTATTGCTATATTGCTTTTGGTAAAGACTTTTTTAATTTCAACATTCATTTATATAGGTTTGTTTTTTTCAAATAAGGATTTAAAATTGAAACTAATTTGGAAGATAGTTTTAAAGGCAGAATTTATTTTTTTATTAGTTCCGCTATTTAAAATCATCTGGTTTTATTTCTTTCAAATCAATTATACATTAGAAGATGTCCAATACTTTTATCCATTTTCAGCCTTAAATATCATCGGCTATGAAAATTTAGAGCCTTGGTATATTTATCCTTTACAAACACTTAATTTATTTGAATTAGGGTATTGGCTGTATTTAGGGTATTTAATTGGTAAAGAAACGGAAACAAATATGGATAAGGGCTTTAAAATTGTTGCCAGCAGTTATGGGCCTGCGTTATTACTGTGGGTGGTAACTATTATGTTTTTTACTTTGAATTACAGCTAATTTATTTCAATGAAAAAGATTTTTAAAATTTCAATCCCAGTTCTGGTAATTGGACTACTTTGTATTATGGGTTATAATATTGTCAGCAAAATAGATCATAAAAAAGAAGTTGCTGAAAATATAAAAACAATACCGAATTTTTCATATAAGGACATCAATGGCGATATGTTTTCTAATGAAAATTTGAAAAACAATACTCCCATATTGTTTATTTATTTTAATAGCGAATGCGAGTTCTGTAATAATGAAGCGACACTGATTAAAGAAAATATTGTAGCATTTAAAGAGACTCGAATTATTTTCATCTCATTTGAAAAACCTGGCGCTATCAAATTTTTTGCCCAAAAACACAATCTTTTAAAGTATGATAACATTCATTTTATACATGATACCAAAGCTGATTTCGCTACTACTTTTGATGTCAAGTCACTTCCTAGCTTGATTCTGTATGATAAAAATCAAAAGTTAATCGAAAGATTTAAAGGTCAAGTGAAGGCATCAACAATTTTAAAAAAGCTAGATGGCAGATAATTCAAATTCAGAAAAGGTTAATTTAAAAACTATTCAGAAGTCACATACTTTGCAACTTGATCAATCTGACTGCGGCGTAGCTTGCCTATTATCTATCATTAAGCTGTATGGTGGTTCAGATTCTTTAGAAAATTTGAGAGCATTGAGTGGAACCAATCGAGAAGGAACTACGCTTTTAGGACTTTATCAAGCGGCCAACCAAATAGGTTTTGATGCAGAGGGTTGCGAGGCTGATATTCAGGCTTTAATTGACCATAAGCAACCTGTGATTCTTCATGTGCTTGTTGAAAATCAACTACAGCATTATATGGTCTGTTATGAATATGATAGCCAAAAAGGGTTTTTGATTGGAGATCCGGCAAAGGGTGTTGAATATATGTCAGCTACAAATTTAGATGCTATTTGGGTTTCAAAATCTTGTCTCACTCTAGAACCAAACAGCCATTTTGTAAAAGAAACAGAAACCAAAAGCTCGCAAAAGAAATGGTTTCTTGATTTGCTGCAAGATGATTATAAATTGCTTTGGATTTCGGTCTTGCTTGGCGTTTTTGTAGCAGGTTTAGGCATGGCGATGTCTGTTTTTTCACAGAAATTAATCGATGATATTTTGCCATCTAGGAATATTAGCAAACTGATAACAGGAATCGCTTTGCTTGGAATATTGCTTTTGGCAAGAGTGGGATTTATGTCATTAAGGGAATTCTTTTTGATAAAACAGTCGAAAGATTTTAATAATAGAATCAATTCACAATTTTTTAGTTCGTTGCTTCACCTTCCAAAACCGTTTTTCGACACCAGAAAAATTGGTGAATTGGTTGCCCGACTGAATGATACGCAAAGAGTGCAACGCGTGATAAAAATGCTGGCGGGCAATTTAGTTGTAGATATTTTAATAACTTTAATATCCCTAGTTTTTCTTTTTATATATTCTTGGAAAGTCGGAATTATTGCCACCATAAGCTTGCCAGTGTATTTCTATATTATTTACAGAAGTAATAAACGGATTATAAATTCTCAAAAAGAATCAATGCAAGGTTATGCATTTAATGAAAGCAATTATATTTCAAGCCTTCAGGGAATTTCTACTATCAAAAATCATAATCTGGAAACCATTTTTAGCAAGACAAATGATTTGATTTTTAATAGTTTTCAAAATAAAATGTTTGATTTAGGAAAAATCAATATTGCATTATCATGGCAATCAGGATTAGCCAGTGTTGTTTTTTTGATTGGAATTTTGATTTACACGTCGATTTCCGTTTTTAATAATCAAATGCAATTAGGAGAATTGATGGCAATATTGGGGATTTCAGGTTCATTGATTCCTTCTGTGGCTAATTTAGCTTTGATTTCTATTCCCATTAATGAAGCAAAAATTGCTTTTAACAGGATGTTTGAATTTGCTTCGATTAAAAAGGAAATTAGAGAAGGAAATTTATTAGATTCAATTGATTCTATTGAAATTAATAATCTTTCTTTCAGATTTGCAGGAAGAAAAGAATTGTTTTCCGACTTAAATATTAAAATAGAAAAAGGAAAATTAACAGCAATTGTTGGAGAAAGTGGCTGTGGTAAAAGTACACTAAGCCAAATTTTGCAACGTTTCTATAATTTTGAAAATGGTAGCATTCTCATAAATAACAAACACAATATTTCTGATATTGAATTAAAAAATTATAGAGATTTAATTGGAGTTATTCCCCAAGATATTACGATTTTCAATGGCAACGTTGTTGATAATATATTGCTTGGTAAAGAAGATTCTATTGAAAATTTAATTGTTTTTCTAGAAGCTTATGGATTTGATAAATATCTAAATGATTTGCCACAAGGCCTAGCTACAATTTTAGGAGAAGAAGGGATAAATCTTTCAGGCGGACAAAGACAAATCATAGCTTTCGCAAGAGTATTATATAAAAAACCACAATTTTTAATTCTTGATGAAGCTACGGCGGCAATGGACAGAAAGACAGAAAATTTTATTCTAAATTTATTGCAAGAAATAAAATCAGAATGCGCCATATTCTTTATTTCGCATCGTTTGCAAGCTTTAAAAAATATTTCTGATATGATTTATATTTTAGAAGAAGGTATAGTAAAAGAGTTTGGAAATCATGAGAAATTAATGCAGACCGAAAATTTTTATAGTAAATTTTGGAGGTAGATTATATTCATTTCTGTGATAAAATCACTTCTTGTAAAACAAGTTATGATCAATATAATCCCAAACATTCTCCGGAAGCAACGGCTTTACGTTCTTTCCTAATTTAATGCTTTCCCTAATTTTTGTAGAAGAAATTTCCACAATAGGCGCATCAATAATATGAATCTTAGGATGATTTTCAAATTCCGGACTTATAATTTCTGTAGAAATCCTTGGGTACACATAAATCTCATGGTTTTCAAGAATGACTTCGTAGTTTTTCCACTTGTGAAACGAATTCAGATTGTCTTCACCCATGATCAGCGAGAATTCATTTTCAGGATATTTTTCTTGTAGGTAAGCTAGCGTATTTACAGTATAATTCGGCTGTGGCAATTTAAATTCAATGTCAGAAGGTTTCATTTTCGGATAATCTTCCGTTGCCAAAAAAACCATCTGGAGGCGATGATGATCTTCCAGCAAAGTACTTTTTTTCTTCAAAGGATTGTGCGGCGTCACGACCATCCAGACCTGCTCTAAATCTGAAAATTCAGCCATGTGGTTGGCGATGATCAAATGCCCGACGTGGATTGGGTTGAAGGTTCCGAAATATAATCCTATTTTCATTTCTTGAGGTGCTAAGGCGCTAAGTTGCTAAGTTCAAAGGTGATTCTCAGTGCCTTTGTGCCTCAGCATCTCAGTAACTTTATATCATTTTAAGGTAATCGTAAACCAATTTATAAGCGTCATTTTTCGCAATTTCCAAATCATAATTTTTCAAAACTACGTCAAATTCGGATGATTTTGCGATTTCAATTTCGGCTTTGGCCAAACGCATTGCAATCTTTTCATCGGTTTCTGTCTGGCGAAAACGTAATCTTCTTTCCAATTCTTCCACAGATGGCGGACTCACAAAAATCGCCAAGGTTTCCTTCGGAAATTGTTCCTTGATTTTTAATCCTCCGATAACATCAATATCAAAAATAACGTGTTTTCCTTCAGCCCAGATTCTTTCCAGCTCGCTTTTCAGCGTTCCATAAAAATTGTCTTTATAGACTTCTTCATATTCCACAAATTCATTGTTGTCAATCTTTTTCTGGAATTCTTCCATGCTCAAAAAATAGTAATCTCTTCCGTCAATTTCTTCGCCTCTTTTTTCGCGCGAAGTCGCTGAGATCGAAAAGTCTAAATGCAATTCTTTCTGTTCTAAAAGGTATCTTACAATTGTAGTTTTTCCTGAACCAGATGGCGCTGAAAAAACCAATAATTTTCCGTTATTCATTTTATGCTGAATTTATTTCAGTATCTTTTAATTCTGAATTATAAATCTAATTTTTTCTTTCTGCCTAAAATCTTTTAAAGAACATTTAAAACTTGTTCTTTGATTTTTTCTAATTCATCCTTCATCTGAACAACCAATTTCTGCATTTGCGCATGGTTTGATTTTGATCCCATCGTGTTGATTTCTCTTCCGATTTCTTGGGTAATGAAGCCTAATTTTCTTCCGTTGGCTTCAGTTCCTGCAATGGTTTCGATGAAATAGTTGAGGTGGTTTTCTAAACGTACTTTTTCTTCTGTGATGTCGTATTTTTCTAGATAGAAAATCAATTCTTGCTCAAAACGATTTTCGTCCACATTTACGCTTAATTCTTCGATGGCCGTTTTCAATCTGGTTTTCACCGTTTCGATTCTTTCGCTGTCTAAAGCTACGGTTTCATTCATCAAAGACAAGATATTTCCGATTCTCAAAAGAAATTCTTTTTCTAAAGCAGCGCCTTCTGAAACTCTAAATTCTTGGATGTTTTTCAAGCCTTCTTCAATGACTCCTTGAATGATTTTCCATTCGTTTTCGTCAATTTCTTCACGCTCAGTTTTCATCGCATCTGGCATTCTTACCGCCATTTTCAGCAATTCCGTTTCGTCTCCGTCAACCACCTGTTTCAATTGATTGATGTAACCTCTGACAATCGGAACGTTTATTTTTGACGACGTTTCTTCGCCAGTAATTTCTATAAATAAAGAAAAATCAACTTTTCCTCTTTCTAATTTTTGGGCAATTTGATTTCTTAATCCCAGTTCCATTTCACGATAAACATAAGGCGTTCTTACGTTTAAATCCAAGCCTTTGCTATTTAGGGATTTTATTTCAACAGTAATTTTTTTGGTTTGCAATTGCAAAGATGCTTTGCCAAAACCAGTCATTGATTGTATCATATTCAAATTTAAAGAGCTACAAATGTAGTAAAAAGTGCTTGAAGCGACTAATTTGATTTTATACTGGAAATTTTATTAATTGATTGAAATTATTTCTAGCACAGATTTCACAAATTGCCACAAATTCTGTAATAATTAAAACTGTGAAATCTGTGTTTTATTTCAAGACTAATGAAACCGCATGAACATTTTGCTGGCTGTTTCCAATATAGATTTTATTGTCAATAATAAAAACCGGACGGCTCAAGAAAGTGTAATGTTCTAAAAGATATTTTTTATAATCTTCTTCCTGCAGGTTTTTATTTTTCAATCCTAATGATTTGTAAAGCTGTGCCTTTTTGCTGAAGAGCTTTTCATAACTTCCGGAAAGCTTGTACATTTCTTCTAATTCTTCCTCTGTAATTGGATTTTCTCGAATATCATGAAACTTTAATTTGTCCATATTCGGAAGCGATTTTATAATTTTTCGGCAGGTGTCGCAAGAAGCCAGGTAATATATTTTGTTCATTGGAAGAAATTTAAAAATGTGATACAAAGAAAATCCATTTAAGTTGAAATGTGTATTTTTATCAAAAAAAATTATGCACCAAGCTTTTGAGATTACCAGAACCAACCGAAAAGTGTTGGCTGAAATGTTGAAAAATTATAGTTTAGAACAGCTGAACAAAATTCCGGATGGCTTCAGCAATAATATTATCTGGAATATTGCGCACACGATTGTCGTACAGCAATTATTAGTTTATAAATTATCGGGACTTCCAACAATGGTTTCCAACGAAATGATTTCAAAATACCAAAAAGGAACTAGGCCAGAAAGAGATTTGACACAGAATGAAGTGGATGAAATTCAAGCGCTATTATTTGAACCAATTAGCCAAACGGAAACAGATTTCAACAGCCAAATTTTCAAAAATTTTCATGAATTCACGAATAATATCGGATTCACAATTCGAAATGTAGAAGATGCAATCGCTTATAATTATTACCACGAAGCAACGCATTTGGGAATGATAATGAGCATCCGAAAATTTGTTTAAATAGAAATGCCTTCTGATCTTTTAAATCAGAAGGCATTTTATTTTGGAGATTATTTACTTCACGGTAAGATATTTTTCTACTTCAGCATATGGAATCACCAACTCTTTCGGGCCTTCGGCATAAGCTGCGATTTCATAGGTGTTGTAATACAAAAGCAGTCCCTTATCAGTATAAAAAAATGTCTGGGGCAATTCAAAAACATCTTTTATAAACATCAAGCCCGTAGAATTTATCGGTTTCCCAGCCGGAACTTTAAACTTTTCCCGAAATTTCTTCTCTGCCAGAATTTTAAAATTAACGGTATCTTTCAAAATGTCTTTTTTCTCTAGAGATTTTCCGGTTGTTTTGTCAAAAATCAAGGAGCGGTTTCCTTCATATCCGTGAGCGCCGCCCACATACATGTAACTGTTCAGCTTTAAGTTTAAAATTTTATCAGAATTATAGCCCACTTTGGTATCCACAGTCGCCTCCCAGCCTGCTTTTTCATCCGGAAATTTTTGTCGTGTCTGGTCATACGAGGCAATAAATGCAGTCATGATTTCTTCATACGTTTTTCCGTCTGTTGGTTTTTCTCCAAAATAAACGATGCTTCGAACGGTGCTGAAAATCTTTTTGTTGATGCTGTCAGCCAAAACAGGCACATGCAGCGCTTTCAGAACGTTTATTTTTACGGTTCCGCACTGGTTTTCTGTACACGCAAGCGTAGTTTTCTTTTCATATTTTTCGGTATGGAACTCAAGTGTTTTGGCCTCGGTTTCTTCTTTTTTATCCTTTTGGCAGCTTGCAAAAGTGAGCGATATTGCAACAAATAATAAGATGCGTTTCATGTCTTTGGTGTTAATTATTTATAAAGATACCGTTTTGGGTTCGAAATTAAAAGGTAAATTTGCTCCAAATATTGATATTTAAATAATCATTTATATGAAATTTAACACGAAAGTTATCCATGGAGGACAGCATCACGACCCAAGCACGGGCGCTGTGATGCCTCCGGTTTATCAGACTTCTACATTTGTACAGACCAGCCCTGGAGTGCCAGTTGGCGATTATGAATACAGCAGAGCGGCGAATCCAACGAGAACTGCTTTGGAAAATGCGCTTGCAAGCATCGAAAACGGAACAAAAGGTTTGGCTTTTTCTTCTGGATTGGCTGCAACAGATTGCGTTTTAAGATCTTTCAAAGCCGGTGATGAAATCATTGCAATGGATGATTTATACGGCGGAACTTATAGAATGTTTACAAGAATTTATAAAGATTCAGGAATAAAATTTCATTTTGTAGACATGAATGATTTGGAGAAATTCAAGTCTTTGATCAATGAAAATACAAAATTGGTTTGGGTAGAAACGCCAACAAATCCGTTGATGAAATTGGCTGATATTGAGGCTATCGCTAAAATTACGAAGGAGAAAAAAATACTTTTTGCAGTTGACAATACTTTTGCAACGCCTTATTTGCAAAAACCTTTGGATTTAGGAGCAGATATCGTGATGCACTCGGCTACAAAATACCTTGGCGGACATTCAGATGTTATTGCTGGAGCTTTGATCGTAAAAGACGAAAAATTAGCAGAGCAATTGCATTTCCAGCAATTTGCAACAGGGGCAACTCTTGGACCGCAAGATTCATTCTTGGTTTTAAGAGGAATAAAAACATTGAGCTTAAGAGTTCAAAGACATTGTGAAAACGGAGAAAAAGTAACAGAATATTTAAATAATCATCCGAAGATTAAAACAGTTTTTTATCCTGGATTAGAATCTCATCCATTTCATGAAATCGCTAAAAAGCAGATGAAAAATGGTTTTGGAGGAATGGTTTCGTTCACTTTTGAATCAGGAAAAAAAGAAGATGCGATTAAATTTTTAGAAAATTTGAAAGTATTTACTTTGGCAGAATCTTTAGGAGGCGTAGAATCTTTAGCAAATCATCCAGCTTTGATGACGCACGCATCGATTCCGGAAGACAAGAGAAAAGAAATCGGAATTTCGGATGACTTGGTTCGCTTGAGCGTTGGAATTGAAGATGCTGAAGATCTTATTGCAGATTTAGAACAAGCTTTGAAATAAGAATCTGAATTACTTATAAATAAAAAATCCCGATTTGCGTCGGGATTTTTTTTATTTTATGATGATTATTAATTTAAGTAGTGAATGTAGCCTACGTTAAACCAAACCATCCAGTCGTTTGATTTGTTTTCTTTATAAACATTCGGGTCAGGTCTTAAGCCGTCAACCCAGTCAGAGAAATAATATTGTAATCTCAAATCTACTAACAAATCTGAGTAATATCCTAATTTATATCTCGTTCCGACGCTTGTCACTACAGACCAAGTAGTTCCGTCTTCGTTTGTGAACCCGTTTCTGTATTTCACAGGAGTATTCAAAACGGTTAGCGGTCCGGTTGTTGAAGTTGCTTCTGGACTATAAGAACTGAATTGCGCTCCTAAGCTTACGTAAGGTGCAAAAGCTCCGATCGTGTTAGAGAAATCTCTAATGCTTAGTGGAAAATATTCCAATTGCATGCCAAGGTTTATGATTGAAGCGCTTCCTCTCATGTTTCTCAACTGTTGAGCAGTAACAGAAGTCTTGCTGTCGTCAACCCACTTTCCTTCATGCTGAAGGTCAGCTTTAATATAAGAAAGCTCTGTTCTTACTTTAAAGTGGTCGTTGAAGAAATTCTGCCTTGAATAGCAATTACAATCGGCATTGTATGAAAAATTCAAATAGTGCACAAGTCCAATTGCAATACCTGTATTTCCAGTAAAAGTACTTCCGTCGCCTCTTTCGCCATAATCTGACTGAAAAGCGACAGGTCCAACAATAGCACCAATTTCATGCGAAAATCCTTGCGAATAAGCGGTGTTCAGCCCACTAAATGCAAATGCTAAAATGAAAAGATAAAGTCTGGGCATGTATCCGGTTTTAAGAAATTTGGGACAAATATATAAAAACAAAAATCACTTATAAAAAAAAAATAAAGAAAATAGTTTTTTGTTTCGAAAAATATCATAAAAGGCTTAAAAATGCCTCAAGAACGCCATCTTTGTTTACCATTTCTTAACAAATGGATAAAAATTTTGAGAAATCTAAAAATTAATATTGAATATTGTTAGATAATGTATCTTTGTAGTATCAAACGAAAACGTTTTCTTAAACGTTAATAACTTAATAATCATGACAGAAAGTATTCACTCTTTTGTTGAAGCAGTTGCAAAGAGAAATCCTAATGAGCCTGAATTTATGCAGGCTGTAAAAGAAGTTGCAGAGACTGTAATTCCTTTTATTGAAGAAAATAAAAAATACCAAAACAAAATGCTTTTGGAAAGAATGGTGGAAGCTGAGCGTGTGATCATGTTCAGAGTAGTTTGGGTTGATGACGCTGGAATCACGCACGTGAACAGAGGTTACAGAATCCAAATGAACTCCGCAATCGGACCATACAAAGGCGGAATTCGTTTCCATCCTTCTGTAAACTTGAGCATCTTGAAATTCCTTGCTTTTGAGCAGACTTTCAAAAACAGCTTGACTACATTGCCAATGGGCGGTGGAAAAGGTGGTGCTGATTTTGACCCGAAAGGAAAATCAGACAATGAAATCATGAAATTCTGTCAAGCTTTTATGACTGAATTGTCAAAACACATCGGTGGAAATACTGATGTTCCAGCCGGAGATATCGGTGTTGGAGGACGTGAAGTTGGCTACATGTTTGGTCAATACAAAAGACTGAGAAACGAATTTACAGGAGTTTTGACAGGAAAAGGAATCTCTTTCGGAGGTTCATTAATCCGTCCAGAAGCTACAGGTTATGGCGATGTGTATTTTGCACAAAGCATGCTTGAAACTAAAGGACAAAGTTTCCAAGGAAAAACGGTTGTTATTTCTGGTTCAGGAAATGTTGCTCAATATGCTGCTGAAAAAGCTACGCAATTGGGCGGAAAAGTAGTTACGCTTTCTGATTCTGCTGGTTATATTTATGACGAAGCTGGAATTGATGCTGAAAAATTAGCTTACGTAATGGAAATCAAAAACGTAAACTACGGAAGAATCAGCGACTACTTGAATAAATATCCAAATGCGAAATATGTTGCAGGAAAACGTCCTTGGGAAGTGAAATGCGATGTTGCTTTGCCTTGTGCGACTCAAAATGAGTTGAACGAAGAAGAAGCAAAAACTTTAGTAGCAAACGGATGTATTTGTGTGGCTGAAGGTGCAAATATGCCTTCAACTCCAGAAGCAGTTACAGTTTTCTTAGACGCAAAAATCTTGTTTGCTCCAGGAAAAGCTTCAAATGCTGGTGGTGTTGCAACTTCAGGATTGGAAATGTCTCAAAACTCTTTGCGTTTAAGCTGGACTTCTGAAGAAGTTGACGAAAGATTGAAAAGAATTATGCTTGACATCCACGCTTCTTGCGTAAAATATGGTTCTGATAAAGATGGTTTCGTAGATTATGTCAAAGGAGCAAATATCGCAGGTTTCGTGAAAGTAGCTGACGCAATGTTAGCGCAAGGAATCGTTTAATACGCTTTTTACATACGTTAAAAAATGCTCTCATTTCGAGGGCATTTTTTTTGCTTTTTAATTGGAATGATTTATTTCAAAAGGCTTTGCATATGAAAAAAGAAATAAATTCGTTTGTATTATATTTGTATCCTATTTTTGACCCAATGATGAAAAAGCTGTTACTCTTTTTTCTTTTGATTTCTTCAATGGCTTTTGCCCAAACTACAAAACAGTTATGGAAAGGTTATTTTTCTTATAACGAAGTCAATGATTTGACAGAATCTCCGACAAAGATTACTGCTTCGACTCAAAAAGCAATGTTTTCAAAGAATCTGAATACCAATGAACTGAAAACAATCAATACAATCGACGGACTTTCAGGACAAGATATTACGGCAATTTATTACAGTCAAGAATACAACAAAACAATTATCGGCCATGCCAACGGACTGATGCTGATTTTAAATGAAAGCGACGGACGAATCTTAATAGTTCCTGGAATTCGCGACCAAGCAGGAATCACGCCAAACAAGAAAAAAATCAATCATTTTTATGAATTTGAAGGAAAATTATATATTTCTTGTGATTTCGGAGTTGTGCAATATAATTTGATCACTTCTGGCTTTGGTGATACTTATTTAATTGGACCTGCGGGAGAAGAAATAAAAGTTTTGCAAACTACGATTTTGAATAATTGGATTTATGCCATAACGGAACAGAATGGAATTCGCCGTGCTAATCTTACAAATGCCAATCTTAATGATTACAGTCAATGGCAGGTTTTCAATGCATCTGTTTGGCAAGGAGGAGTTTCTCACAATAATCAGATCGTTGCGCCAAACATAGATAAGAATATTTATAAATTTAATGGTATAAATTACTCTATTGCAGCAACAATTGCTGAATTTGCAATTGATGTAAGATCATATCAAAATAAATTAATTGTTACAACTCTTCATCATGTTTATGTTTATGATGAAGATTTTGTGCAGCTTTCACATGTGATAAGTACTCAAATTCCAACTTTCACAGATGTTTTCAAATGTGCAACCGTAATTAATAATGTCTTATATATTGGAACTAAGGAAAACGGAATTATTGCAGCGCCAATATCCAACACTTCAAGTTTTCAAACTATCAAGCCTGATGGACCTTCAAGCAATGACATCTTTGCAATACAAGCAACACCTTCAAATAAGCTTTGGGCTGTCTATGGCAGTTATAATATTTTTTATGCGCCAGATGAAATATTAAGGGGTATCAGCAAATTTACAGATACAGGCTGGCTTAATATTCCGAAGGAAAAAGTTCTCGGTGCAAAGTCATTATCACGAATAGCTGTGAATCCTAGTGATGAAAATCAAGTTTATTTTTGTTCATTTCATTCCGGACTTTTAAAATTTCAGAATGATGAAGCGGTTGCTCTTTACAATCACACAACTCAAAATGGCCCTGAAGCTCTTGATTATCCACGAGATCCTGCTTACAAATCTGTCCGGATTAATGGATTGGCTTTTGATAAAACTGGAAGTCTGTGGTTTAATAATTCGGTTGTTGAAAATGCTTTAAAAGTATTAAGGCCAAACGGGACATGGCAATCCAATTCAATAAAAGATTTTGTGGATGACACGAATGATAATTATGGGAGATTGGCAATCGACAAAAACGGTACAAAATGGTTTGTGTCTTCCAGAAATAATGTTATCGGTTTTAATGAGAACGTAACTCCGAAATTTAAAACAGCCTATTCCGATGATGATTTAGGGAATCCTTTGCCAGCAAATACAAGAGCAATTGCCATAGACAATAGAAATCAGCTTTGGATTGGTACAATGGGCGGTTTGCGTGTCCTTGCAAGTGTCGATCGCTTTATGTCTGAAGAAAGGCTAGAGACAAATCCGATTATTATTATGGATGACGGCCTTCCGCAAGAATTGCTTTACGAACAATTCATCACAGATATTGTTGTCGATGGCGCCAATAATAAATGGATCGGAACGGCTGATGCCGGAGTATTTATGCTTTCGCCAAACGGCCAAGAGACAATTTACAGATTTACTCGTGAAAATTCTCCGTTGCCAAGCAACAGCATAAATGATATCGATATTAACGGAACGACTGGTGAAGTATTTTTTGCAACAACTGCCGGATTAGTTTCTTTCAAAGGAACTGCAACAAAAGGAAATGAAGATCTGTCAAATGTTTATGTTTATCCAAATCCAGTTCGTCCAGAATTTTTCGGAACAGTAAAAATCTCCAATCTGATCAATAAGGCCAACGTAAAAATTACTGATATCGAAGGAAATTTAGTGTATGAAGCCACTTCTGAAGGCGGAACTTTAGAATGGGACACAAAAGCTTTTGGAAAACACCGCGTAGCTTCTGGAGTTTACATGATTTTTATTTCTTCGGAAGACGGCACAGAAACCAAAGTCAAAAAAGTAATGATCATCAGATAATGCTGGTAAAAACCAAAGCCATTGTCATCAGCGCCTTGAAATATCAGGAAAAAAGTCTTATCGTAAAATGCTTCACAGAATCTGACGGATTGAAAACATATTTCGTCAGGGATGCTTTTTCCAATAGAAAATCCAATCAAAAAATTGCTTATTTCCAGCCTCTGACAATTCTTGAAATCGAAGCTGTTCACAAAAACAAAGGGACTTTGGAAAATTTCAAGGAAATAAAACTGGCAGTCGCTTACAACACGATTAGTACTGATATTGTAAAAAGTACCATCGTCATTTTTCTATCCGAAATTTTGCACCACAGCATCCACGAGGAAGAAAAAAACCAGAATTTATTTTCCTTTCTCGAAGCGGCTTTGCTTTGGCTGGATCATCATGATAATGTGGCCAATTTCCATCTGATTTTATTATTAGAAACCACAAAATATCTGGGCTTTTATCCAGATAATTCTGATATGGATTTGAAATTCTTCGAAATGACCGAAGGAATTTTTACGCCTTTTCATGGAATGACTTCACTAACCGAACACGAAACACATCTTTTAAAAAGATTAATGGCGCTAAAATTTGACAGCGATCAAAAAATATTTGCCGGAATTGAACGCCAAATCCTTCTAAAAATTCTCTTAGATTATTACACTTTTCATCTCCAAGGATTTCGAAAACCAAAATCTTTAGATGTTTTGAAAGAGGTTTTTTCTTAGTGATTTAAAGTTTTAGCAATAGTAAAATCCCAATCTTCAACAATTTCTTTTGTAACTCGATCTGCTTTTCCAAAGAAAAAATGTTCCTTGATTTCCAATCCGCAATATTGATAAATTCCTCTGTCAGAAGTTAATGACAAAGCTTTGTCCATTCCAGTTGTTGCGTATTCTGCATTTGATTTTCCGTGTGTGTTGATGATAATTGCAGATTTTCCGGTCAGCAAACCTTTCTGAATTCTTTGGTCATAACGGTAGGCAAATCCGTAGGTAAAAATTCGGTCGATATAACCTTTCATAATCGCCGGCATTCCCGTCCACCAAATCGGATAAATAAAAATGATATTTTCTGCCCACGAAATATATTCTTGTTCTGCAATAATTTTTTCTTCCAAAGTGCCTTTCATCTGGTCAATCATATCGTTCATTGATAAAACCGGATTGAATTCCAATTCATATAAATCCCGAACTACAATTTCATGACCAGATTTAGTCAAATTTTTAATAACAATTTCTTTAAAATGATGGTTCAAGCTTTCTGAATTTGGATGCGCATAAATAATTAAATGTCTCATAATTTTACTTTTTAGTTGATTTCTAAAACAAAATTAAGCGACAAGGAAATGATAGAATTGTAAGAAAACGAAAAGCTTATTGCGGTTTTGCAAAGCAAATTTCTTGCTGGAATTTCAAGAATTGCGTAGGCGAGAGGTTGAGGTAATGCTGAAAATCGTGAATCAATTGGCTTTGGTCATAAAACCCAAATTGGTCTACAATTTCCATCCAATCAATAATTTTAGCGTTAGAAATTTGATTTTGCAAGAATTCAAATGTCTTCAAAAAACGTTGATAGCGTGCCATTTCTTTAGCCGTAAATCCAAAATTTTTTTTGAATTTCAATTGGATATTTCTTTCAGACTGATTGTTCTTTTCAGCTAAAACTTTAATCAGATTCAAAGAAGAATTGGCATCAAGATTTTCTATTTCTAGAAAAGTTTGATCTTTAATTCTTAAGTAAGGATGGCAGAATTCTAAAATAAATTCGACTCTTTTTTCAGCAGACTTTATTTCTTTCAGATCTTTCCACAAACTAGAGAAGCAATCTTGATCTAACAATTCATCAGGATGAAGCGAAAAATTATACAAAACTGCTTGCCCAAAAAAGCGATAAAAAGCATCATCTTTAAAATTTGCTACCAAAATTTCTGAACCAACAGGCAAAGTATAAGTAATCGACTGTTTTACCGGACCAAGAACAATGCATTTGTAAATTTGTATTTGAGAATTCTGATTAGATTCTATAAAAACCTCAGTTCCAAAACTAAAAATCATTATCGTCTGAAAAGTCGGAAGCAAAGTTTTCTTGATTGGATTTCCTGTGAAATTTGTAGCAAAATAAAAATGAGAGAACACATCCTGGAATTCTTTTGGTGTGGAAATTCTTTGTTCGTATTGAATCATTTTAATCGGTTGAAATTATTTTGAAATCATTGAAACTGCCTGCAAAGCATATATTTAACGGATTACTTTGCCTGACATTTGAAATATAAATAGTTGTTCCTTTTTTAAGTTTTTTGATTTCTGCTATTGCCGTTTTGTTCAGTTTATTTCCTAAAATTTGAATTTTCTTTTTTGGAAGGATTAATTCAAAACTTTCAACTTTAAGAATTGAATCAAGATTTAAATCATAAATAAAACCAGGAATTTCAATCTCAATAACAGCAGTTTCAATTTCTTTTTTAGAGAATTCAAATATACATTTTGAACAATTTTCACCATTTAATTTTGCTGTGATCTGTGGAATATTTAAAATTTTAAATGTTTGTTCTTCTTGTAATTTTGAACCATCTTTTAAGATAATTTCGAGAAGTATTTTAGCTTCCTTTCCAACTCCCGGAGTTAATATATAGTCACCATTTTCAGATTTCTTTTCCAAACCTAATCCGGATGCAGAAAAATGTTTCGCATCAGGAACAACGATGTTTATTGGATTCTGTATCCCGCGATAAACAATATTTGCTCTTGTATTCGTGATGAAAGATTTTTTCACAACTGTATCTTGACCAAAAATCGAAAATGGTAAAAATAAAAGGAGGAGATATAACTTTGGCATAATTTAGATGTAAGCTCAAATCTAATCATTTCTAACGAATTTCCTTAACAAAATTCTCTATTTCATAAACAGGGTTATTGCCTAAAAACTTCACAAAAGCACTTCCAATAATCGCTCCTTTTTGAAATTCTGTTGCCTGAAAAAACGTTTCTTTATCCTTAATTCCAAAACCAATTACCTGCGGATTTTTTAATTCCAAAGAAGCAATTCTGCTGAAATAATCGCGTTCTTTTTCGCCAAAACCTGACTGGCTTCCCGTCACGCTCGCACTGCTGACCATATAAATAAAACTGTCAGATACAGAATCTATATGTAAAATTCGTTCTTCAGAAGTCTGTGGCGTAATTAAAAAAATATTTTTCAAATTGTATTTTTCAAATAATTCCTTGTAATTTTCTTCGTAAATATTCAAAGGTAAATCTGGAATAATCAATCCATCGATGCCAACTTCGGCACATTTCTGGCAGAAATTTTCTATCCCAAATTGCAACATCGGATTGAAATAACCCATAATAATCAAAGGAATTTTTACCGTTTTCCGAACATTTTTCAACTGCTCAAAAAGCAATTTTGTCGTCATTCCGTTGGCAATCGCTTTTGTCGAACTCTCCTGAATTGCCGGTCCGTCTGCCAGTGGATCGCTGAACGGAAGTCCGATTTCAACCAAATCCACTCCGCTTTTCTCAAATTCCTGCAAAATCGAAACAGTATCGTTTAATTCGGGATAACCCGCCGTAAAATACAACGACAAGATTTTCTGGTTTTCAGCTAATTTTTGATTAATTCTATTCATATTTATAGGTTGAAATAGTCAATATAAGTGTTCAAATCTTTGTCGCCGCGTCCAGAAAGATTGATGACAACAATATCATTCGGCTGGAATTTTTTCTTATCCAAAACGCTCAAAGCATGCGCCGTTTCAATCGCAGGAATAATCCCTTCGGTTTTTGAGAGCTGCAATCCGGCTTGCATCGCTTCATCATCAGTTATGGCAATAAACTCGGCTCTTTTCACATCGTGCAGATGCGCATGAATCGGGCCAACGCCCGGATAATCCAAACCAGCAGAAATAGAATAGGGTTCGGTAATCTGCCCGTCTTCGGTTTGCATTAAAAGGGTTTTGCTTCCATGGATAATTCCGATTTTCCCAAGCACCGAAGTCGCCGCGCTTTCTCCAGAATCAATACCTTTTCCGGCTGCTTCCACGGCAATTAATTTCACATTTTCATTGTCTAAATAATGGTAAAAAGCACCTGCCGCATTGCTACCGCCACCAACGCAGGCAATCACATAATCCGGATTTTCTGTGCCTTCTTGAACCAAAAGCTGTTTCTTGATTTCTTCAGAAATTACGCTCTGAAAACGCGTGACCATATCCGGATAAGGATGCGGGCCGACCACAGAACCGATAATATAAAAAGTGTCCTCCGGATTATTGATCCAATCCCGAATTGCCTCATTCGTTGCATCTTTTAAAGTCTTCGAACCCGAAGTCGCCGGACGAACTTCTGCGCCCAGCATTTTCATCCGCGCCACATTCGGAGCCTGTCTTTTCATATCGATTTCACCCATAAAAACGATGCATTGTAAACCCATCAAAGCACATACAGTGGCCGTCGCAACG
The DNA here is from genome assembly GCA_029959295.1 of Flavobacteriaceae bacterium PS02334. Taxonomy (GTDB): domain Bacteria; phylum Bacteroidota; class Bacteroidia; order Flavobacteriales; family Flavobacteriaceae; genus Flavobacterium. The sequence goes on along the minus strand of JASCOH010000004.1, from coordinate 195,172 downwards.
CCGTGCTGTCCAGCACCAGTTTCAGCGATAATTCTGGTTTTCCCAAGGCGTTTTGCTAATAAAATCTGTCCGATTGTGTTGTTGATTTTATGTGCTCCGGTGTGGCACAAATCCTCGCGTTTCAGATAGATTTTGGTGTTGTGCTTTTCAGAGAGACGCTTAGCAAAATACAATGGCGTTGGCCGCCCGACATATTGCTGCAACAGCGATTTGAATTCTTCCTGAAAAGAACTTTCCTGTGTAATTTTTAAATAAGAATTTTGCAATTCTTCTACATTCGGGAATAGCATTTCGGGTACAAAAGCACCGCCAAATTGCCCATAAAACCCCTTTTTATCTACATTATAGTTCGCTTTCATAAAGTGCTTTTTTAAATTCTTTAAGTAATAAATTGTCTTTTAATCCCGGTTCTGTTTCAAATTTGCTGTTGACATCGATGGCAAAACAATATTTCGATTCTGGAGTTTTTAAAAAGGTTTTAAGCTGTTTTATTTCAGAAATCCCAATGCCTCCGCTTAAAAAATAGGGCTTTTTTAAAGTATAATTTTTGAGAATTTGCCAGTGGAAAACCGTTCCGTTTCCGCCGTATAATTTTCCTTTGGTGTCGAATAAAAAGTAATCTGTATCTTCTTCGTAAGTTTCTAATGATCCAAAATCAAAATTTCCATCCACAGAAAAAGCTTTAATTATCGCAATATTTAAATGGTTTTCTAGAAATTTCTCTTTCAAATTTTTGCAAAAATCAGGACTTTCATTTCCATGCAATTGCACTAAATTAAAATCATATTTTTTGGTTTTTTCTAAAATTTCTTCCTCCACAGCATTTACAAAAACGCCGACCTTCTTAATAAAATCAATATTGGGAATTACTTCTTCCGTATAAAAACGAGGCGATTTTCCATAGAAAATAAATCCCATAAAATCAGGTTGCAATTGTGCTGTTTCCAGAATATTTTCTAGAAACTTCATTCCGCATATTTTAAGTTTTACTGACATGATTAATTTTTTCAAACACAGATTTCACAGATTCGCACAGATTGGTTTGTGTAAATCTGTGAAATCTGTGTTACATTTTACTCAGTTCTGAAATAAATTTTTGACAACTTTCTCCCGCATTTTCAGTCTTCATAAAGTGCTCTCCAATCAAAAATCCATTATAGCCAAAACCTTGCAAACTCTTGATCGAATTCACATCGCTAATGCCGCTTTCTGAAACTTTCACGAAATTATCAGGAATATGAGACGCAAGATTGATGCTGTTTTCCAAACTTACTTCAAAGGTTTTTAAGTTACGGTTGTTCACGCCAATCATGTCCAAACTCGGGATGATTGATTGCTCCAATTCTTTCAAATCGTGGACTTCCAGCAAAACTTCCAAAGCCAAAGACTGCGCAAATTCTGATAGTTTTTTAATCTGTTTTTGATCTAGAACCGCAGCGATTAAAAGAATGGCATCGGCGCCAAAAGCTTTTGCTTCTAAAATTTGGTATTCATCGACGACAAATTCCTTACGCAAAATCGGGACAGAAACCGAAGCTTTTGCCAAAAGCAAATCGTCTAAGGAACCGCCAAAATATTTTCCATCCGTTAAAACAGAAATTCCGCAAACGCCAGCATTTTGATAACCCAAAACTACTTCTTCCACAGAAAAACTGTTGTTGATGGTTTGTTTTGAAGGCGAACGGCGTTTGTGTTCCGCGATAATTCCTGAGGCGCTGTTCTGCAACATTTTGCTCAAGGATTTTGTCCGTGAATTGAATAAAACCGAAGCTTCCAATTGTTCCATCGGGATTATGGATTTTTTCAATGCCACTTCGCGTTTTTTGTCTTGGATTATTTTATCTAGAATGTTCATGGTTGTCTAAATTTTAAAAATCTTTTTATGCCACAGATTAAAATGATTTCAAGGATTTTTATCAAAATTGCTAATCATTTTAATTCTTTAAATCTGTGGCAAATAATTTATCGGCTAAATTCTTGTAATTTTTTTAGTTTTTCTAAAGCTTTTCCGCTTTCTAAAGTTTCTTTTGCCAAAGCGAAATTATCGATATAGCTTAATTTATTTATCGTAGAAATAGCCACAGCGGCGTTAGCACAAACCACATCATTTTGTGCTTTTGTGCCTCTTCCAGAAATGATTTCATAGAAAATGGAAGCTGCTTCATCGGTAGTTTTTCCACCTTGAATCTGGGACAAACTAATTCTTTCCAGATTAAAATCTTCTACTTTCAAAATGGCTTCCGAAGCATTCGAAATAATCTTCACGTCATCCGTCAGCGAAATTTCATCAAAACCGTCCAAACCGTGAAGAATCGAGAAATTTGTTTTCGTGTTTTGGTATAAATAACTATACATTCGAGCCAATTCCAAACTAAAAACACCGACCATCTGATGTTTTGGAAACGACGGATTTACCATCGGCCCTAAAATGTTGAAGAACGTTTTTACGCCCAATTCTTTTCGAATCGGCCCCACATTTTTCATCGCCGGATGAAATAATGGCGCATGTAAAATCGAAATATTGGCTTCTTCAATACATTTTTTCAAAAAATCTTCATCGTTGCTGAATTTTACGCCTAATTTTTCCATTACATTACTAGAACCTGAAATCGAGGAAACACCATAATTGCCATGTTTTGCAACTTTAAAACCAGCGCCAGCAACGATAAATGAAGCCAAAGTCGAGATGTTAAAAGTGTCTTTTCCGTCACCTCCGGTTCCGCATAAATCAATGGTTTCATAATCAGAAAAGTTAACAGGAATGCATAATTCGAGCAAAGCTTCGCGAAATCCGGAAAGCTCTTCAATTGTGATATTTCGCATCATGTAAACTGTCAAAAAGGAAGCGATTTGGCTCGTGTTATAGTGTCCCGCAGAAATATTTACCAGCACTTCTTTGGCTTCCGATTTTGAAAGAATTTCGTGATTTATTAATCGGTCTAGAATCGTTTTCATCTTTTTTTAGGTGTAAGGTTTTGGGTAAAGGGCTCAAGGTGTATCGCGAATTGTTAACCTTTTAGCCAGTTTTCCAGAATCTTTTTGCCGTAAGGCGTGAGCACGCTTTCTGGGTGATATTGCACGCCTCTGACATCAAACGTTTTATGTTTTAACGACATCACTTGTCCGTTTTCATCGACCGAAGTGATTTCTAAAACATCAGGAAAATTTTCTGTGCTCACACTCCAAGAATGGTAGCGTCCGACCTCCATTTCATCTGGAATTTCATTGAACAAAAAATCGTCTGAAACTTTGGTGACTTTTGTGGCAACGCCGTGATAGACTTTCTCAAGATTGATCAATTTTCCGCCAAAAATTTCTCCGATTGCTTGCAATCCGAGGCAAATTCCCAAGATGCTTTTTGTGGGCGCATATTTTTGGATAACTTGCTTCAATAATCCTGCTTCATCGGGGATTCCAGGTCCTGGCGAAAGCAGAATCTTATCGAATTTTTCCAATTCTGAAAGCTCAAATTCATCGTTTCTATACACCGTAACTTCCGCATTCAAATCCTCTAAATAATGGACTAAATTATAAGTGAAGCTGTCGTAATTATCTATAACTATTATTTTCATCGTCTGTTTTTTCTAAAATTTCTATAGTGTTTCTGCCAGATCCAGCGCTTTTTGCAACGCTCCTAATTTATTATAAACTTCCTGCATTTCATTTTCTTCCGAAGAACTTTCCACGATTCCGGCGCCGGCTTGGTAATGCAAAATGTGATTTTTGCTGAGAAAGGAACGAATCATGATCGCGTGGTTAAAATTTCCGTCAAAATCCATAAAACCGATTGCGCCGCCATAAAAACTGCGGTTGGTTTTTTCAATGGATTCGATCAACTGCATCGCTTTGTGTTTTGGAGCGCCGCTTAAAGTTCCGGCTGGAAAAGTTTTGGCAACCAAATCCATAAAATTATTGTTTTCTTTCAGTTTTCCAGTCACTTTTGAAACCAGATGGATGACATGCGAAAAGAACTGGACTTCTTTGTATTTCTCCACTTTCACTTCGTTGCAGCTTCGGCTCAAATCGTTCCTAGCCAAATCGACAAGCATCACGTGTTCGCTGTTTTCCTTGGTGTCTTCGGTTAATTGCTTGGCTAAATTGGCGTCTTGCTCGTCATTTCCGGTACGTTTAAAAGTGCCTGCTATTGGATGGATTTCGGCATTATTTCCTTTGATGACTAATTGCGCTTCCGGAGAAGAACCGAAAATTTTAAAATTTCCGTAGTCAAAAAAGAAAAGATAAGGCGACGGATTTATGCTTCGCAATGCTCTGTAAACATTGAATTCGTCACCTTTGAAAGGTTGTGAAAATCGTCTTGACAATACCAATTGAAAAACATCGCCGCGAAGACAGTGCTTTTTAGCCAAAGCCACATTTTGCTTAAAATCTTCGTCGGTCATATTTGAATAGCCTTTTTCCGATTTTGAAAAAGAATAAGAAGCAAAGTTTTTCGACTGCAAAAGCTGTTCGATTTCGGCAATATTATTTTTTCCGTCAATGCTGTGGCAGAAAATATAGGCTTCATTTTTAAAGTGATTTATGGCAATGATATTCTGGTAAATCGCATAATAAATTTCTGGAATCTGGTTTTCTTCCGACTTAAAATCAATATTTATTTTTTCAAAATGTTTTACAGCGTCATACGAAATATAGCCGAATAATCCGTTGTGGATGAATTTGAAATCGGTGTTGTCTGCTTCAAATTTCTTTGAAAAATTATAAATTTCCTGTGGAATATTCGTGTCTTTCTCCACCAATTTTACTTCAGAAGTTTGATCAGGATATTGAATTTCAATCGTCTGATTTTCTACTTTAATCGAAGCAATCGGGTTAAAGCAGACATACGAAAAACTGTTATTGTTTGCGTGATAATCACTGCTTTCAAGCAAAAGGCTGTTTGGGAATTTATCCCTGATTTTCAAATAAACGCTTACTGGCGTGATGGTGTCAGCCAGAATTTGCTTGAAGTTGGTATGTAATTTATATTTTTTCATTAGACGATTTTCAAAAAGTTATAAAAACAAAAAAGGCTTGTCGTGATTGACAAGCCTTTTGATATTTTGGTTTAAAAAATACTTATAGGAGATATCGCTCACGACGTTTGACGTAAGTTCCACCACCAAGTATTGTTTAAAATTGTGTTCATGATTTTTATTTGATACAAATGTATAAAAAGAATTGAATTGCAAGATAAATTTTTAAAACTATTAACTTTTATCTGCAGTTTTCGATTTTCTGTTCGACTAAATCTTGCTTCTTTTCATCCCATTTATAGCATTTTTCCTCAGTCAGAATCATCTTGTCATTTTTTAATTTATATTTCATCACCAGATGCTGGCTTGCCGCGCAACATTGATTATGCTCAGTAATTGTTTTTGTCGTCGCATCAAATTCTAAAGAAACCCCGGCGATTTCGCTTTCAAAATATTTCTTAGTTTTTGGATCAAATAAATAATAAATGCTCGTAGTATTTGGTCCGGCATAACTTGCTTCAAAAACAGAAAAATCTTCAATCCCGTCAAAATTATAATCGCTTTTTTGAATACTATTTAATCCTCGAAATTCACCTTCAAAATTTAATTCCTGATAAAGTGCATCTGTTTTTTTAGTGTAGATTCTGATCCCGCTTACTCTTGGGTAATAATCATCTTTTCTTTTTGCTGTAACTAATTTGAAATAATAATTTTTAAAAGATCCAGTCTGCAAAATTTCTTGATTTTTCCATTCGGTATCATTTCCATCTTTGAATTCAAATTCTTTGTTGAGCGTAATTTCGAATTCTTTTCCGGTTTTTAAATCTTTCCAAATTCCTCTTGTCAAAACACTATTTTCAGATATATTTTTAAAAGTCATTGTTGCAGATTCCTTCCCGTCGTTGTCTTTCTCGGTGAAAACCAGCGTTTCGTTTTCCATCTTTCCTGACAAATAAATCGGAATATCAAATTTTTTATAAGCATAAACGCAATCGCCAGAACTCGAAGAAATATTAGATACCAATTCAATTGGATAGACGTCAATAAATCCAGAATAACGAACTTGAGAGAAAGCAGCAATGCTTCCTAAAAATAAAATTCCAAGAAATGTTTTTTTCATAAAATAGATTTTTTTGGGAAAACTAAAGTTTATATCTCAGAAATATATTTTTTCATGCAAACGCTGCTTTCGATATCTTTATATTGGCCATAATTTTGAATCGTAGTATAACCTGATTTTTGATACAATTTCACAGCGTCTTCCATGTTTTTGCTGGTTTCTAAAATACAGAAGTCAAAGTTGGATTCTTCCGCCCAATATTCTAAGTTTTTTAAAATCTGTCTTGCAATTCCCTGTTCTCTGAATTCTGGAAGCACGAACATTCTTTTAATTTCAACCGTGTTTTCAGAATAAGGCTTGAAAGCGCCACAGCCCACGGGAACGCCGTCGCTGTAAGCAACCAGCACATGGTGCAATGCGTCAATCGTATTAAATTGTGAGAAGAAAGCATCGTTTTCACCGTTGACTCCGGTGAGATAATTGTCGAGTAGTGCTACTAATTTTTGAAAATCCGGATTAGTAGAATCCGTTCTTTTGAGCGTAGTTTTTGGCATTGTGGTAATGGTTGTAGTTAGTTTTTAAAAGTATGAATTTACAAAAAGCCAATCAAAATTAACACGACAATATCACAAAAAAAGCGCAACAGGTTTTTAAACTGCTGCGCTTTATTATATATTTTAAAAAGAGTTTTAAATCAGCGTACCGCCAGAAACTTCAATGCGTTGCGCGTTTACCCATTTTGCATCATCGCTGCACAAAAAGGCAACCACGCCGCCAATATCATCAGGAAGACCAACGCGTCCCAAAGCAATTGTAGAAGCAATATGTTTGTTAATATCAGCATTGTCACGAACCAAACCGCCACCGAAATCAGTTTCAATCGCACCCGGAGCCACAGAATTTGAACGAATTCCTCTTTCGCCAAGTTCTTTTGCTTGGTATCTTGTCAAAGTTTCCATTGCGCCTTTCATGGCTGCATAAGCCGAATAGCCTGGCAAGGCAAAACGTGCCAAGCCTGTAGAGATATTCACAATTCCACCACCGTTATTCATAATAGGAAGCGCTTTTTGTGTCAAGAAAAACCCTCCTTTAAAGTGAATGTTTAACAAAGTATTGAACTGTTCTTCAGTAGTTTCTGCGAAAGCGCCATAGATTCCAATGCCAGCATTGTTTACCAAATAATCAATTTTATCAGTTCCGAAAGTAGTTTTTGATGTTGCTTTTAAAGTTTCAAAAAAAGCATCAAAAGTTTTTGATTCGCCTACATTTAATTGCAGTGCAAGCGCTTTTTGTCCCAAAGATTCGATTTCAGAAACCACAGCGTCAGCTTCGTCTTTTTTGCTGTTGTACGTCAGAATTACGTCAAGTCCTTTTTTAGCCAAACTTAAAGCCATATTTTTTCCAAGTCCACGGCTACCGCCTGTTACAAGAACAATTTTACTATTTGCCATCTTATTTTTTATTAAAATTTAGTGATGTAAAATTACTGAGAATGTGCTTGGGAAAAATGGTGAGTAGTACAGTTTAAATGGTGATAGCTTCCGAATTTTGAATTGATTTCTCAAAAAAAGATTGTCGGTATTGTTTTGGCGTCATTCCGGTAAAAGCTTTGAAGAATTTCGTAAAGTTTGACGGATCATAAGTCAGCAAAGCGGCAATCGAACCAATTGATTTTTCATTGGTTTCCAGCATTCCTTTGGCAATAGCTAATATTTTTTCCTCAAAAAAATAACAAGGATGTTTGCCTGTCGTCAGTTTGATCGTGTTGCTCAAATGCGTGGGATGAATGTGCAAAATTCCAGCAAAATCTCTGATTTCAAACATTTCAAAACAGCGCTCTTCCACAATATCCAGCAAATGTTTGTCGATTTCTTTTAAATAAGCAGCCGTAATTTCGTGCTGTCTTAAAAGTATTTTCTTCGGAAGTTTCGCTTCAAGTATCATCTTCATAATTATTTACTGCAAGGTAACAAATTCTGCGTCAGCTTCCAATTGATACAAATCAAAACCTGCAGCCCAATAATCCTTCACGACTTCCTTAAGCTCCAACCCAAATTTCGCATAGAATGGATAAACCAATTGCGATGTTCTCACAGAAATTTTCTTCACGCTTTTAATTTCCTTCATGCGCTCAATTCTATAATTCGTCAGCGTCGTTCCAAGTCCTTTTCCCTGACTTTCCGGATGAAAAATATCCCAAGAAATCTTTCCCGTTTCTTTGTCATCCGATAAATTGAAACCACCACAGCCTAAGATTACATCGTTTACAAGAAGCACAAAATAATGCTCGATTTCATTTTTTAGATAATAAATGAGGTCCGCCTCTTCACTAGCAGAAAAATAATCCGGAGTATTTAATCGAAGCAGTTCGATCAATCGAGGTGTATCGGAAGTTTCGAATTTTCGAATTTTCATGACGATTAAGATAACATTGCGCCAAATATAAAACATATCCAAATCTAAAAAACTACAAACATACTATTTTGTCCGAAAAGCCATCTTTCTATCTAGAAATTAAGCCTAAAGCCTTATTCTCACTAATAAAAGGTCAATTCTCTGATAAGCATTGCCGAACCCTTGATAAGCATATCCGAAAGTGTAATTAGCATTGCCTAATTCTTACTAAGCACATCCCAACTCTTAATAGGCCTTGCTTAAAGTTTAATAAGCATATCAAAAAGTTTACTAAGCCTCACCGAACTCTTTTTAAGTATATAGAAAAGCTTGCTAAGCACGTCCGAATTTTAGATAAGCTTATCCAAACAAAAAAACACCTTGACTTTATTGCTAAAATCAAGGCGCTTTTTAAAAAAGAAGGCTAGGGTTAGAATTATCTCGCGGCTCTTTTTTGTAATTCTTTTTTGAAATCGGCATCTTTCAGCTGATCGATCTGAATTCTTGTCTGTCCTTGGCTGCTTTTGATATAAGCATTGAAAACATGGCTTATATACAACGGAGACCTTGGGTTTCCTTTCACAAAACTCACCGCATTGTGGCAAGAAAGACAGTTTGCTAAATTCGATACGCTGATGCTGTCCATTTCACTTTCAAAAGTTTGCGTGAACGTTTCCATCGTGATATTCGCATTGTTCAATGAACCTCTTGCAATCGCACCTGGTTCTGCACTGTCAAGAGTGTCGCCCCAAGTAATCATTGTTTCAGCCTGTTTTATCGGCGGCATTCCATCCGTATTAATCCAGATTGAACCATTATAGAAGTAGTTTTTCCAAACATCGTCAAGTTTTGAAGCCACACAGTCATTGATCGTTTTTATATTATCAAAGTTCATCGGTTCCTGTTGTGCCGTTTTCATAAAATCACCGCCCGGTACTTTCGGAACTCCAAATTGAAACAAATCATAAGGTTTAAGAGGCGTTGCAGGACCATTCTTTGTCCATGTGATACCGTTCAGTCCGCTAGTTTCGCCTTTCGCATACAACAATTTTTCTTCTACACTAGCGGCATGATTTTTTTTCCAATCATAGGAAGGAGCCAAATCTTTATGCTGAAAAGTAGCCCAGATAAATTCAGGATGGTTGATTACGACACCCACCACGTGCATTCCCAAAAGGGCAACTCTTTTTTGCGTAAATGTTTTTCCGTCTTTAGTAACGGCTGCTGTTGTAACAAAATAGTCCTTCTGCTTGTCAGCTTTTATCGTGTTAACATCAATCCAAGATACCTTAAGTTCTAATGACCCAATCGGGAATGTCTTTAAGTTATTCTCAGGCAGTTTTTTAGAAAGGATGCTGTCTTTATAGTTTTTCGCAGCCTTTAATAAGGTCTCGTTCGCGTGAATTGAATAGTAAACCGTACCATCTTTTACAATTTCATCATTTCCTCCATAATGCGGATTCGCAGTCAGCACGCCATTAGAACCCGCCTGCTGTGTGTAAGTAAGCACAATAGCAGCGTCTTTTTGCTCTTGAACCGGAATCAAAGCGTCAGAAACCTGAGTCAGTTCATTTAAAAACAAAGGATTGTTGTTTGCCTGCGGTTTTGTAAGCCACAAGAATTTCTGCCAAGACCATTGGTGAAACATGCAGTTGGTTGTAGAATTAGTATCAAACGGACTCCCTTTTCCTTCTGCAGGAGGAGGCGTCTGTGCATGCGGAAACCAAGAAGATTCACATTCACAGGCGGTGGCTTCTTGTTTGTAGGCTAATTCAGGGCTTTTTTCATCGTCTGCATTTTTTTCGTCTTTTTTGCATGCAGTCAATAAAAAACAGCTGAGAACAACATAGCAGAAGTTCTTCAGGTGTAGGGGGGCTAAATTTTTCATTTTTTGTAGTTTTTTGTTAATCGCAAATTTCGATATTAAACAAATGTTAAAAAACAGTATAATTACCTGATTTTTTTGTTAATAGGATATTTTTATTGCTGGTTTAGAGGAAGCCAAATGATTTTTAGTAAATAAAAATGGCTCGCCTTTGATAAAGATTAGATAGAAACATTTTAGCAGTATGGAAAAACAATTGTTATTCTTCAACTTTAAACGTGAATTATATAAGAGCAATAAGTTATTCATGGATAATTTTGTGTCACTTAAAATTTGCTATGAAAAAAGACGGTCCGATAATCGTAATTGATGATGATACTGACGATACAGAACTTTTTAAAGAAGTGCTTTCAAGCCTTGTAACCAATGAGATTGTTCTTTTAAATGACAGCACTATTGTTATAGACTATCTGTTGAAAGAAAATTGCCATCCCTTCTTAATTATTTCAGACATCAGCATGCCAAAGAGGAACGGTTTTGAACTTAGAGACGACATGCTTAACGAAACTCAAATCACAGAAAAGAAAATACCGTTTTTATATTTCACAAGCGCATGGAATGAATTTACAGCCGAAGAAGCCTTCAAAAGACAAATCAACGGTTTTTTCCAAAAGCCAAATTCTATTGAAAAGCTAAAAGAAGTCTTGAGCGATTTAATTGATTATTGGAAAAATAGATAATAGAAAAATTTTCTAACAATAGAATAGTAATAATTAGCAGCTCTTAAACAGCCCAAAAACTCATAACTCATAACCCATAACTCATAACTATTTATTACATTCGCAAATTGATTTTAGAAAACGACAATAATGAGCACAAAATTTACTGAATATAAAGGACTTGACCTGCCAACAGTAGCGTCTGAAGTACTTGATTTCTGGAAAAAAGAGAATATCTTCGAGAAAAGCATAACCACGCGCGAAGGAAACCAGCCTTACGTATTTTTTGAAGGACCGCCTTCTGCAAACGGACTGCCTGGAATTCACCACGTGATGGCTCGAGCGATTAAAGATATTTTTTGTCGTTATAAAACCCAAAAAGGCTTTCAAGTAAAAAGAAAAGCCGGCTGGGACACCCACGGTTTGCCAGTAGAATTGGGAACCGAAAAAGAACTCGGAATTACAAAAGAAGATATCGGAAAAACAATTTCCATCGAAGAATATAACGAAGCCTGTAAAAAAACAGTAATGCGTTACACCGACGTGTGGAACGACCTTACTGAAAAAATGGGCTACTGGGTGGATATGGAAGATCCATATGTGACCTACAAACCAAAATATATGGAGTCGGTTTGGTGGCTTTTGAAACAAATCTATGATAAAGGTTTGCTATACAAAGGTTACACGATCCAGCCGTATTCTCCAAAAGCAGGAACAGGATTGTCTTCTCATGAAGTAAACCAACCGGGAGCTTATCGCGATGTGACAGATACTACGATTGTGGCACAATTCAAGACTTTGCAAGAAACTCTGCCTTCGTTTTTACAAGGTTTTGGAGACGTACATTTCTTGGCTTGGACGACGACGCCTTGGACTTTGCCATCCAACACTGCTTTGACAGTTGGTCCAAAAATCGATTATGTTTTAGTAAAGACGTTTAATCAATATACGTTTGAACCGATAAACGTTGTTTTGGCTAAAAATTTAGTTGGAAAACAATTCGGAAAAGGATTTTTTGCAAGCGAAGATGATGCTGATTTTGACAATGTAAAAAACGGCGACAAACAACTTCCGTATAAAATTTTAACTGAATCAAAAGGAGCTGATTTAGTCGGAATCAAATACGAGCAATTATTACCTTATGCCTTGCCATACCAAAATCCAGAAAATGCTTTCCGAGTAATTTCAGGAGATTTCGTAACCACAGAAGACGGAACAGGAATCGTTCACACGGCTCCAACTTTTGGTGCTGATGATGCGAAAGTTGCCAAAGAAGCAACGCCAGAAGTGCCACCAATGTTGGTTTTAGACGAAAACGGAACGCCGGTTCCATTGGTAGATTTACAAGGAAAATTTACTTCACACATGGGCGATTTCGCTGGGAAATATGTGAAGAACGAATATTATGATGCCGGAACAGCTCCAGAAAAATCGGTAGATGTAGAAATTGCTATCCGTTTAAAAGAAGAAAACAAAGCGTTTAAAGTAGAAAAATACGTCCACAGTTACCCACACAGCTGGAGAACTGACGAACCGCTTTTATATTATCCGCTAGATTCTTGGTTCATCAAAGTAACGGACGTTAAAGACAGAATGTTCGATTTAAATGACACCATCAACTGGAAACCAAAATCTACAGGCGAAGGCCGTTTCGGAAACTGGTTGAAAAATGCCAACGACTGGAACCTTTCCCGCTCAAGATATTGGGGAATTCCGTTGCCAATCTGGAGAACCGAAGACAAGAAAGAAGAAGTATTGATTGGTTCTGTTGAAGAATTATACAACGCGATTGAAAAATCAATTGAAGCTGGTTTCCAAAAGGAAAATCCGTTCAAAGGTTTTGAAATCGGAAATATGTCAGAAACGAATTATGACCTAGTTGATTTGCATAAAAATGTAGTTGACGAAATCACGCTAGTTTCTGCTTCTGGAAAACCAATGAAACGCGAAAGCGACCTGATTGACGTTTGGTTCGATTCTGGTGCGATGCCTTATGCACAATGGCATTATCCTTTTGAAAACAAAGACAAGATTGACGAAAATAAAGATTTTCCAGCTGATTTTATCGCAGAAGGTGTTGACCAAACTCGTGGCTGGTTTTATACTTTGCATGCCATCGGAACATTGGTTTTTGATAAAGTAGCTTATAAAAATGTAGTTTCAAACGGTTTGGTTCTAGACAAAAACGGACAGAAAATGTCAAAACGTCTAGGAAATGCAACCGATCCTTTCGAAACTATTAAGGAATATGGTCCGGATGCGACGCGCTGGTACATGATTTCAAATGCAAATCCTTGGGACAACTTGAAATTTGATATTGAAGGAATTGCTGAGGTAAAAAGAAAATTCTTCGGAACCTTATACAATACGTATTCGTTCTTTAGTTTATACGCAAATATCGACGGCTTTACTTACGCGGAAGCGGAAATTCCGTTGAACGAAAGACCAGAAATTGACCGCTGGATTTTATCCGAATTAAATACTTTGATAAAAGACGTGGATGCTTTTTACGCTGATTATGAGCCAACAAGAGCAACAAGAGCCATTTCAGACTTCGTTCAAGAGAATTTAAGCAACTGGTATGTTCGTTTGTGCAGAAGACGTTTCTGGAAAGGCGAATATGCGCAAGATAAAATTGCAGCTTATCAAACCTTATATACTTGTCTTTTGACGGTTGCAAAATTAAGTGCTCCAGTAGCTCCATTCTTTATGGACAAGCTTTACAGAGATTTAACGCAGGCGACACACACAGAAGATTTCGACAGTGTACATTTGGCCGAGTTTCCAAAATATGCTGATAACTTTGTTGATAAGTCGTTAGAGAGCAGAATGCAGAAAGCGCAGACCATTTCTTCACTAGTTTTATCGCTACGTAAGAAGGAGATGATAAAAGTGCGCCAACCCTTGCAAAAAGTAATGATTCCAGTTTTGGATGACAGACAAAAGGCAGAGATTGAGGCCGTTTCTGACTTGATAAAAGCAGAGGTAAATGTTAAGGAAATAGAGCTTTTAGACGATGCTTCTGGTATTTTGGTAAAGCAAATTAAGCCTAATTTTAAAGCATTAGGACCGCGTTTTGGTAAAGATATGGGATTGATTTCCAAAGAGATACAAAATTTATCTCAAGGACAAATTAATGAACTAGACAAGGCAGGCGCGCTAGATATTGTCATTTCAGGGAAAAGTATTAATTTAACTTCTGAAGACGTGGAGATTTCATCTCAAGATATAGAAGGTTGGTTGGTCGCAAATGCAAACGGAATCACGGTTGCTTTAGACATCACAATCTCTGATGAATTGAGAAAAGAGGGAATCGCAAGAGAATTGGTTAACCGCATTCAAAATATCCGAAAAGATTCAGGTTTTGAAGTAACAGATAAAATCAAAGTTCAAGTCCAAAGAGATGGAATTTTAGAAGAAGCTTTACAAGCAAATTCAGAATATATCAAGGCAGAAACGCTGACAGAAGAACTATTAATTGAGGATAAAGTAGAAAACGGTATAGAAGTTGAGTTTGATGAGATAAAAACCAAAATATTAATTTCAAAATAAAAACACAAAAATATGGTAGATGAAGTTGCACGATACTCAGATGCTGATTTGGCAGAGTTCAAGGAAATTATTTTAAACAAAATACAAAAAGCACAGGCAGATTTAGATTTGATCAAAAGTGCCTATATGAATGACCTAAACAACGGTACAGATGATACATCGCCAACGTTTAAGGCTTTCGAAGAAGGAAGTGAAACGATGTCTAAAGAAGCGAACTCGCAATTGGCAATCCGTCAAGAAAAGTTCATCCGTGACTTAAAAAATGCACTTTTCCGTGTAGAAAACAAGACTTATGGAATTTGCAAAGTTACCGGCAAATTGATCGGAAAGGAAAGATTGAAAATTGTTCCCCACGCGACAATGAGTATTGAAGCAAAGAACTTGCAACGATAAGCTTAGACTGAAAAAAATAGAAACGCTCCAAAAATTGGGGCGTTTTTTTTATAACCAAATTGGAGAAACTTGCTTTTCTTCTAAAACTAAGGCTAAATAATATCATAATAATAAATTAACGCTCCCAACGGAGCGTTTTTTATAAATAATAATTCCTATTTTTGCCCTCAAAATATCTGAAATGTCCCTAAAGAAAGCCTATTTACTAGTTATCCTTATATTAATCGTCGACCAGATTTCAAAAATCTACATCAAAACCAATTTTATTTATGGCGAAGCCGGACAAGTTGACGTAGCCAGCTGGTTCAAAATTCTATTGATTGAAAACGAAGGAATGGCTTGGGGAACTGAAATTCCGGGTGCTTATGGAAAACTGATCTTGACGCTTTTTAGATTGGTTGCCGTTTCCGGAATCGGTTGGTGGCTTTGGGATTCAGTAAAAAAAGAAAGCTCAAATTTCTTGGTTGTAGCAATTGCCTTAATCTTGGCGGGCGCTTTTGGAAATATTATCGATTCAGTTTTCTACGGAGTTATTTTTGACCACAGTAACGGGCAAACAGCGACATTGTTTTCAGACCAGCCTTACGGAACTTGGTTTCATGGAAAAGTGGTCGATATGCTTTATTTTCCAATCTGGGAAGGTGATTTGCCATCTTGGCTAGGTGGAAAACACTTCACTTTTTTCAACGCAATCTTCAATATTGCTGACATGGCAATTTCAACAGGCGTTGGAATTTTAATTGTTTTCAATAAAAAAGCTTTCGCAAAGCCAAATAATCCGGAATTGGCATAATTCTCAAAAAGAATATATTTTTTCGGGAGTAATACAAAAATCCAAACGCACATCGCTTTCAAAAACGTCGATGATTTCTTCTTCGGCGTCAAAGAAAGACAATCCGATTTTTATGACATCTTCTCGGCAATCCGCTAAGAAATTATCATAAAATCCTTTGCCATAACCCACACGGTGCCCTTTTTTGTCAAAGGCCAAAAGCGGTACAAAAACCACGTCAATTTTATTTGAAGGAACTTCAATTCCATCTAAAGGTTCGGGAATGTTATGTTCATTTTTCTTGAATTTTGTATTGTCAGTAAGCAAATAGTGAGTCATTTTTCTGGTCTCAAAATTAGATTTCGAAACAATAATTTCTTTGTCTTTTCCAGCTAAAACTTGCAATAAGAATTCGGTATCAACTTCTTTGTGCTCAGTTATAGAAAGAAAAATATGATAATATAATTTACTCCAAATATCAGATTTTACTGCTTGATTGGCGATTGCAAGACTTTTGTCTTCAATATCTTCTGAAGAAAGTTGTGCTCTTAAAGCTTTATACTTTATTCGTAATTCTTTTTTATTCATAGTATAAAAGTAAAAAATCAAATCGTTTTAGAGTTTGTTTTCTGAAGGATTAAAAGTTAAATTTGTTTGAATTAAATACTTGTCCAAATGGAAGAAATTTTAAATGCTTTAGAACTTAAAAAAGAATTAGACGCGTTGCGTCCGATTGATAAAGAACATGAAGCTATTATAATGCAAAAATTTCGTTTAGATTGGAATTACCATTCAAACCATTTGGAGGGCAATGCGCTAACTTATGGAGAAACAAAAGCTTTAATTTTATTTGGAATTACGGCTCAAGGGAAAACTTTGAAAGACCATTTTGAGATAACTGGGCACAATGAAGCGATAAATTGGGTTATTGATATGGTTAAAGGAGAAAGACCTTTGACAGAAAATTTCATTAGAGAATTACATGTTCTTCTACTTAAGGAATCTTACGAAGTAGATGCAATTACTCCTGACGGTCAGCCTACAAAGAAGAAAATAAATGTTGGAAAATATAAATCGTCACCTAATCATGTTCAAACTAAAACGGGTGAAATTTTTCATTTTGCAAATCCAGAAGAAACTCCGGCAAGAATGACTGATTTATTAAATTGGTATAAAGAAAAGTCTGCTGAACAAGATGTAAATCCTATTTTTTTAGCAGCAGAATTTCATTATCGATTTATACGGATTCATCCGTTTGATGACGGAAACGGAAGAACTGCAAGAATTTTAATGAATTTCATTTTAATGCAATTTGGATTTCCGCCAGTAATTATTAAATCGGAAGACAAAGAAAATTATTTTATTGCATTGCAATTGGCTGACGCTGGAAATATAGAATCGTTTATAGAGTATATTGCTAAAAATCTCGTTCGTTCTCTTGAAATTATGATTGCTGGCGCTAAAGGCGAAAACGTGGAAGAACCAGATGATTTGGATAAAGAAATTGCTTTGTTGGAGCAGAGGTTAAATGGATTGTCCAAAAAATCGGAAAAATTGAAATCGAAGCAAATTATTCTAGATGTTTTTGATAAAACATTTTTAGAACTTAATGACAAAATTGATCAAACTAGTCGAAAGTTTAATAAATTTTACTTAGAAAATAAGTTGTACTATAAACTAAAGCAGAATGAACCAAAATTTTATTCCCAAAATATTTACTTTAATCAAGAAACAACAGAATTTAGAGATTTAGATTTATTAAGAAAAAAAATTGATGAAAATACTCTAGAGATATATGCGAACATCTTATTTAAGAATTTTAATCGAGTTGGTTTTGGCAAATTTAGATTTGAAATAAAATTTAAAATTGTTTTTTCTGATGTTTTTTATTCAATTTTGGCAAATAATAAATCACTTGTAGAAAAACCTTATGGAATTCAATTGACTACTTTAGAAATTGATAAAATTGTAAAATCAGAAATGAAAAGGCATCAAGAGTTTATCGAAAAAAAAATCTCTGAAAAGGAAAACGAAAAATAGATTAAACCTCCCCATATTCCAAATCACTAGAAATATGAAAAATCGCATCACCTTGATATACAATCGGAGCATCATTCACATTAATCACAAATCCTGAGTTTGGCGCTTTTACTTTAATTTCCACTTTGCCATAAGGATCAGAAATAGTAGCTAAAACTTCCCCTTTTTGGACATAATTCCCAATAGTTGTAAAGCCTTTGAACATGCCAGAATTCTTGGCGCGAACCCAGCCCGATTTTTCAATATAAATCGTTTTTTTCTCCGGATGGAAAACTAATTTCTTAGGATTTAGCATTCCGAAATGGTTCAACAAACGCTTTGTTCCTTCGACGCCTTCTCTTGTGATGGAATCATTTATATCTAACGATTTTCCGCCTTCAAAAAGCAACATTTTTACGCCTAATTTATCGCATGAATTTCGAAATGATCCCGGAATATTTTTAGAATACAAAGCAAAAGGCGAATGAAAAACATCAGCCAAAGCTTTCAATTCAGGATTATTCGGAACCAGGCGAATCTGCGGTGCATTAAATCGGCAAGCGCCTCCGGCATGAAAATCAATGCAATAATCCACATTCGGAATAATTTCTTTCAATAAATAATAAGCAAATCGGCTCGCCAGAGAACCATTTTTGCTTCCCGGGAAAACACGGTTCATGTCTCTTCCGTCAGGAAATTCACGTGTTTGATTTAAAAATCCGAAGACATTAATTGTTGGAATACAGATTATGGTTCCGATTTTTGGCTTGTTGATTTTTTGAACGATCAACTGCCTCACAATTTCCACTCCGTTGATTTCGTCGCCGTGCAAACCTGCCGAAAATAAAACTGTCGGACCGTCAATTTGGGAGCGTTCGATGATTACCGGAATCTTTAATTTGGTCATCGTATGGAGTTTTGCGATCTCCATATTTAAAGTGCGGCTTTCGCCAGGCAGAATCGTTTCGCCTAAAATCGTCAAGTTTTTTTGAGTTTTCGCCATAATCTGTAAGAAAATATAAATGTATAAAATTCAAAATTGCGAAAGCCAAATAATTGCTAAAACCATCTAAAATCAAAATTCTGGGTTTGCAATTCGCAATTTTTGCCCTTAACTTTGTTACATGCAAAATCCACTCGAACTTCAAATCCAAACTTTGCCCGACAGTCCGGGAGTTTATCAGTATTATGATAAAGAAGACAAGATTTTGTATGTCGGAAAAGCAAAAAATCTAAAGAAAAGAGTCGCTTCTTATTTCAGCAAAACGCACGATAATGCGCGGACAAACGTGATGGTTCGGAAAATCGTTTCGATTCGCCATATCGTAGTTCCAACAGAAACCGATGCTTTGCTTCTGGAAAATAATTTAATAAAAAAACTCCAGCCGCGCTACAATGTTTTGCTGAAAGATGACAAAACGTATCCTTGGATTTGCATCAAAAGAGAGCCTTTTTCAAGAATTTTCACGACCCGAAATATGGTCAAAGACGGTTCAGAATATTTCGGACCTTACACTAGTTTCAAGACCGTTCACACGCTTTTAGATTTGATCAAAGAATTATACCAATTGCGAACTTGCAACTATGATTTGACCAGAGAAAACATCAATTCTGGGAAATATAAAGTGTGTTTGGAATATCATATCGGAAATTGCAAAGGGCCATGTGAAGGCCATCAATCCTTAGAAGATTACCAAAAAAATATAGACGCCATTCGAGAAATTTTGAAAGGAAATTTCAAGGAAAGCTTGAAGGATTTCAAAACGCTGATGAAAAATTTAGCGTCAGAAATGAAATTTGAGCAGGCGCAAAAAATTAAGGACAAGATTGATATTTTAGAAAATTATCAGTCGCGTTCTACAATCGTGAATCCTCGCATTTCAAATGTGGATGTTTTCTCGATTATTTCAGATGAAAGTGCGGCGTTTGTGAACTTTCTTCAGATTTCCCATGGAGCGATTATTCGTTCGCATACTTTAGAAATCAAAAAGAAATTAGACGAACCCGATGAAGAATTATTAGAATTGGCGGTTGTCGAATTGCGCGAGCGTTTTAAGCTATTGTCAAGAGAAATTATTGTTCCTTTTGAGATTGATTTGGGTGAAAGCGTAAAGGTTACGGTACCGCAATTGGGCGATAAAAAACAGCTTCTTGATTTATCTGTAAGAAATGCAAAATTCTTCAGAATGGATCAATTGAAGCAGTTGCAAATCGTGGATCCAGATCGCCATACAAATCGAATTATGGCACAGATGCAGAAAGATTTGCGACTTTCCGTAGAACCAAGACACATCGAATGTTTTGATAACTCGAATATTCAAGGAACAAATCCGGTGGCGGCATGTGTTGTCTTTAAGGATGGAAAACCCAGCAAAAAAGATTACCGACATTTTAATATAAAAACCGTCGAAGGTCCGAATGACTTTGCTTCGATGGAAGAAGTCGTTTACAGAAGGTATAAAAGATTGCTTGATGAAGAACAGCCTCTGCCTCAATTAATTATTATCGATGGAGGAAAAGGGCAACTGTCTTCGGCTTTAAAAAGCTTGGACGATTTGAATTTGAGAGGAAAAATTGCCATCATCGGCATTGCAAAACGCCTTGAAGAATTATTTTATCCGGGAGATTCCATTCCTTTATATTTAGATAAAAAATCAGAAACTTTGAAAGTCATCCAGCAATTGCGGAATGAAGCGCACCGTTTTGGAATTACGCACCATCGCGATAAACGAAGCAAGGGCGCTTTGAAAACTTCGGTTGAAACCATTCCGGGAATCGGCGAAAAAACGATGATTACGTTAATAAAACATTTCAAATCTGTTAAAAGATTGTCTCAAGCAACAGAAAAGGAAATTTCTGATGTTGTAGGTGTTTCAAAAGCGAAAAAAATTACCGACTTTTACAATCACACCAAGTAATTTATTTTTATGAAAAAATTTGCTCTTATATTGTTGATCCTTTTCTCGGTTTCAGCGACGTATGCGCAAGTGCAGAAAAAACCTAAAATCGGGTTAGTTTTGAGTGGTGGCGGTGCAAAAGGATTGGCACACATTGGTGTTTTAAAAGTTTTAGAAGAAGAGGGAATTGAGGTTTCTTATATCGGGGGAACCAGTATGGGCGCGATTATCGGCGGCCTTTATGCTTCCGGATATAAAGCTTACCAAATCGATTCTATTTTTAAAACTACAGATTATGACGCGCTGATTCAGGATTATATTCCAAGGTCTTCTAAAAATTTCTACGAAAAGAGAAACGACGAACTTTATGCACTTTCTCTTCCTTTTAATAAAATGAGAATCGGAATTCCGAGAGCACTTTCAAAAGGACTTTACAACTACAATTTAATCAGCAAATTAACGCACAATGTCAGGCATGTCAAAGATTTTAATGATTTGCCGATTCCGTTTTTGTGCATTGCGACAGACATTGAAACAGGCCAGCAGGTTTTGCTCAACAAGGGTTCTCTGCCTCAAGCGATTGTTGCGAGCGCGGCATTTCCGTCGCTGTATATGCCTGTTGAAATTGACGGAAAACTGTTGATTGACGGCGGCGTTGTGAATAATTATCCGATTCAGGAAGTAAAAAACCTTGGCGCTGATATTATTATTGGTGTTGACGTTCAAGACGGATTTAAGGATAGAAAAGGCTTGAGCGACGCAACTAAAATTTTGGTTCAGATTACCAATATGCAGATGATCCAAAAAATGCCTAGAAACATCAATGCGACCGATATTTATATCAAGCCAGACATTGAAGGTTTTAACGTAATTTCTTTTGACCAAGGCGGCGAAATTATCAAAAGAGGCGAAGAAGCCGCAAGAAAAGTTATCGAAAAACTGCAGAAATTTGGAGATAAATACAAGCGAAATCCGCTGAGCACTTTGTCGCCAGGAAAAGACAGTCTTCAAATCAGCGAAATAAGAATTACGCCTTTAGAAAATTATACTAGGTCTTATGTAATCGGGAAGCTTGGCTTTAAAGCGGGAACAAAAATCGCTTATGAAGATCTTGACAAGGGCATAAATACCTTGAGCGCGACCCAAAATTTCAGCAGTATTAGCTACTCTTTCATAAAATCGGGTGAAGATGACGTCTTGCAGATGAATCTTATCGAAAATCCGACGAAAACTTACCTGAAATTCGGAATTCATTATGACGGATTGTATAAAAGCGCCGTTTTGTTAAATGCTACGCAGAAGAAACTTTTCTTCAAAAATGATGTGATTTCAGCGGATATCGGGCTCGGAGATAATTTCAGATATTACTTAGATTATTATGTCGACAACGGATTTTATTGGAGTTATGGAATAAAATCAAGATTTAATACTTTCAACAGAAATGTCTTGACCGATTTCAGTGACGGCGATTTATTAAATTTATTCGGACTTAATTCGATCAATATCGACTATACCGATTTTTCAAACCAGATTTATTTCCAGACGATTTTTGCACAGAAATTCCTGATTGGGGGAAGCTTGGAATACAAGCATTTGAAAATCAAGACAAGCACGCTTCAAAATACGAATCCTGTTTTAGAAAACAGCGATTATGTAAGTGCTTTTGCCTACTTGAAATATGATTCTTACGATAAAAAATATTTTCCAAAAGAAGGCGTTTTATTTTGCGGAGATGTTCAGACTTTGCTTTATTCTTCTGATTACACCAATACCTTTGAGCGATTTTCTATCATAAAAGGAGAATTGGGCTATGCCAAGACTTTTTTCAATAAGCTTACCGTGAAATTAGAATCTGAAGCCGGATTTACGATTGGCGAACAGACTATCAAATTCTTCGATTTTGTCTTGGGCGGTTATGGTTTTAATATGATCAATAATTTCAAGCAATTTTATGGCTATGACTTCGTAAGCCTTTCCGGAAACAGCTATATCAAAGGTTCCGGAACATTAGATTATGAAATTTTCCGTAAAAACCACATCAATTTTACTGCAAACTATGCCAATATCGGAGCCAAGATATTTGATTCAGACCAATGGTATGAACGTCCAAATTTCTCAGGATATGCCTTTGGTTATGGACTTGAAACTGTGGTCGGTCCTGTAGAGTTAAAACATTCTTGGTCGCCAGAAACTGGAGATCACTTCACTTGGTTCAGCATCGGATTCTGGTTTTAATTCCTTTCTGAAAATATTAAACCTTAATTTTTTCTGTTAATTATTCTTTAAAAAAACTATATTTGAAGCCATAAAACAATTAAAGAAGCAAATTTATGTCTATTTGGAGAAGAAAATCATTAGCGATCTTAATGAACGAAGCGTCAGAAGATGAAAAAGGTTTAAAAAGAACCTTGTCTTCAAGAGCTTTAGTAGCATTGGGAATCGGAGCTATTATTGGAGCAGGATTATTTTCATTAACCGGAATCGCAGCTGCAGATCACGCTGGTCCGGCCGTAACTTTATCATTTGTTTTGGCAGCCGTTGGTTGTGGTTTTGCAGGCTTGTGCTACGCAGAATTTGCATCGATGATTCCAGTTGCAGGTAGTGCTTATACTTATTCTTATGCCACGATGGGAGAATTTGTAGCCTGGATCATTGGCTGGGATTTAGTTTTAGAATATGCTTTAGGTGCCGCAACGGTTGGTGTTAGCTGGGGTTCTTATTTAAATAAATTATTATTGCAATTTGACATAACCATTCCGCCTGAATTTTCAAGTGCTCCGGCAGAAGGTGGCTTAATCAACTTGCCAGCAATTTTTATTGTATGTCTTTTGTCGCTTCTATTAATTAGAGGAACAAAAGAATCTGCATTTGTAAATAATATTTTAGTGGTAATGAAATTAATTGTCGTTATCATCTTCATAGTTTTAGGCTGGCAATATATCAATCCAGATTTTCACGTTCCTTATATTCCTGACTATGTTCCTGAACATATTGATGCTGCAACAGGAAAAAAAGTGGCTGAATTTGGAGGGGTTTCTGGAATTGCAGCCGGGGCAGGCTTAGTATTTTTTGCCTTCATTGGTTTTGACGCCGTTTCTACTGCTGCGCAAGAAGCAAAAAATCCGCAGAAAGGCATGCCAATTGGAATTTTAGGATCATTAGCTATTTGCACGGTTTTATATGTGCTTTTCTCTTATGTGATGACTGGTTTGGTTCCTTACACAGCATTTAAAGGTGATGCATCTCCGGCGGCGACAGCATTTGCAGTAACAGGATATACATTTTTGCAAACCGGACTTATCGTTGCGATTTTGGCAGGATATACTTCAGTGATTTTGGTAATGTTGATGGGGCAAAGCCGTGTTTTTTATTCGATGAGTAAAGACGGACTTCTGCCAAGATTTTTTGGAGACATTCACCACAAATTCAGAACACCATGGAAAACAAATATCTTCTTTATGGTTTTTGTAAGCATTTTTGCAGGCTTTGTGCCGATCAAAGATTTAGGGCATATGGTAAGCATCGGAACTTTATTTGCATTTTCTCTTGTTTGTCTTGGAATCTTGATAATGCGCAAAAAAATGCCAGATGCGGTAAGGTCTTTTAGAGCGCCACTTGTTCCTTTTGTGCCGATTGCAGGAATCGCTGTATGCTTTTATTTGATGTATTCGCTTCCTTTGGAAAGCTGGTGGAGACTTTTAATTTGGATGGCTATCGGAGTATCTATTTATTTCGCTTATGGTAAAAACAAATCAAAATTGAATAAAACGGAATAGTTTTTAATAAAATATAAAAAGGCGCTAATAATTAAATTGTTAGCGCCTTTTTCGTTTCAATAAATATTTCATAATAATACCACCAAAAAAATTAATTTTTACGATATTTGTGACTATGAATGCAAGTTGGAAAGATTTACTAGCGCACCTAAAGTTTCTCATTAAAAGAAACCCAGAATGATTGCAATTGATTTTATAGTAATGAGTCTTAAATCATAAATCTAAAATCATCAAAAATGCCACTATATCATAAATTGGGAAAATTTCCTCAAAAACGACATACGCAGTTCGAAAAACCAAACGGCGGATTGTACTACGAACAGCTCTTTGGAACTGAAGGTTTCCACGGGCATTCTTCGTTGCTTTATCACGTTCACAGGCCAACTCAGGTTAAAGAAATTAAAGCATCTTATTCAGTCGAACCGAAAATTGCCATCGGAAAAAATATAAAATCATTATTGCTAAAAGGTTTTGAATTAAAACCAGAAGCTGATTTTTTAGACAGCCGAAAAGCAATGCTGGTCAACAAAGATTGCACAATCGGATTGGCAGCGCCACAAAAATCATTACGTGATTATTTCTATAAAAATGCCGATGCCGATGAAATGATTTTCATCCACAAAGGAACTGGAACGCTTCGCACGATGATGGGAAATATTCCTTTTGAGTATGGAGATTATCTAATTATTCCAAGAGGAATTATCTACCAAATTGATTTCGATACTGAAGAGAACCGTTTGTTTTATGTAGAATCTTTCGCTCCGTTTTATACTCCAAAGCGTTATAAAAACGAATCAGGCCAGCATTTAGAGCACTCTCCGTTTTGCGAGCGTGATTTTAAATTGCCTACCGAATTGGAAACTTTCGACGAAAAAGGCGATTTTACAATAAAAATAAAAAAAGAAGGAATGATGCACGAAGTGGTTTATGCCACGCATCCTTTTGACGTTGTGGGTTGGGACGGATATAATTTCCCTTACGGATTTTCAATTCATAATTTTGAGCCGATAACAGGAAGAGTGCACCAACCGCCTCCGGTTCACCAAACATTTGAGACTTCGACTTTTGTCGTATGTTCATTCTGTCCAAGGCTTTATGATTATCATCCGAAGTCAATTCCAGCGCCATACAATCACAGCAACATCGATAGCGATGAGGTTTTGTATTATGTTGACGGCGATTTTATGTCGAGAAATAACATCGAGCAAGGTCATATCACTTTACATCCAAAAGGAATTCCCCACGGGCCAGCTCCTGGCGCGATGGAAAGAAGTATCGGCAAGACAATTACTGAAGAATTAGCGGTAATGGTTGATACCTTCCGTCCTTTGATGGTAACTGAAGAAGCGATGGGATTGGATGATGGACAGTATTATAAATCGTGGGTGGAATAGCGAGAGCTACATTTAAAGAAACAAAAAACATTCGAATTGAAGTTTACATTTCAATTCAAAAACTAACAATATTATGTCAAAAGAATTTAAATCAGTAGAATACGGATTAGAAAAAATATTTGAAGGAGCACAAGATTTCTTGCCTCTTTTAGGAACAGACTACGTAGAATTTTACGTAGGAAATGCAAAACAAGCAGCGCATTTTTACAAAACAGCTTTCGGATTTCAGTCACTGGCTTATTCAGGATTGGAAACTGGAGTTCGCGACAGAGCGTCTTATGTTTTGAAACAAGACAAAATTCGTTTGGTTTTGACAACAGCTTTAAACAGCGATTCACCAATTGGAGAACACGTAAAAAAACATGGTGATGGCGTGAAAATTGCCGCACTTTGGGTGGAAGATGCTCGTTCTGCTTTTGAAGAAACAGTTAAACGTGGTGCAAAACCTTTCATGCAACCGACTGTTGAAAAAGATGAATTCGGAGAAGTAGTTCGTGCTGGAATCTATACTTATGGCGAAACCGTTCACATGTTTGTAGAGCGTAAAAATTATACCGGAGCATTTTTGCCAGGCTATAAAGCTTGGGAATCTGACTACAAGCCAGCGCCAGTTGGATTGAAATATATCGATCACATGGTTGGAAACGTGGGTTGGAACCAAATGAATACGTGGGTAAAATGGTATGAAGACGTGATGGGATTTGTGAATTTCCTTTCTTTTGACGACAAGCAGATCAATACCGAATATTCTGCATTGATGTCAAAAGTAATGTCAAACGGAAACGGCCGTATTAAATTTCCAATCAATGAACCAGCTGAAGGAAAAAAACGCTCTCAAATTGAAGAGTATTTAGATTTCTACGAAGGTAGTGGAATTCAGCATATTGCGGTTGCAACTGACGATATCTTGACAACTGTTGCCGATATGAAATCTCGCGGCGTAGAATTTTTAAGCACGCCTCCGCAAGCTTATTATGACGGAATTCCAGAAAGATTGAAAGATCACATGGATAAATTTAAAGAAGATATCAATGAACTTCAGAAATTAGGAATCATGATTGATGCCGATGAAGAAGGATATTTATTGCAAATCTTTACAAAACCAGTTGAAGACCGTCCGACATTATTTTTTGAAGTAATTCAAAGAATGGGCGCAAGAGGATTTGGAGCAGGCAACTTTAAAGCGCTTTTTGAATCAATTGAAAGAGAGCAAGAAAAACGCGGAACGTTATAAGATTGATTAAAAAACTAAGAATAATTTAAAAATCAACCTCACAGAAGGGTATTTTTTGCTAATTTAGTGTTAAAGTAAATTTTTTCATTGTAATAATGTAATTAATATATACCTTTGCACCCGCAAAAAGAGAAGGAGTGGTTTCCTTCGATTTTTATGTAAATTTTCATAATTTATAGTTTTTTGGTTGGTTAATAGCATAAAAACTCAGTCATTTTTTGACTGGGTTTTTTTGTTTTGGTACATTTGGAATAAAATTTGTATATTCAGTTGTAAAAGAACTAAAATAAATTTATGAAAAAGATTGTCATACTATTGTTACTTGCAACTGTGACGCTTCAGGCACAGACTGAAAAAGCGTTTGACGTTGGTGAATGGTTTAAATTTAGAATTCATTACGGACTTGTAAACGCTGGTTACGCCACTTTAGAAGTAAAAGAAGCTACTAAAAGCGGTAAAAAAGTTTTCCACGTTGTGGGGAATGGATACACAACCGGAATGACCAAATTTTTCTTTAAAGTCAATGACGATTACCAGAGTTATTTTGATAAAAAGACGGGACAACCCTATCAATATGTTCGTAAAATTGACGAAGGCGGCTATAAAAAAAATCAAGAAGGATTTTTTAATCAGTCTTCAAATACCGTTTTGGTAAAAGATTATAAAAAAAATACAGAGAAAACGATTTCCGTACCAGAAAATGTGCAGGATATCGTTTCCGCTTTTTATTATTTGAGGAATCATCCCAATATTGACAAGCTGAAAGTTGGAGAATCAATTGCCATTGATATGTTTTTTGACGATGAAACGACAAAGTTTAAGTTAAAATTCATGGGTAGGGAGGTTTTATCCACTAAATTTGGAAAAGTAAATTCAATGATCTTTAGGCCTTATGTGCAGGCAGGTCGTGTTTTTAAAGAAGAAGAAAGTTTAACTGTCTGGATTTCAGACGATGACAATAAGATTCCTTTGCGAATTAAGGCAAGTTTGGCCGTTGGGTCACTAAAAGCCGATTTGGAAGGTTATAAAGGATTAAAATATCCTTTTAAAATTATAGTAGATAAATAAATGGACATTACCCCCAATATTCAAAATCAGCTCGCGCAGCTTGAAGATAAATTTCAGGCAATAAATCAAAAAACAGAAACCCACCTCGAAGGATTGCTTTGGTCAAAACCAATAACTTATTGGGATTATATCCAAACGGATGCTTTGCTAAATCTGCAAATCCAGAGAACGGTTTTGCCAGATGAGATGGTCTTTATAATGTATCATCAGGTAAATGAATTGCTGTTCAAGATGATTTTGTGGGAAATGGAACAGCTTTGCCATACTTCAAAACCAGAAACCGCTTATTTTACTGAAAAATTGATGCGAATCAGCCGTTATTTCGACATGTTGACGACTTCTTTCAGCATTATGGGCGACGGAATGGACATTGAGCAATACATGAAATTCAGAAATACTTTGACGCCAGCAAGCGGATTTCAAAGTGCGCAATATCGCCTGATTGAATTTTGTTCTACCGATTTGATCAATTTGATTGACTACAGATTTCGTAAAACAATTGACAGAAATACGCCTTATGAGCATGCTTTGGAGCACCTTTATTGGCAAGCCGCCGGCAAAGATTACCACACTGGAGAAAAATCATATCTGTTAAAAGAATTCGAAAGAAAATATAAACCGCAGTTTTTGAGTTATATGGAAGAGTATAATACCATAAACGTCTGGCAAAAATTCAAAGAATTGCCTGAAGAAGATCAAAAAGATGCTGATTTGGTAAAAGCCATGCGCCATTATGATCACACGGTAAATATCACTTGGGTAATGCAACATTTAAATACTGCAAAAAAATATATTGACGGAAGCGGAAAAGGTGACGGAGAAGCCACTGGAGGAAGCGACTGGAAAAAATATATGCATCCTAAATACCAAAGAAGGATATTTTTTCCAGAATTGTGGTCTGCAGAAGAACTGGCCTCTTGGGGAGAAGAGAAAAACGTCTAATTAGCATTAAAGAATACGATTTGAAATACGCTGTTTTAACCATATTATTACTGATAACGGCCATTTCCTGCAAAGAAAACGAGGAAAAAGAGGCAATAGAAAATAAAAAAGAAGTTCCTGTAAAAGAGCCGATTGTTGTTGAATTTGGGTTTACCTTAAATGACTTTTTGGTTGTAAACGACACTGTTCAAAGTGGCGATACATTCGGAACTTTGATGGATAAACACGATTTAGGAAAATATAAAGTCCATGAAATTACGGAGAAAGCTAAAGATTCTTTTAATTTCAGAGACATCCGCGCCGGGAAACCTTATACGATCTTAAAATCTAAAAAAGCGCCGAATACCGTCCAGGTTTTTATTTACCAGCCTGACAATATTCACTATAATGTTATTGATTTAAGGGATTCGATTGTGGCTTATCACAATAAAAAACCAATCACAATTAAGAGGAGAACAATTGCTACAGAAATTGAAGGCTCTCTTTCAGAAACATTAAACAAAGCTGGAGTTGACGCTTCTTTAGCCCAAAATCTAGCTGATATTTATGCGTATTCTGTCGATTTCTTCAAGATTCAAAAAGGAGATAAATTTGCGGTTACTTTCAATGAAAAATACATCAGCGATACCATTTATGCAGGAATAGAAAGCCTTGACGCTTCCTTTTTTGAATATAAAGGAAAAAAAATCTACGCATTTCCGTTTAAGCAAGATACCACTTCCAGAAAAGTCAATTATTATGACGAAGAAGGAAAAGTGCTGAAAACAATGTTCTTGAAAGCGCCTTTGAAATTCGGATTCAGAATTTCTTCCAAGTTTTCAACTCGAAGATTTCATCCTGTTCAACAGACTTTCAAAGCACACAACGGAACCGATTATGCCGCACCACACGGAACTCCGATTATCACAA
This sequence comes from Flavobacteriaceae bacterium PS02334, assembly GCA_029959295.1. GTDB lineage: Bacteria > Bacteroidota > Bacteroidia > Flavobacteriales > Flavobacteriaceae > Flavobacterium. The sequence goes on along the minus strand of JASCOH010000004.1, from coordinate 165,245 downwards.
CAGCTTCTGGAACCGTTGAAAAAACAGGCTATACCGCAGGAAACGGAAACTTTGTAAAAGTAAAACACGACCGAACTTACGCTACGCAATACCTTCACATGTCTAAAATTTTGGTACGCCAAGGACAGAGAGTTTCTCAAGGTGATGTCATTGGAAAAGTAGGAAGCACGGGCTTGGCAACTGGTCCGCACGTTTGTTATCGCTTTTGGAAAAACGGCGTGCAAGTCGATGCTTTAAAGCAAAAACTGCCAAATTCCATCCCGATGGATGCAAAATATAAGGCACGATTTATTTCAGAAATGACTCCATTAAAAAAAGAATTGGATAGCATTGCCTTAATCAAGTTTAAAAAATAAATCCTTAATTTTGAGACCTTCAAAACTCAAAATAATTTAATAACACTATAATGGCTTTAGGAAAAACAAATCCGTCAGGAACAGTCGCTTGGCACAAATTGCGTGAACATTTTGATAAAATGCAATATGTTTCAATGAAAGAAATGTTCGCAGCCGACGATTCAAGAGCTGAAAAATTCAATTTGCAATGGAATGACTTCCTTGTAGATTATTCTAAAAATATCATCACGCAAGAAACTATTGATTTGCTTTTATCGCTCGCGGAAGAAGTGGGTCTGAAAGAAGCTATTGCAAATTATTTCGAAGGTGACATCATCAACGAAACTGAAAATCGTGCAGTTTTGCACACGGCTTTGCGCGCTCCAGAAAGTGCTGTGATTAAAGTTGACGGTGAAAATGTGATTCCAGAAGTATACGAAGTAAAGCAAAAGATCAAAGCTTTTTCTGAAGAAATTATTTCAGGAACAAGAAAAGGTTTTACAGGAAAAGCATTCACAGACGTAGTAAACATCGGAATTGGCGGATCAGATTTAGGTCCGGCGATGGCGGTTGAAGCGTTGCAATTCTATAAAAATCAATTGAATGTTCACTTTATTTCAAATGTTGACGGTGACCACGTTCAAGAAAAAATAAAAAATTTAGATCCAGAAACGACGCTTTTCGTAATCGTTTCAAAAACATTCACAACACAGGAAACGCTTTCAAATTCTGAAACCGTTAGAAAATGGTTCTTAAAGTCGGCGAAACAAGAAGACGTTGCAAAACACTTCGTGGCAGTTTCTACAAATCTTCAAAAAGTAACAGAATTCGGAATCAATCCTGACAATGTTTTTCCAATGTGGGACTGGGTTGGCGGAAGATTCTCGCTTTGGAGCGCTGTTGGTTTGTCAATCAGTTTGGCTGTTGGTTTTGATAATTTTGATAAATTATTGAAAGGTGCCAATAAAATGGATGAGCATTTCAAAACAGAAAAATTTGATAAAAACATTCCGGTAATTTTAGCTTTATTAAGCATTTGGTACAACAATTTCTTTGGTGCTGAAAGCGAAGCCTTGATTCCTTACACGCAATATTTGCAAAAACTGGCTCCTTATTTACAGCAAGGAATCATGGAAAGCAATGGGAAAAGTGTTGGAAGAGACGGAAATCCAGTGAATTACCAAACAGGAACAATCATTTGGGGCGAACCAGGAACCAATTCACAGCACGCTTTCTTCCAATTGATTCATCAAGGAACAAAATTGATTCCTACGGATTTTATTGGATTCGTGAAACCTTTATACGGCGACAACGACCACCACGATAAACTGATGTCAAACTTCTTTGCACAGACAGAAGCTTTATTAAACGGAAAAACTGAAGACCAAGTAAGAGCGGAGTTTACGAAGACAAATCTTTCTTCAGGACAAGCTGATTTCTTGACGCCGTTTAAGATTTTCCAAGGAAACAAACCGACGAATACTTTATTGATTCAAAAACTAACGCCTGAAACTTTAGGTTCGTTGATTTCTTTATATGAGCATAAAATCTTTGTTCAAGGCGTAATCTGGAATATCTTCAGTTATGACCAATGGGGCGTTGAATTAGGAAAACAATTGGCCAATTCTATCCTTGAAGAGATCAATTCTGGAAATGTAAAATCACACGATAGCTCTACCAATTTATTGCTGAATCATTTCTTGAAAAGCAAATAACATTTAGAACAAAAAACTTTTAAAAATCCCAACCTTCGCTTTTGAAAGTTGGGATTTTTCGTATGAAATAATCTTGCGTGTTTGAATTTTACTACAATGAATTTGCAAATTTTGATTTTTTTTAAAGGAAGTATTAAGTAGTAATTTATGTTTATTTTAAAAAACATTCACGTTATGTGAATATTAGAATATCATTTTAACAGTTTGTGTAAAGGAATTGTTGTGTCTTGTTTAAGTAGTTAACTGCTTGATTTTGTTAACCTTCGCTTAACATTAGAAAGAATAAGAAGTTCCAATTTTGCGTAAAATTACTAAACACACTTCTAAATGAGAACAATGAAAAACTGGCTATTTTCAGGATTATTTTTAATGATAGTCTCAACGGCATTTTCACAGACGAAAATTACAGGTAAAGTTGTAGATGGAGAAATGCAAGGTTCGCTTCCTGCTGCAAACATAACTGTAAAAGGGACAACAGATGGCGCTTCGGCCGATATGGACGGAAATTTTAGCTTGACAACTTCAAAAACTTCTGGGGAAGTAGTTATTACTTTCGTAGGATATGTTTCAAGAACAGTTTCTTTCAACGGAAATATAAACTTAGGAACAATTGTTTTAAATGCTGACGCAGGCCAATTGGAGGAAGTAGTTGTTATTGGTAGCGGTATTCTAGATTTAGCAAAAGACAGAAAAACGCCAGTAGCGGTTTCAGTTGTAAAATCAGCAGACATTCAAAAGAAATTAGGAAACCAAGAATTTCCTGAGATTTTGAACAACACGCCATCGGTTTATGTAACTAAAGGTTCAGGTGGTTTTGGAGATTCAAGAATGAACATTCGTGGTTTCGATCAAAAAAATATTGCCGTGATGGTGAACGGAGCTCCTGTAAATGACATGGAAGGCGGTTCTGTTTATTGGAGCAACTGGGCAGGAATTTCTGACGTTACAACAGCAATGCAAGTACAAAGAGGACTTGGTTCTTCAAAATTGGCAATTGCTTCTGTGGGAGGAACAGTAAATATCGTGACAAGAGCCTCTGATAAAAAAGAAGGCGGAACACTTTCAAACAGCGTAGGTAACGACCAATACTTGAAATTTTTGGCGACTTATTCTACTGGAAAAATGAAAAACGGACTTTCAGCTTCTGTTTTATTAAGCAGAACTACTGGAGACGGATATGTTGACGGAACAAAATTTGAAGGACACAACTATTTCATCGCTTTAGGTTATGAAATCAACCCAAAAAACAACATCCAGTTTACTTTTACTGGCGCGCCTCAAGAACACAACCAAAGATCAACATCACCAACAATCAGACAATATCTTGATGCTGGAAATAAAACAGACGATCCAAACAAAAAATACAATAGAGATTTTGGATATTTAAATGGAGAAGAATACAGCTTCAAGACCAACTATTATCACAAGCCAGTTGCCTCTTTAAACTGGGATTATAACATCAATGAAACTACAAAACTTTCTACAGTTTTATATGCTTCATGGGGTCGTGGAGGAGGTTCTTCTGCAGTTGGAGGAATTAACGGAAGCAATGTATATGCTAATGATAATTTAAGAACTCCAGGTGGATGGATTGATGTTGAGAAAATTCAGGCTTACAATTCTGGCCAAACAATTACTCTTAACAATACTGCCAATACATCAGTGACAAGAACTAGAACTAACGGATTGTTTTTAAATTCTTCTAGCTCATCAGGTACATCAGCTGGTATTTCTAAAATCGCCTCTGTGAATTCTCATGACTGGTATGGTGGTGTAATTAGCTTGAATAAAAAATTCGGTGAACACTTCACATTTGATATCGGTACCGACCTTAGAACTTACAAAGGAATTCACTACCAAAACGTAAATGACCTTTTAGGCGCTGACGGATATGCAGATAATTCAGATGTTAATAATCCAGGAAGAGTTTTGACTTATCAATATGCTGCACAGCCAAGCGGAAATCCTTTTGTTAGTACGTCTTACCAACAAAGATTAGGATATGCAAATGACGGTAAAGTAAATTGGATTGGTGGTTTTACGCAGTTAGAATATAGCAATGAAAAATTAACGGCTTTCGTTCAAGGAGCAGTTTCAAACCAAGGCTTCAAAAGAATCGATCATTTTAAATATCTTTCTACTGACCCGCTTTCAGAAACAAAATATGAGAATATCTTAGGAGGAAATGCAAAAGGTGGCGCTAATTATAATATCAACGAACATCATAATGTATTTGTAAATGCTGGATACTATTCAAAACAGCCTTTCTTCAATTCAGTTTATCCAAACAATACTTCTTTAGTAAATCCAAATTTGACAAACGAGAAGATTACAGGTTTTGAAGCTGGTTATGGTTTCCGTTCTGCTTATTTCACTGCAAATGTGAATCTTTACAGAACTACTTGGAAAGATAGATATTTAAGAACTAACGATAGAGATGCTGCATTAAATCCGGGAGGTTATTTTGACTATTCTGGCCTTTCTGAAATCCATTCAGGTGTTGAGCTTGAAATGACTGGAAAAATTACAGAAGATCTTAAATTGACAGGAATGTTTTCAATGGGAAATTGGAAATATGACGGAAACAGTACAAGCAACAGATATAATGTTTCAAATGTATTGCTTAGCACAAGCACTTTATATTTAGATAAAGTTAAAGTTGGTGATGCTGCGCAAACTACAGCTTCAATCACAGCAGATTATAGAGTTTTTAAAGGATTTAATATTGATGCAGGATACCGTTATAATGACAAACTGTATGCATTTATTTCTCCAGAAACTTTCTCAACTCCAGATAACAAAGGTTCATTAGAACTTCCAGCTTATGGTCTTATGGATGCTGGTGTAAGCTATAATTTGCCTCTTGGAGAAGCTAAATCGCAGTCATTAAACTTCAGATTGAACATCAACAACGTTTTAAACGAAGTGTATATTTCTGAATCAAGAAGCAACATCTTTGCAGATGATAGAATCAATCCATCAAGTACTACAGATCTTTCAACTTACAAATCTGCAGGAAGAGTTTATGATGGCTTAGCAGACGCGAACCAAGTATACTTCGGTTTTGGAAGAACATGGAACTTCACAGTTCGTTATGACTTCTAAATTTTAGATTATATTGAATTTGTTTTAGTTATAAAAAAAGCCTCTCGATTTCGAGAGGCTTTTTTGTTTTAATTATCTAACAACAGAATTTGCCTTAAAAGAATCCTTTTTAAAACAAATCAGCAAAATCAATAAAGTAATAAAAGTGCCGTGATTGAAGCCTTAAACCTCGTGATAGAGCCTTTAAAGTGCATGAACAAAGCTTTAAGCTAAAAGATAAAACCTTTAAATGCCAAGATCAAATCAATACCATTCATGATTACTCCTTTAAATTCCCTAAGAAATTAATTTAGAGGCATAAATAAAGCTTTAAACTTCATGGCGAAGCTTTCTGCCTAAAATTATTGTTCTTCCTTCGGAGCTTCTTCCTTATTTCCTTTCAAGAATTTCAGGACCAACGGAATTGTCGTGATTGCAACAATAATCAGGATGATAATTTCAATATGCTTCTTAAGGTCAATGTCAAATTTAGTCAAGAACAGGCCATACAAATAATGTCCAGCCATGATCAAGCCGAATGCCCAAAGAAACGAACTGAGAATATTATAAAACATAAAACGTTTTTTATCCATCTTCACGATTCCTGCAATAATCGGCGCAAATGTTCTCAAGATGGGCATGAAACGGGCAATGATAATCGCTTTTCCGCCATATTTTTCGAAGAACACGCGAGATTGTTCCAAATATTTTTTCTTCCACCAAAAGCTGTCTTCTTTTTTATAAAGGTACCAGCCGCTTTTTGAGCCAAACCAATATCCAACCATGTTTCCGATAATTCCGGCAACGGCCACCATCGTCGAGAGCAGCGCAACATTGCCAAAATCGCTTTCCACGTGAAATAAATTCTCGATCAATTCACGGCTATAAATTCCGGCCAAAAACAGCAAGCTGTCACCCGGAAGAAAGAATCCGGCGAAAAGGCCAGTTTCCGCAAAAACAATAAATAGCACGACATACAGTCCAACGCTGACGCCTCCAATTTCCATGGCTATGTAAAATTCGGGGTTAATGAGCTGTTTCCAATCAAAAGTTTCCATCTGAGATTTAGTTATTAAGTGATATTAAGAAGCGTTTAAAATAATTGAATTCATTTTTTTTCTGTCGCCGACAATCCAAAGAATGTCGTTTTTTTGAAGAACCACGTGCGATTCTGGGTTCATCATGCGCTGTCCTTCACGTTCAATTCCCACGATCAGGCCGTTTGTCTTTTCCCGAAGCTGCGATTCCCTGATTGTCTTTCCGATGAAAGCATCATTCTTCAGTTCAAATTGTTTCAGGACCGTTTCGGCATCGTTTTCAGGAATGGCGACTTTGCTGTTTTTCATGAAAACCCTGAATTTGTCAATCTGGCGGTCTGTCCCGATAATATAAAGAACGTCGTTTGGATAAATCTGCTCGTTTCGATTCGGAACATTTATGGTAAAATTGCCACGTTTTATGGCTGCAATATTTATTCCTATTTTTTCTCTTAGTGCTAGCAAATGCAAAGGTTTTCCAATAATATTTGATTCGGCATTGATTTCAAAAGTCGTCATGTGTGCATCCCAAGGCGAAAGTTCGCGCTTGCTTTTCGTGGCTTCAGCATTTTCACGATCGTTCAGGTTCTGCATAAATCGGTTTTCTATTCTATCATAAAAATTTTGAAGCTTTTTAGGAAATGCGATATACGCCACAATGAAAACCACGAGCGCCGCAAAGGCGATAAAATTTGAAAAGAAGCTGTTCAAAAGCAATCCGATATAAAAAACGGCGAATAAGATTCGAATCAGGTTTACGATACGAATTGGTCCGCGAAATTTGTTTTCTGCTTTTAATTCTTCGTAAGGTTTTACGGCTATTTTCCGAAGCGAAAGGGCATATAAAAAAGGAGCGATACACAAAAGTGTTGCTGTTGCAATCGCCACATTTGCCCATTGCGAACCATTTACCATCGGAAGAAAAACTCTTGACGAAAGCAGAATTATGGCAATAATCAAAACCGAATGTATGATAATTTGGATGATGCTGGCTCTTAAAAACAAAATCCAATTGCTCGTCGCCTTGATCGTCTGCGAGCTCGAACTGTAGCTTTCAATCGCCTTGATAAATTTATTAGGAAGGATTTTTTCCAGCTTGTTATAAACCGGAATAGACATCTTGATCATGAAAGGCGTCGTAAACGTAGAAATCGCAGAAACGGCCACTACAATAGGATATAAAAAATTGCTTGTCACGCCGAGCGTCATCCCCAAAGTGGCAATGATGAAAGAGAATTCGCCAATCTGTGCCAAGCTCATTCCGGTTTGAACTGATTGCTTTAAAGGCTGTCCTGAAATCAATGTCCCGATTGTGGAACTTATGGTTTTTCCGAAAACGGTCAGCAACGTAATGATGATTACCGGCCAGGCATATTCGACCAATGTATCAGGATTGATAAGCATTCCGACGGAAACGAAGAAAACCGCACCGAACAAATCTTTTACTGGTTTTACCAAATGTTCGATTCGTTCTGCTTTTGTGGTTTCCGCAATGATCGAGCCCATGATGAAAGCGCCCAGAGCTGGTGAGAATCCTGCCATTGTTGCTAAAATTACCATCATCAAACACAAAGCCAGAGAAACAATCAATAAGGTTTCGTCGCTCAAAAGATTTTTGGCCTTTTTCAGTAATGTCGGGATGAAAAATATTCCTCCGACGAACCATAATATTAAGAAGAAGAGCAGTTTTAATACGGAGAAAACCAATTCCATTCCGGAGAATTGCTGGCTTACGGCAATTGTAGAAAGCAAAACCATCATTAAAATGGCTACGATATCTTCTACGATTAAAGCTCCGAAGACAATTCCGGCAAATTTTTGTCCTTTAACACCGAGCTCGTCGAAGGCTCGAAGGATAATTGTTGTGGAAGAAATCGACAAAATAACACCTAAAAACAGGCTGTCCATCGTCGACCAGCCCATGAGCTGTCCGACAAAATAACCGAGAAATACCATGGAAGCAATCTGCACCAAAGCCGTGACAGAAGAAGTAGCGCCGACTTTCATCAGTTTCTTGAAGCTGAATTCGAGACCAAGGCTGAAAAGTAAAATGATTACGCCGATTTCTGCCCAAACTTCTACGTTGTGAACATCTTTAACTGATGGAAAAAGCGTAAAATGCGGACCTGCCAGAAATCCGGCAATTAGATAGCCAAGAACTAATGGCTGTTTTATTTTTTTGAAAATTAGAATAGCTACCGCAGCCGTCATCAAAATTAATCCCAAATCACTGATCAGGGGATAAAGATGGTGCGAGGCTTCTGTAGCCGTTTTTTCAAGTTCATTCATAGGAAAAAATTAATTTGTTAAACATTTTTCAGGATGCCTTTTCAGGAATCTTAAAAATTTAGAAACAAATAAATATTACCAGAATGCTTGGAAAGAATAGAAAATAGATAGGAGTTTTCTATAACAAAATGATCTGTAAAAGGAGTATTCAGAAATGCTGTTGTGGAATTCTGAATAGTCTTTTGCTAAAAATTTTGAAGTGGAAATTGTGGCAGCGCCCAAGCCAAAACCCTTGCATTTTGAAAGGTTGGTAATAGCGTTTTGCTGTGTTTTTGAAAATCTTCTTTTTTTGAGAAGCTTATCTGAAGAAATTACGGCCGTACTTTTTTCTTGTTTGTAGAAACTTTTACAGCTAAAAGAAATGCTGGTTTTACTAATTTCAGAACAAGGCAATGATGATGTTTTCTTAGTGCTGGCGGTGCATTGAAGCCCAAGCAAAAAGAACAAGCACAAAAAGAGTATATGTACGGATTTTTTCATCATTTTGGCAAATTTAGGTTTTTGTATTTTAATGTTGAACGCAATTGAATTAAAGAAATGTTAATTGTTAAAGTTAATTTTCGTAATTTGGACTGATTATTAATTAAAGATGGAACAATCCTTAACTTTGGGCAAATTCATTTTTTGGATATATTTGTAAAAAACAAATTTGACAATGGATACTTACAAAATTATTTTAGAAGCACATTCTGGTATTGCTTATGTTGCCTTGGCTACGTTGCTTGTTGCTTCTGTAAATTCACTAATCGGACTTTCGGCTAAGAATGAATTTAATCCAAAAGACAGAAGAATTGCTCTTTTTGCTTTGATTGCAACTCACATTCAATTTGTATTCGGGCTTATCTTATATTTCGTTTCTCCAAATGGCTTGGCTAAAATCAAAGCAGTTGGAATGGGCGGCATGAGTGCTTTCGACAGGCTTCTTGCCGTTGAACATCCGCTTGTGAATCTTATTGCCATTGTGCTTGTCACAATCGGTTGGAGCACGCACAAAAAAGCAGAAAATTCGAATACAAAATTCAAGAAAATAGCCATTTTTTATTCCATAGGATTGTTGTTATTGTTATTAAGAATTCCATGGCAAACATGGTTGTCATAAACATCGAAAAGCTCTTAACAGAGCTTTTTTTAATTTTGGGTATAGTAATTGTAAGATGAATTGGCCAAACATAAAAATATTCATTATGAAGTATAAGACTACAATTATACTAATAGCTTTTATTGCTTTGATTTTTTCGAGCGGTTTCAGTTTTAAAGATAAGGATTTCCAGAAAAATCCTGTTGTAACGCAGGCATATCAAGATTCAGTAAAAAAGGTTGCGATTGCAGACAGTTTAAAAACACTAGAAGCTAAAAAATACAAATTGCATAAAAAAAATGCCCACGCATCTTATTATGCTGACAAGTTTACAGGCCGAAGAACGGCAAGCGGAAAAATTTTCGACAACAAAAAATATACTGCGGCACACAGAAAATTTCCTTTCGGAACAAAATTGAGAATTACAAATGAAGCTAATGGAAAATCTGTAATCGTAGAAGTAACTGACAGGGGCCCGTTCACAAAAGGAAAAGAAATTGACTTGACCAAAAAAGCTTTCATGGAAATCGCTTCTGCAAGATATGGAGGTCATTTAAAGGTTACGATTGAAGTGATGCAATAAATAAAAGATGAAAAGCAAACTGTTTTTATTACTGTTGATTATTGGTGGTGCCCTGACGAGCTGTTCTTCAAGCAAATCATCGGCTTCCGGAAAAATGTACAAAAAGAATGCACATGCTTCTTATTATGCAGATAAATTTAACGGAAAGAAAACAGCAAGCGGTGAAAAATTCAGCAATAGCAAATATACCGCCGCACATCGAAAAATAGCTTTTGGAACCAAAGTAAGAGTTACCAATTTAGCCAATAAAAAATCAGTTGTTGTTGAAATAAATGACAGGGGACCATTTTCGGCGGGACGTGAAATCGACCTGACAAAAAAGGCTTTCATGGAAATTGCCGATAATCAAAACCACGGCGCTTTGCGGGTAAGCATAGAAATTTTGAAATAAAATAAAAGGTCAGCAATTATGCTGGCCTTTTTTTATGGAATAATTTGTTGTTGATTTTTTAACACAAATTTAAGTTCGGCTAGTTCGGTAATTACAGAACCAAGTTTACCTTTGTCAAAATTTTACAATAATGTCAAACATAAAAGAGGAGAAAGACGAACTGATAGAAATGTTTGGAGTACATTTTGAAACGCACCACCGGTTTTCCCCATTATCCGCTAGAATATTATCTGTTTTAATTGTAGAAAATTGTAAGCCAGGCTTGACATTCGACGATTTGGTTTTAAAACTTGGAGCCAGTAAGAGTTCTGTTTCTACCAACTTGAATCTTTTGCTTAAAATGGGAAAGGTAGAATATCACACGGTTTCAGGCGATAGAAAAAAATATTACAGGCCGGCATCTTTTAGCAGCAGAATGCGAACTTACTTGGAAATAGTCATAGACGAAAAGAAAATGGTTGACCGCATGCTGGCTTACAAAGACAAAACGGCAAAAACAGATACTGAACACATAAATCTTGAAATGCTGAAAGTTTATCAAGAGCACGTTCAAGATTTTGAAGGCTTTTTAAACAATACCATTCAGAAATTAGACAAAATAGAAAACAAGTAACAACCCTATATATAACTCAAAATGAACAAAAAATCAATCTTTAGCGCTTTAATTGCAATTGTAATTTTAGCGTCGTGCGGGAAAAAACAAGAGCAAGCTCCAGCTCAAGGGCCAGCTCCATTTCCAGTGCAAACTGTAGCAAAACAAGATGCCGTAGTGTATCAAGAATATACAGCAAATCTTGAAGGACAGCAAAATGTTGAAATCCGCCCAAAAGTAAACGGATTCATTCAAAAAATATATGTTGACGAAGGTCAGGTCGTGAAAAAAGGCCAGTTGCTTTTCAAATTAGAAACGCAAACTCAAAACCAAGATGCTTCTGCAGCACAAGCAAATGTAAAAGCTGCGCAAGTGGAAGTGGACCGTTTGAAACCATTGGTGGACAGAAAAATCATCAGTGAAGTACAATTGGAAACGGCAAAAGCAAAATTAGCTCAGGCAAAAAGCGCTTACGGTGCAATTGCTGCTAACATTGGTTTTGGAACAATCACTTCTCCTGTAAACGGTGTAATCGGAAGCCTTCCTTTCAGAGAAGGAAGTTTGGTTAGCTCGACTAACGAAATGCCTTTGACAACAGTTTCTGATACAAAAATCGTTCGTGCTTACTTTTCTATGAATGAAAAACAATTGCTTTTCTTCAACAAGACTTTCAAAGGAGAAACGACTGCTGCAAAATTAAAAGCGGCTCCAGAAGTTTCGCTTTTATTGGTTGACGGTTCAGAATATGACCAAAAAGGAAAAATCGCAACTATGAACGGTTTGGTAAATCCAACCACTGGAACAACACAATTCAGAGCAGAATTTAAAAATCCAGAAGGAATCTTGAGAAGCGGTTCATCAGGAATCATCCGTTTGCCAATTGAACAAAAAGACGTAATGCTGGTTCCTCAAAATGCGATTTTCGAAGTGCAGGGAAAACAAACACTTTATGTAGTTGAAAAAGGCAATAAAGTGAAATCAAGAATTGTAACTACAAGCGGAACTTCTGAATTGAATTTCATCGTAACTGATGGTCTTCAAGAAGGTGAAGTTGTGGTAATCGAAGGAGCGTCTAAATTAAAAGACGACATGGAAATTGTTCCTCAAGATGCTAAAAAAGCACCAGCAGAAACAACAGCACCAATAGCAAAAGATTCTGCAAAAACAAATACTACCCCAGCTAAAAAATAATCCTCAGATGTTAAAAACTTTTATAGAAAGACCAGTTCTCTCGACCGTAATCTCAATCTTAATCACCATTCTTGGGGTTTTAGGATTGATGTCTTTGCCGATTGAACAATATCCTGAAATCGCTCCTCCGACGGTTCAGGTAAGTGCTACATACACTGGAGCTAATGCGGAAACTGTGTTGAACAGCGTCGTGATTCCTTTGGAAGAAGAAATAAACGGTGTGGAAGGAATGACTTACATGACTTCTTCTGCTGCAAATGATGGTTCTGCTAAGATTTCTGTGTATTTTGAACTAGGCGTTGACCCAGATATCGCTGCGGTAAACGTCCAAAACCGTGTATCTCGCGCGACTTCAAAATTGCCTCAAGCGGTTGTGCAAACAGGGGTTACGACTTTAAAAAGCCAGACGAGTGCCTTGATGTTCTTCGCTTTGTATTCAAATAATAAAGATTTCGATGAAACTTATATTCAGAATTACGCAAAAATCAACTTGGTGCCAAAATTACAGCGTGTTAAAGGTGTCGGACAGGTAAACGTGTTCGGTGCCAAAGATTACTCAATGAGAATCTGGATTGACCCTGAAAAAATGGCTACTTACGGCGTGCAGCCAAAAGACATCCAGGCAGCTTTGCAAGAGCAAAATGTGGAAGCGGCTCCGGGTAAATTCGGTGAAAATGCAGAAGGTGTTTATGAATACGTAATCAAATATAAAGGAAGGCTTTCTGAAATTGCTGATTATGAAAATATAGTGGTGAAATCTACAGGAAACGGAAATTTCCTTCACCTGAAAGATGTTGCAACAGTAGAATTAGGCGGTTTCAATTACGGAACAAAGAACATCGCAATGGGTAAACAAGGTGTTGCCGTTGGGGTTTTCCAAACTTCAGGTTCGAATGCGCAAGATATTATTACCGAAGTTATGTCCATCTTGGAAGAAACAAAACCAAGCTTTCCAAAAGGCGTGGATTACGTAATTCCGTTCAACACAAAAACATTTTTGGATGCGTCGATCAGCAAGGTAATTTCCACTTTGATTGAAGCTTTCATCTTGGTATTTATCGTAGTGTTTATCTTCTTGCAAGATTTTCGTTCTACTTTAATTCCAGCGATTGCGGTTCCTGTGGCGATTATTGGTACGTTTTTCTTCCTGCAATTATTCGGATTCTCGATCAACATGTTGACTTTGTTCGCCATGATTCTGGCCATTGGTATTGTCGTCGATGATGCGATTGTCGTCGTCGAGGCGGTGCACGCCAAACTTGATGAAGGAGCAAAATCTGGAAAAGAAGCTACGCTTTCTGCAATGAGCGAAATCTCTGGAGCGATCATTTCCATCACTTTGGTAATGTCTGCAGTATTTATTCCGGTGTCGTTCTTGAGCGGTCCGTCGGGAGTTTTCTACCAGCAGTTTGCAATCACTTTGGCGATCTCCATCTTAATTTCTGCGGTAAACGCCTTGACATTGAGTCCTGCTTTGTGTGCGCTTTTCTTAAAACCACACAAAGATTCTGACCATCACAAGAAAAACTTGAAAGACCGATTCTTCTTGGCTTTCAATACTGGTTTTGACAGAATGAACAACAAATATGTCAAGTCTCTTGGATTCTTGGCACGTAAAAGATGGATTACAGTTGTAGCTTTATTAGCTTTCTGTGGCATCACATTCTTATTATTCCAAAGCACGCCTTCCGGATTTATCCCGAATGAGGATAGAGGTATCATCATGGCCGACTTGACGCTTCCTCCGGGAACCACTTTGGAGAAAACGCAAAAAGCGGTAAATGAATTAGACTCGATTTTAGCTTCTATGGATATCGTTGAAGCGCGAATGAGCGTTGTAGGTTTCAGTTTGCTGAACTCAGTAAATGGTGGTTCGTATGCCTTTACGGTAATCAAATTGAAAGACTGGTCACATAGAAAAGAAGCGAATCAATCAGTAGACGCAGTCGTAGGTGAATTGTTCGGAAGAACAGCGCACTTTAAAGATGCCCGCGCCTTATTTTTCACGCCTCCGAGTGTGCAAGGTTTTGGTTCTGCTGATGGTTTTGAGTTGAAAATTCAAGACAAAGGCGATGATGATTGGGCAACGGTAAGTAAAGTTTCTAATGAATTTTTAGGAGAGCTGATGAAACGCCCTGAAATTCAATATGCGATGACCAACTTCAACCCGTCTTTCCCGCAATATCAAATGGATATCAACGTGGAAAGAGCAAAAGATGCCGGAGTTTCTGTTTCAGATATTTTCAGCACGATGCAAGGCTATTATGGTGGATTGTATACTACGGATTTCAACAAATTCGGTAAGCAATACCGTGTCATGATTCAAGCTAAAGCGGAAGAAAGAGCTACGCCAGAATCAATCAACAATATTTATATTAAAAACGGACAAGGCCAGCAGGTTGCCATCAGCCAGTTCATCGATTTCAAAAGAATCTACGGACCAGAAGCTGTAGCGCGTTTCAACATGTTGAAAGCGGTAAACGTAAATGGTAAAGCCAATCCAGGATACAGTTCTGGTGATGCGATTAAAGCCATCCAGGAAACGGCAGCGTTGCATTTGCCAAAGACTTATTCGTATGAATTCTCAGGTATGACGCGTGAGGAAATCTTGGCAGGAAGCCAGGCAGCAGGAGTATTCTTGCTGAGCTTAATTTTCGTGTACTTCTTGTTAAGTGCGCAATACGAAAGCTACTTGGTTCCGTTGTCAGTTATACTTTCATTGCCTGTCGGAATTGCCGGAGCCATTGGTTTCGTGAAATTAGCAGGATTAGAAAATAACATTTATTTCCAGGTTGCCCTGATCATGCTTATAGGACTCTTAGCCAAAAATGCCATCCTGATTGTGGAGTTTGCCATCCAAAGGCGACGCCACGGAATGGACTTGGCACAAGCCGCTATCGAAGGTGCAAAAGCGCGTCTTCGTCCGATTTTGATGACCTCTTTAGCTTTCATCTTTGGTTTGATGCCATTGGCTTTAGCTTCAGGAGTTGGTGCCGTGGGTAACAAATCTATCGGTATGGGTGCTGTCGGCGGCATGTTAGTAGGAACAGTTTTCGGAGTATTCGTTATCCCGATCTTGTTCATCATCTTCCAAGGCTTGCAGGAAAGAATTTCAGGGAAACCATTTGAAGAAGGACAAAAAGAATCTGATGTTATACTTTTAGACGAAGAATATGAAAAATAAGATCTATAAAATTGCAGCGGTTGTCGTTCTAGGAACGGTAATGCAATCGTGTTTCGTCGCAAAAAAATACGACAGGCCAGAACTAAAAACAGAAAATTTGTACAGAACAGAAGTCGTGTCTACGGACACTACTTCGCTGGCAAATGTAGCGTGGGACAAAGTTTTTACAGATCCTACGCTTCAAGGACATATCAAAACAGGATTGCAAAACAATCTGGATATCAGAATTGCAATGCAAAACATCGTGGCGGCAGAAGCGACGATGAAACAAGGAAAAGCAGGTTATTTCCCAACGCTTTCTGCAGGAGCAGACTGGACGCACCAAGAACTATCTAAAAATAGCCAATTGGGTGCCTTGTTCAGTAGTGGTGGCGGAAAAACAAATGTTGACCAATATCAATTGACAGGTACTCTAGGCTGGGAAGCAGATATCTGGGGTAAAATCAGAAGCAACAAGCGCGCTTCAAACGCAGCTTACTTGCAAACAATTGCGGCGAACCAAGCGGTGAAAACACAATTGATTGCTGATATTGCTTCCGCTTATTATCAATTGCTTTCTGTAGACGCTCAAATTAAATTGGCAGAAGAAACGCTGATCAACAGAAACGAAAGCATCGAAACGATCATCGCTTTAAAAGATGCAGGAAACGTGAATGAAGTAGGTGTTAAGCAAACAGAAGCACAAAAATATGCAACTGAAATTATCATTGCCGATTTGAAAAACAGTGTCATTACGCTTGAAAACACTATGAGCATCCTTTTAGGCCAGGCTCCTGGAAAGATCGAGAGAAGCACTTTTGAAGCACAGACTTTGAAGCCTGAAATTACTCTGGGCGTTCCTGCGACTTTGCTGAGAAATCGTCCTGACGTGATTGCGGCAGAATACAATTTGATTTCACAGTTTGAGCAGACAAATGTGGCTAGAAGCAATTTCTATCCTACATTGAAAGTAACGGCAACAGGCGGCCTTCAAAGTATCGATCTTAAAGAATGGTTCAGCGCCAACTCTTTATTCGCCAACGTCGTGACCGGATTGACACAGCCTCTTTTCAACGGAAGACAAATCAGAACGCGTTTTGAAATTGCAAAGGCAAACCAGCAGACGGCCTACCTTCAGTTTGAGCAGTCTTTGCTGAATGCAGGCAACGAGGTTTCAAATGCTTTGGCGCAATACAACAACGAAACCAACAAAATTGCGATTCGTGAGAAGCAAGTAGACGCTTTGAGAAAAGCGGCTGATTATTCAGATGAATTGCTGACCTATGGTTTGGTAAATTATCTGGAAGTATTGACGGCTAAAGACAATGCCTTGAATACCGAATTGAATTTAATTGACAACAAATACCAACAATACAACGCCATTATCCAATTATACCGCGCACTTGGCGGCGGATGGCAATAGAATAATGCCGCTTGCGGTATTATGATTGATTTTGTTTTTGTTCAAAACCACCGGATGTTTCGATATTCGGTGGTTTTTTGTTTTATATAAGAATGCTGTTGTGTTTTTGCAAGTGATTTTATTTGGTATATTATTAAAAAGAAGCAACTAACGTCTATGAATTGCTTCTAGAAAGTTGCAAGAAGGTTTCAACTGCGGTGAATTGCTTCTAGAAAGTTGCAAGAAGCTAACAAACATAGTTGACGGGGCAAAGTAATGTTACTTTAAGCAAAAAACTGCAGTGAATTGCTTCTTGCAACTTTCAAGAGACTGTCAACTATGATTTTTGGGGTAGTGTTTTTTAGTTTTGAGAAAAATTATCGTTGTGTTTTTATTTTGGATATATTTGGAAAGGCTTATTAGTTAATTGTTTGTTGTGGCATGAGCGTGGGAATTATATTTAGTAAAATTTACAATCCAACATGCAATTCCGATAAATTTTTAAAGCAAAATACTTTCTAAGTAAATACAATTTAAAACAAACATGAACCAACTGCAAACAGGAGAATTTTATGGTCAGACAAATCAAACCATCCATTTGGACGGGATTACTTTGACTGACACAGAATATACGCTTGACCGAGTAGATTGGCACTACCACGAAAATGCCTACTTTACTTTTATTCTGCAGGGAAATGTAATTGAAGGCAATAAAAAAGAAGTCTACAATTGTTCGGCAGGAAGCTTATTGTTTCACAATTGGCAAGATCCGCATTACAATATAAAGCCGGAAGGCTATACCAGAGGCTTTCAGATTGAATTAAAAAACACTTGGTTTGATACTTTAGATTTCAACATCGACCAATTGCAAGGAAGCATGAAAATTGCGAATGTTGACATTAAATTCTTGCTTTATAAGATATTTAAGGAAACAAAAATAGAAGACGATATTACCGCATTGTCAATTCAGACGTTGCTTTTGCAGTCGCTTTCAGAAATGTTTCGCAAATCGCATCTTGATTTCGGCAAGAATCCAGCCTGGGTTCAAAATATTAAAGAGATTTTATTCTACGGATTTTCAGAGAACCTGTCCCTGGAATACCTTTCTAAAACATTGGATATCCACCCTGTTCATCTTTCTAGAGACTTTTCAAAATATTTTAATTGTAATTTGGGCGACTACGTAAGAAAGTTAAAAATTGAAAAATCATATTCGCTTTTGTCAGACAACCAGCTTTCATTGACAGAAATAGCCTACGGTTGCGGATTTTCAGACCAAAGCCATTTTAACCGTTGCTTTAAATCTGTCAGCGGCATGAGTCCGAAAAATTTCAGGAAAATTATTGCCGGCTAATATTCCTTATGTTAATTCTGTTCTATTTTTGTTGCGTATGCTTTCCTAATTTTGCAGGGTAATCTAATTTATAAACTATGAAAAAAGCTTTTGCCCTACATTTTATATTGCTGTTAATGTCGGCAACTATTTTCGCCCAGACAGCTGACTTTGTAAAAAGCGACAGCATTGTTTATCCGATTCACAGAGCAAATATTGGCAAAGTTGCTTTTATGGAAAAAACTATAGCAATTGAAAACTTTAAGCAGGCGGATTTTCTGGCTGCATTTGAACTAAAAGAGAAAACAGATTTAGGCATTAGGGTTTTTTTAGGCAACTCATTGACCAATTACCTTCATTTGCTTGTGCCGCAATTAACACCGGAAGAATTGTCTAAAAGCGGCAATTACCAATTTACATTTTTAGTAGATGGCAAAAAGATTTATGTTGAAAACCTCAACACTGGCGCAGGAAGCCTTGAAAGTAAAAATCAGAGAACCGTTTTCAGAGTGCCGCTTATAAGTACGACCAATGAAGATTCATGGGGAAGATTTCTTTGGAACAGATTTTTAGCAAATGGCGGACAGGAAGCATTTTCGACAGGAGACCATCTTCTTAAAATTGAAATCAGGCCTTACCTCAAATTAAACGAAGTAGTTACAGGAAATATTATTGCCGAAGGACAGCTAAAAATCATCGTTCCAGAAATAAAAGTTGATGAAAAATTGGCTAAAGTTCAGGCTATAAAACCTCTGAAAGATTGGGAAATTTCAACTGATAAATTTGATGTCAGTAAAATTGAAGCACTTAACCGAAAAATCGCTACGCAGGTGTATAAGAATATTACCAGTATTGTTGTCATAAAAGACGGCAAGCTCTTACTAGAAGAATATTTTAACGGAGCTACCAGAAAGTCGCTTCACGATACGCGATCTGTGGGAAAATCTTTTGCTTCGACTCTCTTCGGAATTGCGGTTAAAGACCATTATATAAAAAGCGAAACCCAAACTTTAAGCGAATTTTACAATCTAAAAGACTTTCAAAATTACTCGCCTGAAAAAGACAATGTTACTTTAAAGAGCTTGCTGACGATGAGTTCGCCTTTTGACGGTTCTGATATAAATTCTGAATCAGCCGGAAATGAGGAAAATATGTATCCAACAGATAATTGGGTTGCTTTTGCTTTAAACCTGCCGATTGACAAAGCGAAAGCTACGCAAAACAGGTGGGATTATTTTACTGCTGGCGTCGTAGTTTTGGGGGATGTTGTTCATAAATCTGTTCCAGATGGTTTAGAAAAATATGCTGACAAAAAATTATTTAAGCCTCTCGGAATTACAAATTACCAATGGGGATTCACGCCTCAGAAAGTAGCCAACACAGCTGGCGGTTTGCGAATGCGTTCGCTGGATTTTGCAAAATATGGGCAGTTGTATAAAAATCAAGGCAATTGGAAAGGGCAACAAATTTTGACACAAGAATGGGTAACGAAAAGCTTATCCAGACAGATGACAATTTCTGAGGGCGAATATTATGGCTATTTATTTTGGAATAAAACGTATGCTGTTGAAGACAAAAATTATGAAGTTTATTACTCAAGCGGCAACGGCGGTAACAAAATATTAATTTTCAAAGACCAGCCACTTGTTATTGTTGTGACTTCTACAGCATACAACATGGCATATGGGCATAAGCAAGTTGATAAGATTGTTCAAGAATATTTGATACCGGCAACAGTTAATGGACATTAATTATACATAAATATATTCTGATATTTTTTTACTTTCAGCAATAAAAAAGGAATGGATTCGTTTGAAAACAAGCAAATCTAGATTTTATGAAAAAATACTTTACTAAATTTTTACTGGTGTTTTGCTTTTGTATGGCTTTTTCTTGTAGCGAGACAGAAGTAAAGACAAACCCTGTTTTTGAAAAATACTTGCCAGAAACAAAGCAATATAAAGATGAATTGGTCAAGCAATTAGATACAATTGATAAATCAAAATTGTCTTATTATTTTGATTCTTACGAAGAAATTAATGGTCTAGAATACCTGCATGTGACCATTGAAGGAAAGAGCTTGAAAGCCGATGCGATAATTCAAGTAAAAAATTGGGATGACAAGATCGACATAATTCGCAAATTCAAGGGAAAAGGATATGGCGGCGCTGAGATGATAAACCTGCGATTTGATATTGCGCAAGATTCTTCAAAAACTGAGTTTGTTTATGCAGGTGTTGATGAACTAGTTGATTAAATTTATTTTGAAATAAAAAAAAACCACAAGCTTAACTTGTGGTTTTTTCATTTGTGGGGGGATTTATTGATGTTTTTGTTTGTCTAAGAATTTGTTGATTATTTTCACGCCGCTATTGATAAATTTGAATCGATTTTCGCAGTTGATATCATACGATAAGACGCCTCTGATTAACCACAGCTCTGAAATCTCTGCGGTCTTAAGAATCACTTCATTAAAAAAATCATTTTCACTGCTCAATATAAAAGCATCTTCTTCTGATTCGCTTTTTGAAATTCGATTTAAGAAAAGCCCTTTCTGCTTGCTTATCGCAACAACCATTGACAAGTTTTCTACTGCGCTTGGCTCAATCTTTTCACAAACTACATAAGAATTCTCTTCAATAAATGGAAACATGTTATTGCTGATAACTTGAAACGCACGAGTTTCTTCTGAATTTATGAATGGAAAACTATACTTTGGAAGGATTTCCAAGAAGGAAGCAATGTCGTTTTCTCTTACATACTGAAACTGTACTTCTCTAGAAACCAAAGGTGTATCTGCACTATAATTGGACGTTTTTTTCTTGTTGAGAAATATTTCATTCAAATCAAGTTCATAAAGTTCGCAAATAGAGATTATTGAATCAAAATCGACACTGTCTCTTTTTTTCCAAGTGGAAATCGTATTTGGCTTTATGTTTAAAAACTCAGAAAGCTCAATGTCTGTCTTGATTTTTAAAGCCTTTTTAAGACGATCAATTACATTAATCGCATTTTGTGATTTATTTTCTTGCATATTCGCAAAATGTATTGTAACTTTATCTTGGGGATAAAATTAATTATGAATTCTATTAGAATTAAGGTGTATTAAAGGGAAAAACAAAATTAACACAACTTTTAAATTATTCACAGGTTTGCACTTGTTATTTATTACCAATAACAACATAATCACTATTACCTAAAACGTGATAATCGAAGTTGGATTACAGGAGATTTGGAGGGCACCAAAATGGTTGTAAAATATGTATGTGAAATATAATTTCAACACAAATATATATCATATAAAGATATGCAAGACAAAATAGCTCTTAAAATATTCCTAATTAAATACTTACCATAAAGACAAATCAAGAGCACAGAAATTAACTAACATTTTAGTCATTTATAATAAGGGTTTGAATCTATCATTAACTAAATTAACTTGCTCATGAAAATTAATTTTACTTTTTTCGCAAAGCCCGCCTTTCGGAACTTTGCGGCACTCCTCTTATTGCTTTTTTTTTCAGGGACACTTTATTCACAGTCTGCAAAAGTTTATGCGACCGGAATTGTAAGCAGTACTTTTACAACGCTTCCTGATAATGCAGTAGACGGAAATCTCGCAACTAGTGCAACGGTAAGCGCTAGTTCTGGTATTGCGCTGAATATCGGTGCTTATTCTGGATATGTAGAACTTTCATATCCCACGCTATTGCCAGCAAACACTACGTCTTATGTAAAAATACAGACGCAAGACAACTTGCTTCCTTCTTTGCTTGGAGGTAGTCTTGGTACAGTCGTTTCAAACGTTTTGGGTGCTGTTCTGGTTGGAAATCAAGAATTTACAGTTCAAGCAAAAAACGGTACCAATGTTGTCCTTCAAGGCGATAGCCAAGACGAAGGTGAATTTGCAACAGAAAGACTTCGCATTGTGACAGATGCGCAAGGCAATTTTTATGTAGCCATAACTCCGAATTTACCATATAACAGAATTCGTGTTCGCAACAGGCTTGGAAGTCTTCTCGGACTTTTCAATACAAGGACTTTAAGCGTTTTTGAATCTTTTTATATAACGGGTTCTGACAATTGCGGTACTCCGTCATATACTTCCTTTGATGGTGACGGCTTAAACTTAGATCTTTTGAATTTAGGAAATGTAGGCGCTACCAATCCAGCAAATGCTATTGACGGAAATCCGAATACGTTTTCAAGATTGAGTTTAGGCGTATTGGCAGTTGGCGCTTCCATCGAACAGACCGTTTATTACAACAGGCTTTCAGAAACTAACGAAGA
This sequence comes from Flavobacteriaceae bacterium PS02334, assembly GCA_029959295.1. Classification (GTDB taxonomy): domain Bacteria; phylum Bacteroidota; class Bacteroidia; order Flavobacteriales; family Flavobacteriaceae; genus Flavobacterium. The sequence continues at coordinate 142,762 of JASCOH010000004.1, read as the reverse complement.
ATTTAATATCAGATTAAAAGTCGATCCCTCCTTGTTGGCTTTAGGTTTGGGAAACAACATTCAGATTATTGCTTTAAATGGCACTAATGTAGTTGATTCTAGAACTTTAAACTCGCTTCTCAATTTAGATTTACTGACATTGCTGCAAGGAAACCAAACTGCGAACATCCCTTTTGCCCCAATTTTGCCAGCGGATAGAATTACCGTCCGTTATTCTTCCTTGCTCAATGTACAGCTTACTCAGAGCTTAGATTTGTTTGAAATAGTGCGAGTTCCAAAACCGCCGACAATTTCAAATCCAGTATCGCAAAATGTAACAATCTGTTCTGGAACTACAGCTTCATTAACTGCAACAACTGCAGCAGTGAATCAAGTAAGATGGTATAGCGCTGCAACTGGAGGAACGCTTTTGGCGACACTTCCGTCAGGAACTCCTTATGTAACAGATCCACTTTTAAGTACCACTTCTTTTTATGCGGCAGCCATAAGAACTGGCTGTCCAGAAGAATCCCGAAGAGTCAGAGTTGATGTTCAAGTCTTGACAACGCCCGTTGCGGCAGATATTACAATTCCTTCTGTATTAACTGCCTGCCAAGGAAATATTACGCTAAATCCTTCATCAGCAATTGGCGGCGCGACAATAAAATATTATACAGATCAAAATAAAACTCAGGAAATTACCACAGGATATGCTGGAAATCCAGGCATGACTTATGTAAAAAATCCAACTACTGGAGCGCTTACAATTACAGGTTTGACTGCTGTTAATTCTCCTTACAGATATTATGTTTCATTAACTGTAAATGATCTTTGCGAAAACGCAGCCAATACTTTGAAAGAAGTGACGGTTAATTTCTCAAGCCAGCTTTCGGTTTTGGTTATGGATCCTTATGCAGGATGCGGTTCTGTAAATCTTAGAGATTTGATTACGAATTTTGATGCTTCCAATACGTATACTTTCTTCAATTCCTCAAATAACCCGATTTCTCCAGAAGCGGCTTCAAATATTACAGTAAGCGGTACTTATTATATCCAAGCTCAAAACGCAAGTTCCGCTTGTAGTTCGCCTTTGGTTCCGGTAACTGTGGCTATAACTCCAAACCCGACATTGACGATCCCAAATGCAGCTTTGGTGACTCAAATAGGAAATACGGTAACCTTAAACGCGACTTCTTCAGGGTCAATAACTTGGTACAATGCTTCAGGAACAGCGCTTCCATCAAATGTTGCCGGACCATTTGCAACTGCAGGAACTTATACTTTCACAGCAATTGCCACGCTTGGATCTTGTTCTGCTAGCGGAAGTATTACAATAACTGTAATAAATCCTGCGGAATGTCCTCCGCTGACACAGAAAAATTTTGCTGATACACAGCGTTGGGGTTCAAATATTACGGGAGGTGTTGTCAATCCAGGAAATGCAACTGATGAAAATCTCCAAACTTTCTCTACCATTACAACTGGATTAGGCATTTTGGGAATCGGAACTACTTGGCAAATTTTAGAATGGAACCAAACCATTGCCGCAGGAACTCCGGTAACAATAAAATTAGGATCTGAATATAGCGGATTGACTTTGGCAGGAGGATATTCTGTCGTAGGAACAAAAAGAAACAGTTCAGGAACTCCAATAGATGTTGGAACATTGCAAAATGTTTCCGGGTCTTTGCTAAATCTTCTATCAGGACAAAATAATTTCGAATATACCTTTGTTCCTTCAAATAATGCGGGACCGCAAGCTTATGACGGTGTGAGAATTGTTTTAAATTCTTTGGTAAGCGTGACGCAAAGTGCAAAAGTTTACGAAGCTTATTACGATGTTCCAGCAACTCAAATTGCCTGCGGAAATGACGCAGAAGATGTATTATTTGGAGCTGTAGATTTGGGAGTAGGCGCTGCAACTGCTTTGGTTGGCGTTGAAAATGCACAAAATGCTATCGATAACAGTCCGACTTCTTTTGCGACATTATCAAGCGGTGCCGGAATTTTAGCGGCTGCAGAAATGACGGTTGTCTTCAGAACGCCTTCAGTTGTTGGAGATTCTTTGAAAATAAGCATTTCAAGACCAGGTACTTTAATTACGGCAAATGTTCTTGCCGGACTTTCGATCCAGCCAATTTTAAACGATGCTTTATCAGGACTGGCTTTTGAAAATACCAGCACATTATTGAACTTGCAGGTTTTGGGCGCAGGTGACGAAGCAATCTTAACAATTGTCCCAACTCAGTCGTTTGATAAAGTCAGAATTCGCTTTGGCGGTGTTGTAAATGTCTTGGATATTTTAAGAGTTCACGATGTAAAAAGAGTTGCTAATACGAAAATTATTGGATCAGATGATAACAATGAAATTACAGCTTGTCAAGGACAAACGCTTACATTGGAAGCGGCTGCAATTACTTGTACTTCCTTTTTGTGGTATGATGCTGCAACAGGAGGCAATGTAATTGCAACAGGAAATTCCTATACGATCCCTGCAAATTTAGCGCCAGGAACCTATACTTATTATATTCAGCCAGTTCGTTTTGGCTGCCAATCTTTAGCAAGAGGAAAAGTTACCGTAAATGTTAGGCAGACTGCTCCAGTTGCAGCGATTACAGCAATACAAATTAATGGCGGGAATGATGCAACATTCTGTTCTCCAACAGGAGCTGTAACACTAAATGCAGTTTTGAATACGACATTGGTAGTTACAAATCCAGTATTTTATTGGTATAGTTTTGACGGAACAACACAGCAATTAATTCCGTCACAAACAGGAGCAACTTTGCAATTGACAGGTTTGGCTCCTGGAACGTATACTTACTTTGCAGGAGTTGGTTCTGATGAATATTGTCCAACAGCAATTGGAGATAGGGCTCAGGTAACCTTCACGATTTATCCGCCTTCTCTTCCTACAGATATTGCAGCTCCAAATAGTACGGTTTGTTTGAATAGCATAGCAGTAATTACGCCGACAAGTACTTTAGCAAATCCACAGTTTACTTACTATTTGACAAACGCGACGACACAGCCAATTACAAATGGAGCAGTCATAAACGGAGCCACTTACACGATTGGCACTGACGGTTCATTGTCAATCACAGGTTTACTCCAAGCAGGAAGTCCTTATACTTATTATATTGCTGTCGCCAGTGATGTGACTTGCGTGAACACGGCAGGAAATCTTTTAGCGGTTACCGTTACCGTAGGAAATCCAGCTACGCCGACAACAAATAATACGACTCAAAATTTCTGCCAATCTACTAATCCAACGGTTGCAGATTTACAAGTAAACCAAACGGGAGTAGTATTTTATGACGCGCCTGCTGGCGGAAATCTTCTAGCGCCAACAACACCTTTGGTTGCAGGAATTTATTATGCTGCACAAGTAGACGGAAATTGCCAAAGCGATATAAGATTAGCAATTACGGTAACTCTTGGAAATCCGGGAACGCCGACTACCATTAATTTGACTCAAAATTTCTGTCAGATAAGCAATCCGACAGTTGCAAATATCCAGGTAAATGAAACCGGAGTTGTGTTTTATGATGCTCCAACTGGAGGGAATTTAATTGCTTCGGCAACGCCTTTGACTGCAGGAATTTATTACGCAGCAATCCGAATAGGAACTTGTGAAAGCGACATTCGTTTGGCAATTGCTGTAACAATCAGCGATCCAGATGCGCCGACTACAGATAATGCAGCACAAACTTTCTGCCAAGGAAATAATCCGACGGTTGCCGATTTAGATGTGAACGAAAGCAATTTAGTTTTCTATAATGTTCCGACTGGAGGTACTCCGTTGGCATTGACAGATGCTTTACAAAATGGAAATTATTACGTAAGCCTAATTGATGCGACAGGCTGTGAAAGTGTTGATCGCTTGCAGATTGCAGTTGCGATTACAATTGTCGGGCCTCCGACTGCAGCAGAAACAACTCAAACTTTCTGTCAAAATAATAATCCAACTATCGCTAATCTTGTAGTAAATCAAACTGGAGTCGTGTTTTATGATGCTCCAACAGGAGGAAATATGTATGCTTCAACTTTTCCTTTAGTAAGCGGCATTTATTATGCTTCAATTCAAAATGGGGTTTGCCAAAGCGAAACTAGGCTGGCGATAACAGTTGTTATTACTGATCCTGGAACGCCGACTGCAACTAATTTGAACCAAACTTTTTGTTTTACAAATAATCCAATAGTTGGAAATCTTGTGGTAAATGAACTTGGTGTCGTATTTTATGACGCACCGACTGGCGGAAATCTTCTGGCTTCAACAACGCCATTAACTAACGGAATTTATTATGGATCAATTCAATCTGGATTGTGTGAAAGCGCTGTAAGATTGGCAATTAATGTAACCATAAGCAATCCGAATACGCCGACAACGCTTGACGATACGCAGGAGTTCTGTTTGTCAGCAAATCCAACGGTTGCCGATATTCAAGTGAATGAGCCGAACGTAATTTTCTATCCAGCGCCAACAGGCGGAACGGCTTATCTTCCAACAGATTTATTGGCCAACGGAATTTATTACGCAGTTCTTGTGGATGCTGATAATTGTGAAAGTTCAGTACGATTGGCGATTACGGTTACTACAACTGCGGTTGGAGTTCCAACTACAAATAGTACTTCGCAAAACTTCTGCCAGGCAAATAATGCTACGGTTGCAAATATTCAAGTAAATGAAACTGGCGTAGTATTTTTTGACGCACCGACAGGTGGAAACCTTCTGTCTTCAACAACGCCATTGAGCAACGGAATTTATTATGCGACTCTTCAAAATGGTCTGTGTGAAAGCGATGTGAGATTAGCAATCACGGTGACAATCGTAGATTCTTCTACGCCAACGACACTTGACACTACGCAAACTTTTTGTCAGCTAAATAATCCGACGGTTGCAAATCTTCAGGTAAATGAAACTGGAGTTGTATTTTATGACGCACCGACTGGCGGAAATCTTCTAGCTTCAACAACAGCTTTGGTCAACGGAGTTTATTATGCTTCAATTCAAGGCGGAGGCTGTGAAAGTATGGTAAGATTGGCGATTACGGTAATCATAAATAATCCGAATACGCCGACAACGCTTGACGATACGCAGGAGTTCTGTTTGTCAGCAAATCCAACCGTTGCAGATATTCAAGTAAATGAGCCGAACGTAATTTTCTATCCAGCGCCAACAGGCGGAACGGCTTATCTTCCAACAGATTTATTGGCCAACGGAATTTATTACGCAGTTCTTGTGGATGCCGATAATTGCGAAAGCTCAGTAAGATTAGCTATTACCGTTACTACAACTGCGGTTGGAGTTCCGACTACAAATAATACTTCGCAAAACTTCTGCCAGGCAAATAATGCTACGATTGCAAATATCCAAGTAAATGAAACTGGCGTAGTATTTTTTGACGCACCGACAGGCGGAAATCTTCTGGCCTCAACAACGCCATTGAGCAACGGAATTTATTATGCGACTCTTCAAAATGGTTTGTGTGAAAGCGATGTGAGATTAGCAATTACGATAACAATTGTAGATTCTTCTACGCCAACGACACTTGATGATACGCAAAGTTTCTGTAAAGCTTCAAATCCAACAGTTGCAAATCTTCAGGTAAATGAAACTGGCGTGGTTTTTTACACAACTCAGACTGGCGGAACAGCGCTTGCTCCAACAACGCCTTTGGCTAGCGGGATTTATTATGCAGTTATTCGAACAGGAACTTGTGAAAGCATTACAAGATTGGCGATTACGGTTACTGTTATCGACCTTGGAACTCCAACGATTGGAGATACAACTCAAGATTTCTGTCAATCGAATAATCCTACCGTCGCTAATTTGCAAGTAAATGAAACGAATGTTGTTTTCTACAATTCGCCAACAGGAGGAACGCCTTTGGCTTCGACTGCGCCATTAGTTGCAGGAACTTATTATGTAGCCTTGACGGATGGAACTTGTGAAAGCTCAGTGAGATTAGCAATTACAGTTGCTTTCTTTCCAACAGGACCAGTTGCAATTACTGGCGGAGGCGACCAAGCGTGTTATTCAGAAACAGTGACCTATTCAACTGTTTCCGGAATGACTAATTATGTTTGGACAGTAACTTCTGGAACAATTACTTCTGGAGGACAACCAACTGACAATTTTGTAACCGTGCTTTGGAATGCTATCGGAATTGGAAATGTAAATGTTTCTTTCACAAATACTACAGGCTGTGCTGGCAATAATTCGGCTTCGAGAACAATTGCATTGGTAGTTTGTTCAGATATTACGATTACGAAAACAGTAAGCAATCCAACGCCGATGATTGATGACAATGTGGTCTTCACGATTACAGTAACGAATAATGGGCAAAGCCAATTTGTAGATGTTATCGTTCGTGAGCAATTGCCAAGCGGTTATCAATATGTCAATTCAAATGCTTCTGTCGGAAATTATTCAAATATAACAGGATTGTGGATAATTCCAGTTTTGAGCCAAGGACAAACTGCAACGCTTAACGTGACCGTGAAAGTTTTGGCAACAGGAAATTACATGAATATGGCGACAATAGAAATGTCAACTCCTGTAGATTCTGATACAACAAACAATTTTGCAATAATGTCTGCTGAGCCTTTATGTCTGACTGTTTACAATGAATTCAGTCCTAATAATGATGGAGACAATGATCTTTTCCGTATTGACTGTATTGAAAATTATTCTAACAACACGCTGACTGTTTACAACAGATATGGTGTTGAGGTTTATAGAAAACGAGCCTACCAAAATGATTGGGATGGAACAGCAAACGTTAATTCGCCGATCAATCAAGACAATAAGCTTCCTACCGGAACTTACTATTACACACTTGATTTAGGGGATGGATCTAAAGCTAAAACAGGATGGATTTATATCATCCGATAATTTCCAAAAGGATAATTTCAATTAAAAACAGTAAGATATGAAAATCACAATATATAAAATCAGTCTGGCCTTCCTTCTCCTTTTTATCTCGATTGAAGGAAGCGCGCAACAAGATCCTGGATATACGCAGTATATGTATAATCCGCTAACGGTCAACTCTGCTTATGCGGGTTCAACCGGAACTTTGGAAGCCGTCATAATCCACCGCTCGCAATGGGTGGGGATTGACGGCGCACCATCAACGCAGTCTTTTACGGTTCACACACCGCTGACAAATGATAGAATCGGACTCGGTTTTTCTGCGGTAAACGATAATTTAGGACCATCAAATGAGCTTTATTTAGATGCCAACTTTTCTTATACATTGCCATTAAATTATTCTACAAAATTAGCATTGGGACTGAAAGCAGGTGCTAGAATGTTGAATGTAGATTGGCAAAAAGGACGTTTTTACAATGAATCAGACGTTTTGCTGAACTCTAATATTGACAATAAATTCACGCCTTCCATAGGTGCGGGCGCTTATTTATATGGAGATAAATGGTATGTTGGAGCTTCTGTTCCAAGTTTTATACGAAGCGATTATTATGACGATGTGCAAGAATCGATCGATGTTGAAAGATTGCATTATTATTTGATGGCAGGTTATGTGTTTGATATTTCAGATAACGTGAAATTCAAGCCGGCAATGTTGGCAAGAGGTGTAAGTGGCGCTCCGATTTCTTTAGATGTTTCTGCAAATTTCTTAATCCATGAAAAATTTATGATCGGAGCTGGCTATCGCTGGGATGATTCGGTCAGCGTTTTAGCCGGATTTCAGCTAAACAGCAATTTCTTCGTAGGTTATTCATATGATTACACTACAACTGATCTTAACAAATACAACGACGGTTCGCATGAAATCGTGCTTCGTTTCCAATTGTCTCCTAAGTCAAATCAAATCAAATCCCCTCGATTCTTCTAATACTAAAGCTTATGAAAAAAATACTTTTACTTTGCCTAATCATCAGCTTTTCGGCTGGTATGGCTCAAAGCAAATTGAAAACGGCCGATAAGCTTTTCAAGACCTATCATTTTATAGATGCTGCAAAAGCCTATGATGAATATCTCGAAAAAGAAAAATCACCAGGAACACAAACGCTGAAAAATGCAGGCGATTCTTATTATTTCATCGATGATATGCGAAACGCCTTGCGCTGGTATCAAAAACTATATGATGTCCAAGGCACGACTTTAGATGATTCGCATTTTCTTCGCTATGTAGAATCGCTGAAAGGTGTTGGCGATTATGACAAAGCCGATGTCGTGACGAAAGAGTTTCTTGCCAAAAAAGGTGATCAGAAACAAATTGCTAGATACAACACCCAAAAAAGACAGCGTGACAGCATGGCTGTGCAAAAACCTTTGTATACGGTTAAAAATCTAGAAATAAATACTGATAAATCTGATTTCGGAACTGCTTTTTATGGAGATAAAGTCGTTTATTCTTCCAGCAAGGACACGACTTTACTCAAAAATAAATTATATAGCTGGAACAAGCAGCCTTTCTTGAAATTGTATGTGGCCGAAAGAAATGCCGTAAACGGAGAGCTTTTCAACGACGCCTCTTTCTTGCCAAATGCAAAAAATAAATACCATGAAGCGACAATGGCTTTCAGTCCGGATTGGAAAACGGTTTATTATTCTAACAATATCGTAAGAAAAAGAAAATTGGTGAATGATCCCGAAGGAACAAATAATTTCCAGATTACAAGAGGAACTATTGAAGACGGAAAGCTTGTAAAACCTGAAAAATTATTCTTCAACAGCAAAAATTATTCTGTAGGGCATCCGGCTTTGAGTCCGGATGGGAAATGGCTTTTCTTTGCTTCTGACATGCCGGGAGGTTATGGAGAATCTGATTTATACGTAAGCCAGGTTGCTGATGACGGAACTATCGGAACGCCGAAAAATCTCGGGTCAACAATCAACACCGTTGGAAATGACATGTTTCCTTCTTTCGCCAACGGAATGCTTTATTTTTCTTCCGACGGACATTTTGGATGGGGCGGTTTGGACATCTACGAAAGCAAATTTTATGGCGACATGAAGTTTTCTGAACCAAGAAATCTTGGCGCTCCAGTCAATAGCAATAAAGATGATTTTGCTTATATAGTTGATGCGACAGATGGTTATGGCTACTTTTCTTCCAACAGATCTATGGGAAAAGGCGATGACGATATTTATTATTTTACCAAAGAAAAGCCGTCTTGCGGCCAATTGGTTTCTGGGAGAGTTATCAATGCAAAATCAAAGCTGGCGATTGCTGATGCAACTATAAAAGTGCTGAATCAGTTTGGCGATCAGGTTTCTGAATCTACGACAAATACTGAAGGAATTTACAAAGTAACTGTCCCTTGCAACGGAAAATTGAAAGTTACAGCTACAAAAGCAAATCACAGCACCGACCAAAAAGAAGTGGAAACCAGCGGTCTTGATGGCACGGAAACGAAAAATATCAATTTTGAGCTGAGCAATTATGCAGATTTGATAAAAGTTGACGGCGATAAAGAAAAAATTGACATCAATCCGATTTTCTTTGAATATGACAAATCAACGATTACGCCTCAAGCTGCGGCAGAATTAGATAAAGTTGTTTTTGTGATGACTCGCTTTCCGAATGTCAAAATTAAGATTGAGTCGCACACCGATTCCAGAGGAAAAGATGCTTATAACTTGAAGCTTTCTGATGATAGGGCAAAATCAACCCAAACCTATATTTTATCAAAAGGAATTGATCCTTCGCGTATTCAAAGCGCTATTGGTTATGGGGAAAGTCGCTTGACCAACAAATGTGCAAACGGCGTAAAATGTACCGAAGCGCAACATTTGGCAAACAGAAGATCTGACTTTATAGTGATTGAGAAGTAAAATTAGTTGTTATGAAAAAGAAAAAAGTCTCAGTGTTTGCTGGGACTTTTTTTTGAATTATAATCCAATTACTTTTTACCTTAAAAAAAATCTGTGTTTTCAGTAAAACTCACCAAAATGATTGCGTGTTATTTAATAGAAAAAAATTTCAAAATTTTATAAAACAAAAAAAGAGCCCATCAAAGGCTCTTTTATATTGGATTGAGATATTTTCTTATTTGAAATATTCCAAAACGTAGTCGTAAGTTCCAGAAGGATATACCTCAGTAATAATTCCAGCTCCTGTAATAACATTTCCAGTACCTGATAATCCGAATTGTCTAACAGAAGTTCCGACTACAGTTGTAGTGCTTCCTTTGAAGATAGTGATTTTGTAAAATCCTGTCATTCCAGATGGAACAGCAATAGTAACTGCAGCAGATATTCCGTCAGCTGTGAATGATCCTTTGATTCCGTATACTTGCGCTCCGTTTACTTTTGATGCAGTAACAGTTTCAGTAGTTTTGATGTCAACTGATGAAGATCCTCCTCCTAGAGGCTTCCATTGTCCGCTTGTTATATTTCCTGGATTCCCTGGATTAGAGAAATAGTAAAAACCTGGAGTTACTGCAGTCACAACACCTTGTCCTGCTGCTGTATTTCCTGTTGCGTTGTTATAGACAACCATCCCGTCAAAATCACTTACAATCTGCAAGTTGTCAATTGTTGAGGTGTTAAAAGTAAAAGCGGTAAGGTTTGTTCTTGGAAAACCTAGACCTCTTCCTTCGCTTTGGCTTGGAAATCCTTCAAAACCACTGGCATCCATGAAATAATTACTGTCTGTAACTGTCGGTGAGGTATTGAGATTAGTTGATACTTGGGCGTTCGCAACTGAAGATATTAGTATTAAAAAAGCGGATAGTTTTAAAATGTTTTTCATTTTATTGATATTTTTGGTTTATAATTATACTATTTCTGGTTATTATGGTCTTCCAGATATTAAATGCCAAGTTGTTCCATCACAAAAAAGAGCCATTGCGCTTGCATTTGTGATTGTTGTTGTCCCTTTTGGTGCATTTACCCCGTTTGTTGTACCATAAGAAATAGTACCTACAGACTGATTTCTGATGTAAATAGTTCTGCCAGTGAATGTGGATGGAGTTGGCAATAATAATGTACCTGCTCCTGTGAACTCATAAACATCATAATTAGAATTTGCATTAAAATCAAAACCACCGGCAGTTTGCCCAGTTAAGATTCTCAATGCTGAGGCAGTTGCAGCGCCACCTAATTTTACCCATTTTGTTCCATCATTTGAATAAATTCCTGGCGTAACGTCTCCTGTTGTCGCAGTATTGTATATAACCATACCTGTCGCTTGAGCATGTGTGCCTAATACTGGCAAGATTGTTGCAGTATTTGTTAATGCAACTCTTGGAAGCAATAATCCTTTGTTTGTAGATTCCATTTCAAATAAAGATCCTGGCGCGAGTGTCGTAACATTGTCTCCAACTTTTACTTGTGCACTTAATCCTAATCCGGCGAATAGTGCTAGAGATGTAATGATTTTTTTCATTGTTTAATGTTTTAAATTTTTTATTATGTATTTGACTCTATAGAAAATCCAAATTTAGAATTGAATTGCATTTGAATTAAATAATATGTTAAAACATCTCCAATTTTTTTAATAAAATCGATGAACGGTATGATATATCCTTTCAAATGCACATTTCCAATTTTTTTATGCACTTTTTTAGCAAGTAAAATTTATTTTTTGTAATATTTTTCTTTATTTTTTAACAGTCGTTTATGCTTAAAATGGCAAAATTTTTTTAAAAAAATCCAAAAAACGACTCGTTTTTAAAAAAGTGATAAGATTGTTAATCAATTATTTAAAAAAAATGTGAGAAAATTAGACGATAAAAAAGAAGAAGAAGACTCTAAATAATTGTAATTAACAGAAATTCACAATTATATAACATGTAAAAGCTAATTATTTGAATTAAAACATTAAATTTGCGCCTTGAATTGAATTGTAAAGACCGAATTGGGCTTTTATATTTTCTTTAAGACACAATATTTAATTATATTTTTGGTTTTAATCAAAAAATTTAATTTATTTGTCCAAAATTTGTTAAAAAGATTTTACTATTTGCATATGAAATTTATCTTGAAAAATATATTTGCCCTACTATTAATTTTATTACCAGCTCTTGGATTTTCGGCGCCGCCAACGCCGCCTTCACCAGCGCCACCACCACCGGATATGCCCGTGGATCAATATTTATATGTGTTAGTAGGAATTGCACTCCTTTTTGCATTTTACTCATTTAGGAAAAAGATACAAACGAAATAAAAAAAAACTCCGATCTTCATCGGAGTTTTTTTTTGGAATATTATTGTCTGAGCTGTTGCAGTCTTGAGACGTATTTGCCAATTACATCAAATTCGAGATTTATTCTAGTCCCTACTTTGAAATTTTTGAAATTAGTGTGTTCGTGAGTATAAGGGATAATTGCTACACTGAATTCGTTTTCCTTTGAATTAACAACCGTCAAGCTTACTCCGTTGACTGTTATTGAGCCTTTTTCAATAGTAATGTTATTTAGCTTGGCATCATATTCAAAAGTATACTGCCAGCTGCCGCCGTTTTCTTCAATGCTTCTGCAGATTCCGGTTTGGTCGACGTGGCCTTGAACAATATGTCCGTCAAGTCGGTCGCCGAGTTTCATGGCTCTTTCTAAATTAACGATATCGCCAATTTTCCAGTCGCCGATATTTGTCTTGTCGATGGATTCTTTAATTGCCGTAACCGTAAATTGGTCTTCTGAAATGCCAACAACCGTCAGGCATACGCCGTTGTGCGAAACGCTTTGATCAATCTTTAGTTCGTTCGTAATTGTAGATGAAACGGTAATATGAAGATTTTCTTCCTCTTTTGTTATGTCTTTTATAGTGCCGAGGGTTTCTATGATTCCTGTAAACATTGTGGTTTTATTTTACTAAATTTGCACTTCAAAATTAAGCAATATTAAGGAGCAAGCAGTATGAAAAAAGCAGAAAATATAATTGTTGGAATTTCAATCGGAGATTTAAACGGTATTGGAAGCGAGGTCGTTTTAAAGACTTTCGAAGATTCAAGAATGCTCGAATTTTGCACTCCTGTGATTTTTGCCAACGTAAAAATTCTTTCTTTCGCTAAAAAAAGCCTTGATGCCGGAATGCAATTGCACGGAATTGACAGTCTCGACCAGCTCATAATTGGAAAAATCAATGTCTTGAATGTTTGGAAAGAAAGCGTAAACATCGAGTATGGCGTAAATGATGAAAACGTAGGAAAATATGCAATCAAATCATTTGTTGCCGCAACAAAAGCGTTGAAAGAAGGTTTGGTAGATGTTTTAGTAACCGCTCCAATCAATAAATATAATATCCAAGCGGAAGATTTTAAATTTCCAGGGCACACTGATTATTTAGATCAAGAGTTGGAAGGCGATGCCTTGATGTTGATGGTTCAAGATAATTTGAGAGTAGGTTTGATTACTGATCATATTCCGGTAAACGAAGTTTCTTCGCATTTGACAGAAGCTTTGATTAAAAGTAAAATCTTGACCGTAAAAAAATCGCTGATTCAAGATTTCAGTATCAATAAACCAAAAATTGCCGTCTTAGGATTGAATCCTCACGCTGGCGACGGAGGCGTAATTGGAAAAGAAGACGATGAAATCATCCGTCCGACGATAAAAAAATTATTTGAAAGCGGTACTTTGGTTTTTGGGCCTTACCCTGCAGATGGTTTTTTTGGAAGCAATCAATATGAGAAATATGATGCCGTAATTGCAACATATCATGACCAAGGATTGATTCCGTTTAAAACGTTGTCTTTTGGCAAGGGTGTCAACTATACTGCGGGCTTGAACAAAATCAGAACGTCTCCAGATCACGGAACGGCTTATGAAATTGCAGGAAAAGGGCTGGCAGACCACAACTCTTTTAAGGAAGCGGTTTATCTGGCAATCGACATTTACCACTCCCGAAATGAGTATCAGATTATTAGCCAGAATCCCTTAAAAATTAAAGAAAAACAGTTATAAACAAAAAAATGTTTATAACGCTTTTGGAATTGCAATTATTTTATATCTTTGCACTCCCGTTCCAAGGATTTGGAAATAGGGCAAATTGTTGTCAAGATGAAAGTAACGAATGAGTTTTTAATTCCTTTTGTAGGATTAAAGTTAGGAAAACATCAGTTTGAGTATCAAATAAATAAAGAGTTCTTTGAAGACTATGATTATGATGAGTTTGAAGCTTGTGATATCAAAGTCAATATAGTTTTAGAGAAAAAAAGCACCATGCTTGAGCTTCATTTTAAGCACAAAGGTACGATTCACGTACCTTGTGATTTGACAAGTGAAATGTTTGATTTTCCAATTAAAGGAAAAATTAAGGTAATTGTTCAGTTTGGCGAAGATTTTAATGATGATAATGAGGAATTGCTCATTTTGCCTTTCGGGGAACATCAGGTAGATGTAAAGCAATATATTTATGAAATGATTGCGCTTTCCATTCCTCTAAAAAAGATTCATCCAGGCATTAAAGACGGAACTTTAAAAAGTGAAGCGCTTGACAAGCTGAATGAATTGAAAGTAAATTCAAAAGAACCAAAGAAAACTGATTCAAAAGAAGAAGAAACGACAGATCCACGTTGGGATCAATTAAAAAAACTATTAACGGATAAATAATATAGTAAAATGGCACATCCTAAGAGAAAGACCTCGAAAACAAGAAGAGATAAGAGAAGAACACACTATAAAGCGACTGTTGCTCAAATTGCTACATGTCCTATAACTGGTGAGGCGCATTTATACCACAGAGCTTACTGGCATGAAGGTAAAATGTACTACAGAGGTCAAGTGGTAATCGACAAGCAAGAAGCTGTTGCTTAATACAATTTTGTAGAAAAAAAACTTAACTCTCACGTTGTGAGAGTTTTTTTGTTATTTATAATTTATTGGTAAATAACAACTTGCAAGAAGGTATATTTTAGTTTTTTTTTGTAATTTCCACCTCTTTTCGAATTTATGTTTTCGAAAAGAAATTATTAGAAATAGTATGAATACAATCACAGCCGCAATTACCGCTGTTGGAGCCTATGTGCCTGATTTTGTGCTTTCAAATGAAGTGCTTGAAACCTTGGTTGAAACCAATGATGAGTGGATTACCTCTCGCACAGGAATTAAAGAAAGACGCATTTTAAAAGATGATTCTAAAGGAACATCTTATCTCGCCATTAAAGCTGCAGAAGACTTAATTGCAAAAAACAATATCAACCCGGCAGAAATAGATTTAGTTTTGCTTGGTACTACAACTCCTGACATGCCCGTTGCAGCAACTGCAGTTTATGTTGCCTCACAAATTGGCGCTGTCAACGCTTTCGCCTATGATCTGCAAGCCGCATGTTCCAGCTTTTTATTCGGAATGTCAACTGCTTCAGCTTACATCGAATCAGGCAGATACAAAAAGATTTTATTGATTGGAGCCGACAAAATGTCTTCCATTATTGATTACACAGATAGAGCAACTTGCATCATCTTTGGCGACGGAGCCGGCGCGGTTTTATTTGAGCCAAATCACGAAGGCCTGGGTTTTCAAGATGAAATTTTAAGAAGTGATGGAATTGGCCGCGAATTCTTAAAAATTGAAGCTGGCGGTTCTCTGCTTCCTGCATCAAAAGAAACGGTTGAAAATAAGCAGCACTACGTTTTTCAAGACGGAAAAACAGTTTTCAAATATGCAGTTTCTGGTATGGCTGACGTCAGCGAAAAAATCATGGAACGCAACAATTTGACAAAAGAAGACGTAAATTGGCTGGTTGCACACCAAGCTAACAGAAGAATAATTGACGCTACAGCTAATAGAATGGGATTGGATGAATCCAAAGTTCTCGTAAACATTCAAAAATATGGCAATACCACTTCAGCAACATTGCCATTGCTTCTAAATGACTTTGAGAAGCAATTCAAAAAAGGAGATAATTTAATTTTTGCCGCATTCGGAGGTGGATTCACTTGGGGATCTATTTATATGAAATGGGCTTACGACAAACAATAAAACTAAAACCTAAATTCGAATATCATGGATATTAGAGAAATTCAAAATTTAATCAAATTTGTAGCAAAATCAGGTGCTACCGAAGTAAAACTAGAGATGGGTGATATCAAAATCACTATCAAAACTACGGAAGGTGGATCAACTGAAACAACAAATTACATACAACAAGCGCCAGTTAGCCAAGCTTTACCACAAGCTGCAGCGCCACAGCCAACTGCTCCGTCTGCGCCAGCAGCACCAGTTGAAGCTGCCGATGATAATGCAAAATACATTATGATCAAATCCCCAATTATCGGAACATTGTACAGAAAACCATCCCCAGATAAAGCGCCTTTCGTAGAAGTGGGAACTACAATCTCAAAAGGAGACGTAGTTTGCGTTATCGAAGCAATGAAACTTTTCAACGAAATCGAATCTGAAATTTCAGGTAAAATCGTAAAAGTTTTAGTGGATGATTCTTCTCCAGTTGAATTCGACCAACCTTTATTCTTAGTTGATCCATCTTAATTTAGAGTATTAGATTTTTAGATTTTTAGAACTATCAAAGTATCTAAAAATCGAATTATCAAATTATCGAATTGTCTAATTATCTAAATAATACAAGATGTTTAAAAAAATATTAATCGCAAACAGAGGAGAAATCGCACTTCGCGTTATCAGAACCTGTAGAGAAATGGGTATCAAAACTGTAGCTGTTTATTCAACTGCAGATGCGGAAAGCTTGCACGTTCGCTTTGCGGATGAAGCAGTTTGCATCGGCCCGCCTCCAAGTAACTTGTCTTACTTGAAAATGTCAAATATCATTGCAGCTGCAGAAATTACAAATGCAGACGCAATCCACCCAGGATATGGCTTCCTTTCTGAAAACGCTAAGTTTTCGAAAATCTGTCAAGAACACGGTATCAAGTTCATTGGAGCTTCGCCAGAAATGATTGACAGAATGGGAGACAAAGCTTCTGCAAAAGCGACAATGAAAGCAGCAGGAGTTCCAACAATTCCAGGTTCAGAAGGTTTATTAGAATCTTATGAGCAGACTAAAAAATTAGCTAAAGAATTTGGCTATCCAGTAATGCTTAAAGCAACAGCTGGTGGTGGTGGAAAAGGAATGAGAGCAGTTTGGAAAGAAGAAGAGCTTTTAAAAGCTTGGGAAAGCGCTCGTCAAGAAGCGGCTGCATCTTTCGGAAACGACGGAATGTACCTAGAAAAATTGATTGAAGAGCCTCGTCACATCGAAATCCAAGTGGTTGGAGATGCTTATGGAAAAGCCTGTCACCTTTCTGAAAGAGACTGTTCTGTTCAAAGACGTCACCAAAAACTGACTGAAGAAACTCCTTCTCCGTTCATGACAGACGATTTGCGTTTGAAAATGGGAGAAGCTGCCGTGAAAGCTGCAGAATTTATCAAATATGAAGGTGCTGGAACCGTAGAATTTTTGGTAGACAAACACAGAAATTTCTACTTCATGGAAATGAACACTCGTATCCAAGTAGAACACCCAATTACAGAGCAGGTAATTGATTATGACTTAATTCGTGAGCAGATTTTAGTAGCTGCAGGTGTGCCAATTTCTGGTAAAAATTATTTGCCACAATTGCACGCTATCGAATGCAGAATCAATGCCGAAGATCCTTACAACGATTTCCGTCCGTCACCAGGAAAAATCACGACGTTGCACACTCCAGGAGGTCACGGAGTTCGTTTAGATACGCACGTTTACTCAGGTTACACGATTCCGCCAAATTACGATTCCATGATTGCGAAGCTGATTACAACTGCGCAAACTCGTGAAGAAGCAATCAACAAAATGAAACGCGCTTTGGACGAATTCGTAATCGAAGGTGTCAAAACCACGATTCCTTTCCATAGACAATTAATGGACGATCCGGCTTATGTGGCTGGAGATTATACCACAAAATTCATGGAAAGCTTCAAAATGAACGATCCTAAATAAATAGAAAATCCCAATCGAAAGGTTGGGATTTTTTTTGCGCTTTATTTTTTTGAAGCGAAACATCAGGCATTTTCAGTAAACGCAATTCCCGCTGGTGGCACTCGCTTTGTGCCAGCTTTTATGGCTGGCACAAGAGCTCAAACAAAGCCACCATCGGGGCTAGCTGAGAAACTTTTCGCATTTTTGTTATCATTCCCAACCATTGCGCAGAGCCAATCTTTATGAATAAAAATCTTTTGATTCCAACTTTGGGATTAATTTGAAATGGTTAAACTTTACAAAAGGCTAACAGCTAAAATTCAGAATTGTCTTAAATTTAAGCTTGAATTTTTTTAAAATTTAGCTACCATGAAAAAATATTTTGCGCTTCTGTTTTTATTCACTTCAAGTATTTCGGTTTTTGCCCAAGAAAAAGTTCAAGATTATGGAGAACGCCTTGAAAACTTAAAATATCCTTTTCCGGTCAAAGAAATTTCCATAAAAATCCAAGGCCAAGATTTGAAAATGGTTTACATGGATTTAATTCCAAAATCTCCAAACGGAAAGACAGTTTTGCTTTTGCACGGAAAAAATTTCGTGGCAATGTATTGGGAGCAGACTGCAAATGACTTGGCAAAAGCCGGGTATCGGGTAATTATGCCCGATCAAATCGGTTTCGGAAAATCTTCAAAACCCACAAACATTCAATATAGTTTTCAGTTGCTGGCTCAAAATACAAAAGCAATTTTAGACAAAGAAAAGATCTCAAAAGTCAATGTTCTCGGCCATTCAATGGGAGGAATGCTGGCAACAAGATTTACGTTAATGTATCCTGAAAATGTTGAAAAATTAATTCTTGAAAACCCAATCGGCTTGGAAGATTGGAAAACTGTAGTCCCTTACCAGAATGTAGACGACTGGTATGCCACAGAAATAAAGCAAGATTACCAAAAGATAAAAGAGTATCAATTGCAATTTTATTATGACAATAAATGGAAGCCTGAATATGACAAATGGGTAAACGTTTTGGCAAGTTTTACGCTGAACAAAAATTATCCGGCAATTGCCAAAAATGCAGCAATTACATATGATATGATTTTTACGCAACCTGTTGTTTATGAATTTGAAAACATAAAAGCGCCGACATTGTTAATCATCGGACAGCGCGACAGAACGGCTTTGGGAAAAGGAAAAGCTTCTCCTGAAGTTCAGAAAACATTGGGGAATTATCCTGAATTAGGTAAAATAACAGCGAAAAAAATCAAGAATTCTCAGCTCGTAGAAATAGAAAATGTCGGACATTTGCCTCACATTGAAGCCTACGACAAATTCATTGGTCCGGTGCTGGATTTTTTGAAGAAGTAGTTTCATAATCTTGTCATTCTGACGAAGGAAGAATCTCTGTTGCTTGAGCTTCTTTTGAAGATTCCTCCTTCGTCGGAATGACAACAAAACATTTGCTACAAAGACAAGATTACTTTTTATGGAATTCAGATTCATCAACAGATTCAACACACGCCCGAAATTAAAAGGTTACAAACACGCAAAACAGTCGTATTTAAACAGAATTCGCTGGGCGGTTTCCCTGTTTTATTTTGCGATGGGATTGTGTTCTGCGACTTGGGCAAGCCGAATTCCAGATTTGAAAACTACGCTTCATTTGAGCGAAGGCGATTTGGGTACGATTTTATTCGCCATTCCGTTTGGGCAATTATTTGCGATGCCTTTTGCTGGAAAAGTTGTTACAAGATTCGGAAGCCACAGGATTCTTTTGATTTGTCTGACGCTTTATGCTTTTTTCATGACTAACATTGGCTTGGCAATAAGTCCTTGGCAATTAGCAACTGTGCTTTTTATCTTCGGAATTTTCGGAAACTTGAGTAATATCGCAGTAAATACGCAAGGTGTTTATACTGAAAATCTTTTCA
The DNA here is from genome assembly GCA_029959295.1 of Flavobacteriaceae bacterium PS02334. Taxonomy (GTDB): domain Bacteria; phylum Bacteroidota; class Bacteroidia; order Flavobacteriales; family Flavobacteriaceae; genus Flavobacterium. The sequence continues at coordinate 123,027 of JASCOH010000004.1, read as the reverse complement.
AAAAAACCATCATGTCATCGTTTCACGGCGCATGGAGTTCGGCAGGATTTACGGGAGCTTTCATCGGTTTGGCAATGCTTGCGTTTGATATTTCGCCTTACATCCATTTCATAATTACCTTCGGAATCGTAATCATCTTGATGCTTTTGAATTTCAAATTTTTGATAAAAGCGAAAGAGAAAAAATCTTTAGAAAAAAAGAAATTTTTCACCAAGCCAGACAGCGCTTTGATCTGGCTCGGCGTCATCGGATTTTGCTGTATGGCAAGTGAAGGAGTGATGTTTGACTGGAGCGGTGTTTATTTTAAAGATATCGTGAAAGCGCCCGGGCCGTTAGTGATTTTAGGCTACACTTCCTTCATGGTGATGATGGCTTCCGGAAGATTTTTAGGTGATCGATTCATCTTAAAATTCGGCAGAAAACGAGTCCTTCAAATCAGCGGACTGATGATTTCCACAGGATTATTTACGGCTGTTTTTTTGCCTTATTTGATTTCGGCAACTTTGGCATTTATGTTAGTTGGTTTGGGTGTTTCCACAGTGGTTCCGACGGTTTACAGCGTAGCAGGAAAAAATACGACCGTTTCTCCGGGTGAAGCGTTGACGATTGTTTCTAGCGTAAGTTTTCTCGGATTTTTAATGGGACCGCCAATTATCGGATATATAGCAGAAGCTTTCGGATTGCAATTTTCATTTGCTTTCATCGGAATTTTTGGAGTTTTGATTGCAATAATGGTAAGTAGAATTAAGGCGATTGAGTAGATTTCAATTTATAAAAAAAGGCTCTGTTTCAATAACAGAGCCTTTTTTATGAGTAAATATATAATTATGATTTTATAAATTTCATCTGTTTCACGCCAGAATCTGTAAAAATCTTAATGAAATTTACGCCTGTCGGAAGTGCTGAAATATCCCAGGTAGTTTCAGTTTTAGCTTCTTTGATGACTTGTCCTAAAGCGTTGTAAAAAACAGCTTTTTCCATAGAAACACCATTTGATAATTCTAAATGCAACGTCTGTGAAGCCGGATTTGGATATAATTTTACGGCGGAAGCCAATTGAAAATTTTCTGTTCCCAAAGTGGCTGTGCTGTTTCTAGAAATAATATCAGATTTCGGATTGAAAGCAATGCTAGTCACTACGAATGGAACATTTTTTATAAAAACTTGTCCGTTTGAAGTATTGTCTAAAATAATATCAGCTTGCTGGACGCCAGCTCCAAAAACTCGAACAGGAAGAGGCATTTCAAAAAAGCTTACCGTGTTAGAAGAACGTGTTTGGTTTACTGTAAATCTTGCCAATCCTGCGCCCCAATTTTGAGCAGTAATTGTGTAAGTCGGAAAACCTTGGCCATAAACCCAGTCATTGAAAAATTCTGTCAAATCCATTCCTGACGCGGTAGACAAATGTGCTTTTAGATTTTCTGTAGTTGCATATCCGTAAGCTAAATTTGGATCAGCCAAATAGTTTTTCATACCTTGAAAGAAAACGGCATCTCCTAATTTAAAGCGCAACATATTGGCAACCATCGCTCCTTTATTATAAGAAAGTCTTCCGCTGAAAATTCGGTCTGAATTTTGAGCTTCATCGTCGGTTAAATAAACCGCACCATTTGGCAAAGCCGTAATGTCGCTGACAAGGCTGTTTTTCCAAGCGATGAAATCATCTTCACCATCAAGATTTTCTACAACCAATCCTGATAAATAAGTCGCAAAACCTTCGTTTAGCCAGATATCATTCCAGCTTCCGCAAGTTATTTTGTCCCCAAACCATTGGTGTCCAAGTTCATGAGCAATTAAATTTCGATCAAAACCGCCCATGAAAGAAACCGTCGTGTGTTCCATTCCGCCTCCAAAAGCACATTGGGCATGGCCGTACTTTTCACTAGCAAAAGGATAAGTTTCAAACAATTGCTCGTATAAATTCATGATCGGCACTGTCGCCGCTAAATTTGTCTGGTTTGTCGCCTGATTTTCTGGATAAAGATAATTTACGATAGGAAAAGTGTGCGGTGCAGTTCCGGCTTGCTGCGTGAAAATATTGTAATTCGTAACAGCAATGGCAACTAAATAAGCTGGAATCGGATACCCATGACGAAAGTGAGTCGTTTTTGTGCCAGTGGTCGTAACTGCGCTCAATTGCAAGCCGTTTGAAACACTTGTGTATTGCGAAGGAGCTGTAATATAAACGTCAATTTTGTCAATTTTATCATTCAAATCTTGCTTGCAAGGCCACCAATCTCTAGCACCGAAAGGCTCTGACAAAGTATAAAGTCCTGGAGTTCCCGCATGCGTATAAGTGTTAAATCCATCGCTGTCAGAAGGCGGAGCACCGGCATAAACAATTGTCAAGGAATCTAAAACGTTCGTGTTTTGCGTCGCCGGCAAGTTAATTACCAATTCATTTGTTCCATTTTGTGTGAAAGTTAAATTGGTGCCACGTTGCTTTACCGAACTTACGGCCAGTTCATCAGTAAAGTCAAAAGTAACCGAATTCATGTTTTGCTTTGCCTTAAAATAAGTCGTGACATCTCCAGAAATATAATAATTTGCCGGATTCACCGCAAGTTTCAGCCTGTGGTAAGTTACATCGTAATTTGCAGTATTTGGATTTGTAATAACACGCATCAATTTTGAAGCAGACTTTCTTTCAGATTCAGCAATCTGACTATTTTTGGAAGATGGGCTTTGGGCAAAACCAATGCTTACCGAGAATAATGTAATAATAAAGTATAGGTTTTTCATAATCAAGAAAAATTTTTCAAATGTAAGTAATAATGTATTATAACAAATGTTAATTTATACGAAGATTTATCACAAATTATGCGATATAGTTAGTTTGCTATAACCTTGCGATTTTGAACCTTTTTTCACTAAATTTGCTTCCTTATAAAAACCAAGTATAATGTTACAGATAGCGTTTATCAGAGAAAATCAGGAAAAAGTCCTTAAAGCTTTGGCAAAAAGAAATATGGATGCCAAATCTATTGTTGAACAGGCAGTGCAGCTCGACGAAAAAAGAAGAGCAACACAAGCTGAAATGGACAGTATTTTGTCGGAATCAAACAAGCTATCCAAAGACATCGGCGAATTGATGAAGTCTGGCGAGAAATCTAAAGCAGAAATCTTGAAGCAGAAAAATGTTCTGCTGAAAGAAAAAAGCAAAGATTTGTCTGAGAAATTAGAGGTTTACACCAATGAACTGACTGAACAGCTTTATCTTTTGCCAAATCTTCCAGCAGATTTAGTTCCAGAAGGAAAAACACCAGAGGATAATTTGACGACTTTGCAAGAAGGAGAAATTCCGGTTTTGCACGAAGGCGCGCTTCCTCACTGGGAATTGGTTAAAAAATATGACATCATCGATTTTGAATTAGGAAATAAAATCACAGGCGCTGGTTTCCCTGTTTATAAAGGAAAAGGAGCGAAGCTGCAACGTGCTTTAATTACTTATTTCTTAGATAAAAATACCGACGCAGGTTATCAAGAATACCAAGTGCCACATTTGGTAAACGAAGCATCAGCTTATGGAACTGGACAATTGCCTGACAAAGAAGGGCAAATGTACCACGACAAAACAGACGATTTGTACTTGATTCCAACAGCGGAAGTTCCAGTTACAAATTTATTCAGAGACGTGCTTTTGCATGAAAATGAATTGCCGGTTTTGGCAACAGCCTATACGCCTTGTTTCCGTAGAGAAGCAGGTTCTTATGGCGCTCACGTTCGCGGTTTGAACCGTTTGCACCAATTTGACAAAGTGGAAATCGTGCGTGTGGAACATCCTGACAAGTCTTATGAAGCTTTGGAAGGAATGGTAGAACACGTTCGCGGTATCTTAAACGAATTGAAATTGCCTTATAGAATCTTGAGACTTTGCGGTGGAGATATGGGTTTTGCATCAGCAATGACTTATGATTTCGAAGTATTTTCAACGGCACAAGACCGCTGGCTGGAAATCAGTTCGGTTTCAAATTTCGAAACTTTCCAATCTCACAGATTGAAATTGCGTTTCAAAGACAAAGACGGAAAAAACCATTTGGCACACACTTTAAACGGAAGTTCATTGGCATTGCCACGTGTTTTAGCAGGAATCCTTGAAAATTACCAAACTCCGGAAGGAATTGTGATTCCAGAAGTTCTGCGTAAATATACTGGATTTGATATCATAAATTAAGGTATAATTAACCAATAGTTTAATGTAGCAATGTACTAATTCAGCACGAAAATTGTTATATTAGTACATTGTTATCTCCTTGACATTAAACTAAAATGAAAAAAATATTTCTCTTTTTAAGTCTATTTTTCTCCCTTACCGTTTTCTCACAAAACGAGCAATTGGCGATGAATTATTTTGACAAAGGAGATTTTGAAAAGGCAATTATAAGTTTCGAAACACTTGTAAAAAATCAGCCCGGAAACAGTTTGTATTTTCAAAAATTGGTGGAATCTTACCAGCAATTGAAGCAATATGACAAAGCGCAAATTTTACTTGAAGACCAGATAAAAAGGTCGCCGATGGCGAATCTTTATGTAGAACTTGGGTATAATTACCAATTGCAAAAAAATCAAGCCAAAGCCACAAAATACTACAATGAAGCGCTTGAAAAAATAAAAGAAGTTCCGAATTATGTGTATTTGGTTGCCAATGCTTTTGAGAAAAAAGTATTGCTTGACTATGCCGTTGAAGCTTATAAAATTGCGGTAAAATTAGAACCAAGAATGAAATTCAATTTTCAATTGGCAGTGATTTATGGACAGCAGGGAAAAACCGATTTAATGATTGACACTTTTTTAGATGAAGCTTTTGAAAATCCGAGCACGCTGATTATGGTTCAGAATCAGCTGTCGCGATTTATGACCGAAGAATCTAAAGAAACCAGCTTCAGCGATTCGCTTCGAAAATCGCTTTTGGTCAGGGCGCAGAAAAACCAAGATATTTTTTGGAATCAATTTTTAAGCTGGTTTTTTGTACAGCAGAAAGAATATTTAAAGGCTTTTATTCAAGAAAAAGCAATTTACAGAAGAGAGCAAGAATCGCTGTCAGGCATAGTAAATCTTGGGCAAATGGCTTTGGAAGAAAGCGATGAAGAAACAGCGCAGGAGATTTTTGCCTTTGTTTTAGAAAATACTCAGGACATCGATTTGAGGATTTTATCCAATTATTATCTGATGGATTTCAAGATTCAGAAAGCGCAGGAAAAAAATTATTCTACGCTAAAATTGGAATTAGAGAAATTGATTAAGGAATTCGGAGTTAGCCCGTATAGCTTGTCCTTGCAAATACTTCAGGCACATTTTGAAACCTTCAACATGAAAAATCCTGAAGGCGGAAAAACAATTTTAAAACGTTCGCTGGAGCTTCCTTTAAATAAATACCAAACCGCTGACGTCAAGATGGAATTGGCGGATATTCTTTTATACGAAGAAAAATTCAACCAAGCTCTGATTTACTATTCTCAAATCGAGGAAGATTTGAAGAACGACGTTATCGGCCATGAAGCAAGTTTGAAAGCGGCAAAAACCAGTTACTTCAAAACCGATTTTGAATGGGCTTTGAAGCAGTTTAAAGAACTAAAATCAGCGTCGACACAATTAATTGCAAATGATGCTTTGGAATTATTTCTTTTAATAAATGACAATACTGTTGCCGATTCAACACAAGTCGGACTGAAGAAATTTGCCCGAGGCGATTATCTTTTGTATCAGAATAAAAACACAGAAGCTTTGGCGCAATTCCAATCGATTTTAAAAGATTACAAAGGCCAAGAAATTGAAGATGAAACGTTATTGCGAATCGGGCAAACCTATCAAAAAATGGGCGATTTCCCTTCCGCGTTAACGCAATTTCAAAGTATCATCGATCACCACAAAGACGGAATTTATGTAGACGAAGCGTTATATTTTTCAGCTGAAATCTATAATGAAAAATTAAAAGATCCGGAGAAGGCGAAACCGCTTTATGAAAAAATTCTCTTTGAACATGAAGACAGCATTTATTTTGTCGATGCCAGAAAAAAATTCAGGCAGTTGCGAGGCGATGCGAATCTTTAGAGTTATGAATTCTAAAATCTAATAATCGAGCAATCGAATAATCCAAAAGAATATGATAATCTACAACGTAACTACAAATATCGACGATTCTGCTCACGACGAATGGATTCACTGGATGCAGCACACGCATATTCCAGACGTTTTGGCCACTGGAAAATTTACAAAAGCACATTTGGTAAAAGTTTTAGTAGAAGAACAAATGGGCGGAAAAACCTATTCTGTACAATTCTACACTGATTCACACGAAACTTTGCAGAAATATTATGCCGAAGATGCGCCAAAACTTCGTGAAGAAAGCCAAAAATTATTCGGAGATAAAATGCTTTCTTTTAGAACAGAACTTGAATTTATCTGTGAACACAAATCGGTTTAATTAGCCAATTGGATAATTAGAAAATTAGATAATGATTTAGTCACCCCAGCGCAGTCGAGGGAAAATCCTAAATCTTAAATCCAAAATAAAATGGAAAAGGTAAAAGCCAAGAAGCATCTTGGACAGCATTTCTTGAATGACGAAAGCATTGCAAAAGACATTGCCGACACTTTGAGTCTTGAAGGCTATGAAAATATTTTGGAAATCGGGCCAGGAATGGGTGTCTTGACCAAGTATTTATTGGATAAACCCACTACGACTTACGTTATTGAAATTGATAATGAATCAGTAGATTATCTGAATGCAAATTATCCAAAATTGCATGATCATATCATTTCCAAGGATTTTTTGAAATACAATATCAATGAAATTTTCGAAGGAAAGCAATTCGCCATCATCGGAAATTTCCCTTATAATATTTCTACACAGATTGTTTTTAGGGCTTTAGAATTGAGAAACCAAATTCCGGAATTTTCGGGAATGTTTCAAAAAGAAGTAGCAGAAAGAATTTGCGAAAAGAAAGGTACAAAAGCTTATGGAATCTTATCTGTTTTAGTGCAAGCGTTTTACGAAGCTGAATATTTGTTCACGGTTCACGAACACGTTTTTAATCCGCCGCCAAAAGTGAAATCAGGTGTTTTGCGTTTGCGAAGAAAAGAAAATTTCACACTTCCTTGCAGTGAAAAATTATTTTTTACGGTGGTAAAAACAGGTTTCCAACAACGAAGAAAAACGCTTCGAAACAGCTTAAAATCGATGAATCTTTCGGATAATTTGAGAGAAGACACTATCTTTGACCTCCGTCCGGAGCAGTTGGATTTCCAGCAATTTATCGAACTAACACAAAAAATTGAGGCCGATGCAGTTTAAAATCAGTAAGGAGCTTATTCTTGAAATTGAAGAATTAATCGAAAGCAAAAACGACAAGCAATTGGAAGTTTTGCTGAACGATATGCACCACGCTGATATTGCTGAAATCCTTGATGAGCTTGATTTTGACGAGGCGACTTACATTTTCAAGGTCTTAGACAGTGAAAAAACCGCAGAAATTCTTCTTGAATTAGAAGATGATTTGCGCGAGAATATCTTGAGCAGGCTTTCGCCAAAAGAAATTGCCGAAGAGCTTGACGAGTTGGACACCGATGACGCGGCAGACATTATCGGGGAACTTTCTACCCAAATTAAAAACGAGGTAATCTCGGAGCTGAACGACGTTGAACACGCCAAAGACATTGTTGATTTGTTGCGTTATGACGAAGATACTGCTGGCGGTTTGATGGGAAAGGAGCTCGTTAGCGTCAATGAAAACTGGAATGTTTTGACTTGTGTCAAAGAAATGCGCATTCAGGCAGAAAATATTTCCAGAGTACATTCTATATATGTTGTAGATGATGAAAATCGCTTGAAAGGAAGGCTTTCGCTGAAAGATTTATTGACAACTTCTACAAAAACACCGATCAGCGACGTTTATATTCCAAAAGTGGATTATGTTCGCGTTGATACCGAAGACGTTGAAGTGGCCCGAATTATGCAAAAATATGACTTGGAAGCCATTCCTGTTGTAGATGAGTTGGGCCGTTTGGTCGGAAGAATTACCATTGATGATATCGTCGATGTGATCAAGGACGAAGCTGATAAAGATTACCAGTTAGCGGCCGGTATCTCGCAAGACGTTGAAGCCGATGACAGCATTTTAGAACTGACAAAAGCGCGACTTCCGTGGTTGGTTTTGGCACTTTTAGGCGGCTTTATTTCGGTAAAAATGCTCGGGCTTTTTGAAGGAGCTATGGAAAAACACGGCGAACTTTTCTTCTTTACGCCACTTATCGCCGCAATGGCTGGAAATGTCGGCGTGCAATCTTCTGCAATTATTGTTCAAGGTTTGGCAAATAACACGATCAGCGGTTCGCTTTGGAATCGTTTGATTAAAGAAGTTTCTTTGAGTTTGCTGAATGGCGTTATTTTAGCGACAATTCTTTTTGCAGGAAGCCATTTTTTGCTCAGCGTTGATATAAATTTAGGAATAACAGTGACTGTTTCCTTGATTTCTGTAATTGTAATCGCTTCTTTAATAGGAACATTTGTACCGCTGTTATTGAACCGATTTGGAATTGATCCCGCTTTGGCAACAGGTCCGTTTATTACTACAAGCAATGATATTTGCGGGATTTTGATTTACTTTTCAATCGCAAAATTGATTTTAGGATTTTAATTTTTTGAACGCTGATTTTCGCTGATTCTTACTTTGTAAATCAAATTTTATAAAAATAGAAATCCGCGGTATCCGTACAATCCGCTTAAATCCGCGTTTCATTTTCATAGTATTATAAAAAAATAAATCTGCGAATCTGCGGTCTTTTCTTTAAACTTTATGGAAACAAAATCGTAATTATTTGGACACAGATTACACGGATTTTAGAAATTTTTAAAATCTGTGTCATCTGTGTCCTAAAAGCGACTCATAATTAAAAATAAATCTGCGAATCTGCAGTCTTTTCTCTAAATTTGGTTGAAAGAAATTCATCCAAAAATGATCCCAACAGCTATAAAAATTCTCCACATCGACAGCAATAATCCAATCATGATGGAACAATTGCAAGAAGCAGGATTCACAAATCATGAAGATTTCAAATCTACAAAAGAAGAAATCGAAGCTAAAATCCACGACTATCACGGAATTGTAATCAGAAGCCGTTTCAATATCGACAAGACCTTTTTAGACAAAGCCACAAATCTGCAATTTATAGCAAGAGTTGGTGCTGGATTGGAAAGCATTGACACCGATTATGCCGAAATCAAAAATATTGCCCTAATCGCAGCGCCAGAAGGAAACCGAAATGCTGTCGCTGAACATTCTCTCGGGATGCTTTTGTCGCTTTTCAACAAGCTAAATCAAGCTGACAAAGAAATTCGATCAGGACATTGGAACCGTGAAAAAAATCGAGGCTATGAACTAGATGGCAAAACTGTAGGAATCATAGGCTATGGAAATATGGGAAAATCTTTTGCCAAAAAACTTCGAGGTTTTGATGTAGAAGTTTTATGTCATGATATCAAAGAAAATGTTGGCGATGCAAATGCAAAACAGGTTTCTTTAGAAGAATTACAAAAAAAATCTGACGTTTTAAGCCTTCATATTCCATGGACTCCAGAAACTGATAAATTAATTGATTCGAATTATATCAATGCTTTTGCAAAACCGTTTTGGCTCATCAATACTTCCAGAGGAAAAAATGTCGTGACTTCAGATTTGGTGGAAGCCTTAAAATCTGGAAAAATTCTAGGCGCCGGTTTGGATGTTTTAGAATATGAAAAACTATCTTTTGAAACACTTTTTGAATCAGATAAAATTCCTGAAGCTTTTCAATATTTGCTAGAATGTGATAAAGTAATTCTTTCTCCGCATATTGCTGGATGGACTTTTGAAAGCCACGTAAAATTAGCAGAAACAATTGTAGATAAAATCAAAGCGCTTTATTTTGGCGAGAATCTGATTGAAAAAGAAGAAAAACGAGTCACTGGAATCGGCGGATTTTTCTTCAAAGCTGAAAATCCTGCAGAACTTAGAAACTGGTATAAAAAGCATCTCGGCTTAAATACAAATGATTATGGCTGTACTTTTTCATGGAAAAATGATGAAGGAGAAAATGGTTCCACGCAATGGTCGCCATTTAAAAGCGATACGGATTATTTTGAACCTTCAAAAAAAGAATTTATGCAAAATTTCAGAGTTGAAAATCTTGAAAGTCTGCTTCAGAAATTAAAAAAAGAAGGAGTTCAAGTTTTAGGTGAAATGCAAAGTTTCGATTATGGTAATTTTGGTGCTATACTTGATTTGGAAGGGAATAAGATTGAACTTTGGGAGCCGATTGATTAAATATTTAAAATAATTCTATATTTTTTAATAGAATTAAGTTGTAATTTTAAATATTTTGTTAATTTTAGAAATTATAAACACAAAAACATTTAGAATGGACTTAGAAAAACCGGACAATTATTTTGGAGATATTCCAGAATTTAAAGTAGATCCAATTGTTGTATTATTATTAGGAGTTGTGACTTGTGGACTTTACTTGATTTACTGGAATATTAAAGTGGCGCAAGTTATCAATGCAGTCGCGCAAAGAGAAGTTATTTCACAGCCAATAGCCATCTTTTCAGGATGTTGCTTGCCTGTAAATCTATATTTTTATTATTTGGCTGGCAAAGAAGGTTTGCCAAAAGTCTATGAAAGAACTGGTGAACAAGGAAAAGATCAATCAACATTATTATTAATCTTAGGTTTCTTGTTTCCAATGGTTGCCGCAATGATTGTTCAGGGTGATATCAATAAATTATACAAATAATAAAAAATTACAATTAAAAATCTTCGGAATTATCGGCGCTTTATTGACGCTGGTAATTCCGTTTTTTTTGATGCTTCATAATGACCATAATCATCTTGAAACTGATCAATCTTTGTGTCCGTTTAAGATGCTTACAGGTTTTCCTTGCCCAGGTTGCGGCATTACCAAGTCTTTGGTTTATTTATATGAAGGAGATCTAGCCAAAAGTTTTTATTATCATCTTTTTGGCCCATTCGTATTTTTGTTCTGTTTTGCAGTAATTGGAATACTTTCCGCAGAAATTATTACCAAAAAAGAATATTTCAACAGCATTTTTTATAGCAAAAAACTGGCTTATACTTTAGGATTTGTTTTAATCATGTATCACCTCGCAAGACTCATTTATTTCATAAAAGAAAACAGCATGGAGGATATTTTAAGACAATCCATCTGGAAATAAAAAATCCCAAGAAGTTCTCTTGGGATTTTTTATTTATAGTTTTTCGCCTTTTTCAGTAAGCTTTCGTTCGAGTTCTGCCTGAAATTCTTCCATGACAGGTTTCATCGTGCTTTCGGGAATATCTGCAATTCTGATATACATTAATCCATCTACGGCATTGTTGAAAAGCGGATCGACATTGAAAGCGACAACTCTGGCATTCTGCTTGATATATTTTTTGATTAAAACGGGCAAACGCAAGCTTCCTGGTTCTAGTTCATCAATGATTTTGTCAAATTTGTTCAAGTCGGCTTCAGCTTCATCGAAGATAAAATCTTTATCGGCGTCTTTCAATTTCACTTTAAATTCTTTCTTCGGATGCACATATTGCGCAATATAAGGATCATAATAGTGCGATTTCATGAATTCAATCATCAGCGATTTTGAAAAATCTGAAAATTGATTGCTGATACTCACGCCGCCAATCAAATATTTATGCTCAGGATAACGCAAAGTAGTATGCATAATTCCCTTCCAAAGCAAAAATAAGGGCATTGGTTTTTGTTGGAAATCTTTAGTAATGAAAGCGCGTCCCATTTCAATAGATTTGCTCATCATGTCGTGCAATTCTGGTTCAAAACGGAAAAGTTCTTGCAGATAAAATCCGTCGATTCCATATTTTGGATAAATTTCTGAACCCAATCCCATTCGATAAGCGCCCGCAATCTGCTTGGTATCATCGTCCCACAAAAACATGTGGTGGTAATATTTGTCAAAACGGTCTAAATCTAAAGATTCATTCGTTCCTTCGCCGACTTCACGAAAAGTGATTTCACGAAGTCTTCCGATTTCATGCAAAACATTCGGAATTTTATTGGCTTCCGTAAAGAAAACTTCGTAATTTTTGCTTTGCAATAAACGACAGTCGGTGCTTCTCAAGGCATCTACTTCCATTACAATTTTGTCATGGTTCGCCGGCATTGCAATTTGTTTCGGGCTTCTCGGGATTTTTAAATTTGAAGTATCTAGAAGCTTCGTTTCCTTTTCAAAAGGATTTGCCAGCATGTAGGTTTTTCTTCTTAAAAATTCAGAATATTCTTCAATTGCCTCATATTCATTTTGCTCGTTGACAGAAATCGCTTTACCGATTCTTACTTTGATCACGCGGTCTTTCTGGGTCAATAATTCTGACGGAAGTTTTGCCGTTCTTAAAGTATCGTTCAGCTTGGATAAGAAATAAAACAAGCGGCTGTTTTTTGCATGGAAATAAATAGGAACCACAGGAACTTTTGCTTTTTTAATCAGCTTGATTGCGCCTTCCTCCCAAGGTTTGTCTACAACTAATTTTCCATCTTTATAAGTAGAAACTTCTCCAGCAGGAAACATTCCCAATGGTTTTCCATCGCTTAAATGGCGCAAGGTTTCCTTGATTCCTACAACGCTCGATTTGGCGTCTTTGTGCGTCTCAAAAGGATTTACCGGCATTATATAAGGTTTCATCGGATCAATTCTATGCAAAAGGAAATTGGCTATGATCTTGAAATTTGGTTCTCTTTCCAGCATCAATTTTAATAGTAAAATACCGTCAATCCCTCCAAGCGGATGATTGGAAATCGTAATATATGCGCCGTCTTTTGGCAAACGTTTTAAATCTTCTTCGGGAATCTCAAATTTTATCTGAAATTCGTCCAATATCGCATTCAGGAATACCACATCTTTCAAATGTTTGTTCCTGTCGTAGATTTTATTTAAAGTAGAAATTTTAAGAATCTTCATTAGCAGCCAGCCTGAAAAAGTTCCTAAAACTCCATATTTATCAGTGTTTATTGCCTTTGCAACTTCTTTAGCGGTGACTAAACCCATTTATTTTTTTGTTTTTGTGCAAGAAACAAAGATAACAAAATTGCATTAACACGGTCATTTTTTTCGTCATTCGAGCGCATAGATTTTGCTTTAGGTTGTAATCTTTTTTTACTTACTTTTGAAAAAGTCAAAAATTTAAGCGAAATGAGAATTATCTCCTACAATGTCAACGGAATACGCGCCGCAATCACAAAAGGTTTTCTCGAATGGTTGCAGCAGGCGAATCCCGATATCATTTGTCTTCAAGAAATAAAAGCTACGCCTGAACAGATTCCGTTAGAAGAATTTGCAAATGCGGGCTATCCTTATAACTATTGGTTTCCGGCACAAAAAAAAGGTTACAGCGGTGTTGCTGTTTTATGCAAAACCAAACCAAACAAAGTGGTTTACGGCACTGGAATCGAACACATGGATTTTGAAGGAAGAAATCTTCGCGTTGATTATGATGACTTTTCGGTAATGAGCTTATATCTTCCGTCAGGCACGAATATTGCTCGTTTAGATCACAAATTTATGTTTATGGATGATTTTCAAAATTATGTCCATGAACTGAGAAAGGAAATTCCGAACTTGCTGATCTGCGGCGATTACAACATTTGCCACGAAGCAATTGACATTCACGATCCGATCAGAAATGCAAAAGTTTCTGGATTTTTGCCTCAAGAAAGAAGCTGGCTTGATATTTTTATGAAAAACGGATTCATCGATTCGTTCCGCCATTTTAATAAAGAACCGCACAATTACACTTGGTGGAGTTACCGCGCCGGCGCACGAGGAAACAATAAAGGTTGGAGAATTGATTATATTTTGGCGAGCCAGCCCATTGAAAATCGGTTGACGAGAGCTGTGATTTTGGCAGATGCGAAACATTCTGACCATTGTCCGGTTTTAGTAGAAATCGATTAGATGAACATATTATATTTTAGGAACAAAAAAAGAAAACAAAATTCAAAATCATGATTAAAAGAGTTTCACTCGGATTATTAGCCCTTGCCTTGACAACATCTTGCGTGTCATCAAAAGTTTACAAGGATTTAGAAAACAAATATGCCAATTTAAAAAAGGAAAATAGAAGTCTTTCTGATGAAAATGGTGATTTGACAAAAACAAAAAACCAATTAGACATTGAAAGCAAAGATTTAAAATCGCAATTGGATAAATTGAAGGCAGAAAGAGACAAACTTGCTGCTGATTATGCTGCTGCAAACGCAAATTTAAATACGCTAAAATCATCTTACAACGCTTTAGAGAAAAATAGCGGCGATGCTTTAGATACAAACATGAAGAAAAACCGTGAATTGTTAGCGCAGTTAGAGGCAAAGGAAAAAGCTTTGTCAGCAGAACAAGAGCGTTTGAACAAACTTCAGTCTGAATTGAAAGAACGTTCTTCAAGAGTGGACGAGTTGGAAGGAATGATTGCAGCAAAAGAAGCGAGCATGAAAAAACTGAAAGAAACCCTTTCAAAAGCATTAAATAGTTTTGAAGGAAAAGGACTTACGGTGGAGCAAAAAAACGGAAAAGTGTATGTTTCTATGGAAAACAAACTGCTTTTTGGTTCAGGATCTTGGGCTGTTGGAACTGAAGGAAAACGCGCGGTTGTGGAAGTTGGAAAAGTGTTGGGCGTAAATCCAGATATTTCAGTTTTGATCGAAGGCCACACAGATAACGTGCCTTATGGAGGAACTGGTCAAATCGTTGACAACTGGGATTTGTCAACAAAACGCGCCACTGCAATCGTAAATATCTTGGCAGAAAATAAAGCAATCGACAAAAAGAATCTGACGGCTGCAGGACGTGGAGAATTTGCGCCATTGGTTCCAAATGAAACAGCTGAAGGAAAAGCAAAAAATAGAAGAATCGAGATTATCTTGACTCCGAAATTAGATGAGATTTCTAAAATGTTGAATGATTTGTAAGATAAGTGTTAAGGTTTTAGGTACTGAGGCACTGAAAAATTCTATGTAAATAAAAAAAGGCTCAAAGCAATCATCGCTTTGAGCCTTTTTTGTTTAAAATTTGAAACTATTTTATATCCAATTTAGAAGTAAAAATTTTCCCTGAAGCATCTTGCAGTTTTACTATATAAAGTCCTGTTTGAAGCGAGCTCACGTCGATTGTATGTTGATTTGTGTTTTCTAGAGGCTGTTGTAATAAAATTTTTCCAGATAAATCAACTACAGAAAATTGTGACAAAGTCAGATTATTTGTGCTAGAAATTTCCACTCTTTCTCCTGCCGGATTTGGATACATTTTGAATCCGTTTACCGCAAAATCATTTGCACTTAGTGAAGAATCAATTACTCTGTAAATATTTCCTGCGCTTGAAGCGATAAACAATTCGCCGTTTAAATTTTGTCCAAAAGTCGTGAAATTGTTAGATCCAGAAAAAGTAGCTGAATAAGTAATTGTTCCAGATGAATTTACACGGCCAATTCTATTTCTGCAATAATCGGCAAAGAAATAATTGCCGACGAAATTTGGGTAAGCACTTCCTGCATAAAAATAACCGCCTGTAATCGAGCATCCGTTAGAGTGTGTGTACTGCGAAATCGGAAAAGTCATTGTGTTCATCGCGCCACAGCCTGTTGTGTTATAAGGGCTGTTTCCTTCATAACATCTCCAGCCATAATTCAGTCCGGCGCTTGTTGACGGCTGTTTGTTGATTTCTTCAACTTGGCTTTGCCCAACATCTGCAATCCATAGAAATCCGTTTTGGTCAAACGAGAATTTCCAAGGATTTCTGAGTCCGATTGCCCAAATCTCATCTGCTCCAGGCGTCGATCCCGCATAAGGATTTCCAGCAGGAATTCCATATGGAGAACCTGTATTTACATCAATTCTCAACATTTTTCCTAATAATTCATTGATGTTTTGAGCTCTGTTTCCGGTATCTCCTGCGCCACCGCCGTCACCCATTCCTATATATAAGTACCCGTCTGGACCAAAACGCAAAGTTCCTCCATTATGGTTTGAAGCGGGCTGGGGAATTGTCAGTAAAATCTGCGCACTTGAAGCATTTGCAATATTTGCATCAGAAGAAACGGTATATCTCGCAATCACAGTATTTCCTGCCGTATTTGTATAATTTACATAGAAATAACCATTTCCTGGATAATCAGGATGAAAAGCAAGGCCGAGCAATCCTTGTTCGCCGCCACTTATAATTAACGATGTAATATTTAAAAAAGGAGTGGCATTTACAGTACCATTTGCGTTTACGATTTTGATTTTTCCGTCTTGTTCAACGACAAAAAGACGATTGTCTCCGGCGTTCACAATTTCCAAGGGACTTGTCAATCCTGTGGCAAAAGATTGTATGGCAACGGTCTGCGAAAGCATCGCATTGCAGATAAAAAGCATTAAAAATTGTAGTGTAGTTTTCATGTCATAGCATTTTAATAGGTTGGTAAGTAAAGTTATACAATAAAAATGAAACTTACTTATAATGAAATGCTTATGTGTTGTAAAAATTTCTTAAAAATAGATTCTTTTTACTATATTTTTAGAGAAAATATCAGAATTGCTAGTTGTTTTTTGCAACTTCTTTTTCATAAAAAGCATCAACAGAAAGTTGCGGTTGAGCAGAAGCCATGACTGCCAATTGATCACAACGTTCGTTCTGCGGATGATTATTGTGGCCTTTTATCCATTTAAAATCTACTTTGTGCTGTCTGTAAATAATTAGGAAACGTTTCCATAAATCAGGATTTTTTTTGTCTTTGTAGCCTTTTTTCTCCCAGCCGAAAACCCAGCCTTTGGAGACAGAATCTACAACATATTTAGAATCAGAAATTACTAAAACCGTTGTTCCTGCGGTTTTTAATTTTTCTAGGCCCACGATTACAGCCAAAAGTTCCATCCGGTTATTTGTTGTCAGCCGAAAACCTTCATAAAATTCTTTTTTATAAGGAGAACCTACTAATTCCATGACGACGCCATAACCTCCAGGGCCTGGATTTCCTTTAGCAGCGCCGTCTGTGTAAATGTGAACTTGGTGAGACATTTTTTGAAGATTGTTAGACTATTTGGATTTTTAGACCGCAAGACTTGATTGAAAACTTAAAATTTATTCTAGACAATGTGGTAATCTCACACGTTTAAAAATCTAAGCTAGCCTAAAAAGTCTATTTTGTGATTATTTTTTCAATGACTTGAGGAAAATGAATATGTTCTAATTCTTGCACTTTCACTGCAATTTCTTCTGCAGTTTGGCACTCATTTACCAATACATCGGCTTGAAAAATCAGGGCGCCTTCGTCATAATTTTCATTGACAAAATGAATGCTTATGCCAGAATGAGAGTCTTTATTTTCTAAAATAGTTCGGTGAACGTTCATGCCATACATTCCTTTGCCTCCATATTTCGGAAGGAGTGCTGGATGGATATTGACAATTTTATTGGGATAGGCCGCAACAATATCTTCGGGAAATTTTAATAGAAATCCTGCCAAGACGATCAAGTCAGGACGAAATTCGTTAGTTTTCTGCAAGACTTTTCCGCTATTTAGTTCTTCTTTTGTGAAAACATAGGTCGAAACTTGAAGATTTGAGGCTTTTTCGAGCACTTTTGCATTCGGATTATTTGAAAAAACGGCTACTACTTCAGCTGTCTTTTTCTGCTGGAAATATTTGATGATATTTTCAGCGTTTGAACCCGAACCCGAAGCAAATAGTATGATTTTTTTCATTAGGCAATCTTTAAATTCTCCACAAAAAAAAGAATAATAAATGATAATAAATAAATTTTGGAAGCCTTTGTGAAATATTTTTTTTAAATTAGTACTCACATTTATCAACTAAAACGTGGTTTTAAAATAAAGTTTTTTATTTTTGCCAACAATTAAATTCAAAAATTAAAAGATTATGTCAGACATTGCATCAAGAGTAAAAGCGATTATCGTAGACAAATTAGGTGTTGACGAAAACGAAGTTGTAACAGAAGCTAGCTTCACAAATGATTTAGGAGCTGATTCATTAGACACTGTTGAGCTTATTATGGAATTCGAAAAAGAATTTGATATTCAAATTCCAGACGACCAAGCTGAAAACATTGCTACTGTAGGTCAAGCAATTTCTTACATAGAAGAAGCAAAAAAATAATAACAATAACATCCCGTGCATTCTTATGAGTTCACGGGAGTTATTATTTTTTAAAACAAAAGAATTTGATTGCCATCAATCACTAAGACACAATTATGCAATACCCCTGTCTCTTTTTTATGACTAAGAAGAAAGCACGGGTATTTTTTATATAAATTATAACTATAAAATTTTAAGTATGAAATTAAGGAGAGTTGTAGTAACTGGTTTAGGTGCTTTGACGCCGATTGGAAATAACGTTCAAGAATATTGGAACGGTCTGATCAACGGTGTTAGCGGTGCTGCGCCGATAACCTATTTTGATACTACTCATTTCAAAACTAAATTTGCATGCGAGCTCAAAAACTTTAATGTAGAAGATTTTATAGAAAGAAAAGAAGCCCGAAAAATGGACCGCTATGCGCAATATGCAATGGTTTCATCAGAAGAGGCCGTTAAAGACGCAAATTTTGATTTTGACAAATTAGATAAAGACAGAGTTGGAGTTATCTGGGGTTCTGGAATCGGAGGCCTTGAAACTTTCCAGCAAGAAGTTATGGATTTTACCAAAGGAAGCGGTGTTCCAAAATTCAATCCTTTCTTTATTCCAAAAATGATTGCCGATATTGCAGGCGGACATATTTCAATTAAATATGGATTCAGAGGACCAAACTTCACGACAGTTTCTGCGTGCGCGTCTTCTACAAATGCAATGATCGATGCTTTCAATTATATCAGATTAAATCACGCAGACGTAATGGTGACTGGCGGTTCAGAAGCTGCGGTGACTATTGCCGGAATGGGCGGATTTAATGCAATGCACGCTTTATCAACAAGAAACGATGATCCAAAAACAGCTTCAAGACCGATGGATAAAGACCGCGAAGGTTTTGTTCTTGGTGAAGGTGCTGGAGCTTTAATTCTTGAAGAATACGAACATGCGATTGCTCGTGGCGCAACGATTTATTGTGAAATTGGCGGAGGCGGAATGTCTGCTGACGCGCATCACATTACGGCGCCGCATCCAGAAGGTTTGGGTGCTAAAAACGTAATGCAATATTGCTTGAGAGATGCAGGCTTGAAACCAGAAGATGTTGACGGTGTAAATATGCACGGAACTTCAACGCCTCTTGGTGACATTGCAGAATCAAAAGCGATTCAGCATGTTTTCGGCGAACACGCTTACAAATTGAACTTGAATTCTACGAAATCTATGACAGGTCACTTATTAGGTGCTGCAGGAGCTATCGAAACGATTTCTTGTATTTTATCGATCAAACACGGAATTGTTCCTCCGACGATCAACCACTTTACGGATGACGAAAACATTGACTCTAAATTAAACTTTACTTTCAACAAGGCTCAAAAAAGAGATATGAAAGTAGTGATGAGCAATACTTTTGGTTTTGGCGGACACAACGCTTGTGTTTTGGTTAAAAAATTAGACCTTTAATATTTCAGATGAGTATAATCAGAAAAATATTTACAAATTCCCGTTCTCCAGAAGACGGGATTTTTTTTGCTGATGTTCAAAAAATACTAGGGTTTAAGCCCTTAAACCTAGAATGTTACCGAAGAGCGTTCACGCATCGCTCTTCAAACAAGCTTGATTCTGACGGAAATGCGGTCAATTATGAACGCTTGGAATTCCTCGGCGATGCGATGCTGAGTTCTGTAATTGCAGCGCATCTTTTTAATAAGGTGCCGTCTGGAGATGAAGGCTATTTGACTAAAATGCGTTCTAAAATTGTGAGTCGCGAGCATTTGAATGAATTGGGACGCGATTTGGATTTGATTCGATTTATTGAAAGCAAAGTTCCAGTGCAACATTTTGGAGAAAACATCCATGGAAATATCTTTGAAGCTTTAGTTGGCGCTATTTATTTGGATAGAGGTTATGCTTATTGCGAGAAATTTATCCAAAAAAGAGTGATTGCGCCTTATGTTGATATTGCTAAATTAGAAGGAAAAGTAATCAGTTATAAAAGCCTTTTGATTGAATGGTGCCAAAAAGAAAAAAGAACTTTTCACTATGACGTTTTTGAAGATAACGGAATCGGTGGAGAAAGATTATTTGGCGTAAAATTAAGCATAGACAATAAAGTCATTGCGAAAGCAAGAGCAACTTCAAAAAAGAAAGCGGAAGAAAAAGCTTCCCAAAGAGCTTATTTTGCATTTCAGCAAAAAATTGATAATAAGTAAATGTAAATATCTTAAAACTATATCGTTTTCGTTGATAAATTAACGTTAAGGTACGTATTTTTTATATAAGTCGTCAATATTTATAGCTATATTTACGACTTATTTAATTTCAATATGGGCATCCATAAGTTAAGTCTTGACGAATTTGATGAAGTAGATTACGAACTTTTCGCTATACATACTTCATTGGAAGACTTTAGATTGGCTTTCTTCATCAACCAGCAATTACCAATTTTATTGAGTAGAAGTAAAGAGGAAATCGGGATTAAAACTCGAGAAGGAGAAGCTATGTTCGCTAAGTTCAGCTTTAATGATGACTCAAAAGATATTTGCTGGAGCTTGATCCAAAATAAAAACGAGATTACGATTCACAAAACGAGCCGAGGAAACAATCTTTTCTTGGATAAAGATGTAGAAATCTCAACCAAAGTATATCTTCTTCCGGAGTTGAAAAAAGTAGATTATTTTTTGAAAATTGAAAATAACTGCAGCACTTTCAATAAGGAAGAAATTTTACAAAAGCTAAATAAAATTGACAGGATTACAACCGTTTATGAAGTAGTTCCTGACACTATAAAATCGAAAAACAACTTAATTTTTTAATAAATGTTGACAAATAAAAAAACGAAAATTGTAGCTACATTAGGCCCCGCTTGCAGCACAAAACCTGTCCTAAAGGATATGATTGAAGCAGGAGTTAATGTATTTAGAATTAACTTTTCTCACGCAGATTACACCGATGTGAAGGCAAGAATCGACATGATTCGCGAATTGAATGAAGAATTTGGATACAATACTGCAATTCTTGCTGACTTGCAAGGACCAAAATTGCGTGTTGGCGTGATGAAAGAAGACGTAGTGGTTAGCCCAGGCGACATCATTACTTTTCAAACGGCAGACGATATTCCAGGAACGGCTGAAAGAGTTTACATGAACTACAAGCAGTTTCCAGCGGATGTTAAGCCAGGAGAAAAAATCCTTTTGGATGATGGTAAGTTAATGTTCGAAGCTTTAGAAACTAACGGCGTTTCAGAAGTAGTTTGTAAAGTTATCCAAGGCGGTCCTTTAAAATCTAAAAAAGGAGTAAACTTGCCAAATACAAAAGTTTCGCTTCCGGCTTTGACTGAAAAAGATATCCGTGACGCGCTTTTTGCAATTGAAAGCCAAGTAGATTGGATCGCACTTTCTTTCGTGAGAAATGCTGAAGATTTAATGGAATTGCAAGATTTGATTTCAAAACATTCAAGCTATAAAATTCCGATTATTGCTAAAATCGAAAAACCAGAAGGTGTTGAAAACATCGATAAAATCGTAGCCTTCTGCGACGGTTTGATGGTTGCCCGTGGAGATCTTGGTGTTGAAATTCCAGCGCAAGAAGTTCCGTTGATCCAAAAGAAATTGGTTCAGAGAGCTAAAACGGCTAGAATTCCGGTAATTATCGCTACGCAGATGATGGAAACAATGATCACAAGCTTGACGCCGACACGTGCAGAAGTGAATGACGTTGCCAACTCTGTTATGGACGGTGCTGATGCGGTTATGCTTTCAGGAGAAACTTCTGTTGGAAATTATCCAGTTCAAGTTATCGAAAAAATGACACAAATCATTGAAGCAGTAGAAGATTCTCCGCTGATTCAAGTACCTCAAAATACGCCACAAGTGAGAACAAAAAGATTTATTACTAAATCAATTTGTCACCACGCTGCTTTGATGGCAAACGTAATCAAGGCAAAAGCAATCTGTACTTTGACAAACAGCGGTTATACTGCGTTTCAAATTTCAGCTTGGAGACCGCAATCGCACATCTTGGTTTTCACTTCAAACAAAAGAATCTTGACGCAGTTGAGCCTTCTTTGGGGAGTTAATTCTTATTTCTATGACAAATTCGTAAGCACTGACGACACTGTGACTGACGTGAACGAAATTGCAAGACAAAAAGGATATGTTGAAAAAGGTGATTTCTTGATCAATCTTGCAGCAATGCCGGTGGTTGACAAAGGAATGGTAAACACTTTGAGAGTTTCTGAAATCGAGTAACCTTGATGAATTATAAAACAAAAAAAATCCGTCGGTTTCTGCTGACGGATTTTTTTATGGAACAATTTTTGGGATAACAGCAAAAGAAAAATTATATTTGAACAACTTATAAATACAGAAGCAATGAATTTTAAATCGAACAATCCGTTTTTAGGAAATAAGTCTTTCAGCAAGCCGACAGCGCATGCTTATCAGCAAGATTCTACATTGATATCTTATGATCAAGAAATGACGGTTTCAGGAACGATCAACAAAAGTTTTGTGATGCTTTTGCTTCTTTTGGCGACAGCTTCCCTGACTTGGTACATGGCATTTAACGGAACAAATCCGCTTCCTTTTGCAATTGGCGGTGCTGTTATCGGATTTATTTTAGTGCTGGTTTCTTCTTTCAAGCCGCATCTTTCCACTTATTTAGCGCCAGCATATGCTTTGTTTGAAGGTTTGTTCATCGGAGGAATTTCTGCGGTTTTTGAAGCAATGTATCCCGGAATCGTAATTAAAGCAGTTGGAGCAACTTTTGTAACCTTTTTGGTTTGCTTTGGATTGTACAAATATCAAATCGTAAAAGTGACCGAGCAATTCAAGTCGGTTGTCATTGCTGCAACTTTAGCGGTAGCAACTTATTATTTAGTTTCTTGGCTTTTGTCAATGTTTACGAGTTTTAGAGCAGTTCATTATGACAATTCATTGATGAGCGTTGGAATCAGTGTCGTGGTAATTATTATCGCAGCTTTAAACTTGTTCTTAGACTTCGACATGATTGAAAAAGGAGCGAAAAACCGCCTTCCAAAATACATGGAATGGTTTGGCGCCATGGGATTGATGATTACTTTAGTTTGGCTATATATCGAATTTTTGAGATTGCTTTCAAAGCTTTCTAGCAGAAATTAATTCAATAAGATTATATAAAAGGCCTTCTGGAAACAGGAGGTTTTTTTATGCCGCTTTCTCAAAAGCCACAAAATTCACCAACTCATTTTTACTATTAAAAATAGGAAAACCCTTGATTTGACAAATATAAGCTTCGCCATTTTTTTTATAATTTATGATTCTCTTGTCAAAAGGTTTATGCGAACTTATCGCTTCGCGGATGGCTTTGCGTTCTAAAAGTGAAGTCTCTTTTCCTTGAAATATTTTTGGATTTTTGCCTAAGATTTCCTCTGAAGAATAGCCCGTCATTTCAATAATATTTTGGGAAGCAAAGACAATATTGAGATCGGCATCGGTAACGACAATTACATTTTCTTTTTGAAGCGCTGCAGTAAAATCCCAATCGTCAACCCAATTATTGTTTTTTGAAAGTAATTTTAATTGGCCTCCGTCAAAAATAGAAGCTTTCAGTTTGTCAAAATAACTGCTGAATAAATCCCAAGAGTGTAGCGGCATGGTTTTATTTTCCATGGATTTGGAATAGCGCGCGAAGGCATTGTCATAGTCGTCGAGATCAGTCATTTGGCATAAATTTTAACAAATATAAATATATTATTAAAGCAAAAAAAATTTAACCCAGATATAAATATTAGAAATCAAATTTCAGCTGTACGACAACAATTTTTTTAACTTCTGTGTTAAGATTTCCGAGTGAAATGCCTAGCAGTCGCACAGAATCTTTCATCTTCTCTTGGTAAAGCAATTCTTTGGCAACTTCCAGAATCAAGCTTTTGTCTGCGATAAAATAAGGCATCGTTTTGCTTCGGGTTTGCTGGGTGAAATCGCTGTATTTTATTTTTAAAGTAACTGTCTTTCCTGCAATTCCATGTTTTTTTAATCTTCTTTCTAATGTTACCGCAATATCTTCAAGTCGTTCCATCATGAAAATTTCAGAAGACAAATTTTCGTCAAAAGTATGTTCGGCACCAACAGATTTTGCAATTCTTTCCGGCTTGACGGCGCTGTTGTGTATTCCTCTGACGACATGATAATAGAAAGCGCCAGATTTTCCGAAATGCTTTACCAAAAATTCCAAGCTTTTTTCTTTCAAGTCTTTTCCGGTAAAAATTCCCAAATGATACATTTTGTCAGTCGTCACTTTTCCAACGCCATAAAATTTTCGAATCGGAAGTTCTTCCAAAAAAGCTAAAACTTCATCTGGATTTACCGTTTTTTGTCCGTTTGGCTTGTTGAAATCTGAAGCCACTTTTGCGATAAATTTATTGATAGAAATTCCTGCAGAAGCAGTCAAGCCGACTTCATCAAAAATGCGTTTCCTGATTTCTTGAGCAATCAAAGTTGCGCTCGGATTTCCCTTTTTATTTTCGGTTACATCAAGATAAGCTTCGTCCAATGAAAGCGGCTCGACCAAATCAGTATAATCCCGAAAAATCTTCTGAATCTTTACCGAAATTTCTCGATAGCGCTCAAACCTGGGACGCACGAAAATTAATTCTGGACAATTTTTCTTTGCTAAATAACCGCTT
The DNA here is from genome assembly GCA_029959295.1 of Flavobacteriaceae bacterium PS02334. Taxonomy (GTDB): domain Bacteria; phylum Bacteroidota; class Bacteroidia; order Flavobacteriales; family Flavobacteriaceae; genus Flavobacterium. The sequence goes on along the minus strand of JASCOH010000004.1, from coordinate 98,241 downwards.
ATCGCACTTCTCACGCCAAATTTCCTAGCTTCATAACTCGCCGCCGCAACAACACCGCGATTTTCTCCACCGCCAACAGCAATCGGTTTTCCCCGAAGTTCAGGATTGTCCATTTGTTCTACAGACGCATAAAAAGCATCCATGTCTACGTGAATAATTTTCCGATTTTGAATAATCTCCTGCATAAATCTCCCTAGAAAAAGTAGTGCTGATTCTAATTCCAAATGTAATTGAAAACAATAAAATTTGCCACTAATTCACAAATTTCTATGCTGCGAATTTGAGTTATTTTTTCTCTCCTGAAGTCAGATAAATTTTCTCAATATCTGATTTGTATTTGCTTTCTGAAGGAAAAAAGAAGCTCATCGGCTTGAACTTAAAATGTTGCCAGATTGAAGAAATAATGTAGCGGATTTCCATCAACGGAATATTTCTTGAACGAAAAGCGAGTCCTAATGATAGTGCAAAACTTACCAAGAAATTCACCAATCCGATTACGCCGATGCCTATAATCCCCCAAGTTACATATTTCATCGACATCATGAAATCTCCGCCATACATACCCAACGCCAGATTGCCGCTGGCAAAAGTAATGTGGCGGATATCTAAATCTAATCCGAAAAATAATCCGATGGAAGCCGTCGAACCCATGAAAATTCCGAACCAAAAATTTGAAATCACGCCAGCCCATTTCTTTTCATAAATTTCTGCAAATTTCTTCGTCTTTTCTTTCCCAAAACTTTTCTTCAGCAACGGATGTTCTTGAATTCTATAGTAAACTTGGCCGTGTTTGTCTCTGTTGGCAATACTTCCGGAGATAATTCCTGACAAGAAAAGAAAAATTCCAGCAATCGCAGCGTGAAAAATTGCCGGCGAATGAATCGGACTCAAATCAGTCAGTAATTTTGTCCATTTTGAAGCCGCAATATTATATTCAAAAGTGTAGTCAATAAGCCAAATTCCAAACAGGGAAACAGGGAAAGCCATAATCACGTTCCCCACAAAAGCAATAAACTGCGAACGGAAAACCCTAGCAAACAAAACGGCAAAAGCATAATGTTTTTCCGAAGGTTTCCCCTGTTTTTTCATCCCTTGTTCCAACGCGCGAATCAACGCCGAAGCGGTCATTGCTGGCTGTTTTGTCGCCAAAGTAAAACCGCAGAGATAAATAGCGATAAAACCTAAGGAATAATTCATGCTGTATAAAAAAGCGTGCCCAAAATCACTGGTATGGATTTTTCCCAAGAGCACTTTTATGATGCAAAGAATTCCTACGATCAAACCGCCTCCCAAAGCGGCCTTGAACATTTTAAAATATTCAGATTTGCTTTCGGTGATATATTTTTCACCAGTCTTTGCAGTATGTTGCGTGACTTCATACGATAAAAGTTGGGTACTTTCACTGACCAGATCACGAACATTATTTTTGTAGCAATTGTATTTTATAAGCTTTAAAGCGAGATGAATTCCGTTGCGCTTTTTGCTTTCTTCATTGTCCACGACTAAAACAGGAATCAGCACTTTCAATCGGTGCAATTGCTGTCTTATGCGTAGCAGATTCTGGTTTACGCGAAGCGAAATTCCATATTTCGAAGTGTTTGTAAATGCCTTTTCCACAAAATCAATACACTGCTTGTGCAAGATCAAAAGCTGTTTGTAGAACAAGTCGGAAGAAGTGATGTAATGCTCGTTTTCAGCATTTCGAATGCGGTCATCAATCTGGTGCAGTTCTTTCTCAAAAGCCACAAACGGACTGTCGAGATTGTCATATTCAGGAACCATTTTGATTACGTCGGTTTCCATCGCGCGGCCACTGATTCTCTGCGTGATAATGTTCATGGAAAGCAACAATTCTGAGAGGACAGAATCTTCTTTTGCGGTTTCATAAATTGAGCTGAAAAGCAAGAGATCGTGCAATTCTTCCAATTGTGAAAACGGAATCTTATTGACCCAAATGGCATCGGTATCTTTATAAAAAACTTGGTTCAAGACATATTCCAGCGAATCTTTTTTAGGCTGGAAGGGAAGCAGTTTTGAAAAAAGCCTCTTCCTTACCTCGAAAATAAAATCCACGTCTTGAAGGATTCCGGCATCAGAAAGAAATTTGTTGAATTTTTTGTTGAGAAGCAATTTCTTCAGATAATAAGAAAGCTGCAATCGTATAAAATCATTCTTTTTTAGGAAATCTAAAATTTCGCTGATGTCAAGAACAATAGTGGTTTTAGGTTTTATCGGACGGATTATTTCTACAAACTGTACTAATAATTCAATTTCATCATTCGCTTGAATCCAAAGCTGACTTTCATCAAAATAATGGCTTAAAAAGGAAGTCGCGGAAAGTTTTGGCTTTGTTTTTTTAAATTTCATGAGGGAAGTAGCTTAAGCTTTAACTGTAAAAATACGAATTGAGGCGCATTAATCCGTAAATTCGTTGCTTAAAAATATCATAATATGCTGGAGATCGAAAGAAAATTTCTCGTCACTTCCGATGCTTTCAAGTCGGAAGCCTTACATAAAAATCACATTGCCCAGGGCTACTTAAACAGCCATCCAGAACGCACGGTTCGGGTCAGAATCAAAGGCGAAATAGGTTTTGTAACCATCAAAGGAAAAGGAAACGAGACCGGAATGTCACGTTTTGAATGGGAAACTGAAATCGCTCTTGTCGATGCCAAGAATTTACTAAAATTATGCGAAAGCGGTGTCATCGACAAAATTCGCTACGAAGTAGAAGTTGGAAATCATACCTATGAAGTAGACGAATTTTTTGGCGATAACGAAGGCCTTGTCGTTGCTGAAATTGAATTAAATTCAGAAGAAGAATCTTTTGAAAAACCTACTTGGCTCGGCAAAGAAGTAACCAATGACGAAAGATATTACAACGCTTATTTGAGCAACAATCCATATAAAAACTGGAAATAAAACGACTGCAGATTGTGTTGGAAGTTATCGCAGATTCGCAGATTTTTTATTAAAATATTTGTAATGAATGAAACTTCTCTTTATAAATCTGCGAATCTGCGGTAATTTTTCCTCATAAATAATCCCGAGGCAAACTTTTTACTATGAATACAAAATACGACCTGATAATTGTCGGCGGCGGCCCAATCGGCTTGGCTTGCGCGATTGAAGCACAAAAGAAAAACCTAAACTATCTGATTCTTGAAAAGGGAGCTTTGGTAAACAGCATTTTCAATTATCCGTTATATATGACTTTTTTTTCTACAGCAGAACGGCTTGAAATTGGCGACATTCCTTTTAATTGTATTGCGCCAAAACCTGGACGCCAAGAAGCTTTAGAATATTATCGCAACATTCACCGCTACTTTAATTTCAACATCAACCTGTTTGAAAATGTGAAAAGTGTGCTGAAACAGAACGACAATTCTTTTGAAGTCATTACCGACAAGAAAATCTATTCAAGTTCTACTATAATTATTGCTACCGGATTTTATGATATTCCTTTATACATGGATATTCCTGGTGAAGATTTGCCGAAAGTCAGCCATTATTACAAAGAAGCCCATGAATATGCTTTCCGCAAGATTCTGGTTGTCGGTGCGAATAACTCTTCTGTCGATGCGGCTTTAGAATGTTATCGAAAAGGCGCTCAAGTGACGATGGTTATCCGAAAAAATGAAATCAACAAGCGCGTAAAATATTGGGCAAAGCCCGACATTGAAAATAGAATTGCCGAAGGAAGCATCAAGGCTTATTTTGAATCTGAACTTATTGAAATTCGAGAAAATGAAGTGGAAATTACTACGCCCGAAGGAAAAATTACGCTTGAAAATGATTTTGTTTTAGCGCTTACAGGCTATCGTCCAAACTTAGAATTCCTCACGGCAATGGGCATTCATCTTTCTGAGGATGACTTAAAAGTTCCTGAATACAATCCTGAAACTATGGAAACTAACGTGAAAGGACTTTATCTCGCTGGCGTCGTTTGCGGTGGAATGGAGACGCAGAAATGGTTTATTGAAAATTCTAGAATTCATGCCGAAATGATCGTCAATTCAATAACAAAGTCGTTTTAGCTCTTGAATTTGTGCTAAAAAAGAATTAAATTAGAGTTCAAAAACCCCAAAAACCTACCACAGATGAAAAAGATTTTACTTAGCACAATTTTCTTTTTTGCGGTTCAGATTGCTTTTGCACAGCAGATGACGACGCTTACTTATTTCCAAAATGATACCCTGAAATTAGACTTAGATTTGTTTCTTCCTGAGAAATCAGATTCAAAAAGCAAGTTGCCTTTGGTGCTTTATGTGCATGGTGGCGGTTTTTCGGGAGGCGAAAGAGAATCGGGACACAGCATTTGCAAATATTTATCAGGAAACGGTTTTGCAACGGCCACGATCACGTATACATTATATGTAAAAGGGAAAAAATTTGGCTGTGACGGCGTGCTTTCTGATAAAATAAAAGCATTTCAGCACGGTGCTAATGACTTGTGGCTGGCTACTTCCTTCTTTATAAAAAACGCCAAGAAATACAATATTGATCCTGATAAGATTTTTATTGCCGGTTCAAGCGCGGGTGCCGAAACGGTGCTTCACACCGCTTTTTGGGATTTCAAGACAATGAATTTGTATGCTAAAAATACGCTTCCGAAAGACTTCAAATATGCCGGACTGGTTTCAGGCGCAGGTGCCATCATGGACTTGAATTTAATTACAGAAAAAAACCTGATTCCGATGCTTTTTTTTCATGGCAGCGGCGACGTGACCGTGCCTTATGGAACTGCGGCGCACCATCTCTGCAAGACAAATTCCAGCAATTGGCTAATGCTTTTTGGCTCTTATTCGATCTACAAGCACGTCATGCAGATGAACGGCTCTGTTTCGCTTTTCACTTATTGCAACGGCGGCCACGAATACAGCGGGACGCTTTTTGAGAAAGACCAGTCTTATATCTTGACCTTCTTAAATGATATTCTTGCAGGCAGAAAAGTGAAGCAGCACACGATTTTCAAAACTGGCAAGAAAGCGCCAAAAGAGGCAGAATCTTATGGTTTCTGCGATTAGTTTTTCTTCGCTTTTGCTATAGCTTCTTCTGCCAAAGGCTCCATTATTTTATATCCAGAAAGGGTTGGGTGAACGCCGTCATTGGTGAATTTCACGTCCAATCCTTTTTCGCTGTCTGCCATTTTTGAATAATAATCGATGTAGGCAAGATTGTTATCCTTGCAATATTTTTGAAGCATCGTGTTCAATTGAATCACCTTATCGGCAGGTTGCAAATCAGGCCGCCACGGAAATTTATTCGCAGGCAATACCGATGACAGCACCACCTTAATGTTGTTGGCCTTTGCTAATTCAGCCATAGATGTAATATTCCCTAAGATATTCTCTAATGAAATCGGACCTGTGTTTTCAGCAATATCATTGATTCCGGCAAGGATTACTACCATTTCAGGCTTTAAGTTGATGACATCCTGGCGAAAGCGAAGTAGCATTTGCGAAGTCGTCTGGCCACTGATACCGCGATTGATATAAGGCTTGTTTTTGAAGAAATCACCGTCTGTTGCAATCCAGAATTCCGTAATCGAATCGCCCATCCAGACAATTCTGTTTTTGGCAACTGCTGTTCCTAAGCTTTCGTTTTCGGTTGCATATTTCTGTAAGTTGGGCCAATCCATTGCCGGCTTTTTCTGGCTGAATAGTTTCAAGGAAGTAAAGATTAAGAGTAAAACAAAAAGGTTTTTCATGTGTTTCATGAGGCATATTTCTTTGGCAAGCTATTGAGTAATATTTTCAATTGTATTTTTCAAATTAACAATTGCTTCTAGAAACACTTTTCTTTCTTCATTAAAGGAATCAACTAAAAATTTGATTTGTTCTATAAAAAATTCACGCTCTTCACTAGATGTAGCTAGTTTGATTTTTTCTACCGAAAAAAATCCTCAACATTTTTATTGAAGCACTTGTCAAACACGCTCTTCTCGTCAAAGCTCAATAATTCTTCTAGTTCTATGCCATAAATTTTTGCGATTTGAGTCATTCTGGAAACATCAATTTTGGTAGAGTTGTTTTCAAGATTCGCATAAGACCTTCTTTCCATATTTAACAATACTGCAAATTCTTCTTGTGTTAGGCCTTTAAGTTTTCTTAGCAATTGTAGTTTATCTCCTATTTTCATGGCTTATATTTTTAGCTAATATAAAAATTTAACTTATTTAAATCAAAATATTTTAAATTTTCCTTTTTGGAATGTTTTTTTCCTAAATGGTAAGTTAATTGTCTTCAAATTTGCTTTAACAAAAATTCTCGAGAAATATTTTTTTTAAAACAATTACTAATAAATTTAAATTATTTTAATATGAAAACATTTTTATTTAGCATATTTGCTATGGTAGTATTTTCTCAAAATTCATTTTCACAGACGAAAACAGATGTCGTAAATCAAATACAAGGAAAAAAAGGATGGTGGTGTAGAAAATTTACTATTACTGCTGGATGTGAATATATCTCAATATCAACAGAGGTACTAATATGCTTTCAGCCGAATGGTTATGGTGGTTTTAATGCTACATTTGAAAAGGACGGTACAGCACATGCGACAGGCTATATTAAAACTAGCGAATTGATTGAAAGCAGTTCAGGCAAAATTTCCTCAAAGCAAATTGAATCTGTAATAGTAACTAAAATTAATCCTGAGGAGATTGAAGGTGCAAAATGGATGGTGAAACCTGAAAAAAATAAAATTGTAACTTTTGATGATGAAACATATTTAGAAGTGATTTTAGAGAAAATAAAATAGGCGTAATTTAATATCTTAATAATTATTACTTATGAAAAAAATTATTGTTACTGTACTTTTGATATTCTTAATTGTCCTAATTATCTTTTTTGCGATAGGCAAAACCGAAATTAAATTTAATCAAGATGAAAACACAGCAAATAGCTATTATCAAAGTGATTTTTATAAGATTTATAATTCTGACAAATTAATTGTAGTTGACCTTTGGGCTTCTTGGTGTAAGCCCTGTATAGAAAGTTTGCCAGAACTTGATAGCTTAAGCAAGCAATTTGAAGATAAGGATGTACAATTTTTCACTCTTTCAACTGAAAAAGACACACTTAAGTGCAAGAAAATTATTAGTAAAAATGAATTTCTTAAATCTCATGATATTACTCTTAGTCATTTCGCAAATAGAGATAGTATTTATTCTAATATTGATTTCATTGACTACTATGTAAAAAGCTCATTGTTTAAAGTTTCTTCCGAACAAATACCATATATCGCAGTGATTAAAAATAAAAAAGTGCTTTACAGAAGCAGTGACAATGAAGTAAATATGGAAAAGCTTAGCAAGGTTATAGAAGATAATTCTAATCAGGGACAGCATTAATGAAAACTAAATGAAAACTAGAATTATAATTTTTCTTCTGATTTTTTCTTCTTCAGTGTATTCCCAATCTGACTTTGATAAAACATTAAAAGCTGGCGAAGTATTAGTAAATGGGCTATCATTTTTCAAGAATGGGAAGAGTGAAACCAAATCATCTGATTCTAAAATTGTTGAAAGCGTCTGTATAAAAAACAAGCTTACAGAAAAAATAACTTTCAGCCTAACTGGCAAAGATGAAGAAGGCAATGTTCAGAAAAAAGAACTGGTAATCCAAAAAGACGGAAAAGAATGCGTTTTTGAACTGTCAAAAGGCATCTACACCTATGAAATTGTTTTGCCAAACAAAGAAATTTTTAAAAAAGGCGAATATAAATTCAATGAAGAAATAACAATCACAGTAAAAAATGAATAACAGAAAACAGGACGCATCAGTCCTGTTTTTTATTTCAATAAGCTGTAATAAATACAAGGGCGACTTTACTGCTTTTTATCATTTTTAAAAAAAGACACGCTGAAAATTGCAGTTGACAGCTCCAAGTAAACTTACTTGAAGCCGTCAACTATGTTTTTTTGCTTCTTGCAACTTTCTAGAAGCAATTCACTGCAGTTGACAGCCTAAAGTAAGTTTACTTGGAGCTGTCAACTATGTTTTTTTGCCTCTTGAAGTTTTCAAGAAGCAATTCACCGCGATTGACAGCTACTTGTAGCTTTTTTGAAGGCTTTTGAATCTTTTCTTATTTTAAAGTACACTATTTAGCCGCAATAAAATCACTTGATTGCAAGCGTGTGTTATATTTTTATATATTTGAATCTAAATTTTAATTATAAGCACATGATATTAAAGAAATTAAACACAAGCCAATTGCACTATGTTGAATCAGGGCAGTTCATCGTCAGGTTGCTGACAGACTTCGGAAATTCGACATTAGAAGCAAACCAAGACCCTGAGTTCAATGCCTTATTTGAAGATTTAAAAACGCAATCGAGCACTTACAGCAAAGCTTTAATGCAGATTCAAGCTAGAGCAGAATCTGAAGAATTATTGCGACTTGACGGTATTCGCGATAAAAAAGTAATAACGCTGCGCAATGCTGTAAATGTTTTTAGATATGCAGACGACAATGCAGAAAAAGAGGCATATGCTTTATTGATGACTCTTCAGAAAACATATAGGAAGGTAGAAAAGATGAACTTTGAGGCAGAAAGCCTTGCTCTTGATAACTATGTAGAAGAGTTGAGAGGGCCGAATTTCATTGGCGCAGCTATAACATTAGGGTTGGAGCCGCATATTTTAGCTTTGAAAAATGCAAACAATGAATTTAAAAGGCTTTTCAGCACGCGCTCCACGGGAATTACCAACACTGAGGTTTTTGATACAAAAGCGCTTCGCAAGAGAATCCTCAATACTTATAAAGACTTGGCCGAATATGTTTTTGTGATGGCAAAAAGAAAGAACACGCCTTTTTTTATAGAAACGCTCAATATTTTAAACACCAGTCGCAGCTATTACAGCGACATTATTGCCAGGCGAAAAGGTAATGATAAATAGTTTGCATTAGAAAAAGCCTTTCAGATGATGAAAGGCTTTTTTTGTGAGAAGAAAATATTTAGCAGAATTGTCACTGATTGGCATCATTTTTTTCTGATTTAGCAAGACCCGTCTTTAAATGATGGGTCAGCTTTGTAAATAATTTAAAAATAATTTTTAAAACTAAAATATATAGGGGTTGCGAATAATATAAATAGTTTTTAAGTTAAATTTGCCCTATAAAAACAGGGGTAAGAATTATTTTTTATTAAATATGAAAATTGAGAAACGCTGGATCAGTTCATTTGTAATTATAGCTATTGTTTCAATAGCCGGACTTTTTTGGGAAACCAAAACGCCAGAAGTTACCAAAGGATTTAACACCACAGACGCTATTAGTGCGGCAGATACTGCTTGGCTTTTGACAGCTTCTTGCCTAGTGTTGCTCATGACACCCGGACTTTCTTTTTTCTATGGAGGAATGGTGGGAAAGAAAAATGTAATCTCCACGATGCTAAAAAGTTTCATCTGCCTGGGCGTTATCGGGCTTTTGTGGGTTGTTGTTGGTTTCAGCCTTTCCTTCGGAGATTCATTAGGGATCACAATTAACGGCCAGCATTATGGCCTCATTGGCGACCCAAGAAGTTTTGCGTTTTTCGACTATGTCGGCGAATTGCCTCATGCAAAAATGGCGCCGACTATACCTTTTATATTATTTGCGCTTTTTCAGATGAAATTTGCAGTCATAACCCCAGCTATTATTACAGGAGCTCTTGCGGAACGCATCCGATTTATTTCATTTCTTTTGTTTATTTGTTTGTTTACCCTTTGTATCTACACCCCGCTTTGTCACATGGTGTGGCATCCAGAGGGATTGTTAGGAACTTATTTCGGAGTGAAAGATTTCGCAGGAGGAACTGTAGTGCACATGTCAGCTGGCTTCGCCGCAATTGCCGGCGTGCTGGTTTTAGGGAAAAGAAAAAACAGCGAGCACATTCCTGCCAACATTCCTTTCGTGCTATTGGGAACTGGAATGCTTTGGTTTGGATGGTTTGGTTTCAATGCGGGTTCTGCCTTGGTCGCCAACGGAACTGCCGCGATGGCTTTTGCCACAACAACCGTGGCTTCTGCTTCGGCAATGCTCACTTGGGTTTTCTTTGATAGAATTAACGGTAGAAAGGTTTCTGCTTTGGGAGCTTGCATTGGCGCGGTCGTTGGACTTGTAGCCATTACTCCCGCAGCCGGATTTGTTTCTATCCCGAAGAGCATGTTCTTTGGTTTTGCAGCAGCAATAATCTCCAACCGAATGCTCTATTGGAAAAAGCTAAAAGAAATCGACGATACGCTTGATGTCTTTGCCTGTCACGGCGTCGGCGGTATCACCGGAATGATCTTGACTGCTATTTTTGCACAAGGCGAAAATGCAAGCCTTCTTCATGGCGGCTGGTCGGTTTTTGCACACCACATGATGGCTTTGGTTTTAGTTTCTGCGTTTACTTTCTTCGGAGCTTACTTTCTTTTCAGGCTTACGAATTGGTTTATTCCGCTTCGTGTTGCCGAAGAATCTGAAGACATGGGACTTGACCTTTCACAGCACGGGGAATATCATCAGTAGCTCTTTTTAGTAAAAAATTTCTATAGCATTGCAGACTGGCTACGCTTCAGCCTTGGGTTTTCTACGCTTGAACCAGTGCGAATCTTCCTCTCCGAACAGATAGGCGTAAGGTTCGGTATCAGGGCTCAGCTCGAATAGTTTTTTCAAGATGGCAATTGTCGGGATTATCAAAATCATACCGACTACTCCCCAAATTGCGCCTCCGATCAATAATCCTAAAAAGGTTATAAAAGCATTCAGGCTAACATTGGCTCCTGTGATTTTTGGCGTAAGGAAACTGCTTTCGGCAAATTGAATCAGCGTGAAAGAAACGACTACGGCAAAAGGATAAAACAGGCTGTCTTTTGTCAAAAGTGCAAAAAAGAAAGGCATCAAGGCACCCATAAACGGACCGACATAAGGAATGATATTCAGCAGGCCGGCAATCATTCCGAAGAATATGGCGTGCTTGATTCCCAAAGCAAAAAGGACTGCGGTATTCACGATTCCTAAAATAAGCATTACTTTTCCGGCTCCAACAATATAAGCGTGGACAATTCTTCTGATGGAAACGATGTGTTCCATCAAGACTTTGTTTCGCTGTTTTTCAAAAACCTTGGTTACGAAAACAAGTAAATGATCTCTATAAATTAAAAGAAAAAATATAAAAACAGGGAGCAAAATTATATTGGATAAAGTGCCTAAAGTCATCATCAGAAGTTCTGAAATATTCGTATTTCCAGATTCAATCATGGCTACGATCTTTTCGATTTCAAAACCATTTCCCATGCCGATATCAAAACCTAATGTGCTGTCAAACCAGGCGTTTATCTTGATTGCAAATTTATTTAGGTTTTCGCCAATGTTGGCTTCTACGTCGTTGGTGAATCCTTTGAGTTGGATGAATATGAAGAAAAGAATGCCGCCGATCAGCATTATAATTAAAAGCAAAGCAATGAAAGCGCTTAAAGATCTCGGTAATTTGAAGCGCTCTAAGCGGTTGCAAAACGAAGTCATCAGCATGGCGATGTAGCCTGAAACCAGAAGCGGTACCAAAATTTGCTTGGCCATTATCATGAAAAATATGATAATGATGATCAATAATGAAATAAAAACGGCCTTTACATAAGGTGGTAGTTTGGTGGTTGTCATGCTTTTGGTTTTGTTAAATTGGAGGTTGCTACTCAAATTTAGCAATAAAATTTCCCTTAAATTCTAAAGATTTTATTAAAATGAGGAAAAAGTCGTTTTTAAATCCTAATAATTCATTCTGTCTATTTTTTCAGCAAAGCTTTTCAAGGATTTTATATAGTAGCTAAAAGCAAAAATCCCACAAACAAATTGCTTGTGGGATTTTCTATTATAAAAAAAATATTACTAGTTCATTATTACTTTTTTAGAAACCGTTTGGTTGTTGTCTAAAGTTACTTTCACGATCACCACTTGTGTTGCGATGTTCAAGCCAGATGTGCTGAATTCGCTGTTGTCAATTCCTTTTTTAGAGAAAAGGCTTTTTCCAGTGATGTCATATACTTGAACTCCGTCGATGATAAAATTCTTCGCTTTTACTTCGATTTGGTTTCCTGATTTGTAAACTACGATATCAGAATTAGAAACGATTGGCGTATCAACACCTAATGTTTCGTTCACATAGCGCATTTCAAAACGGTTGTCAAAAGTTCCGGCTGTTGAAGTGAATGTGAAATCACCAGCTGTCAAATCATGGTATTCATTTGTCGTTTTGTCAAAAAGATAAATCGCTTGGTTTTCAAAAAGACCATCTTTTCTGTTGATGCTAATTGTGTACTGTCCGGCAGTTGCCACTTTGTATCCAACAGGAACTGCATCAGTTGTGGCAAAAGGATATTGACGGCCTTGGATTGCCAATTTGTTATCGCTGATTACTGTGTAAAGCATTACGCTTCCTGAAGAATAAGTCACGCCGTCATAGCTCTCATCGATGCTGTTTGTAGCTCCGTCAACATATCCTAAAAGGAATTCGCTGTAAAGACCATCTGCATTTGCAAGACTTATCCAATATCTGTTGTCTTCTTCTGTAGTTTGAACGGTGTTTCCATTTCTGAAGAAATCAGAATTTCTGTCAGTACCTGTAACACGCATGCTGTTTTTGAATACTATATTTCCACCAGTTGTTGTCGTGTTTACAAAAAATCCTTGGCCTGCTGCGATATTTCCATCAGGTTTTTTAGCAATTGGGCTAGTTGCAACTCCTCCAGTTTTATTGTAAACTGCATAATCTTGAGAGCTGTAGCTGTAATTGCCGCTTTGATTTGGAGTATTAGAAACACGAGTCTTGTGTGTCCAGAAATAAAAGTTACCGTCTATTTTTCCGGTGTTCACTTTCATGAATTCAGTTACGCTTACAGGAGAAGAATAAGGATTTCCTATTAAGTTTGAAGATCCTGAAGTTCCTAAAATTGGCACGTTTATGTCTCCTGCATTTGCTTTTCCTTTGAAAACTCCTTGGAAAGTACCTCCGGCAAAAGTTCCGTCTACATAAGAGTTACCGTTGCTCGTTCCGCCATTTGTGATCGTGTTATTCCAACCTTGTGGCGCTCTGATGATATATCCTTTACCAGGAGTCATGCTTGTGGTATTTGCATTTTCAACTACCCATCCTGTTCCGTTAAAGCTATAATATTTGTCAGCCAATGTCAATGGAGAGAATGTTTTTAAATTTTGTGCTACAACTGGAGATGACCAATATGTGAAATCATAGATAATCATTGGAGTTGTATTTCTTTCCATAGTGAAAGAGTTTACGTCGCCTGTGAAAGTTGCATTGTCTTTTATTTGAACAAGAGACCCTGTGTTTTTCACGAAGATGTTTCCTGTGCTTTCAACAACTACATTTTCCATTACATTCAAAGCTGCATTTGCATTGATAACTAATTTTTTTCCAGCTTTAACTGTACATGAACATACATTTAGATTAGTTGTCAATGATAAATTGTCGCTTACGACTACTGATGTGTTTTCTGGAGTTGCACTCCATCCAGCACTTGTATAGATGCTTGGTTTGTCAGTCAATGTCATTTTTACATAAGCATCACCACCACCTTCTCTCAAGCGAACTTCCATTTTTGATTCAGAATTCAAATAGTAGTTTCCAACGATTGTATTGGCATTATTATTATATCCGTTTACATTAAAGATAAGTGTTCCGTCAAGGTAAATTTTCACAGCGTCATCCCATTTGTCCATTTTTAATTGGTAAAGACCGCAAGGGAAACCTTTTCTTTTGTGAACAACCGTAAAGTTGTCAGCACCAATTTGTCCGCCAGCCCATCCTGTTGCGCCAGTAACTCCGTTTGTAACTGCTGCAGAAGGAGATACTGTTTTTGCCCATCTGTCTTCTGAGTTGATTCCTAATGATGGATCAACGAAATATCCAGCATAGCTTGAAGCATTTGCATCGATATCAATGTTTTCTTCATTATAACCGTATACATTCCAAACGTTGTTGCCAAATTCAGTCGGATCACCTTCTCTTTTATTGTAAGTGAATGAAACGTGAGAAGTTGTTGGTCCGTTATAATATTCTAATATGAAAGTATGTGCTCCAGCAGTAGCAAAAGTTTTTGTTATTGAGTTTGATGTATAGCTGTGCTCGTTCCAGTTGTTGATAGTTGTTAAAACACCATCAATGTATAATCTGTAACCGTCATCACCACCTACCGTAAAGTTGTAGATATCAGCGTTAAGGTTCAAAGTCATTTTATATCTTACGAAGAATCTTTCTGAAGGTGCATTGCAAAGGTAAGTCTCTCTACCTACGAATGGCCCATTTCCTGCATTTCTGTCAAAAATTGCATTTTCAGTTACATATCCCCTGTAATTCGCGTCATTAACGGCTGGAGTTACAGCGTTATTTGTGTAGTTTGAATAAACATATCCGATCCATTCTCCTGTTCCAGAAATATTTCTATCTCTTGGAGTTACAGTTGTTGTTGCTATTGTTGAATAAGTAGCACAAGCATCATTGCTGAATCTTCTTACCCAGTAAGTTGTAGCTGTAGTTGGGCTTACAGTTATTGAAGCTCCAGTTTCTCCAGCGATTGGATTTGTTCCTGCGACAGAACCAGTTCCCCATTGGTAAGTAGTTCCTGCCGGTGTTCCGCCTTGTGCAGTCAATACTACGCTATCGCCAGTCGTACAAGTTGTTGTCGCTGCAGATTGTACAATTCCTGTTGGAGCAGTCAGAGTAACACATGGTGTGTAAGTGTAAGAGAAAGAAACTCTTGAATGCGTCATGTCTTCAAAATACTCAAGGGTCAAATCAGTGTTGCCGCTAAGTGTTATAGCTGTTGAAGTACTTGTAACATAGCTGTGAAGCACAAAATTATCAATTACTGTAGTATTTCCTACTTTTAATCTGTATCCGTCGTCACCTCCAACTGTAAATACATAAGTACCAGCCGGGAAGTTTTTTCTCATTTTATAGCGAACAGCAAAGTTATCATTATAAGTTCCGCATAATTGAGTTGTCAATCCTGTGAAATTTCCTGTATCTGAATCACGGTCAAATAATTCATTCTCTGTTACATATCCTTTGTAATTTGCGGTAGCAAAAGGTGCTACAGGTGGAGTAGCTGTATCAGTAGCATTGTCATATACATAACCTATCCAACTATTAGTTCCAAAAGTTGTTTCGTCACCTGCTATCGTGCAATTAGAAGTTATTGTTCCATTAAATGTTGGAAAATAATAAGCTTCATTACTATTAGCGTTGGCTTTGTGACGTAGTTGAAAAGGAACGCCTGACCAACCGTTCACAGTTCTGTTGTAAGCATAAATACGCACATAAACAGTTTCAGTTGAGGATATTGTTGTGTTTGTAGGAAAATTAATAGATACATTATTGCTTCCTGCCAATGTTGTAGTTTCTGCTAATAATGATGTTCCGTTTGATGGGAAAGATGGGTTTTTTGAGAATCTTACCTGAAATTTTTTACATCCATTAGCATCATCGACTTTGCTGTATGCAAAACGTACTTGTTTCAGATTTATTTTATAACCTGTCTTTGGCGAAATTGCCATCTGGATATATTTGTTTGAATTTAACTGTGTATCTGTTGTCCAGTTATAGCCTTCGAACCCTGACCAGTTTAGAGCGAAATCTGTTCCAGATATCGTAGCAATAATGTTTGGATTTGATAAAGTCGGTGTAATCGAGGTATTGGATCCATCAGGTGTTAGACCAGTCCATTTTACTAAATCAGTTTGTGAAAATCCAAAAAAAGGTAATAATAATAGCAGGAGTAAGATGATTTTTTTCATGGGGAAAAACTTCTTTTTTAGTTTTGTTAAGCAAATGTAAATTCACTTACTCCTTCCTATGAAACTTTAGATTCCCTATTTTCCAACTTTTCGATGAACGGTAAATTTAATCGACGAACTGCATGTTTTTACGAAAACGTTTTCGTAAAAAATGAAAGAAAAATAATACAAAACATGGAAATTGTGTAAAAACTTTATTTTTTATATAAGATTTTCATCACTGATTTACAGTAAATTATGAAAAATGCAATTTATAGGTGTTGCATCCTGCAATTTTTGAAAAGAAATTCGTGTGTTTCAAGTTGTTTTTGAAGTCAAATCTTGAAGCTTTTCATAGACTAAATTATTTTCAAATCCTTTTCTGAAGAGAAAGTCGCACCACTTTTTTTTCTTTTTCAACAGATTGGTTTCGGCAATAGCCTCCCAATTTTTTTCTGCCAAAAGGTGGAAATTCTCCAGATATTCTGAACTGTCGATTTCCTTCAGTGCTTTGTCGATATTGTATTTTGAAATATGGCGCAATTGCAATTCGCGAATAATTCGAACTTTTCCCCAGTGCTTTATGCGATGTTTTCCTCTCGCGAAAGAGCAGGCAAAACGTTCTTCATTTAAGAAGTTATCTGTAATTAATTGAACTACAATACTATCGATTTCGTCAGGAGTCATTTTTAAGGTTCGCAGTTTTTGAACAACTTCTTCATGACAGCGCTCTTGATAAGCACAATAATTTTCTAATTTTTGGATGGCTTCGTTTACTGTTGGATATTCTTTTGACATGGTGCTAATTTCAAACTTTATTCAAAAATAAGGCATTCGAGTGGAATAAAATTACAAAAATAGATTTCTGGAATTTTAATTTCTAAGAAAACAAATGTGCATTTTAAAATTCTAAAAATAAATATGTAGGTTTGCACAAGTATTTTCCAAACAGCGATTTAATAATTTTAAATAGAATAGTATGCCAAAATCAAATGTAAACAGAATCTGCAAATTCTTTATAGCGATTCTTACTTCAGCAATGAAAACTTCTACTGCATCAAATTCAGAATTTTTCAACTTCCAAACTTCTAGTTTTTTATCAAAATCTGTATTGGATTTATATTCCTAAAGCACTGTTTTTTAGGGTAATGTTAATTTTATTTAATAAATTTTGGCATTATTATAGTAGGGCATTTAAAAAGCCTTTAAAATAAGGTGTTAACATATTTATTACGATTTTATTTAATTTCTTACAAATTTCAGATATGTATTTCAACGATTTTATTTACCTTTCAACGATTTTTTTGCCAATTTAATGTTAAGGTAACGTTAGAGCATTACTTTTGCGCAGTGCATTTTAAAAAGACGCCATAAATAAGGCACAGGGGACAATTTTAAATGATATTTTTATGAAGAAAATTTTACTATTAATTTTATTGGTTTTTGGTATTGGGAATGCTTTTGGGCAGGTTAATATTATTCCAAAATTATCTCTTCCAACTCGAAATACGCCGAGTGGAAATTCAGGTTGGGTTATAAATGCGGATATGAATAATTCTGGTACAGATTATTGGAAAATGCTTTCAGGTAAGAGTTTAGAGTCTCCTAGCATGAATTTTTCTCAGTATACAGGAATTACAATAACACTATCTCTTGAATCATTTGGAACAATAGTAAGTCATTCTGATGACATTAAAATTGAATATTGGAATGGTACCGCATGGAGCCAAGTAGGTTCAAATTTGCATACAACAAGTACACGATCAAATCCAGTTATAAATCTTCCCTACAGTTATTCATCAGCTAAAATAAGAATAACAGCTCCAAATGCTAGTGCAAGTGCAGGAGCAAGATTGTTTTCTGTTGAAATTAAAGGTACAGCAGCTGTTTCAGCTCCAGAAATAAATTTACAAGGTAATTCTACTAATATAATAAATGGCGCAACAACGGTATCTAGCACAAATTACACAGATTTTGGCAATCAAGATATTACTTCGGGATCTATCGTAAGAACTTTTACAATTCAAAATACAGGTACTGCTGATTTGAATTTGTCAGGAACTCCAATTGTTGCAATTTCAGGTGCCAATTCTAGTGATTTTACGGCTACAACTTTTCCTGCAACACCAGTAGCGACATCTGGAAATACTACTTTTCAAATCACTTTTGATCCTAATGCTATAGGAGTAAAAAATGCAACTATCAGTATTGCGAACAATGACAGCGATGAAAATCCTTATACATTCGCAATACAAGGAACGGGTACAACAGTTGCCCCAAACATGAATCTTCAAGGAAATGCTGCAAATATCACAAACGGAAGCACTACGCCTTCAACTGCTAATCATACTGATTTCGGAAGCCAAGATATTACTACAGGAACAATTGTAAGAACCTTTACGATTCAAAATACAGGTAGCGACGCCTTGAGCTTGACAGGAAGTTCTCCTTATGCGATTATTTCAGGAACAAATGCTGCTGATTTTGCAGTAACAGCAATTCCTGCGACAAGCGTTGCCGCAGCAGGAAGCACAACTTTTCAAGTTACTTTTGACCCAAGCGCAACAGGAACAAGAACAGCAACAATAACGATTGCTAACAACGACAGCACTAAAAACCCTTATACTTTTGCAATTCAGGGAACAGGAACTGATATTCCGGCAAATCCATCGGGAACAATTTCTGGAACAACGCCTGCCTGCAGTTCAACAACGCTTACTTATACAGGAACAATTCCTGGCGGAGAGACTTATTATTGGCAAACTTCAGCGACAGGAACTTCAACGGCGAATAATGCAACAGGAACGCTTTTAGTTACAACAGGTGGAAATTATTATGTAAGAGCAAATAAAGCTGGAGCTTGGTCAGCTGGTGCAACTGCGGCTTATGCAGTGGTAATTAATCAACCAGTAAATATTACGACACAACCAAATACTGGAGCCGTTAGTATTTGTCAAGGAGCCTCTTTTACTGCGCTTTCTATTGTTGGAACCGGAACTTCATTATCTTATCAATGGTATAAATCTACAGATAACAGCAATGCTACTGCAGGAGATGATGTGACGGTGGGAACAAATTCTGCTAGTTTTACGCCTTCAAATAGCGAATTAGGGACTTTTTATTATTATGCAATAGTTTCAGGCGCTTCACCATGCCCTTCAGCTAAATCTGATGTTTCTGGAGCTAGAACTGTAAATGCATTGCCAGCGACGCCTCAAGGAACATTTACCCCAGTTACTTCTTGTGGGACAGCAACAGTGAGCTATAATTTTGCGACAGGTGAAAGTACAGATGGAAATGTATATTACTGGCAAACAAGCGCAACAGGAACTGCTACAACAAGTCCTGTAAGCAGTCCTTATAATGTAGCTGCAACTGGAAATGTGCATGTACGTAGTTTTAATGGCAATTGCTGGTCTGCGGTCAAAACCCAAAGCATAACGATATCAAATGTTCCAAGCTTAACGACACAGCCAAATAGCACAAGTGTTGTTATTCCGGCACCAAAAACTTTTACAGTTGTTGCTTCTGCAGCATCAGGAACGGTTACTTACCAATGGCAATTGTCTATTGATGGAGGAACTAATTGGTCAGACATTTCAGGTGCTAATAGTGCAAGTTATGTTACATCAGCTACTTCAGAAGAGATGAACGGCTATCGCTATAAATGTTTAGTTACCAATTCATGCGGACCTACAGCTTCTAGTGTAGGAACTTTGACTTTGACAAATTCACAGCCTAATGATGCAACGGCTTTTCAAGGTTGTTTCACAGATAATGGTGTAACGCTTTCATGGGCAGCGCCAGTATCAGGAACAACGCCAACAGGGTATGTCGTTTTTGCTATTCAAGGAGGAACTTTACCAACGGGGACAAAGAATAGCGCCAATACATATAATGCAAATTTAGATTTTGCAACTGCAACTTCAGCGAATCCCGCCACTTTAGGAAAAGTTGTTTATAAAGGAAACAGTCTTTCAGCAATCATTACTGGATTAGTTGAAAATGAAACTTATTCTTTTGCAGTTTTCCCTTATGTTGGAGAAAATTTGACCAATTGGGCTTCTGGCTCTGCAGCGTCAAGAATTACTGCAGGTGTTGCCCAAGATGATGTTAGAAATTTAGCGGCTACTGTAGCTTCTGAAAAAGTTACTTTAAATTGGAATAGCCCAACATGTTATGACCAAGTTTTAATTGTGGCAAATCAAGGTGCTGTAACTTTTACACCTTCTGGAGATGGTTCAGCATATACTGCAAATGACGTGTATGCAAGCGCAAATCAAGTGGTTTATAAAGGAACTGCAACTTCAAAAGCAATAACAGGTTTGTTAAATGATACACAATATTGCTTTAAGGTTTTTGTGCTAAGAGGAACGACTTGGACTCAAGGAGTTTCGATTTGTGCAACCCCTACTATCACTTATTGCCTTTCTGAAGGTAATATGGACGCAAATACAAGTATTACAAATGTTAGTTTTAATACTATAAATAATAACAGTGGAAAAACACTGCCTTATCAAGACTACACTTCTATTAGTACCACATTAAATAAAGGGGAAGGTTATGATTTATCAGTTAAAGTAAATACTGATGGAAATTTCACAGTTCAGACTAAAGTTTGGATAGACTGGGATAGAAATGGAACATTTTCTGCTGGTGAATCTTATGATTTAGGTTCTGCAACAAATGTAACAGACGGACTTACATCACTATCACCTCTAAATGTAGCTGTACCTACAAGCGCACAATCAGGAAATATCAGAATGAGGGTTAGTACAAAATATAGTGATGTAGCGACTCCTTGTGAAACTCTTTTTGACGGTGAAGTAGAAGATTATACACTAAATATTACACAGCCAGCAGGTGCAGAAATTTATGTAAAAGCAAATAGCCAAAATATCGTTAGTGGCAGCACAGTGGCACAGCCGTTAAATTTCACTCTTTTTGCATCACAAAATATTGGTGTAGGCCAAGAAAAAGAATATACAATTGGAAACGTAGGGTTAAGCACATTGCTTTTAAGCGGTACTCCGACGATTAGCATCGGAGGAACAAATCCTGGTGATTTTTCAATAACGCAATATCCTGCAAGTTCTATTGCCTCAGGAAGTACATCTAATTTTAAAATTACATTTACGCCTACTTTATCGGGTGTTCGAACAGCTGTTGTTTCAATTGCAAATAATGATTTGACAGGTAATGAAAATCCTTATACTTTTTTAATTCAAGGTACAGGAACTTGTGCAACTGCAACAAATACTGTCGTGCCAAACTCTGGTCCGGTTGCAACAGTAGTTACGGTTACGGCAACAGCAGGAAACCTTATTGGCGCAACAGCTACATTTAATGGTGTGTCTGCAACGGTAACTCCAGTTTCTACAACAGAGATAAAAGTCGTAGTTCCAGCAGGTGCTACAGCAGGAAATCTTGTAACTACAAATGCACAGGGCTGTACGGCTTCAACGACTTTTAATGTAATTCACAATCTGTCTTCAGGATGTGAAAACGGTACAGGAGTTCCTTCTGATCTTCTTATTTATGAAGTATATGATGAAAATGGCGGAAATGGCGGATATATTTCTATATTTAATGGAACGCCAACTTCAAAAAATCTTTCTAATTATAGAATTTTCAGAGCTGGTACTTATAGTAATAACGATTTTGTAAATTATGCAACTATTTCAGGAACAATACCTTCTGGAGGAATTGCAATTATAAAAGTAACTGGTACAAATCAATGCGCTACTCCAGCTTCAACTGGACATGGAACAATAGATGGAGGTTATAATGCAGCCGATGGTTTTCAGTTGAGAACTAGTAGCGGAACAATAATTGATGACGTTGCTGGATCAAATCGTGTTGGATATTATCTAAAAAGAAAAATAACAGCACTTGCACCAAAAACGACTTATAATAGTGCAGATTGGACAATTGTAACCATAGAAGCTAATGAGTGTTTTGGTACAGGAATAGCGCCTACAATCTCAGAAAATCTTCCAGTAATTACACAACAGCCAACTTTCTCAGACAAATGCGGAGCAGCAGTTTTAACTGTTGCAGCAACAGAAGGTTTTGCAGGCGGAAATCCATTAGTATATCAATGGTTTGTCAGCACGCCGAGCCAAACAGCTTGGACAGAATTGGCTGACGGCGGTGTTTATACAGGCGCAACTACAGCAACATTGACAATAGCATCTTTAGCAGGTTTAGAGCACTACCAATTTTATGCGCAAGTAAGAGAAAACACAGTGACATGTTATGCAGCGACAAACGCAGTTAATGTTTTTGGCTCGCAAGGCACTGTAACTTGGGACGGAACGAATTGGGTTGGAGGTCTTCCAGAGAGTACAAAAGATGTTGTCATCAATGGACTTTATAATACTTCTGTTTCAGGCAGTTTTTCAGCAAGAAGCTTGACAAATAGCGGTAATATTACGATCAGCGATGAAAGTTACATCAAGGTTGAATACGGATTTGTAAACAATGGAATCTTTACCATAAAAAACAACGGAAGCCTTGTTCAAGTTTGCGATAACGCAGTAAATAGCGGTAATGCGATTGCCATGGAAAGAATTGCAAAACCGATGTACCGTTATGATTATACCTATTGGTCATCTCCGGTTGCTTCTCAAACTTTGGGAGCGCTTTCTCCAAACACGCTTGCCGATAAATATTTCAGATGGGATACTGATTTCCAAGACTGGGTAAATGTTTTGAAAACTTCAAATATGGAAAAAGGCATCGGTTATATTGTCAGAGCCCCGCAGACTTTTTCAACAAATCCTCTTGCGCCATCTGAATTTACAGGAAATTTCTCAGGAGAAGCTCATAATGGCGCTGTAACCATTCCGGTTGCAGGACACGCTACACAAGAAAAGTGGAATTTGCTCGGAAATCCTTACCCTTCTGCCATCCATGCAGATAAATTCTTGGCTTCGTCAATCAATCCTCAATTGGAAGGAACTATTTATGTCTGGACGCACAATACGCCGTTAGATCCGGTTCCGAATCAAGATGGATTTTATGGATATGCACCAAATGATTACGCCGTTTACAACGCTGTTGGAGGTACGGGAACTTCAAGCGCAGTTACCTATGACGGATATATCGCTGCCGGTCAGTCATTCTTCGTAAAAGGAAATGCTAACGGAAACGCGACGTTCAACAACGGCATGAGAGTAGCGCTGCACAATTCACAGTTCTTGAGAACAGGAAATACGCCTCAAGCTGCTGCAGAAAAGCACAGAATATGGTTGAACTTGACAAATGCACAAAATGGATTCAACCAAGCTTTGGTTGGATATATCGATGGAGCGACAAATGAACTAGATCGCAGTTTCGACGGAGAAGTTTTCGGCGGAAATGCAGTTACATTATATTCAATCGCATCTCAAAAGAACCTCAGCATTCAAGGAAGGGCATTGCCTTTCAACGATGCTGATATTGTAGATTTGGGGTATAAAACCACTATGGCAGGAACATTGAAAATCAGCCTTGCCAAGTTTGACGGAACATTCACCGATCAAAATATCTATTTAGAAGATAAAGCTTTGAATATTATCCATGATTTGAAAGCATCTGACTATGAATTTACATCAGCTGTTGGAACTTTCAATACCAGATTTGTTCTTAGATATACTTCAGAAACATTGGGCAATCCAGATTTTGAGGCTATCAATAACAACTTGACGGTTGGTGTAAAAGACAAAGCAATTATCGTAAGATCTACATTGGAAAACATCCAAAGCATAGCGATTTATGATATCCTTGGAAGAAATATCTATGAAAATAAAAAGGTAAATGCAAATGAATTCCGTGTTCAGGAAGTTATCGCAAGCCAGCAAGCGCTGATTGTGAAAGTATACTTAGAAAACGGAATGCAGACTACTAGAAAAATTATATTGAAATAAGAAAAAGAGAATCCTAGTTAAAACAAAAAATCCCAGCAATTGCGCTGGGATTTTTTTTATGGAACTATGTTTAGATTTTTGTGCGTCCTTACAATTGCCTGTTCGTTTTTGTAGTCAATCCAATGCTGGCCTTTCCACTTTCGCATCAGGTTGTCAAAATTGCGCATGACAAAAATATTATAGGCGGCTTTGCCCAAATTGCCAATCTTCCTTGGAAATGCGCGTAAGCTCATCGAAAATCCAGGAGTCAGGTATTTCATATAATGCCAATAGCCTTCCGGCATATAAAGCATTTCGCCATGTTCAAGATTGCAGATCAAGCCTTTTGCCTGTTTTAAGGCGGGCCATTTTTCTAAATCTGGATTGTCAAAATCAATATCTTCTCTAGAAATCAGCGCATGCGGCACTTTATACAGATAAGGCGTCTGGTCTGGAGCAAATAAAATGCACTGCTTTTTTCCATGGAAATGAAAATGCAAAATATTAGAATAGTCGATATCATAATGGATGAAAACCTTAGAATTCTCGCCTCCGAAGAAAAGCATCGGAAGCTGTTTTACCAATCGCAAGCCAATATCAGGCCATTTAAAGTCTAATTTCAACGAAGGAACCTGTTGCATCAAATTATAGAGAAAAATGCGGTAATTGGTAGGT
The DNA here is from genome assembly GCA_029959295.1 of Flavobacteriaceae bacterium PS02334. Lineage (GTDB taxonomy): Bacteria > Bacteroidota > Bacteroidia > Flavobacteriales > Flavobacteriaceae > Flavobacterium. Next base: position 73,921 of record JASCOH010000004.1, on the reverse strand, counting down.
TTTGACTGCAAAAGGTCAATATAATCTGCCATTTTCATCTTGGCGTGGGCTTCATTAAAACCATCTTTGTGCGTCACCGGACGGTCGTCGTATAAAGGCACTTCCTTTTCTCCGGCGATATTTTTTATGTAGTCCAGCTTCCATTTTTCATAAGCTGGCCAATCTTCAGTCAATTTTTCTATGACCAAAGGTTTTTGTTTTACTACATAATTTCTATAAAATTCTTCTTTTGAGATGGTTTTTACGCGCTCAATTTCAGTTAATTGTAATGGCATACTACAAATATTTATAAATAAATAATGGTACTCAGGGATCCGTTCTAAACAAAGTTAATAAAGCATTATGAAATTGTAAAGCGCCAAACCTTAAATTTTTGCCATAAAAAAAGCTGCAGACCAATTAAGGAATGCAGCTTTCAAGGGCATGCTAAAAACTATTTTTTGATAAGCTTCTGAGTGTGGATTGCGCCATTGTCAGTTACTACATTTACGATATAAATTCCAGTATTTAATCTTGAAATATCAATAGTTGAGGCATTGCTTTCTAGAACTTTTTGTCCAGTCAATGTGTAGATCAACGTGTTTTTGATTTCAAAAGCATTTCCGGTTGCAGCAACATGTAATTGATTGGAAGCCGGATTTGGGTAAATTGAAATTGCGTCAGCGTTAGCATTTGGATTACTTACGCCTAAAGTTACATTTTCAATCGTGTATTTCAATACTCCTAAATCAGTAGTTGCGATATAAGCATTGATGTTATTTCCGTCGAAATCATACGCCATCGAATAAGAATTAATATAGTTCAATTGCGCAGGAGTAACTTCTGACCAAGTTTGTCCAGCGTCAGCCGTATATTTTATTGAAGTGTCTTGGGATATAGTAGAAAAAAGGGAAACCACCATCACGCCATCGTTTGCAGGCGAGTAGGTAATTCTTTTAGCGTCAACGCCTGATAAAATGCTTGTCCAGTTTTCACCAGCATTTGAAGTTGAGAAAACCCCAGCGTTTGTGGCAACAGTAAAATGATTAGGATTGATCGGGTTTCTTTGCATATCCCAGATCAAATCTGATCCTTGGTTAATTGACAAGCCGTTCATTTTTTCTACCCAAGTAACACCGCCATCAGTTGATTTGAAGAATTTAGCGCTTTTTGAAATGAAGATCTCATTGCTGTTTCCTTGCGTAACTGCTACTCCGGTAATCGCACCAGAACCAAACTCATCAATTTCAGGAGTTACAATATCTTCCACGGTGATGTTGTCAAGATCTGTAAAGTTGATTTTTTGTAACGTGCCATTTTCTCCAGACCTGAAAGCTACATAAATCACATTAGAATTATTAGGATCTACGATAAGTTCTTGAATGTCATCCGCGAAAGCAGTAGTTAAAACGGTTGTAGTTGCGCCATAATCATTGCTTAAAACTAAATTTCCGCCAAAGAATCCCATGGAAGCATAAGTGAAAGTTCTTCCTGGTATATTTTGGTCAGCAACGATATAATTCTTTTTCGGATTAAACGTTGTGGGAGGTTCTGGATTAAAAATTGAAGTGGTGCCGGCGGTCAGATTTTTATGCAGACGCCCGCCATTGCTTCCATAAAACAAATGTTTTGCAGTGCTGTTCTTAGCATGGGCAACACTTATGATATTATAAAAAGGAGCTTGGATTTGAGTCAAAGTAGTTCCTCCGTCATTAGACATCTGTGGAAATAAATCGGTAGTGATGGCAATTTGGTTTGGATTTGACGGATTGTAAGAGGCATTCAAGCCATAATAATAAGATGTTGAATATTCAGGATAAACGATATTTGACCAAGTCGCTCCGCCATCTGTTGATTTTGCAATCTCATTCTCTTCTAATAAAATAATATTGTTTGCCGCTGTAGGATGAAAAGCTATTTTATTGATGCTGTTTAAAGTCTGGTCGGTCCAAGTAATTGGTACGAGCGTCCAAGTTGTGCCGCCATTTGAAGAACGGTAAAGGCCTTCTGGCGTAACGCCGAAGCTGATTCCTGTTCCAATCAAGATATCGTTGCCATTCGTTGGGTTAAAAGCGATTGGATCTAACGCAATTCCGGCAAGATTTTCTGTAAAAGTCAAACCGCCATCTGTTGAAATCAATAAGCCACCATTGACACCGTCAGGTCCTAATGATCTTGCGATGAATAATTTGTTGCTTTCTAATGGGCTGATCGCTACATTATTTGCATGCACATTATCATTGTCAGCGCTAAAATAAATTAACTGCCAACTTGTGCCTGCATCTTTTGAGATGAAGATTTTTGTGCGGGCAGTAAAGCCTTCAGAATAAGAAGTGTGCGCAATTACTGTGTTTCCTGTGGCGTCAGACAAATCATAAGAAATAATAGTAGAAAAGTCTTCAGGATTTGGAATCGGGATGTGGCGGATAACCGCATTGTCAGCATTGTTCAGAATGTATATTCCATCGGTTGCCATGCCTGAGTTTCTAACCACAAAGCTCAATGTATTTGCCTTTAGTTTTAAATCGGTAAGCCAAGCCCCAGTGTTTGGAAAAGAATATTTCAGAGACCAAGTCGCACCATTGTCGGAAGAAACAACGATATGATTTCCTTGGGTAAGCGCATAGATTTTATTCTGAACGGTTAAGTCATACGTCATGTCTTCTAATTTTCCGAAATCTTTTGCCGCTTCATAGGTGATTTGGGACTGCATCGCACAGCTTGCCAACATCGACAAGAGGAATGTAATTTTTTTCATAATGAGTTGTTTTTTGTTAGTAGCAATTTTCCAAAAAATAATACTCTAATCAAAAAATAAGAGCGGACATAGTGTGACATCTCCTTGGACAAATTGTGATTGGGAAGTATTAAAATGCTGACAGGTAATCGTATAGGTTTGTGTCGTGTGGTAATTCCATTCTAGAGGTGATTCTTTCTTTTCTTTTGCGGCATGCGTCGGCAGTAATGTTCAGCATCGAGGAAATTTCCTTCGTGCTTAGATTCATGTAGATGTAAGAAAGGAATCTAATGTCGTTTGAATTCAGTTTTGGATGCTTTGCCTTCAGGTTATTTAAGAAATGCTGGTTGACTTCTTCAAAGTGCGTAATGAAACTGTCCCATTCGTCTTCTGTCTTGAGATGGCTTTTTAGGGTTTTTATATGGGCGACCAATGCGGCGTCTTTTGAAATTTCGGGTAATTTTGAGAGCGTCTGCAAGGTCTCTTCAATCAATTCATTTCTGCCGGAAAGATACAATGCCTTTGCAGAAAGCTTCCTGTTTTTTAGTTCGATTTCGTTCTTCAACCGTTCTTGTTCTAATAAGGCGCACGTTTCTTTTTCCTTGAGCATTTTCTCTAACAGCAGGTTGTCGCTCTTTTCTTTTTCTAGTTCTAAAGTGACAATCTGCTCATTTCTTTCTGCAATGAGCTTGCGCTGTTTGTGTTTGATCGAGCGGTTTCTCAACGTCAGCACTATGAAAAAGACAATGATAAAAATGACTGCGATTATCAAATAGAAGAGCTTTCGCTCTGCGCCAATCTTGGATTCCTTGAGGGCGATCTCGTTTTTGTAGTTCTCGATCTCGAATTTCACACGGCTATTTTCAAATACTCTTCCGTTTTTGATTTCGTTAAGTTTGCCTTCTGTCTTGATAATTGAATCTTTTGCGGCAAGTGCCAGGCTGTATGATTTTTGGGCATAATAGATTTCGGAAAGCAACTGGAATACTGCGATCTTGGTTTCGAAGTTGGGCTTTCTGTCAAAAATCTTGTTTGCATAGAGCGCTGCAAGTTCGAGATTGTTTTCTTTGAGGTGGCTTTTTGCTATGATTTGGGAAAGGGAAATCCCGATGTCATTGTATTCTAAATCTTTTGTAGTGTTTAAGAGGTTCTCTGCAATAGTTCTTGCCTGCTTGACATTTCCTTGGAGCAGGTCGTTTTCAGCAATGGCAATCTTGGACAGAATCAAAAGCTGCGGCTGTGAATCTAGATTAGGAAGTGACCGGGTGAAATAATTCCTTGCTTTCTTCAAGTCTCCGGTTTCATTGGCAACATTGCCCAGATTCATGGCATACAATCCGATTTTGATGGTGTCTTTGTTCTCTACGGCTATGTCATAAGCTTTCTGGAAATACTCGTTTGCCTTGTCATAATTCTTCTCCTTGGAATATAAAATAGCGATGTTGTTGAGCACGACCATTTCATATTTTGGCTCTAGATTCTTAACAGCGATGGTATAGCTTTCGAGGTAATAGTTGAGCGCTTCGCCATAATCGAGCATGGTGTAATAGTTGGCGCCGATATTGTTGGTGGCCAGAAATAACTGCTTGTACCAGCGGTTTTTCTCTGCAAGGTTTTTAGCCTGGGTTAAAAGTTCTAGAGATTTCACGTGGTCTTTCTTCCACATGGCATCGATTCCTGACTGGATCAAGGAATCGCAATGCTTTATCGAGTTGGCATTGGTTGTTGAAATCACGAAAAAGCACAACAAGAACGAAAAGAAAAGGAACTTGAAACGGCAGGCTTTTTTGTGCATCAGAGATTATTTTATTCAAAGATAAGAAGAAGAATAATAGGAAAGGTTGCGTTGAGATGCAGGCTTTTTTGCAATTTAAAATTAAGGAAAATAATCTAGCGGTACTATGCCGCATAAGGGATGTTGCAATGGCCTTGCCTTTGCCTTTAAAGTACTTTCGGGGCTGGTTGCACTTTGGTGCGCTTTAAGTAGGGCTTTGGGTAACCTTAAATAGCAAGCAAGTGCGCTATAGACATGGTATAGATGCGCTATGGTGCAAAAGAGAAAATGATTTTTGAGGGAGGAAATACTGCTTTGAAGTTTGTTTAAAACGCAAGCAATATATTATTTATTTCAGAGTTATTTAAAAATATATTCGAATGTGCTGTTTGCCTTAAAAGCCTAATTATTAATTCTAAACCATACAAATATGGCGCTAAATGTTGGCATTATCAAAATAAAAGGACTGCTCGACGGCAAAATTTTCTACCGCCGGAATGGAAAAGATATCGTGCAGAACAAAGGCGGTTTTGATGGAGCGCGTATCAAGAGTGAATCCCGATATGAAAAAACGCGCCATCTTGGGAGCGAATTTGGACGATGCGCCAAGCAGGCTTCTGTGCTGAAAAATCTTCTGCAACCTTTTTTAGCTGCAATTCCTGACCAATATAGCTATAACTGGATTCAGTCGATGCTGGTGCAATTGAAAAATCTGGACACCATTTCTCCTTCCGGACAGCGAAATGCAAGGTTGGGTTTGCCTACGGAAGAAGGCCAGGAAATCTTGAAATCTTTTCAGTTTAACCGCAATTGTTCTTTAGGAAATGTTTTGGTTTCCAAGCCTTCTGTCTTTCTGGAAGAAGGAAGGTTAAGTATTTCTGCAAATAAAAAGCCTGTTCTTTTTCCTAACGGAGCAACCTATGCAGCGGTGCAATTTATTTTGATCCGTATGGATTTTGATATTCCTGATGCTGTGATTTCTATAAGTGACTGCTGTCTTCTGCCCGATGGAACTGCCCTAACGGAAGATTTGATTTTAGATGCCCATCCGCCGAAAGGCGACGGAATTTTAATGGCATTGCTGTCTGTTCGGTTTTTAAATATAGCGGGCGAGGAGCTTGTGCTGTTGAAAAGCGAGCGGAATGTTTTGGGAATTGTAGGATTGCTGCTTCTTGAAAAATAGTGAAAACTGGGAGGTTAGTTCCGTGATGGAAGTTTTTTCCTGCCTAAAATGCATCTTCATTGATAATTTTGGCTTTTCCTGATTTATATATACTATAAAAAAGTTCTATTTTTAAGCACTCAATAGTACATCTTATGCAAAACTTTACCATAAAAGATATTTTTAAAGGAATTGCCTTTTCCCAAATCCAGCTGGAAAATGCCACATCAAAATTTGAAGAGGTTTCTGTAAAAAGAGGCGATGTCATTTTAAATGCGGGACAATCTGTTCCTTCTCAATATTATGTTTACAGCGGATGCTTACGGACTTATTTTATTGATGCTTCTGGAAAAGAACATACGATTCAGTTTGCGGTAAATGACTGGTGGATCAGCGATTATACGGCGTTTTTTACCGGAGGCTTGGCAATACTAAACATTGAGTGCGTGCAGGATGCGGTCGTTTATAAAATCTCAAAAGAAAGCATGGAGGTTTTGTATGCCGAAGTGCCTGGTGTTGAAACTTTTTTCAGGATTAAGATGGAGCGCTTTTTTGCCAGCTTCCAAAAGAGGATATTGTCAGATCTGGCGATGTCGGCAAAAGAGAAATACAAAAGCTTTCTCAAGGCTTATCCAAATATTGAGACGAATATTAAGAATTATCATCTTGCTTCTTACTTGGGCATCACTCCCGAAAGCCTGAGCAGGGTTAGAGCGGAACTCGCCCACGAATAATATTCCTTATTTTATTGATAAGCACTATCCCGACTATTATGTTTAGGGATAAGAATTCTCATGTCTTGTTGTTATCCTTTCGAAATTACCATACATCAATTTTTATCTGATAAAACTGCCGGAAATTTGTAGTGTATTAATCAGCAAGTTTAAAACATACAAATCATGGAAAAAGAACTTATCGTAAAATGGAAAATCAAGGAATCAGAAACAGCACGGATTTTAAAACTGCTGCCGACTCTGGCAGAAATGACCAAAAAGGAAAAAGGAAACCTTTTTTATGCGATTTACCAATCGGAAAATGACCCTAACGAATTGCTATTGCACGAACGTTATACTGACGCTGACGCTGTAGAAGCACATAAAAACTCAGAACATTATCAGAAGACTGTGGTCGATGAAATCATTCCCCATCTGGAAATTCGTGAAGTAACCATTGTGAAAAGACTCTTGTAAATACTAAAATACTAAAATATAAAAATCAGAAATCATGAAAAAAGTTTTAATTATCGTTTCGAATGCCAATGCGATTGGCCCAAATAATAGAAGAACAGGTACTTTTTTACCTGAAGTAGCCCATCCTTATGCAGAATTTGACAGCAAGGGCTATCAGATTGACTTTGCAAGCTTGACGGGAGATACGCCTTATCTTGATGCTCTTAATTTAGCAAATGACCCGGATAATCTTTCGTTTCTTGTTGGGAAAGGCTGGGAAGCGATGCAAAAAGCAAGCAAACTTTCAGATGTGGCTACTGGTATTTATGACGCCATCTTTATTCCGGGCGGTTTGGCTCCTATGGTAGATATGGCAGAAAATCCACTGCTTAAACAAGTTATCAAGGAAACTTATGAGCGTAATGCGGTTGTAGGTGCGGTTTGTCACGGTCCGGTATCTTTGCTGAATGTGAAATTAAGTGACGGCTCTTATCTTGTTGACGGAAAAAATATTGCCTCTTTCACTAATGAGGAAGAAGATAATTATGCTAAAAAGGATGTGCCTTTTGAACTGGAAACTGCCTTAGTGAATCAGGGCGCGATATTTCATGGTGCCACTCCATGGGAAGCCAACAGCATTGCAGACGGGAACCTTGTCACAGGCCAAAATCCAGCTTCGGCTAAAGGTGTTGCTGCAAAAATGATAGGTATTTTAGAGGCTTAAAACTGCTGTGTTGGAAAGTAATTTTTGAAAGCTCTTGGGATTTATTCTGGGAGCTTTTTTTGTTTAGAAAGTGGCGTTCATACACTATCTATGTCTTATACATTCACTATCCTTAGATAATCTGTGAATGATGTGAACAAAAAAGAGGCTGTGAACGCCTATTTTTGTTTGTTTTTCTTTTAATATTTTTCAAGATATGCAACTTTGTCTTTTTCTACCTGCAATAATCTTTCGTAGAGCTTTTCTTTTTCACATTGTAAGCTTCTATTAGCTTGTCTAATGGGACAGGTGCATCCTTAGTTAAAAGATGCGGATGAAAGCAGAAGTCGGTAATTGCTTTTAGAAAGTTGTGAAGACAGCTTTTAGAAAGTTTGGTTGGTGCTGTCGTCAGTTAGTAAAGTTTGTTTTTAAAGGAAAATCTTAAACAATCATTTATTTAACTTTCTTTAAATTTTGTCTATTCGTTAAATCTTAAACTATTTGAATAAGGAACTGTATATTTCGGAAGTATTAAAATCAGGTGCTCCTTGCCTAGAATAGTAATTGGAATATCTAGAAATAATGTCTTTTAAAAAAGGTGCCGATATCGTTGCAATTCTAACGACTACACCATCTTCTATCAATTTATTTATATCGCTCTCGGGTATTGTTCTCTTTTTTTGGAAATTAATTAGCCCCGCTTCAATAACATTAGTTTTAGGAATAAAATGAAAATTTTGCTTTCCATTGTTCTCAATAAATCTGTTTAATTTTTTCTTGTTTTCATTATTGTCTCCTGTATCAGCACCTAATAAATTGAAATTTGAAATAGCTATTGAAAGAGGTTCTATTTGGCATAATAAAATCATTGTTGTGTTTCTAGTACCATCACCTCGCAATACAATATCGCAAGAGGGGGTAAGAACTATAAATCTATTGTTTTCATAAATTAATACATCACCTGTAAAAATATTTTTTTTAATGGGAGCGGAAATATAAAATTCATTAGGATGATATTTTTCAATTTCTTCATCAATATACTCTTGCATGTGGAGAAGAGTGTATCGTAATAATGATTTTTCTTTTTGTTCTGCAGACCTAGATGTATCAGAAATCCAAGAATCCATTGATATTGCAAGATGTTTCCAAAATATAGTACTGAGATAACCTTCTATCTGTCCTGACTTACCTAAAATCTTAGTAATTCCTGTGTTATAGATACTTACTAATTGTTCTAGATGATTGTCCTCTTCTCCTCGAACTTTAATTTTAAAAAAACTACTTTCATCTTTTAAATCCTCTGCGATATGTTGTGGTGTACCCGTAATTACAAATACAGGAAATCTAATATTCCCTTTAATGATTCTTAAAACTTCATTTCCTGAATATTCCTCGTCTGGATTATCCATTGTGTCTAGCTTAAGATCAACAATCGCAGCATCAAATGAAATATCTTTCCCTTTCAAAATTTCAATAGCATTATTTTTGTCAGAAATAATAGTTTGAGATATTTTTACGGGGCTTCCTAGATTAAAAGAACTTATGTCCCTTTCATATGCTGTAATAGCTTCTGGGTCATCCTCAACAATTAGTAGTTTTAATTCCATCATTTTTTATTAATTTCTATTTGAAAATACACTCCTTTATCAACTTGCCTTGCTGTCAATTTTCCATTCAATCTTTCTACAGCTTCACCTGCAATTGCCAGCCCTAGTCCTGTTCCATTATTCTTTTTCGAATATCCGGGTTCAAATATTATTTCACTCTCAATCTCTAATTTAGTTAGACCTGGACCATTATCTGTAAAGTCTATTGTTATTATATCTAAATTTTCATATACAGATATAGAAATTGATTTATCCTTTACATTTGTTAGATTTAGCCAATAGATACTGTTCTCTAATAAATTTGTAATGCATGTAAATAAATCCTCTTCCCATCCATAAATTTTTGCAGATTTATCACAATCGACATTTATATTAATGCCATAATCTTTCATTGTGCTTTCAAAAATTTTACGAGAATTTTCTATAACTTCTAGTATTTGAAAGTCTGTTTTGTTTCCCCTTTTTTGTGTAGCTAATGGATTTATTCTTTTGAATAAGTCGGATATAAGCTTGCTATTTCTTCTTATTCCTTTGGCACTCTCATCTAGATAATCTAATAACTCTATATCTTTTGATGCTCTAAAATGTTTTAAATATCTCTCAATTACATTTGCTTCTGTATTGAAGAATTGTATTGGTTTCCTACCTTCATGTAATATAAAGCTTACAATTTTACCGAGGGTTGCTTGACCTTGATAAATTGCAATAGTTTTCTGTATGTCCTCTAGCAATTCTGTTTTGCTTTCTTCTTCATTCTTAAGGATCTTAGATATTTGTGATATTTTTTCTTTATCAACATTAAATTGTTCCAATCTCAATTCAATATTTTTAGATAAGTCAGAAAAACTAAATAAATTTTGTATGCTATCATTAATTGTAGTCCTTGCTTTTCTGCTTTTTAGGCTTCTTTCCCTAAAAATTAATCTCCTTAATTCTAATTCTTTCAAGGATTTTTTTGCAAGTTCCTTTAATCCTATATAGTATTCATTTTCCTTTAATCCGTCTCTAGCACTCTTTTCTTCCAAATTTGAAAATTCTTCGGGCTCAATTGTTATGAACCCAACTACTTGGTTGTTACTGATTTTTAGTGTGAAATTTTGAATTCTGTCTTTGTCAAGGTCTAACCAGTCAATTCCACCATTGCCATATGGTCTTATTCTGAAAAGATTTTTGTAAATATTTACACCATAAACTTCATTGAGCATTTTTCTAGCTTCATTTTTGCCGGCAAACTTTTTAGAAACAGGATCAATAAGGCCTTTGTTTATTAAATTTTCAATAGCTTCCGGTTCTCTGTCAAAAACTCTAAAATCTATGATTAAGTTTCCACAATATTTTCCGCCACCTTCTAATTTATAATGACCATTTAAATTCTCAATTTGTACAACATCAGTAATGTTATTCTCGTAAGTTAATTTGAAATTACCAGTTTTGTCAATTACGCCATAAATTCTATAATCATATAACTCGACAATAGGATAAGTTTCTATATTAAAATTTGTGTTGTTATATGTTTCAATCGGGCAATTAGTGAAAGACAAATTAATTGAGAATTTATCATCTTCGAAATCTTTAAACGGAGAGATTAATTTTCTTAACTCGTTAATTAAATTATCTATCGAGTTTTTATCCCAAACTGATATTTTAAAACTATCTTCTTCATCTTTTGCTACTATTTCTATTGTAGTACCACAAGGATTATTAGTTTTTGTCTTTTCAACTAATAGCTCAACATTTTCAAGATATCCATCTTCTTCAAACACTCTCCAATCAATTACTGTTGTAGATTTTTCGCCAGTTTCATCTATAGATGTCATTGTCATCTCCTGCCCCAATATCGAGGCAGCAAATCTTCCTATTCCTTTTCTGCCTTGAAATAGACGATTTTTTGTGGGGCTAAGTTTCCTAGTTAATTTATCATTAGTTGCAGGTACTAGCCATTTATTAATTACCGTATCAAAACTCATACCATGCCCATCGTCAGAAATATTGATACATAATGCTTTTTCATTTCCTAATGTTTTATAGTCAAAAACTATACTTACGAAAGAAGCATCGGCATCATAAGAGTTTTTAACAAGTTCAACTAATGCTGCATAGGTGTCCCCAATAAGATCGCTCCCGATTGTGTTTATTATCCTTGCTGCTGGTCGGATTTTGAAAAAACCATTGCTTGAGTTTACATCTAACATAATATCTTCTTTAATTCATTAGCTATCACATTTGCCATTAAAGGCGGTACAGCATTTCCAATCTGTTTAAAAGCAGCTGTTCTATTTGCGCCTTCTTTTACACCTTCGAAATAGAAATCATCGGGAAAAGACTGTAGCCTGGCAGCTTCTCTAACACTAATTGATCGGTTTTGTTCAATGTCTGGATGGATATAATGGTGGCCATCTTTGGCTATGTGTGCAACAACGGTGTGTGACGCATTAACGTTATTAGCAACTACTTTAAAACGATCTGTAAATGAGGTTCTGTTCTTGTGTGTTTTTAAATTTTCCGGTAAATCATTGTAGTTAAGTCGTTCTGTTTCATCATTCCATTTATTAACTGCGATTTCATAGATTTTCTTATCTTGAATTGAATGTGGGCGAGCTATATGCTGGGTAAGTATGTCGATACCATTTCTGATATAAGAATCGGTTAAATATTTATTAGTAGTTGATGAATAATTTGTAAATTTATCTACGCCAGTACCAGATTGAAGTTTGGGTAAGTCTGAGAAAATGGTTTCTACAGAACTATTTAAGCCACTTTTATAATTTTCAAAGTCCGGAAGATTTGGAACAAAATCATTTCTGTAGCCTATGATAATTAATCGTTTTCTTTTTTGAAGGACGCCAAAATTTTCAGCATTAACAGTAAATACTTCGATAGAATACCCTTTTTTATTGAAAAGGCGTTCCATATTTTTAAGATAAATACCTTTGCCTGCTGATTTTAAGCCTAATACGTTTTCAAACACAAACATCTTAGGTTTATATCGTTCTAGATAGTTAGCATATTGAACATAAAGATAATTTCTAGGATCACTTTTCATATTGTCTTCAGAGCGGGCTCTACCTACTAACGAATATGCTTGACACGGAGGTCCTCCAACAATTAGGTCTACTTCCTTATTCTGCAAATTATAATCTATAGTTTTAAAAATCTCATTGTTGTTTTCAAGACCTATGCTTTTATGAATTATACTATCAATTAATTCATTTGGAATTAACCCGTATAGTTCTTTGCGATTTATATTGCCTTTCAGATAATCTACATAAAGCGCAGAATTACTTGTTTGCTTTAAATGGTGAAATACTGCTCTAGTCTTAAGTGTAAAACTGGCAGCCAAATCCATCTCTATATGGGCAACAGGATTAAATCCTTGTTTTATAAATCCCTCTGAAAGTCCGCCAGCGCCAGCAAAAAGATCTATGAAGTTTAGGTTATTTGCCATAATTAAATAAATCTTGAATATTTACATTTAAAGCCTTTGAAAGCTTTTCAATAATTAAAAGAGAAACATTCCTCTTTCCTTTTTCAATGTCAGATATATACGATCGATCGATATTTGCAATATTTGCCAAATATTCTATCGAGTATTGTCGTTCTTCTCTAAGTTCTTTGATCTTAAGTCCGAATTGTTGCTTAATTTCCATAAGTGATAAATGTAATATTGTGTAGACAATTGACCCGAGTACAATTGTCTACATTCGCTTTTGAGAATTTTAATTGAAAGGAGGAATGCTGTAAACAAAAAAAGACGATCATTTCTGACCGTCTTTCCTTTAAAATATTTAAGTATTATCTATATAAATTTTTTATTATCAAAGCATTAAAGAAAAAATCCCACTACTGCTTTATCACTTTTGTTGTTTTAGTCCTGTCTTGACTTTGTATCTGTAAAAAATAAACGCCTGGGATGAATTGGGAGAAATCAATTTGATTCTTGTTTGTAAAACTTGCTGCTAATCTTTGTCCCAATGCGTTGACAATTGTTATTTGATCAATTGGGTCGGCAGTATCAATAGTCAAAATACTATTTACCGGATTTGGATAAACCGCTATATCTTTTTTAAGATCATAACTGTCAAGTCCTAATGCGGCAGTACTATTTCTTGAAATAAGATGCTTTTCTGGATCGAACCTAACGCCGGTTATGGCAAAAGGAACATTAATTGTGAACGATTCATTATTTACCGTATTGTCTACGTATGTATTAAATACCTGGCCTCCTGTGCCTGTAAATTGTATAGGAACCCGCATTTCAAAATAATTCACTGAAAGATGCGACTGTGTTTGGCTTACCGTAACTCTTGCTTGTCCCGTATTTACATTTTGTGCCTTAATCGAATAAATGGGATAGCCTTGGTTGAAGATCCAATCATTAAAAAAGTCAGTCAGGCTGCTGCCGTAAACAGCTTCCATGTGTGCTTTAAAATCATTTGTTATTGCAGTTTTATAGGCTAAAGCAGGGTCGTTTAAATAATTTCGGAGTCCTTGCAAGAAAATTGTCTCGCCTAATTTTAATCGCAGCATATTAAGTACCATTGCTCCCTTGTAATAGGAAAGGCGAGGGTCAAAAATACGGTTTTCATCCAAAGCTTCGGCATCAGTAAGATATACGGCCCCATTCGGTAACGAAGTTATATAGCTTGTCATGCTATTTCTGTTTGCTATGCCCGCCGCATTGCCGTCAAAATGCTCAATCAGCAATTCATCCATAAAAGTGGCAAAACCTTCATTGAGCCAGATGTCTTTCCAGGTGCTGCAGGTAACTTTATCTCCAAACCATTGATGCGCCATTTCATGCTCCATCATATATCTGTCATAGTCGCTGATGAAGGAAACCGTCGGATGTTCCATGCCGCTGTAAGTTACCTCGGCATTGCCATATTTTTCATTGCTAAAAGGATAAATTCCTACTATTGATTCATAGAAGCTTAAAAATGAGGGAACTTGAGCCAATGCGCTTTGTGCCAAACTCAAGTGTTCGGGAAAAACATAATTTATAATCGGGTATGTATTGGGCGCAGTGCCTCCGACTTGGGTAAAAACACTATAATTAGCAACAGAAATAGAAACCAAATAAGCCGGAATTGGATAACTGTGATGAAAATGCGTGGTTTTATTAGAACCTGAAATTATTGGAGCCGTAACTTCAACTCCGTTTCCAACGCTTACATACTGCGACGGAGCTGTAATGTATAAATCAATGCTGTCAATTTTGTCTGTCATGTCTTGCTTGCACGGCCACCATTCTCTGTCTCCAAAAGATTCTGATAGTGTGAAAAGAATTGGCGAGCCATTATGCGTGTCATAAATAACGTGGCCCGTTGAAGGAGGAATTCCGGCATATGTGATCTCTATGCGTGCGTTTGTGCCTGCCAATTGTGTGCCGGCAAGCGTAATGACTAACTCGCTGTTGGTGTTTTGCGTGAATGAAAGGGGAACACTGTTTTGCCTCACATCGCTTACAACCATTTCGTTTACTAAATCAAAAGTGATGGAATTCATATTTGACAAAGCGGTATAGTCTGTTGTAATCTTGCCTGATATGTTGTGTACTGCGGGATTGACATTTAATTCTAATTTATGATAAGTGACATCATAATTAGAAGTGTTAGGATTTGATCGAAAGTTTATTTTTTTAAAAGCTGCTTTTCTTTCCTTTTTGGCAATTCTATCGATATTGCTTCCCTCTATTTGTGAAAATGCAAGTGAGGATGAAAGAATTACTACTAAGGCTGAAAAAAGGTGTTTTGTTGCCATTAAATTTTATGTATTTGATTAACCCTTTCGAAGAATAATTAGAGAATTTAAATTTCTAAGGAAATTCTATTTGTTCTGGTAATTTGTTTTGAATTTTTCCAGAAAAAGAATCAGAACAAAACAAAACTACAATTATTTTTTAAAATAGGTTCGTATGAATCTAATGATGCAATTATTTAAGGTGGTGTGCTTAACTTGTTCTTAGGAAATACAAATCTGCAATGGAAGAATTGGTTATAATCTTTGTAAAATAGTAGGAATTTCTATAAACAAAAAATCCTGATATTTCTATCAGGATTAATTTTGCTCCCCCTCTTGGGCTCGAACCAAGGACCCTCTGATTAACAGTCAGATGCTCTAACCAACTGAGCTAAGGAGGAAGGCGTTTGCCTTGTAAAGCGGTGCAAAGATAGGGCTATATTTGATTTCTGCAAATAAATTTGAAAAAAAGTTTCATTTTTTTTTCTACTTCACAATCGCCTTATAAATATCATTTCCGTTGGCAAATAAAACCAATGCTATAAGTATAAAGAAACCAATTACTTGAGCACGCTCCATGAATTTTTCGCTCGGTTTTCTTCTTGTAATAATTTCGAATAATAAAAACATTACGTGGCCTCCGTCAAGTGCAGGAATCGGCAATAAATTCATTACGCCAAGCATAATTGACAGCAATGCGGTAATGTTCCAGAAGGCAAACCAGCTCCATTGTTCTGGGAAAATATTGAAAATTGCGAAAAATCCGCCGACTTCTTTATATGCTCCAGTTTTTGGATTGAAAATTGTTTTCAATTGCTGTCCGTAACCTACAACTTTGTCTTTCCCCATTTCAATTCCGATTGGGAACGATTCGAGAAAGCCATATTCGTGCTTGCTGATTTTATATAATCCTAATTTCTCTAGGTTGTCTGCCTGAAGGCGCGTTGCAAAAGCAATTCCAAGTTTCGCGCTATCGTTAAATTTCACCGTTGACTGAATCTCTTCATTGTCTCTTTTGATCGTCACAGGAACCGTTTTTCCTTTAAAACCTTCAAATTGAGCAATCGCTTCGTCTGCATAATGAATCGGCTGTCCGTTGATGCTTGTGATAATGTCTTTTGCTTTTAAGTTTTTAGCGTTTGCAGAACCGTCTTCTACGCCAATTACAATAAAAGGAATTCTCATTTCAACAGAACTGCGTCTTCCTGAATTGCTGATTTGGTTTACGATATCGATAGGCAGCTTAATCGTTTCCTTTTTTCCGTTTCTGTCTACTACAATTTCTTCCGCCATATAAATATCGCTTGCGAAATCGCTGAAACGTTCTCTTTCTACACCATTTATCGAAACAATCTTATCTCCGTTTTTAATACCGGCTTTTTCTAGCGCTGGATTTGTTACCCAGATTCCATCTTTCAATTCGCTGTTTGCTACGTAAGTTTCTCCGTAGTAAAAAGCAATTCCGATGTAAATTATGAATGCCAAAATAAAGTTTACGGTCACACCGCCAAGCATAATAATCAAGCGTTGCCAAGCTGGTTTTGAACGGAATTCCCACGGCTGAGGTGGCAAAGCCATCTGCTCTTTGTCCATGCTTTCGTCAATCATTCCGGCAATTTTCACGTATCCTCCAAGCGGCAACCAACCGATTCCGTATTCTGTTTCACCGATTTTTTTCTTCAAAAGCGAAAACTTCACATCAAAGAAAAGATAGAATTTCTCTACTCGCGTCTTAAATAATTTGGCAGGGATAAAATGTCCTAATTCGTGCAGTACAATCAACAAAGATAAACTCAACAAGAACTGTGAGAGCTTAATAACTATTTCCATTTTTTAGTTTTAGATTCAATAATTCCGAACAAAAATAGTGTTTTCTATTTACTTACAATTAGATTCTTCATTTTTCCATATTTTAAAAGTTTGTTAATAATTGAAATGGGCATTCTCACTTAATGAATTGTACCTTAACTTTACTTTTTTGAATGGCTTTTCTGTCATTCTTAGTGGTTTGCAAAGCCATTTCTCTTAAAAACACACCATTATGTCTTCAAAATTATTTTCCATATTTCAGATAAAAAGTATTATCCTGAAAAATCGAATCGTCATTTCGCCAATGTGCCAGTATTCTGCCAAAGACGGATTTGCAAACGATTGGCATCTCGTTCACCTCGGAAGCCGTGCCAACGGAGGCGCTTCGTTAATTATCCAAGAAGCCACATCAGTTTCTCCCGAAGCCAGAATTTCTCCCGAAGATTTGGGAATCTGGAGCGACGAACACATTGAAAAATTAAAAAATATTACCAATTTCATCACCGAACATCACTGCGTTCCTGGAATCCAATTGGCGCATGCCGGAAGAAAAGCAAGCGTCACTTCGCCGTGGCAAGGAAACAGAAAATTGTCAAAAGAAGAAGGCGGTTGGGAAACTTTTGCCCCAAGCGCCATCGGTTATCACGATAATGAACATACGACAGCGTTAGACAAAGCCGGAATCGAGAAAGTAATTTCAGATTTTAAAGCAGCTGCAAAAAGAGCGGTTCAAGCAGGTTACAAAGTTTTGGAACTTCACGGAGCACACGGTTATTTATTGCACCAATTTCTTTCGCCTTTGTCTAATAAAAGAACGGACGAATATGGCGGTAGCTTTGAAAACAGAATCCGTTTTACATTAGAAATTTTAGAAGCTGTGCAAGAAGAATGGCCAAATGATTTGCCTTTATTCGTAAGAATTTCTGCAACCGATTGGGCTGAAGGTGGATGGAATATCGAAGAATCTATCAAACTCTCCGAAATTTTAAAGCATAAAGGCGTTGATTTAATAGATGTTTCTTCTGGCGGATTGGTTTCGCACCAAAAAATTCCGGTTGAGCCAGGATACCAAGTTCCATTTGCCGAACAAATAAGAAAAGAAACAAAAATGTGCACCGGCGCTGTCGGATTAATCACGGAAGCAAAACAAGCAGAAGCCATCATCGAAGAAGAAAAAGCCGACTTGGTTTTCTTTGCCAGAGAATCTTTGCGCGACCCAAATCTTGCCTTGACTTTTGCTAGAGAATTAGGTGTAGATGTCACTTGGCCAAATCAGTACGATAGAGCGAAGAAATAGTTTTGAACCATTAAGATATTAAGAAAAATTAAGGAAGACTTAATGAAACTTAATATCTTAATGGTTCAAGATTTTGAAAACTTTGCGTTAAAAAACAAAAGATGAAAAAAATAAAAACAGCCCTTCTTTCCTACGGAATGTCCGGAAAAGTTTTCCATGCGCCATTCCTAGATTTGCACGAAGGATTCGAATTAATCGGTTCTTGGGAACGAAGCAAAAAACTAATACAAGAAGATTATCCATACGCAAAAAGCTATAATTCTATCGAAGAATTGCTTCAAGACGATTTAGATTTAGTCATTGTAAACACGCCAGTCGGAACCCATTTCGAATACGCCAAGCAGGCACTTTTAGCCAACAAAAATGTCTTGGTAGAGAAAGCGTTCACTACGACAGTCGCCGAAGCCGAAGAATTAAAAAATCTAGCCAAAGAAAAAAACCTAAAGCTGGCCGTTTTCCAAAACAGAAGATGGGACAGCGATTTCAAGACTGTAAAACAGATTTTAGACAAAAATATTTTAGGAGAAATCGTCGAAGCAGAAATCCATTTTGATAGGTATAACCCAAATTTAAGTCCGAAACAGCACAAAGAAACTGCCAATTCAGGCGCCGGAATTTTAAAGGATTTAGGGCCGCATATTATTGACCAAGCTTTGACTTTATTCGGATTTCCTGAAGCTTTGACCGCCGATATTCGAATCACGAGAGATCAATCGTTAGTTGATGACAATTTTGATATTTTGCTGTATTATCCGCGCTTCCGCGTAAGATTGAAAGCTGGATTCTTCGTTAGGGAAATGCTTCCTTCGTATGTTTTGCACGGCAAAAAAGGCTCATTCCTAAAGGACAGAGGCGATGTGCAGGAAGACGAGTTGAAACTAGGAAAAAAACCAAATCGCAACAATTGGGGAATCGAACCTGAATATAAGCAAGGATTGCTGCACACCGAAGTCAACAGCGTTGTGACCAGAGAATTGGTCCCAACTTTACGAGGAAATTATTTCGAGTTTTTCGATAAATTATACGAAGCCATCGCCAACAATAAAACCGAACCTGTAACCGCCGAAGACGGAGAAAACGTGATGCGAATCATTGAAGCTTCGATTAAAGGTAATGACGAGAAAAAGTTAATTGAATTTTAAAATAATTGCCACAGATTAAAGGATTTTCACGGATTTAATTATTATAGACAAAGAGAAAATCATTTGGAATCCTTTAATCTGTGTTCAAAAAAATAAAACTATGGAAAAAAGACAATTAGGAAACACTGACTTACAAATCTATCCAGTCGCTTTCGGAGGAAACGTTTTTGGATGGACTTTGGACGAAAAAAAATCATTCGAAATCTTAAACGGTTTTACCGATGCCGGATTTAATTTCATCGATACTGCCGATGTTTATTCTCGATGGAAGCAAGGCAATTCTGGTGGAGAATCTGAAAAGATCATCGGAAACTGGATGAAAGAAAAGAAAAACCGCCACGATATTATCTTGACGACAAAAGTAGGTTCTGATATGGGCGACGGCAAAAAAGGTTTGAAAAAGAAATACATTCTGCAAGCTGTGGAAGATTCCTTGAAACGATTAAAAACCGATTATTTAGATTTGTACCAAACCCATTTTGATGACGAATCCACACCCGTTTTAGAAACTTTGGAAGCGTATGACCAATTGGTAAAAGACGGAAAGATCCGCTGGATTGGAACTTCAAACATGTCGCCAGAACGAATTAAAGAATCATTAGAAACCAGCGCAGAAAAAGGATTGCCAAGTTATGAAACCTTGCAGCCGCATTACAATTTATACGCCAGAGAAAAATACGAAAGCCAATATGAAACGCTGGCATTGGGCCACGGGTTGGGCGTTTTTACTTATTTTTCCCTTGAAAGCGGCTTCTTGACCGGAAAATACAGAACAAAAGAAGACCTGAAAAAAAGTCCGCGTGGAGGCGACATGGACAAATATTTTGACGAAAGAGGATTGAAAATTTTAGACGTTTTGGATGAAATTGCAAAGCAAAATAACACGACGCCGGCGTCAGTTGCACTGGCTTGGCTGATTCAAAGACCATCAGTAACCGCACCAATTGTGAGCGCGACAAGCTTGGACCAATTAGATGCCATCATCCAAGCACCGGAATTAAATTTAGATTCTGATGCGATTCGATTCTTGACTTCGCAAAGCGCTTGGTAGAAATTTTTGATTTATGAATTGTTGTTGATAATTAGTATCAACGCAATCTTGTCATCCTGACGAAGGAAGGATCACTGCAAAAAATGCAAATCTAGTGAAGATTCTTCCTTCGTCAGAATGACAAGATTACCGATAAAAAATCTGCGTAAATCTGCGAAATCCGTTTTCATCCGCATTCCAAAACCTTAAACCCATTACCCAAAACCCTGAATAAACAAAAAGAAATGAAAGTATTTATAACAAGAATAATCCCAGAAGCAGGACTGAAACTTTTCCGTGAAGCGGGAATAGAAGTCATCCAATGGGAAGAAAAAAGAGAATTGACGCAAGAAGAATTAATCGAAAATTGTAAAAAAGTAGACGCTTTGTTAACCGCCGGACGTTCCACAATCAATGCCGAATTCTTAAACGAATGCAAGCATTTGAAAGCGATTTCATTATTCGCCACAGGTTATGACAACGTAGATATTGCCGAAGCTACAAAACTAAAAATTCCAATCGGCCATACCCCAGATGTATTGAGCAAAGCCACCGCTGATATTGCTTTTTTACTGATGCAAAATGTAGCTCGAAAAGCCTTTTTCCACCACAAAAGAATCCTTAATGATGACTGGAAATTCTTTGAACCTTTGGCCAATATCGGTCAAGATTTACAAGGAAAAACACTCGGAATCTTAGGCTTGGGAAAAATCGGATATGAAATGGCAATGGCTTCGAAAGGCGCTTTTGAAATGGATATTATTTACCACAATAGAAGCAATAATGCAGAAGCCGAAGAAAAACTCGGAGCCAAAAAAGTTTCTTTTGAAGAGTTGCTAGCGCAAAGCGATGTGATTTCGGTTCACGCCAATCTTACGGATGAAACAAAGGATCTTTTCAATAAAGAAACTTTTGCAAAAATGAAACCCAATGCCATCTTCGTAAACACGGCTCGCGGACCAATGCACAATGAAAAAGATTTGCTGGAAGCCTTGCAAAACAAAACTATTTGGGGCGCCGGATTAGACGTAACAAATCCTGAGCCGATGGACAAAGACAATATTTTGTTGAATATGCCAAACGTTGCGGTTTTGCCACATATCGGTTCGTCGACGGAAGAAACACGCAATGATATGGCCCTACTTTCAGCTAAAAATGCCATTGCCGGAATCAAAGGTGAACGACTTCCAAAAATTGTAAATGCTGAAATTTATGAATCCTAACTATTTGTTTTTGAATTCATTGTTAAATAAAATGCTGTTGTTGAGGTAAATAACAGCTGGTTTTTTATGTTTTATTCAACAAAGTAGAATTAAAATTATTATTTTAATAAATCATTCGTCGATTTATCAATTTAAGTGGTTAAAATAATTAAATTAACTTTTTTTTAATAAATTTGATTATTAATTAACATTTAAATTCAAAATAATATATGAAAAAAAACTACTTTTTTAGTTCCGTTGTAAAGATAAGCGGAATTGCCTTTTTTCTTTTATCAGCTTCGTTTTTGAATGCTCAAGTTGGTAGTTTTCCGTGGATTGAAACATTTGAAGATACTTCGCCAACTCGCGGGGACTGGACTCAAATTCAGGAAGTAAACGCTATGTCTTGGAATTTTGCAACATCTCCACAAACAGGAGGAAGCGGTGTAACGGCTTATGAAGGAACAAAATTTGCACACTATCGTGCAGATTCGCACAATTTTGACAAGACAAAATTAGTGAGCCCGGTATTAAATCTTTCAAGCGTGTCTTCTCCAAAAATTAGTTTTTACTACAGAAATCCTTATTGGAATCCTGATCAAAACTGGTTGCGTATTTTCTTTAGAATTTCAGCTAGCGATCCGTGGGTTCAGGTTGCAGAATTTCATTCAGATATCAGAAATTGGACATCTTCAGGGGATATTTTCATTCCAAATACGGCTTACCAAGTTGCCATTGAATGTGAAACAGATTATGGCTATTCTACAACTGTTGATGCCTTTTCTATTACTGAAAGCGCGCTTAGTGTTGCTGAAAACGGTAAATTATCATTTAAATATTATCCAAATCCGGCTGAGAATGTGTTGCATTTTTCAAGCAATGAAATGGTGCATGAAGTTAAGGTTTATAACTTGCTGGGGCAAAAAGTTTTTGAAACAAAAGTCAATGAAAACCAAGGCCAGTTGGATGTTTCAAGCCTGTCAAGAGGTAATTATATTATCCAAGTAACTGCAGAAACAGGTACGCAAGCCTTTAAATTTGTAAAAAAATAGTTTAATTAATTGTTGCAATGAAAAATCCCCCAAGAATTTCTTGAGGGATTTTTTTATTTATAAAAATTACAAAGTTTCTTTCAGCCATCTAAAAAATTCTTTCTGCCAAACCTGCGCGTTCTGAGGTTTCAAAACCCAGTGATTTTCATCTGGAAATAAGATAAATCTGCTTTTGATTCCTCGCAATTGTGCTGCCTGAAAAGCTTCCTGCCCTTGCCCGATCGGAACTCTATAATCTTTTCCTCCTTGGAAAATCAAAATTGGCGTGTCCCATTTCGCTACATTATTTATAGGATTGAATTGCGTGTATGTTTTTTGCGCCACAGCATTCTCTTTTTCCCAATAAGCGCCACCGTGGTCCCAGTTGTTGAAGAAAACTTCTTCTGTCGTTCCATACATGCTTTGCAAGTTGTAAACACCGCAGTGAGAAATAAAAGTCTTGAATCTTTTTTGGTGAATTCCGGCTAAATAAAACACAGAATAACCGCCATAACTTGCTCCAACAGCACCTAATCTCGCTTTGTCAACATAATTTTCTTTTGAAACATCGTCAATCGCAGAAAGGTAATCGTTCATCACTTGTCCGCCCCAATCTTTGCTGATCTGTTCGTTCCATTCCACGCCGTGACCTTGCATTCCTCTTCGGTTTGGCGCCACAACGATGTAACCTTGCGCAGCCATAACTTGGAAATTCCATCTAAAAGAATAGAATTGCGTCAACGCAGATTGCGGTCCGCCTTGGCAATATAACAATGTCGGATATTTTTTATTCTTGTCGAAATTTGGAGGAAGAACCACCCAAACGAGCATCTTTTTGCCGTCAGTTGTAGTAACAAATCTTTTTTCAAATTTGCTTAAGGCGATTTTAGAATACGCTTCGTTATTCACTTTTGTAATTTGTGTGAACGTTTTTTTCTTGAAATCATACGAATAAATCTCAGAAGCGTGATTGAAATCTGTTCTTGTCACGAGAATTTTATCGCCAGAAAAACCTACAATATCATTCACGTCAAAATCCCCGTCAGTAATTTGCCTAACTGTAACGGCAATTCTCGTCATTCCCGGAAAGTTTACCTCAAATAATTGTTTCGTTCCGTTAATCGGAGCCAAGAAATACACTTTTTTTCCGTCTGCGCTCCAAGTGAAGCTGTCTATAGTTCCGTCCCAAGCGCCAGTTAAATTCATGTCATTTCCTTTAAAACGAACAATGATGTCGTTTTTGTCGGCTTCATATCCGTCGCGTTTCATCTGCAGCCAAGTCAAATCTCCGCTTGGCGAAAATTGCGGCGCCGTGTCATATCCCGGATTTTTTTCGGTCAAATTTTTAGTCGTTTTTGTAGCCAAATCATATTGGTACAAATCCGTATTTGTGGAAGTCACATATTTAGTTCCTTCTAGTTTTTTAGAAACATAAACGATGCTTTTTCCGTCGGGAGACCAAACGAAATCTTCGTCACCGCCAAAAGGTTTTTGTGGCGAATCAAACGGTTCGTCTTTCATAATATCTATGAAATTTTCCTTGTCAGTCGCGTTGGAATAAACCACGTGATTGTGCGTTCCGTCGTTCCAAGTGTCCCAGTGTCTGTAATCTAGCCCATCATAGACCTGAACTTCTGACTTTTCTAGATTTGGATAATAATCCTTCCCTAGAACTTTTCCGACTTTGATTTCTTTGCTTGCTAGTAAAAATTTTCCGTCAGGAGAAACATTTTTGTCTTTCAATAAAGTTTCATAATCCGTAATTTCTGTTGCATTTCCTCCAGAAACAGGAATAGAATATACTTTTGAATTCGACTTGTTTTCTTCCACGGAAGGAATACTTACCTTATAAATAACATTTTTTCCATCTTTTGTAATTCCCAGCGGGCTGACTCTTCCGAGTTTCCAGAGCAATTCAGGAGTCATTACGTTTTGTGCCGAAGCAGATAATCCAATCATACCAATTGTTAAGAGAAGAATTTTTTTCATTGTACTAATTTAAAGGCTTAAAGGTATAAATAATAAGGAGAAATTTGTCGTAAAAATAAAGGCCACCAATTAGGTAGCCTTTAAATCAGAGTGGTTGAAAATTATTTTTTGATAAAACGTTTTATCGTAGCGGTATCATTATCGCTGATTTCTAAAATATAATTTCCAGAAGCCAATGATGAAACGTCAATTGTTCCAGAAGCTAAATTGCCTCTGCTAACTTCTTGTCCCAAAAGGCTGATGATTCTAAAAGTAGCTTTTTCAGAAACAGAAGAAACATTTAAAATAGAAGCTGTTGGATTTGGATATAACTTGATTTGAGCTAAATCAGAAGTGCTTTCTCCTCTTCCGGAAGACACAATATTTACCGTATAATCTTCTACTTGTCCATAAGAAAAAGCTTCACAAGCCGTTGGAATTGCATTATATTTCATGGAAACTCTCATGCGGGTTGCGCCCAAAGTTGCTCCCGTCGGAATTGTAAATGTTCCAGTTGCTGTTGTTGCTGAAGACGCCGCTTTTGTAAAAACTTGTTCGCCAGAATCAGTAAAATCGCCATCTTGGTTGTAGTCAATCCAAACGGAATAGCCTTCGCTGTAAGCAGAACTTGTCCATTGTGGCGTGATTGTAATTGTATAAGCTGTTCCTCTCGTTGCATTTGTAGCAACTGTCGTGAAATTGGTGTAGCCAGTTCCGCCAGTTGAAGTATTGTCGATTGTGCCGAATTGAACTCTGCCAATTTTTTCATCAGCAACGCTATTTCCTTGCGAAGCGCAATAAGAAACAGAAGTTGAGGAAGTCGTAACATTTGCAGTATTGCTGAACCCGGAAGCATTTCCTGCAGCATCTTTTGCTTTTACAGAAAAGGCATACGAAGTTCCGGCTGTTAATCCAGTAACTGCGTAAGTTGTTGTCGTTACCGTAGTTTTCAAAGTTCCATCTTGGTATACTTCATAGCCAGTCACGCCAACATTATCAGTAGAAGCTGACCAAGATAAATTCGTAGTTGTCTGCGTTGTTCCAGAAGCTGTCAAGCTTGCAGGCGCTGTCGGTGCGGTTGCGTCAACTGTTCCTGTTTGCAGATTTACAGTATAATCTTCCACTTCGCCATAATCAAACGCCTCACAAGAAGTTGGAGTCGCATTGTATTTCAGTGAAACTCTCATTCTAGTATTTCCTGTTGCAGCTGTATTTGGAACCGTGAAACTTCCCGTTGCTGGAGTTGCTGTTGAAGCGGCTCTGCTCCAAACTAATTCTCCTGCATCTGCAAAATCTCCATCGCCATTGTAGTCAATCCAAACGGCAACTCCTTCTGAATAAGTAGTGCCTGTCCAAGTCGGCGTTACTGTAATTGTATAAGCTGTTCCTTTAGATAAATTCGTAGAAATTGAAGTGAAATCGGTATATCCGGTTCCTCCTGTGGAAGGATTATTTATGGTTCCAAGCTGCACTCTTCCGATATATTCATCTGAAACACTATTTCCTTTGGAAGTACAATAAGTTACAGTTCCAGCTAAAGTTGTAGCGTTTGCAGTATTGCTCGCTGTCGAAGGATTTCCTGCCGCATCTTTTGCAATTACATAAAAAGTGTAAGCTGTTGAAGGCGTTAAACCAGTGACTGCATAAGCTGTTGTCGTTACCGTAGTTTTTAAAGTTCCATTTTGATACACTTCATAACCTGTCACGGCAACATTATCCGTAGAAGCAGTCCAAGATAAATTAGTGGAATTTTGTGTCGTTCCAGAAGCAGTCAAAGCAGTCGGAGCGCTAGGAGCAATCGTGTCGCTAGAACCCGGAGTAATCGTAAAATTCACATTGGAGATGTCAAAAAAGATATGGTTTGAACCTTTTACCATAATCCTGTTCTGCGATCCAGGATTATTCGGAACCGTAATCGCTTGCGTTCCGTCGTTTGGAGTTCCTGCCAAAATCGTAATAGGATAAGTATTCCCTCCGTCAGTAGAAAGCAAAATGTCAACATTTGCGGCGTTTACGCCATTTGCAGTTGTTCCGGCTACATTCCAAGTCACGGTTTGCGAACTTCCTGCCGCCCAAGAAACAGCAGTATTTGGAGCGCTTACTGAAAAAGGCCCCGCAGTTACATTTACAGTTACAACCATATCGTCGCTGTTATTTGCAGGTCCGCCAGCTCTGTTGTCTCTTACCGTCAAGCGGAAATTCAGGGTTCTTGCTACATTCGGAACTGCTTCCCATTGCCAAGTCGTTGCTCCAGTTTTTACAGTTTCCAATCTAGGAAAATAGCGTGTTCCATTTGTAGAAGGCACGAAAGATCGAAAAGCCGGTCCCGAAGTTGCCGTCGCGCTTGGATAAGTAGTTGTTGAAGTTCCAGAATTCATCTGTTCCCAGCAATACGTCAGCGCATCGCCATTCGCATCCGTTCCAGAACCTGTCAATAAAAAAGGTGTTCCTTTCGGAATTGTATAATCCAAACCAGCATTTGCCGTCGGAACTGAATTTCCTGTAGCCGTATTTGTCTGGCAAGTCGTAGTTTTTACATAATTCGTTACTTGCTGGATGCTTACCGCATGAAAAAATGGGTCGCTATGCGCTTGTACGTCTGTAGCGCCTGTGATTCCTGCATATCCCATAATTGTGGTGCCGCTTCCAGGCTCATTTTGAACGCCAGTTCCTTCGTTGCTGAAAGTGAAAGTGTGGTTGGCTCCAAATTGATGTCCCATTTCGTGGGCCACAAAATCAATATCAAAATTATCTCCAACCGGAACTGTGCTGGTCGTAAAACCGCTGCCTTTTCCAGTCGCGCAAACACAGCCAATACAGCCGGCGTTTCCATTATTTCCAATTGCAGACATCAAATGCCCGATGTCATAATTGGCGTTTCCGATTACGCTTGTCAAAGTAGATTGCAATTGCGAATTGTAGTTTGCGTCGGTACTTCCGTAAGGATCTGTAGAAGCGCTTGTATAAATTACGGCATCGGTATTTGAAATCAAAACCATTCGAACGGCAAAATCTTTTTCAAAAACTCCGTTGACTCTGGTCATCGTGTTGTTGATTGCTGCTAAAGCCAAAGCTTTTGTACCGCCGTGATAAGCCGTATATTCTCCGGTAACTGACATGGCCAATCTGTAGGTTCTCAAAGTGCTGTCGTCAGTATTTGGGCGCGCCATTGTCGATAATTGCACTTTTGTATTGTCGATTACTTCACATTCAAATTTGGTAAAAGCTTGTCTTTTGTCTGCTCTTTTATAAACGGAATAGGTTTTTAGATCTTTAGAATAAGGCTCAATAAATTCTGCAGGTTTGTCTGCTGCCAAAATCATTCCTTGAAACCCGAGCGGTGAAATGCTGAAATAAATTGTGGCAGTTGGATCATCGATTCCTTGTCCGGTGTATGATTTTATTTCTGGATATCTTGCCGCCAATTCTGGATCCATGATTGAAGCTTCGAAAATTCTGAACTTTTCTGAAAGTCCGTCTGAATTTGGAAAAGAAATTATGGTATTTGAAGATTTTGAACTCGTTCGAAGTGGTGCTTTTACCAATTCCTGCTTTAAAGAATTGATGTCAAGTTCAAATAAATTTTTTGTCGGAAGCAACGTCCGGTTTTCAAAAATTGCGGTACCGCTTTTTGGAGCTGATGCTTTCCAAGGAGTTTTTGCGTTTTGAGCAAACGAAAAACTCGCGCAGGCCAATAAGGCCACAGAGAGTAATCTGTACTTCATAATAAGTAGGTTTTGGTTAATAATAAGGGGGATTCAAATGTAGAATATTTTTCTTTACATTGTGATAAATTATCATAATAAATCTTAAAAATATTAATATTTAACAGATATAAATAAAATATGTTGAATAATTAAAGATTGTGAATGGTTGCTGAACCCTCATTAAATAAGTATTTTTTAATAAAAAATTATGATTTTAAGTTCCATTCAAATCGGTTTGTCAAAAAATATAGCTATTTTCACGAACTAAAATGAAACGATTTGAAAAACAACAATAAATTATTTATCGCAATTATTGTCGCGCTCCTTTTGGGCGTTGCATTGGGGTATGTTATCAATTTTTCAGGAAAAGGAGAAACAGTTCGTTTTTCGCCAGCAAAATTAGGAGCCGACAAGCTTTCTTTTGAATTAAGTGACGGAAAAAAATATGTGCAAGACATTTATGTTGTAAGCGATAGCGCGAGTTATAAAGAGTATGTAAAAAAGCCGTCAACGAATGCTGGAGAAGTTATTGTCTTAAATGAAAAGAAGACGACTTTAGTTCCAACTATTTTAAAGCAAAACCCAAATCTGACACTGAAAAAAGTTTCAAAATCTGAAAATGGTTCTTCAGCATCGATTGAAAACATTGATTCTTTTGCAGAAAAAATAAAACTTCTGGGAACAATTTTCATCCGTTTGGTCCAAATGATTATCGCGCCGTTAGTGTTTTCTACATTGGTCGTTGGAATCGCAAAAATGGGCGACATGAAAATGGTTGGCCGTGTTGGAGGAAAGGCAATGGCTTGGTTTATCACTGCATCGCTGGTTTCTTTAACTGTTGGTTTGGTATTGGTAAATTGGCTTAAACCCGGAAAAGGAACATCCATAAAGATGGAAGATGTTTCTGCTGCCGATGATTTATTGAAAAATACAAGTTCATTTTCTTTAGAACATTTTGTGACACACGTTGTTCCAAAAAGTATTTTTGAAGCGATGGCAACAAATGAAATCCTTCAAATTGTTATTTTCTCGATTTTATTCGGAATTGCGCTTTCTGGAATGGGAAAACTAGGAGATCCAATTATCAAGGTTTTAGATGTTATTTCGCACGTCATCCTGAAAATGGTGACTTATATCATGTGGATTGCACCGCTTGGCGTTTTTGGAGCCGTTGCCGCAGCCGTTGCTGTTTATGGTTTTGAAATCTTCAGCCTTTACGCAAAATATCTATTAGATTTCGCTATTGGAATCCTTGTCCTGTGGGCGTTATTGTTGCTTGTAGGTTATTTTATTCTAGGAAATCGCCTTTGGATCTTATTGAAAAGAATTAAAAGTCCGCTACTGATTGCTTTCTCAACAACTTCCAGCGAAGCAGTTTTTCCAAAATTAGTAGAAGAATTAGAGCGTTTCGGATGTAAAAGCAAAATAGTTTCCTTTACTTTGCCGCTCGGATATTCCTTCAATCTTGACGGAAGCATGATGTATATGACTTTTGCGAGTATTTTTATCGCCCAAGTTTATGGCGTCGAAATGTCAATCGGGGAACAATTGACAATGCTTTTAGTCTTGATGTTGACCAGCAAAGGAGTTGCCGGCGTGCCAAGAGCCTCGCTAATTGTTGTAGTTGCAACTTGTGCGATGTTCGGAATTCCGCCAGAAGGAATTGCTTTGATTTTGCCAATCGATCACTTTTGTGACATGGCGCGAAGCATGACCAACGTGCTCGGAAACGCTTTGGCCACAACAGCGGTTGACAAATGGGAATCGGAACCAGGGGAAACAATAACACCAGAAATTACACACTAATGAGCAGTTTTGATTGGACGCAATTATTAAATCCAGAATATTATATTAACATCCAAATTGGCGGTGTTCCTGTCGGAATCTACGTCGTTTTATTTATAGTTTTTGCTGAAACGGGTCTTTTTGCCGGATTTTTTCTTCCGGGCGACACGCTCCTTTTTCTTGCAGGAATTTACAGCGGTGAATTGATGTCAACCATCGTCACCATTGACAGCGACTTCATAAATCTTGTTTTACTGGCGTCGCTTGTTGCGCTCGCAGGAATCATCGGAAACACTTTTGGCTATTGGTTTGGCTCAAAAAGCGGTTATTATCTTTACAATAAAGAAGATACTTTCTGGTTCAAGAAAAAATATTTAGTCGAGTCAAGAATTTTCTTTGAAAAGCATGGCGGGCGCGCGATTATTTTTGCGCGTTTTCTTCCAATAATCCGAACTTTTGCGCCAATTATCGCAGGAATCGTAGCTATGGAAAAAAAGAAATTCATGTTTTATAACATATTAAGTTCATTTCTTTGGGCATTTGCACTCATTTTTGCCGGACATTATTTATATGATCTATTCTTGAAAGAATTTAGAATTGATTTGAAATCACACATTGAATTCATCGTTTTAGGAATCGTTGCCATTACGACTTTGCCTTTGGTTATCAACTATTTCAAGCGTAAAACAGAGATTAAAAACGAAGAAGAAAATACGCCAGAATAATTTTTCCTTTTATTAGAAGCGAAATAGTAGTTTTCTGCTTTGTGTTGTATTTTTTGTCACCTCGAGCGCAGTCGAGAAGCATTGCAATGTATAAAAGCAAATTTTCAGGATTTAAACTTCAGGACATGAAAGCGAACTTAAGCTACTGGGAAATAAAAAATTGGTTTTCAAACGTTGATTACACTATCGTTGGCAGCGGAATCGTAGGCTTGCACACCGCATTGCGACTCCGAGAAAAATTTCCTGAAAGCAAAATATTAGTTCTCGAAAAAGGATTTCTGCCGCAAGGAGCAAGTACCAAAAATGCAGGTTTTGCCTGTTTCGGAAGTATTTCTGAAATCATCGACGATTTAAGAAATCACTCCGAAGAAGAAGTAATCCAGTTGATTCAAAAACGCTGGCAAGGTTTGCAATTATTGAGAAAACGTCTTGGAGATGCAACTATTGACTACAAATTATACGGCGGTTATGAACTTTTTTTGAAAAATTCAGAAAGCCATTACAACGAATGCCTCCAAAAAATTCCTTTTATCAATGATGTCTTGCGTCCGCTTTTCAAGGCCGATGTTTTTGCCAAAGAAATCGACCGTTTTGATTTTGGCGGCATTCAACACTATTTAGTTTTCAATCCATTTGAAGGACAAATTGATACCGGAAATATGATGCAAGCGTTGCTGAAATTAGCCATTGCAAATAATATTCTCATCTTAAACCAGCAAACCGTGACTGAATATCAGGAAAATGCAAACGGTGTTCGAGTCGCTACAAACGATTTTGATTTCCAAACCCAAAAACTCTTTTTTGCGACAAATGGTTTCGCTGGAAACTTGACAAACGGAGCTGTAAAACCAGCAAGAGCACAAGTTTTAATCACTGAGCCAATTCCGAATTTAGATATCAAAGGAACTTTTCATATTGATAAAGGTTATTATTATTTCAGGAATTTCGGCGACAGAATTCTATTTGGCGGTGCCAGAAATGAAGATTTCGAAGGCGAAACTACAACAGCATTTGGCCAGACAGATTTAATACAAAATAAATTGGAAGAAATTTTAAAAGAAGTAATTTTGCCAAACCGCGATTTTAAAATTGAGCATCGCTGGAGCGGCATTATGGGAATAGGTTCGAGCAAAAAGCCAATTGTCGAAAAAATTTCCGAACATGTTTATTGCGGTGTGAGATTAGGCGGAATGGGTGTTGCCATTGGCAGCTTGATTGGTCAGGAATTGGCTGATTTAATAGATTAGATTATACGTTTTGCAATTATTTATGGGTAAAAAAATACTTCAATTTTTAATAAAATGCGCACTTTGGTTTCTCGGAATCTCGGTGTTTTTTGTCATACTTTTTAAATTTGTTCCAGTTCCGTTTACGCCGCTGATGGCCGTTCGCGCAATGGAACAGAAAGAAGCTGGAAAAGAAATGACTTGTAGCCACGACTGGGTTCCGTTAGAAGATATTTCTAAAAATCTCCAAAAAGCGGTAATCGCAAGTGAAGATGGAACTTTTTTATCGCATAACGGATTTGATTTTACGGCCATGCAAAAAGCCTTCAAGAACAATTCTAAAGGAAAAAAATTAAAAGGAGGAAGCACAATTTCACAGCAAACTGCAAAAAATGTTTTCTTGTGGCAAGGGAGAAGCTATTTGAGAAAAGCCTTGGAAGCCTATTTTACAGTTTTAATTGAAATTTTTTGGGGCAAAGAACGCATCATGGAAGTGTATTTGAACAGTATTGAAATGGGCGACGGCGTTTATGGCGTTGAAGCGGCTTCTGAACATTGGTATAAAAAAAGCGCTTCATCTGTTTCCAAAAGAGAAGCTGCCGGAATCGCTGCAATTCTTCCGAATCCCAGAAAATTTAAGGCGTCAAATTCCTCTTCTTATATTGAAAGACGAAAAGGGCGAATCATGAAACACATGAATTATGTGAAATTAGAATATTGATATGCTGCAAAAAATTTCCCCGTTGCTTTTTCTAATCTTTACGACCGCGCTTTTCAGCCAGAATAAATCGGGAGAAATTGGCATTTTGATTGACAACGATTTGTTTACTTCCACGGTAAATGATCAATATTATACCAACGGAATTGAAATTTTCTACAGATATTTAAACCAAAATGAGAATCTGAATATCAATAAAAAGATTACAGAATTTAAATTTGGGCAATATATTTACAATCCGCATACTGTCGAAGCGGCTTCGGTAAGAAAGCAAGACAGGCCTTTTGCGGGCTACCTTTTTGTAGAAGCAGGATTGCATAAGTTCTACCAAAACGAATCTGTTTTTAAAATGACTGGCCAAGTTGGCGTTGTCGGTCCGTCTTCTGGAGCGGAAGAATTTCAGAAATTATTTCATAAAGCTTTTGGCTACAAAGATGTCGAAGGCTGGGATTATCAAATCCATAATGCTTTGGCGGTTCAAGGGAATTTGTTTTATTCCAAGAAAATATTTCCTTCAAAATTTAGCCAGAATGTAGATTTCAGCCTCCAAGGCGAAGCGAATTTCGGAACAGTTTTAAACGGAATTACAGTTGGGCCTTTAGCCCGTTTCAGCTTGAAAAAACTGCTTCCTTTTTATGATTCAAATCTTCATAATGCTTCCTTAAATGCTGATAAATCAAAGTATAAGGAACAAAGCGAATTTTATTTCTACATAAATCCGAATATCAATTATCAGGTTTACGATGCCACGATCCAAGGAAGCATGTTTAATAATGACAGTCCAGTAACTTTTGATTTGCGGCCGTTGCGCTTTTATGGCGAAGCCGGATTTAAGTACAGAAAAAACCATTGGAATCTGCATTATTTATTTGTTTACAGAAGCAAAGAAATTGATAACAGCAGAAACGAGGGCTATTTTTATGGTTCTATCGGAGCTTCCTATTTGTTATATTAATTCTTGAAATCAATATTTTTACGTAACTTTAGGACTTACAAAAAAGTTTAAAGATGAGTGCGAATTATAAATATGCAACTGTTTTAGAAGCCATAAAACAATTGCGAGATGCTGGTTTCATGGTAGATTTTAATATTTCTGGAAATGCTCTTACGGTAAATGATGCCGCTTACGACTGTGCCGATTTCGAGATTACAGAAGTTTACAGGTATGAAGGAGATTCAAATCCGGATGAAGAATCAACGGTTTATGGAATTGAATCTAAAGATGGCGTAAAAGGAATTTTAGTTACTTCTTACGGAATGTATATTGAAGATGCTTCAGACGATTTGCTACAGAAATTGTCGTTGAAATAATTTCAGCTTGCCATGGATTCTACTGAAAATACAATTTATGTATTTGATAATTGCGCCGATGAATATCAAGAGAAATTCATGGATATGGATTTGTATGACGATACTTTTGATTTGTTTTGCAACTCAATTGACAAGAAAAATGCGCTGTTATTAGAATTGGCTTGCGGACCAGGAAATATTACAAAATATCTGCTTCAAAAGCGACCCGATTTTAAAATTACCGCCACTGATCTATCCTTGAAAATGCTTGAACTCGCAAAAAATAACAATCCTAAAGCTGATTTTCAGATGATGGATTGCCGAAATATAAAAAGCTTGTCGCAAACATTTGACGCAATCATGTGCGGTTTCGCACTGCCTTATCTTTCCAAAAAAGAAGCTGTAAAATTAATAGATGATGCTTTTGAGATCTTAAATCTCAACGGAATTTTGTACTTGAGTACGATGGAAGACGACCATTCAAAATCAGGATTTAAAAAGTCTAGTTCTGGAAAATATCAAGCTTATATTAATTATCACGAAGCCGATTACTTGACAGAAGCTCTTGTCAAAAGCGGTTTTAGGATTATAAGCATGACGCGAAAAGATTTTTTGCAAAATGACGGAACCGTTACTAAAGATTTGATTTTAATTGCTCAAAAATAAAAAAGCATCCACTTTATGCGGATGCTTTTCTGTTTAGATTATTATTGCTTTTATTTTTTGCTTGGCAATTCTCTGTAACCCATATTGAACAATGTAAACGCCATAATATCTGCCGCTTCTTCAATAGTTTTAGAAACTGGTTTTCCAGCGCCGTGGCCGGCATTGGTTTCAATTCGAATCAAAACAGGATTGTCGCCAGTTTGCTTTGCTTGCAATTCAGCAGCGAATTTAAAACTATGCGCTGGAACAACTCTATCGTCGTGATCGCCTGTCGTAACTAATGTTGCCGGATATTTTACGCCTTTTTTCACGTTGTGAACTGGAGAATAGGTTTTCAAATAATCAAACATCTCTTTAGAATCTTCGGCAGTTCCATAGTCATAAGCCCAACCTGCGCCCGCTGTAAATGTGTGGTAGCGAAGCATGTCTAAAACGCCAACTGCTGGCAGCGCCACTTTCATCAAGTCAGGCCTTTGTGTCATTGTTGCGCCAACTAACAAACCTCCGTTTGAACCTCCGCGGATTGCCAAGAAATCTGGAGAAGTATATTTTTCTTTCATCAAATATTCTGCTGCAGCGATGAAATCATCAAATACATTCTGTTTCTTTTGCTGGATTCCTCCGTCGTGCCATTTTTTTCCGTATTCCCCGCCACCGCGAAGATTTGGGACCGCATAAACGCCTCCTTGTTCTAGCCAAACGGCATTAGAAATACTAAAAGCAGGCGTCAAGCTTACGCTGAAACCACCATAACCATAGAGAATTGTCGGGTTTTTGCCGTCTAATTTCAAGCCTTTTTTATGCGTGATAATCATCGGCACTTTTGTTCCGTCTTTTGAAGTGTAGAAAACCTGCTTGCTTTCATAGTCTTCAGATTTGAAATCTACTTTTGGTTTTTCATATACTTTTGAAGTTCCAGCTTTTGGATTGTAAGCATAAATTGTCCCTGGAGTGGTGTAATTTGTAAAAGAATAATACAATTCAGCATCTTCTTTTTTACCGCCAAAACCTCCTGCAGAACCGATTCCAGGCAATTTAATTTCACGAAGCATTTTCCCTTCATAATCATATTGCTTGATCTGAGAAACGGCATCTTTCATGTAATTTGCGAAGATAAATCCTGAACCGGTGCTTATGGACAACACATTCTCCGTTTCCGGAATAAAATCTTTCCAGTTCTCTGATTTTGGATTTGAAGCGTCAACTGTAACCACTTTTTGGTTCGGAGCGTTTAAATCTGTAGTGATAAACAATTTTGTCCCAACGTTGTCGACAATATTATTATCGCTGTTGAAATTGTTTACAATGTTTACGATTTTGCTGTTTGGAACACTTAAATCTTTAATGTAAAGCTCATTTCCATATGTGGAATTTGCTGCCGAAATAACTAAATATCTGTCATCTTCCGTAACGTACGCGCCCACATAACGGCGTTTTTCGTTTTGCCCGAAGATAATTTTGTCGTCTTTTTGAGAAGTTCCCAACTTGTGGAAATACAATTTGTGCTGATCGGTTTTGGCCGAAAGCTGGCTTCCGGTTGGCTTGTCATAACTTGAATAATAGAAACCTTCGTTGCCAATCCAAGCAATACCGCTGAATTTTACGTCTGCCAATTCAGTTTCCAGTTTCTTTTTAGTAACGGCATCCAAAATGATTATTTTATTCCAGTCGCTTCCTGCTTCAGAAATGGAATAAGCCACTAAAGATCCATCTTTTGAAAATTCTACAGAAGAAAGCGAAGTTGTTCCGTCAGCAGAAAAAGTATTTGGATCTAGGAACAATTCTTCCTTGCCACTTTTATCTTTTCTGTATAAAACAGATTGGTTTTGCAAACCGTTGTTTTTGAAATAATAAGTATAATCTCCTTCCTTAAATGGAGCAGAAATCTTCTCATAATTCCATACTTTTTCTAGTCTTTCCTTTAATTCTTTTCTAAAAGGAATTTTTTCTAAATAGCCAAAAGTGACTTCGTTTTCAGCTTTTACCCACGCCGCAGTTTCGGCAGATTTGTCATCTTCCAGCCAGCGGTATGGGTCTTTTACTTCTGTTCCGAAGTAAGTAGTAGTCGTGTCGACTTGCTTGGTTTCAGGATATATTAGCACGATTTTCTCTTCTTTAATGGTTTCTTCTTTACAAGATAAAAGAGCGGATGCTGCAATCACTGTTAATACTAATTTTTTCATTAAAATGTTTTTTGATTCCTACAAAAATAGGGAAAAATGAATTGTAAGTTAGTTAAAAAGCGGACGGTATTGCGCCCAATGTTTGTAGATCAGGATTCCGTTTAAAACTGCTACTAAAACTGCGCCTCCGATTCCTGGAATATCAAGAAATAGATGGAAAAGCAAAATATTTAGTGAAATTGGAACTAATAGAATCAGGGCAAAAGCAATCCATTTTTTTGATAAAAGCAAAATGGCTATGAATATTTCTAAAGTGGCAACGACCGGCAAAACATAGCCTGTGGCAGATAAAGATCCCATGAAGGAAGCGGCGCTTTCTGGCAAATGCGGCATGGGAAGAAAGGGCAGGGGGTAGAATTTATTAAGACCAAAAACCAAAAGAACAATTCCTAAAACAACACGAACAATCGAAGTAAATTTTGAATTCATGATTACGAAATTTAACAGTTACTAAATAGGTATTAAATTTCCTAAATTACTAAAAATATGTTAACTAAATTAATATGTTGATAAATAATAGTTATATTAATGTGTAATTAATATTGTAGAGGTTAAAAATACAACTATTCTGCTAGAGTAAAAAGGGAGTTGTTTCTTCAATTTATAAATAAAAAAACCGCCATTACAGCGGTTTTTTTTAGTATGAAAATAGTATTATTGTACAGCAATTACAATTGGGAAAGTCACTTGAATGTCAGTTTCACCGCCAGCATTTGTGATATTTCCAGAAGAAACACCTTCACCGGTTTTATTTGGCTGATGTCTTAAAGTGATAGTAAAATTGCCAGTTCCGGAAGTTGCACCAGTTGTGAAAGTAAAGTTTAATCCTACCGGATGTCCGTTTTCATCATTTGGGCTTGCATACGCAAAACTTCCTAAATCATTAGAAACATTGAAGAAAAACTGATGGTCATGAGCTTCTTCTAAAATTTCTGCCGTAATGCTTTCTGCAGGAGTTGCAGCTTCGTTTAATAAATCAAGGCTTCCGTTGTAAGTCGTGCTTGGTGCAAAATTTCCTGAAACGGTAACTATCGGCGCATTTGGGCCTTCCGCTCCGTCTAAATCTCTGGAAGTAAGCGTGATCGTTTGACCGCCGCCGTTTAAAGTCGCTTTTAAAGTGGTAATTACTTCTTCTTCATTAACCGGACCGCTTCCGCCACTGCTGTCATCGCTGTTGCAAGAAGCAAAAAATAGTGTGGCAATAAGGCTTAGAGATAAAAATTTGATTGTTTTCATGAGGAAATGTTTTTTAAAATTTAATAATTTAGTTTTAGTTGAACCCTAAAATTGCGTCCCAAATCATCAGCATAATAGCGGATTCTGTTGAGATAATCTCGGTAGTTCGTGTTCATAATGTTTTGGATATTAAATCCGATGGTCATTTTAGAGTTGTTTAAAACACTGAAGCTCATCTCAGAATTAAAATGTAGCAGGCTGTAGCCTTTTGGCGGTTTGCTGATTTCAACCAAAGTGCTTACAGGCTCTCCGGTGTCAAAAACATCAATATAAAAATCGTTATTTGGATATCTTTTCTGAGTCAAAACAGTTTCATTTTTTAAGCTCAAGACAAGATTATTCCAACTTGCTTTTCTAAAACTGATGCTGTTGTTGAAATTCATTGGAGGCATGTCAATCAAGGCTGTGTCGTTTGTCAAGTCATCCCCATAAACAAATGCCGCTGTAGAATGCCAATTCCAATTTTTCATAAAATCATAATCAGCCGTAAAATCAATTCCAAAAAGTCTTGCGTTTACTTGCTTGTATTCCCAAACTGGAAAAGGCCCGCGGTTTGAAAGGATAATTGTCGTCGGAATCAAAATCTTAAAATCATTGATAAAATTCGCATACGGATTTATTTCCAAAGCAAAATTGCTGGAAGTGTAATTGAAAGCAGTTGACAATTTTAAGGCAACTTCGCGCTTCAATGCCAAATCTCCCAATTCGATCTGGCCAGTCGCATGGTGCAATCCGTCGCTGAATAATTCGGCAGGATTTGGATTTCTGCTGGTCACGCCAACATTTGTCGTCCAATGCAAATTATTGCTGAATTCATATTTTGAGCCCAAACTTCCTGAGAAATTATTGTAATTAAAAACCGGATTTGTATACCATTGCTGACCCGCATCGCTGACAATAAAATCACTAAATTTAGCATCGTAGCCACGCTCAGTCCATCTTGTTTTCAAATAATATTTTTGGGCATCAATGTGGCTGAAATCATATCGAAGTCCGGTTTCTAAAGACAGTTTGTTATTTAGAATGTAAGTTCCGATGGCATAAATTCCGGCATCTGACTTGTCATAATTTGGAATCAAAGCGCGAACATTAGTATTGTCAGTATCTGCGAAATTATTTTGGAAGCCCGCACTTATTCCGACTTTATACTTTAAATTATCCGAATAATTTCCTTCAAAATCAGCATTGAAAGTATGTGTTTTCAAGTCTAAATCTAAGGAAGGCTTGTCACGGTCCCCACCTCTGCGCAAGTCAAATTCTAATCGATTGTTGAATTGAAAAGAATATTGAAGCGACAATTTTCGGTGATTTGAAAAATGTTTGTAATAATTTATTTTTCCCAAATGATGCTGCAATTCTTGTCTTGGCGCATTTATATCATAGGAGAAATCAGAAATATATTGAGGCTGGCCACTATTAATCGCGCGAATCAAATCAGAAACGGCGCTGATATGCGAAGCTCTCAAAATTCCGATTTCAGCATTGAAATAACTGTAGAAAAAGCTGAATCCTTGATTTTCTCCTTTGTATCCAAAGCTTCCGGAAAAGTTTTTTTCACGGTTTCCCGTATTTGAAAGTACATAATCTGGCGCTTCGAAATCGCCTAGATATTTGTAAGTTCCTTGAAGATTCCAGTTCCAGCCACTTTTATAGCCCTTGAATAGTGAAGAAGTCAGACTGCCACCGCGACCATTGGATTGGGCGCTTAAAATCGTCTTTCCGAAAATGGTATCTTTAACAGGAATGTGTGGCGGATCAATAATAACCGTCCCGCCAATCGCATCACCGCCAAATTGCAGGCCGGAAGCGCCTTTAATTACTGAAATTTTTCCTGCTGTGTTGAGATCCATGTTTGGCGCGTGTTCGGTTCCCCATTGCTGGTCTTCCAAACGCACGTTGTTGTTGATAATCAAAACACGGCTGCTGTGCAAGCCATTGATGATTGGCTTGACAATCGTGTTTCCAGTTTTTAAGGAAGAAACGCCACTGATTTCCTTTAAAGCGTCACCTAAGCTTTCACTGCTGTATTTTTCAATCGTAGAAGTTTTGATTTCTTGCGCTTTTTCTTTGGCGTAAGTTTCTTTCAAAACGACTTCTGACAATTGAGAAACATCAGGTTTTAAAGCAATATTGAGTACTTTATTTTCTTGGAAATCTATAATTGTATCCAAAGTTTTATAACCCAAATATTCCACAAAAACCTGCAGACGCGCATTCGGAATTCCGTTAATTGTATAATTTCCAGCTTCATCCGCATTAGCAAAAAAGCTTGAAACGTGGATGTGGCTTCCCGCTAAAGGCTGCTTTTTCTCGTTTGTAATTTTCCCAGACAATGTGTTTTGGGAATAGACAAGAGATTGATTTCCCATAAATAGGAAAACAAATAGTAAGATGTATCGCATTTTTTACAACTCTAAAATGATAATTATGGCAGATTCCAAAAAGGAAAAAGCCAGAAAGTAGGGAAGTTTCCCTATTCGATAATTAGCAATTAGAAGGCGGTCCGCGGTGCGAGAAAAGGCTTCCTGAAAAAACATCAGGAGTTTCTGTCGCGGGAAAATTCGTGTGGGCAAAAGCCTCAAAAGCAAGCTGTGATTTGAAAGAAGTAAATTCTGTCGCGATAAAACTGCTTAAGGTAAATTCGCAGACAAAACATTTCTCATGATTGTGGTCGAGCGTTTGGATTTTTGTATTTCCTTCATCCTGTGAATGATTAACAAAAGTCGTTTCCTGGCCTAAAAAATGCTCATAAGAATGGACAGACTGAAACAGTATCGAAAACAATACTGTCAGCATCAAAGAGAGATTTATTATGGCAAATTTCTTTTTCATCCAATGCAAATGTAGGGAAGAGGATTATAAAAATAATTGTTTTAACATATTTTAAGGATTTGTTGAAAGGTTGAAGGTGCTAGTTTTTTGCTTTGAGGCTTTGGATTGGGTATAAAAAAAGCTACAACTTTTCAATTGTAGCTTTTAAATATTTATAAGAATTTAAACTTTATACCAATTTATTTGCCACCAAATATTCAGCAATTTGAACAGTATTTGTTGCTGCACCTTTTCTCAAGTTATCAGCCACAATCCACATGTTTAGCGTATTTGGCTGTGATTCATCGCGACGAATTCTTCCCACGAAAACGTCGTCTTTTCCTTGTGCAAATAACGGCATCGGGTAAGTGTAAGTGTCGGTATTATCTTGAACCACGACTCCCGGTGTTTCGTGAAGGATTTTGCGTACGTCATTTACATCAAAATCATTTGTAAATTCCACATTTACTGCTTCACTATGGCCTCCAACAATCGGCACGCGAACTGCAGTTGCAGTAACGGCAATCGTTTTGTCGCTTAAGATTTTTTGAGTTTCTCGAACCAGTTTCATCTCTTCTTTTGTGTAACCATTGTCTTCAAATGAATCACATTGAGGAATTGCATTTCTGTGGATTTGGTATTTGTAAGCCATTTCCCCTTTTGCTCCAACATATTCATTTTCTAACTGTTGCACAGCTTTAACGCCAGTTCCAGTAATGGATTGGTAAGTAGAAACGATGATTCTTTTGATGTTGTATTTTTTATGCAAAGGCGCCAGGGCCAAAACCATTTGAATAGTCGAACAATTTGGATTTGCAATAATTTTATCGTCTTTTGTCAATTCTGAAGCATTGATTTCAGGAACAATTAATTTTTTATCAGCGTGCATTCTCCAAGCTGATGAATTGTCAATTACTGTTGTTCCGGCTTCTGCGAATTTTGGTGCCCAGGCCAAAGAAGTTTCTCCGCCAGCCGAAAACAAAGCTATTTCAGGCTTCATGGCAACGGCAGTTTCCAATCCCACAACCTTATACTTTTTTCCCTTGAATTCGATTTCCTTTCCGACAGATTTCTCTGAAGCCACAGGAATCAACTCGGTTACAGGAAAATTTCTTTCCGCCAAAACTTGAAGCATTACTTCGCCAACCATTCCGGTTGCGCCAACAACAGCAACTTTCATATTCTTGATTTTAAATGTTTAAAACTGATTTTCTGAATGCAAAAGTAGCTAATAATCTGATTGAAAATACGAATATTTAAAATATAACAATTTGTTATGAAAATAAATATTTGTAAAAAAACCGTCTCAATCAAGAAACGGTTTAGGTTAGAATATATAATGTAGCGGAAATTTATTAGGGTCTATTTTTTAAGGCATCGCGAATTTCCATCAATAATTTTTCTTCATTAGAAGGCGCTGGCGGTGCTGCAGGAGTTTCAACTTCTTTTTTGCGTGAGGCATTTACACCTTTAATGATTAAAAAAAGTACAATTGCGACAATGAAAAAAGAAATAACGTTCGATAGAAAATTACCATATTTTACGCTATTCCATTCTAAAGTTGCAATGTCTTTTGCACCAGCAGCTTCTAATGCAGGATTGAGAAGCAATGGCGTTATCACATCATCTACCAGGGATTTTATAATTGCACTAAAAGCAGCTCCGATTACTACACCGACTGCCAAGTCGAGCACATTGCCTTTAAAAGCAAACTCTTTAAATTCTTTCGCTAGTCCCATAAAATTTTTTTTGGTTGATTTTTGTTATGCTAAATTAAATAAATATTTTAACATTTTCAACAAAAAATAGCTATTCTCGATAAAAGACACGTTTTACACGATGCGAAATTCCAGTCAAAATTTCATACGGAATTGTGCCCAATTTCTCAGCAATATAAGTCACATTCGGATTTTCTCCGAAGATAATTACAGCATCGCCTTCCAAACAATCTATGTCGGTCACATTCACCATCAGCATATCCATGCAAACGCTTCCGACGATATTCGCTTTCTGGTTTTTAATCATAATATACCCAGTTTCATTGCCCCAACTTCTCGGAATTCCGTCGGCATAACCAATGGGAATTGTGGCGATTTTGGTTTCTTTATCCGCCATAAAACGTCTTCCATAACCCACACTTTCTCCAGCTTGAATCGTTCTGATTTGGGAAATAATGGATTTTAAAGTCCCAACATTTTCCAAATATTTTGTTTCCGAAGGATCATTGGAAACTCCGTAAAGTCCGATTCCCAAGCGAACCATATCATATTGCGCTTCCGGATAATTGCTAATTCCCGAAGTATTTAAAATATGACGAATCGGCTGTATTGAAAGTTCACTTACAATTCTTGAAGACAATTTTTCAAACAAAGCAATTTGGGATTTTGCAAATTCGTGATGCTTCAAATCATCGCTCGTCGCCAAATGACTCAGAATACTTTTTACTTTTATCGAAGGCGTATTTTTTAAAGTCGCAATCAATTCATCCAAATCATTTTCTTGAAAACCAAGACGGTGCATTCCGGTATCCAATTTTATATGAACCGGAAAATGCTGTAAATTTCTCTGCTCTGCAATTTTTAAAAAGGCTCGCAGACCTTTAATAGAATAAATTTCAGGTTCTAAATTATGCTCAATTATCGCAGGAAAGCTTGTGTTTTCTGGATTCAAGACCATAATTGGCAACGTGATTCCGGCACTTTTCAGCGAAATTCCTTCGTCGGCAAAAGCAACACCGAGATAATCGACTTTATGGTATTCTAATAATTTTGCAATTTCAAATCCGCCACTTCCATAGCCAAATGCTTTGACCATGACCATTAATTTGGTTTCTGGTTTTAATTTTGATTTGAAGAAATTCAAGTTGTGGCTGA
This sequence comes from Flavobacteriaceae bacterium PS02334, assembly GCA_029959295.1. GTDB lineage: Bacteria > Bacteroidota > Bacteroidia > Flavobacteriales > Flavobacteriaceae > Flavobacterium. The sequence continues at coordinate 30,352 of JASCOH010000004.1, read as the reverse complement.
TGGCATTCAAGTTGATTTCTAAAACTGTTTCGTGCGTTTTCTCTTCCAATAAAGAAGTGATTTCTTCAAACTGGAAAATTCGTGCGCCTTTGATTAGAATCGTTTCGTTTTCGAAAGTCAGATTCTTGAAATCAGCAATAAAATCTTGGGTATTTTTATAGGTAATTATGTTTTTGAAACTCTCAGAATACGTAGAAATTTCTTCTCCAATTCCGATGATTCTGTCTATTTTATTGGAAGTTACTAATTCAGAAACTTTGGTATATAATTCATCCGTTGGCAATCCGCTTTGAATAATATCCGAAAGAATTATCGTCTTCTTTTTGTATTGTTTTTGCTGTTCTAAAAAGTCTAGAGCAATTTTTAAAGATTGATAATCAGAGCTGTAGCTGTCGTCAATTATAGCTGTATTATTATTGCCGTTTTTGACTTTCAAGCGCATTTCTACGGAATACAACAATTGTATTCTCTGGCGAATTACTTCCGGCAAATAACCCAAATGCAACAAAGTCATCAAACAATTGATAGCATTTTCAACCGAAGCTTTATCCTGAAAAGGAATAATTACGTCAAAAAAAGTAGCTCCGAATTTAATGTGTAATTGCGTTTTATCTGAAATTGATTTTTTCGTAATAAAAACATTCGCTTTTTCGTCTTCAAAACTCCAAGTAAACGTCTCCAGATTTGGGTTTATAAGCGAATCAACCAAATTATTTTTTTGATAAATAAGAATTTCGGAATTTTCAAAAAGGCGAAGTTTTTCCGTAATTTTTTCCTCCAAATTTTGAAAACCTTCGTCATGAGCAGAACCGATATTCGTCAAAATTCCAATCGTCGGCTGGATAATTTTTTCCAGTTTTTCCATTTCGTTTGTCGTGGAAATTCCGGCTTCAAATATTCCTAGATTGTGTTTTTCATTAATTGAAATCACCGAAAGTGGCACTCCGATTTGGGAATTATAACTTTTCGGGCTTCTGATAATATTATAATCCGGACTCAAGAGAAAATTCAGCCATTCTTTTACGATGGTTTTTCCGTTGCTTCCGGTAATTCCGATAATTGGAAAATGGAACGATTTTCTATAAAATGAAGCAAAATCCTGCAACGCTTTTAATGTGTTTTCTACGACTAAAAAAGTGGCTTTGCCTTCTAAATTATTTGGAATATGATTGACCACGAAGTTCTGAACTCCCTTTAAAATCAAGTCTTCGATATATTGATGCGCGTCATTATTTGCTCCAGATAACGCAAAAAATAATGTCCCAGAATTATTCTGAAGCGAACGGCTGTCGATAGAAACATTGTCGATTTCTAATTGGGATTTTCCGTTGAAAACAGCTTTGATTTCAGGAATGATGTGTTGGATTTTTAAGCTCAATTTTTCTTTTTTAGTTTGAAAGTTGGAGAGATTCAAAGTTACAAAGTTTCATATTGAAAACATTAAAAAGTTTAAAATTGAAGTTCGCTAATATGTTCTTATATGCCTTATCTGTTTTGACTTTTACCATTTAAGGTATATAAGGTCATTTAAGTCTGTGCGCTGAAATCTAAAATTAAATATCTTTTTTCTTAGCAAAAAAACTTTGCTCATTGTCCTGCAATTCCTTCATCGCATTAAAATAAGCGGCACGACTCAATGGTTCATATTCTTCAGTTTCACCAAGCATAACCAAGTTATTATTGTTTGCTTTTCTGAAACTATAATTGGCTAAATTTCCGGTTCTGGTGCAAACTGCATGCACTTTTGTCACATATTCAGCCGTTGCCATAAGTGCCGGCATTGGTCCAAACGGATTTCCTTTAAAATCCATATCCAATCCCGCGACAATCACTCGAATTCCAGAATTGGCCAAATCATTGCAGACCGAAACAATCTCATCGTCAAAAAACTGCGCTTCATCAATGCCGACAACGTCACAACCTTGCGCCAAGATTCTGATGTTTGCGGCAGCGGGAACAGGCGTGGAGCGAATTTCGTTTGCATCGTGCGAAACCACCATTTCGTCGTGGTAGCGCGTGTCGATTGCAGGTTTGAAAATTTCCACTTTCTGCTTGGCAAATTGAGCTCTTTTCAGTCGGCGAATCAGCTCTTCGGTCTTTCCCGAAAACATCGAACCGCAGATTACTTCAATCCAGCCAAATTGTTCTTTATGATTTACTGTATTTTCGAGAAACATTTTGTAATTTTCAGCCTTAAAAAGGATTAGTTTTTTTTACTTTGTGACAGAAACAAATTTATTAAAAAACCGTTGCTTTACTCAATTATATATCAAAAGTTATGAAGAAAAAGTTAGAAGCCGAATTAATCAGCATTGCGCACAGAATCTTGAAGCTGAAAAACAAATCTGAGCTAGTTCAGTTGCACCAAGAATCTCAAAAAGTATATGAGAAACTGTCAGTTTTGCTTTTTGTAGAAGAAAATTTCGCAGGATTGCAACCCACAATCGGCAAATCTGAAGCTTATGAAGTTTTGGAAACTGCTTTTGATGAAAATGTAGTTGCAGGCAAAGTTGCTTTGGATACTCAAGAAGAAGTTGCTTTAGAAGCTCAGAAAATTGTAAGTGAAGAGAAAGCAAATCATACGGATGACATAAAAGAGGAAGAAGCTGTTGAAGAAAGCGAATCTGAAAATGAGGAGATAGCAGCAGTGGAATCTGAAGAAGAAACGAAATCCGAAGAAATAGAACCGCAAGCGGAAGAAGAAAAAGTGGTTGTGGGTCAAATTGAACTTTCGGAAGAAGATTTAGAAGAAGAACCGACTGTTGTTTTTGAAACGGAAGAACCAACTTTGGAAGAAGCCGAAGAAGCTGTCGATCAAGAAGTGGAACCAAAAGTAGAAGAAATCGCTACTATGGAAACTCCGCAAGAAACGAAAAAAGAAGATGATTTTGCACCCGCTTTTGAATTGGCTTTTGATAAAAAAGAAGAAGAAACGGTTGAAGAAGTAGCAAAAGAATCGGGGCACCAAATCATTTTTGAAGATTTCTTAGGCGATCATTATAAAGACTTGGAATTCGTGAAAGCGGAAATCGAGAAAAAGCACGAACACGATCACGAAGAGGAAAATAAAGCAGAAGTTAAGCCCGAAGAAGAAGTAAAAGCACAAGAGCTAGTTCAAGAAGAAGCTACAAAAGAGGAAGAAAAAGTAGAAGCTACAAAGGAAGAACCAAAACCTCATGTTGAAAAAGTAACCAAAGGAATCACAATTGGTTTGAACGACAGAGTTGGTTTTGTAAACCATCTTTTTGGGGGAAGCAACGAAGATTTCAACCGAGTTTTATCGCAATTGAACACTTTTGATACGTTTCAAGACGCTAAAAATTTCATTGAAGATTTGGTAAAACCAGATTATAACGAATGGAAAGGCAAAGAAGATTTTCAAGAACGCTTTTTGGAAGTTGTCGAAAATAAATTTAAATAAGAAGTTACCGCAGATTCGCAGATTTTTAATTGTGCTTGCGATTTTTTTTGCCACAGATTAAAAGAATTTTCACGGATTATTTACTGTTGTTCAAAAAAAAAACAGGAATCATTTTAATCCTTTCAATCTGTGGCAAAAAAAGAAAATAAATCTGCGAATCTGCGGTTAGAAAAAAATAATAAATGTCAAAATTATATCTAGTTCCAACGCCAATCGGCAATCTTGAAGACATGACTTTCAGAGCAATAAAAGTCTTGAAAGAAGTCGATTTAATTTTGGCAGAAGACACTCGAAACAGTGGCAAACTGCTGAAACATTTCGAAATCGGAACGCACATGCAAAGCCATCACATGCACAATGAGCATAAAACAGTGGAAAATTTAATTTCAAGATTGAAATCTGGCGAAACGATCGCTTTGATTTCTGACGCGGGAACTCCGGCGATTTCTGATCCTGGATTTTTGCTGACGCGCGCTTGTGTTGAAAATAATATTGACGTGGAATGCCTTCCTGGCGCGACTGCTTTTGTGCCGGCTTTGGTCAATAGCGGTTTGCCGAATGATAAATTTGTTTTTGAAGGATTTCTGCCTGATAAAAAAGGAAGACAGACAAGATATTTGGCTTTAGCTGAGGAAACCCGAACGATGGTTTTATATGTTTCGCCACATAAATTGGTAAAAACTTTAACTGAATTTATTCAATATTTTGGGGAAGACAGAGCGGTTTCAGTGTCAAGAGAATTATCAAAATTACATGAAGAAACTATCCGTGGAACAGTTGCGGAAGTATTGAAACACTTTGAAACAAAACCTCCAAAAGGAGAAATTGTGGTCATTGTTGGAGGAAAACCTACGAAATAAAACACAGATTTCACAGATTTTTTGCGCAAGGAAATTTTGCAATTTTTTAATCCTTCAATCTTTAAATTTCAATTTATGAACACACACCAAGTAAAAACAAAATGGCTCGGTAAAATGTCTTTTGAATCTACAAATCCTGGTGGTTTGATCAAGATGGATTCTGATGCAGAATTTGGAGGAAATAACGACGGACTTCGTCCAAAGTCAATGATGCTGGCTTCGCTTGCGGGTTGTACCGGAATTGATATTGCTTCGCTGGTTGAAAAAATGCGTGCCGAAATCGATACTTTTACAATTGATGTAGAAGGCGATTTGACCGAAGAACATCCGAAATTCTATCATACCGTTCGTGTCGATTACAATTTCTACGGAAAAGATCTAGACCAAACAAAACTTCAGAAAATTGTGGATTTATCCGTAGAAAAATATTGTGGCGTGATGGAAATGTTTCGTCATTTTGCAAAAGTGGAAGTGAAAATTAATTATTTCAATCAATAAAATGAATACTGTTTCTTTTTTAAAACAACTTCAAGAAAATCCGAAATCAATAACTTTTCAAGACGCGATAAATGTCATCGAAGAAAATTATGATTTTGAACCGACTGCTTTCAAAAATGGAAATCAACATAATAATACTGGAGAAAATAACGGTTCTTGCAAGATTTTTTCTTTCGCAAAACTGCAAAATCTTTCAGAAGAAGCGACTTTGGCTTGCTTCGGGAGTTATTATTTTGAAGATGTACTGAAAAATCCCGATGGGAATGACCATCAAAACATTCGGAATTTTATGCAATTTAGTTGGGACGGAATTCATTTTGAAGGTGAAGCGTTACTAGAAAAAAGTAAAATATTTTAATCCAGAAAAATAAACACCATACAAAAATGCGTTGGAACTTAAAACCAAAACCCGATTCAGAAAAAGTAAAAAGCCTGCAAAATTCCTTAAATGTTGACGAGCTGACTGCCACACTTTTGGTACAGCGCGACATTAAAACTTTTGAAGAAGCGAGGCAATTTTTTAGACCAAAATTAGAAGATTTACACGATCCTTATCTGATGAAAGATATGGACAAAGCCGTTCTTCGAATTGAAAAAGCAATTCAAAATCAAGAACGAATTTTGGTTTTCGGAGATTATGATGTCGATGGAACGACTGCAGTTTCCTTGGTTTCTTCCTACTTAAAAAGTTTTTATCCAAATGTGGATACTTATATTCCGGATCGCTATGACGAGGGTTACGGCATTTCGTATAAAGGAATAGACTATGCTGAAGACAATGAAATTTCACTGATCATTGCATTGGATTGCGGTATAAAATCCATCGATCACATTGCTTACGCGAATGCGAAAAACATCGATTTTGTGATTTGCGATCACCACCGTCCGGGGAATTCTTTGCCGGAGGCCGTGGCTATTTTAGATCCAAAAAGACAAGATTGCGATTATCCATATGATGAGCTTTGCGGTTGTGGGATTGGTTTTAAATTGATCCAAGCTCTAGGCCAAAATAGAAATCAGACGATTGAAGATTTGATTCCGTATTTAGATTTAGTTGCCACGGCAATTGGTGCTGATATTGTTCCTATTACGGGCGAAAATAGGATTTTGGCGAAATTTGGTTTGGATGTAATCAACTCCAATCCGCGTCCGGGTTTCAAGGCAATTACTCAAAATGTAAAGAAAAAAGAGCTCACAATTACCGATGTTGTTTTTATTATTGCGCCAAGAATTAATGCTGCGGGAAGAATAAAACACGGAAATTATGCGGTGCAGCTTTTGACAGAATTTGGGATTGAAGAGGCCGAAGCATTTGCCAAAGAAATTGAAACTTTTAATTCAGGTAGAAAAGAATTAGACAAGCAAATCACGATTGAAGCGCTTTCTCAAATTACTACAAATAAGGAAGAAAAAAGATTTTCGACGGTTGTTTATCAAGAAGATTGGCACAAAGGCGTTATCGGAATCGTGGCTTCGCGATTGATTGAAACTTATTACCGTCCGACTTTGGTGTTTACAAAAAGCGGTGATAAATTAGCAGCTTCGGCGCGTTCTGTGAAAGATTTTGACGTTTACAATGCATTAGAAGCTTGTTCCGATTATTTGGAGCAATTTGGAGGACACATGTACGCCGCAGGATTGACTTTAAAGGAAGATCAGTTTGAAAATTTCAAAAATCAATTTGAGAAAGTAGTTTCTGAAACGATAACCGAAGAACTTCTGATTCCGGAAATATTGATTGATGCCGAAATTAATTTGACTGATATTAACGAAAGATTTATCCGTATTTTAAAGCAATTCGAGCCATTTGGCCCAATGAATATGACTCCGATTTTCTTGACGAAAGATTTGATTGATACTGGTTTTGGAAAAAAAATTGGGAAAGATGACGAACATTTAAAGCTTTTTGTAAAGCAAGGAAATTCAGAAGGAATCGCAGCGATTGGGTTTAAAATCGGCGATAAATTAAATCTGACAGCAAACAGACAATTATTTCAAGCGGTTTATTCTATTGACGAAAACGAATATAATGGAAATGTGAGTTTGCAAATGCGACTTCGCGATATAAGGCAATAGTTGGTCGATATTTTGAAGAAAATTGGAAATTAAAGAAAATATTTATTGCAATTCCAACCTTTTAGAGTAAAAGGTCATCTTATAAAATAAACACCCTTTAACATTATGAAAAAAATATTTTTGATATTTCTAGTTTTATTATTTACAAAATCTTTTTCTCAAAACAAGAACTTTATAGATCAAGCATATATTGAGACGTCAGCAAAAGTTGACACTTTAGTAATTCCTGATAGAATTTTTTTAAATATTTCTATAACCGAAAAAGATACCAAGGGAAAAATATCAGTTGAAGAATTAGAAACAAAAATGGATGAAAAGCTAAAATCTTTGGGTATTACAACTGAAAAGCAATTGACTCTAAATGACTTATCCAGTAATTACAAAAAATATTTTTTAAAGCAACAGGATATTTTAAAAAACAAAAACTATACTTTACTTGTCTATAATGCAAAAATTGCTGGAAAAGTAATTATTGCGTTAGAAGAAATTGAAATATCAAATGTTGTTCTAGAAAAAACTGAATATTCAAAAGCAGAAGAGATGATTTTACTTTTAAAAGGTAAAGCTATTTTAAAAGCAAAAAATCAAGCAATAGCAATGACAAAACCTTTGAACCAAAAAATCGGAAATGCCATTTATATTTCTGATTTTAGCAATATTGTAAATATGTTGAGTGGTCGAGTTGCTGGCATTCAAATTCGTGGAGCAAAAAGTCTACAAGAAAAAGAAAAATATGAACCAGTAAATATTGAATTTGAAAAAATAAAAATAGAAACTGAATTGAAAGCAACATTTAAACTTGAATAAAAATGATTTGCCTAATGACTAATTTCTTAAAAAATAATTTAGAATCATTTTAAATAATTATTATATTTGTTTGAAATAATTCAGGTTATGAAAGAAATTGAGCAAATCTATTTTAATGATTTTGGTGTCGCTTTTCATTGGAAAAAGGAAAAAAAAGTTTTGAAAAGCAAAGTGCAATTGGTTTTTAAGGAAACCGGATTTTATTTCTCAAAAGAAGAATTGACTGTTTTTGCAGATAATATTGATGCAACTTGTGAAGAGATGAATTGCAATGGATGCCAATTTCAAAGAAAATGCCACAAGTTTCTATTGAAAACACCTTTACAGCAAATTGATTTGGCCGTTTCTATGGATGAATTACTGCAAATTAAAGATTTGGTCGAGGGGACGATTTTTCAAATACAATTGAAAGATTATTTGGATGATGTCTGCCAGAATTAATCCTTTTTATATTCTTTCAACTCAAACTTTTCTCCATCAAAAACGCCGTAGGTAAAATACCCAATCCAGTCGCCTAAGTTGGCATACGTAGAATTTTCTCCCACTTTTATCGTCATCGGCAAGTGTCTGTGACCAAAAATGAAATAGTCATAATGTTTGGTTTCCAGCTTTCTTTTGGAATATAAAACCAGCCATTCTTTTTCTTCTCCTAAATAAACAACGTCTTCATCGCCAGAAATCAGCTTGTTTTTTACAGATAAATATTGCGCCAATCGAACGCCTAAATCAGGATGAAGCCATCTGAAAAGCCATTTTGAAAACGGATTCGTAAAAACTTTTTTCATTCTTTTATAGCCTTTGTCGCCAGGACCAAGTCCGTCGCCGTGGCCGATTAAGAAGAGTTTGTTGTCAAAAGTGAATTCTTTCGTAGTATGATAAACTGGAATGTCTAACTCTTTTTGAAAGTAATCTTCCATCCACAAATCGTGGTTTCCTACGAAGAAATAAATAGGAATTCCAGCATCACGAAGTTCTGCCAATTTTCCTAAAACACGTACAAAACCTTTTGGGACAACGGTTTTGTATTCAAACCAAAAATCAAATAAATCACCCAATAAAAACAAAGCGGTCGCATCTTTCTTGATTTCGTCAAGCCAAGCTACAAATTTCTTTTCCCTTGGAAAACTCAATTCTGCTGTGGGAGCGCCAAAATGTTGGTCAGATGCGAAGTATATTTTTGTGTTTGAAGTCAAAATTTCGTAATTTAAAATTCAAAGATAGCAAAGATTACGCAGACCTAAAGACTGAAATGCTTTCTTCTTATTTCAGAAACCATTTTTTAAGGTGCCATTTTTTTATTACTTTTATTCACGCAATCTGACGCTATGAAAAAATTTCTGACATTACTTTTATTCTTCTCTATTTCTGCAATTTATGCGCAAGATCCTGTGACAAATCAACAGATCAAGGAGGCGCAGGAACGTGAAGAGCAAGAAAGGATTAAGGAAAATCTTGACAATCAGAAAATTGTTGACCAGCAGGAAATTGAAGATGCAAAACGCAAAAGTGATTCCACAAGAATTACGGTGACAGTCATGGATTCTTTGTATCGCGAGGACCAATTTTATATTGGTTTGACTTACAATTTACTGCAAAATAGGCCAAAAGGCTTGAGTCAAAATTCGTTTTCTTCAGGTTTGCATATTGGTTTTTTGAGAGATTTCCCTTTGAATAAAACAAGAAATCATGCCATTGCAATTGGTCTTGGCTATTCGATGAATGATTTTCGCCAAAATTTAAAAATCACAGAAATTGACGGAAAATTTAATTATGAAATCGATAATGATTTTGATAAAAATAAATTTGCCTTGCATTATCTTGATCTTCCGATTGAATTTAGATGGCGAACCTCCACAATCCAAAGCCATCGTTTTTGGCGAATTTATACAGGTTTTAAACTGAGCTATTTGTTCTTGAATAAGTCAAAATTTACAGGTCCGGAAGAAACTTTTAAGTATTTTGGAAATGATGATTTCAATAAATTCCAATATGGAGCATATGTTTCATTTGGTTACAATACTTGGAATTTTCACGCCTATTACGGCTTGAATTCACTTTTGAAATCTGAAGCTAAATTGGATGGAAAATCCATCGATATGAATACTTTAAATATCGGATTGATGTTTTATATTTTATAGCCAAAAATATAAAAGGCTGATTTGAGGCAAAACACCTACTAGAAAACCAGCAATTAATTCTTTGCTATCGTGCGCTTTCATAGATAATCTGGAAGTTGCCACAAGCCCGGTTATTAATAAAAAACTTGCGACGAGATAAATATGATTGCTTTGCGTGTGAAGGCTGAATCCGATTATGAAAACTGTCAATGCGCTGATTCCAACCATATGAATGCTTGCTTTTAAATTGGCAAAAATCAATAAAAAAGTCAGGATTGTACTTGCCAAAGCTCCGAAGAAAAAATAATAAAGTTCCGGGATAATTTCAACCCTGATGCTTTGCGTAATTAAAATGTAAAGCAAAATCGCATTCACAAAAAGCGGAATTTTCCGTTGTGAAATCTGCTTGATCATTATAGAATCTGCTTTTCCAAGTGTCATTAAAAAGTAGAATATTGAAATCGGAATTAGAATTGTCAAGATAATTATCTGAACCATAATCAGAAATAATTCTTGGTAAGAATGATATCTGTCTGTTAGAAAAAAATAAAGCAAAACGGCATAAACCGAGATAAACATCGGGTGAAAAACATAAGAAAATGTAGCTAGGAATTTTTTCAAATTTTCTTTTTCTTAATTGGAAAGTATTGTTTCGATGGCCAATGTAGTAAAAGAACCTTTATCTTTTCCAATCGATAATGCAGTTGACTTTCTCCAATGGGCATTTGTGTAAATCCATGTATTTCCAAATTTTTCTGTAGTAAATGCAGACAAAGTCGGTTCATAACGATAGGCTGTTTTGTAGCTGTCGCTATTGAATTCTTTCAATTTATATTTGTATTTATTGTTTTCGATAGTCAGCCATTCAAAGGCAATGAATAGGCCGTTTTCAGGAAAAACAATTTTATATTTTGATAAATCTACAGTAGTTTCTTTCAGTCCTTTTGGTACTGAAAAAATAATATCTTCATTATAAAGATAAGCTCCTGGAGCTCCATTTTCATCAGCAACATATAAAACCATCTTGAATTGGGCATTTTTTATATTGCTGTTTGTAGCGAATTTTATCTTGTTTAAATAAGGAGTTTTTTCGTAGTCTTTGTTATATTCAAAATAACGGCCAACAATCCAAGGCGCCAGCTGAATGCCAAAACCGGTTGTTGCTTCTTCTAAATTAAAAGTAGAAATTGTATTGAAAATGGTCTTTTTTTGAGACTCAATTACAACTTCATTAAGCTGTTGAACAGCTTCTTTTAAATAAAATACCTGGTTATTTTCAGAAAGTTTTATGGCTTTTTTTTCATAACCAATACACAACAGAATCAGTGTTTTGTTTAAAGCCTCATTTGAAATTACAAAAACTCCATTTTCTTCAGAAGTTGCTCCGATGTTTTCATTTTCAACCCAAATATTGACATAAGGAAGTGGTTTTTTAGTAACGCTGTCTTGAACTTTTGCGTTGATTTGGGCAAAATTTTGAATTGTGAAAAAGAATAAGAAAACCTGAAGGTAAAATTTCATAAAATGATTTTTGCAAGATAATTCTTTGTTTTTATAACTTCAGATTTTAAAATTTATTACATTTTCTTTCTCATTCTCGCTACCGGAATATCAAGCTGTTCCCTATATTTTGCAATAGTTCTTCTAGCAATCGGATATCCTTTTTCCTTTAAAATATCAGCCAATTGATCATCTGGAAGCGGTTTGTGCTTGTCTTCTTCCTCGATAACATTCTGTAAAATTTTCTTGATTTCAAGCGTAGAAACATCTTCGCCTTGGTCATTTTTCATGGCTTCAGAAAAGAATTCCTTGATCAATTTTGTTCCATAGGGCGTTTCCACATATTTGCTGTTTGCCACACGAGAAACGGTCGAAATATCCAAACCAACCATATCTGCGATGTCTTTTAAGATCATCGGTTTCAGTTTGGTTTCATCGCCGTCAAGGAAAAATTCCTCCTGATAATGCATGATGGCATTCATCGTCACAAACAAAGTTTCTTGCCTTTGTCGAATCGCATCGATGAACCATTTGGCAGAATCCAACTTTTGTTTAATGAACTGAACGGCTTCTTTTTGCTGGTTTGATTTATCGCGAGACGCTTTGTAAGTCTGCATCATTTCTTGATAATCTTTCGAAATGTGAAGTTCTGGCGCGTTTCTTCCGTTTAATGAAAGTTCCAATTCGCCTTCGACAATTCTTATGGTAAAATCAGGAACAACGTGTTCTACCATTTTATTATTTCCGGTAAAAGCGCCTCCTGGTTTTGGGTTTAATTTCTCAATTTCGTCAATTGCTTTTTTCAATTGGTCTTGAGAAACGCCATATTTCTGGAGTAGTTTATCGTAATGTTTCTTCGTAAAAGCTTCGAATTGGTGTTCTAAAACATCGATCGCCAAATCCACAGCTTCCGTCGGAGTTTTGTGTTTTAATTGCAACAAAAGACATTCTTGCAAATCTCTTGCGCCGACTCCCGAAGGTTCTAATTCATGGATAATATGAAGGATTTTCTCCACATTTTTTTCATCCGTATAAATTCCCTGCGTAAACGCCATATCGTCTACAATATCAGGAATACTTCTGCGGATGTAACCCATATCATCGATGCTTCCGACTAAAAATTCAGCAATTTCGCGCTCTTCATCATTTAAGATAAAAGTATTCAATTGATTAATCAAATCTTGGTGGAAACTTACCGGCGCGGCAAAAGGCATGCTTCTGTCTTCGTCGTCATCGCTATAATTATTCGCCTGAAGTTTGTAATCTGGCGTTTCATCATTGCTTAAATATTCGTCGATGTTGATGTCTTCAGCATCGATTCTGTCGTTTTCGAATTCATCATAATCATCATATTCTTCATTTTCGAATTCGTCTTTTTCATATTCATCTTCTTCTTTTCCCGCTTCCAACGCAGGATTTTCGACCATTTCTTCTTTTAAACGCTGTTCAAAAGCTTGCGTAGGCAATTGAATTAACTTCATCAGCTGGATTTGCTGCGGAGATAATTTCTGTGATAATTTAAGTTGTAAAAATTGCTTGAGCATTCTATGGATTTAATTGGTATTTACATTTCAAATTTAATCATTTTCAAATAAAAATGGCACATGTTAAGATAAACTTGTGCCATTTTTGAGATGATTTTTATAAAGTATTGACTATTAAAACTCCGCATTCCCAGGAGTTCTTGGAAAAGGAATTACGTCTCTAATATTTGTCATTCCAGTTACAAACAGCACCAATCTCTCAAAACCAAGACCGAAACCGCTGTGAACCGCAGAACCAAAACGTCTTGTGTCTAAATACCACCAAAGTTCTTCTTCATCGATGCCGATCACTTTCATTTTCTCAAGCAAAACGTCCAAACGCTCTTCTCTTTGCGAACCTCCAACGATTTCTCCAATTCCTGGAAAAAGAATATCCATGGCTCCAACCGTTTTTCCGTCTTCATTCAAGCGCATGTAAAACGACTTGATATTTGCCGGATAATCATAAACAATTACCGGCGATTTAAAGTGTTTTTCCACCAGATAACGCTCGTGTTCTGACTGCAAATCAGCACCCCATTCTTCAATAATATAGTTGAATTTTTTCTTTTTATTCGGAGTTGAATTTTTCAAAATATCAATCGCTTCCGTGTAAGAAACACGTTTGAAATTGTTTTCCAACACAAAATTCAATTTCTCAAGTAAAGCTAATTCGCTTCTTTCCGCTTGCGGTTTTGATTTTTCTTCTTCTAGCAAACGACCTTCCAAAAACTTCAAATCGTCGCCACATTTATCAACCGTGTATTTGATTACATATTGAATGAAATCTTCGGCCAAATCCATATTATCATGCAAATCATTGAACGCAACTTCTGGCTCAATCATCCAAAATTCAGCCAAGTGGCGTGATGTATTTGAATTCTCCGCTCTAAATGTTGGTCCAAAAGTGTAAATCTGACCTAAAGCCATTGCAAAAGCTTCGCCTTCCAATTGACCAGAAACTGTCAGATTTGTATGTTTTCCGAAGAAATCTTTTTTATAATCGATGTTTCCTTCTTCGTTTTTTGGTAAATTATCCAATGGCAAAGAAGTTACCTGAAACATTTCACCCGCGCCTTCCGCGTCAGCGCCAGTAATTACAGGCGTATTTACATACACAAAACCTTTTTCCTGAAAATATTGGTGCACCGCGAAAGACAACACCGAACGAACTCTCATAATCGCTCCAAAAGCATTCGTTCTCACACGCAAATGCGCATTTTCACGCAAGAATTCAAGCGAATGCTTCTTCGGCTGCATCGGGAATTTCTCAGGATCAGAATCACCTAAAATTTCCAAGCTCGTTACCTGAATTTCATATTTTTGTCCAGCACCTTTGCTTTCCGTCAATGAACCTTTCAAAGCCACCGCCGCGCCAGTCGTGATACGCTTCAACGTATCTGCCGGCGTATTTTCAAAATCCACAACACACTGAATATTATTGATAGTCGAACCGTCATTCAAGGCAATAAACTGATTATTTCTAAACGTTCTAACCCAGCCTTTTACATAAACTTCCTGCATCGTTTGAGCACTATTCAACAGCTCCTTAACTTTTGTGTGTTTCATTTTTATTAGTGTAAATATTCTTGAATTTATTCTTTTATTTGAATTCTGAAAGATTTCAAATCTTTCTAATTAAGTCTGTTTGTAAAGAAAACTTCCCGAAAAACAGACCGCAAAGATAGTAAAAAAATAAGTCAACAAGTTTGAGATTTTAAGGCTCAAAAACTTATATGGACTTAAATTTCTTATATGGTAAAATTAGAAAAAACAACCTCCAAAAAATCTGTGTAAATCCGCAAAATCCGTGTCATCTGTGTTCCTAATTTAAATAGAAATTCAGGATGTGATAGCTTCTTCCATCGCAATGACTTTCATTATTTTTATCTAATTTTACAAAAAAATAAAAATGAAAACCGACGTCTTAATCTCAAACACACTTTACGTCATCGGGATTATTGTGATCATTCTTCTAGCGATTGGAATTTTACTCCTCATATACAAATTAAAAAAAGCCAAAGCACAAAAGCAAGAATTTGAAGAAAAATACAACTCACTCGAATTAAAAGTAAACGGACTAAAACTAGAAACGTTAGAATCAAAATTAAATCCGCATCTTTTTAAAAATATTCTGAATTCAATTCAGTCGCATGCTTATCAAACCTATCACGCACTTGACAAACTGGCAAATGTCTTGGATTATATTTTATATGAAAGCCAGAAGAAATTTGTTTCGCCAAGAGAAGAAATTGAATTTGCTTTAAATTTGATCGAAATCAATAAAATAAAGGTCAGTCCGCTTTTTGAATTGAAAGTAAAAACCAAAATCAAAGAAGACGAATTGCTTTATGAACAGCCAATTTTAGCACCGATGGTTTCCATTGATTTGATTGAAAACGCTTTCAAGCACGCCGATTTAAAAAGTCCGGATGCTTTTATTTCTATCGTTTTTGAGTTTAAGGAAAGCAGTTTTTATTTGACGGTTTCCAATAAAATTTCTGATCACAAAACCTTGAAAAAAGACCACAGCGGTCTGGGTTCAAATACTTTAGAACAGCGCCTGAAAATAATTTACAACAATAATTTCAAACTCGATAAATTTGTCGAAGATGATGTTTATATTGCTCACTTAAAAATTGACCTCCTTGAATACAAAGCTCAAATGCTTGCTTCTGGACGATGAATTGCCAGGACTGACGTACTTAAAAATGATGTGCGAACAAATTCCAGAATTGGAAGTCGTGAAGGCATTTGACAATCCTGAAAAATTGCTCGCAGAAATGAAAAACTTGGATTTTGATTTGGTAATAACCGACATCGAAATGCCAGGAATGGATGGTTTGAGCGTGGCCAATTTGCTAAAAGACAAAATGGTAATTTTTACGACAGCTTATAAAGAATATGCGGTTGAAGCTTTTGATATTGAAGCGATTGACTACATTACGAAGCCTGTTAAAAAAGACCGACTGCAAAAAGCTGTCACAAAAGCTTTGGAGAAAATCAACAAAAAAACGTCCACTAAGAAATTTGCGCAACTTAATACGGACAAAGGTAAAGCACTTCTGTTTTTTGACCAAATCATTCATATTCAGCCGTCAGAGAGTGACAGTCGCGACAAGGAAGTTTTGATGAAAGACGGAAATTCAATTTTGCTGAAGAATATTACGTTTGCCAAATTGCTTTCCCACCTTCCTAAAGCAGATTTCTGTAGGATAAACAAGAAAGATATTATTGCAATGACAGCCGTAAAGTTTTTTGCACATGATGAAATCACGACTACGATTTTAGATAAATCTGGAAAAAATTTGGTTTTGTTTTTAAGCGATATTTACCGATCTGATTTTCTTTGCAAGATCAATCTTTAAGTTTTATTACAAAATTCTGCCTTCTTATTACAATTGCCCAAAACTATTTTACAAAATCAATTTGTATAAGGTTTTCAATGTAGATATTTGCGTCCAAACAAATAACTACCACAATGCAAAAACACAAAAATTCCATTTTCTACGTAGTTTTAATTGCTGTTTTTTCGGCAGTAATTTATTGGTTTTTAAACCAAGGAAAATTTCTGGAAGAAGGAAGAACTATTGTTGAAAAAACTTCAGATAAATCAGACTGGGCAGAATTTTTAGATTCAATGCAGCATAGCTTGCAACATCCATTGGCAATTTTATTAGCCCAAATTATTACAATTATTCTTGTTGCAAGATTCTTCGGATGGATTTGCAGAAAAATTGGACAGCCTTCGGTTATTGGAGAAATTATCGCTGGAATTGTTCTCGGGCCATCACTTTTAGGAATGTATTTTCCAGAATTTTCAGGGATTTTATTTGCAAAAGCTTCTCTTGGAAATTTGCAGTTTTTGAGCCAAATCGGACTGATACTTTTCATGTTCGTCATCGGGATGGAATTGGACTTAAAAGTCTTGAAAAATAAAGCGCACGAAGCAGTCGTAATCAGCCACGCCAGTATTATTTTTCCTTTCACTTTGGGAATCGGATTGGCTTATTTCTTATATCAGACTTTTGCCCCAGAAGGTGTTGAATTCATGTCTTTCGCCTTGTTTATGGGAATTGCGATGAGCATCACGGCTTTTCCAGTTTTGGCAAGAATCGTTCAAGAAAGAGGCATCCAAAAAACAAGATTGGGAAATATCGTAATTACTTGCGCCGCCGCCGATGATATAACGGCTTGGTGTATTTTGGCCGCAGTTATTGCTATCGTAAAAGCAGGTTCATTCGTGAGTTCTTTGTATATTATTGCCATGGCTGTCGCTTATGTTTTCTTGATGATTATGGTCGTAAAACCGTTCTTGAAAAGAGTAGGAGATTTATATTCTTCTAGAAAAACGCTTAGCAAACCAGTCGTTGCCATCTTCTTTTTGACCTTGATTATTTCTGCATATGTAACTGAAGTTATCGGAATCCACGCTTTATTCGGAGCTTTTATGGCCGGAGTTATTATGCCAGAAAGCGCAAAATTCAGAAGCATTTTTATCGAAAAAGTAGAAGATATTGCTTTAATCGTTTTACTTCCGTTATTCTTCGTATTCACAGGTTTGAGAACTGAGATCGGACTTTTAGATGATATTTATCTTTGGAAAGTTACCGGATTAATCATTGCAGTTGCCGTTACCGGAAAGTTCTTGGGAAGCGCGCTTGCCGCCAAATTTGTAGGTCAAAATTGGCGAGACAGTTTGGTTATCGGGGCTTTGATGAATACGCGCGGATTGATGGAATTGATTGTTTTAAATATCGGTTATGAATTAGGCGTACTTTCTCCGGCAATTTTCACGATGCTGGTTTTGATGGCTTTGCTGACAACTTTCATGACCGGACCCGCTTTAGATTTGATAAATTTAATTTTCAAGACGCAAAATTCTATTATTCCAGAATCAATTACGAATAAATCAAAATACAAAATATTGCTTTCGTTTGCCGTTCCAGAAAGAGGAATTTCCTTGTTGAAAATTGCAAATAGTTTAGTGAAAAAACAGAACGGAAATGCGCTGATTACAACGATGCATTTGTCGTCAAGCAACGAACTTCACGGTTTTGACGCCGGCCATTATGAACAGGAAATTTTCAAGCCGATTGTAAACGAAGCTGAAAATCTAGACCAAAAAATCGTTACGCTTTTCAAAGCTTCTGTAGATATTGATTCTGATGTGACTGAAATTGCAAACCAAGGCGAATTTGATTTATTATTGATCGGTTTAGGACAGTCGATTTTTGAAGGAACTTTATTAGGAAGAGTTTTAGGATACACCACAAGAATCATCAATCCAGATCGTTTGATTGACAAGTTATCAGGAAAAGAAGGCTTGTTCGAAAATTCTCCTTTTGACGAAAGAACGCGCCACATCATTGCTTACAGCAAAATGCCAGTCGGGATTTTAGTAGACAAAAATCTAGAGGAAATCGACCAGATTTTTATGCCGTTATTTTCTGCGGAAGATAAATTCTTGATTGAATATGCACAGAAATTAATTCACAATAATGATTCCCAGATTACGGTTTTAGATCCGGCTGGAGAAATCAAGAATAATTCTGAAATTAAGGAAAGCATCCGTTCGATTGAACAGATTGCGCCGAACCATATTACGATGTCGAGCGAAAAAACGATGAGCAAAGAATTTCTTGAAAAACAAGATTTAATGATCATCAGCCTCGACAGCTGGAAGAAATTGGTTGATTCGCAAAGCGTTTGGTTAAATAATACGCCATCTGTGTTAATTATTAAACCATAAAATTAAAAAAAGGTTTACTTTTGCAATGAATTAAGTACTTGTCGGATTACATATATATTAATTCCCAAAAACCTGCCAGATTTTTTCTGGCAGGTTTTATATATTTAAAACTATACGAATGAACTGGATTTTATTAGTTATTGCAGGATTATTTGAAGTAGGATTTGCTTCCTGTCTAGGAAAAGCCAAAGAAACTTCAGGAACAGAATCAACGCTTTGGATGGTTGGATTTTTTGTATGTCTTACGATAAGCATGGCATTGCTTTACAAAGCCACGCAAGTTTTGCCAATCGGAACGGCTTATGCGGTTTGGACAGGAATCGGCGCCGTAGGAACAGTTTTAGTAGGGATTTTAATCTTTAAAGAACCGGCAACTTTCTGGAGAATCTTTTTTCTTTCAACATTAATTGCCTCAATTATCGGATTGAAATTTGTTTCAAGCCACTAAATTCCGAGGTTTAAAATCACGGTAAGCTTTATCGAAATATTGTCTTCGAATTTTGCAAGCTGGTTTGGTCCATATCTGTAAAATCCCGAAAGGCCGAGCACTTTGTAAATCTGATTTATTTCAATTCCAGATTCAAAAAAACCATCGCGAAGTGTTTTGTATTCCAATCCCACATGCTGTTCAGGCTTGTCTAAATCTCCCCAGGCCATTCTTGAAACTAGCACAATTGAAGGCTTGATTCCTTTGATGATTTCTGTTCTTTTAAAACCGTGCTTGAATTGAAACATGACATATTTACTAGAAAAAAACTCATTAAAATACATCGTCTCAAAACTGTTTTTTCCAGCAATCGTAATTCTTTCAATCAATTTTTCTTTCGTAAGGCTGTTTGGAGAAGTATTATACAAATGCGTCAAAGGAAGATCGCCTAAAGCGTAACCGGCTTCCACCAAAAGTCCTGTTTTTTGTCCGTTCAGGTATTTTTTTTCATATTCGGCACGGATGTCAAATTTTGAAAAAGTAAAATCATTCTCGAACATTTTAGGAAGCGACTGCGTGAATTGAAACGTGAATTTCGGGTAGCGTTTTTCGATTTCCAATCTTCCAGTCGGCGTCTGCATATAATCGCTGTAAGGATTCCATTGCATTGCGACCATTGCCGTGGTCATGTCATACTTGTCATATAAATTTCCGTCATTGATATAAAGATATCCGAATTTTGGTTCTACGCGGCTGTGTGTCAATTGCCAGATGCTTTCCGTTTTCGGAATTATTTTGGTCTCAATATAACCGCGCCAAGTTTTGTGATTATAAAAAGTGCTCAAGTTGATCGGTCGCGGATCATAAATCTTGAAAACGCGTTTGTCAATCGCAAAAGAAGTACTCGCAATTTCTCGAACGTCATCGGTGTAGCTTCCTCCAATCCAGCTATTTGAAAATTTTCCGAGTCTTGTCGCGCCTCCAATGCTATATTTGAAATTTCCGTCTTTTGTTCCATAAGCGCCATAACCTTCAAGCCTGAATATTCGTGAAAATTTTTCATTCGTAATACCTCCAAGTCCCAAACGGAAGCCTTCGTAGTTGTTGAAACTCAAAAGATAGCGAAGGTCTAAATCGACTGGCCCAATCGGAATGTAGCCGTTTAAAACTTTTCTGCCGAGGCGTAATTTTCTTTCCAGGCGCTCTTTTTTAGCGATGCTGTCAAGTGCGACATAAGTTCTTTCGCTTCGAGAATCAAGGCTGTCTTTTCGGTAAGTATTCCAAAAAGTTTCATCTTTTTCAGCGGCATTGTCTTTTACTTCCAGATAAATCGACGGATGTTTTATTTTTACTGGAATGTTGTACTCTTTGTCAAAGTTATAAGATTTCGAGAGAAGGTAAGTGAAGTCAGAAGCTACTTTCTTTCGCTCATTATTTTCAAAATCACCTTTAAATGTAATTGTTCCGCCTAAGATTCTGATGTCGTCGTCATTTTTCCCTTTGACAATTTTAAATTCTTTTTGCGTCGGAAACCAGATGTTTTCTTTTTCTAAATATTCAAATTCATCGGTTGCTGTAATATCCAAAACGCTTCGAATTCTCATAATCGCTTTAGCAACGGCAAAACTATTTTGGTCAATATAAAGAACGCCTTGCAATCCTGCAGCTTTCGCTTTTCTCTTTGGCTTGAAATAAATCATGTAAGTATTTCTGCCTGCAATTTCTACAGAGTCAAGTAGTTGAAAGCGATAATCTTTAAACGCATCGGGTGCAATTGGACTGTTGTATTTTGTTTCGAAAAGCTCATAGCTGTTGTCGTAAATCGAAAAAGACTGAAGGTTAAAAGCGATAATTTCATAAATCGGATTTTTTAATCCAGCCATTCTTGAGCCCAAAATGGTTTCTTTCAGCCTATTGTCACTGAATTGAAATTGCGATACTTTTTCCGTCTGAAACAAATGCTGCTTGCTGACGATTTTCTTGAATTCATAGTCAGAAGAATCAATTTCCTTAAAAACTTTTCCGGAATAGCGATCGACAAAAATCGAATCGATTCGCCCATCAATAGAATCTGGATTGGCGGAAACGATCAATTTGTTATATGTCTTGAACTGAAAACTATTGAGTCGCTGTTGCGGATTGTTGCTTTTCTTATTCTTTATGGCTTTGCGGATAATTTCGTTAGCTACATTATCTTCCGAAGAAATCATAATTTCATCAAGGTTTTCCGCTTTTGGCGAAAGCACAATATCATAGCGTTTCCTGTTTCCTTTTGCAGGAATAGTTTTTGAAAAATAGCCAATATAAGAAATGCTCAAAGAAGTAATTTCTTTTTGACTTTGCAGCAGAAATTTCCCGTCAACATCAGTAATTGTTGCGTTATTTTCAGATGCAACTGAAGCAAACGGCAATGGGTTTTTAGTGTTTTCATCTCTCACAATTCCTGAAATTTGAAATTGCGCATGAAGCGAGAGCGAGAAAAAAAGCAACAGAAAAGAGAAAAATCTCATCAGGGGGAATTTACTTTAAGACGATTGAATTCATGAATTGTTACACTTTGCAAAAGTAAGCTTCTTTATATAAAAAAAATCCACTGTTTAAGTGGATTTTAAGATAAAATTAGTGAAATGTTAGTCTACAGTGTTGATTTTCTCTACTTTGTCTTTCCAATATTGCATCATAGCGAAAGAAATAATCATCGATGAAGCAGCGCCTTCAATAAAAAGGCCAAAGCAAAATTGGTATAATGATGGCTCGCCGCCAAAAATATAACTGTTTTTAAATTTAGTAAAATCACCGCCAAGTGACTCAATATAGATCATGAAAGCAAAGATGCCTAAGACCAGCGAAACCATTCCGGTTAGAAAACCGGCCAGGAGATTGGTCAGGTATCCGTTAATTCCATCGTGGTAATTTGATCGGATGGTTCTGTTTACGCCATAAATTACAAATATGAAATTCAGCAACCTTAAATAAATTTGATCGGCCAGTCCTAAAGTTTCTATTAGTAGAAAGTATAATCCGATACCAATAAAGATGATAATACCGTTGATGAATAGTCTAGAAAATTTCATAATAATCAGTTTAGTTAGTTATAATTCTTTGCATGCGACGTTTTCATTAATCGCATTGCTATAACTAAAATTACAAAATTTAATCTAGATTTTGATAGTTTGATTGGTTATTAAACGGAGTTTTAATAAAATTTTAATAAATAAGTTTTTTCTGATTTAAGTCGCCCAATTTTTTATTTTATCAGATTGCCTTGATTATCATATAGTAGAATCCAATCGTTGTGAAAAAAGTAGTTCCATTCTGCCTGTGCCAAATCAACATCAGGGTTTATCAGTTTTAAGTAAGGCTTTCTGTTTATCGACACATTGGTATCTGCAAAAATGCTGACATCAACTCCTTTTTGGGCATATTCTTTCTTGATTCGCTGTGCCAATTGCCAAATTGCATCTGGTTTTTCAGAAATCATATTTAACTGTTTTGGCGTTAATTCTGAATGAAAATCATAGAAAATTCTCTGATTTGTCTTCTTGTCATAAATCCTGAAATTTGTGTAGCCAGAACGCGAACGAAGCATCATCCGCCAGCTTAATCGGTGCCCTTCTTCTGTCCAGAGAACGTCACCTTTTATGAACCAATGCCTTACGGGCAAAATAATTTGGATTATAAAATAAGGAAGGAAGAAATAAAGCAAAATAGATTTGTTTTCATGAACCGGCTCTTTTTCCAAATCCAATTCAGGTTTTTTCTTGAAAAATAGTTGTCTTATTTTTTCTGGAGGATAAAAGAAAACCGCAAAACTCAGCGCAAAAAAAGGAAAAATTCCGATTTGTAAAGTAAAAGCGTTGAACAAATGAAATACTAAGGAAGCAATAAATGCAATCGTTCGGGTTCTCTTCCAAAGCAACATCGGGATGATCAGCATGTCAAACGCAATTCCAGAGTAAGCGATGAAAAGATAAAACCATTTTTGATTGAAAATCTCTTGTATGAAAGGATAAGGCGATTTGTTTGCCAAAAGATTTTTGGTGAAAGTGCCGTCCAGCCAATCGGGATAAAATTTTGAAACGGTCGCAAAAAAGTAAACAATTGCAATTTGCAAAATCATTACCCAAGAACACCATTTTGGCATGCTCAGGCTTTTTATTTCTGGATTTTTTTCAGCATCAATGGAAGCATATTTATTTGCAGGAAGAAAAATCATGATCAGGCAGACCAAAATCAGCATGTAATAATGATTGTTGTAAGATGTTTTCTGCATCCAGTAAGAAATCGTCCACAGGAGAGTAAAAGCGCTTAAAGTCCAGCGGTATTTCCATCCAATCATTACAAAAATCCCCAAAATCCCCATTGTTGCAAAATAGAAATACATTCCGAAGCCAGGAAGCGGTTGCAACCATTCCATGCCGATGTGGCTGAAAGTAAATTTTGGGTCGATGAAATTTTTTTTTACCCAGCCCGTCAAAATGGCTCCAAAAGTTTCTGCAGCGAGCAGAAACCCGAAAAATATCCTGAAAATAATCAGTGGCGCATTATCTATTGGCTGGAAAAGTTTTTTCATCTCAAGTCTTTTATAAACTCTTTTGCAGTAATTCTATCTTTTTCGATTTGCTGTCTCAGCGCGTCAAAGGAAGGAAATTTTTCTTCAGAACGAATTCGGTGAAGCAATTCTACAGCAATAATTTTATCGTATAAATCGCCCTCAAAATCTAAATAATGCACTTCGATAGATTGTTTTTTGCCGTCAACAGTAGGATTTGTACCGATATTCATCATTCCGTAAACCAAATTGCCGTCGATAAAGCTTCTTACGATATAAACTCCGTTTTGCGGAATCAGTTTGTAATCTTCCTCGATCTTAATATTTGCCGTTGGAAAATTGATCGTTCTTCCTAATTGTTTTCCTTGGATTACTTTTCCAGTAAGAAAATAATTGTAGCCCAAATATTCGTTTGCAAGAACAATGTTTCCGGCATCAAGCGTATTTCTGATTTTGGTAGAACTTATCGAAACTTCGTCAATTTCTTCTGCCGAAATCTGTTCTACTTCAAAGTTATAAATTTTTCCAAAAGCAATCAAATCATTAATATCTGCAGAGCGATTTCTTCCAAAACGATGATCGTGGCCGATGATGATTTTTTTGATGTGGAATTGATCTACCAAAATGATCTTGACAAATTCCTCAGCTTCCATTTGAGAAAACTTTTGGTCAAACGGATGAACTATTAGATTGTCAAGTCCTGCTTTTTCTAGCAAAAGAGCTCTTTCTTCAATCGTATTTAAAAGTTTTATCGTGCCGTCATTTTGCAAAACCATCCGCGGATGCGGAAAAAAAGTAAGCACCAAACTTTCGCAATTTTCATCAAAAGCGCTCTGGGTAAGTCTTTCGATGATTTTTCCATGTCCCAAATGCACGCCGTCGAAAGTGCCCAAAGTGGCGATTGTCTGATTTTTTGACTGGAATTCTTGTATTGTATTAAAAATTTTCAAAATTATATTTTAAGCGATGTACAAATTTATAAGTATACATTGGATATATGAAATGCCATCGCATTTATTTTGAAACATTTGCAAAGTAAGCGTTTTCTTTTGTCCACTATTTGTTATATTTGATGTTACTAACTCAAAAAACCTAATATTTTTTTAACATGAAAAAAACATTACTCTTTACGATGGCTTCTTTGCTTTTCGCCACGTATGGGCATTCTCAGACTGGAAAGTTTTGGTCGGATGCTAAAAAAACCGATGCAGTTGAGGTCTCGAAAAACACGAAAAGGCTTTCTTTTCCAGATGAATTTTCTACTTTCCGCCTCGATTTAAATTCGTTCAGACAGCAATTGTCTGTCGCACCAAATGTTAATTCTTCAAAACAGGGAGTGGTTGTTTTAATTCCAAATACGAGTGGAATTATGGAGCGCTTTGAAGTTTTTGAATCTTCTAACTTTACAGCAGAACTTCAGGCGAAATTTCCACAAATCAGAGCTTATTCTGGTAAGGGACTTGATGATAAATATGCGCAAATTAAGCTGAGTGCCGACCCAAACGGTATTCAGGCAATGATTTTTAGAGCAGACAGAAAGAATGAATTCGTAGAACCCTATTCTGCAGACGGAAAAATTTATGCCGTTTTTAATTCTTCAAGAAACAAAGGAAGCCTTCCTTTTACTTGTTCAACAGTTGATAAAGCATTGGCGAAAGATCTTTCTGGGAAAGTATCGGAAACGGGCAGATCTGGCGGTTCAGAATTATTGACTTTCAGATTAGCGCTTTCTTGTAATGGCGAATATGCAAATTATTTCGGAGCTACAAGCGCTACGCAAGTTGGATTGGTTTTGGCGGCGTTCAATGCTACAATGACTCGTGTGAACGGCGTTTTTGAAAAAGATTTGGCGATTCACATGAATATTGTAGATAAATCTAGCGATGTTGTTTTTTATAATCCAACGACTGATCCCTATACTACTTTAAGCAACTGGAATGGCCAGTTGCAATCAACATTGACAAGCCTTGTCGGCGAAGCAAATTATGATGTCGGGCATATGTTTGGCGCTTCTGGCGGTGGTGGAAATGCAGGATGTATTGGTTGTGTGTGCTCAGATGGAGAAAAAGGTAGCGGCATTACTTCGCCAGCTGACGGAATTCCTCAAGGCGATAACTTTGATATTGACTATGTTGCTCACGAACTTGGACACCAATTTGGCGGAAACCACACGTTCTCTCACAATGTTGAAGGTTCTGGAGTAAATGTGGAACCAGGAAGTGGTTCTACAATTATGGGTTACGCAGGAATCACTCCTCGTGACGTGCAACCGCATTCTGATGATTATTTTGTGTATGCGTCAATCAGGCAAATTCAAAATAATATGGCTGGAAAAACTTGTCCGGTTAGAACGCCATTAAATCACGGAACGCCAATTTTGACTTTAGCGGGGCAAAGCTATACAATTCCAAAAAGCACTCCGTTTTCATTAACAGGTTCTGCGACAGATTCTGGAGGCGATGCGCTAACTTATTGCTGGGAACAAGATGACACGGCAACTACTCAAAGCGGTACAAATAGTGGAGCTTCGGCTACAAAAGCAGGAGGTCCAAACTGGAGGTCTTATAATCCTGTAGCTTCTCCGACTAGATATTTTCCTAGACTTGAAACGCTTTTGGCAAATCAAACGACAACGCAAGGAACAGAAATCTTGGTTGAAGCTTTGAGTTCAGTGTCTAGATCGCTTAAATTTGCTTTGACTGCTAGAGATAATAATATTGCTGGAGGACAAACGGCTACAGGACTTGTGACAGTTAATGTTGCGGCTGCAGCTGGTCCGTTTTTAGTTACTTCTCCAAATACAGGAGTTAATGTTCCTGCAGCGACTAATCAAACTATAACTTGGGATGTAGCCGGAACTACTGCAAATGGTGTAAATACGCCATACGTAGATATTTATTTGTCTACTGACGGAGGTACAACTTATCCTAGATTATTAGCAAACAAAGTTCCAAATGATGGTTCTGAAATAGTTACGGTTCCTAATAATGCGGGAGCACAAAACAGAATTATGGTAAAAGGATACAAAAATGTTTTCTTTGATATCTGTAATGTGAACTTTACAATTGCTGCGCCTGCTGCTACTTTCGCAGTTGCTTTTTCAGGAGTTGAGGGTGAACAAAATAAGGAGATTTGTAAAGGAACAAGCATTTCTTATACTTTTCCATATGCCACTTTTGCAGGTTTTTCAGGAACTACGACTTTTGCAGTGACAGGACAGCCAGCAGGTTCGACAGTTGCATTTTCTACACCTTCATTAAGTGCTGATGGAAATGTTACATTGACCGTAAGCAATACTCTTGCAAGCACCCCAGGTCTTTATACTTTGGCTGTGGTTGCAACTTCTGGAAGTACTTCTAAAACTTTAAATTTATACTTAGATTTATTAGATAATTCGTTTTCTGCAATTTCTGCAACTTCGCCTGCAAACGGTGCGCAAGTTTCTCCAGGAAATGTAGTTTTGAATTGGACAGCTTCTACTGGCGCAACTTCTTATGATGTACAAGTAGCGACTGATAATGCTTTTACAAATGTTGTCAGTTCAGGAACTGTAAATACAAATTCTTATTCTCTTTCAAATCTTGGAAATGCCTCAACTTATTTCTGGAGAGTTTTGCCTAAAAATGCTGCCTGTCAAGGTTCTTATTCTGCATTTTCTAGTTTTGGAACCACTTTTTGCGGATCAATTGCTTCTGCAAATGTACCAGTAGTAATTTCTGCAAGCGGAGCTCCAACAGTGAATTCTACTTTGAGTATTTCTGCAGGGCAAAGTGTCACTATTGAAAATTTAAGTGTTACGCTTGATATTACGCATAGTTATGTCGGTGATTTAACAGCTACCTTAATAAGTCCGGCTGGAACGCAAATTCAACTTTTTGCAGCAAAATGTGATAGCGGAACAAATGTATCTGCAACTTTTGATGATGCCGGAACAACTTTAATTTGTGGTAGCGGTCCAGCTATCGGAGGAAAAATTATTCCTGCACAGGCTTTGTCTCAATTGAATGGATTGTCTTCTGAAGGAACATGGACACTGAGAGTAAGAGACAGTGCAAATCAAGATGGCGGGCAAATTAACAGCTGGAGCCTTAACGTTTGCAGCCAGCAAGCTCCTTTGAGTGTTGATAAAAATACACTTTCTGATTTTGCAGTTTATCC
This sequence comes from Flavobacteriaceae bacterium PS02334, assembly GCA_029959295.1. GTDB lineage: Bacteria > Bacteroidota > Bacteroidia > Flavobacteriales > Flavobacteriaceae > Flavobacterium. The sequence continues at coordinate 2,661 of JASCOH010000004.1, read as the reverse complement.
AAACCCAAATACAGGAAACTTCAATGTTAAATTTACAAGCCAATCCTTATCTGAAAAAGTGCAAATTGCAGTTTTTGATTTGAGCGGAAGAATTATTTTTAATAATGAATATTCAAATGAGCCAGTTTTCAATCAAAATATTCAGTTGAATAATGTTCAGTCTGGTGTTTATTTGGTTAGAATTACAAATGGTGATTCAAAAGAAGTGAAGAGGATTATTGTAAGATAAAACAATTTCTAACGAATAAAAAAGGGCATCTAATTTAGGTGTCCTTTTTTTTATTATTAAAAAACGGCTGATGTGTTTGGTAAATTGCTAAATTTGTTTCAATTAAATCAAATTATTTATGAAAAAACTAATACTATTAATTGTACTGGCTTTTTTTGTCTTTTCTGAAGGATATTCTCAATCATCTCTTTGGTCAAAAACAACAGAGCAAAAATTAGCTATCCTTGAAAAGTTAGATCGTGATTCTTCACCAAAAGAATTTGAGCTTTTCCATTTAAATGTTGGACAGTTAAAATCGCAACTTAGTGTGTCACCTTCTAGAGATCTTCAAGAATCATCTCAGGTAATAATTTCTTTCCCAAATGCGGAAGGAAAATTGGAGAAATTTAAAATTTATGAATCTTCTGTAATGGCACCTGAATTGGCTAAAAGACATTCAGAAATCCAGTCTTATATAGGAGTAGGAATCGATGATCCAACGGCTAGCATGAGTATTACGACTACTATTTTTGGTGTGCATGCCATGGTTCTTTCTGTAAAAGGAACTTATTACATCGATCCTTTTACAAAAGATTTGAACAACTATATTGTTTACAATAAATCAAGTCTAAGTACTACAAATACTTACCAATGTCTTGTTCATGATGAAGACAAAGGAGAGTTTCCTAATTTTGAACAAGCAATATTGGCTAGTGATAGCAAATTCAGAACTTATCGCATGGCAATGGCTTGTACAATTGAATATGCAGCATTTCATATCGCTGCGGCTGGAGTAACCGGAGCTGACTTGGCAACAAGAAAAGCAGCGGTTTTAGCCGCAATGAATGTTACTGTTGCAAGATTGAATGCTGTTTATGAAAAAGATATGTCACTTAGAATGCAATTGGTTGCAAATAATGAAGATATTATTTTTGTTGACACTGATTCATTTAATAATGATGTAGCAACGACGCTTATAACTCAAAGTCAAAATGTAATTACTGCAGCTATTGGCAGTGCTAATTTTGATATAGGCCATACTGTAAGTACAGGCGGTGGCGGATTAGCTCAATCTCCATCAGTATGTTTGACGTCAGGTAAAGCTAGAGGAATTACTGGTTCTCCAGCGCCAGTCGGGGATCCTTATGATATTGATTTCGTAGCTCACGAAGTTGGGCATCAGTTTGGTGCTTCACATACTTTTAATGGCGAAGGAGGTAACTGTACAGCACTTGGTACTAACCCTACAAGATCTGCAGCCAATGCAGTAGAACCAGGAAGTGGTTCTACAATTATGGCTTATGCAGGAATATGTTCTCCTGTAAATGTTCAGTCAAACTCGGATGCTTATTTTCATGCAGTAAGTATCGCACAAATGGTTTCGCATATAAATGGATCAGGAAATTGTGTTGCAGGAGTGCCTAATAATAATACACCACCAACTATTGATGCTGTTATAAATTATACAATTCCTGCTGGAACTGGTTTTGCCCTTAAAGCTGTAGCTTCTGATATCGACGGTGACGTACTGACTTACTGCTGGGAACAAACAAATCCTGGTGCGACAACTGACTCTCCAAGTGCAACGACAACTTCTTCAAATCCAAATTTTAGATCTTTTTCTCCAACCACATCACCAGTTAGGTATTTTCCTTCTTTGACAACAGTTGCAGCGGGTAGCTTGTCATCTACTTGGGAAGTAGTTCCAACGGTTAATAGATCAATGAATTTTGCCGTAACAGTTAGAGATAATAGAACGCCTAATGGCGGACAGACTTCCAGAAGAAATGCTACAGTTACTTTTGATGCGTCAGGTACTCCTTTTGCAGTAACTTCTCAAAATACAGATGGGATTTCTTGGATGCAAGGCCAAACTCAGACTATAACATGGAATGTTGGAGCAACAAATGCAACTCCTATAAATACCTCAAATGTAAATATTTTGCTTTCTATAGACGGAGGACTTACATATCCAACAGTATTGCTCGCTAATACTGAAAATGACGGAACGCAATCAATTACGGTTCCTAATGTTTCAGGTCTTAATTGTCGCGTAATGGTTGAGCCTGTTGGAAACGTTTATTTTGCAGTTAATTCAAAAGCATTTTCAATAGGATATGACTGTAACGTGATTGCAAATACCACATCTCTTGCCATTCCAGATGGAGTAGGTACAAGTGGTGGAGGAACTATCGTAGAATCGGTAATAAATGTTCCTTCTTCAGGAACTGTCAATGATATCAAAATTAACGTAAATGCTACGCATTCCCGCATCGGAAATTTAAGGGTGACTCTTTTGCATCCTGACGGGACTTCGGTGATCTTAATGAACAGGGCTTGCAATGCTGCGGTTTATGCAAACATGGCTGTTTCTTTCCAAAACGGAGCTCCTGCAATAGTTTGTTCAAGCCCGCTGTCAGGAACTTACCGTGCTTCTGGTACATTGGCTAACT
>JASCOH010000049.1 GCA_029959295.1 Flavobacteriaceae bacterium PS02334 | reverse complement strand
CTGATATATTCATAATTCTTTCTTATGGTTTCGGTCGGTCATAAAGTGACGGCTAACGGTCTCGCGCTACAAGCAGTTTGGGACTAAATCAGCGTTATCTTTCGTATTTGCCAAATATCACAAATACAAAACCGACTTTCCATTAAGCCTATTGCCTAAATGCGTCGTAGTAGCTGCTTTAGGGAGTGCATTTTATATTTCGTTATTACGGTGTTTTTGTTTCCATTTTTCAGTAACTTCTGCATTGTTGCCAAAATCAGATTCTATATCAAACTCATTAATAGCTTTATCT
>JASCOH010000048.1 GCA_029959295.1 Flavobacteriaceae bacterium PS02334 | reverse complement strand
ATCAAAAGACTTCCAGTTCCTTCTAGATATATTTTATCGTCTTCAGCCGAAGTATAATCTACGATATTTTCAATCTTAAATCCATCTTCTTCCATTAGATCTAAAATATCCTCACGGCGCTCTTCACGGCGATTTTCTGCAAACATCGGATATAAAGCTACGTCTCCGTTTTCATGAAAAGAAATCCAATTGTTTGGAAAAATAGAATCTGGCGTGTCAGGTGTTTTCGTGTCATCCACAACGGTCACGGTGATTCCGGCAGCTCGCAATTTTATTACGAATTCATCAAACTCCAAC
>JASCOH010000047.1 GCA_029959295.1 Flavobacteriaceae bacterium PS02334 | reverse complement strand
TTTCTATTACTGCTTTAGCGCAAAGCGATAAGTATTGGAAAAGAACCAATACCCAAGAATCATCAGCTGAGAGAGCATTGAAAAATAGAACTTTTCCAGAATCAAGTCTTTATTACAATTTGAATCTAGAAACTTTTAGACAAGCAGTATCTTCTCTTAATGATGCTGGAAAAACGAGGAACGTTATCGTTTCTATTCCAAACATCGACTGCGAAATGGAGCAATTTAAAATTTGGGAATATTCAAATTTTGCACGAGAATTGCAAGCTAAATTTCCTAATATTAGAGCATATGCAGG
>JASCOH010000046.1 GCA_029959295.1 Flavobacteriaceae bacterium PS02334 | reverse complement strand
ATCTAGCGTTTGGTTTTGGTCGAGATATATTTATGACGAAGATTTTGACAACGACGGAATTATCGAACCCATAATTTTTTATGGAACAAACGGATATAACGGCTACAGCGACGGAAGAGATAAAATCCTGCTTTATTACAAGGGAAAGAAAATCGGAATCCGAATTCAGAATGGTGTATTAGATGACGAAAGAAATTTTTCGGTTGATTCAGAATTTTATGATCTTCACAAAAAAATTCAAGATAAAATTGTCGAGCAGATGAATTTTATGGTTGAAAATGACCATTCGCTTTTGCCTTATGG
>JASCOH010000045.1 GCA_029959295.1 Flavobacteriaceae bacterium PS02334 | reverse complement strand
AATATACGACATTAAAATAATACCGTGCAAATATTTACACGTATATTTTAGTTAAATTATTGATAATGATTTTTTAGCCCGTCAACTCAGGCCTGATCATACATACATGGTGAGGTAGTCAGTACTGTCTAAGCATGGTTAAAGTCAAGCAAACAGGCTAAAAAGCGCTAAACGGTGGGAGCCCAACAACGGCGGGCACTCCGCATATCTCTCAGTTTTTCGGGCGGACGTCGGGAGGTTTACGATTCTGAGCGGGACGGTATCGAGAAACACACAAACAGCAATCTAAGCCCTTTTTTTAGGGTTAGATTGC
>JASCOH010000044.1 GCA_029959295.1 Flavobacteriaceae bacterium PS02334 | reverse complement strand
CATTGATATAGCCTATTAATATCTTACTCTTATTACTTTGATCAGCTCTTAATCCTTGTCTTAGTTGAGCATTCTTAACATACTTTATACCTTCAGTTGAATGCTTGGTTGAGTTGTAAGTCATGAACTCAAAAGTAAACGGAACACCTGCCTTGGTATATTCGCGCATGCGCTTGATAGCATCGTAAAGACTGATTGTTTTAGACATTGGTAATTACCTCATTGTTATTTAGTACAATGATAGTTATAGGTATTGTTATACGGTGTGACACTAACAACAGTCAAAAAAAAAGCCCCTCGTTTGAGGGGCTTTGA
>JASCOH010000043.1 GCA_029959295.1 Flavobacteriaceae bacterium PS02334 | reverse complement strand
TTTCAATACCTTTTTTATATTGAACTTGGTTGATCATTCCATTGTCTAGCTGTTGCTTTAATCGACGTTTTTTTGATTCAGAATTTTTCTCATACGTTTTTAATTGAGTAGCTTCTGAAGCGGCTATGAAACTGTCGAGCTGTCCCCACATATTTTGGACCGCACCAACGGCCATCTCCATAGTTTGAATTCCAATAGTACCGTTTTGGATATTCTGCAAAAAATTATCCCACTGGTCTTGTGTAAAGCCTAAAATATCTGCATTATCACTACCTAAACCTAAATCTAATTCTTTGCTAGCATCATTTTTTTTACCTGTTT
>JASCOH010000042.1 GCA_029959295.1 Flavobacteriaceae bacterium PS02334 | reverse complement strand
TGATAATACCAGGAGCGATATAGTTCTCTTGGATCACATTCTTTATCACATCAGGAAGGTCATTGTTGCTACCATACGGGTACATTATATAATCACCAATAAAGCTATACTGTTCGCTCCAATCAAGAGATGTTGTCTCATCCTTCAACTTATGGAACTCTCTAGGTGTATCACTCAATTGATAGGTGAATGCAACACCTGGCAATTCTACAATAGCATCACGCCCAACATATTCTATATCCATATTCATTTGCTTATGATTTAATTCGATAGTCATTAAACTTCAACAACAACGGTAAGTAGAACCATCTATCTTTATCTAT
>JASCOH010000041.1 GCA_029959295.1 Flavobacteriaceae bacterium PS02334 | reverse complement strand
ATGTTGCTCCCCTGCTCACCATTCCTGCCTATGATGGCAAGCTCATACCTATAACTTTGGATAAAAATATAAAAGGCAAAGCCGGAAAACATGGCGAATTGTATGTTAAGGTAACCGCACCAGAAATTATTGCTATAAACGAAGGCGAAAAACTGGGCAAAGTGGATGTACAGGATATAAAAGAAATTTACAGCGCGCAGATTGGTAGCGAAGACGGCAAGGAAAAACACACCGTTGTCGACTATGATGAGATAAGCTGGTTTTATGCGCACACTCGTGGTATAAAAACAGACGAAAATCTGTATTTGGAGATTCGCGATTCTGTATT
>JASCOH010000040.1 GCA_029959295.1 Flavobacteriaceae bacterium PS02334 | reverse complement strand
ACTAACAACAGTCAAAAAAAAAGCCCCTCGTTTGAGGGGCTTTGAACTACTTCTTTAATTGCTTTTCAGCAAACTCGATCGATTCGAGAATATCTTCTGCTGATCGGTAACCGTAGACCTCAGAAGGCTGGCCTTTTAACTTAAGCGTCACGGTGCGCTTGTTGAACCTGATTGTCTCTACGACTTCTTTAGACGTTACCATTGCTTGAATGGTCTTGATTGCATCTTCTAACATAATGTAAAAATTTAATTGTTATTAATTGTTTTAATTCTACCCTACAAATATACGACATTAAAATAATACCGTGCAAATATTTACACGTATATTTTAGTTAAATTATT
>JASCOH010000003.1 GCA_029959295.1 Flavobacteriaceae bacterium PS02334 | reverse complement strand
GCGAATGTCTTTAATGAAATTCTCTGCTGTTTTTTTCTTGGGTGTTCTCATAATTCAAATTTAAGGATTTTGAAAACACTCTCTTAGTTTTGACTTAAATCAGTCCACTTTTTGCTGACGATTTACAGTTTTGATAATTTGAATGAAATCCAAAAAGCAACAAAAAAATTAGGGAGTAAATTTAATGTAAGAGAGGAAAGTAAATTAATAGATTTTTATTCACCAATCACTTCTCAAGGATTTAAAGTTATTGATATGGTGGTAACTGATGAGATAGCGCTTTTAAAATTAAAAGATATGCAGGACTATCCTGATTTTCAAAAGCGAGCAATTCATTCATCTCAATTTTTATGTAATCTATCGGAATATACTAATTCTAAAAAAGTAGTGATTGAATACTATATATTAAATGATGAATTATTTTTAAGGTCAGAAATAAAATCTAGTGAAATAATTTTTAAACCAAATAAAGTAAATAAATTATCGGAACTTCTTAAAAACGTTCAATTTACTTACATCACATTAAAATTTAAACAGAATAAAAATCCGTTCGATGGTTTGAAAATTTCAACTGGAAAGGATAATCAAATTTTTCTTTCTCAAAGTAGGGAAAAAATATCAACCGAAGAATTTGTCAAGCAATTTACTTTAAGTGTGTTTAGTAATTACTTGGTGTTTAAATCTGAGGGCATTAAAGAAATACTAACTAATGTTGGCTCAGATGGTTCTATGACGAGAACCAATAGGGAAAGTAACAACTACATTTTTGGTGTTCCAGCGACAATTAAAAGTAAGCAACTGCAATTAAGAATAATTAAGGTTTTAACCTCTGTTATAGATTTATATGAATCCGGAGAATTAACTAGAGAAATAGTTGAGGAAGCAAAAAATAATAATCGATACTATTTTAAAAAACATATGCTGAAGGAACAACAGCGTATTGAAAATTAAAACCTAATATAATGTCTATTAAGTTCAACCATTGAACATCTAATTTTCAACCTTTTTTGGCTGTAAATTTTATTTCATTATATTTGTTCTGTAAGATTTCAAAATTTGCAACTCAAAATTGAGGAGCAAAAGCGAGACCCTAAAATAGGAAAAAAATATATAATCCTTATATATCAAAGCATTAGAGAAGGAATACAATTCCCTCTTTATCTATAGTTTTAAAATCACCTTCGAAGTCCTCCCAATTAACTACCCAATTGTATCCTGTGAAATTTGTTAATTTACCCTCTATATCTGTGTCAGGTTTGTGAATTTCAGGATCAGGATTGAAAATTGTGGTCATTTCACATTTACTCCCTAATTTATCTAATGCAAACCTACCGATGCCTTTAGCTCCTGATTTTACTCTTCCTTGTCTAGTGAAAATGTTATTTGCTTTATTATCAGTACCTATAGTCATCCAGTGATCCCTAATAATATTCTGAGTCATACCTTCTCCAAAATCAATAACATAGAGAGCTGCAAATTTTGATATCAGATTTTTAAATAGCTGTATTTTTTTTTCTTCAATTTCAATTTTTAAAGAATTTTGATCTTCATCACTTTCACACTTTGTCGAAAGAGTTTCTTTTGATATACCCAGTTCTATAAGACCTGTAAAATTAGTTATATCAATTTCTTGGTTTAGAGTATAGTAACCTTCATCGCTATTAAAAATATAAATTGCTTCAAGAATTTCTTTAGAGACACCAAAGTTCATTAATCCCTGAAAGTGTTCTTCCTCTATTTCATTCAAAAAGGTAGAATACTTGTTATCAAAATAGACAATACAAACTTTACTATCTGCATCATAACTATTTTTGACAAGTTCAATAATCGCTCCTTTTGAACTCGCAACATTTTCACGTCCAATTAGCCTTGCAGTTCTAGCTGAAACTTTAAATGGAATTATATCAGTATTGTTGTCTTCCATTCTCAATCATTAAAAAGGTTAGTAAGCTTAACATCTAACAATTCAGCAACTTTTACAAAGGTTTTAATAGGAGGTTGGACCTCATTTGTACACCATCTTGATATAGTGGCTTCATTTTTACCTAACTGTTCAGCTAGCCACTTGCTACTCATATTCTTCTCTGCCAATACTACCTTAAGTCTATTAATTGCCTTTTTACTCATAAAAATTGCATATGGTGTAAAGATATTGATTTTTTTAATTACAATTGAAAAGGTTCAAAATATGTTTTTATATCACAAAAAAGGAGCTTGCTTCACACAAACTCCCCAATATCAAAATCATTCAAATCACTTTTCCGCAAAGTGGAAGAGCTGGTTTCCGTTTCAGATGAAAGAGTACTGTCCAAAAGCTCGGCAATTCTTCGGGAAGCACCCTCCATTGAACTTTCCAACAAGCTGAATAATTCGGTTCCCTGTAATCTTTGAACTATGTCTACCGCTGTTTCCTTTTGGGCTGGTTCCAAATTCTCTTTTTGCAGCAACACCCCCACGGAGCTTAGTTCTTCAAAGGTAACCCCTTGGGCATAACCGTTATCACTGCTGGATATTCCGTACCTATTCCATTCTTCTTCCTCTTCCTCCAAATCAGGCATATTACTGAAAACATCGTCCAGCTCTTCCTGCGGAATTTGAATATTGACTTCTTCGTTCTCGTCGTATTCAATGTCTAAATTATCAGGATTTATCTCAGCGTCCTGTATTTGGCTTTCATTGGCGGTGTTTGACTGCGAAAGGCTTTTTACAGGCTTTGGTTTACCCATGATTTCGGGCAAATCGGGTGCAGAAGAGACTTTATCTTCTTTTTTATAGCTAATCTTATTAATGACGACTTTCTCACTCACTAAAAGAATGATGACTATAAAGAGGCATATAACTATTACAATTTCCATAATTATTATGATTAAATGGGTTTATATTTATCGTTATAGCTTTTGGTAATCTGCTCAGCAAATTCCTGAAAATGGTAATCCAGCAGATTGTCTAGATAGGCGTAGATACTGATTTTGTCTTCACCGATTACTTGTATAATACGTGTCAGCTTTTCGTGAAACTCCGGTCGGATATAAACCGTTTTTCCGTCACGGGCATTCGTTTCCGACTTTTTGAAAAATGTGTATTCATAATCAGTTTCATTAGTCCGTTTAGTTTTGCTCTTCTCCCTAACTACAGGCTTCTCCTTTGTCGGTTCTTCAATTTTATCCTCTTCTTTTTCGACTGCTTTGGCAGGCGGTTCGGGCGGAAGCTTCAGGCCCTCTTTTTTTACGCCATCAACCATTAGGTTCATCATCAATTCCTCATCGATGTCGGGTGTCGCTTTTCTTTTATTATCTTTTTCCATAGGTTATAATTTGATGATTTTTAAAAATTCGTTGATGAACAGATCCAGCTGGCTGGCTTTCATCAGGCGTTCGTCAGGAGGCATTAAAGTCGAGCGAAAAATAGTTTTACTGTTCACTTCACTTTCTTTACGAAAACGGGTGCTGTTCTTAATCCGGCTCCGCATCAGGCTCAATCCTAATTCGTCGATAAGGTTGTTATATACATTGTATAAAGGCGTGCTTTCCCTGCCATCCACCTGATTCCAGAACAGGTTAATGCTTTCTATGGAAGTTTCTCCTTGTTTCATAATTATATTCTGCAATAGCTGTGAGAAAACAAGTGTACTTTCCATGACCACACGGTCAGCCGTAATGGGTGTAAAAATGTGGTGCATTCCTGCCAGTGCTTTTAGTATGCCGGGTGTGTTTACGGTACCGGGCAGATCGAAGAATATTACATCCACCGGAACGGAAGAATCATTTATAAATTCACGAGCTGCATCCAGGACACTATCTGCCTTGTGCTGCATAATGGAATAGGCTTTCTTGTTGATAGTAGTAAATTGTTTGTAAGCCAGCTTTTTCAAAGCCTCATTATCCATTACCATTTTCAGATCACGGTCTTTCATTTTCATCAGGCTGTGCTGTGGAAAGTCCGCATCGAATACAGCTACATTATATCCCAAACGATAATGCATCGTACTGGCAACAAGCGTTGTGAAAGTGCTTTTGCCTACACCGCCTTTTTGGGAAGAAAAGGCGACAAATACTGTTTTGTGTTTTGCGTTCATATTTTAACTGTTTTTAATTACTTATATACTCATCTACTTATTTCTATGCATCTAAAGGTAGCTACCTGTGTATTCTTGTACCTGTGTATGTTTATCTGCAATTAGCTAAGCAGGTACTTGATTACCTCTGTACCAAACTGTTTATGTATCTGAACACTCATCTATATAGCTATTTAGATAAGTAGGTTCTCACAGGTTCACCTACTGACATATCTACTTGCCTTTGTCAATAGCTCACTACATAATCAGGTATCTGAATAGGTACTTTTTTTCATCTATACACCGGTACTTTTCTGCATAGCAGATTACGTACTTATGTTGTTACCTGCATAGCTAACTATGTCGTTATGCCTGTTTGTAGGTACAAAGAAAAGCTAGTATTTATCTGCCTTTCTCAATGTGGCACTGTTTGGCTTTCAAAGGCAGTGTTTGTCCAAATACGTTATAGCAATACTCTGTTAAATAGGCTTTTACTTTGTAAAATGAATTTTACTAACAGATTTATGCGAGCATCTTTTGACAAATTGGAAGAAATCGGGAACGGCATCAAGCCGTTTTTCCCCGCTACTTTTAATCCGTCCCGCAGGGCGGATTATTGTGTTCAACAGAACACGGCAAGTTGTGTTCTCAGCATCTCAAAAGTATTTTCCGATGCAGAACAACTTGCCCTGCCGGGGGCTGAAAAACACTCTCCGAAGTCGAGGTTTTGTATAGATTAAAAATGGATTAATTATGAACGAAAACAACAGAAGACAAGTGAAGAAGACCATAGGTCGTCCACTTAAAACAGATCCGGCAATATTCCGGTATTCCCTTTCCTTAAACGAGGAAGAAAACGCCCGTTTCCTAGCCCTTTTTGACAAATCAGATATGCAGGTTAAGGCACATTTTATCAAGTCCTGCCTCTTTGATAAGACGGTAAAAACTATTCAGATTGACAAAGGAACGGTTGATTTTTATATGCGGCTGACATCGTTTCACACCCAGTTCCGAAATGTAGGGGTTAATTATAACCAGATTGTAAAGCTATTGTACAAGAACTTTTCGGAGAAAAAGGCATCTGCCTACCTCTTTAAACTGGAAAAACAGACGACTGAAATGGCGATGTTATGCCGACAGATCATTGAACTGATTGATGAATTTGAAGTGAAAAACCTGAAAAAATAGAGGTAATAATGATAGCAAAGATTGGAAGAAGTGCAAATTTATACGGTGCATTGGCATACAATAATCTTAAAGTTGAGCATGAAAACGGACAGATTTTGCTTGCCAATAAGATCATTGAAACCGCAAACGGGCAATATTCCGTTGCACAATTGGCCCAATCTTTTGCTACTTACCTCATTGCTAACCGCCAGACAGAAAAGCATACTATACACATTTCCTTAAATCCTGACCCGAAAGATACAGTCAGTGATGATAAATTTCGGCAAATAGCAGAACAATACATGAGGGAAATGGGTTATGGTGAACAGCCTTTTGTCGTATTCAAGCATACGGATATTGACCGTACACATATTCATATCGTATCGGTCTGTGTGGATGAAGAAGGTAAAAAGATTTCGGACAAATTCGAAAAAATGCGGTCAATGAAGCTGTGTCGTGAACTTGAAAAGCAACACGGATTGATACCCGCAACGGAGAAAGAGCGTAATCAGAATGATAAGATTTTTCGTCCGGTAGATTATAAAGCAGGCGACGTAAAAAGCCAGATCGCTTCAGTAGTACGACACTTACCTAACTACTATAAATTTCAAACTTTGGGAGAGTACAACGCTTTGCTTTCACTATTTAATATCACTACGGAAAAAATAGAAGGGGAATTAAGGGGAAAACCTCAACAGGGCTTGTTATACATTCCCTTGAATGAAAAAGGCGACCGAGCCGGACATCCGTTTAAGGCTTCGTTATTTGGTAAAGATGCAGGACTTCCTGCGTTAGAATTGCATTTTGCGAAATGCAAAACAGATTTGAAAGACCATCCAACCCAAAAGACTTTACAATCTGCCGTTACTATTGCCCTGCAATCCACAAGAGATGAGTTGGGTTTTAAAAGACAATTAGGGGAACAGGGTATTAATGTAGTGGTTCGTAGAAATGATGCAGGTCGTATTTATGGAATGACCTTTATTGACCATAATTCCAAAACGGTTTGGAATGGCTCACGTCTAAGTAAAGAACTTTCTGCTAACACATTTAATGATTACTGGAACAATAACATCAAACCGGAGATAAAAAGTGCTGAAGAGTTTCAGTCGAATGTTTCTCTATCAAAAAATGAGGTTCTCTCAAATGAAGAACCTCATCATTTATTTGATTTTATGAATACAATCAAACACGAAGACGGTTTGATTGAGAGCTTAGGAGGATTATTTATTCCGGAAACACAAGGAGAAGATTACGAAGAGCAGGATTTTGCCAATAAGATGAAGAAGAAAAAGAAACGGAAAAGAAATCAATAATGTCAAGATAGTTAAAACTCTTCTTCTGTCATCATGTTATTTATCATTGCTCCAGCAATGTTCCCAGATGCTACAGCATTAGCTACCGAACGCATGGGGCTTGCATTATCACCACAGGCAAAAATATTTTCTACGGTTGTTTTCTGAAACATATCCACTTGAAGCAATCCTTGTTCTGTTAATTCGCAACCCAATGCCTCAGGTATTTTACAATGTTGCTCAAATGCTGGTCGTGAATAGATTGCTGTAATATCAAAGGTTGAATGATCTTTAAAAACAATTTGTTGCAACTTTCCATTTTGATGTTTCAGCAAAGAAATCTCTTTTTCTATTACTGCTATATTTCGTTGTTTGAACTTGGCTGATTGTTCTCCGGTAAAATCAGCTTTTCCATTTGTGAAAATAGTGAGATCCTTTGTAAGATTATGCACCAATTGTGCATAATGATAAGCAAAATTTCCATTAGCTAAAATACCCGTCTTTTCATTTTTCACCTCATACCCGTGGCAATAAGGGCAATGAATTACTGAAATCCCCCAACAAGCTGCAAAGCCGTTAATTTCAGGCTTCAAATCTTTAACTCCTGTTGCGAAAACAATTTTCTTTGTTAGGAACTCTTCAGCTTTTTGAGTAGTTATTATAAACCCGTTCGTCGTTTTTTTAGCATTAACCGCAATATCATTATGGAATTTTACGGTTTCATATTTTAACACCTGTTTTTTCGCCTTTTCTGCAATTTCAAATGGCTTTTCTCCGTCTTGTGTAATGAAATTTTGTGAATGGGGTGTTTGCCGATTGCAAGGCAAGCCGCTATCAATGATCAAAACATTTCTTAGGGAACGTCCTAATGCCATTGCAGCAGAAAGCCCTGCATAGCTTCCGCCTATGATGATTACGTCAAAGTTTTTTATATCTGTCATACGATTAAATTTTGTAAATGCGATTAAGGGAAACGGCAAAGCTAATGCGGTCAACGCAAGCCCGCCTTGTTTAATGATTTTTCTACGTGTTATTTTATTACTCATATATCTTTTGGAAAAGGGTCTTCAAACAGGATTTTTTTATCAAACATATACTGCTCACTATCCTGTAGCAGACATTTCTCTAAATCATCAATCATCTTTTCCTTATCAATATCCTGTCCGATGAAAACAAGCTCATTCATGCGGTCGCCCCATTGTTTACTCCAGCGATCTTCTATCACATCCTGATTATGGACAAAGGAAGAATATCTCATTCTTTCGTTGAAAGGCATGCTGCACCACCAAGCACCGGCTCTTTCCAACCTGGAAGAACCGCCAGCCTGTGAGAAATTAATCGCATCATTAGGTCTTGAAGCCAACCAAAACAGGCCTTTTGCCCGAATAATCCCAATTGGATAATCTGTATTCAGATATTTCCAGAAACGATGTGGATGAAAAGGTTTATGATTGCGAAATACAAATGAACCAATACCGTATTCTTCCGTTTCGGGGGTATGCGTTTCAGCTTGTAGTTCTTTCTGCCAACCTGCTGAGTTTTCCGCCTCTTCAAAATCGAAAAGTTTAGTATTTAAAATCTCCTTTGGCGAAACCTTCCCAAATTCAGAAGTAAGAATTTTTGCTTCCGGATTCAGCTTGTGAATAGCAGCTTTTAGAAGTCCTACTGTATCTGTGTCTACTAAATCTGTTTTATTGAGTATGATAACATTTGCAAATTCGATCTGATCGGTCAGCAGATTTACAATTGTACGGTAATCCCCCTCCATATCCGTTAGTTCACGATCTTGTAATAACTCGTTAGTTCCAAAATCTTTAAAGAAATTAAAACAATCTACCACGGTTACCATAGTATCAATATAGCTGAAACGGGAAAGATCTATGCCGTTTTCTTCGTCGACAAAAGAAAATGTTTGAGCTACGGGAACAGGTTCGCTGATACCGGTACTCTCAATCAGCAGATAATCAAAACGTCCTTCTTTTGCCAGCTTTTCTACTTCAACCATTAAGTCTTCCCGAAGTGTGCAACAGATACAACCATTACTCATTTCCACTAATTTCTCTTCAGTTCTGGAAAGTGTATTCTCATTTTCCACTAAGCGGGCATCTACGTTAACCTCGCTCATATCGTTAACAATTACTGCTACCTTCAGTCCGTCTTTATTGTGCAAAACGTGATTGAGAAGCGTTGTTTTTCCTGCTCCCAAAAAACCACTTAAAACGGTAACGGGTAGCTTATTTTCTAAGACCATATTAATTAAATCTATTATTTTATTCGATGTTGCTCTAAACGCGGAGATTAATCTATCTCTGCTTTCAGGCATTTAAAGAATTCTTCTCTTGTTTCTGCGTTATTAAATTCGCCCCCATATTCCATAGTGGTCGTAAAGCTAGATTTGTCTTTTATCCCTCTGGATGAAACACATAAGTGTTTTGCGGAAATCATTACTATTACACTTTCCGTATCCAGAGCTTGTTGTAAATCTTTCATTATCTGTAGGCAAAGTCTTTCCTGAACTTGCGGTCTATGGGCATAATAGTTAACCAACCTGTTGATTTTTGATAAACCAACCACCCTGTCTGAAGGGATGTAAGCTACATGAGCATAACCGGTAATTGGTAGAAAATGATGTTCACAGGCAGAGTCTATCAAAATATTTTGTTCTACCAACATTTTTGCATAACCATATTTATTCTCAAATGTGGACAGTTTAGGTTTGTTCTTCGGGTTCAATCCGTAGAAAAGCTCTTTTACGTACATTTTTGCTACCCGGTATGGGGTTCCCGATAAACTGTCATCAGTTAAATCCAGTCCCATTTCTTCCATAATTTTATGGAAAAGAGCTTGAATGTTTTCAATCTTTTCTTCATCGGATTTGTCGAAAGCATCTTTTCGTAAAGGCGTTTCTACGCTCGCTGAGAAATGGCTGTCGCCTACAATCTCTATTTGTTCTTTAATGTCGTTTTGCATATTCTATCGTATTAGGATGCACAGCATTTATCTTTGGCACATTTGCAGTACCTGCGGTTATAAAAATGGAGTCCTACAATAGCCGATGCAGGAAAGTAGATAAACATTTCAGGTAATAGTCCGGTTTCAAACGTTTCATTCAGTATAGTAAATAGTAATACCGCCCAACTAGACCACAATGCAATTTGCATCCATTTTTTATTGGTGTTTTTTGAGGCATAGTAAATGGCCGCAAAGGATATGACAATAAATAAATAGTCAACAAGCTGCCACCATACAGGCGTACTGGAACAACAGGTATCAGTACACGCTCTTGCTATAAATAAAAACGGTGTAGCTACACAATGCACCAGACATAGACTTCCGGAAATAATGCCGAATGTATCAGCGTTAATTTTTAATATCATACCTTCTTAAACCAATAAATAATATTCTCTAAATGTGTTTTGCCATAAAGTTTGACAAACCTTACTGTTTCCTTATCTGTTGGATTTTCGTAAACTGCCAAACGCTTTTTTGCGAAATCTTTGGTAAGGTTGATTTCACAATCGTTTATAATGCAGTTTTTCCATTCTTCAAATGTTTGTGGGATCATTTTATTTTTTCAAGATTAATTAATGTAGTTTGCTTTCCAGCTCCGTTAGGCACCAACTGACCATATATTTGGCCTTCAGCTACGGAAAGAGTAAGACCATTTATATCTTGCTTTCCCTTGAGTGACTTGCTTGTGTTTTCGATTGCTATCATCGCTTAAAAATTTTTTATATTTGGTAGTTTAAATCAGAATTCGTTATTGCAACATTGTTACAAAAATAAGGATTATATTTGTTATTGCAACATTGTTGCATTTTATTTTATGATAGGATGAAACAGACTAGAAATACAACAGCAAAAACAGAGATACTAAAACTGATTAGTCAATCAACAGTAGCATTATCTCATTCAGAAATACAAAATAACTTAGATGGCCTGTGTGATCGGGTTACAATTTATCGGGTGTTAGATAGATTAGTAGAAGAAGACTTGGTACACAAGGTTGTGAATATTGATGGCGGAGTTAAATATGCAAGCTGCAATCATAAAGAAGCAGTTCATCACAGCCACAATCATATTCATTTTAGCTGTGAGGAATGCCATACTGTTACCTGTTTGGAAGATGTAAAACCATCTTTTGAATTACCTAAAAGATATCAAGTCAAGGAAGTAAATTTTACGGTGTCCGGAATTTGCCCAGAGTGTTCTTCCTGATATAATTTTATATCTTTTTGAAATAATAATTAAAAACTAAATAGCATGGACTGGAACGACCCTAACGAAACGGAAGAAGAATACAGAATTCGAAAAGATGGAGAATCACTGGCTGCCACGGGTGTAATGTCTATGCTTGTGGGCTTTCTCACTTTCTTTTTAAAGATTGCAGCCGTATTTGGCATATTTATTTATGCCGGCTATTTATTAGCTCAAAAGATATTATCAGAAGATACAGGTCAACTGAATACTTGGATTCTGTCTTTTTTGTTTGCTTATTTTTTATTTTGTATTGTCTATTTTCTCAAAGGTATCATTATCGGATTGCGAGCGGAGGATAATAAGCTATGGATTTTACCTTGGATTATCTGCATATTACTGTGCTGTGCTTTTCCTGCATTTATTATTAAATCCATAGTTGCGGGTATGTTTCCAATCACAAAACGTCAGGATATCTTGTGTATTATAGTTAGTTGGAGTGCATTTCTTTTTTCTTCATTTTATATTTATAGTATTTACCAATTTAAAACGCCTTCCGCTCCCAAAATTTTACGTTGGAGTTATGCTTTGGGACTGAAAGTTTCCCGATAAAATCAGAAATACACTCTATTTTAATTTCTCCTAATTAATTCTCCGATATTAAAATATGTGCAAAGACGAATTTATAGTATTGGTACGGCGGTAGAATTTTTTACTTCATCCAAAACAAATGAACTTTGTATTTTACCTACATTTTTAATCTTTGCAAGTTTATGAGAGGCAAAATTATTATAAGCTTCAAGATCTTTCACCATTACCTTTAGTATAAAATCAAAGACACCACCAGTTAAATAGCATTCTACAATTTCTTCTATTTTGCGAATTTCCTGCTTAAATACTGAGATATGTTCAGCGTTTTGAATATTAAGTGATACAGCACAGAATACCACCAAAGACACGTCCATTTTTTTGTTATCCAGCAAAGCCACATACTTTTTTACATACCCTTCTGATTCAAATTGTTTAATACGATTGTAAATCGGTGTCTTCGATAAATTGAGCTCATCTGCAAGTTTTTTGATATTCGGATTTGCATCATTTTGAAGTTCCGACAAGATTCTTTTGTCTACATCAGTAAGTTTATTCAGAGGATTTTTTCCTGTATTTTGCATGATATACGTCTTTATTAAAAATTATTCCTATAAATGTAAGAATATTTAAAACTGTTTACCTATTTATTGTTTGAAAATAATAATAATTACTCATTTTTATAAATTTGCAAGGAAATAATTGCTTGTGTTTATACAAAATAATCGAAGAAAATAGAATACTATGGAAAAATGCGTATTAATAATAGATGAACAGTTGTCTGTGGGTGAAATTGCTAATGTATCAGCAGTATTGTCTGTATCAGTCGGTTCAAAGATTAAAGGTTTAGTAGGTGTTGATATTCAAGATAAGAATGGTTTTTTGCATCAAGGACTTACTCAACTACCCATACCGGTACTTGGAACTAGTAATAATCGAATTACAGAGATTATAGACACAATAAAAACAGATCCCCTAGCAGGGATTTTAGTTTTTGATTTTAATAATTATTCAAAACAAGCCAGAACATACGACGAATACATTTCGTTGATAGAATCCGCATCTGATGAAGATATTAAGTATTTAGGTATTGCACTTTATGGCACTAAAAAACAAATTAATAGACTTACCAGCGGTTTGAAATTGATAAATAAATTGTGATTTTAAAAAGTATTAAATAATGTCAAGTATAGAAACAAAGCAATCTCTCGAAAAGAAAATAGCAGAATGCGGTTTTTGGAACCATCTGGGGATTAAGCTAATAAAAATTGAAGAGGGATATGTTGAAGCTTCACTTGAATTAAAAGAAGAATATACTCAACATCATGGAGTTGCACATGGAGGTCTACTGACCACTTTAGCAGATTCTGTTGCCGGCTATGCAGGTGTATCAGTCACAGATTCAGAAAAGAATGTCTTGACAGTCGAACTTAAAATGTCTTTTCTAAGAACTGCGAGAGGGAAAATATTATATGGAAAAGGACGGGTAATTAAATCTGGCAAATTATTACATTTTTGTGAGGCTGAAGTTTTTTGTGAAAGAGAACTTGTAGCAAAAGCTTCGGCAACTTTAGCAATTTTGTAATTCATGAAAATCAGCTTTTATAATAACTCCATTATTTCCGTTAACGCCAAACACTGCCTCCTACGGCCATTGACAGCCACTTTTCTATAGCCACTCTTCAAAGCTCTTAAATTCACGCCCGAACATAAATTTTTATAAAATGCAGGGAGAAGACGATTTAAGAGGTTTAGCCAAGATTATGGCTTTTATGCGTGCGGTAAGTATTTTAATTGTACTGGTGCACCTCTATTGGTATTGTTACGGTTTCTTTTTAGAACGTGGATGGACACTGGAAATCATTAATAAGATATTAGGCAATTTCGACAGAACAGCAGGACTGTTTTCGCACACACTTTACACCAAAGTTTTTGCAATAGTACTGCTTGCTTTAAGCTGCTTGGGAACCAAAGGCGTAAAGAATGAAAAGATAACCTGGTCTAAAATATATGTGGCTTTAGGAGTTGGTTTTTTACTATTTTTTCTGAATACACCACTATTAAAACTTTCGCCAATTGTTGGCACATTCTTTTACATTCTTACACTTGGTCTGGGCTACATTGCTTTGCTGATGGCAGGTGTCTGGATGCATCGTTTACTGAACAACAACCTGATGGATGACGTTTTCAATAACGAAAACGAAAGCTTTCAGCAGGAAACCAAACTAATGGAAAACGAGTATTCCGTCAACTTACCTACCAAGTTCTACTACAAAAACAAATGGAACAACGGATGGATAAACATCGTCAATCCATTTAGAGCAACCATAGTTTTAGGAACACCCGGTTCCGGAAAGTCCTATGCTATTGTAAACAACTACATCAAACAGCAGATAGAGAAAGGTTTCTCCATGTACATCTACGATTTTAAATTTGACGACCTTTCTACCATTGCATATAACCATTTGCTGAAGCACAGGGATAAGTACAAAGTTCAGCCACAATTTTACGTTATTAACTTTGATGACCCACGCAAGAGCCACCGTTGCAATCCGCTTAATCCCGATTTTATGACGGACATATCCGATGCTTATGAGGCAGCTTATACTATCATGTTAAACCTTAACAGGTCGTGGATCCAGAAGCAGGGGGATTTTTTCGTCGAGTCACCAATTATCCTGCTGGCCGCTATTATTTGGTATCTGAAAATCTATGATAACGGTAAGTATTGTACGTTTCCACATGCCATTGAATTGCTGAACAAAAAGTACTCGGATGTTTTCACTATTTTAACTTCTTATCCCGATTTGGAAAACTACTTATCTCCATTTATGGATGCTTGGCAAGGCGGAGCCCAAGACCAGTTACAGGGACAGATCGCTTCTGCTAAAATTCCTTTGTCAAGAATGATTTCGCCAAGTTTGTATTGGGTGATGACAGGAGATGATTTTTCATTGGACATAAACAATCCGAAAGAACCTAAAATTTTATGTGTGGGCAACAACCCCGACCGTCAAAATATCTATTCCGCAGCATTGGGTTTGTATAATTCAAGAATTGTAAAGCTGATTAATAAAAAAGGTCAGTTAAAGAGCTCAGTTATCATAGATGAGCTGCCAACCATTTATTTCAGAGGGCTGGATAATCTTATCGCAACGGCGAGAAGTAACAAAGTGGCAGTATGCCTTGGCTTTCAGGATTTTTCACAATTAACGAGGGATTATGGCGATAAGGAAAGCAAAGTTATTCAGAACACAGTGGGTAATATTTTTTCCGGTCAGGTAGTTGGCGAAACAGCAAAAAGTCTTTCAGAACGATTCGGGAAAGTATTACAGAAACGCCAAAGTATGACGATTAACCGTAATGATAAATCCACGTCCATATCCACACAATTAGACAGCCTTATTCCTGCTTCTAAAATTTCAACACTTACACAAGGGATGTTTGTAGGTTCTGTATCGGACAACTTCGACGAGCGTATAGACCAGAAGATTTTCCATGCAGAAATTGTAGTAGATAATGAAAAAGTAGCCTCAGAGACCAAAGCCTATCAAAAGATACCACAAATTCTGTCTTTTGTGGATGAATCTGGAAAAGATAACATGAAGCTAAATATCGAAAACAATTACCGACAGATAAAAGCAGATATTCTGCAAATTGTTGAAAGCGAAATGGAACGTATCAAGAACGATCCGGATTTACAGCATTTGGTACAATAGGGTAAAGTAGTCAAAGTCATAATAATCAGTAGTATTATTTCAGTGTACTTTATTAATTTTGAGCAAAACTTTCTAAGACTGTTATGACAATAGTTATTTATTCTGATTTCGCTAACAATATCGTTTTATATTTTTTCAATGATTTATAAGAAATTAATCCGACCAATTTTGTTCAGATTTGATCCCGAGATGGTTCACAATTTTACTTTTTTTCTTCTTAAAAATCTGCCGCTTACACTTGCACGAGTTTTATTTCCTAAACCTATTAAAAACAAACGCCTCGAACGTGAAGTTTTTGGTTTGACATTCAAAAATCCTGTAGGATTAGCTGCCGGTCTCGATAAGAATGCAAAGGATGTTTTTAATGTACTTCATAATACTTCAATTTTTAATGAATAAATGCTTTATTATAACTACTACAGCTACTTAGCCTAATATTATTCTTCATAAATATGCTTTTCAGTAACATTTGTTACAGACTTTTTTTTATTCAAAATATACTTTTACGGATAATTTAAATAATGAGGAAATGAAAGCACATTATCAAATAGTCATAATTGGAGCTGGTACAGCCGGTATTATGACAGCAGCTCAGCTTTTAAAAAAGGATAAGTCACTTGACATTGTCATCATTGATCCGGCAGAGATGCACTATTATCAACCAGCCTGGACATTGGTCGGAGCAGGAACTTATGATTTCGACAAAACGGCAAAACCTATTAGAGATTTAATTCCGCGAGGTGTAGAATGGATCCGGGATTCTGTGATCGAATTCTTTCCCGAGCAAGCCAAAATAAAAACACAACAAGGGCAGGTAATTAGTTACAGTTATCTCATTGTTGCTCCCGGATTAGTAAATAACCTTTCCCTAATAGAGGGACTGGAAGAAGCCGTAAAAAAAGGCATTGTATGCAGTAACTATATAGATCCAAAATATACATGGGAATGCCTAAAGAGCTTTAAGGGTGGAAATGCGGTTTTTACCCAACCTACAACCCCTATAAAATGTGGCGGAGCTCCTCAGAAAATCATGTACCTGGCGGCAGACTATTTTCGCAGGAATGGATTAGACAAAAAGTCAAATGTAGTGTTTGCAACTCCCGGTACGGTCATCTTTGGCGTAAAGCGGATTGCGGATACATTGATGAAAGTCATCCATCGATACAATGTACATTTTAAACCTTTTTATGCTCCCGTTAAAATAGATGCAAACAAAAAAATAGTCTATTTCAAAAGTGTAGCTCCCGATGACAACAACTGTATTGTAAACGAAGGTAATGTTTTGGGAGAAAAGCAACAAGGTGATTCATTGATTGAAATGCCTTTTGATTTGTTGCACTTAGCTCCACCTCAAACAGCTCCAAAGTTTGTAAAAGAATCTGTATTGGTGAATGAAGCAGGTTGGTTAGATGTGGATATCAATAGTCTTCAACACAAAAAATATCCGAATATTTTCGGGATTGGAGACATAGCCGCATTACCAACCGCAAAAACCGGAGCAGCCGTACGCAAACAGGCTCCTGTAGTGGTTGATAATATCCTTAAACTAATAAAAGGAAAAACTGCCGACAACAAATCGTACCAAGGGTATTCATCTTGTCCCTTAGTAACAGGTTACGGAAAAATGGTATTGGCAGAGTTTAATTACAAAAATGAATTCACGCCCGACCCAAAACTCAAAATGATGCTGATTGGCGACAGTTCCAAAGAACACTGGCGTTTGTGGCTGTTAAAAAAATATATGCTTCCTTATTTGTATTGGCATAAAATGATGAAAGGCGAAGATGTTTAGTCTTGTGTAACCTATGTAACAAACTATCTCTTTTTATAAGCCGAAATTTGCGACAATAAAAAAGAATGACAATTTAATTTATGGAATGGATTTTAGAACCGTGGCCGTGGTATGTGAGCGGACCATTGATTGCAATGACGATGTTTATCCTCCTTTATATAGGAAAGAATTTTGGAATGTCGTCTAATTTAAGAACACTGTGCACCATGTGCGGTGCAGATAAAACCTGTGATTTTTTCTGTTTTGACTGGAAAGCACAACGCTGGAATTTATTGGTAATGAGCGGAGCTGTTATCGGTGGTTTTGTAGCTTCAAATTATCTGTCGGATAATCAAATACCTGACTTAAATCCAAAAACGGTTGAACATTTAAAGGAAATAGGTTTTGAAAGTGCCGGGAAAGCATATGTACCAACTGAACTTTTTGGGCCGGAAGCTTTTTCAGATCCTAAGACATTGGCTATACTATTGATAGGAGGTATATTGGTTGGTTTTGGAGCACGTTACGCAGGTGGTTGTACTTCAGGTCATGCCATATCAGGTATCAGTAATTTACAGTTACCGTCATTGATTGCTACTATTGGATTTTTCATTGGAGGATTAATTATGGTACATCTTATTTTTCCTTTAATTTTTTAATACCGATGAAAAGGCTGGTGGTAATGCTGGTTGTAGTTATACTTTCTCAACCAATAAAAGCACAGGAAAACCACACAAAAGATACCGTTGAAAATAAATCATTGGTTTCATATCTGAAAGAAGGCGAAATCAGCGGTCATATCCGAAACTATTTTCTGACAACAGAAAACAATCATGGGAATGATTATCATGCCAATGCCATTGGAGGTGTATTAAGTTATGAAACCAAATCGTACAAGGGTTTTCAGTTAGGTGTTTCAGGGATATTTACCTACAAGGTGTTTTCATCAGATTTGAATAAACCTTACGATCAGACCAATAAATCATCACGGTGGGAACAGGAACTATTCGATGTAAATCATAAGGACAATTTTAAAGATTTGGACAGATTGGAGGAACTGTATATCAAATATCATTGGAAAAATTCGTACGTAACCTATGGGAAAATTCCGGTAGAATATACGCCCTTATTGAATAAAAGCGATGGAAGAATGAAGCCTTTTGCCTTTCAGGGAGCTTGGCTGCATCTAAAAGATGAAAAATTTCATGCTGATATAGCCTGGATTCATAGAGTTTCCCCGAGATCAATGACAGAATGGTTTTCAATGGATGAGGTTATAGGACTTACCGATAACGGCTATTTACCAAACGGAGAAAAAGCCGATTACAAAGAAACAACGCATTCACAAGGATTAGCGATTGTGCATTTGGGAAAGGAATTTAAAAATTTGAAAGTCAATTTTTGGAATTTTCATTTGGATAAATTCATTAACACCTCCTGGTTGCAATTGGAGTATGCAAAAAAAAATTGGGAGCTTGGCATTATTTATTCTTATCAGATACCGCATTCTTATCAAAAGGAGCTTGATTACGCAAATAGGTATATACAGCCGGATGAAAACGGACAGGTAGTCAGCAGTATGCTGAAATACAAAAATGGTTCATCACAATTTAAAGCAGCTTATACCAAATCTTTTGAGTCCGGCAGGTACTTATTCCCGAAAGAATTGGGGCGGGATCAGTTTTATACTTCCATGCCCAGAAGCCGTATCGAAGGATTGGGTGGAGTTGATGTCTTTGCTATCGGGTATCAGTACAGTTGGAAACATTTATTTTTGAATATCGATGCCACCACTACCCATGGAGCAGTAACAGATGACTATGAATTAAACAAATACAATATCGATGATTATTACCAGATCAATACACGTCTTCATTATGAATTTTCCAATTTCTTAAAAGGGCTTCATGTCGAGTTACTATATGTCTGGAAGCAAAATAAGAGCGAGCATAACACAAAATTGGTTGCACAAAGAAGCGATTACAACCAAATCAATCTAATAACAAATTTTAATTTTTAAAAGCAATGAAAAATATAGTTTACTTACTAATCGGAACATTTTTCGGAATTGTTATGTACAAATCCGAAGCAGCATCCTGGTTCAGAATATATGAAATGTTCCAGTTTCAATCCATTCACATGTATGGATTGATGGGTAGTGCCTTAGCCGTAGGAATAATCATAGTACAGTACATCAAAAGAAACAAAGTAAAAGACGTGAATGGCAATCGCATTGTCATTGCAGACAAGGATAAAAGTATTCCACGCTATTTAATAGGCGGTATTCTTTTTGGATTGGGCTGGGCGTTGGCAGGAGCATGTCCGGGTCCTATGTTTGTAATGACAGGGGCTGGCTATTTTCCGATTTTAGTTGTAATTTTAGGAGCTGTATTAGGCACTTGGTTATATGGATTGATAAAAAATAAGTTGCCTCATTAAAATCAAAATAACTATGGAAGAATTAATCCGTGAAACCTATCGGGGTATATTTGAAAAAGAGCTGATTGACGAAATAATTTCAGTTTCGAAGCTGGTTGAATTTAAAGAAGGCGATGTGTTAATCGATATAGGAAAATACATCAAAACCATGCCTTTGCTTATTAGTGGTGCTATAAAAATAATGCGTGAGGATTTTGATACAGGTGAACTATTACTATACTTTATCGAAAAAGGAGATACTTGCTCTATGACACTTACCTGCTGTATGGGCGATAAAAAAAGTGAAATCCGGGCAGTGGCAGAAAATAATGGTTTGGTAGCGATGATTCCCGTAGGGAAAATGGAAGAATGGATGGGTAAATATAAAAGCTGGCGTGCTTTTGTTTTTGAAAGTTATAATAACCGTTTCAATGAGATGCTCGCAGCCATAGACAATATAGCATTTACTAATATGGATAAGCGACTTTATAATTACTTGTTTGAAAAGAGTAAAATAAACGACTCCAATATCATTACCAAAACCCACCAGGAAATTGCTTATGAACTCAACAGTTCAAGAGTGGTTATTTCCCGATTGTTGAAAGCTTTGGAAAATGAAGGAAAAATAAAGCTGAATCGCAATAACATAGAATTGTTAAACTAACGCTATGGAAGAAACCAAAGGCGAACAAATAAATTCACCTTTCAAAAAAGACCTGATACTTAGAGAAGAATTAGCTATCCAACGTACATTTCTTGCCAATCAATCGACATTTCTTTCATTTTTAAGAAGCTCCATGTATTTTTTGGTGGCTGGACTTAGTGTCAACAAGCTCGTTGATGGTAACGAGGCGGTTATTTTTGAATATATCTTGTTCGTTATATCCGGGCTTTTACTCGTTGTGGGCATTATCAACTATTTCCGCAACCACAAAAAAATCAAACAAAGTGAAATTCATATAGGAGATTATAAGCTGAAATATGAAAAGGTAGAATGATTGAAACTAAAGAAAAAATACGCTTAGGATTAAAAGAAAACTGGCAGCAATTCACCTTACTTGTCCTTGTCAATATGATGGTGGGGGGCATGGTCGGCTTGGAAAGAACCGTTGTTCCATTGGTTGGAATGGAAGAATTCCATATTAAATCTGATGTTGTTGTTTTTTCATTTATCATTGCTTTTGGTGTTGTCAAAGCATTTACCAACCTGATTTCGGGTGTGTTGGCAGACAAATATACCCGAAAGAAAGTTTTGATTTGGGGTTGGTTATTTGGTTTACCTGTTCCATTTATTTTAGCTTTTGCACCGTCTTGGAATTGGATTTTATTTGCGAATGTCCTGCTTGGAATTAGTCAGGGATTAGCCTGGTCTATGACCGTCAATATGAAAATTGACTTGGTAGGCAAAAAAAACAGAGGTTTAGCCATGGGCTTAAATGAAGCTGCAGGTTATGGAGCCGTCGGATTGACCGCTTTGCTTACGGGGTATTTGGCATCGTATTACGGACTACGACCGCAACCTTTTTATATCGGAATAGCTTATACCATTGTTGGGTTATTGCTTTCTATTTTTGTGGTTCGGGACACCCGAAAATTCGCCCAATTAGAAGCTATACAAGTATCAACAGACGAAACTGCACATAAGCCCAACTTATGGTGGGTGTTTAAAGAAACTTCATTCAAAAACAAAAACCTGTTTTCTGTTTCGCAAGCAGGAATGATTAACAATCTCAATGACGGAATGTCTTGGGGTGTGTTTCCATTGCTTTTTATGTCTATGGGAGTCGGTTTGGAGGGGATTGGTTGGATTAAAGCCATATATCCGGTGGTTTGGGGATTAGGACAAATTGTTACGGGACCTTTAGCCGACAAAATAGGCAGAAAACCTTTGATTGTTTGGGGAATGTTGGTACAGGTTTTAGGGCATATTATTATCGGTTTTGAATGGTTTGAACCTTTGACATCGGGCTTAATTGGCTCAATATTTTTGGGTATTGGTACAGCTATGGTATATCCCGCTTTACTGGCAGCCGTGAGCGATACTGCAAATCCAACATGGCGGGCATCATCCTTAGGTGTTTATCGTTTTTGGCGGGATATGGGCTATGCCATCGGTGCATTAATGGCTGGAATAGTTGGTAGTTTCTTCGGACTGGAATGGGCAGTACACATTGCAGGGTTTATTACGCTTATATCCGGTATTATCGTTTGGATAAGAATGAAAGAAACGATAGTTCAATAAATGTGATTTGTGAAAAGGCAACTCATGACCTTAAAAAAACAAGCCTGAAAAGACCTCTCTTAGTACTCTTCTGTAACATTGGTTACAATAAATACCATCTCGCCAAAGTAACTTTGTTGCATTAATGGTTTCAAAAGATTTTCTTTGAAGAAAGCAGCCTTGTACATATTCCTCTTTACTTTAGTGTTTAGAACGTTCTATGCACAGTTTCATTATGCTTTTTATTTATTGGACACCGAAAGGTATATAGAATTGTTTTGTGAAAATCAAGAGAAGCCGGAACTGCATTGTAATGGAAAATGCAGTCTAAGTAAAGCCACAAAAGAGGCTTCAGAAACACAGGAAAAAATACCCGAACAAATTTCTATTATCAGCTTTTCTGATTTTATTCCTACTGAAAAATTCACTTTAGAGTTTATAAAGATCGAAAGATTACAGAAGAATAAAAATATTGCCAAAAAATCCTTCTATTCCTTTCCATATTTGGATAAATACAAACGTCCACCCGAAAATTTGATGGTCTAAATTGAAATTCCTTGATTTAATTAAGGAATGTATTTATCATTCATCAAATTTTAAAAAAATGAAATCAATACTATTGACTTTGCTTTGTATTGTGCCTTATATAGCTATGGCTCAAAGTGAGCAAAAAGAGGATACTATAAAAACAACGATCCTCAATGAAATAATAATTACGGGTTATAGATTGGAAAACCCCACATTCAGTAAAGTTTCCAACAACTATAATGAAAAAATAGTACAACCTAAAAATGTAGCTGGCTTATTTAGTGACATAAATGGATTTTCTTTAATAAAACGAGGGAATTACGCAATGGATCCTACATTTCGGGGTGCACAATATGAGCAATTGAATATTCAATACGATGGTGGACTGAAAGTGATGCACGCTTGTCCTAATCGTATGGATCCGATTACCTCTCACATTTCGCCTGAAGAAATTGAGAAAATAGAAATCATTAAAGGTCCCTATAGTGTGCGGTACGGTGCAAATTTTGGGGGCATCGTCAATCTGGTCACACGCAATCCATCAAAAGGAGAACACGGCTTTCACGGTTCGGTGGCTTCAGGCTACGAAACCAATGGAAATGCCTATGTAGGAATGGCTCAGCTACAATATGTAACGCAAAAATTTGACGTAGCCGGAAATTTTGGTTACAGAGATTATGGTAATTACAAGGATGGTGACGGCACTGAAATTCCGTCCTCATTCAGAAGTACGGATTATGGAGTCAAACTGGGATATAACATCAACCCGCACCAGCGTATACAAGTGTCCTGGAGACAGGCTTTCGGACGAGATGTGCTCCACGCAGGTCTTCCTATGGATACCGAATATGACAACAGCAGCATTGCTTCATTGGATTACAAATGGGAAAATATTGGAAAAAATCTAAAAAGCCTGCAAGTAAAAACCTATTACAGTTATGTAGATCACTTGATGACGAATTATAACCGTACTACGGCAAAAGCGACAGAAGCAGCAGCCGATGTAAATTCTACAACTATCGGTGGAAAAGCAGAATTGGAATGGAAAACTTCAGATAAACTTCATTTTTTTAGCGGAATGGATTATCTGCATATTGATAGAGATGGAGACCGCACAAGACTAATAAAGATGCAGAACGGTAATCCATTACCCAACCCTGTGACAAGAATAAATTCTATATGGCAGGATTCTTATATTGACGATATAGGAGTTTATACGGAAGCTAAATGGAACTTTCTGACTTCCTATATTTTATCCGCTGGATTACGTTACGATATGGTCATGTCTGACATTCGTAAACCGGAAGCAGATTTTTCCGCATTGTATGATTTGAATAAAAGAACAGAGCATAATCTAAGTGGAACCATTTCGGTGAAAAAAGCATTTTCAGACCGGTTGTTTTTAGAATTTGCTTACGGTCGTGGTGTGCGTTCTGCCAATATGATCGAACGATACATCAACCAGTTCAATGTCGGGCAGGATAGTTATACCTATACCGGAAATCCAGATCTGAAAGCTGAGGTAAATAATCAATTTGAAATTGGATTAAATGGTTATGAAAATCTAAATGGTTTTTTCAATACCATTCATTTTGAAGGATCTGTATATTATGGTTTTTTTAGAAATTATATTTCGGCAGTAATTGAGCCTGATATAGCATCTGATGCTAAAGTATTTACAAATATAAAAGATGCTTACAAAACAGGCATTGATGCTTCTGCTAAATTGGATTTCGGAAAATACTATTTCTTAAAAACCGATTTATCTTATATCTATACCAGAAATAAGGATTTTGATGAATCTTTACCATTAATTCCACCCTTCACCGCTCGTATTTCTACAGGAATAGAAAAAGAAAAATTCTGGGGAAATATTCAGTATAACATTGTAGCAAGCCAAAATGAGTTGGCATATTCATTCGGAGAAATCAGAACAGGGGGTTATCAGACTATGGATGTACGGTTGGGTTATAAACCTGTTGAAAAACTAAGTATCGGAATAGCCGGGCTAAATATTTTTGATAAGACATACCACAACCACTTAAATTTTGCATTCCGAAATCAGGAAGGTTTTGCCAGTGTACCGATTAATGAAGCCGGTAGAAATTTTACGGTTTTCGTGCAATATAAATTTTAACGTATGCAGCCAAAATCCAAACATAAAATCACGACGCTAACAGGAATTGCCATTGTGGTTGCCAATATGATTGGCACGGGTGCATTTACCAGTTTAGGGTTTCAACTCAAAGACTTGAATAATCCATCGGTTGTACTTACTCTTTGGGTTTTAGGCGGTATTTTGGCTCTCTCGGGAGCGTTCAGTTATGCTGAAGTAGGAACGGTTATTTCAAAATCAGGAGGAGAGTATGCGTTCTTGTCCAAAATCTACAATCCTTTAATCGGTTATCTTTCGGGATGGATTTCGATAACCGTTGGTTTTGCGGCACCGATTGCTTTAGCTGCGATTGCTTTTTCGGAGTATTTTCCATTTGGGAATTTCAATGCCAAATGGATGAGTATTGCCTTGGTCGCTATCATCACATTAATCCATACCCGAAGTTTGAAACTGAGTGCCGAATTTCAAAACATCAGTACTTTGCTCAAAGTAATTTTGATTGTCATAATTATTGGTGTTGGTTTGATTTTGCCGGAGCATTCGGGTAATGACATTGTTTCTTCAAAAGGATATTTTACCGAATTAACGTCAACAGCTTTTGCAATTGCACTGATTTATGTAAGTTATTCGTATTCGGGCTGGAATGCGGCAGCTTATATTACCGAAGAATTTGAAAATCCTTTAAAATCTTTACCCAAAGCACTTATTGGAGGAACGGTTTTGGTTACGGTTTTATACACCTTATTGCAATACGTTTTTCTGAAACACGTTCCGATTGAGAATTTAGCCGGACAGTTGAACGTAGGCACCATTACTACACAGCAAATGTTGGGAGAAAAAGTAGGAAATTTCTTTGGGTTGGCTATTTCATTACTGTTAATCTCAGGCATTAGTGCTATGGTCTGGGTTGGTTCGAGAGTAACATTAAGCATTGCAAAAGAACATCGTCTTTGGTCGTACTTTCAAACACAGGAAAACGGCATTCCTAAAAGAGCCTTGTGGTTGCAGTTTGGCATCAGTGCATTATTGTTGCTTACCGGAACCTTTGAACAGATTATGATTTATTGCGGAATATTGCTCACGGCTTCTTCTTTAATGACGGTTTTAGGTGTATTCAAATTGCGAAAGCAAAATCAAAATCAACAAATAAAAGGTTTCAAAAGTCCATTATTTCCGCTGTTTCAAATTGTGTTTATTCTTTTATCTGTATGGATGATTACCTACGCGTTTATCAATAATCCGTTTGAAACAATATTAGGAATGAGCAATTTACTCATTGGAACAGGAACTTATTTCTGGAGTAAAAAATTAGAAAAGTCTAATTATTAAATTAATATAAAATGAAAAAACAAATTATTACCGCAATCCTTGCGATTGCCTCAACCAGTACAATTATGGCACAGGAACATCAAAACAAAAAGCATCACGGTCACGGAGACGGAAAACCTGCACACTCTGCAAATGAATATATGCACAAATCTTCTACGGATGATTTGATTAACCGTTTCGAATCCAAAGAACGTGACGAATACCAGCAACCGCACAAGGTGATGCAATACTTAGGCGACATCAATGGAAAAGCCATTATGGACATTGGTGCGGGAACGGGATATTTTTCTGTGAAACTTGCCAAACACGGAGCAAATGTAATTGCAGCCGATGTAAATGATGAGTTTCAGACTTTCCTAAAAAAACGTATTGAAGACAACAAAATCGAGAATATCACTCTTCGCAAAATACCTTTTGACAGTCCTGATTTGAAAGACAATGAAGTGGATATGGTGTTAATCGTAAATTCATATCACCATATTGACAATCGAGCCGAGTATTTTGCAAAAGTAAAAAAAGGTTTGAAAAATGACGGAGAATTAGTGGTGATTGATTTCTTTAAAACCGATGTTCCGGTGGGACCTCCAACAAACCATAAAGTTTCGATTGATGAAGTAGTAGCAGAATTGAAAAAAGCTGGTTATACTTCTTTTGAAGTGAATGTAGATTTACTGCCGTATCAATTTATTGTTAAAGCGAAATAAGTTTTATTTCTGTAACAATGGTTACTGTGTATCTTTTAGTTCCCGATTAATTTTACAAAAATTTAAATGCAAGAATAATGGAAAATAAAACAACAGTACAGGAATTTAACCGCTTCTTAAATATCCACAAACAACTTTATCTTCAAACGTTGGAATTACTGAAAGATGTTCCTGATGAAGTGTTTAAAAGTACACCAATTGATAACGAAGTGATGTATCTCGGAACTCGTGTGAATACAATTAATATAGGTGGATTAATCCGTCATTTTGTATTGGCAGAAATTCATTGGTTTCAAGCGATGAAAGAGGGAGAAAGTGGACTGGTAATTCCAAAACCTGATAACGCTTCTTTATTGGAAAACATTGCAGACGGACAGGAATTAGTGGAAAAATACAGAGAAGTTTTTGCCAAAGGATTTGAAATCCTGAAAAGCTATACCGAAGAAGATTTAAACAAAACAGTTTCCTTTATGGGACGGAAATACACGGTAATGGCATTTTTATGGATTACGTTCGGGCATCATTCGTATCATTTAGGACAAGTGGATATGCTGATGCGTCAAAACGGAATTTATCCGGCTGAATATATGGAATGGCCTAACACTTCAACCTTAATCGGATAATGGAAAACATTAGAAAAAAGTACGAAGAACTGCTAGGTTTCGTTCCGGAAAACATCGAGAAAAGATTAAAATTGGCAGCGCTTTCAGACGAAACAGATGCCATAGAAATCATCGAAAAATACCGGGAACAACTCATTTACAACAATCCACTTGACAAGAAAACCCAGCAATTGGTTCACTTTTCCCTATTGATTGGCGGTATGCACAAAGAACCTGCAAAATTGCACGCCAAAGGAGCCTTAAAAGCCGGAGCAACCGTGAAAGAACTTTTTGGAGTTTGCGAAACCGCAGCGATTACAGGTGGAATGCCTGCATTTAGCATGGCAGTAGATTGTGTGTTTGAAGCAATTGAAAACCTGGCTTAAAATTTTTTTATTTGTGTAACCTTTGTTACAGTGTAGCTTAATGAGCTAAACTACTTTTACATTTTTAAAATAGTTTGGATTAAATGAATTTGTCTGAAAGACAGCTGGAAATAATAAAGGCATCAGGTAAAATATTGATGGAAAGCGGCATTGCAGGGCTTACAACTAAAAATTTGGCTCGGGAAATGCATTTTTCAGAAAGTGCTTTGTATCGTCATTTCAAAAATAAAGAGGCAATCGTAACA
The DNA here is from genome assembly GCA_029959295.1 of Flavobacteriaceae bacterium PS02334. GTDB lineage: Bacteria > Bacteroidota > Bacteroidia > Flavobacteriales > Flavobacteriaceae > Flavobacterium. The sequence goes on along the minus strand of JASCOH010000003.1, from coordinate 551,664 downwards.
CTATTAATTGCTTATTTATCAGAAAATATTACCCAGCGTTTTGATGCCATTATCAATACAAAGCAATCACCGGAAGAAAAGTTTACAACACTTTTTAAAAGTCAGTTTTCGTATTTCAAACAAAATCCGTGCTTCATCAATATTGTTTTATCAGACGGGTTGATTGATAATTCTGATGAGGTAAAAAATGCCATACAGCAATTATTACAAACCAATTTCATCCGTTTCAATTCCCTGATAAAGGAAGGACAAGAGACAGGTGTTTTTAGAACAGTAATAGCTTCAGAAGAACTTGTGCATATTGTTATGGGTACGTTTCGGCTGCAAATGCTGAAGTGGAAATTGGCTTCTTTTGAATTTGATATTGAGGTTCAGGGACAAAAAACAATGAATAGCATTTTAGCTTTAATAAAGGTCTAATTTATAATATTTTTTTGAATGAGAAAGTTAGTGAATATTCACAAACATAAATTGCTTATAGTCATCCTTTTCTTGCCTGTTATGGTATGGTCGCAGGAGAAGAAAGAATTTCATACGCTGGACGAAGTACTTGCCTTTGCAAAGGAGAAAAAAGTCAGTTTCAGGAATGACATCATCCAGCAAAATTTAGCAGAGCTGAACAAAAAAACCGCAGTTGGAAATGCCTTTAATCCGAGAATTCCGGTATCGGCTCAGGTTATTGATAATATGAATTTACAAACCAATTATATTCCTGCGGAAGTTTTCGGCGGTTTGCCCGGTTCTTTTCGTGAAATCACAATGGGGTTGCAATATGTCAGCACATTCAGCATACAACCGCAGTTCGATATTATTAACCTTGGAAATATAAGCCGTATAAAACTTGCCAAAACCAATCAGGAACTGGTAGCCAATCAGCAAAAAATAAACGAATGGACTATTTATGACCAGTTGAACGGCATTTACTTTAATATCTTATCGTTTCAGGGACAACAACAGATGGTAGAGCAGAATATCGTCATTGCAAAACAAATTTTAACAATCGTAAACAACAGGTTTGAAGAAGGGATTGTGCGAAAACAAGATGTAAACGAAGCCGAAGTGAACCTCATTCGATTACAGGATCAGCTTTCGCAATTGCAATTTAATATCCAAATCCAACAGCAAAATCTTGCTTTGTTTTTTGAGAATGAAGCCAGTCCCATTTTAAATCAAAACATTCGAGATTTCGATCATAAACAAATATTGACAGAAGCAAACAACAATTTATGGGTAAACCATTATCAGCTGAGAGAAAAAATGGCAGAACAGGAATGGAAAGCGGCACAGAAACAACAGTTACCCGTTTTGGGATTTGTATCTTCCTTTAATTGGCAAAACTTGAGTAATGAGTCCTTTTTTCATCCAAATTCCAATTGGATTGATTTTAATTACGTTGGTCTTCGTTTGAGTTGGGATTTACCTACTACCGTTTCAAAATATTCGGCGGTAAAAGAGAAAAAAATGCAATGGCAAATGGCCGAAAATGATCGTATTCACTTTTTGCGTGAAAACGAAACCCGCAATAGCAATTTGTTGGTGGAGTACGAAAAAGCATCTTCACAGCTCGAAAACTTTAAGAAAATTCAAACCTTGAAAGAAGATACTTATCAGAAATACTTCGATCAATATCAGGAAAATATTCTGCCCTTAGACAAATTACTTACTGCACAAACCGATATGCTGCTGAGCCAGCTAAATGTTATTACAGCTTTGGCAGGCATTGGATTTAGTGAAAATAAAATTATCATCAATAATAAGTTTTAGACGTATGAAAATAAAGTTGTTCGTTACCATTGTACTGTTCGTTACACTACAATCCTGTGGTTCAAAGGAAGAAGCGCAGCCGGTGGTAAAAGATATAAAAGAATTAGTTTTTGCATCGGGAATGCTCGATTGGGATGATGCCTATCATCTCACGGCACAAACAGATGGCATACTTACAGAAGCCAATTTTGAGGTGGGAGACAAAGTGAATACAGGAAAGGTCATTGCGGTTATCGACAATCCGTCTAACCGTATCAATACGCATTCGGCAGAGGAACAATTAACCATTGCCAACGAAAACCTAACGGAAAATTCGCCTGCCATTCAGCAACTGGAACAAAACATTCGCTATGCAGAAAGCAAATACGAGCAAGACAAACAACAAGCTGAACGTTATGAACGACTGTTCCAAAAGCAAAGTGTAGCCAAGGTAGAATTTGAGAATATGCAATTGGCAGCAAAAAATTCACTGGCACAGCTGAATGCCTTAAAAAAGCAAAAAGCAGAACTGTTGCAACGTGCCAAAACACAGCAGATTTCTAACAAAAATCAGCTACAAAACAGCAAAGTGATAGAACGATACAATCAACTGATAATACCTCAAAATGGTACGATTGTCAACAAGCTGAAATCAACAGGAGATTATGTCAAAAAAGGAGATATTGTTGCCACAATTGCTGATGACAGCAAACCGGAAGTGGTATTGAACGTAGATGAAAAAAGCATCGGAAAAGTAAAATTGAGACAGTTGGTTTATATCCAGTTCAACACAGATAAAAACAACGTGTACGAAGGCAAAATCAGTGAAGTAGTAGCTGCATTTGATGAAAAAACACAATCATTTATTGTAAAAGTGCTGCTGAATGAAGCAGCTGCAAGTAGTATTTACGGCACACAACTGGAAGCTAATATTTTGACAAGCGAAAAGAAGAATGCTTTATTAATTCCGAGAAGCTATTTGGGCTTTGGAAATAAGGTAAAGCTAAAAGGAAAAGACGAACCCATTGTTGTAAAAACAGGTATCATTTCTACCGAATATGTAGAAATATTGGAAGGAATCAGCAAAGATGATATTCTGGAACATATAAAACTTTAGACTGATGAATATTAATACAGACATAGCCAGAACTTACCTTTTTTCAGGCAAAAAAATGACTGCTGTAGCCGTTCTTGGGGTATTGCTCGGAATGTCAATCTATATTTTCATGAACAGTTTACTGGTTGGTTTTGATAAAGCATCTGACGAAAATATTTTCAAAAACACTCCACATATTCGGTTGTACAATGATGATGTCATCAGCAAAAATCTGGTAAGTGATACTGCTGCCGAGTACCTGATTTCCAATCCGAAAGTAGTACCCAAAGTCAATACCATCATTAACCCGAACGGTATTGCAGAAATGGTACAACAACAGAAGGAAGTAACTGTGGTAACAGCCCAAGTCAACACAAGCGTGTTTTATAATAACGGAAAAACTCAGGTGAGTGGATTAAGCATTGGGATAAAGCCAGACGAAGCAGATATGATGTACAGCATTACATCATCAATGGTTGAAGGCAAATTTGAAACCCTGAAATCCGACCCGAACGGCATCGTAATCGGTATAGGAATAGCAGAAAAAATGAACTTGGTACTTGGTGATAATATCAATCTTACATCACAAAAAGGTGTAACTAAGAACCTCCGTGTAGCAGGTATTTTTCGATCATTTAATTCAACTGCCGACGACACCAAATCGTACGTTAATCTATACACGGCCCAGCAATTGCTCAAAGAAAACAATGTGTATGTAACAGACATCAGTGTCAATGTAAAAGATCCGTATCAAGCGGCAGCCGTTGCCGAAAAGTTATCTCAGTTAACCGGATACAAATCCGAAGATTGGAAAGAGAGTAACGAATCGCTGATGGCACTCAGCAAAATGCGGTTCATTATGATCAATTTTGTCTCTACAGCCATTATGCTCATTGCTGGTTTTGGCATTTACAATATCCTGAACATGACCGTTTCACAAAAAATAAATGACATTGCCATCTTAAAAGCTATTGGTTTTAAAGGGAAAGATGTGATACGGATTTTTGTAACGCAGGCATTATCTATTGGCTTGATTGGTGTAGTTGGCGGAATGTTGATGGCATTGCTAATGATTACCTTGTTGAAAAAGGTATATATCGGTGGTGACATAGGATACTTTCCTGTAGATTATGAACTGCAGAAATTCATTCAGGGAGTTGTTATGGGCTTAGTTATTACATTTTTTGCCGGATACATTCCTGCCCGTAAAGCAGCAAAAGTAGATCCGGTCAGCATTTTTAGAAAGTAAATCATGGATAAAAATATCGTTTTAAAAACAGAAAATATCGACAAGTATTTTTATGACCCGGTAGAATTTCAGGTGTTGAAAAATATTGGTTTTGAAGTAGAGAGAGGTGAATTTCTAACACTTATCGGGAAGTCAGGGAGTGGTAAATCTACTTTGCTCTATATCCTTTCCACTATGGACAGAGATTATAATGGAAATTTAGTGATAGATAATGAATTAATTACAGGAAAATCGGTTGATGAACTGGCAGCAATCCGAAACGAAAAAATAGGTTTTGTATTCCAGTTTCATTACCTGCTGGCAGAATTTACCTGCCTGAAAAATGTGATGATTCCCGCACTGAAATTGGGTAAGTTTTCCCCAAAGGAAATAGAAGAACGGGCTTATGAAAAGTTAAAAATGCTGGGTATGGAAGATCAGGCCCTCAAACCTGCGAATAAACTTTCGGGTGGGCAGCAACAACGTGTTGCCATTGCCAGAGCCTTAATTAATGATCCGTTGATTATTATGGGTGATGAGCCAACAGGTAATTTGGACAGTAAGAACACAGACATTGTTTTTGATATTTTCAAAGACCTGACCCGCAGTTTCGGACAAACCATTATTGCTGTAACCCACGATGATGAATTCGCTCAGAAAAGTGACCGTACCATAGAAATGAAAGACGGAAGCATCATTGGCGGACATACAAATTAAGTACAATGAATAATAACATATCTATACCTCAAAACATTGAAAATCAAACTTAGTATAAAAGAAAAGTTTCTTTATCAGAACTGTTTCGTTCGCTAATGTTAGCACCGAGGTCGGCAATAATATTTATCAAAAATAAAAAGCAGAAAACCATTGATGAGCAATTTTTAGAAAGATTACAACTGGCAGTAACTGAGGTCAACGCTTGTGCCGTATGTTCATACGCTCATACGCAGATGGCATTAAAAATGGGAATGAATAACGATGAAATATCGGGTTTCCTTACGGGAGACAAAAGCTTTGTCAATCCCGAAGAATCGAAAGCCATTCTATTTGCTCAACATTATGCCGAAACACGTGGATTGCCAGAACAGGAAACATACGAAGCCATTGTAAAAGAATACGGAAAAGAAGAGGCAAGAATTATATTGGTAGCCATTCAACTGATGCTGATGGGCAATATGATTGGCTTACCGATGAGTGCACTGCGTGCCAGAATGAAAGGGAAACCTTATTCAGATAGTTCTTTGTTGTATGAATACGGAATGATTATAGCCGCTATATTCATAATTCCGATTGCATTGGTTGTTTCATTCGTAAAATGGATTTTTGGAAGACCGAATATCTATTTTGACACCAACAAAGAATAGGTGAAAGATTAAAACAATGGAGGAACTGCGCTTTTGAATGTTTTTTTTATTCCTACCCCCTATGTAACCTATGTTACTTTCTGCCAAAATGGGAATTGCTAATTTTGTCTATTTATAATATCACATATAACTATGCGAAGTTAGTGTAGATAAATATAAAACATTGAAATTTTAAAGCAATTAATATATGAAATCCATCTTTTTAAAAAGCAGTTTTCTTTGGTTGGTAGCAATATTCTTCCTATCCAATTCCTCATTTGCACAAACTCTTTTCTTTGAACGTGTTTATGACGAAACACTATCACAGGCAAGTTACGTGATTGGGGATGCAGAAACCAAAGAAGTGATTGTCATCGATCCTAAAAGAGACATTGATACCTATTTGCAAATTGCAGAGAAACATAATTTAAAAATTACCAAAATTACCGAGACCCATATACACGCAGATTTCCTGAGTGGTTCACGAGAACTCGCAACAGTAACCAAAGCACCGTTATATCTGTCTGACGAAGGTGGAAAAGACTGGCAATACGATTTTCCACACACCGGACTGAAAAATGGCGATAAAATTTCGGTTGGAAGTATTACGATAGAAGTCATTCACACACCTGGACATACTCCTGAAAGCATTACGTTTTTGGTAAAAGACGGAACTTCAAATCCAATAAAAGCCATTACCGGAGATTTTATTTTTGTAGGCGATGTCGGCCGTCCCGATTTATTGGAAAAAGCAGCAGGACAAATTGGTTCGCAGGAAATTGGAGCAAAGCAACTCTATCATTCTATTGAGAAATTTTTGAAATTACCCGATAACACAGAAATCTGGCCGGGACACGGAGCAGGTTCTTTCTGCGGCAAAAGTTTGAGCAATATTCCGCAATCTACTTTGCAACAAGAAAAATTGACCAATCCTGCTTTGCAATTTTCGGGAAAAGAAACTGATTTTGTAAACTATATTTTGAACGATCAACCAGCTCCGCCAAAATATTTTGCGATGATGAAACATCTGAACAGAGTAGATCGTCCGCTATTGGTTGAAGTTCCAAAACTTGCTAAACTCAATCAAAAAGAAACAGAAGATGCGATTAAAAATGGTTTACTCGTAATAGATGCCCGCCCAAAAGCAACTTCGGGAAAAGGATATATTCCGGGGAGTCTTCTGATTGAAAATATGAAAACATTCTCCACGTTTGTCGGTTCGGTTGTTGATTATCAAAATCAGATTATTTTGGTTGCAGACGAAAATCAAATCGAGGATTTGACCCGTAAACTGATGCGTATCGGGATGGACAATATCTATGGGTACATAACTAATCCGTCTGAACAAAATTTGGCTTTGCAAAATGTAAAAACCATCGATATAGATACTTTCAAATCATATTTGGGAAACAAAAACATTAAGAAAATTGATGTTCGTACCGAAAACGAATACAAAAGTGGCCATATCAAAGGTGTTGAAAATATAGTACTGAATACACTTGAAAACAATCTTAATAAAATCAATAAAAAAGAACCTGTCATCATCCATTGCCAAAGCGGAACAAGAGCGGCAATTGCTTATTCCATTCTTGTAAAAAACGGTTTTGAAAACATTCTGAATTATTCTGGTGGAATTAATGATTGGAAAGATAAAAATAACGAACTTGTAAAATAACTTTAAATTTTAGGAGTAGAATGCAAAAATCAAAAGCAATTCAAGATTTGTATCCCGATGAACTAGCACATTGCTACGGATGTGGTAAGAATAATCCAGATGGTCATCAGTTAAAAACATATTTAATGGGAGATGAAACTATCGCCCATTTTTTACCAGATGAAATATTTACAGCAATTCCCGGAAGTGTTTACGGTGGATTAGTTGCTTCCTTATTAGATTGTCACGGAACTGGTTCGGCTGCGGCTTTTGCTTGTCTGGCAGAAAATATTGATCTTGAAAATGCAGCTATTATTTCCATAAGATGTGTAACAGCATCGCTTAAAGTTGATTTTAAAGCACCTACACCAATGGGTAAAAAGCTGGAGCTAAAAGGAAAACTCCGAAGTATCGAGGGCAGAAAAATCTTGGTAGATATGACACTTTCCGCTGAAGGAATTGTTTGTGCGACAGGAGAAATTTTAGCGATAAAACTCAAAGACTAAGTCAAATGCTTAGTCTTTGAGTTTTTTTAATGCTCTCCGTAACCTACATCATCCATTTTGCCTTTAAAAACTCTGAACTGAATGATGAAATATATCACAACCAAAATAGCTGCAACTATAAACCATCCCAAACCTACTGAAAGTCCGTATTCGTGAGCGGCCACATTATAGACAGTCAATGATGGGTTAATTTGATTTGTAGAAGGTAATAAAGTCGGAAACAAAGAAGCTATAGTGGTGGCAAAGCTTCCGAAAATAAACATAGAAGAAAATAAAAATCCGGTGCTGTCCTTTTTAAATTTGTTAATTCTGAACAACCCGATTAGACCTACTGCACCAATTATCGGGAATATCCAAAGCCAATAATGCGTTTGCAGATTATTTAAAGGAAAGGGCTTTACATAATGCCATAAACAAGCAGAAGCAACAACCAGTGCCAGCAATACAAAATTCAATTTAAAAATTACCTTTTTGAGCCGCCCGTTGAGTGATGTAGATGTTTTCAAAATAATCCAATTAGCCCCGTGAATGGTTAATGTTACCACAGCAACAAGTCCCAATAACAAGGTAAACCAGTCAATAACCCCCTGATGCTCTGCAAGCGGATCAAACGTAGGGTTCCAAAGTGCCAGAAAGAAATAATGAGCTTCTTGTGTAGAAATACCATTTTCGACCATTCCAAGGTTTACACCTCTTACCACGTTTCCGAGTGCTGCACCAAAGAAAAGAGCCAACAGAAAACTTGCAATCCCAAATGCTTTGTCCCAAATAGCTTCCCACATTTTGTGATGTACTTGTCCTCGCAATTCCAGTCCTACAGCTCTGAAAATCAACAACCATAAAACCAGCATTAAAGGCAGATAAAAACCACTAAAAGCCGATGCATATAGCGTCGGAAATGCAAAGAATAAAACACCTCCTGAAGCAATCAGCCACACTTCATTAGCATCCCAAAAAGGCCCGATAGCATTAGTTACGGCTTTTTTTTCTTCCTCGGTTTTAGCCAAAAATAAATGTACAATCCCGGCTCCAAAATCATACCCATCGAGGATAATGTAAATCCCCAACATAACCATTAATACAATAAACCAAAATATCTCCATAATCAATTATTTTAAGGCCATTTTAGCTTCAGGACCTTTGCGAATGATTTTTAAAACAAGTAAAAGAAAAAGCAATCCAAGAAGCAAATACAGTCCAACAAACCCCAAGAGAGTAAATAATGTATTTCCTGAAGATACCGTAGGTGAAACGCCATCAACCATACGCATCAGGTTATAGACAAGCCAGGGCTGCCTACCTAATTCCGCCGTGTACCATCCGGCTGTATTGGCTATATAAGGAAAAGGGATCATAAACATAAGAATCCACAGCAGCCATTTCGTTTTATACAGTTTATCTTTCCAAAGCAAAAACGATGCAAGTACCATAATTCCTATAAAAATAGTTCCTAAGCCAACCATAATATGATAACCATAATACAAACCTGGAACATTGGTGGGATGTATAGATTCATCAAATTCGTTTAAACCTTTAATTTCAGCATCCCAACGCTGATAAGTAAGAAAACTAAGTACATTGGGCACAGCGATTTTATTATCCAGCTTTTTATTCTCCATATCGGGTTGCCCTACCAAAACGATTTCAGAACCTCCTTTTTCGGTTTCGAAAATACCTTCCATAGCTGCAAATGTTGCTGGCTGGTATTTAACCACATTTTTAGCCGCCCAGTCTCCCGTAGGGAAAGCCAATATGACTGAAGAAATTACCCCGAAAACGACTCCGCTTTTTACAAAAATCTTCCCAAAGCGACTATGCTTATTACTCAATAAATAGAAAGCTCCAACGGCTGCCACAAAAAAAGAACTCGTTACTAACGAACCCATTTGATTATGTAGATATGAAGGCCACAGCCAAGGATTATTGAATAGAGCACTAAAATTGTTCAATACAAACTTTCCGTTTTCAAAAATTTCGTAACCGACAGGATGTTGCATCCAAGAGTGTGTAGCAATAATCAAAAAACCACTTGCCCAGGAACCGAGGAAAACCATCAGTCCCGAAAGAAAGTGTAGTTTCTGTCCAAGTAGCTTTTCTCCAAAAAGAAACATACCCAGAAAAGAAGATTCTAAAAAGAAGGAGAACATTCCTTCCATTGCCAACGTTTGTCCGATGATACCTCCGGTAAGCTCAGAGAACTTCGCCCAATTGGTGCCGAACTGAAATTCCATTGGAATACCCGTTACAACGCCCATTGCGAAGTTTAATGCAAAAATCTTCATCCAGAATTTTGATGCATTATTGTAGTCTTCATTTTTCGTTCTGAGAAATTTCCATTTAAAATAAACAATCATCAAGGAAAGCCCCATAGTGAGTTGAGGAAACAAGTAGTGAAAGGTAATCGTGAAAGCAAATTGCAACCGATTATAAAGAATCATATCTTCCATAAGAAATGGTTAATTTAACTGAATATCAAATCTTTAATAAGAATATATTCGTCTGTTATATGCTACTGTAAAAGTATTTCTAAATTACAAAAACAATTGTAACACTTGTTACAAAGTACAGAATAAATAAACATTAAATTCCATTTCATCACAAAATGATTTTACATAAATCGAATAATTTATAATTTTTAGGGCTCTGTAACAATTGTTACTGCCTGCGTTATTACAGTCCTCTAATTTTGTGTTATCGATTTAATTAGAGAATTATGACAACAGATTTTATAGGCTATTTATTGGCCGTTTTAGTAGGTGTTTCATTAGGACTTATAGGTAGCGGAGGTTCCATACTTACCGTTCCTATTTTGGTGTATGTGATGGGTGTTAATCCTATTCTGGCAACAGCCTATTCCTTATTCGTTGTAGGGGCAACATCTTTGGTCGGTGGCGTTCAAAATGCCCTACATAAAAAAGTAGATTTTAAAACCGTATTTATTTTTGGTATTCCATCTATTGTTGCAGTGTATTTAACCAGAGCATATCTGATGCCTCTGATTCCTGATGTTATTTTCACTGTTGGAAGTTTTGAATTTACCAAACCTATCGCCTTAATGGTGTTGTTTGCCATCGTAATGATATTTGCTTCGATATCCATGATACGTCCTTGTCCGCATTGTAAAGATGCAGATGACGGCGAAATAAAATACAACTATCCAATGATTCTGTTGGAAGGAGCTTTGGTTGGAACTTTAACCGGATTAGTCGGTGCAGGTGGTGGATTTTTAATTATTCCGGCATTGGTTTTATTAGCAAAAATGCCTATGAAATTAGCCGTAGGAACTTCCTTATTTATAATTGCTGCGAAATCACTTTTAGGGTTTACCGGAGATTTACAAGGTAGTGAAACCATAGACTGGACTTTGTTATCCACTTTTACCGGATTATCCGTTGTCGGGATTTTTATCGGAATCTTCCTGTCAAAAAAAATAGAAGGAAATAAACTCAAATCCGCATTCGGTTGGTTTGTACTGGTTATGGGAATCTATATCCTTATCAAAGAATTATTCTTATAAAAAACAGTCTTGTAACCTATGTTACTGTACGGGTTATAAACAGGTTGTAGTTTTGTATCATTAATATTTAAACAATTAAAAAATTATAAAAAATGAAAGTAGAACAAATTTATACAGGATGTTTAGCTCAGGGAGCTTATTATGTCGAAAGTAACGGAGAAGCCGTGGTAATAGATCCGCTTCGTGAAGTACAGCCTTACATCGAAAAAGCGGAAAAAGACGGAGCCAAAATCAAATATGTATTAGAAACACATTTTCACGCTGATTTTGTAAGCGGTCATTTAGATTTGGCTAAAAAAACCGGTGCAACGATTATTTTTGGTCCTACTGCAAAACCTTCATTTGACGCACATGTTGCCAAAGACGGTGAAATTTTAAATGTTGGAAATATTCAAATCAAAGTAATCCACACACCGGGACATACGATGGAAAGTACTTGTTTTCTTTTAATAGATGAAAACGGAAAAGAAACAGGATTATTTACTGGCGATACCTTATTTATTGGTGATGTGGGTCGTCCGGATTTGGCACAGAAAGTAATTGCCGACTTAACTCAAGAGAAATTAGCCGCTCATTTGTACGATTCACTGCACAACAAAATTATTCCGTTGGCTGACGACATAATAGTATATCCCGCACACGGAGCCGGTTCGGCTTGTGGTAAAAACATGAGTAAAGAAACTACCGATACCTTGGGTAACCAAAAGAAAACCAACTATGCCCTACAGCCGATGACAAAAGAAAAATTCATTGATGAAGTATTGGATGGATTGATGCCGCCTCCGGGATATTTTCCTGAAAATGTTTTGTTGAACATCAAAGGGTATGAAAGCATTGATGAGGTGTTGCACAAGGGAACACAAGCTCTAAATCCAGAAGCATTTGAAGTGGCTGCTAATGAAACCGATGCTTTGTTACTGGATACCCGTGATGCACAAACATTTACCAAAGGATTTATTCCGAATTCCATTAACATTGGTATCGATGGAAATTTTGCTCCCTGGGTTGGAACACTTATTCCAGATATTAAGCAAACCATTTTATTGATTGCAGACGAAGGTCGTGAAGAAGAAATCGTTACCCGTTTGGCTCGTGTGGGTTATGACAATACTATAGGCTATTTAAAAGGCGGATTTGACGCTTGGAAAAATGCGGGAAAAGAAACCGATACCATCGAATCAATTTCGGTAGATGAATTAGCAAAACGAATGGAAGAAAATCCAAACCTGAACATTTTAGATGTACGTAAAAAGAGTGAGCATTTTTCAGAACACATGATCGACTCAGAAAACATAGCTTTAGACTATATCAACGAACACATTGCCGAAGTAAGCAAAGACAAAACTTACTATGTGCATTGCGCCGGTGGTTATCGTTCTATGATATTCAATTCGATATTAAGAGCAAGAGGCTATGACAATTTGATTGATGTTCAAGGTGGTTTTACGGCGATCAAAGAATCTGGAAAATTCAAAGTAAGCGATTACGTTTGCCCAACCACAATGCTTTAATTAATAACATTTAAAAATTTAAAAAATATGTTTTTTCAACACGTATACGACAAAAGTCTTGCACAGGCGAGCTACTTTATCGGCTGTCAGGCAAAAGGTGAAGCCATTGTTATTGATGCTCAACGTGATATAGATGTATATCTGGAAATTGCGAAGCAAAACAATATGAAAATTACCCATATTACGGAAACGCATATCCATGCCGATTTTCTCTGCGGTTCACGCGAATTAGCAGCAGCGACCGGAGCACAAATGTATCTTTCAGACGAAGGTGGGTCAGATTGGGAATACCAGTTTCCGCATCATGCCAAGCTGAAACACGGTGACAAAATCAGTGTAGGAAACTTGACATTAGAAGTATTGCACACACCGGGTCACACACCGGAAAGCATCAGCTTTCTGTTGACAGACCATCCGGCTACAGATAAACCGGTAATGGTATTCACGGGAGATTTTGTTTTTGTTGGTGATATAGGCCGCCCTGATTTATTGGAAAAAGCGGCAGGTTTGGTTGGCACACAAGAAAAAGGAGCCAAACAGATGTATGAATCTATACAACGGTTTGCTGAATTGCCGGAATACGTGCAGGTATGGCCGGCACATGGAGCAGGTTCGGCTTGTGGTAAGGCTTTGGGAGCAGTACCAAGCTCTACTGTCGGCTATGAAAAAATCCGCAACTGGGCATTTCAATACGAAGATGATGAAGCGGGCTTTGTGAAATATCTTTTGGAAGGACAACCAGAACCACCGAAATATTTTGCGATGATGAAACACTTGAACAAAGTGAATCGTCCTTTATTGGTGGAGGTCCCGAAACATCCGAAATTATCGAAAGAACAATTTTTAACAGCCTACAACAACGGATTGAAAGTTATCGATGCTCGCAATAAAGTAGATTTTGCGAAAGGATTTATTCCGGAAAGTATCAATATCCAAGGTAATAATTCTTTCTCTACATGGGCGGGCTGGTTACTGAATTATCAGGAACAATTCGTTTTGGTTGCCGATGATAATCAAATCGAAGATTTGACCAGAAAACTGATGCGAATAGGCTTGGATAACATCTACGGATACATTACCAACGTAGAAGACTTAGGATTGGAATTGGAAACTGAAGCCATCATAGATGTAGAAGAATTCAAATCGTATATCGGAAATCCAAATGCACAAATCGTAGATGTAAGAGGATTGACAGAATATGAGACCTACCATGTAAAGGGTGCAGACCATGTTTTTGTGGGAACATTACTGGACAATCTGGACAAGTTCAACAAAGACAAACAAATCATTATCCATTGCCAAAGTGGAGATAGAGCAACAATTGCACAATCATTGTTGGCTAAAAACGGTTTCAAAAATGTGAAGAACTATAGTGCCGGAATGAAAGAATGGATAGCATTGAACAGTTAAAAGTTATCAACTCATAAAAAATTAAATAAAATGGAACAAGTAATCAATACAATGCCAAGAATTGGCGATATGGCACCCGATTTTGAAGCGGTGACTACTACAGGAGCAATCAAATTTTCAGAATATAATAAAGGAAGCTGGGTTATCTTATTCTCACACCCTGCGGATTTCACACCAGTTTGTACAACAGAAATGACAGGATTTGCTAACGAGAGCGATTTCTTTGGAAAACACAATACCAAACTAATGGGCTTGAGCATCGACAGTATTCACAGTCATATTGCCTGGGTAAATGCGGTTGATGAAAAAACAGGTGTATTGTTCAACTTCCCGATTATTGCAGATTTGGATATGAAAGTAGCCAAATTGTACGGAATGTTGCAACCAGGAGAAAGCGAAACTGCGGCTGTCCGTGCCGTATTCATCATGGATCCGGCAGGAAAAATCCGTTTGATTATGTATTACCCTTTAAACGTAGGGCGTAATATGGACGAGATCAAACGATCATTGTTAGCACTTCAGACATCTGATGAATACAAAGTTGCTATGCCTTTGAACTGGCAGCCTGGCGATAAAGTGATTGTAGGAGCACCAAAAACATTGGAAGGATTGAAAGAGCGTAAAGCCGATACGACTTTAGAACAGGTGGATTGGTACCTTGCTAAAAAATCAATTTAATCATTAAGAATAAGGAGATTGGCTTTACGCAAATTTAGGGTCAGTCTTCTTATCATAAATATTTACATCATATGTTAGAGTTATTAGACAAACTTTCGAAAGATAAGTTTTTAGATAAAGATTTTCTTTTTTTGGTTGATGTACGCACTCCTGAAGAATTTAATTCGGGAAGTGTTGACGGTGCCATAAACATACCATTAAGTGTATTGGAACAGGAGCTTTCACAATTTAAAAACAAAGAAAACATTATCGTTTTCTGCCGAAGCGGAGCAAGAAGCGGAAATGCACAAATAATCCTTCAGCAACACGGATTTGAAAATGTAGTGAACGGTGGTCCGTGGCAAAATGTACAGCAAGCCTTGGATGAAATATTACAGAAAAAGTAAATGACACATCACTTTTTCACTCAACGGTATAAATCAAAAAAAGATGCAAAAACAAAGTTTCAAATTCATTCTCATTATTATAATCGGAGTAGTTATGTTAGGAATTTTTAAAAATCTTTTCGGTCAGAAAGACAATACACAGCTAAAAGAAGTTATCAAAGAAGGTGCTTTCCTGGTTGATGTTCGCACGCCTTCTGAATTTGCATCCGGAAGCGTAAAAGAAGCAGTAAACATTCCATTGGATAAAGTTTCGGGGCAATTATCTAAATTCAAGGGTAAAAAACACATCGTTGTATTTTGCAGAAGTGGCAACCGTAGCGGACAGGCAAAGAGTATTTTAGAAAAAAACGGTTTTAATAACGTTGTCAATGGCGGAACTTGGAACAATGTACAGAAAGTAATTACAGAGAATTAAGAACAGACAAATGAAAAACTATTTAAGCAACTGGAATTTTATGCGGATTATCCGTCTGGTTCTGGGAATTGTGATCATCGTTCAAGGCATTCAGGCACAGCAATGGATGCTTGTTGTCTTAGGTGGATTATTTACACTAATGCCGCTGTTTAATATTGGTTGTTGTAGTACGACCGGCTGTGATACCACTTATAGAGCAAGGAAAACTATCGAAAAAGAAGATATTACCTATGAAGAAGTAAAATCGAAATAGTGAGGAATACATTTACAAGAAAAAAACTGTTGATTTTAATTGATATACCATTGGGTGCCATAGCTGGATTTCTGTATTGGAAGTTCATTGGCTGTAATACAGCTACCTGTGCCATCACATCAAGCTCTATTAACAGTGCTTTATATGAGACGGTTATTGGTGGCTTGGCATTTTCAATGTTCAAAAAAGATAAAAAAGATAAAAAAGAAAAGAATGAAATTTCAGGAAATTATTAAACAAGACAAACCCGTGTTGGTCGATTTTTTTGCTACATGGTGCGGACCTTGCAAAATGCAGGCTCCCATATTGGAAGAACTAAAACAACGTATTGGTGATACAGCTACTATTATTAAAATAGATGTAGATCAAAACCAACAGATTGCTGCACAATATCAAATACGTAGTGTTCCGACATTGGCTATCTTTAAAAATGGAGAAGTCAAATGGAGGCAGTCAGGAGTTTTTCCTGCGAGCGAATTGGAAAGATTAATAAAAGAAAATCTATAAAAAAAAGAAGCCGCCTCAGTTGTGAAACGGCTTCTTTATCTGTCTGTTATTTACATCTTTTAAGGGTCGAGGTTATTTCCCCCAAAAAACATTTTCCGCTTCCTGGTCTTCTGAGAACAACCATACTTCGGTAATTTTTTCGTTTTCTACCTTGAACAGGTCAATGCCCGCCATATCCATTTTACGGTCTTCAATCGTACCGCTGAAACGCAACGGCATGGCAACAAGATCACCGTTTACCATCAGGTCTCCGTTGGGAGCCAGTGCAAAGGTTCCTTTTGAGGTTTCCATCATACCGCCGATCATCTTACCGATTTCGTCAGCCCCCTGTTTTACGCCCGAAAACTGGTTGCTTCCCGGTTGGTGCCATTTTACATCTTCACTGAAAAACGAAAATGCGGCAGGTACATCCCCTTTTCCCAAGGCTTGTGCATAAGCCAGAACAATTTCTTTTGCTGTCATCTTTTTTCTATTTTTAAATTTATAAATATGATTGATTCTTTTCTGTTTAGAACATGCCATTATTGTTTGCCGGCTGCTCGGGCATCGGCATCATCGCGTCCCAGTGTTCTGCCAGCTTGCCGTCACTGATACGGTATATATCGATGAACCTCCATTCTTTTCCTGCCATTTCATACTTTGAATGTAGGACTACGGTGTCATTCTCTACCATAACATGCTTAAAATCGATTTTTTGTTTTGGAATTCCCTGCGAAATCAGCATTTCGACAAGTTTTTTCACCCCTTCTCGTCCATCTGCAATGGTAGGGTTATGCTGTAAAAAATCGTCCGCCATATATTCATCAACCCCTGTAATATCAAGGTCACCGAAAATTCGTTGATAGGCTCTTGTGGCTATATTTTTAAGTTCTTGATGATTCGACATAATACGCTCTTTTTTAATTGTTTATTGTACAAAATTAAAACATTACTTACTTTTGTACAAGTACAAACCAATTGGTATTGTACTTACTTTTAGGTTAGAATTATTGATAATCAGATGGAAAAAAGTCAAAAAAATATTGGACAGTCCGACGAGAACTGCCCTGTGCGTAAATCATTGAAACTGTTGGGAGGCAAATGGACACTGCTAATCCTGTTCCAGATCAATGAAAGAGTGCTTCGGTACGGTGAACTTAAACGCTGCATCCCGGGTATCAGTGAAAAGATGCTCATTCAGGAGCTGAACTTTCTGGTAGAGCATAAACTGGTGTCCAAAAAATCCTATCCCGAAATCCCTCCGAAGGTAGAATACCGATTGACAACATTGGGTCTCAATACTTTACCGATCGTTGACAGGCTGGCTGCGTTCGGACTGGAGAACCTGAACGAACAACCAATCCTGTAAATTTTGTATGGAACTTTTAAGATCATTTGGAAACAGGAAAATAGGTTACGTTCCGTTCGGGACGACCAATGGAGCCGACCGGCTGCCGTTTCCCTGCCACAAGCCGGCGGACTGTTATGTTGTACTTTTTGCCCGTAACGGCAGTACGGTCATTTCTGACTTTGTGGAATATAAAGCCGACCGCGATACACTGTTCTTCTTCAATATCGGGCAGCAGTTTCAGATAGGCAATGAAAGCAACGGGGAACTTGTGTATTTCAATCCCGAATTTTACTGCATCGCCTTTCACGACAAAGAGCTGACCTGTGATGGCGTACTGTTCAACAATGTTTTTGAAACACCGTTTATCGTACTCACAGAGAGCGAGCATGTTTCATTCAGTCGACTTATGGGTGAGATAAGGCAGGAACTGCACAGGGAAGATTACTGGACGGAGGAAATGGCAAGGACAAAACTGAAGGAGCTCATTATCACGGCTAGCAGGTCATGGCTTGAAAGGACACCGGACCAAAAAGGAATGGGAACGACAGAAGACGAGCTCAGCCGTAGATTCAGCCATTTGGTAGAATCACATTATCAGAGCATGCACAGCGTTGCGGAATATGCCGGGCTGCTCCATATCAGTCCAAAGACCCTGAACAGGAAAATTGTACGTGAAAAGGGAATATCGCCCAACACCATCATCAAGAACAGGATCATCCTGCAGGCAAAACGGCTGCTGGCCAACACCGACCTTTCGGTAAAGGAAATATCGGGACAGCTCGGATATGACGACCAATCCTACTTTGTCCGTTTTTTCAAGATACAGACAGGAAAATCACCTGTTGAATTCAGAAAAGAGGCGACAAAAGATTAAGTCGGGGAAAAATGTCCTATACATTGTACCTTATATCCATTGTCCGTGCTTCCGACCTTCGGTAACTTTGTACTGTAATAAATTATAAGAAATAAGTTTAAGGAAACAAATGTTAAAGCCGTTTGGCAAGGAAGTTTTAAAAAAGGAAACGGACAGTTGAATATCGAAAATTCGGAAATAGATAAGGTCGCTTTCAAGCCTGTCTTTGCAAAAAATGACGGAAACTTTACCAATCCGGAAGAATTGCTGGCATCTGCACACGCAACCTGTTACACGATGACACTGGGCTATATCCTCTCTGAAAACGGATTTACGGCAGACGACCTTGAAACCAAAGTTTCGCTCGTGATAGATAATAATGTCATCACGAACTCCAACCTAGAGCTCAAAGCGAAAATCACCGGTATTGATGAGGATAGCTTCCTAAAGTTTGCAGACAAAGCAAAAGAGATGTGTGTGGTAGGAAACGCATTAAAAGTACAGATCAGCTTAGAGGCTTCATTGATCTGATAACGGAGAAAGCCGCTCTAAGAAAGCGGCACTCTTTTTTAAAGAATAATAAACTAAAAATATTCAGTATATGACTTTTCAGGAAATAATTGATCAGGATAAACCCGTATTGGTAGATTTTTTTGCAACCTGGTGCGGTCCCTGCAAAATGCAGAGCCCTATCATTGACGAGGTAAAGCAGCATGTCGGTGAGAGTGCTACCGTTATCAAAATCGATATCGATCAGAACCAGCAGCTTGCGTCACAGCTTCAGGTCCGCAGTGTACCTACCTTAATGATTTTTAAGAAGGGCGAATTGAAGTGGAGACAATCTGGCGTTTTTCCCGCATCGGAATTGGTGTCACTGGTAAATAAAGAATTGTAATTTAATTAACGAGATCCAAAGGTTTGATTGTCCAAAGGTCTCAACTAAAGAATAATCTGAAATGAAAATAGAAATCTGGAGCGATGTTATCTGTCCGTTCTGTTACATCGGAAAACGGAATTTTGAAAAAGCCCTCGAAGAGTTTGCAGATAAAGATCATGTAGAAGTAGTCTGGAAGAGTTTCCAGTTAGACCCATCCTTGCCCGAAACAGCATCTGAAAGCTATGAGGAATACCTGACAAAGCGAAAAGGTATGCCTTCTGAACAGGTCAAGGGAATGCTCACCAACGTAACGGAAATGGCTAAACAGGCCGGTCTGGAATATCATCTGGATAGATCCGTTATCGTCAATTCGCAAAAAGCCCATCTTCTGCTACAATTTGCAAAGTCCAAAGGGCTGGGTAACGAAGCCGAGGAACGTCTGTTCCGTGGCTTTTTTACAGAGGGTGCAGACATAGCGGATTTAGACACCTTGGTTCGTCTTGGCAAAGAAATCGGATTGGACGAAAACGAAACAAAACTCATATTTGACGACGAAAAATATAGATATGAGATGACGCAGGATATTCAGGAAGCGCAGAGTTTAGGTGTCAGCGGAGTACCTTTCTTCGTATTTGACAGGAAATACGCTGTTTCGGGGGCACAGCCATCAGAAGCATTTGCGGATACCCTGTCGAAATCCTATGCGGAATGGAGAAAGTCCAATCCCGAAATAAAATTGGAAGTTACACAGGGCAGCAGCTGTACAATCGACGGGAAGTGTGAATAAGTGTATTTCAACGACCCGGCGTTAATACAAAATGGCTCTTCCTAAAAAAATAAAATATGTGGGATATGTACCGAATGTTCGTAATACCCGAAGGTAAGTGGGGCGAAAAAGGGGCTGCAACGATGGTCGGCTCTGGAGATGCTATGGCCCGTCAGGCTGTGGAGCTCTTGGAGCTAGGGCAGAATGACCGCGTTCTTGAAATTGGGTTTGGTCCGGGAATAGGCCTGGAAACTCTGGCAAAAAAAGTAACGCATGGATCAGTTGTCGGTATCGACCCTTCGGAACTCATGCACCGCCTTGCCGGTGAGCGTAATGAAATAAGTATAGAAACGGGTCTGGTAAAGCTCTTAAAAGGGACGGTTGATCATCTGCCCTTTGAGGACAGTTATTTCAACGGTGCCCTCGCAATGGACAACATGCATTTTTGGAATGACCCTCTCAAAGCACTAAAAGATCTGCACAGGGTACTTATGCCGGGTGCAAAGCTGGTGTCTTCCTTCACACCTTTTTCCGGAGGAAGCAGGCGTGGCTGGAAAGAACTGTTTACAGCAGCAGGATTTACGGACTTTGCTATATTTGAAAATGAGTCAGGCATCCGTTTAGTAGGCACAGCAGCCAAATAAGATCAAAGCCTTCAAAAATTAATCAAACTGTAGAATAATGAAAAACTATTTAAGAAATTGGAATTTTATGCGGGTATTTAGGCTGGCATTAGGTGTTATTGTCATGGTACAGGGTATTATGGCAAATGAATGGCTGATGGCAGGACTGGGCGCTCTGTTTGCCCTGATGCCCCTGATGAACGTAGGATGCTGCGGAGTAAACGGATGCAATACGCCCATTGCGAAAAGTGGAACAAAATCAGAAGAAATAACGTATGAAGAAGTTCGCTAAAAAACATCTGCTCACCATGGCAGGTGTATTTATCGGGGCCATTGCCGGTTATTTATATTGGAAATTCATCGGGTGTACTTCCGGTACTTGTGCCATTACATCCAACCCACTAAACAGTACTATATATGGTGCGGTTATGGGGGGACTTTTATTTTCAATATTTAAAAAAGATAAAAAACAATTTGATATTTCAGGGAATAACAAACAGTGACAAACCTGTACCTATACTGTTAAATTTCTCTGCGGTACAGTTGTATTCCTAAAAAAATTAAGTAATGCATAGGTAATTATGCCAGCTTCATTAAGATGTAAATAGATAAAAATTTACAAAAAGCAGCCCCAATAAAATTCTTAAATTATATACGTATGAGCTTTTTTAAACGACTCTTTGGCAGTGATGAACCATCGAACAGAAAAGATTTTGATTGGGTTCCCTTAAACGATCTGCAACAACTACAAGAAATCATTACGGATTCTTATCAAAAGACAATAATAATTTTTAAACATAGTACCCGTTGCAGTATCAGCCGTTTTGTGTTAAATTCCTTTGAAAACGAATTTGATTATCCGAAAGAAAAAATAGAAGCATATTATCTGGATCTGATTCATTTCAGAGAGATTTCCAATGAAATAGCCAGAAGATTTAACGTTCAACATCAATCTCCCCAAATCATGGTCATCAAAAACGGGAAAGTGGTTTTTTCAACTTCCCACGAGAATATCGATGCCGGTTCTCTAGTTAGATTTCTTTAATCGGCATTTCAACAAACGCTTTTCGCTAATCAGCTGTTATATTGTCTTTTGTACGAACTAAAAACAACACACTTTTCATGTATTACAGTTTGATACCCTAGAAAACAGGTGTGTCTCCGGTAAATGAATTGAGAAGATTGATAAAGGAAAATATAAACTAAATGCGGAACTATTACCCGCATTTAATGTTATACATACCCACTGCCTGAAGAGTAAAAAATTATTTGATAAATGTCTCCAGTACCTCTTTAAATAGGTCTGTACCTGCTTTTTCCAGCCATTCGAATACCAGCATATCCCTTGTTATGACCACAGCACCGTTCTGCTGCATCCGTTCCAGTCCACGCGTTCTGTCATTTTCAGTTCTGGAACCAACACCCATATCTACAATAAATACTTCATAACCCGCATCCAGCAGATCCAATACGGTCTGCAGAACGCAGATATGCGTTTCCGTACCGACAACGATTACCTGCTTACGCTCTTCGGCGAAATGTTTTGTCAAGTTACCTTCCCGGACGGCCGAAAAATAGGTCTTGGAAACAATATCCTTTTCACTGACCTTCGATCGTAAAATTTCGGGTGTTGCCCCAATTTTTTCAGGGAAGTGTTCTGTGAGTAAAACCGGAATACCTATTTTTTTAGCAAGGTCAACTGACCAGATTGCGGTTTCCAGCACTTCTTTCCCGTTGATGATCTTTGGAAACAGCCGTTCCTGAATATCGATAACAAGTAATGTTGAATTTTCCTTTATGATTTTCATATTTAAAGAATTAGGGTTAAAGATACTATAACTATGTAAACTTAATAACGGAACCTTTAGGCGGCCTACAGCTCCGGCATCTGATAGGCATCGGCAATCAATTTTGCTGAATGTACCATTTTCTCGGGCGAATGTCCGAGGTTTACCAGCATCAGCTCATCGGCACCCGATACCTGTTGCCCCCTGTTCAACCCGTCAGCAACCATCTGTCCTGTGCCATAGATCATTTTAGACCGCCAGCTTTCCATCAGGTACCTGTCCTGTTGCGTATATGGAAATGAGGCCAGTTCTGAAGGAGAAGGCATTACGTAAGATTGTCCTTTCATCATCCGCATCATGCTGTGTGCATAACTTTCGGTTTCCAACAAGGCTTCTTCTTGGGTGTCGGCAGCAAATACGGCAAAGCAAGCTAAAGTGTGTGGCTTATCAAGGATTTCCGATGGTTGGAAATTATCCCTATAGACCGCAAATGCCCCTTCCAGATTTTCGGGAGAAAGCTGTGCGGCAAAAGCAAAGGGCAGTCCAAGTTTCCCGGCTATTTTTGCAGAATGGCCAGAAGATCCCAACAGCCATACAGCAGGCCTTTCCATGGAACGTTCAATACCGTTCTGGGCATCCTGTCCGGGTCCGGGCACCGCCCAGACCTTATTCTTATATGGGTGTCCTTCAGGGAAATCGTTATCGAGAAAATGGAACAGCTCTTCAAGCTGCTGCATGTAGTTCTCCGCTCCGGGGCTTCCCATACCACGGATAGCCGTTGCAGTAAAACCATCCGTTCCGGGTGCACGGCCTATACCAAGGTCGATCCGTCCGGGAGCCATTGCCTCCAACATACCAAACTGTTCTGCAATTACCAGGGGCGGAAAGTTTGGGAGCATCATACCCCCGGCTCCCAAACGGAGGTGCTTTGTCTCGCCGACCAGACGGGCGAGCATAACTGCCGGTGATGAGGTAGAAACGGCAGGCATCGAGTGATGTTCCGCAACCCAGTAACGGGCAAATCCCCTGCGGTCGGCAAGTTTTGCCATTTCGATACTTTTTTCAATTCCCTCTATCGCGGAAAACCCTTTTCCGGTCGTTGCCCAATCCAGTATGGATAGCGGAACGGGGGCATTTCCCTGTTTTTTTATTGTACTGATATTGTTCATCTCTATACGCCTTTTTTATTGTCTTTAATCATTGTTTATTCCGGTTACTCACCGGTGTATCTTTGTAAAATAATAATACAAAGGTAGAAAGCATATCCTGTTCAGTGGATACCAAAGAAGGTTCTAATACTACCATTTTGATAAATATATCCCCTATAAATACCTTTATTTATTTCCTGTTTTTGTAAATTGCAGTTCATTTTTATAATTCGGAAAAAGACTATGGAAACTTTAAAATTTCATAAAACGGATTGCGGGGTCGACTTCCTTCTGAACGTTATCCATCTGGAAAGTGCAAACGGAACATACCTTAAAAACGTGCCTTTCAATACCGATTTTTTCGAGATTGTATTCTTTAAAAAAGCACATGGCCGCCTTATACTGAACCATCAACAGATCGAGCTTACGGATAACAGCCTTATTTTTATTTCTCCGCATCAGAAGCGTCAATGGCATTTTGAGGAAGAAAAGGAACAGCTCTTTACGATACTTCTTTTTCAGGAAGATTTTCTCAATGAATTTTTCTCCGATAAACTTTTTGCCTACAGGCTGTTATATTTCTACCAGCTTCATTATCCATTGAAAATGGCGGTGGATACCGAGCTTATCCAGGGCTACTGTAACCTCCTGACGGAAATAAAGTCGGAACTGGTACATACCAAGCCGGACAGCATACACATCGTACGTTCGCTGCTCTATTATATCCTTCAGAAACTCAACAGGGAGTATGCAACAAGGAACCATCTGGATTTGGAAAGGGACAACAGCAACCACTATGCTTTTCAGTTCAAGCACCTGATCGAAATACACATCAAAAAAAAGCAGCGTGTTGAGGACTATGCGGAAATGCTCGGCATCAGCAGGGTTTCCCTCAATACAGCTGTCAAAGAACAGTTTAATGTGACTGCTACGCATCTGCTCAAACAACGGCTGCTGCTGGAGATCAAGAACTATCTCATCCATTCAAAGCTCACCGTCAGTGAGATTGCCTATGAACTAAGCTTTTCAGAACCTAATCACCTGATGCGTTTTTTCAAAACACAGACAGGTATGACCACGGGTGAGTTTCTCCATGACAACCAGTCCGGAAGTACTTTGCACGCGCTGGTGTAAGTCCTGGAAGCCACTTCCTGACCAGTATCATTAATTTTTATCAAAATGGTAGTTATGTCATCGGTTTTGGTAGCCTTTCCATAATCTTCTGAAACTAATTTTGTAACCGTTTTTAATTATCAGAATCTTATGGTTACAGAGGAACAGATAGATTTCCTTAATAAAAAAATTAAGGATGCCGATGCGATTGTTGTCGGCGGAGCTTCGGGAATGTCCGCGGCTTCAGGTTTCAAGTTCTATTATCAATGTGATGATGTATTTCGCATGATTGCGGGTTCACTGGAGGAAAAATATGGTTTTCACAATTTCTTTGACGGACTGTACGACCGTCAGCATACTTTGGGAGAACATTGGGCAATGCTCATCAGGGTATCCAAATATATTTTTGACTGTGAAACAGGCGAAACCTACAGGGAACTGGCCGAGCTGCTCGATGGCAGGAACTATTATATAGCCACGACCAATCAAGATGCACAGTTTTTTCGCGTATTCGATGAAGACAGGATTACCCGCATACAGGGCGACTGGCGTTATTGGCAGTGCAAAAGAAAGTGCCACGACGAAATCTACTATAACAAAGAGCAGGTTTATGAGCTGCATGAAAAAATAGAAAATGATGCCCTTCCCGATGACCTGATTCCACGCTGTCCCAAATGCGGCAGGGAAATGGATCCCTGGATACGTTCGCGTACTTTTCTGCAAGGCAGTTATTATCAAAAGGAAATGGATCGTTATCATGATTTTCTACGCACATTTTCCAGACGCAATACCCTCTTTCTGGAACTTGGAGTGGGCATGATGACCCCGATGTTCATCAAGGAACCCTTTATGAACATGGTCTACCAGTGGCCGCGGTCATTTTATGCGACGCTGAATCCGCAGCATGCCATTGTGCCGAAGGAAATAGCTGATAAGAGCATTGCCATCAGTGACGATATTGCCATTACTTTGAAACAGTTATTGGGCAGATCCACTGAAGGAATGATAAAGCATGCCCCTAATGAAGTATTTACACCATCAAGAATTTACTAATGGAGAGCATAGAAAGAACTTACAGGGAGATATGCGAAGCAGATAAGGTGCTTATAGGGGCAAGCAACGGGCTCTCCATATCCGGCGGTATCCATATTTTTGCGGACAACGCAGATTTTAGGGAGCATTTTTCGTACTATCGCAATCGGCTTGGGATCCCCAACATTATAAACGGCTGCTTTTTTCCTTACCGTACAGCAGAAGAAAGATGGGGTTTTTACAGCAGTATGTACAATTATTTTACCGTGGTCAGACCAGTGAGTGAGGTTATGCAGAACCTGACATCCCTGATCCGAAAAAAGGATTATTTTGTTGTTACATCCAATATAGACGCCCATTTTATCCACGCAGGGTTTGACAGGGACAGACTCTTTGAAATTGAGGGCAACTGCTGCGACATGCAGTGCGGCAAAGGTTGCCATGAAACTGTTTATCCAGCTGAAGAACTGCTCATAAAGATGTTCGCACAGAAGGAAAATGGAAAGGTGCCAAAAGACCTTGTACCCAATTGTCCCCAATGCGGCGGACCGATGGTATTGCATATTGAGACCGACCGGAATTTTGTAAAAGACCACAGATGGAACGACAGTGCATCAGCTTACAGGGATTTTTGTCAAGTTCCTTCGGACAAAAAAATTGTCCTGCTGGAACTGGGTGTGGGGATGCGTAACAGGCTCATCAAACAGCCGTTCATGGACTTTACCTATAAACACCCGAATGCAACCTATGTAACGTTCAACAAGGGCGATATTTATATCCCAAGTGAGATCGCTGGACAGTCCGTTGCAATGGACGGGAATATTGCGAAATTTCTGAATGTCCTTGCAGGGAAGAATAATGACAGGAACAAAGAAGATGGGAATAACGCTAAAACAAATTCCTGAATGAACACATCGACAACTATTCTTGATCTGCCGGAAAATATTTCTATAGCGGATAAATACAGGTACTGGTATGATTTTATGGAGAATGAAGTGAGCTTTAACCGTGAAGACAGCCCGCTCCATGCCAGACCGCACTGCCGCAGGGTTCTTTTCCTTGCACTGAAACTGAGCGAAAAAATGGGATTAACGGAAAGAGAGAAAGATATACTGTGTCTCGCTGCCGTTTTTCACGATTCCAGACGGGAGGATGAAGGACTTGATAAGGGCCACGGGCTAAGGGCGGCCGAGTATTACGGGCATTATTGTACGGTCAACAATTTACCTTTTGTTCCGGAAGTACACCTCATCTGTGCCTACCATGACCATGATGACAGTGAAGGTATTGCAGACATAACGCATTTAATAGAAAATGCCGAAGGGTGTATAAGGTTATACCGTGTTTTTAAAGATGCTGATGCACTGGACCGTTTCCGGCTTGGCCCAAACGGACTTGACGTTCGGTTCTTACGTAACGCTCAAGCCCTGGAGCTGGTAGAAACGGCAAAGGAAATGCTGCCAAGATCAGAGTTCAGATAACGGAAAAGTACGTGATCATCCCAATAATTCATTTAATATTTATCAAAATGGTAGTTATTGGGCAAGTTTTGGTAGCCGGTTCGGTTATTTAATTGGCGAACTTTGCATCATACGTTTAACAAGTTAAATAAATTGTAAAAAGATGAGTAAAAAAGCATTACTGGTTATAGATATCCAGAACGACTATTTCAAAAACGGAGCATGGGAACTTGTAGGATCTGAGGAGGCAAGTCTTCAGGCCCGTAAAATGATCGATCATTTTAGAGCAAACGATCTTCCTATCGCACATATCCAGCATTTTGCAACAGACGGGAATATTCCATTTTTCCATCCTGGAACAGCAGGGGCAGATATTCACGAAAATGTAAGACCTGCCGAAGGAGAGAAAGTGGTAAAAAAATATTACCCAAACAGCTTCAGGGAAACCGATCTATTGGAATACCTGAAATCCAACGGCGTTACTGAAGTGGTCATAACAGGAATGATGTCGCATATGTGCGTTGATGCAACCACAAGAGCGGCAAAAGACCTTGGGTTTGAATGTACGGTTATCAGTGATGCCTGTGCTTCAAGAGATCAAGAGCTTCAGGGAAAAGTGGTTAAAGCAGAGGATGTACATACTGCGTTCATTGCAGCCTTGACATTCTTCTATGCAAATGTAACAACGGCAGATGAATACATCAATGCCTAAAAATGTATGTGGGAACAAATTAAAATTGTTCCCACTTTCTATTTTGGAATAAAATTCAACTTCAATATAAGCAAGTTAATAGAAAATTTAATGTTAAAATAGCGGAAATCAGACATTCATCCTTGCACCCTTGATCAAATAAAACTATTTTTGTAGATTGATGAACAGGACTATACCAAATATTTCAATGAACTGTAAGCGATATTTTTTTGTAATCGCTGCAATCTTATTGGTATTACTTACATCTTGTCCTGTAAAGATTGCCATAAAAAATATGGCCGGCATTCCGGTTAAAACGGAACAGGCTCCAACAAAGGGAGGCACTAATTTTTCAGCAACTACTTTCGAAAAATGCTCCCCGACTGAAATTACCCATTCGCAGTCAAACCAAAACAATCTTAGTAGTCCCGATTTACTACCGGTAGCTATTTTTACTGCTGCTTTTCTTTTCCTTTTCGGTATTCGTTACATCACCAAAGGAAACAAGCATCCACTTTACAGCAGTAGCGGTAAAATCCGCAATGCCATCCCTCTGTTTCTGGAATACAGGAAACTCATCATTCACTACTCCCATTAATCTCTTATCCATCTATCAACCCTACAGGTTTTTAGATTGATTTTCTATTGTTTCCATTTTAAAATAATCTTCGGTCGCCTTTTGTACGGCCTATCCAAAATTATATCGTAATATGATAAAACATATTATGGCAACCACATTTTCGTGGCTTGCCATTGTTGCTGCGTTACCGTTGTACGCACAACAGCAACAAGAAAATACCTTAGGCAGTCTTTGGCCTAAAGTAGAAGAGAACTATCCCGGGGTTGGAGCAAAAATGTCGGCGATTGACGCGGCAAAATTTAATCAACGGGCAGTTAAGGGCAATACGCTGCCACAGGTAAAAGCACAGGCACAGAATACATATGGTACTTACCAGGGCAGTGCCGGAGCCTTCTTTCCGCAGGCCGGATTTTTCAATGTAAGCGGTTCGGCCGCACCATTGGAAGGCAGTTCTACAGCAGCCAATACCTTTGGTTCTGCTATCGTGGAATGGGAAGTATTTTCCTTTGGAAAGCTCCGAAAACAGAACGAAGCGGCGGATGCCCTATACAATAAATCGGTCATCGATAAAGATGCATATATACTTAATCTGAAAAAGACCCTATCCGAAAGGTACATCGTTCTTTTGTACAACGATGCCAAACTGCAATGGACACAGAAGAACGCCGAAAGATTGGACGATATCCGTAAAATCACAGCAGGATTATCCGCATCGGGTTTAAGACCTGCGGCAGACAGTCTGATCGCCTCTTCATCCTATGTGCAGGCAATGGGTGAACACGACAAATGGAACGGGTTTAAAAATGCCGCCTACATTAAACTATCGGAACTGTACGGCAATGATACCGTCAATTATACGGCATCTACCTTCCGTTTTGGCAATCCCTCCGAAAATACGTTAAGTAAAATAACGTCCATCAATCCCTCACATCCTATTTTAGATGCTTTGGATAAGCAATCCGAGTATTACACATTGAGCGGGGAAGCACAGAAAAGGTCTTCTTTACCGTCGGTCAACCTTTTGGGCGGTTATGCCTATCGGGGTACGGGCATCAGCCCAAACGGTATGGTATCGGGAACATGGAAAGACGGCTTTAACAATACCACCAACAACTTTCTGGCAGGCATAGGCATCACCTGGAACCTGACCAGCCTGCATACCAACCGTATGAAAGGCGAACAGCTTTTTAAAGAAGCGGAAAGTACCAAATTATTGCAGTCACAGTACCAGCAGGCGATGCAGGCGGATTTATCCGCTTCGCAGGCAAAAATTGTTCAACAGTACGAGCAGCTCCGAAAAACGAAACTTGCTGTACAGCAGTCGCGTGATGCCTACAATATGTACCTGGCAAGGTACAAGAGCGGTCTGATCACGCTGAGCGAGCTCTTACAGATACGCCTTCTGCTCGAACAGGCAGAGAACGCCCATATCGAGGCCTCCCGTGATTATTGGGTATTGCTGGCTTACGAAGCTGAACTGACCGCCGATTTCGACTTTTTATTCAACAACCTTTAAATAATCGTATATGAACATGATAAGATTTGCGTTAAGGAAGCCCATTGCGATTATGGTTGTCGTACTGGCTATAGCTTTCTTTTCCTATAACAGCGTAAAAAAAATAAACGTAGATATTTTTCCCGAAGTTGAACTGCCTGCCATATACATATCGATGTCATACGGAGGACTCTCACCGGCGTATATGGACGGCTTTATGGCAAACGAATTCCAGAAAGTACTCCTATTTGTGAGCGGTGTAAAAAATATTGATTTCAAGAGCGTACAGGGTCTGACCCTCATGAAACTGACCTTTCATCCGGGAACGGATATGTCTCAAGCCGCCGGAGAAGTTGCCACCTTTACAAACAGGGCTATGGGATTTCTGCCACCGGGAGCTGTTCCGCCCATGGTCGTCAGGTTCGACGGCAGTTCGCTTCCGGTAGGTAACCTTGTTTTTGAAAGCGACCAGCGTTCCGTTAATGAAATACAGACATTGGCATTGACCAAGATCAGACCGATGTTCGTACAGATTCCGGGCATTACTTCTCCTGCTCCGTTTGGCGGAAATGTCCGTTCTATTGTCATCAACATTGACCCCGAAGCGATGCAGGCGAACGGGTTAAGCCCTGAAGATATAACGGTTGCCATTACTAAAAACAGTCTTCCGTCACCTGCCGGAAATATCCGTATCGGAGAAGAAAACCTAATGGCTCCCATTAATTCCATCGCCAAAGGACCGGACGAGTTATTGAAAACTCCTGTAAAAACAAGTGATAACCGCACCGTATATGTTGGCGATGTTGCCCGTGTGGAAGACGGTGCCGACCAGACCGTCGGTTACGCCCTGATTAACGGCAAACGGTCGGTTTACCTGCCTATTATTAAAAAGGCGGATGCTTCCACACTGGATGCCGTGGAAAACCTGAAAAAGGCCATTCCTATGCTGAAAGACCAATTGCCTGAAGATGTAAAGGTTAGCTATGAATTTGACCAGTCGAGTTATATCGAACGTTCCCTTTCCAATCTTATCCACGAGGGGATTCTAGGAGCGGTTTTCACAGGATTGGTCATATTACTCTTCTTAGGTGATACTCGGGGAGCGATCATTGTTGTACTGACTATTCCGATTGCCATCCTTACGGCAGTTACGACTTTGCACCTTTTCGGACAGACCATCAATATTATGACATTGAGCGGTCTTGCCCTGTCCATCGGGATCCTCGTAGATGAGGCAACCGTTACGATAGAGAACATACATCAGCATATGGAAATGGGCAAGCCCAAACAGCGGTCGATCGTAGATGCCCTGCTCGAAATCTCTATCCCCAAACTGCTGATATTGCTCTGTATTCTTGCGGTATTGACCCCTGCGTTTATTATGACGGGCATTCCAAAAGATATGTTCATGCCTTTGTCTATGGTGGTTGCTTTTGCGATGATTGCTTCCTTTTTGGCTTCGCAGACTTTTGTACCGATACTGGCAAACTGGATGATGAAGAACAAGCACAATACAGAAGCTAACACACCGAGAAAGCGGGCTTTCTTTGATAAGTTCCGTGTGAATTATTCGTACCGTATGCGGAAATGGGGAAAAAAATCACTTGTGCTTTTCGTGGGATATGTTGCCGTTGCCGCAGGAATTGCCGCACTGCTCTTGAACGTGGTCGGGACAGATGTTATGCCCGTTTCCAATAATGGAGATTTTCAGCTCCGGATACAGGCACCACAGGGAACCAGGATCGAAAAAACGGAACAGATCGTCAGTGATATTACCGAAGACATCCGTGAACTTATACCTGAGAACGGCATCAACATCACCTCCGCATTTGTAGGGATGCATTCCGCAGGAACGCCCATCAATCCTATTTTCTTATTTACCAGTGCTTCCCACGAGGCGGTTTTACAGGTATCGGTCAATCAGGAAGTATATAGCGGATCGATGGAAGAGCTGAAAGAAAACATCAGGAAAAGGATTGCCGTAGTGCATCCCGAAGTCGCATTCAATTTTGAACCGATGGAACTGACCGAAAAGATTATGGGACAGGGTGCTATGACACCTATTGAAGTCAAAGTAGGTGCAGGTCAGTTAAAGGGTGCTTATGCACACGCATCAAAGATTGAAGCCAACCTTAAAAAAGTGCCTTACCTGCGTGATGTCCGCATTGCCGAAGCCATTGCTTATCCGAGTATGGAAATCGAGGTAAACCGTGATCTTGCCGGGCAGTTCGGGCTGACGATGCACGATATTACCCGCAGTCTTGTCACGGCTACATCATCTACCCGTTTTACGGACAAAAATTTATGGATTGACCCCAAATCAGGATTGGTATTCCAGACGCAGGTACAGATACCGGAGGGCATTATGTCGGAAGAAAGACTGCGGTCGCTTCCTTTGAAAGCGGGAAGTCTTCGCCCTGTGCTGGAAGATGTAGCAAGCATACGCAGGGTCACGGCTCCGGCACAGGTAAACCGTAAGGGACCGAACCGTTATGTAACTATCGTTGCCAATGTGTACGGAAAAGATCTGGGTACAGCTTCCCATGCAGTGAAGCAAGCCATTAAAGACGCGGGAGAGCCGCCCCGAGGTACAACTGTTTGGACAGAGGGTACATTACAGCTCTTAGATGACACATTGGGCAGTCTTTTGGCAGGTTTGGGTGTAGCCATTATTGCCATATTCCTGATGCTTTCGGCTTATTACCAGTCGTTCAAAGTGCCATTGATTATCCTATCGGTATTGCCTGCCGTAATTGCGGGCAGCCTTATTATTCTATTCCTTACGGGCAGTACGCTCAACCTGCAATCCTATATGGGTATTATTATGTCGCTCGGGGTATCGGTTTCCAATGCGGTACTGTTGGTCAATCAGGCAGAATATTACCGTAAAAAATTACTCCTGAAACCTGCCAATGCTGCAAGGCTTGCAGCCTCGTCCAGGTTAAGACCTGTAATAATGACCGCAGCAGCAATGCTTGCCGGAATGTTGCCGATGGCAATGGGCTTGGGCGACGGAGCAGAACAGGTAGCACCTTTGGGCAGGGCGGTTATCGGCGGGCTTATTGCCTCTACCGTAACCATTCTTTTATTGGTTCCGCATTTCTTTTCTTCCCTGATGTCGAGGACTAAAGTCATCAGTCCGTCTTTAGACCCTGATGATTATGAGAGCAGGTATTATGCAGAACAATCCGGTAAACAAACGATATAATAAACTTTAAAAATTAGCATTACAATGTATCACAGCATTTCAATCAATAGAAAATCAACAATCCTACTGGCATTGACCACATCGCTGGTATTGATGCTTTCAGCTTGTTCCCAAAAAGAGCAGGAAAAAGGACAGGTGAAGGAAGTACAGGAAAAGCCCGTAAATTATAAAACGGCTCCCGTACAGTTTATCAATCCCGAATACGAAATATCCGTTCCGGCAGAACTGAAACCCTTTGAGCAGGTAGCGGTGTATGCTAAAGTTACGGGATTTGTACAACGGATGTATGTAGATAGAGGCGACAGGGTTCGCAAAGGCCAGCTTTTGGCGGTATTGGAAGCTCCCGAAATGCAGCAACAGTACCTTTCCGACAAATCCACAGAGCAAAAGGTATATAGTGATTACCTGTACGCAAAACAGGCGTATGACCGATTGGTAACGGCTTCCAAAACAACCGGAGCGGTAGCCGATATTGAGCTGGACAGGGCTAAAAGTGCTATGGAGAGTGCCAAATCCGCCTATGAGGCTTCCAAAGCAGGTACGGCGCATTCTTCGCAGTTGTCGCAGTATCTCCGTATCACAGCACCGTTTGACGGCGTGATTACCCAGAGGAATGTTTCCGTAGGAGCTTTGGCAGGAACAGGAAGCAATACGCCTTTATTTATGATGGCACAGAGTAATAAGCTACGCCTTACCTTATCCCTGCCCGAAAAACACGCAGCATCCGTACACCAGGGAATGCCCGCTACATTTACAGTTAGCTCACAGCCCGGTAAAACGTTTGATGCCAAACTTTCCCGTACATCGGGACTGCTTGACCAGGAAGACCGTTCCCTTACATTGGAGTTTGACGTAAGCAACCCGTCAGGCGAATTGCAGGGAGGCGATTATGCACAGGTCAAGCTGAAATTAAAGCGTAAAAGCCCGTCGAATTGGGTACAGACCAAGAGCGTACTAAATACGCAGTCGGGAACTTATGTTTTGACGTTGAACAACAACGAGGTAAAACGGATTGCTGTAAATGAGGGGGTACGTTTAGATACACTGACAGAGGTTTTCGGTAATCTTTCGCCCGAAGACAATATCATTCTGAAACCGTCAGAAGAAATCAAAGAGGGTAAAATAAACTAACAAAATATGAAGGATATGAAAATGAAATTAAATAAAAGAGCGATGCTCACGTACATTTTGGTAACAATTGGAGGCTTCTGCTTTGCGGGCTGCAACGGCAATGAGCAAACGAAAACCGTGTCGCAATCCGCACCAACTGCAATCGCGGAAAAAGAAAATACATCATTGCCGGAACAGACCGGTGATGATGTGGTATTTAAAGACAAGGATGGAAAAACCGTATCGCTAAAATCCTTAAAAGGCAAGGTGGTATTCATCAATTTTTGGGCTACGTGGTGTCCGCCATGTATTCAAGAAATGCCGTCAATCAACCAACTGAAACAATCATTTAACGGCAATAACGACATCGTGTTTTTAATGGTAGATGTGGATAACAAAATCGAAAAATCTACTGCATTTATGAATAAGAAAAAGTATGACCTGCCTGTATATGTTCCAGCCGGAAATATACCTTCCGATTATTTAGGAGGTGCAATTCCGACTACGGTTATACTCGACAAAAGCGGAGATATGATTGCCCGTTTAGAAGGTGGTAGGGATTATTCAAGCCCCGAAATAGTGAAAGCCCTTAAAGAATTGGTGGAAAGTAACTAAAAATGAACGAAATTATGTTGAACAACAAAGAGCTTTCAAAAGAAAAACCACCTACAAATCAGTTTTGGCAGTACATCCGTAAAAACGGTTTTACTATATTAATGGTCATCTTGATCGGGGTACTGTTCGTCAGCCCCGATGCAAAATCATTCCTGCTACGACAACTTATGGCAACAGGGATTTTTAATGCAAGTATAGATAAAAAGGACACGGATACAGTGAACCAGGTAAACGCAGATTTTAATTTTTCCGACGAGAAAGGCAATGTTGTGAATACCTCCTCATTAAGAGGAAAAGTAGTATTCATCAACTTCTGGGCATCGTGGTGTCCGCCTTGCAGGGCTGAGTTTCCTTCTATTGAAAAACTCTATTCCACATTCAAAGACCATCCTGATTTTTTCTTTCTTACAATTAATGAGGATAACGATATAGCGGTAGCAAGAGAATATTTGAATAAAGAAAAGTTTTCAGTTCCACTTTACAGATCCAGTGGTAATGTTCCGGCAGAAATTTATGCCGGGTCGTTGCCCACAACGCTTGTATTAGATAAGACAGGAAAAATCCGATTTCACCACACAGGATTTGCTAATTATACTTCCGAAAAGTTTATAGAGCAGATGAAAGAATTGATGGAAGACTAAGAATTAAAAGGTCTTCCATTTGATAATTAACCGTACAAAATAGATTGTTTATATAACCACAAAAAATTACCGAATGGAAAAATGCTATAGAGAATGTATTCGAAACGTCGAGGAAAAAATTATTGAGTTGACAATGGAAATGGAAAATCCAATTTTGCTGGCGCAGGAGATTATTGAACTTCTGATTAATAACATGGCAGATTTGAAAAAGTTTGTGGCAGAACGAGGCTTTAATAGTACAGAAGAGGAAATATATTTCTTTAAGCATTTAAAGCCTGTCATTCTTTCAAAACTTATTTATCACAATGCTGTTTACAAAATAGAAACAAAAAAGCCTTATGGCAATGGGAAAGCCATTAAAAAATATATCGATAATGAACTTTCAAAGTTGAAAAGGTATTTTGATAACAATCTCGATTTTTATAAATATTACAGAACTAACAGCACCTATTTGGACCACAAATATTTTGTACGTGGAAAACATGATATTAAATTGAGCCTTGACACGTTTTATTTCGAAGCAGATCACAATTTTACAACTTCACACGACTATAAAGTAGCCAAAATTATTGCAAATGACCTGATACAGGTATATCTTGAAGATCAGCTAAATACCCGAACCCCTAAAAAATCATTTGATGATAATCCTTTAAAATGGACTGCCAATAAAACTGCATTAACCGAATTAATTTATGCTCTGTATTCACAAAATGTTTTTAATAACGGAAATGCCGACATAAAAGAAATAGCAAAAACATTTGAAAGCATCTTTAATGTTGATCTAGGAGATTTCTATCATACTTTTATGGAACTTAAATCCCGAAAAATAAACCGTACAAAATTCATTGATAGCTTACGCGATGCTTTAATCAGAAAAATGGATGAACAGGATGAAAAGGTATAATACCAACTAAACAAAAAAGTAAACGTTGATTTATGATAGTCTACGTTTACTTTTTACATTGTAAGTCAGTTCCGTTTCACAACACACCCCTTGGTATGTGGACGCCTTTTGTTCTTACAATGGCTTCCGAAATATTTTGGTTTTGTTCCTTTTTCTCAGTCTTTTCAGCAGGCTCTTCTTTCGTCTCAGGAGCAATTGACAACATAATTTTTCTTTCTACACCAGCCAATTCCGTTTTGAGTTCGCTTAGTCGGGTTTCTTTGTTCCAAGTACCGTTTACGATTTCCTGAAGTACAGGCAGGTCTTTTTTGAGTTCCACATTTTTCTTTTGTTCCTGTTCTATATATCCGGGCAGTTTTTCCAATGCCTTTAGAAAATTCATCGCTGCCGTTTCAGGATCTTTCGCCATGATACCGTTGTTGTACGTGTATTTGATATTGCCTTCACCTTGTATTAAAAAACGGTTTACACGAATATCCACGCCCTCTTTTTCAGAAACTTCGGTTTTGACCAATAACTGAAATCCATACAAACTTCCTATTTCCTGATAATCACCACCTGTGCGGGCTTTATCCGCTATCTGGTTGAGTTTTGCACCAATCTGTTTGACATCGGCATTTGCCGACAAACCCTCCAACTGAACAGGATTGGCAATACTGTCGTCCGAATGTTTTTGTATTCGCTTTTCTAAATTATTCCAGTCAAGGCTCATCCGTTCCAATCGGGATTTGGAACCTTCCAGCATAGCCTTAACATCTTCTAACTTATGTTTAGAACTGTATTTAGAACGATTGAATGCTTGTTTCTCGCTTTCCAGACCCGCAATCTGTTTTTCCAATTTTGCTTTTTCAAGCAAATCGGTATTTCCCGAAAGTATTGCCACGTATTCAGAGAAATTCATGCCGGTTTTTTCGTCCATTGCACCTTCATCAATGGTACGTTTGCCCATGCTGTTACTTTTCAGCTGACCAATGAAAACCTGCTTGTTGTACAAGGTATTGAATTTATAGCTGTCTAATGATTTCTCAACCGCATAGATAAAAATATCTATTTTGTTGTCTGCAAAGAACTTAGCAATATCATTCCCTTTTCGGATAGCCCGCCCATCCCTTTGGGCAAGGTCTGACGGTCGCCATGGTATATCGAGGTGATGTACGGCAACCGCTCGTTTCTGTGCATTTACACCTGTACCCAACATTTCTGTAGAACCAAACAGTACCCTTATCTTTCCCTCATTGACATCGCTGATGAATTGCTTACGCTGCTTTTCGTTTTTGGCTTCCTGTATAAAACGAACTTCGTTTGCAGGGATACCGTGGTCTTCAACAAGTTTGCGTTTAATTTCCGAATATACATTCCATTCGCCTGGCTTGTAGGTTCCCAGATCGGAGAATATAAATTGTGTACCTTTCTGTGCATTGAACTTAGTGTAGTATTTGGCAATGTTTGCCGCACAATGGGAAGCTTTATTGTCAGGGTGATCTTCGTATTTACGGTTTATCATCCGCATATCCAAAGACATCTTACGAGCGTAATCCGTAGCGATGAGCATCTTTGCCTTTTCCTCACTTTGAGATAATGGCGGTCGTCCCAACAGTTCAGCATTGCCCGTTTTGGCAAATTCCATCAATTTTTTGATAAATACTTCCTGCTCTGGTGTTGGAGGGATATTGTATAGTATCTCATTCTTTTCCGGACGATCTATGCCTATATCTTTGGCGGTTCGGTAATCCGTTATCTCGGAATAGAATTGGGCAAGTTCTGGCACTTTGATAAAGAAGCGGAAACGCTCTTTTGATACAATATTGTTAGCCACCGAAAATTCATAATCGGTAGTCTTGCGGGCATAGATCGCTGCCCAGGCATCAAAGCAATTGATACCTTGTTTTTCCAATGCCTGTGGTCGCAAGTATTTAAAAAGCAGATACAGTTCCGTCAGCGAATTGCTAATCGTAGTACCCGATAGAAAAGTTGCTCCCAAATCCTTTCCGGTGCGTTCCTGAATGGTACGGATGGCAAACAGCAGGTTCATTGCCCTTTGGCTTCCTGCCATATTGCCCAATCCGGCAACACGCTCATGGCGGGTATTAAACATCAGATTTTTGAAACGATGGCTTTCATCGACCAACAAGTGATCGATGCCCATCATTTTAAAATCAACTACATCATCCTTTCGGTTTTCAATATCGTGTTCCAGTGTTTTCAACCGGACTTCAAGGTTCTGTTTGCGTATCTGTACGCCTTTGAGCATACCTCTTGAAATTTCATTGCCCTGTGCTTCCAGAGCAGCAAGGTTATCCTCAACGTTCTGTAGCTCACCTTCCAATATCTCTTTCTGCATTTCAGGTGATTGGGGTATCATCCCGAATTGATCATGCGTCAATATCACACAATCCCAATCGTTATTTTTGATGTCGCCAAAAATCCGTTGTCTTTTCTGTGGAGTAAAATCTTCCTTTCCGGGATATAGGATTTTAGCGTGTGGATAAGCTTTACGATAGGTTTCCGCTATTTCGTGGACATTGGCTTTCAGCCCTAATATCATCGGTTTATGTACCATGCCCAACCTCTTCATTTCCTGAGCAGCCGTACACATTATCAAGGTTTTGCCAGCACCTACTTCATGGTCGCAAATCGCTCCTCCATTCAGCTTTATCATCCAAACGGCATCCTTCTGGCTTGAATATAGGTCTTCAATACCCAGACCTTTTCTGTCCAGTCCGGGAAACTCCTGATGGCTTCCGTCATATTGCGGACGTACAAAGCAATTGAACGTGTCATTGTACTGATCAGTTAGCCGTTTTTTAAACTCATCGTTCTGGGCATGAAGCCAATCAGTAAAAGCGGTACGGATTTCATCAATTTTGGTATTCGCCATCTGTATGGCTTCCATATCCCTTACCTTGACTTCCTTGTCATCTATTGTAACCTTTTTGGTAATATCAGGCGTGGTATTGACCAGAGCGTGCTTCAGTAAAGCAATTCCATCATAGGTACGGCTTTGCGATTTGATGGCGTACTTATCCCAGATGTGTACGTTCTTGCTGTTGCAATTGATATTGAAATCGTCTGTGGTTTCAGAATAATGAATGCGTACATCCGTATCGAACAGGTGCGAAGCGAAGCGGGCATAAATCCTTGTGGGTATCCAGCGTTCCCCTAAATTAAAATCCAGTTCTTCAAATTCGATACGCCTTGGTCGAGCCTCTTCCAAAGCCGAAAGACTTTCCTTTGCTTCTTTGTCTTCAGGGTGGTTCTCTACATAGTTGCGTACATCGTTTGCTTTTTCAACCACGTTTCCGGCAATCCATCTTTCGGTTATTTCATACCCTTTCTGCAAAGGATCGTAATAAATACGTCCGTGCAGGGAATTCTTTAGTTCATCAGCAGGCATTCCGCTGATTTCTGACATATAATCCAAGTCAACCGTTCCAAATCGGTTGAGCGATGCGGATAAGGCTTCATCGGGATTATCGGTAGCAAGCGTGGTAGTAGAGAAACTTACCGGACGGTGGAATATATCCGATTTATGCACAACACCGCCAACCACACGTTCCAGATAAGGAATTTCCTTTCCGGCACTATCAGTTTTGATGAGTTTGATATTATCAGCACTGTTCAGGTTGCCGTACTTTTTGACAAAAGCGTCGTACAAGCTGTTCAGCTTTTCCCGCTCATCTTTATGTTCTGTTTGCTTTTCAGCTTCTTTTTGATAAAGATCAATATAAATATCACGCAGGTTGATATAGGCTTCGGTTCTTAGCTTTTGGTTTTGTGGCAAAGCCAAAGGATGAAACACAGCGTTTTCCCTGTAAACATTTATGTTTTTCAGGTAGCCAACTGCTCCTTTGAACGATACCAGGCTATCGTTTCTGTGGAAAGCCTGTAAAGGTTCGGTGTAGGGTTCTGGTTCTGTTGGTATTACTTGTATGGGGATTTGTTCAGATTTGCCGTTACCATTCAAGCCAGAAAACAAATCGCCAATAATTGCTGCCTGTCCGTTTTGGGAAGTTTCCGCTTTTGGTGTAATTGGGGTTGGCGTAAAGGTTTGCTGCATCGTTCCATTGAACAGATTGCCCTGATAGCTTTTCCTTACAGCTTTCTTTTTGGCAGGCGTTTTCTTTTTAACTGTTGGTATAGGTGTAACTAATGCTACGGGTTGCGGGCTTTCAAAAAGGTCGAACAAATTCAGTTGTACTTCCTGATTGGGAACTGTATTATTTGATGGAACCTGTTTCTGTTCTTCTTTTAAAGGTTCACTTGCAATTATCGGCTGAATAATGGGTTCAACTTTAGGTACAGGCGGTGGAACCTCTTCTTTTTGTAAAGAGGCATCTTGCTTTTTACCGTTGTATAAGTCAAGGTTCAGGTAGTTCCCAAAATCTTCCCTTAGCAGTTTTGTTACATCATCCGCAATACCTTGGGCACCTCCGCTGTGCAGAAAGATAGGCTGTTTACGTCCGTACTGGTCTGTGCTTTCGATAATCTCGTCAAAGACAGTACAGGCTGAATACATGACCCACGCATTTATCTTTCGATCGTCTTTGGCATCGATAGATAGGCAGAAATCTTTTTCGTTTTCGGTAAGTTCTTTTTTGTTCTTGTTCTTCTGTAAGATCACCAGGTCACTTCCTACTTCGGTTCCGGCATGTTCGGTAAAGAGATTGTTGGGCAACCTGACCACAGATACAAGATTGTTCTCTTTCATCAAGGCTTCCCGTATTGGCTGATTGGCAGGGCTGTCCAATACGCCCTGCGAGGTGATGAATGCCAGGATACCGCCATCACGAAGCATATCGCTTCCCTTTAAGAAGAAATAGTTGTGAATGGCTTTTGCCGCCAATGCTTTTGCAGGATCATTCCCTCTTGTATAGGAAAGGTCAAAAACCGAAGCCGTACCAAAAGGAATATTACTGGTAACCAGATCATAGCTCTCTTTATCTGCTTCAGGTATGTCTTCAAAACCCCGGACGTGTGCATTCACATCAGGGTAGATATGTTTCAGAATTTTTCCAGTAAGCAGGTCTTTTTCATAAGCTGAAATATCACGTATAGTTCCAAAACTTTCTTTGAACCTTTCTATAAATGCTCCGGCTCCGGCAGAAGGTTCCAGCATTTTATTGACGGTAATACCGTTTTCTTTCATTACATCTGCCAATGCTTTGATCAGTGGCGCAGGCGTGTAAAAAGCGGTAAGTACGGAGTTCCGCATACTATCTACATAGCGACGGTATTCTTTTTCGTCCGCGGAGTTTTCTCTTAAAAGCTGGTGCAATTCCTGTGTAGCTTCAAAGAACTGGTGGTCTGTTTTTCTCCAATTGTTGATGTCTATTTCGTCTGCTACAGGGTTCAAAACGAACTTTAGACCGCCAAATCCGCTGTATTGCATCATTAGCAGTCTTTCGCCCGACGTGGGTGTCCGTTTCTCCTTATCAAGTTTAAAAGCTGTTCTTAGGGCATAAATGTTCTGTTGGAGATGGAACTTTTTACTGAAGGCCATTTTCCTCAATCCAGATTGCGATGGTTCCGGTTATTTCAGTGTAGAGAAGGTCGTACTCTGTGGTATAGGCGAAATCATCGGTTAATTGGTAATTTGTGAAAACGGGTTCGCAAACAGGAGACATTTTCAAGGCAAATGGTCGCAGTTCCTCATCTGCCATGATGGTGTCGAACTCATTGCATACGGCTTGGAACACCGTATCAAATTTGGAGAAATGCAAGCCCTCAAAAAGTATGTAATTGGCTATTTCATCACATCTTTCAATAGGATTTCCCGATCGGAAAGCTCCCTCGTAAGCATTAGCCGCCCATGAGGAACGCTGCTGTATAAACTTTGTGTCAAAGGCTTTTTCGGGAAAGCTGGTATTGAGTAATTCTTGTAGTCGTAACTTAAAATACGAAAGGTCTTTTTGCTGTGTATCCATACTATATTTTGTTTAGAATTTTGATGAAAACCTAAAATTATAGCAACAGATAAGCGCTTTTAAAAAAGTGGTAGTGTTTGGCTTTGAGAGGCAGGATTTGGCGTAAGGAAGTTAATGGCGAGGAATTTAATTTGTATTTTTACCAAAGTAAATTTTAAAAATTATGAAAAACATTTATTTCGTTTTGCTGTCAGCAATTCTTTTCCTTACAGGCTGCTCTAACGGATCACAAACAAACGACCCGATCCCGGAACACGAAACTTTTGAAGTTCAGTCCAAACAAATTGGTGAAAAAAGAACCATCAATGTATGGACACCAGAAGGTTACAAAACAAGTGTGGATTCTTTACCTGTAATGTATATGGCAGACGGTGGAATTAAAGAAGACTTTCCGCATATAGCCAACACACTGGCTAAACTTATTAAGGAGAAAAAAATAAAACCACTTATTCTTGTAGGTATTGAGAACACCGAGCGAAGAAGAGACTTGACAGGTTTTACCGAAGTAGAAAAAGACAAAGAAATTGCACCTGTCGTGGGAGGTTCGGAAAAATTCAGAGCCTTTATAAAAGAAGAGCTTTTCCCTGAAATTGACAAAAAATACAGAACTACAAGCGAAAAAAGTATCATTGGCGAATCTGCATCAGGGCTTTTTGTAATGGAAACTTTCTTCCTTACACCTGAAATGTTTGATAATTATATCGCTTTTGACCCTTCACTTTGGTGGAACAATCATTATTTGGTAAGAACAGCAAAAGAGCATTTAACAAAATTTCCTACTACGGAAAAACGAATTTGGTTTGCAGGCTCGAATGCAGCGGATGTTTCGCCTTATACGAAAGAGTTAGCCAGTATTTTTAAATCAGAAAATTATCCAAACATCAAATGGAATTTTTCTGATGAACCTAAAGAAAAGCACAATACGATTTTCAGGGCAACAAAAGAAAAAGCAATCGTTTGGACTTTGAACAAATAAGTAATGACACAACGGGATTTAGAAAAAAAAATATCTTTATTTTTTCAATTGGTACAGATTAAATTATGACGACACTCTTTATTAAAAATATGGTTTGCAACCGCTGTATAATGGTGGTGCAGAATGAATTGGAAAAGCTGGAGCTGACACTTAAAAGCATAAAGCTCGGCGAGGTTAAGCTCGAAAATGACCTCACGTCATCGGACAAAACTAGATTGGAAAAAGTTCTCATACCGTTAGGTTTTGAGGTAATTGATGATAAAAAAAGTCGCATCATTGAAAAAATAAAGAACATTATCATTGATCTGGTTCATTATCAG
This sequence comes from Flavobacteriaceae bacterium PS02334, assembly GCA_029959295.1. GTDB lineage: Bacteria > Bacteroidota > Bacteroidia > Flavobacteriales > Flavobacteriaceae > Flavobacterium. Next base: position 507,964 of record JASCOH010000003.1, on the reverse strand, counting down.
GACAGCGATAACAAAAACAACCTTTCTGATGTTCTGAGCAGCCAGCTACACCACGATTACAATTATCTTTCCAACCTGTTTTCAGAGGTAGAAGGTACAACTATAGAAAAATACTTTATTGCCCAAAAAATCGAAAAGGTCAAGGAATTGCTGGTGTATGACGAACTGTCGCTCAGTGAGATTGCCTTCCGGATGAACTATTCCAGCGTAGCATATCTAAGTAACCAATTCAAGAAAGTTACAGGACTGTCTCCGAGCCATTTCAAACAAATAAAGGAAGATAAAAGAAAACCGCTGGATAATTTGTAAATCTTACAGCAATAATATGGTTGATGAATTTCTTTAATTTTACAATTTAGAATATAGAAAATGAGCGATATAGATAGAAAAAATCATTGGGAAACGGTTTACGAAACAAAAAACCCCGATCAGGTAAGCTGGACACAGGAAATTCCCAAAACTTCCTTGGATTTTATTCATTCGTTTGAAGTGGATAAAACAGCCCGCATTATTGATATTGGCGGTGGCGACAGCAAATTAGTTGATTACTTGCTTGACAACGGATTTGAAAATATAACCGTTTTAGACATTTCTGCAAATGCACTTGAAAAAGCGAAAAAACGGTTGGGCGATAAGGCCGAAAATGTAAAATGGGTCGTTAGCGACATTACCGAATTTGAACCCAATACAACTTTTGATATTTGGCACGACAGAGCGACATTTCATTTCTTGACCACTAAAGAACAGGTGTCAAAATATCTTGACATTGCAAGAAGAAATGTGCGTGGTTATATGACCATCGGTACGTTTTCTAAAAACGGACCGACAAAATGCAGTGGGCTTGACATCAAACAATATGACGAGGAAACTTTGACCGCTGAACTTAAAAACGGTTTTGATAAGTTGAAGTGTATTACGGAAGACCATACAACACCATTCAATACAACCCAGAACTTTCTGTTTTGTAGCTTTAAACGGCAGGTGGATTAAATGAAACAATAAATCTTACAAATCAATTCCAAAAAATCACAATAGCAGCCGCTGTTATAATTGCCAATTTTGTAATGTAAATTAATGCAAACGAAATATGGCAACAAATAATAAAAATACAATTACGCAGACCTTTCCAGTTTTGGGAATGACCTGTGCTTCCTGTGCCGGAAGTGCCGAAAGCATTGTTCAGCACCAGGAAGGCGTTGTCGGTGCTTCTGTAAACTTTGCTACGGGCAACCTGACTGTTGAGTACCAGCCCGACATAATCGACGCGGATAAATTGCAGAAAGCGGTAAAGGACGGTGGCTACGACCTGTTGGTTGAAGACGAAAGCATACAGCAGGAAACCTTAGAAACCATACACGCTGAAAAGTTCAAAAAGCTAAAAACCAAAACCACGTGGGCAATAATCCTTTCGTTACCCGTTGTAGTAATCGGGATGTTCTTTATGGATATGCCTTACGGCAATGAGATTATGCTCGCATTTTCCACACCTGTAGTGTTATGGCTGGGAAGGGATTTTTTTGTGAACGCATGGAGACAGGCAAAGCACCGCTCTGCCAACATGGACACGCTGGTCGCATTAAGTACAGGGATTGCCTATCTGTTCAGCGTATTCAACATGCTGTTTCCTGAATTTTGGCATCAGAGAGGACTACACGCCCACGTATATTTCGAAGCGGCTGCCGTAATCATCGCATTCATTCTTTTGGGTAAATTGTTGGAAGAAAAAGCCAAAGGCAATACGTCATCGGCCATTAAGAAGCTGATGGGATTACAGCCAAAAAACGTGACCGTAATATTAGCGGACGGTACTGAGCAACAGACCCCGATTGAAAACGTAAACTCGGGCGATATCATACTGGTAAAACCAGGCGAAAAAATAGCGGTGGACGGTTTGGTTACGTCTGGGAACTCGTATGTAGACGAAAGTATGCTGAGCGGTGAGCCTGTTCCGGTACTGAAAAGTGAAAATGAAAAGGTGTTTGCAGGTACTATTAACCAGAAGGGAAGCTTCCGGTTCAAGGCCGTAAAAGTAGGCAAAGAAACAATGCTCGCCCAAATCATCAAAATGGTGCAAGATGCTCAGGGTAGCAAAGCACCTGTACAAAAACTGGTAGATAAGATTGCAGGCATTTTTGTCCCGGTTGTCATGAGCATCGCTTTTCTTACTTTCCTTTTATGGTTGCTTTTGGGCGGTGAAAACGGTGTGGTACAGGGACTGCTGGCTGCGGTTACGGTATTGGTTATCGCATGTCCGTGTGCACTGGGTCTGGCAACACCTACGGCAATAATGGTAGGCGTTGGCAAAGGTGCTGAAAATGGCATTTTGATCAAGGATGCAGAAAGCCTTGAATTGGCCAAGAAAGTAAATGCCATTATACTGGACAAAACGGGAACCATTACGGAAGGCCGACCTGAAGTAACGGACATCCTGTGGCAGGACAATGACGATACTGTTAAAAATATTTTGTTGAGCATCGAAAAGCAATCTGAACACCCCTTGGCAGAAGCCATAGTAAAGCATTTGGCAGGAACCACGGCCACAACGCTGTCGATGTTTGAAAGTATTACGGGCAAAGGAGCGAAAGCCGATCATAATAATGAAACTTATTTTGTAGGAAACAGAAAGCTTCTTTTTGAAAACAAAATCAATATTTCGGAACAACTGCAAAAGCGAGCAGATGAATGGAGCAAACAGTCCAAAACGGTAATTTGGTTTGCAAACAGCAAACAGGCTCTTTCTGTAATTGCCATTTCTGATAAGATTAAGGAAACTTCGGTACAGGCAATCAAAGAAATGCAGGAAATGGGCATCGACCTCTATATGCTGACGGGAGATAATGAAACGACCGCAAAGGCCATTGCTAAAGAGACAGGCATAAAGCACTACAGAGCGGAAGTATTGCCTCAGCACAAAGCCGATTTCGTAAAAGAATTACAGCAGAAAGGCAAAACCGTCGCTATGGTCGGGGACGGTATCAATGACAGTACAGCACTGGCAACCGCAGATGTAAGTATCGCTATGGGCAAAGGCTCAGACATCGCAATGGATGTCGCCAAAATGACCATTATTTCATCTGATTTGACCAAAATTCCACAAGCAATACGTTTATCAAAGCAGACCGTTGCTACCATCAAGCAGAACCTGTTCTGGGCATTTATCTACAATTTGATCGGTATTCCGGTCGCAGCGGGGATTTTATATCCTATCAATGGGTTTCTTTTAAACCCGATGATAGCAGGTGCAGCAATGGCATTGAGCAGTGTAAGCGTAGTGAGCAACAGTTTACGTTTAAAATGGAAAAAATAAGGAATCCCAATAGATTTTTGTCGTGATTACAGATACATTTATACACAAACAGTATTAATTATAAAACAGATGGAGCAGTTAAATTATGAAAACACATACTCTTGAAAAACATTACGTTAATCGTATAGGATGGTTACGTGCCGCTGTTCTAGGTGCAAATGATGGACTGCTTTCCACAACCAGTATCGTCATAGGTGTTGCGGCAGCCGATCCCAGCAGGTATTCAATTGTTCTGGCTGCTTTGGCGGGTACAATAGCAGGTGCCATGTCAATGGCTGCCGGAGAGTACGTTTCCGTAAGTTCCCAATCTGACACCGAGCAGGCCGACCTGATGAGGGAAAAAAAAGAATTACAGGATATGCCCGAATTGGAACTTCAGGAACTTGCTGAAATATATCAGAAAAGAGGTGTTACAAAGGAAACTTCATTACTGGTTGCAAAGGAGCTGACCGCCTACAACGCTTTGGATGCTCATGCAAAAGATGAGCTCGGTATCAGTGATATCACCGTGGCAAAACCGCTACTGGCTTCAGTAGCCTCCTTTCTATCTTTTATTTCCGGTGCGGCACTGCCTTTGTTGGTTGCCATTTTTGCTCCTGAAAAATCAATGGTAGAGTTTCAGTACGGAGCTACTATTATCTTCCTGATCATTCTTGGTGCCATTGCTGCAAAAACGGGCGGTTCAAGTATTGTGAAAGGAATGATAAGGATAGCGTTCTGGGGAACCGTTGCTATGGCCGTTTCAGCCTTAGTGGGACATCTTTTCGGAATAAACATAAGTTGATTTGAGTATATACATTACAATCAAATATCAATTAACAATTAAAATTAAAAAAAATGGAAAATAAAGAATTAAAATTCAAGACAAATCTTAACTGCGGTGGTTGTGTATCAAAGGTACAGTCTGACCTGGATAACGCCAGCGGAGTTTGTGAGTGGAACGTGGATACGGACAATTCGGATAAAATCCTTACTGTAAAGTCCGAAGGTATTACAGAAGATCAGGTGATCGCAATTGTCAATAAGAAAGGTTTTAAAGCAGAACCGATCGCATAACAGATTAAAAAGCATCGCAGCCTGTGGTTTTACACAAAAATACTGCTGCGATGTTCTGTTTAAGGTGCATACCGCTGATTTTACGGTGAACGTTGCAGAAGGTGAGCAAGTGCAGGGAAGCAAACCTCACGACCATAGCGGGCATCAGCATTAAAATAATTTGTGTTATCTTACCGTCATTAATTCCGTTGCGTAATGCAACCAGGTAAAGGCTCTTAAATAGCATAAAAAGTATTACAACAATGAAGCTTTCAGAAATCAAGAAAATATTACCGTTATTGGATAATGTTGAATTCCAGCTGGAGAATGGTACATCAGTGCCGGAGAATTTCCACGTTACAGAAATAGGCGTTATTACAAAACTATTTATTGACTGTGCAAAAACGATTAGGTATGAAAAAGTTGTCAGCTTTCAATTATGGAGTGCAGATGACTACGATCATCGCTTAAAACCTGAAAAATTATTGAGCATTATCAATTTGGCCGAAGAAAAACTAAGCATTGAAGATGCATACATAGAAGTTGAATATCAGAACGAGACAATCGGGAAATACGATTTGGACTATAACGGTCAAAAATTTGTGTTGAAAAACAAAGCTACTGCATGCGTTGCCCGGAAAGCCTGCAATATTCCCTCCGCTAAACAAAAACCACAATTATCTTCAGCAGATAACAGTTGTGGCTCTCCTGATTCGGAATGTTGTTGAAGTCAGAAACACTTAGTTAAAGATGGTAGCTTTAGATATAATCGGTAACTAGCCAAAGATTTAATTTGTAACTTTGTTAATAACTTGAAAGGGTAAGGATGAGTACACTCTAATTAAAAATATAGGTTGTACTCTTTTTTTATGGTTCTAACGAAGAGCAATTTTAAATAAGCTGCAGTTGTTGCAATAGATAAACTTAACAAATGAATTTACTTTATATAAATTGGGATGTTGACCCCGAAATAATAAACATACTCGGTTTTTCAATTAAATATTATGGACTGTTATTTATGACAGGTCTGCTTCTATGTTATTTCATTCTACGGAAAATTTATAAAAATGAGAATTTAAGTTCACAGGCTCACGAAGCGATAATCGTTTACGGAATTGTTGGAATTTTATTGGGTGCAAGATTAGGACATTGCTTATTCTATGACTTTGAATATTATTCAAAAAATCCACTCGAAATACTATTGCCTATACAAAAAGGCTCGGACGGGAGTTATCATTTTGCGGGAATTGCGGGATTGGCAAGTCACGGCGGAACAGTGGGATTGATAATAGCAATGATGCTATATTCTAAAAAGTACAGTATAAGGCTATTAAAAATATTTGACCTGATTGCTATTGTTGCCCCTCTCGGTGGAGCATTTATCAGGTTGTCAAATTTGATGAACTCTGAAATGATTGGCGTTCCAACTAATCTGCCTTGGGCATTTATCTTTAAACGGGTGGACAGTATTCCCAGACATCCGGCTCAACTGTACGAAGCGATATCCTATTTTATCATTTTTTTCATTCTGTTATTGCTGTATAGACGACACACAGTAAAAATCGGGAATGGCTTTTATTTTGGTCTAAGCATTTTTCTCATTTTTACAATGAGGATATTGATAGAATTTTTAAAAATCGACCAAGTAGAATTTGAAAAAGGGATGGTGTTGAATATGGGACAAATACTAAGTATTCCATTTATAATTTTAGGTCTGTTTTTCACCTTAAAAGGATGGATGCGAAAGCATACTATATAAAGAATTGACGTTATGATATAAATTTTCGAAAGTTATTTAATTGGTTCAAATATTTATCGTAATATTGCGATGTATTATTACAGATAAGATGGGCGTAACAAAAACAGAAATATTTACAGAACAGCAAAACAGCTTGGCAACCTCTTTAAAGGCATTGGCTCATCCTGCCCGTATAGCTATCCTACAATACATCATTAAGCAGAACGCCTGTATTTGTAATGACTTAGTGGAAGAATTAGGGTTGGCACAGGCTACGATTTCACAACATTTAAAAGAGCTTAAAAACATTGGTATCATCAAAGGAAATATAGAGGGAACAAGCGTGTGCTACTGTATTGATGAAAATGTTTGGCAACGACTTAAAAAAGAACTTAATACTTTCTTTGTAGATAATGTAGGGGTTGATAAATGCTGTTAAGCATTTTTTTGAACATATTAATCGTAATAAAGCAATGTAACAATGAATCTATCAAAAATCAAAGAAATCTTACCAGCATTGGATAATGTTGAATTTCAATTGGAAAACGGAACATTTGTACCGGAACATTTCCACGTTACAGAAATAGGTGTAATTACCAAACACTTTATTGATTGTGGCGGAACGATTAGAAATGAAAAAGTTGTCAATTTCCAATTATGGAATGCTAACGACTTTGAACACCGGTTAAAGCCAACCAAATTATTAAACATCATCAAATTATCCGAAGACAAATTAGGTATCGAAGATGCCGAGATAGAGGTAGAATACCAAAGCGAAACGATTGGTAAATATGATTTGGATTTTAACGGAAACCATTTTGTATTAAAGAACAAACAAACCGCTTGCCTGGCAAGTGATGCCTGCGGCATTCCTGCGGAAAAACAAAAAGTAAACTTGGCAGAATTAAAAGATGCTTGCTGTAAACCTAATTCGGGATGTTGTTAAATACTAAAAATAAAATACGATGTATCAAAAATTAATCGAATTCATTAACAATAAAATAGACGTTCACAGTATCAGCGAAGAACGTAAAACCACATTGCAACCGCTGATAGATTTTGTACAGCAGAAAGCAAGTAATGGACAGGATATAAACCTTAATTTCATTTGTACCCACAATTCACGCAGAAGCCATTTATCACAGGTTTGGGCACAGATAGCGTCCACACATTTTAATATCTCAAACGTATATTGTTATTCGGGTGGTACAGAAGAAACGGCATTGTTTCCGAAAGTTGCAGAAACATTGACAGAACAGGGATTTAATATTTTCAAAATTGCAGACACCAACAATCCTTTCTATGCCATAAAGTACAGCGATAATGCTTTGCCTATAATTGGGTTTTCAAAAAAATACGATAGCCCTTTCAATCCTGTATCAGCATTCACAGCCATTATGACCTGTTCGCAGGCAGACGGTGGATGTCCGTTTATAGCAGGTGCGGAAAAAAGAATACCTATCACATTTGAAGACCCTAAAATATCGGACAATACACCGGAGCAATCAAAGGTATATGCAGAAAGAAGTTTACAGATAGCAACAGAAATGTTTTATGTTTTTTCAAAAGTCAGTCAATAACCAATGCAACCAAAACTAAAATTCTTAGACAGATACCTAACCTTATGGATATTCCTTGCAATGGCAACAGGTATAGGATTGGGACATTCCTTTCCGGGTATCTCAAAAATTACTGACAGCCTATCCGCAGGCACTACAAACATTCCTTTGGCAATAGGTCTGATACTGATGATGTACCCGCCATTGGCAAAAGTAGATTACACATTATTGCCCCAAGCATTTAAAGATAAAAAAGTAATCGGCATATCCTTAATCCTAAATTGGGTAATTGGTACAATATTGATGTTTGGGTTAGCCGTTTTGTTTTTACGCAATGAACCAGGTTATATGACTGGCTTGATACTGATAGGTTTGGCAAGATGTATCGCAATGGTAATCGTATGGAGCGATTTAGCTAAGGCAAACAGAGAATATACAGCGATGTTAGTTGCCTTAAACAGTATCTTTCAGATACTTTCTTATAGCTTCTTAGTTTGGCTTTTCATCAACGTATTGCCAAACAAATTAGGCTTAGCCAATTTCAACGTAAGCGTATCAATGAAAGACGTAACCGAAAGCGTATTGATATACTTAGGTATTCCATTCTTAGCAGGTTTTATAAGCCGTTACTTCCTTATCAAATCAAAAGGTATAGAATGGTATAATAGAAAATTTGTACCCCTAATATCGCCCATTACATTGTATGCGTTACTGTTTACAATCGTATTAATGTTCAGTCTGAAAGGCGATAAAATAATAGAGTTACCAATGGATGTGGTAAAAGTAGCCATACCGCTAATCATCTATTTTATATTGATGTTTTTTGTGAGCTTCTTTATCAATAAATCCCTGAAAGTTCCTTACGATAAAAACGCATCCATTGCATTTACAGCCACAGGAAACAATTTTGAATTAGCCATAGCCGTAGCAATAGCAGTATTTGGTATTCATTCCCCACAGGCATTTGTGGGCGTTATTGGGCCGTTGGTTGAAGTTCCTGTATTGATACTGTTAGTAAGAGCAAGTTTGTGGCTGAAAAAGAAATATTACTAAAGACTAAAAGAAAAGCCTCTGAGTTTTCAGAGGCTTAATAATTATTCAGAAGATGAAGCATCCTGCCGACTTCAATATCCATTCTTGAAAAGGCAAACCATTTTTTACCCAGGTCTTTGAGCGATGCCCCTATATGGTAGAGTTCTGTATTGTCGATTATCATAAAACGGTCGTGGGCATCCGAGAAAACCTCAATAGTTACCGGAGGATATTGACTATTGTAGCGTTGTAAATCTAACCTTAACTGATTGCTGACGGTCTTGGTCAAGACTGTAGCAGTTACATCGTTCTTACGCTTACCCAGTAAAGTAAGAACCGTATCATCCACATAATTATCAAGTAAGATGATGGAACTTTTGGCACTGCGGATAATGTCAGAAACAAAGGTATAGGCATCAAATACCTGTCCGTTATAGAAAATGCCTTTTTCGCTGTGCAGCTTATCGCTTTCCAAAGCCTTAAAAATTTCTTCAAATTTTTGGTCAGCTTTCAGTTGCTTTAACTCGATATTATCCAAACGATGGAACAAAGAAGCATTGCTGATAAGCATACGCCGCATTTCTACAAAGGCTTCCATTATTTCAACGCTCATTTTAACGGCTATACCAGAACGAAGTATAGCAGATGCCATTGCAACTCCTTGTTCAGTAAAAGCATAGGGCAGATAACGTCTGCCTCCGTAGTTTAAACTTGAGGTTCCAAATTGGAACCTCAAGTTTTCAACTTCCTCGTCGGTCAGTTGAAAGCAGAATGATAGAGGAAAACGTACAATATTCCTTTTAACGGCTTTGTTCAGGTTCTTTGTTTCCACCTGATATAAGGCGGCAAGGTCACTATCCAACATTACCTGTTTACCTCGGATAGTATAAATCAGGTTCCTGATTTCTTTGGGTACGATTGACGGTTTATTTTCCATTACGTTTACTGCTTTTGTTTTTCTCAAACTCAAAGGAACTCTCAGCATTTTCTTTCAGTACTATATAAGCATCGAATTTCTTTCCGGCTTTGCTCGTCATCCCTTTGATTAAAGAAGTTTTGCCCTTATTGACAAGGCTTGTTATATTTTCAATACTGATTTGTACACCACATACATTGCGGAACTGCACCCAACCACACACTTCATCTGAACATTTTACAATCTTGTCACGGATAATTAAATGCTGTTTTTTGCATTTTGGACAAATTAATTTAGGCAGGTTGCTTTGGGCAATGGAGGTTTGTAATAATTCTTCAGTAATAGTGGATGCGTATTGTTCCATTTCCTTCTGAAAGGTGCTTGCATCTGCTTCGTTGTTTTCTATTTTTTGCAAAGCCAATTCCCATTCGGCAGTCATTGCCACATCCGCTATTTTTCGGTCTTTTACCAATCCATATACCTGCAATCCTTTTTCTGTAGGTATTAAAGATTTCTTTTCCCGTTGGATATAATTACGGGTAAACAGGGTTTCGATGATCGCGGCTCTTGTAGCCGGAGTACCGATACCAATATTTTGCAGGGCTTTTCGTTCGTCCTCATTTTCTATTTCCTTACCAGCACTTTCCATAGCTGATAAAAGCCCTGCTTCGGTATAAAGTCCTGGCGGTTTAGTTTTCTTTTCAAGAACTGTAGCTTCATTTATTTTAAGCTCATCGCCTTTACTCAATTCTGGCAAATCCTGAATTGGTTCGGTATCTTCATCAGAAAAACTTCCCTTAATGGCACGCCAGCCAGCCTCGATAATCTTACAGCCTTTCGATGTGAAATCATAATGAACTACCTGTAAAGTAACATCGGTAATCTCTTTGATGCAGGCCTGTGAAAGAGCTTCAAGCAAACGAAAGGCAATCATATCGTAAACCGCATTTTCCTTTACATTTAATGCGGATGGTGTTTTATCAGTAATTAATAACCCGTGGTGATCAGTAACACGCAAATCGTTTACAATACGTTTATTGAAACGCCCCCATTTCATTTTAGTTACAGATTGTTTGCAGTTTTCCCTGTCTTGCAAGGATCTTACCAGATTGGGAATTTCTGCCCACATGTCTTCAGGAATATATTTGCTTCCGGTTCGTGGATAGGTGATAAACTTCTTTTCGTACAGGCTTTGGGCAATATTAAGCGTTTCTTCAGCAGATAAACTCAGTTTCTTATTGGCTTCTTTTTGCAATCCGGTAAGATCAAACAGTAGTGGCGGTTGTTCAGTGAGCCTTTTCGTTTCTACCGAAGTAACAGTTGCTGAACTGCTTCGTTGAATAGATTTCAGTGTATCATTGGCTAATGCTTGATCTTCCCATTTGGTTAGAGAAAGGCTTTTAAAATCTATCAGCTCTTTATGTTGTAATAGCTGTATCTGCCAATATTTCTTTATGGAGAAGTTCTTGTTTTCCAGATAGCGTTTGCAAATCAAAGCCAATGTGGGAGTCTGAACTCTACCTAGCGAATAGATACCATTACCCGCAGCTATGGAGAGTGCCTGTGTAGCATTTATGCCCACAAGCCAATCGGCCCGGCTTCTGCCTTGTGCAGCCTGATGCAATCCATCGAAGTCTTTTCCATCTTTGAGATTGTCAAAACCTTGTTTGATGGCTTTCTCGGTAAGTGAACTTATCCATAGCCGTTCAAATGGTTTATTACTTTTGAGATATTCATAAATATAGCGAAATATCAATTCGCCCTCACGACCAGCATCGGTAGCAACGATAATACTATCGCTCTTATTAAAAAGTTGCTCAATAATTTTCAATTGCTTTAATGCTCCTGCATCTACCGAATAGCCTTTATCTTTTTTAACTTTACGGACTGTTAATAGAAAGGGATTGGGCAATATTGGTAAAGTTTCCTTTTGAAATCCTGAAACTCCATAATCTTCGGGCATTCCCAATCCGATTAAATGACCGAATGCCCACGTAACAAAATAGCCGTTGCCTATCAGGTAACCATCCTTTTTCTCGGACGCTCCCAATAAGCCGGCTATTTCTCTTGCTACGCTTGGTTTTTCTGCAATGATTGTTTTCATATCCTGTTACATTTTTCTGCCTTTGGATTTTGCAGGAGCTTTAGGTTTTTCTTGCTGTTCCTGCTGTTTTTTGTCCTTCGGCGTTTGTTGACCTTTTTGTAAAGGTTCTTTAATGTTCTGTGTAGCCTCGTTTGTTTTACCTTCCGAGTTGACAGCCGTTTGTGTTTTATGGGCTTCGGTTGGTTGGGTACGCTCTTTATATTGGTTAGGAAATTCAAAGCCTGTTTTTCCACTTTCTTTATTGTAAGTGATATACCCGTTGTATTCCTTACCTTTTTTGTCAACTAAGCCACTAACATAGATCGTTTGACCGTCTTTAAATTTGTTGTATTGCTCATTATCCAGTTCTTTACCTCTGAACGTTTTTGGAGCTTCCTGTGATGGATTTTGTTCTTTAGCCTGCGTTTGTTGATTGCCTTGTGTCTGCTTATTTACCTGGGCTTGCTGATTGGTATTGCTTCTGTCAAACATAAATTCAACATACCGTTTGTCTGCATTGAACTGTACCGTTGCGTTAAACTCAGTTCCTTTTTTAGAAATCATTCCTTCCAATTGAAGTGGTTTTCCTTCCAGCAGCGTTTGCTTCTGAGCATCGTCCAATTTTACTCCTTTTATTTCATCCGGGATTTTTATAAAATCGGTACGAAGGGCAACCAATTCGTTGGTTAGTCTGTCCACACTGATAATAGAGGGCATCATTTCTCCTGTTTTGTTGTTTTTCAGATCAACCACACGTCCCATATTTCCAGTATCAAGCAGATTTTTCTTATCCTCTTCAGTAAACTTATGCCCGAAAAATTCAAAGTTGAGGTTGGGCTCTTTTCGGATACCGTGTACCGCCGCTACTACTTTCCCTTCCTGATTAGTTTGTAAGGATAAACGAGCGTCCGTACGAACAATAGCCCCATCCAGGTTTACACTTACGGGTACGAGTTCGTTAGTCTTATAACCTTTTAATAAAGGATCTAAAAGGTTCATTTTTTCAAGGCGTTCTTTACCTAATCCGAGATTGTTCATGGTTTCCCAATCAATCTGTTCCGGTTTGAAGCGGTATTCGCTTGTTTCCGGAGTTGTTTGTGTTGTTTCCATATCATTTTGATTTTCTTGTTTATTATCCTGTTTATTTTCTGTTTTCACCTCGTGTTCTTTCATCAGTTTTTCACCTTCGGGAGTTGGTTTATCTACCTGATTCTGAAATTCTTTTGCTTTTTCTACAGCTTGGTCAGCAGGTACTTTGAAAAATTCGAATTGGGTAGGATTTTTTAATTGTCTCCAAAAGTTGGAGAAGAAATTTGAAATGAAATCACCATGCTTATCCACACGCATAAACTGGCTTTCATTTTTCTTGGTAGGATCAACGGTTTGCATCTTTCCATTTTCATCAATACTCTTGACTGCCTGAATTTTCATTTTTTCTTTATCCAACACGAGTAGTATGTCCGATAACTGTTCCGGAGCGGTCTGTTTTTCTATTGTTTGCTCACTCATATCTTTAATATTTTGAAGTTCATTACCGAAAGTATAAGAAGTATCTAATGCTTTGCATCAAATGGCCGTCAAAGGCAGCATTTGGCTTTCATTGGCTTTTATTTAGTAAAGCTTTCTCTTATGAATTGATGTACGTCCGACAATTTATAATATAGTTTACCACTAATGGTGTAGTAAGGCAACTTACCGATTGTGCGATAACGCTGGAGGGAGCGGTTACTTATTTTAAGCATTTGCATTAGATCCTGATTATCGAGTAATTCTTCTCCGTCAATACTATTACGTTGCTTTTGGAGATCACTAATATGTTCGCTAAGCATATCGAACCTATCCATTATACGTTCCATCCAAGCCAAAAACTCCATTCTATCTATGTTCATAGAGATATTCTTTAAGGGGTTACACCTATTTTTTAACGATCTTCAATTTTCTACCTTTTTCGATATAGCTTTTCCCTTTTGCCATAAGCTCCGCAACATATTCGTCACTACTCTGTATGGCATTTGCATTAAGCATATCTTTTATTGCTCGAATGGTGTAGAAGTATTGTCCATAGATTTTTGAGTATGAAATCTCACCTTTGGTACGCATACGCCACAAAGTCTTTTCACTGATGTGCAGGTACTGACATACCTCGTGGTTGTTAAGCCATAAGTCATCATAACTGGTATCTTCTAATCTTTTCAGATAACTGGCAATTGCATTAATACGATTGTTTAGCTGTATCCATGCTTCCTCCTCAATAGTTATTATTTTCATTACATAGCATTTAAAAAGTTCACTATGCAAAAATCCTGAAGGTAGCAGTGGTTTTCTGCCAAGTTTTGCCAATTGGCATAGCGATTTTTTCAATTTTCAGACTATTAATTAATCAGTTGATATACAGGTGTTTTTAAGTTTTACAGTAGGATTGTAGAAAAGGATTTGGATCATTTGCCAATTGGCAGGTATTGGCAAATAAAAAAAGCAGTACCATGTATGTACTGCTTAAAAATATTTTTTTGCTGTCACTAAAGATTTTTATCCATATACTCTTCTAAAGATATTTTTAACTGATCCAAGAATGCAGTTCGGGAACCTGCTCTTGTTTTCATTCTATGGAATGCATGGTGAATATCGTTCAATGGGATTTGGAACAATACTTGAAAAATTAAAGCCAGTTTTTTAATGCCTATTTTTCCATAAGCAATAGAGTTTGAAGCGTAAAGAGCGTAAATTAATTCAATAAGTGCATTTTGAGAATTAGTCCAAGAAGTTTCTTTATTGAATCCTCCATTTATTGAAGCCATGTCCTGGTCAGTTTCTGGATTGATTTTAGCAAGTATGTAGCTATACAGTAATTCGTTTGCAACAATTCGAGCAACTTTATTATCATAGTATGTTGAAAAACTTAGATCAATTTCAAATACTCCGCTTTTCAGACCGTCATGGTAATTTATTTGTCCCAACCTAAAGTAAATATTGTCACGATCCGTTCTTCCTGCACGGTAGTAACGATAAAAACCCTCATGTCGGATACTTTCTTTATATTCTGATTTAAGGCCTTTTAGTAGACTTTCAAAATAGCTTTGATGTATTTCTCCAGTACTTACAGGACAGTCTGTTTCAAACCGGAATATCTTATTGTAAAAAATGAGCTTACCTAATATTTGAGGTTTTATTTTTTTGAAGAAGTCAATTTCCTGTTGTTCATTTTCAAAGCCGCCATCTAACACCTTTGCTTTTATGTTTAACAACATGTCATTTAGGAATAAAGTCATTTGGTAGGCTTCGTCAGCTTTCACCATTCCCAGGAAAGACAATTTTTCTTCCTGAAGATTAATTTGGGATAATAATTTATTCAACACGATTTCCATAGTTTAGTCTTTTTTAGAATTTATCACTATTTGTTTCGGAGTTTCAACTATTGCTGAATAACCCAAAATTTGGAAATATTATTGAAACCAATATCACAGGCTTACCACAGTGGGGGGATTTTTTTTAATGCGAAAACATAAAAAAGGCAAAGTATTAGCATACTTCACCTTATTATTTCTTAAATTTGCTCTATTGATTTACAAGGTAATCAAATGAAGATTAGTGTAGTAAGCACCATTACTAAATCGTTACCGATAGCACTTTCAGTTCTTGTAAACTACTCTTTATTAGCCACTTTTGGCTATATTAATCTTTTTTACTAAAAATACAAAAAATCTTCTTTTTGTACACGCTAATTCCTATATTTGTTAGAAAGCTAACCGAAGTTTTTTCCCAGATTGACGTTGTGTGCAACTTTAGCAGACCGTTGTAAAAGACAGACAAACTAATTTTTGCCAAATGACAAGTGCTATAAAAACGACATTGATTACCTTGTGGCAATGAAAGAATTTATTGACTACATCTTGCAGTTTGGAAACTTAAACCAACAGCAAATTGACTTGATTTCAAAAAAAGCAACTGAATTAGAGCTTCGGAAAGATGACTATTATTTGGAAGCAGGAAACGTTTCCAAACAATTCGGCTTTATCGTGGAAGGCATTGCCAGAGTTTCATACTTTAATAATAAAAGTGAAGAAATTACAAAATATTTTGTTGACGAAAATAACATTTTGGTGGATTTAGAGAGTTTTGACAATCAAATCCCTTCAATTGCTTATGTACAGGCTATTACCGATTGCAAAATTGTTGTATTCTCAAAAAAGGATTGGCAAGAATTGCTGAACACCATTGTTGGCTTTGACACCATTGTGCATAAAATTATCTCAAAAGCATTGCTTCAAAAAGTAGAAAGAATTAGCTCAATTGTTGCACAAGATGCGACTACAAGTTATCTAACTTTTTTGGAAAAATACCCAAATCTTGCCAATCGGATTCCTCTTTCTTATTTAGCTTCATACTTAGGCATTACTCAATCTTCATTGAGTAGAATCAGAAAAAATATACGATAAGTTGCTTTTTGCCAAATGGCAAATGATTTCATTTCTATAAGATGCATTTTTGCATCATTAATTTAAATCAAAAAAATGAAAATAGTATTGATTACAGGAGCCAACAGAAGCATTGGGTTAGAGACTGCAAAACAACTCTCAAAAAAGGGTTTATTTGTATATTTAGGTACGCGTGACCTTAAAAAAGGACAAGCAGTTGTAAAAGACTTAATAGAAAATGGATTTCAAAACATCCAAGCTATTCAAATTGATGTTACAAAGCCTGAAACAATTTTAGAAGCCAAAAAAAATGTAGAAAGCGAGCAAGGTAAATTGGATATTTTGATAAATAACGCAGGGATAAGCAAAGGATTTCCTGAAAGTGTTTTAACAACTTCTATCAAAGATATTCAAGATGTATTTGACGTTAACTACTTTGGAACAATTAGTGTGACGCAAACTTTTATGGAATTACTCAAAAAGTCAGAAAATCCAAGAATAAGCAATATTACTTCAGGACTTGGTTCCTTAAGCTTGCACAGTGA
Source organism: Flavobacteriaceae bacterium PS02334 (assembly GCA_029959295.1). Taxonomy (GTDB): domain Bacteria; phylum Bacteroidota; class Bacteroidia; order Flavobacteriales; family Flavobacteriaceae; genus Flavobacterium. The sequence goes on along the minus strand of JASCOH010000003.1, from coordinate 491,334 downwards.
TCCAAATTGGAAATATTACGATGTTAAACTTGCAAGTTATGTTCCTTCAAAGGCTCTTGTTAACGCTTACACTATTCTTTTAGCGTATGAACTGAAAGACTTGCCATTCAAAGTAAATGCAATTGACCCAGGCTATACTGCCACAGACTTCAACCATCATAGCGGTCCAGGAACAGTGGAAAGTGCAGCAAGTTTCATAGTTAAACATACATTGACAGAGGAGAATGCACCTACTGGAAAATTTTTCAGCAATGACATAGAAGATGATGGCGAAGTAAGCCCTTGGTAAAAAAGCAGCACACAACAGCGGTAGCTGTTGCGAAAAATCATAAAAAACAACCTCGTTTAAGCACATTTAAGCGAGGTTTATTTTTGGTTTTGAGTTGCAGACTTTGAAAATTGAGGTGCTTAAAAACATGTTTTTAAAGCCATAAAAGAAAGTTTTTAGAAAAGTTGTTACTTTTGCTTCTAATTCACTTACTACTCCGTCTTTTGTTTTTGTTTTTGTTTTTTTAGTGATAAACTTAAAGTATTTCTTCAAATTATAGGTTAATGCTGCCATCAAATCATGGCTAATTAATTATATTCACCCTATGCGCTACTACTATTTACTGCGATGATGCCTCACGATTTTAAAAATACAAAATCGGCTTATGGAGATCGTCCTGCTTCTAATGCTACCGATGTCTGGGCTGCAGAAAATGGAGTTGTACCTCCAGAGTTCTACCATGAAGTAAAGCCATTCCACATCCAGCAGGCGGAACAGATCAGGCTATATAAGGAAGCGTGGAGAAAAGCAGGACATTGGCGGGAGCCGAGGATTTCTGTAAGCCGTCGACTACAATGTGCACTTCCTGTCCGCCATAATGGAACATATTGCACCGGCGCTGGCTGGCGTTAGATTGCAGTCGGGGATAGGGTTTGCTGGAATATAAAAAAATATGGCACCCATTTCGGCGTTACCGCAATTTGCTGCTCTTCTTGATTTATGGCAATTGAGTGAATCGCTGCTTTATGAAAAATGCTTTTGCAATTGGGAGCTTTTTTTGTTCTGCATTGCAGCAACCCTGGTGCTAGAACAGCAGGAGGTTGGTATAAATGGAATGCCCTTACTTATTTTAATTATTCATTCCATCATAATATACATCTATCCTGATTAGAATTTTCTGTATCTCTTCGTATTGCTTTTTGGTAAATCCGGTTTCGTTCAGGAAGAGCAGTCCCCGCCATTTTATTTTTTTGATGGAAGCTCTGAACTTTTCCCACTTCAGGGGATTGTCGGTAAAAGGCACAAATTGAAGCTTTGGGCTCGCCGCCAGGACTTCCGGGAAAGCATCAAATAGGTTGCTTGAAAAGCTGGCCTTTTCCAGTTTTTTCAGTTCGGAAAAGGATTCCGGCAATGCTGAAAGGGAAGCGCTTGTAACCCCAAATTCTCTAAGTTCCGGTAACTGCTGGAACTGGTCAGGAAGTTCTTTTATTTTTGCATTCCCCTTTGGGTTGCTTGAAATATACAGGACGGATAATTTATCCAATCCGAAGACGGCTTTTGGAAACTCTGAAAATTCTGCATAGCTCAAAGCAAGTTCTTTCAGGTTTTTGAGCTGTGAAAAAGTTTCTGGAAGCTCCCCCAGCGGATTGCTGGAGCGGAAATCTTCCAGCGCGGCTAGATTTGAGATGCTTGGGGGAAGCTCCTTCAGGCCGTTTTGGGACAGGCTCAGCTTTTTCAGGTGATGGTTGGGCGTTTTAATTTCAGGAAAATTTTCCATGGCAAAATTGTCAATTTCTAAGGCTTCCAGCTGAACTGCTTCGTCTATTATCTTTTGTATAATTGCCGTATCCAGAGAACTGCCCGAAACCGCTGTACTGAAAGCAATTTTCTTTAGCTGTGAAAAATCGATATTTTCAAATTCTTTCAAGCTGGCGATATGAATTTCCTGCCCGTTCATTTTTGTCGCCACTATTTGGGATGCCGCACTTTCAGGCATGAAAATTTGGGAACCACTATCGACTTGGGTGTTCGATTCTTGAATGGCGGGCGGTGCAAAAACTTCTTTTTCAGGAGGCAAGGGAGTTTTCTGCTGTTTCTTTTTTCTCTGTGCGGAAGCGGAAATCGTAAAAAGTGAAAGCATCAAGAAGATAAGATATTTTTTCATAGTATATTATTGCTGGGCTATCTTTGTTTTAGGCAGTTTTTAATCAGCCTGCCATTGGCACTGTATTTCCATTTTTAGCAGGCTGATCCTAGAATGCTCTGCCAAAATCAAATTTCCCCAGCGAATAAGAATTTCTGGTAAAAAAAAATCCGAAATTGCGTTAAGGGGCTGTTCTATAGTTCTGCTTGCGCTTCTCTCTTTGCTTTTGTTTTTAGCTCATAAAGCTGGCCTCGCACTGGTGAGATGCTTTTATAACGGACATGGTAGCCCGGAATCTGGGTATTGTCGCCTTCGATGCTGCATTCTACCTTGCCAGCTCTCCATGTTAATTTAGTACCCTGGACGGAAGCTGGTTCTCCATACGCATTCTGCAAGGCTGAATAGACGTTCAGGACTTTTTCTGTAACTACTCGGATTTCTGCAATTCTATTGTCTTCGGCAATCAGTTAGATAAACAAAATTTTCGCAGTCTTGATCTTATCAGCATCGCATCCCTTGTACGCATGGGTAGTTTTTGAATTCATGCTTAATTTAAAAAGATCCGTGTTAGATTCATTTTTTAATTTGAATTCAGGATAGTTGTCCACTGGGGCTCCCAGCTTTATATTTCTGAAGCCATTCCTGGATTCTAAAAAACTATTGTCTTGCCCAAAAGACAGGTATGTGGATAATAAGACGAAGGCATATTTTATGAACGTTCTCATGGTTGTGGATTGTGAAATAGCACATAGCTTATTTAAAATGATAGATGGCGACAAGCAGCGTTCGTAAAGTTACAATATTATGCACAAAAAAATACTATGGCGGGCGTTTCCTTTCCATTGATATTATTTTTCCGGATCAGCGAAAAACGAAACCTAGCATCGATACAGCTATCGTATAATCAATTTTTTGGTGAATTCAATTTCAGTATCATATTTTGTTGCAAAGTCTTCGTAAGTAGGCCTGACATCATAGTCAGACATTACTCCTCGACCAAAAAGAATTTCTTTATTATTTACGTCAAGTGCAAATTTCAGAAGTGGAATTTTGATGCACAATTTTGAATTTGGCAATTCCAATTCCATACTGAACCCGCTTGTATTGTCATAAAAACCGCCGCCGCATTCCTGTCTAATGAAAATTGATTTTCTGCGACCCTTGATCAAACTTGCTAATTCCGAGCATCCAGAATAGGTCGAGCCACTTGTTAACATATATAAATTTCTTACAAAATATTTTTTTTTAGGTTTCTCAGGAATCAGGACGCAAGGTTTTTTTAATATTCTGCCATCGTTATCTACGCTGTGTTCCGCTTTCTGGGCACTCTAGGGTTTCATCTGCTTTTCGATTGTGTTTTGTTGGTAAACTCATAAAAAGAGTAGGAGAATGCGCTTGCTTCAACATATTTGTATTTTGTGCAAGGAATGCTGGTTAAATACTAAAAAATATAATCTTCAAAACCTTTTTCGCCGCCTCTGTTATTTCTTAAATCTATGATAAGATACGTTACTGAATTATCTAGAATCTGCTTAAAGTAGCCATCTGTAACCTTACGGAAAAGTAGTATAGGTAAGTATTGCTGTCTTATTCTTATTTGTGAAAGCAAGTGATGATGGAGCAGTCCTGCTTTTGAATCACTTCCATTAATAGAATTCTATTTTTTCTCCAGCCAATCTTCCGAAACCGAACTTTACGCAAAAATTGGACGATATGGTGCAATAAATGCCATTAATAGATTAAAAGAAAAGGGCAGAATTTACAAAGCTGATTTTATAAACAGTGTAATAAGGCAAACAACAATAGTAATGCTTCATCCAAATATTTTTTATGATATTGATACTAAGGAAATTTTCTGGAGAGAACCTATCAATGAAATTGAAATAATTGAGAAAATTATTAATGAGCCGAAAGATGATGAACTAGAAAAAATTCAAATTCAAATAAATAAACGAAGAAACCAATCTAAATTTAGATATAACATTCTCAAACTTTACAATTTGATAGAGCAGTATGATCCATAACCTTAATTTTAAGCTTTTTATTATGGGGTATGGCAAAAATCTCGAAAGCAGGAGTATTTATAGGTGCACTTAGAAAAATATAAATAAATATCATTTTGAAAATACCTTTGATGGGACTACACCAAACTCCTTGCTAAATGAACGTGAAAAATGAGAGATATCTTCAAATCCCACTTCCAAGTATACCTCTGACGGTTTTTGGCTTTTTTTAGTAATAAGAAAATAAGCCTGCTGTAACCGTTTTTGCAGAAGCCACCTTCCCGATGATATCTTAAATATTTTTTTAAATCTTTCCATTGAGATATTAAATTGAAAATTACGGTTCATAAAAGCCTCCAAGTCTATTTTGCCGGGTTCGCTGAAGTCAAACAGTATATTTTTGAGTTCAGGATTTGTTTTAAGCAGCAATAGGACAGCTTCTTTTGTTTTATAAGCAGCATATGTTCATTTTTACCCTCTGTAGTAAGATTGAAGTAAGGCGAGAGTGACTGAATATAGTTCAGTAAAAGCGTTTCTGGCCGTAAGTTTATAACGGCATCGTTAGTAGCCGGCATGTCTGCTGTAAATCCATACTCTTTACTAAAATCTTTTAAAAAGTTCTGGTCAAGGCGTACCGACATGGTTTTATATTCTCCATTTTGTGGCGGAAATTTAATATACTTAGCGAGGCGGTTTCTTCTAGCGAGACAAAATTCACCTGTCTGCACTGAATATTCTTTCTCAGCATCGTTGATAATCAGCGATCCTGAAAACTGATATAGAAAAATATGTTCAGAAATAAACTGCTCGTTTGATAAATTTCGGGTTACATAACACGAATACAGAATATTGGGACTTATCATTTTAAAGGGATATAATTTTGTAAGACAAATTTAAGCAGAATTCAAACGTATTAAACGTCTCAATTCTGCTCAGTAAATTTTGCTCTTCTGTTGTTTTACCTTGCATTTTCTTTAAGGGAAAAAAACAATTTGAGAAGCTCTGGTTTTCAGCAAAGAAGAATTTATAGTTATACGTTATGATGTAATTACTTTAGGTTCTACATATTCTTCGATACCATATGTCCATGAAGTTCTACCAATACCAGACTGTTTAAATCCACCAAAAGGAGATTTGGTTTCCTTATTTAAAGCGGTGTTGATAAGTACTCTTCCTGCGATTATTTGGCGTGCAATCTTTTTAGCCTTTTCTGCATCACCTGAGCTTATATAGGCTGAGAGGCCATAAATTGTATCGTTTGCAATTTTTATGGCTTCCTCTTCTGTTTTGTAGGTGATAACACAAAGTACAGGACCAAAAATTTCTTCTTTAGCAATAATCATATCCTGATTCACATTTACAAAAACAGTTGGCTTTGCATAGAATCCACCAAGACCTTCTGGATGCCCCAGACCTCCAACAAGAATTTCGGCACCTTGATCCTGACCGGCCTGAATATAACGTTGTACGGTATCATATTGTTTTTGACTTACCATTGGACCGATGTAAGAATCTGCATTCCATAAATCACCAATCTTAATGTTTTTCACGCCCTCTTTAATCAGGCTTTTTATTTCTTCCAATCGGCTTTCTGGTACAATAATTCTGGTTCCTGCATGGCAGGCCTGACCGCTATTGCTAAAACCTATTGCCAGTGCTAGAGGAACAGCTTTCTGCAGATCTGCATCTTGCAATATAATATTAGGTGATTTCCCACCCAGCTCGAGTGTAACCCTTTTCATAGTTTCTGCTGCCTTGCTTCCAATAACTCTTCCTATCTGAGTAGAGCCGGTAAAGGTTACAACTGCAATGTCTGGGTGCGCGGTCATTACAGCTCCGACTACAGGCCCGGTTCCGTTTATAATATTAATTACACCATTAGGAACACCAGCCTGATCAAAACACTCAGTTAGGATTTGTGTTTGGATAGCGCTTATTTCACTTGGTTTAATAACAATTGTGCATCCTGCTGCAATAGCAGGAGCAAGTTTTCCGCAGATGTGAGTGTAATCTGCATTCCACGGCGTAATAGCGGCTATTACACCCAAAGGTTCATTTACTATTGTGGCATATTCAAGCTGTTTTTCAAATTCAAATCCTTCCATGGCAGCTTTGGTATCCAGAAATATTTGTGCGGCATATCGTGTTCTTCCTTTCGTTGCTGAAATTGGAGATCCGTATTCTTCCACTGCCGCATTATTAAGCGCTTCTTCATTTGCAAGGATAGCATCGTGCAGGCGCTGCAGTATTTCACCGCGTTCCTTCAGGGTTGATTTTGAAAATGTCAAGAAAGCTTTTTTTGCGGCCTCGATTGCCTGATCGGTGTCAACTTGATCGCCTAAATGAACTATGCCAATTTTCTCTCCTGTTGCAGGGTTGTAAAGATCTTGTGTTTCTGTGCCGTGCGGTGCTGTAAAACGACCGTCAACGTAAATTTTATCTATTGTTTTCATGTTGTATTATTTAATTTAACAATGCAAAATTAGAGTGAATATGGAGTAGGGACTTGGCTGAGAAGTCCAAATTTGTTGTCTCTAAAGCTCATTACAATAATCTGTCGTTATTATATTGAATTATTTTTATAACATTATTTATTTGAAATTGGCATTGCTACTCCTGATTCACGAACAAACGAAAGTAATTTTCTGGCATGGCTGTATGTCCATACATCGGTATCTGAGAGTTTGTCTTTCCATTTTACTTCTACTTTATCAGAGGCAAATTTTGCTACTGCATCAAAATAAGTTTTAATAGTTAAAAATCGGAATACAGAACTGCATTTGGTTCTTAAAGAAAATGTAGTTTTCATAGTAATTGGTTTTAAGAAATGAATATTTTTTACAGTCGGTTAATATTGAATGTAAAATTGCGATATGCCTGTAAATTTAAGCTTAGCATCTTTTCCTGAATAGTTAACTATTTTTCCCATGCAATAAAAAGCAGATAAATCTGCTTGAGATTTGTCAATTGATTTCTTATTATATGTCAATATCGATATGAATATCGCAGCTTAATTTTGTACTTCAATTAATACTTAAATAAATGAAGACTTACTCTGAAAGAATTAAAAAACTGGCTTTAACAGCCATAATAATTTTCACAACGCAAATAAGCATGCATGCACAACAATCAACAATGATTCAAAATAAAAACAGCACACCGCTTGTGCTGTGCATAAAATTTAAAACCAGTCCAGAAAATGCCGAAGCATTTAAAAATGTTTTGATTAAACTTTTCGACACAATTAGCCATGAACAGAATTTTGTAGCCGCAGATTTGCACCAGGCTATAGGCAAACCTGAAGAATTTCTTGTGTATGAAACATGGAACGATACTGTATCCCATTTTATCAATGTTCAGATGAAAAAAACATATGCTGTCGAGTTTGAGAAAGTTTTAAAGCAAATGAATGTTGAGCGTTCTCCAGAAGCTTATACTTCTTTTGGACACTGGACTAAAAAATAATTGGAAGAAACTTTCGCAGTTTACGGTAATTGCAAAAAGGAAATACAATATCAACCTATTTAAATTAGATAAAAAATGAGTATTAAAACAGCTAAAGAATTGCTAGTCAGTTATCTTGAAAATATCAACAATCCAGATACAATAATAGAATTATTTGCAGATGATGCCGCTATTGAACTTCCCTATCTTAAAAGTCTGGGGATGCCCTGGCAAATGAAAGGCAAAGATGTCATATTAGAATTTCTGCAAAATCTTCCTACTATGTTTCCTGGTTTTAAATTTGAAAATGTTCAAATTCTTATCGATACGCCAGATCAGGTATTTGGAGAATATGACGTTCATTGTATCAATGGAATAACGGGGCTTCCATATAATCAGTCTTATATGGGCAGACTAGTGGCCGATAACGGAAAAATTAAACTGCTTCGCGAAGCTTTAAACATGGCTGAAGTTACGAAAAGCTTCTTCCCGGAAGCGGCAAATCATCTGCCTCTTCAATAATAGAGGCCTGTTACAGGATTGTAAATTTTCTGCTGTAAAATTAATCGTAACACTTCTATAAATATTTTAATATATAAATATAATGAACAATAAATTATTTTCTGAATACAACTTGGGAGGCCTTACTTTAAAAAATCGTATAGTGATGGCACCAATGACGAGAGGCCGTGCCACCAATCCTGAACTTATGGCCACTGACCTAATGGCTACCTATTATAAACAACGCGCATCAGCTGGTTTAATTATTACAGAAGGATGCTGGGTAAGCCCGGATGCTATTGGATATATCAATGTACCCGGTATTACACTGATAACCAAACCAAAGCCTGGAGTAATGTTGTTGATGCGGTACATGATGCAGGAGGTAAAATATTTCTTCAGATTTCGCATGTGGGTTCTGTTAGTCATCCGGATCATCTGAACGGGAAACTGCCTCTTGGACCTTCAGCTATCAATCCAAATGAGCAAACATATACACCTGACGGATTTAAAGATACTCTTGTACCGGTCGAAATGACAGTTAAGGACATCAAAGGCATTATTGAAGATTTTCGCACCGCAAGCCTTAGTGCAAAAAAGGCAGGTTTTGACGGAGTAGAAATTCACGGAGCTCATGTATATCTGTTTCCTGAATTTTTGAGTTCAGAGACCAATAAGCGAACAGACTCTTATGGTGGATCGGTAGAAAACAGAAGCCGTTTTGTGCTCGAGCTTCTGGAAGCCGTAACCAGAGTTTGGGGAAAAGGAAGAGTAGGATTGAAAATTAGTCCTGCGACAAATTCCGGAACATTAAGACCTAATGCGGATACGGAGCCCACTTTCCGTTATTTAGCACAGGCGCTGAATCAATTTGATCTGGCTTATCTTCATGTTTTAGGACCTATGGAATCGGTTGTTGGTACTCCGGCAGAAGCATTTCAGGATGTCGCTTCTTATTTTCGACCATTATATAATGGCACTCTTATGATTGGCGGTGGACTTGATTCAGAAAAAGGAGAAAAACTTTTACGCTCAGGCAATGCTGATCTTATTGCGTTTGGTTTGCCGTTTATTGCTAACCCGGATTTAGTTGAAAGGTATCGTACAGGAGCTGCGCTGTCTCTTCCAAATACCGATCTTCTTTATACTGGCGGTGCTGAAGGTTATACTGATTACGAAACATTCAAGGAAAATTAACTATTATTATATTTTAAAAACTAAGGAAACTCTTAAACCATTTAAGAGTTTTTTTATTTAGGAAAGCTAAGTACCATAAATAGTAGCCTGTTTCTACAAAAAGAAAGATTGGGAAAAATGGTTAACATATCAGGAATATATGCCTAATGTTTAATTATGTATGGTTCGCAACTTTGTATCGTCAAAAATGACAAATAAAATTAAATAATAAAGATATGAAACTATTTAAATTTAAATCATTAAAAAGCTTAGCCGCGATTGCAGTTTTAGCTTTAAGTTCCGCTATTGCTCAAACTACGTTTGCACAGGAACAAATCAGTAAAAACGTTGTTTTGGTGCATGGCGCTTTTGCTGATGGATCAGGATACAAGAAGGTTTATGAAATACTAACCGATAAAGGTTATAACGTACGTATAGCACAGCTTCCTTTAACTGGTTTGGCTGACGACGTTGCTGCGGTAAAAAGAGTATTGGACAAATTAGAAGGGCCAACAGTATTAGCAGGACATTCCTGGGCAGGAGCTGTGATAGCTGAAGCAGGAACAGACCCTAAGGTAGAGAGTTTGGTTTTTATAGCAGCTTTTGTTCCGGACTCGGGAGAGACGGTAGCGCAATGGGCTTCGACTTATCCTGCAACTCCGGAAAATGGAATTACAGGCCCAGACCAATATGGCTACTTGTTTTACAGCAAAGCTAAATACCATGCTGGTTTTGCAGCAGATATCAGTAAAAAAGAAAGTGATTTTATGGAGGCTTCGCAAGTTCCTATACTGGCAGCTTCATTTGGAACAAAGCTTTCAAGTGCAGCATGGAAAAATAAATCCAGTTTTGCTATTGTAACACTAGAGGATAAAAATATTCATCCTGATCTGCAACGCAAAATGTATAAGCGTGCAAATGCTACCATAATTGAGATTAAATCGAGCCATGTGGTTTATATATCGCATCCTGCAGAAGTGGCTGATTTAATTGTAAAAGCTTCAAAAACAAAAAAATAAGATTTTTAAATGATTTCAGGATGAGAAGCAAGATTTGCCGTGAAATATTACTTAAAAACTAAGATTCATTTTATAAGTAATTCAAATTATGATCAGTAAATCCATTTGGTAATTGTTCTATCTTTACACTGTAAATAACTTGCGTTTTAATTAAGATTTATATGTTTGAGATTTTTGCTCAATATTTGCAAAGCAAGATAGAACTGAGTGATCAGGAACTAAAAATGATCGAGGAGGTTTGCGTGGTACGAAAACTTAGAAGGAATCAGTATCTGTTACAGGAAGGTGATATTTGGCGTTTTAATGCTTTTATAACCAAAGGATGCCTGAGGACCTATAGCATAGACGACCGGTCAATGGAACATGTTCTGAATTTTGCTATTGAAAACTATTGGATAGGTGACAGGGAAAGTCTTCTAAATGGCACACCATCCCGCTTTAATATTGATGCCATCGAAGATAGTACTTTGTTATTAATCAGTAAGGAAAATTTTGCCGTACTTATGAAAAGCATACCACAATTTCAGGATCTCGTTAATTTAATAATCGAGAGAAGTTTTGTGGCAAGCCAAGATCGTATCAATAACAGTATCAGCCTTAATGCAGAGGAAAAGTATGTTCGCTTTATCGAGAAACAGCCACAGATAGCACTACGGGTTCCACAGCACATGATTGCCTCCTATTTAGGAATGACACCTGAAACGCTGAGCAGAATAAGAAAACAGAGTTCTAAAAAATAATCTGGAATTACAATTCCAATCATAAGGCACTTGATATATATCAAGTGCTTTTTTATTTTATATCAATTGTTTACAGCGTTATTGAAATTAATTTTGTGTACTACTTAACTGCATAAAGGTGATAACTTTAATAATTTAACTAGTATTCTAATTTAATGGAAACAACAAAAAAAGCCGAGGGAAGTATGGAAAAGAGCATTATTTATCAGGCATGGCTTTTACAGAACAGGAAGATTAGCGATCTTGTTCGCAAGCTTGATGATGAAGACCTAGCAAAGGATGTTGCTTATGGAAGAAACAGCGGACTTTATCTGCTGGGGCATTTGATTGCCAGTAATGATCTCTTGCTGCCTCTTTTTGGTTTTGGAGAAAAAATGTATCCCGAGTATGAGAAAATTTTCTTGTGCTGTCCTGACAAATGCGCTCAAAATTTTCCAGCCGTCAAAGAGTTAAAATCGCATTGGTTTGCCTTAAATGAACACCTGAATCTGAAATTTGCCTCGATATATGAAAAGCATTGGATTATTGAGAACGATAAATCGTATCACCAATTAAAAACAATGCTAACTATTGTAAATCATCAGTGTTATCACTTAGGGCAGCTTGCTTTTCTTTTGTAGTACTATTATGCAAATCATAAAGCCTTGATATTTTTATCAGGGCTTTTATTTTTATTGCAATGTTTAGATTTGATATTTGCATTAAGTATATTCTGAAAATTAAAATTATATTTTGTGGTACAGAATTGGGCTGAAGCAGATTTTTTAATTCCATAACATTTTTGAGTAATATGTAAATAATAATGCTAAATTTATATCTTTAAATCGCCCTGTATGTCCTGCTAAATTTTAAGTTGATTACTAATTCTTAAATTTATAAATATGAAGGTAACTTATTTTGGGCATTCTTGTTTTTTAGTGAATGCCGGCGGAAAGAACATTTTATTTGACCCTTTTATCACTCCAAATGAATTAGCAAAAGATATTGATGTCGATCAGATTAAGGCAGATTACATTTTTTTATCTCACGCACATTACGATCATATTACCGATGTAGTCAGAATAGCCAAAAATACAGGCGCTATGGTACTTGGAAATTTTGAAATTTATAACTGGCTACTGAAAAGCGGAATTGAAAATTCTTTTCCTATCAATCCCGGCGGTAAAAAAGATTTGGATTTTGGTTCTGTTAAGTGCGTAGTTGCACAGCATTCCAGCAGTTTCAGTGATGGAAGTTACGGCGGAATTGCCTGTGGTTTTGTCCTTACCACTCCTGATGGAAACTTCTACTACAGCGGTGATACAGCTTTAACAAACGATATGGCAATTATTCCTAAATTCACAAAACTTGATTTTGCTGTTTTACCTATTGGAGATGCACTCACAATGGGTGTGGAAGAGGCAGTTGAAGCTTCTAAACTTGTTGGGGTTGATAAAATTTTAGGTGTTCATTATGATACATTCGGTTTTATTGTAATGGATCATCAAAAAGCGACTCAAAGTTTTACTGAAGCCGGATTACAGTTATTTTTGCCGCCAATTGGAAGCACTATAGAATTATAACTTTACTTAATTTTACTTCCAAAACTAAATATTTGCAGACATGATTTATAACGGAGACAGCAAAGAGTTACTAATTCTGGAGGAATTGGATAATATCAATAAGGATATACTTTATAAAAGCGGTGATACCGATATGACTTTACTTTGGAATAAGGGAGAGGAAATGAAAATTATGATTGATAAAGTTGAATATAATTTAAACAGGAACGATGTTGTCTTCCTTACCGAATATCACAAAATTGATAGTTTAAATTTTGATTCACTGCGTTTGCTGCGCTGGAACCAACCTTTCTTCTGTCCTGTCAATCATGATAACGAAGTTGGCACCAAAGGACTTTTATTTTTTGGAGCTACTGGCGTACCAATCGTAAATATCATGGAAAATGAAATTAAGGATTTGGAAAATTACTGGGAAAACTTTACCAATGAAATGTCTTCTAAAGACAGCCTGCAAAAGGATATGCTTCAGTCTATATTGAAACAAATATTGATTTTCTGCGCACGAACCCTAAAGAAGTCTGCCAATTTTGACCGTTTGGAAAAAAGCCAGGTTGATATTATAAGGGAATTTAACTTTTTAGTTGAAGGGCATTTCTCAAAGCATCACGATGTTGCCTTTTATGCTTCTAAGTTAAATAAGTCTCCTAAAACACTTTCCAATCTTTTTGCACAGGTTTCCAATCGTCCTCCAATAAGTATTATTCACGACAGGATTATGCTGCATGCAAGAAGACAAATCAATTATACCAATTTATCCATCAAAGAAATTGCCTATGATTTAGGTTATGAGGATATTCAGACGTTCAGCCGGTTTTTTAAAAACAAAGAAGGTGTTTCACCTATTCAATATCGCGAAAAATTAAAGTTAAATTAGCTATCATCAAACCAATTATAAGGTGCTCCACTTGGAGCACTTTTTTTTTATGCCTGTTTTTACCTGGTTGTTATACCGCTTTTTTTGAATTTATCTTTTAAGAAGGCATTTTAAACACGCTTCATATCTTATTTTCTTTTCGTTTCAGCTATTTGGGAAAAATGGTTAACTCATCGGGAAAATTTGACTAACTCTTGCCACTATAAGTATTGCAACTTTGTACTGTCAATAACGACAATCAAAACGAATATAAATTTAATAATTAATATCATGGCACGATTAACAGCTTTAGACCCGGATCAGACAAATGGTAAATCAAAAGAATTATTTACTTCAATAAAAGGTAAAATGGGCATGGTTCCCAATATGATGAGAACGATGGGAAATTCACCGGCGGTACTAAACGGGTATCTTGGATTGAGTACTGCACTTAACAGTTCTTCACTTACACCAAAAACAAGAGAACTAATTTCATTAATGGTCGCAAATGAAAATGGATGTGACTATTGTAATTCAGCACACAGTTTCATTGGAGGAAAAATTGGAATTGATGCTGATGCTCTGGCTCAGGCAAGAATTGGAGTTTCATCAGATGAAAAAACAAACACAGCCTTAGAATTTGCAAAAGCAGTACTTGATACCAAAGGAAATGTTTCTGATGATGCTATAGCAAAATTTAAAGCCGCAGGTTATGAAGAAGAGCAGATTGCAGAAATAGTAGCTGCTGTTGCATTGAGCATTTTTACAAATTACTTTAACAATACAGCCAAAACAGATATTGATTTTCCGAAACTGGCACCAATTCACCAAAACTAATAGTAAACCAAAATAATAAAATTATGAAAACAACTTACCACACAAGAAAAATCAACGGAGTTGAAATTTTTTACCGTGAAGCAGGAGATAAAAACAAACCAACTTTAGTATTACTGCACGGTTACCCAACATCTTCTCATATGTTTAGGAATCTGATCGTAGATTTATCAGACAAATATCATCTGATTGCTCCGGATTATCCAGGGTATGGAAGAAGCGAGCAGCCGCCAATGAAAGACTTTGATTATACTTTCGAAAACATGGCCAGCATAGTTACTACGCTTTTAAGTGAGCTTGACATACAAAAATACAGTCTTTATTTAATGGATTACGGAGCACCGATCGGGTTTAGAATTGCAAGTGCAAGTCCTGAGAAAATCGATACTTTAATAATTCAAAATGGCTGTGCTTATGATGAAGGTCTGGAAACATTTTGGGATCCTATTAAAGCCTACTGGAAAAATAGCAATGATAAGGAGGCAGAGGCTACGCTTAAAACTTTTCATTCTCCTGACGGATTAAAATGGCAATATACGCATAGCGTACCTGATGAAAGTGCCATATCTCCTGATAACTGGGAGATCGATTTAAGACATTTGGAACGTCCTGAAAATGGAGCGATTCAGCTTGCCATGTTTTATGATTATCAAACCAATGTAGTATTGTATCCAAAATGGCAACAGTATTTCAGAGACCACCAGCCTGAAACACTTATAGTATATGGCAAAGATGATTATATTTTTCCTGGCGTAGGAGCAGAGGCATTCAAAAAAGATTTGAAAAATCTGGAATTTCATTTATTTCCAACCGGTCACTTTGCTTTGGAGAGCTACGGAAAAGAAATCGGAGAACTGATCAGTGATTTCCTTGACAGAAAAGTAAACAAATAAGTATAAAATTTCATTCTGCAATACTCATGAGAATATTGCAGAATGAAATTATCATAAGAAACCCGAAAATCATCAAATTAAGAATCATGGAAAAAAAATATCCTTTACCGCCTTTTACCTTTGAAACAGCCAAAGAAAAAATTCAGCTTGCAGAAGATGCATGGAATAGTATGGATCCTAAACGAGTTTCAGCAGCTTATACCAAAGACAGCGAATGGCGTAATAGAACAGAATTTGTAAACGGCACGGAAGAAATTATTGCACTTTTGACCCGAAAATGGCAGAAGGAAAAAAATTATAAATTAAAAAAAGAATACTGGGCGCATCACGAAAACAGGATTGCAGTACGTTTTGAGTATGAATACCAGACTGTTGATGGAAAATGGTTCAGAGCTTATGGCAATGAGAATTGGGAGTATGATGAAAATGGCTTGATGCAAAGAAGATTTGCAAGTATAAACGATCTCGAAATAGAAGAAAAAGATCGAAAACTATAACTAATTTGTGATCATTTTCAATTTGTAAAAATCTTTAAAAGTATTTATCATGACAACAGCTATAAATTTTAACCCGCAGGATATTGATTATAATGTTTACTACCAATACGTTACTGTAGAAGGAATACAAATTGGATATAGGGAAGCGGGTTTATCAAATCAAAATGTACTGTTTTTGCTTCATGGATATCCAAGTTCTTCTGTCATGTTCAAAATGATAATTCCCATTCTGGCGAAGCATTTCAGGGTTATTGCAGTAGACATGCCAGCCTTTGGATTCAGCGATGTTCCAAGTGCGGATAATTTTGATTACACTTTTGAAAATTATGCCAGATTAATTTCTGCCTTTATGCTAAAACTGGAAATCAGTAAAGCAAGCTTTTATCTTTTTGATTATGGAGCTCCTATATTGATGCGCAGTATAGTTAAAAACCCCGATATGGTTGAGATGCTGATTTTTCAGAATGGAAACATTTACGGAGAGGGAGTTGGAGATAAATTAAAGGAAATAAAAAAATTGTATGATGACAATACCAATGAAAGTGCTTTACAATTAAATAAATTTTTTGAATTGGATTATACCAAATGGGAATATCTGAATGGTGTTACAAATAAAAATAGGATTATGCCCGAAACGTATCTTTTAGATCAATTTCTATTGGAGAGAGAAGGCGTAAAGAACATTCAAATCAATTTGAAAAGGGATTATAGAACCAATATTGAGCTGTATCCGCTTTGGCAGGAAACACTTAAAAAGCTGCAACCTCCTACTTTAATAGCATGGGGAGAAAATGATGAATTTTTCAAAAGAGAGGGTGCAGAACTGCTACACAGGGATATACCCAATTCCAAGTTGATTTTTTATCCTACAGGACATTTTGCGCTTGAAGAATTTGGATTAGAAATAGCCAATGAAATCATCGCATTCTGGCAATTAAATTTTAAAAATTAAATCATGGAACAATATGCTTTTGAGACTCTGCTATTCTTTGCAGCATTGGCCGGAAGCGTGCTCAACGCCGTTGCAGGCGGAGGTGGATTTATCGTTTTTCCTAGTTTGGTATTTGCAGGTGCTTCTCCCGTTAGTGCAAATGCAATTAGTACGGTAGCATTCTGGCCGGGCAATATTGCAAGTGCAAAAAAGCATTTCAGAAAGATATGTATTGCAATTTGCCTGAACTACAAAATTCTAACAACTTAAATCTTTAATTATGAATTATGCGCAATTAGCTTTTACAGATACTGTTAAAGATCTGCAGGAAAAAAAGGCAAGCAGAAATGGTTATGACAGAATGGAAAAAATGTCAGTGGTTGACGGACTTACCGATAATGAAATTTATTTTATAGAGAACCGTGACAGCTTTTATATGGCAAGCTTCGGAGAGAATGAATATCCCTACATACAGCATCGTGGAGGACCAAAAGGATTTATAAAGGTCATTGATAATAAAACTATTGGATTTGTGGATTTTGTGGGAAATAAACAATATATATCCACTGGAAATATTGCCACCAACAACAATGTGGCTATTATTATGATTTCCTATCCGCATCGTGCCAGACTGAAACTTTATGCCAAGGCAAAGATTGTAGATCTTGAAAACGATCAAAAACTATACGATATGCTGAAACCTGAAGACTATAAGTTCCGTCCCGAGAGAATGATGGTATTCGAAATTCAGGCATACGATTGGAATTGTCCACAGCACATTACACCGCGCTACACAACCGCGGAGATCGATGAGGCACTGATACCCCAGAAAGAATACATCATAAGCCTGGAAAATAAGATAAAAGCACTGGAAGAAAAACTGGGAATTAAAGAAGAGTAAGGATATGAGTATTGACATTTTAGCATTCGGTGCACATCCTGATGATGTGGAGCTGCTGCGGGAGTTATTTTAAAAACCATAAGCAATGCAGGAAAAGTCGTTATTGCTGATTTGACCAAAGGAGAACTCGGCAGTTTTGGTGATGAGCGCACCAGAAATAAGGAGGCTTCGGAGGCATCAAAGAAACTCGGTCTTTTTGGAAGGGAGCAGTTAAATCTAATGGACGGCAATATTGAAAATACGCATGAAAACAGGCTGAAAGTAATTCAGATTATTCGCAAATACCAGCCTAAAATAATTTTGGCCAATGCAGTTTTTGACCGTCACAGTGATCATAAAAAAGCAGCTGATCTTATCAGCGAGGCGTCATTTTTATCTGGATTAAGAAAAATTGAAACTTTCAATGAAGGAAAGTTGCAGCATAAATGGCGAGCCAGGGCAGTCTATCATTATATCCAGGACTATTTTATTAAGCCCGATATTGTAGTTGATGTCAGTGATTTTTTCAATCAAAAAATAGAGGTAATCAAGGCTTATGATACCCAATCCGTTTCTGCATCCGACCATAGCGTCGCAGGTATACTAAATCTTTTAAAACAGATTGAAAGCACCAATCAGATTTTTGGACGTGCCATAGGTGTAAAATACGCGGAAGGATTTACCTGCGAGCGTTACATAGGGACAAGAGATTTATTGGATTTAATATAGTGCCTGCCGATTTTAAAGTTACTAGGTTAGTTATAGCGAATTAGGTAAATACGTTCCAGCTCAAGATTTCTTAAGCTGGGTCGTATTTACTGCTGAATAAAGTATTTGACGATGAAATTATGAAGTATTATATCTTTACAGGTAATCCAAGAGGAATAATATGTAATCTGTTTTTAAACATAGTTTTTTCTTGAATACGGTTTAGTTCCTGCTGGGTTAGAAATATTGCATCTTTAATACTTATTTTTCCATCATAAGCATCAAAAGGATTTTTTATTATCAAATCCACTCTTTTACAATAATTGCAGGCTGTTTTATACATTCTCATGTACTTCACAATATACCGACCTGGCCTTTAAATGAACTCTCATATTTAAGGAATTCTTCAAGATTAAAAACAAATCCAGTTGATATATCGTCAGCAGGCATATCATCAAGACCGTACTGCTTTAGCAGATCACAAGACCTTAAATACTTTTGGAAAGAGGCTTTGGATCTCTCGCCGGCTATGAATTTTCTTTCAAAAAATTTATTGTGATTTTCCATTAGTTCCAGAATTGTAATCTGTTTGGTTTTGATTTTTGTTTTTCCTGAAAGTTCTGCTTTTAATAATTCTAATGAAACTTCAGGATCAATTTTGGACAGTTCCAGTAATTTTTTTTCTGTGTGAAGTTGAAAAGTATCAAGAGAGGATTTGATAATCTTTCCTTTTTCGAGTTTCAGGACATTTCTGAGATTGTTTGTAAATAACCATCTTTCCTTGAAATCGATTTACCAGTACTGATCGAAATTCTTTTTGTCTTGTACGACAGACGGGCAAAGATTGGTCATTCACCGTTTTATCAACTTTGTCCGATTTTTTGGTAAAAAGTTACTTTTAACATACTATCTAGTTTTTAAATTAATATTCAAATTGATTTAAAAAATTTGCGAGAGCCTAGAGGTGACAGGGAATTTCCGGGGAATTCCCTTTTTTAGTTACCCTTTTTTGCTTAAAAAGTAAAAAATAATTAGGGTAACCAATAGGGTACTGTTCTTTGATAAAGCATGTGCTTTTTTGAAGGTTTGCCAAAAAAGGAAAAACCCCTTAAATACTAATATTTAAAGGGTTTTGATTTTTAAAGTTTCTTCTGAAACTTCATCTGCGGAGAAAGAGGGATTCGAACTTATATCGATGAGCCCCCGATAATCCTGAAATTTTATAAGTTTATTTTTTGAAATGCCACGATTCTGCCACAATTGCAAAAAAGCAGTCCTGCTTTTATTTAAACTACTGATCCTAAGAACACTGAATTCTGATACGAATGTAATAATAATTAGTCATATAGCCAAAAAACAGTAAAATTTGTTCAGGTTTCAAGTATTTCATCCTCTAAGATATTTCCAGCATTATAAGTATTACTTTTAATATTAAAATTTGCTATGCCGCTAACAATACGACTTGTATTACTTTAAACAATATATTTTGCACTGCATCAAAAAATATGTATATCACTACATCAAACAATATTTTTTGCACCGCATCAAACAATATATATATCACTACATTAAATAATATATTTTGCACAGTATTATTTACTAACTTTACCACATCAACGATTAATAGAATATGGCTACACCACGTGAAAGATTTGTAGGAGCACTTAAGTTACTGCAGGAGCTGCAGGAGAGAGGCACAGTAGGAATCCATACAGACGATATGCCTAGCCGCAGGTATAGGGAAATACTTCTCAAGAATGGGTTTATAAAGGAAGTGACAAGGGGCTGGTACATTGCTATTGATCCCAATGAAAAGGACGGTGAGACCACATCATGGTACAGTTCCTATTGGGATTTTGTAGCAGTCTTCCTAGAACGAAAATACGGAGAGAAATGGTGCCTGTCAGCCGATCAGTCACTTTTAATCCATGCAGGCAATCCGGTAATTCCGCAGCAGCTGCTTGTTCGTTCTCCCCAAGGAAACAATCTTCCTACGGCTTTGCCGCACAAGACTTCCCTTTTGAATTTTCGAGCAGACCTTCCACCTGCAGGCCAGCTCGCAGTACAAGGGAACGGAATTAGGATGTATAATCTCCAGGCTGCGTTGATCTACAGTTCGGCAGGCACATATGTCCGCAATGCCATCGATGCGCGTACGGCACTTTCTCTAATAAGGGACGCATCAGAACTCTTGCCGGTATTGCTTGAGAACGGGCATACCAAATTAGCCGGGCGCTTGGCCGGGGCATTCAGAAATATCGGCAGGGAGAAGATAGCAGACCAGATCATAGCTACATTCAAGCAGGCAGATTACGATATCCGCGAAGAAGATCCGTTTGAAAACAAGACCGGGCTTAAGCTTTCGGGGCGTGAACGCTCACCTTATGCCAGCCGTATACGCCTCATGTGGGACAAGATGCGAGAGGTAGTTATAGAAAATTTTCCCGCTCCGCCAGGAATTCCCGAAAGGCACGATGCGTTTCTAAAAGATATCGATGACATTTACGTTACGGATGCCTACCATTCGTTATCTATCGAACGGTACCGCGTAACCCCTGAACTGATCGAAAGAGTCAGTTCGGGAGAATGGAGTGCCACTGAAAATGAAGACGACAGACAGCAGCGCGACGCTATGGCGGCAAGAGGATATTATCAGGCTTTCCAATCTGTAAAAGAAAGTATAAAAATGATCCTTGATGGAAAGAATGCAGGTTTGCAAGCCGACGCTGACCATGCCAAGTGGTATAGGGAACTATTTGATCCCAGCGTGGCGGCGGGTATCTTAAAACCTGCAGATCTGGCAGGGTACAGAAACCACCTGGTTTATATAGGAAATTCCAAACACACGCCCTTGAACGTAGATGCGATGCGTGATGCAATGCCAGTATTGTTTGAATTATTACAAGACGAACCTGAGGCCTCTGTCCGTACTGTGCTAGGGCATTTCATATTTGTATTTATCCACCCCTATATGGATGGCAACGGGCGTATGGGGCGCTTTCTGATGAATGCCATGCTGGCTTCAGGAGGATATCCTTGGACAGTAATCCCTGTTGAAAGGAGAAATGACTACATGAAAGCATTGGAAAGTGCAAGCGTGGACCTGGACATCGAGCCTTTCGCATCATTCCTCGGTTACCTGGTCAAGGAAGCAATGGGTGGGAAAGCTGTGGCAGAACTGCCTGGGTAAAGCCCTAATTTTATAGGTCTGATAAAATATCTCGCAGAACTATTTCCAGCGGCTTTTCATCAGTTTGATGATTGGGAGCACGATGCTGGTGCAGTAAAAAATATAAACTTTGTTCCCTCGCTTAGCAATGCTCAAGTGGACTCCAAAGCATCTATTCTCTGTAATTCAATTGCGATAATTTCACGACGATCCTGCTTTTCCCCGCCGGATGATAGGACGGGCTGTAGCAAATATAGCCAAACTGCTGGAGTTCCCTGAAATATTTGTGGTAGGTGGGAAGCGTCCGGATATGCGAAAGAGACATCAGAGTCGCCCGGGTCGCTATAACGGCTTCGACGGATCCCTGGCGAGCTCCGACACGCAGAACAGAAAGCAATAGCGCCATATGGAAAGTGTTGAGCCTGGTGTCATTTTCAAGCAGGTCAATCGCTGACTGTAATGCTATATTAACTGAAGGGGGTGTCATTGAAAAAAAGCGTCTACGTCCTGGGCGCTGTAATAATAGGTACCCATTACTTTCTTAAACCGTAGCTTTCCAGCGACCCTCAGGTTCTGAAGAGTGCCGGGCGATACAGCAAGTCTTTTTCTTACCGACCTTCCCTTGATCCAGCCTCCATCATCCGGACTTTCCTGTCCAGGCCCCAAATCGCGCAGGATTGTCTTGATTTCATCGAGCAGCTCCAGCTTGAACTGCTTTAAGTCTTCCTTGGTCAGATTTTTTTCCATGCCATTCTTATTTTTGTTTCCTATCGAGCATAATTGCAACCGCAAAAATCGTATAATAGGAAATGGCACCCTGCTAGCGGGCCGTGGCATGTGCTGTTTGGCTGGTTTTGGCGCAACTTGTTCAGGTGCCTCTGATCATGTTTGCAAGTTGATAATTTAATTATGTTCTGATAAAGCTTTTGAGCATGATGCATATTGCTCTTGTTTCCGGTTTGCCGCCCAGCGCCCCCTTTTCAACTGCACTTTGAAAAATCTCAGGTAGGATTTTATCGTATATGACGCTGCTGTATGATATTAGGTCCCTGCCTTTCATTTTCGATACCTTATTGCCACCGCTGTAGAACTCACTTGCATCCGACTGTACGAATACAGATTCGAGGCCTTTTAAAAATGCTTGTACAGAATATTCGTTTGATCCTTTTTGCAAGTAGAATGAAATGAGTGAAAACATCCAAAAAAGTGGCTGTATCTCAGCACCGGTACCGCGGCGGGAGTACGTGTTTGTAAGTATTTTGATATGCTTGTCAATTTCGATTCCCAGCAGCAATCGGTCGTCCTTTTCCATAATATTGACGATAAAGTGAAAAATGCTGTTCATCAGATTTAGCGAAAGCATGTACGGCGTTTTTTGCAGCTCATAGAACAATATCTGTAAATATCCGTTTTCTATGGGAACCTGCAGGTCGAAAAGCTCTCTCATGTTTTCCACAACGGAGTTTGATATCTGGTTTTTGGAATCGTCGACACCCTTCTTCAGTTCTGCTGCGAAGTAGCCCAGCGATTCGTTTGAGCTCAGCAATTTTTGTTTTATGATAAACAGCGATTCCCGGAAAGATTGAGTAAGGGCGTTCCGGTAGTAGGGCCATCCTATCTTGTTTATGGCACTTAGGATCGTAGCATACGATATATCCTCGTTGTAGCAGAATTTAACAATCGAATAGATAAAGCAGGCAATTTTTCCTTGCCGTTCGATTTCCGCCAGGTCCTCCTTGGAATAGGTATTAAATAAGATTATTGATTCCAAATATTCGGAAAGATTATTTGGTACGGCATCATCGAAAAAGATTTTTTCTATTTCATAACGGTCCTTTTTCGCTATCCTGACTGTACTGTTTTTTGCGAACAGCGTCAGGTGCGAGCTAGCGGACTTTTCCGCAGCAAATGCTTCAGGAATGCGTCCAAGCCTGTGCAGCAATGCGACTGCCAATTCAGAATCGCATTGGTAATTTTCCAGGGTATCTTCGATCTCTTCTGCTCCAGCGGTGCTAAATTCAATGCATATCAAAACAAGGTACGGATAAAAGCCTCTAAACTTGGAATTCTCGATGATAGCCGGATAGGTTTTCAGGTCCGCCGCCGCTTCTGCTATTTTTAAAGCTGCGTCCGGTTCTGCTTTTTTTAAAGTCAGCAGCCACCTGTAAAAAAGTTCTATAGTATGGTAGTCACCACTTTGTCCATTGTAGAGCAGCTTTTTTAGCAACTCAATCCATTGGTCCTTTCTGTCAATTACGGTATTTTTATACAGCTGCAGCAGGGAATCGCCCCCAGTGTTTTCCCTGATCTTTTTATTTGCTTCATCCAAGCCTTCCAAAAACCCGGCATCCATCATCAGGTTCCTTTTATATTGGTGGAAATGGTAAAGTTCCCTTTCCCAGCTTTCGCACTTGAGCGCATATGCTTTCCCAAGTTCAAATTTGGAAAGCCTGCTGTAATGGTACGAAATTAGATGGTCTGCCGCCCTTGCAGATTTGTCGGCATCCTCTCCGTTAAAGATTGTCATCAGGTTAGGAAAAAACGAGGCGTCCTGACCGAGCCTCTTCATTTCATTTTGTGGCATGAATGGTTCTCCAATGTCGAGAAAGTAGGCATTGCCTGTAAGTCCGTCCAGCAGCTCGTCGGTCTGTGCGGCTGTAAGATTCGCGCCATTATGCTGGAGTATGTATAGCGCATAGTATCTTGAAAGCTCCGGGAGTTCATCCAGAATCAGCTTAAGGTGCTCCAAAAGGGCATCCCCATAATTTAGCTTCGTGCAAAAACGGAGCCATTCGTCCCTGTCGTAAAATCTGTTTGAGGCTGAATATATAACGCTTTCCAATTCGCTTTTAGAGTTTTCAGGAAAGCAGGAAATTGAGATTGAGTTGGCATTGAATCGCAGGCGGGAATCCAAGCCTTGCGAAGCTTCCCTGATAAATTCTATATATTGGGGCTTGTTACCTAAAAGAGCTTTAAAAGCATTCCTGATATCAGGATATCTGCTAAGTACAGGATAATCCGGTAATCTGGTTATTACGTACAAAAACTCATGCTTGTAAATACCTTCTATATTGTCCAGGATCTTAATTAGGTAGTAAATATAAATTTCTTGAATTTCGTCTCTGTTGTTATTTCTCCTCGGGATATAGCTGAGCAGGAAGTCTAGTGAAATTTGTGGATTGTCGAATAGAAGTGCATCGAGTATTTTCTTGCGGTCATGCTGCCTGATTTGGTAAAATTCGGTTTTGGAAAGCAGTGGCCTGCATGTCAGGTACAGGTCGTGTTCTTTAAATAAAGTATGGAGCAGGATTGCGGCGCTATCCGCAATTTCATTGTTGGTTAGTGCGCAGTACCTCAGATACGACTTAAGTCTTTTTTTGGGCAGTATTTTATTGATATCTACTAATGATTGCTGAGCGCCTTGTGAAATGCTCCTGATAATTTTATTAAGGATCGTCTTGTTGATAGCGCTTTGATCATCATCACTTATACCCAAATAGAATAAAAGCGTTTCGATCCGGCTCTCTTCACGGTTGCCTATTACTATTTCTAATGCTTCCAGTACTTCGCTCTTGTTGCCCGCCGGAATCTCCTCCAGCAGCAGCTGTTTGCATCTCGAGCTGAAAAGGGGGTGGTGAAGCTGCTTCGCCAGCGACAGGCACCTATATTTTACATCGAATTCTTCTGGAGCGATTGCTGCCAGCAAGGGAATAAACGTTTGGCAGCTGTAGGTCCTGGCAGCGAGATGGTAAGGTATTATTCCTGCCAGCTTGACTTTTTGTGCCGCGCTGACCTTAAATTTACTGATAAACAGGAAGCTTCCGAGGATGGCTTTTATCTGTGGCTCTTCAAACATTTGTACGGGATGATTCGTATCCAAGTATTCGTCGAAGTACCACTGGAAGCCTCTTTCTCCAGCAAGAAATATACATTCTGCAATGGCAAATGGCGAATAGGTATCAGGTTCTCCCCAGGATTCCGCTTCGCTCCAGGTCCTGATAGGCCTAAATTCCAGCATCGAGACCTGCGTGATAAAAGCTTCTGCCAATTTTGGATCTTTAGACTCGCTTACTAAGATCGCCGCAATCGGGATGTTGCTATCGTAAACAAGCAGATCTTTTAGCACGGCTTCAATATTTGCGGACAATTCTTTATTTTTCCCTTTTAGGCGGTTGATCGCTATGCCAAATGACAAAGCTCTCCAATTATGGTCGACCGTGTCGAAGACGAAAGGCGTTTCACACATTTTTGAGGATAACTTCAGGCTATAGGCCGCTTCCAGCAGCGGCTGGGAAATGAAGCTGTAAAAATCGCCGTTCAGCTGCAAGAACAAATTTTTATAGAACAGTTCTGCCTCACTCAGGACTTTATTAATGCTGTCTGCGCTCTGTATGTTTTCTGCAATGATTTGCGAGAGCTTGCCCTCCCTGATCTGCCTTGTTTCTGAAAGGAAAATATCTTCTGCAATAGCGGCAATAATGCTTTCTCGCTGCCGGGCTGTAGGAAATTCGCTAAAAAAATTTGAATAGTTTTCCTTCAAGTCAATTTCATCCCATTGCAATCTCTTGGACAGGATCTTGTACATTAGGGTTCCGAGTGTCTCGTCCTGAACTCCTTCTTGTAAAAAATCCCGAAGCAGGCATACAATCAGAGGAGTTTTTGCAAGCAGGCACAGTTCATTCCTGCTTTTCAGGAAATTGAGCCTGCGACTAGCATCCGTGGTAGCATTTTCTTCATTTTGCCCCGAAGCAATGGCCTCATTTTTCAAAATTTCAAATATTTCGTTTTCTGTCAGGTCTACGGTAGTAAGGCAATTCCATTCGTTGAATCTGACGAGGGCTTGGAGTTCTATCGGCCTTCCTGTGGCTATAATGCTAAGTTCATCATATTCCTTGCTCAATTTTGCCAGGTGCCTTATGAGATTTCGCGCTTCGCTGTAATTTAGTTCGTCCAGGCCGTCAAAGACTATTGCGCATGACCTGTTGCTTAATATGAAGTCGAGGTCAAAGTGCGGAACCTGGATTAGTATGTTGGAATTTATGAAGTTATTGATGCAGTCAAACAGCGACGCAAAGTCGGAAGTGATTTTTCCTTTTGCAAAATTGATCGGCACCATCAGAGATAAGCTGCCGGCCTCATTCTGGTCGATTACGTACTGCGCTATTATTGAGCTTTTTCCGCTGCCTATTTCTCCAAAGAGAAAGGTTGGCTGCGAGCTGTCAATAAAGCTGTGGATGCTTCCTACAGTCGCACTTCTTTTTAGGTTTTCGGGTCTTGTCTCCCTTAAGTGCGAAGCCTCTATCCTTATTTCTGGACTGTGCTTTTTCACATTTCTATGCAGGAAGCGGGGGAGGTGGTCCCGGTTATTTATGGAGAAATATTTATCTTTTAAAAATGCGGAAGAAAAATCTTTGATCTTTCCAATAAGCAGGCTGTAGTCAAAATCCACATATCTGTAAATATCCTTGCTGATTTCGTTATTGGCTATCTGGTAAAAAATAAGTTCTAAAGCCTCATCAGTCAGGTATCGGCTTGTCATATCGTCTTCATCTTGCTTGTCCTCCAGCCTTTTTCTTAGCATTGCCTCTATAAAAGCTTCCTTACCGTCGATATTTATCTTTTTGAGCAGTGCATATTGTTTGATGAGCGCGCTTATTTCAGATTCTAATTTTTCATTAGCCGGCATTTCGAAATTCCAGATGATATTGCTAAAAAAAGATTTCCAGTCTTCTTCAGCTAGAGCTTCCAGCGCGCTGTAATTATTGTTCTTGCCCTTATATTGCCTTTCATATTCGGAAAGCAGCGCCTTTTTGCAGATTTCAATAAGGTCGTTTTCAGTGTTCCATTCCTTTTTGCCTAGCAGTTCTAAGATAGGCCTTTCAGGGAGTTCGATGCCTAGCTTCTTCGTGCCTGCGGTATTGTATTCTTTTGAAATGCTGTTGGTTGAATAGAAGCTGAAGATAACATTGCTGCTTTTCTGTACAGATTCTTTTAGCCAGTAGTCGAGAAAGTATACCAGTGTATTCAATACCTGATGCGTGAAAAACGAAAAATTTTTAGATTCATAGTTCTTGTTTTCTTCGACGAATTTTCGGCCGTCGCTGTATATGAATACATCGCCCTGGCTTTCTATAGCAATATGGAATTGCGCTTTTGGATTTCCGATGATGATATCAAATGCTAATTTGATGGCACGCAATTTTTGTAATTTCACCCCTTTATGCTTATCTGAGGCATCCCTAATTATATCCATGAAAAACAGATTTTTTTATATCTTTTATACGTAGGAAAATTATTGATTTTTTTTTAAAATTTAGCGCAATATCGCTATTAAATGCTTGAAAATCTTTGCAAATGTTTTTAGTTGGAGCTTTAGAGTTAAATTGCTAGGTCGTATTGGATCTCAAATATTGATTTTTTGGCAATCCTTGGTCTTGAGGCCTGGCCGTCTAGAAAGGGAATCTTACTTCCTGCGATCTTTTCCATCGCAGGCCCATGCATTTTCCTTTGCACGCTCTCTTATAAGCCCCATGGTCAGATATGCGAAGGTGCAGAAGAACATAGACAGAACAAGGGCTTCGGCTATGTTCTTGCCTGCTGCTAATTTTTCGCATCCAGAAGGACAGAGTACGCGAGCCCCAAACCCATAAGAGCAACGGCAAGCGCCTGCATGGTGCGTTTCATTATGATTTGGTTTCTGAACAAAGTTACAGCGCCGATTTATCGAAGACAGGTTTAAAAGCACCTGCCCACTATTCAGAAATGCAAATTTTCTTATTTTTTTTCCAACTGCAAAATTTAGGATTGGATATCTAATTAAATGGATCGAAAATATAAACTGAAGAGGCCGAATTCCTTCGATACTCTAAAATCAACATGATTATCTTAAGTAGGAAAATTACGATAGGCAGGGGCATGGATTGGAATGTGCAACCTCATGGATCCTCCAGCGTTTGAAAGGCATCCATGCGGACAAGCCTGGGCGGATGCGTTCCATTCTGATTGATACAACAGCAAAATCGATGTCTCGTGTAATTTCGGCTTGGCGCGATGATGTCCATTGCTGACAACACACTCCTTAGCTGTGTCTGTACACCTCCCTGTCTCCTTTTCTGTAAATAGGCATATAGCGATAATGGGTGTGATTCGTTTTTTTTTACCTGCCATGTTTCCAGAATTTCCAGAATATCCTGACGTTTCCTTTTTTTATTTTGTTTTATTTTTATTAGCCCTTCAGGAAGTAGGTAGTTTTTGCAGTGCGGGTATTTGCAGTTTGGGCATACAATTTATAGCGCTTCTTTTTATATATTTGCTTAATGAAACATACAGCAATTTTATTGGGTTTCTACATCTTAAGCCTGGCATTTGCCCCGGCATTTAAAATATTGCATGGTCACTTGTCAGAGCAAAAGAAAATTTGCAATACGAATCGGGAGGCGGAAGATCATTCTGAGCACCATGGCCAGCACCGTTGCTCCAATTTTATTTGTTTCCATAAGGTGATTTTTGTTTCCCTTCCCAATAAAATCATCAGCCTTTTTAGTCCTGAAAAAACAGCAAGGCACCAATTCAGCCATCAGGATGCCATCTTATTGCTTTATCCAATTGAGATATGGCAGCCGCCCAAAATTGACTGATTCCCTAAATCACCAGTTCTTATATCCTGCCAAATACCGTGCAGGCATTCTCTAATTACCCTTATCGCTGCCGCGGTAAGGCAAGAATGGATGCGCTTATACTTATCGATGCACAGGCATTTATCCGTTAGGCGGCATCACGACATAGATCAATCTTTCTCAAAATATCTATAAATTAATACGAATGGAAATTAAAAAAATCTATATTTCAACAATTTTGCTCTTGAGCCTAACTTGTTTTGCCCAGGCACCGGCCAACTATTACAATTCAGCATCCGGAACGGGATATAGCCTGAAAACACAGCTGTACAACATAATAAAGGGACATACTGACAAAGGCTATGCCGGATTATATACCACATACAATAATTCGGACCGTGATTATTTCTATGAAGATGACGGTTCGGTATTGGACATGTACTCGGAAAATCCGCTAGGAACAGATCCTTATAATTATACCCCGGGAAATAACCAGTGCGGTAGTTACAGTATAGAGGGTGATTGCTATAACAGGGAGCACATTATTCCCCAATCTGTCTTTAATGAAGATGCTCCCATGAAAAGTGATGCGCATTTCATAACCCCTACAGACGGAAAGGTAAATGGGATGCGAAACAACTATCCCCATGGAAAAGTCGGCCCTACTTCAAGCTATACCTCTTCAAACGGCTCTAAATTAGGACAGGCGTCAAATAGCGGTTATGCCGCGGGATATAGTGGGATTGTTTTTGAACCTATCGATGAGTTCAAGGGCGATATTGCCCGAATGTACTTTTATTTTGCCACCCGTTACCAAAATGAAATTACAAGCTGGGGCGTTTCCTACCCAATGTTTAACGGTACGACCACCCAGGTCTTCACGGACACTTTCAGGAATATCCTCTTGGCATGGAACCAGATGGATCCAGTGAGCGCGTTTGAAGTTGCCAGGAACAACGCGATATATGCCCGCCAGGGAAACAGGAATCCGTTCATCGACGACAATTCGTATGTCACTATGATTTGGGGGAATGCTTTATTTGTGGAAACTTTTGATGTCTTTTCAAGCCTGGTGATTTATCCAAACCCATCACGCAACCAAAGGGTGAACATCGGGAGCCAGACACAACTGGATGAAATTGAACTGTTCTCCATCAACGGCCAGCTGCTGCAGCGAATTAAAAAGCCCAAGCCGGTGGGTGATACTTATGCAATAGGCGACCTGAAGCAGGGCTTGTATCTTTTGAAACTTTCTGTGAGAAACCAAACGGTGACGAAAAAAATAATAGTTGAGTAATCGCGTACGGCCAGCTGCGGCATACGTCAGATAATTCAGGTGCAGTTCTCACCTATTTTATTAAAAGCGCAATCAAGGGCATGCCAAGGCTTTTGATAGCAGCGTAATAACCTCCGTCAACTTCAGGTAACGGAGGTTTTTTTATAGGGTTGTCCCAATCTTTAGCAGATGACCCTAAGTCCATTTTTAATGACTTCTACCTGAAGCTTATTGGTCCTGAAATTATGGTATTCGCCGTCTGTCTGTATGTCTAGGAATATCTTGTCGGGGAGCTCAATGTCAATATGACGGATGGATTCGCGGGAAGCCTTGTTGAATCTGGTACTGCTATTGGTCAATATGCAGTACCCTAGATACAGTTTTTCCCAAAAATTAAGTTCCGGCACAATTACAAGGTCAAGGAGCCCGTCATTTAATTCTGCATCGGGCGTTAGGCCCATATTGTAACCCATTTCATTGGAATTTGAAACAAACAGCATAAAAGGTCTCATTTCCAAGGTTCTTCCATTAAGAATTACAACCGTATCAAAGGGCTTGTAATTCAAGCTTGCCCAGAGTGCCGCCTTTATGTAGCCGTACAAGCTCCTTTGGTTGTTCTCCTCATATTTCCTTATGATCACGGCGTCAATTCCTATTCCCATGTTGCTGAAAAAATACTGGTTGTTCACTTTTCCAACATCTATGAATGATTCGCGGCGGTTCTTGATCATTCTTACCGCCAGCCCGACATCCTTTGGAATCCTAAGGTTTGACGCAAGCCCATTGCCTGAGCCTACAGGGACTATGCCTAAGGGAATTTTAAGGTTTACCATAACGGCGGCGACCTCGCTTATGGTGCCATCACCGCCACAGGCAACGATGCAGTCAGGGCCGTTCTCCACAGCATCCCTTGCCAGCAAAATTGCATGCCCTTTGTATTCCGTATAATCGACCTTGATTTTATATTTTGACGATGGAAAATATACACTCAGGAGTGTGTTGGTTATATTGTGATTGCCTTTTCCGGAGATCGGGTTTACTATGAAGTGGATATAGACCATTATTTCAATAATTTATTGGTGAACAGGTAGTCAGCGGTCTGGTACCATGAAATGGTCTCCTCTAAAAAACCTTTGTCCATTGGAAGCGGCTTTAAGCTATTGTCTGTTTTGTCCCAACGGTAGAAATTTTGCTTCTTCTGGTCCGAAAGGACCATGACCTTGTTTTTTTTCATCAATGCGAGTTTTCGGTAGGTGCCGACGAATGCACGTTCTTCAAAGGAATTATGCAACACATTTTTTCCAAAAAAGTCGGATTCATAATTCCAGTGCATCAGGGAAAACAGTGTGGGGAAAATATCTATCTGGGAACATTGTTTCCGTATTTTTTGATTTTGTATTTCAGGAAAATTGACTATCATGGCAGGTATGTGGTAGTTGGCTACATCTATTTCATCCTTTCCGGCGCTGTTGGCGCAATGGTCCGCAATGATTACAAAGACTGTATTCTTATACCATGGCTTCAGGGACGCCTTCTTAAATAATTGCCTTAAGGCGTAATCGGTATACTTTACAGCTCCATTGCGGCCCGAACCGGGTTCGATATCAATTTTGCCGGATGGATAGGTATAGGGCCTGTGGTTTGATGTTGTCATCACAAAATTGAAAAAGGGAAGCTTTTCTTGATGTTGCCGGTCTGCCACCTTCAGCATCTTGGCATAGACGTCTTCATCACAGATCCCCCAGGCATTTTCGAATGTAACTTCGCTGTCTTCAATATTATTCCTGTCTGTTTTTATCTTGTCGCTTAAGACGCTGCCGCGTCCGCGGTCGTAGATGGTAAAGCCGTTACCGCCGAAATAGGCATTCATGTTGTCGAAATACCCATCGCCCCCATAGAAGAAATTGCAATCGTACTGCTTCGACTTGAAAACATTGGATACCGTGAACAGATTTTGGTTTTCAGGGCGCTTTACGATGCTTTGCCCAGGTGTGGGCGGTATGGACAGCGTTACGGCCTCCATGCCCCGGACAGTGCGGGTTCCGGTGGCAAACATGTTTTCAAAGAAGATACTGTTTTGTGCGAGGCTGTCAACGAACGGGGTGATAGCATCCGCATTTCCGAATTCTTTAAGAAAGCTCCCGCTGAAGCTTTCCACCAGGATGAATATTACATTTTTCCTTTCTTCGGTGGGCAGCGAATCCTTTATCGGACGGTGTATGGAAAAGCCTCCTTTGGTATAGCCGCCATTGGCGTCATCAAGTTTTTCCTTGACGATCTGAAACGCCCTGCTGTCCTCAACCGACGTATAGAATTCATCGTACTTCATCTGATTGTTCCTGAAAGCGGCAAAGAACGAATAGATTCCAGCTTTGGAGATTTCAGAATTGTAACGGTTATCGGACCACTCGGCATCGGCATTTGAAACGAAAGCAGTGAAGAGCGCGGCGGTTCCCATCGTAATTGCTAGTACCAGCAGCCTAGCCTTTAGGCCGCACTTGCTTGAGAGGGTCTTTTTAAACGATTTGCCCACCCAGAAGGAATAAAGTATTCCAAGGGTTATGGACACGGCTCCAGCTATGAGGATCGGAAGGGGATAAGATTCTTCAATGTTCGCAACGACCTCATGGGTATAAATAAGATAGTCGACGGCAATGAAATTGAACCGCGTTCTAAATTCATCCCAAAAGGTTATTTCTGCAAAGAAGACAAGGACCATGATAAAAACCGTCAAGGATGTAAATAACCAGATCAGGACCTTGTCCATAACTGAGCCTATCCATCGATCAGGCATAAGGGAATAGTAGAGAAAGGCGGCAAGCGTAAGGAAAAGGACGGTGCCGAGATCGAAAAACAGTCCTGTTAGCAGTGTCATTGAAAGGTCAATGATGTTCCATGAAACTTCATCATACTGCCATATGAAGAAGGCCAATCTCAATATTTGGGAGATCACCAGAAACAATAGAATAAAGTGTACCAACAGGGCATACCTGTGGCATGATAAGAGTTTTTTCACGTCTTTTCAATTAGGGGTTGATAAATAAAGGGGGTAACGCTTGACGGCTTTACGGCCTGTTTTGCGCTTTCACATAATTTATAAAAGAGGGTTTGATCATAATTTCCATTCCTCCATCTGCAAGCAACCGTTGCAAGTGCAAGGCGGATAAACGGATGAGGCATTATTTGCCCGGGACAGCTTTATGGCACTGTGATTGATAGCCAGCGCTGCTGCTATCAACCGGTTGCATAAAGTAGACTTCAATACAGATTGCCAAGGAAAAAAGCAGCCTGGCTAATTTCTGTTTTCACCATGCATGTGGCATGCCTGAGCGCACATTTCGGCTATTTCGGCGCAGCGTATGCAATGCATATGATCGTGTTTGCTGCATTCATCGGCACAACGGCTGCAGGCTTTTTCACATGTTGCCAGCAATCCGTGCACGAATTCGCTGTCGCGGGCAAGTAACTTTGCAGCCAGTATGCATATGTCTGCACAGTCCCTGTCGATTTCTATGCAATGTGCCATCGGCGTAACATCAATTTCATCAAGGCAGGACGATGCGCAGGTTTCACAGGCCTCTGCGCAATCCAAAAGCTGCGCAATGAGCGCTCCGTGCTTGTGGCCGGAGTGGTGGTGGTTTGGTTGCAGATGTTCCATTGGAATAGGGTTGTTAATTTATATAGTAGGATTCATTGCCTGAAACCGCAACAATTTTTTTGCCGCTGACGATTTCATTTATATTCATTTCTATGACATCAGACAGCCTTGTCATGGGGATATCTGTAGGCTGGTTCTCAAAGGGATTCTGCATGATAATCGCTGTCTGTTCAACGGCAATCAGCATCAACGGTATGATCATGGTAAGGAAGATTTCCAAAAGGGGAAAAGTATCGTCCAGACCAAAGGGAAGGATTGAGGCCAGACAGTAGATCAGGAAGTGGATCAGTAAGCTGTAGGACTTTGGGAAAACAGTGTTCTTTATCCTTTCACATTTTCCCATGGCATCGTTCAGCCTGGCGAGTGTCGTATCGATTTGCACTTGCTTGTTATCGTTGAGGGCAAATTTTTGCGAGACGGCCGCCAATTGTTCAGAATGCCTATCGAGCAGTCCGGCAGGTACATTATTGCTCTGGATGGCATTGCTGTCCAGGTACAACTGCACCTTTGCCGAGAATGGCTGTAGACGAAGCGTCTCTGACAAGGCATGGCACCAGATAATTTGCCTTTCGGCAAATAGGGCCAGTTCAGCCGAGGCATCGGCAGCCGGTAAGAACTGCTTAAACTGCCTGGTTATTGTGCGCGAATCATTTACGATCTCTCCCCATACCTTGCGTGCTTCCCACCAACGGTCATAGGACTGTGCAGTCCTGAAAGCCAGCAGCAGGGCCACAACGGTGCCTGTTATGGTCGTTACCGGCAAGGGTATTGCAATATTCTTTAAGAATGTATTGTGGTCTACCGTTCCCATGATAACAGCATAGACGACAATGAATATGATATCCATCCTCATGCATTTGAGGAAATAAAGGATGGAATGTGTGGTGTTTTTGATCAGCATAAATCCTTGCTTTAAAAATTAATCTTCCGGATTGGATTTTTCATGTTTATGTATTGCCTTGTTCTTCCACCTGATATACCACTTTTGATGATGCAATGACAAAAGGAAATACAATGCCAGTGCACTCACGATGGCTATGATGAACATATCAAGGCCCACAGCCACTCCTACGGCAGAGGTACACCATACGGTTGCCGCCGTGGTCAAACCATGGGAGGTGCCTTGGCTATTGTTCCTGTAGATGATCCCGGCACCGAGAAAGCCAACTCCCGTAATGATGTTTGCAACAACCCTTGAAGTTGCCGCCGCGTCGCCCACCAGGTGTGCGGCAATTGCCGTAAACAATGTTGCCCCGATACAGACCGCCGCATAGGTCCTTATTCCCGCATCGCGGCCATGCATTTCCCTGTCCAAGCCGATAAAGGCACCCAGTATGAAGGAAAGGATCAATTTTAATAGTATTGGTAATTCTGTGGCTATGTCCATCTTATGTTTTTTTTTTATTGATTGAGGTCGGCAATTGTATTTATTGTCAAGGCAACTATGATCGTGTTGAACATAAAGGAAAGCAGACTGTGCATCAGCACGTAGCGCCTGACCATTGGAGAGGTCACGCAAACATCCGATACCTGGAATGTCATTCCGATGACAAACGAAAAATAGGCAAAATCAAGATAGTCAGGCCTTGCTTTATCGGGAAACTCAATGCCGCCGACATCGCTTCCCGTATGCAGCCTGTTATGGTCATGATACAGGTGTGCATAGCGTATCGTAAAGATGGTGTGCAGCATTATCCAGGAAAGGGCAACCGCAAGCAGTGTTGCAAAGGTGTTTAAATCTTTGTTGGGCATGCCGTCGTTCTTCTGGGCAATCAGGAACAGGACGCCAAATAAACTGGCACATATGGAAATAAGGACGACGGTGAAAATGACCTTGAGCCTATCATCCTGTTTCCCTACAACCGCATGCTGTTCGGCCGCCTTGGTGGTGCAAAACAACATCCAGCTCATCACTATCATCGACAGCGCGAAAATGTCCCATGCGATGGCCGCCCTGGTAAATATCTCAAGGTGCAAGAACAGCAGTAGGGCAAATGCGGCAGCCGAAAGCAGGATGGAAAGCCCCAGTTTTTGATAGCCGCTTGTCTTTACTACCCAGTTGTATTGCATCATCCTGCTTTTCATGGCCTAGAATTTTATTCGCTGTATCCTGACAGCGTTCAAGATGGCCAGCAGGGCCACACCAACATCTGCAATAACGGCTTCCCATAACGTCGCTATGCCGCCCGCGCCCAATCCCAGTACGATGATCTTTACCACCATTGCCAGGATGATATTCTGCCATACGATCTGTTTTGTAATCTTGCCAATTTTGATTGCGGTTACAATCTTTGAGGGCTGGTCGTTCTGAATGACGATATCTGCGGTCTCGATGGTCGCATCACTTCCCAGGCCACCCATTGCAATGCCTGCGTCGGCCAGAGCTACCACTGGCGCATCGTTTACTCCGTCACCGACAAAGGCAATGTGTCTGCCCTGGTCCTTCAAGGCCTGAACCTTTTCAACTTTTCCTTCAGGAAGCAGATCGCCATAGGCATTATCCATCCCTAATTGTCCGGCCACCTCATCTACGACAGATTGTTTGTCTCCCGAGAGCATTACGGTCTGTATGTCTAAGGCATGGAGGTCCTTTATTGCCTGTGCGGCATCTTCCTTAATCTTATCGGCAATGGTAATATGGCCTGCATATTTATTATCTACCGCCACCACGACAATCGTGTATACGATGCTGTCGATTTCTGCAGGATATGCAATGTTGAATTTCTTCATCAGCTTGGTATTTCCCGCCAATACTTCCCTGCCGTCGATGACACCCTTCAAGCCATGTCCGGAAATTTCCTCCACGGCAGCAACACTCACTCCCTTTACATTGTCCTTGCCGGCATGTTCCAGGATCGCCAGGCCGATAGGGTGCGTAGACTGGCTTTCTATGGCCGCCGTAAGCTTCAGAAGGTAGGGCTCTTCAATATCCTTGGAAACGACTTCCTGCACTTTGAAAACGCCTTCGGTCAATGTGCCGGTTTTATCCATGACAACTACATTTATACCTGTCATTACATCTAGAAAGTTAGAGCCCTTGAACAAGATTCCATTTCTTGACGCAAGGCCAATGCCTCCGAAATAACCCAAAGGGATGGATACCACCAATGCACACGGACAGCTGATCACCAGGAACACCAACGCCCTGTAGAACCATACATTGAAGATGTAGGGGTCTGCGAAGAAGTAGGGGACAAGGCATACCGCCAAAGCCAAAAAGAACACGATTGGGGTATATATCTTCGCAAATCTGCTGATGAAGAGCTGTGTCTGAGATTTTCTAGATGTTGCGTCCTGCACCATCTCAAGTATTTTGCTGAGCTTGCTGTCCTGGAAGAGCGAAGTCACTTCTATGTCTACAACAGTATTCAGATTGATCATGCCCGCATAAATGGCTTCTCCTTTGATTTTGGTGTCGGGTTTGCTTTCCCCGGTGAGCGCGGCAGT
The DNA here is from genome assembly GCA_029959295.1 of Flavobacteriaceae bacterium PS02334. Lineage (GTDB taxonomy): Bacteria > Bacteroidota > Bacteroidia > Flavobacteriales > Flavobacteriaceae > Flavobacterium. Next base: position 453,995 of record JASCOH010000003.1, on the reverse strand, counting down.
ATTGAATGCACCCTTCTCTGAAACAATCGTACCATCGAGTGCTACTTTTTCACCGGGTTTTACCCTAATGACTTCGTTCAACAGGACTTCCTTGGGGTTTACAACCACCCCTTCACCATTCCTGAGTACGGTAACTTCGTCGGGCCGGATATCAAGCAACGCCTTGATGCTTCTTTTTGCGCGATTGACCGCGGCATCTTGGAACCATTCACCGATGGAGTAGAAAGCCATAACAGCAACACCCTCACTGTATGAACCGATAGCAAATGCGCCGATCGTAGCTACGCTCATCAAGAAAAACTCGTTGAAGAAGTCAAATCGGATGGCTTTGCGGTACGCCATATATAGAACGTTTCCGCCCGTCAGGATGTATGCAATGGCAAAAATTGCAAGGTTTATCGGGAATTGCGGAATATATTCAAATCCAAACTCCAGGGTCAGCATCATAAACAGGATCACGATTCCTAAAAGCAATTTCCAGTGGCTTTTCCAGCCTGGATCCTCTTCGCCAATTGCCGCACCATGGTCATGGCCGTCATCGTCTGAATGCGTCGTGCCTTTTTTAGAGGAGCCGCTTTCCTGATTTACTGAATCATTTTCCAGGATTGGCCTACTTTCCTGGGATTCAAATTCGTTCTTACCTTTCTCTATCATGTTTTCTATTTTTTAATTCACAGCCCATCTGCATGACTTTTAGTGTGAGTGATTGTCGTGATCATCATGCCCGTCTTTCACAGCACCATTTTCTCTTTCCTGGGCATCATGCAATGCTTCGGATGCAATTAAATCCATATCGCATACCGGGCATTTTCCCTGCTCGCCGTACGCCTTTCCTTTTTCGCAATCCATAGGGCATTCGTAGGAGGCTTTTGCAGTTTCGCTTTCCTGGCCTTCATTCATATGGATTGGAGTCGGTCTTACATCCTTGTTTTTATTCATGCAGGAATAGGTTGCGGCCAGTGTTATTGTCACCGTCAAAATAAAAATTACTTTTTTCATCTGTATACACTTTTAACTGTTAATGTTCATGGCCACCGCCGCCTTCGCTTTTCAGCAGGTGGCTTTGTATGTAGTAGGCCCCTTTTAATACAATTTTAGCATCGGCATCAATTTTCTGAAGCAGATTTACCTGCACGAAGCCCAGCTGTACTGTACCGGTCTTGACCTCTATTCGCTGAAAATGGTAGGTCTTGCCTTCCTGTTCAGCATGCTTGTCTCCGTCTTCATGATCATGGCCTTCCTTTTCATCGTGCGCTGTTTCTTTTGAAGCCTCTTCATTATGGCCTTCCTCCAGGATAAAAATAAACTCCCGTCCCTCAGCCTTGACGATGGCCTCGACCGGCAACGCATTTACAGTATTGGCACCGATATCGATCAATCCATTCACATATTGCCCGGGAATCAATTTCTGCCTGTCGTTTGTAATCGTTGCATGGACGGCTACTGACTTGGTCTCTGTTTCAAATGATTTCCCAACACTAAAAATTTTGCCCATGATTTCAGAGTTGTCCTGATTTGTCAGTACAAAACGGACATTCTGCCCGGCCTTGACCTTGTTCAGGTCTTTTTCGTATACTAAGAGATCCACGTGCAGCTTTGAGTTATCAACGATGCCAAGCAGTGGTTTTCCAGCTTCCACATTGCTTCCTATTTTTATATTGATTTCAGTGATTGAACCTGAAATCGGGGCCAGTACGGGTACACTTGCAGTGGGTGTCCCATTTGGATTTATGTTCAGCAATGCAAGCTGTCTCTTTAAGGAAGCAAACCTTGCTTTTTCGACCTGATAATCTGCTTTTGTTTTCTGGAAGATCTTTTTGGAATTTACTTCCTGCTCGCTTAATGTTTTCTGGCGCTCAAACTCCAGTGTTAAAAATTCAAGATTGCTTTTAGAGGTCTGATATTCTTCATGAAGTTTCGCAAATTCGGGGCTTTCAATAACAGCAAGCACTTGTCCCTTACTGATCTGCTGCCCTTCGACAACGGCTATTGATTTTACAATCCCAGCGGTAAATACCGAAACATCTGCCTGGTTTTGGGGAGGTAATTTCGTATAGCCGTTGGCATTGATGACCTCGCTAAGGTTTTTCGGAACAAATGTTCCAAGCTCAATGGCAGATGATCTAAACTGTGCCTCGTTCAATTCTACCTCCTTGCTGCCCGCATTTGCTTCTTCCCCTTCAGCATGCGCCGCTTCTGTTTTCGGTTTTTCACCTTCTGAATGGTCATGGCCGTCTGTGTCGCTATGGCGTAAAGAGAAGTACAGTATTAAAGCTATTGCCGCTACTGCAATCGTGACATATATGATATTTGATTTTTTCATTATTCTATATTATTGATTTAGTAAATATTGTATGTTAATTACGGCCTGGTTGTAGTTGTTGACGGCTTTACTATAATTCAGTCTGATGTCCAGTGCTGTTTCGATCCCCTGTACATATTCCACATAGGATATATCGCCGTTTTGGTAGGAGATGGTGGCATTCTGTACAATTTTCTTCGCATTTGGCTCGGCAGTATTTTGATAATAATTGATCAGTTCCTGAAAAGTATTGAGTTGTTCGCCCAACTGTGTAAACTGGTTTTTAACCTGCTCCTTGAGATAGTCTGCTGATTTCTGCTCCCGCTCTATATTGATTGCGGCGGCCCTGGACTTGGACAGGGAACTGCCGAGACCGAACACCGGTATTGAGACTCCTACAGAAAAGCCATTAAATCTAGGGGAATTATCATAGTAGACCGTCTGTCCGCTGACATCCTGATTACCCGTCAGGGATTGCATGAAGTAACCCGCGGAGAAATCCGGAAGTATGGCGGACCGTTCCAAACTGCGATTGGCTTTTGCAATCGCAACCTGTGCCTGTGCAAGCTGTACGGAAGGATTCTGCTTTACCATAGCCGTGTCGGCCACAACAAAAGGGACCTGGACAAAGGCAGTATCTTTAATGGTAAAATTGCCCTCCAAATTAAGCAGGCTGTTGAGCCTGGTTTTCTCAACACGGATTTCGGTCTTGTTCTGTTTGATGCGCTGCACCAGCTCCTGCTGTTTCGCATTTGCGATATTCTTTTCAAGTGAATTTGATTCACCTGTCTGCAATTTCAGTTCAGCGGCCTTAACAAATTTTTGCAAAATCACGTTGTGCTGCTCCAGCAGCCTATTTTGCTTTTCATAGAACAGGATGATGTTCCAGGACTGCCGGATGCTATAAGCAATTTCCTGCTTGGTGACTCCAAGTCTTATCCGGCTGGCATTGCTGTTTTCCCGCAGCAATCTTCGGCGGGCTCCGAATTGGAAAGGATTAAAGCTTTGTGAAACCGCAAGGTTTTTATCCTGGGCATTTGAATTTATTTGACCGAAAGTTCCGGAAAATTCCATTTTCGGAATATCAAATGCAGATTTTTTCAACTGTGACTGCATGCGGACATCCAATTCGGATGCCTGCACATTCAAATTGTTCTTGATGCCCATTGAAAGTGCCTCATTCAAATCAATATTCTGGTGTGTCTGGGCGTTGGCCCCGAGTGGAAACAAGGACATGCAAAGCAATACGATCGCCGTGGCATTAAGTTTGGTGTTTCGCTTGACCTTGATGATCTTTTCAGAATAAAAATAAAGGATTGGCAGCACAATCAGGGTCAGTAATGTTGCGGTTATCAATCCGCCAATTACAACCGTGGCCAATGGCTTCTGAACCTCTGCTCCGGCACTGCTGCTGATTGCCATTGGTAAAAATCCCAGCGACGCGACCGCCGCAGTCAGTATGACAGGGCGCAGCCTTACCTTGGTTCCTTCTTTGATCCTTTCATAAACATCGTTCATACCTTCTGCTTTTAATTGATTGAAATATCCTATGAGTACAATTCCATTGAGGACGGCAACACCGAAAAGTGCTATGAAACCTACACCCGCGGAAATACTGAACGGCATCCCCCTGAGCCATAATGCAAAGATGCCTCCAATTGCAGACAGCGGAATGGCCGTAAAGATCAGCAGGGATTGTTTCATGGATTTAAACGTAAAGTAAAGCAGCACCAATATCAAGCCCAATGCAACAGGTACGGCAACGGAAAGCCTTTTATTGGCATCGATCAGATTTTCAAATTGGCCGCCGTAGGTCGTATAGTACCCATCAGGCAATTTTAGTTTTGCATCCAATTTTTCCTGGATATTCTCAACAACCGACTGAACGTCTGCGCCTCTGACATTAAATCCCACTACGATCCTGCGTTTGCCATTTTCACGCGAAATCTGCATGGGTCCGTCTTCATAGTTGATATCGGCAATCTGCTCCAATGGAATCTGGCTGCCTGATGGAAGCGTGACAAACAGGGATTTCAGGTTGGCGATGTCCCTGCGGTTTTCATTTTGCAGCCTGACCACAATTTCAAATCTTTTTTCCCCTTCGTATACCACACCTGCCGCTTCTCCAGCAAAGCCCATTCGGACAACCCTATTCAGGTCACCGATCTTCAAGCCATAGAGGGCCAATTTATCTTTATTGTAACGAATTGTAATCTGTGGCAAGCCGGCAACGCGTTCTGCCTTGGCATCCTGGATGCCAGGAATGCCTTTAATTAGCTGCATAACTTCATCACCCTTGCTGACCAAGACCTCGATATCGTCTCCAAAAATCTTGATCGCAACATCACTTCTGACTCCTGTCATCAGCTCGTTGAAACGCATTTGGATGGGTTGCGAAAATTCTGTAGATGCTCCCGGGATTTCCTCAAGTGCCTCTTCCATCTTTTCCATAAGTTCTTCTTTGGTATCGGCGGAGGTCCATTCGCTTTTGTCTTTTAGGAGGATGATCATGTCACCTGCCTCAACGGGCATTGGATCCGTAGGAATTTCTGCCGAACCAATTTTTGTGACAATCATCTTGATTTCAGGAAATTTCGATTTTAAGATCTGTTCTGCCTTTGTAGTAGACTCAATTTCCTGGGATAAGGAGCTGCCGGAGGCAATGATCAGGTGGGTGGCGATATCACCCTCATCCAGTGTGGGTATAAATTCACCGCCAAGCGTATTGAATAAAAGTAGGGAGGCGGCAAATAATGCAAAGGCGACACCTACTATCAAGCCTTTGACCCGCAGCGCTCTTTCCAACAGTGGAGAATAGAAATTGTAAATACTGTTTATGATCCTGTCACTGATGTTCTTTTTGTGCCCGGTTTCTTTTTTTAATGCAAGTGCTGACATCATCGGCACATAGGTCAGCGATAATATGAATGCGCCCAAAATTGCGAATGATACAGTTTGCGCCATAGGGCCGAACATTTTTCCTTCGATGCCAACCAGTGCCAAGATTGGAAGGTACACGATAAGGATGATTATCTCGCCAAATGCGGCACTGCTACGGATTTTGGACGAGGCTTCAAAGACTTCATCATTCATCTCCTGCACGCTGAGCTTGCCTTTTTTGCTGACCTGCAATCGATGTATGATGGCTTCCACAATGATGACCGCCCCATCGACAATCAGGCCGAAATCAATTGCCCCTAGGCTCATCAAGTTCCCGCTTACCCCAAAAAGCTTCATCATGGTGATGGCAAAGAGCAGGGCCAGAGGAATTACGGAAGCCACAACCAGGCCCGCACGCCAGTTGCCAAGCAGCAGTACCAGGATAAAGATTACGATAAGTGCCCCTTCGATAAGATTTGTCTGAACAGTGCTGATTGCCTTGTCTACTAATTTTGTCCGGTCCATAAACGGCTCGATTGAGACACCCTCGGGAAGCGATTTCTTGATCTGCTCCATCTTCTCCTTAACGAGTTTTACAACTTCGCCGCTATTTTCGCCTTTGAGCATCATCACCATGCCTGATACCTCTTCTCCCTTTCCATCTTTGGTTACCGCCCCATACCTGATGCTGCTTCCGATTTGAACCGTTGCGACGTCACGTATCAGGATCGGGATATTGTTCTCGGTCTTAACAACAATTTTATTTATGTCGTCAATTCCATTCACCATTCCGATCCCACGGATAAAATAGGCGTAAGGTTTTTTATCAATGTAGGCACCGCCGGTATTTTCATTATTGTTTTCGAGTGCACTGAATATTTCGGTAATGGTCGTATTCATGCTTTTAAGCTTGTCTGGCTCTACTGCAATTTCATACTGCTTCAGGCTTCCCCCAAGGGTATTGACCTCGGCTACTCCCTTGGTTCCTATGAGCTGGGGCTTGATGATCCAATCTTGGATTGTTCTGAGTTCTGTAGCATCATATTTTTCCTCATATCCTTTTTTGGGAAATACCACATATTGATAAATCTCTCCGAGACCGGTGCTGACCGGAGCCATTTCAGGTGAGCCCACACCGTCGGGTATTAATTCCTCAGCGGCCTTGAGGCGCTCAGATATTTGGGCACGGGCCCAATAAATGTCTACATTCTCTTCAAAGACTACAGTTACGACACTTAATCCGAAGCGGCTTATTGAGCGGAGCTCTACTACATCGGGAATTGGTTTTACCGATTGTTCAATAGGGTAGGTGATGAATTGTTCAACCTCCTGGGTAGCCAATGTTGGAGAACTGGTAATGATCTGCACTTGATTATTTGTGATATCCGGCAGTGCGTCAATAGGTAGGGTGTAAAGTGAGTAGCTGCCAACAGCAATCAACAATACTGTAAAAAGACCAATAATAAATTTATTATTGATACTAAAATGAATGATTTTATCTAGCATTTTAAAATAATATGAATGAATAAAAAAGGCCACTATGGCAGTTATGCATAGCTCTTTAACCCGGAATTACCCGGGCAACATTATACTATTTGAGGCGGTTGCCAAATACTTCCGGAGAAAACAGAAGCTAGATTAGATTTGTATTTGGTTTCAGGTGTAGAGATAATAACCCTCACTGCGACAACATCGAAATAAGTACTGGGCGCCAGGTCTAAAATCTGGAGGCCGCAACAGTTACAGCTGCAAAAAGGCGAGCACATATCAACGTGCTTCTCTTTGGGACCATGGGTATGATTTTCTGAAATAGAGGAGGAAATTTCCTGAGCACCATTATTATCGCCCATATCCGCACAAGGCAGACCGGACAATACCAGAAGAAGTAACGATAATATGGCTGCGTAAAATTTCACGAGTGTAAAATTAAAAAAAAAATAAATACTTTACAAAATATTTGGATAAATAATAACATCTTTATTTTAAAATTGTTATAATGCCTTATAATTTTTTATTGCCAGGCATACAGCAGACAAGCTGATTAGATTTTCCAACCCATCCGCTTTACGACAGCTGGAACTTTTAGAATAAGATATAGCACTGCCATAATGCAGCTGATGAGCATTAGGGGGCAGTTATGCCCTATTTTTTTCTCGTTAAAGAGCTCAATAAGGATATCTAGCGCTGAAAAGATAATGAAAATGGCGGCAAGGTGCCCGGTTTCCTGGAGTACTACTTTTTTTAGATTAAACGAGAGCTCTGGCTTTCTGTATAGATAAATATTTGGAATGATTGCCGGAACTTTTTCTGCCCACCTGCTGTACCTGAATCCAAATTTGTTTATCAGGATACTTTCCCTGGCAAACATAATACGTTCATTGTAAAGGTAAAAAACAAGAATATAAAAAAAGATATGCCACACCTTGCCGCTTACTAGAACAGGACCAAGAAATATAAAAAAATGTGCGACAAGCTTTGGGTGCCTCATTATGGAATAAAGCCCTGTGGTGAAGTGCTTCTCCATTGCCAGGCTTTTTACTCCTGGACTGTGCGGCTTGATCGGAGTATGTCCTACTGCTGCAACTCTAATGGCCAATCCGAATAGGCTGCACAGTATGCATAGATACTGGTACAGGTTTTTGCTTCCGGACTGCCACAAGTAGAATCTGTCGGGAGCAGTTTCATATAATCCAACCAAAATAATCAAAAGCACCAATAAAATAAACAGTAGGGCGACATTTCCGTATTTTAAAAGCCATTTGCCCTGTTTTTCAAGATCATCCCGTATTGCCATAGATTTATTGAATTAGGATGAATGATAACCTGCCGGGAATTATCCAGACAGTATAAAAACGAAAATCTTCCCTTAAGGGAGATATTATTGACCGTAGGCATCTATATGCTTGCATGTATCTATTTTAAATTATTATTAAAATTTAATCCAAATCCAGTACTGGACCAGATTTTAAACTGATTTTTAAGATCAATGGCTGTGCGCTTCATGATTTACTTTGTCATTTTCCTCCTCTGAATGATCGTAGCCTTGGTGGCTCTCTGCTTTGACCTCTATCAATACCATTTTACAGACAGGGCATGTTCCCTGCATTTCATAAGTTTTGCCTTCTTCACAATCCATTGGGCATTCATAGGCTAAATTGTCAGCCTTTCCATTTTTGGGATCATGCTTTTCCTGTCCCGTCGTTATTTCCGTTTGCTCCTTCTTATTACAAGAAGAGGCGCCAAGTGCGGTTGCGGCAAAAGCCAGAAGCAGAATTGTTTTTTTGCTCATAGTTTTTATTTTTCTTAAATTCTTGTGGATCTCTGATTTCGTCTGTGGATTGAATTTGAATTATTGTTTAGGTTGAAATATTAATGTGAATGACCTACAAGGCCTTCACTTTTTAGTAAATGACTTTTTATAATAGGCACGTTTAAGCACGATCTTTGAGCTTGAGTTGATTTTTTGGTGTGTGTATTGTAGTTGGGCAGTTCCTTGATTTTAGTTCAGTTCTTTGCAATGGAATGTCTTTCCTTGTGTCAGTGGATACTAAAATGAATGATTCTAAGTAACATTTTTATTGTATAATGAATTAGCAAACAGCTGGCAGCTGTCTTTTTAAGTTGCTTAAAAGATGCAACTTATCAGCCCGAAATTACCGGGAGTTCATTATACCAACTGTGGCGGCTGCCATATGCTTCCGAAGAAGCTGGAAGTAAACTTAGAGGTGTAGGAGGTCAATTTGGTCCTGATGCTTTTGGAAGCTACCTCGAAATTAAAATCGGCGATCTTAAGATAGCCCACTATCAAGGATCCACAACAGCTGCAAGTGCAAAAAGGCGAACACATGTCGGATTCTTTATCGTGGCTATGGGATTCTTTCTCGTGACTGTATGAAATCCCGGCAGGCATATTGTCTGCACTACGCGTTTCAATATCGGCACAAGGCAGGCACGATAGCGCCACCAAATAGATCGATAATATGTAGTTTAAGAATTTCATTGCTGTAAAAGTATTAAAATTTATAACACAATTCTAAAAATATATTTCAGTCTCGGATTTGCGGCATCTGCGAATTAATTAGAATATTGAGTATCTGTCTCGCATATGGAACAGAATAAAGGAGCGAAAATTAAATAAAATTTAAAATGTTTATATGAATGAATAGGAGATCCATTACTCTTACTTGGCCGAAATGTTAATCTATTTGAAAATTAGTTTTCGAATATATATTTTAAATACATATTTAAATAATTCAATAAAAAGAGATGATTTTCTAGAATTAATTTAACCACAAACCCGCTGTATTAGTAGGTTCTGTTTTCAAATGTATTTTAAAAACACCGACCAACTTTTAGTACATTTGTATAAAAGAAAAAAAATGAGAACCCAGAAGTTTCATAAGACAGAATGCGGGGTCGATTTCCTGATAAATGTTTTGCCGTCTGATGAGGTAAAAGAAGGCTACCTTAAAAAGGAAACCTACAATACCGATTATCTCGAGATTGCTTTTTTCAGGAAGGGCAGTGGGCAACTTATTTTAAATCACGATAAAATTGCCATCAGCGACAATAGCATTGTCTTTATTTCACCTTTTCAAAAACGGGAATGGAATCTGGATCCAGAGGGTTTGGATTTTACCGTTTTGGTTTTTCAGGAGGACTTCTTGAATGACTTCTTTTCCGATAAATTATTTGCATACCGCTTGTTGTACTTCTATCAATTGGAATACCCGCTCAGCATGCAGATTGATGCCGAACTCATTGAGAGGTACTATGCGCTTCTTGCCGAGATAAAATCAGAATTGGTAAGGACAAGATTTGACAGCGTGCACATCATCCGCTCTTTAATCTATTACCTGCTTCAGAAATTGAACAGGGAATATACAGAAAGACACCATCTGGCACTTGAGAAAAATCAAAACAATGAGGCTTTTCAGTTCAAGAAATTGATTGAAATCCATATCAGGCAAAAACAGCGCATCAACGATTATACCGAACTATTGAAAGTCAACCGTATTGCACTGAATAAGGCGGTAAAAGAGCAGTTCAATGTTACGGCTTCGCACCTGCTCAAACAGCGTTTATTGGTGGAAATCAAGGATTACTTGATTCACTCGAAACTTACTGTAGGTGAAATTGCTTTCCAGCTCAACTTTTCAGAGCCCAACCATTTGATGCGCTTTTTTAAGAACCAGACCGGAATCACGACAACTGATTTTTTAAACGAATATCAAAATGGTAGCAATCCGTAATGTTTTGGTATTTTTGAGAGAATGGTGTTTCTCTAACTTTGCTTCATAATTATTAGAAACAATAAGATTGAATTGATATGGGTAAACAAGCATTGATTATTATCGATATTCAAAATGATTATTTTGAAAACGGAGCCATTGAATTGGCAAACCCAATAGAAGCAAGTTTGAACGCAGGCAAGGTATTGGAACATTTTAGGGCCAATAATTTACCAATAGCCCACATACAGCACGTATCGGCTGACCCGGAAGCAATGCCTATTTTTGTTGAGGGAACAGATGGTGTAAAAATCCACGAAAATGTGAAGCCGCTTGATGGAGAAAATGTTTTTCAGAAATTTTATCCGAACAGCTTTAGGGATACCGGTCTTTTGGATTATTTAAAGGAAAACGGCGTAACAGAATTGGTAATTACCGGAATGATGACCCATATGTGCATCGACGCAACCACACGTGCCGCATTTGACTTTGGATATACATGTACCGTTATTGGAGACGCCTGTGCTTCAAGGGATTTGGAAATCAATGGAAAAACGGTAAAGGCAGATGATGTGCACCATGCCTTTCTAGCCGCGCTGGCGTTTTTCTATGCAGAGATTAAAAGTGCCGATGAATTTTTATCGGCATAAAAAAGGAGTTAAAAAATCATAGAGCCAGGGGAAACTATTGTTTAACCTGGCTCTTCTTGTTGGCAGATACTTTTCATCTGATTTTAGTGGAATATTTTATGTATTTATGCAAGTGACAGTTTGTTCTTATGTACCAATTAATCAAGAAGGGTTACCGATGGGGAAGGGGACAAGTCAATTGCATAAAATAATGAAGAGGCAGCATTACGCATTTTTTACCTTGTTTCTAATGATGTATTGGGATCTGAAATACAGTAGGATGGAGGAGGCCAGCAGGCCGAGTGTCAACCCGTACCAGATACCCTCCACACCGATATCAAGCTTGATTCCTAAAAGATAGGCCACAGGCAGGCCTATGATCCAATAGGCAAAGAAGGTTATGAATGTTGGGATTTTTACATCTCCCAGACCTCTTAACGTACCCAAACCCACTACCTGTGTTCCATCAAATAATTGGAAAACACCAGCGATGATCAATAATTGTGCGGCCAAGGAAATAACAGCTGGATCGTTCGTTATGATATGGGGCAGATATTGATTAAACAGCGTAAAGATAACAGCAAAGAACAGCATAAAGATAATGACCAGGTGATAGGAAACCAGGGCAAATTTCTGGATTCTAAAATGATTCTGGCTTCCAAAACTATTGCCTACCTTGATGGTTGCTGCCGATGCTATCCCGCTGGCCATCATGTAGGTCATCGCTACGAAGGTGATTGCGGTCTGATGTGCGGCCTGTTCCATTGCACCAATTTTACCCGCCATTAGTGCGGCTACTGCAAAGGCTCCAATTTCAAAAATATATTGCATTGCGACAGGTACACCAATTTTTACGATCTTGGCAGATCTTGCAACATCTATAAACCGTATCGAGAAGTGCTGTATATAGGCCTTGAAATTTCTTGACCTTAAAACGTACCCTCCCATTACGATCATCATCAGCACACGGTCTATCAAGGTGGCAATGCCTATTCCCTTGACCCCCATGGGAGGGATTCCAAACATCCCCTTGACCAAGATAACGGCCAATATTAAATTGAGGACATTTCCCCAGATGGTGATGTTCATGGCTTGCTTGGTAAAGCCCAATCCTTCAGCAAATTGCTTGAATGCTTGAAATACCATCAAGGGCAGTATGGAGATGCCTAGAAGGAGCAAATAGGGTTTAGCCGTTTCAACAACCCGCGGGTCCTGATCGACATGGTACATGGCAAATACGGATCCGTAGTATACCGCTAAAAAGAGCAGTATTGATACTATCATGTTAATCCATAGGCTGTTGGAAAGCAATTTTGCACATTCCTTATCGTTTGATTTTCCGTTTTCCTGTGCGATTAAAGGGGTCAGTCCATAGGCTATTCCCAGCCCGATTACCAATACCACCATAAAAACGGAATGAACCAGTGATACGGCAGCCAAGGATACGGTTCCAGCATAGTGTCCGACGATAATAGAATCAACCGCCAGCACCAAGGTGTGCCCAAGCTGCGAAACTACTACGGGACCTGCCAGTGCTATCGTACTTTGGTAATAGGCTTTATTGGACTTGTATTTATGTATCATGATCAGATTACGATTAGTATTGTCTTTTATAAATCGGTTTTATAATGACATTAACGCGATTGTAAATTTACGCTGTAAAAGTAAAGATTTGTACGCGTCATGTGACTACCAAAAATTTGCGAAAAGCTACCATTTTGAAATTGCGGGGAAAAATGCTTGCATCCAATAAAAAAACATACAAAAAAGCTTGCTTTCTTTTAAAAACAGTTCCAAGACATTTCTTCTTCTTTTGCGATAGTTTTCAGTGTTGTGTTGGTGACCATGGGAACAGGAGTAACTTTATTTACTTCGTTGTTTTTTCTGGAATTAGAAGAATATATTTTACATCACATTCTCCTAATTTGACGGAATCATTCATTGCATTGCCGATATTTTGAATTGTTGTTCCGTCTTTTGACAAAGCACCTTCAATTCCTTGTGGTGATGGTAATTTTTCATCCTATTTTTTTCCTTCTTGGGTCAGTTGCCCCTGTATTTTCACTCTACTCTATGTTCTCAAACGCAATGTGATAACGTCTTTTTTAAGGACCTGGGAATTCTTAGCAGGCTCACTTCAAGATATGGATTTGGTTGGCCAAGATTTCAGGCAAGGAAAGAAGCTTTTCTGTGGCAATCTGATTGGCCTTTACTTCCTTCACACCACTTAGCAGGACTTGTTGGCAGTCCTGCTTCTTTTTGCTGCTGTATTTTTAAAGCCGAAGCACATTTACCTTCCTCTGCAGAACCCAATGCTGTAAAAGAGCTTCCATCTTTTCTTAGACAGAAAATTAAAAAATGCAATTCCCTATCTCATCCCTTTGCTGATTTCATTTTTCAAATCCCTGTCACATGCTTTCATAGCATGAGTTTGTACTTCAAAAAGAAATTATTAGAAATTGATTTTCCACAATCAACCGGTAAAAAGGCAGCTAAGGTATGGCGGGCATCCACCGCACCTCCCAACCAAAAGACTACGGCATAATGGCAAGGCGGGATGATGGCTTCGCCGGGTTGCAGTGTGCCGCCTTGCCACCCTTCGGGACTTATTCCGTTTCCTTTTGGTTTTCCGCAAAGCCCGCCTGGATTATCTGCTTTCTTTTTTCCGGTTTTTCTTTTGGAAAAATGATTTGAGAAGCGAAGCGGAACAAGCCGCCAACGGAGAGCAGGAAAGGAGGCAAGTGGACGTAGGAGAATGTAAAATTTTAAAGAGGACGATTATGAACATCACAGGAAGACTGACAAGGGATGCGGAGGTACGCACCACGTCACAGGACAGACAAGTAGTACACTTTTCGGTAGCGATAAACGACAGCTACCGCAACAAGCAGGGCGAACGCATCGAGCAGGCAACCTATTTTGACTGCTCCTATTGGATAACACCGAATGTAGCCAGGCTCCTTACAAAAGGCACTTTGGTAGAATTATCGGGCAGGGTAAGCACCAGGGCGTGGACAGGCAATGACGGAGAGCCAAGGGCAGGTCTGAATTTCCATACCTCGCAAATCAAACTGCACAGCCTGTCCCGTGCTGACGGGAGCGGCAGCAAGAAAGCAGAAACCGTGCAGGCTGCTGCACAAGCGGAAAACAACAAGGTCACTGCACAGGGGACAGAGAACGACCTCCCATTCTAACAACAAGCATTCAATCATTTTTTTAACATCAAATTTTAAGCATTATGGCACATAATATCAATTTCAACGAGGGAACAGGATGTTATTCCTTTTTCAGCGTTCAGCAAAAAGCGTGGCACGGTCTGGGGCAAATCGTAGAACAGTACCCAACAAGCGAGGAAGCCATCAAACACGCAGGGTTGGACTACGAAGTCGTAAAATCCCCACTGTTTACGAAAGTTTCAGGCATTATCGAAACCACCAACGGCATAGAGATAGGCGGCAGCGAATTGAAAGTGCCCAACTATTTCGCCAACATACGCACCGACAGCAATGCCGTATTGGGAGTAGTCGGAAAGGATTACCATATCGTACAGAACCGTGAAGCCTTTAATTTCTTTGATGCCATTGTAGGCGGTGGCGAGGGCATTCTCTATGAAACCGCAGGAGCGTTAGGCAATGGAGAACGCATATTTATCACAGCCAAACTGCCCGATTATATCCGTGTAGGCAATGGAGATGATATTACTGAAAAGTACATTTTCCTGACCACTTCGCACGATGGCAGCGGAAGTATCACAGCCGCATTTACACCAATCCGTATCGTTTGCCAAAATACCTTAAATGCTTCATTACGCAGTATGACAAATGTTGTCCGCATCAGACACACATCGGGAGCAAAAGGACGTATCGAGAACGCTCACAAGATTATGGGACTTGCCAACACATTGAGCAAGCAATTAGAGGGAATTTTCAATGAATGGGCGAAAGTAAAGGTAACAGACCGAGAGGTTAAAAAGCTGATCCAATTGGCGCTTTGTCCGAACAAGGAAACCTTTGATTTGCTTAAAAAAGGTGCAGAAGACGAAATTTCAACCCTTTTCAAAAACACAGTTGAAGATGCTTTTGCGTATGCGATGATAAGCGATACACAGCAAATGGACACGACAAAAGGCACTTTGTTCGGAGCGTACAACGCTGTTACAGGCTACTATCAGAACGTAAGAAATTACAAGAATGACGAAGCCAAATTACAAAGCATTGTATTGGGTGGTACTGCCCAACTCAAATCACAGAAAGCATTTGACTTGTGCAGCGATTTTGCCTTGGACGGTGCAGAAATACTAAACCTTAATTAAACAACCATAGGCTGCCGCCTTAATCGGTGGTAGCCTTATAAAAATATTGACTATGGCAAATTGGTGCAGTAATACGGTTGTATTCGAGGGAACTCCCGAAGCAATCACAGCAATACAAGAACTTTTCCAATCAATGAAAGGAAAAGAAGAAAAGACGGAGCAAGGGCAATTACCCGACTTCGTTCCCGATACCAATGGAGGATATTTCTTCAATATCTATTGGAACGAGGGCGATGAAGGACAATTTCAATATGAAACAAAATGGTCGCCCAATACCGAAGTGCTTCAAAGCATAGCTGACCTGCATGAATTGAGTTTCATACAGGAGTATGAAGAAATGGGCAACCTCGTATACGGCAGGGCAACCTATTCTGAGGGGATGCTCAACGATGTCTATCTGGAGGAGGAGGATTTTGACCAATACCAGTTCGATGAGCAAACGGAGCATTACCATTTTGAAGGAGAAACCTTTGAAAGCGACTACGAGATTGTAGAAACGCTGCTGGAACGGAAAATCGCAAAAAATAAGATTTAGATTTTTTCTGATTTAAAAAGAAGTACAGCGAAAAGACATTTCCCACCAGGAAGGAAATGTCTTTTTTTGTCCAATGAATGCACAGCCAATTTGATGAAAGTGCAGGCGTTGTATTTTACCAAAAAGGGTGTGATTTTTTTTGAGGGATGTTCTTTATGCCTTTTGTTGTTTTGGAAAACTTCTTTTCTTTCACACTTCCGACCAAAGAAAAGATTCTGTGTTATGATCCAAGTTTTATATAATTTTTTTTAGTTGATTTTGAAGGGTCTTATAGTGAGCTTTCAGAAATAAAAATAAAAAATCTTTTGAATTTAAATTTAATATCGTAATATTGCGATGTAAATAATTTTAAAAATGGGAGTTACAAAAACAGAAATATATAAAGACGAGCAAAATAAACTTGCATCGCTTCTTAAAGTTTTAGGGCATCCAGCCAGAATAGCAATCCTGCAATATATTATCAACCAAAAAGCATGTATTTGTAATGATCTGGTTGAGGAATTAGGTTTAGCACAGGCAACTATTTCACAACATTTAAAAGAATTAAAAACCATAGGAATTATTCAAGGTTCAATTGAAGGAAAATCAGTTTGTTATTGTATTGACGAAAAGGCATGGAAACAATTTCAAGAGGAATTTAATGGCTTTTTCAATCAGGATGTAAACGTAAAGCAGTGCTGTTAAGGCATTTTTTTATACTTTAATATCGTTATATTGCTATATACCATTTATAATTAATTATCTATTTTATCATTTTAAAAGTTTGTATTATGAAATTATCAGAAATCAAAGAAATTTTACCAACATTAGAAAATGTTGAATTTCAATTAGAAAATGGAACATTTGTTCCTGAGCACTTTCACGTTACTGAAGTGGGACAAATCATTAAAAATTTTATTGATTGTGGCGGTGTGATCCGTAATGAAAAAGCAGTCAATTTTCAATTGTGGAATGCCAATGATTATGAGCACAGATTGAAACCAGTAAAGTTATTAAGTATAATTAGACTTTCAGAAGAAAAATTAGGAATTGAAGATGCTGAGATAGAAGTGGAATATCAAAGTGACACTATTGGTAAGTACGATTTGGATTTCATTGGAAATACATTTGTATTGAAAAATAAAACGACTGCCTGCTTGGCTCAGGATGCTTGCGGAATTCCTTCTGGAAAGCAAAAGAAAAGCCTTTCCGAATTAACTGCAAATCAATCAAATTCCTGCACTCCAAATTCAGGATGCTGCTAAACCCTTAAATAAAATATTCATGTATCCAATTTTATTAGAGACAATTCAACAGTTAGAATGGGAGAAAATCAATAACGATGAGCGTAAAAGTACCTTACAGCCGTTGATTGATTTTATTCAATTAAAAATAAATAGCAAGCAGCAAATAAATATAAGTTTCATTTGTACCCATAATTCGCGCAGGAGCCATTTATCACAGGTTTGGGCCCTAGTAGCCAGTGCGTACTTCAATATTGCAAATGTATATTGCTTTTCCGGCGGAACGGAAGAAACAGCACTATTTCCGAAAGTGGCAGAAACATTGACTAATCAGGGTTTTAATATCTTCAAAATTGCAGACACTCATAATCCTGTATATGCTATAAAGTACAGTGAAAATGCTTTGCCAATAATCGGTTTTTCCAAAAAATACGATAGCCCTTTTAATCCGGTTTCAGCGTTCGCAGCTATTATGACCTGTTCGCAAGCAGACGGTGGTTGCCCTTTTATAGCAGGAGCAGAAAAAAGAATTCCCATCACTTTTGAAGATCCTAAAATTTCAGATAATACACTGGAGCAATCAATGGTATATGCAGAAAGGAGTTTACAGATAGCAAGCGAAATGTTTTATGTCTTTTCAAAAATCAGTCGATAACCTATGCAACCAAAACTAAAATTCTTAGACAGATACCTGACCTTATGGATATTTCTTGCCATGGCATTAGGTGTAGGATTGGGTTATTTCCTTCCTACAATTTCCAATGTTACAAACAGTTTGTCAGTAGGTACTACTAATATTCCTTTAGCAATAGGATTAATACTGATGATGTATCCACCATTGGCAAAAGTGAATTATTCCTTACTACCAAAAGCCTTTAAGGACAAAAAAGTAATCGGCATATCCTTATTGTTGAATTGGCTAATCGGTACAGTATTAATGTTCGGATTAGCTGTTTTGTTTTTACGCAACGAACCAGATTATATGACAGGCTTAATACTGATAGGCTTAGCAAGGTGTATCGCCATGGTTATTGTATGGAGTGATTTGGCAAAAGCCAACAGAGAATATACCGCTATGTTGGTTGCTTTAAATAGTATCTTTCAGATATTGAGTTACAGTGTTTTGGTTTGGCTTTTCATCAATGTATTACCGAGTAAATTAGGTTTAGCCAATTTCAACGTAAATGTATCTATGAAAGACGTAACAGAAAGCGTATTGATATACTTAGGAATTCCGTTTTTGGCAGGTTTTTTAAGTCGTTATTTTTTAGTCAAAACACAAGGCATTGAATGGTATAACAGAACATTCGTACCCAAAATATCGCCTATTACTTTGTATGCTTTACTCTTTACTATCGTATTGATGTTTAGCTTGAAAGGCGACAAAATAGTAGAGTTACCAATGGATGTGATAAAAGTAGCCATACCCTTAATCATCTATTTTGTATTGATGTTTTTCGTGAGCTTTTTTATCAATAAATCTTTGAAATTGCCTTACGACAAAAACGCTTCTATCGCCTTTACTGCCACAGGAAACAATTTTGAATTAGCAATAGCTGTAGCTATAGCGGTTTTCGGTATTCATTCGCCACAGGCATTTGTTGGAGTTATCGGTCCACTGGTTGAGGTTCCTGTTCTGATACTTTTGGTTAGGGCAAGTTTGTGGTTAAAGAAAAGGTATTATAGCTAATTTTGATACGATAATAATTTATATCGATGAATTTAAAAACTATTCACACAGATCATTCCAAAACCACCATTTTAATTCGATTGATGGTAGGTGCGGTTTTTCTTTCAGAAGGAATTCAGAAATTTTTATTTGCCGACAAACTTGGAGCCGGGCGATTTGAAAAAATTGGTTTGCCTTCTCCTGAATTTTTAGGCGGTTTAGTTGGAAGTTTTGAAATTATTTGTGGACTTCTAATTCTTGTTGGACTTCTAACAAGATTGGCTAGCGTTCCTCTTATCATTATTATGTTCGCTGCTATTGCAACAACCAAATCAGAGCTTTTAGCCGAAAAAGGATTTTGGGAAATGATGCATGGAAGCCGTACAGATTGGGCGATGCTTTTGGGGAGTGTCTTTCTATTGATAAAAGGTGGAGGTCGTTGGTCGGCTGACAAAACATTGACAAACAAATGGAGCATAAAACAAAGCTAAAAGAAATAGCAAAAGTTTTCGGTAATTTAGGTATTATAGGGTTTGGAGGGCCAGCAGCACATATTGCCATGATGCGGGATGAAGTGGTGGTAAGACGAAAATGGATGAACGAACAGCATTTTTTGGATCTGCTGGGTGCTACCAACCTTATTCCAGGACCTAACAGCACGGAAATGGCTATTCATATTGGATATGATAAAGGCGGTTGGAAAGGATTGATAATAGCAGGTTTATGTTTTATTCTGCCTGCTGTATTTATAACTGGAATTTTAGCGTATTTGTATAGCCTTTACGGACAGCTACCCGAAGTACAACCTTTTATCTATGGTATCAAACCTGCTATAATAGCCATCATTCTGGCTGCAATTTATCCATTGGCAAAACAATCTGTCAAATCCATAAATTTAGCTCTTATTGGTATTGCTGTTTTGTTCGCAGCGGTGTTTGGAGTTAATGAAATTTATTTAATGTTTGGTGCAGGTTTGTTAGCATTTGGATTGCACACGGTTCAGAACAGGCAAAATGATATTTTGCAAAGTATTGTTCCGTTTACCTTTCTTCAAATTACACAGACAACTTTTTGGACAGCGACAAATGCCAAACTGTTTTGGACATTTCTTAAAATTGGCTCCATACTTTATGGGAGCGGATATGTGCTGTTTGCCTTTTTAGATACAGAATTGGTAGCAACAGGTCTGCTCACAAGACAGCAATTGATGGATGCCATTGCGGTAGGTCAGTTCACACCTGGTCCTGTTTTTTCGTCGGTAACGTTTATCGGCTTTCAAATCAATGGGGTTTCAGGTGCTTTTATTTCAACTGTTGCTATTTTTCTTCCCTCATTTGTTTTTGTAGCACTGCTTAATCCGTTAATGAAAAAGTTACGAAATTCTAAAGGATTGTCATCCTTTTTAGATGCTGTAAATGTAGCATCGGTAGCCATAATTATGGCTGTGTGCTATGAAATGGGTAAAGAAACCATTACTGATTGGCGGACGATGTTAATTGCAGTTTTGAGCATTGCAATAACTTTTGGATACAAAAAATTAAATAGTGCTGTTGTAGTTTTGGGCGGTTCCTTATTAGGATATGTGTTATTTCAAATTTAAATACGTTACTGACAATACAGGCGATAACTTTTTCCAATAGTAAATAGTGCAAATCTGAATATATTTTATACATTTGCATCAACAAAAGGAAATGGTGTTCTTCCTTACCCAACCGCTTTTAAAAAAGCTGATGACGCCTGATTAAATTAAATGTAAAACATTTTAATCAGGTATATTATGTCAAAAAATCAGCGTTCCTTTGCTAAAACGGCCTTACTTCAATTCACAGTATTTTTCAGAAATTATCCGGCACTCCCGTATGTATTCAAATGGCTTTGTATCAGTTTGGTCATAGGGCTTGCCGTCGGTTCAGCATCGGCAGGTTTTCTGATTTCACTGGATTGTGCTACCTATTTCAGGGAAAGCAATCAATGGCTCATTGCGCTGCTTCCTATTGGCGGTCTGCTTATTGGTCTTTTGTACTACTATTACGGTAAAGATGCCGAAGCCGGAAATAACCTTTTGATAGACACCATACACGAACCTCAGAAAGTAATCCCATTCCATATGGCTCCGTTTGTTTACCTCGGAACGATGGTCACACATTTTTTCGGCGGTTCAGCAGGACGTGAAGGAACAGCTTTGCAGATGGCAGGAGCCATTGCAGACCAGTTCAGCAAACCTTTCAGGCTTTCTTCTTCAGAGCGTACTATACTTATCATTTCTGCTATTGCCGCAGGTTTCGGTTCTGTTTTTGGTACCCCATTGGCCGGAGCAGTCTTTGGGTTGGAAGTTTTTATGATTGGACGTATCCGTTACAATGCCATATTTCCGGCTTTTGCCTCAGCCATTTTTGCCGATTGGACTACGCATCTCTGGCAGGCGAAGCATACTCATTATCATATCAGCATTTTGCCCGAACTCGACTTTTTGCCAGTTCTATACAGTATTATAGCTGGTGTCTTATTCGGTCTCTGTGCGGCCTGTTTCAGTAAAGTCATTCACTGGACAGCAGGTCAATTTAAAAAACACATAACCTTCCCGCCAATGCGTCCTTTCACAGGCGGTATTATTGTCGCATTGGCTGTGCTGGCTATTGGCACTACTAAATATATCGGATTAGGCATTCCTGTCATTGTGCAGTCTTTTGAAGTGCAGTTACCTCCATATGACTTTGCCCTTAAAATGGCTTTTACGATTGTCACACTTGCAGCAGGCTTTAAGGGTGGCGAGGTTACACCCATGTTCTTTATCGGTGCAGCATTGGGCAGTGCCCTGTCTTTAATCATTCCATTACCGGTCGGGCTATTGGCAGGTATGGGTTTTGTTGCCGTATTTGCCGGGGCTACCAATACGCCGTTGGCTTGTATGCTCATGGGAATTGAACTGTTTGGAGCAGACTGCGGTATTTATGTGGCTATTGCCTGCGTGGTGTCTTACCTCTTTTCAGGACATAACAGCATTTACGGCAGACAGAAAATAGGCGAACCCAAGCACAGCCGTTTTACCAATTATTCAGATAAGACCATTTCCAACCTTAAATAAAAATTCAAAGCAATTATGGAACAGTATCAATTATTAATAATATATTTCAAATTCGGTCAGAAATCCAAAAAATTATCCTTTTGGCAAAAGCTGTGGAATAGCAGTTTAAGCAATCAATTGCTCAAAGCTGCCAAAGAGCAGAAAATACTTCAGGCGAATATTTTCAATGCCAGTGCAGGTTATCTGGGTGATGAGAATATAGTATATAATCTATCAGAACTGCCGCCACTCAAAAACACAGTGTGCCTTGAACTAATTGATGAGGAACTAAAATTACAAACCTTTCTGAAAGACAATGAAGCGGAGCTTCAAGAGGCTGTTAGCATTTTGCTGCATCCCATAGTGCAAATCATATTATGATAAAGATTTAACCCCATTTAATCTAACAAGAAAGCTGAAATCTACCTTTCAGCCTTCCAACTTTTTCTTTTACCCGAGAAGTTTAAAATCACATACCCTAAAATACCTGCAATTAATGAGGTAATCAGAACAGATAATTTTGCCTCCTCAATGAGTATTTGGTTATCAAATGATAGTATCGATATAAAGATAGACATCGTAAAGCCTATTCCGGCAAGCAGTCCCAATCCCACCATATGTAGCATTTTGCTGTTTTCTGGCAGTTGGCCGATACCCAATTTAGAACAGATAAAAGAGGTTGTCACAATGCCGATTGGTTTACCGAAAATCAGTCCCAAAGAAATCCCCAAGCCTAAAGGAGAGGTCAGTCCTTCAATCATTTCCTGCTGAATCGTGATATTAGTATTGGCAAACGCAAATATGGGAATGATCAGAAAATTAACCGGTTTTACAAGGGCGTGTTCCAATCTTTCTAAAGGTGATTCTGTATCAGTATCATTTGTAGGCAAAGTCATCGCTACCAATACTCCGGCAATAGTGGCGTGAATACCGGAATGATGTACAAAGTACCATATAAACACGCCAGGAATTAGGTACAGGTAAGGATTTTTCACATTTAAGCGATTCATAACTATCAGGATTATCATTCCTATTCCAGCCAGTCCAAGGTAAGCAAATTCAATTCCTTCTGAATAAAATATCGCAATGACTAAAATAGCAATGAGGTCGTCTACGATTGCCAATGCGGCCAGGAATATTTTCAAACTGCTTGGCACCCGTTTATCCAATAGAGAAATAACAGCGAGTGCAAAAGCGATATCGGTGGCCATTGGAATACCCCATCCGCCACCAGTCTCACTTCCTGAATTAAAACCTAAATATATTAAAGCGGGTACAACAGCTCCACCAATAGCGGCAATGATCGGCAGAACAGCTTTTTTTGGTGAGGAAAGTTCCCCTTCGACTATTTCTCTTTTTATTTCCAATCCCACCAAGAGGAAAAAGATGGCCATCAATCCATCGTTGACCCACATACTGATAGAGTAATTGAGATGAATGCCTTTATTTTCAAAACCAAGTTTTGTGTCCAATAAATTTTGTAATGGAACTGCTAGTGATGTATTTGCAATTATCAATGAAATTATAACGCATAAAAAAAGGAGAAAACCTCCAAAATTGCTTGATTGCACAAAGTCTCTGAAAACCCTAAAATTGATTTTATCCTGCATATTAAGATGAAAAAATTAAATATCGCAATATACCAATAATAACGAACCCAGCCTAATAAATTGAGTGTTATAAGTCCGTCAAATTAACTGGATTTTTTTTGGATAAATCTATGTATTTGAAAGAATATTTCTTTAAATTCAACATATAGAATCCTTGGATAATAGCAAATAAGCCAATACCCTTTTAATTAAAAAAAATAGTTTTAATACTTTTTTATACTGTTATTGCTACTGATGGACCAAGACAGTAATCAAAACATGGATCGTAATAGGCATTATTTTTCCATAGTATGTATGTTAATTCCAGTAATTTCCTTTGAATGGCTACAATTGCCTTCATTTTAATGCCATGCTTTGAAACTATTCTTAGGAAAATATTTCTGAACCGTTCATCCGTCCTTATTGCAGCCAATGCAGGAAAGTGCATTACTTTCCTTAAATTCCTGTTACCGCGTTTGGATATTCGGGGTTTGGATTTCACAGAAGTTCCCGATGTCTTCTCCCTGACATCTAATCCAGCATAACTGACCAACTGTCTTTTATTCTTTATTAACTCAAATCCATTAGTTTCGGCAATAATTGTTACAGCAGTTAGGCTTCCGATTCCAGGAATAGAAGATACTATCTTCATCTTTTCCACTAGTGCTTTGTCAGTTTTAATAAGTACTGCGATTTCTTCTCTTATCTCTTTTTCCTGCAAATCAATAAAAGCTATTCTTCTTTTAGTTCGTTTGACTGAGCTTTCACTTGAAGTTGCAGAAGTACGTTCTGCATGCAATTGATTTTTTAACATTGTACGCTCATGTACCAGCTGCTCTCGTTCCCGACAAAGCTGTTTCAAATCATTGAATATTTTTAAAGGAGGTTGCCAAACTTCCAACTGCCTTTCTAAACCAAATCTCGAAATGGCTTGTGAAGCGCTTTTGTCAGTTATGGTTTTTATGTCAAGTGTTCTGACATAATTACTAATCTTATTTGGCAGAACAATACTTACTTGTTTTTTAATACTGCAAAGATAATAGGCCAAGGATTCGTGGTAAACTCCTGTAGCTTCCATTATGTACCGTACATCCGTTGTAGTAGATGTCTGTTTATTTACCCACGATACAAGACTTGAAAAACCTTTTTTATTGTTAGGAAATACTTTATAGTCATAAATTTCAATGCTCATCTGTTCATCCATTCTACCAAGTGATACAACTAATTCATTTTGAGCAACATCAATCCCTACTGTCTGCTTTAATGATACCTTCATCTTATTTGGTTTAGGTAAGTGATAACCTTTCTTCATCTTTTCTCCTGACTGGATATACTGGCTATAAGACTCATACAAATGAGCAAATTCCTTACATTCTGTTCAGATTCTAAAAGGTTAAAGAAGAGGAGGCAGTCTCTTTTCTTGAATATACCATAAGGCTATTTAAAGCAAAATCTGCTCTCGCCCTTCTTCACTTAGATTATATTATGCAAACATAGGAGAAGCAAAAGAACGCCGCTTATTTGCAGGATAACTGTTAAGGCGGTTGGTGATTATAAGCCCAGACACAGACCGGAATAGGGAAGGATGAGTGCGGCGGCAAATACTATCCTCGGTGTCATCTGCCGCAACAAGGGACAAAAAAAGCCGACTTTGGGAGTCGGCTTTATCTGGATGGACTTTGCTCTTAATCAGAGCTGTCGAACTGAAAGCTCAATTGCTTTTCGTTTCCGAAGCTGTCCGAAATCCATACATCAAAAGATTGTGATACGGCAGACGTGGAAGTATAATACAAGCGGAACTGCTCTGTTCGCAATGGATACAGATCGTTCGGCAAGTAGGGCGTTTCATCATAATAACGTAGTGTGCCTTGTCCGTCAAATTGAAAATAGCGGAGAAAATGCTGTGCATTGCTGTAATTGCCTGTTCGCTGTATGGTAACACGTATTTCTACAGTTTGCCCATTGGCAACATCTTTGGATACTGGCATCACGTTTACCTCGAAAGGAAAATCGTTCTGTATTTCGAGTGCATCATCTTTGCTGCAAGATACCAAAGTAACCGAAGCTGTTAGGATTGCCAGGAGTAAATATATCGGCACTAATCCTAGTCTGAATTTATTGAATATTGCTGTCATTGTTTTTTATGTTTTAAAAATTAAACCTTAGTCCAACACCTGCTGACGGTCGGAACTGTTGTAAATCCGTACCCCAGAAAAATTTTGTACGCCCAGCCAAAACCAACACAAAATGGTCTGATAGGTACGTTTCAAATGTTATTCGTCCTCCAGCTCCGTAGATGAAGTTGTCTTCGCTCAAAATCTTTGCACCATCATACAAGAGTGGTTCGCCACGGTTGATGCTTTCATAACCAGCTATACCTGTTATTCCTAAATTTAGCGTGATGTTTTTACGAGTATCTCCCAACAGGAAAAAGCTGTAACCAGCTTCGGCAGTAAAAGTTTCTTGCGGAATACGGATGTCTTTGTACTCGTGGTATTGGTGCGCATATTCCAATGCCCAAAATTGGTAATTGCCGTTTTTAGCGTTCACGGTCATCCCGATATTGAGGTAATAATCATTGCCTATTTTATCATTGGATAAAATGCCCGCACTCAGTTCAATTCCTTTTTGCTTTGGAAGCAGTCGTTGTGCCTGTGCAACCGTGATGCCCACTAGCACGAGCATCACGGTGTAGATATATTTTTTCATATAATTGCTTTAAAAGATTATTAGAATTTCAGGTGCATGTCGCTTATCAATCGGGCTTTTATCAAATCCGAATTTTGCACCTGGAGCGTTTGGTGCCTGCCACCATTTTTTTCGAAAATTTCAATCATCAAAACCTTGTCATCATCAATGGTAAATTGGTCCAGCAGAAACACGTTTTGCTCGATTGCTTTTCGTCCAATTTCTTCCAAAGGCTTGTAGGTTCTAAGTGGTGTCATTGGTCTTTCCTGCACTGCGGTACGTTTGGCTATCTTCTTATCTACGACTTTGAAATTCACAAAATCTATCTGGAAAGGCACATTGGTACGGTTTCTGAATTCTGTATGGAAATAATATTTACCGTTGTGGATGTAGATACCTTTCAAAATAAACTGGATGCCGAAACTTTTCGCCCCAATATGTTTTATAATGCGTTTGTCTTTATTGTAAATGGTTTCCAAAAGCAAACCTGCCAATGACGGAGAATTATTGCCCAATTCTTCAAAAAGCACATCCTGTCCGGCGGATTTATCCACCGCCTTTTGCATTGCCTGAAGGTTGTAGCTCAATGTAGACGGGTACGCACTATAATAGGCGTCGAAGCTGTAGAAACGGCCGTCATCGGTAATCACCGAAAAATTGGTTTCAGGCCCGAAGTCCTTGACCGATGCTTTTACGCGGAGCACATTTTCTGCATCTTCTGCTTTTCCTGCAATTAAGTATTCGCTACCCAAATCCACATAACGAATAGCGCTTGGGAAAATCAGATGCGAAGTTTTATCGTAGGTAACTTCCATCTTGTAAGGTTCTATCTTGCCTAGTTCAAGAGGTGTTCTGATGCTGTCTTGTGCATACGATTGTACAGCAAAGCCGAATATCAGGGCAAATGCCCAAAAGGTTTTTATGTATTTTTTCATCTTCTTAATATTTATTTTAAATTTTGATGAAGCTTGTCTAGGACAGGTTTCATTGTTTTATTAATTTTAATTGAACATTATTTTTTAGATACCAAAAAGACTTGATATCCAGCTTTTAAAGTAACTTTTGGCGCTCTCACTTTTTTGGCGAAATAACCCGATATGCCTTGCACCGCACTTTTGCTGAGGTCGGAAGCAATTTGTTGTCCTGTTGAAGAATTCATACTAAAGCTTGAACCTGTAGCATTGCCCATATTGGCAACAATGTCTGTAATTGCACTTCGTTCAGGAGAATTGGGCACGTTCAATCCTTGTTGTCCATCCAAATCATATATGGTTATCTCAACAGGAATAATGTTACCTTCTAATTCTATGGAGGTAATTTTTAGCTGTAATCTGCCATTCTGAAATTTTGCATTTGCCGTTACAATTGTTCCTTTCGGAATGGTTCTTTGTGGTGTTTGTGCAGGTTCCAACAATCGTAAACGAACGCCTGTTTCTCCGATAACTGTTTGTGCATCGTGTACACAAGCTTTGATGCTATTTTTAGGTTGAACCACTTGCTTTTCCGAACCAGCTGTATAAAATCCACGGTTTTTTGTTTCGTTCCAATCTGCTAAAAAAGCACTATCAGAAGGTTCACGATACAAAGCAGATACAGTATTTTTTCTTGCAGGTGTAAATGCTACAAAATGCTCTTTTTCTGACGTGGATGTTGTTTGGCTTGAGGCATTGTCAGGAGCAGAATTTCCTGCATTTGTATTTTGAGGAAGATATTTTGCTGCCATTTGATAGGATTTTTCCATCAAAGCCAATTGGTCATCAACCGTTACAGAACGAGGCACATTTTTTTCTGCCAGCTTTTCTTTCATATCATCCAGTTGCCTGCGGAGTTCCATAGTTTCCGAATTGTCATTCTGATAAAATGAACCCAATGTACTTTGTGCATTGCGGTAACTTTTAAGTGCAGGATTATCTTTTCTAGCCAGACTTTTGCCTTCGGTTTCGTCTTTTTCAAGAAGTTGTTCTTCACTGTGCTGTGTGCTGTCCGTGTTCCAATAATCCGAAAGTGTAGCCAGTGCGTTGCGTTTTTCCTGCTCTTTGCTTTCCAGCATATCTTGCTCGTATGCCTTGCCTTTATTGGCAGGCATTCCTGCATCAGTAGCCTGCGGTACGGCATCGTTCAGCCCAATATTTTCCAATGAATTTTTATCTTCGCCAGGTTTAAATATCAGATACATACAACCCACAAAGACAATCCCCATTAAAGCAAATATCAATGGCTTTTTTAGCTTTTCTGCTTTATTCTGTGTGCCGTCTTGTGGTACATCAGCGGTTGCTGTCGGGTTTCCTTCTGTTACTCGAACAACCGATTTTTTGTTCTCATTTTCTTTCATAAATTTTATTTTTTAGAATTGTTGATAATGTGTCCTGCAACTTTGCAGGGCTTTCATCTTTTTTGGGGACAGGATTTTCGATATGTTTAATAACCATATCGTTTTCCGACTTTGAGGTGTCGTACCAAACTTTGCAAATAACACCTGCGGTAAGTAGCAGATAACCCACAAAGAAGTACAGCGTATATTGATGCTGTTTCCGCATTGACAATGCTTGCCAACGTTCATCAAACTTTTCAAAGTATCTGTCCAGATTTGCTCTTAATTTTTTCATAACTTGTGTTTTTAACGTTCGATGACTTCTACATCTTTGTTTTCTACCACCGCAAACTTTTCAATATTAAAACCCTGCGGATTGTTGTCTGAACGAACAGAATTCACGAGATAGCAAGAAGTAATCAGGCTACGTCTGGTTACATTGCTCGAACGGATGATGAATTGTTTGGCATAGGTTTGCACTGCATAAGGATGCCTGTCGAAATTGCAAACCACGCTATCTACTTCGATGCGTTGCTGTACATTTCCCGAAATGATACGGTTGTAATATCCTTTTTCCGATAAGTCTTTGTAATAATCAAAAGCACTTTTATCCGCAAGGTTGAACGCCCTGCTCATATTACTTTCGATAGCGTTTTTATCGGGTGCAAGCGTAAAGAACAGCTCGTGAAAACGTCTAACGTGTTCCCTCGCTTCCACAGGACGGTTGATGCTTGCATCTTGCGATAAGGCAAGCATCAATGATTTACCATTATCCAATACATAGATTTTCTGGCGTTGCTCTTCTGCAAAACGGTAGGACTGCCATACGGCAAATCCTACCACACCAATGCAGAGGACAGCAAACATAATAGCATACAATCTTATCTGCTGAAAGCTGTTTTCTATATTTCTTAGCGTTTTAAATTCCATTTTTCTAAATGATTAATTGTTTATTTATTCATTAGTTTCCCACCAATGTTTCCAATGGCTGAACCTGCGCCAGCCCCGGCAATGTTTCCGGTTTTCATTGCAGCTTGATTTACATTTCGGGTAAAGTTTCCTGCTCCGCCTGCCTGTATTACCCAGCCTGCCACCGTTGGGATAGTGAAGTAACCCACGATGCCTATTATCATAAAAATGATGTACACCGTATTGCCAGTATCGGGTATGTAAGTCGGGTCGGCGAGCATTGCTATATCTTTTTCGATACTCAGAGATTGTATCTTGGCAAGCATAGAACTGAACAAATCAGATATCGGAAGCCACAGGTAAACGCTGACGTATCGGGTAAGCCATTGGGTAAGCGTGGACTGAAAACCATCCCACACAGCAATAGCAAAAGCAATTGGTCCGAGTATGGACAGAACGATGAGAAAAAACGTCCGGATGGTATCAATAACCAAAGCGGCTGCTTGAAACAGTACCTCCAGCAGGTTACGAAACCAATTCTTGACCGACTGTTCCACACTGTGCATGCCACGTTCCATATACATCCCAGACATTGTTGCCAAATCGGAAGGCGACCAGCCTAGTTCCTCAAGCCTCTTGTCAAACTCTTCGTCCGAAATAAGGTACGCCGTTTCTGGATTTCGCAACATTGCTTCCCGTTCCAAAAGGTCTTTTTTAGCCTGCAGATCATTGAGGTCAAGCACCTGATTTTCGAGGATAGCGTGTGTTCCCTGTACCACGGGGCTTAGTACCGCATTGATGGTTCCCAGCACGATAGTTGGGAAAAACATAATGCAGATACCTAAAGCAAAGGGACGAAGCAATGGATACATATCAATAGGTTCCGCTCGGCTCAAGGCCTGCCATACCTTCAGGGCGACATATAACAACGCTCCCAAACCTGCTACTCCTTTAGCCACTGCCGCCATATCGGCGGACAGCGGTAACATCTCATCATATAATGAGCGCAGGACTTCGTGAAGATTATCAAATTCCATAATTACCAATATTTTTGGTTTGGAGTTCCATAGAGGTCAAGCACTCTCTTGGTATTGTTTTGCTTTTTCGCTCTTAAAAAACTCACGGAAATATTTTTATTGGTGTAATAGCGCACCAGGCTGTGGTATTCTTTCACTTCTTTGTACACACGGTCAATAATATCCATACGTTCTTTGTCATTCAATGATAAGCTGGAAGCGTTTACAATCTGCTTCAGTTCTTTCAGCAATTCGGTACTTTCATTAAGCAATGCTGAGTAGCCGTTGGCGATAGCTGCCAGTTCTTGGGCGGAAAAATTCGGGTCGTTCATCATTTTGCCGAAATTATGCACATACATTTCCGAAACATCGCCTACCAATAGTACCGTTTGTTGCACCTTTCGGGCATCTTTCACGAGGTTGTTTACCGCTTTAAGCTTGTCATAATATTCTTTTCCTTGCTCGTACACTTTCTTCACTTCGTTAAAGTTCTTCACGACATTGCTTACCGTCGAAGAAGTCTGAACGATTTCATTGGCACTATTGAGAATGCCGGATGCCAGATTGGTAGGGTCGGTTACGACTAACTGAGCTTTTGCTGAAGGCGCTGCGGCTAACATTAGTGCCGTACACACCAAATACATTACTTTTTTCATTTCTTGAATTTTTAAAATGTTATTGATTATTGATTTACTTTATCACGTCGCTGCATTGCGATGTGCTTGATGGCGAGTTCTACATTGCCATCCAATTCAGAAGCGAGTTGCATCACTTCTAATTTTTCGATTTCTTCTGTGGTGTATGCGAGATATTCTTCCAAGCTCACTTCGGTGGCATAAACTGCCGAATGTGTTCCACCTAAACCTATCCAAACTTCTTTGTACAGTCGGCTTATATCATTATTCATATTGATAGAAAGCACCTGTCCTTTTTCCTTGTCTGTAAGCCCCAGCATTGCCTGAATGTCATCGAATTTGTTCATATACTTGCGCTGGTCCAGCAGGATCTTGCAGTCGGAGTTGTTGATGATGCTTTCCTTGACGATAGGCGACTGGATGATGTCGTCCACTTCCTGTGTTACGACGATTGCTTCTCCAAAAAATTTACGAACGGTCTTGAACAGATACTTGATGTATTCTGCCATTCCTTCCTTTGCAATCGCTTTCCAGGCCTCTTCAATCAAGATGAGTTTTCGAATACCTTTAAGTCTTCTCATTTTATTAATGAAAACTTCCATAATGATGATGGTTACAATCGGAAAGAGGATTTTATGGTCTTTAATCGCATCAATTTCAAACACGATAAAGCGTTTGGAAAGCAGGTCTAATTGTTTATCCGAATTGAGCAGATAATCATATTCGCCACCTTTGTAATAAGGTTCGAGAACGTTCAGGAAATTGGCAATATCAAAATCTTTTTCCCTTACTTCTTTTAGTTCCAAAACCTTTCGGTAATCGCCTTTTACATACTCATAAAAACCATTAAAAGAGGGATAAGCATCATCCTGTCTAATGCGTTCTATGTAACCACTTACAGCATTAGAAAGGGCAACTTCCTCCGAACGGGTTGGCGGTTCATCATCACGTTTCCAAAGCGTCAGTATCAAAGTCTTGATACTTTCACGCTTTTCAATATCGAACATGCCATCATCGGTGTAGAAAGGATTAAAGGCAATCGGATTGTCTTCGGTGTAAGTGAAATAAACACCGTCTTCGCCTTTGGTCTTGCCTTTTATGAGTTCACACAATCCCTGATAAGAATTACCCGTATCCACGAGCAAAACGTGGGCGCCCTGCTCGTAATACTGCCGTACCATATGGTTGGTGAAGAATGACTTTCCGCTTCCCGACGGACCGAGTATAAACTTGTTACGGTTGGTGATGATGCCGCGCTTCATCGGCAAATCCGATATGTCCAAATGGATGGGCTTTCCGGTCAATCGGTCAGCCATTTTTATTCCGAATGGCGATGGCGAATTGTGGTAATTGGTTTCTTCCGTAAAAAAGCACAAAGCAGGTTCTATGAACGTGTAAAAACTTTCCTCGCTCGGAAAATCTCCTGCATTGCCCGGCATTCCTGCCCAATACAAAGTGGCTACATCCGTGGTGTTATGGCGTGGCTTGCATTCCATCAAAGCCAATGCACTTCCGCAGTCATTTTTCAATTGTTTCAGTTCCGCAGGGTCTTCGGACCAAGCCATAATGCTGAAATGCGCACGGATAGAAGACAACCCAAAGCTGTGTGCTTCGTTCAGGTACTTTTCTATCCATTCTTTGTTGATCTGATTGGCTCGGCTGTAACGAGCCAATGAGTGCATGTTTCTTGCGGACTTCTCGAATTTTTGCAGGTTGTCTTCACTGTTATCTAAAAACAAATATTGGTTGTAGATATGGTTACAGCTAAGGAGCAGTCCGACCGGTGCAGCGAAAGACAAACGACAATCACTTCGGTCGGTAGATAATTTTTCAAAACGGGCATCAGCCGATACCGTTCCGGGCAAATCGTCTGTGTCGGACAAAGTGTGGAGGCTCAATCTTTTATTGCCGATACGAACTTCTTCTGTTCCAAGTGCGATGTCCTGCATTGGCGTACCTGCTTCTCTTGAAAGTGTCAGGTATTGTTCCAACAATCCTTGCTTTTGGTCCGTTCCGATAATGTCATCTTCTGTCAGGCGTTGCAGGCTTACAAATCCGCTATCGTTTACAATCCGCTCAAACTGTGCAACGGCTTCCATAAATCGGTTTATCGCTTCCTTGTCCCTGATTTCTTTCGGGATAAGAGATCCTTTGCAAAGCGAACTGAAGTTACTTTGCATGCGCATTCGTTCCTTAGAAGTTTTGGTCAGGAACAGATAGCAATAATGATTTAGAAACGGTCGCTCATTGAAGTGGCGTTGATAAGATTTAGCCAAAAAACTCTGGTCAACCGTTGCTAAATCAGGTGCGTAGTTTTCCTTGATGTACCAGTCCTGTTTGTGCACTACCGTAAAATCTGGCAAAGTCTTGATAGCCTTGTGCCAGGCGGAATGAATGGCTTCATATTCCGCAGAAGCTACCGTAAACAATTCCGGCAAACGCACTTCAAAACAAGCGGTAATGACTGCATCTTTAGAAAGAATGCAGTTGTTTTCTACTGCCAATAAAGGGAATTTGTTTTCCAGTGTGGTGGTCTTTGCTGCGTTTCTCATACGTAATTTTGTTTAGGAGTGAATTTTAAATAGCGTCTTACGGGTTTTCGGCAGATGATGTATCTGGGATGCCTTTTTCTTGCACCGATTTTCATTAATCCGTGTTCTCCATACTTTTTATTGAGAGAAAAGGTCTGCCACACAATCAGCGAAGCACCTACAGTTCCGATAAACAACCAGATGTACGAGTTTACTCCAGCCATATATAGTATCATCACGAGGATAAGCATACCGAGCAGTCCGCCTGCAAAAATGAACAGGTATTGTGCTTTCAGCCCCTTGAATTCCACCGTCCTTCCGATTCCCTTGTTGATATTGTAATTCATAAGGCAAGGGATTAAAGGAAGAAGGATCTCAAGACGGTGGCCGCGACAATCAGGAAGATGCAGGCGCCGAACCAGCTTGCTGCCGTCTTGCTGGTGTCGGGATCTCCGCTGCTGAACTTGTTGTACACTTTGACGCCGCCTATCAACCCGACGACTGCGCCTATGGCATAGATGAGCTGGGTTGCGGGGTCGAAATAGGAGGTGACCATCTGCGTGGCTTCGTTGATGCCGGCGGTACCATTGCCCTGGGCCAGCGCACCGAAACCTGTCAGCATTGCCACTGCTGCGGGCAGGATTTTTTTTCTTTGTTTTTCCATGATCGAACACATTAGATTGTTGTTATTTCCCGAATTCTGCGGGCTTGGAGACAAAGATGTTATGGAAATGGAAGCGTTATAATAAAGTGGCAGTCCGCGGAATTCTTTGGCTGAAAATGGCATTTCGTGCAGAGGATATGCATAAAAAAAGCGTCAAACAAGAAATGTTTGACGCTCTGTTGTTATTTATGCTGGCTTACATCTTTCGACCTCTTTTTTTCGCAGGATTGTCGGGAGTTGACTCAGATTGACCAGACTTTATTTTTTCGGGTTGTAATCGTTTCAGGTTTTCTTTTATTGTTTCATCAATGCCAGTTTCATTCCAAGGAATTGTCCGGGCTGTAAATTCCAGCTTCAAACCTGCTTTCTTTAAATTCTGGGTTTCATCAAATCCGTTGCGCCTGTTCCATCCTATGGGATCGAGTGTGTATTCATGGGGGAATTCTACCGCCAGCAGTTCTTTCGGATATTCCGTGATGGTATCATAGTCCAGTTCCTGAAACTGATGTGTGGCGGGATTGTATGGAATAATGTAGCAGTTTTTCTCTTGATCGAAATAATGCTCAATTTCTGAGAAGCGGATACCCAAGGTCGTAAAATCATCTTTCGGTCGCAACAGGTCCATTCTCGCATCTGCGTAGAAGATATGCCCGGCAATATCAACCGTTGGAAGCTGTCCTAAACGGATACGTTTTCGAAGCGCCTCCTGATCGACCATCAGATCGAAATCAGACTTTTCCGTAACATCTGCAATGTTGTACTTGGCTGCCATGCCCTGCGGGTCAAGCCTAACCAATTCCGGTATCGTGACTGTTACTTTTTCATTGCTGGAATACAGGTGTGGAATATTCCTTTCCTGTAAGCCATAGGGGAACTCATAACCGTCCCCCAAATCCCGCATGTGAAAAATCGATATGGTGTTCTTTGGATTGCCTTTCTGGGACAGCTCTAATTTGTTTACATCGACAAGGAACTCTGTTCCTTCAATATTAATCGTTGGTAACGTTCTTTTTTCTTTCATAATTATTCGATATTAAAAGACAATGGGAAGCTGTCTTATCAGACAAACTCCCCAATATCAAAATCATCCAAATCATTTTTCCGCAAAGTAGAAGAACCGGAACCAGTTTCAGAGAGAGTGCTGTCCAGCAGTATGGCTATTTTTCTTGAAGCACCCTCTATGGAATTCTCCAGCAGGCTGAATAATTCAGTACCCTGTAATTTTTGAACTATCGCAACTGCCGTTTCTTTTTGGGCTTTCTCCAAATTTTCTTTTTGGAGTAACGCCACTGCGGAGCTTAGTTCATCATAGGTAACCCCTTGGGCAAGACTGCCATCACCTGCGGATATTCCGTACCTGTTCCATTCTTCTTCTTCTTCTTCTTCTTCTTCTTCCTGTTCAAAATCAGGCATATTACTGAAAACCTCGTCCAGCTCTTCCTGCGGAATTTGAATGCCGACGTTTTCATTTTCGTCGTATTCAATGTCTAAATTATCGGGATTTATCTCTGTTTCCTCAATTTGTCTCTCACTGGCACTGTTTGGAAGTGAAAGGCTTCTTACTGGCTTGGGCTGCCCCATAATATCCGGCAGGTCTGGATTAATTTTTTCCTGTTTCGGTGGTTGCTCCGACCTTTTCTTGATGATAATCTTGTCGTGCAAAAGCAGGGCAATGACTATCAGCAGGCATATCACAATTACATTTTCCATAGCTTATAAAATGGGTTTAAAACGTTCGTTGAAATAATCGGTAATATCATCCCCAAACTCCTTGAAGTGATGTTCAAGGATGTTGTCAATATAGGAGTAAAGCGTTGTCTTTTCTTCCCTGGTTAATTGCACAATGCGGATTAACCTTTCGTGATATTCGGGACGTATGTAAACAACCTTTCCACTACGGCCTGAAGGAAACCGATTGACCAGAAATAGCTCCTCATAATCCACTTTCTTTGAAGAAGCAGTGCGGGCTTTCTCTTTTGGTTTTGGTTCCTTCTGTATTTTTTTTTGCTGATTAGCTTCGGGTAGAGTTGAAGACTTATTGCCACTCATGATGTTCATGATTAACTCTTCATCAACAGCAGGTTTGTCAAAGTCTTTTCTTCTTTTATCTATGGACATCCTTAGGTATTTTAGAGATTAACAATTTTTAAAAACTCCTCGACAAACAAATCCATTCTGGTCACTTTCATAAGCTGTGGTTCGGCAGGCAGCAAACTTGAGCGAAATATACTGTTGAGCGTATCATCCGTCTCTTTCCTGAAACGTTTGCTGTCCATTATTTTTGAGGCCATTACAGCTAAATCAAGCTCGTCAATAACACCTTGATAGGCCTCGTATATTCCTGTCTTTTCCCGACCATCTACCTGGTTCCAAAACAGCCACATTTTTTGATCCTTATTGCTCTCATCTGTCTCGGGTAAACCAAGGAATGCCTTAGTAAAGCTCAACGTGCTTTGCATAACAAGCCGGTCAGCAGTGATTGGAGAAAAAATAAAATCCATTGCTCTTAAGGTAGTAAGCACGCCTTTTGTGTTGGCTGTGCCAGGAAGGTCAAAAAAAATCATATCAGGCTCTATTGCAGATTCATTTACGTATTCCAAAGCCTTTGGCAAGGCATCCTCCGCTTTACAACTGATAATCGGATATGCCTTCTTGTTGATATTTTGGTACAGCTTCATTGCAGCTCTCTTATGGTAGTCATTCTGCATGATCGTCTTCAAATCCCTTTCTCTCATATTGGCTAGACTGTGTTGTGGGAAATCACAATCCATTACAAGGACGTTAAATCCTAAACGATAATGCAATACGCTTGAAAGCAGTGCAGTCATGGTAGATTTTCCAACACCGCCCTTAGGCGTTGAAAAACTGATTTTTAAGGTTTTCATTTTTGTTTCCATTTTTTAAATATTTACTGTTGCACATTTTATTTGTTTGGCAGGTTTGAATATCGTTGTATTTGGATAGTACCGAATTTCCGTATGCCTGTATTCCCTTTTTGAAAATTTCCTTGATTGTTGTTTGCTTTCATTACAGCTTGGTGATTAATAATTTTTAGCAAATGGCAAACGTTGCAATCGGTAAATTGCTTTACCACTTTTATGCTTTTACATTCTTACATTTTTATGCTTTTAAAACCTTATGCTTTTATTCCAAAATAGCTGTATCCAAATACCCCTTTCTTACATACCTCTGCACATTTTTTATAGCCTGTATTAAAAGCATAAAGCAAATAAAGCGATTGAATTAGCTCGTTAATGATGTGTGGCGTGCTTGGCATTCAAAGGCAGAGTTTGTCTAGTGGTTTTATTACAATATTCTGGAAAACAGATCTTTACTTTGTAAAATAATTTATTAACAGATTATGCGAAGCCTTTCGACACAATGGAAAATAAACAGGAGTGACATCGAGCCGTTTTTCCCTGTTACATATAATCCGTCCCGAAGGGCGGATTTTTGTGTTCAACCGAACACGGCAAGTTGTGTTTTGAGCATCTCGAAACGATTTCGGATGCTCAAAACAACTTGCCCTGCCGGGGGCTGAAAAACACCTTCCGAAGTCAGGGTTTTGTGTAAATTATAAATGGATTTGTGATGAACGAAAACAACAGAAAACAATTAAAAAAGACCGGACGCCGACCTAAAGAAGACCCGGCGAAGATTAGATATACAATTTCCTTTAATGCAGAAGAGCACAGCCGATTTCTTTCGCTCTTTGACCAATCGGGAATGCAGGTAAAGGCACATTTTATAACCTCTTGCATCTTTGAAAAAAAGATAAAGACCATTCAAATTGATAAAGGAACAGTTGATTTCTATATGCGATTGACCTCGTTTCACAGCCAGTTTCGCTCGGTAGGTGTAAATTATAACCAAGTTGTAAAGCTATTGTACAAGAATTTTTCAGAGAAAAAAGGATCTGCCTACCTCTATAAATTGGAAAAACAGACGATTGAAATGGTATTGTTATGCCAAAAAATAATTCATCTAATCGAAGAATTTGAAGCAAAACATCTGAAAAAACAGGTCTAAAAATGATAGCAAAAATTGGAAGAAGCAGTAATTTATATGGTGCTTTGGCGTACAATAATCTTAAAGTGGAAAAGGAAAACGGACAAATTCTGTTTGCTAATAAGATAATTGAAACACCAAGCGGACATTATTCTGTAGCACAATTAAGCCAATCTTTTACACCTTATCTTATTGCAAATCGAAATACCGAAAAACATACGTTGCATATTTCGCTCAATCCAGACCCGAAAGATAATGTTAGTGATGAAAAATTTAGGGAGTTGGCAGAGCAGTATATGCGTGAAATGGGTTATGGCGAACAGCCTTTTGTCGTGTTCAAGCATACTGATATCGACAGAACGCACATACATATTGTTTCGGTTTGTGTGAATGAAGAAGGCAAAAAGATTTCAGATAAATTTGAGAAAATGCGGTCTATGAATGTGTGCCGAGAACTCGAAAGGCAACACGGATTGGTATCTGCAACAGATAAGGAACACAAGCAGAACGATAAGATTTTTAGCCCTGTGAATTACCAGAAAGGTGATGTAAAAAGTCAGATAGCTTCGGTAGTTCGCCATTTACCGAACTATTACCAATACCAGACATTGGGCGAATACAACGCATTGCTTTCGTTATTCAATATTACTACTGAAAAAGTTGAGGACGAATTGCAGGGAAAATCTCAGCAGGGTTTATTGTATATTCCGTTAAATGAAAAAGGAGAAAGGGCCGGACATCCATTCAAGGCTTCGCTTTTCGGAAAGAGCGCAGGGCTTCCGACTTTGGAATTGCATTTTGCGAAATGCAAAGAGGCTTTGAAAGACCACCCGACAAAGCCAACTATCAAAGCTGCCATTACCATTGCCCTGAAAACCACGAGCGATGAACAGGCATTTAAAAAGCAGTTAACGGAACAGGGCATTAACGTAGTAGTGCGCCGGAATGATACAGGGCGTATTTATGGTATCACATTTATTGACCACAATTCCAAAGCGGTTTGGAACGGTTCCCGTTTAGGAACAGAACTTTCTGCCAATACCTTTAATGATTATTGGAACAATAATATCAAACCCGACATTAAAGAACCAGTTGAACTACAATCGAAAATATCAAGACCGAATGATGCAGATCTTCCTGCGGAAGAACCACATCATTTGTTCGACTTCCTGAATACTTCTGAAAAACACGAAGACGGTTTGATTGAGGCATTAGGCGGTTTGCTTCCCGAAGCCCAGGGCGATGATTACGAGGAACAGGATTTTGCTAACAAAATGAAGAAGAAAAAAAGAAGACTGTAATAGGTTAGATTTTTAATTCTATTTGTTATATTTAAGTACTTGCTTAAATAAACGAATTAGCTATCTTTGCACTATGGACAATAATTCTTGCATACGACAACAAGCGGACATTAAACAAATAAACCGTTGTAAAGACAGAGTTTCAGAACTCAATGGTTCGTTTGACTATTTATCGAACGGACTTGAATTAGCGGGAAACAATGTAAGGCTGAAAATCCTCTTTCTGCTTTATGAAGAAAAACGGCTTTGTGTTTGTGACATAAGCGACATACTTGGTATGACAATTTCAGCAGTTTCACAGCACTTACGAAAACTCAAAGACAGAAAACTCATTGAAGCAGAACGAGAAGCTCAAACCATTTTTTACTCATTGGCTAAAGAGTATGAAAAAATGCTGAACCCGTTTTTCAAAATCCTTGGCGAAAACAAAATTTTGGAAACAATATGAAAACAGACAAAAAATTAATTGGTGCAGGACTTTTGACTGCAATTGCAGCTTCTCTTTGTTGCATCACACCCGTATTAGCTCTTATTGCAGGAACAAGCGGTCTTACTTCCACTTTTTCTTGGCTTGAACCTTTTCGACCGTATTTTATTGGGTTGACAATTTTGGTTCTTGGTTTTGCTTGGTATCAAAAGTTGAAACCCAAAAAGCAAATAGATTGCAATTGTGAGACAGAAGAAAAACCAAAATTCATTCAGTCAAAAATGTTTTTAGGAATTGTAACAGCATTTGCAATCGTAATGCTTGTCTTTCCATACTACTCAAGCATTTTCTACCCAAAGACAGAAAAGCAAATTATAGTGGTGGACAAATCCAATATTCAAAAAGTAGAATTTACGATTAGCGGAATGACTTGTGCAAGTTGTGGCGAACACGTAAACCATGAAGTAAATAAATTGACAGGAATAATAAGTTCAAACGCCTCATACGAAAAAGAAAAC
Organism: Flavobacteriaceae bacterium PS02334; assembly: GCA_029959295.1. Classification (GTDB taxonomy): domain Bacteria; phylum Bacteroidota; class Bacteroidia; order Flavobacteriales; family Flavobacteriaceae; genus Flavobacterium. Next base: position 413,553 of record JASCOH010000003.1, on the reverse strand, counting down.
GCAATCGTAAAATTTGACAACTCAAAAACTAACATTTTTGAAATTGAAAAAGCAATAAACTCGACAGGATATTCTGTAACCGACAAAAAATAAAATGAAATGGAAATCAAATTGCAATCAACAATAATCTGCCCCAACTGCGAACACAAGAAAGAAGAAACAATGCCGACAGATGCTTGCCAATATTTCTACGAATGTGAAAAGTGCAAACAAGTTCTTAAACCAAAACAAGGAGACTGTTGTGTTTATTGCAGTTACGGAAATGTTCCTTGTCCACCCATTCAGCAAGACAAAAAATGTTGCTAACGGACAGAAAACAAAAAAGGTTAGCAACTAAAAGTGTCTTTTATTTTGATCCTCTATAAATGTTACTATACAAAGTGGTCATAGGAGCTACACCTCTTATCTCTCCGCCAAACAGTACCATGCACCGCCATTGAGTGCCACATTCTTATAACCACTCTTTAGACCTTTTAAATTCACGCCCTAACATTAAAAATTAAAATAATGCAGGGAGAAGATGATTTAAGAGGACTTGCCAAGATTATGGCTTTTATGCGGGCAGTCAGTATTTTTTTGGTACTGATGCACCTTTATTGGTTTTGTTATGGTTTCTTTATAGAACGTGGCTGGACACTGGAACTCATCAACAAAATATTAGGCAATTTTCAACTGACCGCTGGATTGTTTTCGCATACCTTATATACCAAAGTATTTGCTTTGGTATTGTTGGCTTTGAGTTGTTTGGGAACCAAAGGTATTAAAAATGAAAAAATAACTTGGACTAAAATTTATGTGGCTTGGGGAACTGGCTTTGTCCTGTTTTTTCTGAACACACCTTTACTAAAGTTATCATTAAACACAGCTACATTCCTTTATGTCCTTACCACAGGTTTAGGCTACATCGCTTTGATGGTAGCTGGCGTTTGGATGAGCCGTTTACTTCGCACCAACCTGATGGACGATGTTTTCAATAATGAAAACGAAAGCTTTCAGCAGGAAACCAAATTGATGGAAAATGAATATTCTGTCAATCTTCCCACAAAATTTTATTACAAAAACAAATGGAATAACGGCTGGATAAACATCGTCAATCCTTTTCGCGCAACCATTGTTTTAGGAACGCCAGGTTCCGGAAAATCGTATGCTATCGTAAACAACTATATCAAGCAACAGATTGAGAAAGGGTTCTCAATGTACATCTACGATTTCAAGTTTGACGACCTTTCTACTATTGCCTACAATCATTTATTAGAACACAGAGATAAGTATAAAGTACAACCCAAATTCTACATCATTAATTTTGACGACCCACGTAAGAGCCACCGTTGCAATCCACTCAATCCCATCTTTATGACAGACATTTCCGATGCTTACGAAGCCGCATATACCATAATGCTGAACCTCAATCGTAGCTGGATACAGAAGCAAGGCGATTTCTTTGTGGAAAGCCCAATTATTTTGTTGGCAGCAATTATCTGGTATCTCAAAATCTATGAGAACGGTAAGTACTGTACATTCCCACACGCCATTGAATTGCTGAATAAAAAGTATTCGGACGTATTTACTATTTTAACTTCATATCCCGATTTGGAAAATTATCTTTCGCCGTTTATGGATGCGTGGCAAAGTGGCGCACAAGACCAATTACAGGGGCAGATTGCATCAGCAAAAATTCCTTTATCAAGAATGATTTCGCCACAATTGTATTGGGTAATGACTGGCGATGATTTTTCACTGGACATCAACAATCCCAAAGAACCGAAAATCCTTTGTGTTGGAAACAATCCCGACCGTCAAAATATTTATTCGGCAGCTTTGGGATTGTATAATTCAAGGATTGTCAAACTCATTAACAAAAAAGGGCAATTAAAGAGTTCTGTTATTATTGATGAGTTGCCCACTATTTATTTTCGTGGATTAGATAATCTTATTGCAACTGCCCGAAGTAATAAGGTGGCAGTTTGTTTGGGTTTTCAAGATTTTTCGCAATTGATAAGGGATTATGGCGATAAAGAAGCAAAGGTTATCCAAAACACTGTGGGCAATATATTTTCGGGTCAGGTAATTGGCGAAACTGCAAAGAGCCTTTCGGAAAGGTTCGGGAAAGTATTGCAAAAGCGTCAAAGTATATCAATCAACCGAAATGATACGTCAACTTCCATTTCCACACAATTAGATAGTCTTATTCCAGCTTCCAAAATTTCAACACTAACACAAGGTATGTTTGTGGGGTCTGTATCCGATAACTTTGATGAACGTATTGAGCAAAAAATATTTCACGCTGAAATTGTTGTGGACAATGAAAAAGTTGCCGCAGAAACTAGAGCTTATCAGGAGATACCGCAAATCATATCCTTTGTTAATGAACACGGCGATGATAAAATGAAGCAGGAAATAGAAACGAATTATAAAGAGATCAAACAAGACATTGTTCAGGTTATTAAAACGGAATTGGAGCGGATTAATAATGACCCTGATTTACAGCATTTGGTGCGGGAATAAAAAACAATATTCAACATAATATTTATGCTTTAATTTAAATCGTAAATTTGGCTATTCTGCTTAATATGAATAGGTAATAAATATGACGACACTCTTTATTAAAAACATGGTTTGCAACCGCTGTATTATGGTAGTACAAAATGAATTGGATAAATTCGATTTAGAGGTAAAAAATATAAGGTTGGGAGAAGTCATATTGGATAAAGAGCCTACTACTGAGGAAAAAGATAAATTGGAAAAGGCTCTAATTTTGTTAGGTTTTGAGGTAATAGATGATAGAAAAAGCCTCATCATTGAAAAGATAAAGAATATAATTATTGACCTTGTGCATCATCAGGACAACGACACCAAAAAAAATCTGTCAGATATATTAAGCAGCAAACTGCATCATGATTATAATTATCTGTCCAACCTGTTTTCTGAGATAGAAGGTACTACGATTGAAAAGTATTTTATTGCCCAAAAAATAGAGAAGGTAAAAGAATTATTGGTATATGATGAACTGTCTTTGAGTGAAATTGCTTTCCGTTTAAATTACTCAAGTGTAGCCTATTTAAGCAACCAATTCAAAAAGGTAACAGGACTTACCCCAAGTTATTTCAAGCAAATACGGGAAGATAAAAGAAAACCTTTGGATAAGGTCTAAGTAAATCTTACAAATCATTCCCAAAATTCCACAACGAAAAAATGGAAACAGTATGGAACTTTGTATCATAATAAAACTCATACAAAATGGTACACAAATATCAAGTAACAGGTATGACCTGTGGAGGTTGCGAAGCAAAAGTGAAATCGGCTTTATTAAAGGTTGAAAATGTGACAAATGTTGAAGTTTCAAAAGATGAAAACTCAGCTACCCTGACAATGGATAAACACATTCCAACTACACAATTGCAAAAAGCATTAACCGCTGTTGGAAAATATACCATAGAAATGAGCAATAACAAAAGCCTACAACATACCACGACAAATGAACCAGTGGCAAAATCCTGTTGCTCCGCTCATTCTCACGATGATAAAAAGATAATCGAAGTGACTAGCAATATAAAAGGCAAATACTATTGCCCAATGCATTGTGAAGGCGATAAAACCTATGATAAAGCTGGCGATTGCCCTGTTTGTGGAATGCATTTGGTAAAAGAAGCAGAATTGAATGTAAAGAAAACGATGTACACCTGCCCAATGCATCCCGAAGTTATTCAAGATAGTCCGGGTTCATGTCCTATATGCGGAATGGATTTAGTACCCATGGAACCAAGCGATTCCGAAGAAAAAAAAACCTATCTGGATTTGCTTAAAAAAATGAAAATTGCAACCCTCTTTACGGTGCCAATTTTCATTATTGCCATGATGGAAATGGTGCATAACAATCCGTTATTTCAAATAATGGACAGCAACATGTGGAACTGGGTGCAATTTCTGTTTTCAATTCCTGTTATTTTCTATGCTGGTTGGATGTTTTTTGTACGAGCTTGGAAATCCATAATCACTTGGAATCTAAATATGTTTACCCTTATCGGAATAGGAACTGGAGTTGCATTTTTGTTTAGTATTGTAGGAATGCTGTTTCCGAATATCTTTCCCGAAGAATTTAAAACCGAACACGGAACCATTCATCTTTATTTTGAAGCAGCAACAGTAATCATTACACTGGTCTTGTTGGGACAATTGTTAGAAGCAAGAGCACATAGCCAAACCAGTGGAGCTATAAAAGCGTTATTACAATTAGCGCCAACAGAAGCTACTTTGATTGGTGAAGGAGGCGATAAAGTGATTTCCATTCATGATATTAAGAAAGGTGATTTATTACGCGTAAAACCAGGAGATAAAATTCCAGTTGACGGAAAAATAACCGATGGTGAAAGCAGTATTGATGAAGCAATGATTACAGGAGAACCAATTCCCGTTGACAAAAAGAAAGACGATAATGTAATTTCGGGAACAATCAACGGGAACAAATCATTTATAATGATGGCCGAAAAAGTAGGTTCTGAAACATTACTTTCTCAAATTGTACAAATGGTTAACGATGCTTCTCGTTCAAGAGCACCCATTCAAAAATTAGCCGATAGTATTTCTAAATATTTTGTACCCATTGTAGTAATCATTTCAGTAATTACCTTTTTTGTTTGGGCACTATTTGGTCCAGAACCAGCGAAGGTTTATGGATTTATAAATGCCATTGCAGTTTTAATCATAGCTTGTCCTTGTGCTTTAGGTTTAGCCACGCCGATGTCTGTGATGGTGGGTGTGGGCAAAGGAGCACAATCTGGAGTATTAATTAAAAATGCCGAAGCCTTAGAAAATATGAATAAGGTAGATGTTTTAATAACAGATAAAACAGGAACGCTAACAGAGGGAAAACCTTCGGTAGAAAAAATTTACGCATCAACTAATAACGAGGATGATTTATTGCAAAATATAGCTTCCTTAAACCAATACAGTGAACATCCATTGGCACAAGCAGTAGTCAATTATGCCAAAACAAAATCTATTTCATTAATTGAAGTCAAAGATTTTGAAAATGTTACAGGAAAAGGAGTTACAGGAACGGTTACCAATAGAAAAGTAGCATTAGGCAATAAAAAACTAATGGAACAGGTTAAGGCAACTATTTCTGACGATTTAGAAAACAAAATTATTGCAGAACAAAAACTTGGTAAAACGGTTTCTTACATTGCTGTTGATGGTGTTACAGTTGGCTTTGTTTCAATTGCCGATGCGATAAAAACTTCGAGTGCAGCAGCGATAAAAGAACTAATGCTCCAAGGTGTAGAAGTAATTATGCTTACTGGCGACAATGTTAATACAGCCAAAGCAGTAGCGGATGAATTAGGTTTGTCTTCCTATAAAGCAGGATGCTTACCCGAAGATAAACTCAACGAAATTAAACGTTTACAAGCAGAAGGGAAAATTGTAGCTATGGCTGGTGATGGTATAAATGATGCTCCGGCATTAGCACAAGCCAATATCGGAATAGCTATGGGAACTGGAACCGACGTAGCCATAGAAAGTGCCAAAATAACTTTAGTAAAAGGCGATTTATTAGGTATAGTTAAAGCAAAAAATTTGAGCCATGCTGTTATGAAAAACATCAAGCAAAACTTATTCTTTGCCTTTTTCTACAATGTGCTTGGTGTTCCAATTGCAGCAGGTATTTTATATCCGTTTTTCGGAATTTTATTATCACCAATGATTGCAGCTTTAGCAATGTCTTTAAGTTCTGTATCGGTAATCGTAAATGCATTGCGATTACGCAGTTTTAAACTTTAAATGAATTATTCAATAAACAAAATGGAAAAGAATAATCAAGATTTACGATTCAAAACAAATATTAATTGTGGTGGATGTGTAGCATCTGTAAAACCTCATTTGGATAATGCAGAAGGAGTTTGCTATTGGGAAGTGGACACGACAAATAAAGATAAAGTATTGACCGTAAAATCGAAAGGAATTACCGAACGGGAAATTATAGATACGGTTAAAAAAGCAGGTTTTACAATAGAACCACTAATCGTGGAATAATTTTAATCTATAGATACCCGTTTGATTAGATAGTGTATAACAAATAATTAAACAGGTATTTACTCAAGGAACATAAAAATGACAATGCAAATTAGTCATTTAAACAGTTTGTCTGAATTTCTATATTTGAAGTTTATGAAAATAAAATATAGCAATTAAAAGAAATAATTTCATAATTTTGTAATGTTGAAAAATTTGAGTAAACATATCAGCTTTGTCATCTTATTGTGTTTGGGCTTTTTCCTAATGCCAAGCATAAGCTATGCTTGTGCCAAAAAAACAGCCAATACAGAACAAAAAAGTTGCTCAAAAGACCAATCTGCAAAAGCAGAACATAAAAGCAGTTGCAAGGACAAGTCCTGTAAAAAATGTAAAGATGGTCACGACTGCGACGGCAATTGTAAGCACAGTTCTTGCGGATGTAGCACTTCTTCATCTTCGGTAAGTTTACAAATCCCCATCGATTTAAAAATAACACACCCTTTTGGCGAAACTAAAAAGCAAAAATTCGGTTTCAAACAAGCCTATTATTCTTCAGGTTACTCTTCCATTTGGCAACCGCCTAAAATAAGCTAAAACGATGGCTTGTTAGCCATACGTGTGCCTTGTCGAAAGCTAAATCCAGTTTTCGCAAATTCTTCGTATATCTTATTAAATTAAAAAAAATCCAAAATGAAATCAATTTCAAAAATATTGATGGTAATCACTGTATTACTATCAGCCGTAAACAGTTTTGCACAAATCAAAAATGCAAAAACAGAAACCGTAAAAATATATGGCAACTGCGAAATGTGCAAAACTACCATTGAAAAAGCAGGAAATGTAAAAAATGTTGCCACAGTAGAATGGAATAAAGATACCAAAATGGCTATTCTCAACTATGATGATAAAAAAACAAGCCAGGATGAAATTCTGAAACGTATTGCTTTAGTAGGGTACGACAGTGAAAAATTTTTAGCACCTGATGATGTTTATGCTAAACTATCCGGATGCTGCCAATACAATAGAGAATTAAAACCAGTTGCAAAAACTAAAGATGCCGGTATGGATATGAAAAACGAACACAGCAACCACGGCGAAATGGCTCAAACAAATACCGCTGCAACCCAAAATGCACCACAACTGAAAGCCGTTTTCGATAATTATTTTTCTGTGAAAGATGCTTTGGTGAAAACCGATGCAGGTACTTCATCTGCAAAAGCTTCTGAACTGGTAAAAGCAATTAAAGCAGTAGAAATGACGAAACTTTCTAATGAAGAACATACCGTTTGGATGAAAGTAATGAAGGATTTAACTGCTAATGCAGAAAAAATTGCTGTAGCAAAAGATGTTACCAAACAAAGAGAAATTTTCGCTTTACTGGCTAATAATATGTACGAATTAGCCAAAGTTTCAAAACAAGAAACACCTGTTTATTATCAGCATTGCCCAATGTACAATAATGGTAAAGGAGCAAATTGGCTAAGCAAAGAAGAAGCAATTAAAAACCCGTATTACGGCTCCAAAATGCTTACTTGCGGAAGCGTACAGGAAACTATTAATAACAAATAAAACGCTATTGTTATGGAAAGTATGGAAAACCAACACGAAATGCAACATAACCATAAGAATGAAAAGCATAATACTAATCACTCTTTAGCAATGTACAAACGCTTTGCTGTAATGGCTGTTGCTATGTTCATAGCTATGTACTTCATTATGTATGCTATGATTGACGGCTTACAGAACCTTATCCTGAACATCAATAATTTGTATATGACATTGCTGATGGTTTCTGCAATGTTGATTATAGAACTATTGATAATGAAAGGAATGTATGAAAACAAAAAAATCAACTGGGCAATCATAACGGTTTCCTTTGCGATTGGCATCTTTTCTTGGTTTGGTATTCGGGAGCAATTATTTGTGGGCGATAAGGAGTTTGTAAAAGGTATGATACCACATCACGCAGCAGCAGTATTGATGTCTGAAAAAGCTAAGCTTACCGACCCCGAATTGTTACAGTTACAAAAAAACATACTGGAAACACAGGCACAAGAAATCGAATTTATGAAGCGTAAGCTAAATGAATTTGAAAACAAATAAATAAGATAAATTTCTTCAATAATATCAAAAATAAATAAAATGAAAAATATAATTTTCTCAGTCATTACATTAGTAACAGTTGCAACAATAACAATTTCCTGCAACCAATCTTCCAATAAAAATAGCGAACAGCAGGCTAATGATACTACCGCAGTATCAGAAACTAAGGATTTGTCATCAGCGGTACAAAATGATACTGTAGCTACTGTTACGTCTACAGATACGTCTTCTCAGAAAGAGGAAACGTCCACTGTAAAGGAACAAGCACAAAATTTTACAATCACACCGATAATTAAGGATTATTTGGCTTTAAAAAATGCACTTGTTGCTGATAATGATAAAGCAGCTGCAAATGCTGGAAAACAACTTTTTACTACTTTAAAGAAGGTGGATATGAAAACCATACCTGCCAACAAGCATAAGGAGTTTATGGATGTTTTCGAAAATGCTAAGGAAAATGCAGAACACATTGGCGACAATGCTGGTAAAATAGACCACCAGAGAGAGCATTTAGCATCGTTAAGTAAAGACGTTTCCGACCTTATCGCATTGTTTGGAACAACTCAAAAATTATATCAGGACTATTGCCCAATGTACAATGACGGAAAAGGTGCTGTTTGGATTAGCGAAGCTAAAGCAATAAAAAATCCGTACTACGGTAGTCAGATGCTCACCTGCGGTTCTGTAAAAAAAGAATTTTAAAATGAAGAAAGTATTAAAGATAATATTAGCAATAGTGCTGTTTATTTTTATTGCAATTCAATTTTATCAGCCTGCCCTTAATGTAGATAAAGGGCAGGTTTACACAACCGATTTTACCCAATTCTATGAAATGCCTGTTCAAGTAAAAACGATGTTCCAAACCTCTTGCTACGATTGCCATAGCAACAATACCAAGTATGTTTGGTACGATTACATACAGCCCGCAAGAGCATTGGTAGAGAGCCACATCAAAAACGCAAAAGAAGATTTGAATTTCAATGAATGGGGTATATACTCAAACAGGAAACAAGAAAGATTATTAAACTCAATCAAAGAACAAATAAAAACGAAGCAAATGCCCCTGTCCTCATATACACTGATGCACAAAGATGCAAAACTGAATGACGAGCAAATCAATACTTTAACCGACTGGCTAAAAGAACAGGAATGAGTTTCATTAATAAAATATCAAAATGAATATACCCATAAATAGTAAAAGAAGATTGTTGCAAGCGGTATTTATACTGCTATGTTCGCAATCTGTTTTTGCCCAAAAAGTAGTGCGATACGAGTTGTATGTAAAAGATACACTTGTAAACTACGCAGGCAAAGAAAAAAGAGCCATTGCCGTAAACGGTCAAATACCGATGCCAACGCTCACTTTCACAGAAGGCGATACAGCCGAAATAGTAGTCCATAACCAATTGAAAGAAAGTACCTCGCTCCATTGGCACGGAGTGTTCCTGCCTAATAAAGAAGATGGTGTGCCGTGGCTTACACAAAAACCTATTGAAGCAGGTACAACTTATACCTATCGTTTTCCGATCATCCAACACGGAACGCATTGGTACCATTCCCATTCAGGTTTACAGGAGCAGATTGGAATGTATGGCAGTTTTGTAATGAAAAAAAGGGAGAATGATAAAACCTTTAGAAACGGAATTGATGATTTGCCGGCCGTACCCATCATTTTAAGCGAATGGACGAACCTAAATCCCGATAACATTAACCGTATGTTGCATAATGCCAATGATTGGGCTGCGATAAAAAAGAACGCTACACAGTCCTATGCGGAAGCCATCAGGGAGGGGCATTTCAAAACCAAATTGACCAACGAATGGAAACGGATGTTGGCAATGGACGTAAGCGATGTGTATTATGACAAAATATTAATTAACGGAAATCATTCTAGTGATTTAAAAAAGGTTGATGGTAAAACATTAAAAGCAGGAGATAAAGTAAGATTACGAGTGTCAAATGGCGGGGCATCCTCTTATTTTTGGTTGCGATATGCAGGAGGTAAAATTACTGTAGTAGCCAATGATGGTAATGATGTAGAGCCAGTAGAGGTAGATAGATTAATCATTGCAGTTTCCGAAACTTATGATATAGTAGTAACAATTCCTGACGATGGAGTTGCCTATGAGTTTCTAGCCACTACTGAAGACCGAACACAATCTGCAAGTTTTTTTGTGGGCAATGGTATTAAACAGCTTATTTCTCCGCTTCCTCGCCTTAAATATTTTCAGGGGATGAAAATGATGAATGATATGATGAAGATGAATGGCGATTTGGATGATATGGGAATGAAAATGAGCTTGAACCAAATGGATATGAATGTGGTAATGTATCCCGAAATCACAGGAGATAGTGAGCAGAAAGAAGATCATAGCCAACACAATATGAATATGGAAAATGATCCCAACCGTTACAATGCAAATGCTTTGGGAGAAATAAAAACACTGAATTATGCAATGTTACAATCTCCTTCAAATACGGAACTTCCTAAAGATGCTCCAGTAAAAGAATTGAAATTTACGCTTACAGGAAATATGAACCGCTATGTGTGGAGTATGGATAACAAAATCCTATCAGAAGTTGATAAAATCCCTGTAAAGAAAGGAGAAATCTTACGCATTACCCTTTACAATAACTCAATGATGCGACATCCGATGCACTTGCACGGTTTTGACTTTAGAGTAATTAATGGTAAGGGCGAAAAATCACCACTTAAAAATGTATTGGATATTATGCCAATGGAAACAGATACCATCGAATTTTTAGCAAACGAGGAGGGAGATTGGTTTTTCCATTGCCATATACTTTATCATATGATGTCGGGGATGAACAGGGTATTTGCGGTTGACGATTATCAAAATCCAAATTTGCCTGACAAGAAGCAAGCATATAATATGTTGCAAAGAGAAAGCAATATGCCACACTTTATGGCTCAGAATGATTTTGCTACCAACGGAAATGATGGTGACGCAATGCTTCAAAACTCAAGATGGAGCTTAGGTACAGAATGGCGTTTAGGCTATAATGATATGCATGGTTATGAAGTAGAAACTCATTTAGGACGATATATTGGTAAAATGCAATGGTTTATGCCATTTATCGGTTTTGACTGGAGGTATCGTAAAATGGGTATGGATGAACACGAAACCAATTTATTTGGACAGAAAAATGAAAAAGATACACGTAGGGCCATTAGTTTAGGTTTTATGTACACTTTGCCAATGTTAGTAAACTTTCAGGCAGAAGTATATCACGATGGTATTGTACGTTTGTCGTTGATGCGTGAAGACATTCCGATTACAAAAAGATTGAGGGCGGGTTTTATGGTCAACACCGATATGGAATATATGGGAGAGCTTAGGTATATTATCAATAAAAACATTGGTATTCGTACCCATTATGATAGCGATATGGGTTTTGGAGCCGGGTTAACGCTCAATTATTAGACCTTATAAACTAACCCCTCCGAGATTTCAGAGGGGTTTGTTTATTGGTTGTTTAAGATTTGAAGCATTCTGCCGACTTCAACATCTATTCTCGAAAAGGCAAACCATTTTTTGCCCAAGTCTTTCAGTGATGCTCCGATGTGGTAAAGTTCCACATTGTCAATAATCAAAAAACGGTCGTGAGCATTGGAAAAAATTTGAATTTCAATTCGAGGATATTGGCTGTTGTATCGTTGCAGGTCTAACCGTAATTGATTGCTGATGTTTTTGGTGTAAATAGTGGCAGTAACGTTATTATTTCGTTTGCTCAGCAAAGTAAGAACCGTATCGTCCACATAATTATCCAACAAAATGATAGAGGTTTTGGCATTGCGGATAATATCTGAAACAAAGGTATAGGCATCGAAAATTTGTCCGTTATAGAAAACACCTTTTTCGCTGTGGAGTTTATCACTTTCCAAAACCTTAAATATTTCTTCAAATTTCTGGTCGGTTTCTGATTGTTTAATTTCAATCTTATCCAATCGATGAAAAAGCGAAGCATTGCTAATGAGGATTTTTCGCATTTCTACAAAGGCATTCATTATTTCAATGCTGACTTTCACAGCTACTTCGCTACGCAATATGGCAGATAGCATTGCGATACCTTGCTCACTGAAAACGTAGGGTAAATAACGCCTTCCACCGTAATTCAAACTTGAGGTCACAATTTGTGACCTCAAGTTGATGGTGTCAAATTCATCCTGTGTCAATTGGAAACGAAAGTTTTCGGGAAAACGCTCTGCATTCCGCTTGACCGCTTGGTTGAAAACTTTTGTTTCTACCTGATAAATTCCTGCGAGGTCGCTATCAAGCATAACCTGATGCCCTCTAATGTTATAAATTCGATTTTCAATCTCCTTGCTGGTAATGATGAGCTTATTTTCCATTATTTCCGCTTAGGTTTATTGTTTTCAAATTCAAAAGAGGTTTTGCAATCCTCATTCAACAATATATAAGCATCAAATTTTTTTCCGGCTTTGCTTTTCATACCTTTTATGAGTGAAGTTTTCTTTTTATTGACAAGGCTTTCAATATCGGCTATAGTAATTTGTATTCCACAAACATTGCGAAATTGTACCCAATTACAAACCTCATCAGGACATTTCACGATTTTATCACGGATAATCAAATGTTGGGTTTTACATTTCGGACAAACCAATTTGGGTAGATTGTTTTGAGCTATCGAAGTTTGCAACAATTCATTGGTAATAGTTGAAGCGTAGTTTTCCATTTCCTTTTGAAATTTTTCTGCATTCATTTCGTTGTTTTCGATTTTCTGCAAAGCCAATTCCCATTCGGCTGTCATTGCAACGTCCGCAATTTTTCCGTCTTTGACCAATTCATAAACCTGTAATCCCTTTTCAGTTGGTATTAAAGATTTCTTTTCCCGTTGGATATAATTTCGGGCAAACAGGGTTTCGATGATTGAAGCTCTTGTAGCTGGAGTGCCTATACCGATGTTTTGCAAAGCCTTGCGTTCATCCTCATTTTCTATTTCTTTTCCGGCACTTTCCATAGCCGATAAAAGCCCTGCTTCGGTATAAAGCCCAGGCGGTTTGGTTTTCTTTTCGAGAACTGAGGCTTCTTTTATCTTGAGTTCGTCGTCCTTATTCAATTCTGGTAAATCCTGTAAAACTTCGGTGTCATCATCGGAGAAATTTCCTCTAATAGAACGCCATCCTGCTTCTAAAACCGTACAGCCTTTTGCCATAAAATCGTAATGTAATGCCTGTAAGCCGACATCAGTAATCTCCTTGATACAGGCTTGTGAAAGAGCTTCGAGCAAGCGAAAGGCAATCATGTCATAAACTGCATTTTCCTTTGCGTTCAGTACTGACGGGATTTTGTCCGTAACCAATAATCCGTGGTGGTCGGTAACACGCAGATCATTCACGATACGTTTATTGAAGCGTCCCCATTTCATTTTTGATATGGCTTGCTTGCAGGTTTCCCTGTCCTGCAAAGCCCTCACGAGGTTGGGAATTTCTGTCCAAACATCTTCAGGAATATATTTGCTTCCGGTTCGTGGGTATGTGATAAACTTCTTTTCGTACAGGCTTTGGGCAATGTTCAGCGTTTCTTCGGCAGAAAGGTTTAGTTTTTTGTTTGCTTCCTTTTGCAGGCCGGTCAGGTCAAAAAGCAGGGGAGGCTGTTCTGTTGCATTTTTGGTTTCAACGGATACGATCGTTGCCGCGCCGCTGCGCTGGATGGCTTTCAGCGCAGCATCGGCAAGTTTTGGGGCTTCCCACTTTGTTTGGGAAATACTTTTAAAATCTATTGATGCTTTGTTGAGCGACAGTTGTATCTGCCAATAGTTCTTGACTGTAAAATCTTTGTTTTCCAGATAGCGTTTGCATATTAAAGCCAATGTTGGCGTTTGCACCCTTCCGAGCGAATAAATGCCATTTCCTGCGGCAATGCTCAATGCTTGTGTGGCATTAATACCTACCAACCAATCGGCTCGGCTTCTGCCTTGTGCAGACTGAAATAATCCGTCAAATGCTGCTCCAGGTTTCAAGTTTTCAAATCCCTGCTTGATGGCTTTTTCGGTCAATGAACTTATCCAAAGGCGTTCAAAAGGTTTGCTGCATTTCAAATATTCATAAATGTATCGGAATATCAATTCACCTTCACGCCCTGCATCGGTAGCTACAATAATGCGTTCACTTTTATTGAAAAGCTGTTCAATAACTTTCAATTGCTTTAATGCACCCGTATCGGCAGAGTAGTCTTTGTCCTTTTTCACTTTCCGGACGGTGAGTAAAAAAGGGTTTGGTAAAATCGGCAAAGCTGTTTTGTCAAATCCCGAAATCCCGTAATCTTCGGGCATTCCTAAGCCAATTAAATGACCAAATGCCCACGTAACAAAATAGCCGTTGCCTGTAATGTACCCGTCTTTTTTCTCCGTTGCTCCTACAATTCCGGCTATTTCCCTTGCTACGCTTGGTTTTTCTGCAATGATTGTTTTCATACACTGTTACATTTTTCTGCCCTTGGATTTTGCCGGAGCTTTGGGCTTTTCCTGTTGTTCCTGCTGTTGCTTGTTTTTCGGATTCTGCTGTCCCGATTTCAAAGGCTCGTTGATTTTTTTGGTTGCTTCATTGGTCTTGCCCTCCGAATTGACCGCGGTCTGCGTTTTGTGCGCTTCAGCTGGTTTTACCCTTTCCTTGTACTGATTGGGAAATTCAAAATTTGTTTTGCCGTTTTCATTATTGAAAGTGATATAGCCTTGGTAGGGCTGTCCTTTTTTATCTTTCAATCCGTCAATGTAGATGGTCTGGCCGTTTTTCAAATCCTTATGCTGCTCGTCGGTCAGTTCCTTGCCGCGGAACGTTTTTGGAGCTTCCTGCGTTTTGTCCTGCTGGTTGCCTTGCGCATTGGTCTGCCCGTTGCCTTGCGCCTGCCTGCTGGTGTTGCCCCTGTCGAACAGGAATTCCACGTAGTGCTTGTCGGCATTGAACTGGACCGTTGCCGAGAATTCCGTTCCTTTTTTGGAAATCATCCCTTCCAGGTAAAGCGGCTTGCCTTCCGTCAGGGCCTGCTTTTGGGCATCGTCGAGCTTGATCCCCTTGATCTCATCGGGGATCTTTATGAATTCTGAGCGCAGGGCGACCAGCTCGTTGGTCAGCCGGTCTATGCTGATGATGGAGGGTATCATTTCCCCTGTCTTTGGGTTTTCAAGTTCCACCGTGCGGCCCATATTCCCCATCTGCAGCAGGCTGGCCTTGTCTTCCTTGGTAAACTCGTGCCCGAAGAAGGGATAGTTAAGGTTGGGTTCTTTTCGGATGCCGTGGATAGCTACCGTGACTTTGCCCTCCTCGTTGGCTTGCAGGGACAGCCTGGCGTCGGTGCGGCTGATGGCCGTGCCCAGGTTGATGGTGACAGGCACCAGCTCGTTGGTCTTGTAGCCCCTCAGCAGGGGATCCATCAGGTTCATCTTTTCCAGCCTTTCCTGGCTGAGGCCCATGCTGTTCATCGTCGCCCAGTCGATGTCCTCGGCCTTGTAGCGGTAGCCGCCGTCTTGCGGGGCAGTGTTCTCATTTTCCATACTATTGCGGTTTTTGTGATTGTGCGTGTCGTGGATTTCTTGACGGTCTTTCAAGTGGGGCATTTTGATGCTTTCTTCACGGGCAGGCCTGTCGGCCAGCCGCTGCAGCTGCGCCGCCTTTTGGGAGGCCTCGCTGGAATGCGAAAGGAAAAAGGCAAAGCGCGTGGGATTCTTGAGCTGGCTGAGAAAGTTGGAAAAAAAATTAGTAAAGGCATCCCCATGCGGGTTGATACGCATGAACTGGGGCTGGTTTTTGGGATCGGGACCCACGGTCTTCAGGCGGCCTTTCGGGCCTACGCCCGTGACTGCCCGTATGGTGTTCTTTTCCATGTCCCTGGCCAGGAGCATGTCCGGCTGCGGCTCACGGAGTAATTTCATGTTTTCAAAATCCTTTTCCATAGCGCATCATTTTTTCTTGGTTCCAAAGTAAAGAAGCTGCTTCTTTGCAATCGCGCCGCTGGCATTGCGTGTCTTCGTTTGTCACTCAGCGTCCTTTCTGCGTCCGGCACCGCTCAGGCTTTCGCGTATGAACTGGTGCACGTCGGTGAGCTTGTAGTAGAGCTTGCCGCTGATGGTGTAGTAGGGAAGCCTGCCGGCAGAGCGGTAGCGTTGCAGCGAGCGGGAGCTGACCTTCAGCAGCTGCATCACGTCCTGGTTGTCGAGCAGTTCCTCCCCGTCGATGGATCCCCTGCTGTCTTGCTGCTTTCTCATGTTTTCGCCCAGCAGGTCGAAGCGCTGCATGATGCGCTCCATCCAGGCGATAAATTCGGTTCTGTCAATATTCATGGCTGTGGTTTTTGCTGGCGTTCCCTGATGTAGCGGCACATGTGCCGGAAATAGTTCGGGATCGCAAGGCAAAGTTGCGAAGCCCCAGGAAGTTACGAAGCCAAGCAGTGCCAATGGGCTGGGCCGTATTAGCAAAAAATTAACAGAATCGCCGAAAGCCGAGGTTTCCGAGGGCCGGGCAGACGACGAAACATTTTTTCAGCGCGAAAGCCGGTTTCCATTAAATATGGTGCCAATTGGCACGGATGGGCATGACGTGAAGTGCTCTAGAGGTCCCGATCCATGTGCTGGGTCAGGGAAGCCTTGAGCTGGTCAAGGTAGATGCTCCTGCTCTCGTTGCGGTCTTTCATCCGGTGGAAGGCGTGGTGTACGTCGCCGAGCTGGATGCGGAACAGGTTCTGGAAGATGGAGCTGATCCTGCGGATGCCCACCTTGCCGTTGGAGATGCTTCCCGAGGCGTGCAGGGCATAGATCAGTTCGATGAGCGCGCTTTTCGAATCGGTCCACAGGATGTCTTTCGCCTTTCCATTTTCCTCGGGGAAGAACAGGCCTTCAGGCTCATCGGGGGTTATTCTGGACAGCAGATAGTTGTAGAGGAGCTCGTTGGAGATGATGCGGGCGACCTTGTAGTCGTAATAGGTGGAAAACTGCGTGTCGATCTCGAATACGAAGCTGTTAACCCCGGAATGGAGGTCGATTTTTCCGAGCTGGAAGAAATGATGGTCCCAGTCGGTTCGCCCCAGCCGGTAATAGCGGTAGAAGTCGGTATTGCAGATGTGCTCCTTGTATTCCTGCTTGAGCTGGTGCAGTTCGCCAGTAAAGTATTTGTGGTAGAGGGTGCCCCCGCCGACCGGGCAGGAGGCCTCGGTGCGGAACACCTTGTTGTAGTAGATGAGCTTGCCCAGTATCTGGGGCTTGATGGTCTTGAAGAACTCGATTTCCTCGTTATCGTCTGCGAAGCCCTTTTCAAGCACGTGGCTCTTCATTTGCGACAGAAGGCCGCGAAGCACGGTAGTCATGTGGTAGGATTCCTCAATGATGGCGGCGGGCTCGAAGCTGATCTTCTGCTCCGCATTCCGAATGGTGCCGAGGGCGTCCCGGTAGATGGATCGTATCATGTCTGCAAGTTTTATAAGTTTTAAACAATGGGAGGGCTGCGCCATAGCGCAGGCCTCCCGCATTCTTTTGTAGAGTGCTTAAACTGCAAGGTTGGCAAAGATGGATATTGCTTCATTTTCTCGAGAGGGCTACCTGTTTTCGTTCTGGAGCGTCTGCATGAGCTCCATCGCATAGTTGTCCCGCGACTGTACATACGCGACTTTTGGAAAAACTGCCGCTCCAAGCTTTCGCTTCTCGAAAGAAGCCGATATTCCGAAGTCTACCCGTTGCATGCCGAGGTCCCGGGCTCGCGTGGCGGTCTGGAAGAGCAGCTGGCGGTAGAGCCCGACTCCTCTTCCTGCTGCATAGTCCATGCCCACCAATATCGGGACATAGGAGGCAGAGCCATTTTTATAGCAGAACATAACCCCAACGAATGGTGCGCCGCTGCTTTCTTTTAGCGAAAGCAACAGAAATTCCCAGTTGGGGCTGTCGCTCATCGCCTCGAACACTTCCTTTTGATACCGGAAGGTATTAACCGCAAGGTTTTTTTCGTGGACATTGCAGTACAGCTGGTGCGCCCTTTCCAGTTCCGTGCTGTCTAGGGTCTCCCTATATGTGATGTCGTAGTAATTTTCGAAGGGGAGCACCTCTTTTTTAAAATGCCTGCGCGATCTGGGGCCCAGCAGTGCCGCAAATTCGTCACGGGTCTCCCAATGCTTTCTTTCGAGGACGCAGGATTCCGGCATGTCCATCCTGAAGAAGCCCTGTGCCTGTATCAGGGCATCCCATCTCGTTCCTGGATCAAAGTCGCGGAGCACCAGCATGTCGGCGTCCAATTTTTCGTAGAGCGTGGCTGCAGTATCCAGAAGGAGGCGCATGGCAGGCTCCGCCAGCGGATGCGCGCTGTCGATATGCCAGTGCTGCCCTTCGGTGAAAAGGGAGCCAAGCGACAGTACCCTTGAGGTCAAGTAGAGCGGGGCGGACTTGCGGATTTCCTCGAGATGGCGGGAGACGGATTCCGTGGCCATCAGGTCGTCCTTCCAAAGGCCGTAGGTAAAAAAGGCCATAAGGACTATGCTCCCGGCGGCGTCCCTTACAGTGTAGTAATAAAAATCCAAGCGGTTTTTTGGATCGTTGCATCCGGCAAAAGCCTTTTCCAGATAGGCCATCCCGTCCCAGTCGAGCATGCCGTGCTGTCCGACACGGGTGTTCCAGTCTGCCCTGTCAATAGCGGCAATCGTGAGTGCTTCATGAACCTGCAGGCCGTCAAGCTGCGCAGGATGTGGCGTTGCGGGAATGGCTTCCATCTTGAAGGCAGTCCTGATACTGGCCTCGGTGGTGCCGGTAGCTTCAAGGGCCTTGGGGAAATGGAATGCCATCGCCTGGGACAGGGCCTCAATATCCTGGGCATGGTTGTGGGAAGAAATCGTGATCCTGATGCCGGTATTTTTGATAGGCACGGCCGGGTAGATACCCACGTTGAGATAGAACCCATCTGCAAAGAGCCTCTTTGTGAAATTATAAGCAGTCGCAGGCGTCCCCATGGCCAGGAAGAATACGGGCGAGTCGTTCTGGGCTGCTATGGGAAGGCCGCTGTCGCAAAGGAGGGCGTTAAAAAGCGAGGTCTTTGTAGCAAGGCCCTGTTGCAGTTCTGTAATTTCAGGAGAGATGTGGATGTCTGCCGAGGCGATCGCTGCCGCTACCGAGGCGGGCTCGAGCTGTGCGGAAAAGGTCAGTGGGCCTCCGAAATTTCGGATCTTGTCCCGCATCGCCGCATCGCTGCAGAAAAAAGTGGCCCCGCTGGCTCCGAAGGTCTTGCTGAGCGTGCTTACCAGGACCACGTTTTCAGGAAGCTCGCCCATCCTGTCCAGAACGAATCCCGTACCGTTGCGTCCTTTCCAACTCATCCCGTGCACGTCGTCGAAATACAAGCGGAGCTGCGGATATTTCTGGGCCAGCTCAAGCAGTTCTGCAACAGGAGCGTAGTCCCCGAACATGGAATAGACCCCGTCGGCCATGTACCAGATATTGCCGGTTCTCGTGCTGCGTTTCCGCAACAGGTCTTCCAGCATGTCTAGCTTGCTGTGCCGGACCATATCCACGGGTATGCCCCGGAGCTTCAGCACCTGACAGGCGTTCTGCACGCTCCAGTGCACCTGGTGGTCCAGGATGACGGCATCCTCATCCCTGATCAGGGTCGGGATCACGCCGAGGTGCCCGAGCGTGCTGTTTTTCAAGATGACCGGAGGGATTCCGTACATCTGTCCGATCTTGCTTTCCAGCGCCGCGTAGAGCGGGTGGGAGATGTAGGACTTGGAGAGCGGGAATTGCGTGCCGTAGTTCTGGATCGCGTCGATGGCGGCGTTCTTAAGTCTGCTGTCCTGCTCCAGGCCGAGGTAGCCAGTGGTTCCGAAGTGGAGCATCTCCCTTCCGGCGACCGTAATGGTTCTTCCTTTGAGCGTCGCACCTTCCGCATAGAGGTGCAGTACGCCGCCTTCTTTTGCGGCCGAGAAGACCCCGTCCACCGTGTCGATGAAATTGTTGTGCTTGATTTTTGCCATGATCTGGTTTTTTTTTGCGTTTGTTTTAAGTTGGAAGTTTAAGGCCCTGCTAATTGCCTACCTAAAAGTCCTTATAAAAAATGAAAGTATTTTCATCCAAGTGTGAATTGCTCCCGATTAGGCAAGCCAAATTCCCGATTAGGCAAGAAATGTCCCTTATTGGCATCAAATAATCCCTATTTGGCAATCGTTGTCTTTTCAAATCTTTATATTTTTGTTAAGTTACAAACCCAAATCGTAAGGACATGATTGCAGCACATGACTTTTATGAGAACCGCTACGCAAGTTTCTGGACGGCAGGCGGAATTCTCTTCTTCAGGTACAAGCAGGATACCGTAATCGATATCGAAGCCGCAAAGTGCGTGGTAGCGGACCGGATACGCTTCCAGGACGAAAGGTGCCTGCCCGTGCTCTGCGATATGCGGGGCGTGCTGTCGGTAGACAAGGCCGGACGAGACTATCTTGCCAACTCGGGTTCTGTCCTGGCTTTGGCAGTAGGGCTTCTGGTCGGGGAGAATGTTTCGCTGACAGTAAGCACTTTCTATCTCGAAATCAGCAAGCCGGCGGTCCCTACCCAAATCTTTACCGAAGAATCGGAAGCGCTTTCGTATCTGGCAGGCTTTCTGCAGCATTGAACCCTATAGCATTTACCAACCAACAGGCCAAAAGATGAAAAGACCCCACAACCACAAGCGGATCGTAGCGATGCACCAGATGCTCTTTGAGATGGCAAGGGGCAATTTCAACAGGCAGATACCCGGAAGCGGACTGGACGACGAGCTAGAAACGCTTGTCGTCTTGATGAACATGGTCGCAGAGGAACTCCGGGAATCTGTCCTGTTTTCAGGCCATATCAATACGCACGGTGTCAGGATGCTAGAGGCTTCGGCAACCCTTTTGCTGGACGAGGGCGACCGGATTGTTGGGTCGAGCAGTGGGGCTATGGCGCTTCTGGGGCTTGAGCCTTCAGAACTGATCGGCAAGCCGATAGCGGCATTGCTCGGCGGCGCAATGGAAGCGTATGTGATCATGAAGGAACAGCAGTCAGGCGGAGACATTCGACTGGGCGGCAGGACGTCGCTTCATTTCATTTCAGCCAACAGCTTGACGGTCACCATCGACTGCTATCTGGAAAGGCTGGCAAGCGGAAAGGGATGGGTACTGTCCTGCCAGGCTCCCTATCTGGTCAATTCGGGCAGTACAGGAGAAAGCCGGGAGAAAAGCATCGGGAAGGGGAAGTACCCGAGCAGGTCCGATGCCAGGCTGATCCAGAAAGTCTACGACTATATTCTTGGGCACCTGCACCAGCCACTGCCGAGCATCAAGGAGCTTTCGCGTCAGTTCGGTACCAACGAGTTCAAGCTCAAGGAGGGCTTCCGCCATTTCCTGCACAACAGCATCTACCAGTTCTATACGGAGGAGCGGCTGAAAAGGGCGTACCTTATGATCGAGCAGACCGAGATCCCGCTCAAGAAGATCGCCCAGATGAACGGGTTCAGCAGCTACCCGAACTTCTCCCGTACATTCAAGAGGCGGTTCGGGATGTCGCCGAAAGATTTGCACCGCCTGTTATAGGAGCCTCCCCAGATTGTTTTGGAATATTTGAAACAGTATCACGGCCTTAGGTTAGGTCTTCAGAATCTCACTGTGAGCGCGGTTAACCGGCCCAACTTCGAGAGTACATTCCTGCCTTCAGCATCGGGACCGACTGGAAGGACAAGGGCCGGATAGACTATCTTTTCGAAGGTCCGGGCGGTGTAGCGGCCCGCTTCCTCTTACTCGGCCGCGACCATATATGGTAGTTATTTGGCAGGGCCACATAGCAGGCGATGCAGGTACTTCCTGCAATAAGCCTTACCTTACTTTCCATAGTGGACATTCTGATTTTGTGCATTGCCAGAAACAAACATTTCTTAATGGGTCGGGCAGCGGTTCTGTAACAATAGGTAGCCAGATCCCTGGCAATCAGTATTGCGGTGCTGGAGATTTAAAGAACAGGTTTACATAGTCCCGGCCTTTCTGCAGTGAGGCACTACCGAGTGCCGCCGAACCGTGTCGGCAAATCTACAGCATCCGAGCCCAAAAGATTCATTTTCTGAAAGCTTACAAAATTATCCCGAATCGGTAAAATTTACTCCCGATTCGCTAACCGTTTTCATTTTAGTATTCAGAATTTTACAATACGAAATTTAATGAATCGCATTATGAAAACCGATAGCAGAATAATGAACTGGACAATTGAAATCATAGCATATCTCTTTGTGCTACTTTTTGTCTACGCTGCAGTAAGCAAGTTGCTGGATTTCGAGAAC
The DNA here is from genome assembly GCA_029959295.1 of Flavobacteriaceae bacterium PS02334. GTDB lineage: Bacteria > Bacteroidota > Bacteroidia > Flavobacteriales > Flavobacteriaceae > Flavobacterium. The sequence goes on along the minus strand of JASCOH010000003.1, from coordinate 391,142 downwards.
TTTCAGGTACAGCTCGGGCAGTCGCCTCTGGTAAGTTCCTTTGCAGGTGCTGCGTCGTTCTTCGTTCCTTTTTTGGAGCTGGTGCTTGCAATGCTTCTGGTATTTCCGAAGACAAGAAAGTTGGCTTTTTACATAAGCTATTTCTTAATGGGCCTGTTCACTGCCTACATTTATGTGATGATCAATTACAGCCCATTTATTCCCTGTTCCTGTGGTGGCATACTGGAGGGCCTGGGTTGGAAGCAGCATCTTTTTTTCAATTTGATTTTTGTCTTTATGGCAGCGATTGCCGTGTTGTTGCCGAGCAGGCATAGCATGAAGCGCGTGCTGGCATACCTTCTGCTTTTGCTGGCCGCCGGCTCCGTGTCCATTTACGCACTGTTCCAAGTATCGGAAAAAATGAAGCACCAGAGGAATAATTTTACGAGAAGCTTCCCGCATCACCCCATTACGGCAGGAAACGAAGTGGATCTGAAATTTAATTCTTATTACATAGCAGGTTACAGCGCCGGCAAGGTTTATCTTGGTAATTATACTGCGCCATTGAGTGTTACCGAATTAGATTCTTCCCTGAACTTGACAAAGGTGCATACTATAGACATTGAAGACGTTCGAACAAAATACAAGAGCTTAAACCTGGTTGTAGACCCGCCTAATTTTTATATCTGGGATGGCGTCGAAGCCTATGTATATAAAGGCGATACGGTAAACTGGAAAGCCTACCCGTACATTAACAGACAGGCCTATTTTACATCTTATGTTCCTATCAGCCCTACTAGAGGCGCTATCAGGGCTATCAGCACCCAAACGAATGAGACCGTGTTGGGACTAATTACCGTCGGAAAGTCTATTGATGTGAAATTGAACCCTAATATACTGACCAAGCAGGTTGACGGGCTCTTCGATACTGACGGGACGCACCTGTATAATAAGCAGTATGGCAAGATATTGTATACCTACTACTACCGAAACCAGTATGCCGTAAGCGATACGCTGATGGAGGCCACGCGCTATGGGAATACGATAGATACGAATACCCGCGCCAAAATAAAAGTCAAGTTTGTGCGTTCGCAGCGCGGCTCCAAGTTGAGTGAGCCTGCTGTGACAGTAAACAGGCGCACTGCAACGTATGGAAGATTTCTCTACGTCCACGCCGGGCTTCTTGGGCAATATGAGCCGAGAGAAAATTGGGATGCGAATTCGATCATAGATGTTTACGATTTTATGGACGGAACCTACCGTTTCAGTTTTTACATCGACGACAAGCCGAATGCCAGGCTTAAAGACTTTCGCGTTTCCGGAGACTTGATCTATGTGCTTAATGGAAATTTTATCAGGACTTACAGGCTCAAAAAAGAATTTTATTAATCAAGAAATACTGCAGTGTCAGGGGGAGGATCGAAAACCTGTAATAGAGTAGATCAGTAACAAAAATAGATATTATTATGAAAAATTCATTAATGAGACCGGCACTAATGCTATCTGCATTCGGTCTAGCGATTTTTAGTGCATTTGCATTTAAGCCAGCTGAAAAAAGTACGCTTGCCGTGCACAAGGGCTACATCCAGACCTCGCCTGGCAATTGTGAAAACAAGATGATTGACTGCCAAGATGTAGACAATGGACAGCCCTGTCTTTTTGGAGCAGTGCAGCTGAGAAGGCTGAATGCGAGCGGTACCTCATGTCCGACACTTCTCTGGAAGATCGACCAGTAGCTCGTTTTTAGACTGAAACCTGAGCCGAAGCCCAACAGCTTCGGCTTTTGTATTTTACGCCCTTATTTCAGGTAGCTGTCAAACCATGCCTTTATGCGCTTGGTAAGGTCGGACTGCGCCTCCGGCTGCGAGAGTATATGTCCCTCCTCCGGATATGCTAGCAGGATGCTTTCCTTCCCAAGCCTCTTCAAAGCCAAGTGCATCTCCACGCTCTGGCGGAAGTCTACAGTTCCGTCCGCTTTCCCGGACCAGCTAAGCAGCGGTGTTACGATCTTCGCGGCATGTAGTACCGGAGAATTTTCCAAGTAGCGGTCCATGCTGCTAAAAGGATCCCCGCCCATCCTGTACTGCTGGGATTCAAATTTCCAGAACTTGATTCGGCCTGTGATGTCATTAATGCTGAGGTAGTCGCTGATCATATTGGAGGAGGCGGCACCAGCTACGGCAGCTGCAAATATAGGAGTCTTGGTGATCGTCAGAGCCGTCTCGTGCCCGCCATAGGAGTGGCCGATCATTCCAATCTTCTGGCGGTCTATGCTTGCCCTCTTGCATGCGCTCTCCACGGCACTTACGACACAGTCTACAGTCGATGAACCGGGATTGCCGGTGATGTGCCTGATGTCGGGCTGCAGCACAAAGTAGCCGTCGTTCGTATAGTTGGCAACGGCAAATCCCGTTGGGCTGAAGTTGGTGGGCATATTATATTCGTACCGGTTTTGGGACAGCATTTCATATACATATACAATCATGGGATATTTCTTCTGCGGGTCATAGCTCGCAGGGTAGTGCAGCAGCGCATTCAGCTGCCGCGCGTCAGCAGTGCTGAACGGCATGAGGTCTACAATGGGGATGCCGTAATGCAGGTACTGCCTATTGGACTGGTAGAGCATTTTCTTATGGCCGGTAGCGAGATCCAGCAGGAGCAGGCTTGCGGGCTCCTTATCGCTTTCTTCCCTTAGAAGTAAGGTGCGGTAGTCGTCCGTTACAGAGCAGACTTTTGCCTTTCCAGGGCTCCGGTACATAAGTTCCAATCCCTTTTTCTGCGTCCACCGGTATAAAAGTGAGGCCATCTCGGTACTGTAGGCGTGAAAAAAAATGCCCCGATCTATGTCCAGGTGGCTGTAGGCTATCTCGGCACTTGAAAATTGCTGCAGGTTTTTGTGCATTTCCCCGATGAGCTTGAATTTTATATTGGGCGCTGCGTCGCGGGTCATATTAATGTTGCGGGTTCCGTCTTTGCCGGTGAGCCAGAAATCTGCTCCCGAATGGACAATGCAGTATTTTCCGTCCGCAGTCCACCCTGGGCTTGACAGGCCTCCGGCGTCGCTCCCCGAAGCATCCCCTGCAGTTGCATTTTCCAGTACCAGGGTATGCGTGTTGCGTTCCAGGTCATAGTGCATCCAGCCTTTCTCGCCGCGGTAGCCGATATGGTCGCCTGTCGGCGAGGGCATCAGGGCGCCGGTCGCTGTAGGCTGTCCTGTCAGCAGCAGCGCAAGCTTGCCGGTGCTGACATTTTTAAGGTAATAGTCTGTTTCGGGAATGTCCAGGTGGAGCTGTCCTGCGCGGATGGGGTTGTACGCCAGGACATAATTCCTGTCGGGCAAAATCCGCTGCAGGAAGAGCGAGTCTGGCGCCACTTTTTCAAGCGTGCCATTTTGCAGATCCCACCGGTAGGAGCGGGGCAGATTCGGGATCAGGTCAAATTCTCGCTGGGCACCGTACTGCAGCGGGCTGGAGGATTTCCATATTTCCACAAGGGAGTCTGCGGCAAGCGCGGTTTTTTTAATCGGTGATGCCCATACGAAGCATTCGGTAGCATCCAGATTTGCAACGATCGGGCTTTGTGGCGCCAGCGCAATCTGGAGCCTGGAGAGTGTTTCGGTCTCGATTTGCACATGATTTTTGTCTGTGATGCCGATTGCGGCCAGCGTCTTTCCGTCACTGCCACTTTCGGCCAAATAAAAAAGGGGCGTTCCGGAATGGTCCCACCATAGCCGGTCCGCCGGCATGGAACCTGAAATCCAAAAGGCCACAGCGTCCGCTTTTCTCAGGACCTGGATGCCTTTCCCGTATGCAATGGCAAGATGCCCGCTATCGCTGAAACTAAAATCACGGACACTCCCTATTACTTTAGGCGCAGGCCACTTGCTTCTGAAAATGGAAAGCGTCGAATCCTTTGCAAGCACCGCAGCGCCGCGGTTTCCGAACGCCGCCTTCTTTGTGCCTGCCACGCTCGCTGCGGTGCCGGAAGCCAGGTTGATAAGGATTGTATTGCCAGAGGAGGTATACATGAACCAGCCTGCTTCAGGAGAAAATTTTCCATCAGTGCCCCGGCTAAACTTCTGCAGTTTCTTAGTCTTGGCTTCTTGCAGGCACAGGGTATCCTTTCCATGGGGCCCTGACAATGTAAATGTAACCCATTTCCCGTCCGCCGACATCCGCTCATCACCAAGACGTGTCCAGAGATCGTAATCGTTTTGCGGTATGGCTCCGGCTGACTGTCCGTGTGCCCAGCAGCCGACCAGCAGCGTCACCAGAAGTACTATTAGCTTTGCCATATCAGTATCCTGGATTTTGGGGAAGCAGGTTCCCGTTTAGAAGCAGCTCGTTCAGGGGCAGTGGGAACACCACACCGGTGGGCCTCCAGTTGGGCTTTGCGATGGAAAGTACCTGGTCGGCGTTTCCAGTGCGTTTCAGGTCGAAGAACCGGTGCCCCTGCTCGGCGAAGAGCTCGAGCCTGCGCTCCTGCAGCACGGCCGCGAGGAGTGCCTGCTCCGTGGACGCTGTGGTGCCTCCCAGGCCGGCGCGGCTGCGTATCTTGTCGATATCGGACCTGGCACCCTCAAGGTCGTGCAGCATAGTCCTGCATTCGGCCCTGATCAGGTGCATCTCGGCCAGCCTGAAAAGCACGGTGTATTCTTCAGAGGATCCGGTATTGGTAATTTTCTTGTATTTGCTGGCATGGTACCATGGTCCGCCTGTTCCCTGTATTTCCGTCACCCAGGCCGTCCTGCGCAGGTCGCCGTCCTCGAACGAAGCGTACAGTTCGGGGGAGAGCGTCGGTATGGAAGGCGGTCCGGCGAAAAACACGAAGCTGCGGGCGTCCCTGGTATTCACTCCGGCCAGCCCTGGATGCAGTGACCATATGGTAGCGGGGCTCGTTCGCAGGAACTCCTGGTCCAGATCCTGCTGCCAGCTGTACATTGGGCTTTCGATGACCAGGGTGGCATACGCTGCGGCTTCCTGCCAGTCTCCCGTGTAGAGGCGTACCCTGGAAAGTAGCGCATGTACGGCCGACTTGTTGGGGCGGACCGGCTCAGCCGACGGGTACGTTTCTGGAATCAATTCCGCTGCAAGGAGCAGGTCCTGCACGATAAGCCCATAGGCCTGCTGCTCAGAAATCTTCCCGACGGATCGGTTTACCTCATAGTCGGTCGAGGTGACGTAGGGTATGCTCCCGAAAATGTTGACAAGATAGAAATGGAGAAATCCTCTCAGGAACAATGCCTCACCCAGAAATCGATCCCTGTCTTCTTCCCCGATATGCTGGGCGCCCAGCACGCCCTCCCGGAAGGAATTGACGGCATAGATCTGGGAATAGGCCGCGCGCCACAGCGTGTTGAGGTAGGTGTTCGAATCTACAAGGGTGTGCCTGGAGAACTGTTCCAGGTTCGCGTTGGCTCCGTAGAAGGTGAGGTCGTCGGCATAATTGGCGAGAAGCACCGTGCCTGCGGAGGCGTTGCCGGAGACCGCGCCTTCTTCCCGGATGCGGGCGTATATGTCCGCCAGGGCCGATTCAGCCCCAGACTTGTCGATAAATACCTCAGATGAGGCGATCTGCGTAGGGGGCGCGTCCAGCTCGGTAAAGGAATCGCAGGCGAGCAGTCCGGCAAGTGCCGTGAACAGGATGTATTTTAGCTTTTTCATTACGGTCGTTTTAAATTTATAGGATATTAGGTAACGCACTTCAATCATGTTTTTGTGGTCAATTATTTTACCGTGAGCTGTATGCCAAGGGTAAGCTGCCGCAGCGGGGGCAGGAAGGAACCGGACTGGTTCTCCGGATCGGGACCCTTGTAGCGGGTAAGGGTGAACAGGTTCTGGCCCTGGAAGTAGAGGCTTGCCTCGCAGTTTTTGGACAGGGCCGGAATGCGGTAGGCGAGCACCAGCGACTTCATCCTGACATAAGACGCATCGCACAGCATGGCATCGCTTCGGACGTATCTATCGAAAGCTTCGATCGCATCGGGGCTGGACCCGCTGGTGTACTGCTGTACGGTAGCGCCCGCCTGCGGGAAGCTTTGCAGTACCTCCTGTGGCTGGTTGGAAAAGGATCCCGGAATCGGAAAGCCTGCCCTGACGTCCTGCCCCTGCTGGCGCACGAACTGGAAGAGGAAATCCAGCGACCAGTTTTTATAGGTCAGGCTGTTGGAAAAACCCCCGAAAAAATCAGGCGTCGTGTCGCCAAGCACCTGGCGGTCCTCGCTGGAGGTAATGGCGCCGTCCCCATTAAAGTCCCGGAAGGTGTAAAGTCCCGTGGAGGGGTCGATGCCTGTCAGCTGGTAGAGCCTTGTGATGTTCAGTGATTCCCCGATAGCAAAATTGTTGCGGTAGGTCGAGGCTTCCAGCCCCGGAAATTCCAGCAGCCTGTTTCTGAGTACCGAAAGGTTCAGGGATGAGGCCCAGCTGAAGGTGCCAGTCTTTATATTTTCTGTGCGCAGCTCCAGTTCCACGCCCCTGTTTTCGACCGTAGCATTCAGGTTGGACTGCAGGCTCGTGAATCCGGTCGTGCCTGGGAGCGGAATGCCTACAAGCTGGTTGCCGGAGAGGTTGCGGAAAAAAGCCGCGCTCAGAAATATCCTGTCCTTGAAGAATCCCAATTCCAGGGCCATTTCAAATTTCCGGTTGGTTTCCCATCCGAATGCAGGGTTAAAGAGCCTGGACGGGGCCATTCCTGTGACGCCGTTATAGATATTAGCGGTGACCGAGTAGGTGTCCAGAAACTGGTAGTCGCCGATCTGGTCGTTGCCCGTGGTGCCTAAGCTTGCCCGCAGCTTGCCAAAGCTGAGCGTCCCGCTGTCTTCCAGCATCTTTTCTTTGGAGAATATCCAGGCGCCCCCTACGGCGCCGAAGCTCGCAAACCGGTTGCCGGTACCGAACCTGCTGCTTCCGTCCCGGCGCCCGGTCAGGTTGATGATGTACCTCCCGTCCCAGCTTGCATTCAGCCTTCCAAAAAAGGCAGTGTAGCGGTATTGTGAAATGCCGTGGTCAAGGACGGTGATAGAGGATGCGGCCAGCAGGGTGTTGATCAGGGCGTTGTTGGGAAAGCCGTAGCCGTCGATGGCAAGCGATTCCTGGTCCAGGCTCTGGAAGGTGGCCCCGGCCAGCACGTTAAGGGCTGCCTTGTTCCAGCTGTGCGTCCAGCTCACCTGCGGTTCTGCTATCCAGGAGCTCCTCCGGTTGCTGTTTATGATCAGCTGCGAATCGGCGCTGGTGGTCTCGTATATTGGATTATACATGGTGCTGGGTCTGGTCCTTTTCTCGGAGAGGCGCGTGTCGGTGTAGCCGAAGCTGGATTTTGCCTCGAATCCGTGGCCCAGGCTGTAGGAAAGGCTGGCATTGGCGATCAGGTTCTGGGTGGCGGTGCGGTAAGTGCCCAGCAGGTAGGACAGCGGGTTTTCAAAAGTGCCGCCCTCCCAGTTCAAGCCTCCGTCCGCTGCGTACAGTTCGGGGGCGTTGGGGGCAAGCGTATAGGCCTGGCGTGTCAGGTCAGCGCCCGGAAGCCTGTTGCTGTCGTCTGAATAGTCCGCTGTAAAGCGTATCCTGAGCCTGTCGTCCTTTGACTGGTGGGAAACGCTGGAGTGGAGCGCCGCCCTTCGGTAGCGGGCATCTCCCGGAAAGACGGTCGTCTCATTGCGGAAGGTGCCGGAAAGCGCGTACTGCGTTTCCGCGCTGCCCCCAGAGAGGGAGAGCTGCAGGCTGGATACCGCGGCATCCCTGCCGATCAGCTCCTTCTGCCAGTCCGTTTCGCGGGTCTGGTTCCAGGTCCCGTTGATATCGTAATCCGAAAAGGGGTAGTCCGCGAGCCCGTCGTTGATAAAGGCCTGGCGGCGCATGTCCAGGTACTGCTGGGTGTTGAGCAGCTTCATGCGTCCTGCCATCCTGCCGACCGTGGTGGCCGCCCGGGCTTCCAGCCTGGATTTTCCGGCCTTTCCTTTTTTGGTGGTTATGAGCACCACGCCGTTGGCGCCCCTCGAGCCGTAGATAGCGGTAGCGTCCGCATCCTTGAGCACCTCGATGCTCTCGATGTCGGACGGGCTGATGCTGTTCAGCGGGCTGGCCAGCGACTGGAGCACCCCGTTGTTGAGTTCTGAATTGCCCATAGGCTGTGAGGCGAAAGGCACCCCGTTGACAATATAGAGCGGATCGTTTCCTGTCCCGCGCAACGAGTTCAGGCCTCGGATCTGTATGGAGAAGCCGCCTCCGGGAACTCCGGTGGACTGCGTCACGGATACTCCCGCCATGCGCCCCTGCAGGGAGGCGAGCACGTTAGAAACCGGCTGGGTCTCGATATCCTCGGAAGTGACCCTGGAAATGCTTCCGGTCCTTTCTTTGTCCTTGACGGAATAGTAGCCCGCATTGACCGTTACCTCTTGGAGCGTTCGGGTGTCTGGAACCAGTACAATATCTAATGTGGGACTGCCCGAAAAAGCAATCTCCTGGGTGGCATAGCCGAGGAAGGAAAAAACAAGGATTTCTCCAGCATATGCTTCAATGCGGTAGGCTCCTTTGGAATCAGAGAGCGTGGCGCCGGGCTTTCCCTTTACGGAAACCGAGACGCCGGGGAGCGTTCCCGCGACATCGGAGACCGTGCCCGATACGGTATTTTGTTGCTGTAAAAAGGTATGGATTGCCGGCTCGCTGGCATGAGCCGGTGGGTGGAGGAATGGCGCGCTTAGAAAAATAAGGCACCAAAAAGCCTTCCTCCCCTTGAGATATGAAAGGTTTTTCATAATTTTGGGATGGTTTGATGAAACAATGTTTTGTTGGCTCTGGTCCTCTAGCTGTTTTCGACGACGGGTTAGAGGGCTTTTTCTTTTGTAGAATTTAGGACATAGGCATTTCTTTTTTTGAAAAGGAAAGCACGCTGCCGTTGCCTGTTGCAGCCAGGGGCAGGCAGCGCGTTTCCGAACTAACTTATTTTACGAAATCGTTTGCGAAATGCATTAAAAAAAAGGAAGAATGCTTTGAATTTAGCTGGGCGTGCCTTGGTTAAAGGCCATAAAAAAGCGCGGAACTCAGCTTATCGTTTCAGAGGTACTGGCATACCCAACCACAAATAAGTGAGCCCACGCCTAGGTCGTGAGCATCTTACTTATCCTCTCGTGGTTATAAAAACGCCAGTTTTCCGAAACGAGATTCAAAGCGAATACTTCAAATATTTTATATGAAGAATCGCAAATTTAATAAATCTAAGCCAAAAATAAATAAAAATTAAATGTAATGCAAATGCATTACATAAAAATCATTGAAATTAACAAAATTGCAACATGGGTAAACTAAGACCAGAAGATATATTGCTACGTGATCAGATAAAGAAAAGACTTAAAGAACTTAGAGAAAATGCAAGTCAAAATAAATCTGGTCTATCTAATAATATTGAAGTTGATAGACAAAATTTTCAGGCTTGGGAAAAATTGGATATCACTAGAGGCCCCTCTATTTATTCAGTTAATAGAATTTGTAAAGCTTTCGGAATTACACTGAAAGATTTTTTTGATAGCGATATATTTAAATAGAGAAAGATGCCTAGGCATCTTTTTTTGTAAAACTAGATATTTATACCTATAGGATTATTGCTGATAAAGTCCTTAATTTGATATCTTAAAGATTTAATGTCGATTACGGAAATCCGTAATTTGTCTATTGATTGTTTGTTTACTATTGTATCAATAAATACGTTAAGGTTTACAATATATCCAAACAAATGGGTGTTTGCGATATGTGGAGTAGAGTTATAAAAAGGTTAGCAAATATTTTGCCACTGGACATAAGAAAATGAAAGCACGATTTAAAAATAAAAGTACAATACAATATATTTTAGTTTCTGATTTACATTCTTTCAATTTGCCATTTTTGGCTCCAGAAGAATTCAATAATAACACAATTGAATTTATAAAGCAATGTCCCGTTGATTTATTACAGCTAATCGATCCTATAAGTTTTTTTGAAATTTACTCCAAAAAATTGTGGTTTTATGGAACAGATTTTAAATTCTTTTACACTCACAGTATCGAAAATATTATTGAACATTCTCTTAATGCAGTTCAATTAACATTAATATTTTTAGATTCTAAATCAAAAATACATGAAGAAATTTATCAAAAGTTAGTTGGAAAAAACAAACTTATTTTTTTTTATTTTAGAAATTTAGAGAATGTGAATAACCTTAAAGATAAGGTTGTTTTATCACCGTTTTCATTCTTAAACGAGATCTTTTGTAATCAAAGAGAAATTTTGGATTTAATGAATTTCTAAAACATTAAATTAAATTTATCAATTAGTTTAGATTATAAAGATTATAATAAATTCAATTTCTTTACACCTACAAAAGGCAATTATCATTTGACAAACCAGATAATAGGTAATTTCAATGGAAATATTCAAAATGATGATGAAGAAAGACAAAAAATAAAAGAAGATATTAAAAATGAGACAAGCAAAGCTCATAAAAACAAACATTCCTTTGATCGACAAAATTTGTTTTTAGAGCAAATTAGAAAAATTGATTTCTTTCGTGAAATTGCAATTAAAACAACTCTAACAAATCTTGTTACACAAATAGAACCTAAATTAGCTCCATTAATAATAGTTCTTCCGTTTAATAATCCTGATATCAAAAAGCTATACAACAATGATAAAAGAATTGATTTAATTCAAACAGAGCAAACTCAAAACTATATTGTTGACCATAATGGAAAGGAAGATTTAAAATTAGCAGTTGCTGGTTCTCAAATTGTAATGGATCGTATTAGATATCTCGATGACGTTTCATATCTACATTCAACATTTGATTTTAGTCCAGTTATTAGATTACCAATACAAGGTAAATCTATTTACACATAATTATCATTCTTTAGGTCATTATTTTTCAATTCATTAAGTATAACAAAAAACCGAAAAAAAATAGCAAAGTCGATAAATCGATTTGGTGGAATTTTAGCAAAAAAAGTACTAAGTCCAAAAATCCAAAATAAAATTAAAAATAGAGATAGTCAAATAATTGCTATTTCTGATTTACCTGTTGAATGGCTGAATATTGATGGTGTGCCTTTATCATTTAGCCACGATATTTGCCGATTACCAGAAACTTCCTTACATGGTCTTATGTCTATTTATACATATAATGAGGCTTTTGAATTTTCAATATCAAAAGATATTTTAAAGAAAACTTTAATTATTCTTGGTTGTGGTGATCAGGCATTTAAATTTTGGCATGAACGTGTTTTTGAATCTGCAAATCTACATGGATTCATTGTTAAAAAATGTAATTCGATTGATGATGTTAAAAAAATTGTGCATTTAATTAAACTTGATATTTTGGTATTTGATTGCCATGGAGGAGTAGACGAAAAAACAAAGTCTACTTATTTGTGTATTGAGGATGAAATTTTGGATGGAAAATATGTAATTGAAAATGAAATATACGCACCAATAGTTTTTATCTCGGCATGTGGAACTGCTCCGACATATGGTACATATAATATTATTGCGAATGCATTTTTTGAAGTTGGATCGTTAGCCGTAACTTCTACTTATATTCCAATCGGAATAGATTCTGGATCATTTTTATATTTAAGAATTTTAGAAAAACTAAGTTTTGTATTGGAAAATATGATTCATAAAAATTGGCTTGAATTTGTCAGTCATGTAATAAGAACATCAACTATAAACGAAACATATTTTTCACTTTTAAAAAAGTACAAATTAGATCAGGATAAATTTGTTAAATCTAATTCTGTAGCTCTAAATGACTCTTTGTTTTTCGAAAAGAGAAGAGAATTATATTCAACATTAGATTTTCATATTCAAAAACTAACCTCTGATAAAAAACTTCATTATTCTGAAACAATACCTGAATTTTTATTATATAGTACTTTGGGAAGAGCCGACTTAAAGTCCTCCTTTGAAAAATAACTTATTGACACGGCTCCTAGGTTAAAAGTTGAACTGATGTCTAGATTCAGTATTGGAAAATGATATTTCTGAGTTAAAACCCTCTCATTGATGTTTGTGGTCAAGTATGACGACAAATTTAATTTTGCAACCATTTGGTTTTGATAAACCTGGATTATCCATTTAAATGCAAGTTCTTCAATGCAACCAGCCGAAACCCAACTGCTGATTTCTTTATTTTTATAAATATTTTTTATAAATTTCTTGAATGGCTTGAAAGCTTCTTCATCATATCCGACCTTAGATTCACCATGCTGAAAATATTTTGCTACAGTTTCTCCGGAGTGGGATGTTAATGATTCTACTATAATGGCTTCAGGATCAATTCTATCAGATAAATCTAAAAAGTTTCGCTGCCCCAGAGAACCAATTGGTGGTTTTTGGATGTTCTGAACTGAAATATTTTTTTCCACTTTTAATAATTCCATAAGAGTTATTGACATATTATCAATGTAACTGCAGGCTTTTGAATTTATTTCCATAGGTGTAATTTTAAAGCAGAGCAAAAAAAAATTAAAATGAACTTGTAAAGAAATTTGAAATTAATATTTCCAATAACAAACCTTGAATTGAAAAAAAATGTAGCCGTTAAAGCAGGGCAAATTTTTAAATTTTTTGTGCTGCAGGAAATAGCGTAGATTAAAATATATAAAAATAGAAAAGTAGCTAATCGTTCATTTTTCAGATTGATTATTTGTAGAATCAATTGTCTGCTAACTCTTAGCTATGGGACGTGCTTCAATATTTATTTTGAGTTACGAAGATCTAATAAATAGTAAGTCCCGAAATAATCGGGACTTACAAATATTTAAAAGTTAAGGACTAATTTTGATGCCTCTTTTTGAGAAAGCACCTGTCTCTTCTCATGTTCTCGGACAACGTCTTTCATTTCTGTCTTAATACGGTTGGAACTCTGGGAAATATCAGCACTGCTAATGACGGTAAATCTTCCCTCATTAACATTCTTAAATGATATTTTGATTCTTTTGCTCGCCATGATTATTTACTTTAGATTGCTATAATACGCATATTTTTCGAAAGTGCCCTGCAAAGATACATAATTATTTTCATTTTTCCTGATACAATTATCTGGATATCCGGCAAATATGAGCGCATCGATTCCTGTTTTATTGGCTTCCGTAGCATCAAGTACGAGGAGGCTAATTGGATATTCTCCATCTCGCACGCGCGTTCCAGCGCTGTAGATTTCTCCACACCACACAAACTTTGGCATTTTGCATGAAAGAATATTATATTTCAGCCCTTCATCCATTTCCGATAAGCTGACGTGGTTTTTAAAAGAGCGGCTTGAAGCCAGGAAGTACCTGAATATGAATCCGTCTTCAAAATCATATCCTATTTTTTCATCCTTGACGATCTGCAGGAATAGCTCCCTTGCAACCTCCGCTTCCAAGTATATTTTTGGATAGAGGGGCACAATTATAGAATCTACTTCCATGCCGTCGAAATCGGGATGATCGTAATGGACACCTGGATCCGCCATGTCAATTATCGTGTAGGGAGGCATATTGTCATCCTGTACGACATATTTCTTTGGGAAATTGGTGTATTCGATAAATTTTTTTATGCGTCCGTGTGAACCCAAATCTGAAGCAGGGACCGTTTCTAAATCAAAGCCGTAATCATATTCCTTTCCGATGCCGATTACCACATGTCCGGCCTTTGAAGATTCGAGTCCGATCAGTATCGGGATTCCGGAATCAATATAGCAGTCAATAATGTTGTAGATCTCACTGCTATACGGTGCCCTGTTGTAGATCCTTGTTCCAAAGCCGAATTCCTTCAATGCAAAGGATATCTGATCCATTGAAAGCCCGAGAGAAGGCAGCTGCCTCTGAATCATTATGCTTCTCAATACTTCATGGATCTGCGAAGGCAGGGCAGGTTTGTAATCGGAATACTTTGCAGAAAAATATTCCATCAAGCCCCAGACAGTAGTTTCAGCACAGAGAATCGTTTCTTCATCCTGCGAACTGTGTGGAAAACCGTCAGTATACAATTTAGCTCCATAAACAAGACTTTCCTGCCGGCTTCTGCAAATTTTAAAATTGCAGTTTGTCAAGGCAGATGGACTGACCAGCGATCGCCCGAAAATTGCATTAAGGGTTGGTCTGACCGTAAAATATCCCAGATACTTGCCATTTAAGGCATCGTGCTGTTGCGCGTCCAGAAATTCTTCAGGTTTTATTTCAGAGCTAAAAATGGAAACCCTTATGCTATCCCGCTGGTATGTCAAGTGCTTAGACGAATAATAACTGTAATAGCTGTCTCTGTAAACCTTGTCTACATAAGGGTACTCAATGAGGCAATATAAATCTTCCTTAAATACTTCCAGGTATCCATCGATCATGTTCACAATATCATCTCCTAGTGGCTCTGTCTTTTCCTGATATAAAAAAAACTTGCTAATGATATCGAGTATAGCTTCAGGAACTTCCTCGATTGGCGCAATCTCAAACTCAATATTGGTCACCATTATATGAAATTTTAACTATTATTCTATCTTTCGATCAATTAGAAAGCTATAGGGTTGCTATCGAGTGGCTTTGTAAGAATATCAAGAAGCAATTATCGAAGGTACATTTTCTTTTTGATATATTAACAATAGAGAAATAATGTAGATCCGAAAAGCGTAGTTGCCTTTTACTCGCTAATAGTTCTTTTTAGCTCCTCAATTTCCTTTTCGAGCCTTTCTATGGCTACAGATGCATTCTCATTTCTCTGTTGCGAATTTTGGTGAAGCCTTTCCTTTAATTCAGACATTTCCTTTCCAATAGTTTTCTGCTCGGTCAGTGCGTATTCTTCTGTCTGTCTGACCGACTGGTGCCCGAGCATTTCCTTTACGACGTTGATGGGAACATCGTTGTTAAGAGTAACGGTGCTGGCAAATGTTCTTCTCGCCTTGTGGGTGTTCAGGGCAAATTGGAAGCCACAGAGCGTCGCAATTTCCTTGAGGTATTCGTTCATCTTCTGGTTTGACGATACCGGCAGCACCGAATTTCTTTCAACACATATCGGATGGTCTTCGTATTTTTCCATAACAGCGATAGCATCGGGCAGGAGGGGTATGTTGGTTTCAGACTTTGTCTTGTGCCTGGCAGACATGATCCAGCGCTCACCATCGCTTCCGATCTTTATATCGGTTTTTTTTAGCTGGTACGCGTCAATGTAGGCAAGTCCCGTGTAGCATTGGAAGATAAAGATATCTCTAACTGTGGCAAGCCTTTCGGTATGGAATGTATGTTTTTGAAGCGTATGAAGTTCGCCTGCGCTGAGTGGTTTTTTTGGGATTTTTGTTTTTTTTCCCTTGAAGCTGGAAAAGGGATCCTTCGGGATTATTTCCTTTTCTATCGCAATCAGTATTATTTTCTTGAAATTAGAAATATATTTAAGGGTCGTGTTGTTGCTACAGGCCCTTACCGTTTTTAGATAGTGTTCGTAATTGCATATGAATTGATAATTCAGTTCTCTGAATTCCATATCATCACGGCCGTATACGGATTTCATAAATTCTTGAACGTGGCTTCTAGCTGTCACATACCTATCGTAAGTCCCCATAGCATATTCTTTGGGCACAAGTTCGTGTACTTTGTCATTGTGGTTCTGAAATTCTTCAAGGACTTTAGTCTTTGATGCTATTTTTCCATTAACCAAGTCGATAATCTTCTGGGAGGTTATCGTTTGTTCCCTGTTCATCAACTCAGTCTTGAAAATATTTATTTTTTGCACTACTGAATCCAGGAAGAAGTTGAGAGTCCTGGCGTCTTCCTTGTTTCCTGTCGCACGCTCAATTTTCTGGTCCCATCGTGTCATGTCCCATCTGCGCTTTGTTGAGGATTCTTTTGGTATGCCGTCTACCGTAACTCGCAGGTAGACCATCCTGATATTTTCCTTTTTTTTCGGGGTCTTCAGAAAGAAGGTGAGCCCAAAGCTGTTTTCTAGCATAATCCAGATATTAAAGTTAATAAATGTAGAATTAATGCGTATCAAAATCAAGATGTAAAACAGGTTTACTGGTTGCCATACAGTAGATTACGGGTGTTTTTGTGGCACTTTTTTATTACTTTAAAAAGTGCCACGGTTCTGCCATAATTACTTTGGGTGGTTTTGCAAATTTTGGCGATAGGCCCTAAAGCAAAAAAACCCGCAAATCGTTGTGATTTGCAGGTTTTACGCCTTTTTCAAGATAATCTTAAGAGTAAATTCAAATTTTAATTTGAGTCTTTTACTCATTCCGCGGAGAAAGAGGGATTCGAACCCCCGGACCTGTTACAGTCAACAGTTTTCAAGACTGCCGCATTCGACCGCTCTGCCATTTCTCCAGTATGTCGCTTTCATTACCTGATTGCGAGTGCAAATATAACACCCTTTTTTGATTATCAAAACATTTTGCGACTAAAAAAATAACTTTTTTTTCTATGCTGAATTAATCAATTCATTTTCTTTAACTTATAGAAAAAATAATTTTTTATTTTTTTCTAGAATCTCACGTTTTCTGTGATTTCTAAGCCATATCCAATCATTCCGACACGTTTTTCCTGCTCAGAATTTGACAGCAAACGTATTTTTGTAATGTCAATATCATGCAAAATTTGCGCTCCTATGCCAAAATCTTTCACGTCCATTTTAATTTGCGGCGCTTTTGTTATGCCTTTTTCTTGTAAAGATTTCAATTCTGTGATGCGATTAAGCAGTTCTCCTGGCTGAATTTCTTGATTTATGAAAAGAATAGCACCTTTTCCTTCCTCATTAATTCTTCTGAACATGTCATCTAATTTTTTGTCAGCATCGCTTGTCAGCGTTCCTAGAATGTCATTATTGACTTGCGTTGAATTAATTCTCGTCAAAACTGGCTCTCCGTTGTTCCAACTTCCTTTAGTCAGGGCAACATGAACTTGCTTGTTTGTGGTTTGTACATAAGCACGAAGCCTGAAATTGCCAAAACGAGTTTCAACTTCAAAATCTTCTTTCTTTTGGATCAAGCTGTCGTGTTGCATTCTGTAAGCTACCAAATCCTCTATAGAAACAATTTTCAGGTTAAATCTCTTGGCAACTTCTAAAAGCTGAGGCAAGCGTGCCATCGAACCGTCTTCATTTAAGATTTCAACTAAAATTCCAGCAGGCTTAAATCCAGCCAATCTTGCCAAATCAATAGAAGCTTCTGTATGTCCAGTTCTTCTTAAAACGCCACCTTGTTTAGCACGCAAAGGAAAAATATGTCCAGGACGCCCTAAATCTTCTGGTTTTGTGTTATCGTCTACTAAAAATTGAATTGTTTTTGCTCTGTCATGAACAGAAATTCCAGTTGTGCAGCCGTGACCGATCAAATCTACAGAAACTGTAAATTGTGTCTCGTGCAAAACCGTATTATTAGTTACCATCAAATTCAATTCAAGTTCTTTGCATCTTGATTCTGTCAATGGCGCGCAGATTAAACCGCGTCCGTGTGTGGCCATGAAATTGATCATTTCAGGAGTAACTTTTTCTGCAGCGGCAATAAAATCGCCTTCATTTTCACGATCTTCATCATCAACAACGATGATTACTTTTCCTTGACGGATATCTTCGATCGCTTCTTCTATTGTGTTTAGTTGTATGTTAGACATTTTTAAGTTTGTTGTTTTTAATTCTAAATAATTTTTTGAATGCATTTTGAATTGGGGTCAAAATCGCATCCATATTAATTAATCCGATGTCGTTTGTAGCTCTGTAGGTAAGCAAAATTGCTAATGGAGTCAATACGAAAGAAGACATCCAAGATCCTAAAAAGGCTGGAATTCCGTTTTCCTGAGCTAATTTTTTTCCAAAAGTATTAATGAAGTGGAAAGAGATAAAAATCAAAGTTGCAAATACAATTGGAAGTCCGAGACCGCCTTTTCTGATAATCGCTCCCAACGGCGCTCCAATAAAAAACATCAAGACACAGGCGTAAGCAATTACGAATTTTTCATAAAGTGCCAGCCAGTGGTTGTTGATATTTTTCTGTTTTGCTTCGAGATCATTTTTTGTGCCTTCGACAGTATATTTTGAACTGGCCAAATTGCTTGTAGCTACATTCAAAATTCCTGCTTTTTCAGTATCAGAATAGAGTGTAAGCAAGTCGGGAATAACCGAATCATTTTTTGTTTTTGCAACAACTGCAGGTTTTCCAAAGCTGGTAATCCCTGTTCTTTGGTAAGAGTTGTCGGCAAAAGAAACTACGTCTTTGTCAAAATTTTTATGAAGCGAATCTAAAGTATAATTCAATTCACTAACATTCAACATCGAATTCGTATTGGTAATATCGCCTTCATCTTCAACCGTATTCAGTTTTGAAAGGTCAATATTGATAATATCTTTTTTGAAAGAACCTTTAATAAATGGCACTTTTTTTCGTTCTTCAAATTTTTTCGGAATTACATTTTCATAATAATTTCCGTCATAAAGAATCATCTGAAGTCTGCTCGCTTCCTCATTATTTATCAGGAGCCCGTTTTTTGCCTTGATTACAACATTACTTCCGTTGCCATTAAAAGCTTTTTTGTGAATGGTAATATTCTCAAGTTTTTCACCTTTTTCGCCAGATTTTTTGTCTACCTTAATATTGTATTCGCCAATATCGCTGAATTGCCCTTCTGCAATAGCCATTGCTGGCTTGGTTTGTACAATATCTCTACGTAAATTGATGAATTTATATTCTGCAGCAGGAATTACGTTATTAGCAAAAAAGAAGGCCACCAAACTTAAAAACAGAATAAAAACCGTAAGGCTTTTCATAGCCCTTTGCAGAGAAATTCCAGAAGATTTCATTGCAGCAAACTCATAGTTTTCTGCTAAATTTCCAAAAGTCATGATCGATGCCAAAAGAATAGACAGCGGCAAAACCAGCGGAATCATTTTTGGAGAGTAGAAGAGGAGGAATTTTACAACAAGCATTATATCAAGGTCTTTTCCTGCCAGTTCAGCAATAAAAAGCCAGACAGCTTGAAGAATAAATATAAAATATAAGATTATAAAAACAGTTCCAAGCGTTTGAAGGAATGTCGTAAGAAGATATCTGTCAAGAATTTTCACCTATGGATCAGTCTATTTTGTTGATATAGTAATTTGGGTATTTACTTTCTGCAAATGTAAATTGATTTTTTGACAATGGCTGATTGGTTTTAAAAGAATTAACAGTGATTGTGGTTTTAGAGCCATTTTTACCGATTTCCATTAAATTATAGATGTGTTTTGTCTGCACGTCAATGCCTAAAAACACTTCTTTGCGATCGTCTTTTGAACTCGTAGGAACCAGCCTGATATACTGAATTTTTCTTCCTTTTACATTTTGAGTAATATCCCAATTGTACTTAAAACCGTGATTGAAAAAAGTAAGCATTTTTGAAGGAGTTACCGCATCTTCATCATTTTCATCTGCCTTTGAAATGCTGATTTCTTCGTCTTCAGGAACAATGCTGTAGATTTTTTTTCCGTCGTAAATTTTTGTAATTCCCATGAAATTCAAGACATATTTATTGCCTTGCATGACAACGCTTCCTTTGCTTTCCTGATTAAGATTCTCTTTTGGATTGCTTAATGAATATTTGAAATCAATAGAAATATTGCTATAACTTTTGACTTTTGCGGAAACCTGATCCAACAAATTTCTTGCTTTTTCGCTGTTTTGAGCTTGAAGATTGAAGCTGATTAATAGAATTGCAATAATTTGTAATACCCTTTTCATTTTAGTTGTTTTGTTCATTATTAAAGAATTGGTCAAGAGACGGCAAGTCAGGAATATTCACGCTTCTGGCCTTGCTTCCCTCAAAAGGGCCAACAATTCCGGCAGCTTCCAATTGATCAATCAGTCTTCCAGCACGATTATAGCCCAATTTCAACTTACGTTGCAGTAATGAGGCCGAACCTTGCTGTGCATTAACAATGATTTCTGCAGCTTCCCTAAACATAGAATCTCTTTCCGAAATATCTACATCAAGTTTGATGCCATTATCCTCTCCAACATATTCTGGAAGCAGGTAGGCGTTAGGATATGCTTTCTGGTTTCCAATGAATTCTGTAATTTTTTCAACCTCTGGCGTATCCACGAAGGCGCACTGAACGCGGACTACGTCATTTCCATTCGTATAAAGCAAATCGCCTCGACCAATCAACTGGTCTGCTCCAGAAGTATCTAAAATAGTTCTAGAATCAATTTTCGAAGTTACCCTGAAAGCAATTCTCGCAGGGAAATTCGCCTTGATCATACCCGTAATTACGTTTACCGAAGGTCTTTGCGTAGCGATAATCAAGTGAATTCCAATCGCTCTCGCCAACTGTGCCAAACGCGCAATCGGAAGCTCTACTTCTTTTCCGGCAGTCATGATCAAATCGGCAAACTCATCGACAACTAAAACGATATAAGGCAGAAAACGGTGTCCGTTCTCCGGATTTAGTTTTCTGTTCTTGAATTTTTCGTTGTATTCCTTAATATTACGAACCATCGCATCTTTCAGCAAAGAATAGCGGTTGTCCATTTCCACGCAAAGCGAGTTCAATGTGTTGATTACTTTAGCGTTATCTGTAATAATTGCTTCGTCAGTATCAGGAAGTTTGGCTAAATAATGTCTTTCGATTTTATTAAAAAGCGTCAATTCCACTTTCTTCGGATCGACCAAAACAAACTTCACTTCAGCCGGATGCTTTTTATATAATAAAGAAGTAAGGACAGCATTCAATCCAACGGATTTTCCTTGTCCGGTCGCACCAGCCATCAAAAGGTGGGGCATTTTAGCCAAATCGACTACGAAAGTTTCGTTTGAAATTGTTTTTCCTAAAGCAATCGGAAGTTCCATTTCAGCTTCTTGGAATTTTGCCGAACCGATAACAGATTTCATAGAAACCATCGTCGGATTTTTATTAGGAACCTCTATACCAATAGTTCCTTTTCCTGGAATCGGCGCAATGATACGAATTCCCAAAGCAGAAAGAGACAAAGCAATATCGTCTTCCAAGCTCTTGATTTTTGAAATTCTGATTCCAGCTTCTGGAACAATTTCATATAAAGTTACCGACGGACCGACCGTTGCCTTGATCTGGGCAATTTCGATTTTATAATTTCGTAAAGTTTCTACGATTCGGTTTTTGTTTTCTTCAAGTTCTTCTTGGTTGATCGTAATGCCGCCCGTAGAATATTCTTTCAATAAATCTAAAGTAGGAAATTTGAAATTGGATAAGTCTAAAGTCGGGTCGAATTCACCAAAGTCAGCCACTAATTTTGCTGATAGATTTTCAACGACAGTATCTTCATCTGCAAATTTTTCAATTACAAAAGCATCGTCATTTGTCTCGATAATTTCAGGAATATGCTGGTGAACTGCTAGTGGAATTGGTGCAATCGGCGCTTTGATAACAGGTTCCATTTTAATCTGCGAAGAATTGCTGATTGTCGGCTGTAGCGATTCTTTATTAATTTCAAATTGAGAAAGAGGTTTTAAAGTCGGTTCTTCAATTTCTTCCTCGTCTTCATCATAAAAATCCTTGCTGAGATTGGTTCTTACAACATCTTCATCTTCTTCCAATAAATCTTCAGTAATTTCTTGAACGGCAACAGGTGCTGCAATGGAATCTGCCAAAGCTCTTTCCTCGGCTTCGCGTTTTTTAGTTTCGAAATAATTCTTGATTCCGTCAGGAGAAATTTTGATTTTAAAGATTAAATAAATGATTAATCCGAAAACCAATACCAATAAAGTTCCTACTTTTCCAAGATAATCTTGAATAAAAAGATTCATTTCAAATCCGATAACACCTCCTAATTCAGGCAAGAAATCAGCGAAAAATCCGAATAAGATTGAAATGATTATGATGGCAAATAAATCCCAAAACCAAGTGTTTTTTAATTTTCTTACGGGTAAATCTAAAACTAGATATATTCCGGTCAAGAAAAATAATCGTACCAGTAAAAAAGAAGCGACGCCGAAACCTTGATATAAGAATAGATTTGCCAAATAAGCTCCGAATTTTCCGAGCCAATTCTGTACAGAAACACTTCTGTCAATCATGTAGTCTACAGCGCTTTGATCGTATTGGCCATAGATAAAAAAGGAAATAAAGGCAAGCAACAAAGCGATTGAAAACAAGACTAGCAATGCGCCAATTATGACTTTGTGCTGTCTTGTCAATTTGAAAGGTTTTTTCTCTTTTGGAAGCGCTCCTGGTTTGCCTGCGGTTTCTTTTTTAATAGTTTTTGCCATTCAGTTTTAAGGTGAAGATTATTGTAAAAATAATTAAAATTTCTACAAATTCTGGATTATTGGAATATATATGATCAGGCCGACTGCAATTGCGGCAACAGCGGCGAAAAATACAGCGCCGGCAGCAATATCTTTGATGAAACCTATCCTGTCGTGAAAATCGGGGTGAATAAAATCTGCAATTTTTTCAACGGCAGTGTTCAATCCTTCGATGCTCAAGACCAAGCCTACAGCCATTGTTTGAAAAAGCCAGTCTGTTTTGGAAATTTCAAAATAAAAACCAGCGATTGTCATTAAGATTCCCAAAGAAAACTGAACCATCACGCTGTGCTCGGTTGTGATTAATTTGTAAGCGCCTAAAATGGCATATTTAAAACTTTTCAACCTTCCGGTGACAAAAGAATGGTCTGTTTTCATTAATTATTTGGATATAAAAAGATTAAAGAACGGCTATTGCGCTTTCATAATTAGGCTCGTTTGCAATTTCAGAAACTTGCTCAGTATGCAAAACTGTTCCGTTTTCATCAAGAACGATTACAACTCTAGAATGCAGGCCTGCCAAAGCGCTGTCAGCAATTTCTAAACCATAATCTTTTCCGAAGCTACCATCTTTAAAATCAGATAAATTGATAACATTTTCTAAACCTTCACTTCCACAGAAACGCTTTTGTGCAAAAGGCAAATCCCTAGAAATACAAAGAACGGTAGTGTTGGCAAGATCGCTTGCTTTCACATTAAAGTTTCTTACAGAAGCAGCGCAAGTTGGCGTATCCACACTTGGAAAAATATTCAAAACCACTTTTTTTCCAGCAAAGTCAGCAAGAGAAACAACTCCCAAATCTTTATTTACTAATTTAAAATCAGGTGCTTTTGAACCTACTTTTGGTAATTCACCACTTGTATTTACTGGATTTCCTCCTAATGTAATTGCTGCCATTTTATTAATTTTTTATAGGCTTCAAAAGTATGAAAAATATATTTGTGAAATAAGCCTTCAACGAAAAAGTCTGCTTTATAAAAAGTCTGCTTTATAATAGGTAAGGTGAATTCCGAATTTATAGTTGGCTGTCGTAAAAGTAATTGTGGATTTTTTTTCTTAAATATTTATTCGTTTTGATTTAAACACTATTATTGTAAAATATTTACGAAATAAACATTTTATACGCCATGAAAAATCTTAAGCAAAATGATGTGCTGTCATTTTTAATCCATAATGCGGTGGTTGAAGTCAATCACCATCACTGTTTTCAAATTATAGTAAGCACGAAAGATGCTTTTTACTGCACCATAAACGAAGAAGAATTAGGGCTTAAGGGGATTATAATAAACCAAGCAGTTCCTCATAACTGTCGCGTTTTAAATACTTCAGTAATTGTTTATTATATTGATTCTGATGGTTTTAAGGGAAAGCAATTAAAAACGCTTCTTGATGGAAAGCCATATCTGAAAATTGAAAAGTTGTTGTCTGAAAATGACTTAGAAAATCTAAATTTTATTTCTTCCCAAATGCCTTCCCTGCAGGTTTTTAATATAATTTCGGATAATCTTCTTGATAAAATGCTGCCATCCAAAAAGGAAGCCGACAAAGAACTTGATAAAAGAATTGTAAAAACAATTGATTTTATAGATAAAAACATCCAAAAAAGCTTGAATTTGGAAGTTATTTCCAATGAAATTCATCTCTCTCCAGAAAGAATCAGGCACTTATTTACTACTGAAATTGGAATGCCGTTTTCGCAATATTTGCTTTGGAAAAAAATCAAGCACGTTATGGCAGATGTTTTAAAAGGAGACAAAACAATGGTAGAAGCTTCTAATTTCTACGGATTTACAGACCAGGCTCATTTTTCAAAACATTTCAAAAGGATGTTCGGAGTTGCTGCAAAATCAATACTGAAACCTAATCCTTATATTCAGTTTTTATCTTCTGAAATATATATCTAATTCTTATACTCTTAATTTTTTATTTATATCTGATATAAATTAGCTAAAAACATAGATTCATATAATAATGACCGCTTCTTACAATTTATCTGATATCATTTAACATAATTTTACGCTTATAATCAAGCCAACTGAAAAGTTTGCCATTAATAAGTTTTAAATTATGAGCGAAAAAAATAATCTAAGCCGAAGAAACTTCTTAAAGTCGGGCTCATTGGCAGGCGCAGGCGTATTGTTTAGTTTTTATATGCCTTCTTTTGCCAAGGGAATTCTAGAACCCGTCGGGCCAAATGCGACATCTTTAGGAAATAGCCTGCCGGCTTTCTCTCCCAATGCTTTTTTGAGTATTTCTGCAGATGGAACAATTACGATAACTTGTCCGTATGCTGAAATGGGACAAGGAATTTACACAGCGATAGCGCAATTGATAGGAGAAGAATTAGATGCCGACTGGCAAAAAATAAAAATTGAAAGTGCGCCTATTTCTGAAGTTTACAACCATTTGGTTTATCATTGCCAGATGACTGGAGGAAGCTCATCTGTTACTTCTGAATATGACAGAATGAGGCAAGTTGGCGCGACGGCACGTTATATGCTTGTTGGCGCCGCTGCTTTAGATTGGGGCGTTAGCACGGATTCATGCACAACTTCAAACGGAACCGTGACGCATTCTCTTTCTGGAAAAACAGCCGATTATGGTTCTTTGGCAGGAAAAGCAAGTGAAATAACAGCTCCAAAAGACCTTAAATTAAAAGACCAAAAAGACCAGACATTAATCGGAAAGAATGTAAAGCGGCTTGATACTCCAAATAAAACAAATGGCAAGGCGATTTACGGAATTGATATTTCGCTTCCAAATATGCTTGTTGCCGTTGTTTCCCGCTGTCCAGGAGCTCTTGGAAAAGTAAAATCTTTTGATGACAGTAAGGCGAAAGCATATCCTGGCGTAAAAGCCGTAATTAATACAGGAAATGGCGTTGCCGTAGTGGCGACAGGATATTGGGCAGCACATAAAGGCAGAGAATTGATTGAAATTATTTGGGACAGGGGAGGATATGAAAATTTTAGTTCCAAAGCTGAAATGCAACAATATAAAAAAGATGTCCAAAAGCCAGGAATGCTGGCCATGAAAAAAGGCGATATTGCCAAAAAGGCTATAGGCGGAAAATCTTTTGATGTAGAATATGAATTTCCATATCTGACTTCGGCTACAATGGAACCGCTGAACTGCGTTGCAGATGTAAAAGCAGATAGTTGCGATATATATGTAGGAACTCAAGGGCAGACTTTTGATCTATATGGATGTGCTGGAGCCCTGAAAATGAAGCCAGAGCAGATAAAAATCCATACCCAGCTTTCAGGTGGCGGTTTTGGGCGCAGGTGCCAAATGGATGCACACATGGTGGTTGAAGCGGCGATTTTATCAAAAATAATGCAGACTCCTATAAAAGTTATCTGGAGCAGGGAAGATGATATGCGTAGCGGTTATTATCGTTTTGCAAATTACCATAAATTGCAGATTACCACTGATGCCAAAGGAAATCCGCACAGCTGGATGCATAGAATGGCAATTCCTTCCTTCGTGTTCGGAACCCCTTTTGAAGGCCCTCTTGTTAAAAATGGAGTTGATTATTTCCAATTGGACGGCGGTTTGGAATTGGTTTATGATGTTCCAAATACGCAGATTGAATGGGTAAAAGAAAAACAGACTATTCCAGGTATTTGGCAGCGCGCCAACAGCCATTTTTATACTGCCTACATAAAGGAAACAATGATTGACGTAATGGCGAAAGCGGTAAAAAAGAATCCATATTCTTACCGTTTGTCCTTATTGAAAGACAATCCTAAACATACTTTAGTTTTAAAAACCGTTGCCGAAAAATCAGGCTGGGGAAAACCGCTTCCTAAAGGCCATGCCCAAGGTATGGCTATCCATGAAAATTTCGGAAGCACAATGGCTTCTGTAGTGGAATTATCAATTACTGATAAAGGAAAAATCAAAGTACACAAAATTGTTTCTGCTCTAGATTGCGGTGTTGCAGTAAATCCTGCAAATGTGGAATCTCAGGTTCAAGGCGGTGCAATTTGGGCTATTTCGCAAGCACTTTATGGAGAAATCAATGTTGTCAACGGAGAAGTATTGGAAGGAAATTTCAATAAGTTCAAAGTCGCCCGAATGTTTGAAACGCCAGAAATGGTACTGCATATCGTGCCAAGCAAAAATCCAATCGGGGGAATAGGAGAGGCCAGCGTTGGCTGTATTGCTCCCGCGATGGCAAATGCAATTCTAGCACTCACCGGTAAACACCACACAAAAATGCCTTTTCCTGCGGATGTAAGAAAAGCATAATTAATTTATAAGAAGATAAAATTTAATTTATGGCAAATATTAAAGTAAACGGAAAAGAATATAACGTGGATGCTACTCCAGATACGCCTTTATTATGGGTATTAAGAGAAAATGTAGGTCTTACGGGAACCAAATTTGGATGTGGCGGTGCTTTCTGCGGTGCCTGCACAATCCACATGGATGGTGAAGCGGTAAGAAGTTGCGTCACGCCTTTATCACGAGCAATCGGCAAAACTATTGTCACGATTGAGGGCGTTGAAGATGATATAGCAAAAAAAGTACAGCAGGCTTGGATAGAAGAAGATGTGCCTCAATGCGGGTATTGCCAGAGCGGCCAGATTATGGCAGCGACTGTTTTGTTGAGAGAAAATCCGAATCCAAGTGATGATGATATTAATTTGGGAATGAGCGGAAATATTTGCCGTTGCGGGACTTACGACAGAATACGCAAAGCAATACACAAAGCTTCAAAAATGTAATTTATCAGCTAAATAAAGAAATAGATGAAAGAAATAAAAAAGGGCTTCCAGTCCAAGTCAGTGAAATTAATAATGGTTTTGCTTTGCTTTAGCTTTGTTGTAGCAATTGCTTCTCCAATGATTAATCCTGAACCAGTTTATCAAAACATTCCTGCTAAAATGCCTGAAAAGGCTATTGTTGTTCAAAAAGCACTAACTGCTGAAGAACAGCGTGAGCAAGAATCAAAGGATGCTTTTTTAAAGGCTTATAAAGTTTTTATGCATCCGCGCTGCATGAATTGCCATCCTAAAGGAGATGTGCCTTTGCAGGGTGACGACAGCCATGCGCATCTTCAAAACGTTGTACGCGGAAAAGACGGCAAAGGAATGTATGCCATGAAATGTAAAAATTGCCATCAGGATGCCAATCTTGATGCTCCAGAAACACCTCCAGGAAATCCGCATTGGCAAATGCCTCCCGCTGATAAGCCTATGGTTTTTCAAGGAAAAACGCCAAGGCAGCTTGCTTTGCATTTCAAAGACAATAAGTTCACAGGATTCAAAGATTTAAATGATATGATCAAGCATGTCGATGAAGAAAGTTTAGTATTATCTGGATTTGCCCCGCCTCCGGGAGTTTCTAAAATTCCAATGAGTCATAAAGAATTCGTTGACGCTGTCAAAGAATGGATTGCAAAAGGAGCCGCTGTTCCGGATAAATAAAAAAATTAAAAAGCCAATTCTGATTTATCGGAATTGGCTTTTATTTATTGCCTTAGTTTTTCCACAGTTTCACCAACTATCTTTATAGCTGTTTCAATTTCTGATTCAGTAGTAAATCTGCTCAATCCAAAACGTATTGAACTAAAAGCATTATCGTCTGAAATACCTAAAGCTTTCAAAACATAAGAGGGCTTTTGCGAAACCGAACTGCAAGCACTTCCACTGCTTACGGCAATTTCTTTGTTTACCATTCGAAGCAATCTTTCACCGTCGATATTTTTAAAAGTAAGATTTGAAACATTGGGAAGGCGGTTAGAGATATTTCCATTTATAAAAACGCTATCGATTTTTAATAATTCGTCTTCTAGATAATTTCGTAATAGAAGCATTTTTTTAGAATTAGCATCAATTTCTGATAAGCAAATTTCACAAGCTTTTCCAAAACCTACAATTCCTGGGACATTTAGCGTGCCACTTCTCAAATTTCTTTCGTGTCCGCCACCAATAATTTGCGGGAGAATAGTTACGGATGGTTTATTTTTATGAATATATAAAGCTCCGATTCCTTTTGGGCCGTGAAATTTATGCGCCGTAAGAGACATCAAATCAATTCCTTGTTTTTTAACATCTACAGGAATTTTTCCAACAGCTTGTACCGCATCGGAAAAAAACAGCACATCATGTTTTTTTGCTATTTTGCCAATGGTTTCGATGGGATGAATTGTTCCAATTTCATTATTAGCATACATCATTGCAATTAAAATTGTTGTTGGTTTTATTGACTTTTCGAGAATTTCCAAATCAATCATTCCTTCTTTATCGACTTCAAGATAAGTAACTTCAGCGCCGTTTTTTTCAAGATATTTGCAAGTATCTAAAACAGATTTATGCTCTATATTTGTAGTAATGATGTGGTTTCCTTTATTCGAATAGCTTTCAAAAATTCCTTTTAGTGCTAAATTATTCGCTTCGGTTGCACCGCTTGTGAAAACAATTTCATTCGGATTTGCATTAATCAATTTCGCAATTTGGTTTCGTGCCGTTTCAACTGCTTCTTCAGCTTTCCATCCAAAAATATGATTGCCACTTGAAGCATTTCCAAAATCTTCTGAAAAATAAGGCAGCATTTCGGCAACAACTCTTTTATCACAAGAAGTCGTCGCATTATTATCTAAGTAAATTGGATAATTCATAATTGTATTTTAATGTCCGCCACCATTTTTTACATCAAAAACATGCAAGACTTGAGGAAAAATAGCTTCCATATATTCTTCACAAGCTTTTTGCGAACCAGGAAATGTAAGAACTAAAGTTTCTTTCATAAAACCAGCAACACCGCGACTTAACATTGACGTCCGAATTCTTTGCTGTCCATAATTCCGGGCAGTTTCCATGATTCCGGGAATCTGTTTTTCAAGCAAAGGTTCAATTGCATCTGGAGTGACGTCTCTTTTTGACAAGCCGGTTCCGCCCGTAAATAGCACAAGATCAAAAGTAGCTGAAAGCAATTTTGCTGTTTGCTGTATTATTTCAAAATCATCAGGGACAATCTCATATCTAGCACATTCAATCTGATGTTTTTCTAATGAATTTATAATAAATTTTCCTGCCGTATCTTCCTTTTCACCTTTTGAAACAGAATCGGAACAGACAATTACTGCAGTTTTTAAATGGCTGTAATTGCTCTTGAAATCAGATTTCCCTCCTTTTTTTTCATGAAGATGGATATTTTCAATCTGTACATTTTTGTCGATCGGTTTCAGCATATCATACATTACCAAAGCCACGACAGAAGCGCCGTGCATGGCCTCAACTTCAACTCCTGTTTTGTAAATCGTATGAACTTCCACAGAAATAATTATGGACAAATCTTTAATTTCATAAGTAATTGCCGCAAATTCAATCGGCAATGGATGGCAATCCGGAATGACATCGCTGGTTTTTTTTAGGGCAAAAAGCCCAGCGACTCTGGCGAATTCAAAAATATCTCCTTTTGGTACTTTTCGCTCTTTTATAGCATCGATTGTTTCTTGCTTTGATGTTTTTACGACCGCTTTTGCAACTGCTTTTCGAAGCGTAAATGATTTGTGTGTGATATCGACCATTATTTATTTGTTTTCCATTGATGTGTTTCGTCTTCAAATTCTTCTTTTCCCCAAATTGGAAGCTCGGCCTTGATTTTTTCTACGGTTTCTTCACAAGCGTCAATCGCAATTTTTCGATGTTTTGAGGAAGAAAATACAAAAAGGCAGATTTCTCCAGCTTTTACTTTGCCTAAACTGTGATGAATGTGAAGGCAAGTTAGGTCATACTTTGCAAAAATTTCTTCCCTTATTGTGGACATCTTTTCTAAAGCCATATCTGTATAGGCTGTATAATCAATTGCGGACACAATTTTATCCTCAATTTGGTCAGCACGAACTTGTCCCAAAAAGATGCTGTGAGCTCCAATCTTTAAATTGGTGCTGTGTTTTTGAATGCTTTCTCCAATAAATTCTGAAGAAATCGGACCTTGCATAAAGATGTTTTTTATTTTTTTCTCGCTCATAATATGTTTTTTAAGTTTGAAATTCCGCCTTCAAGATTATACAATTCTTTGGTATCTGAAAAGTGATTTTTTACTATTTCATAGGCTTTTTTACTACGAATTCCTGATTGGCAGAAGAGGATTATTTTTGGTTTGGTCATTTCTGAAAAATGATTGCTTAGTGTTGATAAAGGAATTTTTAAATGCTCAAAATCAGCTTCCGGAAGTTCTCCAAATTCTCTCACGTCAATAAAAATAGCTTCTTCATCCAATAGCAATTGTTTGAATCGATCAGCGTTTATATTTATCATTTCTGGAAATTCACCAACCATTTGACCATAATCTCTTTGTTCAAAGTCAAAAATATTTTCTGGAATTAAATTTTTAGGCAAATCATGAGATGGAATTGTTACTTTATAACTTTCAGAACTTAATAAATTATAAATAAGTAATTGGTTGCAAAGACGTTTTCCAATTCCTGAAATTAATTTAATGACTTCCGTAGCTTGCAGGATGCCGATAATTCCTGGTAAAACCCCTAAGACTCCAATTTCATTGCAATTTGGGGCATCAGAATTTGTCGGAGGATTTGGAAATAAATGGCGATAATTAGTTTTTTTTCCTTTTTCATCTTCTACATTAAAAACGGCGACTTGGCCTTCATATTGAAAAATTGCTCCAAAAACAAGCGGTTTTTCTAATAGGACACAAGCATCGTTTATCGTGTATCTTGCTTTGAAATTGTCAGTCGCATCTACAATTATATCATAGTTTTCAATTATTTTTAAGGAATTCAAATTGGTTATTTTTTTATTAAAAATCTCAATTTTTATATCAGGATTCATTGCTAATAATTTTTCTTTCGCCTGAATCGCTTTTGACTTTCCAATATCGGAAACGGAAAATAAAATCTGTCTTTGCAAATTGCTTAGGGAAACAACGTCATGATCTGCAATTCCGATATTTCCTATGCCGGAAGCCACTAAATACTGCAATATCGGGCAACCCAAACCGCCAGCTCCAATTACCAAAACTTTTGCTTTTGATAATTTTAGCTGTCCTTCTTCGCCAAAATCTTTTAGTAAGATATGGCGGCTGTATCTTTCAGAATAGTTCAATTTATATGTATTTTAAAATTTTAACCTCCAGAAAAAGGTGGCAATAATGCAACTTCATCGTTTGGGCTCAATAAAACAGTATCAGAAATAATATTTTTATTTACCGCCAAAACATATTTTTTTTCCAAAAGCTGCGGATGTTTTTCGCAAAGTTTTTGTCTTAAATCATCAGTATCAGAAGCCTCCAGCCTAATTTCAGTGCTTCCGATGATTTCGGCTATTTGCCCAAAGCTTATTATTTTTATCATAATTACAGAAAGAGTAGTTTGGCGGCGGCGAATAAAAGGACGCTTCCCAAAACTTGTTTTAAAATATTTTGATTGAATTTTAAGGCTCCAAAATAGGCTCCAAAAATGCCTCCCAAAAAAGCAATTCCCACAAAAGCTGTCATGTCACCACTAAAATGGATGCCTTTGCTAAACTGTCCCGCGAGTCCGGCACATGAATTTACAAAAATAAATAAAGCGCTGATCGCTGCAGTTTGTTTTTGGTTTGTCCATTTCAAGAGCAATAGAATTGGCGACAAAATAATTCCTCCGCCAATGCCGATCATTCCTGAAAATAGTCCGATCAGTCCTCCAATGAGCAGCGATAAATATAAATTTGGAGCTTTCATTTCGCTCGGTTCTGCATTTTTAAAAAAGAAAAAGCGCATGACAGGAAAAAGCAATAGCAATCCAAGAATTTTTTTATAAATAGTTGGATCTACAGTAATTGTTCCGCCGATAAAAGCCATTGGAATTGAGGCGATTGCAAGCGGGATAAATAATTTCAATAAGAAATGTTTCCCCCTATAATATTGGATGAAAGAGGTTAGCGATACAAATAAATTCAACAATAAAGCTGTCGGTTTCATGACTTCGGGAGTGATTTCATAAAATGCCATCAACGCTAGGTAACTGCTTGCGCCACCATGTCCTACGGAGGAATATAAAAAGGCGATTAAAAACAGAAGTATAAAGAAAAGTTCCATAGATTTTAATTTAAAAGATGCACTTTTACAATTTCGCCTTCGTGATAATCCCCTTTGTTTTCTTCTAACTCAATCAAGCAATTTGCCTGTGCGAATGAACTCAATCGAAAAGACTGCTGCGCATTTAAAGGAGTTGCTTCGCCGTTCAAAAAATTTCCTTTTAAGAAATGAGTAAGACCTATTTTTTTTGGATATTTATCTGTAAGTTTTGCTTCAATAGTTTTGATACTGCCAGATTTATGCATCATTTTTTCCAGCATTGGCAATACATATTGATAAAAACAAACCAACGCAGACGATGGATTTCCTGGCAAGCCAAAAATAATCTTATTTTCTTTTGTTCCGAAAAATAAGGGTTTTCCAGGACGCTGTTTTATTTTATGGAAATGCTTTTTTACACCGCAAAGCTCGCTCGCACTTGCTACAAAATCATAATCTCCAACGCTGACACCGCCAGTAAGCAAAATTACATCGCTAGAATCTATTGCTTTTTTCAACGTATCTTGCAAGGTTTCCAAATTATCTTCTGATTTCAGAATAGCTATGTTTTTTATTCCAGCTTGCCGTAATGTGGCGGTCAGCATATAAGAATTAGCTTCATAAACTTGCCCAAATTCTAAAGGATTTCCTGGGTCTTGAAGTTCATTTCCGGTTAGAATAATAGTGATTTTTGGAGGCGGGAATAGGGCTATTTCTGTAATTCCAATTCCAGCTAAAAAACCAATCGCAGCAACAGACAGATAGGTGTTTTTTGCCATTGCCAAGCTGTCTTTTTGAACTTCTGCGCCTTTATTCCTTACGTTATCACCTAATTGTATTTCAGGGTCATTTATAAATAAAATGTTGTCAATTACAGTCACTTTTTCTTGCATTACAACCGTGTCAGCTCCAATAGGCAAAGGACCTCCCGTAAAAATCCTTGTCGCTTGATTGGCTTTTATCGTAATTTGTTTGGAAGTTCCGGCTGGCATTTCTCCAATAATTTCTAACGGACTATCCTTATTTTCAAAAGCAAATGCATAACCGTCCATTGAAGATTGCGAATAAAACGGAATGTCGATAATCGCAAAGATATCTTCCGCCAAAGTATATCCAAAAGCTTCCAAAAGAGGAAGACGAATACGAGCGAGCGATTTTGTGTGCGACTGGATAATTGTTTTTGCTTCGTTTACAGAAATCATATTTTTTATTTTAAGCCATAAATGACTGTTAGGTAATACATGCCCCCAATGCTTGGGCCACCAGTGAATGAAGTGTAATAGTTGTTCAAAAGATTGGTAGTTCCTAATTTTATTTTGGTGTCAAGAGTTGTAATTTTATAAGCGATCTGGGCACTTATGTTCGTAAAAGAATCAACGTTTCCATTGGCTAAAAATGATTGCCAGTAATAGCTGTTTTGCCATTTGTACCCGATCGCAGCATCGATATTTTTAAAAATATTTTCTTTTGACAAGGAAGCATTTACCATCCAATTCGGCGTATTAAATCCATCTTCAAGGCCGTCTTTGTTTTCTATATTTTCTAATTTGGAATAAGTAGCATTCGCCTTTGCAATGAATCCATCCAAAAAATTATAAGTCACGCCAAGGCTGAAGCCATACGTTTTAATGGCAGATTGCGAATTAGTATACATCCTATATTTGCTCTGCTTGGAATTATCATACAAATAAGCAGGAATCTCTGCTTCATTTTGCGTATTGGCCAAATTCATATTGGTTTGGGCAATAAATCCTTTGTACTGGCTAAAATAGAAGTCGGTATCAATAAAAAGCTGATTTTTCAAGAACAATCCCTTATAGCCAATTTCTATAGATTTTACTTTTTCTGGTGTCAGGTAGCTGTAATGATTTTTTTTCAGCAAAGCTTTATTTTTCTCAATTGCTTGGCTTTGCGTGAGGTTATTATTGTTGATGTCGTTCAAAACAGCCAATTGAAAATTGGCAATCGAGGTTTGGAGATAAGCATTTTCGAAGATGCCACTGCTCATAATCGGAAGGCCGCCAACTCTTTTTACGCCACCGCTATTGACATTGCTGAAAGCTTCAAAAATGCTCGGAAAGCGATAACCGCTCTGAATAGAAGCCCTAAAATTTTGGTGATTGCTAGGCGAAAAAACTATTGAAGCGCGCGGATTTAGTTTCGCACCAAAATAATCACTTTTATCAATTCTTACTACAGCATATAAGGAGAGCTTTTCTTCGAGTAACTTTTTAGTAACCGATACAAAACCACCCGTTTTTCCATAAGTAAAATTGCTATATTGGTCGGCATCTTTTGGATTTATAAAATAATTTCCATCCGGCATAATCACATAAGTTCGATTGTCTATGCCAGTTAAAATGCGGATTCCAGACTTTCTTAAAGAGGCAAAATACTCTTCCGTAAGATCAACTTGCGCCTCAGACTGCACAAAAGATTGCTTGACACGAAGCGCTGCGCCAACATCCCAATTATTGATGTCTTGCAATTTCCCCAAAACAGAATTGAATGCTTCAGTTCCTGGCTGATATCTGCCATTATCAGCAAATTGGCGCGCTTCATTTAAAGCTTCTGGAATAGCAGATCCGTTGGCTGTTGCAGTGTTAAATCCTGTTTTAAAATCGTTATACCAATCGGCATCTTTTTTAAAATCTCGGTCTATATTTTCGCCCATCGAGCGCAGGTTGTAGCTCTTTCCAGTGCTTTCGTTATTGATATAAACCTTTGCGGTAATTGACTTATTTTCAAACTGCAAGCCTTGCTGTTGCACAAAATAATCTTCCAATTTAAATCTGTTGGCGCGCTGGTAAATATTGTCTAAAGTTGCAAAGCGATAGGAATAAGAAAGCATAGATTTTTCATTGAATTTGTAATATAATTTAGCATCGGCTTTGCTATTTTTCAACGTATTGTCAGCCAAATCTTTTTCATCATATCCAGTTCTTGCGATAACATAATTTTTTCCGCCTAAGGCAATTGTTTTTCTATTGGAAGATTCATTTCCATAACTATTTATGCCATCATAAGCAGGATTTTCAGTGCCATAAAGTTCATTGCTGCTGTTTGCTTTTGGATTTAAATCTGCATAATCACTAGCAATCCAGTCATATCCGTGCGTAAATGCCACATTGATTTTGAAAGCAAATTTTGAGGAAAGCGCTTTTGCATATCGAAAACTGGTTTCTGTATACAATTTCACATCGCTTTCAGTATCTGAAAAATGAGCCAGGGCTGTATTTTGCTGTAAGCTAATTCCTTGACTAGCAAAAGGATTTTTTGTAATCATACTTACCAAGCCATTCACCGTATTCATTCCATACAAAGCGGAAGCCATGCCAGGCAAAATTTCCACTTTTTCTATATCTAAGTCATTGGGACCAAGAGAATTTCCGATCGCAGCGCCGATATGTGGCGACGAAATGTCCATTCCATCAACTAATTGGGCAAATCTAACATTCGTGGTATTTGAAAATCCCCGTGCATTAAAAACTTTAAATCCCAAACTTGGCGTAGTTACCTGCAAGCCTTGGACATTTTCCAAAGCATCAAAAAAGGATAGGGAAGGCGTAAGTTTTATTTCATTAGCCGTCAAAACTTGAACAGCGACCGGACTTTTTAAAATATTTTCTTTGATTCTGGAAGCAGAAATAACAACTTCCCGCAATTTATTTACAGTATCATTTTCCATATTTACTTGCTGTGCTATTGCAAAATAGCTCACAGGAAATAAAATGCTTGTAAATAATAATTTCATAGGTCGTTGTGTTTTTAATAATATAACGGTTCGTGCAAATTCGTTATGTTTAGTATTGATTCATGTTATTAGTTTCTTTTTCCAAAAAAGACAGAAATTTATCTTTCAAATTTTTATGAAAATCAATTAATTCTTTGGCTTCATTCGTAATTATCGAGCCACCGCCTTCTTCGCCGCCAGTTTTTGAAATGACCATCGGCTTTGTTGCTTGTTCATTCAAAGCAGCTATCATTCCCCAAGCTTTTTTATAGCTAATTTTCATGGCTTTGGCCGCCTTGTTTATGGAACCTGTTGCTTCAATATGCTGTAAAAGTTCCGCACGACCCGGACCAAAAAAGCGTTCGTTTTCGCATTCAATCCACATAGTTCCTGAAATTTTATATT
The DNA here is from genome assembly GCA_029959295.1 of Flavobacteriaceae bacterium PS02334. Taxonomy (GTDB): domain Bacteria; phylum Bacteroidota; class Bacteroidia; order Flavobacteriales; family Flavobacteriaceae; genus Flavobacterium. The sequence goes on along the minus strand of JASCOH010000003.1, from coordinate 354,749 downwards.
TTGAATTTTCTTTCAGCAAGTGTTTTATATCGCCCATATTTATCCTCCAATAGTTATCATGCTTCTGTTTTCAATGGCAATGGCTTCAATCTTTTCAATTGCATTTGTGAATTGACCGCCAAGTTCTTTTGCTTTGCTTTGGATATTGCTGTGAATCAGCGGTAAAATAGGCTCGCCTTTTCGCAAAGGCGTGAGAAGGTCAGTTTCTCCTTTGGAAAAAAGGCAATTTTTTAGCTTTCCATCCGCAGTAAGCCGCATTCTGTTGCAGCCTTCACAAAACGGATTCGTCATAGTGCTGATTATGGCGAAATTTCCAGCATGGTTGTCAATTGAAAAACCTTTTGCCGTATCGTGAATTGTGCCTAAAATAGGAGTAAAAGTATATTTCTGGCTTATTATGTCTAAAATTTGGGCCTTTGAAAAAACTTGGTTGCTAGACCATTTATTTCCGGTAAAAGGCATGAATTCTATGAAGCGAATCTGCACGGGAATATTCTTCGTCCAAGCAATAAAATTATTGATTTCATGGTCGTTAAGCCCGTTCATCACCACCACATTTATCTTGACAATAAAGCCTTCTGATAAAAGCAGATTGATATTGTCCATCACCAATTGAAATTGATTACGGCGTGTGATTTTCTCAAATTGGTCTGCTTTTAAAGTATCAAGACTGATATTTAAAGACTTTATATTGGCATCTTTCAGAACATGAATATAGTCATTAATTCTTGTGCCATTTGTAGTCAATGTGAGTTCGACAGGCAAATTGGAAAGCAAGGAAATAATTTTACCTGCATCTTTTCTTACCAAAGGTTCTCCGCCGGTAAGCCTGATTTTTTTTACGCCTTCCGCAACAAATATTTCTGACAATTTAAGTATCTCATCTGCCTGCATTAATCTTGATGCTGGTGCAAAATCATAGGATTCTTCAGGCATGCAATAAAAACATCTTAAATTGCAATTATCTGTGAGTGATATTCTTAAGTAATCGTGGGCTCTATTAAATTTATCAAGTATCATAGCGTTGTGTCTTTATGGAAATAATGGTATGCAAACGAAATTCAATAAAAATTAAGTAATTAGTTTTTGATAATCTTCCATAGTATCAATATCAATTTCCCCCTTATCAAAATTGACTAATAAAACCTTTTCTTCAGAATCCAGTAATTTTTTTGCACCTTCATTTACAGTTAAATTTAATAATTCTAAAAAATATTTTTTAGGAAATAAAACAGGAGTGCCTGCTGTTTCTGAATAGCAGGAAGCGATTATCTTATCGTTTGATTTATATTTCAAAATCAATTCCTTAAAGATATTTTCAGTAATAAACGGCTGGTCGCACACAGAAATAATGCAAGCCGTAATCTGAGGGTGTAATTGTAAAGCTTTTTTTAAGCCCGTTTTTATGGAGGAAGACATTCCTAATTGCCAATCACTATTATGGCAAAGAATTGCTTTTGTATTTTGTAATTCTTTTTCTAGTGATGTTTTTTCCGCTCCAGAAACTACAATTACGACTGCTTCATTTATCGCCAAAGCCTGATTCACGCTATTTTTCAATAACGATTTTCCTTGAAATTCCAACAACTGTTTAGGTTGTCCGAGTCTTGAAGAATTGCCAGCCGCTAAGATGATAATCGCTACCATTTTGTTTGATTTATATTCTAAATTTTTTTAGCTATGGATATTTTCTTCTTTTAATCGTAATGGCTGTGCGTTTTTATTGGTAATAAATGCTTGTATTTCAGCTACAATTGAAAGTGCAATTTCTTCGGAAGTTTCCGCTCCAAGATCCAATCCAATCGGGCTGAATATTTTTTCTTTTTGGGATTCATCAATAAAAGTTCCTTTTTCTGAAAGTTCATCAAACATGCGATAAAGCTTTTTCTTTGGCCCTAAAATTCCGATATAGCGACAGTCAATTTGTGAAAGCTGGCGCAAAATTTCTATATCATAATTGTAATTGTGCGTCATTACTATAAAGAACGTCTGTTCGTCAATCGTCACATTTTCCAAAGCATTTTCAGCATCCGAAATAAAAATATTTCCAGCATTTGCAAACCGCTCTTTCGTGGCATGCGATCGTCGCCCGTCGATAATCGTAGCGTGCCATCCAAGCAAGTTGCAAAGAGAAACCAGAGGCAAAACGTCATTTCCCGCTCCAAAAATCACAATAGAAATCACAGGTTTTACAAATTCTATAAAAGAAGAAATCGTTTTGTCTTCCAGTTTATAATCCTTTGAAATTGAAATTTTATTCTCTAATACAGAAATTGCATCTTGTTTGCTGCTTTTCTCTAATTCTGATGAAATGGCTGTCTGCGTATTTTCTAAAATTTCGGGCTTATTTATCAGATATTTTGTTCCGATTTGAAAATTTTTATCTTCCAAAGAAAAAAAGGTAGTTAAAACCGCTTCTTGTCTTTCAGAAATAATTTTCTTCAATAATGCTATCGGATTGTTTTCAATCTCCTTATTTATTGGCTCAAACAAAATATGAACAATGCCATTACACCCCAATTGCACGCCAAATTTGGCATCGTCACTGTCAGTCGTATCATAAGTAACCAGCTTGTTTTTATTTTCATAAATCGCCAGAAGTGCTTTTTTCAAGGCATCGCCTTCAAGGCAGCCACCGCTTATGGCACCAGTCAACATTCCGTCTTCAGTAACCAGCATTCTTGCGCCAGCCCTTCTATAGGAAGAACCTACGACATTGACAACAGTCGCCAATGCAGTTTTTAATCCTTGCTTGTTTGCAATTTCAAAAGACTTTATGATTTCTGTAATTTCTTTCATCAGAAATTATTTTTTGCTTCTTGGCAGATACATCAGCCTTAAAAAACCGCTTCCGTTCAAGCCATTGTCAGTTTGAACGGGGATTGTTCCTACAATTCCCAACGACCATTCTTCACTGAACGCCAATTGAACTTGCGGGCGAAGCATAATTTGCGGACTTCCGTCATTGCTAAAACTTTGGTTGCATTCGAATCCTGCAAAATTTTCTTTTTCATTTTCACCAAATCTATAGCTCAGCGTAGTGTTCAGTTTCCATTGGGTTTCGCTTTCGTTTAGTTCAAATTCCTGTTTTATGGAAGGGCCTGTGTAAACCATCGTATGGAATCTTTCTCCCCAAACTTTTGCTGCAGCTAAAAACGGATAGTAAATATTTGCAGAAAAAAGTGGCTTTCCGAATTCTTTAAAAGGAGAAGATTCTAGTTCATTGAAATATCCAGCAGAAATTGTGGTTTTTGCACTTGGAAGTACTAAAAATGAATAGTTAAAACCAATTCTGAGTCCCATTGAACTCTCTACAGTGCCACCTTCTTCTGGCTGAATTACGCCAGTTTCAGCATTTTCTTCTGTATGAATTTTTGAATCTACAAAGGCAAAAGGCAACTCAATCTCAATGCCCAGCCGATCAATTGACGCAAAATCATATTCGACCAAAGTTCTGTAACCACTGAAATCTTTAAAATCTGCATATCCAAAAGCAACATCAAATTCTTGAAACCCCTTTTGCACATTAAGTTCCGCCGGAATATCTATATATAAAGGCATGTAGTGTTTCAGGGTAGCACTTTCAGCTTCATTTTGAGTTTCCTGTGCATTTGATTTTGTGGCAGCTAATCCTAAAAAGAATAGGGATAGTAGTGTTCTTTTCATTTTGTCTGGCGTTTATTAAATTTTTCAAATGCTTATATCAATTCTTCTTTGTTATCTTTAGTAGCAAAAGCCCAAAATAACCACATGGCAAAGGTTCCGACTAAGGCAATTTCTGAATGATAGAATGCCAAAATTGCTATTCCTGCATAGGATAATATCCCTATGATTTGTCCTTTGATTTGTGACATAAACCAAGATTTACTTTGCTTATAATCAAGTAATAAATCTTTGTTTTTTAAGATGCAAATATTTAATAACATCATGCTGAACGTTATCATTCCTGTAAAACCGGCATAAAATGCAACGGCTGTAGATTCTGCTCCAGTTCCAATAAAGGAACCGACAAGTTTTGTGGGATAAGGAAATAATACTACAAATAATAGCATTAATCCGTTTACTAGAATGATCCAGTGGTTTGTTGCTCGCAAAGTTCGAAACACTTTATTGTGTCCCATCCAGATAAGGAGAACCGTTGCAAAAGAGTTGAAATAAGTGAAATACTCAGGCCATTGTTCAAGAATTTTCTTCCATAAATTTGCATTATCTGCTCCTTCATATTCCTTAATTCCGATTTCTAAGGCTAATAATGTGATGGCAACTCCAAAAATTCCATCGCTAAATGCTTCCAAACGTCCAGTTTGTTTTTCCATGTGTACTAATTTTATATGGCTTGTAAATAAATTTTCCTAATTATTTCTTGAATATTAGTGCATTCTTGAAATAGAAGAAAATTAATTAATGTTCAAATGTAATATTTTAAAATTAAAACGCAAATTTTTTATAAAAAAAGCTTATCTAGAAATATTAACAAATAATATTTCTAGATAAGCAAGTACGTGTGGTTTTTAGATGAAATTGTTTTTTATTGTATGTAACGGCTATTTTACATCAATAAAAGCATTGCAATACTCATCAAAATCATCAATCCGTCTTCAATAATTGTAACTGTGCTCATCGGAAGATTGAAAACCGCTCCCAGGCAAGCGCACTGGATTTTCTTTTTGTTCAAAACACTTTGTAAAACGCCGATAATGCTGACTGTCATTACTATTAATGTTATAATATTTGTCAAGTAAGGTTCGAAGTTTAGGACGAAAGCCAAACCTAAAGCCAATTCCAAAAAAGCATAAATGTAGCCCCAGCTTTTAAATTTTTGGGCAACTACATCATACATGGAATAACTTTCGGCAAAACCTTTTAAATCTAGCATTTTAAAGAAGGAAAAAGTCAGGAAAAATCCAGCCATGAAGATGCGCATTGCAGTCATATAATTGAAAAAACCTTCCGAAAATCCTGCAATTAAAGATATTGCCAATATATAGGAGAAAATTAAAACGATAGGTTTGTAAGTCTGCAACCAAGTTCTTTTGTCTGCTTCGATGTTTTCAAAAACATTTTGATTCATCGCTACATTTTTTTCGGAGAGCTGGTATTTTGGATACTCTTTCAAAGCAGATTGCAATTCAGAAGTCGGTATATGCTTTTCCATTTCAATGTAAGCTTCGCCTTTTTCCAAATCTATATCCACGTTTTTAACTTCTGGAATTTTCTTCAGCAAAAAAGAGACTTTTGAAATGCATCCGTCGCAGGTCATTCCAGTTATATTATAGGTATGTTTCATACTAATTTGTATTGATTTTTGTACACTACAAAGGTCGCTTACTTCCGCAAAAGCGCTATTGTGAAATTTCTAGCAAGAATATCAATTTTTACAGTTCATCGATATTTCTGCGTTTAGTTTCCTTCAAAGATTTGTAGAAAGTAGGAGTGAGGCCGGTAGTTTTCTTAAATTGGCTTGACAAATAAGCGACACTGCTGTAGCCCAATTGGTTGGCGATTTCTGAAAGTGATAATTCATCATAAACCAAAAGTTCCTTGACTTTTTCAATTCTTTGGGAAATGAAATATTTTTCTATCGTAGTTCCTTCAACTTCCGAAAAAAGATTGCTTAGATAATTGTATTCATAATGCAATTTATCCGAAAGAATAGTAGAAAGATTTGTGTTTTCAATTTCTTCAGAATAATGAACCAATCGTATAATTTCGCTTTTTATCGATTCAATAATTTTACTTTTTTTGTCGTCAATTAATTCAAAACCAATATGTTTCAAAGAATTTTCTAATTCGTATAATTGCTTTTTAGAAATTTCTCCTGATGTTTCCACTTCGCCTAATTCTATAGAAACTGGAACAACTCCGATTTTCTCGAATTCATTTTGAACGGCGGTTTTGCATCGATTGCAAACCATATTTTTTATGTAGAAGTGCATTTTATAGCTTAGGAATCAAAGATGATTTTCAATATCCATTCTTTCGTGAAGAATTCTGATGATTTCCAATTCTTCTTTCTTCGGATTAATTCTATAGAAAATAAAGTGCGATTTAACCTTTGAACGAAAATATCCCTTTCTAATATTTCCAAAATTTATTCCAGATTCAGGTTTTAAAGATAAATATTCAATTTCGTTTATTATCAAATTCAAATATCTATCAGCTTGTTCTGTCGACAATTTTCAAAAGTGTATAACCAGATATTTTCTAAATCATTTTCAGCTTCCTTACTTAGTTTGAAAATCATTCTTTCGAATATTTTTTATGAAGGCTGTCTAAAAATGTTTCACGGCTAAAGTTTTCTACAAATCCAGATTTTTCACCTTTTTTCAATTCTTTGATAAGGGTATCTTTTTTTGTTTCTTCTTGTTCAAACATTCTCAATGCAGCGCGAACGACTTCGCTTGCAGAAGAAAATTTCCCTGTCTTTACTTGACTATTGATGAAATTATCAAAATAATCTCCAAGTAAAATTGATGTGTTTTTAGCCATAAGAAATAATTTTAATCAAAAATACCAATAGTTGGTATTTAATCCAAATTTTTGAATCAGTTTCTTATATTTATGTGATTATAAAAAAAACGCTCCCAAAAAGAGAGCGTATAATTTTAACCAATAAATTTTTATTTGTCAATCGAACCCAGAACGCGCTTCATGAAATTGTTCAGCGCTTCTTTTTTCTCAGTCCCATCTTTGATCATTTTGTTGACTTCAAGAGCGCCATACATATTGGAAATCAATTCTCCAATAACGTCAAGCTCTTCATCTTTTAACGACGGAACTTCAGTCAAAGCTTCCAAAACCTCAATAGTTTCAATAATGTAATCTTGGTCGTTTTCCTCAATAAATTGGGTCAGATGTTTTATTACGGGTAATTTCATTTTTTAGATTTTTAGATTTCCGAGTATTCGATGGTTCGAAAATCCAACAATCGAATAATCGAACAATCTTAATTTAAGCTATTTCATTTACCAATTCTGATAAAACTTCTGCTTTGTTTGTTTGGGTTTGGTTTACTAATTTTCCGTTTACGAAAGTTGCGAAAGTCGGCAAGTTTGAAACATTAGCCAATTTTCTTGATTCTGGAGAATTTTCTGCATCCACCAAAACAAAGGTTACATTTTCGTTTTCTGTAGCCAATTTTTTGAATTTCGGCTTCATGATACGGCAGTTTCCACACCAAGATGCAGAATATTGAACCACTACTTTTTCATTGGCATTCACCAAATCTTGTAATGTATCTTCGTTTAAATCAATTAACATAGTTTTTTTGTTTAAAAAGGATTGTTCGATAATTCGATTTTCGATGGTTCGAACTGTCGAAAAATCGAACAATCAATTTATTAATTAGTTATTCAAGTAAGATGCAACACCTTCTCTTGTAGCTTCCATAGCCTCTTTTCCTTCTTCCCAGTTTGCTGGACAAACTTCACCTTTAGTTTGAACGTGTGTGTAAGCGTCAACTAATCTTAAGTATTCTGCAACATTTCTACCTAATGGCATATCGTTTACACTTTCGTGGAAAATTTTTCCAGTTTCGTCAATCAAGTAAGTTGCTCTGAAAGTAACGTTTGAACCTTCGATGATTACTGAATCTGTTTCTTCGCTATATTCTGTAGAATCGATGTCTAAAATTCCAAGAATGTTAGAAAGATTACGGTTTGTATCAGCCAAGATTGGATACGTTACACCTTCAATTCCACCGTTGTTTTTTGGAGTGTTTAACCAAGCAAAGTGAACTTCGTTTGTATCGCAAGAAGCTCCGATAACGATTGTGTTTCTTTTTTCAAATTCTGGCAAGGCAGCTTGAAAAGCATGTAATTCTGTTGGGCAAACAAAAGTAAAATCTTTTGGGTACCAGAACAAAAGTACTTTTTTGTTGTTGTTTACCGCTTCTTCGAAAATGTTGATTTTCAAGTTGTCTCCCATTTCAGAGATGGCGTCAACTGCGATGCTTGGGAATTTTTTTCCTACTAATGACATAAGTATATGGTATAAAGTTATTTTTTTTCTGATGCAAACTTACCACTTACAAAGCGGTTTTGTTTATAAGAATTAATTATAAATATTTATTTTATAATAGTTTTAAACTATTGATGTTGGTTTTCTGATGATTATGTAATTTTCATCAAATAAAATTATTGAATTTCTAGTTTTAGCAATTTTCTTTTTCATAAATCCTATTATTAAGATTGGTTTTATATATTTGTTTTTAGTTAAAAATTAGGCAAGAAAAATAGATTCTTCACGCAGTCAACTAAATACGCACTTCAAGCTATGAGTTTTTCCAATTTATTCAGAAAGAAAACGGTTCAAGACATTTTAAGACAAGTTGAAAAAAATGAAGCAGACGGACATAATTCTTTAGGCAAACATCTTACGGCAAGAGATTTAACAGCTTTTGGAATTGCAGCAATTGTTGGAGCTGGAATTTTCAGTACAATTGGAAAAGCAAGCTCTGACGGAGGTCCGGCCGTAATTTTCTTATTCTTATTTACAGCTTTGGCTTGTAGTTTTGCTGCTTTCGCATATGCTGAATTTGCCTCGATGGTTCCCGTTTCTGGAAGCGCTTATACTTATTCGTATGTAGCTTTCGGAGAATTAATTGCTTGGATTATCGGTTGGGCGTTGATTATGGAATATGCTATCGGAAACATTACTGTTGCCATTTCCTGGAGCGATTATTTTACCGGATTGCTCGAAAGCGGAGGCCTCCATCTTCCGCAATGGATTCAAATGGATTATTTGACGGCTTCAAACGGTTTTACAGATGCAAACGCTTTAATGCAAGGCGGAAAAGCTTTTGAAAACTTAGATGCAAGTCTGCAAGACGCTTACACAGCTTGGACGACTTCTCCAGTGATTGGTTCGTTTCATTTTGTAGCCGATTTGCCTGCTTTGTTTATCATTGTATTAATTACTGCGCTGGTTTACAGAGGAATGAAAGAATCTAGAAACGCCAGCAATTTGATGGTTGTTGTAAAACTTTGTATCATATTATTGGTTATCGCTGTTGGAGTTTTCTACGTAGATACTGACAATTGGAGTCCGTTTGCACCAAATGGAGTAGGCGGCGTTTTAAAAGGAGTTTCCGCAGTATTTTTTGCTTATATAGGATTTGATGCGATTTCCACAACGGCAGAAGAATGCAAGAATCCGCAGAAAGATTTGCCAAAAGGAATGATGTGGGCGATTATCATTTGCACGATTTTATACATTGCAATTGCCTTGGTTTTAACAGGAATGGTAAACTATAAATTATTAAATGTAGGAGATCCATTGGCTTTTGTTTTCGATAAATTAGATCTAAAATGGATGTCGGGAATTATCGCTGTAAGTGCTGTGGTTGCAATGGCCAGCGTACTTTTGGTCTTTCAAATGGGACAGCCAAGAATCTGGATGAGCATGAGCCGTGACGGATTGCTTCCGAAGAAATTTTCTACGGTTCACCCAAGATTTAAAACGCCGTCTTTTGCAACAATTGTAACCGGTTTCGTAGTGGCAATTCCTGCATTATTTTTAAATTTGACAATGGTAACCGATTTATGCAGTATAGGAACTTTGTTCGCCTTCGTATTAGTTTGCGCCGGAGTTTTAGTCTTGCAAAACAAGCCAAATATCCCGCGTGGGAAATTCAAAACGCCTTACATCAATTCAAAATATATTGTTCCGGTTTTATTGATTGCCGGGCTAGTTTATTCTTTTGCTTACAATAAAGAAAATACGATGAATTTCGTGAATAATGTCCCGCAAGTCAACGAACCAGCTTCAATCGTAACTTCTTTAAACAAAGAGCAAACGGCTGAAGTTTACCAATTTTTAATTGCGAATGACAAGGAAAATGTGTTTACAAATAAAACCGCTGATTTAGAGCAAATTTTAAGCGAATATCACAATAATGAAGATGAATATGCAAAGGTTGTAGAATCGCTTCCAATCGATAATTCATTGAAATATGAAACTGGCTTTTCATTATTCAAGCATAAAATCCCAATGTATATTTTCTTGATCGTTTTGCTTGGCTTGACGGTTTGGTCATGGAGACAGAATTTATCGCTGATTCCTTTATTAGGCTTGGTTTGCTGTCTTTATATGATGGCTGAATTAAGCGTTTGGAACTGGATTTATTTCTTCGTATGGCTGTTAATCGGACTAGCAATTTATTTTGGATACAGCAGAAAAAATAGCAAATTGAATTTTGTAAAAGAATAAATTCCATACTTTATAAAACAAAAATCCGTTTAAGTAAATCTTAAACGGATTTTTTTTATGGGTAGAAATTTGAATTTACTTCAAATGCAAATTAAAATAATCAGCAATTTTTTGGTTCAAATGAATTCTGTCTTTTCCTCTAACATTGTGTTCATGAGTAGGATATAAGAAATAATCAACCTGTTTTCCTTCATTTATACAAGCTTGAATAAATTCCATACTGTTTTGCTGCACAACCACTGGATCTTGCGCTCCGTGAATCATCAAAAGATGTCCTTTTAAGTTTTTCGCCTTTTTAATAACATTAGTTTTTTCATAGCCTTCTGGATTTTCTTGCGGCATATCCATATATCTTTCGCCATACATCACTTCATAATATTTCCAGTCACAAACCGGACCTCCGGCAACGCCAACTTTGAAAACATCACTGTGATCTAGCATTAAAGAAGTGGTCATAAATCCGCCAAAACTCCATCCGTAAACACCAATTTTATCTTGGTTGACAAATGATTTTGATTTCAAAAATTCAATACCTTTCATCTGGTCCGCCATTTCGTTAACGCCTAAATTTCTGTGGATTACATGTTCAAAATCTTTTCCGCGAGCGTCGCTTCCTCTATTGTCAACTGTAAAAACTACGTATTCATTTTGTGCCATGAAATAATCAAATAAAGTACCGCCACCAAGCCATTCGTTTTGAACCAATTGCGCATGCGGACCGCCATAAACATAAACCATCACAGGATATTTCTTGTTTGCGTCAAAATTTGCAGGATAAATTAACCTTCCATTTAAAGGCGTTTTCCCGTCAGCAGAAGTGATCGTAACCAATTCCATTTTCGGAAGATTTGTTTTCCCTAAATATGGATTTGAAGCCTTCAACAAATTAGTCGTTTTCTTAGTTTTCAAATTCACAATCGAAACTTCATTCGGAGTTGTAACATTAGAATATTGGTCAAACAAAAGCGTTCCGTCACTGCTCAAGCTTCCGTCGTGGAAACCAGAAACTGAAGTCAATTGTGTAGTTTTTCCAGATTTTAAATCTACTTTAAAAAACTGTCTGTCCAAGCCATTATTGGTTGTTCCGATGTAAAACACATTTTTTCCTTCCGTATCAAAATCCAATAAAGTTGTAATTACGACATTGTTATAGCCTAATTTTCGAACCAATTTTCCATCCGTATTATAAAGGTACAATTGCTCAAAACCGTCTTTTTCACTTCTGTATAAAAACTCTGAATTTGAGTTTGGCAAGAAAGTCAAATCGTGCAAAGGTTCTACATAAGTCGAAGCTTTTTCTTCAAACAAAGTTTTTACCAAAGCTCCGGTTAAAACGTCATATTTGTTCAGTTTTAAGTGATTTTGTTCTCTATTTAAAAGCCCAACATACACAAATTTTCCGCTTGGTTCCCAAGTGATGCAAGTCAAAAACTGTTCTTTTGGCTCGCCCGTTTGCAGCGTCAATGATTTTTTAGAATTTACGTCATAAACCACCAAAGTCACTTCCTCGCTTTTCATTCCAGCCATTGGATATTTGATGTTTTTGTTAGCTGCAATTCTAGCGCTAAAATCGGTCAAAGGATAATCGGCAACCATCGTTTCGTCCTTTTTGTAATAAGCCAATTTATCGCTTTTCGGACTCCACCACATGCCTTTGGCGATGCCAAATTCTTGCCTGTGCGTATAATCGCTTCCGTTTACGATGCCTTTATTTTCATCAGAAGTTACTGAAATTGTTCCAGAAGCATTCGTGATTTTGATATTATTGTCATCCAGCCAAGCCGTGTTTTTTCCATCTGAAGAAATCGTCTGGTTTCTGCCCTCAGAAGGAAATGCAAATCCATTTTTCACTTCTTTTTTAACAATGTCAAATTGAATCAGATATTTAGAATTTTTTCCGTCAACCTCAAATTCCAGCGTATTTTTATCAATCCAAGAATAAGCATACGGAAGCATTCTCAAAGCAAATTCATCTGAAGAAAATTTACTTTTTAAAGCGTTTTGCAATTCTATTTTCGTCAAAAGCGTAGTTTCTGCCCAGTTGCTTTCTTCGCTTTTTGCAATTAAATTGGAGTAGGTTTTGTCAAGATAAGTGACCGTTTTTGTGTCTTTTCGCCATTGCGGAGAAACTAAACTCTCTACAGCAAAATTTCGATATTGTCCAGAAGTTGCCTCTTCAATAGTCAGGTTTTTCTGCCCGAAAGCGGTAATCCCAACCAAAAGAAACACCGATAAAAATGTGATTTTTTTCATATGTAAAAATTAAAGTCGCTAATTTACTCAAAATAGTAGTCGTGGTAATTTTTGATTGTTACAAATTTTATAAAGTTTAATATTTTTTGAACACAGATGACACAGATTTGCACAGATTTTGATTCTTTTTAGACACAGATTCCGCAACTAATAGCAAAGTTGAATTATTCAGAATTTCTCAAATTTCTCAAATCCGTGTTCCTTATAAATTAAAACCAAAAAAAAAGCCTTCCCAATTAAAAATCAGAAAGGCAATTTTATATAAAATTAAAAAAATTAAGCAAAAGCCGCTTCCTTCAAAATTCCAAGCTCAACCATGCAAGCTTTCATCATGTCAAAAGTGCGCTGAATATCATTATCCAAACCAATTGAAAAACGAATCAAGCCATCCGTAAGTCCCATTTCTTTTTGCTCTTCCAAAGGAATTTCGCTTGAAGTAGAAGTTCCCGGAGCGCTAAATAAGGTCTTGTAAAAACCTAAACTCACCGCCAAATAACCCAAATTTCTTTCCTGCATCAATTCCATCAATTCGTTGGCCTTGTCCAAAGTTCCCACATCAACAGTCATCATGCCACCAAAACCATATTCTGGATTAATCATATTTTTATACAATTCATGGCTCGGATGGCTTTTCAAACCAGGATAAACTGTTTTCAAGCCAGCTTCTTCAAATTTTTCAGCTAAAAACAGAGCATTATGGCTGTGCTGTTTCATTCTGATATGCAAAGTTCTCAAATTTTTCATCACGCTCGCCGAACGCAAACTGTCCATCGTCGGACCTAAAAGCATACTCGCTCCGTTGTTTACATTTTTCAAGTCATTGATGAATTCTTGCGAAGCGCAAACCACGCCGCCAACGGTATCACTGCTTCCGTTGATGTATTTTGTCAAACTATGAATCACGATATCAGCACCCATTTTTGCTGGAGCAACCGATAAAGGCGAAAACGTATTGTCAACCACCAATTTGATATCATGTCTCTTAGCGATTTTTGCCAAACCAGCAATATCAGCTACTTCTAATAAAGGATTGCTGACAGTTTCACAATATAAAACTTTGGTGTTTTTTGTAATTGCTGCTTCGACAACATCCAATTTTGTGATGTCAACAAAAGTTGTTTTGATTCCGAATTTAGGCGTGAAATTTTTCAAGAAAGCATACGTTCCGCCATAAATGGTTCGACTTGAAACGATATGGTCTCCGTTGCCACACAATTGCAAAAGCGTTGGCGTAATCGCTCCCATTCCAGAAGCGGCAACGTTTGCAGATTCTGTTCCTTCCATTGCTGCCAAGGCTTTATCCAAATATAAATTGCTTGGTGAAGAATGGCGAGAATATAAATAACAGCCTTCCGCATTTCCTTCGAAAGTGTCAAACATGGTTTTTGCTGACAAGAAAGTGTAAGTTGATGAATCAGAAATCGAAGGATTTACGCCACCAAATTCTCCAAAATATTGCAAGTCTTGAATGTTATCAGCCGGATTGAAATTTTTCATAGTATGTGTTTTGAAATTGTTATTGAGGTTATTTTTTGAAATTGAAATATTTTTCAAACTAACATATAAATAGATTAAATATCAATCAATTATATTTTATTTAGATTATTAAACTATAAATACTAAATTTGATAAATTATAAAACTGTTGTTTTCCATAACATTAATTTATAACCGAAAATTCATCCAAAATGACTTTAGATAACATCGATAAAAAGCTTCTGAAATTGTTACAAGAAGATTCAAAAAGAACAACCAAAGAGCTTTCTTTAAAATTAAATCTCTCCGTTACAGCAGTTTACGAAAGAATAAAAAAGTTAGAACGGGAACAGATTATCGAAAAATACGTAGTGCTTTTAGATAGGAATAAAATTCAAAAAGGCTTCGTAGTTTTTTGCCACTTAAAATTGATGCAACACACCAAAGAATTTATCTCGAAATTCGAAAAAGAAGTCGTCAAATTGACCGAAGTTTTAGAATGTTTTCACGTAAGCGGCGATTACGATTACATCTTGAAAATCTGCGTAGAAAACATGGAAGAATACCGGGAATTTATGGTGACAAAATTGACTACTTTACAGCATATTGGAAGCACGCACAGCACTTTTATGATTGGAGAAGTAAAAAATTCGACCACTTTTGTCTTGTAAATTACTTTCCCAAAAAAATGCTAAAGCCTTAGGATTCATTGGTTTTTAAATGTTAAAAAGTTATTTTTGAGAAAACCACCAAAAAGACTTTTATGCAAGACCAATTAAAACAAGCTCCCGTTGACAAATATGTAATCAATCCCTTAAAATCCTTTATCAGCAATTCTGTGATGGGTGGCGTGGTACTTTTGGTGGCAACAATCATTGCGGTGGGGCTGGCAAATTCTCCTTGGTCAGAATGGTTTTTAGGATTGTGGAAAAACAGAATTTCCTTAAATTTCAATGATACTGTTTTCTTAGATTATGACCTGCATCATTGGATTAACGACGGATTAATTTCAATATTTTTCTTTGTATTAGGATTAGAATTAAAACGCGAAATGGTCGACGGCCAATTATCAGGATTTAAAAATGCAATGCTTCCTATTATTGTAGGTATTTCTGGAATGGTTTTTCCTGCTTTGATTTTCTATTTATTTAACGGTTCAGATGTCGAAGCAATCGGCGGTTGGGGAATTCCAATGGCCTGTGACATCGCATTTGTCCTCGGAATTTTATATTTATTAGGAGATAAAGTTCCAGTTTCAGTCAAGATATTTTTTACCGCTTTCGGGATTGTCGATGACATCGGCGCTGTTTTAATAATTGCTTTGGTTTACACCAATGAAATTTCATACATCAGTTTAATTGTAGGCTTGATTTTCTTCGTATTGCTTGTAATTGCCAATAAATTCGGAGTCAGAAGTACGCTTTTCTATGGAATTGTCGGAATATTAGGTGTCTGGCTTCCGTTTTTATTATCAGGAGTTCACGCCACAATTGCAGCAGTTTTGGTAGCATTCACAATTCCGGCGACTACAAAAATCAGCGAAACAGGGTTCTTGAAAAAAATCAAAAAATATTCAACCAATTTAGATGAAACTGAATCGCTCGACGGACCAACATTAACGAACGATCAATTGCATATTATCGGCAAAATGAAATCGATGACAAAGCACGCAATGCCACCTTTGCAAAGGCTCGAACACAGTTTGCATCCCGTAGTTTCATTTTTAGTAATGCCTATTTTCGCTTTGGCAAATGCCGGAGTTGTCTTCAATATCAACTTCGAAGATTTATTTTCAAACAATATTTTCTTCGGAATTGCAACAGGATTGATAGTCGGAAAATTTTTAGGAATCTTCGGAGTGACGTTTATTTTACTGAAATTAAAATTAGTAAAACTTCCAAAAAAAATGACCGTAAATCACCTTTTCGGAATCAGCATCTTATCCGGAATCGGTTTCACGATGTGCCTTTTCATCACGACTTTGGCCTATTCAAATGAAGAACAAGTTACGCAAGCCAAAATCGCCATTTTCGCAGCTTCAATTATTGCGGGAATCGCTGGATATATTTTGTTGAATAGAAATGCAAATAAGGAAAGTGGTAAAGTAATTTCTTAAATAAAGCTTGAATTGCAATTATTTATCTAATTTTGATAAAAACTAAACAGCCATGGAAACTAAAGTATTACGACAAAAATTGATGAATGACTTTGGCAAAATTTTAAAAGACGAATCAAAGCTAGAAATTTTGGAAAGTGTTTTTGATGCAATTATTAAAGAAAAATCAGCATCTTCAATTTCCGAAAGTCATTATTTAAAAGTAGAAGAATCACGAGAAAAATATCTTTCAGGAAAACAATCTGGAACATCTTGGGAAGATTTTGAAGAGCAATTAAAAGTAAAATATGGTTTTTAAAATCATAATTTCCGAACTCGCTTCTTTAGAAATTACAGAATCCATTGAATATTACGAATCAAGGAAAAAAGGATTAGGAAAACAATTTCTAAATTCTTTGAGAATGGCTTTAGCTATCTTGAAATCAAATCCTGAACTTTTTTCAATTAAGAGAAAATTAGTTTATCGGGAAATGCCTTTGGCTAAATTTCCTTTTATCATTATCTATGAAATTATTGAAAGCGAAGTTGTAATTTATTCTGTTTTTCACACAAGCAGAAATCCGGATAAAAAGCCTTAATTATTCTCAATTAGTAACTTCAAAACGCTTCCTAAACAAAAAAACTTCCGTAATTTTGCTACACAAATTTTTAAAAACACAAAAAAATATATATCATGAGTTCATTTGACGTAGTCGTTATTGGTTCAGGACCTGGTGGATATGTGGCGGCAATTCGTGCGGCGCAGTTAGGTTTCAACACCGCAATCATTGAAAAATACAGCACTTTAGGAGGAACCTGTTTAAATGTAGGATGCATTCCATCAAAGGCGTTGCTTGATTCTTCGCACCATTATCACGATGCAATTACACATTTCAAAGAACACGGAATCGAAATTTCTGGCGAAATCAAATTTTCTATCGAGCAGATGATCGCAAGAAAAGCTTCGGTTGTGGATCAAAATGTTTCTGGTATCAAATATTTGATGGACAAAAATAAAATTACCGTTTTTGAAGGCGTTGGTTCCTTCGAAGACGCGACTCACATTAATGTAGCAAAAACTGACGGTTCTTCAGAAACTTTAGAAGCAAAATATACGATTATCGCTACAGGTTCAAAACCATCTTCATTGCCATTTATCAAAATTGATAAAGAAAAAATCATCACTTCAACAGAAGCCTTGAACTTGAAAGAAGTTCCGAAACACCTTATCGTTATTGGCGGTGGCGTTATCGGATTAGAGTTGGGACAAGTGTATCTTCGTCTTGGTGCACAAGTTTCTGTAGTAGAATATTTAGACAGAATCATTCCAGGAATGGACGCTGGTTTGTCTAAAGAATTGACAAAAGTCTTGAAAAAACAAGGCATGAAATTCTACACTTCACATAAAGTGAAATCGGTAGAAAGAAATGGTGACGGCGTTCAAGTGCAAGCTGAAAACGCAAAAGGAGAAACAATCACGCTTGACGGAGATTATTCTCTAGTTTCTGTAGGCCGTCGTCCTTACACAGACGGCTTGAATGCTGACAAAGCAGGTGTGAAAATCACTGAAAGAGGTCAAGTGGAAGTTAACGACCATTTGCAGACTTCAGTTTCAAATATCTACGCAATTGGTGACGTAATCAAAGGCGCAATGTTGGCACACAAAGCCGAAGAAGAAGGTGTTTTCGTAGCAGAAACAATCGCCGGACAAAAGCCGCACATCGATTACAACTTGATTCCGGGCGTAGTGTATACTTGGCCAGAAGTTGCAGCTGTTGGTAAAACAGAAGAGCAGTTGAAAGAAGCAGGAGTGGAGTACAAATCAGGAAGTTTCCCGTTCAAGGCGTTGGGACGTTCTCGCGCAAGCGGTGATACAGATGGTTTCGTAAAAATCCTTGCTGACAAAAAAACAGACGAAGTATTAGGAATCCACATGATTGGCGCAAGAACTGCCGATTTGATTGCAGAAGCTGTAATAGCCATGGAATTTAAGGCTTCCGCCGAAGATATTGCCAGAAGCAGCCATGCGCATCCAACATACGCGGAAGCTGTTAAAGAAGCGGCATTGGCGGCAACTGAAAACAGACCGATTCATATGTAATATTTCGATTATTAGATTTTTAGAAGGTTAGATTTTTAGAAATTTTAGATAAATAAAACCCGTTTCCACAAGAAACGGGTTTTTTATTTTCTCATCGTCATTGCGGTGAGCGTCATTGCGAGGAACGAAGCAATCACATAATCTGAATCGACAAACAAAATCGACAATCTTGTCATTCCGACGAAGGAGGAATCTCCGCAACTTGAGCTACTAACAGAGATTCCTCCTTCGTCGGAATGACAATTTCGAGTTTAAGCGGATGTAATAAATCCAATAATTAAAAAACAAAACCCTAATTTTACACTTTAAATAAAATCCATTGAGAACCGCAATAAACCTTCAAATTAAAAACCCTACAGCATTTAAAAAACAGCTTTTGAATTGGTCAAAACAATTTAGAGAAGTTATTTTTTTAGACAGCAATAATTATGAACAGAAATATACTTCATTCGATACAATCCTTGCTGTTGATGCTTTTACATCGATAAAAACAGACGAAATAAATGCCTTTGAAGATTTAAAACAATACCAGCAAACTACAAAAGATTGGCTTTTCGGCTACCTTTCTTACGATTTAAAAAACGATACTGAA
This sequence comes from Flavobacteriaceae bacterium PS02334, assembly GCA_029959295.1. Taxonomy (GTDB): domain Bacteria; phylum Bacteroidota; class Bacteroidia; order Flavobacteriales; family Flavobacteriaceae; genus Flavobacterium. The sequence goes on along the minus strand of JASCOH010000003.1, from coordinate 336,024 downwards.
GAATTAAAATCTAAGAATTTCGACGGACTAAATTTTCCAGAATTATTCTTCTTTCAGCCAAAAAAACTATTTCTCTTAAAAGGCGATCAACTCGAAATCAAATATTTAAATATGTGCGATGATGAAGTGGAAGAAGATTTGGAAGAAATTCAGCAGATTTCAGATTTTAGTACACAGAATTCAGATAGCAGTTTGCAGATTCAACAGAGAATTTCTAAAGAAAAATATGTTGAAAAAGTTTCAAATATGCTCGAACATATTAATAGAGGCGATATTTATGAAGCCAATTTCTGTATGGAATTTTATGCTGAAAACGCAAAGATAAATCCAATTGAAATTTATCAAAAGCTGAATAAAATTTCAGAACCGCCGTTTGCCGTATTTTTCAAAAACCACAAACAATTTTTATTATCAGCTTCGCCAGAAAGATATTTACGCAAGGAAAACGACAAAATAATTTCTCAACCAATTAAAGGAACGGCAAAAAGACATGAAGATGCTGCAGAAGATGAAAAGATAAAACAAGAACTGATTTCAAACGAAAAAGAGCGTTCTGAAAATATAATGATTGTCGATTTGGTCAGAAATGATTTATCTCGAACCGCTTCAAAAGGTTCCGTTGACGTCGAAGAATTATGTGGCGCTTATTCTTTCAAGCAAGTCCATCATTTAATTTCTACGGTAATTTCAAAAGTGGAAATTGATAAATCTCCAGTTGAAATCATCAAAACCACTTTCCCAATGGGAAGCATGACGGGCGCTCCAAAGATTTCCGCAATGCAAATCATTGAAGATTTAGAAGAGACAAAACGCGGCCTTTACAGCGGTTCGATCGGTTATTTTACGCCAGAAAATGATTTTGATTTCAACGTAGTTATCAGAAGTATTTTATATAGCGAAGAAAATAATTATGTCTCATTTTCTGTCGGAAGTGCCATAACTTCGCTTTCAATTCCTGAAAAAGAATATGAAGAATGTTTGCTTAAAGCAAAAGCTATGCGTGAAGTTCTGAAAAATTCCAACTTTTCTTAAGCGTAATTTAATTTATGTTTCAAATCACTTTTCCTATCTTTGAAAATGCTTTCTAAATTTCAAAAACAGCTTTCAGAAAACCTTCCTTTCTTAAAAGAAAAAAAACTGCTTTTGGCAATCAGCGGAGGCATTGACAGCGTGGTTTTGGCAACTTTATTGAAGCAATTAGATTATGATGTTTCTCTAGCACATTGCAATTTTCGACTACGTTGGAATGAAAGCGATGAAGATGAAAATTTTATCAGAAATTTTGCTTCTGAAAGCGGTTTAAAATTATATGTAACTGCTTTTGATACAAATAGTTTTGCTAAGGATAATAAACTATCAATTCAAGTTGCAGCACGTCAATTGAGATACATTTGGTTTCATCAATTGCTTCAAGAAAACCAGCTAGATTACATTTTGACAGCACATCATTTAGACGATAATTTAGAAACTTTTTTAATCAATTTTACTCGTGGAACGGGCTTGGAAGGCTTGACTGGAATTCCGGTTCAGAATGATAAAATTATACGTCCGTTATTGCATTTTTCTCGTGAAGAAATTCAGGAATTTGCTTCAGAGAATAAAATCGAATGGAGAGAAGACAGCAGTAATTCTTCGGATAAATACCTTCGAAATAAATTACGCCACGATATTGTTCCAATTTTAAAAAGCTTAAATCCGAGTTTTTTGAATTCGTTTCAGGCTACTTTAAATCATCTGCAACAGGCAAAATCTTTAGCAGAAGATGCTTCGGTTTTGGTTTATAAGCAAGTGGTTACTGAAAAAGAGGGACAGAAATTCTTTCGACTTTTCGACTTAAAAAGGCTTCCGAATTATGAAGCATATTTGTTTGAATGGTTGCAGCCTTTCGGATTCAGGGCTTGGAAAGATATTTCTGATTTGACAGAAGCGCAATCTGGAAAATTTATTCTTTCGGAGAACTATAGATTGTTGAAAGACCGCGATTTTCTTGTTTTGGAAGAAATTTCGATTGGAGATTTGAATAGCTATGAAATTGAAGAAAATTCAGAGATTTATCTTCCTATAAAATTAAAGATTTCGACAGTTTCTGAATTGAACAGACAAACTGATTCTAATACAATTTACGTAGATAAAGAAAAGTTAAAGTTCCCGCTGACGATAAGAAAATGGCAAGAAGGTGACTACTTTTGTCCTGCCGGAATTGACGGAAAAAAGAAAGTCAGCAAGTATTTTAAAGACGAAAAATTGTCTTTAAGTAAAAAGGAAAGTGTCTGGCTTTTATTTTCTGAAAATCAATTAGTTTGGATTATTGGAAAACGTCAAGACCGAAGATTTTATATAGAAAAAACAACAACCCAAGTTTTAAAAATAGAACTTTTATAATGAAAAAAATAGCCCTCTCCTTTTTATTATTTTTTGCATTTATTACTTCAAATGCACAAATTTTAGACCCAGTAAAATGGACTTCCAAAATTGAAAAAAAATCAGACACTGAATATTTATTGACTTTTGACGGAATTATCGAGCCCGAATGGCATGTTTATTCTCAGTTTACTCCAGACGGAGGCGCTTTGCCCTTGGAAGTTTTATTTCCGAATAGCAAAGATAATTTTGAGCTTTCAGGAAAAACAACCGAAAGCGAAACAATTACTGCTTTTAACGACGTGTTTAAAGTGGACGAAACCTTTTTCAAGGAAAAAGTGAAATTGCAACAGCTTGTCAAAATTACAAATCAAAAAAATGACCTGATTCAAGTTGAATTGTCATACCAAGTTTGCAAAGAAGTTTGCATTCAGCAGAATAAATATTTTGAATTTGATGTAAAGAAGGTTAGTGGAAGTGAAGTGCAATCTTTTACAGAAATCAAAAAAGAAGGAGTTAAAAAAAATATAGCAATTAAACCAATTAAAGAACCTAAAAAAGGTCTGTTATCGATTTTCTTAATTGCATTCTTCTCAGGATTTGCAGCGCTTTTGACGCCTTGTGTTTTTCCGATGATCCCGATGACAGTAAGTTTTTTTACAAAACAAAGCAAAAACAAGGCTAAAGGAATTAAAAATGCCATTATTTATGGCGTTTCGATTATCTTGATTTATGTGTTTTTAGGAACCGTAATTACGCTTATTTTTGGTTCTGACGCTTTGAATGCCTTATCTACAAATGTTTGGTTTAACATAATTTTCTTCCTTCTTTTAATCGTTTTTGCTTCTTCATTTTTAGGAGCTTTTGAAATTATGCTGCCAAATTCTTGGGCAAATAAAGTAGATCGCCAAGCAGATAGAGGTGGAATTCTTGGAATTTTGTTCATGGCTTTAGCTTTGGCAATCGTCTCATTTTCTTGTACGGGGCCAATTGTTGGAACATTATTAGTTGAAGCGGCTTCAAAAGGAGGTTTAGCTCCAATCATCGGAATGTTCGGATTTTCATTGGCATTGGCCTTGCCATTCATGCTTTTTGCTTTATTTCCGGGATGGCTGAATTCTTTACCAAAATCTGGAGGCTGGTTGAATACGGTAAAAGTATTTTTAGGATTTTTAGAATTGGCTTTGGCCTTTAAATTCCTTTCAAATGCAGATTTGGTTTTGCAATTGCATTGGTTGGAAAGAGAAACATTTTTAGCGATCTGGATTGCAGTTTTCGGAACTTTAGCTTTCTATTTATTCGGAAAAATTACGTTGCCGCATGATTCTCCATTGACGCATATTTCTGTCGGAAGATTATCTTTAGGATTAGTAGTTTTATCATTTACAATTTACTTAATTCCAGGACTTTGGGGAGCACCTCTGAAATTAATCAGCGGATTTCCACCGCCGTTGACTTATAGCGAATCACCTTACGGAGTCGGAGGAAAAGGGGGAAGCGAAAGTGTTTCTGAATTGCCAGAAGGAGCTGAATTAGGACCTCATGATATCGTTGCTTTCAAAGATTATGACAAAGGTTTGGCTTATGCAAAATCCGTAAACAAACCAGTTTTATTAGACTTTACGGGATATGCCTGCGTTAATTGTCGTAAGATGGAAGATTATGTTTGGTCAGACAATAAAATACTTTCGATCTTAAAAAATGATGTGGTTTTGGTTTCTTTATATGTAGATGACAAGAGAGAATTGCCTGAAGATAAGCAATATGTTTCAAAAGAAACAGGCAAGAAAATCAAATCTGTCGGAAATAAATGGAGTGATTTTCAGATTACGAAATACAAAGCAAATGCACAGCCTTATTATATTATAGTTGACTCTGACGGAAAAGATTTGAATCAGCCAGTCGGTTATACGCCAAATATTGAAGATTATGAAGCCTGGTTAAAATCAGGAATTCCACAAACTAAATAATAACAAGAAAGCCCTAAATCTAGGGCTTTTTTTATTTCTCAAGTTCACTAATTAATTTTCTTGCGGCTGTCTGAACCGGATCCCAAACTGGTGAAAATGGCGGAGCATAAGACAAATCTAAATCAATAATATTTCTTAAAGTCAATTTATAAGTCAAAGCAGTCGCCAAAACATCAATTCTTTTTGCAGCGCCTTCTTCGCCTATAATTTGGCCTCCGAGCAATCTTCCAGTCTTTTTTTCTGCAAGCAATTTTACATAAATATCTTTTGAATCTGGATAATAGCCGGCTCTTGATTTCGTCTTGATCATTGTCGCTACATAATCGATATTTAATTTTTGGAGTTGTTTTTCAAGCAAACCAGTTCGGGCTACTTCAAAAACGCAGATTTTGCAGACCGCAGTTCCAACAACACCTGGAAATACTGCATTTCCGCCAGAAATATTTTTCCCAGCTACTAATCCAGTCTTGTTGGCAACCGTTCCTAAAGCGATGTAGAATGGCTTTTTTGTAACCAAATGCGTTGTTGTAGCACAATCACCGGCTGACCAAACATTTCTGATATTTGTACGCTGTGTTTTAGCAACAATTACGGCTCCTTTTTCGTCTAATTTAATTTTAGAATTTTTCAAAAAAGCAGTATTTGGGCTTGTTCCCATTCCTAAAATGACCAAGTCGGTTTTTAAAGTTCTTTTATCAGTTACCACAGCAGTTATGCCGTTTTCATCAGCTTCAAAGCCTTTTAATTCTTCTTTGACATAAATTTCTACACCCAGATTTTTCATCGCCTTATTGACCAAAGCACCCATATCAGGATCTAGAGTATTCATGATTTCTTCGGAGCGATTGATAAGCGAAACTTTCAAGCCTTTGATCAATAGAGCTTCTGCCATTTCTAAACCAATATAGCCACCACCAACAATTACGGCGGTTTTAGGTTTTTTAGTTTTGATAAAATTGTCTACTTTAATGCCGCTTCTCAATGTTGAAATACCGAAAATTCCGTCAGTATCGCGATTTTTTACATCGGGGCAATAGGCTTTCCCACCAGTAGCAATTAATAATTTATCGTAGGTTTCCCAAAATTGTGTTTTGTCATTTACATTGTAAACTAAAACTTGGTTTTTATCAGTATCAACTTCAATTACTTCGTGTAAAATCCTAGTATCGATTTTATGTTTTTTTATAAATTCTTCGGGAGTTCTGACAATTAATTCTTCTGAAGAAGTTACTTTTCCAGAAATAAAATAGGGAATTCCACAGGCAGAATACGAAACATATTCTGATTTTTCAAAAACAACGATTTCACAATTATCATTTTGCCTGCGTACTTTTGAAGCAGCCGTCATTCCGGCCGCGTCTCCGCCAATAATGACTAATTTATATTTTTCCATAAAATTTCTTTCTATCTAAATGTAAAAAAAAATCCCCAATACTTTGGCAGTATTGGGGATTTAATTCGTTTGAAAATTATTATTTCAAAATATGCTGGCTTAAAATTCTATAAACTTCATTGATATTGTTGCCGCCTTTTCCAAATTGTTTTTTGATCGGCAGATCTTCGCTTTTTAGCCAAATTTTCAATTCAGCATCCAAATCTAAGATTCCAGCACTTTCTTTTGAGAATTTTTGAATATTGTTGTAAGGAATTGAAAGATAATCTACTTTTGATCCAACTAATTGTTTTTCAACAAGTATCAGTCTTTTATTCGTAAAAATGAACATGTCTTTGACCATTTTGAAAGCTTTCTCGATACTTTCTCCTGGAATTAAGATTGGTTCAAATTCTTTAGAAATATTTTCAATATTTACTTCAGATGCATTGCCCAAAATGGCATTGAATAGTCCCATAGTTTAATTTTTTAAGCAAAAATAATCTATTTTTTCAGGAAAATCTTAAAAGTTGTACCTTTTGTAAGTTCTGACTCTACTTCAATTTTTCCTTCCAACTTTTGAACCATTTTTTGAACCGTTGATAATCCGATTCCTGTCCCAGTTTGCTGAAAGCGGTCTTCTTGGCCTAGATTTTCAAAAATATTAAAAATTTTGGCTAGATTTTCTTTTGCAATACCAATTCCGTTATCACTTATGGAAATAATATTATAGGTCTCATTTTCTGAAAAATCAACCTTAATAATTCCTTTTGGCTTGTCAGTATATTTAAGGCTGTTTCCGATAAGATTAAACAAAATCTGCCCTAAAGCCATTTTATTGGAATGAAATTTATGGTTTATTTCTGGTAAAATCAACTCATAGTCATGCTTGATATCTAAAATTCCGATTACATATTGTATAAAATCATTCAGCCGAATTTTCTCGCTGACATCTATATTTTCATTGTCATATTTATAGTAAAGAAGAATTGCATCAACTAATTTTTTTAGTTCTTCCGAAGATTTATAGATATAATTTAACATTTCAATGCCATCACTGTCAAGACGTTCTGAATTTGTGTCCTGAAGAATTTTGGTCAGCATCATGATATTGTTCAACGGCGATTTGATGTCGTGAGAAACCACAGAAGCAAACTGCTCAAGATCTTTATATTTGTTCAACAGCGTATTGTGGTTTTCTAAAAGCTGTGAATTTTTCTTGCGAAGTTCTAAAAGTTTTATCACTTGGTTTGCTAATTTTTCTAAAGCTAAAAGCTGAAATTCATCTAAATTTCTGGGCTCAATGTCTATAACGCAAAGCGAACCGAGCGCAAAACCATTAGGATCAACCAGCGGAACGCCCACATAAGAACGAACTTTAAGATTATCAGCAACATAAGGATGATCTTTAAAACGGCTATCTTCAGCAGCGTTTGAAATTATGAAAGTTTCATTCGGATTGTTAATTGCATGAGCGCAAAAAGAAATCTCGCGAGTCGATTCTTTAAGATCGCTGTCAATTCCGATAGTAGCTTTAAACCAAGATCTGTCTTTGTCAACAAGGGTAATCATTGAAATTGGCGTGTGGCAGATTTCAGACGCGAGTTTTACGATATCATCAAAGTCTTTTTCAGGGGCACTATCTAGAATTTTATATGATAAGAGCGCATTCAAGCGTTCTTTCTCGTTTAAAGGAATCTGTGGAGCAAACATATATGTTTTCATAATTTGGGCGCTGTAAATTTAGTACGTAAAATTCAAGTATATAGTTCTAAAAATTACTTTAACTATTTCCGGATGCAAACTTTATGAATTGTTTAAATATTTTTAATTATATTAGTAAAAATTATAAGCCATGTTAGTAAAAGTTTTTGGAAGCGCCGTTTTTGGCGTAGACGCCACAACAATCACAATTGAAGTAAATATTGACAAAGGAATTGGCTATCACTTGGTAGGTCTTCCTGATAATGCTATTAAAGAAAGCAGTTATCGAATTGCTGCAGCATTGAAAAATAACGGCTATCAGCTGCCCGGAAAAAAAATCACAATAAACATGGCACCGGCCGATTTAAGAAAGGAAGGTTCTGCTTATGATCTTACTTTGGCTATTGGAATTTTAATCGCTTCAGGGCAGATTCACTCTGATGATGCCGACAAATATATAATCATGGGAGAACTTTCTTTAGACGGAAGCTTGCAACCGATTCGCGGTGCTTTGCCCATTGCAATTAAAGCAAAAGAAGAAGGTTTCAAAGGATTTTTTCTGCCTAAGCAAAATGCGAAAGAAGCAGCAATTGTTTCAGGATTAGATGTCTACGGCATTGAAAATGTACAAGAAATTATTGATTTTTTTGAAGGCAAAGGAACTCTAGAACCTACAATTTTTGATACAAGGGAAGCTTTTTACAAAACCTTAGATTTCCCAGAATTTGATTTTAGCGATGTAAAAGGGCAGGAATCAATAAAAAGATGTATGGAAATCGCCGCTGCAGGAGGACACAATATCATTTTAATCGGGCCGCCAGGTGCTGGAAAAACGATGCTCGCCAAAAGACTGCCTAGCATTTTGCCTCCAATGACTTTACATGAAGCTTTAGAAACCACAAAAATACATAGCGTTGTAGGCAAAATAAAAGAGGCCGGTTTGATGAACCAAAGGCCTTTTCGTTCGCCGCACCATACTATTTCAAACGTGGCTCTAGTTGGAGGCGGAAGTTTTCCGCAGCCCGGAGAAATTTCGATGGCGCACAATGGCGTGTTATTTTTAGATGAGCTTCCTGAATTTAAAAGAGAAGTTTTAGAAGTCATGCGACAGCCTTTAGAAGATCGGGAAGTCACGATTTCTAGAGCCAAATTTACAGTAACTTATCCGTCGTCTTTTATGCTTGTTGCGAGTATGAATCCGAGTCCGAGCGGGTTTTTTAATGATCCTGGAAGTCCGAATACCTCTTCGCCCAATGAGATGAACCGCTATTTGAGCAAGATTTCAGGTCCTTTATTAGATCGTATTGATATTCATATTGAAGTCACGCCCGTGCCTTTTGACAAATTATCTGATAATAGAAACTCTGAAAGCAGCGCAAGTATTCGCGAGCGCGTTACAAAGGCAAGAGAATTGCAAACATTGCGTTTTCAAGAGAATGAAAAAGTCAATTATAATGCCCAGATGAACACAAAGCAGATTCGAGAATTCTGTGACCTTGATGAAAGCTCTAAACAATTGTTAAAAAATGCAATGGAGCGATTAAATCTGTCAGCAAGGGCTTATGACAGAATTTTAAAAGTAGCAAGGACTATAGCAGATTTAGATGATTCTCCAAACGTAATTTCAAATCATATAGCGGAAGCAATTCAATATAGAAGCCTCGACAGGGAAGGCTGGCTCGGATAAATTTTATAAAAATCAATTATGAAAAAAACATTTACAATTTTAATGCTGTTCAGTATCGTAATAAACTTGTCAGCACAAAAAGAGTACTCTTCGATAAAAAGAGATGTTGATGTAACTGTCAGCGCTTATCCTCAAGAAGGCAAAGCTTTGGAATATTTAAAAATAGTAAAGGACAAATTCGAAAATTCAGGAAAGATGCCCTTGGCAGATTTTAAAAAGAACAATGTCGGAATTGCTTTCGTGCTTTCAAAGGAAGATGACGTGCCTCAAATGTTTCCAGCGAAGTTTTCATTTAATGATGGAAAAGTAAATATTAGCGCTGTCAAAACTGATAAAAAAGACAGTGACGATTATGTGGAAAAATATTTGCATAAGATGGAAGCCATAGGAAGCACAGCAGTTTTTAAAAAAATCATGTTTTCAAACCCTGATTTAAATGGGCAATTTGAAGAAAATAGCAATGAAATTTTTGTAAAAGAGCCGGCAACGCTTTCTTTTGTTCGTGGCACTGAAGACGATATGTATATTATCAGCATCGATGAACATTTTAAGGCAAATGTAAATCCGCGAATCATAATTTATTATTTCAAGCTTACTTTTTCAGGAGAAGATATTTTTGGAAATAATTCGCTGCAACAAATTGAGAAGAGGATGGAAACTGAGGCGGAAAAGAAAAAAATTGAAAGCGAAAATTTTCCGCTATATCATGATGTGAGAACAGACGAAATTAGAGATGGGCTGAAAAAAATAATGCAATATGAACCTTACAAGTCAAACAAAAAACTACAGGAATATAGCAACGGAATGGATTCTAAAATTACCCGATATACCATTAAAGATCATACAGATGCATTCAAATATGTTTTGAGTTTGGATATTCCTAAAGAATTTCTAGATAAAAATTTCAAATCTTTTTATGAAGAAGAAGTATATAATATCAAGCATTTGGCCGCACATGCGCTGGCAGATTATTCTTTAGGCAATGAAAAATATGAAGAAGCGTTGGCGTTTTTATAAAAAATCTATTTTTGAATTTCCTTATGAGGAGTCAAGCGGTACTGCAGTTATTAAAGATATTGAAAGAATCCTGCTCGATATGTCGCAGGCAAGCTATAAAGCAGGTCGCAAAAATGAAGCTTACGGCTATTTGATCGGACTTATCATTGACAGCCAGAACAAATATGATTTGACAAATTATCTAAAATTAAATAAAGAAGACCTTAAGAATTTTAAAAAGGATTTGGATAAAGCGCTAAAAACAATCCAGAAAGGAAAATACTTCAGCTATAATTTCAAATTTAGAGAGGCATCCGTTTTTTTCTATCCCATGCTTGAGCAATCTGTGAAAGAGTGGGAGGAAGGCGTCCATAATTCAGAATTTTATAAAAATTTGAAATAAGTTCAACCTAAAAAAAAGCGGAACCTATGAGTTCCGCTTTTTTTTAATTTATTTCGGCAAAAGTATCGCCTTGTTTTACATCGCCTGATTTAAATCCTTTGTTAAACCAATACATTCGCTGTTCTGAAGTGCCATGGGTAAAAGAATCAGGAACCACTTGGCCTTGCATTTTCTTTTGAATCGCATCATCGCCGACTGCATTTGCAGCGCTCAAAGCTTCTTCAATGTCGCCCGGTTCTAGAATTTTATTCATTTCTTCATTATAATGTGTCCAAACTCCAGCATAAAAGTCAGCTTGCAATTCTAAAGCAACTGAAAGCTTGTTGGCTTCAGCCTCACTTAAACCTTCTTGCATTTTTCGCATTTTTGCAGAAGTTCCTAAAAGTGTCTGAACATGATGGCCAATTTCGTGTGCAACTACATAAGCTACTGCAAAATCACCACCTTTGGCACCAAATTTAGATTTTAATTCTTCGAAAAAAGTCATGTCCATATACACTTTTCTGTCTCCAGGACAATAAAACGGACCCGAAGCTGAACTTGCGCCACCGCAAGCCGTCTGCACTTGACCGCTGAATAATACTAATTTTGGAGCTTCATAATTCCAACCGTTTTCTTTAAAAATTTTTGTCCAGACATCTTCATTGTCTACTAAAAGCGCATTAACGAATTCTCCTTCTTGTTTTTCTTGCGCTGTCAATTCTCTTTGTTCCGTCGGAGCCGATTGTCCTTCTTGAAATTGGTTTAAAATCGGAGCCAACGTTTGTCCGGTTTCGCCTCCAAACATATTTAATAATAGGATTACAATTCCTATCAATCCACCGCCAAGTACTGCTTTTCCACCGCCAGACATTCCTCTGCGGTCTTCCATGTTGTCACTTTGTCTTCTGCCTCCCCATTTCATAATTTAAATTTTTTCGTGGTTAATATTCTTTATAAATTCCGATTTCATCAAGTTCATCATGTTCTTCAACCCCAATCACATTTCTGTAAATTGCATATTGCGTTGTGTAAATTATAGGCAAGGTGAACAAAATTCCTATACAAACAGCAATAATACCCAGCATAGCCATGATTACTGCAACAAGGATTAAAGCAAAAATGAGCCAAAACTTTTTAAAGACAATTAATATGCTGGCTTGGATCGCATTCATTGCATCTGTCATTGAAAACATCGCCAAATTCTAGATGGTAACCTTTTTGTTTAATTTCGTTTAGTCTTTCCTGTGTGGATTTCATTTGTTTGTTTTATAAATAATAATGTGAAATTAGCTAAATATTTTTAAACCAATCTAGAATTTTATAACCAATTCAAAATTTTTCGAATAAATTTCAATTTGTTTTTATAAGGAGCATAACGAATCGGGTTATCAAACCAAGTCGCTTTTTTCAAAATAGATTTTTGGTGTGAAAATGTTTCATAGCTTTTTTTGCCGTGATAAGCTCCGATACCGCTATTTCCAACGCCTCCGAAAGGAAGTCGCTTGTTTGAAAAATGGACAACTGTGTCATTTATGCAACCGCCTCCGAAAGAAAAATCCTGAATTATTTTTTCAGCAAAGGCTTTGTTTTTAGTAAAAACATACAGTGACAGCGGTTTTTCATACTTAGAAATTACTTTTTTCAAGTCATTTTCAGCAGAGTAAGAAAGTATGGGAAGCAACGGCCCGAAGATTTCCTCCTTCATAATTTCGCTTTCCAAAGAAGGTTCGTCAATCAAAGTTGGAGCGATGTATAAATCTTCTTCGTCAAAAATTCCACCCGAAAGCACATTTTTTTGTTCAATCATATCGACTAAACGCAGCCAATTCTTCTTGTTTATAATTCTAGTAAAGTCAGGAGAAATCTGCGGATTTTCACCAAAAGCTTTTTCAATTTCTTCCTTTAAAAGTCGGACAAGTTTTGATTTTACTTTTTGCTGTACTAAAAGATAATCTGGCGCAATGCAAGTCTGTCCCGCATTGATAAATTTCCCCCAGACTATTCTTTTGGCAGTGACTTCCAAATCAGCAGTTTCATCAATTATGCACGGATTTTTTCCGCCTAATTCTAAAGTTACCGGCGTTAAATTTTTGGCAGCGGCTTTCGCAACTTCCTTTCCGACGGCAACGCTTCCTGTGAAAAAAATATAATCCCAGCGTTTTTCAAGAAGACTTTTCGCCACATCGGCATCGCCTAAAACGGCTACAACTTCTTTTACGTCAAACGTTTCCCTAATAATTTTGGAAAGCAAGGTTGAAGTATTCGGAGTCAATTCTGAAGGTTTTAAAACAACAGAATTTCCAGCCGCATAAGAAGCAATCACTGGGCAAAGCGCTAATTGAAACGGATAATTCCATGGTGAAATTACCAAAGTTTTACCATAAGGTTCACTATAAATATAATCTGATGAAGGGAAATTTAATAATGAAGCCCTGACTTTTTTTGGCTTTGCCCAAGATTTTATGTTTTTTATGGCATCTTTTAAATCTGATTTTACCACATTAACTTCAGTCAGAAATCCTTCAAAAGCAGGTTTTTTAAAATCGCTGTACAAAGCTTTCAGAATTGCTTCTTCATTTTCTGTAATTACATGCAAAAGCTTCTTCAGTTTCTCTTTTCTGAAATTAATTTCGGTGGAATTCATAGATTTTTTTAATTATTGTATGCCAAATCGGAAACCTAAATAAACGTCAGCTTGTTCGCCATCGCCTAATAATCCAGTAAATGCTGAGCTTGATCCGATGAAAAATCCTCCGTATCTAAAACCTAAACCGGCAGTAAATCCAGAAATTTCATTTGAAGCAAGCGGCGCATAGACTTCAAAATTATTTGTAGAATATCTTGGTGTTACCGAAAAAACATTTTGTGTCGTAATTTGATCGTTATCAGCATCTTCCTTTAATTTTTGCTGTGTATAAACGGTTACGAAAAAATCAGAAATTACTTTTACATCCGCGTAAGCGACAAATGTAGAAGGCAAATTTACCTTAATATCTTTATTGTTCTTTGTTCCGATTAAATAAGGAGTATTCAAAAGAATAGCTTCTATATCTTCTAAACTTTCAACATTATTAAATTCTTCCAAATCAAGAACGGCGCCATTGGGAATCTTTAATTCATAATTTGTAGAACTGTTATTTCCTGATTTAAAAGTCATGCTTCCCATATTTTTAAAGGAAACGCCGGCATTAATTCTATAACCCTCTGTTTGATCTTTTAACTGATAATTTACGCCTAAATCAACTGCAAAACCGTTTAAGCCTCCAAAAAGTGATTTTGTATAATTTGAAGTTTCTGTGAAATCATCAGCCAATTTACCAGAATAGGCAATATTTACGCCAGCGCTTGCATCTGTAAGACCAACGCCATTAACAGTTTGAACAAGGGTTCCCCTAAATTTATCAACACCTAAATTGGCATATGATCCAGGAAAAAGTAATTTCAAATTTGCTCCAGCACTGAATTTATGCTTCTCATCTTGGTAAATTTCTCTGGCAATTCCAAAGCCGATTTCTCCCCAAGTAGTTCCGTTTAAACGCTGGTTGCTGCCGTTTTCAATAAATGCAGAAGCATTTAAAGCATTGAATTGATTATTGGTTACAGCATTTCCAAAAGTAGAATTGATATCGTCAGCATTCACTTTTGCATACGCTTTAGTAGTGAAAGAAAAAGCCCATTTCTCGATTTTCATGGCAAAAGAAGGACCGTAAACTTCAGCATCAAATCTCAAGTCAATATTTTTGTTGTCCTTGAATAATTCTTCTTCAAAATTATCACTGTTGATTATTTCATCAAAAGTCAATTGGTTGTTTGAAAGTGCAAAACTAGCAGAAAGTACGCCGACTTCATATTTGCTTTTTAGGTTTGAAAGCTCTGCCGGATTCATGCTGGCATTTAGAATTCCACCTCTGGAAGACGTAGAAATTCCTGCAAAATGCTCCTGTGCAAGCGAACTCAGGGAAGTTGCTGCGCATAAAATTAAGAATGTTTTTTTCATTGGTGGTAGTTTTTAAGTTTGAGAATTGTCAATATTTTAACAATCAAATATAATAAAATAACTTAAAACCTTAATTTTTTATTTAAATAGCATTCCAAACAGGATCTTGAGGAACTGGAGCAATAATTTGGAGATTTTTTTTAGTTACTGGATGAATAAAAACCAATTTTCTGGCATGCAGATGAATGCCGCCATCTTGATTGCTTCGGTCAAAGCCATATTTCAAATCGCCTTTAATTGGAGAACCGATTGCGGACAATTGTGACCTAATTTGATGGTGTCTTCCTGTGTGAAGATTGATTTCTAAGGCAAAATAATTGTTGAGTTCCTTGATGATTTTATAATCTAAACTAGCGACTTTACTATCAGGAACTTCCTTTAAATGTGCTTTCGAAGTATTATTTTTCTCGTTTCTTTTTAAGTAATGAACGAGTTTTGCTTCTTTTTCTGAAGGCTTGTTTTTGACAACAGCCCAATAGGTTTTTTGCGTTTCCCTGTTTTTGAATAATTCATTCAGTCGCGTCAAAGCTTTTGAAGTTCGGGCAAAAACGACGATTCCTGTTGTTGGTCGGTCTAAACGGTGAACGACCCCAAGGAAAACTTCTCCAGGCTTATTGTATTTGTCTTTGATGTATTCTTTGACAACATCGCTCAAAGGCTTGTCGCCTGTTTTATCGCCTTGCACAATATCGCCCACGCGTTTGTTAATCACGATAATGTGATTGTCTTCGTGTAAAATTTGGAGATTATGTTTAGTGGAAATGATCTTTGACAAAATAAATATTTTGAATTTGAAGAAGTTATTTTGAACCATTAAGAGATTAATAAAAGTTAAGATTAATCTCTTAATGGTTTAAACTTTAATCTAATATTGTTCCTTCTCATTAGGGAAATCACTGCTTTTCACATCAGCCACATATTGGCCGATTGCTGTCGTCATTCCGTCATATAAATCCATATATCTTCTCAAAAATCTTGGGCTGAATTCATTGTTCATTCCAAGCATATCGTGGATTACCAAAACTTGTCCGTCAACGCCACCGCCAGCTCCAATTCCTATTACTGGAATCGAGATGCTTTTGGCAACTTTTTCTGCTAAATGCGCTGGAATTTTCTCTAAAACAACTGCAAAACAGCCTAATCTTTCTAGCAATTGAGCGTCTTCAATTAGTTTTTCAGCTTCTGCATCTTCTTTAGCACGAACAGTATACGTTCCGAATTTATAAATAGATTGTGGTGTCAATCCTAAATGTCCCATTACCGGAATTCCCGCATTCAAAATCTTCTTGATAGAATCTTTGATTTCGCTTCCACCTTCCAATTTTACTGCGTGTCCGCCACTTTCTTTCATGATTCTGATAGACGAACGAAGCGCTTCTTTTGGGTCAGATTGGTAGCTTCCGAAAGGCAAATCAACCACAACCAAAGCTCTTGTCACCGCACGAACTACGCTTGACGCATGATAAATCATCTGGTCTAAAGTGATTGGCAAAGTAGTTTCGTGTCCAGCCATCACGTTGGATGCTGAATCTCCAACCAAAATCACGTCAACACCAGCGGTATCAACGATTTTTGCCATCGTGAAATCATATGAGGTAAGCATTGAAATCTTTTCGCCGTTGGCTTTCATTTCAATCAAGGACTTGGTCGTAATTCTTTTGTAATCTTTTTTAGCTACAGACATCTTAGTTATAAATTAAGAGTTATAAGTAATGAACCGCTGATTGATTTTCAATTTTTGATCCAAAATTTAATCTGTAAATGTACAAATTGGTTTATTTATCGCTGTAACATAAATTGTTTTTTTTGTGAGATGTAGTATAAGTCTTAAAATATTATAAAAATTTATATTATCATATTCGAAATAATTTTTTAATTTTCCAGATAATTTTATAAAATAATTGTCTACTCTTAAAATATTATTATGAATAAATCTTTACTTTTTGTTGTTTTCTTATTCTCTATAAAAGGTTTTTCACAAGAACCAGCCTTTAACTCAGTCTTAACTTTTGGAAGTTCTTATTTTGATAATCTGCAAGGGCTTGCGATTGACAATTCAAATGATGTATTGATTACTGGTGCTTTTATGTTTACAATTGATCTTGACCCTAGTCAAACTGTTGCTAATTTAGAAAGTACGGGTAGTTCTGATACATTTATTGCAAAAATGAATTCCTCAGGAAGCTTAGTTTGGGCAAAGAAATTTGGCGGAGCAATGGATAATTTTAATTTAGGCATTGCTACTGATTCTCAGAAAAATGTATATTCTGTAGGAAATTTTATGGGAACTGTAAATTTTAACCCAGGAGCAGGAACATCTAATTTGACTTCTACCTTAAGCGGTCCATATTATAGTTTTGACATAAGTATTTCTAAACTCGACAGCAACGGAAACTTTATATGGGCGAAGAAAGTCGGGGGAATTGGCGATGATAATGCAACCGCTGTTACTGTCGATAATTCTGGGAAGGTTTACATAACTGGTCATTTCAATAATACGGTTGATTTTGATCCAGGCAGCGGCGTTTTTAACTTATCGGCTTCCGGACCTTCTGGAACGCCTGATATCTATGTGCTGAAATTGGACAGTGATGGGAGTTTTTTATGGGCAAAATCTTTTACAAGTATAGGATATAATAATGCAGAAGCTATAAAAACAGATGCTTCCGGAAATGTATATTTTACGGGAAGTTTTAGCAATACCATAGATTTTGATCCAAATTCAGGCGTAATGCAATTAACCGCTGCCGGAGATTCTGGACTTCCAGATGTTTTTGTAACAAAATTAGATAGCAATGGAAATCTTTTGTGGGCAAAAAGTTTTAGCGGAACTAATTTTGATAATGGAAAATCACTTGCGATTGATTCTTCAAATAATGTAATCGTTGCCGGAACGTTCAATGGCACAGTAGATTTTGATCCCAGTTCAAATGTCCAAAATATTATTTGTCAGGGAAATACAGATATATTTGTGGCGAAATTAGATAATTCAGGAAATTTTCTTTGGGCCAAAAATTTTGGAGGATTGTCTGCTGATAATGTAGCTAATATTGTTGTCGATTCCTCAAATAATATCTATGCAACAGGACAGTTTACAGGAAGTGCTGATTTTAATATTGGAGGCGCCTTAGCGGTTCTCAACGCTTCTGGAGACACAGATAATACTGACGCTTTTATCTTAAAACTAAGTCCGAATGGAAATTTTTCTTGGGTAAAAAGCATTAAGGGAACTAAAGATCAAGGAGGAATTGCAATGGCAATCGACGGTTTAGGCAATATTTATAATGGTGGCTATTTCACAGGAACTTCTAATTTCCAAACAGAAAATGGCGTCTATGAAAAAACATCTTTGAACGATTCAAGAGATTTTTATATGCTGAAACTTTCTCTGCCACTTGGTGTCAGTGAAAATTTGAAGAGTGAATTTAAAATTTTTCCTAATCCATCCAACGGAAGTTTTTCAATTTCAAATCTAGAAAATTTAGCAGGAGCAAAGTGTGTCGTATTTAATCTATTGGGTCAAAAAGTTGAAGAATTTACTTTGCTTACAAATCAAATCAAGCTGCATTTAGAAAGAGGAACTTATCTTTTGGACATTCAAAAAGAAGGAATTCATGAGTCTAGAAAAATTATAATTAATTAAAGTAACGTTTTATTAAATGTATTAAAAATGACTTATATCCAAAATTTGTATGGGCAATTTTATAGAAAATTCACTTCCAAAACCTAGTTCGCTTTCCACCAAAATTGTTCCTCCCATTACTTCGATAAATTCTTTGCTGATCGCTAATCCCAAACCGGTTCCTTCTTTTTCAGAGCCTGGAATTCTGAAATATTTATCGAAGATTTTATTTTTATATTGAGGAGAAATGCCCATTCCGTTGTCTTTTACTTTTATTTGAAGGAAATCATTTTTTTCTTCCGAAGTAATTTCTACGGCTGAATTTTCATAAGAATAACGGATGGCATTTGAAACTAAATTAGAAATTACCCAAGTCGTTTTTTCTCTGTCTGCTATGATTTTAGGAAGATTTTCATCAAGTTTTACTTTAACTGAAATATTTTTTTGTTCGGCTAAATTTTTTGTAGCTTCTAAAGCTTCAGAAATACTATCTTTTACATCAAAACTTTCTGTTTTCAATTGTGTTTTTCCAGTTTCTACTTGCGTGATATTCAGCAATTCTCCCGTAGTTCGAAGCAATCTTTTGGCATCGTCTTTTATGCTGGAAACCAATTGTTTTTGCTCCGTATTCAAGTTTCCGATGTTTTCATTTTCAAGCAATTGCAGGCTCATTTTCATTGAAGCAATCGGCGTTTTAAATTCATGCGAAACCATTGCTATAAAGTTGGTTTTTGCAAAATCTAACTCTTTGTAAGCGGTCACATTTCGAAGAATTATGAACGAACCAATTTCCTTTTTTTCTTCTTCGCCCGTAGGCAAAATGACTATCGGAACAACTTGTTTTTCAAAATAACTTTCTTTGTTGTCTGCGTAGATTTTAAGCGTTTCCTGATTTTTTTCTGTATTTCCATCCACCAAATGCTGGAGCAGCGAACGCACCAAATCATTGGAAAGCGCCACTTCATTCGCAGGTTTTCCAATAATATCTGTAGATTTCAATCCTGAAATTTTCAAAGCTTCTTCATTGGCAAAAAGAATCTTGTCATTTTCATCAAGTCCGATTGCCGGATCCCGCATATTATTGATCAACGTCTCGATGCGCTTTTTCTCCATCATCAGTTTGTCAATATTGCTGTCGCTGTATTCCTGAAGCTTTTCTGCCATCGTATTGAAGGATTTGGCAAGATTTCCAAACTCATCATTGGTTTCAAAATTGACTCTTTGCGAATAATTTTTAGCCGCAATCTGGC
Organism: Flavobacteriaceae bacterium PS02334; assembly: GCA_029959295.1. Classification (GTDB taxonomy): domain Bacteria; phylum Bacteroidota; class Bacteroidia; order Flavobacteriales; family Flavobacteriaceae; genus Flavobacterium. The sequence goes on along the minus strand of JASCOH010000003.1, from coordinate 316,680 downwards.
GGATGCTTTCCGTCAAATCTCTAATCGGATTCGCAATGTCGCTCGGAAGATTTATCAGCAAAGTAAAAGCGATTATAAAGCAAGTCAGACCCGTAATCGAAATCCAGAAAATACCGCTTTCTGCAGAGTTTTTTGCCACAATACTTTTCCTTTGGATAGCATCCATATTGAGTTTCATGATGTCGTTCAGGTCTTTTCTGATCTGGCTTGTATGTATTTTATTTTGCGGATTCTGTTCAAAAGCCTTTACGTCTTCCATAAGGTTTTGAGTCAATTCAGTTTCCCCGATTTCAGTAATATTTGAAGTCTGCAATTTTAAAAACTTGTCGAAATTATCAAAACTTTGATTTTCAGTTTCAATTTTGTCAAGCTCTTTCAGCATGTTTCGGGAATAATCCAGCGAGTTGTAATTGGCGACAAGGATATTTTCCGTGTCTTCAGCAATGACATGAACTTGTCTAACTGCAAGTGCCACAAGGATTACAATCAAGGAGAATAATAATCCAATTCCAAGTCTTAATTTTGCTTTAATTTTCAAAACTGATATTTTATAATTGCGGTTTTACTTTTGAATTTTCAATAATCGACGAAAGCATTTTTATCAATTCGACGCTTTCGTTATAGATGCTTTTAAATTCTTTTTCTGACAGATAATTTGTTTTGTATAAAAGACGCAGCCAGTATTCAGTCTCTTGAGAATCCCTCAAAGCCTCGTTCATGTGTTGCAGGAAATCTTTATTTGATATTCCCAAAACGGCTTCATTAATGCACGCTCCAATGGAAGTCGCACTTTTTACCAACTGTTTTGATAGCAAAAAATCTTTTTTTGTTTCTGAAATATGTTGGTACACGCCTATAATTTTTACTGCAAAATTAAAGGATAGTTCTTTTATGTTGGTATTGCTAATCATTTTTTATTTTGATTAAGCTATCAACTCAAAATGATCAAATCAATTTCACTCGAAGATAGCTTATTTAATAATTCCTTAAAAACATTTGTGGAAAGAATGATTTTGAAAAGATTCATTCTTGGTTTTCCGATGCAAATTGTCGTGATGCCTTTATTTTCGGCTTGTTCAATGATTGCTTTTGCGATTTTTGTATGCTCAATTTTAATTACTTCTGCGCCTAATTCTGTGGCCAATTTAAAATTATTAATCAGGTGGCGCTGTTTGTCCAAAGCGATTTTATCAGCACTTTCGTGAGGCAGTTGCACATATAAAACATACCATTTGCTGCTGTTGTAATAATTGGCTAATCGTGCCGTTTTCCGGATGACTTTTTTGGCTGTTTTTTCATTACTGCTTATGCAAGCCATAAATTTTTCATGACGAGCGCTCTTATTTTTCGGAACTTCAATTTCCACTTTTCGCTCGACTTGGCTGGCAACTTCCTTCAAAGATAATTCTCGCAATTGCAGAATATGTTCGCTTTTAAAGAAATTTTTTAAAGCCATTTCGATCTTATCGGCTTTGTAGATTTTTCCTTCTTTTAATCTGGAAATCAATTCATCAGCTGTCAAATCGATATTTACGACTTCATCGGCCTGTGCCAAAACACTGTCTGGAATTCGTTCTTTGACTTCAACTCCGGTAATATATTTTACTTCTTCATTCAGGCTTTCAATATGCTGGATATTCACGGCGCTGATGACATTTATTCCCGCTTCGATGATTTCCATCACATCTTGCCAGCGTTTTTCATTCTTGCTTCCTTCGATGTTGGTATGTGCTAATTCGTCGATAATCACGACTTCGGGACGCAAACTTATAATCGCCTGAACGTCCATTTCTTCCAATTCTTTTCCTTTGTAAAATAATTTTCTACGCGGAATTATTGGCAAACCTTCCAACAAATCATGCGTTTCTTTTCGATTGTGTGTTTCAATGAAGCCGATTTTAATATCGATTCCGTTTTTCAATAAAGAATGCGCTTCCTGGAGCATGCGAAAAGTTTTGCCCACACCGGCACTCATGCCGATGTAGACTTTAAACTTTCCTCTTCTTGATTTTTGGATCAGATTTAGAAACTGCTTTACATTATTGTCTCTTTCGATATCCACGTATTATAATCTAAAATTAACAGCCAATGTAACTCGGTGTTCGTCTTTTTTCAATTCAGCAGCCCAAGGCAATTCTCCAGTCGGACCGTTTGTCCATCCGCTTGGCGAAGTCGTTCCTTGTGAACTTGTGAAGTAAGGAATGCTTGAATTTCTGTAGCCATATTCCAATCTAAAAGTCACATAATCATTCGGCATAATGTCAAAAGTCGAAGTGAATTGAAACAATCTTAATTTTTCACCATTTGCAAGCGCATTGTCATAATTATTAGGAATATCGCCGGTAACAGCAGGAGTAAAAGCCAAATAAGGTGAAGTATTCACACCATTCACAACTGATTGATTTGTCATGTAATCGCCACGTAAAGTCAAAGCCAATTTGTTTTTATTGAACCAGATTCTGTTGGCAAATGAAGTTCCAAGCATAAAGTTTTGAGACGCTTTTAATTCGTCATTATTTTCGTTATTGCTTTGAAATCCATAATGCGAATTCAAGCTGAAAGCCATTTGGGAAATTCCTTTTGAGGTAGGATTTTTATAATATCTCGCCACAATACTGTTGTCATGGTGAAAACGAACTCTGTTAGATTGATGTCCCAAAGTATCTGGATTTTGAGTATCTCTACCTACGTAAAAATTCGCAACAAGTTGTAAATCTTCGCTTGGGCGATAATATGTTGAACTTCCCAAACCAGGACTTTTGCTAAAACTGTTGTAAGTCTGCCAGCCGTTCAAAAGCCAAATTTCTGTACGAAGATTTTTTGTTGGATGAATTTGTACTCTAGCTCCAGAAAAGTAAAAAGGAGTGAAGTCGCAAAGCATGCTTCGTTGGTAATTCCAGTTTTCTTGCGTCACATAACTTTCCAAACCGATGTAGCTCATAAAAATCCCCATTTCCACATTAATTCCATACCATTTGTCAAAATGATAACCAGCTGCAGCTTCACGGACATACTTCAAATTGTTGATATTCGTATTTCTGCCACGATAAACAGAGCCATCTAAATCATTGACAATCGAACCCATTTGACCAAATTGAAGCCAAACTCGGCCAATGATATTTTTATAATTTGTCTCTAAGCCAACGCTAGCTAAGTTTAGCGTAAACTCATTGTGACGGCCAATTGTGGAAGAAATTGTCTGCGTATTGTCTGCAGGATTTGCAAAATTATAGTTGTAATAAGTATCTAAATAAGTAACGCCTGTCAGGATAGTTTCTCCGTCAGCATCTTTCAATGTCAGAGGAAAATTCTTCTGGCGATTTTGGCCGTTTACCCAAGTAAGATCCATGTTTTCAAACGGAATTTTTTTCTTGATTGTGTCTGTTTGCGCATTTAAACTGCAAGCAGAAAGTAGTAATAACGCTACTGTTTTGATTGTTTTCATAAGAAATTGATAGTAAATAATGGTTTATTTTAAATTGTCTAAGGCAAGATTTAACTGCAATACATTTATTTTTTCTGGTCCGAATACTCCTAAAAGCGGTTTTTCGATATTTGAAGCAATTAGGTTCTCAAGTTCTTTTTCGTCTATATTTCTAGCTTTTGCAATACGTTTTATTTGAACTTTTGCACCTTCGACAGAAATATTCGGATCTAAACCGCTGCCACTTGCCGTAACCAAATCTGCTGGAATTTCACTTTTCTTCACGTCAGGATTTTGGATCAAAAAAGTATCAATTCGTTGTTGCACTTCTGCTAAATATTCAGCATTGCTCGGCCCTTTGTTGCTTCCTCCAGAACCTGCAGCATTGTAAGCCACAGCCGACGGACGAGAATTGAAATACTTGTTATCCGTAAAAGATTGCCCGATGTTTTTAAGGTATTTTTTGCCATCTTGTTCTACGGAAATTCCTTTTCCTCTGTTTGGAGAAACTTGTGCAATTCCATAAACAATTGCTGTGTAAAGTCCTGAAAAACATACAATGCAGATAGCCGTAAGTTTCAGAGATATAAAAATATTTTTCATTTTTTAAGCTATTTAGATAAATATGGTAACTAGTAAATCAATCAATTTTATTCCGATGAAAGGAACAATAATCCCCCCCAAACCATAGTATAAAAGGTTTCTTCTCAACAAAGCCGAAGCTCCAATTGGTTTGTAAGCTACCCCTTTTAAAGCCAATGGAATCAAAAACGGAATCACGATTGCATTAAAAATTACGGCAGATAAAATCGCGCTTTCCGGACTGTGCAAATGCATCACGTTTAAACCTTGTAAAGCTGGAATGGCAGTGATAAATAGGGCAGGAATGATGGCAAAATATTTGGCAACGTCATTGGCAATACTGAAAGTGGTCAGCGTGCCGCGGGTCATTAAAAGCTGTTTTCCGATTTCTACAATCTCAATTAATTTTGTAGGATCATTGTCTAAATCAACCATATTTCCAGCTTCTTTTGCCGCTTGAGTACCGCTGTTCATCGCAACGCCGACATCTGCTTGTGCTAAAGCCGGTGCGTCATTTGTTCCGTCGCCCATCATTGCGACAAGCTTGCCACGCATTTGCTCTTCCTTGATATAATTCATTTTATCTTCAGGTTTTGCTTCAGCGATAAAGTCGTCAACGCCTGCTTTTTCTGCAATGAATTTGGCTGTCAACGGATTGTCTCCTGTAACCATTACGGTTTTTACACCCATTTTTCGAAGTCTCTCGAAACGTTCCTGAATTCCGGGTTTGATGATATCTTGCAATTCAATTACGCCTAAAACGATATCATTTTCTGATACCACCAAAGGCGTTCCGCCATTGCTCGAAATCTCCGTCACTTTATCAGCAGTATCTTGAGGAAAAGGATTTCCTGCTTTTTCGCTTAATTTTCGGATAGAATCAAAAGCACCTTTTCTAATCTTTTTTCCATTAGGGAGATTGACCCCGCTGCTTCTGGTTTCAGCCGTAAATTTGATCAAAGTAGCGCCTTCGATAGAAAGCTTTTTTGCAACTTCTTTTCCTGCCAATTCAATTATCGACTTTCCTTCAGGAGTTTCATCCGCCAAAGAAGAAAGTACGCAAGCTTTAATAAAATCACTTTCCGTTACATCAACCGCAGGATAAAAATGAGTAGCTTTTCTATTTCCTATCGTAATTGTTCCAGTTTTGTCTAAAAGCAAAACATCAATGTCTCCGGCAGTTTCCACCGCTTTTCCAGATTTTGTAATTACGTTTGCACGTAAAGCTCTGTCCATTCCGGCAATCCCAATAGCAGATAAAAGGCCACCAATTGTTGTAGGAATCAAGCATACAAATAAGGAAATAAAGGCAGCGATTGTAATATTTACATGGGCAAAATCTGCAAAAGGTTTCAAAGTCACGCAGACAATTACAAACACTAACGTAAATCCTGCCAATAAAATGGTCAAAGCAATTTCATTCGGCGTTTTCTGACGGGAAGCACCTTCCACCAAAGCAATCATTTTGTCTAGAAAACTTTCTCCAGGTTCTGTTGTAACTTGGACTTTAATTTTGTCAGAAAGTACTTTTGTTCCTCCAGTTACAGAGCTTTTGTCACCGCCAGCTTCTCGAATTACCGGAGCGCTTTCGCCCGTAATCGCGCTTTCGTCAATCGTTGCCAAGCCTTCGATAATTTCACCATCAGTTGGAATCGTATCGCCCGCTTCACAAATAAAAACATCGCCTTTGACTAGGCTAGAGGAAGGCACGATCTGCATCTCATCGACACGCATTTCGCCAACAGGAAAAATTTTCTTGGCTGGTGTTTCTTCTCTGGTTTTTCGCAGGCTGTCGGCTTGCGCTTTTCCTCTAGCTTCGGCAATGGCTTCTGCAAAATTGGCAAACAATAACGTAAACAATAAAATGATAAAAACGGTGAAGTTGTAAGCAAAACTTCCTTGAGATTCTTCACCAGTCAATATCCAAATACAAACGGCAAGCATAACGGCAGTCCCGATTTCTACTGTAAACATAATCGGATTTCGGAAAAGCGTTTTCGGATTTAATTTCAGAAAAGATTGCACAAATGCTTCAAGCATCAGCTCTTTTTGAAACAAAGATTTATTTTGAGTTTTCATATATTGAAAATCAGTAGATTAATATAAAGTGAAGTATTCTGCAATCGGACCCAATGTCAAGGCAGGAAAGAATGAAAGCGCTGCTATAATAAAAATCACGGCAAAAATCATTAGTCCAAAAGTTGACGTATCTGTTTTTAAAGTTCCTGCGCTTTCTGGAATGTGTTTTTTAGAAGCTAGAATTCCAGCGATGGCAATTGGACCGATGATTGGAAGAAATCTTGAAAGTAACAAAATGATTCCTGTTGAAATATTCCACCATGGATTGTTGTCGCCAAGTCCTTCAAAACCGCTTCCGTTATTTGCTGCAGAAGAAGTGAATTCATATAAAATTTCACTGAATCCGTGGAATCCTGGATTGTTCAAAGTGCTTGCTCCAAGTTCAGGAAAGCCAGTCGATAAAGCAGTTCCAACCAATATCAAAAACGGATGAAGCAACGCAATTAGCATAGCAATTTTCATTTCTCGGGCTTCGATTTTCTTTCCTAAAAACTCAGGAGTTCTTCCCACCATCAGACCGCTGATGAAAACTGCAAGAATGATGAAGATATAAAAGTTCAAGATTCCGACGCCGCAACCTCCATAAAAACAGCTGACCATCATGGCCAATAATTGCATCATTCCTGACAAAGGCATCGCGCTATCGTGCATTGAATTTACTGAACCCGTTGAAATTACTGTAGTTGCAATACTCCAATATCCAGAAGCTGCCGCTCCAAAACGGACTTCTTTTCCTTCGGTTGCTCCAGATGTAGTGTCGATTCCCATTTGGGTAATTGCTGGATTTCCATTCATTTCTGCATGAACTGTTGGAATTACCAAGGCTAAAAATCCAATTGTCATCACTCCGAAAATCATCCAGGATAATTTCTTTCTATTCAGATAAAATCCTAAGGCAAAAACCATTGCAAACGGAATAATCATCTGGGCAATCATCTGAACTATATTAGTCAGGTAATTCGGATTTTCAAAAGGATGTGCAGAATTCGCTCCAAAAAAACCACCACCGTTCGTTCCAACGTGCTTGATTGCAGTAAATGCTGCAACCGGACCGGTGGAAACTTGAACCGTTTCACCTTGCAAAGTCGTCATTGTTTGTTTTCCTTCAAAAGTCATCGGAGTTCCGTTAAATAACAGAATTACGGCAACAATCAATGAAATCGGCAACAAAATTCTAAGGCAAGATTTTATGAAGTAATTATAAAAATTGCCTAGATTTTCTGTAGTTCTTTCCTTTAAAGCATTGAACAAAACGGCTCCGACGGCCAAACCAATTCCGGCAGAAACAAATTGCAAAAACATCAAATAAAGCTGGCTCAAATAACTTACTCCAGATTCGCCAGAATAGTGCTGTAAATCACAGTTTACCAAAAAAGAAATCGAAGTATTGAAAGCCAAATCAGGCGACATATTCGGATTATTATCTGGGTTCAAAGGAAGCCAGCCTTGGCAAAGCAAAATGATCATTCCCAGTACAAACCAAATTACATTTAAAGATAATAATGCGACCAAATGCTGTTTCCAGTTCATTTCTTTGGTAACATTGATGCCGCTTATTTTAAAAAATATTTTCTCAATCGGATTAAAGATTGGGTCGAAAAAGGTCTTTTTTCCTAAGTAAACATTTGAAATATATTTTCCCAAGGGAATCGCCAAAAGCAGCGTCAGGACAAACATTGCTATAATTCCTAAAATTTCTGTATTCATAGCTTAAAATTTTTCAGGTTTTAAAAGGACATAAACAATATAGCAAAAAACCGCAAGGGCAATAATAAAGAGGGCTACCATAATTTTAGATTTTATCAAAATAGTAAATCGAAACATAAAAAAGGGCAAAACAAAGAAGCCCGACGATAGTTAAAATCAAGATCATCATACTCCAGAAGCATTAATTTGTTTGACATATTCTTTGTGCAGAGACATTGGCAAAAGCGTTGCGATCGCGATTCTGTTGATTTCCATGTAGTGCGAAACCGAATACAAATACACGTTGGTAATCGCGCTTTTCATCTCAGAATTCCCTTTTACAAGTAATTCTTCGGCAAGCTGAAGGCATCTTTTTACACGAGTAATTTTACCAAGCTGCAGACTGCTGATGGTGATTTCAGCTAATCGTTCCATTTTTTTGATAAGGCTATCATTGAAAGTTTTCATATGATTAAGTTATTTTCGAAGCCTTATGCCAAATTAGAGTCCAGTTTTTTGGCACGTTCCCTAAAGTGTTTGTTTTCTTATGTTTAAAGTTTTTTGGAGTTTGTGCCAAAAGAAAAACCCTATCAAAACGATAGGGTTGGCACTTTTAAAACGATAGGATTTTTTGCTTTTTGCAGTAGATTCGCAGATTTTCTAGCTTATTTTATATTCCTCAAGCTTTCTATATAAAGTAGTCAGAGCAATATTCAGCAATTTTGCAGTTTCAGTTTTGTTGTGATTCGTATAATTCAAGACTTTCTGGATATGGATTTTTTCTGCGGATGCCAATGAAAAAGCAGATAGGATAGGGGTTTCACCAGTTGTTTCTACAGCTTTTAGATTCTGAATTTCCAATGGGAGACAACTTGTTGTCAAAATATTTTCAGTTTCTAAAATCACGCTTCTTTCCAAAACATTTTTCAATTCTCGGATATTCCCCGGCCAAGTATGCAATTTTAAAAGCTGTACAAACTCCTCAGACAAGCTTTTAATTTTCTTATTTGTTTTCAAGGCAAAGAAATTCAGGAAATATTTTGCCAAAGCTTCAATGTCAATAACTCGTTCTCGCAAAGCCGGCAGCTGAATTTGAAAAACCGAAAGTCGGTAAAATAAATCTTGGCGGAAATGGCCAAGCTCAATTTCTTTAGCCAAATCTCTATTCGTTGCAGCAATAATTCTTACATTTACCTTTGTAGGCTTGCTTTCTCCAACTTTGATATATTCTCCGTTTTCAATTACTCGGAGTAATTTTGCCTGTAAATCTAAAGCCATTTCTCCAACTTCGTCTAGAAAAATAGTTCCGTTATTGGCTTCTTCAAACAAACCTTTTTTGTCTTTTGAAGCGCCGGTAAAAGAGCCTGCAATATGGCCAAACATTTCACTTTCCAATAAATCGTGGCTGAAAGCAGAACAGTTTATTGCCACAAAACTTTGGTCTTTTCGTAAGCTTGATTGGTGGATTGCAGCTGCAAAAACTTCTTTTCCGGTTCCAGTTTCGCCAGTTAGTAAAACGGTGGTATCAGTTACTGAGACTTTTTTTGCTAATTCTATTGCTTGCTGTAAGTTTTTGGAAGTTCCAATAATTCCGTCAAAAGAAAATTTGGTTTCCAATTTTGCTTCAAGCTGTGCAATTCTCTTGGTGAGACCGCCTTTTTCAATAGCGCGGTGAAGCAGCGGAATGATTTTATTGTTGTCGTCGCCTTTTACGATATAATCAAATGCGCCGTTTTTTATAGCCTGAACGCCATCGGGAATATTTCCGTAAGCTGTCAGAAGTATGATTTCTGTCTGAGGATATTTTTCTTTTATGGTAGCTGTCAAATCCACGCCGTTTCCATCGGGAAGTTTCACGTCGCAAAGCACGACGTCAAAAGAATGCTGTTCTAATTTTTTTAATCCTGATTTGCAATCGCCCGCTTGAATCACTTCAAAGCCTTCCAAACCAATAATTCGCGCCATAAGACTGCGCAATTTTTCTTCGTCGTCAATAATCAGGATTTTTTTCAAAGCAGGAATTTTTATGCAAAATTAGTGTTTTGCAGCATTGATGATTCAATTCAAAGAATATTTATTTGCAATTATAACTTGAATTTAAATTGCTATTTTTCTGACAATTCCATATCATTGCATTCAATTAAAATAACTTTTATATGAAAAAAATAGTACTTCTGGTTATGGCAGCTTTTTTGTTTCAATCTTGTATTTTTCTTGCGGCTCCAATTGCAAAAGGGCAAGCGAATAAAAATTTAACTGTAGAGCACAATGCAATTCCTCCAGATTTAGGCAAAGATGATTCTTATGTTGTTTGCATTTTGGAAAATCGCGAAAGCAGGGACAAGTATTTAAAAAAGTACTTTAAAGAAAATTACAAAGGAAAATATGTGTTTGCAACACTTGAGGAAGCAAATTCTGAAAAATATGCTGACGTCAATGTGTACAGATATGCTTTTACTTATAATAAATTGCATACAACGGTTCACAATGTGGCAACTAATGATAAAGTAGCTTCTTATAGCTCGTCAAATTATTTTATATATGACCGAAAAATGGATAAAGAATATAATTCTACCTTTTCATCTGGATTTTTTGGAAAGACAATAGATGCGTACACAGCAAATATGGAAAAACAGCGATTGGCAAATCAATAATATTTAAAATAATCAGGGTTTGAAGTTTATTTACAATCAAAATCTTTTGAACCTAAATACCCAAAACCCTGAACCTTCTCTAACAATCCGCCATATTCACGCTGATCGCCAAACCGCCTTCAGAAGTTTCTTTGTATTTTGTATTCATATCTTTTGCGGTTTCCCACATCGTATTGATGACTTTGTCCAATGGCACTTTTGCATTTTTAGGATCAGTTTCTAAAGCCAATTCTGCCGCATTAATTGCCTTGATCGCACCCATAGTATTTCTTTCAATACATGGAATCTGAACCAAGCCGCCAATCGGATCACAAGTCAATCCGAGGTGATGTTCCATTGCAATTTCAGCCGCCATAAGAACTTGAGCCGGTTTTCCGCCCATCAACTCGCACAAAGCCGCTGCAGCCATTGCCGAAGAAACACCGATTTCTGCCTGGCATCCGCCCATTGCTGCAGAAATTGTAGCGCCTTTTTTGAAAATGCTTCCGATTTCTCCAGCAACCATCAAAAATTGCTTGATTTCTTTTTCGCCAGCATCGTGATTTTCAATTACCAAATAATACATCAAAACTGCTGGAATTACGCCAGCGCTTCCGTTGGTTGGAGCCGTCACGACTCTTCCCAAAGCGGCGTTTACTTCATTGACAGCCAAGGCAAAACAGCTTACCCATTTTAATATTTGGCGGAATTTAACTTCGGTTTTTCGAATGCATTCCAACCATTCTTGAGGATTTGAATAATTCGCTAAACCGATAAGATTTTGATGCATGTCGAAAGCGCGACGGCGAACGTTCAGGCCTCCAGGAAGAATTCCTTCAGAATGACAACCGATGTACATGCACTCGAGCATCGTGTGCCAAACGCGCATCAATTCAGAATGCACATTTTTAGGCGTTCGCATCGAGATTTCGTTTTCATAGACGATTTCAGAAATGCTTTTGTCTTCTTGAATCGTATAATTTAAAAGCTCATCCGCACGCTGGATTGGGAATGGAAAAGCACATTTTATTTCTAGCTTTTTCTTCGCATTTGCTCGTTCTTCTTTTACTACAAAACCGCCGCCGATCGAATAAAATGTCGATTCATACTCGCTTTCGGATGTATATGCCGTAAAAGAAAATCCGTTAGAGTGGAAGGGAAGGAAGTTTTTGTTGAAGATAATATCAGTTTCCATATCAAACGGAATCATGACTTCGCTAGCCAAATTCAATTCTTTGTTTTTCTTTATAGAAGAAATGATTTTATCGATATTCTCAATTGGAATAAATTCAGGATCAGCACCCGTCAAGCCAAGCATCACAGCCAAATCTGTGGCGTGGCCTTTTCCGGTAAGCGAGAGCGAACCGAACAAATCGACTTTAATTCTGATGATCTTGCTTAAAATATTCTCTTCACGAAGTTCATTCAAAAAGTGTTCAGCACCACGCCAAGGTCCCAAAGTATGGGAACTCGAAGGTCCGACTCCAATTTTAAGCATATCAAAAACCGAGATACATTCTTCCATAAATCTATAACGCAAGTTTGTGCAAATATATATTTTTTAGAGGTTCGCAAACGTTGTAAAATTATTAATTCTGCAATTTTAGATGTAATTATTCAATATAGCGCATAATTTAGTAGAAGACAGTCCCTAATAATTAAGAATTATTGAAATTTAGAGATTAATTAGGAACAAAATTAAACACATTTAAATATGTTTTTTTTTATTACTTTAGCAAAACTTAAGTCTGCAATCCAACGAACTAGAACTTCCTAAAATCTTTATTATTTATAACCATAGCTTGTCCATAGCGTGTCTGTGCCGTATTTAAAGTATATATAGTCCCTATAAAAGGCATACCTAAGGCATATATAAGACAATCTAGAACCATATTTTCAAGGAAGAATCATTTATTAAAGGTTATTTGTAAGCTTTTGACAGTATACTATTTTCCTTGCTACAATTCTTTATTTTTGGATGTTCAAACTAAAATCATTACGTTTTCGTTATCCTAATAAACTTCTAATAACTATGAAAAAAATTGCGTTTCTGTTTATTGCTTTTACTGCCTTGAGTTGTAATAAAGAGGACGATTCTTCCAATGTAGAAGATAGAAATTTCAGGCAAGACATGCGTGATTTTGTTATTGGAATAAGTCAAAAAGCAAAAGGAATAAAGTCTGGTTTCGCAGTCATTCCACAAAACGGAATCGAATTGGTTACTGAAAATGACGAAGCTGACGGTGCAATCTCACAAGCTTATTTAAATGCAATCGATGGAAACGGCCAAGAAGATTTGTTTTACGGCTATGATAATGATGATCGGGCAACTCCGACAGATGTTTCTAACTATTTAAAAGGATTTTTGAATGTTTCAAAGAACAAAGGCAAGACTATTTTAGTAACTGATTATTGTGCAATGCCTTCCAAAATGAGCAATTCTTATCAAGTTAATGCGACTAATAATTATGTCTCCTTTTCAGCTCCAGAGAGAAGTTTGAATGTAATTCCAAGCGGAACTCCTAATAATGAAAATCCTTCTGTTATTACAAATTTATCGCAAGCAAAAAACTTTTTATATTTAGTAAATCCAGAAAACTTTGCTTCTAAAACAGCTTTTATAAATGCAGTTACAGCCACAAATTATGACGCGATTATTATGGATTTGTTTTTAAGCGACGAAGCTTTTACGGCTTCCGAAATCAACCAGCTTAAAAATAAAGCCAATGGTGGCAAGCGAATTATAATTTGTTATATGTCAATTGGCGAGGCAGAAGACTACCGTTATTATTGGCAAAATTCTTGGAATGCTTCAAAACCAACTTGGATTGCAACAGAAAATCCAGACTGGTCGGGGAATTTCAAAGTAAAATATTGGAATGAAGACTGGCAGAATATTATTTATAAAAATTCGGATTCTTATTTGAATAAGATTTTGACTGCTGGTTTTGATGGCGTTTATTTAGATATTATTGATGGTTTTGAATATTTTGAGGAATAAAATATGAAAGCACTAATTCAAAAATATCTTGATATAAGAGTATTATCTTTACTGTCAATTCTAATTTTATTTTTACCATTTGTCCATATACTTGAAACAGAAATAAAAACAGAATCAATTGGTGAAAAATATGCTGATACTTTCATATATAAAAGTTTCACAGGATTTGAACTTTTCAAAGAAGCTTTGCGTACTAATGAAGATTTGTTTGCAGCAATATTATTATTGTTCTTCATAATTATTGTTTTACAGTTTATATTATCACTTTTTAAGAAGTCTAAAATAATTTTATTTATAAGTGTTGTACTCATTTTAATGACTTTAGGATTTTGCATTTTAATAAAAACGGTTGACAGTGGTTCAACTATTTTGATTGGATTTTATCTTTTTGGCATTAATCAAATACTCATATATTATAGAACATAAAAATGTCATCTTGTCATATTCATAAATGCCACTTTTAACAAAAACTGACAATTTCAATAATTTTATGACTTGGCACAAAGATTGTCTAATGACTATCCGAGTTCAAAAAATTAGAATAGAAACAAAATAAAAATAAAATGGGTAAAATAATCGGAATTGACTTAGGAACAACAAACTCTTGCGTTTCTGTAATGGAAGGAAGCGAACCAGTTGTAATTCCTAATGCTGAAGGAAAAAGAACAACGCCATCAGTAATTGCATTTGTTGAAGGTGGAGAAATCAAAGTTGGTGATCCTGCTAAAAGACAAGCAGTGACCAATCCAACAAAAACTGTAGCATCTATCAAACGTTTCATGGGAAATAAATTCTCAGAAAGCGCTACTGAAGCTAAAAATGTACCTTACAGTGTTGTAAGAGGTGACAACGATACGCCACGTGTGGACATCGACGGACGTCTTTATACGCCACAAGAATTATCAGCAATGACACTTCAAAAAATGAAGAAAACGGCTGAAGATTATTTAGGTCAAACAGTTACAGAAGCAGTTATTACTGTTCCTGCTTATTTCAACGATGCGCAACGTCAGGCTACAAAAGAGGCTGGTGAAATCGCTGGTTTGAAAGTGATGCGTATCATCAACGAGCCAACTGCAGCTGCTTTAGCTTACGGTTTGGATAAAAAAGGTACAGATCAAAAAATCGCAGTTTATGATTTAGGTGGTGGTACTTTTGATATTTCTATCCTTGAATTAGGAGACGGAGTTTTTGAAGTATTGTCTACAAATGGAGATACTCACTTAGGTGGAGATGACTTTGACCAAACAATCATTGACTGGTTGGCTGATGAATTTAAGGCTGAAGAAGGTTTAGATTTGCGTCTTGATCCAATGTCTTTGCAACGTTTGAAAGAAGCTGCTGAAAAAGCAAAAATTGAATTGTCTTCTACAGGAGAAACTGAAATCAACTTGCCATATGTTACAGCTACTGCAACAGGACCAAAACACTTGGTTAAAAAATTGTCAAGAGCTAAATTTGACCAATTAACTGACGCTTTAGTAAAACGTTCAATGGCTCCAGTAGCAAAAGCGTTGAAAGATGCAGGTTTGAAAATTACTGATATTGACGAAGTTATCTTGGTTGGAGGTTCTACAAGAATCCCAAGAATCCAAGAAGAAGTTGAGAAATTCTTCAACAAAAAACCATCAAAAGGAGTTAATCCTGATGAAGTTGTGGCAATTGGAGCTGCGATTCAAGGTGGAGTTTTATCTGGAGACGTTAAAGATGTATTGTTATTAGACGTTACGCCTTTATCTTTAGGTATCGAAACTATGGGTGGTGTTTTGACAAAATTAATTGAGTCTAACACAACAATCCCAACAAAAAAATCGCAAGTATTCTCAACAGCTTCTGACAACCAGCCATCTGTGGAAATCCACGTTTTGCAAGGAGAAAGAGCTTTAGCTGCAGATAACAAAACTATCGGTCGTTTCCACCTTGATGGAATTCCACCAGCAGGTAGAGGTGTGCCGCAAATTGAAGTAACTTTTGATATTGATGCTAATGGTATCATCAAAGTTTCTGCAACTGACAAAGGAACTGGTAAATCTCACGATATCAGAATCGAAGCTTCTTCTGGATTAACTCAAGAAGAAATCGAAAGAATGAAAAAAGAGGCTGAAGCAAATGCTGATTCTGACAAAGCTGCAAGAGAAAAAATCGAGAAATTGAACGAAGCTGACAGCATGATTTTCCAAACAGAAAGTCAATTGAAAGAATTCGGAGAGAAATTATCTGATGGAAATAAAACAGCTATCGAATATGCTTTGACTGAATTGAAAATGGCTCACGCTAACCAAGATGTGGCTACGATCCAACCAGCTTTAGACAAAATTAACGAAGCGTGGAAAAATGCTTCTGAAGAAATGTACAAGCAAGGTGACGCTCAAGGTGCTCCACAAGATGCACAACCGCAAGGTGACCAAGGAGACAACGTTCAAGATGTTGACTACGAAGAAGTGAAATAATCACTTTTTAGATTATATTTTAAGAGCCCTGATAAAAATATCAGGGCTTTTTTTGTTTCATACTTTAACAAAAGCGCTATCAATTTTTTCGTATTTTAGGCATTCCAAAAAAAATAAAATATGAAAAAGACCGCCCTTCTGATTTTAATTCTGCTTTGCACAGCGATTTCTTACGGACAAAAAAAGAAAGCCAAAGGTAAAGCTCCAGCAAAATCTGCATCAACTGCTTTGGCGAAAGCCGATAATCTTACGGCAGAAATTATAAAAGGAAATTTCTTCCTATTTATTAGTAACAAAAACACAAAAGACACTATCGGAATTAAAACTGTCGATGCAAACAGCTTGCCTAAAGATTGCACAATTAAACCATTCACGGCAAAAGGGATACCATTATATCTTTTAACTTGGACTGAGGAAACTACAACCAAAACTGATTTGAAAACTGAAATAAAAACTACGTTATTTTCAGAAGTTTATGATGTTTCTACCAAAACTAAACTTTTTTCAAACCAACAATCGACAACAAATATTACTGAAAAAGTTTTCTTAGATAGGCTAAAGAATGCTTCAGAAACACAAGAAAGGGTTAGGAGGGAAGGCTTTGAATTCATCTTGACACCAGAAGGCGACATCCAGCAGAAAAATAAAACACAGCAGAATACTTTTGCATTTAATGCTACAGACAAAAAATATGTGGAAGGAAAACCCACAAGTTTAGCTACTTCAACGGCAAAAACTCCTGCAAAGAAAAAGAAATAAGCATAATTAAAAACCGAGCAATTTGCTCGGTTTTTAATTTAAAAATTGTTTCTAAAGAAATCATACATTTTTTTCTGTATGTCTTTTGTAGTTCCTTTACTCCATCGGCCGTGGCCTTCGCTTGGATAAAGATATAATTCGTTATAAACTTTGTTTTTATCTAGCTTTTCTTTCAGAATAGGTCCTTGTGTTTTTGGAACCAATGGATCAACTTCTCCATAAAACATAATCGTTTTCGGTGATTTTTTTGATACATAATGTACAGGGCTCACTTTCACATACATATCTGGATTTTTTGCATAAGTTGTTTCTCCTCCCACAAGATTTTTAAGTTGCGAAACATCAAATTTAGGATTTAAAGTATAAGAAGGATCTGTGAAATCAACAGGCCCGATAATGTCACAAATTGCTTTTATATTATTGTTTTTGTCAAATCCATACCCATAAAGCAAAGCCAAATGAGCACCGGCGCTGCTTCCGATAAAGGCAAAATCTTTAGAAATTTTATAATTTGATTCATTTGTTTTCAAGTGTTCAAAAACAGCCGTAATATCATCAATTTGTTTTGGAAAAGCCGGACTTTCAGCCGTTGCCAATCTATAATTCACATTGACGATAGCATAGTTTGGAAATTCATTTTTCAAATTTCGAACCATATAATCCATCTTAGATTTTGAGCCTTTTTGCCAGCCGCCGCCGTGAAGCAAAACAAAAGTCTTAGTTTTCGAATTTCTATCCGCTGGTAAAAAAACGTCAATTAGTTGTTCTTCTGATTTTCCGTAAGAAACATTTTTTAAGGTTATCGAATCTTTTGGATTTAAATTTTGAGCATTTGCTGATACGTTTGAAAAAATTGGAAATAAAATTAAAAAGATAATTTTCTTCATAGTTGTAAATTTATAATTACGAATTTAAGTTTTACAAATTAAAAAACCGAACGTTACTGCTCGGTTTTTTATAATTTATTCAGTAACTTTAATTTCAAACATCTTATTCCACTTTTTGCCAGTCACAAAAAGCGTCTTAGTTTTAGAATTGTAAGCCAATCCATTCAAGACATCATTTCCTGGATCATGGCCTGCCATGTTTATTTTAGACTTTAATTCTCTTAAATCTAAAATTCCTTCCACGGCGCCAGTTTTTGGATTAATTACGGCCACCGCATCTTTTTGATACACATTTCCATAGATTTTTCCTTCAACCCATTCTAATTCATTCACAGCTTTGATTTTGCTCGCTTCTGAATAAACATTTACATAATCCACCTCTTTCATCGTTTCTGGATCTAAAACCCAAATTTTTTCCGTTCCGTCAGATTGGTATAAACTTTTGCCATCGTTGCAGAATCCCCAACCTTCTACTTTTTTGAAATATTCAAATGATTTTATTTTTGCCAAATTATCAGCATTGTATATAAAACCAGTGTTTTCTTGCCAAGTCAATTGGTAGACTTTATTATTCAAGATCGTAATTCCTTCGCCAAAATATTGATTTTCTAGATTAACTGATTTATAAGCTTTTCCAGTTTTATAATCCGTTTTCATCAATTTAGAAGCGCCTCTTTGGCCAGTTCCTTCAAATAAAGTATCTCTATGAAATTCTAATCCTTGCGTGTAAGAAGTCTCATCATGCGGATAAGTATTCACAATCGTAAATTTTAAAAGCTTAGGTTTTACGTCAGAAACCACTTCAATTTTATCAGTAACTTCCACATCTTGGCCTTCAAAATAAACCAAAGCTTTTATGTTTTGATAGCCAAATTTAGTATCTGTCAAAGCAAAATCCAATTTCGAATTTCCCTTAACCGCGCCGGCTCTTTTTTCATTCAAATAATAGATAATTGAGTCAATCGCCTTGCTTTTTTCGTTTTTTAATTGAAGAGAAAGCGTTTCATGAGGCAGATAAGTAGCTTTTAAGGCACTAGAATCGATGCTAAATAAATTTTTTTTATCATTTTCATTGTCGCCGCAAGAGACAATTATGCTTCCTAATAAAATGAAAGCTAATAACTTATGTTTTTTCATTGTTGTAAAATTAATCATGACCAATATACAACGTTATTTTATAACCAACAATCTACTTGCAAAAATATAAAAAGATTGTATATTTGCACCGGCAAGTCCTACACGACCAGCTCCTGCAGACTCCCCCAGGGTGGGAACACAGCAAGGGTAAGCGGTTGTAGCGGTGCGATGTAGGTCGCTTGCCATTTTTTTAATCTTCCTTTTTTTGGAGGATTTTTTTTTGCTTTTATGTGAAGCCAAACAACAGGAGAATACAAATTAGTACTCAAAAAAGACAACGGAATATTAACAGCAATCTTTACTCCAACAGGAGATTTGGTGAAAATATTATAACAAAAAAGGCGACCTTAACAGTCGCCTTTTGTTTTCTTGCAATACTCGCAAACTTTGCTCAGCATGCATTCCTCATGTTTTGGATTCGTCGGCCGGCAAATATCTCTTCCTAAAAAGGAAATCGCCATCCCGACTTCAGACCACATTGATTGTGGCAAAACTTCCATCATTTCCTTCTCAATTTTATCTGCTTTGTCAGATTTTGCAATTCCCAATCTCGGTGCAACTCGCACAACGTGCAAATCGACCATGATTCCTTCTGCTTTGACTTCCGCTTCCCGCATGATTACGTTAGCAGATTTTCTGCCAATGCCTTTCAAAGCTGTCAATTCCTTCATCGTCACCGGAATATTTTTGTCTTCCTTGACAATTCCAGCAATTTCCAAAAGCCATTTCATTTTATTTCCATGAAAACGCACTTCTTCAACAAACGGCAAAAGCGAATCTTCATCTGCTTTTGCCAAAGCTTTCATATCAGGAAATTCCGCAAATAACTTTGGAGCAATTTTATTGATATGAGCGTCGCTATCTTGCGCAGAAAGTACGACCATGACCAGCAATTGATAAAGATTTTGATAATCCAAAGGATGTTTTTCGTCTTTATATTTTGCAATCAAAGGTTTCAGTGCTTTCGCCCAATCCGTGCCTTCATTGAATAGATCCATAACAATTTTTTTACTCTTTAAAATCCACAGAAAGCGAATTCACGCAATAACGCTGCCCCGTTTTCGTCGGGCCGTCGTCAAAAACGTGTCCCAAATGGCTGCCGCAATTCGAGCATAAAATCTCAGTGCGAACCATTCCATGTGAACTGTCCTTAATATATTCCACTTTTCCAGGAATCGATTCGTCAAAAGAAGGCCAGCCACAATGCGCGTCAAATTTCGAGTCGCTATTAAATAACGGCTCGCCACAAGCGCCACAGCAGTAGGTTCCTTTGTCAAAAGTCAGGTTATATTTCCCAGAATGCGGAAATTCTGTGCCTTTTTGTCTTAAAATTTTATAGCGTTCCAAGCCCAATTCAGCTTTCCACTCTTCTTCAGTTTTATTTATTGGATATTTCATAGTTTATGATTTTTTAGCAGGAACAAATTTAATCGAAACAGAATTAGTACAGAATCTTTTTCCAGTAGTTTCCTCCGGACCATCATCAAAAACGTGGCCCAAATGCCCGCCACATTTTGCACACATGACTTCTGTTCGTGTCATTCCAAAAGTGTTATCTTCCTTATAAATTACGGAACCCTTAATCGCTTGGTCAAAAGAAGGCCAGCCACAGTCGGAATGAAATTTCATGTTTGAATGAAAAATTACATTGTTGCAAGCCGCGCAGACATAATCTCCTTTTTCAAAATGATCATAATATTCGCCCGTAAAAGGCCTTTCCGTACCCTTATTACGAAGCACTTCATATTGCTCTGGCGTCAATTCTTTCTTCCATTCAGCATCAGTTTTTTGAATTTCTGTCGTGGTCTGCTTTCTCGAAACTTCCTTCTTTTCCTGGCTTTGGCAAGAAGTGAAAGTAAAAATGGCAACCAAAACTACAATGATATTTTTCATGTTTTTAATTTAAAAATGCAACAATTTTTTTGATGACTTTAGCATCGCCCAAGATTTTGCGGTGTCCCAGTCCGTTGGTAATCATCAATTCACTGTCTTTAAGATTTTCATGGATGTTGTGCGCCGCTTTTACCGGAACATCAGCATCGTCATTATCGTGAATTATCAAAACCGGAATGGCAACTTCCCTCGCAGCTATATACGCAGAATAACTGTCCATAGTTTCGCCAATCTTCTTCTCAAAACTAGCTTTCATCTTCTTACTTATGGCAATATTCATGCCTAATTTTTCTATAAAATCATCCATAATATCTTCCACAATATCACCGCTTCCAACGATTACCGCTTTCTTGACTTTCAATCCTCTTTTTATGGAATTCAAGATAGACATGCCGCCCAAAGAATGCCCGATTGCATATTCAAAAGGTCCAAATTTCGTCTGCATTTCCAAAATAGCCGCAATAAATTCGGTCATATTGCTCGTCTTTCCCGACGCTTTTCCATGACCCGGAGCGTCAAAACTAATCGTCGAATAGCCTAATTTCAGCATTTCATCCGCAATTTTTACCAGTTGCGTTCCCCTGCCAGACCAGCCGTGAACCAACAGCACTTTTTTTGTACCTTGTCCATAATTATAAACCACGATTTCTTTTCCACTTTTTAAGACAAGTCTTTCTTGAACAGAATTTCTATCCATTTCAATTTCACGCTTCGGAATCTTATACTTCATCGGAGTCGTAAACAATTTGGAAGCAAATTTCATTGCCAATTTCGACGAAGTTAATTCCAATAATTTAGCGGTAATCAAAATTGGCTTTGGAATCTTCAAAGATTGCTGATGCTTCGTACTTTTTTCTGACATATCACTAAATTTTTCTGCAAGTTATTACTTATGCGAAATTTTATTAAATTTAAGAATCATAAATTAAACATAAAAATCTGTTTTTTTGAAAAGAGGTTTGACTGAAAAATTATTTCTGAGTTTTGTGTTCCCTCGACTGCGCTCGGGATGACATTATATTGTCTATAAATAGTTGACAGAATTTGTATATAAAATTTCAGACAATACTTTAACGTAAAGTGTAGTGTCATTCCGACCGCAGTCGAGGGAACGTAATCAGAACAGACATAAATAAACAATTTAAAAAACTACAAGCCAATGAAATTCTATTACGTCTATATATTAAGATGCAACGACAATTCACTTTATACAGGAATAACAAGCGATTTAGAAAGAAGAATTATAGAACACAACGAAGGAAAATATCCCGACGCCTATACATTTAAAAAACGGCCGGTCACCTTAATTTTCTATCAAGATTTCACCGAACCAAATCAAGCAATTTATTTCGAGAAAAAATTAAAGAAATGGTCGAAAGCAAAAAAAGAAGCGCTAATTAAAGGAGATTTTGATTTATTGCAGACTTTAGCAGAATGCAGAAATGCTACGAATTCTGAATATAAAGAAGATTAATATCGCGTTCCCTCGACTGCGCTCGGGATGACAAAGTAGATAGTCAGCAGTTCTGATAATTTGATTATTTTAAAATAATTTAGGCACAAAATATTTTGTCATCCCGAGCGCAGTCGAGGGAGCATAATACAAGTAAAAACAAACAACACAAAACAAAAAGAATACTGTCATCCCGAGCGCAGTCGAGGGAACGCATAGAAAAAGAAATTCATGAAACCAATATTCTTCAAAACACAATCTGAGCTCCGAAAATGGTTTGAAAAAAACCATCGTTCAGAACAGGAATTAATTTTAGGCTATTATAAAAAATCAACTGGAAAAGAAACCGTATCTTGGTCTGAGTCAGTTGACCAAGCCTTGTGTTTTGGTTGGATTGACAGCGTAAGAAAATCAATAGACGAAGAAAGCTACCAAATCAGATTCACGCCCAGAAAGCCAAACAGCATCTGGAGCAACGTTAATATTAAAAAAATAAAAGAACTGAATTACAAAGGATTAATGCTTCCAACCGGAATAGAAGCTTTCAATAAAAGAAAAGAACATAAATCTGGAATTTACGCCTTTGAAAACGAAGAACAAAAACTAGACAAAAATTTTGATAAACAATTTAAAGCCAACAAAAAAGCTTGGGAATTCTTTAATCAGCAACCGGCTGGCTATAAAAAATTAGCCTTGCATTACGTCATGTCGGCGAAATTGGAAGCCACAAGAAACAAGCGCTTTCACGATTTAGTAACTGACAGCGAAGCAGGTTTGCGTATGAGACAATTAAGCTGGACAAAAAAACAACTATGAAAACAATTCCATATTCGCTCTTTACCGATTTTGATATCAATCTTTTCAAGGCAGGAAAACACTTCCGTCTTTATGAAAAATTCGGCGCACATTTGGCGGAAGTCGACGGACAAGGCGGCACTTATTTTGCGGTTTGGGCGCCATCTGCAAAAGCAGTTTCCGTGGTCGGAGATTTTAATTATTGGACGGAAGGCGAGCACGATTTAAATGTTCGCTGGGATGGTTCTGGAATTTGGGAAGGCTTTATTCCTGGCATTGACAAAGGAAGCAAGTACAAATATAAAATCCATTCGCACAACAGCGATATCAAGACAGAAAAGGCCGATCCGTTTGCTTTTTATTGCGAAACGCCTCCAAACACAGCTTCTGTAGTTTGGGATTTGCAGCATAATTGGCAGGATGAAAACTGGATGCAAAACCGCAAAGATTTTAACGGATTGGACAAGCCTTATTCCGTTTATGAAGTGCATTTGGGTTCTTGGAGGAAGAAAATTGAAGAAAACAGGTCGCTGACTTATGCAGAATTAGCACAAGAATTGGTGAATTACGTCAAAGAAACGGGCTTCACCCACGTCGAGCTGATGCCGATTATGGAATATCCGTACGAACCTTCTTGGGGTTATCAATTGGTCGGTTATTTTGCGCCGACGTCGCGTTTTGGCAGACCTGAAGATTTCATGGCTCTGGTCGATGCTTTCCACCAAGCTGGAATCGGGGTGATTTTAGACTGGGTTCCATCACATTTTCCTAGTGATGAACACGGTTTGGGATTTTTTGACGGTACGCATTTATACGAACACCCAGATATACGAAAAGGCTATCATCCGGATTGGAAAAGCTTGATTTTTAATTACGGAAGAAATGAAGTCCGTTCTTTCTTGATTTCAAATGCAGTTTTCTGGTTGCAACATTATCACATCGACGGACTCAGAGTTGATGCCGTGGCTTCAATGCTTTATCTGGATTATTCAAGGAAAGAAGGCGAGTGGGAACCGAATATTTTTGGAGGAAGAGAAAATCTAGATACAATCAGTTTCTTGAAAGAATTAAACGTAGAAGTCTATGGAAGTTTTGAAGGAATCCAGACAATTGCTGAAGAAAGCACTTCATTTCCAATGGTTTCACGACCAGTATTTTCAGGCGGTTTAGGCTTTGGCATGAAATGGATGATGGGATGGATGAATGATACTTTAGAATATTTCAAAAAAGAACCGATTTACAGAAAACACCATCAAAATGACCTTACTTTCAGCTTGAATTATGCTTTTTCAGAGAATTTTATGTTGCCACTTTCACATGACGAAGTGGTTTATGGAAAACAATCCATTTTAAATAGAATGCCAGGCGACGAATGGCAGAAATTTGCAAATCTGCGCTTGCTTTACAGTTTTATGTTCACGCATCCCGGAACGAAATTGCTTTTCATGGGCGATGAATTTGGGCAAAGTGCAGAGTGGAATTTCCAGCAAAGTTTAGATTGGCATCTGCTTGAATATGATTTTCACAAAGGAATCAAAAACTTGATTACCGACTTGAATTCTTTATACAAAAACCAGCCGGCTTTATTTGAAAAGCAATTTTCAGGCGAAGGTTTTGAATGGATAAATTACAGCGACAGCGAAAATTCGGTGATTTCTTATATCCGAAAAGGAAATAATGCTGAAGAAAATTTGGTTATAGTTTGCAATCTGACGCCAGTTTACAGGGAAAATTATCGCATCGGAATTCCATCTTCAGGGAAATTAGAAAGCGTTTTTAATAGCGATGATTTGAAATATGGCGGAAGCGGTTTGGAACAGAATAATTTACAAATTGATGAAATTCCTTGGGACGGAAAAAGATTTTCTACCGTTTTGAATTTGGCGGGATTGGGCGTTTTGGTTTTTAGGATAAAATAACAAACTCTAAATCATAACTTTACGAATAAATTAGAATTGTTTATTTTGGATTACTAGCTTTTAAAATGCTTTAAAGTTATCAACAATAACGTTTGCGTGAAAATATCGCAAATTAATTGCTAAAACGTTAGCAACTTTGTAAGTTTGGTACAATCCATACAACGAGAAAATATGATTACAAATACGGAACTTGAATATAAAGGAGATCTATATCCTTCGAAAATAATAAATTTTACAAAAGAAGGCGACAGCGTTTGCTTTTACGCTGAAAACAATGTGATTTTGAAGCTTACGGTTTTCCGCGACAGCCTGATTCGCTTTCGATTTACTACAAAAGGCTACTTTAATACTGACTTTTCTTATGCGATTGACGAGAATCATTCGCGCGGTTTCAACAAGTTTGAAGTTGTGGAAGAAGCCGATTATTACAATGTAATTACAAGCAAAATTGAGTGCCACGTTCACAAAGCCGATTTGCGCCACTCGATTTTTGACTTGGAAGGAAATGCAATTTTGGAGGATGAATTGGGTTTCCATTGGGAAGAAATCTATGAATATGGCGGGAATGTCGTGAAAATGAGCAAAATATCTAAAGACGGGGAAAGTTTTTACGGGCTTGGGGACAAGCCAACGCATTTAAATTTAAAAGGAAAACGCCTTGAAAACTGGGCGACCGACCAATATGCTTTTGCAAAAGACCAAGATCCGTTGTATAAATCGGTGCCGTTTTATATTGGCTTGAGGGATAAAAATGCCTACGGCGTTTTCTTTGATAATACTTTTAGGAGCTTTTTTGATTTTTCTCAAGAAAGGAAAAACGTAACTAGCTTTTGGGCTGACGGAGGCGAGATGAATTATTATTTTTTCTACGGTCCGAATATGCAAGATGTGGTCACGGCTTACACCGATTTGACCGGAAAGCCTGAATTGCCACCGCTTTGGGCTTTGGGTTACCATCAATGCAAATGGAGCTATTATCCAGAAAGCAAGGTTAGGGAAGTGGCAAGCAAATTTCGTGAATTGCAGATTCCTTGTGACGGAATTTATCTGGATATTGACTATATGGAAGGATTTCGCTGTTTCACTTGGAACAAGGAATATTTTCCAGATCCGAAGAAAATGGTTGCAGATTTGGCTGAAGACGGATTTAAAACCATCGTCATCATCGATCCGGGAATTAAAATCGATAAAGAATATTCAGTTTACCAAGAAGGAATTGAAAACGATTATTTCTGCAAAAGAGCCGACGGACCTTACATGAAAGGAAAAGTTTGGCCAGGCGAATGCAATTTTCCAGATTTTACAAATCCTGCCGTAAGAGAATGGTGGGCTGGATTGTTCAAAGAATTGATTGGCGATATTGGCGTAAAAGGAGTTTGGAATGACATGAACGAACCGGCTGTTATGGAAGTTCCGACGAAGACTTTTCCGTTAGATGTTCGCCATGATTATGACGGAAATCCTTGCAGTCACCGAAAAGCGCATAATATTTATGGAACGCAGATGGCGCGTGCAACTTATGAGGGCGTGAAGCGTTTTTCTTATCCAAAAAGACCTTTTATCATTACGCGTTCGGCATATTCTGGCGCGCAACGCTACACTTCTTCTTGGACTGGCGACAATGTGGCGAGTTGGGAACATTTGTGGGTAGCCAATATCCAAATGCAAAGAATGTCATTGTCAGGAATGGGTTTTACAGGTTCTGATATTGGTGGTTTTGCTGAACAGCCGACCGGCGAATTATATGCAAGATGGATTCAATTGGGCGTTTTCCATCCGTTTTGCAGAACGCACTCTTCAGGACACCACGGCGAACAGGAACCTTGGGCTTTTGATGATGAAGTGGTAAATATTACCAGAAAATTCATCAATTTAAGATACCAATTGCTTCCTTATTTGTACACGATGTTCTGGCAGTATATCGACGAAGGAATTCCGATGTTGAAGCCTTTGGTTTATTATGACCAGGAAGATTCGCAGACTCATTATAGAACAGATGAGTTTATTTTTGGGAACCAGATTTTGGTCTGCCCAATTTTAGAACCCAATTCAAAAGGCCGAAGAATGTATCTTCCGAGAGGAAATTGGTACAATTACTGGACAAATGAATTAGTATCTGGAGGAAAAGAAATTTGGGTTGACACAGCTTATGATGAAATTCCGGTTTTTGTAAAAGAAGGCGCTATTATTCCGAAATATCCTGTACAGCAATATGTTGGAGAATTAGAATTTGACGAGCTTACTTTGGAAGTTTATTACAAAAATGGAAAGGAAACTTCAGTAGTTTATGAAGATGCGCAAGATGGATATGATTATACAAAAGGCCGTTTTAGCCTTCGTACTTTTAAAATGACAGGAAAAGAAAAAGAATTGATTTTGACGCAACACAAAGAGGGAAAATATTTCACACCTTATACTAAATTTAAAATCAACCTTTTAGGATTGCCGTTTAAAATTGAAAGCATACAAATTGATAATGAAGACGTTGCTATTGAAGATTTACATTTAGATATTGACAATACTTTAACAATAAATAAGGATTTTACTGAAATACATATCAAAGGAAATTAGTAAATTTGAGTAAGAACGGATTTAAACGCAAAGTTTGCTAAATTCTTCGCAAAAGAAAAGAAAGCTATAACTTTAAATCTTACGTTTAAAATCTCAAAAACTAAAACAAAATTATGAAAAAGAGACATTTACTGATTCCTATAATTGCTTTCGGAATTATTTATTCGTGCGCAACAAATCCTTTTACAGGAAAAAGTACCTTGGCTTTAGTGCCAGATTCACAGATTTTGCCGTCTGCTTTTCAGCAATACAGCACTTTCTTGAAAGAAAATAAAGTCATTACAGGAACTGCGGATGCGCAACGCGTAACTACTGTGGGGACAAAAATTAAAAATGCTGCTGAAAAATACCTGAATGCCAATGGGTATGCAGGTTATTTGAAAGATTATCAATGGGAGTATAAATTGGTAGACAGCAAAGAAGTGAATGCCTGGTGCATGCCAGGAGGAAAAATTGTTTTTTACTCAGGAATTCTTCCCATCACAAAAGACGAAACAGGAATGGCTGTTGTAATGGGGCACGAAGTTGCTCACGCTTTATTAAACCATGGCCAGCAAAGAATGAGCGCTGATGTTTTGACACAATTAGGCGCAGTTGGTGTAGGGGCTGCAACTGGCGGAAAAAGTGAATCTACACAACAGATTGCAATGCAGGCTTATGGCGCAACAGCACAATATGGCGTTGCATTGCCTTTCAGCAGAAGCCACGAAAGCGAAGCTGACAAAGTCGGACTGACCTTGATGGCAATTGCAGGTTACAATCCAGAAGCTTCAATAGCTTTTTGGGAAAGAATGGCTGCACAGTCTGGAGGCAATGAACCTGCTGAATTCACGAGCACGCACCCATCAAATGCGACGAGAATTGCAAACTTGAGAGCTTTGATTCCGCAAGCCAAAGCTGATGCTGCAAAATTCGGCGTTACATTTAAATAAAAGATAATCTTGACATTCGATAAAAAATAATATCTTCGAAGCTGTTCTAACGAGCAGCTTTTTTTATATAAAAACAAATTTATGCAAACAGCTTTACCTAAAGGAAATAAAAAATTAATGAACGCTTGGGCTTTCTATGACTGGGCAAATTCGGTTTATACGTTGGTTATTGCTTCGTCAATATTCCCTCTTTATTATGGTGCGCTTTTTAAAATAAAGGGAAGCCATTATATCGATGTCTTCGGAACTACGATAAAAAGCTCTGCATTGATAAGTTTTGTAACAGCTGCCGCTTTCTTGGTTGTAGCCATAATTTCGCCTTTATTATCTGGAATTGCTGATTACGCTGGAAATAAAAAAAACATCATGCAATTCTTTTGCTATTTGGGAGCTTTCTCGTGCATCGGATTATATTGGTTTGATTTGGAAAGTATTTACACCAGCCTGACTTGCTATTTCTTCGGATTGATTGGCTATTGGGGAAGCATTGTTTTCTATAATTCTTATCTTCCAGATGTAGCTTTTCCTGAAGATCAAGATAAATTAAGTGCCAGAGGGTATTCGATGGGATATATTGGAAGCGTGGTTTTGCTTTTGTTTAATTTAGCAATGGTTTTAAAGCCAGATTTTTTTGGTTTTACAGGTACTGAAGGAGAAAAAGCAATGAAAGCCATGCGTTTTTCATTTGTTTCAGTAGGAGTTTGGTGGATTTTATTTGCACAATATACTTTCTACTATTTGCCAAAAGGAAATACGGGCAACAAAGTTACAAAAGCTGTCTTTTTTAATGGTTTTAAAGAACTTAAGAAAGTTTGGAATTTATTAGGCGAAAATCTCAGGCTGAAGAAATATCTATACAGTTTTTTCGTTTATAGTATGGCTGTTCAGACGTTTATGCTGGTAGCAACTTACTTTGGAGAACAAGAAATTTTATGGGGATCTGATAATGAAAAAACCGTCGGATTGATTACAAGTATTTTATTGATTCAGCTTGTAGCTGTTTTAGGTGCTATTTTGACTTCGAGGGCAGCTTCGAAATTTGGCAATATTCCGACATTAATTTTTATAAATTGTATTTGGCTTGTACTTTGTGTCTCCGCCTTTTTTGTAGAAACATCAGTTGAATTTTATGTTGAAGCCAGCTTTGTCGGATTAGTTATGGGCGGCATTCAATCGCTTTCACGCTCGACTTATTCTAAATTTTTACCAGAAACAAAAGATACTGCTTCTTTCTTTAGTTTTTTTGATGTTTCAGAAAAAGTAGGAATTGTTATCGGCATGGGGATTTTTGCAGTAATCGACCAAATTACAGGAAGTATCAGAAATGCAGTAATCTTTTTAGCTGTATTTTTTATTATCGGAGTATTTTTATTATTCAGAGTTCCAAAAAAAGTATTGGATAAAGCTTAAAAAAAATTATATTTGGACATTAAAACTAACCAAACATTAAATATAATGAGCAAAATTAAATATTTAGGCACTTTTTTACTGCTTTTCACAGCCTTCACTTTCACGTCTTGTGAAGATATTGAGCCAATTGACAGCACCATTGTTCTCAATCCGGGAGAAGAAGAAAACCCAGGAGGTGGAGAGCCAGAAGTAGGCCTTTTTAAAGTTGATTTTGACGGACAAACTTTTGCCTCTTCTTCAACAATTGCTTATATTTCAGGAGGATCTATAATAATAAATGCTTTTCGTTCAAATGGAGAAAATTTTGGTTTTATTTTGGAAGGAACTTCAATTGGAACATATCCAGCGAATAAAAATCTAGTAACTTATTCTCCAGCAGCAAGTGAGTACGGCTTTATGGGAAATCATCCAACTGATGAGGATGCTGACACAGGGTCAGTAATTATAACTTCTATAAATACTACAAATAAAACAATCTCGGGAACATTTCGTTTTACAGGTTATTGGAGCGACTTTGATGATGATTCAGTTGCACCTAAACAATTTACAAATGGTGTTTTTACAAATTTGCCATATACTTCAACAAATCCAACCGGAGATACTTTCTTCGCAAAAGTCAATGGTACTGAATTTGTTGACAGTGATATTTTTACCGTAGAAACTGAACTCGGAGGGCAAGAATTTATTTCAATTGGAGCCTCTAATGTTGCTGATGAAGAAATTACTGTAAGTGTAAAATCAAGCGTTACAACAGGAACTTATCCTATAACTGGTGCTAATTCTGACAATGTACAGGTTATTTATACTTTAGCTACTGAGGATTTTGGTGCAAGAGCAACTACAGGAACTGTTACCATTACTGAAAAAACAGCTACTAGAATTAAAGGTACTTTTACTGCAAAATCAACTGTTGACGGTGTTGATTATCAAATTACAGAAGGCGCTTTTAATGTAGAATATTAAAATCTAAAAAATTGTACTAAAAATCCCGAATTATTCGGGATTTTTTTATGGCATAAAGATTGATTTTATATCTAAAGCAAAATAAAATGTTTTAAAATTCATTTGATTTTCAGTAATTTACAACCAAAAGCCTATCTCGAGCAATTTTCATGCTCCATGTTTAATGACAAAATGACTTAAATATACTATGTCAAATCAAAAAATACTTACAATTGACAACTTGTCACTACAAGAATTTGATAACGATTCAGAATTAATCCCGCTTTTAACCCCCGAAGACGAAGAGGAAATGAACAATGAGGAACTTCCTCGGGATTTGCCAATTCTTCCTCTGCGAAATACCGTTCTATTTCCGGGTGTTGTAATTCCGATTACGGCTGGGCGTGACAAATCTATAAAGCTGATTAATGACGCTAATGCTGGCGGAAAAGTTATCGGCGTGGTTTCCCAAAAAAATGAAGACGATGAAGATCCATCTCCTGATGAAATCAATAAAGTGGGAACTGTTGCCAGAATTCTCCGTGTTTTAAAAATGCCTGACGGAAATGTGACGGTGATTTTACAAGGAAAAAAGCGCTTTGAAATCGACGAAGTAACTTCTGAACAGCCTTATCTAAAAGCTACGATTAAAGAAGTTCCTGAAAATCGTCCTGAAAATGATGAAGCTGAATTTTCTACGATTATTGATTCTGTAAAAGACTTGGCTATCCAAATTATAAAAGAAAGCCCGAATATTCCAACGGAAGCTACTTTTGCCATAAAAAATATCGAAAGCAAATCATTCTTGATCAATTTCGTTTCTTCAAACATGAATCTTTCAGTTAAAGAAAAGCAAGATTTATTGCAGATCAATGACTTGAAAGAAAGAGCTTTGGCTACTTTAAAATTCATGAATGTAGAGTTGCAGAAATTGGAATTGAAGAATGATATCCAATCTAAAGTTCGTTTTGATTTAGACCAGCAGCAACGTGAATATTTCTTGCACCAGCAGATGAAAACCATCCAAGAAGAATTGGGCGGTGTTTCTCACGAGGAAGAAATTGATGAAATGCGCCAAAAAGGCTTGAAGAAAAAATGGAACGAGAAAACTAAAAATCATTTCGATAAAGAGCTTTCTAAAATGCAACGAATGAATCCGCAGTCGCCAGATTTTGGAATTCAAAGAAATTACTTAGAACTGTTTTTAGAATTGCCTTGGAATGAATTTTCTAAAGATAATTTTGATTTGAAACGTGCGCAAAAAATATTAGACAAAGATCATTTCGGCTTAGAAGATGTCAAAAAGAGAATGATCGAACATTTGGCCGTTTTGAAATTGAGAAACGACATGAAATCTCCAATTCTCTGTCTTTACGGACCTCCGGGAGTTGGTAAAACGTCTATCGGAAAATCAGTTGCAGAAGCTTTAGGAAGAGAATATGTGAGAATTTCATTAGGCGGTTTGCGTGACGAAGCGGAAATTCGAGGTCACAGAAAAACCTATATTGGCGCTATGCCAGGAAGAATTATCCAAAGCTTGAAAAAGGCAAAAACATCGAATCCGGTTTTTGTTTTGGATGAAATTGATAAGCTTTCTAGTGGCAATAGCGGTGATCCATCTTCTGCTTTATTGGAAGTTTTAGATCCGGAGCAAAACTCTGATTTCTATGATAATTTCCTTGAAATGGGATTTGATTTGTCAAAAGTGATGTTCATTGCGACTTCAAATAACATGGCAACGATTCAGCCAGCCTTGAAAGACAGGATGGAAGTGATTAATATGACAGGTTATACTATTGAAGAAAAAGTGGAAATTGCCAAACAGCATCTGCTTCCAAAACAATTGAAAGAACACGGATTGACTTCTAAAGATTTGACAATTGGAAAAAAACAATTGGAGAAAATTGCAGTTGGTTACACAAGAGAATCTGGCGTGAGAGGTTTGGAAAAACAAATTGCGAAAATGGTTCGAAACACTGCAAAATCAATTGCAATGGAGGAAGAATACAATGTAAAAGTTACAGACGAAGATATCGTGAAAGTACTTGGCGCAGCTCGAATGGAACGCGACAAATATGAAAACAACGATGTTGCCGGAGTTGTGACAGGTTTGGCTTGGACAAGTGTCGGTGGCGATATTTTATTCATAGAATCAATACTTTCAAAAGGAAAGGGAACGATGACAATGACCGGAAATTTGGGAACTGTCATGAAAGAATCGGCTACGATCGCTTTGGAATATATCAAATCAAATGCAGAAAGATTAGGAATTGATCCAGAAGTTATTGCAAATTATAATGTTCACATTCACGTTCCGGAAGGTGCGACGCCAAAAGACGGTCCGAGTGCGGGAGTTGCCATGCTGACATCTTTGGTTTCTTCTTTTTTACAGAGAAAAATCAAGAAAAGCCTTGCTATGACTGGCGAAATTACCTTGAGAGGAAGAGTGCTTCCTGTCGGAGGAATTAAAGAAAAAATCTTGGCTGCCAAAAGAGCCAATATTAGAGAATTGATTCTTTGCCAAGAAAATAAGCGCGATATTGACGAAATCAAGCCAGAATATTTAGAAGGTTTGACATTTCACTATGTAAAAGAAATGAGCGAAGTTTTGGCAATTGCAATCACTGATCAAAAGGCTAAAAACGCCAAAGTTTTATAAAATTTACCGATTATTTTATCTGAAAAGGCAAAAGTGAAATTATTTTCAACTTTTGCCTTTTCTGTTTTATCTTTTACTTTAAAAAATAATATCTTCGCATCTGCGTTATATATTCAGAAATAAGGAAAAACCCCTAGATGTTTAAGAAGCTGTTTATTGTTCTTCTCGTACTTTTTTGCACTGAAACTTTCAGTCAAATTGGCGGTAAATATGTATATCAATTTCTGAATTTGGTAACTTCTCCAAGACAAGCCGCTTTGGGTGGAAAAGTAGTCACAATCTATGATTACGATGTAAATCAAGCCATTTTTAATCCCGCGACAATCAATCCAGAAATGGACAATCACCTTTCGGTAAATTATGGTAGTTATTTCGGCGAAGTGACTTACGGAACTGCCGCTTATGCGTACACTTATGACCGCCACAAAGAGACATTTCACGCCGGAGTTAGCTATGTAAATTACGGAAAATTTGACGGTTATGATGAAAACGGACAAGAAACTGCAGAATTTACGGGTAGTGAAATTGCTTTGTCTCTCGGTTATGCCAGAAATATTCCATGGTCAGATATTTATATTGGAGGAAATGTAAAGCTGATTTCTTCTACTTTAGAAAGTTATAATTCTTTTGGAGCCGCAATCGATTTGGGAGCTTTGTATGTTGACGATTACAACGATATCAATATTGGTTTGTCATTGAGAAATATTGGTTTCCAGATTACGCCTTACGCAGATACAAGAGAGAAACTGCCGTTTGAAATTGTGGCCGGAGTTTCTCAGGAAATGGAAAACGTTCCGATTCGCTGGCATTTGACTGTAGAAAATTTACAAGAATGGAATATTGCGTTTTCAAATCCAAATAGGGCAGAAGGTACCTTGGATGGCGGAAGCGTAGAAGAAAAAGTGAGTTTTTTCAATAATGCGCTGCGTCACGTAATTGTGGGCGCAGAACTTTTTCCTGCCAAAAGTTTTTCTGTGCGACTGGGGTATAATTTCCGTCGAGCGGAAGAGCTTCGTATTGTTGAACAGCGAAATTTCTCAGGAATTTCAGCAGGTTTCGGACTTCGATTTAATAATATCAGATTTGATTATTCCTATTCCAGATATACGGCTGCGGCAAATACCAGCCTATTCGGCTTGATGATCAATCTTCAATAACTATATTTTGGATAAAAAAATTACTATTGCCATCGATGGCTTTTCTTCCACCGGAAAAAGTACGCTGGCCAAACAGCTTGCTAAAGAATTAGGCTATATTTATGTCGATACCGGAGCAATGTACCGCGCCGTGACTTTATATGCGATGCAGCACGATTTCATTGATGCAGACCATTTTGACAAAGAAAGTCTTGTTCAAAAACTTCCAAAAGTGACGCTTCAGTTTCTTTTTAATCCAGATTTGGGTTTTGCAGAAATGTATTTGAATGAGGAAAATGTAGAAACTGAAATCCGTACTTTGGCAGTTTCAAACTTCGTAAGCCGGATTGCTGAAGTTTCAGAAGTTCGTTCAAAATTAGTTGAACAGCAACAGCATATGGGCGAAAACAAAGGCATTGTCATGGACGGAAGAGATATCGGAACCGTAGTTTTTAAAGATGCTGAATTGAAATTATTCATGACTGCAAGCGCTTCAACTCGTGCAAAAAGGCGTTTTGATGAATTGACTGAAAAAGGGCAGGAAGTGACTTATGAAGAAGTTTTAAAAAACGTAGAAGAACGCGATCACATTGATACGCACCGCGAAGATTCTCCATTAGTGAAAGCAGATGACGCCATTGAAATCGATAATTCTCACCTTTCGATTCAGGAACAATTTGACAAAGTTTTAGATTTGGTAAACAAAGTCGCTAAAACGTTGTAATTTTTTGTTTATCTCATTTTTAATAGTAGATTTACGGGCTGTTAAATTTTCAATACAAAAGCGTTAAAAATATTTTATGGGAATTAAGAATAGGTTAATTTCAATGAGCTTTCTTCAATTTTTTGTTTGGGGAGCTTGGTTGATCACAATTGCAAATTATTGGTTCGGAACCAAGCAATGGGAAGGAACTCAATTCGGATTAGTGTTTGGAACGATGGGAATTGCTTCCTTATTCATGCCTACACTTACAGGAATTATTGCTGACAGATGGGTAAATGCTGAACGTTTATACGGAATTCTTCACATTTTGTATGCTGGAGTTTTGTTTTATATTCCGCAAGTTTCAACACCTTCTACCTTTATATATGTCATGCTTTTGGCGATGTGCTTTTACATGCCGACCATTTCATTGAGCAATTCTATTTCTTATACAGCATTAAAATTAGGAAATAAAGACGTTGTCAAAGATTTTCCGCCAATTCGCGTTTTTGGTACGATTGGTTTCATTGTTGCCATGTGGATTGTAAATTTGACAGGAAATAAAGCTACCGAATACCAGTTTTATATTGCAGGAATCGCTGCTTTAATTTTAGGACTTTACGCTTTTACTTTGCCAGAATGCAAGCCACAAAGATTGACAAAAGAAAATGCTTCCTTGATGGAAACATTAGGTTTAGAAGCTTTTAAGTTGTTTGCAGATTATAAAATGGCTTTGTTTTTTGTTTTTTCTATGTTTTTAGGAGGAGCGCTTCAGTTGACAAATGCTTACGGAGATGTTTTTTTGGATGAATTCAAGCACTTTCCGAAATATGCAGATTCTTTCGTGACGAAATATTCTACAATAATTATGTCAATTTCTCAGGTTTCTGAAACCCTGTTTATTTTGGCAATTCCGTTTTTCTTGAAGCGTTTCGGAATCAAGCAGGTAATGCTTATTAGTATGTTTGCGTGGGTTTTGCGTTTCGGTTTATTCGCTTTTGGAGATCCGACAACAGGTTTGTGGATGATTATTTTGTCTTGTGTCGTTTATGGAATGGCATTTGACTTCTTTAATATTTCAGGTTCTTTATTCGTAGAAACAAATACTGATGCAAAAAATCGTTCTTCTGCGCAAGGATTGTTTATGATGATGACCAATGGTTTTGGAGCTGTTTTGGGAAGCTGGACTTCTGGTTGGGCAATCGACCGTTTTTTTACAAAGACATTTTCAAATACTACTGAACTTTCAGCCTATCTTCAAACGGAGCCGACAAATGAAATAATGACAGAATTTGTAAAAAGCCATAGAACTACAATTTCTGCGGATGGAATTTTCAGCAATGCTATTTTATTAAAAGACTGGCACAATATCTGGCTTTCGTTTGCAACTTATGCTTTGATTATAGCAATCGCTTTTGCTTTGATGTTCAAACACAAGCATGATCCGAAAGATGTTACTAATATTGGACATTAATTTATACAACATAAAAAATCCCGATTGATTTATTTCTCTCGGGATTTTTTTTGAGGTTTTGAAAGCACAATATTGCCAAAACTATATCTTGATTTTGAATATTTACCTATAAAAAATTAGGAGCCAGAAATATTTTGCAGATTAAAAAATAATTATTAATTTTGCAAACCTTTTGGCGAGCAGCGTTTCCATTAGGAATCAAATATTTAAGTAAAACAACTTCTGTAATTTTTTTATCGCATCAAGAAACGCAAGGAAACACAGAATACAAATTTTAATCAGAACAGATGTCTGAACAAACAAAAACACAAGCGGAATTTTTAGAGAACTTTAACTGGCATAACTTCCAAGAAGGTATTGATGCTGTTGACGAAAAAAACTTGCAAGAATTTGAGGAATTAGTTGCTAAAACTTTTATCTCAACTGACCAAGAAGAAGTAGTTGAAGGTGTGGTAGTTAGAATTACTGACAGAGATGCAATCGTTGATATCAACGCTAAATCTGAAGGTGTTATTTCTTTAAACGAATTCCGTTACAATCCAAACTTGAAAGTGGGTGACAAAGTAGAAGTATTAATTGATGTTCGTGAGGACAAAACAGGTCAATTGGTTCTTTCTCACAGAAAAGCTCGTACTATCAAAGCTTGGGACAGAGTTATTTCTGCTAATGAAACTGGAGAAATCGTTAATGGTTTCGTAAAATGCAGAACTAAAGGTGGTATGATCGTTGACGTTTTTGGTATTGAAGCTTTCTTGCCAGGATCTCAAATCGACGTGAAACCAATCAGAGATTACGATCAATATGTAAACAAAATGATGGAATTCAAAGTTGTGAAAATCAACCATGAGTTCAAAAACGTTGTTGTTTCTCATAAAGCGCTTATCGAAGCTGATATTGAAGTACAGAAAAAAGAAATCATTGGTCAATTAGAAAAAGGACAAGTATTAGAAGGTGTTGTTAAAAACATTACTTCTTATGGTGTGTTTATTGACCTTGGTGGTGTTGATGGATTAATCCACATTACTGACCTTTCTTGGTCAAGAATCAACCACCCAAGTGAAGTTCTTGAATTAGACCAAAAATTAAATGTTGTAATCCTTGATTTCGATGATGAGAAAACAAGAATCCAACTTGGTTTGAAACAATTGAACGCTCATCCATGGGATGCTTTGAGTTCTGACTTAAAAGTTGGAGACAAAGTAAAAGGTAAAGTAGTTGTAATCGCTGATTACGGTGCTTTCATCGAGGTTGCTGAAGGTGTTGAAGGTTTGATCCACGTTTCTGAAATGTCATGGTCAACTCACTTGAGAAGTGCACAAGATTTCGTAAAAGTTGGTGATGAAGTTGAAGCTGTTATCTTGACTTTAGATAGAGACGATCGTAAGATGTCATTAGGTATCAAACAATTGACTCAAGATCCATGGACTGATATCACTTCTAAATACCCAGTAGGTTCTAAACATACAGGTATCGTTAGAAACTTTACAAACTTTGGAGTTTTCGTAGAATTAGAAGAAGGAATCGATGGATTAATCTATATTTCTGACCTTTCTTGGACTAAGAAAATCAAACACCCATCTGAATTTGTAAGCGTTGGTGAAAAATTGGACGTTGTAGTATTAGAATTAGATGTTGACGGACGTAAATTATCTTTAGGTCATAAACAAACTACTGCTAATCCTTGGGACAAATATGAGGATTCATTTGCTGTTGGAACTATCCACAACGGAGAAATCTCTGAAATTGTTGACAAAGGAGCTACTGTAGAATTCGGTGATGATATCGTTGCTTTCATTCCAACTCGTCACCTTGAAAAAGAAGACGGTAAGAAATTGAAAAAAGGCGATACTGCTGACTTCAAAGTTATCGAGTTTAACAAAGAATTCAAAAGAGTAGTAGCATCTCACACTGCAATCTTCCGTGAAGAAGAAGAGAAAAATGTGAAAGCTGCAACTGAGAATAACAATAATTCATCTTCAAACAGTAACAATGCTTCTGCATCTACTTTAGGAGATAACAATGATATTCTTGCTGAATTAAAAGCTAAAATGGAAAAAGGAGGAAACTAATTCCTGATCTTTTCTAAATATGAAAGCCTTGCAGAAATGTGAGGCTTTTTTTTGTTATTAAATGTTTAAGTTTAGAAATTTTGTTTAAATTTGGAAACCTGAAACTAAATGAATTTATTCTCAAGGAATAATTTAAAAATTAATTATGAAAACTAAAAAAAATCTAGCGGTTGCATTCGTATTCTTGGTAAGTGTTGTTTCTTTTGCGCAAAAAAAATCAATGACGGTTGGAAATGCAAAAATGGATGCTACTAAAAATATAATCCAGAATTTAGAAGCTTCAAAAGAATTTTCATCTATCGGTAAAGTTTTTGTTGCTGCTGAATTCAAAGATTTGCTTTCAGATAATAATGAAGAATTTACAATTTTAGCGCCAACCAATACAGCTTTGGCAAACAGTTCTAAAGAGAAAATAAATAACTTGCTTGAGCCTGTAAATATGTTTCATGCAAAAGATGTTGCAGCTTATCATATCATTCGTGGAAAATGGTATGCAACTGATTTTGGAAGATTGTTGAGAACCAAAGGAACTCCAGAAATTAAAACGGCAAATGGAGAGATTTTAATCGTAAGTTTTGAAAACGGAAGTCTGTATTTAACGGACAAAAACGGAAACAAAGCAAAATTGATTATTACTGATGCAATTCAGTCAAATGGAATTTTACACGGAATTGATAATGTTTTTTCTCCAAATAAATAAATTTTAAATTCTACATAATAAAGGCCTTACAGTGATGTAAGGTTTTTTTTATGTCCAAAATTTTGTTAATTTCTAATTTTTGGAAAACTGTTTTTAAATTATTAGCGTAAATGCTTTTATAAACTTTAAAAAACAAATCTATTATGAAAACCACCAAAATTTTATCAACCGCATTAGTTGCATTTACAATGCTGTTTGGCGCATCAGCTTTTGCACAAAAAGAAAAAACAGTTATGGTTGGAGGAGCTGCAATGTATCCTTCAAAAAACATTATTGAAAATGCCATGAATTCAAAAGATCATACAACTTTAGTTGCTGCTGTAAAAGCTGCAGGTTTGGTTGAAACTTTACAAGGAAAAGGGCCATTTACAGTTTTTGCGCCAACAAACGAAGCATTCAATAAATTGCCAAAAGGAACTGTAGAAACTTTATTGAAACCAGAAAATAAAAAGATGTTGCAGTCTGTTTTGACCTATCATGTTGTGGCTGGAAAGATGAATTCTACAGATATTGCCAAAGCAATCAAAGCAGGAAAAGGAAAAGCAGTACTTACAACTGTTCAAGGCGGAAAACTAACCGCTTGGATGGAGGGAAAAGATCTGTATATCACTGACGAAAACGGAGGGAAAGCAAAGGTTACAATTGCAGATGTAAACCAGTCTAATGGTGTGATTCATGTGATTGACCACGTTGTGACTCCAAAAGCATAATTTTTTTGAGAAAAAGAGAATTATAAATTGATTACACTAGTAAACGAAAAATCCCGAGATTATCGGGATTTTTCTATTTTAGGATAATTTGTATTATCTTAAAGTTGCACCAAGTTCTGAAGCAAAGTTGTTTTGGAGCTTGCTCATGATTTTGTCGATTTGAGCATCTGTCAAAGTTTTTGAATTGTCTTGGATTACAAAGCTTACAGCGTAAGATTTCTTGCCCTCCGGAAGATTTTTACCTTCATAAACATCAAAAAGATTGATGTCTTTCAATAATGATTTTTCAGTCTGGCGAGCAATATTATAAATTGAGTCAAACGCTACAGAATTATCAACCAATAAAGCCAAATCTCTTCTAACTTCAGGGTATTTAGGAATTTCAGTAAACTTGATTTTATTCGTAATTAATTTCAGAACTAAATTCCAGTTGAAATCGGCGAACAAAACTTCCTGCTTGATTCCGAAATGTTTTAGGATTGATTTTTTAACTGTTCCAAATTCAACAACGATATCATTTCCGATTGCAATTGCAATTCCCTCTGCGAAAACATCAGATTCTACAGGCCTGTTGTTTGTTTTTTCAAGTCCCAGTCTTGATAAAATTGCTGAAACATAGCCTTTGAATAAAAAGAAATCAGATGGTTTTTGAGCTGTTGTCCAGCTTTCGCCTAAACGATTTCCGGTTGTGAATAGAGTCAAATGTTTCTTTTCATCAAATCCAGAAGGTATTTTATGGTATGATTTTCCGAATTCAAATAATTTCAAATCTGAATTTCTTCTATTTATGTTGTAAGAAACAGCTTCTAATCCAGAAAATAATAAAGATTGTCTCATTGCTGACAAATCATTGCTCAGCGGATTCATGATCAAAACATTGAATTCCTCTTTCAGCATTTCCGACAACTGAACATATTCTGGTGTTGTCAATGAATTCGCCATCATTTCATTAAATCCTTGTGAATTTAACTGTGTTGCAATGATATTTTGAACTTTATAATCTTCAGTTCTTGCCGCATTTGAAACTGTAGCATTGAACTTTTTCGTAAAATTAATATTGTTATATCCATAAACTCTCAAAATCTCTTCAATGACGTCAATTTCTCTCTGAACATCAACACGATATGAAGGAATAATCAAGCCTAATCCGGCATCGGAAACGCTGTTTACTTTAATGTCTAAGGAAACCAAAATCTTCTTGATTGTTTCTTTTGGCAATTCTTGACCGATAATTTTTGTTGCTTTTTCGAAATTCAAGAACACAGGAAAATCCTCCATTTTCTTCGGATAAATATCAACAATATCTGAAGTAATTTCTCCTCCGGCAACTTCTTGAATCAGCAAAGCGGCGCGTTTTAAAGCATATTCTGTGATCGTTGGATCAATTCCTCTTTCAAATCTAAAAGATGCGTCAGTGCTCAAAGTATGTCTCTTTGCAGATTTTCTAACAGAAACTGGATTGAAATAAGCACTTTCCAAGAAAATATCTGTAGTGTTTTCAGAAACTCCAGAGTTTTTTCCACCGAAAACACCAGCGATGCACATTGGTCCGTTTTCGTCGCAAATCATCAAATCTTCTTCGTGAAGCGTTCTTTCTACATCATCAAGAGTTGTAAATTTAGTTCCCGCAACAGCAGTTTTTACCACAATTTTATTTCCTTTGATTTTCGAAGCATCAAATGCGTGAAGTGGCTGTCCTAATTCGTGCAAGACATAATTTGTAACGTCAACAATATTGTTTTTTGGAGTTAATCCAATAGATTTCAGTCTGTTTTGAAGCCATTCAGGAGATTCCTTAACTGCAACTCCAGAAATCGTCACACCGCAATATCTTGGAGCCAATTTAGAATCTTCGACTTTAATATCAATCTTCAGTGTTCTTTTGTCAACTCTGAAGTTGCTTACCGAAGGCGTAATCAATTCTGTATGCACATTTTTTTGAAGCATTCCGGCTCTTAAATCGCGCGCAACACCCAGGTGGCTCATGGCATCGGCGCGGTTTGGCGTCAATCCGATTTCAAAAACTTCGTCATTTTCAATATTGAAAACTTTTGAAGCCGGAGTTCCAGGTGTGTATTTTTCGTCTAGAACCATGATTCCGTCGTGACCTGTTCCAAGACCTAATTCGTCTTCGGCACAAATCATTCCGTGGCTTTCTTGGTCTCTAATTTTTCCCTTTTTTATTTGAAAAGAAGTTCCGTCTTTGTCATATAAAGTAGTTCCGATTGTGGCAACAGGCACTTTTTGTCCAGCGGCAACATTGGCGGCGCCACAAACAATTTGAACTGGAGTTCCGGTTCCTAAATCAACGGTTGTCACTTTTAAGCGATCGGCATTTGGATGCTGCACGCAAGTCAAAACATGGCCAACAACAATTCCTTCAAGTCCACCTTTAACGGATTGGTATTTGTCAACGCCTTCTACTTCAAGTCCTAAATCGGTTAATAAAGCGGCGGTTTCTTCTGATTTCCAGTCTGTTTTGATGAATTGTTTAAGCCAATTATATGAAATTCTCATTGCTGTTTTGGTGTTATTTTTTGTAAGTCTGCAAAGATAGGATTTTTTGATTTTTTTAAAGAATTTTTAGAAGTGATTATTACTGGAAATTGAAAGTTTTTTTGACAAAGTTTATCGGCAATATTGGTCCAGAAGTAAAAAAAATGCCCGCCGTTTTTAACTAGCCCCGATGTCACAAAATATCCTTTTATTCTGGGGTTCAGAACAAAAGATATTTGTGAACAGCGGGAAAATGATTTAAAAAGATCGTGCTGTTTGGCTCAAAATTTTGAAAGTAATCGTTTTCGAAGAAGCTTGTTGAAATAATACTTGCCTGATTTTTATTTGGATAAGTAATTATTTGTAATTTTGTCCTCTTTTAAATAAACTTTCCGTGGGAAAACATATTCACAAATTATCTGCTGCAGGATTATTAGTTACTTTAGGAATTATTTTTGGGGACATCGGAACTTCGCCGTTATATGTTTTGAAAGCCATTGTTGGGAATGATCCAATTAATTCAAGAGATATAATTGGAGCGATTTCCGCTATTTTTTGGACTCTGACATTGCAAACTACGATTAAGTATGTAATTATTATGCTTCGTGCTGATAATAAAGGTGAGGGTGGAATTTTTTCACTTTATACTTTAATTAGAAAAACGAAGATAAAATGGTTGCTTTTTCCAGCAATTATTGGAGGCAGCACGCTTTTGGCTGATGGAATTATTACGCCTCCAATTTCTGTTTCTTCGGCAATTGAAGGTTTAATCGTAATCAATCCTGATATTCCAATTATTCCAATCGTTATTGTAATTATTACGATTTTATTCGGACTTCAGCAATTTGGAACTAAGCTAATTGGCCGTTTTTTTGGTCCTGTAATGTTCATCTGGTTTACTATGCTGGGTATTTTAGGAGGTATTCAATTAGGTACAAATTTGAATGTGCTTTCAGCGTTTAATCCTTATCATGCCTACGAACTTTTAATGAATCACAAGCAAGGATTTTTGATTCTTGGCGCGGTATTTTTATGTACAACAGGAGCGGAGGCTTTGTATTCAGACTTGGGTCACTGTGGTAAAGAAAATATTCGAGTAAGCTGGATTTTTGTCAAAATCATGCTTCTGCTGAATTATTTTGGTCAAGGCGCGTGGTTGATTTCTCACGAAGGCAAAACTCTTGCATCGATGGGAATTACAAATCCATTTTATGCAATTATGCCACAATGGTTTCTGCCTTTTGGAATTGGAATTGCGACTTTGGCAGCAGTTGTTGCTAGCCAGGCTTTAATTAGCGGTTCTTTTACTTTGATAAATGAGGCAATTCGTTTGAATTTTTGGCCAAAAGTTAAGATCAAATATCCAACGGAATTAAAAGGACAATTATATATTCCATCTTTAAACTGGATGCTTTGGGCAGGATGTATATTTATCGTTTGGAAATTTAGAGAAGAAGGTTCGAGCGGCATGGAAGCGGCGTATGGACTGGCAATTGTCATGACAATGTTGATGACAACTACGTTATTGAACTTTTACATGATCTTAAAAAGATATAATAAGTTCCTAATTATTGCATTGATTTCTACTTACTCAATCATCGAAATATCTTTTTTGATCGCCAATTTGCATAAATTTGCTGACGGAGGTTATATCACTTTGATGATTGCTATTTTGCTGATGATCACGATGTTCACTTGGTATTTTGCTAGAAAAATAAGAAACCGTTATTTAGTTTTTGTAAAATTATCAGATTATTTACCAGTTTTGGAAGATTTGAGCCGTGATTTGAGCGTGCCAAAATATGCTACAAACTTGGTTTATTTGACAAGCGCTGATCACAGAACTGAAATTGAGTCAAAAATCATGTATTCTATCTTAAATAAACAGCCGAAACGTGCTGATATTTATTGGTTTGTACATGTTCATGTTGTCGATGAGCCTTATACAATGGAATACCGCGTGAATGAATTTATTCACGATGATG
The DNA here is from genome assembly GCA_029959295.1 of Flavobacteriaceae bacterium PS02334. Taxonomy (GTDB): domain Bacteria; phylum Bacteroidota; class Bacteroidia; order Flavobacteriales; family Flavobacteriaceae; genus Flavobacterium. The sequence continues at coordinate 272,195 of JASCOH010000003.1, read as the reverse complement.
TAATCAGAATTGACTTTAGGTTAGGATTTAGAGTTGCGCCAAGAATCAGCTTGATGTTCAAGAAAGTAGTTGAAGATATGGTTAAAAATAAAGAAGTTGATGTAACAAGTCGCTATGCTTCTTTGAATAAAAATAATATTATTGGTGACTTTAGGTTTATTTTGATTGAGAAATTTATTTCTTATGACAACGACCTTCCGTTCTATGAAAAATGGATTTTGGATTCGTATAATATCTTGAAAAAGATGGGACTTTCAGAGGAAAAAGCCTTTGGTTTAGACTCGAGTTCGGTTACAATTGAATCTTTCCCGCTATTAATTACAGCACCAAAAGAGATTTGCTTGACAAGAGTAGATTAATATATTTTAAGTATAAAAAAGTCGGAACTAAATTTAGTTCCGACTTTTTTATTTTATAGAATTTGAGAATTAGTAAATCAATTCTTCAACGTTTTTCTGAATATTCTCAGCGATTTTCTTCGTAGGCAAATCATTTGGATCATAGCCAAAAGGATCTTCAATTTCTTCTGCAATAAGCTCCAAACTCGCCAAAACATAGAAAATAAAAACTACAACAGGAACTACATAATAACCCAATTGAAAAACATATCCGAAAGGCAAACTCAATACATACGTAAAGATAAATTTCTTGATAAAAGCGCTGTAAGAGTAGGGAATGGGAGTATTTTTAATTCTTTCACAAGCTCCGCAAATATCTGTGAAAGATTGTATTTCTGCATTCAGAATTATCAATTGATCACCAGTTATTTTCTTTTCTAAATACAATTCATTAATCTTTTGCATCATTGTTTTTGCAATCTGATTCGGCTTGTGTTTGTAATGGTCTTGCGATAAAGTTTTGTCGTCAAAAAGCTCGTGGCTTATACTTTCCATCTTTAAATGAAGGTTTAAAACTGAAGCATAAGCTGGAATAATTCGCTTAAAAAATTCTTTATCTTCTTTTTCTTGAAGCATCACTGCAAGTTTTATGGCAAGATTTCTGCTATTATTGACTAAAGCTCCCCAAAGTTTTCGCCCTTCCCACCAGCGATCATAGGCCGTGTTCGTTCTAAAAACTAATAGCAAAGAAATTACAAAACCAAGCATGCTATGCATAATCGTAATATTCTTCACATGACTTCCAGAAGATAATTTCCAGTATTCCAATTCAAGGTAAGCAACGCCAGCGGAATACAAACCGATTCCAATCATTACGGGGAAAAGTTTGCGAAAAGTATCACCTTTATGAAAATTAAATATGAATGAAAACCATTCTTTTGGATTGTATGAAATCATTTTTTTATTGGGTTTAGGGTTGTGGGTTTAGGATTCAAGGGCATAAATTGTGTTCAAAGACAAGCCTTAAACCCAAAACCCAAGACCCTGCACCTAACTAATATAATTCCAGATATTTTGTTTTTTCGACATTTCTATGAAAATTTGTCGCATTTGCAAATGTTCCGGTTTTATCATGGAAGCGTCTTCTTTTAATAATTTAATGGCATGGTGTCTAGCTAATTGCAGAATTTCTTTGTCTTTCACAATGTCGGCAATTTTCAGATTTAATACGCCACTTTGCTGTTTTCCCATCAAGTCGCCCGGACCTCGGAGTTTTAAATCTACTTCCGCAATTTCAAAACCATCGTTGGTTCTTGTCATCGTTTCCATCCTGATTTTGCTGTCGTTGCTCAATTTGTGGCTCGTCATCAAAATGCAATAGCTCTGTTCAGCACCACGGCCAACACGACCACGAAGCTGGTGCAGCTGCGACAATCCAAAACGTTCAGCACTTTCAATAATCATAACGCTCGCATTCGGAACATTTACGCCAACTTCAATAACGGTTGTCGCCACCATAATATTGGTTTTTCCTTGAGAAAATCGTTGCATTTCTGAATCTTTTTCAGAAGGTTTCATTTTTCCGTGAACAATGCTGACGCTATATTTTGGTAGCGGAAAATCCCTAGAAATACTTTCATAACCGTCCATCAGATCTTTATAATCCATCTTTTCAGAAACATCAATCAGCGGATAAACAATGTAAATCTGTCTGCCTTTTTCAATTTCATCCCTGATAAATTTCCAAACTTTCAATCGATTTCCATCAAAACGGTGCACGGTTTGAATCGGTTTTCTGCCCGGAGGCAATTCGTCGATTACAGAAATATCCAAATCTCCATACAGACTCATTGCCAAAGTTCGGGGAATCGGTGTAGCGGTCATTACTAAAACATGCGGTGGAATTTCGTTTTTCTTCCAAAGTTTTGACCGCTGTTCTACGCCAAAACGGTGCTGTTCGTCGATAATTGCTAATCCTAAATTATGAAATTTTACTTTATCTTCCAGCAAAGCATGTGTGCCGATAATAATATGAAGGCTTCCGTTCTCCAATTCTTCATGAATAATTCTGCGATCTGCAATTTTAGTAGATCCTGTCAGTATTTTTATATTGATGTTCAATGGTTTAGCCAATTCAGTTAAACCAATAAAATGCTGATTTGCTAAAATCTCCGTCGGCGCCATCAAACAAGCCTGAAATCCGTTGTCTAAAGCCAAAAGCATACTCATCAAAGCGACAATCGTTTTCCCAGAACCAACATCGCCTTGCAAAAGTCGGTTCATTTGCGCAGGATTTCCCATATCATTTCTGATTTCTTTCAACACTCTCTTCTGAGCATTTGTCAGATCAAAAGGAAGATGATTGCTGTAAAAGTCATTGAAATATTCACCGACTTTATCAAACGCATGACCTTTGATTTTATTTTTTCGGATGAGATTTTTGGTAATAAGCTGCAATTGGATGTAAAACAATTCCTCAAATTTCAAGCGGAATTGTGCCTTTGCTAACAAATCCTGACTTTTAGGAAAATGGATATTAAACAAAGCTACATTTTTCGGGATCAGTTTCAATTCTTCCAAAAGATAAGCAGGCAAAGTTTCTACAAATAAGGAATGCGTTTCCACAAAAAGCTGCTGCATCAATTTATTTACAACGCGATTTGAAATGCCTCTTTGCGTCAATTTTTCTGTCGAAGGATAAACAGGTTGCATTGCAGAACGCAGGTTTTGTTCGTGTTCAGCAAGCAATTCCATTTCAGGATGTGCCATGTTATATTGATTGTTGAAAGAAGTACATTTTCCAAAAATCACATAAACGGTGTTGACTTTTAAATTCTCGCGAATCCATTTCTGGCCTTGAAACCAGACCAATTCCATTTCGCCGGTTTCGTCAACAAAAGTCGCAACAAGGCGTTTCCCTTTTTTTTGCTCGACAGTTTTTATATGAATAATTCTTCCAACAATCTGAACTTCGGCAGTAGTATTTTGAAGCTCATTTATTTTATAATATCGAGTTCTGTCAATATATCTGTTTGGAAATAAGTTGATTAAATCGCTGTATTTATAAATGCCCAATTCTTTCCGAAAGAGTTCGCCACGTGCTGGGCCAACACCTTTTAGATATTCAATTGGAGTTTCTAATAAATTGTTTTGCATCGATAAAATAAAACACGAATATACTCCAATAATTGAAAAAAATGAAGCGCTTTGCTTGATTAATCAGGTCGCAGCCAATTTTGCATGGCTGGAAAAGCTAATTTTTCATTTTCTAAAATTTTATCATTTGGATAAGCCATTTTTAGCCATTGCAAAAGAGGCAAACCCATATAATTTCCCGTTGTAAAATTTTTAATATACCATTCAGAACTATTTCGATAGCCATCAGAGTGAAAAACAAAATTTGGATCTAAGTTCAAATGAGAAAGCGCAGCAAAAGACCATAATATTGAAGCGATTTCATCACCTTGAGTTGGCCATTCAGAAGGCATTTTCTCAGTACCAATCAGTTTTCTATCATTTGAAGAAGTCACTGCAATGTGTCCGGCTTCATGCAAAATATCACCAGGATATTTAAGTTTTGCATAATCGACAATAATTTGATCGTTTTCAATTGTTAATCCAGGTAAAAAAGTAGATTCAGGTAATTCTTTTTCAACTACCTGAATTCCGATTTCCTCTAAAAACTCGATTATTTTTTTGATTTGAATTTCATTTTCCATTTCCTACTAGATTGATAATGAATATTGTTTCCGTAAAGTTATAAAAAATGTAAGTTTATTTTTATAATAATAGAAAATTTTTCAAATCTTCATAATTCTTGATTTTTAAGCTTTTTTTCTCTTTATCCAAAACGCTTTCAATCTGTTTTGGAATCTGAAGTTTTACAGAAAGAATGGCTTCAACCGAATCTGAAAATTTAATCGGATGCGCTGTTTCTAAAAATATTCCGATAGAATTTGGCTCATTTTCTAATTCTTTTTTCAATCCTAAATAGCCAACAGCTCCGTGCGGTTCAGCGATATATTTTGACTGTTTATAAATTTCCAAAATCGCTTTCTCCGTTTCTTCATCTGAAAAAGAATACGAAGAAAAATCATTTTTAAAATTGTCTAAATCATTTTCATAAAGCTCTTGAATTCGAATAAAATTACTCGGATTCCCAACATCCATCGCATTTGAAATTGTTGCTTTTGAAGGTTTTGGATTGTATTTTCCAGTTTTCAAAAATTCTGGAACAGTGTCGTTTATATTGGTGGAAGCTACAAAATGTTCGATTGGCAAACCTAATTTCTTGGCTAAAATTCCAGCACAAATATTTCCAAAATTCCCGCTTGGGCAAGAAATCACCAACTGCTTATTTTCTTTTTTTAATTCTTTGTAAGCAAAGAAAAAGTAAAACATCTGTGGCAACCATCTCGCAATATTAATCGAATTGGCCGAAGTCAGATTTTTAAACATCAAATCTTCATCTAAAAAAGCTCTTTTGACCATGTCTTGGCAATCATCAAAAACACCGTCAACTTCCAGAGCTGTAATATTTTGTCCCAACGTAGTCAATTGCTTTTCCTGAATATCGCTGACTTTTTCACTTGGATATAAAATCACAACATCAACACCTTTAACTCCTAGAAAACCGCTTGCAACAGCGCCGCCGGTATCACCAGAAGTTGCGACTAAAACAGTATTTTTTTGATTTTTATCTCTGTTGAAATAAGCCAAGCATCTAGACATAAATCTTGCGCCAACATCTTTAAAAGCCATCGTTGGACCGTGAAATAATTCTAACGAATAAATATTTTCTTCAATTTCCACCATTGGAAAATCAAAGGATAAAGTCTCCAATATAATTCTTCGTAATTCATCTTCAGGAATCTCATTTCCAACAAATTGCTGAATCACCTGAAATGCAATTTCTGCGTTAGAAAAATTTTCAATTGAATCAAAGAAACTTTGCGGTAATTTTGAAATATCCTTTGGAAAATATAATCCTTTATCAGGCGCTAATCCTTGAATAACGGCTTCTTGAAAACTTACATTTGGTGCATTTTTATTTAGACTGTAATAATTCATTTCGATTAGTTTTACCGCAGATTCGCAGATTAAAAAGAATTTAAAAATCTGCGAATCTGCGGTTATTTTACAATATTTTTATTCCGTCTGGATTAACTTTTGAAACGTGAATTTCATACTTCAAATTCATTTCTTCATAAACTTCGCTCATTGCTTTTGCGACTTTTCCAGCAGTTTCTTTTCCTTTACTCAAGGCGAAAATTGACGGTCCAGAACCTGAAATTCCTCCGCCCAAAGCGCCATTTTCTATCGCTTTTTGCTTAACCAAGTCAAATTTTGGAATCAAAACGCTTCGTAAAGGTTCTACAATTTCGTCGTTTAAAGACCTTCCGATTAAATCGTAATCATTTGTGTACAATCCGCTGATCAATCCGCCGAGATTTCCACATTGGATTACGGCTTGTTTCAAAGTTACATTTTGCTTTAAAACCGATCTCGCATCCGAAGTTTTCAGTTCAATTTGCGGATGAATTACGGTTGCATACAACTCGTCAGGACTTTTAATTTTGATGATATCCAAAGGATTATAACTTCTAACTAAGACAAAACTTCCGAGTAGCGCAGGAGCAACGTTGTCGGCATGTGCGCTTCCGCTGGCCAATTTTTCGCCTTCCATTGCGAACGGAATTAAATCTTTGGTCGAAAATGGTCTTCCTAATAATTCATTTATTCCAAAAACAGCTCCCGCTGAACTTGCGGCAGAACTTCCGATACCGCTTCCTGCTTTGATTTTTTTATAGATTTCAATTTCAAATCCGAAGTCTAAATTTAAATTGGAAATCATTGCCAAAGCAGCAACTCCGGCGACATTTTTTTCTGTTTCCAAAGGCAAATCTGCACCAATGATTTTTGTGATTTTTATTCCTTTTTTAGAAGTTTTTCTGATAATCATTTCATCGCCGACATTGTCAAGGCACAAACCTAAAACATCAAACCCACAGGAAAGATTGGCAATTGTTGCTGGGCAAAAAAGTTTAATTTCTTCCATAAACTAATTATTTCCAATTCTAATTACGTCAGCAAAAATCCCGGAAGCTGTAACTTCAGCACCAGCACCAGCTCCTTTTATTAACAACGGCTGATCGACATAACGGTTTGTGTAAAACAAAACGATGTTGTCTTTTCCTTCCAAATTATAAAATGGATGGTCTTTTGGGATAAATTGCAGGCTGACATTTGCCTTTCCATCGATAAATTCTGCAACATATTTCAAACGGCAATCTTTTGATTTGGCTTCTGCAAAAATATTTTCGAAATGTGAGCTGTACGTTTTTAAAGATTCAAAGAAATCTTCAACCGACTTTGTTTCTAAACATTCTTTTGGCAAAAACGATTTGTTTTCAATCGCATCAATTTCCATTTCATAATTGCTTTCTCTTATTAAAATCAAAATCTTTCTCATCACATCAACACCGCTCAAATCAATTTTCGGGTCTGGTTCTGTATAGCCTTCTTTCTGGGCTTGTTTTACGACATCGTAAAAAGAATTTTCTTCGTTAAAATTATTGAAAATAAAGTTCAAACTCCCTGATAAAACTGCTTGAATTTTATTGACTTTATCTCCGGAAGCAACTAGGTTTTTTAAAGTATCAATAATTGGCAAACCTGCGCCAACATTGGTTTCGAACAAAAAAGGAGCGTTGTATTTTCGAGATAATTTCTTTAGATTTAAATAATTTTCAAAAGCAGAAGAACAAGCAATTTTGTTGCAAGTCACCACAGCAATATTTTGTTTCAAATAATGTTCGTACGTTTGGGAAACCTCTTGATTTGCAGTTACATCCACAAAAACGCTGTTACGTAAATTTAGCGATTTTACCTTTGAAATAAATTCCTCTTTGTTGGCAATTTCTCCAGAATCTAAAGTAGATTTCCAATCATTTAAGGCAATTCCTTCTTCGTCAAAATGCATTTTTTTGGAGTTCGAAAGCGCAATAACTCTGGGATTTATTTGGAGATTTTCTCGTAGGTATTTTTGCTGTTGGTTGATTTGGTCGATGAATTTTTCGCCTACATTTCCAACGCCCATTACGAATAGATTGAGCTGTTTCACATCATCTTCAAAGAACTTTTCGTGCAAGGAATTCAATGCTTTTTTGACATCTTTTTGCATAATTACGGCAGAAATATTCCGTTCAGAAGCACCTTGAGCAATTGCTCTGATATTGACGTTGTTTTTTCCTAAAGTGCTGAACATTTTACCACTTAAGCCTTGGTGATTTTTCATATTTTCACCAACAACTGCAATGATCGACAGATTACTTTCCACCAAACACGGCTCAATTTTCTTCTGAGAAATTTCAAATTCGAAAGCTGCATCAATTGCAATCTGAGCATTTTCAGCATCAGAATCTAAAATTCCGAAACAAATGGAATGTTCAGAGGAAGCTTGCGTGATAAAAATTACGTTGATATTTTCTTTGGATAAAACTTCAAAAAGGCGTTTTGAATAACCGGCAACGCCCACAATTCCGGAACCTTCGACAGTTAAAAGCGAAATGTTTTCAATATGCGTAATTCCTTTTATTGGATTTCCGTTTGGAAAAACTTCCGAAGAAATTAGAGTTCCATCCAAGTCTGGTTCAAAAGTATTTTTAATTAAAATTGGGATATTTTTATTTAAAACTGGCTGAATTGTTGGCGGATAAAGCACTTTCGCTCCAAAATGAGACAATTCCATTGCTTCTTGATAGGTAATTTTCTCGATGGATTGCGCTTGGTTTACGATTCGTGGATTTGCCGTAAACATTCCGTTGACATCTGTCCAAATTTCTAGAATTGAAGCGTCAATTGCTCCAGCGATAATTGCGGCAGTATAATCAGAACCGCCTCGGCCTAAAGTTGTGGTGTGTCCGTCATTCGAATTTGCAATGAATCCGGGCAAAATAACAATCTGAGATTTGTCATTATGGAAAAAAGCAGCGACAGCCTTATTTGTAATTGTAAAATCTACAACCGCTTTTCCGAAGTGTTTGTTTGTAATTATTAATTCTCGACTGTCTTTAAAACTTGAATTTGAAATTTTCTGTTTTACAGCTTCCGAAATAATATAGGAGGAAAGCAATTCGCCAAAACTCAGAATGGCATCTGAAGAACGGTTTGACAATTCTCCAAGTAAAAAACATCCGTCAAGCAAGGTTTCCAGATGATTCAGCATCCTTTTTACTTGGCTTAAAATGGCGCTTTGGTCGTTAATCGGAATTAATTCTTTAGTCGCTTCGATATGTCTTTCTTCAATAATCTGAAGAATTTCTTTATATTTTATATCTTTTGAAGAAGCCAGATTTGAAGCTTCTAAAAGTAAATCTGTTACTTTTCCAAAGGCTGAAACTACAACTGCCAAAGGTTCTTTTTCTTGTTCTAAAATGGCGATAACTTGTCTGATATTTTGGGCATTGCTTACGGAGGAACCTCCAAATTTTAATACTTTCATTTTGATGTTTTTGGTAATGGATAAATGCGTTTGCTTTTGTTTATTGCAAACAAAAAATAGGATAGGATGATATTTGAAATGAAACCCCTAAGGGGTTGTAGTTGTAGCAACAGAAGTTACAGCCGTAGTTGCTGCAAATGTAGAAGTAGTATTTCCGTTGCCTAGAATCATAAGTATTATAATCTTGGTTTCAAATGTAATACTTTGCATTATTAAATAAAAATTAAGAAATACTTTTACGAATAATTTTATTTTAACAATATTATTATGAATTATTCGCTTTTTAAATTCGTAAAATCGATGATTAATAAACATTTGCTAAAAAAGAAGTTATAATGTTATCCACAAAAGTTGCTTTTTTGATAGTATTTGCTGAATTTTGAAGTCCAATAATTACAAGCAAATATGGATAATACACATTATATAAGTGCAGAATTACTTTCTATTGAAAATTTAGAAGAAATTATAAATCATCATAAAACTTTGGCTTTATCAGAAGAAGCGAAGGTAAATATCCAGAAATGTCGTGATTATCTCGATAAAAAAATGGAATCTCATGAAGAACCGATTTACGGTATAAATACAGGCTTTGGTTCTTTATACAACATAAAAATCTCTAACGAAAATCTTACCAAATTACAAGAAAACCTAATGAAATCGCACGCTTGCGGGACAGGCGCTGAAGTTTCTTCTGAGATTGTAAAAATGATGCTTTTGCTGAAAATTCAATCTTTGAGTTATGGTTATTCTGGCGTTCAATTGGAAACTGTGGAGCGTTTGATTGATTTTTATAATAACGAAGTTTATCCGGTTGTTTATGAATTGGGATCACTCGGGGCTTCGGGTGATTTGGCTCCGTTGGCGCATTTGTCTTTGCCGTTGATTGGTGAAGGCGAGGTTTATTACAATGGAAAAAAGCAACAAGCTGCTGAAGTTTTAAATCATTTTGGCTGGAATCCGATAACTTTGAAATCAAAAGAAGGTTTGGCGTTGTTAAACGGAACGCAATTTATGAATGCTTTTGGCGCTCATATTTTGATTAAAGCGACTAAATATTCCTATTTGGCAGATTTAATCGGGACCATTTCTCTGGAAGGTTTTGACGGAAGAATAGAGCCTTTCAATGAATTGATCCATTATATTCGTCCGCATAAAGGGCAAATTGTGACGGCAAAAAGAGTTTCAGAATTCTTAGACGGAAGTGAAATTATCGAACAAAAAAAGAAACACGTTCAAGACCCGTATTCTTTTCGTTGCATTCCGCAAGTGCATGGTGCTTCGAAAGATACCATTGATTATGTAAAGAAAGTATTCAAGACAGAAATTAATTCTGTTACTGATAATCCAAACGTTTTTATTGAAACTGATCAGATTATTTCTGGTGGCAATTTTCACGGTCAGCCATTGGCTTTGGCTTTGGATTTTTTGTCAATTGCTTTAGCAGAATTAGGAAGTATTTCTGAAAGAAGAACGTATCAATTAATTTCAGGATTGAGAGGTTTGCCAGCATTTTTGGTTGACAATCCAGGCTTGAATTCTGGTTTTATGATTCCGCAATATACCGCCGCGAGCATCGTCAGTCAAAACAAACAATTGGCAACTCCAGCAAGTATTGACAGCATTGTTTCGTCAAACGGACAAGAAGATCACGTGAGCATGGGCGCAAACGGAGCGACAAAAGCGTTGCGAATCATGGATAATTTGGAGCGAATTTTAGCGATAGAACTAATGAATGCTTCGCAAGCGATTCATTTCAGGGAGCCTTTGAAATCGAGCGACTTTATCGAAATGTTTTTAAAATCGTATCGAGAAGAAGTGCCTTTGGTTAGCGAAGATAGAATTTTGCATTATGATATCGAAAAGACGATTGCGTTTCTGAAGAGTTTTCAAATTGATGAAAGTGCTCAGAATTAATTGATAATTACTTCGAATTTTTGTCATTCCGAGGAACAAGGAATCTCTGTAAATTGAGTTACTTGATAAGATTCCTCGTTCCTCGGAAAGACAAGATTGTGGGTAAATGACAAGATATTAAAATAAAAAAGTTGGCTTCATGGGCCAACTTTTTTATTTAATCAATTCCACCTAAAGATTTGTGGTTTCTTTTTCTCTTGTAATGCGACTGCCTTAAATTTTCGCTTCCAGAAATAATGCTGATGTTTCCGTCGATTTCTAACATTGCGAGTTTTACATCTTTAAAAAACTCAACGCCGTGCTCGTGCATCGCTTCGGTTAATTCTTCGGAAGTTATTCCTAATTTAGCTAACGTTTCAAACTCTAATTTTCCGTTGTGAATTAAGATTTCTGGCTTTTGTTGCAGTAAATTATTCAATCCTTTAAATCGAAACATTAATTTTTTCAGAATAAAATTCATCAGAAATAATGCGCCCGCTGCGACTAAACCGCCCCAAAGTGACGTGTCGCTTCCGACCATTGCATTCTGCACTGAATTGCTTATCAGTAAAATTAAAATGACGTCAGCCGTATTTAATTGCGATAATTCCTTTTTCCCAAAAACTCTCAAGGCAACGACCATAAAAAAATATACGGCGACGCTTCTGAGAATTATGTCGAGATACGGATTCATTATTTCCACTTAAAATTTTTCTCAATTGCCTTAATCATTTCTCCGGCAATGTCCTTGTTTGTAGCGCCTTCAATTCCTTCCAAACCTGGTGAAGAATTTACTTCTAATAAAAGGGGGCCTTTTGAAGAACGAATAATGTCAACGCCGGCAACTTTCAAATTCATTGCTTTTGCAGCTTTAATCGCAATTCTTTTTTCTTCGGAAGTCACTTTGATGATAGAAGCTGTGCCACCTAAGTGAATATTTGCTCTAAATTCTCCCGGCAAGGCTTCTCTTTGAATTGCAGCAACGACTTTTCCGTCGATTACAAAACAGCGAATATCTTTTCCGTTGGCTTCTTTGATGAATTCTTGAACTAATATATTGGCATTTAAGCTTTTGAAAGCATTTATTACGGATTCAGCCGCTTTTTTAGTCTCTGCCAAAACGACACCTTTTCCTTGTGTTCCTTCTAATAATTTTACGATTAACGGAGAACCGCCAACCATTTTGATCAAATCGTCTGTATCTAAAGGTGAATTTGCGAAACCTGTTGTCGGAATATCTACGCCATGATTTAATAATAATTGCAGAGAATACAGCTTGTCGCGAGATTGTGTAATTGCAGAAGCAGAATTCAAGCAGAAAACTTTCATCGCTTCAAATTGCCTTGTCAATGCACAGCCATAAAAGGTAATACTTGGGCGAATTCTAGGAATTACGGCATCAAAATCGCTCAAAATCTTTCCTCCACGGTAATGAATTTCAGGTTTTGTCGCGTCTAATTTCATATAACATTCTTTGATGTTCAAAAAATGCATTTCGTGACCGCGAATTTCTCCGGCTTCCATGATTCTGCGATTAGAATAAAGCTCGGGATTGCTTGCCAAAACGGCTATTTTTAATCCATCTTTTGATTTTTCAGAATTTGGATATAATGATTTTAGTTCTTCTAAAGTAGGCTGTCCTAAGAGGTATTTTTGTTCTGGATCTACTAAAACGCGTCCGCTCATCGCTTCACGCCCCAAAAGCATTCTAAAACCCATCGAATCTCGATTGGTCAGCGTCATTTCGATTGCCCAGTTTTCCTCTCCAAAAACTAAAGAAGTAGAGATAACATAACGCTGTTCGCGGAAACCGCTTGAACTTTTTACGATACGTTTATCAACCAAACGTGCTTCGCAATGGATGATTGTTTTGGAATTATTCTGAATGGGATTAATATCAAATTTCACCCAGTTTTCGCCTTCTTTGACAAAAGGAGAGATGTTAACTGCGTGAAGGGCAGAAGTTTTTGCGCCAGAATCAACACGGGCTTTGATGGTTGGAATTCCTAATTCTGGAAACGAGCACCATTCTTCACTTCCAAGGATAACTTTGTTTGCGGACATATAATTATTTGATTGTAACAATTAACTAATGTACTACTTATTTTAGAATCAAAAATTAATTTTATGTAATTATTAAGGTAAGTTTTGAACTAAAAAAAACCGCAGATTCACAGATTTCTTCGGATATTTCTATCATCATAAATCAGTAAATCTACGGTAATTATTTATAGAGAAATTACTTAGTTAGTAGGCTTCTCAGCTTTTTTTACATCAACTGTAAGTTCTTGAGCAGTTTCGTCTAAATCCATATAGATCAAGTCGCCTGACATAATTTTTGAAGTGATAATCTCTTCAGCAAGAGCATCTTCCACATATTTCTGGATCGCTCTTTTTAAAGGTCTCGCGCCAAATTGCTTGTCAAAACCTTTGTCAGCAATAAAAGCTTTGGCTTTGGCAGACAAATCTAAATTATATCCTAATTCAGAAACTCTAGCGTATAACTTTTTCAATTCGATTTCAATAATCAAATCGATATGTTCTTTTTCTAAAGCGTTGAAAACAATTACGTCATCAATTCTGTTCAAGAATTCAGGAGCAAAGGCTTTCTTCAGAGCGTTTTCGATAATACTTTTAGAATTATCATCTGTTTGAGAGATTTTTGCAGCCGTTCCGAAACCAACACCTTGTCCGAAATCCTTTAATTGACGCGCTCCAACATTAGAAGTCATAATGATAATCGTGTTTTTGAAATCGATTTTACGACCTAAACTATCTGTCAAAAATCCATCATCTAAAACCTGAAGCATCATATTAAATACATCTGGATGTGCTTTTTCAATCTCGTCAAGAAGTACAACACAATATGGTTTTCTACGAACTTTTTCAGTCAATTGACCGCCTTCTTCGTATCCAACATATCCCGGAGGCGCTCCAACCAATCTTGAAATCGCGAATTTTTCCATGTATTCGCTCATGTCGATACGAACCAAAGCATCTTCAGAATCGAACAATTCTTTTGCCAAAACTTTTGCCAGTTGCGTTTTACCGACACCAGTTTGACCTAAGAAAATAAACGAACCAATTGGACGGTTTGGATCTTTCAATCCGGCACGATTTCTTTGGATAGAACGAGCAATTTTCAATACAGCTTCTTTTTGTCCAATAACTTTATTTTCAATAAGTTCTGGTAGTTTAGCTAATTTATTACTTTCAGTTTGAGCAATTCTATTTACAGGAATTCCAGACATCATTGAAACCACGTCAGCAACGTTGTCTTCAGTTACCTGAATTCTGTTGTTTTTGGAATCTTCTTCCCATTGTTCTTGTGCAATTGCCAAGTCTTTTTCGATGCGTTTTTCATCATCACGAAGTTTGGCAGCTTCCTCATATTTCTGTTTTTTGACAACAGTGTTTTTAAGTTCGCGAACCTCTTCCAATTGACGTTCTAAATCCAAAATTTGTTTTGGAACATCAATGTTTGTGATGTGAACACGAGAACCAGCTTCGTCTAAAGCATCAATGGCTTTGTCCGGAAGAAAACGCTCTGACATGTATCTGTCAGTCAATTTTACACAGGCTTCAATGGCTTCGTCAGTGTAAATTACATTGTGGTGGTCTTCGTATTTGTTCTTGATATTGTTCAAAATCGTAATTGTTTCTTCAACGGAAGTTGGCTCCACAATCACTTTTTGGAAACGTCTTTCTAAAGCGCCGTCTTTCTCAATATATTGTCTGTATTCGTCAAGAGTTGTGGCACCAATGCATTGGATTTCGCCTCTTGCCAAAGCCGGTTTGAACATATTTGAAGCATCAAGCGAGCCAGTAGCTCCACCAGCGCCAACAATAGTATGAATCTCATCTATGAAAAGAATAATATCATCGTTCTTTTCAAGCTCGTTCATTACGGCTTTCATACGTTCTTCAAACTGACCGCGGTATTTTGTTCCGGCAACTAAGCTTGCCAAATCAAGTGTTACCACACGTTTGTTGAATAATATACGAGAAACTTTCTTTTGAATAATTCGCAAAGCAAGACCTTCTGCGATAGCAGATTTTCCAACTCCAGGTTCTCCAATTAAAAGTGGATTGTTCTTTTTTCTACGGCTTAAAATCTGTGAAACACGCTCGATTTCTTTCTCGCGTCCAACAACAGGATCTAGTTTTCCTTCTTCGGCCATTTCAGTCAAATCTCTACCAAAATTATCAAGAACCGGAGTTTTTGATTTCTTGTTTGATTTGTTTGCTGGCGTATTGAAAGCACCTTCTTTTAAACTGTCATCTTGTCCTGAATCGTCATTATACGACTCATTTTTTGGCAAGTCATTCAAAAATTCTTCTTCGCTGTTTGGTGTCATATTTAAGTATTGTTCTTTAGCTACGTCATAATCGATTTTCATCTTATTCAGCAACTTGGTTGTGGGATCGTTTTCGTTTCTCAAAATGCACAATAATAGGTGCGCTGTACTGATTGAAGGGCTTTGAAAGACTTTAGCTTCTAGATAAGTCGTCTTCAGCGCTCTTTCCGCTTGACGGGTTAAATGAAGATTTTTCTTTTCATTACTGACTTCAACATTTGGATTTGCAGGGCTTAATATTTCGACTTTTCTGCGCAAATGCTCTAAATCTATTGATAAATTGTTCAGTATATTTATTGCTTTACCGTTTCCATCTCTTAAAATCCCCAACATCAGATGTTCCGTTCCAATAAAGTCGTGGCCTAAACGCAAAGCCTCTTCCTTACTGTAAGTGATTACATCTTTTACTCTTGGTGAAAAATTATCATCCATACTATATAATATTGGTAATGTAAATTTAATGATTATGTTCAGTATTTGCAAAAATCATACCTTGGCAGAAGTACTGACAGCTAAGTGACAAAAAAATAATCAGAAATAAAAATTAATTGGAAATATATTATCAACTGAAAGGTACTAGAAATGTGTTGATAATTCCCTGAAATTTATGTTAAAAATTGCCTTATAAAAGTTCGGAAATGCGTATATTGGCACGTTTTGAAACGAATATAATTTTTTAATATAAATACTTATGTCTGAAGGAGAAAAGTTAATTCCTATTAACATTGAAGACGAGATGAAATCATCTTACATCGATTATTCGATGTCGGTTATTGTATCAAGAGCGCTTCCTGATGTTAGAGATGGTTTGAAACCCGTACATAGAAGAGTACTTTATGGTATGTATGAATTAGGAGTTTTTTCTAATAGAGCACACAAAAAATCTGCGAGAATTGTTGGAGAAGTTCTAGGTAAATATCACCCACACGGCGATACGTCAGTTTATGACGCGATGGTTCGTATGGCTCAAGAATGGAGTTTGCGTTATCTTTTAGTGGATGGTCAAGGTAACT
Organism: Flavobacteriaceae bacterium PS02334; assembly: GCA_029959295.1. Lineage (GTDB taxonomy): Bacteria > Bacteroidota > Bacteroidia > Flavobacteriales > Flavobacteriaceae > Flavobacterium. Next base: position 256,090 of record JASCOH010000003.1, on the reverse strand, counting down.
TTGGATCTGTCGATGGCGATAGTCCTGCAGCAATGCGTTACACGGAAGCTAGAATGCGCAAGATTTCCGAAGAAATTATGGCAGATCTTGACAAAGAGACAGTTGATTTCCAGCTGAACTTTGACGATACTTTAGAAGAACCTAAAGTAATGCCGACAAAAGTTCCTGTTTTATTAGTAAACGGTGCTTCTGGAATTGCGGTGGGTATGGCCACGAATATGGCGCCACATAATTTAACAGAAGTTATCGACGGAACTTTAGCATATATCGACAATGAAGATATAGAAATTGACGAATTGATGAACCATATCAAAGCTCCAGATTTTCCAACTGGAGGTATTATTTATGGATATGATGGTGTTCGTGAAGCGTTTAAAACCGGAAGAGGAAGAATTGTAATGCGTGCTAAAGTTGGCTTCGAAGAAGTTGACGGAAGAGAATGTATTATCGTGACTGAAATTCCGTACCAAGTCAACAAAGCTGATATGATCAAGAAAACAGCTGATTTGGTTAATGAAAAGAAAATCGATGGTATTTCGAATATTCGTGACGAGTCAGATAGAAACGGTATGCGTATCGTGTATATCTTGCGACGTGACGCAGTTCCAAACGTAGTTTTGAATACCTTATATAAGTTTACGCAGTTGCAATCTTCTTTCAGCGTGAACAACATTGCTTTGGTGAAAGGAAGACCGCAAATGCTGAATCTAAAAGAATTGATTCATTATTTCGTAGAACACCGTCACGAAGTTGTGGTTCGTAGAGCACAATATGAATTGCGCAAAGCAGAAGAAAGAGCGCATATTTTAGAAGGTTTAATTATTGCTTCAGATAATATTGATGAAGTAATTCAATTGATTCGTTCTTCAAGTAATACAGATCAAGCGAAAGAAAAATTAATCGAAAGATTCAAGCTTTCTGAGATTCAGGCAAAAGCGATTGTTGAAATGCGTTTGAGACAATTAACTGGTCTTGAGCAAGATAAATTGCGTGCTGAATATGAAGAAATCATGAAATTAATTACTCATTTGAGAGAGTTGTTAGCTAGCAAAGAGCTTAGAATGGAACTTATCAAAGAGGAATTAAACGAAATTAAAGAGAAATATGGCGACGCGCGTCGTTCTCAAATTGAATATGCTGGCGGTGACGTGAGCATTGAAGATTTGATTGCCGATGAAAACGTAGTAATTACCATTTCTCACGCAGGTTATATCAAGAGAACAAATCTTTCTGAGTACAAAACTCAAAATAGAGGAGGAGTTGGCCAAAAAAGTGCTGGAACAAGAGATCAGGATTTCTTAGAGCATTTGTTTGTAGCAACAAACCACCAATATATGATGTTCTTTACGCAGAAAGGAAAATGTTTCTGGATGCGTGTTTATGAAATTCCGGAAGGTTCCAAAACTTCGAAAGGTAGAGCAATTCAAAACTTGATCAATATTGAAAACGATGATAAAGTGAAAGCTTTTATTTGTACTCAAGATTTGAAAAACCAAGATTACATCAATTCTCATTATGTAATTATGGCTACAAAACAAGGTCAGGTAAAGAAGACTTTATTAGAACAATATTCTCGTCCAAGAGTAAACGGAATTGCCGCTATTACTATTAAAGAAGACGATGAATTACTAGAAGCTAAATTGACAAATGGTGAAAGCCAAATTTTGATTGCTGTAAAATCTGGGAAATTAGTTCGTTTCGAAGAAGGAAAAACGCGTCCGATGGGAAGAAGCGCTTCTGGAGTTCGCGGAATTACGTTAAGAGATGACAAAGATGAAGTTGTTGGTATGGTTTCTGTAAATGATATGGAAAGCGAAATTCTTGTGGTTTCTGAAAAAGGATACGGAAAACGTTCTTCTTTGGATGATTATAGAATCACTAACAGAGGTGGAAAAGGTGTGAAAACATTGAGCATCACTGAAAAAACAGGAGATTTGATTTCTATCAATAGTGTTACTGATGCTGACGATTTAATGATTATCAACAAATCTGGATTAACAATCAGAATGGAAGTTTCTGACTTGAGAGTGATGGGAAGAGCAACGCAAGGTGTTCGTCTAATCAATATCAAAGGAAATGATTCGATTGCTGCCGTGACAAAAGTTATCCGTGAGGAAGCTGTTATCGAAGAAACTTTGGACGGAGAAGAAGTTTTAAATGTAGAAGCTATTTCTAATCCAGAAATTTCTGACGATATCGCTGAAGGAACAACCGAAGAAATTGAAGATTCAGAAGAACAAGAAGATACTGAAGAGTAATTTATAAATTAAAAAAGAAAAAATATGAAGAGTAAATATGTATTACTAGCGTCAGCTTTTCTAATTTCGGGTGTAACTTTTGCCCAAAAAGACGAGTTGAAAGCAGCAGAAAAAGCTTTGAAAAATGACAATCCAAGTGAAGCGAAAGCAACTTTGGAAAAAGCTGAAGGTTTAATTGCAAATGCTGACGCTTCTCAAAAAGCGCAGTTTTATTTCTTAAAAGGAAATGCAAATTTAGAACTTGCCAAAAAGAAAGTAGACACTGTCAACAGTTTATTAAATGCAGCTAAAGCGTATACTCAATTATTAGAGGTTGAAAAAGCTTCAAATAAATCAAAATATACAAAAGAAGCTGAAGTTTCCTTGACTGCTGTTAAAGGCGAGCTTGTAAATTCTGCTGTAAAAGACAATCAAGAAAAACGCTATAAGCAAGGTGCTGAGAAGTTATACCAAACTTATCTTTTGAACAAAAAAGATACAGTTTACTTATTTTATGCAGCTTCAAGTGCGGTAAATGGTGCAGATTACGATGTTGCTTTAAAACATTATGATGAGTTGAAAAAACTTAATTATTCTGGAAAAGCTACAATTTATACTGCTAAAAGCAAACTTAATGACGAAGTTCAAAATTTTGCAAATATGGCAGAAAGAGACAGAGCTGTAAAATTAGGTACGCACGATACTCCTAAAACAGAAATCGAGCCATCAAAAAGGGGTGAAATTTATAAAAATATTGCTTTGATTTACAATTCAAAAGGAGATGTCGCTGCTGCAAAAAAGGCAGTTTCTGAAGCTAGAGTTGCTAATCCAGATGATATTTCTTTGGTGATGACGGAAGCTGATTTGGCCTTGAAGACTAACGATTTAGAAGGCTACAAAAAATTAATTACTCAAGTAATTGCCAAAACGCCAAATGATCCAACAATGTTTTACAATTTGGGTGTAATTTCTGCTCAAGCAAATGAAAATGACGAAGCTGAGAAATTCTATAAAAAAGCAATTGAATTAGATCCAAAATATACAAATGCTTACTTGAATCTTGCTGTTATGAAATTGGGTGCTGATGATAAGCTAGTGAAAGAAATGAACAGCTTAGGTCAATCTGCAAAAGAAAACAAAAGATACGACGAGCTAAAGGCAAAAAGAGAAGGAATTTTCAAAGGAACTTTACCATATCTTGAAAAAGCGCATGAGCTTGATCCAGAAAATGCTGATGTAAGCAAAACTTTGCTTAACGTGTACAATTATTTAGAAATGACTGCGGAAGCGAAAGCTTTAAAAGCAAAAATTAAAAAATAATAAGGCATCAATAAATTTAAAAATCCCGATTGGCAATTGTCAATCGGGATTTTTTTTATGCAACAGCTTCCTTGTAAACTTTCAGGCATCTTTCTCTTGCTTCCTTGTGGTCCACAATTGGCTGATAGGAGATTTCTTGAAATTCAGGAACCCACTTTTTGATATATTTAAAGTCTTTGTCAAATTTTTTAACTTGTTCACTCGGATTGAAAATCCGGAAATATGGCGCCGCATCGACACCGCTTCCAGATGCCCATTGCCAATTTCCAATATTGCTGGATTGTTCGTAATCTAAAAGTTTTTGGGCAAAATAAGCTTCTCCCCAACGCCAATCGATTAGCAAATGCTTGCACAAAAAACTCGCAACCACCATTCTCACGCGATTGTGCATATTCCCAGTTTCGTTTAATTGTCGCATTCCAGCATCAACAATTGGATATCCGGTTTTGCCTTCACACCAGATTTTAAATTCGGTCTCGTTATTTCGCCACTGAATATTGTCATATTTTGGACGGAAACTTTCTGTAACGGTATTTGGAAAATGCCACAAAATCTGCATGAAAAATTCTCTCCAGATTAATTCATTTAAAAAAGTTTCTTGTTTGTAATTCTTTGCTGTTTTTACAATCTTCCGAATGCTAATTGCTCCAAAACGCAAATGCGGACTCAAATGGGAAGTCCCGTCAATGCTTGGAAAATCTCTAGTTTCTTTATAATTTTCTATAATTTTTTCAGAAACGTCAAAAGATTCGACTTTAATCTTTGACTTTTCAAAGCCGATAACTTTCAATTCCAGAAAAGGATATTTATGATTTGCAATTCTGTCTAGCTTTTTCTCCGAAAGAAAATTTTCTATTAATTTATCACTAAATTTTTCTTTCCATTTTTTAGAATAGGGCGTATAAACCACATAAGGTTTTCCATCATCTTTTACGACTTCATCTTTCTCAAAAATCACTTGGTCTTTAAAAGTATGGAATGAAATATTTTTAGATTTTAAAAATTTCGCAATTTGGGAATCCCTACTTTTAGCGTAAGGCTCATAATCGTGATTGGTGTAAATTGCCTTGATTTTGTTTTCGGAAATTAATTTTTCAAAAACTTTCTCTGGCTCGTCATGAAAAACAGCTAATGACTTTTTTTCTTTTTTTAAATCAGTTTGAATTTTTTCTAATAACTCAGAAATAAAAGTAACCCGAGCATCATCTTTTGGAAGATCTTCTAAAATATTTTTATCAAATATAAAAATAGGAAGTGTTTCATCATCTGACAAAGCCTGAAATAATCCGGCATTATCGTCTAAACGCAAATCTCTGCGGAACCAAAATATATTCATTGCGTCTATTTAAATTCTCCAAAAAGTTCAATTAATTTTTTCTGCCTAAATGCAAAAATTTCTTCCAATTTAGATTTTACCAAAAAAGGATGCGCCAATTGTCCCAAAATTCCCATCGGAACTTTATAATGCACAATGTCTTCCATTTCAACGCCACCAGGAATTTCCTTCAGAAAATGCTTGTGATGCCAAAAATTATACGGACCAAATCGCTGTTCATCAACGAAGAACTTTTTGTCTTGAACATGCGTAATTTCGGTTACCCATTGTATCGAAATTCCGAATAAAGGAGTGATTTTGTAATGAATTATCTGACCGGCAAACATTTCTTTTTCATCACCCGAAAGTGTTTTAAAACCCATTGATTTCGGAGTAATTACTTCTAAATTCTTCGGGTCAGCGATAAATTTCCAAGCTTCATCTAAAGAAATTGGTAGCTTTTGCTTTGTATGTATTGAATATAATTTCATATAGTAAAAATACAAAATTGTTTAATAGTATGATTTATAAGTTAAACAAAATATTTTGAATTTTCCATACATTACTATGTTTGAAATTATTAAATTCGCAATAAATTAATCAAAAAGAATTTTATGAAAAAAATAATTATTGCGGCAGGCTTATTTCTTATGTGCTATGCTTCTGAAGCTCAAGTGAAAACACCAGCTCCGAGTCCGAAATCTGATATTACTCAAGTAGTTGGATTGACTGATGTGCATATTGAATATTCTCGTCCGAGTGCGAAAGGAAGAACTATTTTTGGAGATCTTGTTCCTTTTGGAAAATTATGGAGAACGGGTGCAAACGGAAATACTATCGTAACTTTCAGCGAAGATGTGAAAATCGGAGGAAAAGATTTACCTAAAGGAAGCTATGGTTTGTATTCAATTCCAAAGGCAGATTCTTGGGACGTAATTTTCTATAAAGACACAAACAACTGGGGATTGCCGGCAGAATGGAATGAAAATAAAGTAGTTTTAAGAACAAATGTAAAGCCTGAAAATTTAAACAGAAACGTAGAAACTTTGACAATTGCAGTGAACAATATCAGCAATGATTCTGGAAGTTTAGAAATTTCTTGGGAAAAAACGCTTGTTGCTGTAAAATTTGATGTTCCAACGCAAAAAACTGCAATTGAAAGCATCGAATCTACTTTATCAGGACCTTCAGCAAATGATTATTTTGCAGCAGCTCAATATTATTATCAATCAAACGGTGATTTGAACAAGGCGTTGACTTGGGTAAATAAAGCAGTTGAGAAATCAAAAGGTGATGCACCATTTTGGATTTTAAGACAAAAATCTTTGATCCAGTCAAAATTAGGTGATAAAAAAGGAGCTGTTGAAACTGCAAAATTATCTCTAGCAGGTGCTGAAAAAGAAAACAATGCTGATTATGTGAAAATGAATAAGGACAGCATCGCGGAATGGAACAAAAAATAATTCCAAAATATGCTTAATAAAAAAGCCGATTGTTAATTGCAATCGGCTTTTTTATTTGTAAAATAGATGATGAAATTAAACAGATTCTTTTAATTTGCCTGAATTTCTAATGTATTGAATTGTCGTGGCGACAATCATCGTTATTATTACTCCGATGAAATTCAGCCACAAATAGCTTAATTTTTCTTTGCCAGAAGGATAGATGTAAATCGCAAAATAGTAAATTATGAAGATGGCAATTTGGCTAAAAACGGCTGCCCAAAATACGGCTTGTGCTTTTACATATTTTACATAAAATGCTACTAAGAAAATTCCCAAGATAGTTCCGTAAAAAATTGATCCGATAATATTTACAAATTGAATTAAGTTTTCAAAAAGAGTTCCGAAACAAGCGAACAATATTGCTATGATTCCCCAAAGCAACGTAAATCCTTTGGATGCTTGCACATAATGGGTTTCCGATTTCTCTTCTTTTAAATTTCTTTTATAGATGTCAATAACAGTCGTTGAAGCAAGCGAATTAATTCCGGCAGCGGTGGAAGACATTGCGGCACAAATAATTACGGCTAGCAAAAGTCCGATGAAACCTTTTGGCAAATAGTGAATTATAAAATGGATAAAAACATAATCGCTGTCTGTAGTTTTATTTTTCTTATTGGCTTTACTGATTAAAACTTTTGCATTTTCACGCAATGATTTTTCCTTTTCTCCTAAGGAAATTATTCTGTTTTTCAGCACTTTATTGTCTGTTTCAATATTTAACTGGTTGACATAAGCCAAAGTAACTTCCTTTTTTTCAGAAGCAATTTCGACCAATTCACCTTCCAATTTCTTATAATCATTGGCATAAATTGATTTTTCAATACTGGCTTTGCTATTCGGATTAAAATTAATCGGAACAGATTGAAATTGGAAAAATACGTAAACCATAATTCCGACCAAAAGAATAAAAAACTGCATCGGAACTTTTAACAAAGCGTTGAAAACCAATCCCATTTGGCTTTCCTTTACCGATTTTCCAGATAAATAGCGTTGTGCTTGCGATTGATCTGTACCAAAATAGGAGAGGGCTAAAAACAAACCTCCAGTCAAACCAGTCCAAACCGTATATCTTTTTTCCTTGTCTAGCGAAAAATCTAGAATATTCATCTTGTCATTAACACCCGCAATTTGAAGCGCATTATTGAAAGAAACATTCTCTGGAAGAAGATTTAATATGATAAAAAACGCTATAAACATTCCTAGCATAATAATGAACATTTGCTGTTTGTGCGTGACATTTACAGCCTTTGTTCCGCCAGTCATGGTATAGATTATGACTAAAATTCCGATGACAATATTCATCAGATTTAAATTCCATCCTAAAATTGAAGATAAAATAATTGCAGGAGCGTAAATCGTAATTCCGGTAGAAAATCCTCTTTGCACCAAAAATAATATGGCGGCAAGCGAACGTGTTTTTAGGTCAAAACGCTGCTCTAGAAATTCATAAACCGTATATACTTTTAAACGGTGATAAATTGGTATAAAAGTGATACAAATAATGATCATCGCCAGTGGCAATCCAAAATAAAACTGCACAAATCCCATTCCGTCATTGAAAGCCTGTCCTGGCGTTGAGAGAAATGTGATGGCGCTGGCTTGTGTCGCCATAACCGAAATTCCTACGGTATACCAAGGCGTTTCGTTATTTCCTAAAATATAATCTTGTACATTTTTACTGCCTTTGGTTTTCCAAGCGCCATAAAAGACGATGAAAAAAAGCGTAATAATTAAAACGATCCAGTCAATTGCCTGCATTTATGAAAAATATTGCATTATGAAATAAAAAACAAGAATATATACTAAGTTGGCGACCAGAACTAAAGTATAATTCCGCTTCCAAGTTTTTATTTTTTTTTCTTCCATCAGTTTATGATTTATCCTTTTTTTCAATAGAAATCAGGTTGGTGAAAAGCTTGAACGCTCCCGGAACGCCTGCTGGCAATTCTCTAAAAAAGCTCAATCCTGTGTAAATATAATATCCTTTTCCATATTTTGCTACCAAAAGGCTTCCTTGTTTTTCAGTTTCTCCAATATCTTTCATGCCCAAAATTGGCGTAAATTCTTTTCCCCATTTATCAGGAAAATACAATCCTCGCTCTTGAAACCAGCCTTGAAAATCAGCATCAGTTATTTTATTAGGATGATTTAAAACCGGATGTGTTGCGTCTAAAAACGAAACTTTAGCATTTTCATCGGTCACGCGGTCATTTGAAATATTCAATTCATAAGGAGAAAGATCAGGAACATTGAAAGTTCTTCGTCCGGAAGTATTGTATTGAACAATCAGATTTCCGCCATTTTTTACATATTCCAAAAGATAGCGCTGCTTGAATTGCAGATCAGAAACTACGTTGTAAGCCCTTATTCCCATTACTATGGCGTCAAATTCGGAAAGAGAAGTTTCTGTAATTTCTTCAGGTTTTATAATTCTTACATCATAACCGATTTGTTTTAAACTTTGCGGAATTTCATCGCCAGCGCCTTCCACATAACCAATATTTTGCCCTTCTTTTTTGATGTCCAATCTCACGACAGAAGCTTCCGAAGGCATTAAAACGCTTTGTTTCGGAATATGATCGTATTGAATTGTGGTTAATTTCTGCGTAAAATTTCGTCCTTCCAAAGTAATTTGTGGCGCAATAATTCCTTTGTTTTCAAAAGATGGAGGCGTAACTTCAAAAGAAACTAACTTTTCATCGTTTTTCATTGCGATTTCAAAAGGAATTTCTGAAGGAGAAACCGTCCAGCCTTTCGGAATATTTAGACTAATTTTTCCTTTTAGGTCAGCTTTTCCTGCTTTAATTTTGATAGAAATAGGTTTAGATTTTGAATCAGAAAAAATAGTTACGTCGTTTAAAACTGTAGCAGTTGCTTCTGGCAAAATTTCAAAAGGCTGATAAATTTCTCCTTTTTCTGGATCAGAAAATTTGTAAACAATGTCTTTAAAAATCTGAAAATTTTGTCCGCAGATTTTTAAATTCCATTGTAATTGTAGGCGATTACTTTCGGGTTTGCCGATCATTTCTTTGTCTTTCACGGCATACATTCCCAAAGTTCCTTTTTCGTTCAGCCAATAAGGCGAAGTATAAGTCGTGTTTGGCGCAATTTTCAATGTTTTATCTACTTTAAAAGACTTGTTTTTTTCTAATTTTTGTCCAGTAATTTTTCCATTTTCAGGATTATTTACAAAAATTGCATCTACAAATTCAATTTCTTGACTGCTGCGATTTACGGCTTCAATTTTCAAGCTAAATTCACCTCCGGGATTGGTACTCTGAACTGTTGAAATTCCTTCTAAAAATAATCCAGCAGAAGCCATAATTATATTTTCAAGTTCTTTCTTTTTGATATTTTTCCAATGTCTGTCTTCCAATTTATTAACCAAAGCATAAGCTTCCATCAACTTCGGCAAGTGAACAGACGGATCTTTAAAGTTGAAATTTTTCTCAATTTCATTTAAAATAGCACCAATTTTTTCGCCACCTTTTACACGCGACCAAGTCGTATTTATGCCTTCGAATAAATTATTTTTATCCTTTGGAAAATCGCCTTTTAAAAATTCAAGATATTCTGGCTCGTCACCGCGAGTTCCCATAGTTCCAAAACCTTGGCATTTGTGCTGGCTTCTGCTTAATGCAGCAATTTCACCGTTGCTTTTTCCTTTTAATCCGAAATAAACTCCAGCATTTATAGCAATCATCTTGCTTTTGTCTGCTTTTTCAAATTTTTCTTCTGAACCATAAAACCACCAAGAAGTATTGAAAAAGATTCGTTTCGGCTGCCAGACTTCAGTTTCTGAAAGCTGTTCTGGAAAACTTTTTTTATTTCCGGCCAAGTCAAAAGCTTCCACGCTCAACATCGCTGAAGCGGTATGATGTCCGTGCGTGGTTCCTGGACTTCTGTGGTCAAAGCGATTTATAATTACGTCTGGCTGAAATTTTCGGATTGCAGCAACAACATCGCTCAAGACTTCGTTTTTGTTCCAAATAGAAAAAGTTTCGTTTGGCTCTTTAGAAAATCCGAAATCATTGGCACGCGAAAAAAGCTGTTCGCCACCGTCAATTCTACGGGCTGCTAATAATTCTTGCGTTCTTAAAACGCCTAATAATTCTCGAAGTTCTGAACCGATCAAATTTTGTCCTCCATCACCGCGAGTCAAGGAAAGATAAGCTGTTCGGGCTTTTACTTCATTAGAAAAATAAGAAATCAGCTTGGTATTTTCATCATCAGGATGCGCGGCTACATACAAAACAGATCCTAAAAAATTGAGTTTTTGAATTTGCTCGTATATTTCGCCAGAATTCGGTTTCTGCGGTTGCTGGCCATAACTGGCTTGGAAGAATAGTAATAAAAATAGCGCTCGGAAAGCAGTTTTTGAGATCATTTTGAATTTATAAGACAATAGCTTCAAATATAATAATTAATCTTTGCGCTGCTTTTTTTGCGATTGACTTTAACAAAAAAGAGAGCCTACTTGGCTCTCTTCTGTGTTTTTTAATGGTTATGATGGTGTCCGTGATGTTTGGCTGGCTTGTGCGTTTTATGATGTTTTTTGTGATGAACTTCTCTAACGACTACGGTTTGCGGTGCGCGGTAGCCGTGATAATATTTAACTCTGTGTGTTTTAAAGTGGGTGTAAGGACGGTTGCCTCGATAATCTGTCAAAACTACTTTCGGACCGCTGTATAAATCATAGCTTCTGTATCTTGCAGGTAAGCTTCTCGCATGAATCCAGCTTCCGTTGTTTGCATAAATAAAATTGGAAGCTCTCACGTCATAATAGGCTTCCACATCAGGAAGATAATAATAATTTGCTTCTGTGTAAGCGACCGGAGCCCAATCTGGACGCCCGCCGATGTTGACATTAACCGAAACTTGTGCCTGAAGCGAACTTGACAAAATCACTGCAAATCCTGCTAATAAAATTTTTAGAGTTTTCATAATCTTGCTTTTTTGTATTATTTGAAAAAGCAAAATCCAATAACTGTGCCAATTGATTTAATTTATTTGTAAGGAACGATTTCAGGCTTCCCAAATTCATAATTTGGCAAGGTATAGTCGTTGTTTTTCAAGGAGTTAGTTTGGATAACATTATCTCCACTTTCTGGGATGGAAGGATAGTATGAAAACGAAAATTGAAAATTATTAAAGACTAAAAAGTCATTACTGATCATAATTCCGACTCCAACTTGCGAATAGGCTTTTCCTTTCCAAAGGTTGTCATTATTGTTGCTTATCATGCTGATTGTAGCATTAAGAAAAGGATTGATACGAAAACCGCCCAAATTCCAAGGAGAATATGATTGCGTTTGAAGCATGAGCTGCATCTTTTTTGTTCCTCTTAAATAATAGCTTCTAAAACCAGGAATTCCGTTATCTTCATTTATATCAATTCGATCTGCAATAGTTTCATAGCGATTGGTTCCGATTACGACTCTGGGCTTAATAAATTGGCGAATTCTCCATTCTCCCAAATTGATAAGATTTGTAAAATAATTTACTTCTAAAGAAAAAGTGGTTTGCTCTGTTATTGGTCCACGAAAGAAGGTTCCGTATTCTATATTGGTACTGAAATAGCCCCATTTAAAATATTGCCCGTAAGCAAAACGCCCACCAAAATACATCCTGTTGATATGATTTTTATTTTGGTAGCCCAATGTCAGCGCATACACTTTTCCGATGGCAACGTCTTCTGTAATTCCATAATTGAAAAGGTATTTGTCTTGAATGTATTTTCTAGAACTGACTCCAAATCCGGTTAAAAAGAAATTTTCATCGGAATAATAATTTAAAGTATCATAAGCTGTTTGCGGTTGTTCCACAAAATTTTTACGAAGAAATCGCAGGGAAGTAATAAAATTCGTGGTTCTGTCTTCTTCAGAATCGCCTTCAAAAATTTGCAATGATTTACCCACCCAAACGTCCTGCGTACCAAATTTATAGCTTTGGATGGCTAATTTTCCAATATTATCTGGCAGTGAATCTCTTCTATAATCTTGTGCAACATAAATTCCGGCACCCCATTTTGCAAAAGGAGAGAAAAACGGACGATCAATATTTATGCTTTTTGACATGTTTCTTTCTGCATCATAGCTGTAAGCCAAAGATGTTTTGATGTAAGTATTCATGATATTCGGCACCGTATATCTCGTGCTGAATGCGCTTCTTCCATCATTAAAACTCTGGCGATAGGTGTTGTCCCATTCATGGCCAGAACCTAAAAAGTTTCTTTCCGTAAGCTCAAAAGTAGTCCTAGAAGTAGAACCTGCAGCATTTGGAATAAGGCTCCAAGAATCTAAAACTCGAATATAAACATCAACAGAATCTGAGCCAGCGGAAGCTATTTCAGTTCTAATATCAACAGCGCGAACATAACGCTGGCTTCTGATCAAACGCTCAGATTCTTTAACCAAAAGGGAATCTAAAGGCTTGTTTCTCTTTATCAAGAGCAGATTTTTAATAGTCAGTTTGGCAGATTTTATATGGACTCTATTTCCAAAGCGCTCAAAACCATTTCGTGCTTTTCGAGTTGAATCTTTTTCAGAAAATCCGAAAGGATCTAAAGTCGTGATGTGAATATTTCTGACGATTTTGCCTTCGACCTTTCCATAATCTTTAAGGACAACTTTATCCTTCTTTTTATTTTTAGGTTTTTTTGAATCTACAGATTTGAAGATTAATTTATGCAGAAATTTTGTAAAACCGCGCTTTTTCGAATAGGCTTCAATGCTTCGGTAACCACGCAATGAATCTTTTTTAACAGGCTTTTCTTGAGCTGAAATGATTTGACAGCTGCAGATAGTGAAAAGAATTAAAAAGATTTTTAGTTTTTTAAGCATTTGTAATTTGTGGTTTGGTTAGCGTTTTACGTGAAATTACAAAATACTATACATTGGAATTCGCCAATGCAATGTTAAATTTAGTCGGTAAATTCTCTTTCTTCCTTTTGAATATTTACAATTGAAACGCCTTTTTGGAGTAAAAGATTGTTTGGATAAGTAACTAATTCGCCTTCTTTAGTCCTTAAATAAGTATGAAAAGCTTTAATATCATCAATTTCAGCTTCCAACGGAAAGTCTTTGTCGTGAATTCTAATCGTGTCTCCAATTCTGAAAGGAAAAGAAAAAAACAAAATGACTCCCGAAGTGATATTGCTTAAAATCGACCATTGCGCAAAAAAGGCAACGCCGACTAAAGTGATAATTGCTGTAAGCACTTTGTAAATATCATTAGTTTTTACGCCCCAGATAATGAAAACGCCAGCAATTGTCAATATCGTAATTGCAATATTTATGTATTTGCTAATCAAAACGGCTCGGTGTTCGCTTATTTCAGCATGTTTTGCATAGCGTTTTACAAATTTTGAAACTGTAAAACGAATTACCATGACAGAAACCAGTAAAACTATTGTCGTAATAATTTCAGTGTAATAATCTTGGAAAAAGGACATTTTTAGCTGTTTTTACCAAAGTTAGCAAAATATTCGTAAACTTTTTGCACCGGAAGCCCGACAACATTTGAATAAGAACCTTCAATTTTGCTGATTCCCACAAGGCCAATCCATTCTTGAATTCCATAAGCGCCTGCTTTGTCGTAAGGCTTGAAGTTTTCAAGATAATAAGCGATTGCTTCGTCAGATAAAATGCTGAAAGTTACCTTTGTAGTTTCGTTTATAATGTCAATTTTATCCTTGGTTTTAAAACATACGGAAGTAAAAACTTCATGTGTAGAATTTGACAAAGATTTCAAGATATAAAAAGCATCGTCATAATCTTTTGGCTTGCCCAAAGCTTTCCCATTATGCCAAACAATCGTGTCGCTGGTCACTAAAATATCAGTTGATTTCAGTTCTTCTTGAAAAGCATTTGCTTTTAAAACTGCAAGAAAATCAGTGATTTCTGAAGCTTTCAAATCATCTGGAAAAATTTCATCCACTTCTTTCAAGCGTACTTCAAAATCCAAATGCATGTCTTTGAAAAACTGCTGTCTTCTCGGCGAACCAGAAGCTAATATGATTGTGTATCCTTTTAAATTAGTAAGCATATTTTATATTGAAATTGATAACTGCGATAGAGAGAATTCCGAAGAAAATCACGATTTTCAAGACTTTACTCAAGTGATTGAAATCTTTCTGATTCTTAGCTGAGAATATCTTAATCGTAAAATACAATAATGGCCCTAGAATCAAGAGTAATCCATAAATCGTAGCATAATATAGATTGTTAGAAAATAAATTTTCATTGACATAATAAATAATCAATCCCAACGGAATAAAGCTTAATCCGAAAACTACTTTTACAGTTCTTGCAACTCCCAATGAAATTGGTAACGTATTCATTCCTTGATTGTAATCACCATTTACATCTTCTAAATCTTTAACTATTTCCCTGATGAAATTTATAATAAAAGCAAAAACTGCATAATCTAATAATATCTTGAAAAGCAAGCCCATTCCGGCTTGGTTATCTGGATTTATCGTTGGCAATAAATCAAAAATACCAATGATAATTATGCTTAGAGAAAGTAATAAAGCGACGATAATATTTCCGACCAATAAAGTTTGTTTTAGTCCCGAAGCATACAAATAAAGCGTTCCTGAAATAACTATAAATAAAAGCGAAAATCCTGGTCTTTCGATGACATTTGAAAGGTAAAATCCGGCTCCGACACCAATTATGTTTAATGCCATGTAAATATTGTAAGCCATTGCTTCAGAAATACTTTTGCCGACAACAACATCATCAGGCTTGTTTATTTCGTCAGTTGCTTTGTCGAAAATATTGTTGATTAAATAACCGCCCGCAGCGATGCAAACCGTTGAAAGTACTAAAATCAAGTACTGCCAATCGTTTAGTGCCAAAGGAATTTCCTGCAATGCTAAAAATCCATAGCGAAAAACAAGCTGCATGATTGCCAGCATGATGAGATTTTGGAAGCGTATCAGTTTTAAAAAAGCCATTCTTTTTAGTTATGAATTATAATTTATGATTCGGATTGCGAATTTAGAAGTGAGAAATTAAAAGTGAGAATTGAGTTATAAATTACGAATTCAAGAGTAGAAAGTAAGCCCAGAGAGCAAAACTCATAACTCATAATTTATAACTTATAATTCTAATCGTGTTTTCCATCAAAATATTCCATCCATTTTCCTTGCACTTTCATGACCTGCTCGATCACATCGCGAACTGCGCCACGACCGCCATTTTTGTGTGAAATATAGTTGCTGATTCCTTTAATTTCAGGGCTTGCGTCTTGCGGACAAGTTGGCAATCCGACCAATTTCATCACGTGATAATCTGGAATGTCGTCGCCCATATATAGCACTTGTTCTGGCTTGATATTGTACAATTCAGTATATTCTTTAAATTTTTCCACTTTATCAGGACAAGCCAAATGAATATCTTTAATTCCAAGATTTTTCAAGCGAATTCGCACGCCTTCATTGCTTCCTCCAGAAATAATGCAAACGTGATAACCGCTTTCAATGGCTGCTTTCATGGCAAAACCATCACGGATATTCATCACGCGAAGCATTTCGCCCGTCGGCGTAATATGAACAGAACTATCGGTCAGAACGCCATCGACATCAAAAATAAAAGTGGTGATGTCGTTCATGATTTCCTTATAACTTTTTGACATGAGAATGTTGAATGGATTGTGTTAGTATTTTATAAATTTCTTTTTGATTTATGTCTGTAAGTAACGCTAAATGTGCGTCAATCGTATTCTGGTCGTGCCTTTTGGCTGGTCCGGTTTGCGCCTCAAGAGGCGAGAGGCTTTGCACTTTATTGGCTGTTTCAGCAATCAAAGGTTTTAATATTTCAAACGGAAGCTGGTGTTCTCCGCAAATATCTTTCCCAATTTGATACATGTGATTCGTGAAATTATTCACAAAAACTGCGGCAACGTGAAGCGACTTTCTTTGGCTCGAACTGATCAAGTAATGCTTGCTTTTTATGGCTTCCGCCAAGTCTTCCAAAATAGTATAATCATCGTCGAATTCACTTTCAAGACAAGTCGGGATTATTGAAAAATCTACTTCTTTATTCTTTGTAAAAGTTTGCAACGGATAAAAAACACCGCGTCGGTTTTTAGAATCCAGTTCTTCCAAAGGAACGCTTCCCGAAGTGTGCACAACAAATCTATTTTTGAAAGGCAGTTTTGAAGAAACTTCCGCAATGGCGCTATCAGAAACAGCAATTACATAAATATCTGATTTTGAAAGCGCTTGCCAGTCATTCGTGATTTTTGAACGGTCAAGGAGATGCGAAATAGTTTCAATTTCTCTTGAAAAAACTTGCGACAGCTCAATTTCATTGCTATTTTTAAAAGCCTGAATCAGATGCTGCGCAACATTTCCTGAGCCGATAACGGTTACTTTAATCATGGCGCTAATTTAGGAATTACTTATGAATTATTAGGATTACTGTTTTGTATAAAATGTAATCCAGATTCTGGAAGTTCATATAAGACTTTTCGCTTCTTGTAAAATGTAATTCTTGAAGCAGTTACAGCTATAATTTACAAAAAATGACAATCTCTAATGATAATGTTTCAAAATATTTAGAAAAAATTAACAAGGATTTACCAAAAGGCGGGATAATCATTAATGATTCGTTCAAACATTTTTGCTTACTTTTGCCGTACTTTTAAACTATGTAATTCCACTCTCATGGATAAGATTTTTTCCTTCCTGTTTTCCACTCGCTTAATGGCTGTTTTATTCATCGTTTTCGCAATATCGATGGGAATCGGAACCTTTGTAGAAGACGCCTACAACACTGATACCGCTCGAATTTTGATTTACAACAGTTGGTGGTTTGAAGCCATAATGTTGTTTTTTCTAATCAATTTTCTTGGAAACATAAAAAGATATAAATTACATAAAAAGGAAAAATGGACCACTTTGCTGATTCATATTTCCTTTATTTTTATTTTGATTGGCGCATTTTGGACACGTTATATCAGCTATGAGGGCATGATGTCGATTGCTGAAGGTCAGTCAGAAAATCAAATTTATTCTGAAAAAACGTTCCTGAATGTTTTTGTGGATGGCGAATATAAAGGGGAAATGAAACGCCGAGTAGAAGAGAAGGAATTGCTTCTTTCACCTGCCGTAAACAATGATTTTTCTATAAAAGATAAATTCGGAGATATTCCGTATGAGGTTGTTTTTAAGGAATTTGTAATGAATGCCAAGGAAACCATCAAGGAAGATGCCAACGGAACGACTTACCTGAAAATGGTAGAATCTGGTGGCGGAACACGTCACGAGCATTATCTAAAGGAAGGTGAAGTGCAAAATATCCACAACGTGCTTTTTGCTTTCAACAAGAAAACGGCTGGTGCGGTAAACGTCACTAAAACTGGCGATGCTTATACTTTGGAAGCTCCGTTTGGTGGGGAATATATGCGAATGGCCGACAAATTGCAAGGTTTGGTTGTCAAAGATTCTGTGCAAAATTTGATGTTCCGTTCGTTATATAATGTTGGAGGTGCGCAATTCGTTTTCCCTGATCCTGCGATTAAAGGAAAAGTAGCTTATGAATCGAACAATGACTACAAAGATAAAACGTCTGATGATGCCTTAATTGTAACCATCAAAGCGGAAGGAAAATCGCAAGATGTAACGCTAATGGGTTCAAAAGGAAAATTGGGCGAACCGCAATCTTTCAAACTAGGGAATTTAGAATACACTTTATTTTACGGAAGCAAAGTATACACATTGCCTTTCAAAATCAAGCTTAACGACTTTATTGCCGAAAAATACCCTGGAACTTTAAAGAATTTCTCTGCTTTTAGAAGTAAAATTACAGTAGAAGATCAAAAGCCTTTCGACTATGAAATTTTCATGAATAATGTATTGGATTATGGCGGTTACCGTTTTTTCCAAGCTTCATATGATTACAGCAACGAACATTTGAGAGAAACGTATGAGCCAGACATTACGGCGCTATCTGTAAACCACGATTTCTGGGGAACTTGGATTACTTACATCGGATATTTCCTTTTATACATCGGCCTTATGGCAATTATGTTTGACAAAAACTCAAGATTCGGAGAAGTGAAAAAAATGTTAGATAAAGTGAAAGCTAAAAAAGCGAAATTGATTACGATTTTAGCTTTATTCTTAAGTATTGGCGGTTTTGCGCAAGAAGTTCACGACCATGACCATTCAGCGCCCGGACACAATCACAGCAAATCAACTGCGGCTCCGTTAAAAAGAGTTTTGCCTACAGAAAAACAAGTGGATTCGCTTTTGAAAATCATTGAAGTGAATCCTGAACATGCGGCAAAATTTGGCAGGACAATCATTCAGGACGAAGGCGGAAGAATGAAGCCAATCAATACTTTTTCTTCAGAATTGCTCCGTAAAGTAAGCAAAAGCGACCATTATAAAGGATACAATTCGGATCAAGTATTTTTGTCAATGTCACAATATCCAGAAGTTTGGTTCAACGTGCCTTTCATTTATTTGAAGAAACACAATGACAGCCTGCATAAGATTTTGGGCGTTGATTTAAAGGCAGAATATGTTTCGTTTATCAGCTTTTTTGACGAACAAGGAAATTATAAATTGTCTCCTTATTTGGATGAAGCGTTTAAAGCTGCGGTTCCGAATCAATTCCAAAAAGATTTTATCGAGGCTGATAAAAAAGTATTGCTTTTAAACGCAGCTTTGAGCGGTAAGATTTTGAAGATTTTCCCAGTTCCTTATCACAAAGCAAACAAGTGGGTTTCTTATTTGGAGCTTAATGAAACTGGCGTAACCGGAGCCGATTCTACGTATATGAAAAATGTGCTTCCGGCTTATATGTATTCTTTGCAGGAAGCTAGAAAAACTGGCGGCTACAAAGCGGCAGACCAATTTATTGAAGGCTTGAATACCTTCCAAAAGAAATACGGAAAAGCGGTTCGTCCGAGTGAAGATAAGATCAATTCAGAGATTTTATACAACAAATATGATGTCTTTAAAAAGCTTTATTATTTGTATATGATGGCAGGCGTTTTCATGCTTTTGTTTACAATTATGAAGATTTTCAATAACAGAAAATGGATTAATATTACGGTAAAAGGCTTTCATGTTTTAATCGGAATTTTATTCGTATTTCACACGGCAGGACTGATTGCCAGATGGTATATTTCAGGGCACGCGCCTTGGAGTGACGCTTATGAATCGATGATTTATGTAGGCTGGGCAACCATGTTCTTCGGGTTGGCTTTCGGAAGACAGTCACAATTGACGGTAGCTTCGACAGCATTCGTGGCTTCCATGATCTTGATGATTGCGCATTGGAACTGGATGGATCCGGCGATTGCAAACTTGCAGCCGGTTTTGAATTCGTATTGGTTAATGATTCACGTTGCAGTAATTGTAGCGAGTTATGGACCGTTTACTTTAGGTATGATTTTAGGATTAGTATCTTTAATTCTGATGATTTTTGCTAATAAAAACAACAGCAAGAAATTAGAATTAAGTATTAAAGAAATTACATATATTACAGAATTGTCGTTAACTGTAGGCTTGGTAATGCTGACGATTGGAAACTTTTTAGGAGGCCAATGGGCAAATGAAAGCTGGGGACGCTACTGGGGCTGGGATCCAAAAGAAACTTGGGCTTTGATCAGCATCATGGTTTATGCTTTCGTAATTCACGCCAGATTGGTACCAGGTTTAAGAGGAACTTGGATTTTCAATGTATTCAGCGTATTCGCTTTTTATTCTATCATGATGACTTATTTTGGAGTAAATTTCTACTTGACCGGATTGCACTCTTACGCAAGCGGTGAAAAAGTGGTAACGCCAAACTTCGTCTTTGTTTCTATAGCAATTGTCGCATTGATTTCAGCATTAGCTTACGTTAAGCAAAAGAAATATTTGAGAAGCTAAAAGATTTTATCATAAAATTAAGCCCATAATTTAAACGATTATGGGCTTTTTATTTAACAAAAGTTTAAACGGAATTCCGAAGCTAATATTTAATTTTATAAAAATTTAAAAGATGAAAAAATTAGTATTGGCATTTGCATTTATCAGCTGTTTTGCCTGCCAGCAGAACCAAGCGCAAAATAAAACGGCAAAATCGTCTGCAGAAAAAAACAAAACTATGGCAAAAGAAAATATCTACCAGTTTAAGGTAAAAGATTTAGAAGGAAAAGATTTTGATTTCGCTTCTTTGAAAGGAAAGAAAATCTTAGTGGTAAACACGGCATCAAAATGCGGATTAACACCGCAGTATAAAGATTTGCAAGCGATTTATGACCAATACAAAGACAAGAATTTTGTAATCGTAGGATTTCCTGCTAACAATTTCGCTTCGCAAGAACCAGGAACTAATGAAGAAATCGGAGCTTTCTGCCAAAAGAATTACGGCGTGACTTTCCCGATGATGGAAAAGATTTCTGTAAAAGGCGACGACATGAGCGAAGTGTATAAATTCCTTACTGAAAAATCTAAAAATGGGCTGCAAGATTCAGAAGTAGAATGGAATTTCCAAAAATATCTGATCAATGAAAAAGGAGAATTGGTAAAAGTAGTTTCTCCAAAGACGTTGCCGACTGATCCAGAAATTGTGGATTGGCTAAAAGCTTAAATTATAGTAAAGGAACTTTAAACGGTTCCTTTTTTTATGGGTAATTTTTTTGAGTGTTAATTCTATTTAAAAATTTAGGCTTGGTGTCTGATTTGATAATCAATTTATTAACTTTATATGGAATCCAAGTATAAAAGCATTATTAGCAATTTAAATATCTCTTAAATGAAAAAGGTAATAGTTTACAGTGTTCTGTTTCTGATGGCGACAATACAAAATGTGAGTTCGCAGACAAAGGTTCTAGGCAAATGGAAAACAATTGACGACGACACCGGAGCGGCGAAATCTATCGTAGAGATTTATGAAAGCAATGGTAAAATCTACGGTAAGATACTCCAAATTCTAGAAAAAGGTAAAGAAGATAAAGTTTGTGAAGAATGCAAAGGCGACAAAAAGAACAAGCCAATTAAAGGAATGGTAATCATTAATGGCTTGACCAAAAATGACGACGAGTGGGATGGAGGCAAAATTTTAGATCCTAAAAGCGGTAAAGAATACAAATGCGTCATAAGCTTAGAAAATGAAAATAAACTCAAAGTTCGTGGCTATGTCGGATTTTCTTTGCTGGGAAGAACGCAATATTGGACGAGAGTAAAAGAATAACGAAAGAGGGCTATAAGCTCTCTTTTTTAATTATAATATATCTTGAAATAAAATTCCTTATTGTTTCATGGAATCCATTTAAAGCCTAATTTTGATGATTTTATGAAAAATGAAGCCAGCGAAAAATTATGAATAGTATTTTTGGAGAAAAGGGCGAATGTCTTATCGGTATTGAAAAAAGTGAAAATTACTCTTTGGATCTTCCAATTCAGCTGTCAGAATATACCCTAATTTTAATTCACAGCGGCGAAGGCATTTATCATGCTGATTTTGCTTCGTTTCAATTTTCTGGCCCGATCATACTTTTCTCTACGCCCTTGCAGACTATATTTATTGAACAGCAAAAGAATCTTGAATATACGCTCCTGAAATTTCATGGCGATTTTTACTGCATTGAAATACACCGTGAAGAAGTAGCCTGCAACGGACTTCTTTTCAACAATATCTATCTGGAACCCTCTGTAATGCTCTCACAGCAACAGCATGACGATTTTCATCAATTATTAAATAGGCTGGAAGAAGAACTTACAGGTTCTGATTCTTCAGAAATGGTATTAAAGTCATATTTGCAGGTAGTTTTGGCAAAATGCAGCACTTTTAAATTAAAAAGCCTAGAAAAGGAAGCTGTAACAATCTCGAAGGATGAAAAGATGGAGCAATTTCGACAGCTGCTTGATGAAAAATACTTGACGCTTCACAAGCCAAATGATTATGCGGCACTTCTTGCTATTTCGCCAAACACGCTCACAAAGAAAACAATCAAATATTTTGGAAAGACGCCTTCGCAATTAATCCAAGATCGGTTAATTCTAGAAGCAAAAAAGATGCTGCACCTGACTACTTTAAGCATCAAAGAAATAGCTTACCAGCTTCAATTCAACGATGAATATTATTTCAGTCGCTTTTTTAAAAAATATACCCAGATTTCCCCGCAAGCGTTTAGGAATAAGGGCGGTATTTCACAGATAGCATATTTGTCCAAGTAATATCCTTTTTTGTCCATTTCTAGAGGATAGCCATCGCAGTAACTTTGTTTCATCAAATAAGAAAAACTTTTTTTATGAAACGATTTTTATCAGCAGGCGTTTATTGGCTTGCAAACACCCAGCTACAATTTATCAATCTTATCAGAATTTCAGTTGCAATCGTAATGATTTGGATTGGAGGGCTGAAAGCCTATCAATATGAGGCAGACGGAATAGTTCCTTTTGTGGCTAATAGTCCGCTCATGAGTTTTTTCTACAGTAAGGAAGCGCCTGAATACCAGCAATACAAAAATCCTGAAGGGCAAGAAGTCGCTAAAAATATTGCATGGCACGAAGAAAACGGTACTTACACTTTTTCAATACTATTGGGAATTGTTATTGTTTCAATCGGATTACTGAACTTACTGGGTATTTTTCTTCCAAAAATAGGTGTCATAGGAGGCCTTCTGACTTTTTCAATGTCATTGGTAACTCTGTCTTTTCTGATTACAACACCAGAAGCTTATGTGCCAAATCTTGGAGGCGATTTCGCAACTAAATTTTATGGATTTCCGTTTCTTTCCGGTGCCGGCCGATTAGTAATAAAAGATGTAATCATGATGGCTACAGGCCTGATCATTGCTTCAGATTCTTCAAAAAAAATAATTATTTCACTAAACAATTAATACAACAAATATCATGAAAACAATTCTTGTTCCTGAAAAGGAAAACTTAAGCCAAGCTTCACAAACAATTTTAGAAGCTGTAGCAGCAAAAATGGGAAAAATCCCGAATCTTTATGCCACAATTGGCTATTCATCAGCTTCCTTAAAAGCAATGCTAGATACTGAAACTACGCTCTCTCATGATTCTTCTTATTCTGCAAAAGAGAGAGAAGCCATCAACCTCATCGTTTCACAAATCAACAATTGTGATTACTGTCTTGCGGCGCACACAATGATAGGAAAGATGAGGGGTTTCAGCGAGGAAGATACCATCGCCATCCGCAAGGGAGTTTACAACGATGCAAAATTAAATGCCGTAATTTTATTAGCAAAATCTATAGTATCAAACAAAGGCACGGCAGACGAATCTGATTTAAACCGCTTTTTTGAAGTAGGTTATGACGAAAAAGCTTTGGTTGAGCTGGCTGCATTGATTGCTTTAAGAAGCTTTACCAACTATGTTTTTGCCAATACTAAAATTCCTGTAGATTTTCCTGCAGCGGCGAAATTATAAGTTGCTGTAAAAAAGTAAAAAGCTTTCCAGATGCTAAATTTTAGTATCTGGAAAGCTTTTTTAGTAATAAATAACACCAAAATCTCTTTAGTATTATTTCATAAGTTCAGAACTTCTAACAGCCAATGGCTAATTTTTCCTTTGATACTTTCTGCTTAAATTTAAGAGGTTTGAACTCCGAATAAATAGCCTACCAATCCAGAAGCGCACATCGCCACTGTTCCCCAAATGCAGATGCGAAGCACTGATGCCAAAAGCTTCGAACCTCCTGCCTTGGCGGCCAATGCTCCTGAACAAGCTAGAAAAAGTATAGCGAAGGAATATTGAAAAGCAAGCATATATTTCATGGGGGCAAATAGGGACACGAGAAGCGGGAGCAGGCCACCGGCAAGAAAGGACATTGCCGATGCAAACGCAGCCTGCATCGGCCTCGCCTGGGTAATCTCGTTGATACCGAGTTCGTCTCTTGCATGCGCGCCCAAGGCATCATGTGCAGTCAGCTGCGCGGCTACTTCCAGTGCTAATTTTTCATCCAGTCCCCGCTTTCTGTAAATTTTGGCAAGTTCCTGCAATTCTATATCCGGCATCACTTCAAGCTCTTTCTTTTCTCTTGAGAGGTCTGCTTTCTCTACGTCAGACTGGGAACTTACCGAGACATATTCGCCAGCGGCCATAGAAAATGCTCCTGCAACAATTCCTGCTACCGCCGCGAGCAGGATGGGACTTCTGGTATCACTTGCCGCGGCAATTCCAATGACAAGGCTTGCTGTAGACAATATTCCGTCGTTGGCTCCAAGCACTGCTGCCCTGAGCCAGCCACTTCGGTGTACATAATGATTTTCAAGTTCCATGAATTCAGGATTTAGGTTGCATTTTCTGCAATTATTTCAGGATGCCTTATCCTGCCTCCAGAATTTCCTGTCTGTACTGCAAAATAAATTACTACTGCGCTGTAAGCAATCAAGACATGAGCCACATATCTTGCAAAACGGCTTTTCTTCCAGCTCAACCAGAATGCAGTTAAGGCAGCTATGCCTAAAATATAAGAGAGAAGCGCAAATGTTTCTGCCGTTTCTTCGTGTTCGTGGATAGTGATTTCAGAGATGCCTGTTATGTTTTCCACAGCTTCTTCCGCACCTTCTCCTGTACCAATAGCAGGTATCGTGACCAATGCCCCGAGGACAAAAATCAGGCAGGCCGTTCGCTTGACAATTTCAGATTGAGTTAGGAAACCTCCGATGAGAACCAGCAATCCTATCATAGGAATGATTATGGGCAGGTGGTTTAATGCCAGATGATAATGCGCTTGATTCATGATATGTAAATTTTATTGCTGTATGAACTTGATCCCGAATGAAAATATATTGGCGTCGAGACCGTCGCTTCTTGTATAGTGGTTAAACCTGAAATCAATATTTTTTATTCCAAATTTCCAAATTTTAGCTCCCGTGAAAATATCGGTATAATTTATTCCGAAACCATATTGGTGGGCGTCGAACGAAGACAGATCATAATCAGAAGTATAATATTGCTCTGTCGACAGGTGCGCTTCATGCGGGGCGAAATATTTTGATGCCGTTTGCGTATAGTAGCGGTACATCGGGAACACAGTAAAGCGGTCTGTCAGCTTGATCGGCAATTCAAAATTGGCCGTGTGCGACTGGATGCCCCAGTTGTCGGTATAAAATCGGTAATAGGTACGCAATACAAATGTTTCGTCAATATAATAATTCAGCCTTGCTCCAATAGGCAGTTTGAAACGCGTGTCAGGCAAGCGTTCGATATCGTCAGCCAGCTGGAATTCATTGATAAAGGAATCTGCTACGTCAGCGAAATAAACTCTCTGGTAAGGCGTCGACAGAAGTCCCTGTTGGTGGAGAACATCCATGAAAAGAGAAGCCTGCAGTTTTTTATTGATTACTTGCGAAAAACTCAATGACAAGGCATATGAATTTCGGTTCTTGTCTTGATGGAACTTGAAATTTTTTGGATTGTAATCTGTATTTCCCATAATTGTGAAATTATTGAATATGCCTCCGTTGAGGGTATTTCCATTGTCAGCAAAATCCTGAAGTTCTTTTGGATAGATCGGGCTCCAGGTGTCGAGATAGACATTGGCTGAAATTCCTACCTCCGTATTCTTGTCGTTGAATAGTTTCGTCAATCCGCCACCGAATCCTATCGAAGTATAGTCATATTCCGCAGATCCAGAAACATGGCCATTCCAGATGGTATTTCTGTCGTCAGAACTGTGGGAATAATTAGCAGTCATGCCGACCCACATATCCTTTGCTGATGCTCCAGAGCTTGCCTGCCAAGGGCTGGGCGTGGCGCTGTCAAACGGATTTATGTTTCCTGAAGAAGCAGAAGAATAGGCGGAAAGACCAACATCCACAGTCAGCACATCGTCGTCATTCAAGGGCATTGCCACGACGATGGTAGGCGTAAGGTCAGTAAGTTCCTCCATTCCCTTTCCGCCAGAAACGGCCGAATGCGAGCCGTCCTGCTTGTAATAGCTCATGAGGAAATCTACTTCTGTTGTTTCAAGAACCCTTTTCTTGAAGGCAACATCTGTCGAATCCTGTTCTTGCGCAAAAGAGGCAAATCCCGAAAGGAAAGATAATAGTGCGATAGCTTTTTTCATTTTTGTAATGAATTGATTGTTTTGCAGATTATTATATTAGTTGCATCCGCATCCGCCTCCGGTTTTTCCGCCGTTGGCACCAGAGGAAGCTTCACGGTAAACCTGAAAGTTGGTTTCAAACCGTTCTTCAGGCCTTGCAGAAAGCTTCATGTCGGGATCATTTATTTTCTCTTTTTCATATTCTTTTACCGAACTGCAAGAGTGCAGCGCTAGAATCGTAATTCCTAATAGCAGTAGCTTTTTCATTTATTGGTATTTTTTGATGTCTATATTTTTTGAAGCATGCACGGCGCCCTTGTCATCGACAATGATGCAGCCAATTCCCTTGATTTGGTTGGCAAGGTCCAGGCCGACTTCGACTCCCAGTACAAAAATTCCTGTTGCCAGGGCATCTGCGACTTCAGTCTGCTTAGCAAAGACCGATACGCTCACGATTCCCGTTGCGGGATAACCAGTTCTTGGGTCGATGATGTGCGAATAGCGCTTTCCATTAAAGGTCACATATTTTTCGTAGCTCCCAGATGTTTCGACCGAGCTGTCTTCTAGCGGAAAAGTGGCAAACACCTTGTTTTTATTCATCGGGTTTACGATTCCCACAGACCAAGGCTTTCCGTCAGGCTGTTTTCCCCAGGCATTGATGTCTCCGGAAACGTTTATTATTCCTGATTTGCATCCTTTTGAAAAAAGCAATTCTTTTACCTTGTCTGCAATATATCCCTGGCCGATACCGCCAAGTCCCAGCTTCATTCCTTCCTCTTTCAGAAATATTGTTTTTTCTTTTGGATCGAGTATGACTTTCTTGTAACCGATTTTAGCAACTGATTTTTTGATAGCTTCCGGTGTCGGCATTTCTTTCATGCTTCCGTCAAATTTCCAGATTTTGTCCATTGATGCATACGAAATGTCAAAAGCACCTTCCGTAATCTGTGAAATTTTCAGCGCCCTTTCTACTAATCCAAAAACTTCATCGTCTACTTTTATAGGCTTGATTCCTGCATTTTTATTTATGGTTGAAATCGGGGTTGTAGGAATCCAGTCAGAAATTTGGTTTTCAATGCGTTTTGTCTCTGCAATGGCCATGTCAATATATAGATTTCCCTGAATGGTGTCATTTGCCACTACCGTAACTTCGTAAGGGCTCCCGAGCATCCACAATTTTCTTTTATGGACAATCTGTCCGTGGCCAGCAAATGAAATTGCAAATAAAAAAAACAGCAGCTTTTTCATTTATTTTTTTTCTAGTGAATGCAATAAGGCGATGTATTCTTTAGGGCTGACATTTTTGAATCCAGTCTTTCCTATAGCCTTGCCATTTTTGTCTAGTACGACTACGAGAGGAAAGAATCCATCCTTGTTGTATTTTTCTGCCAGCGATTTGTTCTGTTCCTGTAGAGCCGCTGGAAGCTCATGGCCTTTTTTCTTTGGGAAATCAGCTTTTACTAAAACCCATTCTTTTTTGGCTTCTGACTTAAAATCTTCTGATTGCCAAATCGATTTGTCTAGCTTGATGCATGGAGCGCACCAGTCTGAGCCGGAAAATACCAGTATTATATTCTTGTTTTCTTTGGCAGCCAAGTTTTTTGCCTCCTCGAAATTTTTCCAGTCTTGGGAAAATGCTGCCGGAGCCATTGCCATCGATAGCAAGAGAAAAAATGTTTTCATGATATGATTATTTTATTCAAAAATAACGAATTCTTAA
The DNA here is from genome assembly GCA_029959295.1 of Flavobacteriaceae bacterium PS02334. Classification (GTDB taxonomy): domain Bacteria; phylum Bacteroidota; class Bacteroidia; order Flavobacteriales; family Flavobacteriaceae; genus Flavobacterium. The sequence continues at coordinate 227,966 of JASCOH010000003.1, read as the reverse complement.
AGCTTTAATTTTGACTATAATTGTTTCTTAAGCAAATCTTAAGAATAGGCTTTTGCCTGTTGTTATTTTTTCAAATGTACAACATAAACAAATCCGTCGGATGAATGCTAAGGTATTTGTAATGAGACTAATTAATTCTGAGATGTGTGATTGCTGAGATATTAATTTATGTAAAATTGAAAAGTCTTATTTTTATACATAAGTGATTTTCTGTTTATCAGGCAGATTTTGAGATGGGGAAATTCTCCTTGTCGAAATTCTCTGTACAATTTTGCAAGATCTTCTATCGAATCTGCTACAAAAGGTCCGTGATGTATACAGAAACATTATGCGGTTGTCCAGCATGCAATACAAAATAAGTATCCTTGTGCAATGCCTCAAACTGAATTTCGCCGTTGTTTAGTTAGGCAAAATCACCAATTACATTTCTTGTATAAATTATAATAAATGAAATAGTATATTTGGCACAGCCATAAACATTTAAGAAGTTAATGCTTAATGTTTTTTGATAAGGCAAACTTCACCATCTCGACTTTGGTCTTGTGGAGACAAAACTATTATAGTTAATGAAAAAAGAGGCCTTAATTTTACTTGGATTTATTCTTCTAAAATTTATTTTACAATACCTCCTGTATAATCCCTTTTACGAATTACAAAGAGATGAATATTTACATCTTGACCAAGCTGAGCATCTTGCCTGGGGCTTTCAGTCTGTACCTCCAGTGACTTCATGGATTGCCTACATCATTAAACTTTTAGGCAACTCTGTATTTTGGATACGATTTTTTCCTGCTTTATTCGGCGCCCTGACAATTGTGGTAGTCTGGGAAATTGTATCGGCATTAAAAGGCAATTTATATGCTTTGGTACTAAGTGCAACTTGTGTATCATTTTCATTTCTTCTCCGTCTCAACCTTCTTTTTCAGCCCAATTCATTTGATGTATTGTGCTGGTCGCTTTTTTATTTTATACTCGTTAAATACATACAGACGCAAAAATCAAAATGGCTATACTTCGCAAGCTTGGTTTTCGCGATAGGTTTTCTCAACAAGTACAATATTGTCTTTTTGGTTATTGGAATTTTCCCTGCCATTTTATTATCCGAACACCGAAAACTTTTTATTCAAAAACACTTTTATGGTGCTTTATTGCTTGGCCTGATTGTAATTCTTCCAAATCTTTTATGGCAACACCATAATAATTATCCTGTTTTTCATCATTTAGAAGAATTGACCGCCACTCAATTAATACATGTTAATCGCCTGGATTTTTTAAAGGAACAGCTGTTCTTTTTTATTGGCGCGTTACCAGTAATAATTGCGTCTTTATATGCGTTTTTGTTTTATGCGCCATTCCGAAAATACAGCGTTTTCTTTTTTAGCTTTTTCTTCACCCTCTTCACATTTGTTTATTTAAAAGCAAAAGGATATTACGCTATTGGCCTTTATCTTGTTTATATTGCTTTTGGATCAGTTTACTTTGGAAATCTTATAAATTTCGGCTGGAGAAAATATGTTAAGCCTATCTTTATAATACTGCCAGTGCTTTCTTATATTTTATTGTTTAATTTAATTTTCTCAATGAAAGACCCAGCATATATCTTAGAATACAGAAGTATTTATAAAGAAGCTGGCTTATTGCAATGGGAGGATGGTAAAAATCATCAGTTGCCTCAAGATTTCGCAGATATGCTAGGATGGAAAGAATTGGCGAACAAAGTAGAGAAGGCATACAATAAGCTGCCAGACGATGAAAAGACAATTGTTTTATGTGATAATTATGGGCAGGCAGGAGCGATCAATTATTATGTAAAAAACAAAAATATAAAGGCCGTTACTTTTAATGCAGATTATATCAACTGGTTTGATTTTAATAAAAGGACAATTAATCTTATACGGGTTAAAGATGCCGCAGGAAGCAAACATGAATTGGAAGAAACAAGTCCGTTTTTTGAAACCGCTTTTGTAGCCGACTCATTAGCCGAACCATTGGCAAGAGAATATAAAACGACAATCTTTGTTTTTAGAAATCCAAAAGTTGATATTGACCAAAGACTTAAAGCTGAAATAAGCCAGGCTACAAATTAGATTAATATAAAATAAAAAAGCGAAATTGTCTTCACCAAAAATTTGATGAAAGCAGGAGTAAGGTTAAATTCCATGTTATCCTTATATATGTACAAAATGCTTATTTTTAAGGTATTAAGGTTGACGAAATTCCTAAATGGACATCTTTGAGCTTTGCCCCCCAATCATGCAATTGCAGGCATATTGGAGCTTAAAAGGGTCAGTTCATATTCAACACGGCCACGGTAATGAATAGAAATTGCAGCACTATTTTTGCTGCTTAAAAATTATCAAGCAATATCATAAACTCTTCTTTTTTGCGGACCGAGAGCGGCACAGCAGTTTTGTTTTTCATGATAATGGTATTGCCGCCTTCCGATCTGATAAAATGATCAAAGTAAGCCATGTTTATCAAATGTGATCTGTGAGTTCTAAAAAAATTGTGCGGGCTCAATAAACTTTCATATTCTTTTAAATTGGTTGAAACAACCAGTTTTGGCGCATTGACAAAATGAAATGTAGTATAGTTTCCATCTGATTCACAGTTTACGATGTCCTGAATATTGATGGAGTAAATCTTGTCGGCAGTTTTAAGAATAAGCTTTTGAAGGTTTTTAGGGCGTTCGAGATTAGAAAATAAGTTGTGAAGTTTCAGGTCTAAAACTTCTTTAGTCATTGATTCTTCGGCTTTTTTAACGGCTTCCGCCAATTCTTTGCTATCAAGTGGCTTCAATAAATAATCAATAGCCGAAAAACGAAAAGCTCTGATGGCAAAGTCTTCATAGCCAGTAATAAAAATTACTTTAAAAGATATAGTATCAAATTTTTGAAGCAAATCAAAACCAGTACCATCGGGCATTTCTACATCCAGAAAAATTAAATCAGGTGTCAGCTGTTTGATCAATTTTACTCCAGAAGCTACAGAATCTGCTTGTCCAATGATTGAAATAGTTGGACAAGCGGATTGGATGATCGCAATATTTTCTTTTCTGATTTTTTCGATGTCGTCAATGACTATGGCTCGCAGCATATTTGGTAATTAATTTTCGTAAATATAAGGAATTTCAAACACAACTTTTGCACCTTCAATCGTTCCGTCTGGCTTGATTAGATTATCGGTCTGCACGATAAAATCTTTGTTTTTGGTGTAAGAAACCAAGCGTTCTTTAGTAATAGTCATCGCTAGCGATTTGTGATTGCTTAACTGCGTGCCATTGCCAAAACCTTTACCATTATCCGTTACTTCAAAAAATAATTTGTTTTCTTTTAGATAGAAATGAACAGCAATTTTTCCATTTTCCAATGTGTTGCTCAATCCGTGCTTGATGGCGTTTTCAATAAATGGCTGCGCTAACATCGGCGGCAAAAATATCGATTCGCTATCAATACCTTCTTCCACTAGGATAGTAAATTTAAATTTGTTTTCATAGAGCAACTGCTGGATAGAAAGATAGTTTTCAATCATTTCTAGTTCTTCTTTCAGCGATATGTAGTTTTCGTTGGAGTTTTCAAGGATTTGTCGGGTCAGTTTTGAAAATTTACCCAGATAATCTACCGCTTCGTCGTTCTGCTTATTGTTAATAAGGCTTCTGATGTTTTGTACCGAATTGAATATAAAATGCGGGTTCATCTGGGTGATAAGCAGCTTTTGCTTGATTTGGTTTTTTTCTAAGACATTGATGGCTTGTTTTTGCTTATTGTTTCGGTAATAGAAATAAACACCAAGCAGAGACAGCAGGAATAGGGATGAAACTGCAATTAGCCAGTTGTTTTTAGCTGCCGTTTTCTTTTCAGCATCTAGTTTGATGGCCGTTACTTTCTTTCCCTGAATTAGTTTTTGGTTCAGCTGTTTTTTCTCAAAATCATATACTAATTGCTGGCGGGCCAATTTGTTTTTTGAGGTTTCAAGAGCCGTTTTCTTTTGGGCTTCAAGCTTAACGGCTGTAACTTTCTTCTGCTGCTCAAGGGTAACTGCCGCTAATTTCTTTTGCTGGATTATTTTTTGTTGCAGTTCTTTTTTCTCAAATTTATATTTTAGTTCTTGTTGCGCCAATTCGTTTTTTGAGGCATCTAAATTTGTAGAATCTTTTATTACGATGTTTGCTTCATACATTTTTAATGCTTTTTCATATTGTCCGCTTTCTTTATAAATTTTGTATAGCAAAGAGGTGATGCCCGACTGCGAATTGATGCTTTTATTTTTTTTTGCCAAGCCATAGCTCAATTCACCATACTCAGCCGCTTTATCATATTTTTTATTTTTGTAATTGATGCGTGCAGCGTTGCCATATACTGCTTGTCTTGAAGTATCATCATTACATAAATCTAAGGCTCTTTTTAAATAATCTTCCGACTCAGCTAAGTTTCCCAAATCACTAGAGGATTGAGCCAATTGCACTAAAACCATCGATTCTGATTGCGGATCTTTATTTTGTTTGATATAGCTGTGCGCTTTCAGAAAATTCTTGTGGGCTTCAGGAAAGTTTTTAAGACGATTGTAAGCTGTGCCTATATTGTTATAAATTACCGCTAAGCTATGCCTGTCCGATCTATGTAATTCTGTCTCTGGAACTGCAAAATAGGGCAGTGCTTTTTTCAGATGCAAAATAGCTTTTTCCCAGTCTTGCTGGGCCAAACAAGCAGTTCCTATTTCCGTATTTACATTTGATATTCCAGATTCATTATTAATGCTTTCGTAATATTTTAATGCTTCAAAAAAGTATTTGAACGTTTTGGGCCAATCGGCAATATGGCGATAGTAAGTCCCTTTTCCAACCAGCGCAATTGCCATTGCCTTATAGTCTTTAGAGTCTTTCCAATATTTTATAGCTTCATCAAAGTGTGCCGGCGCATTTTTGTTGCCTTCTTTTGTTTCTTTTTTTGCAGTATTGTAGTAGTATACACCAGCAGCATACTGGTATTTTTGCTTTATTTTTGGGTTGAGTTTAGGCGTTGCCAGCCCTTTAGTAAATATAGGAAATAATTGATTGTAGAATGCTACGTGAGCTTTGCTCAGCATGACTGTGTTGTCCATACCCTCAATAATTGTATTGATGCGTACTGTGTCGCTAATTTTGGGATTAGCTAATATTATTTCTAAGGAATCAATTGTTTTATTTTGGCAATAAATAGGGGAGGTAATAAAGAAAATGATCAGGAAAGTTGCTAAACGGTTGCAATTTAACATAAAGACAGGGGTTATGATTAAAAAAAATGGGAGGTAAATGTAAGTAATTATGATAAAATAAAAGCCTTGATATCCTAAATTTATCTTGCAAACTTTGCTGAAGATCAAATTTTATTTTTAAATATGAATCAAGGAAGAAAAATTTGCCAATGACACAAGGTATTTTGTACTACGGTCTGCAATGGTCTTGAAAATCAAACCTGCTCAAAATAGTAAAAACCCCGCATTTAGCGGGGTTTTTCTGCAGAATTAAGCTTAAATAATTGCCATGAAATTAGTTCTTCTTAACAACCAGTTTCTTGGTAACATTCTTATTTTGATAATTAATTTTTATATAATAAATACCATCAGAAAAATTGTCAATTGCTAATGTTGTCTTTACCTCGTGAGGTTTGTGCGTACTAATAATTCTTCCTAAGTTATCGATAATAGAAATCCCATCAGCAATAATATCTCCCGTATCGACAGTGAATTGTCCGGCACTTGGATTTGGATATATTTTCAATTGGTTACCGGCAATATTCTCGTCAATGCCTAAAGTAGCGCTTCTGGCCGATGTCGTTCTCGACAGATTATCATCTGAATTACAGTTTGAATCAATATGCACATAGAATCTCACAACTGCTTCGTTTGCGCCCGAAGTCCAATTTAAAGGCGTTACGCCACTTGCTAGAACTAATGTCCCAGCTTCGTTAGTAATTGTAAGATAATCGGTAGTTACTGAACTTGTAAACGTGTATCTCTTGTTCGGCAGTACAATCATGTTAGAATATATTCCTGCCGATGTGTTCATGGCAACAGGCTGTGTATTCCCTGTATTGTTATGTTCAATTCTATCTTCAGGAAACAATCCACGGTTAGCACCGTTACATACTAGCGATGCATTTGTAGTAAAACTTCCGCCATAAACCCATGCACCTTTGACAGAACCGCATACTGAGCGTACCCAGTAATAATAAGTCGTAGACGGGTTCAAAAATCCCAATGCTGGCAAATCAGCGGTAGTACTTGATGTTCTGCCAGGAGTACTAGCAACTGGAGCTGCATTTGTCGTACTGGCATGAATATCATAATAAGAAGGAGCAACAGCAGGTGCCGTCCAAGTCAATCGGCATGAATTTGAAGTAATGTTTGAAACTGCAAATCCAGAAGGCAGGCCGCAAGTAGAAACAGGAGCATCTACACATTTAATAGATCTTATTCTGAGCGTATTCTGAGCTCCACAGTTTGCATTGGCATTCAAATGGTATCTCACGACTCCCGATGTAGAACCAGAAGCCCAGATTAAAGGCGTCAGTCCACTTGCCAAAACTACTGTTCCCGAAGCATTTGTAATTGTAAGGTAGTCTGTTGCAATTGAACTCGTAAAGGTATATTGCTTATTTGCCACTACATTTACATTAGAATATTCACCCGCATAGGCGTCAGCAACTATTTGCTCTGCATTTCCTGTACATGTGGGAGTAAAGGTAGCATTAGGATACAATCCGTTAGAAGCACCATTGCAGTTTAAAGCGGCAATTGTAGTAAAACTTCCTCCAGATACCCAAGCACTTTTTGTAGCGCCACAGTTTGAGCGAATCCAGTAGTAGTAAGTGGTAGAAGCCGCTAATCCGCTTAAAACTCCAACTCCGGCAGTTGTACTGTTTACCGTAGCCGTAGTATTGGCAACAGGAGCGGTATTGGTCGTGATAATATAAAGGTCGTAGGAAGCAGGTGCTGTCGCAGGCGCATTCCAAGTTAATCGGCTTGAATTTGAAGTAATGTTTGAAACTGATAATGCACTTGGCACACCGCAACTTCCAGCCGGAGCATCTATACATTTAATTGAACGTATTCTTAGTGAATTCTGAGCTCCACAGTTTGCATTGGCATTCAAGTGATATCTCACGACACCTGATGTAGAACCAGAGGCCCAGCTTAAAGGCGTCAGTCCGCTTGCCAAAACTACGGTTCCCGTAGCATTTGTAATTGTAAGATAGTCTGTTGCAATTGAACTCGTAAACGTATATTGCTTATTTGCCACTACATTAACATTGGAATATTCACCCGCATAGGCGTCAGCAACTATTTGCTCTGCATTTCCTGTGCATGAAGGCGTAAAAGTAGCATTAGGATATAATCCGTTAGAAGCACCATTGCAGTTTAATGCGGCAATTGTAGTAAAACTTCCTCCAGATACCCAAGCACTTTTTGTAGCGCCACAGTTCGAGCGAATCCAGTAGTAATAAGTTGTAGAAGCCGCCAATCCGCTTAAAACACCTACTCCGGCAGTTGTACTGTTTACCGTAGCCGTAGTATTGGCAACAGGAGCGGTATTGGTCGTGATAATATAAAGGTCATAGGAAGCAGGTGCTGTCGCAGGTGCATTCCAAGTTAATCGGCTTGAATTTGAAGTAATGTTTGAAACTGATAGGGCACTTGGCACACCGCAGCTTTCCACTGGAGCATTGCTACATTTGATATAGCGTTGTCTGTTTATGTTTTGCGTTCCACAATTCGAATTGCTATGCAAAAAGTATTTAACAATACCAGATGTCGAACCCGAATTCCAAATTAATGGAGCTTCACCATTGGCAAGTACAACATTTCCGGCAGGATTTACAATGGTTACAAAATCGCTATTGGCAGAACTTGAAAAAGTATATTCCTTGTTTGCAGTTACATTGACATTAGAGTATTCTCCTGCATAACTGTTATTAGCAATCAATTCCAACGATCCTGTGCAGGAAGGTGTAAATGTAGCTTCTGGATGAAGCTCTCCGTCTGTACATCCGCCAACAACATCTCCGCCACATTTGATCGATCTGATTCTTGGAGAAGCGGCAGTACCACAAGAAGAATTACTGTGCAGATAATATCTTACAGTTGACCAATTAGAATTATTAATCCAAACTAAAGGCGACTGTCCCGAAGTATATACGGTAGCTCCTGTCGGGTCGGTAATAGTGATAAAGTCAGTAGCTACCGAACTGCTGAATGTGTATTGCTTATTGCTGCTAACATAAACGTTTGAATATTCTCCCGGATAGGCATCAGTTGCAATTTGCTGAACAGTTCCATTGCAGGTTACAGTAAAAGTATTTTCCGGATGCAATCCATAAGGAGCGCCATTGCAGTTTGAAAACGGATTGGTCGTGAAAGTTCCTGCAGGAACCCAAATTCCCGCATTGGCTGTACATTCAGTTCGAACCCAGTAATAATAGGTCGTCCCTGAATTTAATCCTGATAATTGCGCTTCATTATATCCTGCTGACTCTGCGGTAGGATTTGTATTTGAAACTGGGTTAATTCCTGTAGTGTTTACATAAACGTCATACGAGGAATTAAATCCGATAATCGGAGCATTCCACGTCACTTTAGCCGAGTTTGAGGTGATGTTCGAAACCGCTATATTGCTTGGCGAATCACACGGATAAGTTACTGTTGTAGTTTTTAAATATCGGGTTCTGTTTGAAAAAGGGTTGCTCTCGCACTGTGCATTGGCATGAATGTAAAAGCGCACTGCCTGAGGATAAGGTGGCGTAAAGTTTAATCCATTCGAGCCATTTAAGCCGCTTGCAAATATCTGCCATCCATTAGCATCTGTAATGGTAATATAATCTGTTGGCAAAGAACTTGCAAATTTATAAATAGTAGCCGTCGAAAATGTATTTACCACCATGTATTCTCCAGGATGGGAACCCTCGTGAATGATACGTTCATTACCATCGTAAATAGGCGTGTAAGCCTGAGAAGGATTTCTTGCTCCAGTATTGCACTGTGCGACAGCCTTCGGAATACAAAATAAAAATGCCAAAAGGCATAGCAAAGTAATTTTTGTTTTCATAAATAGTTTTTTCTAAGTAAACTTTTGTTATAAGTAAGAAAATTATTCCATTAATTTTCAAAACTAATTAAAAAAAATATAAAAAGCTACTCAGATGTATAAACGATGCCAAGTTGATGAAATACGTAGATTTATCCTATAAGTTCGTTTTTTCTAGTGAAGATTTTTTGGATATGCCAACAGTGATTACATTTTAAACTTTACAGTTGCAATAGAAAGAATCAGTGCAAATCAAGGGAAAGCCTTTGAGATTTTAGAAATGCCAATAATGGAAGAAAGGAAATATTATATACAAAAAAAGAGGGAAAACCTTTCGGTAATCCCTCTAAGTGGGCGATGAGGGGTTCGAACCCCCGACCCCCTCGGTGTAAACGAGGTGCTCTGAACCAGCTGAGCTAATCGCCCTTATTTCGAGTGCAAATATACACTAAGTATTTGTATTTGCAAGGCTTTTTACTAAAATTTTTATTCTTTTTTTATGTTATTTAAAATCACCTTATCGTTGTAGTTTATCATTGAAACGATAATTGGCTCACCTTTAGTGTTTTTGCCTTCGATGAAATATATTTTTCCGCTTTTAAAAGGTTTATTGCTTATTGAAAAATCTACATCTCCAAACTCCATGCACTTTTTTACATCTTCAATAGTAGCCCAATTTTCGTTCAGAATTACTTTTGCGCTATCTGAAATTTCTAACGGCTTGCTTCGTAAATCCTGCAAAACACGACAATTAGGAAGGTAGCAAAAACTTACATTTCTAGATTCGGCTTTAGCTCCAAGAAAATAGACTACGAAAACTGTTCCTAGCAACAAGCCACCCAAATAGTAAGCTAAACGGTATGAAAACTTCATTTAAATTTTATTTTGGCGCAAAGATAGTACTAAAAAACAATTAAATTGATGTCTCTGCCTGGCAAATTAAACCATTCGCCGATGGATTGATTGGTTAAAATTCCGTGGTAAAGATAAACGCCATTTTTCAAGCCTTTGTTGCAACGAATGGCACTTTCAATGCCGCCATCTTCGGCAATCTGCAATAAATAAGGCGTAATAATATTGCTGATAGAAAGGGATGCCGTTTTTGAATATCTGGAAGGAATATTAGGAACGCAATAATGAATTACGTTATTCTTTATAAAGGTAGGTTTTTCGTGCGTGGTGACTTCTGATGTTTCAAAACAGCCTCCCGTATCGATGCTGACATCGACAATCACTGCGCCTTTTTTCATATGCTCTACCATGGTTTCAGTAACCATAACCGGACAGCGATCTTTGCCTCGCATCGCGCCAATTGCCACATCGCATCTTCTCAAAGCTTTTAAAAGTGACTTCGGCTGAACGGTTGAAGTGAAAATTCTTTGGTTTAAATTATTTTGTAGCCTTCTTAATTTCGTAATTGAATTGTCAAAAACTTTTACGTTTGCGCCTAATCCGATTGCGGTTCTTGCAGCGAATTCAGCTACAGTTCCTGCGCCGATAATTACGACTTCAGTAGGAGGAACGCCTGTAATATTTCCGAATAATAATCCTTTTCCAAACTGGTTATTGATCATTAATTCGGCTGCGATTAAAATTGATCCGGTTCCGGCGATTTCACTCAAAGATTTTACGGCAGGATAAGAGCCGTCATCATCTTTTATAAATTCAAAAGCTAAAGCTGTAATTTTTTTCTTCGTAAGCGCCTCAAAATATTCTTTCTTGCGCGTTTTTATCTGTAAAGCTGAAATTACCAGTGAACTATCGTTCAGCAATTCAATTTCGGCAATGGTCAAAGGTTCCACTTTTAAAAGCATCGGACACTGAAAGACTTTTTTAGTATCCTGCGTAATTTCCGCGCCAGCGTCACTATATTCTTTGTCAGTATAACTAGAACTTTCACCAGCTCCGGCTTCAATTAGAACGCGGTGTCCGTGTGAAGTCAGCGAATTTACAGCATCTGGCGTCAGGCAGATTCTTCGCTCTTGATAAGAAGTTTCCTTTGGAATTCCAATATACAGATCGCTTTTCTGGCGCTGTATTTCCAGTTTCTCTTCTTGCGGCATCAGCTGCTGTTTCGTAAAAGGTGTAAATGACATAACGGAATGCTGTGAAAATTAATGGACTAATTTATGAAAAACTTATGAGGTTGCAATAAATTCTTGGCGGTATTTACAAATAATAAAACTACTTCAGAATTAGCTTTCGAGTTCCGTCTTTAATTACTTTTAAAGTAATTGTAGAATGTTCTGACGGAATCAGACTCGGAATTTTTTCTGCCCATTCAATAAAACACCATTCTCCAGAATATAAATACTCGTCGATGCCCATGTCATAAGCCTCAGATTCATTTTTCAAGCGGTAAACGTCAAAATGATACACCAAATCGCCGTTGGCAGTTTGATATTCGTTGACAAGGGAAAAAGTAGGGCTGGAAGTTGCCTCAGAAACTCCCAGCGCCTTTGATAATGCTTTGATAAATGTTGTTTTTCCGGCACCCATTTCTCCATGGAAAAGGATGACTTTGTTCGGATTTTGAGCAATTACTTTTTGAGCAGCCTGATTGATTTCGTCAAGCGTAAATTGTATTTCCATTCTAAAAAAAATCTTATTTTGGATTGAATACTAAAAACGGAATGATCATTTCTTCTAGTGAAATTCCTCCGTGTTGGTAAGTATTTCGGTAATAACTGACATAATGATTGTAATTATTGACATAAGCCAAGAAATAATCATTTTTTGCAAAAATATAAGAACTGCTCATATTTATGGCAGGCAATTGGATACTTTTTGGATCTTTTACGGCATAAACGTCTTTGTCTTCATAAGTCAAGCTTCGTCCTGTTTTGTAACGTAAATTCAAGCTAGTGTTTCTGTCGCCAATAACTTTTGATGGATTTTTCACGTTTATAGTTCCGTGATCTGTCGTTAAAATCAAACGGAAGCCCATTTGCTGTGCCTGCTGGATAATTTCCAAAAGAGGTGAGTTTTTAAACCAGCTTAAAGTCAGCGAACGATACGCTTTATCATTGGAAGCCAATTCTTTAACAACGTCCATTTCAGTTTTTGCGTGTGAAAGCATGTCGACGAAATTGTAAACTATCGTAACCAAGTCGTTGTTTTTCAAAGTCTTGAAATTCTCAACCAATTTTTTTCCTGCTGCAAAATTGGTGATTTTGAAATAATCTTGCTTCAGATTCATTCCCAAGCGACGCAATTGTTCGGTTAAAAATTCGGCTTCAAACAAGTTTTTTCCGCCATCTTCTACGTCATTTTTCCAATATTGCGGATATTTTTTCTCCATTTCCAAAGGCGTCAATCCTGAGAAAATTGCATTTCTTGCATATTGCGTTGCTGTTGGAAGAATGGCGTAATAAGGTGTTTCTTTTTCTAATTTGTAATGGTTGTTTACCACGCTTTCGAAAGCTTTCCATTGGTCGTAGCGCAGGTTGTCAATCACGACAAACAAAACCGGACGGTCTTTTTTCTTCAATTCTGGAACTACTAATTCCTTGAAAAGTGTGTGTGATAAAACTGGTTTTTCTGTTTTTGGCTGGTACCAATCTTCGTAGTTTCTTTCGATAAATTTCCCGAATTGTGAATTGGCTTCTACTTTTTGAGATTCTAGAATTTCGAACATACTCTGGTCGTCGATATTTTCTAATTCGAGTTCCCAGTGCAATAGTTTTTTGTATAATTCGATCCAGTCTTCATAAGAATTTACCATCGAAAGCTCCATTGAAATCTTGCGGAATTCTTTTTGGTAGTCTAACGTAGTTTTTTCAGAAACCAATCTTGTGTGGTCTAGATTTTTCTTCAAGCTCAATAAAATCTGATTCGGATTCACAGGTTTTATCAAATAATCTGCAATTTTTGAACCGATTGCTTCTTCCATGATATATTCTTCCTCACTTTTGGTGATCATGATTACCGGAACTGAAGATTTTTTTTCTTTCATCTCAGAAAGCGTTTCCAAACCGCTCATTCCAGGCATATTTTCATCTAAAAATACGATATCGAAATTTTGTTCTTCAAAGATGTCAATCGCATCACGGCCATTGTTTGAAGTAGTTACATTATAGTTTTTTTTCTCTAAGAAAAGGATGTGTGGCTTGAGCAAATCAATTTCGTCATCAACCCAAAGTATTTTTATCTGGTCCATTTTTTTGGAAGTTTTATCTCATCTATTGGCATGCAATTTAACACTTTTGCAATTCTAATCTCTTAAAATTTATGTAAAAAAAATCTGTTTGATTGAACACAGATTTCTACTGTTTTATAGATTTTTCGCGATTAGAAAGGAAATTTAATTATAGGCAAAGTTTATCGACAAAGATTGGGACTGACGTTTGCAAAAATTCAAATGGATTGCTAACTAGCCCCGATGATGCCATTGTTTGAGCTCTTGCGCCAGCCAACAAAAGCTGGCGCAAAGCGAGTGGCTTCAGCGGGAATTGCTTTTGCTGATAAATTACTGGATTATCCGCTCATGAAAAATCTTATAATTAATTTTCAAAATGCTATAATACAATTTAATAATAAGTGAAATAACTTTATAATTGTATTACAAACAACTAAAATATAAAATTATGGCAACGAATCAAGACCACCGCGACAAGGACATCAAGTCAAACGACGAACCAGATTTTTCAAAAGACAGCACGCTGGAATTTCACAATAAGCAGAATTTGAAAGACTTGAATTCGGAAGCATTTTCATCAAAAGGGACAGAAGAAAAAAGTAATGGTAATGAAGATGAAACAGTGGAATATAAAAGCCACAGCGTTTCGAAAACTTCCGTTAGAGACAGAATTCCGAAAACAGATACTGGAATTAATCCAGAACAATAATTGCAGAAAGCTTATCAATTTGATAAGCTTTTTTGTTGATAAATGATTTTAATTGATTGAATTACAGAAGTTTTAAGATTTTTTTGTATATTTGGGTAAAGAATTATTGTTTAACTTAAATTTCTGTAATCGTGGACACAAACAACAGGCCAATTGATGAAGGGAATGGAGTATTATGGTATGGCGGAAGCTCGACTGTTGCCTTCAACAATATGCAAAACTTAAAGTATTTGGAATCGGAAGAATTCAATGAAAAAGCAAGAAAGATGTATGAAAAATCGTTAGAGGAAGACCATGTGGATTACCGCGCGCATCCTTTTACAAGATCATCTTTGAGAACCCCTGAGCCAAGAGTTATCACAGACGTAACTCCTGGAAGCTAAAATCATCATCAAAAAATCTTAAAATTAATGAGCTTGTCAGTAAAATGTCAAGCTCTTTTTCTTTGTAAAAATCAAATATTTTGGCGATTTTTACGTTATACTATTCTCCCTTAAAAATCTCGGAATACCATGAATTTATTTGACGATACAGAATTATTTACTTCTGGAAAATCTTCTGTGACTGTTTTTGACTTGCCTGATACCGACTTGGTTTTGTATGAAAACTTCTTTGATAAGGAAGAATCTGACTATTATTACACTGCTTTTTTAAACACAACGCCTTGGAAGGAAGCTGATTGGGAAATTTATGGAAATACTTTCAAAGTCCCGAGAATGATCAGCTGGCATGAAGATTCTCAAAATGCTGGCGCTTTGCCACAAACGCCTGAATTAACTGAAGATTTGAATGCAATCAGGAGAAAAATAGAAGCAGAATCTCAAGTTTCTTACAATAGCGTTTTATTGAATTTGTATAGAAATGGCAATGATGGAGTAGGCTGGCACAGCGACAGGACAGAAAATTTTGGAGAAAATCAGATTATCGGTTCGGTCAGTTTTGGAGAAACGCGTCCGTTTCGGCTTCGCCATAAAACTCGAAAAGATTTGAAATTAGAAATTCCCTTAAATCATGGTTCATTTTTGCTGATGGCTGGAACTACGCAGACTTTTTGGGAACATCAGATTCCGAAAACGGCGAAAGTTATTTTACCAAGAATTAATCTGACTTTCAGAAGAGTCAATCGAAAAATTTAGTGGTTCTTAAACACAAAAAAAGCTCTTTTAAAATTTAATAAAAGAGCTTTTTCTTTGCACTAAGCAGGTTATTCTACAACTTTTCCATCAGAATTTTTCAAGTTTTGTTCTTGATAAACGGCCTGATTATCTGAATCTCCTTCGTCACAATGTTCGCAAGAAGCTAAAAAAGCGCCCAGCATAAACAATAAATACGGAATAAATTTAATAGATTTTTTCATGTCGATTTGGTTTTTGTTCTTTCCAAAAATCGAAAAAATCATCTAGAAAATTTTATATTTAAATAATGAATTTTTATAAAATTTAAGACTTGTCTAATTATTTATGTCTTCCGCTTCGGTTGTTTTGCGCATTCCAATCTTCAGTGCTGTCACCTTTATCGCGATTGTCTTCGTCAGGAATTTCTTTTGAATTCAAGTCATATTTTTCTTCAGCGATCTGATTTTCTGTATGCAATTTTTTAGTGCCTTTATCAATTTGTGAAATTCCTTCCACATGCTCATCTGCGGGAGTTTGCCCTTGATCTCTGCCAAGTCCGCTTTCCTTGATATTAATTTTTTCTTGCGCCTTTAGGTCTTTGGCCTCCTCTTTTCTGTTGACTTCCTTCGGATTAATATCTCTAGGCTTGTCTTCTCTGTTGTAATGATTCATAATTGCAGGTTTTTGGTTGATTGATTTTAATTTAAAAAAGGTTTCCTGAACTACTAGGAAACCTTTTTCTTCAATACTCTAAATAAAAAATTATTTATTTCTTGGTTTTTTAACGGGCTTTACGCCACGTGTGGTGTCAGTATTTAGCGGTGCAATCTTATTCGGATCTACTTTTGTGTAATTTTTAGATTGCCCTTTATCTTTTGATTCTTTTTCAGCATCAATTTCTGATTCACTTTGTCTTTTTGTAGCATCTACTTTTGAAGCATTTTCAACTCTTCGCTGGGTATCTCTTGGCGGTTCTTGTTGAATTTTGTCTTGATTGTTTTCAATTTCGTCGCCTATATCTGTTTGGGCAGAAGCAATTCCGGCAAATCCGAAGAAAGCTATTGCCATAAATAAATTTTTCATAGTATTAAATTTTTGGTTTACTTAAATTTACGTCATAAATCACGATATTTAGCTATTAATAAAATCAATTAACTGGAATTTAACTGCAAATCACAACGACTGTTAATTGAATGTTTTTAAACAAAAAGCGACTAACTTCCTTATATTTGTACTCCAATTTTAGAAATAGTGAGCCATACCAATAAATTAAAATTATTTAACGACCCGATTTACGGATTTATAACCATTCCTGACACCTTGTTGTATGACTTGATTCAGCATCCGTACTTTCAAAGATTGCGCCGAATTTCTCAAATGGGACTTTCTTATCTTGTCTATCCTGGTGCGCATCATACCAGGTTTCATCACGCTTTGGGTTGCATGCACATCATGCAGAAAGCCATCGAAGTATTGCGTTTTAAAGGAACTGAAATTTCTAGTGAAGAAGAAAAAGCTTTATACATTGCAATTCTTTTGCACGACATTGGTCACGGGCCATTTTCGCACGCGATGGAACACAGCATTGTGGAAAATGTAAACCACGAAGCAATTTCCTTGCTTTTTATGGATAAATTAAACGCTGAATTCGACGGAAAACTGACTTTAGCAATAAAAGTTTTCAAAGGAGAATATCATAGAAAATTCATGTTGCAATTGATTTCGAGCCAATTAGATATGGATCGCATGGATTATCTAAAACGAGACAGTTTTTATTCAGGTGTTGCCGAAGGAAATATAAATTCTGAACGATTGATCCAGATGATGAATGTGGTCGATGATTTATTGGTCATTGAAGAAAAAGGAATTTATTCGGTAGAGAAATTTTTGATGGCCAGAAGATTGATGTATTGGCAGGCTTATTTGCATAAAACAAGTTTGGTAGCGGAATTAATCCTTACCAAGACTTTAAAGCGTGCCAAAGAATTGACTCAAAAAGGAATTAATCTGCCTTGCAGTGAACCTTTGTCGTTTTTTCTACATAATAAGGTAGAACTTGAAAACTTCGACGATGCTACTTTAGACAAATTTTCACAGCTGGACGATTCAGATATTATTTCAGCTTTAAAATCTTGGCAGAACAATGATGATTTTATATTAAAAACATTGAGCAAGATGATCATCAATAGAGATTTGTTGAAGATCAAATTAAACAGCGAAAAATATACAACGGAAGACGTAGAAGATTTAAAATCAAAGCTTACCAATTTCTTCGGAATTTCAAAAGACGAAGCCGCTTATTTTATTTTTAAAGGAAAAATTAAAAACCAAGCTTATAATAAAGATGCCGAACCCATCAAGATTTTAAAGAAAGACAAAACGATTGAAGACGTTGTGGAAGCTTCCGATCAATTAAATTTAAAGGCACTTTCAAAGCCCGTAACTAAATATTTTATCTGTTTTCCAAAAGTACTTGCGGAAAATTCATAAATAAATTCAAATTTTTATATTTTTGTCAAGATGAAATTCACAGCAGAACAAATAGCAGGTATTTTAGAAGGGGAAGTAGTTGGGAATCCAAATGCCGAAGTTTTTAAATTATCGAAGATCGAAGAAGGTTCCGAAGGATCGCTGACATTTTTGGCAAATCCAAAATACCTAAATTACATTTATTCGACTCAAGCAACGATTACGATTGTAAACGCTACGTTTACACCTGAATCGCCAATAACGACTACGCTTATCAAAGTGGAAGACGCCTACAAATCATTTTCAAAATTACTGGAATATTACAATCAGGTCAAACTGATGAAGTCTGGAATCGAACAGCCGTCGGTTATTTCTGAAGGAGTGACTTATGGAGAAAACCTTTATTTGGGAAGCTTCTGTTACCTTGGAAAAAACGTCACAATTGGCGAAAACGTGAAGATTTATCCAAATAGTTTTGTAGGTGACAATGTCATCATCGGAGACAATACAATCATTTTTGCAGGAGCACGAATTTATTCAGAAACAGTGATTGGCAAAAATTGCGTAGTTCATTCTGGGTCAATTATTGGTTCAGATGGTTTTGGATTTGTGCCAAATGAGGAAGGAATTTACAGCAAAGTGCCGCAAATCGGAAATGTAATTATTGAAGATAACGTAGATATAGGTTCTTGCACAACGATTGACCGCGCCACTTTAGGTTCAACAGTAATCAAAAAAGGAGTGAAGCTTGACAACCAAATTCAGATTGCACACAATGTAGAAATTGGAGAAAATACAGTTATTGCAGCACAAACTGGAATCGCTGGTTCTACAAAAATTGGTTCAGGATGTATAATCGGAGGACAAGTCGGAATTGCAGGACATCTTAAAATTGGTAACAATGTAAGAATCCAAGCGCAGTCTGGAATTGCAAAAAGTTTAAAAGACGGAGATACAGTTCAAGGAACGCCAAGTCTTGGATATACTGATTTTAATAAATCATATGTACATTTCAAAAATCTCCCAAAAATTGTATCTGATTTAGATGCGCTTAAAAAACAAGTAACAAACGAAAATAGCATAAACAATGGTTAAGCAAAAAACTATCCAGAACGAAGTTTCCTTGACAGGGGTCGGACTTCATACTGGAAAGGAAGTAAAAATGACGTTCAAGCCTGCTCCGGTAAACAATGGTTTTACCTTTGTAAGAGTGGATTTAGAAGGTCATCCAATTATTGAAGCCGATGCAAATTATGTTGTAAATACACAGCGAGGCACTAATTTAGAGAAAAAAGGAGTAAAAATCCAGACATCTGAACACGTTTTGGCAGCTTTCATTGGTTGTGATGTGGATAACGTAATCATCGAATTAGATGCTTCTGAACCGCCGATTATGGACGGTTCTTCAAAGTTTTTTGTGGAAGCAATTGAAAAAGCAGGAATCGTTGACCAAGAAGCAGAACGCAATGTTTATGTAGTTAAAGAAGTGATTTCTTATACTGACGAAGCTACAGGAAGTGAAATTCTAGTAATGCCTGCGGATGATTATCAAGTGACTGCGATGGTTGATTTTGGCACAAAAGTTCTCGGAACCCAAAATGCTACTATGAAAAGCATTTCTGATTTCAAGTCAGAAATTGCTGATGCAAGAACATTCAGTTTTTTACATGAACTAGAAACTTTATTAGAAAACGGACTGATTAAAGGTGGTGATTTGAATAATGCCATCGTTTATGTTGACAAAGAAATTTCTGAAAGCACGATGGAAAACCTGAAAGTGGCTTTTGGAAAAGAAAAAATATCAGTGAAGCCAAACGGAATTTTGGACAACCTGACTTTGCATTACCCAAATGAAGCAGCACGCCACAAATTGCTTGACGTTGTTGGAGATTTGGCCTTGATCGGAACAAGAATCAAAGGAAAAGTAATCGCAAACAAACCTGGACATTTCGTAAATACGCAATTTGCAAAGAAATTGTCTAAGATCATCAAGATTGAGCAGCGAAATCAGGTTCCGGTTTATGATTTGAATCAAGAACCTCTGATGGATATTCACAAGATCATGAGCATTTTGCCTCACAGGCCGCCATTTTTGTTTATCGACAGAATTATTGAAATGTCAGATACGCATGTTGTGGGAATGAAAAACGTGACGATGAACGAAAGTTTCTTCGTAGGACATTTTCCTGGAGCGCCTGTAATGCCTGGAGTTATCATTGTGGAAGCAATGGCACAATCGGGCGGAATTCTTATTTTGAGCTCTGTTCCTGATCCTGAAAATTACCTTACTTATTTTATGAAAATCGACAATGTGAAGTTCAAGCATAAAGTTTTGCCTGGCGACACGTTGACTTTTAAATGCAACCTGATTTCTCCGATCAGAAGAGGAATCTGTCACATGCAAGCGAATGCTTATGCTAACGGAAAATTAGTGGCTGAAGCAGAATTAATGGCGCAAATCGCTAAAATTAACTAAAAAGAAATTTATGAATCAACCGTTAGCATACGTTCATCCAGGTGCAAAAATCGCTAAAAATGTTGTAATCGAACCGTTCACGACCATTCACAATAACGTTGTGATTGGCGACGGAACTTGGATCGGATCCAACGTGACGATTATGGAGGGAGCGAGAATCGGGAAAAACTGCAATATATTTCCTGGAGCTGTAATTTCTGCAGTGCCACAGGATTTGAAATTTGGTGGAGAAGATTCTTTGGCAATTATTGGCGACAATACAACGATCAGAGAGTGCGTAACCGTGAATAGAGGAACAGTGGCTTCAGGCCAGACTGTGATCGGCAGCAATTGTCTGATTATGGCAACAGCTCACATTGCGCACGATTGCCACGTCGGCAATAACGCAATCATCGTCAACGGCGTACTTTTAGGAGGGCACGTTACTATTGGAAATTACGCGATTATTGGAGGTCTTTCTGCAGTCCACCAATTTATCAGCGTTGGAGACCACGCCATGATTTCTGGCGGCTCTTTGTTGAGAAAAGATGTGCCTCCTTTTACAAAAGCGGCAAAAGAACCTTTATCTTACGTAGGAATTAATTCTGTAGGATTGAGAAGAAGAGGATTTACGACAGAGAAAATCCGTGAGATTCAAGAAATTTACAGAATCTTATACCAGAAAAATTACAATACGACTCAAGCTTTGGGAATCATCGAAGCAGAAATGGAAGCAACTCCAGAAAGAGATGAAATCATTCAATTTATCAGAAATTCATCGCGAGGCGTAATGAAAGGGTATACTGGAATTTACTAGTCAAAAATAATTAGGCAAAAGCTTCTAGAATGCTCGATAAGATTTAAACAATTAACAAACAAATAGTTGAACAATTTCAACGAATAAACAAAAAATAAAATGGCAAGTACTTCAGATATTAGAAACGGATTATGTATCAAATTCAATCACGATATTTATAAAATTATCGAATTCTTACACGTGAAACCAGGAAAAGGTCCAGCTTTCGTAAGAACAAAATTAAAAAGCTTGACAAACGGAAAAGTTTTAGACAATACTTTTTCTGCTGGACACAAAATTGATGAAGTTCGTGTTGAAACGCATGAGTTTCAGTACTTATATGCGGAAGGTGATTTGTATAACTTCATGCATACAGAATCTTACGAGCAAATCCAACTGAACAAAGCAATCCTTGATGCTCCAGACTTATTGAAAGAAGGAACAACGGTTAAAGTGATTATCAATGCAGAAACAGATGCGCCGTTATCTGTGGACATGCCAGCTTCTGTAATTTTAGAAGTAACTTATTCTGAACCAGGAGTTAAAGGGAATACTTCAACTAACGCTACAAAACCAGCAACTGTCGAAACAGGAGCAACAGTAAACGTGCCTTTGTTCATCAACGAAGGTGATAAAATTAAAATCGATACTGCTTCAGGTTCTTACATGGAGCGTGTTAAGGAGTAATTAGACAATTCATAAATTAGATAATTAGATAATTAGAAAGTTCACTATCTTGTGCGTTATCTAATTATCTAATTTTCACATTTTCTAATTAATTATATGAAGTTCCCAAAAATACATACGCTCAAAGAAATTGCTGACTTAATCGATTGCGAGTTTGTTGGCGATGCAAATTTCCAAGTTTTTGGCATGAACGAAATTCATGTCGTGGAGCATGGAGATATTGTTTTTGTTGACCATCCAAAATATTATGACAAAGCTTTAAATTCTGCTGCGACCATTATTTTGATCAATAAAAATGTAGATTGCCCTGACGGAAAAGCGCTTTTGATTTCTGATGATCCTTTCCGGGATTTTAATAAATTGACGAGACATTTCAGGCCATTTCAAGGCACGAATGTTTCGATTTCTTTGAGTGCTGAAATTGGAGAAGATACTTTTATCCAGCCTAATTGTTTTGTTGGAAACAATGTGAAAATTGGCAAAAATTGCATTATTCACTCCAATGTTTCTATTTATGACAATACAGTTATTGGCGATAATGTGATTATTCATGCCGGAACTATTTTAGGAGCCGACGCTTTTTACTATAAAAAAAGAGAATCGGGTTTCGATCAATTAATTTCTGGTGGAAGAGTTGTAATCGAAAATAATGTTGGAATTGGAGCGCTCTGCACCATTGATAAAGGCGTTACTGGCGATACAACGATTGGAGAAGGAACAAAAATTGACAACCAAGTTCATGTTGGACACGATACCGTAATCGGAAAAAAATGCTTAATTGCTGCACAAACCGGAATCGCGGGTTGTGTAATTATTGAAGATGAAGTGACGCTTTGGGGACAAGTAGGAACCACAAGCGGGATTACAATTGGTGAAAAAGCAGTTGTTTTAGGACAAACGGGAATTACAAAATCAATTGAAGGAGGGAAGACTTACTTTGGGACTCCAATTGAAGAATCTCGTGAAAAATTAAAGCAATTGGCCAATATTAAAAGGATTCCAGATATTCTAAACAAACTGAAATAAGATGACTGCAAAAGAAATTGTCCAGAATTTTTATAAATCAGATGTGCTTCTCGACCAGAATGCGCTAGAAGCTTTTTTACATCCAGAAGTAGTTTTGGATTGGAATAGCACTAAAGGCTTTCTTCAGATGAATCGTGCTGAAATTTTAGCTTTGTCGGCTGAATTGGGCATTGCTTATGTGCGATCAAAAATCAGAATCAGCCACATTTTAGAAGAAGACAATCAAGTTTCTGTTCGCTATTCTCATTATGTAAAAACATTTGAAAATCCAAGAGAAGAAATGCTTTTGGCTCATTTTATGGTGATTTGGGAGATCAAGGACGATAAACTATTCAGAGGATTTCAAATGAGCCAGCTTTCTTAATTTATGAAATTTGGTGCATTTAAGTTTGATACAAAAAATATTTTTCAAGATAAAAGGCAGTTAATTGTTCAGATTACCTGCCTTTTTTGGATATTCACAAAATTCTTCAGCTATAATCTTTGGAATTCAGATCGGTTATATCCGTTGGTGCCTCCTTTTAAATTTTTAGATAATATTCCGAATTTTATTCATTTGGGATTATTTTGGATAGCGATTGTCGGATTGGCATTCATCATTTTTAGGCCTAATAAACATGTGGTCTTATTTATTTTAATTGTTGAATTTTGTTCTTGCCTTTTAGATCAAAATAGATGGCAACCTTATGAATATCAATATTTTATTACATTGGTATTTTTCTTTTGCTATCGTAATAATTACAAACAATTCATCAATTATTTTTCCTTTTTGATTGCTGTAATCTATCTTCACAGCGGGCTTCACAAACTTACGGGCGCTTTTTTATACAGCGTTTGGGAAAACATGATTTTGCACCGTTTCTTTGGACTCGAACATCATGCAATTAACAATCTTTTTATTCATTACAGCGGATTGTCTTTGGGATTGATTGAATTTATTTCGGCAATCGGACTTTTGTTTTTTAAGCGAAGAAAACTATTTGCCTTGTTGCTTATCGGAATGCATATTTTCATCCTATTGTTAATCTCTCCAACCGGATTAAACTATAATTCAATCGTTTGGCCCTGGAATATTATCATGATTTTGTTCCTGTTTATTCTTTTTTATAAGGAAAACGGCAATGATATTTCTTTCCCAGATTTATTAAAAGGATACAATAAAATTCATTTTGTCTATCTGGGAATCCTTCCTTTTTTCTGCATGATTGGCTGGTACGACAATTTTCTGTCGTTTAATCTTTATTCTGGAACGTTGAAAAAGCTGGAAATTTGTATTGAAAATGAAGAAAAAGCTATAGAATACAATCCTTTTTTCTCCGAACATAGCAAATATTGCAAACAGCAGAAAGCCATAAAAGTAAATAATTGGTCTTTGCAAGAAATGAACATCATTACCTATCCTGAAGAGCGATTTTTGTTCGGAATAATTAAAAAATTTAAGGCTAGAAATCCAGATATTAAAGCAACTTTCTATATTTATCAATATCCGTATGGTCCAGAAGACAAGAAGCAATATCAATAAATTAAGAATGTGAAAAGTAATTTGTTTTCAGACCTATATTTTTCATAAAAAGGCTTTAAATATTATCCTTAAAACCTTACTTTTGCATCACTATTTCAAAAAATAAATTTAAAAAATATATTATGAGCGTTTTAGTCAATAAAGATTCTAAAATAATTGTTCAAGGTTTTACAGGAAGCGAAGGAACTTTTCACGCTTCTCAAATGATTGAATATGGTACAAACGTTGTTGGTGGAGTAACTCCAGGAAAAGGTGGAACTACGCATTTAGACCGTCCGGTTTTCAACACAGTTAAAGATGCTGTTGACCAAGCTGGTGCTGACACAACAATCATTTTTGTACCGCCAGCTTTTGCTGCTGATGCAATTATGGAAGCTGCTGATGCTGGAATTAAAGTAATCATCACGATTACTGAAGGAATTCCGGTGGCAGATATGATCAAAGCTTACGCTTATATCCAAAATAAAGAATGCCGTTTAATCGGGCCAAACTGTCCAGGTGTAATTACTCCGGGTGAAGCTAAAGTTGGTATCATGCCAGGTTTTGTTTTCAAAAAAGGTAATGTTGGTATCGTTTCAAAATCAGGAACTTTAACTTACGAAGCTGCGGATCAAGTTGTAAAACAAGGTTTGGGAATTACAACAGCAATCGGAATTGGTGGAGATCCAATTATTGGAACAACTACAAAAGAAGCTGTTGAATTGTTAATGAACGACCCGGAAACAGAATGTATCATCATGATTGGTGAAATCGGTGGACAATTGGAAGCTGACGCTGCAAAATGGGTTAAAGAAGACGGAAACAGAAAGCCAGTTGTTGGATTTATTGCTGGTGAAACTGCTCCAAAAGGAAGAACAATGGGTCACGCTGGTGCAATTGTTGGTGGTGCTGACGATACAGCAGAAGCTAAAAAACGTATCATGAGAGAATGTGGAATCCACGTTGTTGATTCTCCGGCAGAAATCGGTAAAAAAGTAAAAGAAATTATGGGATAATTTTTTCCTGTGAATTAATATAGAAAGCTTCGCAATTTTTTGTGAGGCTTTTTTTTTGTTCTTAAAGTAAGGCTTCGTGAATCTCTCTGCGAAAAACCTTTGCGTTTCTTTGTGTTAGAAAAACAGAATATTTATCTTTAAAATATGAAAAAAGCTTTTCCACCATTTGTAAATGAAAATTCAAAAATCTTAATCCTCGGGACAATGCCAGGCGAAAAATCCTTGGAATTGCAAGAATATTATGGAAACAAAGGAAACAGTTTCTGGAAATTACTCTTCACATTATTCGACCAGCCTTTACCAGAAACTTTCGCTGAAAAAAAGCAGTTGTTACTAGAAAATGACATCGCTCTTTGGGACGTCTTAGAATTATGCGAAAGAACTGGAAGCCTCGACAGCAATATAAAAAATGAAGTTCCTAATGATTTTAAAACTTTCTATAAAAAATATCCAAATATAAAACACGTCTTTTTCTCCAGTAAAAATGCGTCAAATTACTACGATAAATATGTTGGAAGAAAATCAGATTTAAAATATACAATTCTTCCATCGCCAAGCGGAGCAAACGCTTCCAAGAGTTTTCTGCAAAAATTAGAGGAATGGGAAGCAATTATGGAAGCATTAAAATAATTCGTAATTTAGACTGCTCGCAAAGCACTTGAAACCTTTTGCCCAAAACCTTAAACCCAAGAAAATGTCAAACATAGACCTAATAATAGAAGAAAGACCACGCGATATCGGAGATTTTTTAGTCGGAAGATTATTGCCGTTTCGCAAGAAGAGAATGGTCGGACCGTTTATTTTTATCGACCACATGGGACCCGCAAAAATGGGACCTGAACATTATATGGACGTTGGCCAGCATCCGCATATTGGTTTGGCAACTTTGACTTTTTTATTGGAAGGAGAAATTATGCACAAAGACAGCCTTGGAACCGAACAAAAAATCGCTCCAGGCTCTGTGAATTGGATGATTGCAGGAAACGGCGTGACGCATACAGAACGAACTCCGGTTGAGCTTCGAGATGGTTCAACTCACGACGTGCACGGTTACCAAATTTGGGTTGCCTTGCCAAAAGAAAAAGAAGATATGAATCCAGAATTTCATCATTTTGACCGAAATGATTTGCCAAGATGGAAGGACGGAACGACTGATTTTACTTTAGTTGCAGGAAAAGGTTATGGAAAAGAGTCGCCGGTTCCGGTTCATTCGGATTTGTTTATGGTTGAAATTAAAACTGAAGATGAATATCTTTTGCATACTGAAGGTCAGTTGTTTGGAGAAATCGGAATTTGCGTAGTCGAAGGCGCTATTCAAGCGTGCGAAAATCACGTGGAAAAAGGAAATATGCTGGTTTCAAAATTGGAAGATGCGTGTTCAATGACCTTGATGCCAAATACGCACGTTATCCTTTTTGGTGGTCAGCCTTTGCCGGAAGAGCGTTACATTTATTGGAATTTTGTCTCTTCCAGCAATGAAAAATTAGAAGTAGCCAAAGAACGCTGGAGAAAGAAGGAATTTCCAAAAGTTCCAGAAGATGATAGTTATGTGATTATGCCAGAAGTGCAATAATTTGAACAAAAAACTACATCCTTTATTAATTTATTAAATTTTTTAAACAAGATTGCTAAAATTCATTTAAAATTTTATATTTACAATTATAATTATTGTCGACGCCTTAAACTTTAAGCTATAAATAATGTCAGCGAAGTAATTTACAAGGCCGATTTTTAGCAAATTAAAAGAATTGATACAGAAACTCTACAATTATAAGCATATCTCATTTGATTTGTGGCTCACACTTATCAGATCCAATCCCGAATTTAAGCAGGAAAGAAACCGTTTGTTCAAAGACTTCTTTAAAATTGAGAAACCTATGGACGAAGTAAATGCGGTTATTCGAAAATTTGACGTCCTCACCAATTATATTAACGAAAGAGTAGGAAAAAACTTCGATACTCTTGAAATATATTTCTTAATTTTAGACGCGTTATCCGTAGATCTCGAAAAAATCGAAATGGAGCAGTTCAGCACTTTTTATGATTTGACCGAAGATTTGTTGATGAAACACAAACCATTATTGCTTGACGACAAACTGCCTCAGACGCTTGAAAATCTTTACAAAGAAGGAAAGACGATGAATATTTTAAGCAATACGGCTTTTATCAAAGGACGAACGCTGAAGAAAATTATGACGCATTATGGAATGGAAGATTTTTTTTCGTTCCAAATTTATTCTGATGAAGCCGGAGTTTCAAAGCCGAACAATCTAATTTATCAATTGACTTACGATGAAATTGTGAAAATCAGTGACATTGCAAAAAACGAAATAATCCACGTTGGTGACAACAGAAATTCAGATTATGATGGTGCAAAAAAATTCGGATTTGATGCCCATCTAATTGTTTAAATTAGTTTATGAATACAAATTACAGCTTACATAAAGTTACTGATAAAGATAATTGTCCGTTCTCAGAAGCCGATTACAGCAAATTTAAGTTTGGTGATAACGCCATTGCCAAAAAATTTGCAGAACAATTATTCGAAGGATTTATCAGTGAACACGCAGATTTAATCTTGCAACACGAAGAAATCGTAATTCTGCCAAGTCCGTATTTGGCAATTCCTACGGCTTCTAATTGCTTGAGTTTTTATTTCAAAACGCTTATGAATAAATTCTTATTTGAGAATGATAAAAAAGCACTGAAAGAATCAAAAATCTATAGAAATCAGACCTATGTTGCTGATTATGGCGCTTTAGATTATGCCGAAAGAGTGAAGATGATTTCAAACGATACTTATTATATCGATAAAAATATTGTTGACGGAAAACTTTGTATTTTTATGGATGACATAAAAATTACAGGAAGCCACGAATTTATAGTAAAAAAGATTTTAGACGAATATAAAGTGCAAGGCCATTTTGTCTTCGTATATTTTGCTGAATTGTTAAATAAAAACATTCATCCAAATATTGAAAATCATTTTAACTACTTTTATGTCAAGGATGTAAGTCATATTATCTCATTGATTAATCAAAGTACTTTTGAATACAATACACGAATTGTCAAATATATTTTGAGACTTGATGTCAACGATTTGATATTGTTATTGCAGTCGATTCCGCAACACAGAATTGAAACTTTGTTTGATTTAGCGGTCAGCAATAATTATCATACAATAGAAGAATACAAACAAAATTTACAATCAATAAATAAAAAAACAGCAGATTATGGCTATAAACTTGCAAAAAGGACAACGTGAAACTTTAAATGCTCCTAAATTTACAATTGGTTTAGGTTGGGACACAAACGCTTCCTCCACAGGAGCTTCATTCGATTTAGATGCTTCGGTTTTTATCATGGGAGAGAACAAAAAGATTCTTTCTGACGAGCATTTTGTTTTTTATAATAATTTGAAATCTCCAGACGAAGCCGTTGAACACACAGGCGATAACTTGACAGGAGATGGCGATGGAGACGATGAGCAGATCTTAGTGGATTTGTCTAAAATTGACCCAAGAACTTCTGAAATCTGTATTGTGGTAACGATTCATGATGCTGAAGATAGAAAGCAAAACTTTGGCCAAGTTAGAAATTCATTCGTTAGGATTTTAGATTCTTCAAATAATTCTGAGCTTGTAAAATATGAGCTTGAAGAAGATTTCTCTATTGAAACGGCTGTAGAATTCGGAAGAATTTACAAAAGAAACAATGAGTGGAAATTTGAAGCGGTTGGAGTAGGCATGAAAGGCGGTTTGCAAGATTATTTAAACAAATACAATTAATAAAAAATGGCAATTAATTTAGAAAAAGGACAAAGAATCAATCTTGAAAAGAGCAATGGTTCAAAACTTCAAAACATCTGTGTGGGAATTAATTGGGGTGCAATCGAGAAAAAAGGTTTTTTCGGAGGCGTAACTAAAGAACCTGTAGATTTGGATGCAAGTTGTGCTGTTTACGACGAAAATAAAAACAATATTGACACGGTAAGTTTCCGCAAGTTGAAATCAAATGATGGCGCTATCAAACATAGTGGCGATGATTTGACTGGAGATTTAAATGGCGATGACGGACTTGATAATGAGGTAATTACTTTAGATTTGGGTCAATTGAATCCTAATGCAAGTCACGTGGCTTTCTTTATCAATAGCTTTAGAGGTCAGGATTTTAAAGACATTCCGTTTGCTTCAATTCGAATTTATGAAGGAACTCCAACTCGTGTAAACGAAGTTTTTGCAAAGTATGATATTGCCAATGATAAGAATTTCGCAGGAAATGTTTCGATGGTTTTGGGGGTTTTCTATAAAAGAAACGGAGAATGGAAATTCAGCGCTGTTGGAGCTCCAACTAAAGATAGAAAATTAGAAGAAACGGTTGTGACAATTCAACAAAATCATCTATAAATAAAATAGAAAATGGAAAATAACCAAGTGATTGTTCAAGAGCAAAACGGTTTGATTGATAAGGACGGAAATGTGAATTTGGCTAATGCAACAGAATCAGATTTAAGTAATTATAAATCACTTTCAACACAATTGAATGAGAATGATTCGAATTCAATCTTGAATTTTGGAGCTGAAATTCAGAATTCAATTGCAAAACAGAGTGATGTATTTTTGACAAATGTCAGAACCTACAATTCTGGTGAAGTTGGAACATTAATCAACGACCTGTTGACGGAATTAAATTATGTTGATGTTGACCAATTGAACCAAAGTCCGGCGAAACGTTTTTTGTCTAAAATTCCACTTCTTGGAAAATTAGTAACTGATGTGAAAAAATTGTTCCAACAGTATGATAAAATCACGGTAAACGTAGATAAAATCAGCAATAAAGTGAAGGCCGGAATGATCAATTCAGTGAAAGATAACGCTTCTTTGCAAACGATGTTTGAAGGAAATGTGAACCTTATTAAAGAAATGGAAAAGCACATTATCGCTGGACAAATCCGTTTTAAAGAACTGAATGAAGAATTGGCGGTGATGGAAGCAAATCCAGCAAATTATCAAGATTACCAGATTTCTGACAAGAGAACTTTCATCAACAGATTGGACAAACGTCTTGCTGATATGAAAATTGTGCGTTTTATTATGTTGCAATCTTTAGCACAAATTCGTGTAGTTCAAAATAATAACACTTCAATAGCTGAAAAAGCACAGTCAATCTTAACAACAACAATGCCAGTTTGGAAAAATCAATTGACGTTGGCGGTTGCTTTGCAAAGACAAAAACAAAATATCGAAGTGCAAAGAAGAGTTTCGGAAACAACGAATACCATCTTGCAGAAAAATGCTGAAATGCTGAAAATGAATAGTATTGAAGTGGCTAAAGAAAACGAAAACACAATCGTTTCATTGGAAACTTTGAAAATGACAACAAAGTCGCTAATCGATACTTTGACAGAAGTGAAGCAAATTCACGAGCAAGGTACCGAAACAAGAAGACAGTTGGATGCCGGACTTCAAAGTTTGGAAGCAGAATTGAAAAAAGGAGTTATAAATTAAGGAGAAGGAGAAATTTAGATGCATCAGGAAGATGATGAAATGTTCAATCAGATAATCAATGACAGCAAAAAGAAGCTTCAGACATTAAAAATTTTAGGTAATTTTTTTAATCATCCAGTTCTCATTGCGGTTTTGATACGCACAAAAGTCATCCATAATCTTTTTGAAAACAATAAAAATCTTGACATAAACAAGCTTGATTTATTTCACATTCAATACACGAAAACGCTTATTGAATTGTTCCAAAAATTGAAGAAAGCAAAGGAGCAAAGCTATCTTTTGCTATCGGATGAAATTTATATTAATGACGACTTTATCAGGAAATTAAAGCTTGAAATTGATACTGGCGTCTTTTCCGATGTAGCTTTCAGTCACGCTAAAAATCTTTCTTTGAAAATTGAAGAGTTGTACAAGATTTTCGCTTTTGATGAAAAAATAAATTTTCATTGGAATGAAATTACGGAGTTTTCATCAAGGAGATGTTCCGAATTCTACAGAGAAATAAACAACGAAAAATTTGAACAAATAAACCATCATGATGATGATCCGATTTATTCAAATCAATTTGTAAAAGTGGAACGAAAATTATTGGGAAGGCTTAATATTCATAGGTTTAGAATAAAATTTGCTTGTGGAATTAAGTGCCAAAATGAAATCGCAGAAGTGTATGAATTCATAGATTCTAACGATAAATTTATTTTCAATGTCAATGAAAAATCTTTATATTTTTTAAATAACGAAAATATCAGAGGAATCGATTTATCAAAAAATAAGTCTGTAAAGACACAAATTATAGAAGATTTACAAGAAAAAAATAACAAGCTGAAAGAACAGCAATTAAATTTGAAAACACAGATTTCAAAAGATGTAGAAGCTGTTTTACAAAGTTATGCCGAAAAAATTTCAGACGTTGAATTCTTGAATGATTTACAAAATGTGGACGAACAGACCAATATTTTAAAAGCAATGTTAAACATAAATATTAATTCAAAATAATGGCAATTAATTTAGAAAAAGGACAACGTCAGGCAATTGACGCACCAAAATTTACAGTTGGTTTAGGTTGGGATAGCAATTCTAGCGCCACTGGCGAAGCATTTGATTTAGATGCTTCTGTTTTTATCGTTGGAGCAAACGGAAAAATCTTGAGCGACAATCATTTTGTGTATTACAACAATACAAAATCGCCAGATGATTCTGTAATTCACACCGGAGATAATTTAACTGGAGCTGGTGATGGCGATGACGAACAAATTACGGTTGATTTATCAAAAATTTCAGCTGATGCGGTAGAAATTTGTTTCGTCGTGACGATTCACCAAGCGGATACAAGAAGACAAAATTTTGGGCAAATAAGAAATTCTTTCATTAGAATTATCGATAGTTCAAACACAGAATTGGTAAAATATGAATTAGACGAAGATTTCTCAATTGAAACCGCCGTTGAATTCGGAAGAATTTACAAAAGAAATAATGAATGGAAATTTGAAGCTGTAGGTTCAGGAATGAAAGGCGGTTTGCAAGATTTCTTGACAAAATACAACTAATCAAATTAACCAACCAAAAACAAATCATTATGGCAATTAACCTTACTAAAGGACAAAAAATTGATCTTCGAAAAGATAACGGAGACAAATTGACAAACTTTTGCATCGGTGTAAACTGGGGTGCAATTGAAACTAAAGGCTTTTTCGGATTGACTAAAAACGTCCAAAACATTGACCTTGACTTAAGTTGCGTTCTTATCGATAACAATAATTCAATTTGTGATCATTTGTATTCTCCTTTATATAAGGTAGAGATTTTGAATCAATTTGGACTTCCAAAAGGGAAATTGCTGACTTCTGATAACGCGATGAAACACACAGGAGATGATTTAGAAGGAGATAAAGGTGGCGATGACGGAATTGATAATGAAATTATTACGGTAGATCTTTCTAGAATCAATCCAAATGTTTCTCAAATTTTCTTCTTTTTAAATAATGCAGGAAGAGAAGATTTTTCTCAAATTCCGTATGCAAAAATCAGAATGTATGAAGGAACTCCAACGCGAGTGAATTCTGTTTTTGCTTCGTATAATGTATCTGCTGAACAGCAATATGCTGGAAAACAGTCAATTATTATGGCAAAATTATACAAGAGAAATGACGAGTGGAAATTCAGCGCAATTGGAGATCCAACTGACGATACTTTCTTAGGCCAAACTATTCACAAGATTGTAAAATCGTATCTTTAATCAAAGATGCAGATCAAAAATATTGAAGGTTTAAGTGTAGCTCAAATTAAAGAGCTTGTAAGCCAAGGAGCAGAATTTGTATATTTTCCATATACAGTTTCTTTTGTAGTTATGACTTTGAAAAGAGCGTCTTCTATCTATTTTATTAGACCTTATGAAGGAAAATTTAAATATTCTTATAAGCACGTCGGCGTAAATGCCTTGTTTGGATGGTGGGGATTTCCGTGGGGACCGATTTATACGATTGGTTCGATGTACCATCAATTATCTGGAGGAAAAGATGTTACGCAAGCTGTTTTGAGCGATTTGATTCAAAATGATCCTGATGCAGATACTTCGACTTATAACATAAATGCGATGTATTCGGCAAATCAAAGCGATGAAAATCCAACTTATAACATTCCAAGATAAATGAGAAGGCTCCCAGTATATTTTTTATTGGACACTTCTGGGTCAATGTATGGCGAACCTATTCAGGCATTAAATAATGCTTTGAGTGGGATGATCAGCACATTGCGTTCAGACCCGCAAGCCTTGGATTCCTTATGGATCAGCATCATCACTTTTGATAGAGAAGTAAGGGAAATTGTGCCTTTGACAGAATTGGTAACCTTTCAACTTCCAGAAATTACGTGTCCTCAAAGTGGCCCGACAAATACCGGAGCTGGTTTGGATTTTGTAATTCAAAAAGTAAAACAAGACGTAATCAAAGGCTCAGAAACACAAAAAGGTGATTGGAAACCATTATTGTTTTTAATTACCGACGGAAAACCTTCTGATATTCAATTGTATAGAGAAAAAGTTCCTGAAATTAAAGCTTTGAATTTTGGAGCCGTAGTAGGTTGTGCAGCAGGTCATTTGGCTAATGACATGATGCTGAAGGAATTAACAGATAATGTCGTTCATCTCGATGCCGCCGACAGCCAGACATTGAAAACTTTTTTCAAATGGGTTTCAGAAACAATCGAACAAGGAAATAAAAGTCAGGGAACAGGAGAAAGCGTTTCATTGCCACCGCCACCAGACGAAATAACAATCGTAATATAATGAGAAGACTTCCGATATATTTTTTGATAGACGTTTCAGAATCAATGGTTGGCGAGCCGATTCAGCAAGTTGAAGAAGGACTTTCCACTATTATTCAGGCTTTAAAAACCGATCCTTATGCTTTAGAAACAGTTTGGGTTTCCATTATTGTTTTTGCCGGACAGCCTAAAACATTGGTTCCATTGCAGGAATTGGTGAGTTTTTATCCGCCGAAATTTCCAATCGGAAGCGGTACTTCTTTGAGCAAAGGTCTCGGTCATTTGATGTATGAATTGCGCCAAAATATTGTAAAAACTACGTATGAACAAAAAGGCGATTGGAAACCGATTGTCTTTCTTTTTACAGACGGAGTTCCAACCGATGATACAAAATCAGCGATTGCCGAATGGAAACAAAACTGGCAACGTACCGCAAATATGATTGCCATTTCCTTCGGAGATGAAGCCGATACAAGAATTTTAGGCGAACTGACGGATACCGTTTTGCTCTTCAAAAATACTACGCCACAATCGTATAAAGATTTTTTCAGATGGGTTACAGATTCAATAAAAACCAGCAGTGTCAGTGTTGAAAATAATGCTAACGGATTTGAATTGGCGAAAATTGACGGCGACACCATTTCAAAAATTGATCTGACCAAAAACGAACCGCCAAAACCAGTTGTTGATGATAATTTTGCTGTTTTAGCAGCGAAATGCCAAAATACAAAACGACCTTATCTGATGAAATACCGAAGGACTTTTTCGTCCTCGATTTATGCAGGAGTTGATTTGAATTCAAAATCGTATAATTTGGTTGGCGCTTTTCCAGTTGATAATTCTTATTTTGATTTGGGCGATGATTCCAATAGCCAAAGCCACGTCAATAGCGAGGAACTTCTTGGAGCTCCGGCTTGTCCTTGCTGTGGAAATCAATATGGGTTGGCTGTTTGTACTTGCGGAAAAATTCACTGTGTGGGTTTTGAGGCAAAAAACACTTGTCCGTGGTGCGGAAATACGGGAGAATATGGAACAGGTGGAGGCGGTTTTGATGTCAACAGGACGCAAGGCTAATGACTGAAACTGAAAAATACATCCAACAGCTTTTGGCTTTAAAAGCGGTTGCGATTTCGCCCAAAAACGAACAAGCTTTTCAAGAATTTGTTTCGAAAAAAGAAAATATAGACAAGGTCAAATTAATTCAAGAACTTCAGAAACAGATGGCAAAAGATTGGGAATTGATGAACAGAAAGTTGGATATTCAAAACCAGCAGGTATTTTTTCCAAACGGAACTGTTGGGAAAGAATACACGGCTTCCTTAGATTTTGATGAACTTGACCTTTCTGATTTGAATACAATTTCCATCAAAGGACTTGAAAAATTCGGACTTGAATATAATTCCGAAGAAAATAAAATTTCAGGAATTGCTACCGAAAGTGGACAATTAAAATTTTCGCTTTTTTATAAGATAAATGAAGACGACGAAAATAAGTTTTACGAAAAAACACTTTCCATAATTTTCAATCCTGACCCGAAATCACTTTGGAAAAATATTCCTTCCAATTCTGAAGATTTATATTGGAAAAAAGATGATGTGGCTGAAATTTATTCTTTGGAAGAAAAAACGGTTTTAGTTGCTTCAAAAAGAGGACGTTCTCACGCCAATAAAGGAAGTTTTCGCGATGATGATTACACAATCAAGCATTTTTCTGAAAATAATTGGAGCTTGATTGCTGTTTCTGACGGAGCCGGTTCTGCTATTTTAGGTAGAAAAGGTGCTGAAATTGCTTGTAAAGCGGTTGCTGATTTTTTTCAGAATTATTTTGATGAAAATACAGCTTCCAATTTTGATAAGGAGATTTTAGAGTATAAAAATAACGGGAAAACTTTAGCCGAAATTAAGAATGAATTTCTAAAAGCTTCGAAATTTGCCCATCAAGAAATTCAAGATTTTGCTGCTAAAACAGAAAATGGTTTAAAAGATTTTCACGCCACTTTAATTTTTACGCTTCTGAAAAAGTTTGATTTTGGATATGCAATTTTGACTTTTGGTGTCGGCGATTGCCCGATTGGCGTTGTGAATAAAGACCAAACTTCAGTTGATTTGATGAATAAAATCGATGTCGGAGAATTTGGTGGCGGAACACGTTTTATCACAATGCCCGAAATTTTTGAAGATGAAAATTTTGATTCCCGTTTTAATTTTGAAATTGTCGAAGATTTTTCTTTTCTGTTTTTGATGACGGATGGAATTTACGATCCAAAATTTGAAGTGGAAGCCAACCTAAAAAAAATTGAAAAGTGGAATGCTTTTGTAGAAGATTTAAAAGGTAAAAACGACGATAATTTTGCCGTAAATCTTGAAAATAGAAACGAAGAAACTGCTTCTCAACTTTCGCAATGGATGAATTTCTGGAGTCCAGGAAACCACGACGACAGAACTTTAGCTATAATTTATTAATAATTTCCGATGAAAACAATAACGGTTTGGTCGGTTAATGACCGCTATAAATCCTACCAATTTATTGACAACGGCGAGCCGATGAAAGGCGGATTGAAAGACGTTTATTTCAGTCCTGACCGAAAATATGTCGTAGCGATTTACAGGGATAAATTAGACGAAAGTCAAAAACAGCGCTTGCTGAAAATCACGAATTATTATCTTCCACAAATTAAAAATAAGGAAGCTTCTGATTATTTCTTGAATGAAGTTTTCCGCTGGCCAGAAGATATAATTGAGCATAACGGCTTGACTGGAATTATTGTTCCGATTTATAAAGAGAAATTTTTTTTCAAAAAAGGGCAGGAGTCAGGCGAATTGATCCAGGGCAAAGAAAAAAATGGAAAATGGTTTGCCGGAGCCAAGTTTAGAAATACGATGTTTCCGCTTCGTTTGGCAAAATCTGAATTGGGAAATTGGCTTGATTATTTGAAAATCTGCGTGAACATTACCCGAGGCGTGAAAAAAATGCACGCGATGGGATTGGCACATTCTGATTTGTCTTATAATAATGTTTTGATCGACCCGATTGAAAAATCTGCCGTAATCATTGACTTGGACGGATTGGTCGTTCCAGGACTTTATCCGGCTGATGTTATTGGAACTGCTGAATTTATTGCTCCTGAAGTCTTGTCTACAAAGCATTT
Source organism: Flavobacteriaceae bacterium PS02334 (assembly GCA_029959295.1). GTDB lineage: Bacteria > Bacteroidota > Bacteroidia > Flavobacteriales > Flavobacteriaceae > Flavobacterium. Next base: position 191,077 of record JASCOH010000003.1, on the reverse strand, counting down.
GAATAAAAATGATGCCAATCGAAAATTGCCAAACCGACTTACCGATTTACATGCTTTGCCCGTTTTGATTTATATGTTTTTGCTTCACAGACATCCATTGAAAGGTGGAAAAGTTCACAATTTAGAAACGGAGATTGACGATTTGCTTTCGATGGGAGAAAAAGCATTATTTATAGAACATCCGGAAGATTTTTCGAACCGTCCAAAATTAAATCAAGTATCAAAGTGGGATTTGCCTTGGGCTGATATTTCAAAAATGCCTTATTCCATTACGGGACCGCATTTGAAAAAGCTTTTTGACGAAGCTTTTATTTCAGGTTTGCATCATCCGATGTCACGTCCTGTGGCTGAAGTTTGGGAACAAGCACTTTTGAAAACCATAGATTTGACAATTCCTTGTAGCAACAAAAGTTGTGACCAGCAATTTTATGTATTTGACAATACGCCAGAACCAAAATGTCCTTTTTGCGGCACCTATTATCAAAAGTCACTTCCGATGGCGGATTTTTATTATCAATTTCAGCCTTCAGTCTGGAAACCAGAAAATCACAGGCTGATGATTTTTGAAAATCAGACGCTTCATTCGTGGCATTCGAATAAAAATGTAATCAATAATGAAAGACTTACGGAAATGGAAAAAATCCCTGTCGGAAATTTTGTATTTGAAGAAAATAAATGGTTCTTTGTCAACCAAAATGGCAAGTCTGTAAAAGACCTTACGGAAGGAATTGAAGTTCCCATAAACGGTAAAACAGAAATTACAAACGGTAAAAAAATATTGCTTTCAGCAGAAGAAGGCGGAAGAGTGGCGCTTTTTACAATTACAAACCAAAAAGAATAATCAGTAATCAATTTTAATTTTTTATAAATAATGGAAAAAGTAGATACTTTAATCAATCATCCCGGATTAATCGCGACGTTTGCGGTTGTAATCATTGTTATGTTACTCTTGGATTTAGGAGTTTTCAACAAAAACAGCCATGTTGTTTCTAACAAAGAAGCGATTACTTGGTCAGTTGTTTGGATAAGCTTGTCGATGATTTTCAGTGGATTTGTCTATTATTTTATCGGCCCAACAAAGTTTTACGAATTCCAATCGGCTTATTGGATTGAAAAAGCACTTTCTGTAGATAACTTATTCGTATTCATTTTAGTCTTCAAATTCTTTGATGTAGCCAATTCTAGCAAACACAAAGTATTGTTTTGGGGAATCATCGGAGCTTTGGTTTTAAGAGCGATTTTTATCTTTTCAGGCGCATTTTTAATTGAATTGACGTACTTGAACAAGCTTCTAGGATTAGCCGGAATCGAAGGATTTAAGTATGATATCAACATTATCATGACGCTTTTCGGATTGTTCTTGGTTTATGCAGGAATCAAATCTTGGTCAGCCGGAGATGAAGATGAAGACGAGGATTTCAGCGACACGCGCGGTGCAAGATTGGTAAAAAGATTCTTCAAAGTAAGCGAAAATTATGACGGCGATAAATTCTTTACGATCGAAAACGGAAAGAAATTAGCAACGCCTTTATTGGTTGTTGTGGCTGTAATTGAGTTCACCGATTTGCTTTTTGCAGTAGATTCAATTCCAGCGATTTTTGCAATTTCAAATGATCCATTTATTCTTTACACTTCAAATATCTTTGCGATTTTAGGTCTAAGAGCTTTATTTTTCTTGTTAGATAACTTCATCCACTTGTTCAGCAAATTGAAATATGGTCTGGCAATTATCCTTGCTTTCATTGGAGTTAAGATGATTATTGCTCCATTTTACCATATTGATTCAATTTATTCATTGATTGTAATTGGAGGTATTTTAGTGCTTTCTGTAGTTTTGTCAATGTTATTTCCTGATAAAGAAGAAGTAGAAGAGACAAAATAATATTTTTTACATAAATTTTAAAACGACTCTGCTGATAATTTAACAGAGTCGTGTTTTTTTTATGAGAGTTGTAGTTTTATTTCAATTGTTATTGATTATTCATAAAAATAGCATTCTGATTAAATTAAATTCAACATAAGATCTATCTTTGCATTTGTTATCACGAATCTCATAAAAGAGATAGCAACCTGCAACAACAAGCAAGGTGCTAAAACGATAAGCCAAATCCTTTGGAAAAAATGTTGTTTTCACAATTTCTTTTCGGTTAGCTTTTCGTCGTGAGCTTTATTAATTTTTAAGCAAATCGATGATGAAACATCTTAAAATTCAAGGCAATGCATTTGCCCTAATTCCTTTTTTCGTTTTTATTTTTACCTTTTTGGGAGCTGGAATACTTCTGAATGATTTTTATGCTTTGCCATCGCCAATTGCCGTCGTACTTGGAATTATCGTGGCATTTATGATTTTCAAGCAATCCACAGAATCTAAAGTAGATACGTTAATTGAAGGTTGTGGCAACAGCCAAATCATTACAATGTGTCTGATTTATTTATTTTCAGGTGCTTTTGCAACGGTAACGCAAGCAATGGGAGCCGTTGATTCTGTAGTGAATTTGGGAATAAATAATATTGATCCAGAATATTTTCCACTAGGAATTTTTCTGATTGCTTCGTTTTTATCAACTGCCACGGGAACTTCCGTAGGTTCAATCGTTGCTTTGGGACCAATCGCAATCAGTTTAGCCGATAAGAGCGGCGCGTCAATGCCGTTAATTGCAGGTTCATTATTAGGCGGTTCTATGCTTGGCGACAATCTTTCTATTATTTCAGACACCACAATTGCTGCAACGCAATCGCTTGGTTGTGAAATGCGTGACAAGTTTAAAGTCAATTTGTTCATCGCACTTCCGGCGGCAATTATCACGATTTTATTGTTGGCATATTTAGGATTTAATACAGAGGTAAGTTCTGTTGTCATTGAAAAAGGCGACTATCAATTGCTGTCAATTCTACCTTATATTTTGGTCATAGTTCTAGCCGTAATCGGTGTAAATGTTTTCACGACCTTATTAATCGGAATTTTGGTAGCTGGAATTATCGGGTTCTTCGGAAATGATTTTACACTTTTACAATTTACGCAGAAAATCTACGAAGGTTTTTTAAGCATGACCGATATTTTCTTACTATCAATGTTAACAGGCGGTTTGGCAACATTAGTCCAAAAAGCGGGCGGAATCGATTATGTTTTGTATAAAATAAAATCAAAAATAAAGAACAAAAAATCTGCTCAAATGGGAATCGGAGCTCTGGTCGGAATCACAAATATGGCCATTGCAAACAACACCGTTTCCATTGTAATTACTGGAAAAATTGCTAAAGAAATCAGCGATGAATTTGAACTAAGTCCAAAGAAAGTCGCTACAATTTTAGACGTTTTCAGTTGTGTAATTCAAGGAATTTTGCCTTATGGCGCACAAGTTTTGCTTATTTTAAGTTTTGCCAAAGGAAAATTAGCGCTAACCGACTTAATTTCAAATGCTTGGTACAACTATATTCTATTAGTTTTTATGATCATCGCAATTTATAGTTCCGCTTGGGACAAAAGGATAAATAAATTCGTGAAAGATTAAATTATACGTTATTTCATTGCAATTGAATTCTTATATTTGTCAACCTAACAAGAGCAAACTAAATTAAATAGAATGAAATTATTAGAAGGAAAAACAGCGATTATCACAGGCGCGAGTCGAGGAATCGGACGAGGAATCGCTGAAGTTTTTGCAAAACACGGAGCAAACGTGGCATTCACATACAGTTCATCTGCTGAAGCCGCAAAAGTATTGGAAGACGAATTGACGGCACTTGGCGTTCAAGCAAAAGGCTACCAGTCAAACGCAGCAGACTTTAACGAAGCACAAAAATTAGTTGACGACGTAATCGCGACTTTCGGAACCATCGATATCTTGATTAACAACGCCGGAATCACAAAAGACAACCTTTTGATGCGTATTTCTGAAGAAGATTTTGACACGGTAATCAATGTAAACCTAAAATCGGTTTTCAATATGACCAAAGCCGTTCAAAAAACAATGCTGAAAAATCGCAAAGGTTCAATCATCAATATGAGTTCAGTTGTCGGAGTGAAAGGAAACGCCGGACAAACAAATTATGCAGCATCAAAAGCTGGTGTTATTGGTTTTACAAAATCGGTAGCGTTAGAGTTAGGTTCAAGAAACATCCGTTGTAACGCCATCGCGCCAGGATTTATCGAGACAGAAATGACCGCAAAATTAAACGACGACGTAGTTCAAGGCTGGAGAGACGGAATTCCGTTGAAACGTGGCGGCACAACAGAAGACGTTGCAAACGCCTGTCTTTTCTTGGCTTCAGACATGAGCGCGTACATCACAGGACAAGTCATGAACGTGGACGGAGGGATGCTTACGTAATTTTTGATTTAAGATTTAAGATTTCTGCTGACAATAATTGTTCATAAATCATAACTCTAAAATCATAAATTTTTTAAGGAGCTTTTCCCGCTTTTCTCTGCAATCTTTCATCAAAAAAACTTTTTTTCTAAGGCGTGAAAGGAGCTTACTCCGGTCGCTCTTTCACGCCAAGAAAAAATAGATTTTTTTAATGAAAGGATTTCCGCTTCAATCGGGGCTATGACTTTGATTGTAGATTTAGAAACCTCAAATAATATTATGAAAAATAGTAAGGGAATTGGGATATGTGCGATAATTATAATCTTTATTGGTATATTTTTTATTTATGGGAAATTTGAAATAGGTTTTATTACTGGTCAAGTAATGGTAACTTATGGATTATTTCTTCTAGCTTTATCGATATTAATTTATGCTGTAACAAAGAGAAAAAAATATAAGTGAACTTAAACTTTCTTAATAACTTAATGGTTCAAAATTTCTAAAAACAAAAAATGACAACAAACACAATCCTATTAATCTTACTTTCAGTACTAATAGCAGGAGGTTTGTCGTTTTTTCAATATTTTTTCCGGGCTAAGAATAAATCAAAAATAAATCTTCTTTTAGCGTTTCTTCGCTTCTTTTCCATCTTCGGGATCTTGCTTTTGCTAATTAACCCAAAGATTACAAGCAATACTTTTGAAATTGTAAAAGCACCTTTGCCGATTGTGGTGGATAATTCGAGTTCTATTTCTGAATTAAAGGCGAATGGAGCTTCCTTAGAAATCTATAAAAAATTAGTTTCCAATAAAGATTTACAAGAAAAATTTGAGATTCAGTCGTATCAGTTTTCAAATGAATTTGAGCTTTCCGATAATTTTAATTTCAAGGGAAATCAAACCAATCTTGATGAAGTTGCCAAGAACCTAAAAAGCATCAATAAAAATGCAACTTTCCCAACGGTAATTTTAACCGATGGAAACCAAACTTCAGGAAACGATTATGTTTACAGTTTTAATCCAAACAATAAAGTTTTCCCTGTAATTCTGGGCGATACGACCACTTTTTTGGATTTAAAAATCAATCAGCTGAACGTAAATAAATATGCTTTTCACAAAAATAAATTTCCTGTGGAAGTTTTTCTCCAGTATTCAGGAAACAAAAACATCACAGCAGATTTCAGTATTTCACAAGGAAATTCGGTTTTAAGCAAACAAAGCATTTCGTTTTCTCCTTCCAAAAAATCACAGGTTTTAAATGTTTTATTGCCGGCAAATAACATCGGCGTTCAAGTTTTTAAAGCTTCGATTACTTCAAAAGAGCAAGAAAAAAATACGTACAACAATATCAAGAATTTTGCAGTTGAAGTCATCGATCAAAAGTCGGAAGTGGCAATTGTTTCAGCAATAAATCATCCGGATATTGGTGCTTTAAAACGTTCAATCGAAACTAATCTACAACGTAAAGTAACTATTGTTAATCCAAATAAAATCAGTTCGTTGCAAGATTATAATATTCTTGTTTTATACCAACCAACTTCGGAGTTTAAATCTATTTTCGAATCAAATAAAAATGCCAACTTAAATACTTGGATTATTACCGGTACCAACACCGATTTCAACTTTTTGAACCAACAGCAAAACAGTTTGCAGTTCAAAATGAGCAATCAGAAAGAAGATTATTTGGCTGATTTCAGCACGCAATTTAATTTGTTTGCAATAGACAACATTGGTTTTGAAAATTTGCCACCTTTGCAAAATTCTTTTGGAACTGTAACTGTGAAAGAAAATGTTGATGTTTTGCTTTCTTCCAGAATCAGAAATGTAAATACAGGTTCGCCATTGTTGGCTTACGCTGAAAATCAAGGAAAGAGAAGCGCATTTCTTTTAGGAGAAAATATTTGGAAATGGAGATTGCAAAGCCACATCGACAATCAATCTTTTGAAAAATTTGATGTTTTTGTAGATAAAACCATTCAGTTTTTAGCTTCCAATAATTCCAAAAAATCTTTGGTTGTCAATCATGAAAGCTTTTATAATTCGGGTGAAGCAATTGAAATCAATGCGCAATATTTCAACAAGAATTATGAGTTTGATGAAAATGCCAAACTGACTATTTCATTGACCAATAAAGCTACGAAGCAAACCAAAAATTATGATTTATTAAAATCAAATAATTCCTATAAAGTCAATCTTGACGGACTTTCCGCTGGAATTTACAGTTTTAAAGTTGTAGAAGCAAAATCAAAAGCGACTTACACAAGTTCGTTTGAAGTCTTGGATTTTGATATCGAAAAACAATTCGTTAATCCAGATTTGAACAAATTGACGCAATTGGTTTTGCAAACTAATGGAAAACTTTTCCATCCAAATCAAGTGGACGATTTGGTGAAATCTTTATTGGAAAACGAAGATTACAAAGCCGTTCAAAAAGCAATTACTAAGAAAACTCCTTTGGTAGATTGGATTTGGCTTTTAATTTTAATTGCTATTTCGCTTGCTACAGAATGGTTTATTAGAAAATACCACGGCTTGCTGTAATCAATTTGCGAAATTATTCTTAACAGGTTTTCTTTTGCCATAATATTTCGGTAAATTTATAAGGAACCTAAAAAAACAAAATTATGAAAACGAGATTTTTAACTATAATGTGTGCTATCGTTTTGCTCGGATTACAATCTTGCAGTTGCAAAAAAGGCGCAGAAGCAGTTGCTGAACTTTCAACATCTAGCTGGGAATTGGCAGAAATAAATGAAAAGCCAATTGACAAACAAGACTTTGCTAAAATTCCGACTTTAAATTTTGATAAAACAGAAAGCAGAGTTTCCGGAAATTCTGGATGCAATTCGATGTCGGGAACTTTTAAAGTAGAGGAAGATAAAATTACTTTCGGACCAATTATGGGAACAAAAATGGCTTGCGAAGGTACTGGAGAAAACCAATTTATGACAGCATTCAATACGGTACAAAAATTCAAATTAGGAAAAAAACTTTATTTGTACGACGGAGTTGGAAACAAGGCACTTTGTTTTACGAAAAAATAACTAGATGAGAAAACCAAAATCTATCATTGCGTTTTTTGCAATGTTTGTTTTATTTGGCAATTGCAAGCCAAAGCCTGTAGAAAAAGAAGTTGTGAAAAAGGATTCTGTCATTTTGGAAAAACCTGAAGTTGCTTCAGCATATGAAGAACCCACGAATGTTTTCTTTAAAGCTTCTGGAACAGAACCGTTTTGGGGAATTGAAATCACTGAAGATTCTATAAAATTTACTTCTCCAGAAAAAGAAAAAAACTTTGCCTTGGCTTATGTCAAACCACAAAAAGCGATGGATGCTGATGCTAATGTAATTTCGTATCAAGCAAAGTCAGACAAAATTGACTTGAAATTTACGATTCAGCAAGGCAAATGTTCTGACGGAATGTCTGATAAAGTTTATAATTATAGTGTAAAAGCTTCCTTGAAAAGAGGAAATGAAAAAGAATTGCTTTTGGAAGGTTGCGGCAATTATATAATTGATTACAGACTTCATGACATTTGGGCTTTGGAAGAATTAGAAGGAAAAAGAATTAATCCAGAAGATTTTAAAAAAGGAGTTCCGAATCTTGAAATTTATGCTTCTGAAGCAAGATTTTCTGGATTTGCTGGTTGTAATCGAATGGGAGGGAAGTTATTTTCTGAAAAAGAGCTGCTTCGCTTTACAGATATTTCTACTACTGAAATGATGTGTGAGAATTATGAAACGGAGAAAATTTTAGTAAAGGCTTTGCAGGGTACAACACGATATGAATTAAAAGAAAACAAACTTTATCTTTTCAATCCGGAAGGGACAAAAGCAGTTTTTAGGAAAGTTGATTAAAGCTATATAAAAAACAAAAAGTTAGTACATTTTTATTTGCTTCTTGTTAATAAAAAATCCGTCTTGCTTTCACAAAACGGATTTAAAAAATCTACTTTTTACTATTAATTTTTAGACGGTGATTTGTCATTTTTTGTGTCCATCATTTCCATAAGTTTCATACCTAGTAAACCACTAATTCCGCCTTCAGAACCATTTGTTCCAGAGATTAATACATCTGAAATTACTTTGATATTGCCTTTACCAATTTCTTCGGTAATTTTATATTTAGCAAAATTATCTTCACCCATTGCAGAAACCTGTAACTGATAGGCTTCAGCTGTCGATTTACCAATTGCCATAATTTTTTCAGCTTCTGCCAAACCGGTTTTCGATATTTTTTCAGCTTCGGCACTTGCGTTTAGTTTTGTTGCTTCTGCTTGTGCTCCAGCTCTCATTTTTGTTGCTTCTGCTTCAGCATTTACATTCAGTTTTAAACTTGTTGCATCACCTTCCGCTTTTTTAACGGTTGCATCGGCAGTTCGTTGTGCAATTTCTACACTTTGAGATGCTTTTACAATTTCCTTTTGCATGTCGGCAATAGCAGTTTCTTTTTCCATTCCTTGACGTTGTTCTTGCGCCATTTTTTGGGTTTGATACGTCTTTTGCTCTTCTTCTGCTAGCTTTCTGTCGGTCAAGGTTTTCATCAATGAATCTGGCGGAACAATATCTCCAATTAAAGTATCAACAGCATTTACATTATATTCATCCAAAACCACTTTGATGTGATTTTTAGCCGATTCCTGACGTTCTTTTCGAGTGCTTAAAAACGAAATCACGTCGCTTTCTTGAGCCGAGTTTCTAAAATAGTTACCAATTGTAGGTTCCAAAACTTGAGAAACCAAGTTGGTCATGCTTCCAAAACGCGCAATAACCTTTGGCGCTTCGTTTGCAGGAACATGAATGATTTGTGAAACATCTAAATTGAATGGAAAACCATCTTTAGAACGTACCGTAATTGTAGATAAATTGTGGTCTAAATTATGTGATTCACTTCTGGCATCTGCCCAATTTAAAACTAAATTGGTTGTTGGCACCGATTCTAGTTTGGTTGTATATTTATTTAATGCGTATTTCCCCGGTCCAAGTGGTTCCATCCAAACACCACGTTGTCCTTTAGAAACAATATTTCCGTGTTTAAAATGTTCGCCTGTAACGTCTAAACCGTCTTCACCAATATAAGAAATTACTACGCCAACATAACCGATTGGTACGTCTGTCATTGGATTTTGCTCGATTTGAATTGCCCAAGAATTGATGTAATACGAACCAGCCAGCATCACTTGCGGTTGTAATCCACGGTTTCCACCTGCTTCCAGAAACATATCAAAATCTTGAAAATTATTATGATTAGAAACATTTTTACCGGCAATTTGTCCGTCAGGAATTGGTTCACCGTCTAAGGCTGTTACAATTCCAATCATATTTTCGTTAATTTTTACTTGATCTACAATAATAATTTCAAAAATAAAGGTGTTGATTCGGTAGGATCCAGTTGTGATAAATGCTGTTTGACGTCCTTTTTGTCCGCCATTATTTAGGAAGGCTTGGGCATCTTGAAAATTATCACTTTGTACTTTTCTGGCAAGAATTCTACCAGTTGGAATTTCTTTTCCGTCTTTACTTAAAATAAGTCCAATTTTTCCTTCTGGAATGATTGTAAATGCAGTCATATCGACAGAGTATTGCCAAATCCATTTTCCCCAATACAATCCCGGAGCAAGTGTTTGTGCCTGAAAACCAGCTTCACCTTTCGTTGCAATAATTCGACTGTCTGGTAACGATTTATCGGTTCCAAAAAGCACGAATTTTTTGGTTACTAAACCAATTTTATCTTCTGGAACGATTACCATTCCGAAGAAAACTCTTAAAACAAATTTGTAAAGAACTAGGGATAGTACTATTAAAATTACCCACCAAAAATCAAAAATTGTTGTCATTTCACTGTAAATTATCGGTTAAATAAATGGTGATTTTAATTAAGTTGTATAGAAAAATTAGTAGTAAATTCAGTTTTCTTTTTAGTAGAAATCAATTAGTTTTTTATGTTTTGATATCAATTTTGAAGTTACAACACATTTTTGTGTCATTTTAGAATAGTTTCCGTTTTAAAATCGATAATTATACGTTGGGCTTTTATAAATGTTACAAATAATTATACTATTTATTTTACAAATTACTTAACTATATAATAATCTGATTATTATGAAATAAAAAAAACTTCAAGTTTCCCTGAAGTTTCGTTAAATGTTTTTTAAAAATCGATGCCAATGTTAAATTCAATAGCAATATGAAATTCAATATCAGTCTCAGGTTCAATTGAATAATATTCAATATCAAAATCTAAAATCTAATATTTAAAACAAAAAGAGGCACAAAGGCCTCTTTTTTTATTCCTGCAATTCAAATAACTGCACTTGATTTTTTAATCTTTCAATCAGCATATTCATCATTCTTTTGTTTAAAGAAGAAGAATTTTGAATATAAGTATTATACTCTGAAAGGGTAAACAATCCAATGACAATGCCTTTTAAAGAGTTTCTGAACTTGATATCTTTATGAATTGAATTCTCGATGTAAGCTAGTTTCTTTTCTACGGAATAAGAATAAAAATCATTCTTATATTTCGAAATGTAGTTTTTAAAAACATCTATAAAAAGATCATTCTGCAATTTTAATATCGGGCGCAAGACCTGGTTTTGAAAAACTTCGTCAGGTGAAGATTGGCTGGTGACTGTACCTAAAGTTTCGCCTCTGAATTCAGAAATGAAAGCATCTCTATTTTCCATAGTTTTTCTTTTAAAGATAAAAAAAAACCGCTGTATTGCTACAGCGGTTTTTAAATAGTTATTAAGATATTAGTTAACTTTAAAAGTAACTCTTCTTACAATTTGTCTAGCGTTTCTAGAATCTTTATTTACTGTAGTATCTTCTCCTCCAGCAGTAACAGTAAGTCTTGAAGCTTCAATTCCTGAATGTACGGCAATTGCTTTTACAGCTTCAGCTCTTCTTTGAGAAAGATCTCTGTTATAGTCAGCGTTTCCAATTTCATCAGCATAACCGATTACTTCAGCATTTGCAGATGGATTTGCTTTTAAATATTTGATCAAGAAGTTAACTCCTTCAAGAGAATATTTAGAAGGCGTAGCAGAATTGAAATCAAAATATACGTTTACGTAGCCTCCGTTGATCAATTCTTTAATATATCCATTTGAATTAGCTAAGCTGCTTGTGCTACTATTTCTTGTTCCGCCATTTGTTCCTTCGCCATAATTTTGGTTAAGGTAGCTTTCCAATTCATCAGGAACACCGTTTTGATTTGCATCAACTGAACGACCTTGAGCATTAACTGCTACTCCGGCAATTGAATTTGGTTCAACATCATACATGTCTGGAACTCCGTCTTTATCAGAATCTGCAAGACCAGTTTCGATTTCGCCAACTCTTTTTTCAAGTTCAGTCAAATCATCTTTTTTCTCAGCAGGCACGAACCAGTCAGCATGTTTTTCATTCTTACCTAAGTAAATAGAAAGACCAACTGTTGCAGTATAATAAGTTGCATCAAAACCTCTTTGATCAGGATTTCTTTGAGTTCCGTCAAAAGTATAGCTTTGGCTGCTGTTGTTGATGATTGTAAAGTCAGCATTTAAGGCAACTCTATTTGTCAATTTTACTTGACCTGTAATACCAAAAATCATATTAACCATGTCATCATTGTCAACAAGACTTATATCTTTGTCAAATTGCATGTATCCATAACCAACACCTCCATGCAATTGAAGGTTTAAAGTATTTGTCCAAGTTTCAAAGCTAAGCATTCTTCCAACGTTTACAACCGCTTGAAGGTCAGCTCTATAATTTTTTGTATCAAATTTAAGGCTTCCGCTTTCTTCTTTAAATTGATCATATCCAACGTCAAGTTTAAGACCAAATTTTGGGCTAAACATATATCTTCCTCCTAAATCCACATGAAAAGGACTTAACGTGGCAGAATTGTATCCGTCTGCAAAGGGTGTAGCTGGTTTGTTAACCCCTCCATTAATATCAATAGACCATCTGTTAAAATCGACATCTTTTGTTTCTTCATTCTCTTGTGCCGAAGCCGTAGCCATCGAAAGTAATAAAATTGAAAGCAGTGGTAAATGTTTTCTCATAGTAACTCAATAAATTAATTGTCTGTAATCATGTTTTTAAATTTTTGGGGGGAAGTGCAAATATACTCTTTCCATGCTTAAAAAGCTAGAAAAAAGCTATTTTGATAGTAATTTTATCATAAATTTAATCTTACAATTGGATTTAATGCGAATATCAAAATTTTTGTTAACGTTAAATAGCTAATTCTCATGTTTTCAGGTAAATCACTGCAGTTATTTTTAAATTTTATAAATCTTATTATTTTAAATATATACATTTTGACTGTACTATTCAAGATTTTTAATTCTATTTTAAGAAAATCAGGCTCATGATTTGACCTTTGTCTTTTTGAAATCATTAATTTTGCATCAACAATTACAATTATGAGATTTCACAGCAGAAAATGGGTTAAACCCGAAGATTTAAATCCGAACCAGACATTATTTGGAGGAAAGCTTTTAGCATGGATTGACGAAGAAGCCGCACTTTATTCGATCATTCAATTAGAAAATGAGCGCGTTGTCACAAAACACATGTCAGAAATTAATTTTATAAGTTCGGCAAAACAAGGCGATATTATTGAAATTGGAATCGACGTCATCAAGTTTGGGAAAACCTCGATTACTTTAAAATGTGAAGTTCGAAACATCATGACCAAAGAAACGATTATTACCGTAAACTCAATTACGATGGTAAATCTTGATAGTTTCGGAAGGCCTTCAATGCACGGAAAAACGGCAATCGAATTTATAAAAGACAGGTTGAAGAAATAATTATTCCTCCGTGTAAATTCCTTTTCCCGAAGGAAGTTCATAGATTTCTAAATCAAAATAAGGAACTGAAGCAATAATATGGTCAAAAATATCAGCCATGATGTATTCATAATTGATCCACCTCTTGTCATTTGAAAACGCATACACCTCAATCGGAATTCCTTTTTCTGTAGGTTGCAAATGACGGCACATCATGGTCATGTCTTTGTTGATTCCAGGATGCGTTGCCAAATATTGGTTGATATATTTTCGGAATAACCCAAGATTTGTCATGTTTCTTCCATTGATGGTCAAGCTTTTGTCAATATTATTATTTGCATTAAACTTTTCAATATCTTGCTGGCGCTGTACTAAATACGAAGAAATTAATTGTATTTTTTTCAAACCTTCCAATTCATCCGTATGAAGAAACCTTACGCTATTTACTTTTATGAGAATTGATCTTTTGATTCTTCTTCCGCCAGAATTCTGCATGCCGCGCCAGTTTTTGAACGAATCTGAAATCAAGCTGTAAGTTGGAATTGTGGTTGTAGTTTTATCAAAATTCTGAACTTTTACGGTCGCCAAATTGATTTCAATAACATCTCCGTCAGCACCGAATTTTTCGAACGTAACCCAGTCGCCAATTCGAACCAAGTCATTTACAGAAACTTGAATACTAGCTACAAAACCTAAAATGGTATCCTTAAAAATCAAGATTACTATAGCAGAAATTGCTCCAAAAGTGGCAAATAAAGTAATCAAGGTAGTTTCAAAAAGTATCAAAACCATCGAAGTTATCCCGAAAATCCAAAGGATAATCATGAAAACCTGAATATAGCTGTCAATCGGCTTGTCGTTGAAATCTGGAAGTTTTTTCAGATGGTCTTTTACAGCATTCAAAATACTTCGGATAATCCACAAAACCAGAATTACGATATAAATCTGAAGCCCTTTTGTGAAAATTCCTTCCCAATAAACGAATTTCTTCATTATTATCGGAACTGTCAGATTTACAAACAATAACGGAATCAGGTTTGCAATATATTTCGTGGTTTTGTTAGCCACGAGCAAATCATCGAATTCCGTTTTTGTTCGTTCGGCAATCGCGCTGAAAACTTCGATCAATATTTTCTTGAAGATATAATGTATTATAAACACAGCAATGATCAGCAAAATCATATTGACGAATAAATTAATATACGTCGAAACGGTTTCGCTGTAACCCCAGTGTTTAAAGAGCTTATAGGTCCAATCAAATAGCTGTTCGGTCATTTTTTAGTTATTGCTTAGGTATTTTTTTTCTATGTAAAAAGTTCCAAACGGAATTATTGAAGCTATAGCAATTATGAAGAATTTCTTCCAATCCCAGTTTTCTTCCACTTTCAGCATTATGGAAAGTATGATATAGCCGATGAACAAGATTCCGTGCGCCATCCCGATTGGAAACAAAAGCGTTTTATATAAGGTAGGATTTGTTGGTTTGATAATCAGCATGTTTCCAAATAAAGCTAAATAAGAAATTCCCTCAAGAATTGCGACGATTTTAAAAAGTTTAAGCATTTGTGTTATATATTAGTTGTTGAATTTTTACTGCTTTTTAGGATAAAAAATCCTAAAATTCCTCCAATCAAAGAGGCTGCAAAGATACCTAATTTCGCCTGCAACTCATATTCTGGATTGTCAAAAGCAAGGTCGGTGACAAATAAAGACATGGTAAACCCGATAGATGCTAAAAGTCCGACGCCAAATAAACTTTTGTTGGTCATTCCTTCCGGCATTACTGAAAGTTTTAGTTTTATCATAAGAGAAGAAACTCCGAAAACGCCAATAACTTTTCCGACAATTAATCCAAAAACAACACCCAAAGTGACATTGCTGGCGGCATTTGCAATAATGTCTGATGAAAAAGTAACGCCGGCATTCGCCAGAGCAAAAATCGGCATGACGATAAAGCTCACGAAAGAATGAAGCGAATGTTCCAAGCGGTGCAACGGCGAAATCGCGTCTTCTGTAGTAATTTTAACTTTTTCCAAAAGATGCAGCTGGTCTTCTGTCAATGTCGGATTATTGTTAGAATCTAATTTTTTAAAGTGGCTCAAATAGTGTTGAATCTTATCTGTAAATAAATTTTCATCAATTCTAGAACTCGCCGGAATCGTAAAAGCAACCAAAACCGCAGCAATTGTAGCGTGGACTCCAGAAAGCAAAAACGGAAGCCAGACGCCTAGAATTCCTATGACTAAAAAGAATAATATATTTCTGATGCCCAATTTATTACATAGAAAAAGAAAAGCTAGAAAGCCGATTCCAATTCCCAAGGCAAGAAAATTTATTTCTTCAGTATAAAAAAACGCAATCACCAAAACAGCTCCCAAATCATCGACAATCGCTAAAGCTGTCAAAAAAACTTTTAATGTCAGCGGAATTTTATCTCCTAATAAATATAAAACGCCCAAAGCAAAGGCAATATCTGTTGCCATCGGAATTCCCCAGCCGTGGGAGGATTCTGTCCCAAAATTAAAAATAGTGAAAATCAATGCTGGAAATAGCATTCCTCCAATGGCAGCAACAATCGGCAAAAGCGCTTTTTGGGGTTGTGATAATTCGCCTCCGATAATTTCCCGCTTCAATTCTAATCCCACTACGAAAAAAAAAATAGCCATCACTCCGTCATTTATCCAATGGTGGAGGCTTAAATTCAGATACCAATTTCCGTCGAAAGAGAATCCTATTTTATGTTCCCAAAGATGATGGTACCATTCCTGCCATTGAGAATTAGCTAAAAAAATCGCCAAAACAGCTGAAATAAAAAGAACAATTCCTCCTGTAGTCGATTTGCTGATGAAATTCGTAATTGGATTGATAATCCATTTTTCTGCAGGTGTAGGAGTGATTTTGTTCATTGATTTTTTTTTGTAGTTTACAAATTTAAGCATAAACGATGAGGATTAAAAACGCCAAAGCCTTTGATTTTATTAAATTTAATAAGATAGCTTGTACTATCTTTGTAAAAAGTGATCCTGAAAATGAGCAAGAGAGATTTGAAAAAATATCTGAAAGAATTAGATAAAGAACAGCTTGAAGAGCAGTTAATTGAGCTTTATGAGAAGTTTTCAGATGTAAAAGTCTATTATGATTTTGTGTTCAACCCAAAGGAAGAAAAGCTTTCTCAAGAAGCAAAACTGAAAATTACGAACGAATATTTTCCAATAAAAAACAAGCGTCCAAAATTGCGCCGTTCTACAGCCCAAAAAATCATCAAGCATTATTTAAGTCTTGGCGTCGATGCTTTCGTGGTGGCAGATATCATGCTTCACAATATTGAAATTGCCCAAAAATATGCTGCAAAACGAGAAATGCGCTATTCGTCTTTTTACAAAAGCATGCTCAATTCATTTGAGCAGGTCGTAAAATATTCTATTGAAAACGGATTAATTTCTGAATATAAAAAGCGATTTTTTGATATAAAGGAAAGAGCTTTCGAACAGCGCTGGGAAAACAAAAATGAGTTTGAGAGAGTTTTAGAGATCTTTGATTAATATTAATTCAGGCTTTAACCGAATTAAATTACGCTTAAACTGAATAAAATTATGCTTACTTAAGACTAATTAGATTACGTTTAAACCGAATAAAATTATGTTTAAACGTAATCTAATTATGATTAAGCCGAATTGAATTATGCTTAAGGCAAATAAGATTTTACTTAAGCCAAATAAGATTACGTTTAAACCGAATTAAATACAGCTTTAAGCTAAATAGATTTCTGCTTAATTTTTAAAACAACGGAAGCTGGCAGTTTAACTCAAAATAACCTTCTTTTCTCTGGCCAGTTCTAAACAAATTAACCATTTGGTGCGCATGCCTTGTTGGCTCCGGAATTCTATATTTTTGGATGGTATTTAGCATAATTTCAATGCTGTCGTCAACTGACATGTGGTGTCCTGGAGAAATAAAAACAGGCTTAACGCTTTTTTTAGTTCGCAAGGCGTGTCCTAATTTTTCTCCCTTTTTATAAATC
The DNA here is from genome assembly GCA_029959295.1 of Flavobacteriaceae bacterium PS02334. Classification (GTDB taxonomy): domain Bacteria; phylum Bacteroidota; class Bacteroidia; order Flavobacteriales; family Flavobacteriaceae; genus Flavobacterium. The sequence goes on along the minus strand of JASCOH010000003.1, from coordinate 173,964 downwards.
GGGCAGGTGCTGAATTTTTCTTCTTCCAAAGCGCTGTATTCTCCATGAAGCATATTTTTTGCACAGCCGATTGTGGGATGGTCAGTTAATAATCCGAAATGCGAAGCGATTCCCATCTGCCTCGGGTGCGTAATTCCCTGTCCGTCTAAAATCAACAGATCAGGCTTATTCGGAATCTGTTCCCAAGCTTTTAAAAGTGTAGGAACTTCCCTGAAAGCCAAAAATTCAGATTTATATTCAAATTTTGATTCGCCTTCCGCCAAAGAATACGATAGCGGAATTAGCTCTGGAAAACTCAAAATTACAATTCCCGCAAACAATCTTGAACTGCCAACGTCGTGAGAAATGTCAGCGCCGGCGATAGTGGTAATATTCTTGTTTAAAGTCTTCAAAGAAATATTTTTCCGCATCTCATTTTGAAGAAGCGTAGCTCTTTCTATCGTAAAATCATCATAGTTCAGCATAAAAAGAGTAAGATTTCGGGGTTCAGATTTAAGATAGTGTTCCGTTCTAACAAAATTAGGTTTTAAAAATCCGCTCAAGGTTATATGATTAGCTAATGTTTTTATAAAGTTTATCGTAAATTTTAGAAAATATAAATTCAAAATTACCATTTAACCTTTTTTAGGTGTACTTTTGCAAATTATCAAAAACCACAATGTCCCAAACAACGACTACAGAAATCAAACAAGAAGAAAGAAAACAACTTTATGCCTATCAGCAAGGGGATATTAATGCCATTTTTGACAGGCTGGACAATGCTCCAAAAAATCACCATTTGCTTTATCAATTGCCAACGGGCGGCGGAAAAACGGTAATTTTCTCAGAAATCGTCAGAAGATATTTGGCAGACTATGATAAAAAAGTGGTGGTACTGACGCATAGAATTGAGCTTTGCAAGCAGACATCAAAAATGCTGAAAAGTTTCAACGTTAAAAATAAAATCATCAACAGTGTCATCAAAGAATTGCCCGACCAAGAAGAATATTCTTGCTTCGTAGCGATGGTCGAAACGCTGAAAAACAGGCTTAATGATGAGAAATTGCAGATTGAAAATGTAGGTCTGGTAATTATCGATGAAGCGCACTACAACTCCTTCCGCAAGCTTTTGGTATCGTTTAAAAATTCGTTTATTTTAGGAGTAACGGCAACACCTTTGAGCTCGAATATCAAGCTTCCGATGAATGAAAATTATGACGAGCTCATTGTCGGCGATCCGATTAATAAATTAATCGAAAACGGATTCTTGGCGAAAGCTGTGACTTATAGTTATGATGTCGGTTTGACTTCTCTAAAAGTCGGAATCAATGGTGATTATACCGTAAAATCTTCTGATGATTTGTACACCAACATGGCAATGCAAGAGAAATTATTGCACGCTTATACAGAAAAATCTTTAGGAAAAAAGACGCTGATTTTCAATAACGGAATCAACACTTCTTTATATGTTTATGAAACTTTCAGGGAAGCCGGTTATGACATTCGCCATTTAGATAACACCACGACGACAGAAGACAGAAAGGATATTTTGTCTTGGTTCAAGCATACGCCAGATGCAATTTTGACTTCGGTCGGAATTTTGACAACTGGTTTTGATGAACCGACAGTGGAAACGATTATCTTAAACCGTGCGACAAAATCACTGACTTTGTATTTTCAGATGATTGGCCGCGGTTCTCGAAAATTGCCTGGAAAAGATAATTTTACGGTAATCGATTTAGGAAATAATGCGGCACGTTTCGGACTCTGGAGTGAGCCAATTGATTGGCAACATATCTTCAAATCACCAGAATTTTATTTGGAAAATCTTCGCGACGATGCTGAAATCGAATTGCATTTTAAATATTCAATGCCACCAGATTTGCGTGCCAAGTTCAGCAAAACTAAGGATGTTTCTTTTGATGTGGATGAACAGCACAAATTGGCTATCGCAAAAAATGAGCGTTCAAAAGTAGTTTTAGACAAATCAATTGACCAGCATGCAGCCATGTGTGTCGACAATACTGAAACTTTATCCGAAGCTAAAAATCTTTCAAAAGAATTGGAAGATGATATTGAATGCCGCGTGAAATATTTTACGAATTGCCTGAGCAAAAGCAGTAAAAATTACCGTGAATGGCTAATGGAAGATTATAAATTGAAGCTTGCCCTTTTGATAGGAAAAAAATACAGAGAAAAAATCATGAACGAACCGGATTGATTTTTCTAGAATAATTACACGCCTTTTACTCAAACTAAAATAATTTTATGGCTAACGCATTTTCAGAATTTGGCTTTTCAGCCGATATAATTAAAGGAATTAACGAATTGGGTTTTTCTGTTCCAACGGAAATCCAGCAGAAAGCAATTCCGGTTTTGTTAAGCAAAACAGATGATTTCGTCGGTCTTGCCAAAACAGGAACAGGAAAAACTGCTGCGTTTGGTTTGCCTTTATTGCAATTAATTGATGCTGAAAATTCTAAAATTCAAGCTGTAATTTTAGTTCCAACAAGAGAATTAGGACATCAGATTTACGATAATTTAGTGGCTTTCGCCAAATTTACGCCGGCGATTTCCATTGCTTCTACCTGCGGCGGCATTCCGATCAAGCCACAAATCGAAAGACTTTCTCAAGGCGCGCACATCGTTGTAGCAACGCCAGGAAGATTGATCGATTTGATTAAAAGACAAGCGATCAATATCAAAGATTGCAAGTTTTTGATTTTGGACGAAGCTGACGAAATGATGACGGCTTTGAAAGAAGGCTTGGATGAAATAATAGCGGAACTTCCTAAAAATAGAAGAACTTGGCTTTTTTCAGCAACAATGCCTGGAGCGATGAAGCAATTGGTTCAGAATTACATGCAGAAAAATGTCACGCAAGTCAGCGCTGACATGGCAACTTCTGGAAACCAAGGAATTGACCATAATTATATTGTAGTTGAACCAGAAGAAAAATTAGATGTTTTGACACATTTTTTAAATTCTAAGGAAGGACAACGCGGTATTATTTTCTGTAAAACAAAAGCGGCAGTAAATAAATTAGCTAAAAATTTAGCGATAAATAAATTTTCCTCTGGCGCGTTACACGGAAGTTTGACCCAGCCGATTCGTGACAGAATCATGGAACAGTTTCGCGAAGGCCATATTTCAATTTTAGTAGCAACTGATTTGGCGGCGAGAGGAATTGACGTAAAAGAAATTGCTTACGTAGTAAATTACCATCTTCCAGATACGTATGAAACGTATGTTCACAGAAGCGGAAGAACAGCAAGAGCAGGAGCAAAGGGACTTTCTTTAACTGTTTTACAACCCGAAGAAGTTGTTGAAATTGCTGATTTTGAAAAAGAATTAGGGATAAAGTTCAGCGAATTTAAAAAGCCTTCAGCCGAAAGTATTGAAGAAAATAATACTTTTTTGTGGGCAAAACAGATTTTCAAAACCAAGCCCAATCACGAAGTTTCAATAGCTTTCAAAGATAAAATCAAAACTGTTTTTCATCATTTGACGAAAGACGAATTGATCGAAAAATTGTTGGCGCACCAACTTTTGCAGACAAAAAATCCAGTTGCTGTGAAATCTGACGAACCAAAAAAGAAGTTTAAGAAGAAATAGTAACAAATAAATTTCGCAACATAATATATAACAAAAAGCTGAAGCTCAAACTTCAGCTTTTTTATTTAATTTAGCTTCAATACGAAAATTCAAATAAATTTAAATGACAACTCATCTCGCATTGCTTCGCGGCATCAATGTTTCAGGCCACAATATGATTAAAATGGAAGCTTTGAAAACTACTTTAGAAGCCATCGGTTTTCAAAATGTGCAGACTTACATTCAATCAGGAAATGTTTTTGTAGATACTGACGAAGAAAATGCTTCGAAAGTCGGTTTTGTAATCAAGCAGGAAATTTTTAAGGTTTTTGGGCATGAAGTGCCTATAGTTGTTGTAAATAAAGATGATTTGGCGGTCTGTTTTAAAAACAATCCTTACTTGAAAGAAAAAGATATTGATACGAAAAAATTATATGTCGCTTTTGTTTCTACAACTTTAAAAAGCGACAGCATCAATGATTTGAAAATAAGCCAATTCAAGCCCGATGAAGCGAGCATCGACGGGAATAAAATTTACATAAAATATGCTGTCGGCGCTGGAAAAACTCGGTTTGACCAGAAATATATTGAGAAAAAATTGAACGTGACTGCCACAATCAGAAACTGGAATACCGTTACGCAATTATTGAAAATTTACGAAGAAAAATAAGCAGCTATGAAATATATTTTTCTTTTGCTCTCAAGTTTTGCTTTTGCACAGCAAACTACAAAAGTAGATTTTAAAAATGTGCATGCTAATCTTGATTTGGATGCTGTTCAAAAAACAATTTCAGGCCAGGTTTCTTATGATTTTGAAGTTTTGTCAACTATTGATACTATCAGAATTGATGCAAAAAACATGGATTTTTCTGAAGTTCAGATTAATACTAAATCGGTTCAATTTAAAAATTCTCCAGCAGAATTAAAATTGTTCCAAGGATTTAAAATAGGAAATAATACGCTGATTTTCAAATATAAAGCAAAGCCAAAGCAGACTTTGTATTTCTTCGGAGAAGGCGACGGCTTGCAAATCTGGACGCAAGGTCAAGGAAAATATACAAGCCATTGGTTGCCAAGTTTTGATGATGTAAATGAAAAAGTAATTTTCAGCATTTCATTGAATTACGATAAAAACTTCACCGCAATTTCTAATGGAAAGCTAAAGAATTCTGAAATTTCGGGAAATATAAAAACTTGGAATTATGACATGGAAAAGCCGATGAGCTCGTATCTAGCGATGCTTGCCATTGGAAAATTTGAAAAGAAAACGGAGACTTCGGCTTCAGGAATTCCTTTAGAGTTCTACCTTTCTGAGGAAGAAGCCTCTAAATTTGAGACGACTTACAAACACAGCAAGCAGATTTTTGATTTTCTGGAAAAGGAAATCGGAGTGAAGTATCCCTGGGAAATTTACCGTCAGATTCCGGTAAAAGATTTTTTATATGGAGGAATGGAAAACACAACTTCCACGATTTTTTCTGAAGATTATGTTGTAGATGAAATTGGTTTTAACGACCGAAATTACATAAACGTAAATGCGCATGAATTGGCACATCAGTGGTTTGGCGATTTGATTACGGCAAAATCAGGCAAAGATCATTGGCTTCAGGAAGGTTTTGCGACCTATTATGCCTTAATGGCTGAAAAAGAACTTTTCGGCGATGACCATTTTAATTGGAAAATGTATGAAATCGCAGAACAATTGCAGCAAGCTTCGAAAACAGACACCATTCCGTTGCTGAATCCAAATGCGAGCTCGCTTACTTTTTATGAAAAAGGAGCTTGGGCTTTGCATTTCTTACGTGAAAACGTAGGTGAAAAAAACTTCCAAAAAGCTGTAAAATCATACTTGGAAAAATACTCTTTTCAAAATGTTGAAACTGATAACTTTTTAAAAGAAATTAATAAAATTTCCAAATTTGATACGACGAAATTCCAAAAAATTTGGTTGGAACAGTCTGGTTTTGAAGTAAAAGAAGCTTTGCAATTATTGCAGAAAAATAAATTTATCAAAAGCTATTTAGAATTGCTTCCTTTGGCAGAAAAACCTTTGGCAGAAAAGCATAAATTGTTTGAAAAAATTCTAAAATCTGACGCTTATTTTCCTTTAAAAGAAGAAGTTGTGTTTCAATTGCAACCTTTAGAATTTAAAGAAAAAGAAATGCTTTTAAAGTTGGCCATGGCTTCAAAAGATTTGAAAGTAAGGCAGGCGGTTGCAAAAACCATCAATAAATTTCCTGAAGAGTTTAAGCCAGAATTTGAAACTTTTTTAGATGATAATTCTTATGTCACCAAAGAAATTGCGTTGAATGTGCTTTGGTCGCAGTTTCCAAAAGAGCAACACAAATACCTTGAAAAATCCAAAACTTGGATTGGGATGAATGATAAAAACCTGCGAATTCTTTGGTTGACAATGGCTTTGATGAGCAAGGATTATGAAGTGGAAAACAAAATAAATTTCTATGACGAGCTTTTAAATTATACAACTCCGAAATTCGAAAGCAATGTTCGTCAAAATGCAATTACAAATTTAATTTTTATAAAACCTACTGACACCAACGTTTTGAAAGCACTTGTAAATCCTTTGGTGAGCCACAAATGGCAATTTTCTAAATTCGCCAGAGATAAAATTCGCGAGCTAATCAAGAAAGAAAAGTTTAAAAATTACTATTTAGAATTATTGCCGACACTGCCAGAGAATGAAAAAGCGCAATTGCAGCGATTATTAGGATAGACTGTTAAAAATAATTTTATTCAAAAAATACATCTTATTTTTAACCAAATTTCTAAAAATTTATGCGTGCATTAGTTATTTCAGGCGGCGGAAGCAAAGGCGCTTTTGCCGGCGGTGTTGCTCAATATCTTATCAGGGAAAAAAATATAAAATACCAATTATATTTGGGTTCGTCAACAGGAAGCCTGCTGATTCCACATCTTGCTTTAGACAAAGGAAACAAGATTTTTGAGCTCTACACCAACGTTGACATGGACAAAATTTTCAGTGTCAACCCATTCATAATCAAGCATAAAAAGAATCAGGAAATCATTACTGTCAATCACTTTAACGTGGTAAAACAGTTTATGAAAGGCAAGCGCACTTTTGGCGAAAGCAAAAATTTAAAAAAATATATCACTGATAATTTCTCTGAAGAAGAATTTTTTGAACTCCAAAAATCATCCAAAGATATCATTGTCACGGTAACAAATATCACCAAAAATTGTGTCGAGTATAAGTCAATTTTAGAGTGCTGTTATGAAGATTTTTGCGACTGGATTTGGATTTCCTGCAATTATATTCCGTTCATGAGTCTGGCCACAAAAGACGGATTTGAATATGCTGACGGTGGTATTTCAAACGTAGTTCCGATTCATGAAGCCATTCATCGTGGCGCTACAGAAATAGACGTAATTGTTTTAGAAACTGAACACAATGTTGGCGAAAAAATAGTAGGCAAGAACCCGTTTTCCCTGACAATCGATTTATTCGGAACCATCATCGACCAAGTAGAAAAAAAAGATATCATCATCGGAAGATTGGCGGCGGCGAGCAATAATGTAAAGCTCAATTTTTATTATACGCCCACAAAACTTACCGACAATCCATTAGTTTTTAATAAAAAAATTATGCTTGATTGGTGGAAACAAGGTTATGAATATGCCAAAAATAAAAGCGAAAGCATGAGCCAGATATAAAAAAAGCCTTCCAAATCTGGAAGGCTTTTTAGTTATATTTTGAAAATTACCAAAGTTCTCCGACTTCTTTTTTTATGTAGGCCAGTGCGTTGTTGCTCGGCGATTGCTTATCTATTAAATCATTAAATATTGCTTCACGAAGTTTGTCAGCATTATTAACTTCTGGGTTTAAGCTAGCCTTTCTAATCATTTGTATTGTAGCGTTTTTTGCAGCCAAAACTATTTTCCAGCATTCATCAGAAATATAAATCTGCTGGGTTAAATTATGCTCAAATTCTTGATCAATATGTGCCACAAGAAAATTCTGGTAATCTATTTTCTCACTTGAAATTGGCGCAACTCTAACCAATAAATTCGTAGGATTTATTCTTTCCAAAAATAAAGCAATTCTTTCATACGCCTGCAAGCGCAAGGGCAAAGCATTTTTTTGCGCTTCTTTTTGAATTAAATAACGGCGTCTTCCTTCCTCATTTTTAGTATGCAGGCTGAAAAAATAATAAGCTACCCCGCCAGTAATCAAAGCAGGAAGCGTATAACTTAAAAGTTCAATTATTTTAGTAGTTTCCATAGTTTTCCAATTTTTAAGAACACAAAAATAAACAATAGATTCAAATTTCAACTTTTTATTTGAAGCGAAACTGCAGGAATTTTTGCCAGCCATTTTCCCGCTTAAGCCACTCGCTTTATGCCTGCTTTTTGGCAGGCACAAGAGCTCAAGCAATGGCATCATCGGGGCTGTTTGAGAAACTCAAGGCATGTTTGTTGACTTCTAGACCAATCTTTGTCGAAGTAGTTTGTCTGCATATATTGAAACAAAAAAAATATAGAAATCTATAAAAATCTGCATTCCAAAATTTCGCAAATTATCTAATTATCCAATCATCTAATTGTCTTATTTTTGCAACTGAAAAAAGAAAAAGAAATGCAGCAATATATTAGCCAGCTAAACGATGCCCAGCAAGCACCGGTTCTTCAAAAAGACGGTCCGATGATTATCATCGCTGGTGCAGGTTCTGGAAAAACAAGAGTACTGACTATCAGAATTGCTTACTTGATGAGCTTGGGCGTTGACGCTTTCAACATCTTGTCACTTACCTTCACGAACAAAGCCGCTCGTGAAATGAAAAAACGTATTTCAGATATTGTAGGAAGTTCAGAAGCTAAAAATCTTTGGATGGGAACTTTCCATTCCATTTTTGCGAGAATTCTTCGTTCAGAAGCAGATAAATTAGGCTATCCTTCCAACTTTTCGATTTATGATTCTCAAGATTCTGTGCGATTGATTGGCTCGATTATTAAAGAAATGCAATTGGACAGGGATATTTACAAGCCAAAGCAAATTTTAGGAAGGATTTCTTCGTATAAAAATAGCTTGATTACCGTAAAAGCTTATTTCAACAATCCAGAATTGCAGGAACAAGATGCAATGTCGAAAAAACCACGTTTGGGAGAAATCTATCAGCAATATGTGGAAAGATGTTTCAAAGCAGGAGCCATGGATTTTGATGATTTATTATTAAAAACCAATGAGTTGCTGAATCTCTTTCCAGATGTTTTGGCTAAATACCAAAATCGTTTCCGATATATTTTGGTCGATGAGTACCAAGATACAAATCACTCGCAATACTTGATCGTAAGGGCTTTATCAGATAAATTTCAAAATATTTGCGTGGTTGGTGACGATGCCCAAAGTATTTATGCTTTCCGCGGAGCGAATATCAACAATATCTTGAATTTCCAGAAAGATTACGCTGGAGTTCAGACGTATAGATTGGAACAAAATTACCGTTCTTCAAAAAATATTGTAGAAGCGGCGAACTCGATTATTGATAAAAATAAAACCAAATTAGATAAAATTGTTTGGACGGCAAACGACGACGGACCAAAAATTAAGGTCCACCGAAGCCTGACAGACGGTGAAGAAGGACGTTTTGTGGCAAGTGAAATCTTTGAAAAAAAGATGCAATTTCAGATGATGAACGGAAATTTTGCCATTCTTTATCGAACCAATGCGCAGTCTCGTGCGATGGAAGACGCTTTGCGCAAACGTGACATTCCCTATAGAATTTATGGCGGTTTGTCTTTCTACCAAAGAAAAGAAATTAAAGATGTTTTGGCTTATTTGCGATTGGTTATCAATCCAAAAGACGAGGAGGCTTTGATTCGCGTAATCAATTATCCGGCGAGGGGAATTGGCGATACAACGGTTGAAAAATTGACCATTGCTGCGAATCACTATAAACGTTCGATTTTTGAAGTCATGGAACATATTGACAAAATTGACTTGAAATTAAATGCCGGAACTCGTGGCAGAATTTCAGATTTTGTAACTATGATTAAGAGTTTTCAAGTCATTGACCAAAATCAAGATGCCTTTTATCTGTCAGAACATGTGACGAAAAAAACCGGATTGATTCAAGAAATGAAGAAAGATGGAACTCCTGAAGGTATTGCAAAGCTTGAAAATATTGAAGAATTATTAAACGGTATAAAAGATTTTATCGAAGGTCAAAGAGAAATTGACGGCGCCAGAGGAGCTTTGTCAGAATTCATGGAAGACGTGGCTTTGGCAACCGATTTAGATAAAGACACTGGCGACGATGACCGTGTGGCTTTGATGACAATTCACTTGGCAAAAGGTCTTGAATTTCCGTATGTTTTTGTTGTTGGGATGGAAGAAGATTTGTTTCCGAGTGCAATGAGTATGAGCACGCGAAGCGAATTGGAAGAAGAAAGACGCCTGTTTTATGTGGCTTTGACACGAGCGGAACACCAAGCTTATCTGACGTATGCGCAATCTCGCTACCGCTGGGGAAAACTGACAGATTCAGAACCATCGCGTTTTATTGATGAAATTACAGGAGAATATTTAGAATATCTGACTCCGAATGAAGGCAATTATCGCTATAAGCCAATGATTGATATTGACGTTTTCGGTGATGTCGACAAGTCAAGATTGAGATTGAACAAACCGCAAGCCGGAACTCCACCAAAGAAATATGGCGAAGATTCAGAACCAAATACAAGCGTCCGAAGGCTGAAACCAGTTTCTTCAAACGGACCTTCTGCGAATTCTTCAAATCTCCCTGACAGCAAATTAAATATCGGAAATATTGTGATGCATGAAAGATTTGGAAGAGGCGAAGTTTTAAACATAGAAGGAGTTGGAGCTGATAAAAAAGCAGAGATTAAATTTGAAGTCGGCGGCATCAAAAAACTATTGCTCCGCTTTGCAAGATTGGACATTTTATCATAATTGATTTTTCAGTAAAAAAGTTGTAACTTTAAGAAAATACAACTAAAAATTTATGGCACAGTTTATTAAAATATATCCGCAGAATCCGAACGAAAAAGAAATCGCAAAAGTGGTTAAAATTTTAAAGGATGGCGGTTTGGTGATTTATCCAACAGATACTGTTTATGGTTTGGGTTGTGATATAACTAATACAAAAGCATTGGAACGCATTGCAAAAATCAAGGGAATTAAATTAGACAAAGCAAATTTCTCTTTCGTTTGCCATGATTTGAGCAATATTTCTGACTACGTAAAGCAAATTGATACTTCAACATTTAAGTTATTGAAAAAAGCTTTACCAGGACCTTATACTTTTATTTTGCCAGGAAACAATAATCTTCCGAAGGAATTCAAGAAGAAAACTACAGTCGGAATTCGTGTTCCAGATAATTCAATTGCTTTAGAAATCGTCAAGCTTTTAGGAAATCCGATTGTTTCAACCTCGATTCATGATGATGATGACGTGATTGAATACACCACTGATCCTGAATTAATTTTTGAGAAATGGCAGAATTTAGTGGATGTGGTAATTGACGGCGGTTATGGCGACAATCAAGCTTCCACAATTATCGATTTGTCTGAAGGAGAACCAGTAGTGGTAAGAGAAGGAAAAGGAAGTATTGATATTTTAAACTAAAATTAGTAAGCATAAAAAAAGCATCGGAATTAACCGATGCTTTTTATTTATATGAATTTGGCAATTATTGTTTCGCCAAGTTTTTCATTTCTTTTTCAATCATATCATAGAATTGATCGATTTTTGGAAGTACAACAATTCTTGTTCTTCTGTTTGTTGCTCTGTTTTCAGCAGAATCGTTGCTTACTAATGGAATATATTCGCTTCTTCCCGCTGCAATCAATTGTTTTGGATTCACGTTTAATTCTTGCAAAACTCTGATGATTGAAGTCGAACGTTTCACGCTCAAATCCCAGTTGTCAAGCAAAACGCCGTTTGATTTGTAAGGAACATTATCTGTGTGTCCTTCAACCATACATTCGAAATCTGGCTTAGCGTTTACAACTTTAGCCACTTTAGCCAAAACTTCTTTCGCTCTGTCGCTCACTACATAACTTCCGCTTTTGAAAAGCAATTTGTCAGCAATTGAGATAAAAACAACTCCTTTTTCCACATTGATTTGGATGTCTGGATCGCTGATTCCAACTGAGCTTTTCAAGCTTGTAACGATTGCCAAAGTAACAGAATCTTTTTTAGTCAAAGCGTCTTGTAATCTTGTAATTTTTAAATCTTTCTCTTTCAAGCTTTCAAGAGATTTTTCTAGGTTTTCAGCACCTTTTGAGGAAAGCGTGGTAAGATTTCCCATATTGTTGATCAAATCAGAGTTGTTCTTTTTCAAGAAATCAAGCTGATTTGCAAGCGCTTCTCTTTCAGTAAGACATGTGTTTAACTTAACAGTTGCAGTATTCAAAAGATCTTGCGTCTCTTTGTTTTTTGCTTCTAGTTCTGCAATTTTCTTCTTAGAGCCACACGAACTAAGTGTCAAGGCTGCAATCGAAAGTATAAAAATTACTTTTTTCATAGGTTGTGAATTTTAAGATTTTAACAAATTTAAGGATTAATAAAAAGTTTATAACCGAAACAGATATAAACTATTGTTAAAATTTATTTTCAAATACCTTGCCCTTTTTCCAGAAATGGTAGTAAACGATACTGTTAATTTTGTAATACTTATCGTATTGATTTGATTGCCTTTTATTTAAGTTCTTCAGTAAATATAAATAAAAGTAAAAATGAGCCTTTAAAATGGCCCAAAGATGTTTCGGTTTTCCTTGAAATAGAAAGTGAATTCCGGCCCAGCCGTCTAAAATTAGTCTTAAAAAGAGGATTGAAAACAGTTTTTTCTTCGGAAGATTCTTCGTCATCATCCACAGTGAGTTTCTGAAATTCAGGAAAGTCTTATGCGGATTTGATTCATTTAATGTAGCGCCACCAACATGGTAAACTGTAGAAAATCCACAATATTTCACTTTATGATTTTGATTAAAAGCTCTCCAGCACAAGTCAATTTCTTCTTGATGCGCAAAAAAGTCTTCATCAAAGCCATTTAATTGCCTGTAAACTTCCTTGCGGATAAAAAAGCAGGCTCCGGAAGCCCAGAAAATATCAAAAGTATCATTATACTGTCCTAAATCTTTTTCTAAAGACTGGAAAATTCTGCCACGACAAAAGGGAAAGCCATATTTGTCTATAAATCCTCCTGCAGCGCCAGCATATTCAAACATTTCTTTGTTTTTATACGCTAGAATTTTTGGCTGGATAATCGAAGTCTGCGGTTCGTTTTCAAATATTTCTAATATCGGCGAAAGCCAGTTTTCAGTCACTTCAATATCAGAATTGACCAGAGCATAATATTCTTCTTCTACAAAACGCAACGCCTGGTTATAGCCTTTGGCAAAGCCGAAATTATGAGTATTTTGTATTATTTTTACAGTAGGAAATGTATTTTTTATAAAGGAAGCCGAATCATCTGAAGAAGCATTGTCTGCAACATAAACAGTAGCTTCTGGAGAAAATCTAACTATAGAAGGAAGAAATTCTTCTAGCAATTTACGTCCATTCCAGTTTAAAATTACGACTGCGATCTTCTTCATTTTGACTGCTTAGAAATTATTTACCGTTAAATTGTAAAATCAGGAAGTTCTTGAAGGAAATTGTATTTCTCTTCGACGTAATCCATTTGGCAAAAATAATGATTTAAGCCGTTGGTTACCATTAAATATTCGGCTTCCATGGCCATATTATATCTTGCAATCTGGTCAAAAGTATCTTGGCTAATTTTAATGTCTGTAGATTTACATTCTATTAATAAAAATAATTTTCCATTAGGCTGAAATACAACAACATCATAACGTTTAACTAAACCATTAAGTTTAATTAATTTTTCTACGTTTATATATGATTTAGGATACTTTTTTTCCTGCAAAAGATACTGCACGACGTTTTGGCGCACCCATTCTTCGGGCGTAAGAATGATAAATTTTTTGCGTATTTCATCGAAGATAGCGACTTTATTTTCGCTATTTTTGAATCGGAATTTATACGCAGGGAAATTAAGCTGTTGCATGGGGCAAAGGTAGTTTCAAAGTTGCAGAGTTGCAAAGTTTCTAAGGCGCTAAGTTTAAATCTTGCGTAAATTTCGAAATAATTTCAAGAATTAAAACAAAATCTTTTGGACGAAGTAGTAAAAATTGTCAACGATATCAAAGCTGGAAACATAAAACCGATTTATTTTTTGATGGGGGAAGAGCCTTATTATATTGATAAATTGACGGAATATATGGAGGCAAATCTTTTGGCTGAAGAAGAAAAAGGTTTCAATCAAACGATTCTTTACGGTCGCGACGTGTCGATTGAAGATATTGTTTCTACGGCAAAACGCTATCCGATGATGGCGGAAAGGCAGGTGGTTATTGTGAGGGAAGCGCAGGAGCTTTCGAGAACTATTGACAAATTAGAAAGTTATGCTGAAAACCCAATGCCGACAACGGTTTTGGTTTTTGCTTACAAATATAAAACGCTTGACAAGAGAAAGAAAGTTACTAAAGTTTTAGGCAAAAACGGACTGGTTTATGAAAGCAAAAAGTTATATGAAAATCAAGTAGGGGATTGGCTGAAGCGTGTTCTTGCCGGAAAGAAATTAAATATTGAGCCAAAGGCAGCGGCAATGCTGGTTGATTTTTTAGGCACTGATTTGAGCAAGATTGCGAATGAATTAGATAAACTAGCGATTATTTTGCCAAAAGGAAGCACAATTACTCCTGAAATTATTGAAGAAAATATAGGCTTCAGTAAAGATTTCAACGTCTTTGAATTGCGCAAAGCAATTGGCGAGAAGAACCAAAAGAAAGCCTATCAAATTGCGCAATATTTTGCAGACAATCCGAAAGATAATCCTTTGGTTTTGACGGTTGGACAGACTTTCGGATTTTTTATCCAGCTTTTGAAATATCATGGTTTGAAGGACAAAAATCCGAAGAATGTGGCTTCGGCTTTGGGAATCAATCCGTTTTTTGTGAAAGAATATGATGTTGCAATCAAGAATTATCCGATGAAAAAAGTAAGTGCAATTGTGGCGACTTTGCGTGATATTGATGTCAAAAGCAAAGGTGTCGGGGCAAGCAGTGTAGGAAGCGGCGATTTAATGAAGGAAATGCTGGCGAAAATATTTTTGTAGAAGTATAAAGTTTTGGCTTCAAGCTGTAAGGTTTGGATTGCGGATATAAAAAATGCGTTCTTTTTTGGAACGCATTTTTTGTTTTGCATTGCAATTAGAATCTTATTACACTCTTTTTTGGGTTTCAAAAGATTACATTTACAATTACTGGGCTTTTAACATTCATGAAGCGCCACAAGTTCTTTTTAATTTGAAACTCTCACGGTCATGCCTATAAAAAAAAGCAAAATACAGCCTGTTCCTTCACATCAGGATTTTCCAATTGTTGGCATAGGCGCTTCTGCGGGAGGTCTTGAGGCCTTTCAAGAATTTTTAAAAGGAATTCCTGACGATTCTGGAATGGCTTATGTCTTGGTCCAGCATCTTGATCCGAATCATGATAGCTCATTGACTGAAATCTTGACTGGGTATACTGAAATTCCGGTTATGGAAATCGTCGATGATATTCATCTTGCGCCCAATATTATTTATGTCATGCCTGAAAACAAGATACTTACTTCTGTTGACGGCGTTCTGAAATTGCATCCGAGAGCGAAAGGAGCTGGAAATAATTCGATTGATATCTTTTTTAAATCCTTGGCAGAAATCCATTTGAATCTTGCTGTTGGCGTCGTACTTTCGGGAAAAGGGGCTGATGGGTCTTTAGGATTAAAGGAAGTTAAAGATCATGGCGGTTTTACTTTTGTACAAAATCCGGAGGAAGCTGCTTCTAAAGATATGCCTGAGAATGCTATTGATTTAGGTTTTGCTGATTATATTTTGCCTGCTTCTGAAATTGCTTTGAAGATTATGGAAATTATAAGCGATCGAGACGATACTTCCATAGCAATTCTTGATAAGAATGACGAGAATGTCTTTAACGAAATCATTCAGCTTTTGCGCCAGCACAGCGGTGTTGATTTTACTTATTATAAACAAACCACAATCAGGCGACGCATTGCGCGACGCATGGGAATCAGCAAAAGCCTTAATCTGACTGACTATTTGAAGTTGCTTAGAAGCGATAAAACAGCTCCATCGATTTTATTTAATGACCTTTTGATTCCGGTAACGGAATTTTTTAGAGATCCCAAGATCTTTCAAATTATAAAAGAGACTGTTTTTCCTGCTATAATCAATAGAAAAGCACAAGAAGATTTCATCAGAATTTGGGTGGCAGGATGTTCAACAGGCGAGGAAGCATATACATTGGCTATTTCCCTGCATGAATTCTTGGGCGAAAACCTGCAAGGAACACAGATACAGATTTTTGCTTCTGATATTTCTGAATTGGCTATTGCCAAAGCCCGAATCGGATTTTATACGAAGTCACAATTGATGAATGTGCCAGAAATCATATTAAAGAAATATTTTACGAAGAATAATAGCGGCTATCAAATCAAAAGGCACATTCGTGATGTTTGTGTTTTTGCAGTACATAACTTTTTAAAAGATCCGCCTTTTGCCAGGATGGACTTAATTACTTGCAGAAATGTGCTGATTTATATGGATCCTTTTCTACAGAAAAAATCACTCACTACTTTTCATTATGCCTTGAAAGAAGAAGGATTTTTATTGCTTGGCAAATCTGAAACGGCAACTCCCGCGGAAGATTTGTTTCTGCCTTTTGAAAAATCGGCCAAAATCTATACGCGCAAGGAAGTCATCGGAAGACTTGTACACGCGGCGATGGGAACTAAAGATAAGTCTTTTGCGAATAAAAATAAACAGATTTCAAAAACAGAAATCGTAACGATAGATTTTAAAAAGAGTGCAGAAAACATGCTTTTGTCTCGTTACACGCCGGCAAGCGTTGTAGTGAATGAGCAGATGGATATTGTTCACATCCATGGAAATATTTCACAATTTTTAGAATTCTCTGCAGGAAAACCTACGTTCAACTTACTGAAAATTGCCCGTGAAGGATTGGCTTTTGAGCTTAGAAATGCTTGGCAGAAGGCCAAAGAAAGCAAAGAATCGATTGTGAAAGAAGGCGTGTTCTTTAAAATTAATGGCGAACAGCTTGTGGTTACTATTGAAATACAACCTTTGAAAGATACTATCGAAATGTATTTCTTGGTGCTTTTTTATAAGACCGCTTTTACAAAAGAAGACGACACGAATAACCAGATTGCTAGTTCTGATATTCAAAAAAATAAGCATTTGAAACGTATTCAGGAACTGGAAAGAGAACTAGAACAGACTCGAAATGACGTGAATGCTATTGCCGAAGAACAAGATGCTTCAAATGAAGAATTGCAAAGCACGAATGAAGAACTTTTGAGCGGCAGCGAGGAATTGCAGAGCTTGAATGAAGAATTGGAAACCTCAAAAGAAGAACTTCAATCAAGCAATGAAGAACTGATTATCATCAACCAAGAACTCTTGGAAAAGCAACAGCAGATCAATACTTCAAGAAATTATACCGAAGCCATTGTTGCCACTTTAAGAGAGCCAATCGTTGTTTTAGATACCAAGCTTCGAATTAAAAATATCAACAGGGCGTTTTCAAAGAAATACAATATTGAAAAGCAGCAGGCGGAAGGAAAGCTTATCTATGAGATACAAAATCATCTGTTTGACAATGCGCCGATGCGTGCCATGCTTGAGAAAGTTTTGCCTCAAAAGACACAGCTTGACGATTACCAGATCACGGTAAACCTGCAGCCTTATGGAGAAAGCATCATGCTTTTGAATGCCAAGCAAGTGACGAATGAAACGAGCAATGAAAAGCTTATTTTGCTGGCTATTGAAGATATTACGGAAAGAAAAATTATTGAAAAAAGGCTTCAGGACTTGTCTGACGGTTTTGAGTCGAAAGTAAAAGAACGCACGTCAGATTTGGTCATATCCAATACTGAGCTTGGCGTTTCTGTAAAAGAATTGTTTGAGGCCAACCAGCAACTACAGCAGTTTGCGTATGTTGCCAGCCATGATTTGCAAGAGCCGCTTCGCAAGATCATGATGTTTACGAGCCGTATTTTATCGCAAAAAGATATTTTGCCTACAGAAACGATGGATATTTTAGAGAAAATAAGCAGCTCATCATCGCGAATGCGCACTTTGATTGAAGATATTTTGGCCTATTCTTATTTGAATAATCATGAGGAGATGTTTATGACAACAGATTTGAATGTCATCATCAAAGCTATTTTGACCGATTTTGAGTTGCTTATTGAAGAAGAAAATGTGCAGGTAAAAATTGGTAAATTGCCAACTGTGAAGGCAATACCGCTTCAGATGAATCAGCTTTTTTATAATCTGATGAGCAATGCAATTAAGTTTTCAAAGAAAGAGGCATCTCCTTTGATCATGATCAAGTCGCGTAAAGTTTCTAAAAAAAGACAAGAACAGTTTCCTGAATTGGATGCTTCGGTTTCGTATTGCGAGATAATTATAAAAGATAACGGAATTGGGCTTGACACCAAGTATGCAACAAGAATTTTTACGATTTTTCAGCGTTTGCACAACAGCGGAAGCGAATATAAAGGAACAGGAATTGGCTTGGCGATCAGCAAAAAGATTATTGAAAACCATAGAGGGCATATTTTTGTAATTGCGAAGGCTGGGGCCGGTGCCGCATTTCATGTTTTGCTGCCTATTTAGTTTTTGGGAGTGATGATTTGGCTTTTGGATATAAAAAATGCGTTCCCACAAGAACGCATTTTTTGTTTTAGACTAGATGCTAAAGTTTAGTCCTTTTATTAATTTGTATGGGTTGTGGAAATAGGTATATTTGAAATGAAATTTTAAAAGTGTAGTAATAAAAAGATTTTTATCTTTTAGGATTTGAAATTCTTTGAGTAGGCAGATTATGTGATTGCTTCGTCCCTCGCAATGACTTGTACTTTTAAATTAGTTCAGAAGACAGTAGCTAAGGAAAATCATGGTGTCTTTAAAAATCAAATAATTTAATAAAATTAGATGAAATATAGAATAGAAATCCTCCCAGAAAAAAAGCTAATCGGCATGAATGTAAAAATGTCTTTGGCTGCTAATAAAACCTTTTTGCTTTGGAATTCTTTTATGAAAAGAAAAATAGAAATTGAAAATACAGTTGGTTCTGACATGTATTCGATGCAGGTTTATGATAAGGGATATTATGAAAATTTTAATCCTGCTAATGAATTTGTGAAATGGGCTGGTGTTGCAGTTTCAGGTTTTGAGAATATTCCGTATGGGATGGAAAGTTATGTCTTGAAAGGCGGGAAGTATGTGGTTTTTGACTATAAAGGAAATCCGAAGAATGGCGGTGAAGCTTTTAAATATATCTTTCAGGAATGGCTGCCTGCATCGGAATATATCTTGGATGATCGGGAGCATTTTGAGGTTTTAGGAGAGAAATATAACAATGATAGTGAGGAAAGTGAAGAAGAAATTTGGGTTCCGATTAAATAAAATAAGTATGAAAACTAAGTTTGTGATGGGTTGCCTGTTGCTTTTGAATGTTTTGAACATAAGTGCTCAGGAAAGTAAAGAGGCAAAACCTTTTGTAATTGGAGAAACGAGGGTTTTAAAATCTAAAATTTTGAATGAAGATAGAACGCTGCATGTATATCTTCCGAATGGTTATGACAAGGCGAAAAGCTATCCGGTGATTTATCTTTTGGATGGTTCTGCGAATGAGGATTTTTTGCATATCGTGGGACTGGTTCAGTTTTATGTGATGTCTTTTAACATGCCAGAATTTATTGTCGTGGGTATTGCAAACGTAGACAGAAAGCGGGATTTCACGTTTCATACAGACTTGGAAGACTTGAAAAAAGAGTATCCGACAACGGGACATTCGGCTAAGTTTATCGATTTTTTGGAGAAAGAATTACAGCCTTTTGTGAATAAAACGTATAAGACGACGGAAACGAAATATATCATCGGGCAATCTTTGGGAGGACTTTTGGCGACTGAAATTCTCTTGAAGAAACCTACTTTGTTTACGCACTATCTGATTGTGAGTCCGAGTCTTTGGTGGGACGATGAAAGCTTGATGAAAAATGCAAAAGCTTTGCTTGCCAAACAAAAAAATAGGAATCAGTATGTTTATATTTCAATAGGAATGCAGGAACATGAGATGATGTTGAAAGAGGCGAAAGATATTGCAGCAATTTTAAAGAATGCCGATGAACCAAACTTGAAAGTAGATTATTTTCCTATGGAAAAAGAGAATCATGCGACGATTTTGCACCAAAGTATTAGTGAAGCTTTTAAGAAGCTGCATCCTTTGAAGGAGTAAAGTTTTCAAATAAGTTTAAGACTTTCATAAAACAATTTAAATCCCGATATTTGTAGCTTGCTACTAAAAAGAAAGAAATATTATGGGAATGAATAAGAATACCATCTTAGGCTGGGCAACTTTTATCATGGTTTTGATGGGATTATTGCTAATGGGACTTGGCGCCTTCAGATATAATGACGTTGCGGGTTGGGGTTTTGGTGCTGTCGGCATCGGATTTTTTGCCATTGCCTGGGTTTTTAGCTCTTTGAAAGGAAGAGTTTAATATTATCCGTTTGCTTAAAACAAAAAAAATCTGTTCTTAATTTGAACAGATTTTTTTTGTTTATAAATTATTTAACACAATCAATCTTAAGAAGTTAATTATATTGTAAATGCTTGATTGTAAAATCTAAAATGAAAGAAAAAGATTATTTTTGAAAGGCTTTTTAAACCTTTAAAAATCTTTCTTAATTGATGAAAACTACTTTCTTAGCTATTTTTTTATTGCTGTTTCAAATTGGTTTTTGTCAATCTGATAAATTAATCCAAGGGAAAATTACCAGCGAAAGCTTCAGCATTCCTGGAATTGACATCATCAATCTTTCTACTAATAAATCGGCGGTTTCTAATATGGAAGGAAAATTTTCTATTGTTGCTAAATCAGGCGATGTATTATTGATAGGAGGAAAGAATTATTATACTAAAAAACTTTTTTTAAAAGAAGAAGATATTAATCAGAAGTTGCTTCAAATTGAAATTAAGCAAGAAATAATTGAACTTGAAACCGTAGAAATTACCAAGGAAATTCGAGCAAATCTAGGAGAGCAGAAGTTTGTTACGACGAGAAAAGTAGATGATTTATTAAATTCTCCGACAAACCAGCTGGTTTATAACGGTTCGATTGCTGACGGACTTAATCTAGTGCAAATTGGCAAAGCAATCGGAAGCCTATTTAAGGACAAAGACAAGAAAACTGCCTATAATAGAATAATTTTCAGCGATTTTGTGGCAAAGAATTTTGATAAAACTTTCTTTTTAAAGACTTTAAAATTGAGGGAAGAAGAAATTCCGCTTTATTTGGAATTTTGCAATGCTGATTTAAAATCTGAAACTATTGCACAGAACAATAATATTTTAGAAGTAACGGATTTTCTAATTTCGAAAAAAGAAGAATTTAGTAAATTAAAGAACTAAATATTCCTGATAAAATCATCTAAGTTGTCTTCTTCTGTAAGTTCAAGTTTTTTCTTGAGGCGGTAACGCCCATTTTTAACGGTTTCCACAGAGATATTTAAAATCGAAGCTACTTGTTTTGCCGACATTCCCATCTTAAAATAAGCACACATTCTAAGATTATTTTCAGTAAGATCATTGCAAACTGCCTTCAATTTATTAAAAAAATCAGGATTTACTTCGTTGAAATGATACATGAATTTGTTGCTTTCCAAGTCTTTATTTAAATTGTCGTTGATGACATCGACTATGTTTTTGTAAACATTTGCATCTTCAGGTTTCAATACTTTTTTAAGCTGTTTTGTCTGTTGCAAAACTTCTTGAAGCACATTGTTCTTGCTCGAAAGCATTAACGAATAAGAAGTTACTTCTCTCGCTTTTGCATCTAAAACTTCCTTGTGCTTTTCTTCATGAATCTGCTGGATCGTCTTTTCATAAAGCAATTGCTTTTCTAAAGATTGTTTTTCAGCTTCTTTAATCAGTGCTTGCTGGCGTTTTTTCTGCTGCAGGATAATCAAAAGCGAAATGGATAAAAGAATTATGAAAACAGCAACAACCAGCGTCATTATATATTTTCTTCTCTCAAGCAAAGCTTCTTGTTTTGTATTATTTACTTCGTTTTCAGCAGATTTTAAATAAGTGGAAACATAATCTTGATAAGAATCAATCGTTTTTGAACTATTTAAAATAACATCTTTTACAGTGTTATATTTTTTTAAATATAAATGGGCATTGGGTATATCGCCCTGTTGGTCATAGAGCTGTGAAATCGCAAAATATACCATCGAAAGCTGTTCTGAATTATTTGAAGAGCGTTGGGCAATTTCCTCAGCTTCTTTCAAGTATCTTTTTGCAATTGCATATTCTTTCTTGTCCATAAAATAAGCACCTGAATTGACATTTAAGGAAACCGTAAAAGATTCATTGTCAATGCGCTTATTAATATCTAAAGCTTTCTGGAAGTAAATATGCGCATTGTCAAACTGATTCGTGAAGTAATAAGTAGCGCCCGCATTTAAGTAAACAACAGCCAATAATCCTAGATCATCTAACTTTTCAAGAACCGGAATAATCTTCAGCAGTGCATTTTGTGCGTTCTGCGACTTGTCTTTCATAAAAACTTGCGCGCTGTACATGTTAATCAGGGACTTATAATATTCGAATTTTGGAGTTGCTTTAGAGAGTGATTCTCTTGAAAATTTCTCAGACATTTCAAAATTTCGGGTACGGTAACAAATAACGCCTAATAACTGCAATGCCCTTGACCGAAACAAATTGTTATTCAGCTGTTTAAAAAGAGTAGAGGCTTGCAAAGAATTAGTAAGTCCGTCAGCATAATTTCCAATGATGACATCATTTAAGGCGGCAGATTGAAGCAAAACGGCATTTTCAAAAGGATAGGATTTTGTATCAAGCGATTTGAGACTGGCTTTTATTTTTGGATTTAAAGTAGAATCAGCAATACCTTGGGAATAATTAATATAAGATTCCCAGTAAAGACAGAGCGGGAGAAGCTTTTTTTCTTCTGGATGAAGCTTCGCAATCTCATATAAATCTTTGACTAGCTTTTTTGCCTTTGCACATTGCGTAAAACTCAGCTTGTTGATTTCAGAAGAAATAGAATCGAATTCTGAATTATAGTTTGCACGCAGGCTTCCTGACAAGATAAAAAAGATGATAATAAAAAACAGCCTCATTATTTAAATTGAGATTAATAAAATTATAAAGCAAACTTACGAACTAATTGCAATATATATGCTTAAAAGGCAAATGTCCATATTTTTCAGGATATTTTGCAACAATGCACACCTTTTGCATACCTATAAAATAAAGGTTCCGTCACTATTTGAGGTAATTTTGCTATATCGAAACTGTTAGAAAATTGTTCAAATTGTTTCCAAATTATTACCCTTTTAAAAAAACTTTTATGAAAAAAACTAAACTTATCTTCTCTTTAATTGTGTTTTTAGGAGCTTGTTTTTATGCTCAAGCACAATTTTCAGGGATAGGAGACGGGACGGTAGCAAATCCTTATCAAATTACAAATGCTACGCAATTAGGCGAAATGCGAAATTACCTCGGAACGGCTGGTGCTGGCAAGCATTTCCAATTGATGAATGATATTGATTTGTCAGGCTCAATTCCTGTAGCTTCTCAAGGCTGGGAACCAATCGGAAATAATCCTGAAGAATCAGAGGCTTTTACAGGCTTTTTGCACGGCTCAAATTTTACGATTAAAAACCTGTGGATCAATCGATCTGACAGCAATTTTGTGGGTCTTTTCGGATATATCAACAACGGCGGAATTGACCATTTGACTGTTGAATTAGATACAACAAAAGGCATCAACGGTGCTGAAAATGTTGGAATTTTCGCAGGAGCAATTGACGGCGGTGCAATAACAGATTGCCAAGCTAAAGGAAAAATCACTGCAACTGCCTATATCGGCGGATTAGTTGGTTTTGTGAAAGAAAATGTGACTGTCGAAAACAACACGGCTACCGTTGCAATCATTTCTTATGACGGTTATGTCGGCGGATTGGTTGGGAAAACGGCTTCTCCAATCACAAATTGCATCTCAAACGGAACCTTAAATACTTCTGGAGACAATATTGGAGGCTTGGTTGGATACGCAGATGCAACAATTACAGATTCCTCTTCTTCAGTAAATGTTACCCATATTGGAAATATTTTTACAGGTAATTTTATGGGAGGTTTAGTGGGAGTTGCCAAATTTACAGTAACAAACTGCAACGCAAACGGAACGGTAACAGGAACCAACGTAATTGGCGGTTTGGTAGGTGATTCTTATGCGCCGACGATAGATAGCAACGCAAAAGGAAACGTTAACGGAAATGCCTATGTCGGAGGTTTGGCAGGAAATTCTGATGCAGTAATTAATTCTTATGCGACAGGAAATGTCTTTGCAAATAAAAATTTAGTTGGCGGTTTAGCTGGACAATCTTATGGAGCAATCGAAAAAAGCTATGCTACCGGTGCTGTCAGCGGTGCAAAATCGGTTGGTGGTTTGGTGGGTATCGCTTACATGGCGGTTTCGCACAGTTTTGCATCTGGAAATGTGACGGGTACAAATCCTGATATTGTTCCTGAAGGCGGATTGATCGATATTGGCGGTTTGATCGGACATACTTTTAACGCGACTACAAATTGTTATGCAACCGGAAATGTTTCTGCTTCATTGAACAGCATGTATATCGGCGGTTTGATTGGCTTTTCTACCGGAGATGTTACAAATTGCTACGCTTCCGGAACCATCCTTGGGGAAGCTTATGGAATGGTTGGCGGATTGATTGGCGATGCGTGGGCAAATATTACAAATTCTGTAGCGGTTAATCCAAGCATAACTACTTCTTCTTCAGCTAATTTAGTTAAGGTTAATAGATTAGTTGGTTTTACTGAATTTGATCCGGTAATTACAGGTTCATATGCTTTAGAATCAATGCGTATCAATGGAATTGGAGGTACTGTCGGCACAGAAGACAATTACCAAGGACTTAATAAAACAATAGTTCAACTGCAAACCGGAGCAAATTATGACAATGATTTAGCTTGGGATTTTACTACAATCTGGACAATCCGTGAAGGACAGGGCTATCCTTACTTTAAGACTACAAGCCATTTGAGAAGCATAATTTCTTCAAGCGTAAATGATGAAACTCAAGGAAACATTTCTCCAATAGGAGACATTTCTGTGGAAGATGGAAACAGCAAATCATATACAATCACGCCTGAGGACGGTTATGAAATTGAATCAGTTTTGGTAGATAACGTAAATATTGGAACAGATGCAACTTATAATTTTTCAAATATAATTGCCAATCACTCGATAAAAGCAAATTTCAGACTGATCAATTTAGGCACAGACGACCAAAATTTAGTTGGCCTGAAAGCCTATCCAAATCCTGTGAAAGACGTTTTAAATATTTCTTACAGTCAAGATATTTCTAGCGTGGAAGTATTTAATTTAGTCGGACAGCACGTGATTACGAAAGCTTTAAACAATAAAGAAGGGCAAATTGACATGTCAAATTTAGCTTCAGGAACTTATTTTGTAAAAGTGACTTCTGACTCTAAAACAAAGACAATCAAGATTTTAAAATAGTTGTACGTTTTTTTATTAATTCTAAAAGTTATAATGGCGAGCCTTTAAAATCTCATCATTATAACTTTTTTTATTTCCCTTATTTTACGTTTATATTCCTCAATCATCATTTGCTTTGTTTTTATTTAAAACTATCTTTGTATTCACAAAATTTTATACATCTATAATAAAACAAATATATGTCTGACGATAAGAAAGTAATTTTTTCGATGCAGAAATTGAGTAAAACCTACTCAAGCAGCGACAAGCAAGTTTTAAAAAATATTTACCTGAGCTTTTTCTACGGAGCTAAAATCGGTATTCTCGGTCTGAACGGATCTGGAAAATCTTCTCTTTTAAAAATCATCGCCGGAGTTGATAAAAACTATCAAGGTGATGTAGTTTTCGCACCTGGTTATTCTGTAGGTTATTTGGAACAAGAGCCACAATTAGACGAAAACAAAACGGTAATTGAAATCGTAAGAGAAGGTGTTGCTGAGACAATGGCTGTTTTAGAAGAATACAACCAGATTAATGATTTATTTGGTCTTGAAGAAAACTATTCAGATCCAGATAAAATGGACAAGCTGATGGACCGCCAGGCTGCCTTGCAAGACAAAATCGATGCTTTGGGTGCTTGGGAAATCGACACTAAACTTGAAATTGCAATGGATGCCTTGCGTACTCCAGAACCTGATACGCCAATCAAAGTGCTTTCTGGTGGAGAGAAAAGGCGTGTGGCGCTGTGCCGTTTATTGTTGCAACAGCCAGACGTATTACTTTTGGATGAGCCAACGAATCACTTGGATGCAGAATCAGTTCTTTGGCTAGAACAGCATTTGGCGCAATACTCTGGAACTGTAATTGCCGTGACGCACGACCGTTATTTCCTTGATAATGTTGCTGGATGGATTTTAGAATTAGATAGAGGCGAAGGTATTCCATGGAAAGGAAATTATTCTTCTTGGCTGGATCAAAAATCAAGCAGAATGGCTTTGGAAGAAAAAGTGGCTTCAAAGAGAAGAAAAACTTTGGAACGCGAGCTGGACTGGGTTCGCCAAGGGGCAAAAGGACGCCAGACGAAACAAAAAGCTCGTCTTCAAAACTATGATAAGCTTTTAAATGAAGATCAAAAACAGCTGGATGAAAATCTGGAAATATATATCCCGAACGGACCGCGTTTAGGGACAAACGTTATCGAAGCAAAAGGTGTTTCAAAAGGTTATGGAGATAAATTGTTATACGAAGATTTGAATTTTACTCTGCCACAAGCAGGAATTGTTGGAATCATCGGGCCAAACGGTGCTGGTAAGACTACAATTTTCAGAATGATCATGGGCGAAGAAACTCCAGATAAAGGAGAATTTTCAATCGGAGAAACGGTGAAAATCGCTTATGTCGATCAAGCGCACTCGAATATCGATCCGAATAAATCAATTTGGGAAAACTTCTGCGATGGTCAAGAATTGATCATGATGGGAGGAAAACAGGTGAATTCTAGAGCTTATCTGTCACGCTTCAACTTCGGAGGAAGCGACCAGAATAAAAAAGTGGCGACGCTTTCTGGAGGAGAAAGAAACAGGCTTCACTTAGCGATGACTTTGAAAGAAGAAGGAAACGTTTTGCTTTTAGATGAGCCAACCAATGACTTGGATATCAACACGCTTCGAGCTTTAGAAGAAGGTTTAGAAAACTTCGCAGGCTGTGCTGTGGTTATTTCTCACGACAGGTGGTTTTTAGATAGAATTTGTACACATATCTTGGCTTTTGAAGGAAATTCTGAAGTATATTTCTTTGAAGGAAGCTTCTCTGAATATGAAGAAAACAAGAAAAAACGCCTTGGCGGTGACTTGACTCCAAAACGTATCAAATACAAAAAATTAATCCGAAACTAAATATATGAATCCCGATGAAAATCGGGATTTCTTTTTATAATTTATTATATTTGATATAAAATTAATCTAATGCCCCTAAGAATAATTTTAATCTTTCTGCTATTTTTTAATAATTTATTATTTTCCCAAGATAATATTCACAATACCAGAAAAGAAATCTACTCTTACATCTGCGAAGCGGATGCACTTCTTGTTGATGCAAAATATTATGAATCACTTCAGCTTGCCAAAAAAGGCCTGAATATTGCTTATGAAAATAAGCAATATGATTATGTAGCAATGCTTTACAATACAATTGCGGGCTGTCATGAAGATTTAATGGATGTCAATAAAGCTTTAAAATATTATAAAAAAGCGCTTTTTTATATTGATAAAACAGAAAACGATACCGTAAAAGATTGGGTGCACAATAATATTGGAAATGTTTATAACTTCGATTTAAAAGACTACCAAAAAGGAATTTTTCATTATAAAAAATCACTTTCTTATGCTGAAAAGAGAAAAGATACGGCTGAAATTATTTTCACAAAGCTCAATCTTGCTTCAGCCTATTTTAATTTAAATGATTTTGAAATAGGCTATCCTTATTTGGAATATGTAAGCAAAAATCTTCTGAAATTCCGAGATGTAGAATCAGATGTCCTTGTAAACACCTTATACGGAGATTATTACAATCATTTTAAGAATCACAAAAAAGCAGATTATCATTTTAAAAAGGCAATCGAAATAGGAGAGACCTACAAAAAATTCAAGGCTTTGTCAGATGCTTATGAGCAATATTCAAAATTTTTATATAATTCTGGAAATTATAAGAATGCTTATCTGAATCAAAAACTATTTCAAGAACTTAAGGACGACATTCACAATAATGAAAAAATCAAGAATGCTCAAATTGCCGGAGTTCAGATTGAGCTTGATGAATCTAGAAGAGAAATAAATAAAATTGAGCTAGAAAAATTAACGCAGTATCAAAATCTCAAAAATTCCAGAATTATAGTTTTTTTATTTTTGGGAGTGCTTTTAGGCTTGCTGCTTTTTCTTTATACGCTTTACAGAAACAACAATCTTAGGCGAAAGATGAACGAGCAATTGAGCGACAGCAACGCACAGCTGCAAATTGCTAAAGATAAAGCAGAAGAATCTTCCATATTAAAAAGCCAATTTATTTCAACCGTAAGCCATGAACTTCGAACGCCTTTATATGGCGTTATCGGAATTACAGACATGATTTTAGACGAGCATAAAGAGTTAAAAAATAGCACGCACATAAAATCCTTGAAATTTTCAGCAAAATATTTACTGACGCTGGTTAATGATTTACTTCAAATTAATAAAATTGAAGATCGAAAAATTGTGCTTGAAGAAACGCCGTTAAGCATTCGGGAAGAAATTGAAAAAGTAAGAGACGCGCTTCAATTTATAGCCATTTCGAATAAAAATACCGCGATTGTCGAAATAGATAACGATATTCCTGAACATTTAATTGGAGATAAGCTTCGCTTGTCGCAAATTTTAGTCAATTTGATCAGCAACGCGCTTAAGTTTACTAAAAACGGAGAAATAAAACTGATTGCCAAATTAGAAAAAAAAGTCAAGAACGTGCATTATGTCAAGTTTGAAATTAGTGACAATGGTTGCGGCATTGCTATAGAAAATCAAGACAAAATTTTCGAAAAGTTCGTACAGATTGACAGGAAAGAAGAAGATTATCAAGGAACCGGGCTCGGACTTTCAATAGTAAAAAAGCTTCTAGAACTAATGGGAAGCAAGATTGAACTCGAAAGCAAAGTAGGAGAAGGGACAAAGATGACTTTCATAATTCCTTTTGTATATCATCAAGAAATTGTTGAAAAAAATAAGGAGAAAAAGCCGACAGATATTCAGGCAATGGAATGCTACAAAATTTTAGTCGTAGAAGACAATAAAATAAATCAAATCGTGACACGCAAAATTCTTGAGAAAAATAATTTTGCATGTAAGATTGCCGAAGACGGTTTTGTCGCATTAGAAATGCTGGAAACTGAAACATACGACTTGATTTTAATGGACATAAATATGCCTAGAATGAACGGTTTTGAGACGACAAGGCTTATCCGCGGGAAAGGAATTTCGATTCCGATTATTGCTTTGACAGCCTTTGATAAAGACGAAATTGAAAAAGAAGCGCTTGAATCTGGGATGGATGACGTGCTGATAAAACCTTTTGAGCCGGCTTTGCTTTTTGAAATTATCAGCAATCACATCTCGAAATCAAAAGAATAATTATTTCTTGGTAAAATTAATTTCTGCGTAAATTGGAAGATGGTCTGAAGGATATCTGCATTTTTTTGAATCACTCAAAGTAGCAAATTTTGTGACTTCCAAGCCTTTTTTAGAAACAAAAATATAGTCGATTCGGAGCGTTACTGGTTTGTTGAACTCAAAATTATTGAAAGTTCCTTCTGGCCCGAAAACAATTCCTGTACACACTTTTTGCGCATCGTCTAATTCTTCTTTGATTAATTTCAAAGGAAGCGTTTCTGGCTCTAAATTAAAGTCGCCCGTTAAAACCACCGGAAGGTTTTCTTTGTTGATTTGTTTAATTTTAGCAAGAATCAATTTAGAACTTTCGGCTCTGGCAACATTTCCAACGTGGTCAAAATGCGTATTGAAAACCCAGACTTTTTTCTTCGTAGTTTTATTTTGAAACAAGCCATAAGTACAAACTCTCGGATAAGCCGCATCCCAAGCTTTTGAAGGTGTTGACGGAGTTTCTGACAGCCAAAATGTATTTTCCTGCAACAATTTGAACTTATCTGAATTATAAAAAATTGCGCTGTGTTCTCCCTTTGATTGTCCGTCATCACGACCTTTTCCAATGAATTTATGCGAAGTCAAAACTTGGTCGATATATTGCATTTGATTTGGCAAAGCTTCTTGAACACCCATAAAATCTGGATTGTAAAACTTCACTTGATCCGTTAAATATTCTTTTCGGTTTGACCATTGATTTTCTTTGTCGCTTGCGGTATCAAGGCGAAGATTATAGCTCATTATTTTTAAATCTTGAGCAGAAGCAATAATTTGGGACATAACTAAAAAGGTAAAAAATATTTTTTTCATGCGTAATTGTTTTATGTAGGATTTCGCACAAATTTAAAACAAAAACGCTGGTTAATACCAGCGTTTCTTATTCTTTTTAGAAGCGTCAGATTTTCTTGAATTGTTCTCTTTTGCTTTATTTTCGCCAAATTTAGCTTTGTTTCTCAAATCTGGCTTTGCATCTGGGTTTCCTTCTTTATAAGGATAAGGATGGTCGTTTACTGTTTTAATATTGACTTTTACCAATTTCAAAATATCTTTCCAATAGCCTTCTTCGTCTTTTGAACAGAAAGAAATAGCGATTCCGCCGTTTCCTGCACGACCAGTTCTGCCAATTCTATGCACATAAGTCTCTGGAATATTTGGCAGATCAAAGTTGATGATGAATGGCAGTTTGTCAATGTCAATACCGCGCGCAGCAATATCTGTAGCTACCAAAACTCCAACTTCTTTGCTTTTGAAAGCATCTAAAACGCGCTGTCTTGCATTTTGAGATTTGTCTCCGTGAATCGCTTCTGCAGCAATTCCTTGTTTTCTCAATGCTTTTACAACGTTGTCAGCTCCGTGTTTTGTACGAGAAAAAACCAAAACATCTGAAATATCTTCATTTTTAATCAAATGGTATAAAAGCTGGCGTTTGTCTTCCTTATTTACAAAATAAACGCGCTGTTCCACGGTTTCCGCAGTTGAAGAAACTGGAGAAACAGAAACGTATTCTGGCTTAGTCAAAAATGTTTCAGCCAATTCACGAATTGCCATTGGCATTGTCGCAGAAAATAAAAGCGTCTGTCTGTTTTTTGGCGTAAGCTTTACGATTTTCTTTACGTCGTTGATAAAACCCATGTCCAACATTTGGTCGGCTTCGTCTAAAACTAAAGTATGCAAATGGTCTAAATCAATGAAACCTTGCTTGTGCAAATCCAATAATCTTCCCGGAGTTGCAATCAAAATATCAACACCTTTTTTTAAAGTATCGACTTGAGGAACTTGAGAAACGCCGCCAAAAATGGTAAGCTGATTTAGATTTGTATATTTTGCATAGGTTTCAAAACTTTGTCCGATTTGAACCGCCAACTCGCGAGTAGGAGTAACGACAAGCGTTCTGATAACTTTTGCCTTTTTTGACGAACCAACAATGCGGTGAATATGATGAACAATCGGAATTGCGAATGCGCCAGTTTTTCCAGTACCAGTTTGGGCACAGCCCACAAGGTCGTTTCCAGCTAAAACAATTGGAATCGATTTTTCTTGAATTGGCGTTGCTTCCAGATAACCGATTTCAAAAACGGCTCTTTGTATACTTTTGGAAAGTGATAAATCTTCGAATAACATAAAAGGTAATTTAATTCTCTGCAATTTTCGCAAAGAGGGTACAAAGATAGTTTTTATTATTTAAACAATTGTTTACCGCAGATTCGCAGATTTTTTGCCGCACATTAAAATGATTCTCACAGATTTTTTCAATTTTTATTTTCTAATCTGCGAATCTCCGGTAAAAAATTTCAGGTAAAACCAAAAAAAAAGCTCCAAATTAATGGAGCTTTAATCGTTAATTAACCAATAAAAAACTATTCACAAACCAAAGCTAGTCGTGCTTTTTTCTGTAAGCCAGATAAAATATCTGCGGTAAAACGGTCAATGAGAAAATCATACAGAAAATCAATCCTCCCACAATCATAATGGCCAATGGTTTTTGAATTTCAGAACCCATTCCTGAGGAAAGCGCTGCGGGTAATAACCCCATAGAACCCATGAGCGCAATCATCACAATCGGACGAATTCTGCTGTAAACTCCTTCAGCGATGGCATCTTTCAGCAGCATTTTTGCCCGCAGATTTTCTTTCATGACCGCAATTAAGATGATTCCGTTGATCGTATTTACTCCGAAAAGAATAATAAAACCAATTCCTGCAGAGATTCCGAAAATTGTTCCTGTCATCCAAAGTGATAAAAAACCTCCCGCAAAAGCGTATGGAATCGTGCTTGTAGCAATCAAAGTATCTTTTACATTTCCGAAATTGAAATACAATAAGAACAAAATAAATAGCAAAACAACAGGAACGATTATTGCCAATTGTTTTGAAGCGCGTTCCTTGCTTTCAAATTCTCCAGCCCATTTCATCGTGTTTTCCTTTGGAAGTTTTACTTCTGCCGCTACTTTTTTCTGGGCTTCAGCAATTGTGCTTCCTAAATCTCGTCCTTCGATACTAAAACCAACTGCGATATAACGGCTGTTTCCTTCTCTATAAATAAATGTCGGGCCAGTTTGATAACTTACCGTTGCGATTTCACGAAGCGGTACTTTTTTGCCGTCCATCGTCGGAATCAAGATATTCTCAATTTTTTCTTTAGAATCTCTGTATTCTTTTTCAAAACGAATTCTGACGTCAAACATTCTTTCATTTTCATAAAAAGTTGTCGCAGCTTGACCGCCAATTGTCATGGCAATCACGGCTTGCGCATCGGCAGTTGTAACCGCATAACGAGCCATTTTTGAATCGTGCAATTGAATTCTCAATTCTGGAAGTCCGATATTTTTATAGACATTTATATCTTCAATTCCTTCCACGGGTGCTATTGATTTAGCGACTTTATTGGCATATTCTTCCAGCTTAAATAAATCATCTCCGAAGATTTTAATGACAAGCGGACTTTTTACGCCGGCGACATATTCTTCCACGTTGTCTTGAATTGGCTGGCTGAACCCAAAATTAATTCCTGGATATTCTTCTAAAACGGTTTTTATTTCAGCAATCAGTTCATCTTTAGAAATTTTCCGCTTCCATTCGTCCTGATGCTTTAATTCGATGTGGAATTCGATGTTGAAAAAACCTGTCGGATCGGTTCCGTCATTCGGCCTTCCGGTTTGGGAAAGAATGAATTTTACTTCCTCAAACTTCTGAAGCTTGGTTTTCATTTCCTTCGTAAGTCTTACAGATTCATCCAAATTGATACTATTTGGTAATGTTGCACGAATATAAATTGCGCCTTCATTCAGTTTTGGAATAAATTCAGAACCGTAAAACATAAATCTTCCGAAGCAAACGGCCAACAATATAATAAAGCCATAAACCGTAGCTTTTCTATATTTTGCGCTCCATAAAAACAGTCGGTATAAATTGTTTCTGAAAAATCTTGAAATCATATTTTCTTTCTCTACAATATTTTTCGTCAGCAAGACTTTACACATCGCAGGAACATACGTCAAGCTCAAAATAAGTGACCCAACCAAGGCGTAACCAAGCGTAAATGCTAATGGCGAGAACATTTTTCCTTCAACTTTTTGGAAAGAGAAGATAGGCAAGAGCGCTACAATCAAGATGATCAAGGCGAAGAAAATATAGGTTGCAACGCTTCCGACGCTTTTCTTGATCAGTCCCATTTTTGACATGCTGTTGAAGCGCTTCATGCCGACTTTGTGCGCTTTCTTTTCGAGGGAGACAAAAACCTGTTCGACGATGACGAGCGTTCCTTCGAGTAATAATCCGAAATCTAAAGCTCCCATAGAAATTAAATTCGCAGGAAGTCCCTGAATTCGCAACATTATAATCGCAAACAAAAACGAAAGCGGAATTACGGAAGCCACAATAACGGTCGTTCGCCAGTTATACATGAAAATAAAAACAATCAGCGAAACCAGCAAAACACCTTCAATTAGGTTTTTAGTAACCGTATGAACCGTCGTATTTACCAGTTCCGTTCGGTCAATAAAAGGTTCGATTGTCACGCCTTTTGGTAAAATTCTCGTATTTAATTCGTCAATTCTATCACGCAATTTTGCAATCACGTCA
Source organism: Flavobacteriaceae bacterium PS02334 (assembly GCA_029959295.1). Taxonomy (GTDB): domain Bacteria; phylum Bacteroidota; class Bacteroidia; order Flavobacteriales; family Flavobacteriaceae; genus Flavobacterium. Next base: position 139,917 of record JASCOH010000003.1, on the reverse strand, counting down.
CTCGGATTTTCACCGCGAAGCATGACTACGATTCCTTCCACCAAATCATCGCTATTATCTAAACCGACTTGTCCTAATCTTGGTTTTGCGCTGATTTTCACTTCCGCAACATGCTTCACCAAAACAGGAGTTGAACCTTTTGTCTCGATCAAAATATTTCCGATATCCTCAATATTGTCAAGCAAACCAACACCTCGCACGACATAAGCTTGATCTCCTTGCTGAATTACGTCGCCACCGACATTGATATTGCTTTTTGAAACTGCTTCATAAACATCCAAAGGCGAAAGGTTGTAATTCACCAATTCTGTAGGATTGATTTTAATTTCATAAATCTTTTCTTCGCCGCCAAAACTCACGACATTGGCAACTCCGGGAACCGAAACCAATTCGCGCTCAATTACCCAATCTTGAATAGCTGTCAGCTCTTTAATTGGCAAATCGCCTTTGACGACATACCTGAAAATCTCTCCAGTCGCGCCATATGGCGGATCAATTTCTGCATCAGCACCTTCAGGCAAACTCACGCCAGCCATTCGGTTTGAAGCATATTGCTGTGCGTAAAAATCTTCTACATCTTCATCAAAAAGCACGGTAACGACTGACAATCCAAATAAGGAAATCGAACGGACTTCCGCTTTTTTCGGAATCGTATTCATCTGTTTTGAAATCGGCAAAGTGATAAATTTCTCTACTTCCTCGGCGCTTCTTCCTGGCCATTGCGTAATAATTCTCGCCCTCGTGTTGGTCACATCCGGAAATGCCTCGATGGGCGTGTGCATGTAGCTGATAATTCCTCCCGCCAGCAACAATACGGTTGCAAAGAAAACGATGATGGAATTTTTTAGCGAAAATGCGACTATACTTTGTACAAACTTTTGCATAAATTTTAATTAAGAATGATTTCTATTATTTTAAGCTTTCATAAATCAGAAGCTGATTTTTAGAAATAATCTTTTCGCTTTCAAGAATTCCCTTGTCAAAATAAACCACTTCTGAATTTTTTGTAGAAGGTACAACTTGGCGAATTTCAAGATCGCAGTCTCCTTTATAAACAATCACGAAATTTTTATTGTCGTCAAAAATTACGGCTTTGACCGGAACAGCGACCATTGATTCTGTAGAAGCATTTTGCTTGTTCAAGATAATATCAGCAGACATTCCTGGTTTTAATTTTAGATTAGTGTTTTTCATTACAATGCGCGCTTTTAAAACACGTTCTTCAGAATCAAAAACTTGTGACAAAGCCGTTATTTTTCCTGTAAAAGTTTCATCAGGATAAGCTAATGTCTTGATTTTAACTTCCATATTTTCTTTAATATTTTGCATATCTGTCGCATAAATATTGACCATTACCCAAACTTCATTCAAGTCAGAAATTGTAAATAACGGCTCTCTTCCGGCAGAAATCTGCATTCCAGAACTCATGTTTTTGGTTACAATAAATCCGTTAGAGGGTGCTTTGATTTGGAATACTGATTTTTCTGAACTTGCGCTGTACAAAGCCAAATTCCCTTTGATATTTTCTAAAGAAGATTTCAAGACATTTACCTCGCTTTCTGCCTGTATCAAATCTTTTTGGGAGGCAATTCCGTCTTCATACATTGATTTTGTTGAAGCTAATTGTCGTTGAGCAACTAATAATTGTGATGCAATCGATTTATTTTCAGACTGCAATCCGTTTAATTCAGTACTTTTTATTTCGGCTAAAACTTGTCCTTTTTTGACATAATCGCCTAAAGAAAAGGAAGTGCTTGTGACTATTCCGTTGACTAAACTTGTGAATTGAACAACATTGTCAGCGTTGTAAGTCACATTTCCTGTCAAAGAAAAAGTTTCTGAAACGGGCTCTTTTTTGACTTCTGCAATCGTAATTTTCTTTTTAAGATCTTCATTCAGGCAAAATTTATCGCTTTTTTCAGCAATAGCTTCTTTTTCCTGACAGCTAAAAAGGACTAATAAGGGCAATAGATAAGTATATTTCATGGTTTAATTTTTAGTGATTTTATAGGTTCCCTCGACTGCGCTTGGTATGACAGTTATATTTCTAGCAAACTCTTGTGTCACCTCGAGCGAAGTTGAGAGGCAATCAGGCATTTTTAAAGTTCTTTTCCGATGACAAATTGCAGTTCTTCAAAATGCTCGATTAATTCTTTTTTAGAATCTAAAATGATGGTTTTATTTTCAAGATACGCTTCCACAAAATCAAGATATTCGAGCATGCTTGTATTTCGCTGTGCAAAATTTTTCAGATGGCTTTCTAACAATTTATCAAGATCATTTTCATATGAAGAATCAATATTTTCATAAAGTTTTCTAGCCACAATTAAATCTTCAAAAGCTTGAATTACTTCATGTTGCGCTTGATTATTTTTTTCTTCTTTTAAATATTGGCTTTTTTGAATTTCAAGTTTTGCAGACTTTATATTTCCTTGGTTTCTAGAGAAAAAAGGCAAATCCAAAGCAAATCCAAAACCTACAAAATCATTCATAATGTTTCCGCCACGATCATAACTCGCCAATAAAGTCACATCGGGAGTTCTTTGTGCCAATTCATATTTATACTTTCGATTATTGTATTTTTCCTCTAAAACAGACGCTTTTACGTCAGGACGATTTTCTAGCGCTTCAGAAGTCAAATCAGCCAAATTGATGTTTTCCATCTTTTTTAAATCAGGGACAAATTGCGCTGTGCTAATCTTTAGATAATTTTGTGGAACAAGATTCATCAGCGTTTTTAATTCCTTCTGGAGCTTGTTATTTTCTTTCTGCAAATCGCTCAATTCTTTTACAAATTCTAATTCAGAAGCTTTCAAACGAATAAATTCACTCTTGCTGATATTGCCTTGTTTTGCTTGATTTGAATAAGCATTTAAGAGTTTTTGTATCGAATTCAACTGCTTTTGATACACATTTTGCTTTTCTTGGACATATTGCAGGTTCGTTAAGTCATTTCGGAATTCAATTTTCAAAGTACGAAGAAAATCTTGGAAATATTCTTGGGCAATTTCAACGCCCACTTTTTCCATCGCCATCATTTTTTTCCTTTTTCCGGCGGTGTAAATCAATTGTTCAAAACCAACAGTGACTTCAGAAGTTTTTCCCCAGTTTCCAGAAATAGGAGGGAGCTGTTCTGATTTGCTATTTGACCATAAATTAATTTCGCCAACTTCCAAACGAGGATTTGGCCATAATTTAGCTTGAATAACTTGGGCTTCAGCTTGATCAATATTCAATTTTTCAGCAAGAAGCCTCAAATTGTTTTTCAGGAAAATAGTTTCAGCTTCAGCTCGTGAAATCGACAAAGTGTCGGCCACAACAGGATTTTGTGCCTTGACAGAAATCCAAAAGCTGGCGAAAATTGCGGTAAATAAAATACGTTTCAATGTGAGTCTTTTTTAGGAACTGCAAAGCTAAAAGGCTAAGATTACAGCACAATTTGACCCACATTAAGAGTCGATTAATCTAAGATTAGAAAACGATTAGAGTTTTGGAAATTGCAAGCAGATTTGCGTTCCAGCGTTTTCTTCAGAAGTAATTGTGAATTGGATATTATTTTGCTTGAAAATAATGCTTGCTAATGACAAGCCAATACCGCTGCCTTTGATGTTTCCTACGTTTTTTCCTCGATAAAAAGTTTGCTGGATATAATTTAAATCTTCTTTTTGGATTCCTTTTCCATAATCTTGAATCAAAATTTGAAGCTGCTTATTGCTTTCTGAAAGCGAAATTTTTATCGGATTTCCATTAGAATATTTTACAGCATTTTCAATCAGGTTATAAAGTGCGAGCTGAATTTGCATTTCACTTCCTTTTACTGAAAGCAGTTTTTCGTCTTCAACTTCCAAGTCAATCAGAATTTCTTGGTTGTCATAAACTTCAAATATCTTGTCATTTATATTCCAAAGCGTTTCATCAATTCGAAAGGTTTCGTTTTCTGAATGAATGGTTTTTAAACCCGAAAGCATCATCAAATTGTTCAAAATTTCTTCAATATGATAGACATTTTCCAGAGCTTCAGAAGCTACTTTTTGATATTCTTCAGGCGTTCTTTCCTTCTGTGCAAATACTTCTAAATTTCCAGAAATAGAAGCTAAAGGCGTTTTAAATTCATGGGAAACATAGTTGATGAAATTCTTCTGAATGGAAAAAGTATCTGACAATCTGCTTAATAAATTATTGAAAGTTGTGATCAAATTTTGAACTTCATCATTTGTATTAGAAGATAAAATAGGCTTATCTAATGAGTTTAATTCCATTAAGTTAACTTGTTGAATAACTTCAGTAATTGGGCGATAGGCAATATTCGAAAGCAGTCGGCTTAATAGTAAAATCAAAAGCAATCCTGCAAACAAAACGATGATCATAATAACTAATAATCGATTGGTTTGGGAATTAAAAACTTCACTGGCGGTCTTTACAAAAACGACAAAATCTCCTTGGTTATCGTTGTAAAAAATTCCATAGTAAAAGTGGTTGTTTGATTTAAAGCTTAGCTTTTTATTTTTACGTATAAAATCTAAGTTTTTAGCATTTATATTGCGATCTGCTTCTTTATTTCCATAAACAATTTTATCGTTCAGGTCATAAACCCGAACGATATCATTCTGGATATTTTCTTCGAATTGTTCCTTAATTGCCGAATGTTCATAGTGCGGCAATTCGTCTTTTTCCAAATAGTAAATACCTGAAAGTAAGCAAGTTTTCTGCAATTCCTTAAAAACGACTTTTTCAGAACTATTGTAAAACGAAATATAAATCAAAACCGAAGCGATAATGAAAACAAACCCAAAAGTAGCGGATGAGATTAGCGTTAAACGATTTCGGATTTTCATGTCTTATTCCTTTAGCATATAGCCAGTTCCCTTGATTGTGTGGATGAATTTATGCTGGTTTTCGTCAATTTTATTCCTCAAATAAGAAATATAGACATCGACAACATTGGTATTGTTGTCATAATTAATTCCCCAAACAGCATTTAAAATCTGTGTTCTCGAAACTACTTTATTTTTATTTTCTAGTAAAAAGACTAGCAATTTATATTCTCGAGGCGACAAATCAATCGGATTTTCATTTTGAAAAACTGAATGCTCATCGAGATTTACTTTTAAATTATGGCAAAAATAAATCTGCTCTTTTTCTTTATAATTAAATTTTGTACGTCTCGTTAAAGCGTTTATTCTAGAAATTAATTCCTTGAAATGGAACGGTTTTACCAAATAATCATCAGCGCCACTGTCTAAAGCTGCAACTTTATCATCAGCATCATCGAGCGCACTTAAAACTAGAATAGGAGTGTGGTTCTTCTTAAATCGGATCAGTTTTGTGAGCTGGATTCCGTCAATTCCCGGAAGCATTATGTCCATCAAAATAATATCCCATTCATTTTCAGAAACCATTTCGCGGGCAATTTCTCCAGTAATAGCAAGGGTTACAGAAAAACCATTTTCTTCCAAACCTTTAATTACGAAGTCGCTTATTCGTTTGTCATCTTCAATGAGAAGTATATTCATTTTATTCTAATTCGCTTTTGGCCTTGATAAAATCGGTTACCAAATAGCCAATTAATTTTCCAACGAGGTGGCTATTTTTGTCGTCTCCTAAATCTGGAGCGCCTTCGCAAATGTGCAAATAAGCCGCATTTTCATTCTGGCTGAAAAAATGGATAAACTGGCGAAGCTGTTCTACCGAAAAACCGCTCAAAGTCATCGCACTGCTGGGGATATTCGGAATAGCATCTAAATCAATTTCAATCCCATAAAAATCATTTTTTATGAAAGTATAAGCTTTGTCCATTTCATGCCAAAAATCCTTTTCTTTCCGGATGTTTATTTCATCATAAGTATTGATTCTCACTCGTTCTTCCAGCTTTTTGATTTCGTGCAAGACACTTTTGGAGGTATAACTTTCATGCAAGCCAAAAACGAAATATTTTTTCAAAAATCCTTCTTCAAAAGCATATGAAAAACCATTGCCGCTGTGTCTTCCTTCTAGAATTCTAAAGTCTGAATGCGCGTCAAAATTGATTGCATTGATTGCTTTTCCTTTTGCCAGAGCGGTTCCTTTGATATTTCCGTAAGCGTTATTGTGGCCTCCACCAATAATTATCGGAATTTTTCCGGCTTTGACAATCGTGAAAATAATATGAGAAACTTCCTTGTCGACTTTTTCTACCGCTTTTGAAAGTTCTTGCCTATCTTCCATGATATTAAAGTCCAGATTTTCTACGGATTTCATTTCTGCCGTAACATCAAGATGCCCCAAAACTAAGATTTGGCTTCCTTTGCAGAAACGATTATGCTGGATATTTGCTATACTTTTTATAGTGCTTTCCCATGCCGAAGCAGCGCCTGGACGGCCGTAATTTGCCCGCACGCCAATGTCTTCCGGAATTCCGAATAATACAAACTTTGCATCTGATTCTTTCAAAAAAGTGGCGACATCAGCATCTTTTGGAATCGTTTGCATTTTTTCGCCAAATTTGACTTCTCCACTTCTAAAATTCGTTACCCTTGCCAAATCGTGAACGGTAAACGGAATCAACTTTTCCATAAAATTTATTTAACACCAAAAATAATATAATTATATAAACTTACGTTAACTGTCATAGAAATCCCCCAAAAAAATATTTATTTTGTTTTAAACCTTACCAACTAAACCATTATGGAAAATCAGAAAAACAACTCAAGTCTAAAAGCGATTATCGTCGTTTTAGCAATTTTACTCGCGGGGAGTCTAGCTTACATGTACAAAATCAGCAGTGATGCCAAAACTACTGAAACAGCTTTAGTGAAAGATAAAGAAACGGCCATGGAAGAGCTTTCTTTATTGAAAACAAAATTAGATGCAGCAATCGCAGAAAAAACATCTGTTTCTGATGAATTGATTGCAGAAAGAGAAAAAGTAGTCAAACTGATTGCTGATTTGAAGAAATCAAACGGGGACGTGGCTTCTCTTAAAAAATTCCAAGCGCAATATAACGCACTGAATGCTAAGTTTAATGCTTTGGTAAAAGAAAACGGACTGCTGAAAGATCAAAATCTGACATTGGTTTCAAAAGTAGACAGCTTAAATATGGCTTTAGGTGAATCAATGCGATTCAATGACACCTTGGTTATCCAAAATGAAAACTTGGCTAAAACTGTCGAGAAAGCATCGAAATTGACGGTTATGAACTTGAGAACTCAGGCAATTAAAGAAAAAAGTTCAGGCAGAGAAGTGGTTACAGAAAGAGCAAGAAGAGCTGACAAGTTGAAAGTTTGTTTTGCAATTGCTCAAAATGAAGTGGCAAAATCTGGAGAGAAATTATATTATGTCCAAATTATCGACAGCAAAAATAATGTGCTGGGTGAAAAAAGAACAGAGAATTTTGGCTCTAAATCACTGACTTACAGCTTTACTACAACTGTGGCCTATGAAAATAAATCGGTTGATGTTTGTGAAAATTTAGAAGGAAACGGAGTCGATTTTGAAAAAGGAATTTACTATGTAAATATCTTTGACAAAGGAGAATTGGTTTCAAAAACGAGTTTCACGCTAAAATAACAAACAAAGCATCAAAAACTTAAACTGCAAAAAGGAGCCAATTGGCTCCTTTTTTATTTTGTGAAAATTTAAACTTAAATCAATTTTCCTTTAATAATAACCTGATCAATTAAATCGGTTCCGAAAGCGTAAGGCAACTGATAATAAGAAATTATTGGTTTTGTAATTATCAGATTGGCGTGTTTTCCTTTGGTAATTGAACCGTGCGTTTCAGAAATTCCCATGGCGTAAGCTCCGTTTATTGTGGCTGCGTTTATCGCTTCTTCAGGTGTCATTTTCATCTTGATGCAGGCGGTTGCCACTACGAAATTCATATTTCCTGAAGGCGTTGTCCCTGGATTGAAATCAGAAGCTAAAGCTAACGGCAATCCAGCGTTCAGCATTTTTCTGGCAGGCGTGTAAGGAATGCTGATAAAATAAGAACACGAAGGCAAGGCAACAGGCATTGTTTCAGAGTTTTTCAGAATTTCAATGTCTTCATCTGTGACAATTTCAAGATGATCAACAGAAAGCGCGTTGTGTTTTATGCAGGCTTCAATTCCGTTTATTGCTGTAAATTGGTTGACGTGGATTTTTGCGGTCAAGCCATATTTTTTTCCGGCTTCCATAATTCTTTCGGTTTCTTCAATGGAGAAATATCCTGTTTCTAGGAAAGCATCGATGTAATCTGCTAGGTTTTCTTCAGCGATTTTCGGGAGCATTTCGTTGATGATTAAGTCAATATATCCAGAATGATTTTCTTTAAATTCAGTCGGAAAAGCATGTGCTCCAAGGAAAGTGGCTTTAATGGCAACAGGATAATTTTCTTTCAGCTTTTTGATTACGCGAAGCATTTTTAATTCACCTTCGACTGTGAGTCCGTAACCCGATTTGATTTCCACAGCGCCAGTTCCTTGATTCATTACTTCTTCGAGGCGTAATTTTGACTGGCTGTAGATTTCTTCTTCAGAAGTTTCGTTTAGTTTTTTGGCTGAATTTAGGATTCCGCCGCCGCGATTTGCGATTTCTTCGTAGGACAATCCGTTGATTCTGTCGACAAATTCTTGGACACGATTTCCTGCGTAAACAATGTGCGTGTGGCTGTCGCACCAAGCTGGAAGAACTACTTTTCCTGTGGCATCGATAGTTTTCTCTGCTTTGATTTCTGGAAGATTTTCCATTTTTCCAAAGTCAGCAATCAAGTTGTTTTCAATTAGTAGAAATGCGTTTTCTATGGTTGGAAGGATTGCCATTTCTGCTCCAGAAACTTTTTTTATGAGAGTTTCTCTGACTTGAATTAGTTCTTTTATATTGACAATTAATGTTCTCATTTTTGGTATGACGTTTAAAAGTAAGCCTTTTGATTGTTTTCTAGCCCCGATGCTGCAATTGTTTGAGCTCTTAAACCTGTGGCCAAACAGGTTTAAAGCGAGTTGCTGCAGCGGGAAAATGGATGGCTGATAATTCACAGGCCATTCGCTTCAAATATTTCTGTAAATGTAAATTGGAATTTTAAAAACTCCTATCTTTATGACAAATTAATCTGTTTTGAGAAGAGTAAAATATAAGAAAGTTCGAAAAGTTCAGCCCAATACTTTTGAATATACGGGAGTTCACAAAAGTGATCCTGTGGAAATGCAACTGTTTGTTTATAACGAAGAAGGCTTTGAAGAATATGAAAATGTATCATTGCAAAGAGTGAAAAAAGAACTTGAAGACAAGCTTCAGGAAAATGATGTTAAGTGGTTAAATATCCATGGATTACATGATGTAAATTTTATTCAAGAAGTCGGAGAAATTGTTGGAATTGAGACTTTCATAATCGGCGATGTTTTAAACACGACCCGCCGGACGAGAATGGAGGAGATGGACGATGTTTTATTTTTCAGCATCAAATCAATTCTTCAAAAAGAGGATTTGGATAATATTCAAGTGGAGCAGATCAGCTTTTTGCTGAAAGACAACCTAATTGTTTCTTTTCAAGAGAAAAAGAGCGATTTTTTTACGCACATTAGAGAGCGAATCCGTACGAGAGCTGGAATTGTAAGGAAGAAAAAGAATGATTACCTCCTTTATTTACTATTGGATGCCGTGATGGAAAACTTTTTTATTACGCTTGAAAACTATGAAGAAGAGATTGAAAAGCTATTGATTGTCGCAAAAACGAGCTATAAATCAGATGTTTTAGAGGAAATTGAAAAGATTCGCGATAATTTGAGTTTTTTGAAGCGGTCTATTGTTCCTTTGCGCGATGCTTTATTCAATTTGAAAGTAAGCAATGATGACGGGAATTTTGACGTAATTGATAAATCGAATTATAGCTTTTTTGCGCGCCTGCACCAGAAAAGTTTGGAATTGCTAGAACAGATTGAATATGATATCAATGTTCTGGAAAGCGCTTCAAATATCTTTTTTTCTTCGCAAAGCCAGCGCATGAACCAGATTATGAAAACGCTGACTATTTTTTCTGTAATTTTTATGCCGCTGACATTTATAGTCGGTGTTTATGGGATGAATTTTGACAATATGCCCGAACTTCATAGCAAAAACGGCTATTTTATTGTGCTAACTTCAATGGTTTTTGTGACTATCGGAATGGTGATTTATTTTAAAAAGAAGCGCTGGTTTTAGATTGGACTTCTTAGATTTTAGAAGATCAGACTTCTTAGACTCGGCGTTTAACTTTTGACAATAAGACTTAATTATATGGAAAATTTTAAAAGTGATATTTCTGGGAAAGAATATCCAGAACAAGAACGAATTTCGGCTAAATTGATCAGACAGTCAATTTTGGATTTTATAAAGCAGAAACATCCTGAATTTGAGGGTGAAAAATGTATGTCGACTAGCGAACTGCGCTCGTTTAGAGAAAAATATGTCGCCCAAATGTTGCTTGACGAAACAGGGGAGTTGTCTGAAATGGAAACCGCTGTTTTAGATTCTTTGAAAAATGATACGATTCTTTCAGATAAGCTAGATGATGAAATTCAGCAATTTACTTTTGGACAAAAAATTGCTGATAAAGTAGCCACTTTTGGCGGAAGCTGGACCTTTATAATTTCTTTTTTGGGATTTCTTTGTTTGTGGATTTGCGCCAACGTATTTATTTTTATGAACAAAGGTTTTGATCCTTATCCATTTATATTATTGAATTTAATTCTTTCTTGCGTTGCGGCTTTGCAAGCTCCGGTAATTATGATGAGCCAAAATAGAACGGAAGAAAAAGACCGCGACAGAGCCAAAAAAGATTATATGATCAACTTAAAATCAGAACTAGAAATCAGAATGCTGCATGAAAAAATCGATCACTTGATTATGCACCAAGAGCAATCTATGATTGAAATTCAAAAAGTGCAGATGGATATGATGGAAGATATTCTGGAGAAAATAAACGAAAAGAAATCTGAATAGTATTAAAATAAAAAAACCTGAAGCTTAAACTTCAGGTTTTTTTATTTATAAAATGAAATGTGTTATTATTTCAAGCTTCCAACCATATCTTCTGGTTTTACCCAAGCATCAAAATCTTCAGCAGTTACATATCCTAAACGTACTGATTCTTCTTTCAAAGTTGTTCCGTTTTTGTGTGCCGTCTGAGCGATTTCTGCGGCTTTGTAGTAACCGATTTTTGTATTTAAAGCGGTAACCAACATTAATGAATTGTCAACCAACTCTTTAATTCTTGTGTAGTTTGGTTCAATTCCTTGCGCACAGTGTTCGTCGAAAGAAACACAAGCATCGCCTAATAAACGTGCAGATTGCAAGAAATTTGAAGCCATCAAAGGTTTGAAAACATTCAATTCATAATGCCCTTGAGTACCGCCAATTGTGATTGTCACGTCATTACCCATAACTTGAGCACAAACCATTGTCAAAGCCTCACACTGCGTAGGATTTACTTTTCCTGGCATGATTGAAGAGCCTGGTTCGTTTTCTGGAATGATGATTTCGCCAATTCCTGAACGCGGTCCTGAAGCCATCATTCTTACATCATTTGCAATTTTATTCAAAGAAACTGCCAATTGTTTCAAGGCTCCGTGTGTTTCCACAATTGCGTCGTGCGCTGCTAAAGCTTCGAATTTATTTGGAGCTGTTACAAACGGATGACCAGTAAATTGTGCGATGTATTCTGCTACTTTTACGTCATAACCTTCTGGAGTATTCAATCCAGTTCCTACAGCTGTTCCGCCTAAAGCTACTTCTGAAAGATGCGCTAAAGTATTTTTCAATGCTTTTAATCCGTAATTTAATTGCGCTACGTAACCAGAAATTTCTTGGCCTAAAGTCAATGGAGTAGCATCCATTAAATGCGTTCTGCCGATTTTCACTACGTTTTTGAAAGCTTCTGCTTTTGCGTGAAGCGTATCTCTTAATTTTTCTACACCTGGAATTGTCACTTCCACAACTGCTTTGTAAGCTGCAATGTGCATTCCTGTTGGATAAGTATCATTCGAAGACTGTGATTTGTTCACGTCGTCATTTGCTTTGATGAATTGCTCGCCTTCGCCAATTTTATGCCCGGCTAAAACCTGCGCTCTGTTTGCCACGACTTCGTTCACGTTCATGTTGCTTTGCGTCCCAGAACCTGTCTGCCAGATTACCAATGGAAATTCTGCATCTAATTTTCCTGCTAAGATTTCATCACAAACTGCAGCAATTGCGTCTCTTTTTTCTACTGGCAAAACACCTAAATCATGGTTGGCATAAGCTGCTGCTTTTTTTAAATAAGCAAAACCTTCGATGATTTCTTTTGGCATTGACGCCGACGGACCGATTTTAAAGTTGTTTCTTGAACGTTCTGTTTGAGCTCCCCAATATTTATCTGCAGGAACTTTTACTTCACCCATCGTGTCTTTTTCAATTCTGTATTCCATTGTATGTATGTTTGTTGTTTGTTATTTATAAAAGATGATTTTTTAAAATCAGCCCAAAAATAAGGATTATAACTAGCTTTAAAAAATGATTTAAAAATTATTTTCCTTGATTTTATTGGTCAAAAGCATTATTACGCTTATCTTTGACAGATATTCAAAAAAATTCCGGAAAATATGTTTGAATTTTCACAGTATTTAGGTTTCTTGGCTTTCTTAACTATCTTAACTATAGGTTTCTGGCTTATGATTTTTTTAGTAGGCTTCGTTCAGTATTGGATCGGAGGAGCAATCATCGAATTGGTCAAAGAAAGAAGAGCTAAAAAGAAACAAGAGTAATCAGTTAATTCTGAACTCTTATTGAAAAGGGAACCAATCGGTTCCCTTTTCTTTTATAAATCAATTAAATATTTTTTAAATAAAAAAAAGAGCCAGTTATGACTCCTTTTTTTATGAAAATAAATTATCCTCCATATTCTTCACCCCCACCATTGTCTTGATCAGTTCCTGGTTTTTTAGCGGTTTTTTCTCTTTCTGTTTTCTTCTTATTGAAACGGTAAGTAAAAGTCAGTGAAATTTGTCTTTCTCTCCACTGCATTTCTGAATAAGAATTTTGTACAGGCAAATTGCTTTCCATAATTCTTTTTCTTGAATTAAAGACGTCGTTTACGTTTAAGGCAATCGTCGCTTTGTCTTTTAAAACATCTTTGCTGAAAGCCAAATTCATGCTTGCAATTCCTTTTGATTTTCCTTGAGCATTTGTTTGGGGTGCGTTATAGGTACCGTTTGTTTGCCAATCGATTCCAAACGGAAGATTGATTCTAGAATTGATTCTTGCAAACCAAGAATAAGCCGTGTTGCTAAAATCAATCACTTCAACGTTATTTTCTAAATCTGTGTAAGTATAACTTCCTTTAGTCTGGTTTCTGAACAAGTTGAAATTGCTGTTCATTCTCCACCATTTGTAAGGATTGTAAGAAAGCGTAAATTCAAATCCAAAACGATCTTCAACGCCAATATTTCTTGGAGACGTAATTAAGATGTCCGTATTCGTATCTGCATTTGTCTCTACATTTTTTACAAATTGAACCGCATCTTGCGTTCTGTTGAAATACATCGAAGTATTAAAAGTAAGTTTGTCCCATTTTTTAAGGAAGCCCAAGTCAAAAGCATCGCTCATGGAAGGATCTAAATCAGGATTTCCTCTGAATTGATTGATATTGCTCGACAAGCTTGAAAACGGATTGATAGAACGGGAGCGAGGTCTTGAAATTCTTCTGCTGTAGCTTATCGAAGCGCTTGTTCCTTCACCAAATTCATAGGCCAAAAAAGCACTTGGGAAAAAGTTATTGTATTTTTTATTTCTAAAATCGTTTGTCGTAAATTGGTTTACTTCAATGTTCGAATCTTCCCAGCGTAGTCCTAATAAATAAGAAAGCTTGCTGGTAATTTTTGAACCAAACTGCGTATACAAAGCATTTACATTCTCTTTATATTGCAAAATATTTGTGTAATCTTCATTGTTTACCCAAATCCCATCTTTGAAATCTTCAACAGCATAATCTGTAGTCAAATCAGTAAAATTACCGCGGTAACCGGCTTCAAATTGATTTTTTTCTCCAATTGGCAAAACATAATCTGCTTGAAGCATGGTTCTATTTTGGTCTTGTAAATTTGACGTAGTTTGATTTTTTTGATTGGTAAGCACATCATTTGAAAATACTTCAATCAATGAATTCTCATCATCGTTGCTTTTCGAAACTGAAAAATCTACTGTCAATTGGTGTCCGTCTTTTTTGAATTTTTTTACCAAATTAGAAGAAAATTCCACGTTCATATCTTTGTCAGCCTGATTGTTCAAACGATTTGTTGTAAACGTAGGATTAAAATCTCTGTCAAAATTATAAAGCATCACGTTATCCGGATTTTCTCCTGTGCTTCTTCTGTAAGAAACCGTATTTGTCCAAGTTGTTGATTTATTTAGGAACAAATCCATACCAAAACTACCGTTATAGCTTTTATTCAGCCTTTCATTATTTCTTCTTTCCTTCAAAAATCCAGTCGTTTCGTGCGTATCTTTATCTAAATATTCAGTATCAGTCATCGAATTCCCCGGACCTTTTCTATAGCTGTAGCCCTGCGTCGTGAAAAGATTGAATTTATCTGTTTTGTAGTTAACCGTTCCAGTAATTCCATGATTTGCAGGATCTCCAGTTGACAAAGTCACCGTTCCGGTAATTCCTTGGTTTTTACCTTTTTTCATTACGATATTGATAATTCCACCGCCACCTTCTGCATCATATCTTGCTGAAGGATTGGTAATTACTTCCACTTTATCAACAGAATCAGCCGGAAGAAGTTTCAAAACGTCATTAATATTAATTCCTCCAGAAGGTCTTCCGTCAATTAAAATTCTTACGTTTTCATTGCCACGAAGGCTCACATTTCCTTCCACATCCACAGAAACGGAAGGCACATTGTCTAAAACATCGCTTACGGTTCCGCCTTTTACAATCATGTCGCTTCCAACATTATAGACCTTTTTATCTAGTTTTATTTCAACCGTTGAACGTTCTGCACGAATTTCTACGGCATCGAGCATTTCAGCTTCAGCTTCTAGAGAAATTGTGCCAAAATTTTTATCGTCAGCAATAGTTTGTTGTTTCAAATCAATTATCTTGAAAGAAATAAATTCAAATTTTACATCATAAGTTCCTGCATTCGCTTCTACGCTAAAATTTCCTTGCTCGTCAGTCATTCCGCCAGTTACAACATCAGGTCGCTGCGTGTTTGTCAAGGTTACGGTAGCATATCCGAGTGGCAAATTGGTTGACTTTTCGATAATTTTTCCAGTAATTTTCACCTTTTTTGCCTGCGGTCGTTCTTGGGAATAACTAGAAAAGGAAATGGTAAGCAATAGGAGGAATATTGCTGCTTTTAAATTTTTCATTCAAATGTAAAGTTTGGGTTTATTGAAATTTAGACCGTAAAAGTAGGCCTTGGTTTAAGCGGGATTTCACAAAGGTTTGTTAAATAAACATTTAACAATCTTAAAGAATTTTCTCAATATTTTGCGGTGATCTTCCAATCGTCGCTTTATTTACATTAATGACGATTGGTCTTTCAATTAAAATCGGATTTTTAATCATTGCCTCAATTATAGCTTCGTCAGATAATTTTTTATCTCTAAAATTTTCAACCCAAATCTTTTCTTTCTGCCTAACCAAATCAATTGCCTTGATATCAAGCATTTTAAGTATCGATTTCAATTCTTCTTTCGAAGGAACATTTTCAAGATATCTTACAATTTCAAATTCTTGACCTGAATTTTCTACAATATTTAAGCCTTCTCTAGATTTTCCGCAACGCGGATTGTGGTATATTTTAATCATAATTGTTTTAAATAGCCTACAAAGAAATGAAATGCAATTTAAATAAGTAAAATATATTGTAATAAATCAATAAATTAGAGGTCAAATTAATACCAATTTCAAAATACAATAAATGTTTATAGCACAAGGTTTTAAAATAAAAGGCAATCATTTTTGGAAATATATTGTTGGCTCGATCCTCGTAATCACCGCTTCTGTAGTAGGCCAATTGCCTTGGATAATCGCTGTTGTCATAAAAATGATGGAAGATGGAAAGCAGATTGAATTAGACAACAGTTCAATCATGAACGCTTTAGAATCAAATCTTACTTTATTTTTAATGCTTTTTTCGTTTGTGATCGCAATGCTGGCTTTTTATTTCATAGTCAAATATTTTCATGGACAGAAATTTATAGAAGTCACGACTTCCAGAAAAAAAATAGATTGGAAACGCATTTTCTTTTCCTTCGGAATTTGGGCAATAATTTCAACAATAACAATCGTGGCAAGCTATTTCGCTTCTCCAGAAAATTTTGAAGTCCAGTTTAAGCCAGTTCAATTTGCAATTTTAGCGGTCATTGCGATTGCTTTGATTCCAATACAAACTAGCACTGAAGAATATGTTTTTCGCGGCTATTTGATGCAAGGATTTGCGCTTTTGTCTAAAAACAAATGGTTTCCGTTAGTTTTGACGTCCTTAATATTTGGCCTTCTGCACATTGCAAATCCAGAAGTTTCTAAAATGGGCTATATTATTTTGGTTTATTATATCGGAACTGGCTTCTTTCTCGGAATTCTAACTTTAATGGACGAAGGAATGGAGCTTGCCTTAGGATTTCACGCGGCAAACAACTTAATCGCAGCCTTGTTAATCACTTCAGACTGGACCGTTTTTCAAACGCATTCCATCTTAAAAGATAATTCTGAACCGACAGCGGGCTTCGATGTTTTGCTTCCCGTGCTTGTCGTTTTTCCAATTCTTTTGTTTATCTTTAGTAAGAAGTATAAGTGGGAAAATTGGAAAGAAAAACTGACCGGAAATATTCCAGAATATGATGCTGAAAATCAAATTAATGAATTAGGAAATAAATATGAATAGTCCAACGTATCAAAATGTACACAATCGCTTTAAATTAAACGGATTCAGTTTAGATAAAGATGATTTATGCCGAATTGCCTACAGTTTTATCAAGGAAGGCGAAGCTTTTGAAAAGCCGGTCGGAATTTTTATTTTGGATTGGTTTGACCAAAACGAATATATCGAAATGACAACTTCGGGCACGACCGGAATCCCGAAAAAGATAAAAATTGAAAAGCAGGCAATGGTGAATTCTGCTTTGGCTACGGGCGATTTCTTTGATTTACAGCCTGGCAATAAAGTATTGCATTGTCTTCCGGCTCAATATGTTGCTGGAAAAATGATGCTTGTCCGTGGCTTTATTTTAGGCTTGGATGTAGAATTTGTCGCGCCAAGTTCAAATCCGCTAAAAAGAGATGATGAAACTTATGATTTTGCTGCGATGGTTCCATTGCAAGTGCAGCATTCTTTAGATAAATTGAGCCAGGTAAAAAAACTGATTATTGGAGGCGCCAAAGTAAATGCTGCTTTAGCAAGTGAACTCGCTGATTTTCCTACGGAGATTTACGAAACTTATGGAATGACCGAAACTATTACGCATATTGCTGCAAAAAGAGTAGGAGAGGAAGCTTTTAAAACTTTACCAAACGTTAGTGTTGCGGAAGACGAAAGACATTGCTTGGTAATTACAGCTCCAAATATTTTAGACGAGCCAATCGTGACAAATGATGCTGTGAAGGTTTTAAATGAACATGAATTTATTTGGATGGGAAGAATTGACAACGTGATCAACAGTGGTGGCGTGAAGCTTTTTCCAGAACAAATTGAAGAAAAATTAGCAAGCAGAATAATGGACAGAAGGTATTTTGTAGCTTCACAGGAAAACCATGAATTAGGCGAAAAATTAGTGCTTGTCGTGGAAGGAACTCCTTATGTAATCGATGAAAGCGTTTTTGCAGCATTAGACAAATACGAAAAGCCTAAAGTAGTTCTTTTTGCTTCAGAATTTAAAGAAACACCAACCGGAAAAGTCTTGAGAAAAGAAACTTTAGACAGTGTGACAGAATAAAAAAAGAGTGCTTAGCGGCACTCTTTTTATTTGAATTTATTTATAATCTAATTTATAGAAAAACCTAGAATTGTCGAAGATTACTGCTTCTTTAGGATTTTTTAAGGAATAGGAAATCCACTGATTTGTAGCATCTATTCTGATTTCTTTATCATTTTCTTTAAAAACAACAGGCATTTTAAAATTGGCAACATCTGTTTTCCATTTAAAACGAATTCCTTTTTTTTCTTTTTCAACAATCAATTCTGGAATGTTTTTGTATTTCAAATATTGATCAAAAATAGGAGTGAGATTTGTTCCAATTTCAGTATTGAAAAAAGCAACTACAGTTTCTGTATCTATTATTTTATAGCGATAGGTTTCTGAATATTTCAAAAGGATTTTCCACCATTTTTGATCATTGTTTACAATATGGCGAAGCGTATTTAAAAGTTGTGCGCCTTTGTAATACATGTCAGTAGAACCATGATTGTTGACACCATAATTTCCCTGAATCGGCTTATCATTGGCGACAGATCTTTTTTGTCCGTTTAAATAGATTTGCGCTTTTTCATAACCAAATTGGCATTCTACAAAAACAGATTCTGAATAAGTTGTAAAGCCTTCGTGGATCCACATGTCAGCAATATCTTTTGAAGTAATGCTGTTTCCAAACCATTCGTGCCCTGTTTCGTGAATCGTGATATAGTCAAAAAGTAACCCGATTCCGGTACGAGACATATCCATTCCGGAGTATCCATTTTTATACTTATTTCCATAAGAAACAGCACTTTGGTGTTCCATACCTAAATAAGAAGTTTCAACTAATTTGTAGCCGTCTTCTGTAAAGGGATATTTTCCAAATTTCGATTGAAAGCAATCCATCATCGGTTTTACTTCCTCAAAATGTTTTTTTGCTTTTTCTTCGTTTTCACGCAAAATATAATAGTCTAAGTCTAAGCCTTTATAATTGTCATGAATGTGAACGTAATCTGCAATATTGAGCGTAATATCATAGTTGTTGATCGGACTTTTGACTTCCCAATCCCAACGCGTGTAGCCGTTTTTTAAATCTTCGCTTCCTAAAAACCTACCGTTGGAAACATTCATCAACCCATTTGGAACTGCCACTTTTATCGAAGCTCCAAAATCAGGCTCATCGCTCTGTGAATCTTTTACGGGAAACCACAGGCTGGCTCCGGTTCCTTGAACGGCGACACCAATCCACGGCTTTCCTGCGTTGTCTTTGCTGAAGACAAAACCGCCATCCCAAGGCGCATTTTTTGCCACCAGAGGATTTCCTGAATAATAAAATCGTATTTTTTTATCTAATCCGTCAACGATTTGCTGTTTTTCAAAATCTATGAAAACAGCTCCGAAATCTCTTTTGTAATTCAATTTTTTTCCTTCAAAAACAATGCTGTCAATTTGCATGTTCTCAAACAAATCCACTTGAATTTTAGAAGTATTTTTAACTACTTTAAAAGTGATATCATTAAAGCCGACAATAGAACGCTTTTCAGGATTTACTGTAATATTTAAATCATAGCGCTGCACGTCATATGAAGTTCTTTCAGCAGAAAAACCACCTTGAAGCGAATCTTTTCTGGTGAATTCTTGGGCAGAAATTGTTTGCAAACTTGCAAGAAAGACAAAAAGGAAAAGATTTTTTTTCATATATATTGAAGATTTCAAAGCGTTAATCACAAATAAAAATACGGATTTTTTTTGCCTGTATTGATTAAAATTCACTTCGAATTAAATGTTGCCAGACTTGCTAACAAAATAATTAAAATTGTCGCAATCGCTACTTTTAGATATAATTTTTGAATTTTTTGTTCTTGCTTATAATCAAAAATTTGATTTCCAATGCTAGAAATAATCTGATTTTTACGGATTATTTTGTCGATTTCTTTCGCATCTTTATCTTTAAGAAAGTACTTTACTGAGATATTTATATTCCGCTGGTTTTCTTCGAAATAAAATTCAATATTATTATTTATTAATTCCGATTCAAATATTATTTTGTCTCTAAAAGGAATATACAATATAAAATGATTTTCAAATTTTACACTTGCGTTATTCATAATTTAAAATTTATTATGCCTAAACTTAAATCAGAAATTTTACACTTGAATAACACCCAAATTAAATTTTTTCTCAATAGGAGCGTGGTTTGCCGCTTCAATTCCCATAGAAATCCAAGTTCTGGTTTCTAAAGGATCAATGATTGCGTCAGTCCATAATCTCGAAGCGGCATAATAAGGCGAAACCTGTGCGTCATATTTTGCCTTGATTTTATCAAAAAGCTCTTTTTCTTTTACTTCATCAATGATTTCGCCTTTTGCTTTTAACGAAGAAGCTTCAATTTGTGCTAAAACTTTCGCGGCCTGGGTACCGCCCATTACCGCCAATTCTGCACTTGGCCAAGCAAAAATCAATCTCGGGTCATATGCTTTTCCGCACATGGCGTAATTTCCTGCACCATAAGAATTTCCAACAATTACTGTGAATTTTGGAACTACGGAATTTGAAACCGCATTTACCATTTTTGCACCGTCTTTGATAATGCCGCCGTGTTCTGACTTGCTTCCCACCATGAATCCGGTTACATCTTGAAGAAAAACCAACGGAATTTTCTTTTGGTTGCAATTGGCAATGAAACGTGTTGCTTTATCAGCTGAATCAGAGTAAATTACGCCTCCAAATTGCATTTCGCCTTTCTTTGATTTTACCACTTTTCTTTGGTTGGCCACAATTCCCACAGCCCAGCCGTCAATTCTGGCGTAACCTGTGATAATCGTTTGTCCGTAACCATCTTTATAAGGCTCAAATTCAGAATTATCTACCAAGCGATTGATGATTTCCATCATGTCATACTGCTCGTTTCTCGCTTTTGGAAGAATTCCGTAGATATCTTTTTCTTCTAAAGCTGGCTTTTCAGACTTGATTCTGCTGTAACCGGCTTTGTCAAAATCGCCAATTTTATCGACTATATTTTTAATTTTATCCAAAGCATCTTTGTCATCTTTTGCTTTGTAATCTGTGACTCCAGAAATTTCGCAGTGTGTAGTTGCACCGCCAAGTGTTTCATTGTCAATAGTTTCTCCGATAGCAGCTTTCACCAAATAACTTCCAGCTAAGAAAATGCTTCCTGTTTTGTCCACAATCAAAGCTTCGTCAGACATAATCGGAAGGTAAGCTCCTCCGGCAACGCAGCTTCCCATAACGGCAGCGATCTGGGTAATTCCCATGCTGCTCATGATGGCATTATTTCTAAAAATTCTTCCGAAATGTTCCTTATCCGGAAAAATTTCATCCTGCAAAGGCAAATAAACGCCCGCGGAATCTACTAAATAAATAATCGGAAGTCTATTTTCCATAGCAATTTCTTGCGCACGAAGGTTCTTTTTTCCAGTAATCGGGAACCAAGCTCCGGCTTTTACAGTCGCATCATTGGCTACAACAATGCATTGTTTTCCTTTGACATAACCAATTTTGATGACAACGCCGCCAGAAGGGCAACCGCCGTGTTCGGCATACATTCCGTCACCAACAAAAGCTCCGATTTCAATACTATCTCTTTTTTCATCTAGCAGATAATCAATACGTTCACGAGCAGTCATCTTGCCTTCGGCATGCAGTTTTTCGATTCTTTTTTGACCTCCGCCTAATTTTACTTGGGCAAATTTCTGCTTTAAATCTGATACTAAAAGTTTGTTATGATCTTCGTTTTTGTTGAAGTTGATGTCCATAATATGTGAGTGAATTTTTGCTATTTTTAAACGCTGGCTAAAGTACGAAAACGTTTGCAATAAATAGAAATGAGGAAAAGCAATTGTAATCTCAACATTAAATAATCGTAAATTTTAATAACTGCTTATTCATCTTTACTTAATGTTATCTTAACATTGGCGAGATACATTTGCAGCAATAAAAATATATTTTATGTCTTTAAACAGCATTTTCCAATTTTTAGTTCCGAAAGATAAAAAGTTCTTTCCACTTTTTGAACAAGCCTCTTTTAATTTAACGCTTTTAGCAGAAACGCTTCACGAAGCCGTAAATGCTCCAAAAGCAGAACGTGAGAATTTATTCAGAAAAATAGAGGAATTAGAAGCAGTTATTGAGGAAATTACTCATAAAACGCATCTTGAACTAAGCAGAAACTTTATTACGCCGTTTGACCGTGAAGATATTCACGCTCTTGTAAAATCGATGGATGATGTTGCTGATTATTTGCACGGTTCTGCGTCAAGAATGCGCCTTTACCAAGTGGAAAAAATTACGAAATCTATTCGTAAATTGACTGAAATAAATCTTGAAGCTTGTCAGCAAATTGGCATTGCTATCAAAGAATTGAAAGATTTGAAAAATTTGAAAGCGATTTCTGAAGCTTGTAAAAAAATTAATAAGTTAGAAAGTAAAGCAGACAACGTTTTTGATAAAGCGGTTGCTGATATCTTCGAAAACGAAACTGACGCTAAAAATATCATTAAATATAAGGAAGTTTTGTCTGCATTGGAATCTGCTTCTGACAAATGCAAAAGCGTTGCAAACGTTCTAGAATCAGTGGTGGTTAAGCACTCTTAATATTCATTTTTGACTAAATAATCTTATGGATTTTACGATATTAATTGTCATCATTGTTCTTGCACTGATCTTTGATTACATCAACGGATTTCACGATGCTGCGAACGCAATTGCAACAATTGTTGCCACAAAAGTATTGACGCCATTTCAAGCTGTTGTTTGGGCAGCCTTCTTTAACTTCCTGGCTTACTGGGTTTTCGGATTTGGTGTAGCTGATACTGTTGCAAAAACGGCTAATACGATGGATATCAATCTTGTCGTAATTTTAGCCGGAGTCATTGCCGCAATCTGTTGGAACTTATTGACTTGGTGGCTTGGAATTCCTTCAAGTTCGTCCCACACATTAATCGGCGGTTTTGCCGGAGCTGCAATCGCCCACGCTGGCTTTAACGTTGTAAACTGGTATTCTGCAGGAAAAAATGGAGGAATGCCTTCTGGAGTTCTGATTATTATTGCATTTATTGTCTTGGCGCCGCTTTTAGGAGCTTTAGCTTCCTACCTGATTTCTATCTGGTTATTGAATTCTTCGAAAAAAAGTATCTACCCAAAACTATTTACAGGAGCGTTAATGATTGCTACGATTACTTTCGTGGCATATCAAATGGTTCCCTTCGAAAAAATTAAAGAACCTCGTTTTCCAGATTCTCAATTTTGGAGCGTTGCGTTTGAAGCACACAATATCAAGTGGTTTTTAGTAGCATTTATTATATTGTCTGTAAGTACATTCTGCTTATTTTTCAGCAGTTTATCGCATAGCAAATCTGAATCTTGGCTAAAGAAAATGCAGTTGCTTTCTTCGGCCGCATTCAGTTTGGGCCATGGTGGAAACGATTCTCAAAAAGTAATGGGAATTATTGCGGCAGCAGTTGCGGTTTATATCCACACGACTGGTTTGTCACAAGACAGCATGCCACATTGGTTGGATGTTGTGCTTCCGGATGATGCTGGACATTTTAAAATGCCGGAATGGATTCCGCTGGCTTGTTATACGGCAATTGCCGCAGGAACAATGAGCGGTGGTTGGAAAATCGTAAAAACAATGGGGTCAAAAATTACAAAAGTTACTTCGTTTGAAGGTGTTGCCGCAGAGACTGCCGGAGCATTGACTTTATATTTTACAGAACACTTGAAAATTCCAGTAAGTACGACGCACACAATCACAGGTTCAATTATCGGAGTTGGCTTGACAAAGCGTGTTTCTGCCGTAAGATGGGGCGTTACTGTGAGCTTGCTGTGGGCTTGGGTTTTGACCATTCCAATTTCTGCCCTTTTGGCTGCAATCGTTTATTACATATTAAGTTTGTTCATGTAATTCATTCATACAAAAAAAAGCCACTAGATGTAGTGGCTTTTTTTATTTATAGAAATCAAACTTTCAAAATTCCAGAAAAAATAGTAGCTTTAATAAAAAATAATCATGAAAGTAAAATACTTATCTTTTTTCTTTACTGTTGTCGTTTCAACAGCCTCGTTCGGACAATTAAAAACTGTCGATTATGCCGATAAATCTCAAAAATTAAGCGGTCTGGCAGGAATTCCGAATATGCCAAATAAAAACAATCCTGGAATTTTAGTCTTGCCGGCTTGGAAAGGAATCGACAGGCATTCTGAACAAGTAGCGACAGAATTGATGAAAATGGGTTTTTATAGCTTCGTAGCTGATATTTATGGCGTTGACAAAAGACCAAAAGATGCAAAAGAAGCTGGTACCCAAGCAGGCTACTACAAATCAAATATTAAAGAATACCAAAACAGAATTTCCTTGGCTTTAGCCGAATTGGTAAAACAAGGCGCAAATCCAGAAGAAATTGTGGTCATCGGCTATTGTTTTGGAGGAACTGGCGCGATCGAAGCGGCAAGAGCGAATATAAAAGTGAAAGGCGCTGTTTCTTTTCACGGAGGTTTAGGAAGAGATGAAAAAAGAGAAATTACGCCAATAAAAGCAAAGGTTTTGGTTTTGCATGGAGCAGATGACACCTATGTTCCAGAAAAAGAAATTAAAGCTTTCCAAGATGAAATGCGCACGGCAAAAGCAGACTGGCAGATGAATTATTATGCCAATGCAGTTCATGCTTTTACTGAAAAAGAAGCTGGAAATGACAATTCAAAAGGCGCAGCTTATAATGAATTGGCTGACAAACGTTCCTGGTCGGCTTTGAAAAGCTTCTTGCGTGAACTTTTTTAATTGTAATTCTCTAAAATTTAGGTATTTTTTTACATAATAAAAAATTAAAATTGTCTTAAATTATGGTTTTGGCAAAATGATGCTATTATTTGAACGAATAATGCTACTTTAAAAATTTGATTGAAGGTAGATTTGATAAAATTAAAAACATTTTATCATGAGCAATTTAATTAAAAGACCTGATTTTAAGGATAAGTACGATAATTATATAAACGGTCAATTTACGCCGCCAGTCAAAGGAGAATATTTTGACAATGTTTCTCCAATCGACGGAAAAGTATTTACAAAAGCCGCCAAATCAAGCAAGGAAGATTTAGTTCTTGCAGTGGATGCAGCTCACGAAGCTTTCAAAACTTGGGGAAAAACTTCAGTTACTGAAAGAAGTATTTTATTGAATAAAATTGCCCAGGTTCTTGAAGACAATCTAGAATATATCGCCGCAGTGGAAACTGTCGACAACGGAAAACCTGTTAGAGAAACACTTGCGGCAGATATTCCTTTGGCAATTGACCATTTCAGATATTTTGCAGGCGTAATTCGTGCGGAAGAAAGTTCGATTGCTGAATTAGATTCTAACACGGTTTCAATTGCCTTGAGCGAACCTTTAGGCGTAATTGCCCAAATTATTCCTTGGAATTTCCCGATTTTAATGGCTGTTTGGAAATTAGCTCCAGCTTTAGCCGCAGGAAATACCGTGGTTTTAAAACCAGCTGAAAGTACGCCAGTTTCTATTTTGGTGATGATGGAATTGATCGAAGGAATTCTTCCTCCGGGAGTTATAAATATCGTGAACGGTTTTGGCGCTGAACTAGGAAGAGCTTTGGTAACCAATCCAAAAGTTTCAAAAGCGGCATTCACAGGTTCAACGGCTACAGGCCGTTTGGTCATGCAATATGCTACTGAAAATATCATTCCGGTAACGTTAGAATTAGGCGGAAAATCTCCAAATATCTTCTTCCCGTCAATTGCAGATCACGATGATGATTTCTTTGATAAAGCGGTTGAAGGCGCGGTAATGTTCGCTTTAAACCAAGGAGAAATTTGTACGTGTCCGTCAAGATTATTGATTCACGAAGATATTTACGAGAAGTTTATTGCAAAAGTTATTGAGAGAACAGAAGCAATTATTGCAGGAAATCCTTTGGATAAATCTACAATGATTGGTGCCCAGGCTTCGAATGTTCAATACGAAAAAATCCAGTCTTATATCAAATTAGGAAAAGAAGAAGGTGCAGAATTATTAACTGGCGGTGATGTCAATAAATTGGAAGGCGATCTTGCCGGAGGTTATTATATCAAACCAACTTTGTTCAAAGGACACAATAAAATGAGAATTTTCCAAGAGGAAATTTTCGGACCCGTTTTAGCCGTAACAACTTTTAAAACTACAGAAGAAGCGATTGAAATTGCAAACGACACCATGTATGGTTTAGGCGCTGGAGTTTGGACACGCGATGCGCATGAAATTTATCAAGTTCCAAGAGCGATTCAAGCGGGAAGAGTTTGGATCAACCAATACCATTCTTATCCAGCCGGAGCTCCGTTTGGAGGTTACAAACAATCTGGGATTGGTAGAGAAAACCACAAAATGATGCTTGGCCATTACCGCCAGACAAAAAATATGCTGATTTCTTACGATAAAAAGAAATTAGGATTCTTTTAATTTAATTGTTGGAAAAAGCACTGCAATTGTAGTGCTTTTTTTTCTAAAAATAATCTATTATGACAAAAATGAAAGCCGCGCGCTGGCATGCAGCAAAAGACATTAGAGTGGAGGAAACCGACATTCCCACAACTGGAGCAAAACAAGTGAAAATTGAAGTTCAATTTGCAGGAATTTGCGGTTCAGATCTTCACGAATACACGCACGGGCCAATGTTGATTCCGGTTGACAAGCCTTATCCTTTAAATGGCCATCAAGGCGTTACCACTTTGGGACATGAATTTGCTGGAATTATCAGCGAAGTTGGAGAAGAAGTTACACATTTGAAAATAGGTGACAGAGTAGTGGTAGAACCGCTTTTTAAAAATCCGGAAAGTCCATTTATTGTGAATGGCGAGTACAATCTTTCCGAACCTCTTGGTTTTGTGGGTCTGACTTCCAATGGAGGTTTTGCAAAATACACAGTCGTTGAAGATTATATGGTTCATAAAATTCCAGATTCGATGAGTTTTGAGCAAGGTGCTTTGGTTGAACCTGCTGCAGTTGCTGTTTATGCAGTTTTGCAAAGCGGCTTGAAAATCGGGCAATCTGTCTTGATTTATGGCGCTGGACCAATCGGACTTTTATGTGTCCAAGCAGCAATTGCTGCGGGAGCGACAGAAGTTATTGTGGTGGATATTGCCGAAAAGCGTTTAGAAAAAGCAAAAGAAATTGGCGCGACAACAATTATCAATGGGAAAGAGGAAGATATTCCGAAGCAAATTAAAGAATTGACAAACGGTGGCGTGGATATTTTTCTAGATGCTGCTGGAGTTCAAGCTTCTTTTGATGGAGGAATTGCAAGTTTGAAAAATGGAGGAACTGCGGTTTTGGTAGCTTTGTTTGGTAAACCAGTTACACATAATGCTTTTGACCAAGTGGTTCGTGAAATTACGGTTAAAGGAATTATCGCTTACAGAAATATTTTTCCGCAAGTTATTGATTTGATTAACCTTGGAAGAATGCCAGTTGAAAAATTGGTGACCAAAAGAATCAAATTAGATGAAATTGTAACGGAAGGTTTTGAAGTGTTGGTTTCAAATCCAGAACAAGTAAAAATTTTGATTGACATTAACGGATAGTTGGAAAACCAATTCGTAAATTTATAAGACAAATACAGCCGTGAGACTAAAATCATGGCTGTATTTTTAAATTAAAAGCTATGATAAAGAGAGTCGAAGCAACAAAAGAAGCAATAGAAATAATTAAAAAAATTCACGAAACCCACGGAGATTTGATGTTTTACCAAGCTGGCGGATGCTGTGAAGGAACACAGCCGCAATGTTTTGAAAAAGGCGGCTTTTATTTAAGAATGGGCGATGTTTGCATCGGAACCATTGAAGGATTTGAGTTTTGGGTGGACCGTGATTTATTTCAATATTGGAAAAATGCACATTTTACAATGGATGTTTTAGACGGAGTGCCGACGGGCGGATTTTCACTGGAAACGCCTTTAGGAAAAACTTTTAAAATTCATTACCGACTTTTTACGCCAGAAGAAATTGAAAATTTAGAACCTATAAAATTAGAAGAATAATTTATAAATCAACATAACAGCTTGAACTATTTAGTTGCTGGTATTGCTTAGGCGTAATTCCTTCGACTTTTTTGAATAGCCGGATAAAATAATTGCTGTCTTCAAAACCAGATTGAAATCCGACTTCATTGATTTGGATTCCGGGATATTTTAAAAGTTGTTTCGCAATTTTTATTTTTTCGTTTAAAATAAATTCAATCGGGCTCATGCCTAATTCCCGCTTGAAAAAACGATAGAAAGAAGTAGTGCTCATTCCAGCTTTGTCGCTTAAATCTTTCAGGTTGAAGTTTTCCTTGATATTATTTCGGATAAATTCCAAAACCATAGAAATAGGCGAGTTTGATTCTAGTTTTTTATTATCGTCAATAGATTTTAAAGTCTGCGTTTGGATAATTCGAATCAGCAATTCCTGCAAAGTCAAATCGGCCAAAACATCTTTGGTAATCGACGAACTCATACATTCTTTGATCAGTTTGTTTATAGTGGAAGCCAGCTCGATATTATTATAAAAAAAGTAATTTTCAGAGTCTAAAGTCCATAAACTATTTCCTTCTTTTGGATATTTTTCATTCAGTAAATTCAAAGTATCGTTGATTTTCCAATGGTCAATGGCCAAAGCTAAGCACTGCGTCGGATTGCTTTTAGAAGCTTCCGGAAAATCAATTTTCATCTCTACATTTGATGGAATTACAACCGTTTCTCCAGGAAGATAAACGAATTCTGGATCATCAAAAAGATGCATGATTTTCTTTCCTCGCAACATGCTTGTAACCACCAAATCATTGAATTTCAGAGGAACCAATTGCGATTCTTCATACGTTTCAAATAAATTCAATTCACAATTTTCTAAGGAATAAACGGTTCTGTTTTCAACCAAAGTTTTCAGTGATTTTTCATGCGAAAGGTGAGGAGCGTGCAACAGGGATTTTACAGATTTCATAGAGCATCGTTTGAGCGCTTTAAATTAAGCATATAAAACGATGTAGTAAAATTTTTGGCTAAAATTTAATCTCTATCAAAATATTCAGAATCTTGGTGCATCGTATAAATAATCGGAAGCGAAATGAAAAACGAACTTCCCAATTCTTTCCCAGGACTTTTTGCAAAAATCTGTCCGTTATGCAGTTCAACCAATGACTTGCAGATAGAAAGCCCTAATCCGTTTGAACTTTCTCTTCCGGTTGGCTTTGAGCTTAATTTTGCGAATTTCTTGAAAAGTTTTTCGGCGTCTTCATCGTTTAAGCCTTGTCCTTTATCTTGGAATTCTATTTCTACGAAGTCATCAATTTTCTTGGCTATAATTTTTATAGTCGTATTGCTGTAAGAATATTTGATAGCATTGCTCAAAAGATTGTGCAAAACATCAGAAATTTTAGTCTTGTCGATATTAATTTTAGGAAGCGATTCTTCTACTGTCAACTCAATAATCTGGTTCTTCTTATTGGCTAATAATTCAAAATTGGTAACCAAGCGGTCCAGCATTTCCTTCAAGTCAGCTTCTTCAATAGAAAGCCTCTGGTCTTTATCTTCATCTTCTGAAAGTTTCAACAAATCTGCCAATTTTGCTTGAATCGTTATGACGCAACGCTTGATCATATCGGTCATTTTTGGCGCTTTTGTGACATCAATTCTCAAGATATCGTTTGCCAGACTTATAGAAGCCAAAGGATTTTTAATTTCATGCAAGGCGATTCCCATCAAATCATTTTGCGACTTGATGATATTGTTGTAGCGAAGCCTGCTTTCCAATTTATTCATGACAATATCCGCCATGGTTCTAAGCATTTCCATTTGGTTTTCATTGGTTTCTCTCGGAACGCTGTCTAAAACGCAAACTGTTCCGATCAAATAGCCCTCAGGAGATTTCAACGGCGCTCCGGCATAAAAACGGATGCCGTTTTCCTGTGAAATCCAAGGACTTTTCATCAAATCTGGATATTTATGCGTGTCATTAAAAACAGTGATTTTGTCATCTAGAATTGCCAAAGCACACATGCTTTCTTCACGACGAACTTCGTTGGTTTTGAAGTTTCCAATTATTGCTTTCAAATATACCCTGTCTTTATCCACAAAAGTTACAAAAGCACTCGGCGTATTAAAAACTTGTGATGCCAAAAGTGCAATTTTATCAAAAGTGTCTTCAGAATGCGTATCTAAAATTTGATAATCATAAAGCTTCTGCAATCGTGCCGCTTCATTTATTGGAATTATTGATAATGGCTTTTCGTAAATCATAACAGTTATCTTTGATAGTCAATTAATTATAAAAAGTGTCACAATAATTGGCTAAATTCTATGTAAAGATAAGTTATGTCTTTCAAGAAAATGTTACATTTAAACCATATTTCTTAAATATATCTTAATATTATTTTTAACAACTTTTTTCAATAGAAAATGCACTGCATTAAATAATCTGATTGCAGTGCATTTTTTTGATATTTAAGAAAATTTATTCTTCTTTTTGTCCCATCATCATCAAATAAGCTTTCAAGAATTCGTCAATGTCACCATTCATGACGCCTTCAACATCGCTGGTTTCATATCCTGTTCTGACATCTTTGACCAATTTGTAAGGATGCATGACATAGTTTCTGATTTGAGAACCCCATTCGATTTTCATCTTTCCAGCTTCAATATCGGCGCGCTGCGCCATTTGTTTCTTCAGCTCAATTTCATACAATTGAGATTTTAACATCTGCATTGCTCGCTGCCTGTTGTCTTGCTGTGAGCGTGTTTCAGAACATTGAATCTGGATTCCGGTTGGCTTGTGGAAAAGCTGTACTTTGGTTTCTACTTTATTTACGTTTTGTCCGCCGGCACCACTTGAACGAGAAGTAATTATCTCAATATCAGCAGGATTTATCTCAATTTCAATAGAATCATCTACCAAAGGATAAATATAAACAGAAGCAAAAGATGTATGGCGCTTTCCATTGCTGTCAAAAGGAGAAATTCTGACCAGGCGATGCACGCCGTTGTCTCCTTTTAAATAGCCGAAAGAATAATCGCCTTCAAATTCCAAAGTAACGGTTTTAATTCCTGCAACTTCGCCTTCTTGAAAGTTCAATTCCTTGATTTTATAGCCATTTTTTTCGCCCCACATCATGTACATGCGCATCAGCATTGACGCCCAGTCGCAACTTTCTGTTCCGCCGGCACCAGCCGTGATTTGCAAAACAGCGCTTAAAGAATCGCCTTCGTCAGAAAGCATGTTCTTAAATTCGATGTTTTCGATGTGCAAATTGGTCGAATTAAATTGTTCGTCCAATTCGTCAGCAGTCAATTCGCCTTCTCTGTAAAATTCATAGGCAATCTGCAACTCGTCGGTCATTGAAACCGCCTTGTTGTAATCTTCGACCCATTTCTTCTTGGAACGCAATACTTTAACAAAAGCTTCAGCTTCTTTTGGGTTGTTCCAAAAATCGGGAGCCAAGGTTTTTTCTTCTTCGTTTGTGATTTCGATCAGCTTTTTGTCGACGTCAAAGATACCTCCTCAACGCACCAAGGCGCTCCACAATACCTTTAATTTGTTCGGTAGTTGTCATAAATTATATATATTTTTGTGTAATAATTTACGGCAAGTTCTGGGTTGAAGTTCTGATTAAATTAAAAATCAAGATTAGCTTCAAATGAAGAAAATAGCCGTTTTAATGAAACAAAAATAAGGCATACTTTTGATATTATGGAAATAAATTTAGTAAGTGATACGGTTACGAAACCGAGCAATGAAATGTTACAGCAAATGTTTCGCTCAAAAGTAGGCGACGATGTTTATAAGCAAGACCCGACTGTCAATGAGTTAGAAGAGATGGTCGCCAATATATTCGGCATGGAAGCCGCACTATTTTTTCCTTCGGGAACGATGGCAAATCAAACCGCGATTAAATTGCACACCAATCCTGGAGAGCAGATTATTTGTGATAAATGGGCGCATATTTTTCATTATGAAGGAGGCGGAGCATCTTTTAACAGTGGTGTTTCTTGTAATTTAGTAGACGGAAAAAGAGGAATGATTACGGCAGAGCAAGTAAAGGAAGCCATAAATCCGCCAGATTTTTACCACAGTCCGCTGACTAGTTTGGTTAGTTTGGAAAATACTACAAATAAGGGCGGGGGAGCTTGCTATGAGATGGATGACATGCTTCGAATCAAGGAAGTTTGCAAGCAAAACAACTTGAAATATCATTTAGACGGTGCCAGAATTTGGAATGCTTTGGTTGCAAAAAGACAAAATCCGAGACATTTTGGAGAAATATTTGATACGATTTCTGTCTGTCTTTCTAAAGGTTTGGGCGCTCCGGTCGGTTCGGTTTTAGTTGGAGATAAGGAAACGATGAACCGTGCTTTGAGAGTCAGAAAGATTTTTGGGGGAGGGATGCGTCAAGCTGGTTATCTAGCTGGAGCAGGAATTTATGCGTTGCAACACAATGTAAGCCGTCTGCAAGAAGATCATAATAAAGCAAAAGAATTGGCTTTTATACTTAAACAATTGCCTTGGGTGGAAAGCGTTGAGCCTGTAGAAACCAATATTTTAATATTTTCAGTGAAGACGGAAATTGACGAAACTAATGTCATTGCTAAATTTAAAGAAAAAAATATCTTGATCAGTTCTTTGGGTAAAGGAAAATTACGAATTGTGACTCATTTAGATTATCGTGATGTCATGCACAGTTATGTTATGGAAGCTTTGGAGAGAATTGTTATAAAATAGTTAAATGTAAGTTTTATTGTATTCAATTATAGGAAAGTGTATGAAAAATTGTAAGCTTTCTTGTTAAAACACTTACAAAACTGACAGAGCTATAAAAAATCACATTTTAGCATTTAACATATCTAAACAATAACAGCTAAATTATTAGCAGATAATTGATTATGGTTACTTTTACAGCAACCCCTAATCATTTTATCATGAAAAAAACTTTACTTATTTTAGCATTAATTGCTGGTTTTGGCTCAAAAGCACAAACGCCACTTTTTACACCTTATTCAAACATTAGTCCAGTCGGTAATGTAGATTCTCCTTATGAAGAGCAATATTACAATATAATCGACGGTTCGGTAGAAACTAAATTTTTAGATTTCTTTTATTATGACGGTCTTGGTTTTATTGTAAATCTTAACGGAGCAAGAACCGTTGCAACAAGCATGGATTTTTCAACTGCCAATGATTCTTCTGAAAGAGATCCGATGAATTATGAAATTTCTGGTTCAAATGATGGTAATAGCTACAGCGTTATTACTACTGGAAGTATAGATTGTAATGATTCTAGATATTTTACTAGAAATTATACCTTTCAAAACACTGTTGCCTATAGCTATTATAAATTCAATTTTACGGACCAATGCAACACAATTGAACAAATGATCCAAATTTCTGAAGTACAATTGCGCGGAACGGTTTTAAAAACAGATGATTTTTCTATAGCCGATAATGTAGAAGTCTATCCAAATCCTAGCAATGGAAATTTCAATGTTTTATTGAAAAACCAACTGGCAATTGATGAAATTTCGATTACAGATGCTTTAGGAAAAACTATACAGACAGAATCGCTAAAAAAAACGGATAAGCATCAAATTGCAATGCAAGGCGCTTCGGCAGGAATTTATTTTGTAAAAATTAAATCAGGAGAGAAAAGCATGGTGAAAAAGTTAATTATAAAATAGAACACAACCAAAAATGGCTGTCATTATCGACAGCCATTTTTATTTAAACATATCCAATCCTGGAATATTAGGCATTCCGTCTTGAGCGACAGCGCCCAATTCTGCTTCATTTACCTTTGTTGCTTTTTCAATCGCTTTGTTCATAACTAAGACCAGATAATCTTCTAATTGCTCTTTGTCTTCTAATAAGCTGTCGTCGATTTCAATAGATTTTACAGCGCGATTTGCAGTCAAAGTTACTTTCAACAGTCCGTCACTGCTTTGTTCGTCGATTAAAACGGTGTCTAGTCTTTTTTTAGTTTCTTCCATTTTTTGCTGGGCTTCTTTTAACTTGCCCATCATTCCCATTAAGTCTCCAAACATGTTGATAAATTTTATGATTTGTAACTTGCGAATTTACTAAATTGCATAGTCACAATCAAGAGATAAATTGATGAAGAATAAATTAATTTTAAGTTGTCTTTGTATTATTTTTGCAAATTCATATTCGCAAACCGCATCACTAAAAATGTCAAAAACCATAAATCCCCCAATAGCAAAGAAAATATCAAAAACGCTTGAAAAGCACGGAGACAAAAGAATCGACGATTACTTTTGGCTCAAAGATAGAGAAAATGCTGAAGTCATCGATTATTTGAATCAAGAAAATGAATATTATGAGCAGATGACGGCTCATACCAAAGATTTCCAGAAAAAATTATTTGAAGAAATGAAAGGAAGAATCAAGGAAGACGATTCGTCAGTTCCTTATTTTTTCAATGGATATTGGTACATAACTCGCTATGAAACCGGAAAAGATTATCCGATTTATTCTAGAAAAAAAGGAAGCCTTACGGCAAATGAGGAAATTCTTTTTAACTGCAATGAATTGGCAGAAGGACATTCTTATTTCCAATTAGGAGGCATGAGCGTGAGTCCTGACAACAAATTTGCTTCTTTTGCGGTAGATGTTATCGGGCGAAGAATTTATACGATTCAAATCAAAAACTTGGAAACAGGAGAAATTTTTGAAGATAAAATTGAAAATGTTACCGGAAGTTCAACTTGGGCAAATGATAACAAGACTTTATTTTATACGAAACAAGACAAACAGACCTTGCGTTCGGATAAAGTTTTCAAGCATAAATTAGGAGAAAATGCTGAAAATGACTCTTTGGTTTACCATGAAAAAGATGATACTTTTAATATTGACGTAAGCAAAGAAAAATCTAGAAAATATATCGTAATTACTGCTGCAAGTACTTTGACAACGGAGTTCAGAACACTTTTAGCCGATAATCCGGATGGAGAATTTAAAGTTTTTCAGAAGAGAGTTCGAGGCATGGAATATGACATTTCTCATTATGGAGATAGTTTTTATATCTTGACAAATAAGGACAAAGCGACCAATTTCAAGTTGATGAAAACGCCTGAAAACGCTACGGAAAAAGAAAATTGGAAAGATTTGATTCCGCATCGCAAAGATGTTTTATTGGAAGAAATTGAAATTTTCAAAGATTATTTGGTTGTCGGAGAACGTTCAAACGGCTTGAATAAAATCAGAATCATGCCTTGGAACGGAAAAGGAGAATATTACCTTCCGTTTGAAAGCGAAACGTATACGGCAAATATTTCCACAAACCCAGATTTTGACACGCAGGTTTTGCGTTACAGCTACCAATCAATGGGAACGCCTTCTTCTGTAATTGACTTTAACATGAAGACAAAAGAGAAGGAAGTTAAAAAAGAACAGCAAGTTTTAGGTGGGGAATTTGACAAGAAAAATTATACCGAAGAAAGAGTTTGGGCAACTGCTGAAGACGGAACTAAAATTCCGATTTCGATGGTTTATAGAAAAGATTTGAAGAAAAACGGCAAGAATCCGCTGTTGCTTTATGCCTATGGTTCTTACGGCGCGACTATGGATCCTTATTTCTCTTCTACGCGACTTTCGCTGCTTGATCGAGGTTTTGTTTACGCCATCGCCCACATTCGCGGAGGCGAAGACATGGGAAGGCCTTGGTATGAAAACGGAAAACTTTTAAAGAAGAAAAATACTTTTACGGATTTTGTAGATTGTTCAAAATTTGTAATTGCTGAGAAATATACAAGTCCAGAACATTTGTATGCTGAAGGCGGTTCCGCTGGAGGTTTATTGATGGGAGCGGTTGTGAATATGGCGCCTGAATTATATAAAGGAGTGATTGCGCAAGTTCCTTTTGTGGATGTAATTACGACAATGCTTGACGATACAATTCCGTTAACGACGGGAGAATATGACGAATGGGGGAACCCGAACGAGAAAGAATATTACGATTATATGAAGTCATATTCACCTTATGACAACGTAAAAGCGCAAGATTATCCAAATATGTATGTTTCAACCGGACTCCATGACTCGCAAGTTCAGTATTGGGAACCAGCAAAATGGGTGGCTAAATTGAGAACTTTAAAGACCGATAAAAATGTCTTATACCTTGATACTAACATGGATGCAGGCCACGGAGGCGCTTCTGGAAGATTTGAAGCTCTGAAAGAATTAGCTAAAGAATTCAGTTTTTTGTTAGATTTAGAAGGAATTGAAAAGTAATTAGATTTTTTTTGTTAAATTTGCAAGGATTTGAGGCCGGCAAAATTTAGAGCCGTCTCGATTAACTATTTTTTTTATGAAAGAAGAAATAAAAGCTTATAATAATGTATTAGAATTGATTGGCAACACACCGCTGATCAAGCTCAATAAAGTCACTGAAAATTTGGAAGGCAATTTCTACGCAAAAGTAGAAGCTTTCAATCCAGGACACTCCACTAAAGACAGAATTGCATTATATATTATCGAAGAGGCTGAGAAGCAAGGAATCTTGACGCCAGGTGATACGATAATTGAAACTACTTCTGGAAATACTGGTTTCAGTATTGCAATGGTAAGCATTATTAAAGGCTACAACTGTATTTTGGCCGTAAGTTCAAAATCATCCAGAGACAAAATTGACATGCTGAGAAGCATGGGAGCAAAGGTGTATGTTTGCCCTGCGCACGTTTCTGCAGACGATGAAAGATCTTATTACATGGTTGCCAAAAGACTGCACGAAGAAACTAAAGGCTCTGTTTACATCAACCAATATTTCAACCAGCTTAACGTTGACGCGCATTACAAGTCAACTGGCCCAGAAATTTGGGAACAGACTAACGGAAAAATCACGCACTTAATTGCTTGTAGCGGCACAGGAGGAACTATCTCTGGCGCTGCAAAATTCTTGAAAGAGAAAAATCCAAATATCAGAATTTTAGGGGTTGACGCTTTTGGATCGGTTTTGAAAAAATATCACGAAACAAAAGAATTTGACGTTAATGAAATTTATCCTTACCGAATTGAAGGTTTGGGAAAAAACTTAATCCCAACGGCAACTGACTTTGAATCAATTGATAAATTTATCAAAGTAACTGACGAAGAAAGTGCGCATGCTACAAGAGAAATTGCTAAAACAGAAGGCTTATTCGTAGGCTATACTTCTGGAGCAGTTTTGCAAGCCATCAGACAATATGCAGAAGAAGGAGAATTTGACGCAAACAGCAATGTAATCGCCATTTTCCCTGACCACGGTTCAAGATATATGAGCAAAGTTTTCAGCGACGACTGGATGAACGAACAAGGTTTCTTCGACAGCGTAAATTTAGAAGAAGCTCAAAAAATAGAATTTATAAAATAGAATTGAGATTTTAGAATTGAGAAAGCTCTGGAGAAATCTGGAGCTTTTTTTGTTCAATTTGTCATTCTGACGAAGGAAGAATCGCTATGCAATATCTTGCGAAGATTTCTCGTTCATTGGAATGACAATGTAATGTAACATAAAAAAACTCCGAAGAAATTCTCCGGAGTTCTAAATCATAAATCTTAAATCAAAGATAGATTAAGCTTCTTCCATTGTATGGTAAACGTTTTGAACGTCATCATCTTCTTCAATTTTTTCTAGTAATTTTTCGACGTCAGCAACTTGGTCTTCTGTCAGCTTTTTCAAAACCTGCGGAATTCTCTCAAATCCAGAAGAAAGAATCTCAATTCCTCTGTTTTCTAATTCTTTTTGGATGGCACCAAAGCTTTCGAAAGGAGCGTAGATTAAAATTCCGTCTTCATCGGCAAAAATTTCTTCTGCGCCAAAATCGATAAATTCTAGTTCCATTTCTTCCACATCAATTCCTTCTGCCGGAATTCTGAAATTGCAAGTGTGGTCAAACATAAATTCTACCGAACCTTGCGTTCCCATCGTTCCGTTGCATTTGTTGAAATAGCTTCTGATGTTGGCCACAGTTCTGTTGTTATTGTCAGTTGCCGTTTCAATCAAGATTGCAATTCCGTGAGGCGCATATCCTTCAAATAAAACTTCTTTGTAGTTTGCCGTGTCTTTGTCAGTCGCTTTTTTAATAGCTCTTTCAACGTTGTCTTTTGGCATGTTTACCGCCTTGGCATTTTGGATAACCGCTCTCAATCTAGAGTTTGACTCTGGATTCGGACCGCCTTCCTTAACTGCCATTACGATATCTTTTCCTATTCTTGTGAACGCTTTTGCCATTGCTGACCAACGTTTCATCTTTCTATTTTTTCTGAACTCGAACGCTCTTCCCATTTCTAAATTTATTTAATCGGTGCAAAAATAAGCTTATCCTTTTTTATTTCAAATATTTTTTAATCTTTTGAAAGCTAATAATAATGATTTCTTTCCGTAATTAATTTTTTAAATCTTCAAACAGCTTTTTATAGTCGCCAATAACATTTAATGCCTCAGAAACATACGCATTTACCTTGAGATTTTTAATTCGATAATCGTTTATGCTTTTTTGAAATTCATCTGTTTTAATTACTTCCTCAATAAATGGAATATTTTTAATTGTAAAATCTGACGGCGTTTCAGACAGCTTTTTTACCTGTTCAAAAACCACATCAATATCGTGAACATTATTGAAAACGCTCACAAAATTCATTAAAATCGGAGCTTTCTGGCTCTTGAAAATAGTATCAACTTCAACATTCACTTCCTTGATTTCTTTAAAATAAGCATTTGAATCAACGCGAGATTGGCTCAACGGAATTAATTTTCCCAAAACATCTTTACTATAAGGAGTAAATCTAGTTTTTACCTGAATCTTGTCGTTTTTCAAAGCAGTTTTGAAGCTATTTTCTCTAGAAATTATTCCGTCATATAACGTTGGAATTTTCACATCAGGAACAACGCCAGTCATTTGGTGGCTGTTGCCTGTAACTCTGTAAAATTTTTCAATCGTAAGTTTTACGAAATCTTCCTGCTTTTTGTCAACCGGAACAATTTCTTGCATTGTCGCTTTTCCTAAAGTCGTGCTTCCAAGTAGCATCGCGCGGTTGTAATCTTGCAAAACAGAAGCAAAAAATTCGCTAGCAGAAGCAGAATTTCCATTAACCAGCAACAAAAGCGGACCATTGTAAATCATGCCGCGATTGGTATCTTTTAAAATTTTCAAGTTCTTTTTATTGTCGGCCAAAACAGAAATTGGTCCTGAATCGATAAAAATTCCTGACAACCGAATGGCTTCTTCCATTGAACCGCCACCGTTATTTTGAAGATCAATTACGATTCCGTCGATATTTTCTTTTTTAAGTTTGAAAATTTCACGAGCCACGTCGTCAGTCGTTCCTTGAACGGAATTGTTGTCAAAATCAGTATAAAAACTCGGAATATTGATATAGCCCAAACGCGTATTTTCCTTTTCTATTACAAAACTAAAAACGGCATGGTCTTCCGCTTTCATTACTTTTTTCTCTAAAGTAACTGTATATTGGTTGCTGTTTTTCTTTCGAAATGTAAGCGTAACTTTTTTGTTAGAATCAGAAAAAACAATCTCGCCAATCGTTTCTAAAGAATTGCAAGAAACTACAAATTCATCGCCTTTTTCAGTGGCAACTTTTATAATTTGGTCTCCTTTTTCAATAATTTCATTTTGTGACGCGGGACCTCCGGGCACAATTTCTTCCACTATAATTTCCTCTTTTTCATTAAGCGTAACATAAATTCCTAAAGAAAGATTGTCAGTGGAAAGTCCCGACAAAAAAGAAGATTTGGTGTCATAAGAAAAATAGGAGGAATGCGGATCGAAATAATTGCAAAATACATTATAAAAATCATTTCGGATTTCTTTTTCAATACTTTCCTTAGATTCCAAACGGCTGTTGATTTTGCACAAAGCCATGTCAAAAATTTTCTCTCTTGAAGGTTTTTCCATCGTAGCAAAATGCTGTTGGAGCGAATCTAAATTTTTACTGCTTTTAGAAATATCTTCTAAAATATCATACTTGAGCCTTTTGATATAGACTTTCTCGACATCTTCCAGCTTTACATAAAAAGGATATCCTTTTTTAGTAAATCGAATCGTGTCATTCGAATTGTAGTCAAATTTTTCATTCCTGATTTTTTCAACTGCAGTTTTGCTTCGTTCTAAAGCTTTTTTATATGTAGAAGTGAAATCATCAAAAAATGAGCAGTCACCGGCTTTTAAATAGTCATCTAATTTATATTTATACTTGGAAAGATAGTCGTATTCTGCCTTCAGGAAAATATTCTTGTTCTCATCCAAATCGCCTAAAAGTGTTTCAAAAACATAAACCGATAAACTGTCGTCTATCGGTTTAGGATTATAGTGCTCGCGCTGTATGAGCGAATTTATTTTTTGAAGGATATCACAAGATTTGCCGTTGTCTTGTGCAATTGACGCAAAAGACACGAATAATAAGGCAAGCGAAAATTTCTTCATATAGTTGTAATTGTTTTAGCCAAATTTTTAAAAAATTATAATCAAACTGCGGTTTTTGCTAATTATTTTACCTTTAAATTAATAAAAATCCGCATTCTATTGGCTAAAAACAATATTATTTTTTATAAAAAGGCAATTTAACCACTTTCGCAGGAATATCGTTCTTTCTGATTCTGATAAAAATTTCGCTGTCAACACCTGCAAACTCTGTTGCTACATAGCCAAGACCGATTCCTTTGTTTAAAGAAGGCGCCATTGTTCCTGAAGTTACAATTCCGATTACAGTTCCATTTGCATCTACAATTTCATAATCATGACGTGGAATTCCTCTTTCAGTCAATTCAAAACCTACTAATTTTCTAGAAACCCCAGCTTCTTTCTGCGCTTTCAAATTTTCTGAATTGGTGAAATCTTTGTTGAATTTTGTAATCCAGCCTAAACCAGCTTCGAGCGGAGAAGTCGTGTCGTTAATGTCGTTTCCATATAAACAGAAGCCCATTTCAAGACGCAAAGTATCACGCGCCGCCAAACCGATTGGCTTGATTCCGTAAGCTTTTCCAGCTTCGAAAACTTTGTTCCAAATCTGTTCAATTTCTGTATTTTTTGCATAAATTTCAAAACCTCCAGAACCTGTGTATCCTGTTGCAGAAATAATTACATGTTCCACTCCGGCGAAATCTGCTACTTCAAAATGATAATATTTGATAGCTGCCAAATCTACTGAAGTCAGTGACTGCATCGCTTCCATAGCCATCGGTCCTTGAATGGCAAGCAAAGAATAATCATCAGAAATATTTTTCATTTCTGCACCGACATCATTTTTAGAAGCAATCCAATTCCAGTCTTTTTCGATGTTTGAAGCATTTACTACTAACAAATATTGCTCGTCTTTAATTTTATAAACAATCAAATCGTCAACAATACCGCCATTTTCATTCGGAAGGCAAGAATATTGCGCTTTTCCGATAACCAAAGTTGCAGCATCATTTGAAGTTACTTTTTGAATCAAATCTAAAGCGTTTGGACCAGAAATCAAGAATTCTCCCATGTGAGAAACGTCAAAAACCCCGACACCATTGCGAACAATTTCGTGCTCAGCATTGACACCTTCATATTGAACAGGCATATTATATCCGGCAAACGGAACCATTTTAGCTCCAAGACTTTCGTGAATGTGCGTTAACGCAGTATTTTTCATTTGTGTTGATTATAAAAATTAAAGTCGCTAATTTATTGATTTTTTTGCAGTTTCAAAGCAGTATTAAGGGGAATTTATGTGAATAATATATTTTTTATTGTTGCAAAATCTGGCAGTAAAAATTGAAACTGAAAAGTATATTTCTGTTTTGTGGAATAAAAAACACGTAATTATACCTGTTTTTTTTTTAACTCAAAATATTAGATTTGGAAAATGCCTCTTTTTTTGTGGCATCAATAATTTGCTATTGATTTTCAAAACATTACAATCAGTGCCGATTTATTTTATTCCTAATTTAAAATATTTCTTAATGATTAATCCAAAATATCAGATTTTCAGAGATACCGAAGATGGCCATTTTTACTACAGATTAATAGATGCAAATGGTGAAATTGTTTTGAACAGTGAAGGCTATTTCAATAAGCAGTCTTGCTTGGAAGACATTTCTTCTGTAAGAAAAAATGCTCGTTATGATTCTCGCTTCGATAGAAAAGATAATTTTTTCAGCCACGCCTTCCAATTAAAAACGGATGACGACAAAACCCTTGGCGTAAGTGAGCATTATGTAGATCCAAACTCGCGCGAGCAAGGAATTTACGCTGTAAAACGCGATGGAATTACAGCTCCGATAGAAGATTTGAGCTAATTTCAAGTAAACTTTACTTAATATGAATCAAGCGAAAAAGTATTATTCTTTAACGCTAAGTTAATTTTTATGTAATTCACTATAGCTTTGCAAATTCTAATTTTGGGCACACAAAAACCTAAAATTACCAAAGCTCATTATGAAAAAAATTTACCTTTTACTGTTATTTTTTGCAGGGTATATGGCGCAGGGGCAAACGCTATATCCATATCTGCAGGCACCTACGCCAAATTCTATTTATGTCAATTGGAAAACAGAAAGCAATCCAGAATCGATTGTTCAATTTGGAAGCTCAAGAGAAGCTTTAAATAATTTTATAACAGGAACTAACCAGATTTTTACAGATACTGGTTATGCCAATAATTACTTCTACCATACAGCAAAAATCACTGGGCTAACGCCAAACACAAAATATTATTACAGAATTAAAACAGGCGCCGCAACTTCTGAAATCATGTCTTTCAAGACTTTGCCGCTTCCAGGACAAGCTGCAACCGCTGACGGGCATTTGCGTTTTTTGGTTTTGGGAGACAATCAGATGAGAAATGTTCCTCGTTTTGATACTTTGGTAGCTTCTGCGAAAAGAAAAATTGCCCAAAAATGGGGAATTACGGCTGATCCTGCTGATAATATTGCTTTAACCGTGATGGTTGGCGATCAGGTTGATGTCGGTACGCTTGACCATTATGAAAACGTGCATTTCAAAAAGAATAAAGCGCTTTCGGGCTATTTGCCTATCCAGACTTTGGTTGGAAACCATGAAACTTATGGTACTTTGGCAATGCAGGCTTATTATGATCATTATATTTTAGATGAAATGTCTTATAGAGGAATTTCTTCTGGAACTGAAAATTATTATGCCAATCAAGTAGGAAATACTTTGTTTGTAGCAATGGATACAGAACATACAAGCGTGCAGCAGCTGAATTGGCTGGCACAAGTTGTTCAAGCCGCAGACAATGACCCGACGGTTGACTGGATTATTTCTCTTGGCCACAGACCTTACCAAGCGGAACAATATGTTGGAGATATTTCTCCTTGGATTCGCAATTCAGCGATGCCGATTTTAGTTACTTCTCAAAAACATATTTTGCATATCGGAGCGCACCATCACTTATACCACAGAGGTCAATTGAAAAATACGCCAACTTATCAGATAATTTCTGGAGGTGTTGCTTGGGATCAATATTGGGGAATGGCGGCTGAAAAAGATTTTGACGATGTTCAAAAAACAATTTCAAATTGGATGTACCAGATTATCGATATCGATGTCAACAATGATACTTTTGATGTAGAATCTTATTCAATCGGAAGCGCTTATACTTGGAAAGACAACGAATTAATGGACCAATTTCACCATTATAAAGGATTGCAATCTCCAACAGAACCAACAATTATAAATGACTTCAATGGCGGAGACGTAGAGCTTCCTTTAGAAATTTCAAGTTCTGCTTATGCTACAAATTCAAATCAATTATTAAATTCTACAGAATTCTTGATAGGAAAAACAGCTGATTTTCAAATCATTGAAAAAGATATCTATAGAGATTATGAAAATTTATACGGAGCTTTAAATGGACAAGTTGATGTTTCAAAAGATCTAAATGCAAATGTCGATATTACAAAAGTTTCTTTAGGACAAAACGAAATTCCGAATGGGCACTATTTTGTAAAAGTGCGCCAC
The DNA here is from genome assembly GCA_029959295.1 of Flavobacteriaceae bacterium PS02334. Classification (GTDB taxonomy): domain Bacteria; phylum Bacteroidota; class Bacteroidia; order Flavobacteriales; family Flavobacteriaceae; genus Flavobacterium. The sequence continues at coordinate 96,060 of JASCOH010000003.1, read as the reverse complement.
AGAGACCGAAACTTAAGCTGGTCGAATTGGAGCGCTACAAAATCTTTCAACGTAATCAACAGCAGTTTTGCCAATACGCAAATTCAGCTTGACACCATCGCTTACCAGCCAAACACGCCAATAAACGTATCGTTCACTGACGGTCCTGGAAATCAAAGAGACTGGATTGCATTGTATAAAATCAACCAAACTCCTTCTAGCAGCAGTCCGTCGCAACTGTGGCGCTATGTTAACGGGCAAACAAGCGGTACGGTTACTTTTCCAGGTTTGGCAACTCCAGGAAGATATTATGCTACATTTTTAGCAAACGACGGCTATACTGAACTTGCTGGCCGAAAAGAATTTTATGTAGGCTCCTTAGTATCACTTTCTTCAAGCAGCCAGACTTACGCATCAGGAGCTCCTGTTACTTTGACTTATGCAAACGGTCCGCGATTGGCAAATGACTGGATCGGAATTTATAAAGTAGGACAGACGCCTGGAGGTCCAGCTTCGACACAATGGAGATATGTGACTACGGCTTCAGGAAATCTTACTTTTAGCGGTTTGGCCGACGGATATTATTTTGCAGAATATTTCCTTCAAGATGGTTATTCAACTGTAGGGAACAAAGTTTTCTTTCAAGTAGGCGAGCAGATTACGCAATTGGCCATCAACAAAACCATCTATAATTTAAACGAAAATATCATCGCAACTTGGACGGATGCTCCAGGAATTGTAAAAGACTGGTTGGGAATTTATCATGCTGGAGACGATCCAAACGTAGATGAATTGGTAAGTTTTACTTATTTTGAAGGAATTACAGAAGGCACAAAAGTATTGCCAGATGACAAGCTTCCGACTGAAGCTGGAGATTATTTTATCGTAATGTTTACGAATGATTCTTACAACGAAGTTTCAAACAGAATTTCTTTCGCAGTAGAAGAAACTTTAGGAAATGATGAATTTTCATCTAAAAATGGCGTGCAGGTTTATCCAAATCCAGTTAAAAAAGGAGAGAAGACTTACATCAAATCAAAATATCCGATTGACCAAATTGATATGTTTGACATGACCGGAAATCTTTTTTATTCTTCTAAAAATATCAACGACTACAATTTCTCTATAATTAATCAAAGCCTTCCAACGGGCGTGTATGTTTTGAAAATACATTCTAATAAAATTTATACCGTTAAGGTAATCGTAGACTAATCGCAGATTTGATTATGCAAAAAGCCTCCGTTCTGGAGGCTTTTTTTATTTTATCAGAATATAAAAGCTTTTAAATATATAACTACTTTTGCGCATCAATTGATTTCCCAATTCTTCCTATGAAAAACCTGACGGCCTTATTTGATTTCTCCCAAAAGGTAAACTACAAGACTGAAATTCTTGCGGGCTTTACGGTTGCAATGACCATGATTCCGGAGTCGCTTTCGTTTGCGATTTTGGCAGGATTTCCTCCTTTGGTAGGATTATATGGCGCTTTTATCATGGGATTGATCACTTCAATTTTTGGCGGAAGGCCTGGATTGATTTCTGGCGGCGCAGGAGCAACCGTTATCGTGCTTATCGCTTTAATGAAATCTCACGGATTAGAATATGTTTTTGGAGCAGTCGCTTTGGCCGGAGTAATCCAGATTATCGTCGGGCTTTTAAAATTCGGGAAATTCATAAGGCTCGTACCGCAATCTGTAATGTATGGTTTCGTAAACGGATTAGCAATCGTGATTTTCTTATCGCAATTAGAACAATTTAAAGGAAATAATAATGATTGGCTTTCAGGAACGCCCTTATTAATTATGGCTTCATTAGTAGCTTTAACTGTTGCAATAGTTGTACTTTTTCCTAAGATTACAAAAGCAATTCCGTCTTCTCTAGTAGCAATTTTGATCGTTTTCGGAATCGTAATTGGCTTTGGAATCGAAACCAAGCAAGTCAATGACATTGCTTCCATCAGCGGCGGATTTCCTCCTTTTCATATTCCACAAATTCAATTTACATTAGAGAGCTTACAGATTATTTTTCCGTATGCGCTTGTAATGGCGGGCGTTGGCTTGACTGAAGGCTTGCTCACATTAAATCTTGTAGACGAAATTACAGCCACAAAAGGAAACAGCAACAGAGAATGTATAGCGCAGGGAACTGCAAATATTGCCAACGGTTTCTTTTTCGGAATGGGAGGCTGTCCGATGATTGCGCAAACTTTGGTAAACCTTTCTGCAGGTTCAAGAGCGCGACTTTCGGGAATTATCGCTTCACTAACTATATTGCTGATTATCCTTGTCGGAGCGCCAGTTATCGGCAAGCTTCCAATGGCTGCGCTGACCGGAGTAATGATAATGGTTGCCGCAGGAACTTTTGAATGGGCAAGCTTGAAAACGTTCAAGAGAATGCCTAAGTCAGATGTTTTTGTCATGATTACGGTCACATTAATTACTGTTTTTCTACATAATTTAGCACTTGCTGTTTTGATTGGAGTTATAATTTCCGCCTTGGTTTTCGCTTGGGACAATGCCAAAAGAATCAGGGCTAGAAAATTTATTGATGAAAAAGGAGTGAAGCATTATGAAATTTTCGGACCGCTATTTTTTGGTTCCGTAGCAACTTTTGCTGAGAAATTTGATATGGAAAATGATCCTGATGAAATTGTGATTGATTTCAAGGAAAGCCGAATTTCTGATATGTCTGCGATTGAAGCGCTAAATGCTTTGACACAGCGCTACCACAAAATAAATAAGACCGTTCGCCTGCGCCATCTGAGTCCGGATTGCATTGCGCTTTTAAAAAATGCTGAAGCAATTATCGACATCAACATTATCGATGATCCTTCCTATATTGTAGAGTAATTTTAAATATTCCATACTATTTTTCTTCATTGTTAAGATTTCCTTAATCACGATAAGGTTTTCGAACATTTTTCCGTAATTTTAAGATATACCTTACAAGGAAAAATAAACTTCAAAACAATAAATCAAAAAATCTTTACAACTATGAAAAAGTCAGGTCTTTTATGCTTTTCGCTAGTTTTAGCGTTGGCAGCAAGCACAAAAAGCAATGCCCAAGAATTTTATATTCGCGGTGGTCTTGGACTGGTTACTGAATCTGGAAAAACGGAATTTAATAATGCCGATCCGAATGGGTTGACGATGATCCAGCAATCGACGGATGTCACTGTTGGCGCAGATGGAAAGACAAATGTGAAATCACTTGCAGGAACTTTAGGTGGCGGTTTTAAGGGAAATCTTACTTTTGGCTATATGTTCAATCCCTATATCGGAGCAGAAATTGGCCTAAATTATTTTGATGGAAGCGAAAGAACAATCGGAAAACTGACGAGTCCCTTAATGCAGTCAAAAGAAACAGCTTATTTGAGAGGTCTTGACGTAATGCCAGCAATTTACCTTACGCCAGCTTTTGCAAAGCTAAATCCTTATGCAAGAATCGGACTTTTAATTCCGGCTGCTGGGAAATTGCATATTGAGACAGAAGCAAATGCAACAAACGCCGCAGGGCCAGGAACAGATGTTCGTGTCAATGCTGAAACTGAAGTAGAATCTAAATTCAGCGTAGGTTTTGCGGGCGCAATTGGTGTTACTTATCCGGTAGGACCAAAACTTCAAATTTTTGGTGAAGTAGAATTTAAAAATTTAAGCATTAAGAGTAAATCTGCAGAGATTAAAAAATATGAAACTACGGCTGTTAACAATGCAAGCGGTGCTTCTTTCTTAGTTCCAGGACAGCAATTGGCTGATCTTCCAATGAATGAAAAGAAATTTGAATTTGAAGACAGCTATACAGAAAATAGCGACCCAAATGCGCCAAGAAAAATTCCAACACAATATGTGAACGTCGGCGGTGTGGGTGTAAACGTCGGAATTAGATATAGCTTCGGAAAATAAGCTTGCAGACATAATTTTTTTTAAAGGCAAAACATTGTAATTATATAATGTTTTGCCTTTTTGATATAACATTAAAGTTTTTCCTGTTAATATATTTGCTTGTTAAAGTAAGCTTTCAAGAAAGAAAAGTTCTTATTTTTACAATACCAAACACGGAAGAGCTCGTTTATCGCATTCCAAAAAAGTAAAGCTGTACCTTAAAATTTGTAATGTGACCAATAAAATTAAAACCATACTCTTGGTGGATGACGATTATGACGATCAGCTTCTATTTAAAGACGCTCTCGCTGAGGCAGATGACACCATTTTATATTTGAGCGCCAATAATGGCATCGATGCTTTAGAAAAATTACATTCAGAAAATAGCTTGATTCCTGATTTGGTTTTTATGGATGTAAATATGCCAAAAATGAATGGCATCGACTGCCTCAAGGAAATCAAAAAATCAGAAAAACTCAAGCCAATTCCCATAATGATGTATTCGACGTCTTCATTTTCAGAATATCAAAAAGAATGTTTTGAAAATGGCGCCATCGGATATATTGTAAAACCTGATGATTATTGGCAATTGTGCAATAAATTAAAAGATATTTTAAGTTCAGAATTACCTAATCAAACCACTCAGCCCTTATAAGCTATGATACTAATTGTTGATGATATAAGGGCAAATATAGTCGCCTTAAAAAAAATACTCGAACTGCACAGCCTTGAGTGCGATGCGGTGACTTCTGGAGAAGAAGCCTTGAAAATAATTCTCAAAAAAGATTATTCTTTAATCATCATGGATGTTCAAATGCCTAGAATGGATGGCTTTGAAGTAGCAGAAACATTGGCTGGAAGCAATCGCACAAAAGACATTCCTGTTTTGTTTTTATCAGCAATCAACAAAGAAAAGAAATATATTTCAAGAGGATATGAAACGGGCGGCGTCGATTATATTACTAAGCCTGTAGATCCTGACTTGCTGATTTTAAAGGTAAAAACGTTCCTTAAATTATACGAACAGCAAAAAGAATTAAAAAACATCCGAGATCTCTTATCCAAAGAAATTGATATCAGGAAGGAAGCTCAACAAAACCTAGAAATCAAGGTCATCGAGCGCACCAAGGAATTGGTAAAGAAAAACGAAGAGCTGGAATTGCGCAACCATGAACTACAGCAGTTTTCTTGGGTAGTTTCTCATGATTTAAAAGAACCGCTTCGGAAGATTGAAATTTTCATTAAACTCATAAGGGAGAACTACTTAAAAGAAGATCCTAAAGCTTTAGATTATGTAAACCGAACGATAAATGCGTCTGAAAGGATGAACAAGCTGATTACAGACTTGCTTGAATATTCTAGGCTTTCTTCGGATGTCGTACCTAAAAAAACAAATTTAAACGAAATACTCAGCGAAGTTTTGTCAGACTTTGACTATTTGGTGGAAGAAAAAAGCGCCATGATCAAAGTGGAAGACCTGCCCGTAATTAGTGGAATTGCAAGCCAACTGCGACAGCTCTTCCAAAATCTTATTGGAAATTCGCTTAAGTTTTCAAAACAAAACCTGCCTCCAGAAATAGAAATCAGCGCTGAAATAATTGCAGAAAAAGACTTTGAAAGCGAAGTTTCTCCTTCCGGCAAATTCTGCAGAATTACGGTAAAAGACAACGGAATTGGATTTGACGAAAAATATCTTTCCAAAATCTTTATAATTTTCCAAAGCCTGAATGACCGAAATGCTTATGAAGGTACCGGAATCGGCCTTGCCATTGCAAAAAAGATTGTCGAAAAACACAACGGCTTGATTACCGCGAAAAGCCAATTCGGGGTAGGTTCAAGTTTTATAATTATATTACCCCTTTCCCCAATTTAAAATACGATATGAACGGAAATTTTAAAAGAAACTTATTAATCAGTTTTGGCGTTTCGCTATTGATATTAATCGTGAGTTCCACAGCTTCTTATTTGAGCATACAAAGCCTTTTAGGAAGCAATAGCATGGTAAACCACACGCAAGAAGTTATTTACAACCTAAATGCCGGAGGCGCCACAATGGTCGATGCGCAAACCAGCATGCGGGGTTTTTTAGTGACTGGCCGAAAAGATTTTCTCCAAGAATATGACAGCAAGGAAGAATTGGCCGACGATTATTTTGAAAAAGTTGAAAAACTTACTGTTGATAATCAGGCGCAGCAAAATTCTATAAACGAATTGCGTCCTTTGAAATCAGCTTTTTTCAAATATCTTGATGAAAGAATCAATGATAAAATAGAGGGCAAACTGACCTTGGCCGATGATCTTGACATGGGCAAAAAAATCATGGATGATTCAAAATTGATTTTAAGGCGCATGGAAAGGGAAGAACAGCGCCTTTTGACAGAACGCTCTTCAGAATCAAATAATTATGCTTCTTATAGTGTAATTTTAATCATATTCGCTGCAATTATTTCACTTATAATCAGCCTTGTATTTTTTATGAGGATTTTGAAAGATTTTAATGAGCGCATGAAACTGCAAAAAGAGCTTCAGGCAAAAGATGAAGAAACTGCGGAAAGAATCAGAGTGATCGGAAGCATTGCGACCCAAATTTCTCAGGGAAATTATACCATCAGAATAGATAATAGTGAAAGTGATACTTTAGGTAGTATTGCTTATTCACTTAACAATATGGCATCTTCGCTAGAAAATTCCTTTAAATTACTTTCTGACAATGAGTGGCTCCAAGCCGGAATTGCACGATTGAACAATGTCATGATTGGCGAGAAAAGCCTAGAGCAACTGACAAAAGACACAATTGAATATCTAGCAGATTATACCAACAGCAATGCGGGAGTTTTGTATTTGCTGGAAGGACACGAATTGCATGCAAAAGCGAGCTACAGCTATATTCATGATAAAAAGAGAGAACGTTTCAACATTGGCGAAGGACTTATTGGTCAATCTGTAGCTTCAGGAAAAATGCTTGAATTGCAAGAATTGTCTGATGATGATATAAAAATTTCTTATGCTTTGGGTGAAGTAAAACCTTCTCATGTCATTGCATTTCCGCTTATTGATGATAAAGTCGGCGGTGCTATTGAATTGGCAACTACAAAGAAATATTCTATACGTGAAAAGCAATTTTTAGCGGCTGTAGGAAATAATATCGGCATTGCCATAAAGGCAGCACTGAATAGAAAGCGTGTTCAAGAATTGCTGGAAGAAACTGAAGCGCAATCAGAAGAATTAAGAATGCAGCACAGCGAATTAGAAAGCATGAATGCGGAACTTGAAACGCAGACAGAAAAATTGCAAGCTTCTGAAGAAGAATTGAAAGTACAGCAGGAAGAGCTACAGCAAACCAACGAAGAATTAGCAGAAAGAAGTGTTTTATTAGAAGAGAAAAATTCTGAAATCCAAAAGAAATCTGAAGATTTAGAACTTACAACACGCTATAAATCAGAGTTTTTAGCAAATATGTCGCATGAGTTGAGAACGCCTTTGAATTCAATATTATTATTGAGCCGACTGCTTTCTGAAAACAACGACCAAAACATGAACGACGAACAGATTGAGTTCGCAAAAGTAATCCAGAGCTCTGGAAACGGGCTTCTAGGATTGATTGATGAAATATTAGATCTTTCTAAAATCGAAGCTGGAAAAATGGAACTTGAATTCTTAGATATTTCCACAAAAGAAGTCACTGACAGCTTGAAAGATTTGTTCAATGAAGTGGCAAAAGATAAAAATATTGAATTTAAGATCATCAATAATAATGCGCCTTTAGCTATCAAAACAGATAAAATGCGCTTGGAACAGATTTTAAAAAATCTAGTTTCAAATGCAATAAAATTTACCTCAAAAGGATCTGTGACTTTGGAAGTTGCCCCGCATCCAACAGATGAAAAAATTATCTGTTTTAGTGTAAAAGATACAGGAATCGGGATTCCGCGTGAGAAACAGCCTTTGATTTTTGAAGCTTTCCAGCAGGCTGACGGTTCAACGAAACGCAAATATGGCGGCACTGGCTTGGGACTTTCAATCAGCCGCGAATTAGCAAAATTACTTCGAGGTGAAATTACCCTGAAAAGTACTGTAAATGAAGGCAGCGAATTCACGCTTTGCATCCCAGTTATCGGAACTGCGGTTTCACAGCCTCTTGAAAGCAGTTCGAATTCTTACCTAGAAATCGAAGAAAAGCCTAAAAACGCTGAAGCTAAGGATAAATATATCAGCCAATCTATTCCTGAAGATGTGCCAGACGACAGAGATGCTATTGCTGAAAATGATAAGGTGATATTGATTGTGGAAGACGATACCAGCTTTGCAAAATCATTGCTAGAATTCACGAGAAAACGCGGTTATAAAGGAGTTGTTTCTGTCCGTGGTGATTTGGCGTTGAATTTAGCGTTGATTTACAAACCAATTGGCGTTTTGCTTGATATTCAATTGCCAATAAAAAGTGGCTGGGAAGTAATGGAAGAATTGAAGAGCAACTCACAAACCAAGCACATTCCGGTTCACATTATGTCTTCCCACAAATTAAAACAAGAAAGCTTGTTGAAAGGAGCCATAAATTTCTTGGACAAGCCGGTCGCTTTTGAGCAGATGCCAGATATTTTCAAGCGAATTGAAAAAATTATAAATAAAGATTCCCAGAAAGTGCTGATCATTGAAGACAATCCAAAACATGCCAAAGCACTTGCATTTTTCTTAGAAACTTATAATATCAATTCTGAAATCAAGAGCGAAGTTGAAGACGGCGTAAATGCGCTTCAGAAGGAAAACGTCGACTGCGTGATTCTTGACATGGGAATTCCAGACAAGCAGGCTTATGAAATTTTAGACGGAATAAAGAGAAATCCAGGACTTGAAAATCTTCCGGTAATTGTCTTTACCGGAAAAAGCTTATCGATGCAGGAAGAAGTGAAAATCAAGAAATATGCTGATTCCATCGTAGTGAAAACGGCTCATTCGTATAAAAGAATGCTGGATGAAGTTTCGCTTTTCTTACACCTTGTCGAAGAAAATAAAACGCCAGAGGGCAAAAAGGATAACTATAAAAAATTACATTCGCTAAACAACATTTTAAATGGCAAAACCGTTTTGGTTGTCGATGATGACGTGCGCAATATTTATTCTTTGACCAAAGCCCTTGAAGTCTTGAAAATGAACGTAATTACTGCAATTGACGGAAAAGAAGCCTTGAAAGTCCTAGAAGAAAATCCGGAAACCGACGTTGTTTTATTAGATATGATGATGCCAAATATGGACGGTTATGAAACTGCTTCGAGAATCAGGAGCAACAGCAAGTATAAAAACCTGCCCGTGATTGCAGTTACCGCAAAAGCCATGACTGGCGACCGCGAAAAATGTATCAATGCAGGCGCTTCCGATTACATTACAAAACCCGTAGACGTTGATCAATTGCTATCTTTGTTGCGAGTTTGGCTTTATGATAAAAATTAAAAAAACTCAAAAAATGCAGAAAAAAAGAGTTTTGATTATTGACGATGATGCAAGAAATATTTTCGCGCTTTCCGCTACATTGCGAGCCAAATCATTTGAATGCTTGTCTTGCTTGAGTGCAAGTGAAGCCTTGGAAATATTGAAAAGCGATGAAAAAATTGACGCCATTCTTATCGACATGATGATGCCTGATATGGACGGATATGAAGCAATTCCTCTAATCAAAAGTATCCCAAAAAGAGAGTCCACTTTATTAGTTTCAGTCACTGCGCAGGCAATGGTAGGCGACAGAGAAAAATGTCTGATGGCTGGTGCCGACGATTATATTTCAAAACCTGTAGATGTGGATAAATTATTATTGCTTTTAAATAAAATTGAGTAAATCGTTATGATAGAAGACCGCGAAATCGAAATATTGATCAACGATGTATTTGAATACTATGGATTAGATTTCAGTGGCTATTCCCAGGCATCATTTAAAAGGCGTGTCTACCGATTAATTCAATTGGATGGATTTTTAAATTTTTCAGAATTTTTGATAAGAGTAAAAACTGATCCTGAATATTTCAAGCGGATGGTGGAAGAAATTACGGTAAACGTGACAGAGATGTTTCGCGATCCGTTGTTTTACAAAGTATTGCGAAATGAAATTCTTCCCGTTTTAGGAACAAAACCATTTATTCGATTGTGGCATGCCGGCTGTTCTACGGGCGAAGAAGTTTTTTCGATGGCAATTTTGCTGAAAGAGGCCAATTTATTGCACAAATCGCTTATTTATGCCACAGATTTAAACGGAATTGTGCTGGAAACTGCGCGAAAAGGAATTTTTCCGCTTCAGATGATGAAGCAGTATTCTGAAAATTATATGGCTTCTGGCGGAAAAAAAGATTTTTCACATTATTATACGGCAAATTATGGCTTGGCTAAATTTGAAGAAGATTTGCTTGAAAAAATGGTTTTCTCACAGCACAACCTGATTTCTGACACTTCTTTCAATGAATTTGACCTGATTTTATGCCGAAACGTGCTGATTTATTTTGATAAAGATTTGCAAGAAAGAGCCTTGAAGCTTTTTGATGACAGCTTGGCAAAACTGGGTTTTCTGGCTTTGGGAACAAAAGAAACGATTAAATTTTCTCATCTAAAAAGCAGATTCCAACAATTTGAGAAAGAAAAAATATGGAGGAAAATAAATTAATATCAGGCTGCAAAGTATTAATCATTGGCGGTTCAGCCGGAAGCCTGGAAGTGCTGATGAAAATCTTTCCTAAATTGGGTCCGGTTTCTTCTTTTGCAATCGTAATTGTCTTGCATCGAAAAAATACTGAAGATTCGCTTCTGGAAGAATTATTTGCGCTAAAGTCTCAAATTCCTGTAAAAGAAGTTGAAGATAAATTGAAGCTCTTGCCTGGATTTATTTATATCGCTCCGTCAGATTACCATCTTTTATTTGAAAAAAATGATCTGCTTTCCTTAGATATTTCTGAAAAAGTAAATTTCAGCCGTCCGAGCATAGATGTGTCTTTTGAATCTGCTGCTGCCATTTATGGATCTTCCCTTGTTGCGATTTTGCTTTCTGGCGCAAATGCTGACGGCACCCAAGGGCTTATTGAAGTTAAAAAATCTGGAGGAACTATTATTGTCCAAAAACCTGAGAATTCAAAAATGCCGTTTATGCCCCAAAATGCCGTTACCTACACTTCACCAGACTTTATTTTAGATGAAGAAGAAATTTTAAAATTAATTTCTGCAATAAATTCATAAAATTTACTTAAATTATAACTATCCGATTTTCAGTCGAAAAGGCTGTATTTTATGATTAATCAACAGTAAAATTCAAATGTTTAACAATTGTTTTATAATTAATACGCTACATTAAACTATATTTACTGAAGACATCCTTATTTATGAAGAATTCAAAAAAAATAGATATTGCTCTGGTAGACGATGACAGCGATGAAAAATTCATATTTCAAATCGCTCTCAATGAGATTGATGTGGATTATTCTTTTCAATATTTTAGTACGCCGAAAGATTTTTTGGATTCTATTAAAAACGGCAGGAAAAAACGCCCTGACATCGTTTTTATAGATATGCACATGCCTTTGACAAACGGCCTAGAATTAGTGCAGGAGATGAGAAAATATTCAAATTTTGATCAAATCAAGAGCGTGATTTATTCAAACAGTGTCAGCGAAGTCGTGATTAAAGCTTTTAAATCATTAGGGACAAGTGATTTTATCATAAAGCCACCTGAAATCTCAGAAATGAAAGCCGTCTTAAAAAGGCTTATTGATAATTTCGTAAAAGCCTAGGTCAATTTTTTCATGACCAATGCGTTCAAAACCCCGGCCGTGCTTGCTGTATTATTGAAATAAATATAAAATTCTTCAAACGATTTTTCTCTTATTTTTGACAAAATTTCTTCTAAATAGGCTTTGTCATAGCTTGAATAAAACATTTTCGGGCTTCCATGAAATCTTAAATAGCCGATAGAATTTGTTTTAGAAATAGAATCGGGCAGGGCAGGATGGCTCACATTGCAGAAGCTTAATTTGTGCTCTTCTAAAATATCAAAAACTTCTTTCTTCCACCAGCTTTGATGCCTAAATTCTACAGCATTTTTAAAATTTGAATCTAAATTATCTACAATCAATTCTAAATTTTCTTGACTGTAATGAAAACTTGGTGGAAGCTGAAAAAGAATAGGTCCTAATTTATCTTTCAAGCCTTTTTTGCAAACCTCATAAAATATATTTATTTCTTCTTTGCAATCTTTAAATTTCTTTAAATGCGTAATTATTTTTGGTGCTTTTACGGCATAAACAAAACCTTCAGGACTTTTATCGTGCCAATTCTGCATTACTTTTAAAGTTGGCGCCTTGTAAAAAGTTCCATTCATTTCATAAGTTGAAAAATGCTCACAATAATACTCGAACCATTTGCTTTTGGCCAAACCTTCTGGATAAAACTCTGGCTTCCAGTTGGAATTATAATAACTTGAACAGCCGATATGTATTTTTAAATTTTTCATTCGTAAAATTTTTGGCAATTTTCACAATAAAAGCTTCTGCGTTTTTTTACTCCTGTATATTCTTTTATAATTGGCAGGTTACAGCGAAGACAGGTCTTTTTCGTATGTGCCAGCCAATGTTTTTTCAGCTCATTTTTCTTCTTCCAATTCAAGAAATCAAAGCTATATTTCTGTGCTTCCTCAATAATTTCAGTCATTTTTCTGGAAGGAATTTTTCCAACCAAAGATTTTGGATGAACCCGAACGCGATACAGCACTTCGTTCTTGATTATATTTCCAACGCCAGAAAAAATTTCCTGTTCCAAAAGCGCGTCGCAGATCATCTTATTCGGAATTTCTTTCAGCTTTTTCTTGGCTTTCTTAGAATCCCATTTTTCGTTCATCACATCTCCGCTCCAGTCATAATGTGAATTGATATCGCCTTCTAAAACTTTTATAGCGCACGCATAAAAATTAATTTCTCCTTCCTTGAAAAACAGACTCAACTTTGGTTTCGAAGCTTTCCGTTCATTGATAAGATAACTTCCAAAAAGCAGAAAATGAATACGAATTGTAAATCCTTCTAAAGAAATCAGGAAATGTTTTCCCCAGCTTTCAAATGATTTTACGGCTTGGTTTTCCAATCTTTCCTGGTCAATTTTTGCATCTCCTTCAACAGCAATAATTTCTTTGCCGGCAAATGGCGCAACCAATTCCTTTAATATGACAATACTCGGACCTTCAGGCATGATATTTTTCTATTGAAGTTATGAAATTTTAAATAGCAAAATTCGTAAGGAAAGCATAAAAAACACATTTGTAATTCTGCAACAAATCCAAGCAAAAGCATAACACGAAAAAATATTTTGTTCCTAATTTTAATAAAAACTTTAAACAAAACAAAAATGGACAGTATCAACAAAAATCAGCCAGAAGATAATTTTGAAAATCTAATTGGGAAGGAAGCCTTGGAAAAAATTAAAGAATTAGCAGACAAGGCCGGAGGGTGCTTTTTCTGTACAAAAATCGTTTCTGGAGAAGCTTTTGCCACAAGGCCAATGGCGCCAGAAAAAATTGACGATGCCGGAAATCTTTGGTTTTTGAGTGCATCTGACAGCCATAAGAATAAAGAAATTGAAGCAGATCCTGCGGTTCAATTGCTTTTTCAAGGATCTTCTTATAGCAATTTCTTGACACTTTATGGAAAAGCAACAATTTCCAAAGACAAAGAAAAAATCAAGGAACTTTGGGATCCGACTATGAAAACGTGGTTTACTGAAGGCCAAGACGATCCAAGAATTACGGTCATAAAAGTAACGCCAACCGAAGGATATTACTGGGAAACCAAGCATGGAATGGCAGTCGCGACAGTAAAAAGATTAATCGGCGCCGCAATTGGGCAGACTTATGATGATTCGATTGAAGGCGAAGTAAAATTATAAGAGTAAATTAATTGCAAAAAAGGCTGTTTTCAATTTAGAAAACAGCCTTTTTTTATAGCTTGTAAATACGTTTTAATTCTTCTAATTGTTTGTCATTTAAGCCAGCCGAAGTTAAAAGGCCTTTATATTTTTCTCTGTATTTTGTCAATTGTTCTTCAGTCAAAAGACTTCTCATACTGGTTTCTGACTTATAAATTATTTGAGCAATTTCCTTGTTTTTTTTCGAATAAGCATCACCTAATTCTTGCTTTTCGGTCTCCCAAATTTGCACTGCTTTTTGCTTTTGGTCCTCTGATAAATCTAAAAAAGCGAATCTTTCTTGTTTGTTTTTCAAGAATGCCATTTCAGTATTGTTTGAACTTCCTTTTGCATTAAGCAGGGTAAAGGTTTTGGTAACTCTGCAACTCGTTAATGTAATGGCAATAATCGCTAATAGTACTATTCTTTTCATTGTTTGTAATTTGAGGTTATATTTCATAGACGATCTTAAAATTAAAAAGGTTGCATGGAATGTCAATAAAAAGATTGTGAAATTTTAGAAATATTAATTACGTCAAAATATCATATATTATTTATAATTTTTGGTTTAAAATTATATTGTAAATAAAAATAATGACTTTTTTTTGTATTATCTATTTTTATATAATTGCTAAATTGGTATATTTATGCAAAATTTATATATATGAAGATTTTAGCCTGCCCAAAATGCCAAGGAAATGCAATCGTAAAAAGCGGTGTCATCAAAGACAGACAAAGGTATTTATGCAAAAAATGCAACTATTATTTTACGGTAAATAAAATAGGAAAAAAGATAGATAATTATTATGTAACTAAAGCATTGCAACTATACTTAGAAGGCTTGAGTTTTAGAGAAATCGAAAGGATTATCGGGGTTTCCCACGTTACGGTAAGCAATTGGATCAAGGAATTTAAAATTAAAAAACCTTCGCATGCTGATTATCATCCAACCTATAAGATTTACAACCACTTAGAACTTATTGAATACCTTAAAAACAAAGACCAATTATCGGGTGCCGGAATGATTATTACCGAACTTGGCGATAAATTTATGCTTATAAAATGGGAGCGTTTTAAAGATTAGCTATATCACTTTACAATTATATATACCAATATTTTTTTCATGGATAGATTTTTTGAATTTGGTAGTGCAAATAACAAGTACTAACCGAATAAACAAACTAAATTATGAAAAGAATTTCTTTGATTGCAGCTGTTTTGTTTTCCTCCCTTTCGGGATATTCACAAGGTTCTCCCGACTATGGAAGTGGCTTAAAATTCAACTTAAAAGAAGACGGCTCAAAATACCTCAGGGTTTTGGCTTGGAACCAAATCTGGTTTCGCTCTTCAGACATGAATCCCGGAACGGTAATCAATGGCGAAGAAGCTTCTTCCAGTACTGATATCGGAAACAGAAGGCTCAGAATCCTTTTGCATGCGCAACTTTCCCCGCGTTACATGATTGTGACCCATTTTGGAATAAACAATCAGACTTTCACAAACGGTGGCGCTGCAGGAACTACGGGAACCGGCGGTTATGGGCAGGGCAAAAAACCAGGATTATTTTTCCATGATGCTTGGAATGAATATGCTGTCGTAGTACCGCAAGCGGACAAAAAATTCAGTCTTTCTTTAGGTGGCGGTTTGCATTATTATATGGGACTTTCGCGCATGACAATGTCTTCCACTTTGAATTATCTGGCCATTGACGCTCCGATTTTTAACTGGCCTTTGATTGAAAATTCAGATCAATTTGCCCGCCAAGGCGGATTATTTGCCAAAGGAAAATATGGGAAATTTGAATATAGGGTAAGCTACAACAAACCTTTTGCCACAAATTTAGCGCCTGTTGATGTACCAACTTCAGATTTAGCGGTTGCTGTTGACAACAGTGGCAATACAAAATGGTCAAAAGCAGGTTATTTTGAATACCAATTTTTAGATATTGAGTCAAATTTACTTCCTTATAAAGTGGGTTCTTACCTTGGAACTAAAAAAGTTTTCAATATCGGAGCTGGTTTTTATAATGCTCCAGATGCTACAAGAACTTCAGTAGCAGGAAATATTGACAAACATGACATTACATTGCTTTCTGCAGACGTTTTTGTAGATATGCCAATCGGGAAACCTGAAAAAAAGATGGCAATCACCGCTTATTCTGTTTTTTACAATTATGATTTTGGTCCGAATTATTTGAGAAATCTTGGAATTATGAATGTCGGAACAGCGGCTCCGGCAGAAGATTTTACAGGCCAACGCGCTTTGGCAGGCGCAGGAAATTTACAGCCGATGATGGGAACCGGAAATATTTGGTACACACAAGCGGGAATTTTATTGCCAACTGCCCAAGAAAAACCAAAAGTGAGAATTCAACCTTATGGAGCTTATACCTATAAAAATTTCGAAGCTTTAGACAAATCAAGCAGCCAATTTGACATCGGGGCGAACTTCTTCTTAGACGGCCATCACGCTAAAATTACCACTCAATATTCTACAAGACCGGTTTATTTGACACCAGGCGAAGTCGATACATTGAAAGGAGAATTCACGGTTCAATTGCAAATTTATTTATAAAATTAATACATCTAAAAACTATTAATATGAGTACAACAGCAGGTACAACAAGTACAAAGGGAATTTGGAAAGTCATCACGGCTTCCTCACTCGGAACATTGATCGAGTGGTATGATTTCTACATTTTCGGAAGTTTGGCAGTCGTTATTTCCACCAAATTCTTCCCTTCAGATAATCCGACAGCGGCATTTTTATCTACATTGGCAACATTTGCCGCAGGTTTCGTCGTTCGACCATTTGGCGCTTTATTCTTCGGAAGATTAGGCGATTTGATCGGAAGAAAATACACATTTATGGTTACACTTTTATTGATGGGAGGAGCCACTTTCTTGATAGGTTGCGTTCCGGCGTATGAAACCATCGGATTTATGGCACCGCTTTTAGTATTGATTTTGAGATTATTGCAAGGTTTGGCTTTAGGTGGAGAATATGGCGGCGCGGCAACTTATGTCGCTGAACACGCGCCACTTGGAGAACGCGGTTATTGGACTTCTTGGATTCAAACCACGGCAACATTCGGTTTATTCATTTCATTAATGGTAATCTTGGCAACAAGAGCCATTTTGACTCCGGAACAATTCGACGAGTGGGGTTGGAGAGTACCTTTCTGGGTTTCCATCTTGATGGTTTTCGTATCGTATATTATCCGTAAAAAAATGGACGAATCGCCAGTTTTTGCAAAAGCGAAAGCCGAAGGAAAAACGAGCACGAATCCATTAAAAGAAAGTTTCGGAAACAAATACAACTTAAAATTCGTCTTATTGGCTTTATTCGGAGCTGCAATGGGACAAGGTGTAGTTTGGTATACAGGACAATTTTATGCGATGAGTTTCTTGAAAACCGTAATGTTTGTTGATTCTTCGCAAGCGGATGGATTATTAGGTTTGGCTTTATTATTCGGAACTCCATTCTTCTTATTCTTCGGATGGCTGAGTGACAAAATCGGCAGAAAAGCAATCATGATGGCGGGAATGTTATTGGCAATTTTATTGTACAGACCAATTTACAAAGCCATGTATCAAACGACAGATATCGCTTTAAAAACCGAACTTGTTGACAAAGCTGAATTCTCAGGAATTACAAAAGAAAACAGCCATCAGAAAATCGATTCAATTTATACAACTAAAAAAGAATTTGCTGACGGAACAAAATGGCAACAGGTAAAAACATTGCATCTTGAAGACGGAAAACCTATTTTAGATGAAAAAGGAGTAGCAAAAGCTGACACAAAAACGACAGTCACAATCACAAGTACCGACCGCTGGAACTTGATATTCTTGATTTTTATCCAGGTAATTTTCGTGACGATGGTTTATGGTCCGATTGCCGCATTCTTAGTCGAAATGTTCCCGGTAAAAATCAGATATACGTCAATGTCCTTGCCTTATCACATCGGAAATGGTATCTTCGGAGGACTGCTTCCTGCAATTTCTACCTATTTCGTAACTAATGCAAAAGAAGGAGGCGACCCCGAATTTTACCTCGAAGGTTTGTGGTATCCGATCGTGATTGCAGCAATCAGCTTCTGTATCGGAATGGTGTATTTGAAACGTAAAAATAATATTGAAAACGAATAAAAAATAAAAATATGAACGCAATAAAAAGAATACTCGGAATTATATGGCTGGCACTCGCAGCAGCCGCAGCTTATTTTTGTATTTTTGAATTTGGCTATCCAAAGTTCGTTTCAGGCAAACAAGAAGATTTGGTTTTTGGAATCATCATCCTTTTCGTCTTGACGCCGCTAATTGTTTTAGGATTAGGAACTTTCGGATATTATGCCCTCACAGGCGAATATGATGACAGCAAAAAATAAATAATAGTTTTTAGATTAAGTTGTAGCTCCTGTTATTCAGGAGCTATGACTTTTTTTAGTAGTATTTCAATTTTTCTAATTTTAAAAATCTGTGTTGCTATGTTCTAAAAAATTTTATGGCAATTTTTTTGAACACAGATTTTAGAAATTAGAGAAATTTTCAAAATATTTACCCCACAACCTTAAACCCAAAAATGAAAAAACGACACGAACAAAAATTAATAATCGCTTCTATTTTCCTGCTTCTGGCTTTCAATATGCCTTTGATGCTGTTGTTTGACAGTGCTTCGTCAGTGGCCGGAATCCCAATTATTTATGTCTATTTTTTCTCGATTTGGTTGTTTTCAATTTTGATTTCATTGTTGGTTGTAAAAAGGTATTATGAGTAGCGTCGTTTTATTACTAATTCTGTCGATTTATTTGGCAATGCTTTTCGGAATCGCTCATTGGGCTGAAAAACGCGGTAACTCAAAATGGACAAACAATCCTTATGTTTATACGCTTTCTTTGGCGGTTTATTGCAGTGCTTGGACGTATTATGGAAGTATTGGCGTCGCTGCAAATTCAGGTTTAAATTACCTTCCAATTTACATCGGGCCAATTATCATAATTCCCGCTTGGATGATAATTCTGCGTAAAATCATCAGAATTTCAAAAGTAAATAAAATTTCAAGCATAGCCGATTTTATCTCGCTTCGATACGGAAACAGCCGATTTCTAGGAGCTTTAGTCTCTTTAATCTGCATTTTCGGAATTTTGCCTTACATCGCTTTGCAATTAAAAGCAATCGCAGAAACATTTCACGTAGTTTCAAAAACAACCGGAGATTCCAATATTTTCAGCGATACGACGACTTACGTAGCAATCGCTTTGGCCTTATTTGCTTCTTATTATGGAACGCGCTACGTCGATGCTTCCGAAAAAAGAAAAGGAATTGTGACCGCCGTTGCAATGGAATCCATCTTAAAATTATTCTTCTTTTTACTACTAGGAATTTATGTAACCTTCTTTGTTTTCGACGGTTTCGATGATATTTATGCAAAAGCAAGCGTTCTAGAAAATTTTAAAGAAAAGAATACAATCGGAGGAATTCCGCAGGCAATCAACTGGTTTTTTCTATGTGTTTTGTCTCTTTTTGCCATCTTTCTTTTACCAAGACAATTCCAAATGTCAGTCGTGGAAAACAATCGCGAAAGTCACTTAAAAACAGCAGTTTGGTTGTTTCCGCTGTATCTTTTGCTTTTCAATATTTTTGTTTATCCAGTTGCTTGGGGTGGCAATATTCTTTTTGACGGTCAAGCCGTAAATCCAGATACGTATTCGTTGCTGATTCCGCAGTTTTTCGATAATAAAATAATGACGGTATTGGTTTTCCTTGGAGGATTTTCTGCAGCAATTTCAATGATTGTAGTTTCGTCCATCGGATTATCTACCATGCTGAGCAACAACGTTTTGATTCCGTACGGCTTCCTCGGAAGATTGCAGAGTGAAGTGCAAGAAACGAATAATAAAAAAATTGTAAACATCAGAAAAGTGGGAATTTTTTCCCTAATAATTTTGGCGTATTTTATCTACAGAGTTTTTGTTTTAGAGTATAATTTATTCTCCATCGGAATGGTTTCTTTCGTGATAATTGCTCAATTGGCACCTTCTTTTTTCGGAGCAATTTTATGGAGAAGAGCTTCCAGAAATGGCGCCGTTGCAGGTATTATTGTCGGATTTTTAATCTGCACTTATACTTTATTAATTCCGTACGCAATTGGTTTTACGAGCCTAGAGAAGACATTCATCAACCACGGTATATTGGGAATTGACCTTTTAAAACCTTTCGAATTATTCGGATTGGATTATCTGAACCCGGTTCCCCACGCTTTATTTTGGAGTATTTTATTCAATTTATTCGCTTATATGGCGGTGTCCGTAAGTTTTAAAGGAAATTACAGAGAAAGAAATTACGCCGAAATGTTTATTGATATTGACAAATATATCACAATGCACGAAAACGCATTTATATGGAAAGGAACGGCTTACACAAGCGATATCCAGAAGGTTTTAAACCGATTTTTAGGCGAAGAACGAACAAAACGAGCGTTGAATATTTTCAGCCTAAAATATAACGTAGATAAAAACCAAGAACTTGCGGATGCCAGATTAATCAAATTTGCAGAAAATTTACTGACTGGCCATATCGGAACAGCTTCTGCTAAAATTCTAATTTCCAGTGTTGTAAAAGAGGAAAAAATCACGCTTCCTGAAGTTTTAAAGATTTTGGAGGAATCTCAAGAAAATATAATCATCAATAAAAAGCTGACTGAAACTTCTACCGAATTAAAAGCGATTACCGCAAAATTGAAAAAGGCTAACGAAGATTTGATTTCAAAAGACAAGCAAAAAGATGAATTTTTAGATACGATTTCACACGAATTAAGAACGCCAATCACGGCAATTCGTGCGGCGACAGAGATTCTCCACGATGACGATGACATTCCGCAGGAAATGAAAAAGCAGTTTTTGTCGAATATAATTTCTGAATCAGATCGCTTGAACCGTTTGATTACGAAGATATTAGATTTAGAAAAATTTGATTCTGGAAAACAAAAGATTTATGTAACCAAAAATAACATTTATCACACAATTTCAGAAACCATAAAACAGTTACAACAGTTAATCGAGAACAAAAATATCAACGTAGATTTGATTTCAGAAAAAAATATAGTGAAAGCTTATTATGACGAAGATAGAATTACGCAAGTATTAAATAATCTGCTTTCCAACGCTATAAAATTCTGTCCAAATCAAGATGGAAATATTGCTATTTTTATAAAAGAATCTGACACGACAATTGAAGTGGCAGTGGAAGACAACGGAAAAGGAATTGACGAAAATGACTTTGAAGCAATATTCGACAAGTTTTATCAATCATCAAACCAAAACATTAAGAAACCCGTTGGAAGCGGTTTAGGATTAGCAATTTGCAAAAAAATAATTGAACATCACGGTGGGAAAATTTGGGCAGAAAACACTAAAAATTCTGGAGGAAGAATTACATTTACAATTCCTAAATACAATAGAGAAACAAATACATAAGCCAAATAATTTGCCACAGATTAAAATGATTCTCACAGATTTACACATTCAAGAAATCAATTTAATTCTTTAAATCTGTGGCAAAAAATAATACAAAAAATGAAAAAGATACTAATAGTCGATGACGAACCCAATATTGTAATGTCGCTGGAATATACTTTCAAAAAAAATAACTTCGAAGTTTTCATTGCCAGGGATGGCCAGGAAGCTTTGGATATTTTGAAAAATTCCTTGCCAAACATCATCATTTTAGACGTAATGATGCCAAATGTTGACGGCTACAATACTTTGGAACAAATCAAAAACGACGAACGCCTGAAAGACACAAAGGTCATTTTCTTATCCGCTAAAAATAAAGAAAAAGACATTGAAAAAGGACTTTCTCTCGGTGCTGATTTATATATGACAAAACCTTTTTCTGTCAAGAAATTGGTGGAGCAAGTTAATGAGCTGACTAAGTAAAGTTTAATTAAATGAATATGATAATTTTATGTATATTATTTTTGCATAAATACATTTAAATCTAAAATAAACTTCTTTATATTTACAATTCCCTTGAAAACAAAAAACTAAAAGATTATGAGCTACTATCAAGTCAAAAATCTGGAGCAATACTTCAAACACTACAATAAATCGATAAGAGAACCTAGAAAATTCTGGGATAAAATAGCAGAAGAAAATTTCACGTGGTACCAAAAATGGGACAAAGTGGTGGAATTTGATATGCAGGAAGCTAATGTAAAATGGTTTTTAAATGCCAAAGTAAACATCACTAAGAACTGCATTGACAGGCATTTAGCAAAAAGAGGAAACAAGACGGCAATCATTTTTGAACCAAATGATCCAAAGGAAGAAGCACAGCATATTACCTATAATGAGTTGTACGACCGCGTTGCAAAAATGGCAAACGTGCTTCGTGATCAAGGCATTAAAAAAGGGGACAGAGTTTGTATTTACCTTCCGATGATTCCAGAATTGGCAGTTTCAGTTTTGGCTTGCGCTCGAATTGGCGCTATACATTCTGTAGTTTTTGCTGGTTTTTCTGCTTCGGCGGTTACTGCGAGAATCAATGATTCGGAATGTAAAATGGTCATCACTTCTGACGGAGGTTTCCGTGGAAATAAATCAATTGACTTAAAAGGAATCGTTGACGAAGCTTTGGAAAAATCGCCTTCGGTAGAAAAAGTTTTGGTCGTAAAAAGAACAAATGCGGAAATCAAAATGAAAGAAGGCCGTGACATTTGGTTGCAGCCACTTTTAGACGAAGCAGTTCCGAATAATGTGGCAGAAATCATGGATGCTGAAGATCCTTTGTTTATTCTATATACTTCAGGATCAACAGGAAAACCAAAAGGAATGCTTCATACGACTGCAGGATATATGGTTTTTTCAGCCTATACTTTTAAAAATATTTTCAATTATGAAGAAGACGATGTTTATTGGTGCACGGCCGATATTGGCTGGATTACCGGACACTCTTACATTTTATACGGACCATTATTAAACGGAGCAACGACTGTGATTTTCGAAGGAATTCCGTCTTATCCAGATTTTGGACGTTTTTGGGAAGTAATTGACAAACATAAAGTTACGCAATTTTATACCGCGCCAACTGCCATCCGTTCGTTAGCAAAAGAAAATACAGAATGGGTTGAAAAACACGATTTATCAACGCTGAAAGTTATCGGATCTGTTGGAGAACCAATTAACGAGGAAGCTTGGCACTGGTACAATAATCACGTCGGCAAGAAAAGATGTCCGATTGTAGATACTTGGTGGCAGACTGAAACTGGTGGTATCATGATTTCGCCATTGCCTTTCGTAACGCCAACAAAACCAACTTACGCCACTTTCCCATTGCCAGGAGTTCAAGCCGTTTTGATGGATGAAAAACGAAATGAAATTGAAGACAATCAGGTAGTTGGAAGCCTTTGTATCAAATTTCCTTGGCCTGGAATGGCGAGAACAATTTGGGGCGATCACCAAAGATTTAAGGACACGTATTTCACTGCTTTCCCAGGAAAATATTTTACCGGAGACGGCGCTTTGAGAGACGAAGTTGGTTATTACAGAATCACGGGTCGCGTTGATGACGTGGTGATTGTTTCTGGACATAATCTAGGAACGGCGCCTATTGAAGATGCAATTAACGAACATCCAGCGGTTGCAGAATCTGCAATTGTTGGTTTCCCGCATGATATTAAAGGAAATGCTTTGTACGGATTTATCATCTTGAAAGAATCAGGTGAGGGACGTGACAGGGCAAACTTAGCTAATGAAATCAATCAGCATATTTCTGGCCACATCGGACCAATTGCCAAACTGGATAAAATCCAATTTGTTTCTGGATTGCCAAAAACACGTTCTGGAAAAATTATGCGTAGAATTTTGAGAAAAATTGCTGAAGGAGATTTCTCTAACTTCGGAGATACTTCAACGCTTTTAAATCCTGAAATTGTAGAAGAAATTAAAGAAGGAAAATTGTAATTCTTGATTTTAATAAATGTAAAAAAACAGCTTTGTCACAAATAACAAAGCTGTTTTTTTATGCCTAAATATTTAAAAGCTTGATATCGCCAGTGGAAGTAATTACATAATACTTATTATTTTTCTGGATCGTATTTTTTGGCAGTTGGTCTTCTTTCAACTTAATTCGAATCGTCAATTCATAAAATATTTGGATGCAAGGAGAAGCAATTTCTGGATTAATTATAAAAGTATGTGATTTCACAGGAACTGAATTATAATATTGAGTTGTGTTTTTTACGACATTATTTACCACATCTTTTTTATCAAAATTAGCATTTGCTTGAGAATACGCTTGGTAGCTTCTATAACTTTCCATTGGATAAGAAACATTAAAACCTTCTTGGATAATTTTTTCTTTTTTGGACAAATCCATATTCATAATTGTCGAATAATTTGACAGCGTTTTCTTAAATTCTTCAATAGCTCTGTTTTGCATTTGGTCTTTGATTGACGTAAAATTATTGGTTACATAATCCACCTTTGCTAAATCATAAATTTCTTGTTTGGCGCAAATTGAAATGATTTTATCAAATTCTACATGGGTTTTGTATTTGATAATTAGATTTTTCTTTAGCTCAAATCCTGATGGTTTTTCATTGTAAGTTTTCGGATTAAAAATCTTTTTTTCGACCTGATATTCATACATTGGAACAAAAGAAATCATATCAGTAACCACTTCAATTTCCTTATTGAACGACTGAATTTGGGCGACGACATTCGCAATTCTCTCATCCATCATCGAAGTCGTTTCTTCAGCAGTTTTTCCCAATTGAAGAATACTAAAAACTGCAATTTTCGAGGTCGCATTTTCATTGTAAATTCCTTTTATTGTGATTATCATTTCATCTTGACTGCTCGAAGTGGTCTGAATTGTACTAACTTGATTCGCATAATATTTGTTGTTTCCGTAATTAGCATTTCCAGATTCTTGACCTTTTACAATATTTACAAATAGAAAAGGCAACATAAGTAATGTGAATTTTAATCTCATCTTGATATTTTTTAAAGTTTATGTTGCAAGATTACGGCGAAGCTATAAAATTCGTCTAGCAAAACGACTTTCCTTTGACTGTAACGTTTTTACAAAGTTTTACAGTAGATTTACAGTAGATTTTTATACCTTTCAAACTACATTTGCTTCAACAAAACCGAATGACTGAACTAGAAATTTTCGAACAATTAAAACAAAAAGTGCTTTTGAAATACCAAGAGCATTACCCTTATTTTCAAGGAAATTGGGAGAATTTTAGTTCACAAGATATCCAGAATCTGATCGTTTTAATTGAAGAAAACACCAAACAGAACGTCAGCGAAAAATGGATTTATACGCATTTGAAACCTGAAACAAATTCAAAATTGCCAAGAAAAGACATGCTTGATATTTTGAGCCTATTTTCTGGATTTTCAGGTTGGGATGAATTTATGTTTAAAAATAGGGAAGTGGTTTCTGAAGAAAAATTAATACTTCCAAAAAAGAAAAACAAAGCAATTTTTATATTTATCGCAATTTTAATAGTTGGAATAATCATAGTAATTCTACTTTATTCCAATAAAAAATCAACGCAAAAATTTAAGTTGAAAAATGAATTCACGCAGGAGACCATTCAAGCAAAAGATGTAAAAGCCTACAAAATCGAGAACAACGAAAAGATTCAGATTCCGATAAGAAATGCCGAAGTAGAAGTAGAGGCGATAGATGAAAACACTAAAATTATTGTTGAAAGTCCGTATTATAAAAAACAGGAAATAAAGGTCAATTCAAATTCTGAAAGATCAGAAATAGTCTTAAAACCAGATGATTTTGCAATGATGTTGAAAGCTTTTATGCAATCAGATATCAAAGATTGGGAAACTAGAAAAGTGCAATTAGACAAGATTTTATCAGAAGATTTGGAAGTAATTGTGATGCTGAAAGATAATTTGGGAGCAGAATATTTCGATAAAAAAGAGTTTTCTCAAAAGCTGATTGTTCCAACGGAATCGGTAAAAAAGATGCAGATTATCGAAATAAAAAATGCAGAAAACGGAAAAATTGAATTTATAAGAATCAAGCAATGATGAACTATTTTACAATCCTATTATTCTTTTTTTGCAATTGCATTCTCGCGCAAAGTTTTGATAATTCCATAAGCAGAACGAATATCAAAGCTAATTTTTCTACGGAAGTTTTAGAAGCCTATGAAGAAAATTCGTTTTCAAAAGTGAAAGATTTTTATCAATTCTTAGAAATTTATTCTGATGTAAATTCTTCTGAAGCATTGAAAAATCAAGTAAAAGAAACTATTTTTTATTTGTATAAAAACAATTCTCAAGTCACTGATTTCTTTGGCTCTGAAAAAATTACGCTGGAAAAATTATTAGAAAATAGTAAAGCAAAAGGGTTAAAGTTTGAAGTAAAAAATATCCAAAAAGAAGCCACTTCCAATAATTTTTGGACAAATTCATATACTTTGAAAATTAACGATGGAAAAGAAATACAGCAAAAAAAAATCTACCAAAAAGTTTATTTTTATCCAGAAGAAAAATCTTTTGGAAGCAAGAAAAAAGAAGTCTGGACGATTTTATTAGGTGATTTCTGAATCGTAATTAAAATCTAATTCCATTACGACAAAATCGTAGCCGTCTTTAAAAAAGGTATTTTCAGTTTCCTGAAATCCAAGACGCTTGTAAAATTCTTTTGCGTTCACTCTCGCATTGCACCACAATTTTGAAGCCTTTTGAACTTTACAGAAATCAATCACATATTCCATTAATTTTGTCCCTAAACCCTTTTTCTGAACGTTATCTAAAATCGCTAATTTTCGAAATTGATAAATATCTTCTTGATCAAAAAGCGAAACAACTCCAGTTAGTTTATGGTCAAAGTACAAAGCAAAATGAATTCCGATTTCATCATTTTCAAGCTTGACAAAATCCAATTCTTGATCAGGATACATTACTTCTTGACGAATCGGCCAAGTAAAATCATAAGCAATTTGTTCAATCTGAATCATATAATTTTTGGAATTTTATAAGCCCAATCTTTGTTTCAACCTTAAAAAAAGCAATGAAATAATGTAGGCATCTCCAGAAGCAGTGTGTCTGTCGCTTTTAGAAATTTTAAATGTAGTACTTAGCTCGTCAATTGAAACTTGCTTATCTTCAGGCAATTGTTTCCATTTTTGATACATAATTTCAATATCCAAAGCTTCATTTTTTAACCTTCCCACTTGCAGTTTTTCTAAAGCTTCGTTAAGCATCGCAATATCGAAATGAATTCTATGCCCGACCAAAGTCGCATTTCCTAAATAATTGACAAAATTAGTTATCGCTTCATTTTGGGAAACTTTATCTTCATTGTTATCCTTTAAAATTCCGTTTTTTATAGCAACTTCAGGATTAAATTTATCTTGGACAATTGTAATGTCAAAACTATCTTTTACAATAATTCGATCTTTCTCAATTCCGACAGCGCCGATTGAAAGAATCACGTCTTTTTCAGTATCTAAGCCCGTCGTTTCAGTACTGAATACGACAAATCTCTTTGATTTATGCTCAAATTTATGCAGATATTCTTTCCAAAATTCTGGGTAATCTTTGTTTATTTTTAGCCAGTCTAACATATTATGAGAAATAAGTAAGCTTAAATCGGTTTTTAATCAGTTCTTGCAATTCTTTTATCGGAATAAAGCAGTTTTTCAGCTTCACTTTGTCCGTTTTTGAAAGTTCTTCCAGATTTATAAATTGACCGCTACTGTCATTCTTTAAACCTTCAACAGTTCGAAATTCTGATAAAGTTAAAAATGCTTCAGCACAATTCACAAACAATTCAGCATTCTTTGGATCTGCAACTGCCAACTGCTTGAAACGCATGAAAGTATTGTTGATTCCTTTGATATTGTGGCTGATTGTCAGCAGACGCGCCGCATCTATCAAAGGCATCAAGGCTCTTGTTTTTATATCAAAAGTATCTTTATTTTCACCACCTTCTTCTACTAAAAATTGACGAAAAAAGCCCAATGGTGGTGGTTTTTTCAAAGCATCATTTCCTAAATAGTCAAAAAATAATTTATTGCCTACAGCATTTTTATAGATAATTTCTGTGATCGTTTCTTCAATAGCAGTTTCGCCAAAAGCAATTTCATAATCGAAGAAAATTGTATTAATCGTATCACTATTTTCACCTGGAGTATTAATCCACATATTATACTGCTTAATCCAATCAGTCAACGACTTACACCAAATTATATTACTTGCAACCGCACCATCTGGAGAAGTCATGTAGCCTACTTTTTCAAGCGTAGAAACAGTCCTTCTGGCCAAGCGCAAAAAGTAATCTTTTACATCTCTGTATTTTTCTTGGGCCACATCTTCAAAGACTAAAATATTGTCTTGGTCGGTTAATAATAGCTGTTCTTTTCTTCCTTGGCTTCCAATGCTCAGCCAAGCAAATCGGGCAGGAGGCGAACCCATTTCTAAAATTGCCAAATCAATCGCACGCCTTGAAATTGCGGTATTTATCTCGCCAGAAATATTCATGATGTGTGAAAGCGGAATGTCTTTGTGAATTGAAGTTTGGATTAATTCCGTTAATTTTTCACGAATTCGCTTCAAGTCTTTCGGCGTCTGCGCACGTTTTACTTCCTTAATCAAAACGCCTGGATTATTCGCTTGGGCTACCACCAAATCATTTTCAGAAATCACGCCGCGAACTTCAGAACGGTCAGAACCATCAACCGTAACACACAGATAATCAACATTATATTTCAACATATACAATTGCGCTTCCGCCAAAGACAAATCTTCTGGAACCGTGATTACAGGTGAAGTCATTATTTTTGAAGCGGTTGTCGTAATTTGGAATTGTCCGGTTGCGATTTTTGATCGGAGATCTTTGTCAGTTACAATTCCGATTGGCAGATTTCCATTCTTAATAATGACGCTTCCGATCATTTTGTCGGTCATCATTTGCGCAATATCTTTTACGATTGCATCTTGCGTCGCCGTAATCGGATCTTTTGAATAATGGATGGACTGAAAATACTGAATATCAGCCTTTTGTTCCTTATAAATTATATTTTCAGAAATCAAAGTCCCACGATGTTCTTGATCGTAAGGATTTCTTGTATTTGACGCAAAACTTTCCAGAAGAAAACTTAAAATGTCTTGATTAGCAATAACATAAGGCTGAAAAATAGCAATCGGAATAGCATAAACAATACTTTCTTCACGCGCTTTGGCCGTCATCAAATAATTATTTTTAGCAAAAAAGGGACGAAGTCCTAAAATATCGCCTTCATCACATTTATCAATCAAAGTTTCTTCAGCATCAGAAGTCACCGAAAGTCCGATGGCGCCTGAAGCCACAACATAAAAACTATCATGGCAGACGTCTCCAATCTGAAAAAGGATTTTATTTTTTTCGAGATAAAGCACGCTGATTTCCGTTGCTATGTGCAGTAATTCTTGGTAATTTAAGCTGTTAAAAGGCGGATAATTCTTTAGAAAATCAACAATCCTTTCTGCAATCGGGTTTTTCATATTTCGCTAACTGTGATTTAGTAAAAATAAACTTTATTCTTAATAGTTGCAATGATTGAAGTTTAAAATAATGAGAATATTATGTTGAAACTAGCCTTTTTGCAATTGCGAAAGAGTGATCAGGACAATTGCTCCCAAAGCTAAAATAATTCCGATATAATTTTTTAAAGTAACTTTTTCCTTGAATATCAAAATTCCGGCCAAGCTTCCTAAAATGATGACTCCCATATTCATAGAGGCAAAAACTGTAGTTGGATTTTCTGAAAAAGCTTTGTGTGCTTTTAAGTAGAATAGTATATTTCCGAAGTTTAAAATTCCTAAAACACTTCCAAAAATCAGGTTGATAAATTGCAGTTTTTTCTTTTGAATTATAACTGAATAGGTTGTAAATAAAAGCGATACGACAAATGCGATACAAAAAACTACAAATAGGGAAGTAATGTAAGGGAAGTTTTTCTGCAAGGCGATTTGCTTGAAAAAAACATCGATTATTCCAAAACCTAATACTACCAAAGTTGGATAAATCCATTTTTTTTGAGCAGGGTCTTCTGATTTATTTCTTGACAGAATTAGAATCATTGCCGGAAAAGCAACAGCCAAACCAATGAATTTCAACTGGCTGAAATCTTCTTTAAATATAAAATAAGCAGCTAAAATTGGAATGAATAATGATAATCTTTGGGCAATATCTGTTTTGACAATTCCCATATTTTTTATGGAAGAAGCTAAAATCAAAAATACGCTTGGAAGCAAAATTGCCAACGGAATATAGATTTCCCAAGGAGAATTCTTGTCAATTACAGAAATATCCGGACTAAAACTGAAATAACAAAGTGCTATCGCGAAAGCGTAATTTACGGTGATAACTTGAACGATATCGATTGAATATCTTTTAGCGATTTTCAGTAGAATTCCAACCGAAACACTGCAAATAATGCTTAAAATTAAATAGAGCATGAGTTTAAATTTGATTACAAAAATAGTTCACGCTGATTGATTTCTGCTTTAAAAAAAGATAATATTTCTATGTTAAATTTCTTAAAAAAAATATAATATTGAAATAATTCAAGCTTGGTCTTGCGTATATTTACTAACAAATTAAATAACTAATCAACACAAAATCAAGATGAAACTACACAAAAAAATTGGCGTATTCTTACTGACAATCTGCATGGCTACGCTTGCAAATGCTCAAGAAAAGAAAGCAGTAGCGAGTCCGGCAGAAACGGCTACAGGAAAAATTAATGGCGCTACAATTACTATTAATTATGGAAGTCCTTCTGTAAAAGGAAGAACTATTTGGGGCGAATTGGTTCCTTATGGGAAGGTTTGGAGAGCTGGCGCAAATGATGCGACTACTTTTGAAACAGATAAAGAAATTACTGTAGAAGGAAAAAAATTGCCTGCTGGAAAATATTCATTCTTCGTAATTCCTGAAAAAGAATCAGCTACAATTATTTTCAACAAAGAATGGAAACAATGGGGCGCTTATAAAGTAAATGATAAAGAAGAGCAATTGAGAGTTAAAGTTACTCCTAAAAAATCGGCTTCCCTGACAGAAAAATTAGTTTATAAAGTGAATAAAGACAACATTACTTTAAGCTGGGAAAATTGGGATATTCCTGTTAAAATCAAATAATATCTTATTTAAATTTTTAGGAAATAGTATAAAACACTGCATTTTTTGCGGTGTTTTTTTTGTCATAAAATGAATTGAAATTTCACTGAAAATTCTTAAATTTATTATATACATCTGAAATTATGGCATTTATAGATTATTACAAATTACTTGAGATTGACAAAGCGGCTTCGGCGGACCAAGTAAAAAAAGCATATCGAAAACTGGCTAGGAAATATCATCCTGACGTTAATCCAAATGATGAGGAAGCGCACAAAAAATTCCAGCAGATTAATGAAGCGAATGAAGTGCTCAGCGATCCTGAAAAGAGGAAAAAGTATGACGCTTATGGTGAAAATTGGCAACATGCTGATGAATTTGAAAGGCAGAAACAGTCTCAGTCGCAATATCAGGGACAAGGACAAAGCGGTTCTTATTCAGATTTCGGAGGAAGTTTTGACGGTGGCGATTTCTCAGATTTCTTCAGCTCTATGTTTGGAAATCAAGGAAAAAGCAGGCAACAAGCCCAGTATAAAGGACAAGATTATAACGCAGAATTGCAGCTAAATTTAAGGGATATTTTAAATACACATAAACAGACAATTACCGTAAATGGAAAGAATCTGCGAATTACTGTGCCAGCCGGAATCGCTGACGGACAAGTGATTAAGCTAAAAGGACATGGAGCGCCAGGCACAAACAACGGTTTATCTGGGGACTTATTTATAACTTTTAAAATTAGCGATGATCCTGAATTTAAGCGACTTAATGAAGATATTTACAAAACTGTCGCTATTGATTTGTATACTGCAGTTTTAGGCGGAGAAATAACAGTTGAGACTTTAGACGGAAAAGTCAAGCTCAAAGTTCCAGAAGGAACGCAAAATGGAACGAAAGTGAAATTGAAAAATAAAGGGCTTCCGGTGTATAAAAAAGAAGGAAGTTTTGGAAGTTTGATTATCAATTATGATATAAAAATTCCTGTGAATTTATCTGAAGAACAAAAAGAAGCTTTTAGAAATTTATCCAAACTTTAAAATTTACAGCCATGAAAATCGAAAGAATAATCATATCAGAATATTGCAGCCATTATAATATTGAAACCTCATTCATAGATGTTTTGGAAGAAATGGGAATTTTAGAATTATCACGTCAAGACAATGAAATTTTTCTTGATCCTGAATGTTTGCAAGATTTAGAGCGCTGCAGACAATTGCATTATGAATTGCATATAAATCACGAAGGAATTGATGTGATATTAAATCTGCTTAAAAAACAAACTAAACTGAATGATGAAATTCGCGAGCTCAAAAATCGCTTAAAACTTCATGAGTAATTTTTATTTTTTTTTACGGAAGTATTTCGGAGCAAAAAACAATAAGAACACAACAACGATTATAAATAAAAATTCCATTAATTTAAATCTAAGGTTAGAAAGTGGGCAAATATACAGATTTAATCAAACTGTAGAAAACTGCATAAAAGGTAGTTTTGAAATACTCTATTTTACATAATATAAATTATAGTGCAGAAATAAAAGCTTATCAGGTGTAATGTGTTGATTTTAAGTATTGTAGTGCTAAAACACTAAAATTCATGTTTAACACTGGTTTAATAGATTCGTTAAAAATTCGGGTTAAATTAGATAAGATTAAAATCTTAGATAAAAGACTAATTTCTGATTATATAGAATATTATCCGTCGATTGAGCAACTGGATAATGATATTGAACAAACGCAACTTGGCGATAACTTTAACCGTGCTAAGCCTTTAGTTAAAATAATTCAAGGTATTACGTACCGTTTATATGTTAAAGCTTTTATCGATAAAAACAAAACAGCCCAAGAATATCTTGTATTGCAGATTTCAGCAAAAATGTTAAAGAAAAGATATTTTGAAGGAATCACAAAAGATAACATTAAGCTGATTTTAGACGATATAAACGCCTTAGGCATAGTGCATTTAACTCAAACCGCTTTGCTTGATGGTTTAGTCTCCGATATAGATATTTGTATTAATCAGCTTATTGACGAAAAATCTTTAAAAGTAGCTTTTAGTCTTATACATAATTTTCCACGTGCTAGCAAAAAACCTTTGATGCACTTTATTAATCAAACCAGCCAAAGCGGTCATAAAAATTTGGGAGTTGATTTTAATAAAAGAGAAAAAGCAACGAATTCCACTCCATACTGCAAAATTTACCATAAAGGACACGAATTATTATCCAAATCAATTGTGTTTTACAAAGCTTTCTTAGAGCCTATGAAACGCCCAATTCTTAATAATTTGGTTCGTTACGAATTTACCGTTAAAGCTTCAAAACATAAGGAATACCTCTGCAAACAAGGTTTTAAAGCTGATTTTAAAACGTTTGGCGAACTCCTAGCCACAAAGGAAAAGGATTTGGCTCAAATAGCTAAATCAGGCTTAAAACACTATATCGAAGAAAAACCCAAATCTAAAGTTAATACGGAACTTTCTCCAACTGATATCGTTATCCAGTATTATCAGGAGCAACTTATAAAGCTTGGTTTTGATACTGAAAAGCTTTTAGGTTTTGAATATTCAATTTCATGCCCAGTTGCAAAATCTAGAATGAAAACAAAAGCAAAATCTTTGATTTCAAATCTTGGAACTCTTGACGGCTTGTTAGACAGAAAATTATTAGATAATGATAGGGCGAATCATTTCTTAAAAAATATCGGATTAGACACACTTTAAAATAACTTAAAATTTAAAATTATGAAACAAATCAGACAATTTAATGACTTTCTATGCAACCATTCTGCCACCATTTTTTACTATGGTTTTTTTGGCTTTTGTATCTGGTTTTATTCCCTGATTATTTATGATATTTTAACGTATTGTAAATAGCGCAAAATCCCGACTAATGATAGTCGGGATTTACTTAACAAATATGTTAATCGGACTCGTCCAAAAAACACCTAAAAAAATGAGTAAAAAAACTGAAAAATCGCACTGTTTGAATTGCATCAATTTTGATAATTCTTCACACGTTTCTGACGAAAGAACCAAGCATGCAGGATTGTGTAAAAAGTGGTGCGAAATAACATTTCAAAATGACAGTTGCAAGCAATGGCTTGATGTCGATATTGACAAAACTTGGAATGATGTTATTGCGCCAAGATTACACGAAAATCAACAAACACTTTTTTAATATGGAAACTTTAACTGAATTGCAAGCAATAGAAAAAGCAAAATCTAAAATAGCCGATTTACCGCCTATTTTCACATTTACATTTTTTAACAAAGAGGATTTAAATGATTTTGTTTTTGGTTTTTTATATGATGAACAACTTCAATATTTTGAACCTATAGGCTTTTTAAACAACAAGGGAATAACAGAATATATATTAATTCACGAAATTTATTAACAAAAAGAGGGGACTCTCACCTCCCCCCTTTAAAACCCTCCACATTATGGCTGATACTATCAATTACCAACCGCTTCAAAGAATTACCTGTAAAGATATTCAAAATCTTCTAATCGTTTCACAGGCAACCGCACAACGCTATTTTGCTGATATCAAAAACAGCTACGGCATCGAGGTCGTAACTTATAAGCATTTTACTACTTATTTTAAGATATAATCAAAAACGATACCAAAATCTATCAAATTATATCAGAAGGGCGCAATTATAAATTGTGCCTTTTTTTATGCCCGAAATTTGTCATCTAAATCATTATTAATTAAATACTTAAAAAAATGGCTGAATTATTCAGAAAAACTGCGGGTGTTGCAATGGCTGAAAGTCCTGACGTACTAACAACAAAAGGCTTTGGCTGTTTGATTGTTTCTACTAATCTGGAATATTCTGCGATTACGACGGAAACAATTTCGTTTTGGGTTGAAAAAGACGGGCGCAACGTCGATATCGCAAAAGATATCCTGTTGAAAGATTTCATGCTTTTGGGAACTTGGGGCGAAGATGCTATGTACAGCGACGGAAACTTTAATCTTATTGCCAATATCGATTTAACAGAGGATGGCGGTTACATTGCCTTGAAGGACAATGAAACTATCAAATTTAAGGTTAGAGGTATGAAAAACAACGGCTTGTATTGCTTTAACTCGATCGAAGAGCCTGTTTCATCTACCGAAGTGTTGATGTACGAAAGAAAATCAATGGCATCGGAAGATGTAAACCGTGATTTTGATACTAAAGGCTATGACCTTGTATCTCTTCAAAAATCGAATACTATCAATGAGATTGCTTTGACTTTCGACAATGGAACTGTGTGCAAATACACTCCTTTCGAATTGGAGTGCATTTCCCGTTCGATTGATTCAGCTTTGGTGTACACGGCTGACGGTGCTGTTACTAATACTTTGTATGACAGGCTGATTTTTCCAATCAAAGGTGTTGTAAATCTTAACATCCGTAAAACTCCGGGCGAAAGATTGGATTGCACTATGCGAATTGATGAAGGCGATTACGTCTTGTATCAAATGGCAAAATCTCACTAATTAGTAACTTCTAAAAAATTAAAATTATGGGGTTTTTTAAAAAAATCGGTAAATCAATCAAAAAAGTGACCAAGCAAATTTCGTTGAAAAACGCTATTAAAATTGGTACTCCTCTACTCGGTTCGATTCCAGTTGCTGGAAGCTTTTTGCAGACAACCGTTGGCGGAATGTCCGATGCTCACGAGTTGAAAAAACAGCAAAAGCAAGCCGAGGCACAAGGAAATGCGGAACTGGCACAGCAATACGCACAGCAGGCGCAATTAGCTTCAAGCGCATCAGGCGGTGCAATGGGAAATGTTGCGGGCGGTATCGTCAAAAATTTCGCTAACCAGTTGGTCAAAGGAACTTTAGACGGTGCTTACGATGGGGCATCAAGCGGTTTAAAGGAAGGCATTGCAAAAAGCGGTGCAAGTCTTGGAAACATGGCTTTGGGCGAATGGTTTAAAGTTCATTGGTGGAAAGTTGTTGCAGGTCTTGGCGTTCTTGGCGGTGTAATCTTCTTTGCAACACGAGGTGGAAGAAAAGGAAGGCGCTAAAAAATACCGTGTCTATCTGCTTATTTTAACGGTAGATACGGTCATTTTTATCCTTCGCAAAGCTGTAGAAATCAAACAATTATTAAAAATCTTAATCTTTAAGTAAAATGTCATACAATAACAATTATCAAGGCAATAACGGTTCAAATAACCGTCAGTACAATGGCAATAACAACAATCGCCAGTACAATAACAACAACAATGGAAATAACGGCGGTAACCGTCAGCAATTCAAAAAGTCAGGTGTTACCTATACCACAATGAGAAAAGGGAAAATGGAAGGCTTAATTGCTGTCAATGCGTGGAGAAAAACACAACACGGCTTAATGTCTGCGTCTGCTTTTCCTGTTGATGGTGTAATCCATGTAGGGCGTGAATCAGGGCATGAGTTTATGCGCTATGTGGTTGATGTTACAAATTCATCTGCAGGAACTAAATCTACCTACTGGTGTTTGATGCGCCTTGATACAAAGAAAATTGTAATCAAAGAACTTTCTTTAGTTATTTCTCCTAACGGTAGCGGTCAGACTGCAAGCGGAAAACAGGTTAAAGGCTTTTTCGGTAGAAATTTCAAAAAGTAGTGCTTAGGCTTTTAGGAAAGCTTTTACCGCTGATTGTCCACGAATTGGCGGATTTGTATAAACAAAGGCTCGAAAGAAAAAGAGTGGAGAAACAAATAATTGAAAAAATCTTAAAAAATCAACAAGAGAATGAAAACAGCAAGTAGCATTATCAGCGGATTAAAGTTTATTTTAAAGTATGCGGCACTAATTGCCGTAGTTGTCAAAATCGTAACCTATGCAATTGATGAGTTGGAAAAAGCGGGTATCAAGTCTGATTCTTCCAAGCCTTTAGAAGTTGCTGAAATTCATGAGGAAGATGAGCAGTAAATTAAACGATAAATCAGTCAGCCGTGGAATTAGAAATAATAATCCTGGCAATCTGATTAGAACGTCAAATAAATGGATTGGTAAAATTCCTTATGACCAAAGTACTGATACTAAATTTGAGCAGTTTGTAAGTCTGGAATATGGCGTTAGGGCAATGATTCTTGATTTAATCAACGATATCAACAAAGGCAAAAACACAATCAGAAAACTGATTTCGGAGTACGCTCCCGCTTTTGAAAACAACACCTTGGCTTATATCAATTCGGTTTCTGCATCCTTGAATGTTACGCCTGATTACCAATTAAAGGTTATTGATTCGGGATTGATTCTATTGCTTGCTAAAGCAATTATCAAGGTTGAAAACGGCAAAGATGCGGTTCACGTAACGGACGGAATTATTAAGAGTGCTATATCTTTAGTCGGAAATAAGAAACTGGCTAATATAGAGGTTAAAAACACCGTTAAAAGCGGTTCTTTTCCTTACGTCTTGGAACTGGCTGTTTTTTTTTATTCAGTTGCTACTATTTTCTTGTGGTAAGGAATCACAAATAAATCAAATTATAAATTTTTAAACTTAAATAAAATGCAAAAAATTAAAGACTTTTTAGAAAAACCAGTAGGAAAAATTGTATTGGTTGTTGTTGGATTAGCGGTTGGTTTCTTCGTTGGAAAGAAACAATGCGGTACAAAGCGTGCAACTAGACGAACTTATTAATATGAACCGCACAACTAGAAATAGAAATCAGCCTACTATGTGGGCTGATTTTTTCAATTGGCTTAAAGCT
The DNA here is from genome assembly GCA_029959295.1 of Flavobacteriaceae bacterium PS02334. GTDB lineage: Bacteria > Bacteroidota > Bacteroidia > Flavobacteriales > Flavobacteriaceae > Flavobacterium. The sequence goes on along the minus strand of JASCOH010000003.1, from coordinate 58,434 downwards.
AATTGGATTTTCGTCCTTGGTGCTGTCTTTGTCATTCCTTGGGTTATAAAGTACGTTAAAAGCCAAAATCAAGCGTTAAAAGAACAAAGTGCTGATATTGCTAGTGATGTTAAAATTACAGAAAATAAAGACCCTGAAATCCAAAAAAAGAATGCAGACAAAATTACTAAAGTTAGTCATATACAATCTACCGCTAGGGATTTGGCTACACACCTTGGTGTTAAGTATTCTGATGCAGGACATTGGTATGATTTTCTTAACCCTAAAGGATGGACAGAAAATGATAAAGAGGTCTTAAGGCTTCTAAAATATGAGGTTAACAATATACATCTTGTCAAAAAATTGTACTACGATGTGTATACCAAAAGTCGCAATTTGACGGATGATGTTAACGCTTTATTAGACGAAAAAGAATTGGCAGAATTGAAAGCGTTTTACAAAAAATATAAGAAAGTATGGTAGTAGCATTATTAGAAAATCCAGTCGATACATATGCCCTGTATATCAACGAAAAAAGGCAAATAAATTATGTTAAGGCTAATGTCTATCAGCGTAAAGATGGGCCCGCATTAACACATTTTAAAATCAAGGAAAGGCACTTAATTGTTGGTTTGCAGTATCAAGGTTTGACAGTTTATCCTTTAGGCGATTTAAAAAATTATCCTCTTACTCCATTGGAAAGGCATTTATTTAACAATGGAAATATCAATTTTGAAATTGCACCGCACCATTTTAGGGAAGCGGAATCTTTATTCATCATGTATCATTATACATCTTTAAATAATGTGATTGATAATACTGGAGATTATTTTAATGAGTTGGTAAGCCATATCGAGGAAACCTATAAAAGTGGCTATATTCCGCCTGCTGAATAAATTTATTGTTAAATAATTATTAATATCGAATTAATATGTATATTTGGACAAACTTCGACAGGGGGTAAAAAGGTGTTAGCGCACCTCTCCGTTAGATAAACAATATTCACATGTCATTATTAGTTAAGAACGCCTTTCTTAAGGTTCACTTTCATACATTTCTGTCAAACGGCAGAAAATTCTGTTGGCTAAAGGTAAAATCTTCCTTCTTTTCCTATATCGAAAGATACTGGAGAAGTAAGGAAGATTTCCACTATTTAAAAATCTATGAGCGCAATGATGATGGTAGTTGCGGTCGACAGATTGGCTATATCTCTAGGACATCAAGCGAATTCCATTAGCAACACAACTAGGTCGATGCGTAGCATCTTCGCTAGTATTTCAATTGAGTACAAAAAAAAACTCCCTCTAACGGTGTTAGCGCACCTCGGGAGTTATTGATAAACAATAGTGCAATAATACGAAAATTTTCTTTTACAAAAGAAACTTTAACAAAACTTCTACCCTACCCTACCCTATTTTACATGCTATAAATTATAGTGCAAAATAATAAAAGTAAAATAGGAGCTTTTCAATAAAAAACTCCTATTTGACAATATATTCGTTATCCTTTCATTAATCGCTCCAACAGAACATTCAAATTTACAGTCGCAAATCCTGAACTGTGATCTGATAATCCGTACGGAATTATAAGCTCATCATTGTGAATAATCGATCCGCAAGAATATACAACATTTGGAACATAACCTTCGCGTTCATCATTATTTGGCATAATCAGCGGATCTTTCAAGCGACCAATTTCTTTTGATGGATCATCAATGTCTAATAAAGATGCGCTGATGCAATAATGACGCATCGGCCCAACGGCATGTGTCATCACAAGCCAGCCATATTTCGTCTCAATTGGCGAACCGCAATTTCCAATCTGCACAAATTCCCAAGGATATTCTGGGCTCTGGATTTTGATCGGATCTTCCCAAATATTGATATTGTCAGAATACATTAAGTAGTTATTCCAACCGTCGATTCTGGAAAGCATTGCAAACTTCCCGTTAATTTTCCTTGGAAAAAGCGCCAAATTTTTATTTTTTGCACCAGCGCCATTTAACGGACCCGTTTTAAAATTATAAAAATCATACGTATGCATTAATTTCGGCATAATGTGCTGACCGTCAAAAGCTGTATATGTACAATAATAAACTACTTTTCCATTTTCCTTCGTAAATTTCACGAAACGCGCATCTTCAATTCCTTTGCTTTCAAAATCAGAAATCGGAAAGATGACGCGGTCGCTAATATCAGTATCTTTTGAAAAGCAAATTTTTCGGTAACTATCTGATAATGCGAGAATTTGATCATATTCTTTTGTAGTTTTCTCATCAGAAGTTTTCTGTTTTGCTTCTATGATTATTTTTTTAAGACTCTCATAATCAAAGCGATCTTCCAATTTTTCATCTACATCTTTCAGAAAATCGTTGTTGATATCAGCTTCTTCGCCCTTTTTCAAAAACAATTTTTTATTGTAAATCATATTGTGAACCTTTTCAGCTTCATCAATATAATTTCCAGCCGGAATTACCGTGATATTATTATGCTTGTCAATCATCGCACGGCGAAAAACTATCGAAGAAATATGACCTTCGCCAACAGCCCTAAAACTGATCAAAACGCGCAACTGGCCTTCTTCAAGATTTGACTGATCAGGATCTGGAACAATCGACGGATTAAAAAAAGCAGCCGATTCTATCGAATATTCATGCGTAAAATAAGAGCCGATAAGCAATTTCGAATATTCATCAAGGTTTGAATAACTATATCCTGCTTTCTCAACATAGTCTTTTACTTTCTCACAATTTTTGAGCAATTTTTTGGTAATATTCCGGTGCCTTTTCGAATAATCCTGCAGCAATGGAGAAATAATTCCGAAAATACTTTCGCTGTCTAATTCTAATATTTTTTTGATCAAAGCTATCGCTCGTTCTTCGCCATTAAAAAAATAACGCGCGATGACACGTGCTGAATCTGGATAAACTTTTATTGGTTTTCTCTCGACAGACAATTTCATAGATGATTTTTTTGAAGATTCATCGGATACAGTGGTTTTCTGCATTCCAAAATAATTTAATTGATCCCTAAAATACAATTTTAAATTAATATACAAGGAAATCAAAATGCTAAAAGTTATTTAAAAGAAAACCAGAGTCCGCGATTTTTCTTATTTTTAGGCACAGAATTTGAGCACTCAGACTATTAAAAAACGTTTAATGAAATTTATAACTGCATTCTTACTTCTTTTTTCATACACACTTTATTCTCAAGTAGATAGAGGAAATTCGATTGCAATTCCTGCGACAACTTCAAAGAATACGACAAAAAGCAATTCGATTCCTCAATCAACTTCCATAGCTCCCAATATTGATTTCTCTACTTTTAGCAAGCCAAAGTCAGATAAATTTAAAATTGGAGAGTCTGACGGCGTAAATTTTGCAGAAAAAAAAGAAACTTTTGCCAATCCAGGAGAAGAATACAATAAGAAATTAAACAAAAAATATGGCAAAGAACCTGATAATGTGATTAAAGGAAACCAGTTTTTTGGCGAATTTAGAAACAGTGGCGAATTTGTCAACGTAATTTACAGAGACCATGAATATCCTGACGGAGACATGATCAAAGTCTCTGTAAATGATGTAGTTGTAGTTCCTTCTATCACTCTTGAAAGTGATTTCAAAGGATTGAGCATTACGCTAAAACCCGGATTTAACAAAATTGATTTTGAAGCTTTAAACCAAGGTTTTTCTGGACCAAATACTGCTGAATTCCATGTCTATGATGACAAAAAAAATCTAATTTCTTCAGATAAATGGAATCTGGCAACTGGTTTTAAGGCTACAATTATAGTAATCAAAGAATAAATTATTGCTTAATTTTCCAAGCTTAAAAATGCCTTCCCTAGATAGTCAATTATTGCGGAAGCTGTAAAAGATTGATAGCCAGTTTCCGGCAAAGCCAAATCAGCCGTTAGTCCGTGAAGGTAAACGCCTAATTTTGAGGCTTCAATCGGTTCATAAGATTGTGCAAGCAGACTCGTTATAATTCCTGATAAAACATCACCGCTTCCTGCAGTTGCCAAAGCTGCATTTCCTGTAGTATTTTTATAACTATTTTGGCCGTCAATTATGATTGTCGGAGCGCCTTTTACAACTATTATCATATTATTTTTAGTAGAAAAATCTTTTACCATTTCTAATTTTTCTTCTTCAGAATTCCACTTTCCGAGCAATCTTTCCAATTCTTTAAAATGTGGTGTCAATATTGTTTTTTTAGGCAATAATGAAATCCAATGTTTATTTGCAGAAAGAATATTAATTCCGTCAGCGTCAATAAGAAGTTGCGTTTTATTAGTTTTTAAAAAATGATAAAAAGCTTTCTGCGTAATTTCCTCCTGCCCCATTCCCATTCCAATTCCGATTGCTTTCGGGATAATTTCAAACTCAATTTTAGAAATATATTTTTTATTGGCATCGGTCAAAACCATCGCTTCCGGAAAAGAAATCTGAACAATATCATAACCGCATTTTGGGACAAAAGAAGTAACCAAGCCACAACCCGATTTCAGGCAAGCTTTTGTCGAAAGTACGATTGAACCGATTTTGCCATAACTTCCTCCAATAATTAAAGCATGGCCTTGAATTCCTTTATGCGTTTCATTAAAAATTGGCTTGTAAATTTCAAGGATTTTTTCTTTGGTAACCAGAATTGTTTTCATCGAAACAAAATTTTTCTTCTAATTTACAAAGATTTACAAGAAAATTCTAAATTACTTTTGCCAAAATAGCTTGTTTTAAAATTTAATTTTCTAAAGAAAATTGTTATCTAAAATATAAGAAACAAAGCTAATATTCAATTAATTATATCTTTATAGCAGAAAAGAATTATCTATAAAAAATTTCAATAGTTTCTCGAAATCCAATATTAATTTTATATTATTCGTATTTTTAATAATCTAAAATTACATTCTATTAAAAATAATTCTAAAAATTTCCTTTAATTTGTACAAACACAATTAAAATGGAATTCAATCCTGACCATTTAGACCAAAAAGCCATTTATAAATTGCTTACCGGAGCTGTAATTCCGCGACCAATTGGATGGATTTCTACCATTAGCGAAGACAAAATTGCCAACCTCGCTCCTTTTTCTTTCTTTAATGTTGTTGGTGATGATCCGCCACACATTATGTTTTCGACGGCGCATTCTAACGACCACAAAAAAGATACTTTGACCAATGTTTTGCAAACTAAGCAATTTGTAGTGAATATGGTTACCGAAGAAATTGTCGAACAAATGAACATTACCGGACAAAATGTACCACATGATGTAGATGAATTTGAACTGGCAGGCCTCACTCCTATTGCCTCAATAAAAGTAAAACCACCGAGAGTCAAAGAAAGTCCGATTTCATTTGAATGTGAATTGGTTCATCATTATACTTTGGAAAATCACAAATTTGGTGGTGCAACAATTGTAATTGGGCGAATCGTGATGTTTCATTTCGACAACTCTGTTTTATTGGAAGATCACAAGATAAATTTGGAAACATACAAGCCTGTTTCACGTTTGGCGGGTGCTAATTATGCCAAATTAGGCGAATTGTTTGCAATAAAAAGAAATTAAAAATAGGTTTTAGAATATAAAATAATGAAAATAACTGTAATTGGTGGCGGTCCTGGAGGATTGTATTTTTCAATTCTATTAAAAAAAGCAATTCCTAGCTGTCAAATAGATCTTTACGAACGCAATAAAGCAGATGATTCTTTTGGTTTCGGAGTTGTTTTTTCGGATGAAACGTTGAGCGAATTTTTGACCAGAGATCCAAAATCTTATGAATTGATCAGAAGCCGTTTTGCCTATTGGGATGATTTGGATGTGGCCAGAAACGGAGAAAAAATCCGCATCACAGGCAACGGTTTTTGTGGCTGTTCCAGAAAAACGCTTTTGCAATTATTACAGCAGCGTTGTCGTGAAGAAGGAGTCAATTTGCATTTTAAATACAATATTGGCGACCTTTCTCAATTTAAAGATGCTGATGTAATTGTTGCCGGAGACGGTATAAACAGTGGAATCAGAGAACAATTTAAGGAAGATTTTGGAACTACAACGGTCTTACAAAAAAATAAATTTGTTTGGATGGGTTCTACAAAACCATTGGAAGCCTTCACTTATTTTTTCAGGGAAACGCCTCACGGCACGTTCGTAGCGCATACTTACCAATATGAAGAAGGAATGAGCACGTGGATTTTTGAAACTACCGAGAAAACTTGGGAAAAAGCAGGTTTTGAAACTACGAATGAACAAGATACGATTCAAAAATTATCTGAAATTTTTAAAGAAGAATTAGACGGCCACGGATTGATTTCAAACAAATCTCATTGGCGTAATTTTCCTGTGATTACCAATAAAAACTGGCATAAGGATAATATTGTTTTATTAGGAGACGCAAAAGCTACGGCACATTATTCCATTGGTTCAGGCACAAAATTAGCCATGGAATGTGCGATTGCGTTGGCAGATTCTATTACAGAAAATCAAGATGATATCCAAAAAGCTTTTCAAGAATACGATAACAAACGCAGACAGAGAGTCGAGATGATTCAGCACGCCGCCAAGGTTTCGCTTGAATGGTTTGAAGATATGGATCGCCATATAAAACACGACTTTTTACCTTTCGCCTTTGGCGTAATGACACGTTCCAAAAAAGTGACTTTTGAAAATTTAGCCATCAGAGATTCCTCTTTTACAGATGCGGTTTTAGCTAATTTCAACAAATCTATCGGAAATGAAAACTTAAAAAATCCGCCTGCTTTTTCTACTTATAATTTAAGAAAGATGCATTTGCAAAACAGAATCGTGATGGCGCCGATGGAACAATATTCTGCTGAAAACGGATTGATTTCTGACTGGCATTTGGTTCATTATGGAAGTCGCGCCATTGGCGGTGTTGGATTAATTATTACAGAATCAGTTGCGGTTTCAGAAGTTGGAAAAGTTACTTTAGGTTGCGCCATGATAAATACTCAAGAACAAATAGATAGCTGGAAAAAAGTTGCCAAATTTGTACATAAAAATAGTCAAGCAAAAATAGCAATCCAATTAGGGCACTCAGGAAGACGCGGTGGCGTGAAATTGCCTTCGGAAGGTTATAATATTCCATTGGAAACTTCTTGGAATTTGCTTTCTGCTTCTGCAATTCCGTATAAAGATAAAATGCCTGTTCCAAAAGAAATGGATGCTGCAGACATGGAAACCGTGATTTCAGAATTTATCCAAGCTACAAAAAATGCCGAAGAATCTGGATTCGATATGATTGAAATTCAAGCCAACCACGGGTTTTTACTGGCTTCCTTCCTATCGCCTTTGACAAATACCAGAACTGATAAATTCGGCGGAAGCATTCAAAATAGATTAAAATTCCCCTTGGAAGTTTTTAAAGCCGTTCGAGAAAATTTCAATCAAGATAAGCCGATTTCGGTCAGAATTTCGGCTTTTGATTGGGCAGAAAATGGTATTTCAGAAGCAGACGTTTTAGAAATCGCAAACGCTTTTAAAGAAGCTGGAGCCGATATTATCAATGTTTCCACAGGTTACACGGTTGCCAAACAAAAACCTGGCTACGGCAGAATGTACCAGACTCCGTTTTCAGACGCAATTAAAAATACAATTGATATTCCAACAATTACCACAGGAACAATTCAAGATATCGACCAAATAAACACAATTATTTTAAACGGAAGAGCGGATTTAGTCGCTTTAGGAAGGCCTTTATTGTTAGATCCAAATTTTGTCAGAAATGCGCAGGCGTACGAACAATTTGAAGCAAAAGATATTCCGTGGCAATACGAAAGTGGCATTTCGCATTTGTATCCTTATAAATTGAGCGAGAGAAAAGCGGTTGAAAATATGAAAAAATCGTTGAAACCAGAAAGCCATAAGAAAATTACGAATTAGTAATTACGAATTACGCTTAAAATAAAATTTAAAGAGGTTGCATAATTTCAAATTCGTAATTAAAATACAGACAATCAATGTACAAAGATAATTTCGCAAAAAAACATCTTCCTTCACAAAAACTCCAACCTGATTATATTTATGAGGGAGAAGAATTTCTGCTTCCAGAAGATTTAAACTGCGTAGAAAAATTATTGGACAATCATATTAAGGAAGGTCGCGGAAAAAATATTGCTATCAGGACATTTGAAAAAATATGGACTTTTCAAGATTTATATGAAAAGTCAAACCAAATTGCACACGTTTTAGTAGATGATTTAGGTTTGGTTTCTGGCAATCGTGTTTTGATTCGTTCTGCTAATAATCCGATGTTTGTTGCTATTTGGTTTGCTATTTTAAAAGCTGGCGGAATCGTTGTTGCCACAATGCCTTTGCTCCGAGAAAAAGAATTGGAAGTGATGATTGACAGTGCTGAAATATCACACGCTTTCTGTGATTATCGCCTTGAAGAAGCGATGGTTTCTATAAAATCTGAATTTTTAAAGCAAGTAATTACGTTTGACGGGACAGAAACTGCTACTTCAAAATTAGAAGTTTTAATGCACAACAAACCGAAGGAATTTACAAATTTTCCAAGCAAAGCAAATGATATTTCATTAATAGGTTTTACGTCCGGAACAACTGGAAACCCAAAAATGACTTCACATTATCACAAAGATATTTTGCTGATTTGTGAAGCTTTTCCAAAATATGCCTTGCAACCAAAACCAGAAGATATTTTTACCGGAAGTCCGCCTTTGGGCTTTACTTTCGGACTCGGAGGGTTGGTTTTGTTTCCTTTTTATTATGGTGCTTCCACATTTTTGATAGAAAAACCGTCACCAGATTTATTACTGCAGGCTATCCAAGAGCATAAAATTTCAATTGTATTTACTGCGCCAACAGCTTACAGAATTTTAGCAGCAAAAGCTTCAGATTTTGATATTTCTTCGCTTAGAAAATGTGTTTCTGCAGGAGAAACTTTGCCTGAAAAAGTTTGGGAAGATTGGCACGAAGCCACAGGATTAAAAATTATTGACGGAATTGGCGCTACAGAAATGCTGCATATTTTTATTTCTTCCAATGAAGAGAATATGAAAAAAGGTTCTACAGGCCAGCCAATTCACGGATATGAAGCAAAAATCGTTGACAAAAAAGGAAATGAATTAGGAATCAATGAGCCCGGAAGACTGGCTGTCAGAGGAATTACGGGTTGCAAATATTTGAATCGAATGGACAAGCAAAAAGAGTATGTTCAAAACGGCTGGAATCTGACTGGAGATATTTTCAGAAAAGATGAAGACGGCTATTATTGGTTCGTGGCTCGTGGCGATGACATGATTATTTCTTCTGGCTACAATATTGCCGCAATTGAAGTGGAAAGCGTACTTTTAAAACATGAAGATATTGCTGAATGCGCAGTTATCGGGCTTCCTGACGAAAACCGAGGAATGCTGGTTTGCGCTTATATCGTCTTGAATGACAAATCAAAAGCTTGCGATGAATATGCAAAATCGCTTCAAGATTGGTTCAAAGAAAATGCCGCACCTTATAAATATCCAAGGGAAATTCGTTTTTTAGAAATGCTTCCAAAAACAGAAACTGGCAAAATCCAGCGCTTCAAATTGAAAGCAATAAACACTAAAAATTAATTAAAATTTACTAATATTAGCCTAAAATAAAAAGCATGAGAAAAGTATTTTTAGTTTTCACAATCACGTCGCTATCTATAATTGCGCTGCTGACTTACATCAATTGGAAGTCAATTTTCCTCTTATTAATCTTTTTGCCTTTGATTATCATGGGATTTTACGACATGTTCCAATCAAAGAAAACAATCCGAAGAAATTTTCCGCTTTTAGGGAGGATGCGCTATTTATTAGAATCAATCGGGCCAGAAATCAGGCAATATTTTGTAGAAACTGATTTGGACGGAACGCCTTTCAACAGATTAGAAAGAAGCTTGGTTTACCAGAGAAGCAAAAAAGAAACCGATTCCCACCCTTTTGGAACGCAATTAGACGTTTACGAAATTGGCTATCAATGGATAAACCACAGCATCAAAGCCATTCCTTTTGCAGATATTGATATGAATCCAAGAGTCAAAATCGGCTCGTCGCAATGCGAAAAGCCTTACTTTGCAAGCCTTTATAATATTAGTGCGATGAGCTATGGTTCCTTGAGCAAAAATGCAATTATGGCTTTAAATGCCGGTGCAAAACAAGGCGGTTTTTATCATAATACTGGTGAAGGCGGACTTTCACCCTATCATCTTGAAGGCGGTGGCGACATTGTTTGGAATATTGGAACGGGTTATTTCAGCTGCCGAGATGAAGATGGAAATTTTTCTTACGAGCATTTCGAAAAAAGAGCACATTTTGAAAACGTAAAAATGATTGAAATCAAGTTTTCTCAAGGCGCAAAACCAGGCCACGGCGGGATTCTTCCGAAGGAAAAAGTGACTGATGAAATCGCCGCAATTCGTTTGGTCGGGAAAGGAAGAGATATTATTTCGCCACCAACCCACTCGGCTTTCAAAACGCCTTTAGAATTAATGGATTTCATAAAATTATTGCGAAAAGGTTCTGGCGGAAAACCAATCGGGATGAAAATCTGTATTGGAAACAAATCCGAATTTCTTTCGATTTGCAAGGCAATGGTCGAAACCCAGACTTTCTTTGATTTTATCACTGTTGACGGCGGTGAAGGGGGTACTGGTGCAGCGCCGATTGAATATTCAGATCACGTCGGAATGCCCTTGCGGGACGCTCTGGCTTTTGTATATGATTCTCTAAAAGGTTTCGGAATTAAAGAGCAAATAAAAATTATCTGTAGCGGTAAAATAATTTCAGGATTTGATATCATAAAAACACTTGCAACAGGAGCCGATTTGTGCAATTCTGCCAGAGGAATGATGTTCGCTTTGGGTTGCATTCAAGCTTTGGAATGCCATGCAAACACCTGTCCGACTGGTGTGGCTACGCAAGATCCGAAGTTGGTAAAAGGGCTAGTTCCCGAAGAAAAAAGCATCCGTGTGGCGCGATTCCAAAAAGAAACAGTCAAAAATGCAATGGATTTGATGGCTTCCGCTGGAATTTGCCATCCTGATGATGTCGACAGAGGCGTTGTGAGCATGCGTGTTGATCGTACAAAAATCCAAACGTTTGCAGAAACCTATCCTGAATTAGAAACCGGATGTTTATTGGATGAAAATGCAATTCCGGAAACGTTTAAATATTATATGAAGAAAGCTAGTGTTGAAAGTTTTTAACTAAAATATAAAACACAGATTTTACAGATTAGCACAGATTTATGATCTTGAGATAAAAAAATAAATCTCTAATTTTTATCTGTGAAAATTTATGAAATCTGTGTTTAAAAAATAAAAAAGAATGAGCAATTATTTTACAAAAGAAGAAAAAATACGCTTCAAACATGTCGATTACGCTGGAATTGTCTTCTATCCGAGATTTTTGGAAATGCTAAATGATTTGGTAGAAGATTGGTTCGAAGAAGCTTTAGAAAGACCATTTTCAACAATCCATGAAACAAATGGAATCCCTACTGTCGATTTAAAAGTACAGTTTAAAAAAGCAGCACGTTTGGGAGAAATTTTGACTAAATCATTGTGGGTTAAAAATCTCGGAGGCGCTTCTGTAAACTGCGGTTTTCGTTTTGCGGATGAAAATGACAAAACCTGTCTGGAAGGTGAAGTAACTTTGGTAAACGTGGCTTTCAACGAAGAAAGAAATGATATCAAAGCGGAACCTTTTTCAGAACAAATGAAGGAAAAAATTTCAAAATACCTATTTCAAGAATAGTAATTAATAATTTGCAATTAAATGAATTTTCCAAAATTTAAAGCGGCTGCTGTCCAAACGTCTCCCGTTTTTTTAAACGTTGATGCGACGGTAGACAAAGCAATCTCATTTATCAAAGAAGCAACTCAAAACGGAGCAAGCCTTGTGGCTTTTCCTGAAGTTTTTATTGCTGGATACCCTTATTGGAATTGGATTATGACGCCGGTTCAAGGAAGCAAATGGTATGAAATTTTATATAAATGCTCGATTTTGGCAGATGGTCCAGAAGTTCAGAAAATCTGCGATGCCGCGAAAGAATTCAATGCTCATATTGTTATCGGAATCAATGAAAGAGGAAAAAGCTACGGAGAAATTTACAATACAAATCTGATTATAAACAACGAAGGAAAAGTTATTGGAAAACACAGAAAATTAGTCCCGACTTGGGCGGAAAAATTGACTTGGACAAGCGGTGACGGTTCTTCTTTGAAAGTTTATGACACAGAAATTGGTCCGATTGGAACTTTAGCTTGTGGTGAAAACACCAATACTTTGGCGCGATTTACATTGCTTTCACAAGGCGAATTGATTCATATTGCCAATTATATATCGCTTCCTGTTGCGCCACCCGATTACGATATGGCCGAAGCGATTAAAATTCGTGCTGCCGCGCATTCATTTGAAGGAAAATTATTTACAGTAGTTTCGTGTTCGACAATTTCCAAGGAAATTATGAATGCTTTAAAAGAAGATGTTCCCAATGTAGAAGAATTGCTGACTCGAAAAAATTCTGCTTTTTCTGGAGTTATTGGTCCAAATGGCGCTGTAGTTGGCGAACCTTTGATTGATGAAGAAGGAATTGTCTATGCTGAAATTGATTTGGCCAAATGTATCCAGCCCAAACAAATGCACGATATTTTAGGACATTACAATCGCTTCGATATCTTTGACTTGAGAGTAAATGTGGCTCCGACAAGGAAAATTACTTTTATTGATAATCACGAAGAATTTAATAAGCGCTGACATGAAAAATTTATTCTTCCTCATTATTATTTCATTACTTGCTTCTTGTGGGACAATGCAAAAGAACGATCGAATTTCGAGACGTCACGATATGCTTAACAGATTTTCCAAAACAGAAATGAAAGCTACATTAAATTGGAAAATGGGCGATGACATATTAATATTAAGGAAAAATAAAACTTTTAGGTATTATTCAAAAGTGATAGGAATAGTAAATTCAGGTTATTATTCAGGAACTTACAATCAAAATGACACTGTTATTTCTTTCAAATTTTACAATAATTATAAACCAAGCTTTTTTAAAAGCGATACTTTGATAATTGGAAAAAAAGAAAATTATCAGATATTGAAAAACACAGACTCCAGCAACTACTTAGTTATTAATTAAAATATAGTAATGATGAACGGAAACCATTCAGACGACCAAATCGGCAGAGCAAGAGTTCAAACGACTCCAGAATTGGAAGCTTATTATAAAGAATTGGAAGCGCTTGGAGCAGGTGCTCTGTGGACTGTTGCCAATGATATCGAACCTTGGGAACCGCGAACTTCATCGGTTCCAATGCTTTGGAAATATGATAATCTGCGAGAATTGGTTTTGAAATCATCAGAATTGGTAACGCCTGAACAAGCAGGACGACGCGTGGTTTATTTAGTAAATGATAACCGAAAAGACGTCAGCGCTGCAGTTGGCTGGCTTTATACGGGAATCCAAGTGACACGACCAGGAGAAAGCACTTCAGCCCACCGTCACAAAGCTTCGGCATTGCGATTTATCATGGAAGGTTCTGGCGGTTATACTGTGGTTGACGGACATAAAATTACCTTTGAAGTCAATGACTTTGTGATTACACCAAACAGCACTTGGCACGAACACGGCGTTGCAACTGATGGCAAGACATGTATTTGGCAAGACGGTTTAGATATTCCTTTGATTAATGCACTGGAAGCTAATGATTATGCTGTTTATGATGGCAAGCAAGACTTAAAGCATCCAGTTAATTTTTCGCCTATAACTTACGGAAATTCAGGATTATTGCCAGCAGATGGAATTTGGGAAAAGCCTTATTCTCCGCTTTTTAAATATTCTTGGAAAAACGTTTATCCTGCCTTATTAGAAATGGAAAAAATCAACGAAGGTTCGCCTTATGACGGAATTTTAATGCACTATTCTAATCCGAAAACTGGCGGCCACGTAATGCAGACAATGGGTGCTTCTATGCAACTGTTGCGAGCAGGACAGCATACAAAAGCGCACCAGCACACAGGTTCTTTTGTCTACCAATGTGCCAAAGGAAAAGGCTATTCTGTCATCAACGGAAAACGCTTCGACTGGAAAGAAAGAGATATTTTTTGCATTCCGTCGTGGGCTGTCCATGAACACGTAAATCTAAGCGAAACTGAAGATGCGTGCTTGTTTTCGTTTAATGATCTGCCTGTGATTGAATCTTTAGGACTATATCAAGAAAGAGCTTACGAGGAAAATGGCGGTTTTCAGATAGTCAAAAGTGAAAAGTCTTAAAGTCAAAAAGAAAAATCCGTAAAAAATCTGGGACTGCAAAGCATACGTTTCATCCGCAGTCCAAAAAATACAATACAAACCTAATATACTTAAACGAAATAATGAAACTACTTACATACAAAACACAAGAATCAGAACCAAGACTAGGCTTTTTACATAATAATCAAATCGTCGATATGGAAGATTTTGGAGAAGCAGTAAACTTTCCTCTTCCGTCTACAATGCTTGAATTGATCGATATGGGAATTGAAGTCATTCCTGAAATCAATGATCTTCTAGCAGATTCAGACCAAGAATCTCTTGATGAAATTTCCTATTCATTGGATGAAGCTGTGATCTTAGCTCCGATTCCTAAGCCTAGAAAAAACATCATAGGAATTGGCTTAAACTATACAGAACACGTTGCCGAAAGCGCCAGAAACCTAGACACGACAGGAAAACTTCCTCAAAAACCGATTATATTTTCAAAACCTCCAACAGCTGTCATTGGAACCAATGAAAACATTTTGCTAAACAAAAAATTGACGCAGCAATTGGACTGGGAAGTTGAATTGGCAGTCGTTATAGGCAAGAAAGGAAAATATGTCGCTAAAGAAAATGCTCTTGATTATGTCTTTGGATATACTGTAATCAATGATATTTCTGCCCGCGATTGCCGTCGTGAAGGACAATGGATTGTTTCAAAAGGACAAGATACGTTTGCGCCGATGGGACCTTATATCGTAACTAAAGACGAAATCGAGAATCCGCATAATTTGAATTTGTCATTGAAATTGAACGGTGTTGAAAAGCAAAATTCGAATACAAAATTTCTTCTTTTCAACATAAATGATTTGGTTGAAGATTTGAGTACGGTTTTTACTTTAGAACCTGGAGATATCATTGCAACCGGAACTCCAGCTGGTGTCGGCGCAGGAAGAACGCCTCAAGAATGGATGTGGGACGGCGATGTTGTGGAAGCAACTGTGGAAGGAATTGGAACAATTATAAATACTGTAAAAGAGTTTTAATCCAGCCAAAAAAGAATACCAAGAAGCAAAAGCTTGAACCCTTGACCCAAAACCTTAAACCCATAAAATGAAAACATATAAAATAGGCCAAATCGTTCCTTCTTCAAATGTAACTATGGAAACGGAAATTCCGGCGTTATTTCGTTCGAGAGAAACAATTTTTCCTGAAAGATTTACTTTTCATTCGAGCAGAATGCGGATGAAAAAAGTAACTAAAGAAGAATTAGAAGCGATGGATGCCATGAGCTTGAAATGTGCCCAGGAACTTTCTGATGCCAGAGTCGACGTGATGGGTTATGCCTGCCTGGTTGCTATCATGAGCATGGGTCGCGGGTATCACTGCGTTTCTGAAACAAATCTTCATGAAGAAACCGTTAAAAATGACTTCCCTACTCCTATTGTCACGAGTGCTGGCGCTTTGATCAACGGCCTTAAAGTTTTAGGTGCTAAAAAAGTAGCTGTGATTACGCCTTATATGAAACCTTTGACTCAGTTGGTCGTTGATTATATTGAACATCAAGGTTTTGAAGTTGTAGATTTTGTGGCTTTGGAGATTTCAGACAATTTGGAAGTTGCCGCTCAAAATCCGATGAATCTTTTGGAAATCTATAAGCGCTTGAATTTGGAAGGCGTTGACGTTTTGGTAGCTTCTGCATGTGTCCAAATGCCTTCTCTGGAAGCGGTAGATTTGATTGAAAAAGAAATCGGGATTCCGGTGACGACTGCTGCGATCTGCACTACTTTTGAAATGATGAAAAAATTAGGCTTGGAAACAAAAGTACCTATTGGCGGGGCTTTGCTGAGCGGCAAGTATTGAATGATAAAACTATCTTAAATATAAAAAGAACTTTCATAGAATTTGCTAACTTTAATTACAACCTTAAAAAACTAATGCTATGAACGGATTTTTCAAAACAATCTTGGCCGGATGGGGCGCCAAAAAACTTGGAGGCGGTTGCCTTGGCACGATTATCTTATTCTTTATTATTTATTGGCTTCTAGGCTACCTATAGACATAAAATCCCCTTATTTTAGGGGATTTTTTTATTGTTGCATGCGTGCAAGAAAAAAAAACTTAATTATAGAACTGATTTTAAAACCACTTAACCACTTTTTACGTAAATTAATATATTAATTTACGTTACCCATGCCAAAAACTCACCATGATGTAATTGAAGCTTTAGAAAACAGATTGATCAGTTCCTTGATTGAATCTGATAAAGCCGTAATTTACAGCTGTCTGCATGATGATATTATTTACACAAATGAAAATGGCGAAGTTTTTAAGGGAATCAAAAATCTTCAGATTAATAATGGCGATCTCTTAAAGTTTCAAACTATAGAAGTGTTTGAAAGGAGCATCGATATCTTCTGCAGTGTTTCTGTTGTAAATACTTTGGAAAAAAGAACAGGCTACTACCGAGGGTTTTATTTTGATGCAACTTACAGATTGACAAGAGTTTGGAAATTTCATAGCAATAAATGGGTTTTGATTGCGACAACAACCGTTCTTGTCTAGAAAATTTTAATTGTTGCGCTTAAATAATTCTGTGTTTATTTTATTTCTTACGATAGAATTTCTTAATTTCAACATCTCAAATCATAACTTATGAAATTAAAAATGTTAATGGTCTGCCTAATTTTTCTAGGCACGATATCCTCTTCTATTGCTCAAGAAAAAGCTTCAGTTGTTTTAGACAAAGCCATGGCACAAGCCAAGAAAGAAAAGAAAAATGTTTTTGTAATGTATCATGCTTCGTGGTGCAGTTGGTGTAAAAAGATGGAAGCCAACATGCAGAATGAAGCAATCAAGCCTTTCTTTGATAAAAACTATGTTACCACGTTTTTAACCGTTCAAGAAAGAAAAGACAAAAGCTTAGAGAATCCGGGGGCTGATGAAATTTTGAAGAAATACAAGGCAGATCAAAGCGGGATTCCGTTTTGGCAGATTTATGATGCTGACGGTAAATTGCTTGCCGATTCATTTGATGCCAAAGGACAAAATCTAGGATGCCCATCTACAAAAGAAGAAGTTGCAGCGTTTACAGACAAATTAAAAAAGACTTCTTCTTTGACTGAAAAGCAAAGACAGAAAATTGAAGACGTTTTTGTCTTGAAGAAAAAATAAAAATTAAAAAGCCCAAATGATTTATTTGGGCTTTTTGCCTATGAGCATGATTTTTTAAGATGCTTCTTTTTTGGGCAATAAAATATTTGCCGTTAAAGAAAAAAGCAACAAAACTTACTTTCATGGATTACGATAAATTTATTTTCTGCCTCGAAGCCGTTCCAGATATAGAAATAGACGTTACTACAGAAACTGTCAAAAGCTTAGAAAAATTAGCCGTTAATGGCATTGACAGCATTTATAAAACCTGCGATACGATTGAAGGGCTTGATGAAAGCCTGAATGTATTGCTTTATGAAGACCATAATTTCAAAAATTATGAAATCATCTACCTCGTGATGAAAGGTGAAGAGAATAATATCTGCCTGAACAACTATTATTACAGCCTCGAAGAAATTGCGGAACTGTTTGAAGGAAAAATGCGGGGCAAGATTATTCATTTTGCGAATTCTAAGCCTTTGGATTTAAGCGATGAAGAGTCCCAATATTTTTTAGATATTACCGGAGCGCGGGCCATTTCGGGTTATGGAAATTATAGCACTAAAGTAACGAGTGGCAGTCTCGATCAGGTTTTTTTTAGCTTGTGCCAAGATGAAGACGATGTGATTGAAATTGTGGAGGAACTGCACCAGAAGCATTATGCACTTTGCAAGCTTCTTGATTTTAGGCTGTATTACTAAGTCACAGCGCCATTTTTAAAAGGGAAGGAATTTTAAAAAAGAACCGAAGGTGGTTTCGGTTTCTATAACTGCTTATTTACACTTACCTATTCTGATTTTGAAAGAAGCGTGAATTTTATTCTATTGATCTGCCCTCTCTTAATTTGAATCGGTGTTGCTGCAATGGTTTCAAGCCCGTGGGAAGTGGCTGTTGCAGTGTAATTTCCATAAGGGATTTCTTTGATGACGAAAGCTCCGTTTTCATCGGTGATCGTTTGGTAAATCGTGTTGTCTAGTTTTACCGTTGCGTTGGCTACTCTTGCGCCATCTGATTTTCTGGTTACCGTTCCTTTGAACTGGGTAGTTGTTTTGGCGGCGTCTATCAAGATGCGGTTTGATTTATATTCTGCTACAAAATCGGGATAGCTATATTTTAAGGCTACCATTCTTTTGTCTACCTGCAGTTTTAAAATTTCGTCTGCTTCTTTGAAAAGCTGTGTCAAGTTTGCTTTTATATTTTTCTTAGCGCTTGCCGCCCTTCTTGGGTTTGGCACTTTATCTTTGTAAGTGTCAAGCAGTTCGTTGAAACTGGTTAATAATTGAATATTGAGTCCGAAAGGTTCTAAAGCTGTGAGGTTTTCCTTTGCCTTGTCATAGATGTTTTTTAGGCGCAGTGGCAACTGATCGTCTTTTGTTTTCTTTAATGCTGTAGCTGAATAGTTCACTTCTTTCATCAACTGCTGGTCGTTGATTTCTACTGCATACGTAAAGACAAGCGTTGCAATATCTGCACCCATGATTGACAGCTTTTTTCTGGCCATCGCCTTGTCAACGGCAACACCTGAAATTATTAAATCTTCTTGCTGGCCCGTGATGCCAATGGCAACGACCTTTGTTTTCAATCTTGTGATTGCTGTTTCCAACGCTGGAATTTCTGCTACCAAATCTGGCCGTGCTTCCAGACTCGTGAGGACGACATTGTACATGCCGAGTTTTGTTTCTTGAATTGATCTCATATTTTAATATATTTAAAAATTGTATTTCAAATATATAAAATTATAACACAAATTAATTTATTAACATAAATATTTACTCAATTATATTTTTATACCTATTTATCAATTTTATGAATCATAATTCTAAATTTTAAATATTTAGTTGCTATTTATAAATTTAGGGCATTATTAAATACTTACTTTTTTGATTTTTTATACCTCCTCGGAGCTAATTTCTTTAACCCCTGAATCGATTTCTTTAATTTTCAAGTTGATTTCTTGCTCCTTAAAGTCCATTTCTTTCTCGTTCGAGTTCGTTTCTTGCTCTTCTAAATTCATTTTTTGCTCTTTTGAGTTGATTTCTTGCTTCGTCAAGTTCATTTCTTACTCTTTTAAGCTTATTTCTTGCTTTTTCTAATTCATTTCTCGCTCTTTCAGTTGCGTTTCTTATTCGTTTAAATTGATTTCGTGCTTTTTTGTTTTTGTATTTTGTTGTTTGTTAGTGGTTTATATAAAAATTGCTATGGGAGTTTTGGGATTATGTAAGATTTTGGATAAGAGCGGGAGGCTTGCGTTAGCTGGGGGAAAAATGCTTACCTGTGGGAACAGTAATTTGATTATTGTTAAACAGTAAAATTATAAATATAATATTTAAACATAATTATAAATCACCAAAATTAGATACTCTGACAAAATTGCATAAAAAAACATGACAAAGTTGTCATGTTAAAATAAAGAACATGACAACTATATCGTAATAGTGTAGTTCATCGGCTTTATTTGCATTTCATCGATACTCTGAAATACTAAGTATGCTGGCATAGAGATTGTCTATATGAAAGTTGTTAAAGATTTAATCCAAAACCTCTTACAGTGGATTAAATTCGATATGAATTCTTAAAAAGGAGATTCATTCTTTAGAGCGTGCAAATGTAATATTAAATTACATACTATCAAATTTTTTAACAATCCTTTTTCGGTGTAATCCAATACCGATAAAGTTTGGACTCTCCCTAAATAAAAACAGATGGGAAAAAATCAACATGTTGTACCTCATAAAGATGGCTTTGCTGTCAAAGGTGCCGGAAATGAAAAAGCTACGAGAGTAGTGAGTACTCAAAAAGAAGCAATTCAAATTGGTCGTGAAATTGCTAAAAATCAAGAATCTGAATTATTTATCCATCGACCAAATGGACAAATCCGTGCTAGAGATAGCTATGGAAATGATCCACATCCTCCTAAAGGATAAAAAATATCTAAGCCTGCTCTTTTAGGGCAGGCTTTTTAATCTAAATTATAAATAACAAAATATATGAGCAAAGGTGCTAAATTTTTAAGAGCAGATTTACATATACATTCATTTGGAGATTATGGATCTTATGATGTTAAGGATGAACAAATGACACCACAAAATATAGTGGATGTAGCAATAGAAAAAGGATTAAGTATTATTAGCATCACTGATCATAATGAAATTGGTAATTCTGATTTGGCAATAAAATATGCTGAACAAAAAGATATCCTCGTAATTCCTGGAATCGAAGTTACTACAACACAAGGACATCTTTTACTCTATTTTGAAACAAGTAAAAGCCTTAGAGATTTTTTTGGAAAATTAACAATTTCTGAAAATAAAGAATTGACTCAAGAAGGTATAATAAATTGTTTAAATCTAGCCGGAACATATGGTGGTTTTGGTGTTTTAGCACATATTGAACTTACATCCGGATTTGAAAAAACAATTAACAGATTTGGTCCACAGATGGGAGAAATATTATGTAATCCAAATTTGTTAGGTTTAGAAATAACTAATAAAACAAATTCTATTCTTTATACAGACGATGATACAGATGATAATAGAAAAAAATTGATAAACGACCGCAGAACAAAATTATCTTTCGATTCTGATTATAATTTAGCGAAATTAATGTCGTCGGATTCTCATACTATAGGTAAACTTGGAACAAATGCAGAAGGAGAAAAAAAATTAACCAGAATTAAAGTTGACGAACTTAATTTTCATTCTTTTAAAATTGCTCTACTGAGTCCTGAATCAAGAATTAGATTAGAAGATTTTATACCAGAAATGCGACCACAAATTAAATCTATAAAATTACATGGCGGACTATTAGATGGAATAGACATAGAATTAAGTCCTAATTTAACTTGTATTATTGGTAGCCGAGGAGCTGGCAAATCAACCCTACTTGAAACTATTAGAGAAGGTACTGGTAATAATTCAAATTCCAGAGTTGTTAATTCAGAAGTTTGGCCACAAAACATTTCTTTGCAATACATGGATGAAGTTGGACAAATAATTGAATTTGGTAGAGAGAAAAATGGATATTGTACAAATATTACTGATCCTACAGAAGGTATAAACCAAGTTGAAATTGAAAGTTTTGGTCAAGGTGATACTGCAGAAACAATTCAGCATAGTGATACAAACCCTCAAGTTTTAATAAATTTTTTAGATGATTTTATTGACTTTAACTCTATAAAATATCAAGAAAAAGACATTATTGAAAAATTATTAGCGAATCAAAGTGAGTGCACTAAAATAAGGTTGGAACTTTTAAGCTTAGATGAAACTAAGAGAGCTTTGAATAACGTTAAAAGTAAATTAGCAAATTTAAAAAAAGAAAATGCAGGTGAAATTGTAACCTATCAAAATGCTTTAATTAATGAAAGACAATTAAGAAATAAATTAGTTAATAATTTAAAGGAATTAATTGATACTTACCGAAAAATACTAGATGGTAAAGAAATTTTTGAGAATATAGCAAATTTAGACGATAATGAAATTGTTGTTGGAAAAGATTATCTAACTAGAGTTAAGAGCATTATAGATGAATTTTCTATTATAGTTTCATCTAAATCTCAAGAATTAAATACATCTTTAACAGCAAAGGTCGAAGAATTAAAAATTGAATTAGGAAAATGGTCTGAAAAGGAAAAGGCTATCCAAGCTAAAATCGATGAAAAAAAAGTAGAATTTGAAGCAATGGGAATACCTTTTGACTTAGGAAAGATTAATCAAATTTCTATAGATATTATTGAACTTGAAGAAAAAGTTAAGAAACTTGAAAATGATGAAAAACGTTTACTAGAATTAGAAAAAGAAAGGAAAATTTTTATTGCTTCTAGAAGTGAGTTAAAAAATAAAATTTATAATTTACGATATGCTTTTGCCATAACAATAAATGAAAATTTAAAAAATGTTATGGAAGGCTTATTCATTAATGTTAAATATGATAAGGGAAATTATTCCCCAAACTTTGAAAACTCTTTAAAGAGTGTTATGGAATGGCGAACTAGCCAGGTATCAAGGTCAAAATTTATAGCAGAAAAGCTTAGCCCTTTAGAATTCGTTGACGTATGCAAAAAAAAGAATAAATCTTTGTTGCAAACTATTGTAGATGAAAATGGGAATAGAATATTTTCTGATTTTGATATTGAAAATATATTTGCAAAATGTTTAAAAGACTCCGTTTATGAAGATTTTGAAACATTAGAATTTGAAGATTTACCATCAATTAAAGTGACAAAAATTTATGATGATGGAACTGGAAAAATGATAAGAAATACTAAACTTATTTCTCAACTATCTTTAGGACAACAACAATCAATAATGTTAGGGATTTTAATGCTTTCTAAGAGTAATAAACCATTAATAATTGATCAACCTGAAGACAACCTAGATAGCGAATTTATATTTAAGACTATTGTTAAGAACTTGAGAAAGATTAAAGAAAAAAGACAAGTCATTATTGTTACACATAATCCTAATATAGCTGTTCTTGGTGATGCCGAACTAATTATTCCATTAAAAAGTACAAATATCTTGTCTCATGTAATTAGCTCGGGATCAATTGATAGAGTCGAAACAAGAAGTATATGTTGTGAAATACTTGAAGGAGGAAAAAGTGCTTTTATACAAAGACAAAAAATATATGGAATCTAAAATTTTGATATATAGTTAATTGTACAACCAACTCTACAATAAACAAAAAAAATCCAAGACAGTTTCCCATCTTGGATTTCTATATAATTGAATAATTAACTTTTAAGAAAGCTCTCTTGTCAGCCAGCCTCTTTTTCCGGCTGTTGCAATGGCATAAGGCATGATCCAGAACAATCCGAAGGTGTATAAGATACTATAGGTGTAAGCCCATACTGATTCTGAAAAGCCATGTCGTTTTGCATAAAACAATACGGGGAAGCTTGAGGCTATCAAAATTCCGGCAAACGTGGAGCTGATGAATAACACGGGATGCATGGCCACGAAAAACAGCATGAACAGCAAGAACGGGTAAGCCATGGCGATGGACAGGAATTGGTTGATGTATAACAATCTTGCGCCTGCTTTTGCTTCTTTTCTAAAGTTGGTGAAGACGAATTTTGCCATCATCAGGTTTTCACGAACGTTGCTTCTTCCCCATCTGATGAACATTTTATATAGGCCTGTGTAGGTTTCTGGAACGTTTGTCAAAACGTAAGAGTTTCTTTGGAACAAGACTTGCTTTCCTTGTTTCAAGATCATGTTGGTCATGGCGCGGTCTTCCCCGATGTCAGACGGCTGACCCATGAAGGTTTGGTTGATCCATTCTGGCAGGCATTTGAAAACTGCCGAACTGCGGTAAGCCGCTAAAGCTCCGGGAGTACAAAGCACGGTTCCTAACATGCTTTCTACCGAACGGATGAACTCGAAACTCATTACGAAACTCACATTCAGCATTTTTGGAAGCATGGCTTGCTTGTTGTTCAAGACTTGTACGTTTCCGGCAACGGCACCACAGTTTTCATTCGTAACGAATGGCGAAACCAGGTTTCTTAAGGTATCTGGTTTTACGATGGAATCGCTGTCGATTGTTACGAAGATTTCTCCGGTTCCGATATTAAAACCACGGTAAAGTGCATGGCGTTTTCCTTTGTTTTCTGGCTGTTGGAAGATGGCCAATCGGTCGCCTAGCCTTTTCTTAGCTTCTTGTATCCAGTACCAAGTGTCGTCTTTGCTTCCGTCATCAATGGCTAATAATTGCAGTTTTTGTTCTGGAAAATCACTTGCAGCGATGCTCAATAACGTGTCCCAAACTAATTTTCCTTCGTTGTAAGCTGGAACGATTACTGTAACTGTTGGCAGTTGTTCATCGCTTACGGATTCAATCGGCTTGTATTTGAAATATAAGTATACATTGTAAAGGAAGAAAGCCACCTTAAATAACAGCAGTGCTCCGGCAAGAATCATAAAAGAGAATCCTATGGTAGAATTCATTCTGTCGAGATTGAACTGCTCGAATTCTGCCTGAAGTTCATATGCAAGGTAAGCCCCACCAAAAAGGAGCGCGAATGTGCCTAAAAGCACTAAAGCATTTAATTTGTCTATTCTGGCAAAAGCGCTGTTTAAAAAAGTCTGTTTAAAGATGAGCCTGTTTATTCTGAGAATAAAATTATTTAAAACTTGCTCGTCAATGCGTGCTTCATTTTCTGCGTTGTAGAATTCATTAGAAGTAATTGTTTCGCCTTTCATATCGTTTGTCTTATTTGGTGGTTTGTTTTTTTTTTTGAGTCTTGATATGAAAAGCAACTGCCGTGCCATTGCAGAAAAAGGCCTGTTTGCGGTGTTTTAGATGGTTTCTACACTATAATTTTGTGGAATTGCTACACAGTTTTGGACACAATTCCCCAGTTGCTATAAGAAGTTTGATAGATTTGTTACTGCTGTTTACGGCAGCAATGTGAGCCCTCTCCATGAATATTGGTTGAAATAAAAAATCCCGATGAGGATTTCATCGGGATTCGTGAGTATAATTGAATTGTAAATTAATAAGCTAGTAATTCTTTCAAGGCGTCTTCAAATCGGCCTTTGCTTAAAAACTGATCTTCGAGCGCTTTTGTAAACGGAATTGGAGAATCTAAACTCGCCACTCGTTTTACCGGCCCGTCAAGATATTGAAAGCATTCTTCCATAATCATTGCGGAAATATCGCTGGCAATACCGCCAAACATAGTATCTTCCTGCAAGATGATTACCTTTCCTGTTTTTCTCACGGAAGTAAAAATAGCTTCGGTATCTAAAGGCTGCAACGTTCTCAAATCTAATAAATCTGCAGAAATCTCAGTATTTTTCGCTAGCGTATCTAAAGCCCAATGCACTGCGGCACCGAAAGCAATGATCGTGACGTCTTTTCCTTCTCTTAATAGAGAAGCTTTTCCTAACGGCAAAGTGTAATAATCTTTTGGCACGTCTTGGTAAACACTTCTGTACAATTGCTTGTGCTCAAAAAACAGCACCGGATTCGGGTCATTGATTGAAGAATTTAAAAGTCCTTTTGCATCATAAGGAAAAGCTGGATAAACAACTTTCAAACCTGGCGTTTTGGTAAACCAAGCTTCATTTGTCTGTGAATGAAATGGACCTGCTTGAGTACCGCCACCGCAAGGCATTCTGACAACAACATCAGCATTTTCTA
The DNA here is from genome assembly GCA_029959295.1 of Flavobacteriaceae bacterium PS02334. GTDB lineage: Bacteria > Bacteroidota > Bacteroidia > Flavobacteriales > Flavobacteriaceae > Flavobacterium. The sequence continues at coordinate 32,905 of JASCOH010000003.1, read as the reverse complement.
ACCAGCGGTAATGTGATTTTGCCAAAAGATTTACAATTGGATTAAATCCTGTGGAAACGAAATCGGCGAATTGCATTTCTACGATTGCTTTGTGTCCGTTTATCGAAAGTCCCATTCCTGCTGACACTACGGCGCTTTCGCAGATTGGCGTGTTGATGACTCTTTCTTTCCCAAATTGTGCTACGAAACCATCAGTAATTTTAAAAGCGCCGCCATATTCTGCAATATCTTGGCCCATGATTACTAAATTTTCGTGACGTTCCATCGATTGTCTCAAACTTTCCGAAATAGCATCGATTAAACGAATATTTACCATTTTTTCTGAAGGATTGAATTCTTCAAAATCATAAGGTTTGTAAACATCGTTTAATTCTCCTTCGTAAGTCGCTTCAATTTCTGGTTCGGCTTGAACCATTGCCCAATTTTCATCGATTTCTTTCTTGATTTCGGCACGAATTGCTTCATCCGCTTCTTCTGAAAGCACATCTGTTATTTTTAAATATTTTCTGTAATTATCAACCGGATCTTTGATTGCCCACATGTCCATCAAATCTTGCGGCACATATTTGGTGCCACTGGCTTCTTCGTGGCCACGCATTCTGAAGGTTTTAAATTCTAATAAAACGGGACGCGGCGTTTCAATCATTGACGCTTTTAATTCGGATAGTTTATTGAAAACTTCCAAAATATTATTTCCGTCTATAATATGACTTTCCATTCCGTAACCGATTCCTTTATCAGCTAAATTTTCGCAACGGTATTGTTCGTTTGTTGGTGTTGAAAGTCCGTAGCCGTTGTTTTCGATGACAAACATTACAGGCAATTCCCAAACGGAAGCGATATTTAAAGCTTCATGGAAATCTCCTTCACTGGTTGCTCCTTCTCCGGTGAACACTGCAGTAACTTTTCCGTTTTTCTTTAGTTTGTTAGCTAATGCGATTCCGTCAGCAACTCCGAGTTGAGGTCCTAGATGCGAAATCATTCCGATAATCTTAAATTCCTGTGTTCCGAAGTGGAAAGAACGGTCACGGCCTTTGGTAAATCCGTTAGCTTTTCCTTGCCATTGCGAAAATAATCGGTGCAACGGAATGTCTCTTCCTGTGAAAACGCCAAGGTTTCTGTGCATCGGCAAAATGTATTCGTCTTTATCCAAAACGGCAGTCACGCCACATGCGATTGCTTCCTGCCCGATTCCGGAAAACCATTTTGAAACTTTTCCTTGACGGATCAGGATCAGCATTTTTTCCTCAATCAATCGAGGTTTTAAAATTCTTTTATATAAGTCTAATAATTGCTCGTTGGTCAGATTTTTTCTATCGAAATTCATAATAGTTTACGAAAAGGTTTGCGTGATTTTATAGCTCGCCCAAAAGTATAAAAAAATAACATCATAAAAGTGGAATGTTACAGAATTTTCAATTGTTGATAACTTTTGAAATTAGATTCTCAAAATAATCAATACATTTGTGATAATAAGGCTTAAAGCCTAGCAAAGTTATTAACATCTATTTTTTAAAGAGTATGCAAAATATTCCTAGTGTTGACTTGCGTGATTTCCTTTCGGGCGACCCGAAACGTAAACAAAAATTTGTAAATGAAATCGGAAAAGCATTTGAAGAAATAGGCTTCGTTGCTTTAAAAGGTCATTTTTTAGATGACAAATTGGTGGATGAATTGTATGGCGAGATTCGAAACTTCTTCTCGCTTCCACTGGAAACCAAATATTCTTATGAAATCCCTGGAATTGGCGGACAGCGCGGTTATGTTTCCTTTGGAAAAGAACACGCTAAAGGCAAAAAAGAAGGCGATTTGAAAGAATTTTGGCACTTTGGACAATATGTGGACAAAGATTCCAAATGGGCTTCAGAATATCCTGACAACGTTGAAGTTAAAGAATTGCCACGTTTCAATCAAGTTGGAAAAGAAGCGTACCAAATGCTTGAAAAAACAGGAATTTATGTTTTGAGAGCTTTGGCTTTGCACTTAGGGTTAGATGAATTTTATTTCGATGATTTTGGCAAAGAAGGAAATTCAATATTAAGACCAATCCATTATCCGCCGATTACGCAAGAGCCAGAAAACGCAATTCGCGCTGCGGCACATGGAGATATCAACTTGATTACGCTTTTAATGGGCGCTCAAGGAAAAGGATTGCAGGTTCAAAATCACGATGGCGAATGGATTGATGCAATTGCTGAGCCAGACGAATTGGTGATTAATGTGGGCGATATGCTTTCTCGCCACACCAATAACAAATTAAAATCTACAATCCATCAAGTGGTCAATCCGCCGAGAGAATTGTGGGGAACTTCTAGATATTCGGTTCCGTTTTTTATGCATCCGGTGAGCGATATGCGCTTGGATTGTTTGGAAAATTGTATTGATGAAGAGAATCCAAAATTATACGAAGATATTTCTGCTGGAGAATTCTTGCATGAACGCTTGGTTGATTTGGGATTAATCAAAAAATAAGTTTTACTTTTATATATTGGAAAGACATTGAGTTTTGCTTGATGTCTTTTCTATTTTTAAATTTAAAATTTGTAACACAGATTCGAGAAATTTAAAAAATTTAGAATATTTATTTAAACGCCAAACACAATTTTAAATGAAAAACTTTCCGCATCAAGAATTAACAAAAAAAATTATTGGGATTTATTATGATGTTTATAATGAACTTGGATATGGTTTTCTAGAAAGAATTTACCAAAATGCAATGCTCATAGAGTTGAGAAAAAGAGGTTATCAAGTTGAATACAATAAAAAACTCACAGTCTATTATAAGAAAGAAGTTGTCGGAGAATATATTCCTGATATTATTGTTAATGACTTAGTAATCCTTGAACTTAAAGCAGTTGAACACTTAATCGAAGCTCATGAAAATCAAATTTTAAATTATTTAAAAGCAACAGATTGCGAAATTGGCTTGGTTTTAAATTTTGGTAAAGATCCACAATTTATAAGAAAAATTTTTACAAATGATTTTAAGAAAAATAGAATTTAAGAATTACTCGAGACAAATACATAAATTTTTTAGCAACACAGATTCGAGAAATTTATAAAATTATAAAAATTGAACCATCACATAAAAGATTTTTCTAATTTTTAAAATCTGTGTCCAAAAACGAATAGATAATTTTTAGCAACACAGATTTATAAAATAAAAAAAGATTTCAATGATTTTTCAAAATATGTGTCCTAAAAACAAAATGATAATTTTATACGAACAAAATATACTATAGCAAGAAAAATGGATTTACAAGACCAATTAAAAAACCTTTTTCCAAATCACGAACCTTCTCAAGAAATCGAGGAAACATCAGCTGAACCAAAAGAACTTTGGGTACAGAAAGAACCGATGATCTGCAAATATGAAAAACGGAAAGGAAAAGCTACAACCATAATTGAAGGCTATACCGGTTCTGAAGAAGATTTTAAAATCTTAGCGAAAGAACTAAAGACAAAACTCAGCGTTGGCGGTACTTTTAAAGACGATTCAATTATTATTCAAGGTGATTATCGCGATAAAATAATGATAATCTTAAAAGAAAAAGGCTTTAAAGTAAAGCGCGTCGGCGGATAAATTTTAATAGCAATAACAAAGCCAAAAATCAATTTCAAAACTTTGAAACTTTGCTACTTAGTAGCTTAGCAACTTAAAACCTTAGCAACTTATAAAAAAATGATACAATCATCAGAATTAATATTAAATCCAGATGGCAGTGTTTACCACTTGAATTTAAAACCAGAACATATTGCAAACGATATCATCTTCGTTGGCGATCAAAACCGTGTAGAAAAAATCACGCAGTTCTTTGACAATATTGAATTCTCTACACAAAAGAGAGAGTTCAAAACGCAGACAGGAACTTACAAAGGAAAAAGAATTACGGTAATGTCAACGGGAATTGGTCCTGATAATATTGACATCGTTATCAATGAATTAGATGCTCTGGTAAATATCGATTTAGAAACTCGCCAGCCAAAAGAAGAATTGACTTCCTTAAATATTATCAGAATTGGAACTTCCGGTTCTTTACAAAAAGATATTCCTGTGGATAGTTTTGTGCTGTCAAAATTCGGATTGGGTTTGGACAACATGCTCCGCTCCTATTTGATTGATAAAATTACTTCTTACGCTATCGAGGAAGCTTTCTTGCACCATACCAATTGGGATATCCGAAAAGGAAAGCCATATGTAGTAAAATGCAGTGAAAAGCTTGAAAAATTAATCGAAAGCGATAAAATTTTCAAAGGAATCACGGCAACCGCTGGAGGATTTTATGGCCCGCAAGGAAGAGTTTTGCGTCTTGAAATCCAAGATCCCGAATTGAATAATAAAATGGACAATTTCAATTTTGATGATAACAGAATCACCAATCTTGAAATGGAAACTGCTGCAATTTACGGCCTTTCAGCTTTGCTTGGTCACAACGCTTTATCATTAAATGCAATCATTGCCAATCGTGCAAGCGGTACTTTTAGTGAAGATCCTTATAAAGCTGTAGATGAATTAATTGCTTACACTTTAGATAAAATTGTCAGCCAATAAATTATGCAAGCTGCAATTGATAAATTCGAAAGATTGGTTGCTGAAAATTTAGAATATTTCAGCACTACAGCTGTTTCTATTTTAGAAGAAAAAATCTCTGAAGAAAAATGGTCAAAGAAAGAAATCCTTGGCCATTTGGCAGATTCTTCTATTCATAATTTGGTTCGTTTTACAGAAATAAATTACGCTGAAAAACCATACATTTATCGAACATACAACCAAAATGATTTGGTCAAAATTAACCAATACCAAGAAATGAATATTGAAGAATTGGTGCAGTTTTGGCTTTCTATAAACAAGCAGATTTTACGATTATTTAAATCTGCAAATGAAGAAGTTTTAGAATATAAAATGCTGCTGAAAGACAATTCTATTATTAATTTGAGGTATTTGATGACCGATTTTATTGAACATCTTGAACATCACATCAATCAGATAAAGAAAATAGAATGACTTTCAGATTTGCAAGACACACCAATGATTTAAAAGCAATTAAATCCTTTTATATCAATATTTTGGACTTCGAATTATTAGGAAGTTTTGAAAACCACGATAATTATAACGGCATATTTTTAGGCTATAAAAATGCAGATTGGCATCTAGAATTTACAACTTCTGATGAAAAACCAAATCACCATTTTGACGAAGATGATATTTTAGTTTTGTATCCTGAAAGCCAAAATAAATATGATTCATTGTTAGAAAAACTATCGAAAAATAATATTTTATTAGTATCTTCAAAGAATCCTTATTGGAATGAAAATGGCAAAATGTTCCTTGATCCGGATGGCTATCGAATCGTTTTGTCGCCTTTAAAATTTAAAAATTAATGAAAACTATAAAAATTGCTGGAGTTCCTGAGCATTTCAACCTGCCTTGGCACTTATCTATTGAAAATGAAGAATTTGAAGCAGAAGGAATAAATCTTGAATGGACAGATGTTCCGGAAGGAACTGGAAAACTGTGCCAAATGCTTCGCAATGGCGAAACTGATATTGCCGTAATTCTGACTGAAGGAATCATTAAAGATATCGTTGCTGGAAATCCAAGCAAGATTGTGCAGGTTTATGTGCAGTCGCCTTTGATTTGGGGAATTCACGTAGACTCCAACTCTAAATATGAAAACCTTTCAGATTTGGAAAACACAAAAGTTGCTATCAGCAGAATTGGTTCTGGATCGCAATTGATGGCTTATGTAAATGCACACAACCAAGGCTGGAAAACAAACGATTTGCAATTTGAAATCATCAACACAATCGACGGCGCCGTGGAAGCTTTATCAAACGGCACTGCCAATTATTTTATGTGGGAACGTTTCATGACAAAACCTCTGGTTGACAATGGCACTTTCCGCAGAATTGGCGACTGTCCTACTCCATGGCCGTGTTTTGTAATTGCCGTAAGAGATGAAATTCTTGAGCAAAATCCTGACGCCATAAAAACTATTCTAAACATCATCAACCAGACTACGGAAGAGTTTAAAGAAATTCCTAGCATCGACAGGACTTTAGCTTCAAGATACAACCAAAAAATTGAAGATATCCAAGAATGGCTTTCGTTGACAGAATGGTCGCAGCAACAATTGGACGAAAAAACGTTAAACAATGTCCAAAATCAGCTTCTAGAACTTTCTATTATTGATAAAAAGGGTACTTTTGCAAGCATAGTAAAAAGCTAAAAGTAAGTCTTTTGGGTCAAATATGATAAAACGGGAAAACATAGATTTCAAAAAAATAAAGGCAAAGCTTCAGGTCAAAAAACCATGGGACAATGTCATTATTTTTCTTCTTAACATACTGATTGCCATACCCGTATTCATTATCATACACCAAAATCTTATCGATCCTGAATGGCCGTTCCAAATTGACAGGATCTTGCTTTTTATTTCAATTGTAGTTCTTATTCAGCTGGTTTTAAGGCTTTTGAGAACAATCATAATAATCTGTCTGGCTTTATATTTGGTCGCTTTGATTTACGGAAGCACCTTCGGAAATTATGGCTTCAACAGCGTATTTGAAGATTACCGATCGATGGTTTACAGCATGTCAGATGATCCTAATCCTCAAGACATTATCATTTCAAAACTGCTTCCTTTCCCGAATAAATCCAAAATTTTGAGCGCTATTGAATATGACGATCCACAAGTCAGAAACTTTGCGCTTTTAGCAACTACAAAATATTTCAGAAACGTAAAAGGCTATCGCGAATATCGAAATCTGATTCAGTGTTTTGCTGTTTTCAAGGAAATTCGAAATCGGTGGAATTATGTCGATGATCCAAAAGGTCACGAATATATTGCGCGCGCCACTGAATCTTTAATCCATTTTTCAGGAGACTGTGACGATCATGCCATTTTGATGGCCGCCTGCGTTCGGTCAATCGGTGGCACACCAAGGCTGATTCACACCGGAGGCCACATTTATCCTGAAGTTTTGATTGGAAGCAAAGTTGATCTGGAAGCCATAAATTACCTGATAAAAGAAGTGCTTTTCAAAGAAGAAAGCAAAGGAAAAGAGCTTCATTACCACATCGACGAGCGCGGACAAATTTGGCTGAACCTAGATTATACGGCCACTTATCCCGGCGGTCCGTTTATGTCAGAAGAAATTTTAGGTGCTTTGACTCTAAATTAATTTCTTTTTTGGCAGCCAAACATCAGGCCTTTTTTAGATGAAATTCCTGCTGCTTCGAAATATCTTTTATGCCGAACACCGGCACAAAAGGATATTTTCGAGCATCAGGGCTAATTGTCAAACGTTCAGGCTTCTTTTAAATTTCGGGACCAACTTTGTCGAAAAACATGCTTAAAAAATCACATTCTTTTTTCTATATTTACAATCGGTTATCAAAAAAACAATTATGAAAAAATGGATTTTTCTGGCATTGATTGCCTTTCAATTTTCGAATGCCCAAGAAAGCGCGTCAATTATAGCTTCTAAAAAAAATGAGGTGAAATTTGACGTACTTTCTGCCATAGCTTTTGGAAAATACCACGTGAGTTATGAACGATTTTTAAACAAGGATTTTTCAGTAGGAATCAGCGGTGGCATCCAAGACAGCAAAAATCAAAAGGAAGATTTTGACAAAGGCTATGACCGTTCACTTCCTAAATATGAAATCAATCCTTTCGTAAGATATGCGCTTTCAAAAAGCGCTAAAAACTTTTATTTTGTAGAAGCTTTTCTATCTGCAAACGGAGGAAAATACAGAGAAATAAAACGTTTCGATGACAGCGCCGGAAACGGATATTATGCTACTCAAGAAGACAATTATACTGATTTGGCAATCGGTGGCGCAATTGGGTATAAATTGTACCTGAAAGAAAAATTCGGCTTGGAACTTATCGTCGGGGCAGGAAAAAATCTTTTCAATACAGACAAAAGTCCTGAAGTAATTCCGCACGTAGGCTTAAACTTTGGATACAGATTCTAATAAAATTATCATGAAAAATATAAAATTACTTTTTTTAGCAATAGTTGCAATCGCTTCCTTTTCAAGTTGTGGCGACGATGATGAATTTTACAATTCAAAATACATTTCAATCCCTGATTTGATTAAAGTCGAACATCAGCCAGCTTATGCCGTTGGCAATGTGTTGTGGGTCAACACTAATTTTTCTAAATTTTTAGCAGAACCTGGGCAAACGACTCCTTTAGATATTTTCAAAACTACAAACGGAGCTTCGTTCAGTTTTTCTTACGGATTAGAAAAAAAGAATGCCGACAACTCTTGGACGATCGTCGATTTGGAAAATAAAATGATTGAAAACCAAGGAAACATCTTTGACGGATCTTACAATACTGCCGAGAGCATTTTCAATCCGGCAACTGAAACGTATCAATTTAGAGCAGGAATTCCGTTAGAGCAAACAGGAAGTTACCGCATTTTCTTTGGATTTACAGATGCGTCGCGTCTTGAATTAGCGTCAAATAACGATAGTGAGAAATCTACTTACTTGAATATAAAAACAACAGTCAACAATTCAACTGACGGTTTTTATTATTTTACTGTAGAATAAATTGGAAATTACCATTCAATTTCTTTTTTACCAAGCGATTTCAAGTATTCGTTAGCTTTCAAAAAGTGATTGTTTCCAAACCAAAAACCACGGTTTGCGCTCAATGGCGAAGGATGTCCAGAATTCAGAATTAAATGTTTAGAATCATCTATCATTGTTCCTTTTTTCTGTGCAAAACCGCCCCAGAGCAAGAAAACGACTTTGTCTTTTTCAGCAGAAACTTTTTGGATTACGGCATCGGTAAATGTTTCCCAGCCTTGTTTTTGGTGGCTTCCCGCCTCGCCCTGTCTTACGGTTAAAGTTGCGTTTAATAACAAAACGCCTTGGTCTGCCCAGCGTTCTAAATTTCCGGTTTTTGGCTGTGGCTGATTTAATTCGGTTTCAATTTCCTTGAAAATATTTTGCAATGAAGGCGGAAACGGAATTCCGTCATTGACAGAAAAACACAATCCGTTGGCTTGATTTGGACCATGATAAGGATCTTGACCGATAATTACCACTTTCACATCGTCAAAATGGCAATGGTCAAAGGCGTTGAAAATCTGGCTTCCTTTTGGATAGCAAACGTGGGATTTATATTCTGCTTTTACAAAATTGATAAGGTGCTCAAAATAAGGCTTTTCAAATTCTTGAGATAAAACAGCTTTCCAAGACGGATGAATGTTAACTTGCATAAAAAAGGTTTAGCCACAAATTTCGGAAAGTTTTGCCTAAATCACACCAAATTTTATAATTCCTTTGGCAATATCACGATAAAATAGTGCATTTCGATGGCATTGTTTTTCGTATTTTTGCATATAAAATCCGCTATTACAACAAATGATCAGTATCACAGATAAAACATTACAAGATTTAGAATTCAATACCGTCTTGCAAACCATTTCTGAAATCTGCAACACAGATCTTGGAAAAGAAAAAGCGCTTCAAATTACGCCTTTCAGAAACAAGGAAGAGCTTATGAACGCTTTGCACCAGACGTCAGAATATGTTTCTTCATTCACCAATAACAACGCGTTCCCAAATCACGGATTTGAGGCAATTGCGCATGAAATAAAATTTCTAGCCATCGAAGACAGCTTTCTTGAAGTTGGAAGTTTTAGAAAAATTGCAACACTTTCAGAAACCGTGAATGTCTTGCTTCTTTTCCTGAAAAAATTCCATGATTATTATCCGAAATTGAGCTTGAAAGCTTCGGAAGTTGAATATACAAAATTCATTGTCCAAAAAATTGATGAAATAGTAGATAAATATGGAGAAATAAAAGATAACGCTTCGCCAGTTTTGGTGGAAGTTCGCCGAAATATGAATCTCGTTCGAGGCAAAATCAACCAAAGTTTTGGACTAGCTTTAAGCCAATATAACGGACTTGGCTATTTAGATGATATCAAGGAAAGTATTGTTGAAAACCGCAGAGTTTTAGCGGTTTCGGCGATGTATCGTAGGAAAGTTAAAGGTTCTATTTTAGGAAATTCTAAGACTGGAAGCATTACTTATATAGAACCAGAAGCGACTTTGAGATATTCTCGTGAATTGAGCAATTTAGAATACGAAGAAAAAGAAGAAATCAATCGGATTCTGAAACAGCTTACGAATGACATCCGTCCTTATTTGGAACTTTTGAAAACGTATCAGCACTTTTTGAGCGACATTGATGTTGTGGCTGGAAAAGCAAAATATGCCAACAAAATCAACGGAATCCTTCCGAATATTATTGAAGAAAAACGACTTTATTTCAGGGAAGCTTTTCATCCTATTTTATATTTGAATAATAAAAAGAAAGGTGAAGTTACGTTTCCACAGACTATAGAACTGACAGATAAAAGCAGGATTATTGTAATTTCTGGACCAAATGCAGGCGGAAAAACGATCTCTTTAAAAACTGTCGGATTGCTTCAATTGATGTTGCAAAGCGGGATGCTAATTCCTGTTCATGAACGAAGCGAAACGTTTTTATTTGATAGAATTCTTACGGATATTGGCGACAACCAATCCATTGAAAATCATTTAAGTACATATAGTTACCGATTAAAGAACATGAACTACTTTTTAAAGAAGTGCAATGCTAAAACGCTGTTCTTGATTGATGAATTTGGAACTGGTTCTGATCCGGAATTAGGAGGCGCTTTGGCAGAAACTTTCTTGGAAGAATTTTATCACAGAGAAGCTTTTGGGATTATCACGACACATTATTCCAACTTGAAAATTTTGGCAAATGAATTGCCTTTCGCTTCGAATGCAAATATGCTTTTTGACGAACAATCTTTGGAACCTTTGTATAAATTGATTTTAGGCCAAGCCGGAAGTTCATTCACCTTTGAAGTGGCACAAAAAAACGGAATTCCCTACGGATTGATAAATCGTGCCAAAAAGAAAATTGAAGGCGGAAAAGTTCGTTTTGACAAGACGATTGCTACGTTGCAGAAAGAACGTTCTAAATTAGAAAAAACGTCTCAGAATTTAAAGGAAGAAGAAGTCCGTGCGCGGGAAGAAAGCAATAAAATGCAGAATATAAATGTAAAAATCCAAGATAAATTGGAACGCTACCAAGAATTATATGATGCAAACCAGCGCCTGATTTATATGGGACAGAAGGTGGACGATATTTCTGAAAAATACTTTAATAATAAGAGCAAGAAAGACTTGATTGGCGAGTTTTTGAAAATGGTGGAAATTGAGAATTCTAAGCGTAAAAAAGTTACGGTAAAAGAAAAGAAAGCAAAAGAAATTATCCAGAAACAAATCATTCAGGAAGTTGCCGTAAAGGTGGAAGAAATTCGCGAAGAGAAAAAAGAAAAGAAAATCAAGGCGATAAAACAAGAAGCCAACAAGCCAAAACCAATCTTAAAATTAGGAGATAGAGTCAGAATGGTCGATGGAAAAGCGATTGGAACGATTGATAAAATCGAGAAAAAGAAAGTCACTGTAAACTATGGAATTTTTACGTCAAAAGCAGATTTAGATTCCTTAGAATTAGTGGAAGCAAAAAAATAAATTATGATTGATTTACCAAAAGATAAAAAAATAATTTTGTTTGACGGTGTGTGCAATCTCTGCGATTCGTCTATACAATTCATCATAAGGCATGACAAAAATGACATTTTCAGATTTGTAGCCTTGCAATCAGATTTAGGACAAGAAATCACAAAATATATTGGAGTGGATATTACCAAAACAGATTCCATAATTTTATACGAATCTGGAAAAGCTTATTATTACAAAGCAGAAGCCGCATTGAAAATTGCAAAAGAATTAGGCGGAATTTATACTATAATAAGCTGGTTTTCAATTCTACCAAAATCAATAAGCAATATAGTTTATGACTACATAGCAAAAAATCGCTACAAATGGTATGGAAAAAAAGACGCTTGCATGATTCCTACTCCAGAATTAAAAGCAAAGTTCTTGTAAAACAAAAATCCCCGCTAATGGCGGGGATTTTTTTATATCTAAAAATTAGATTATTTTTTTACAATCTTTTTAGTTACTGAACCTTGATCCGAAGAAATGTTCATCATATAAACACCTGACGCAAGATCAGAAATGTTGATTTGAGCTTCATTTCCTGAAACAGTATTCGTTTTTACAGTTCTTCCGTTTAAGTCTGTAATTGAAACAGTTTGGATAGAAGTGTTAACTGAACTCTTAATGTTCACAACGTTAGTTGCTGGATTTGGATAAACTGAGAAAGTATTATCAGCAACAAGTTGAGTAACAGAAAGATTTCTTGTAGCTACCGCATTAATTGAATAATCATCAACTTTAACAATTGAGGCAACATTATTTACACCATTTTGAACCCCAGTAGCATATAACAAAATATCAAACTCGTCTGGTTCAAAACCTCCATCACCTTGCAAATAACCTGAAAGTGCAGGAGTTACACTGTTAGAATACCAGTCAAATCTTCCATTTAGAGTATCATATGCAAAAGCAACCTTAACCCAAGTATTAGCTGGCAAAACCAGACCTCCTGTTGCTAAAGTAATATTGTAAAGCCCTGGTGTTCCAGTACCATTAAAATCACCAAAAGCAGCACCTGTCAAAACTTTAGTATTCATTGTAAAGTTGAATCCTCCAATAACATTTTGGTTTGATCCAAAAATAACCATACGCAAAAGAGAAGTACTTGTTGTTGTAGGACCTGTAAAAAATGAAAACTCTAATTGAACAATTTCATTATTTGCACCTCTATTTCCCCAAGCATCTCCTAAACCTGGCTTAAACATCAATCTTGTTCCTGTAGAAGTATTAGATCCTGTTAATTGCAAAACATTTGTTCTTCCTGGAGCAGCATCTGCTACAACTTGAAAATTACTATTTGCATCATTAGTTCCACCAGCTCCCACATAAGTTGCAAAACCACCTTGACCAAGAACAGTACCTGTAATATTTGTTCCTATATTACCAACAGTTAAAGAGTTAAAATTTTCAGATTCTAAAAGTTGTGCATTTGCACTGAAAACAGAACCTAATAATAGTCCTGAGATAAGTAAAGTTTTTTTCATGATGAGTTTTTTAATTAATCAAAGGCAAAACTAACTAATTTATTTTTATTTCACTTTAGCGAATCTGTTAAAAAAAAGCCTAAAATCCTTACATTAACGAATAATCCGCCAAAACTAAAGCCGCCATAGCCTCAACGATCGGCACCGCTCTTGGCACAACACACGGATCATGCCTTCCTTTTCCTTGCATTTCTACTAAATTTCCATGAATGTCTAATGATTCTTGTTTTTGCATAATCGTTGCGACTGGCTTAAAAGCTACCCTAAAGTAGATATCCATTCCGTTTGAAATACCGCCTTGGATTCCACCCGAAAGATTTGATTTTGTAGTTCCGTCAGCATTGTGAAGATCATTATGTTCGCTTCCTTTCATTTTTGCGCCGCAGAATCCGCTTCCATATTCAAAGCCTTTTACTGCATTTATTGAAAGCATCGCTTTTCCTAATTCTGCATGAAGCTTGTCAAAAACAGGTTCGCCCAAACCAATCGGAACGTTTTGAATCACACAAGTCACAGTGCCGCCGATAGTATCGCCTTCTTTTCGAATTTGCTTAATGTATTCCTCCATTTTTTGCGCAGTCGCCTCATCTGGACAACGCACAGGATTACTTTCTATCTTAGTAAAATCTAAAGCTTGATAAGGTTTATCAATGAAAATATCTCCTACAGAAGACGTAAAAGCATTAATTTTTATTTGCGGAATGACTTGTTTTGCAATTGCGCCTCCCACTACTCTGCTGGCCGTTTCTCTGGCCGAACTCCTTCCGCCACCGCGATAATCTCTGATTCCATATTTTTGCTCATACACATAATCGGCGTGGCTCGGTCGGTACGTATCTTTTATATGGGAATAATCATCTGATTTTTGATTTGTATTCGGAATTATGAAACCAATTGGTATTCCTGTAGTTTTTCCCTCGAAAATTCCGGAAAGAAATTGCACTTCGTCTTCCTCTTTTCTTTGCGTCACTATGGACGACTGCCCTGGTTTTCTCCTTGACATTTCAAATTGAATCGCTTCAAAATCCAACTCAATTCCTGGCGGGCATCCGTCAATTATGCCACCTAAGGCTTCACCGTGAGATTCTCCGAAAGTGGTCAATTTAAATAATTTTCCAAAGGTATTTCCTGCCATTTTATTATGTTTTAAGACAAAAGTACTATTTTAAGTCCAAACTTTAGCCACACAAATTCATTCCGTTTTCTTAATTTTAGAAATGATTTCATAACATTCAAATCGTTTTCAATTAATATCAAGTCACTTAATTTGTGAAACTTCTAAAGAAAGAAAATTGAAAAAGAGACATGTTGAACTAGTAGTAATTTCAGATGTTCATCTCGGCACTTTCGGATGTCATGCCAAAGAGCTTTATCAATATCTGTCTTCAATAAAGCCTAAAACCTTGATTTTAAACGGAGATATTATTGATATATGGCAATTTAGGAAATCTTATTTTCCAAAATCGCATCTGAAAGTTATCCGAAAGATTATTGATTTTGCCTCCAAAGGAACCGAAGTTTATTATATCACAGGAAATCACGACGAGATGCTTCGAAAATTCAGCGACTCAAAAGTGGGAAATTTCTCCATAATTGACAAACTTGTGTTAAATTTAGATGGCAAAAAAGCTTGGATTTTTCATGGAGACGTTTTTGATTCTTCCGTACAGCATGCTAAATGGATTGCAAAATTAGGCGGACTCGGATATGATTATCTCATATTATTAAACCGATTCATAAACTGGTGCCTGAATAAATTTGGCAAAGAGCCCTACTCCTTTTCAAAAAAAATCAAATCGGGCGTAAAATCGGCTGTGAAATTTATATCAGATTTTGAAGAAACAGCTACAGATTTAGCGATTGAAAATAATTACGATTATGTAATTTGCGGTCACATCCACGAGCCAAAAATCATAGACAAATTAGGCAAAAAGGGATCTACTCGCTATTTAAATTCGGGAGATTGGGTAGAAAATTTAACTGCTCTAGAATACAGCAAAAAGCGCTGGAAGCTTTACCGCCATTCAGAAAATACAGAATTGATAGAAGAAGATTACTTTGAAATGGAAACCATCTTGAGTGAAAATCTTATTAAAGGATTTCTTTTTTCAAAATAAATTAACATTTCCAATCATTTAAAAATCAATTTTTTAAAATTTAGTGTTAAAATTTTCTGTTATAAAACTCTTAATAATTTAGATTTCCTGATAGATTAGTAGTATCTTGTATCAAACTCTAAATTAAAATTTTATGAAAAAACTATTTTTATCAGCATTTATGCTAGCCGGATTGGCATTTAGCACGCAAGCTCAAGAAATTTCGAAGAACGCATTAGGACTGCGTTTAGGAGATAATGACGGATTTGGTGGAGAGATTTCTTACCAAAGAGGCCTATCTGACAATAACCGTCTTGAAGTTGATTTGGGATGGAGAGACAGCAACCATGTTGACGCTATAAAACTGACTGGTCTTTATCAATGGGTTTGGAACATTGAAGGAGGTTTTAACTGGTATGCCGGTGTTGGTGGAGGTTTAGGTTCTTGGAGTTATGACCACAACGATTTTGACGAAAGCGGTACTTTCTTTTTTGTTGCTGGAGATTTAGGTATTGAATATAAATTTGACATTCCGTTGATGTTGTCTTTAGATTTCAGACCTGAGCTTTATCTTAACAATGATGATTATTTCAGAGATAACAGCTTTGGACCAGATATTGCATTAGGAGTTAGATTTACTTTCTAAGACAAACGAAAAATAAAAAAAATCCCGAAATAATTTTCGGGATTTTTTATGCTTTATTATTTGAAAACAATTTCTTTAGTCGAATTTATTTTTGCGACAACAAAGGGATTTGTGATTGCCATTGTCGCCATATCGCCAGCATTTGGAGAAACTTCATCAACGGTTACATAAATTTTATTATCTTTTTCTTCTACGCTTTTGATTTTAATTTCATAACCGCCTGAACTGCGCTGTCCTAAAAACAAAGCAACAATTCTAGCTTTTGAAAAATCAACTTTCGGAATTTCTGTATCATGAATTCCTTCGTATAATTTTACAAGCGCGGCTTTATCTTTTATAATTTCAAATGATTTTTCTTCTTTCCCTTGATAGGCAGATTGACTTAAAACTTCATATAGTGCTGAAGCTGCTGGCTTTTTAATTTCAGATGCTGCTTTATTTTCCTCAGAAGTTTTCTTCGTAGTACTGCACGAAAACAGCAAAATTGCAAACGGAACTAGGATTAATCTTTTCATAATTTATTTATTTAATTTTAAGGCTTTTTCATAAACAGCTTCATACAAAGGTAAGATATTTAAAATATCAAACTGTTTGGCTGATTCTAAGGCATTGATTTTAAATTTTTCTAATTCTTCATCGCTTTTAAGGATTGACAAAGCATTTTTCGCCATATCGTCAACATCGCCGACATCACTTAAATATCCTGTAACTCCGTTGAAATTCACTTCAGGCAAACCTCCAGAATTGCTTGAAATTACCGGAACTCCACAAGCCATGGCTTCTAAAGCGGCAAGTCCGAAACTTTCTGTTTGTGACGGAAGCAAGAACAAATCGGTATAACAAAGAATTTTATCAATATCGTTGCTGTTTCCAAAGAAGATAACTTTGTCGCTGATTCCTAATTCTTCACACAAAATTTCAGCTTTTTCCTTTTCCGGACCTTCGCCGACCATCATCAATTTTGCAGGAATTTCTTTTTGGATTCGATCAAAGATTTTTACCACATCCGGAATTCTCTTTATCTCACGAAAATTACTAATATGCGTGATGATTCGTTCTCCTTTTGAAGCCATCAAGGCACGCTGGCAAGGTGCATTTTCATCAATTCTGACTTTATTCAATTCAATAAAATTTGGAATCACTTCAATATCTTTCTTGATATCAAAAAGCTTATACGTTTCATCTTTTAAACTTTGCGAAACAGAAGTCACAATATCTGATTTATTAATACTGAAAGTTACGGCGGGCTTGTAAAAAGGATGGTTTCCAACCAAAGTAATATCAGTTCCGTGCAAGGTCGTAACCATCGGAATTTTTATCCCTTCGTGCTTCAGCATTTGTTTTGCCATATAGCCTGCATAAGCGTGCGGAATGGCATAATGAACGTGCAAAAGCTCAATTTTATGCAGTTTTACCATATCCACCAATTTGCTCGAAAGGGCCAATTCATAGGGCTGAAAGTGAAACAGCGGATATTCAGGAACGTTTACTTCGTGATAATGAATATTGGGATTTAAAAGTGCCAAGCGAACCGGCTGGCTGTAAGTGATAAAGTGTATTTCGTGTCCTCTTCTGGCAAGCTCAAGGCCTAATTCGGTGGCTACTACACCACTACCTCCAAAAGTTGGATAACAGACTATTGCGATTTTCATATTGTAATGCTAAATAATAGCGAAATTACTCAAAAAAGTAAGGCAAAACTGAAATTTGATTAAAATTAACGTAAAGGAAATGCTTTTAAAAATTACTTCTTAAATTGTGTTTCATAGGCAGAAATCCAATCTTCAACAGTCATTTTTCTAAGGAGTTCTGCAATCAGATCAAACGGAATTTGGTCCATCTTTTTGAAACGGATACAGCTTTTTCCCATGTCTAATTTAAGCTTCGAATGCTTTGGAAATTCTGCGACAAACCAATTCAAGAGTGCTGGATTGGCATAAATTCCCATGTGATATAAAGCGATGAAATTTTTCTGCGAAGCTAATGCAACAAAAGGCAAAGGCAATTTTGAATCGCAATGATAGCCTTCAGGATAGATGGAAAACGGCACGACATAACCCAGCATTCCATAAGACATCTGTTCTTCAAATCCTCTTGGAAGATTTTCAAGAAATGAATTTCTCAATTTGCCGAAAGCTTCTTTTCTTTCAGCCGGAAGTTCTTCTAAATATTCTTCTGGAGTTTTTGCTGTTGATTGCATTTCTGAAATTTTAAGTTGTTTACAATCCTTATTTATTAATTGCGTCGTAAATTACTTTCTGAATATTTTCACGAACATTTTCTTTTGAAAGCGTATTCGGCGCATTTGAATCTGGATAGGTTCTATTGGAAAGAAAAATATAAACCAATTCTTTTTCAGGATCAGCCCAAGCCATTGTTCCCGTAAAACCGGTATGCCCAAAACTTGAATTCGAAGCACAGCCGCAAGTTGGCCCTGAAGTTCCTGGCAATTGCTGTTTGTCAAAACCAAGCGCTCTCCTATTTCCTTCCTTGCAGAAATAACAAGTATTGAAGGCATCAAAAGTTGCCGGAGAGAAAAACTGAACGCCTCCGTAATTTCCTTTTTGAAGATACATTTGCATGATTTTAGCCAAATCCATCGTGTTTGAAAAAATTCCCGCATGTCCGCCAACTCCGTCTTGCATTGCTGCCGCCATGTCGTGAACATAACCTTGAATAGTTTGGTATCTGAAATAATTATCTTCTTCTGTAGGTGGAATTATGCTCATATCAAACTTTCTCAACGGATTATAGCCCGTTTTGTAAGCTCCCAATTTCTTGTAAAAATTATCCTCAGAAAGCAAATCTAAATTTTTTCCTGTTGCTCTTTCAACATATTCTTTCAAGATGATAAAAGTGAAATCGCTGTATTTGTATTCTTTCTTCGGAAGCAATTTGCTGTCTACAATTTTCTTGATAATCGTATCTTCATAATCGCTTCTCAAAAATAAATTCTCTGCTACCTGTCTAGAAAATTCTGGAGAAAAAGATTTTCTATAATATTTCTCGCTCGGCATTTTGTTAGCATCCAAAGTCGCTTGATAAAACGGAATCCAAGGCTGCAACTTTGCATAATGCGAAAGCAATTCTTTAAAAGTAATATCTTTTTTGTCAGAATTTGCAAAAACAGGAAGCATCGTCCCTAATTTCGTTTCTAGCGTAATTCTTTTCTGATCGTATAATTGCATCACTTCGGGAAGCGTCGAAACCATTTTTGTCAGCGAAGCCACATCATAAATATCAGAATTTTGCACTTTCACTTGGTTTTTATAGTCGTGGAAACCAAAAGATTTTTGGTATACAACTTTACCTTTTCTGGCCACAAGAATTTGCATTCCCGGCGCCATATTTCTTTCAATGGCATTTTTTGCAATCAAGTCAATTTTTGCCAAGGTTCCTGAACTCATTCCAACGTTTTCAGCAATTGTAAAACCAAGTCGGTTGAGTTTTTTGGTTTTAAGACCGTCGTTTAATTTGAAATTTGTACCGATGGAAACCGGAAGCTTTCCTTTTGATTCTATGGCTCCAAAAATCAATTGCGCCGAAACATTTTGAGCCACATCGCTATTTTGATACGATACAACCAAACCTTTTATGTCTGCAAAAGAATTGATAGGAATCAACGAATAAGGCTTTGCAAAAACATCTAAAATCACTTTATTGTTTTTAGCAATTTCTTGTAATTTCACCAATTCATCTACCGTAAAATCATGTTTTTTCCAAGCTCCGTCAGCTTTATGAAAACCTACAATAACTGTTGAATAATTCTTCAGTTCTTCAATCAATCGAGGTAAGCTGTCATTTGAAACTTCAGTAATATCAGCATATTGTCGCAAAGTTGTTACAAATGGCGTATTGATATCATCGCCCAATTTCACATAGGCAATCTTTTCATTTTCAATATCTTTTATAGGAAGAATTTCTTCATCGTTTTTCAAAACCGTAACGGCATTTTCATATAAATCATATTGAAAAGCTTCCGTTTCAGCAGTATTCATATCTTGATACAAATAAGGAATTTCAACAGGCTTGTAATGATTCAATCCTGCTCTATATTTATATTTCAAGATTTTTTTTACCGATTTTGCCAATCTGTCTTCCGTAATCAAAGTATCTTGATACGCCACACAGATTTTTTCTAGAGCCAAAGGAACATTTTCAGCAAAAAGCAAAATGTCGTTTCCTGCTAAAAAAGCCTCTAAATCAATATCTCCGGGCTGTTTGAAATTGCTTGCGCCTTTCATATTCAGGGCATCCGTAAAAATCAAACCTTTGAAATGCAATTGGTTCTGCAAAATTTCAGTGACTACATTATAAGAAAGCGACGTCGGATAATTTTCTCTAGGTTCCAAGCTCGGAACATTCAAATGCGCGACCATCACGCTGGCAAGTCCTTCCTTAAATAATCTTTTGTAAGGATAAAATTCTACTTCGTTGATTCTTTCTTTCGAAAAATTAACAACTGGAAGCGTGTGGTGTGAGTCTGTAGAAGTATCGCCGTGACCCGGAAAATGCTTTCCAGTAGCGAAAACACCTTGGCTCTGAATGCCTTTCATCAAGGCAGAAGCTCGGTTTGTTACGTTTATTTTGTCTTCTCCAAAAGAACGATTTCCGATAATCGGGTTTTTTGGATTTGTATTTATATCTAAAACTGGCGCAAAATTGAAATGGACTCCAATCCTCCTGCTCTGCTGACCGTATTTTTCTCCAACTTCTTCTATTAATTTCAAATCTTGAATTGCCCCTAAAGTCATGTTCCAAGGATAACGCATCACTGAGTCGAGGCGCATTGCCAATCCCCATTCAGCATCAATTCCAACGAAAAGAGGCACTTTAGATTTTGCCTGATATCTGTTGGTTAATTTTGCTTGGCGAACTGGTCCGCCTTGAAAAAAGATAACACCGCCGATTTTCTGCTGTGTGACTAATCTTTCAATTGCATTTGTGTGAACAGAATCTTTGTTTGAATAAGCGGCAACCATAAAAAGCTGTCCGATTTTTTCTTCAAGAGACATTTTATTGTAGATGCTATCCACCCAGATTGATTCTTTGGTTTCAGTATCGATTGATATCGGCGTAAATTTACGTAGCTGTGCGAATGTAATTTGGCTGAAAAACAGCAAAACAATAATATATCTCATCAAAAAAATGTTTTAGAAAAATCGGCTATGCCAGCTTTCATTAGCAGGAACTTCCCAATATTCATGCCATTCGCCAACAGTATTAACGAGATTATTAAAAACAATTGTATTTCCAGAAACGGCTTTTTCTTTCGCCATTTTTTTGAATTCGATCAATGGCTTGTGTGCAATATGCTCGCCTAATTTGAAAGTTACGTTCATTTTATCTAATAAATCTACCTCATACTTTTTCTCCAAATCTTGGATAAATTGCACAGAAGCATCAATGGAACAGCCAGTTGCATTCTGTACTTCTTGATTTACGGCTAAAATGATAAAACGGTTGTATTTTAATTGATAAGAAGCTTCCAAAGAAGTTCCGTGCGCTGCCCAACCTTCCACAAAAGCTTTCAGGTCATTTTCTATGGCAGCAAATTCTTCATCTGAAAATTTTCTGTTAGATTGGTATATCCAGATTTTTGATTCTTCTGGTAAATTTTCAAAAGGAACGTACATAATAAGTTATGAATTAATGAATTATAAATTATGAGTTTTTCTCATTTCCTGACTACAGGTCTTTTGCATTTGCTATCAACTCAGCGATATCCATCACTTTCACTTGGCTTTCTTTTTCTTTATTTTTCACGCCGTCGGTAAGCATTGTATTGCAAAACGGACAACCCGCCGCAATAATATCCGGCTGTGTTTCAAGAGCGTCTTCTGTTCTTTCGATGTTTACCTCTTTATTTCCAGGTTCTGCATCTTTGAACATTTGAGCGCCACCAGCTCCACAGCACAAACCATTAGCTTTTGAGCGTTTCATCTCCACCAATTCCACATCTAATTTTTCAATCAAATCTCTTGGCGCTTCATAAATTTTATTCGCTCTTCCAAGATAACATGGATCGTGAAATGTTATTCTTTTTCCTTTGAATTGGCCACCTTCAATTGTCAATCTTCCAGCATCTAAAAGTGATTTTAAAAACTGCGTATGATGAACAACTTCATAATTTCCGCCTAATTCAGGATATTCATTTTTCAGCGTATTAAAGCAATGCGGACAAGCTGTCACAATTTTTTTTGCTTCGTAAGCATTCAGAACTTCAATGTTCATCATCGCCTGCATCTGAAACAAAAATTCATTGCCCGCTCTTTTCGCAGGATCGCCAGTACAGCTTTCTTCAGCTCCAAGAACTGCAAACGAAACTTCAGCCCTGTTCAAAATTTTGACAAAAGCTTTGGTTATTTTTTTTGCCCTATCATCAAAGCTTCCGGCGCAACCCACCCAAAATAATACTTCTGGCTGTTGTCCTTGGGCAAGCATTTCTGCCATCGTTGGCACTGATAAAACTTCTGACATATTTTTTAGATTGTTAGATTTTCAGAGTATTAGATTGCTAGATGTCGAATTGTCGAAAAAATCTAATAATCTAAATGATCATTTATTCGTGATGTTCGTCGTCAAAAACTTGAATTGTAACTTCTTTGTCAACCAAGTCCGTAAATTTACCTCTGTAGCGAGTTGCTTTTACTAAATGATTGTCAATCCAGTGGTAATTTCCGCCACGCGGTTTTCCCATTACCATTCCATGGTATTTGAAACCGTGCATTTTCAACCATTGTTCAGTCACTTCGCGGTGCGCTTCAGTTCTTGAAGTAAAGAAGAAAATAACGTGTCCTTCATCATACCAACGATTTAACGTTGCCAAAGCATCAGGATATAATTCTGCCGTAAGCATTCTTTCTGGTTGCTCATTCGGAATATCGTCACAGATTGTTCCATCAATGTCAATCAGGTAATTTTTGATTCCTTGTGGCAAAATTGGGCTTATCGCTTCACCGTTTTCTGTAACGGCCAGTAGATTTTTGTCTATATCTTCTGCTTTCATTCTATTTCTTAATTTCTATTTATAATATTGCGCAACTATAATTACGCCAAATTCTAATTTTCATTTTTCCAATTTAAACGATCTTGCTGGCTATACTGCCAAGGAGCTCCGTTATTTTCCACATTGGTCATCATTGCGTTTAATGACATCGGTGCGGCGCTTTGTTCCATAACCAAATAACGTCTCATATCCATGATTATTGACAGCGGACTGATATTTACCGGACATTCTTCTACGCAAGCATTACAAGACGTACAGGCCCAAAGTTCTTCAGGCGTAATATAATCGTTTAGTAAAGTCTTATTATCTGGTACAAAAACACCTTTGTTGGCATCAATATTTTTTCCTACTTCTTCCAATCTGTCACGTGTATCCATCATGATTTTTCTTGGAGAAAGTTTTTTTCCTGTAATATTTGCTGGACAAGAAGAAGTACAACGACCGCATTCTGTACAAGTGTAGGCATTTAAGAGCTGTACCCAATTCAAGTCTTGAACATCGCTGGCTCCAAATTTTGTCGGAGCTGCATTTTCATCAACAGGCTGTGCGGCAAAAGGATCAGCATTTGGATCCATCATCAGTTTTACTTCTTTTGTAACTGATTCAAGATTATCAAACTTCCCTTTAGGATTCAGATCTGCAAAATAAGTATTTGGAAAAGCCAAAAGAATGTGCAAATGTTTTGAAAAATATAGGTAATTCATGAATACCAAAATTCCTGCAATGTGCGACCACCATAAAACTCTTTCTACAATTATTAAGGAATCAATATTCATATTATTGAATATCGGCGCTAGAAACTGGCTGATAGGGAAAGCTCCGGCATGGACATAATGATGCGCTCCTTTATCTTGCAAAGCCAAATCAGAAGCATTCAAGAAAAGAAACAACAGCATCAAGACAATTTCAAAATACAGAATGTAATTGGCATCACTTTTGGGCCATCCTTTCAAGTCATTGTGAATAAATCTTTTTAGCTTTATAATGTTTCTTCTTGCCAAAAAAGTAATTACGGCAACTAAAACTAATACAGCCAGAATCTCAAAAGACCCTATTAAGAAATTATAAAAGCCACCCATGAAAGCCAAAACACGATGCGTGCCAAAAAGGCCGTCGATGATGATTTCAAGGACTTCAATATTGATAATTACGAAACCAACATAAACGATAATATGCAAAAATCCAGCAATTGGACGTTTGACCATTTTTGACTGTCCCAAAGCAATCAAGGCCATATTTGCCCAGCGTTCTTTCGGGTTGTCTGAACGGTTAATATCTTGGCCTAATTTTATATTACGAATCAGCTTTTTTACATTAACCGCAAAAAATCCAAATCCCAAGCCAAGCAGAATGGCAAACAATATATTATCTATGTAGCTCATCAGGATTTTATTTGATTGTATCCTTTACTTCTTCTTTCGGTGCAACATACGGTTTTGGTTTTTTACCAAAAAGTGAGAAATGCACATAACGTTTCGGATTTTGCTTGAAATCTGCCAAAAGCTGTTTCATTTCTAATGAAGCGCCTTCAAGATTGTTGTACATTCCGTCGTCTTTTAATAGTTTTCCGATTGTTCCTTTTCCAGACTGAACATCATTGACGATTTTGTCAACATTGGCCATCGACTTTTCAAGTTTCTTGAAAGCTTCGCCAATTCTCGCCTGTTTCAAAGAATCGGAAAGTGTTGCGAAATTGCCACTTGCTTTATTTAAGTTCGCTAAAGTTCCGTCTAGATTATTTTTATTTCCTGAAATGATTGCGTTCAGATTTTTAGAAGCTTCGCTGAATTCTTTCATAGTTGACGCCAATTCAGCAATAGAAACACGAAGGTTTTCTTGCGTTCTTGCATCAAAAATTTTGTTCAGGCTAATCAGCAAGCTGTCAGCAGAAACAACTGTGCTTTCTACTTTCTTTTGCAATGGATTCAATTTGTCAGCAACAGTTGTAAGCATTCCTGGCTTTACGTCAGTTGACAAAGTTGCGCCATCTTCTGCCAAAACCGGATCTTTGAAGTTGGGAATAATAGCAATATTTTTTCCGCCTAGCAATCCTGGCTCATAAATCGAGGCAATACTTGTTTTCGAAATTGGAAAATCAGTTTTCACTTGAATTTCTACAAGCAATCTTCCGTCAGTGTGCAGCGTGATGCTGTTCACTTTTCCTACGTTCAAACCATTAATCGTTACTGGAGCTGATGGCGCTAAGCCTTCAACTTCATCATAAACTGCATAAAATGTTTTGTAACTGTTAAAAAGATCTCTTCCTTTTAAGAAACTGTATCCCCAGATAAATAATAAAATGGAGGAGATAACTAAAATTGCTGTTTTTACTTCTCTTGATATTTTCAAAGCTTGGTGTTTTTAAACAAATTTAAGTAAATATTTCAAAACGCATTCATAAAATTATTTTAATGCTTCTTGAATACTGATTTTTTTGCCGTTTTTAAAGGCAATTAAGTAGGAAGATGTAAATCCTTTCGCTTTTGCTTCTTGAACAAGCTGTTTAGCTTCTTCATAATCGCCAGTTTCTCCATACATATATTTGAAAAGATTTCCTTCAGAAACCATTGATATATTATTGAGCCCTTTGAAATTACTTGGAACCAAATCTAATTTTGTACCGCTGGCAGAAATCTGAACTTTAAAAACTACACCTTTTGAATCTGATTTTGTTTCTGATTTAACTTCTGGTTTTGTCTCCGCTTTAGCAACGGGCGCTTTTGTTTCCGGAGCTTTTGCACTGTCTTTTTTAGCCGGAGCAACTACTTCTTTAGGTCTTTCAACGCGCATATCTTCCTTGTCAATTTTATTTTCAATAGAAGTGCCGCCATAATATTCTTTCTTGTAGCCCATGATCGCATCAGCAATCGCCTTTGCAATTTCGTTTTGGCCTTCTTCAGAATTTAAATATTGTCCTTCATTTTTATTGGAAATAAATCCCATCTCGATAAGAATACTCGGCATTGAAGTTTTGTGCAGAACCATAAACGGAGCCTGCTTCACTCCTCTGCTCTTTCTGCTTAATTGCTTGTCGAAATTATCTTGAATTTTACTTGCCACGGCAATTCCCTGCTCCAAATGTTCTTCTTGCATCAGCGTAATTCCGATAAGCGATTCAGGTGATTTTGGATCATAGCCTGCATATTTCACTTTATAATCTGATTCCAGCGTAATTACCTCATTCTCGTTTTTTGCCACTTCCAAAGCAGATTTTACCTTCGTAAGCCCCATTACGTAAGTTTCCGTTCCAAAAGCATCAGGATTCGGATTAGAATTGCAATGTATCGAAACAAATAAATCAGCATTAGCGCGGTTTGCAATGTTCGCACGCTCGACAAGCTCGATAAAAACGTCAGAATTTCTAGTAAAAACTACATCTACATTTGGCTGTTTGTTAAGCAGTTTGCCTACTTTTTGAACTACTGCCAAAGCAATGTTTTTTTCTACAAAATTATTACGCACGGCGCCATAATCTTTTGCTCCGTGGCCCGCATCAAGAGCTACTTTAAATTTCCCACCCGATTGGCTGAAGGCTGTTAAAGACAAGAGAAAGGCGGCTAAAACGAACGAATGTTTGATTTTCTTGCTGATGTACATATTTGTTAAAGTTAATTTTAATAAAAATGCTATGGTTATAATTTTGTTATTTCCCTATTTTTGCGAAAAATATATGTAAGTTTGGCACGTCAAAAATTAAGCCATATTTTTACAAAAATAGTATTTAAACCTTTGCGCACAAACTTATTTCATATCGTTTTATCAGCATTTTTCCTAACAATAGGAACTGCAGAATCATATTCGCAAGAGAAAAAAAACAATTCTACGTCAATACCTGCTGAAAAACAGAAAGATACAGCAACGGTGAACCTTGCCGACATAGTGAAACCTAAAGATTCTACCAAGCAAGATACCTTGAAACCTAAAAAAGGTTTTCTGGAAAGCAAGGTAAAACGCAAGGCCGTCGACTATGAAAAAATGGATCAAAAGAAGAAACTTCTTACATTATACAATCAAGCAGAACTTTATTATGAAGATTTTGAGCTCAAAGCTGGAATCATCGTAATGAACTATGAAAAAAACGAAATTTATGCCGGAAGGATTAAAGATTCTTTAGGAAACTTAACACAAAGACCTGTATTTAAGCAAGGTACAAATGTAATCGAGCCCGACTCTATCCGTTTTAATACAAAAACTAAGAAAGCATTAGTTTGGAATTCCCGATCTGTTCAAGGAGAAATGAGCATCAAGGGAGAAATTACGAAGAAAGAAAACGACTCGGTATATTTCATAAAAAATGCCAGAATTACGACTTCAAAAGACATCGATAATCCCGAATATTATTTCTTAGCGAGAAGATTGAAGCTCGTTCCTGGAAAAAAGGCAGTCGTTGGGATTACCAATATGTTTATTGCTGACGTTCCTACGCCAATAGGAATTCCTTTTGGATTTTTTCCAATGTCCACAGACAAAAAAGGCGCTTCTGGATTGATTCTGCCTTCGCCAAATGATACCAATCGACAAGGATTTTCTTTGCAGAATGGAGGTCTCTATTTAGCACTTTCTGACCATTATGATCTTGCCATCCTAGGCGATTACTACACAAATGGAAGCTATGCGATGCGTTTTGAATCGAGCTATGGCAAGCGATATGCCTTCAGAGGAAATGTGAACGTTCGTTTTGAGAACCAAATCCAAAGTGAAAGAGGTTTTCCAGATTATTCAAAAGCAACCAATTATAATATTCAGTGGTCGCATTCTCAAGACACAAAATCTAGTCCGAATTCTAGATTTTCAGCTTCTGTGAATATGGGAAGCAGCAAGTATTACCAGCAGTCAATGAACCAGGCGAACGTTGGTTCTGCCTTGAATAATACCTTGAGCTCTTCTATCTCTTATTCAAAGACTTACAATACGATGCCTCAAGTAAACATGTCACTTACGGCAACACATTCACAAAATACGCAGACAGAAACTATTAACATGACTTTGCCTACTTTTCAAGGAAGCGTAGACAGAGTATTTCTTTTTGCGTCAGAAGACGAAACGAAAAAAGGTTTCATAAAAAATATGAACATTCAGTATAACTTGAATGCTAAAAACGAGATTACAACCAATGATTCGTTATTCTTCAAGCCTCAGATGTTTAGAGATGCAAAAATTGGTTTTCAGCACACGATTCCACTTAGTACAAATTTCAAAGTTTTTAAGTATTTCAGCGTAACACCTTCGGCGACTTACAATGAAGTTTGGACGATGAATACTTATGAAAAAAGAATAAATCCGGATACTAAAAAAGCAGAAGATTATAGCGTAAGAGGTTTCGACTCCTATAGAACCTACAATTTTTCTACAGGAATTTCTACGACAATTTATGGTACTTTTAATTTTGGGGAAGATAAGAAAATTCAAGCTATACGCCATTTGATGAAGCCTTCGATCAGTTATGCTTACACGCCTAGCTTTGAAAAATACTATGATACTTACGACCCTGATGGAACTGGGACAATGCAAAACGAATACACCCGTTTCAACGGAACAGTTTATGGTCCGCCGTCAAAAGGAAATTCAAACATTTTGTCCTTCAACTTAAACAATACTTTTGAAGCGAAAGTAACCGACAAAGACAGTACAAAAACAGAAGCGAAAAAAGTTATGCTTTTGAACAGCTTGAATTTTTCTACGACTTATGATGTAAACGCAGATTCGATGAAATTGGCACCTTTGAGAGTTAGCGCCGGAACGGTTTTATTCAAAGATAAGATGAACATTAACTTTGCGGCAACTCTTGATCCTTATGCTTTGGACAATGCCAATAAAAAAATTGACATGTATAATATTGAAAACGGAGGCAGCCTTTTCCGTCTTTCAAGTGCGAATGTTACCATAAATTATTCTTTCTCTAGCAAAGACGGTTCTGATCAAAACGACCGAACTGATCCTTTAAAAAACCAGAGTTTGAGAAATGGAGGCCGTGAAGATGACTTGTTTGGAACAGCCCGCGATTTGGGCGATAACAGGCAAAGCCAGTTCAATGATGAAGATATTGAAGAGGCAGAAAATAATAAATCTTTTTACAATGCCGTGCTTCCGTGGGACATCCGATTGGCTTATTCCCTAACTTACAATAATTCGGCCCGACAGAATGAAATTACGAATAACTCACTAATGGCTTCAGGAAATATCGATCTGACGCCTCGCTGGAAAGTTGGTATTTCTACGGGTTATGATTTCGTACAAAAAGGAGTTACTTTTACACAATTCCGTTTTGAGCGTGATTTATTAAGCTGGAGAATGGATTTCAACTGGGTTCCTATTGGCACATATACGTCTTGGGGATTCTTCATCGGAATTAAATCTTCTGTTCTTAGCGACATCAAATGGGACAAGAGAAACCAGCCTGACAGAACGCTTCGTTAATATTTATACTATGAAAAAAATAATTTTTACAGAAAAGGCTCCTGCTCCAATCGGACCTTACAATCAAGCCGTTTCATTTGGAAATACATTGTTTACTTCTGGCCAAATTGCGATTCATCCAGAAACTGGAGAATTAATTCTAGAGGATATAGAAACCGAAACTAGGCAAGTCATGGAAAACATGAAAGCCGTTTTAGAAGAAGCCGGAATGACATTTGAAAACGTAATCAAGGCTTCAATTTTTGTAATGGACATGAACAATTTTGCAAAGATAAATGCTGTCTATGGAAGCTATTTTGATGAAAAGACAGCTCCCGCAAGAGAAACCGTTCAAGTTGCTGGATTGCCAAAGAATGTGAATGTGGAGATTTCTATGATTGCAATGAAGTAATAAAAATCTCAAATAATGTTTGAAAGGGATTGGCTTAAACGTCAATCCCTTTTTTATTGAAAAGAAATTTCATGAAAATATAACACGATTTTACATTTCATCGGATTTATATGCTGTTCCACGATTTTATTTTTATATAAACTATTAAGTCGCTACTTTAGAATGCGATAAAGTTATATAAATGCCAAAAATGGACAAAAAGCCTGTACAAATCAAAACTGCATCTTATAAGGTTGAGAATGAAATTACGCTTCTGGTGGGAGAAAGTAATTACAAAACTGCATCTTCTTACAGCATACTTTTAAAAAAAAGCAATAGTTCTACGTTTGATTTTATAGTTGATCGTGGTCAAATTACTATCGACGGAAATGTTCCAGACACAAAATTTTTAAGCATTTCAGATCACTATTTTAATTGCCTCTTCCCTATTCATTTTTTATTGACAAACGGCAGTCTCATCGTTGCCAATTTTTCTGAAATAAATGACCGAATCATTCAAAAAGACAAAGAACTAAAATCTAATTTTTCTGGCGACGGAATTGATTACATCAGCACTTCATTTTTAGCAAAAACTAATTCAGAAGAGAAACTGCAAGATTTTATTTCAAGTTTAAATCTTGTGAATGCGATTTTGCTATCGTTGCAGAAATTTAATAGAAAAGAAAATATAAATTGGTACATCCTTCCTATTTGCAATACTTCATGGCAAGGAATTTCTGATTTTGACGCAACAGACAATTCATTTGAATATAATGCAAAGATGGAAATGGATTCAGAATTTATAAATGAGTTGCGACCTTTTGCAACAGACAATTATTCTGAATTTGACTTTACAAATTCCTTTGAATTTTTATCAGAAATACGTCACAAAACCGAATATATAGATGAAAGTTTAAAATTTAGAATTGCAAGTACGCATATACACTTGAAATTTAATGATTTTGAATACAACGAAGCCTTTATAATAAAATCCAAAACCGCTAATTAAAATCCGTAAAATTATGGCTACACCAATTCCATATACTATTAAAAAGGGCGATTCACTAAGCAAAATTGCTGGGAATCTAGGAATAGACGACTGGCATAAGCTTCGCACTTACCATAATAACAACTGCCAGCCTATTTCTGAACAGATTGGCGAACAGTTGAAAGAGGGAAAAACATTGCTCACGCCTTCTCAAGACGAAATTGACCTGATGAATGGAAAAAGCCGAGAGGTTATTGAAGAAAAAAAAGAAGAAGAAAAAGAAATTGAAGCACACGAAGAAGATAAGGAAAAAGAAAAACAGAAAGAAGCAGAAAAAGGCGAACATGATAATAAATATTTCGTAGTACATGGCGCTAAGTGTTTTTGTGACCAATCAGAAGTTCCTAAAAAACTGGCCGATCTTCAAGTAACATCGCATTCAAAAGTAGTCTATAATGATGAAGAAGGAAAGTATGCTGCGACTGAAGAGGATAAAACTTTTTTGCCTCCTGCTGTAACTTTTGGCAACTGCAAGTTAAAGCCTAATGGTTCAGGTGGCTATTTGCCCTGTTCAGTTGCTCCAGCTCCTAAATGGGACAAACCATACGATAAGACTAAAATATTAGGAAAAAAAGTACTTACTGAAATATCCGAATTAAAATGTCTCACCGGCGGAAAAATTGCAATTGAAAAACATGGGCAAACTGATTCTGTATTGACACAGCATGCTGAAAACACAAATGCTTTGGAATTGGCAATGACAAATCCTGCGCTAAAAATACCTCCTAAAAAAAGCGAGATTCCAAATGTTACCTATATTTCAGTTAAACGTATAGAAAATGATTCAGACTTTAAAGAAGTGCGTTCAGATAACGAAACTGGCGTTGAAAAAATAATTGCAAGGCCTCACGAAGAAATCACTTTTGAAGCAAAATTAAAATCTGGAAACGAAAAATTAGTTTCTTGGCTCGTTTATGAAGGCCACGAAGGAAAAAGTGAACAGCGTCTTTTCATGCGGGAGCAAATTGGCAAAGAATTCAAAAATTCCTTTGAACTAGGAAAATACCGAGTTGAAGGTTATGGAAGTCCAAAAGAGGGCAAAAATGACAAGAATTACCCAAGTATTTCATTTGACCTTGAAATTGCGCACAACAGATTAGATGGAAGCGCACTGGTTCCCGCGTCAGGAGAATTCACAATTGGTGGCGTTGGAAAACATAAACTGCGAAAAGGATTTCCGGCGAGTTTTGACCCCAAGTTTTTGATGGAGCCGACGGCTGAAGAAGCAGACAAATTGAAAATGTATGTCTTAGATGAAGCCGGAAATATAGCGTCACCGTTTGCCGTGATAATGAATCAGCTTACTTTCACGCCAAAAAACAGCGGTGCCAAATATAATTTTATTGCAGAATATACTGATTCTGAAGGCAATCTGAGCGTTCAGAATTATGAAGCAGAGACAATTCCTAATTCAGTTATTGGCGTAAAACACGAAACAGAGACCGTCAGGCCATTTACTACTATGAATTTCAGCGTCACCAAAACAAAATTCAACATTTTGGTAAAAAGCGATGCAGACCTCACCACTCCAGAACTGACCGATATTAAATGGAGCTTTAACGGAAAAATTATGGGACAGGGACGAACTTTCGCACTTCCTGGAACAATGCTGCCTGCTGTGGGAGAATATACCGTGAAAGCACAGGCATTGTCATCGCTTGGATTTGGAAAAAGCTCAAAAAATGAATTTGACGAGTGGCATTTTAAGGTGGCAGAAAACGATGTTGCCAGCTGTTCGCTAAATGATACCGCAAAAGTTGGAAAAACGATTCTGATCACTCCAAAATATATTTTTAAGGACAAGCTTCCTACTGAAAAAGTAAACTGGCATCTGGAAGGAAGCGGTCAAAATATAATGTCAGACGTTCTAAGCTACAAAGCAATGAGCGCTGGCAAAAAAATAATTTCCTGCAAGATCAACAGCCAGAAAGGAATCAGAATCATAGTCGATGTAAAGCAGGCCGTAATCAACGACGTAATGTTTACCGACAGCAACGGACTGAAAATACAAAAAGCCAGCTGGTACCAAAAAATAAACATCTGGATCGACCACAAGGAATTGATTGGCGAAAAACTGGAAATACGGTTGCGTGATTCAGATGCATTTAATGATGATGATGTTGCTCCCCTGCTCACCATTCCTGCCTATGATGGCAAGCTCATACCTATAACTTTGGATAAAAATATAAAAGGCAAAGCCGGAAAACATGGCGAATTGTATGTTAAGGTAACCGCACCAGAAAT